>NZ_QKVT01000001.1:0-5920 GCF_003426715.1 Blastomonas sp. UPD001
CAGGGGTAAGTCATGATGGAAGACTGGCGCAACGTGGTGGCAGATTGCCTGCATGACATTTCTCAGTGCCTGGCAACGAAGTATAACAACGAGTCTGGCGGTATATTGCTGATATGCGATTTTGAGGTCGGCATTGGTTATGACGTTTTTGTCGATAAGGGCGAGTTCGTGGAGTATCAGAATTCGGACCGCCGTGACGATCTTGCACACGACCTGCTCTTTGACATCAAATATGCCGTCCCGATGACCCACCAGTTCGAGCAGTTGGAACTGTTCGTTCGGGACGGAAAATTTTCGACCAAACTTGTCTATCTGGAAGACATCGGTCCTGATCGTAGATCTGCCGCGGTATTCTCCTATTTCGGTGAGAAGCCGATCGTTTATCCGGAAATGCCAGAGGATCACTGGACATTATGAGGGGCCGATGACCGATTGGCAGGAGGAAGTTTCCGACACCTTGGCACAGGTTGCGCGCAATCTCGTGCGCAAGCACGGTCAGCAAAATCGTGGTATCCTGCTGCTGTGCAGCCATGAGATAGGCGTTGGCTACGACGTTTTTGTTGGGCGAGACGATCGGATCGAATGTTCCGCTATCGATCTAATAGATCACGAGAATGTCGATCTGCTGCTCGATCTCGATCATGTGCCCCCGATGAGCAAGCGATGGGCAGCTTTTGCGCTGTTCGTGCAGAATGGCACCTTGTCCACGAACTTTGTTTACGACGAGGACATCGCACCCGACGGCCATGCTTTCGATGATCGGGACGTTGTGATCGCCTCGTATTTCGGCAATGGTCCGATCGTCTATCCCGAGAATCGGTATCCCACACCGCGTCTTGCGCCGGCACGGCAGGGCGGGCCCAAAATTCTGCTCAAGGGCAAGTTGTTATCGGGCGGGCGGTTGCGAAGACCGAGGCCTGCTAGTGCTGACGAGGAACGAAAGGCCTGGCTCATCGCCGATCTCGCTTCAACCCTGCGCGCGGAGACCAGCTTCAGTCCCCTGGGCACGCTGATGATCGCGGTTGTGGAAAGCGGATATATCAGCATCGCGCGCTTCTGGGACCGGGGGAGCTACATTGCGTGCGGCCACCCGGACTATGACAAGTATCGCGACACGCTGTTCGAGCTGTGGGCCATGGAACCGCTCAGCCGCCGCTGGGACGAAATCCATTATCTGATCCGTGGCACAGATGTGCGGATCACCTATCTCTATCCCGAGGATATCGAACCCGACATTTCCGAGTTCGGACGGTGGCGCGATGCGTCGCAGGCGGCGTTCGGCGCAAAAAAGGTCGTTTATCCGCACGGCCATGGCAGCGCGCAGATTCTGCTGCGCTAGCCTAAACCCATCACCCGCTGTTCCTGAGCGCCGTCGCGATCGCGTTGATTGACAGCTGGATGCCTTCGGAAATCCGCTCGTCGGCCTCGCCCGCGCGGTGGCGCTTGATGAGTTCGATCTGCAGCAGGTTCAGCGGCTCGATATAGGGCAGCCGCAGCCGGATCGAGGTGTCGAGCGCGGGGTTGTTCGCCAGCAGCCGCGACTGGCCGGTGACGCTCAGCAGATTGTCGTGCGCCGCCTGCCATCCGGAACGGATCTGCCCGAAGACATTCTCGCGCAGCGCCTCGTCGGGCACCAGCCCGGCGTAATGGCGCGCGATGGTCATGTCCGACTTGGCCAGCACCATCTCCATATTGCCGAGCAGCGCCTGGAAGAAGGGCCAGCCCTGCGCCATGTCGGCGAGCAGCGCCTTGTCGGCAAAGCCGCCCAAAGCCTGGCCGACGCCATACCAGCCGGGCAGCATGATGCGCGCCTGCGCCCAGCTGAACACCCAGGGGATGGCGCGCAGGTCCTCGATCCGCTGGCTCTTGGAGCGGCTGGCCGGGCGCGATCCGATCTTGAGGTCGGCAATCTCGCTGACCGGGGTCGCGGCGCGGAAGAACTGGTTGAAACCCTCGGTGCCGTAGACCAGACCGCGATAGGCGCGGAAGGCATCGCGCGAGATCATGTCCATCGCCGCGGCAAATCGGGATTCGTCAGCCTCGCTCAGCCCGTCATGGTCGAGCGTCGCGATGAGCGCGGCAGAGGTGATCGCCTCGAGATTGAGTTCGGCGCTTTCCACCGTGCCGTATTTGGCCGCGATGACCTCGCCCTGTTCGGTGATGCGGATGCGCCCCTGCACCGTGCCCTTGGGCTGCGCGCGGATCGCGGCGAAGCTCGACCCGCCGCCGCGCCCGACCGCGCCGCCGCGCCCGTGGAACAGCTGCATCGCGATGCCGGTTTCCTCGAACACCTTCGCCAGTGCGCGGCTGGCATGGTTGAGCGACCAGGTGGAGGTGAGATAACCGCCATCCTTGTTGCTGTCCGAATAGCCGACCATCACCTCCTGATAGCCGCGCGCCTTTACCAGCGCGGCGATCTCGGGCAGCGCGAAATAGGCGCGCATGATCTGCGGCGCGTTTTCGAGGTCGCCGATCGTCTCGAACAGCGGCACCGCCATGATCGCCGCGTGCGGCACGGGTCCGGGGCGGAACAGCCCGGCTTCCTTGAGCAGCAGGTTGACCTCGAGCATGTCCGAGACGCTCTCGGCCTTGCTGATATTGTACGCGGTGATCGATTGCGGCCCGTACAGCGCGTGGGCCTGCGCCGCCGCCTCGATGATCGCGAGCTCCTTGAGCGTCTCCTCGCCATAGTCGTGCCAGCGGTTGATCAGCAGCCGCGAATGGCCGAGCTCGGCGCGCAGCAGCGCGATGCGCGCGGCCTCGTCGAGCGCGGCATAGTCGTCGCACACGCCCGCGACCTTGAGCAGTTCGCCGACGACGCGCTCGTGCACGTCGCTGTTCTGGCGCAGGTCGAGCGTGGCGAGATGGAAGCCGAATATCTCGACCGCGCGGATCAGCCGGCCCAGCGCGCCGCCGCTCGCCAGCAGCCCCGCGCCGTCATCGGCCAGGCCATTGGCGAGCACCACCAGATCGCGCCGCAGGTCGCCGGGGCTGGCATAGGGCTCGCCTGCAATCGCCGAGGGGCGCGGCGGCTGCTTGCCCGACAGCGCGACATGCGTGGCGCACAGCCGCGCGTAGATTCCGGCGAGCGCGCGGCGATAAGGCTCGTCGGCGCGGCTGGGCGCATTGTCGCCGCTGCGCTCGGCGAGATCGAGCACCGCCTGCGGCGTCTGCGACAGCCCGGTGGCGATGCTGAGATCCTGGCCCAGCGCGTGCACGCCATCGAGATAATGGACGAGGGCGGTTTCCGCGTGCCGTCCCAGCGCATGGCGCAGCGCATCGGCGGTAACGAACGGATTGCCGTCGCGGTCGCCGCCGATCCAGCTGCCCAGCCGCAGGAACGCGGGAGGGCGATGGCCCAGCACACGCTCCCAGCGGGCATAGAGCATTGGCAGCACCGGCAGGAACACGTCCTGCATATAGGCGCGCGCATTCTCCACCTCGTCGGCGACGATCAGCCGCTCGCGGCGCAGCGGCCGGGTCTGCCAGAGCAGCGCAATCTGCCGGCGCAGCGCCTCGTCGATCCGGTCGCCGCTGGGGGTCTCGTCGAGCCCCGCGTCGCGCAGCTTCATCAGATCGGCGACGCGGTTCTTGTGGTCGATCATCGACTTGCGCCGCACCTCCGTCGGGTGCGCGGTGAGCACGGGAACGATCAGGCTCTGGTCGAGCAAATCGGAAATAGCGGTGTCGCTGACCCCATGCTCGCGCAGTCGCGCCACCGCTTCGGCCACCGTCGCGCCATTTTCCTGCGCAACGCCCTGGCGGTCCTCGGCGAGGTTCGCGAGCATCGAGAACAGCATGAAGCCGCGCACGAACGACAATGTGTCGTCGAGGCTCAGCGCCTCTAGCCCGGTATCGATCTCGTCGGCGCCCGCGATGCCGCGGTGCCGGTCGACGCTGGCCGAGCGGATATATTCGGTCTGCCGGAACAGCTTCTCGCCGCCATAGGCGCGGATGACGTCGCCCAATATCCGGCCGAGATAGCGGATATCGGGATTCTGGCTGATGGGGGCGGGGGGAGCGGTGTCAATGTCGGCCATCCGCGCATGCTGCGCTGCAAAATGGATTGGGTCAAGAGCGCGCATAGGCAATGTGCAAACGATTGCAGTCGATTGGTCGCGTGCATGCCGGAAAAGTCTCGAATTTGTCACGGCTTCGTGACAGAGCGGCGACAGCTTTGGAGGAGACTGCGCCATGAACCGCCCGCTTGCCACCCTGTTGTGTCTTGCCACTCTGTGGTCCGCGCCCGTGCTGGCGCAGCACAATGCGCCCGGGGAAGCCGCACCGGACAAGCAGCGCGCGGAACAGACTGCTGCCGATTATGCCGCGCAGGGCCAGGCGCAGCTCCAGGCTCGGCTTGCGATGCCGGCGCGCAACGGCAAGGCCAAGAACCTCATCATCTTCATCGGCGACGGCATGGGGGTAAGCACGCTCACCGCCGGGCGCATCTGGGAGGGGCAGAAGGCGGGGCGCGACGGCGAATCGAACGAGACCGCGATCGATGCCATGCCCTATTCGGCGATGGTGAAGACCTATAGCCATGATTTCCAGGTCGCCGATTCCGCCGCGACCGCCACCGCGCTGGTGACCGGTACCAAGACCCGCTCGGGCATGCTGTCGGTCGCTCCGGCGGCGCTGCGCGGCAAGTGCGAGACGGCGGCGGGCAAGGACGTGCCCACCCTGTTCGAGCAAGCCGAAAGCGCGGGCAAGGCGCTCGGCGTCATCTCCACCGCGCGCATCACGCACGCGACGCCCGCCTCGACTTATGCGCACAGCGTCGACCGCAATTGGGAATCGGATGGCGAGCTGCCCGCCGGCGCTGCGTGCCGCGACATCGCGCGCCAGTTGGTCGAATGGCCGCATGCCAGGGGCCTGAAGCTGGTGCTCGGCGGTGGCCGCGCCGCGTTCATGCCCAACACGCAATCGGACCCCGAATATGCCGACAAGAAGGGCAATCGCGCCGACGGCCGCGATCTGGTCGCCGAGTGGAAGAAGAAGCACCCGAAGGGCCAGTATGTCTGGAATGCCAGCCAGTTCGCCGCGCTCAACCCGGCGGACAGCGCGCCGGTCTTCGGCCTGTTCGAGCCCAGCCACATGCAGTTCGAGGCCGACCGCGCGAAGGACAAGGCAGGAGAACCCTCGCTCGCCGAGATGGTCGAGTTGGCGGTGAAGAAGCTCGGCTCGTCCGAGCAGGGCTATGTGCTGATGGTCGAGGGCGGGCGCATCGACCATGCGCATCATGGCGGCAACGCGCACCGCGCGCTCGACGATACCGTCGCGTTCGATGCGGCGATCGCCAAGGCCCTGGAGCTGGTGAACCTCGACGAGACCTTGGTGCTGGTCACGGCCGATCACAGCCATGTCTTCACCATCGCGGGCTATCCGCCGCGCGGCAATTCGATCTTCGGCCTCGCCAGCGTGACCGAGGACGGCGAACCGATCACCGCCAGGGACGGCAAGGCCTATACGACGCTCGGCTACGCGAACGGCCCCGGCGCCAAGGTGGGCGAACCGCGCGCCGACCCGGCGCAGGAGGATACCGAAGCGCTCAACTATCTCCAGCAGTCGCTGGTGCCGACCTCGGGCGAGACGCATGGCGGCGAGGATGTCGTGGTCAAGGCCGCCGGCCCGCAGGCGCAGCTGTTCCACGGCACGCTCGAACAGCACAGCATCTATCACATCGCGAAGCACATTCTGGGGCTTTGATCGCTGCAGACTGATGGCACCGTAAGGCCCTCCGCCTCGATGGGGGAGTGTGGGGTGGGGGTGTTCTCTCCGGATTGCACAATGTCGACTGGCGGAATGCCGTTGCATCCAGCCGCACCAGCACCCCCACCGCTGCGGCTAGGCTCCTTCGTCGCCAACCCTCGCGCCTCCCCCATCAAGGGGGAGGGGGATGAGGCTCTGCTCTCTCCCCTCC
>NZ_QKVT01000001.1:6020-37101 GCF_003426715.1 Blastomonas sp. UPD001
CTCCCCAAGGGGAGGGGAAAGGCTTAGCGCCCGATCGGATCCGCCTTCGCATCCGCGCTGTCGGCATAGGTCGGCGCAACCCGCGCCTTGCTTGCCTGCTCGAACGCGAAACCCGCCTTGATCACCTCATGGTCCTGCCACTGGCCGCCGATGATCGACAGGCCGACGGGCAGCCCAGCGACCAGGCCCATCGGCACGGTGATGTGCGGATAGCCGGCCACGGCGGGCATCTGGCTCTGGCTGGGGCCGATGCTGTGATCGCCATTGACGAGATCGCTGACCCACGCGGGCGCGTTGCTGGGGCCGACCAGGAAGCGGACATTGTGCGTCCTGAGCAGTTTGTCGATGCCTTCCGCTCCGGCGAGCCGCTTGGATTTCGCGAGCGCCTCCCGGTATTCGGGATCGTCGAGCCCCTTCTGGCTCTCGGCGAGATCGAACAGCGATTGGTCGAACCAGGCGAGCTCGGTCTCGGCATTCGCGGTGTTGAACGCGATCACGTCCTTCAGCGTGCGTGCGCTGACTTCCGGCGGCGTGGTGGCGAGATAGGCGTTGAGGTCCGCCTTCAGCTCGACCATCAGCACCTTGAACTCGGCCTCGCCCAGCCCCTCGAGCCCGGTGCGGCTGTCCGCGATATCGACCAGCTCGGCCCCTGCGGCCTTCAGCTTGTCGAGCGCCTGCGCAAACGCTGCCTGCACGCGGGCATTGCCGCCGCGCCGGTCCATCAGCACGCCGATGCGGACGCCCTTGAGGTAATCGGGCGAAAGGCCCGCGGCATAATCGGTCTTGCGCCTGTCCGCCTCGGCCGTCGCCGGGTCTGCCGGATCGCTGCCCGCCAGCGCGGTGAGCAGCAGCGCGGCATCGGTGACGCTCCGCGCCATGGGCCCTGCGGTATCCTGGCTGTGGCTGATCGGGATCACATGCGTGCGCGAGACGAGGCCGAGTGTAGGCTTGAACCCGACCAGTCCGTTGATCGACGAGGGGCAGATGATCGACCCGTCGGTCTCGGTCCCGACCGTCGCTGCCGCAAGGCTCGCCGCCGCTGCCGCGCCGCTGCCCGAGGACGAACCGCAGGCATTGCGATCGAGCGCATAGGGGTTCTTCACCAGCCCGCCGACGCTCGACCAGCCGCTGACCGAATCGTTCGAGCGGATGTTCGCCCATTGCGACAGGTTGGTCTTGCCCAGGATGATCGCCCCCGCCGCGCGCAGGCGGGCGACCAGGGGCGCGTCGCGGTCGGTGACATTGGCGAGCAGCGCGGTCGATCCGGCGGTGGTGGGGATGGGGCCCTTCGCCTCGATATTGTCCTTGATCAGCACCGGGATGCCGTGCAGCGGGCCACGCAAGCGTCCGGCCTTGCGCTCGGCATCGAGCGTGCGCGCCTCGGCCAGCGCATCCGGCATCAGCGCGATGACGCTGTTGAGCTGAACGCTCGAATCCTCGTCGATCCGCCCGATCCGGTTGATATAGGCGTTGACCAGCTGCTCGCTGCTGACCCTGCCCGACGCGAGCATGGCCGACAGCTCGGGGATCGATTTTTCCTCGACATCGGGAAGGGACGCCTCTGTCTGCGCGTGCAGCGGAGCGGGGGCGAGGGCGAGCGGGGCGAGAAGGGCAAGAGCCAGGGCAAGGGTGCGCATCGGCGCACGATAGCGCGCGCGTTCGGGCGGGCAAGGGGCGGCGGCCAAATTTGCGCGCGGCTCTGGCGGGGGGCAGAAGATGCGCCCATATCGGCGCGCATGCCCGACAAGCGCTATACCAAGTCGACCCTGCCCGAGAAGATCTGCGAGGCCTGCGGGCGGCCCTTTGCCTGGCGCAAGAAATGGGCGCGCGACTGGGACAATGTGAAGACCTGTTCCGAACGCTGCAAGGGTGATCTAAGGCGCAAGAACCGCGCGGGTTGATTAGCCCGAAGCCGCAACCCGCTCGGCAATCGCCACCAGCTGCCGCGCCTGTTCGAGATGGAGCAGTTCGGCCATTTTCCCTTCGACCCGGATCGCCCCCTTGCCGGCATTTTCGGGCAAGGCGAACGCGGCGATGACGGCCTGCGCCCAGGCCAGTTCCTCGTCGCTGGGGGAGAAGACGGCGTTGCACGGCGCGACCTGATCGGGATGGATCAGCGTCTTGCCGTCGAACCCGAACAGCAGACCCTGGCGCGCCTCGGCCTCGAAGATATCGAGGTCGCGAAACTCGTTGCACACCCCGTCGAGCACGGCGACGCCATGCCCGCGCGCGGCCGCCACCGCCAGCGTCAGGATCGGCAGGAACGGCGTGCGCTCGGGCGTCAGCCGCGCGCGCATTTCCTTGGCGAGATCGTTCACCCCCATCACGAAGGTCGACAGCCGGGTGGACCCTCCGAGCGCAGCGAGCGCATCGAGATGCGGGATGACCGCGCAGGTCTCGATCATCGCCCAGAGCTTGAGCCGCGAGGGTGCCTCGGCGAGCGCGGCATTGCACGCGGTGATATCGGCGGGGCGCATCACCTTGGGCACCAGCACGCCGTCGACGTCCGCCTTCGCCACCGCTGCCAGATCGTCCTGCCCCCAGGGCGTGTCGAGCGCGTTGATGCGGATGATCAGTTCACGATGGCCGAACCCGCCCTCGGCCGCGGCCGCGATCGCCGCCACCCGCGCGTCTTCCTTGGCCTCGGGGGCGACCGCGTCCTCGAGGTCGAGGATGATCACATCGGCGGGCAGCGATCGCGCCTTGGCGAGCGCACGCGCGTTCGATGCGGGCATGTACAGCGCGCTGCGCCGGGGTCTAGCGGGTTCGGACATCGGGGACTCCTGCCGGTGATCAGGCGGGACTAGCACCCAGATAGCGGAAGGCAAGCACGGTCAGGTCGTCGCTCGCATCCGCGCCGTCCTCGAAGGCACGCACTGCCCCGCGCAGGCTGGCGACCATCGCCGCGGCGCTGCTCTGGTCGGCGACCAGCGCGGCACGGGTGCGATCGTTGCCGAACAGCTGCTCCTGCCGGTTCTGCGCCTCGGTCACGCCGTCGGTGATCAGCACCAGCGCCTCGCCTGGCTGGAGCACGATTTCCTCGGCGGGCCAGGGATAGTCCATGATGCAGAAGGGCGGACCGCCCTCCATCGCCTCCTCGATCACCTTCCCGTCGGTGGTGATGCGCAGCGGATTGTCATGCCCCGCATTGACGAATTCGGCGCGCCCTGTCGAAAGGTCGATGATGCCGAGCAGCATGGTGAGGCCTAGCGCATCGCCGCTGTCGCGCATCAGCTCCTCGTTGAGCTGCGCGGCGGCATCGGCAAGCCCGCCGGGCGCGCGCAGCATCACGCTGCGCGACAGCGCCTTGGACAAGGCCATGAACAATGCGGCGGGCACGCCCTTGCCGGTGACATCGGCGATCAGGATGACGATGCGGTCGGCATCGAGCCGAATGATGTCGTAGAAATCCCCACCAACCGACTTGGCCGCCTCGAGCTGCGCGGCGCCCCAGAGGCGTCGCAACGATATCGGGCGAGCCTTCGGCGGTCAGCGAGATGACCACGATCTTGTCCCTGAGCTGGGCCAGGTCGAATTCCTCCGACATGATCTCGATCGCCGAATAGACCTGCGCGTCGGGAATCTGGGCAAAATGCAGCCGCATCCGCCCCTGCGCGTCCACCGGAATGCGGCGCTTGCCGATGGTGACGCTGCCCGGCGCCAGCGCGATCTCGGGATCGGTGCCGGTACGCTGCTCGATCGCGACGCGCATCATCTCGAGCGCCAGCCCGGGCACCAGAGCCTCGCCGGTCTTCATCACCAGCGGCACGCTGCGCACCACGCCATCGCCATCGGGCGCGCCATTGAGCAGGCCGAAGCCCGGTGCGCGCGCCTCCAGTTCCTCGAGATTGCTCTGCACCAGCGGGTAGCGCGCGAGGGCAGGGGGCGGGGTCCCGTCGATCGTCGCCCATTGGGTGAGGCTGGCCGGGTCCGATCCGCCCAGCTTGACGCCAGCGCGGCCCAGCACGACCGGTGCGGTGCTGATCGCATCGGCAAAATCGCTGTCCATGCTGTCGAGTTGATCGAGCCATGCCTGGATGGCCGGGTCATCGGGTGAATAGAGCCGCGAAAAGCGCGTCGGGTTGACCGCGTCGGGCTCGACGAACAGGATGTCGAAACCGATCGCCGCTGCGCCCCCCTCGGCAATGCGCTGCGTCATCGTCGCCAGCACGCGGCGCGGCCAGGGCCAGCTGCCGATCACCTCGAGGCTTTCGTCCCCGATCGCGACGACGCGGACCTGGCTTTTCGACACGTCCCGCGGCGCGATGCGCTGCCAGCTGTCGAAAACGGCATTCTGTTCGCGCGCGCCCAGCGCGAGGCTGAGCAGGGCGGCGAGCGCGAATCCCGCCAGGGCCGCCAGCCAGAGGCCGCGCGGCGGATTGACGATGCGAAAAGCGCTAGAGCGAGACTTCGAGGCCGTCATAGGCGCACAGCACCTCCAGCGGATCGTGCTCGCGGGTCAGTTCCTCGTAGCGCACGCTCTCGGCGTGCATGCGGGCGATATCGGCGTCTGAATAGACCGGCTCGTGATGGAACAGCGCCAGCCTTTTTGCGCGCCCGCCATGGCACAGGTCGATCGCAACGATATTGCTCGAATGGCCCCAGTCTTCCTTCATCGATACGCTATCGGCGAGCGAATACATGGTGTCGCAGATCACCAGATCGGCGTTGCCGAAGAACTGCTCGACATCAGCCTCGCCCTCCATCCGGTCCATCTTGTGCTCGCTGTCGGTGCTGAACACCACGACCTTGCCCTCGGCATCGGTGAAGCGATAGCCGAAGCTGCTGTGCGAATGGTGCTGCTCCATCAGTTCCACCTGCACCGCGCCGATCTGGTAGGTCTCGCCGACCTTCAGCGTGCGGAATTCGATTTTCGCGCGCAGCCAGTCGAACTTGACCGGAAACGAGATTTCCTCCTGCTGGCGGCGCAGCGCCTCTTCGGCATCCTCGTGCCCGGCATGGATGATGATATGCGCATTGGGATCGAAGGCCGGCACGAAGAACGGGAAGCCCATGATATGGTCCCAGTGCAGGTGCGACATGAAGAAGTGATACACCCGCGCATGGCCCTGGCCGCAGCGGCGCATCGCATCGAGACCGAAGCCGCGCAGCCCGCTGCCCATGTCGCAGATGATGTAGGGGTCACCATTGGCCGGGTCCCCCGCCTCGATCTCGACGCAGGTGGTCGCGCCGCCAAAGGTGCCGCTGGTGGCAAAATCGAGCTCGTTACGCGCAAAGCTGCGCGCTTCCTCGATATCGGCAAAGCTGCGGCCCGAAGCGGCAAGCAGCGCATGCGCGACCTTGTCCTGCACGATGGATGCGGTGGCGGCGACGGGCAGCGACCCGCGCGTTCCCCAGAAACGGACCAGCATGGCATCCCCCCCTGTCAGTGCCCCGGCGTCCCCGTGTCGCCAGTGTGCTAGATTGCGGCCTCGATGCTGTCGGTGACCGCGAACAGCTTGTCATAACGGCTGATCGCCAGAATCTCGCGCATCACCTCGTTGGGGCGGGCCAGCGCCATCGCCACGCCGGCGGCATCGGCCTGGCGCTTGGCGAGCGTGAGCGCGCGCAGGCCGCGCGAGGACATGTAATCCAGCCCGGCAAAATCGACGATCAGTTTCTTTCCCGGCGAATCGGCGGCCATGGTCACGCTGGCGGCAAGATGCTCGGTAAACGCCTCGGCGGTTGCCTCATCGACCCGGCCGTCGGGGCTGGCCACGACGCATCCCTGCTGCTCGGTACTGGACCACTGCATGTTTTCCGCCTTTCGCATGGATTCGAACTTAGCGGCAAATTCACCTTGTGGGAAGTTGCCCCGGATGTAGCCGTTACACTCTGTACAATAACGGGAAAATTTTGTCGTGATCGTTGAGAGGGGGTAATGCAGCGCACGATGCCAAAGGGGGAAACCGACATACGCTTTGCCGGGCTGCCGGGATTCGCGCCTGCGCCGCCGCGACGGCTGTGTACCGATTGCGGGATTTCGCGGAGCAGCGACCCCAAGGCCTGCGGCCGTGTCTGCCAGTTCCTCAAGCCGGATTACTCGACGCTCGAGCGCCAGGTCCATGGCCGCACGCGCGATCCCGACAAGCCGGACGAACTGTTCTTCGGCCCCTTCCGCCGCATGGTCGCGGGCGAACTGATCACCCCGTCGCCCGGGGCGCAATGGACTGGAATCGTTACCCGGCTCGGTGAACGTCTGCTCGAGACCGGCGCGGTCGATGCCGTGCTGGCGATCGGGCCGCATCCCGAAGATCGCTGGCGGCCCAATCCGGTCCTGATCACCCGGGCCGAGGACATGGCCGGGGTGCGCGGGATGCGCATGGGCTATGCGCCGCTGCTGGCGCTGCTCGAACCGGCCAGAGCGGCCGGGCACAAGCGGATCGCGCTGATCGGCATTCCCTGCCAGGTGCATGCGCTGCGTGCGCTCGAGGCCGAGCTGGGTTTCGAGCGCATCTACGTGATCGGAACGCCGTGCGCCGACAACACCACGACCGAGAATTTCCACCTGTTCCTGAAGCTCCTGTCCGACGTGCCGGACAGCATCTGCTATCTCGAGTTTCGCTCCGACTATCATGTCGAACTGCGATTCGACGATGGCAGCGTGCGCGAGGTCCCCTTCCTGCAGCTGCCGATTGCCGATCTGCCTTCGGACTTCTTCCCGCTGACCTGCCGCACCTGTGTCGACTATACCAACGTCCTGGCCGACATCACGATCGGCTATATGGCGGGGGGCGGCAAGCAGTGGCTGGTGGTGCGCAACGCGCGCGGCGAGGAGCTGGTCGGGCTGCTGGGCGACGAACTGCGCACGCGCGAGGTTAGCAGCGCGGGCAATCGCGCCAGTCCGGTCAAGGGCTTCCTGGCGAATACCGAGCGCGCGGCGGGCGGCCTGCCGCTGCGGCGCATGCCCAAAGTGCTCCGCGGCATCTTCGGCTGGCTGATGCCGCGCATCGGTCCACGTGGAGCCGAATTCGCGCGGGCGCGCGTCGAGATGAAGGCGATCGAGACAGTACTTCACCTGCGCCGGTCGGCCCCGGCGCGGATGAAATCGATGATTCCCGATCATGTCTGGGAGCTGGTCAGGCGCTACGGCCTGGAACCGCATGCTGGCGAGCGGTCCGACAACGCCCGCCCGCCGGAAATCTGACAGGCGTCAGCGGCGCTGGGCCAGCCAGATCGTGTGCCGGGCACCGCCGCCGGTCCGCCGCGCCCGGACGATTTCCTCGTCCACCGCAAAACCGCCTTTGCGCAGCCGCTGGGTGAAGCGCGGGTCGGGGCCGCTCGACCAGACCACGAGCACGCCGCCGGGCTTCAGGGCTGTCCGCGCCTGCTGCAGCCCCTGCGCCGTGTACAGCGCATCGTTGCCCTCGCGCGACAGCCCGTCCGGGCCATTGTCGACATCGAGCAGGATCGCGTCATAGGCCCCTGCGCTGCTGCGGATCATCGCTCCGACATCGCCAACATGGATGCGGACGCGCGGATCGTCGAGCGTGCCTTCGTGCAGATGCGCCATCGGCCCGCGTGCCCAGTCGACGATTTCGGGGACCAGCTCTGCCACCTCGATCGACGCGCGGGCGCCGAAGGCCTGCAAGGCGGTCCGCAGCGTGAAGCCCATGCCCAGCCCGCCGATCAGCACCTGCGGCGTCTTGACCCCCACGATCCTGGCGGCCGCGAGCGTGCTCATCGCCTCTTCGGACCCGCTGAGCCTGCTGTTCATCAGCTCGTTCGCGCCGAGCATGATCGACCACTCGCTGCCCCGCCGAACCAGGCGCAGCGGGTCACCACCACCCGGCACGGGGGCGGTCGCAATCAATTCGCGCGGGATCATGCTGGCCGACCCGGCCCGGCTAGATCAGCCATGCCGGATGGACATGCGAGGATCAGTTGCCTCCGGCACAGGGGCCGCCAGCACACACCTGGCCCGATTCGACGATATCGCGGACGTTCTGGTTGCCCTTGGTGCTGATCGCGCGCCATTCGGCAACGGTGCGGCAGACCTTGGTCTTCTTGACCAGCGATCCCGTCACTTCCAGCTTACGGCAACGAATCTTGTTGTCGTCGGACTGCGGGTCTTCCTTGTTCGTCGGCTGCTTGGCGTTCACGCTGACGGTGGTCAGGGGCAGGCTCAGGCACGACGCGGCGGCAACCAGAATCATCGCAGTTTTCTTCATGATGTGTCTTCCGTCGAAGGGCGCCAGAACCTTGAGGACCGAGCGCAGGTTTGTAGTCAAAGCCGCCGAGCGAAGGACCGCCGACACGCTTTTATGCTCAAACCGTATCATCAACAGATACTCAAAAAAACCGGAAAATTGTGCGTTTGCAGCAAAGTCAGTCGAGATTGGTATTGAAACCGGTTGCATCGGCCGCCGCGAAATAGCCTGCGATCACTTCCTGTTCCTCGGCGCTGAGATGCGGGTTCCACACGTCGAAGATCAGCACCGCGCGCATCTGGTCGCTGTTGTTCCAGGCCTCGTGCTCGATCGTGTCATCAAAGGCGAAGGCCTTGCCGACCTCCCATTCGCGCGTCTCGCCTCCCACCCTGAAACCGCAGCCGCCGGGCACGACCAATGGCAGATGGACGATGGCGCGGGTGTTGGTGACCCCGGTGTGCGGGGGGATGCGCGTACGCGGCTTCAGGATCGAGAAAAAGGCCGTCGGCGCGCGCCCCGGGATATGGCTCTGCGGGATCGAGGCCAGCGCTTCGGCCGTCACCGGACAGCGGCTCAGCACTGGGGCGTTCGGCTTGCCATATTCCCACAGAAAACACGCGCCCCAGGCCAGCGACTGGTCCAGCGGCGTCCATTTGCTCTGCGGTGCGCCCTTTTCCATACGCACATAGGGGCGCAGCGCGTCACCGGGGTCGGCAAGCAGCGCCAGCATCTCTGCGCGGATGGCGTCCGTCCTGGCCTCGACCTGGGCAAACCACGGAAAATGGCTCTCTTCGAAAAATTCGTCCGCAGGCAGGAACGGATAGCACAGGCCGTTGCATTCGTTGGTGTAGATCTTGCGCTTGCCCATCGCCGCATCGACAAAGGCGCGCGCGCGTCGTCCGGCGGTGCCCGGCATGCGTGCCTGAAAGTCGCCCAGCGCTTCTGCCACCTGATATTCGATCCGGCCGGCACAGGCGGCGCAGAAGTCGCGACCCGCCTGCAGCACCGGCACGAGGGCGTCGGGAAGCGGATCGAGATGCGCTGGCGCGCGAGCTGCTAGAAGGGCAATTGCGCGAGGGCGGGGTCGATCTGGGCTTCGGCCCGGCGGATTTCTTCCGGCAAAGCGACCTTCAGGTCGCGGCCGTCGGCTGGCTGGTGCAGCATCGCCAGTTCGGCCAGATCGCGCGGTCCCTGGGCCCCGAGCGGGTGGCGACGCTCGACAGCGAGACGCTCACCGCCGACAAGCCGGGCCATCTCAAGGCCTTGGCGCGCCATTTCGGCCTGGGGCTGACGCCGGCGCTGGAACAGTCGATGCTCGCCCATCCCGCGCTCGCGAGCCATTCGAAGTTCGGCCAGGCATTCAGCGCCGAAGACCGCGCCGCCGAACAGGACTTTGCCCGCCGCGCCTATGGCGACGAGATCGACAAGGTCCATGCCTGGGCACTCGAAGTCGCCAGGGTCAACGGCATCGCGATCGAGCTGCCCTGCTGTCTGAACGTGTAAAATCCTTCCTTCCGCGCCGGTTTCGTTCGTCGTGGTGCGGAACCGTTCCGTCGTTCTGCCGTAACCCAGCCAGGATGACCGACCCTGTATTGTCCGGGTTGCGGCATCGGGACAAAACAGGAGGAAGACATGGGTTTGATTCTGGCGCTGATCATGGGCGGCATCATGGGCTGGCTGGCCAGCAAGGTGATGAACCGCGACGCGCAGATGGGCATTTTCTGGAACGTCGTGGTCGGCTGTATCGGTTCGGTGCTGGGTCGCTTCCTCTTCGGCGGACTGATCGGCGGCGGCAGCCTGCGCGCCGATGCGTTCGATCCGCTGACGCTGCTGACCTCGTTCCTGGGTGCTGTCATCCTGCTGGCGATCGTCAATCTGGTGCAGCGCGGCCGCGCCCGCTGATGGCTGGCGCCTGGTTCGTGTAACCAGTTCGCAACGATCTTGAAGAAAAGGCACCGGACCATCGGGTCCGGTGCCTTTTTGCTGTGCACCTTAACCTGCAACAATTGCCAGCCTTGCTGACAGCTTCTATGGACGCCGCGTGCGCCGCAGCATTATGGCTTGCGTGCGGTGACTTAATTGGATAACACAGCTCCATGACGTCTCTGGGGCGCAGCCGCGCCTGCAAGAGGCAGGTTCCATCGCTCCAGACATGCCCGGCAGGTCGATGCCCGCGGGCCATGGCCATCGGGAGGGCGGAACGATGTGGTTTGGACGGATCGGGCAATGAATTACGAAAGCAGCTTTGGCGGCGATACGATCACCGCACGCAGCGAAGACCTTTACGCGACGGATGCGGACCTGACGACCAGGTCCGGCCGGCGTCGCAATATCATCATTGCCCTTGTCGTGCTTGCGCTGCTGGTCGCAGCCGGCGTCTATTTCTTCGGCGGCAAGCCGGAAACCGTGGCGGGTGAGGGCGCCAAGGCGGGGGCGGGCGAAAGCGAGTCGCAGGCCCCGGCGGTCACCGTGATCGTTCCCGGTTCGGGATCGGTCGAGCGCGTGATCAACGCCACCGGAACGCTGGCGGCCCGCCGCGAAATGCCGATCGGCATCGCCGGCGAGGGCGGCCAGGTGCTGCGCGTGCTGGTCCAGCCGGGCGACTGGGTGCGCACCGGACAGGTGCTCGCGATCATCGATCAGGACGTTCAGACCCAGCAGGCCCGCTCGCTCGCGGCGCAGATCCAGGTGAGCCAGGCCGATGCGGTGCTGGCGCAGAACGAGCTCGACCGCGCGTTGCAGCTGGTCGATCGCGGCTTCATTTCCAAGGCCGATGTCGATCGTCGGCGCGCGACGCGCGACGCGGCGGTGGCCCGCGTCGAGGTGGCGAAGGCGCAGCTGCGCGAGGCGCAGGCGCGCAACGGACGCCTCAGCATCCGCGCGCCCGAATCGGGTCTGGTGCTCGAACGCAATGTCGAGCCGGGCCAGGTGGTCGGCGCAGGCAGCGGCGTGCTGTTCCGCATGGCGGCGGGCGGCGAGATGGAGCTGCGCGCACAGATGGGCGAAGCCGATCTTGCCGCGCTGAATGTCGGCGTGCGGGCCGATGTGCGCCCGGTCGGCACCGACAAGACCTTCAGCGGCCAGGTATGGCAGGTTGCGCCGATCATCAACGAAACCTCGCGCCAGGGCATTGCCCGAATTGCGCTCACCTATGACAAGGCGTTGCGCCCGGGCGGCTTCGCCAGTGCCGCGGTCGTCAGCGGATCGAGTCAGTCGCCCGTTCTGCCGGAATCGGCGGTGCTCAGCGACGACAAGGGCAGCTATGTCTATGTCGTCAACAAGGACAACAAGATCGAGCGGCGCGATGTCACGACGGGCACCGTAACGCCGCGCGGCATTGCGATCGCCAGCGGCATCACCGGCAAGGAACGCGTCGTGCTCTATGCCGGCGGCTTCCTCAATCCCGGCGAGACAGTGCGTCCGCAGGTGCAAGGTGGCAAGCGCAGCTGATAACCCGGCTGGCCCGGTCGACGGCCGTCGAAAGGGCGCGTGCGTTGGTCGACCGCAACCCCTGCGCACGGGCGATGGCGGGACCGAGCGGGTTGCGCCGGGCATGCATCTGGCCGTATTGAAACAACGTAGCTGAACCGGGCCAGTCACCCGGCGGGACGAGGAAAGAGCGATGAACTTCCGGAACATGTCGGCCTGGTCGATCCGCAATCCGATCATCCCGCTCGTCTTCTTCACCGGGCTGCTGTTCGCCGGCATCCTCAGCTTCATGCGCATGGACGTGGTGAACAACCCGGATGTCGAGTTTCCTGCGGTCCAGATCACCATCTCGCAGCCGGGTGCAGCCCCCACCGAGATCGAGAACCAGATCACGCAGCGCGTCGAATCGGCTGTGCGCGGCATCAATGGGGTCAAGCGCATCAGCTCGACCGCGAGCGAAGGCTCTTCCTCGACCGGCGTCGAGTTCGAGGTCGGCACCGATGTCAACGAGGCGGTGAACGAGGTCAAGAACGCGATCGATCAAGTGCGCGGCAGTCTGCCCGACGGCATTCTGGAGCCGCTGGTGCAGAAGATCGACATCATGGGCGAGCCGATCGCCTATTTCGCGGTCGAGGCCGATGACATGACGATCGAGCAGCTCAGCTGGTTCGTCGACGATACGGTGGCCAAGCGGCTGCTGGCGATCGACGGCATGGCCGAGGTGGATCGCTTCGGCGGCGTCGATCGCGAAATCCGCGTCGTGCTCGACCTGCAGAGGATGCAGTCGCTGGGCGTCACTGCCAGCCAGATCAACAACACCTTGCGTCAGGTGAACGTGGACGCCGCAGGTGGCCGCGCCGATGTGGGCGGTACCAAACAGTCGTTGCGCGTGCTGGGCAATGCCAAGTCTGCCTATGACCTGTCGCAGCTGCAGATCTCGCTGGCCGGCGGCCGCGTGATCAAGCTGGCCGATGTCGCCGAGGTGACCGACGGCTATGCCGAGCCGACCTCGATCAGCAAGGTGCGCAACAAGGAAGTGGTGAACTTCGCGATGTCGCGCTCGCGCGGTGCTTCGGACGTCACCGTGTTCGACGAGGCCGTCAAGGCCATGGACGAGCTGAAGAAGGAAAATCCCGGCATCGAGTTCATCCCGCTCGGATCGAGCGTCGAATATACCAAGAGCCAGTACAAGAGCTCGATGGAATCGATGGTCGAAGGCGCGATCCTCGCGGTCGTGGTCGTCTTCTTCTTCCTGCGCGACTGGCGCGCGACGATCATCTCGGCGATTGCCATCCCGCTGTCGGCCATCCCCACCTTCTGGTTCATGGACCTGCTCGGCTTCAACCTGAACTTCCTGTCGCTGCTCGCGCTGGGGCTGGTGGCCGGGGTTCTCGTCGATGACGCGATCGTCGAGATCGAGAATATCGTCCGGCACATGCGCATGGGCAAATCGGCCTATCAGGCCTCGATCGACGCGGCGGACGAAATCGGCCTGGCGGTGGTCGCAACCTCGTTCTGCATCGTCGCGGTGTTCCTGCCCGTCGGGCTGATGCCGGGCATTTCGGGTCAGTTCTTCAAGAATTTCGGGATTACCGTCGTCGTTTCGGTGCTGATGAGCCTTGCCGTCGCGCGCATGATCACGCCGATGATCGCGGCCTATTTCCTCGAGGCCAAGGGCCATGCCGCGCATGGTGAAGGCAAGCTGATGGACGCGTATATGAAGGTGCTGGGCTGGTCGCTCGACCAGAGCCGCGCGCGCGCCTATCGCGGTGAGAATCCCAGCTTCCGGCGCAAGCTCGCCGCCATGTTCCTCGATCATCGCATGTGGATGATGGGCATCGGCTTCCTTGCCTTCCTGTTGACGGTCGTGCTGTTCGCGATCACCCCGGCCCAGTTCCAGCCGACGATCAACGAGGACAACAGCCGTGTCCAGATCGAGATGGTACCCGGCACCACGCTCGAACAGACCGAAGTCGTTGCCGACAAGGTCGCCAAGATCCTGTACCAGCAGCCCGAGGTGGAGCGCGCGCTGATCCGCATCCGCGAGGGGAACGGCACGATCTTCGTCACGCTGAAGAAGGAGCGCGAGAAAACCTCGATCGAGTTCGAGCGCGGCCTTGCCGAAACGCTCCAGTCGATCCCCGATGCGCGCGTCAGCTTTGCCTCGCAATCGGCGGGCGGCGGTGGCGGCGGCAATCGCGACATTTCGGTGATGCTGACCGGTTCCGATCCGGCCAAGCTCAACGATGCCGCCAGCGTGCTGGTCGAGCAGATGAAAGGCCTGAAACAGCTGACCGGCCCGCGCATCAGCGCCGATATGCGCCGTCCTGAAATCATCGTGCGGCCGCGCAAGGACCTGGCGGCGCAGCTCGGCGTGACCACCTCGGGCCTCAGCCAGACCATCCGCATCGCGACGCTCGGCGAGATCGAGCAGAATTCGGCCCGCTTCTCGCTGTCCGATCGGCAGATTCCGATCCGTGTCGTGCTTCCCAAGGCGTCGCGCTATGATCTGACCACGATTTCCAATCTGCCAGTGCAGACGGCAAGCGGCGGCTCGGTGCCGCTGGGCCGCGTGGCGGACATCAGCTTCGGCTCGGGGCCGACCTCGATCCAACGCTACAACCAGGAACGCCGCGTCTATGTCGGTGCCGACCTGGCACCAGGCGTGGTCACGGGCGAGGCGCGGGCCGCGATCGACCAGCTGCCGATCATGCAGAACCTGCCGGTGGGCGTGAGCACCAAGCCGTTCGGCGAGCAGGAACTGCAGGAAGAGCTGTTCATCAACTTCGTGATCGCCCTGATCTCGGGCATCCTGCTGGTGTTCGCGGTGCTGGTGCTGCTCTACAAGCGGCTGATGTCGCCGCTGGTCAACATGGGCTCGCTGGCGCTGGCCCCGCTCGGCGGGATCCTGCTCGTCTGGGCTGTCGGCCAGCCGGTATCGATGCCGGTGCTGATCGGCGTGCTGATGCTGCTCGGCATCGTGTCGAAGAATTCGATCCTGCTGATCGACTTCGCGATCGAGGAGATGCACCGCGGCGTCGCGAAATACGAGGCGATCATGGATGCCGGACACAAGCGCGCCCAGCCGATCGTGATGACGACAGTCGCGATGACTGCGGGCATGGTGCCCACCGCGCTGTCGCTTTCAGGCGACGGCGCCTGGCGTGCGCCGATGGGAACGGTGGTGATCGGCGGGCTGATCGTGTCGACGCTGCTGACGCTGGTGATCGTGCCCGCAGGCTTCAGCCTCGCGGACGGCGTCGAGAAGCGGGTGGGTCCGTGGCTGCGCAACCGGCTGCTCACCTACAAGCCCGGTGACAACCGCCACGATACGCCAGAGGTCCAACCGGCCGAGTGAGGGGTCCGGACCTGAAGATGCCGCCAGCGCCCGCGCCTCGCCAGACCGATCCGGCCTGGCGCATGCGGGCCATTGCCACCGGCATGCTGGTGGTGATGGCGGGCGTGTTCCTGGCGACGCACTGGGCCGAGGGCCATGTCGATGCGCGCTGGGGCTATGTCCGCGCCTTTGCCGAGGCGGCGATGGTCGGGGGGCTGGCCGACTGGTTCGCGGTGACTGCGCTGTTCCGTCATCCGCTTGGCCTGCCGATCCCGCACACCGCGATTATCCCGCGCAACAAGGACCGCATCGGCGACACGATGGCGCAGTTCCTGCGCAGCAACTTCCTGACGCCTCTGGTGGTCGCGCGGCGGATGCGCGGCATGAACGTCGCTGCCGCGGCGGGACGCTTCCTCGTCCAGCCCACCGGTGGCGAGGGGCGGCTGCGGCTCGGCGCATCGAACATGGTCGCCGATGTGCTCGAATCGCTCGATCAGGACCGGCTCGGCGGCAACGCCAAGGAGGCGCTCAAGGTCCAGCTCGAAAAGCTCGATGTCGCGCCGCTGCTTGGCCAGATCCTCAGCGCCGCGATCGCCGACAACCGCCATCTGCCGCTGATGGACGGCATCGTCAAATGGACTCAGCGCACGCTCTTCGCCAACGAGGAATTGCTCAAGGACATGGTGCGCTCGCGCGCCAATTCGATCATGCGCTGGACCGGGCTCGACGAGCGGCTTGCCACCGGGATCATCGACGGGCTGCACAACCTGCTGTTCGACATGGCCGAGGATGTCGACCACCCGCTCCGTCACAAGGTGGAAGAAGGGCTCGAGACCCTCGCCTATCGGCTGCTGCACGATCCCGAAATGCAGGACAAGGTGCGCGGCATCAAGGCCGAGATGCTGGCCAACCCCGCGATGGCACGCTGGCTCGACGGGCTGTGGGAGCGCAGCCGCGCCGCGCTGCTCCGCGCCGCGCGCGATCCCGACAATGCGCTGTCGGGCCAGTTCGGCGATGGCCTGAAGCAGATCGGCGAATCGCTGATCAACGATGCGCGCATGCAGACGCAGATCAACCGCTTCGCCCGGCGCACTTTGGTCGGCATCGCCAACCGCTATGGCGACCAGATCGTGCGGCTGGTGTCGGAAACCGTGCGCCGCTGGGACGCGCAGACGATCACCGGACGGGTCGAGAATGCGGTGGGCAAGGACCTGCAATTTATCCGGATCAACGGGACGCTGGTCGGCGGACTGGTCGGACTGACCATCCACGCCGCGACGGTGTGGTTGGGGTGAAGGCGCGGCGGATACGGCCTTCCGTCACCCTGAACCCTTCGACGTCGCTCAGGACAGGCTCGTTACAGGGCCCATTTCTGCCCACGCGGCTTCGGCTTATGGGGCGGGATGGATCCTGAAACCAGTTCAGGATGACGGTTTAAGAGCCTCCGTATCAGCCCGCCAAAGCCTCGCCCATCGATCTTACCGCTTCGACCTTCGCGTGCAGCGGCGCCCAGTCGTCACGCTCGGCAATCGCCGCCCAGATGCTCTCGACCTCGTCGATCAGCATCGATTGGGGCGCATCGCCCTGCCAATAAAGGTGCGAGCGGTCGCGCGCTGCGGCATAGCCCGCCTTCAACGCGCCGAAATCCGCCCACAGCGCCTCGCCCGGTTCGTCGATGAGTGCCGCCGGACATGCGGGGCTGGCATCGCCCATCCAGGCGAAGAAGAAATCGTCGATGCCAACGCCGCCCTTCAGCATCAACGCCTCGGCAGCCGCAACCAGCACGCGGTCCTGCTCGAGCCCCTGCGGCACGACGCCCAGCCGCCAGCAGAAGCGTCGCGCCAGCGCCTGCTGATATAGCGGCCCGAACCGTTCGAGCGCTGCGATCAGCGGCGGCGCGTCGCTGATCAGCCGCAGCGCGACGGCCAGCTGGCCGAGATTCCAGTGGATCGCCTCGGGCTGGCGGGCAAAGGCATACAGCCCCGCATGGTCGAAATAGGCGGCGGTGAAGCCCGGCTCCCAGGTCGGTGCGAACCGCCAGGGGCCGTAGTCAAAGCTTTCGCCGGTGATGTTCATGTTGTCGGTGTTGAGCACCCCGTGCACGAAGCCCGCGACCATATAGCTCGCTGCCAGATCGGCCATGCGTTCGACCGCGAGGCCCAGCAGCAGCGCCGCCTCGTTGTCGCCGGTTTGGCCGTCGTAGAGGGTGTCGAGCGCATAGCGCACGACGCGGCGCATCTTTTCCTCGTCATCCTCATAGGCGATGCGCTGGAAGGTGCCGAAGCGGATATGGCTGTGGCTCAGCCGCACCAGCACCGCCGAGCGGGTGGGCGACGGCTCGTCGCCGCGCCACAGGCTCTCGCCGGTCTCGACCACCGAGAAGGTCTTGCTGGTGTTGACGCCGAGCGCCTCGAGCATCTCGGTCGCCAGGATTTCGCGCACCGCGCCCTTGAGCGTCAGCCGTCCGTCGCCATCGCGGCTGAACGGCGTCTGGCCTGATCCCTTGGTGCCGAGGTCGAGCAGCCGACCCTTGTCGTCACGCAGCTGCGCGAACAGGAAGCCGCGCCCGTCGCCGATCTGCGGATTGTACACGCGGAACTGGTGCCCGTGATAGGCCAGCGCCAATGGCTGGGGCAGGTTGCCCGGCATCGGGTTGAACCGCCCGAAATGATGCACCCAGCGTTTGTCGTCGAGCATCTCCAATCCCACGGTCGCGGCGTGCCGATCGTTGCGGAAGCGCAGCACCGCCTGGGGGAAATTGGCCGCCTTGACCGGGTGCGCGATGGCATCGGCGATCGTCAGGATGGCGGGGTCGGCGCGGTACGCCTCGGCATAGGGCGATGTCGCTTGCGGTTCGCTTGTCATCGGGCGATAGTGGGGGGTGAAGGGAGCGCGTGCAACCATGGCCAGCGACAATCAGGGCTATAGCGACGGGTTCTGGTGGTCGAACGACGGTTTGCGCCTGCATTTCCGCGATTATCCGGCGGCTCCCGAGCATGCGCATCGCCCGCCGATCATCTGCATTCCAGGCCTGACCCGCAACGCGCGCGATTTCGAGAAGGTGGCGCAGCGGCTGGCAGGCGCGTGGCGCGTGATCTGCGTGGATCTGCGCGGGCGCGGCGACAGCGCCTATGCCAAGGACCCGATGAGCTATGTGCCGCTCACCTATGTCCAGGACATGGAGGCGCTGCTGCGCGAGCTGGCGATCGAGCGCTTCGTCGCCTTCGGCACGTCGCTCGGCGGGCTGATCACGATGCTGCTCGCCTCGACCCGCCCGGGCCGGGTGGTCGGCGCGCTGCTCAACGATGTCGGGCCGCAGCTCGAGGCGGAAGGGCTCGCGCGCATCCGCGATTATGTCGGCCAGGGTCGCTCCTTCCCGACCTGGATGCACGCCGCGCGAGCCTTGTCCGAAGGCCAAGGTCCGGTCTTTCCCGGCTATGGCGTCAGCGAATGGCTCGACATGGCCAAGAAGACGATGAAGATCGGTCCCGGTGGTCGCATCGTCTATGATTACGACATGAAGATCGCCGAACCCTTTGCGGTGCCCGGTGGCGAGGCGGGAGTCGATCTGTGGCCCGCGCTGGGCGGCCTGGCCCCGGCGCAGGTGCTGATCGTGCGCGGCGCGCTTTCCGATGTCTTTGCGCATGCCACGGCCGAGCGAATGCTGACGATGCTGCCGCATGGCGAGTTGCTCACGGTCGCGAACAAGGGCCATGCACCCTCGCTCGAGGAGCCCGAAGTGGCTGAGGCGATCGACAGGATGCTGGCAAAGGTCCATGCCGCCGCGCTTGCGACCCAGGCCTGACCGGTTATAGCCCTGATCCCATGAATTCGACCTCGCGGCCCGCGCGCATCCTGCACCTGCACAGCACCTTCGACCTTGGCGGCAAGGAGGCCCGCGCGGTGCGCCTGATGAACCATTTCGGCCAGGCCGCGCAGCATACGATACTGACGGCGGTGCCCGATGCGCTCGGCGCACGCGCCGCGATCGCCCCCGGCATCCGCGCCGATTTTCCGACCAACGCGCCGTCGCTGGCGGGCAAGCCGAACCTCGCGCGCTACCGCAAGTTCGCCGACTATTTCGCCAATTTCGACCTAATCCTCAGTTACAACTGGGGCGCGATGGACGGGGTGATGGCGCGCACCATCTTCAACTCGATCACGCTGCTGCCGCCGGTCATCCATCACGAGGACGGGTTCAACGAGGACGAGGCGGTCAAGCTCAAGGCCAAGCGCAACTGGTTCCGCATGGTCGCGCTGGCGCGCACGGACTCGCTGGTGGTGCCCTCGTACACGCTCGAGCAGATCGCGCTCAAGGTGTGGAAGCAGCCCGACAGCCGGGTGCGCCGCATCCCCAATGGCATCGATGTCGCCGCCTATGCCAAGCGCCCGCAAAAGGGGACGATCCCCGGCTTCCAGCGCCGCGATGGCGAGATCGTCATCGGCACATTGGCGGGGCTGCGCGCGGTCAAGAACCTGCCGCGGCTGGTGCGCGCGGTCGCCGCGCTCGACCGGCCGGTGCGGCTGGTGATCGTCGGCGAGGGGCCCGAGCGCGCGGCGATCGAGGCCGAGGCGGCCCGTCTGGGCTTGTCGGACCGGCTGCTGATGCCGGGCTTCTTCAAGAACCCCGCGCGCTATGTCGGGCTGTTCGATATCTTCGCGCTTTCGTCGGACAGCGAGCAGCAGCCGATCTCGGTGATCGAGGCGATGGCCGCGGGGCTGCCGGTGGCCGCTCCCATGGTGGGCGACATCGCGCATATGGTCGCGCCCGACAATGCGATCCTGCTGGCCGAGCCGGGCAGCGAGGCGGGGCTGATCGATTGTCTCAGGCGGATGGCCGACGACCCGGCGCTGCGCACCGCGCTCGGCAAGGCCAATCGCGCCAAGGCCGAGGCCGAGTTCGAGGAGCGGAAGATGCTCGAGCGCTATGCTGCGCTGTATGGCCGCGCGATGGGCAGGCCCGAATTCGGCCGCTGAGAGCGCGCGTCAGCTCCGCATGATCGCTTCGGCGGCATCGCTTGCCAGCCGGTCGGCGCGCTCGTTCTCGGGATGGCCGGCATGGCCCCTGACCCAGTGCCATTCGACCGTGTGCCGTGCGACCGCGCCGATCAACTCGTGCCACAGATCGGCATTGCGCACCGGCTTTTTCGAGGCGGTCTGCCAGCCGTTGCGCTTCCAGCCATCGACCCATTTGGTGATGCCGTCCTTCACATAGCTGCTGTCGGTGTACAGCAGCACGTGGCACGGTTCGATCAGCGTATCGAGCGCGCGGATCGCCGCCATCATTTCCATGCGGTTGTTGGTCGTGTCGCGCTCGCCGCCCGACAGTTCCTTCTCATGTTTGCCATAGCGGATGATCGCGCCCCAGCCGCCAGGCCCGGGATTGCCCTTGCACGCACCGTCCGTGTAGATTTCGACCGTCTTCATGTTCGTTCAATCCAAGCCCAGCCGATGGTCCGGGTCAGCCGAACAGCCCGGCCTGTGCCGGGTCCGCATAGAATGTCAGCCGCCGGGCGAAAGCCATCGGGTCCTTGCGCGTCACCAAAGCATCTGGCGGCGTGTTTATCCAGTCATAAGCGCGGCTTAATGTGAAGCGAAGCGCCGCCCCGCGTGCCAATATGGGAAGCGCTTGGGTTTCGGCGCGCGTCAGCTTCAGATTGGCGTGATATCCCTGCAAGAGCGCGTCCGAAACGGCGGAATCGAAATTGCGGCCATCGGGCGAGAAGCACCAGGCGCTGTGCGTCACCGCCAGGTCATAGGCGCGCGCGTCGCGGCACGAGAAATAGAAATCGATCAGACCGCTGACGCGATCGCCGAGCATCAGCACATTGTCGGGAAACAGATCGGCATGGATCACCGATTGCGGCAGGTCCTGCGGCCAATGTGCGGAGAGAAAGGCTAGCTCGTTTTCCACCAGCCCTTCCAGCGCCGGGTCGATCTGCTGCCATTGCCCGGCGCATTTGCCTGCCAGATCGTGCCAGCTGGCCAGCCCCATGCTGTTGGGCCGGTCGCCGCCGAAATCCGCGACCGCATGGTGCATCTTCGCCAGCGCCTCGCCTGCCGCCTGCGCCTGGGCTGGGCTGGGGGTGGTCAGCGAAATGCCTTCGAGAAACTCGATCAGGCAGGCGGGTCGCCCGGCGAGTTCGCGGATCTGCACGCCGCCCCGATCGGCGATCGCGCGCGGCACGCGGCAGCCGCGCGCCGCCAGATGGTCGAGCAGGGCCATGAAGAACGGAAGGTCGCCCGGATTGACGCGCTTCTCGTACAGCGTCAGGATGAAGCGATGCCCGTCCCTGCCGCCGCGCGTCTCGACCAGGAAATTGCTGTTCTCGACACCCTCGGCAATGCCCTTGAAGCTGATCAGATCGCCGGTGTCATAGTCGCCCAGAAACTGCGCCATCATCTCGGCGCTGACATGCGTATAGACGGCCATCAGGCAGCATCGGCCTCTTCGGCCAGCGCGCGGGGCAGCTTGAAGGTGATCCGCTCGTCCACCGTCTTCACGCGTTCTTCGGTGACGTCGAAATGGCGGCCCAGCATGTCGACGACCTCGCGCACCAGGATTTCGGGCGCGCTGGCCCCTGCGGTCAGCCCCAGCGTCTTCACGCCCTCGAACCAGCGCAGCTCGATCTCGACCGCGCGCTGGATCAGCTTGGCGCGTGTGCCCTCGCGCTCGGCGACCTCGACCAGCCGCAGCGAGTTCGAGCTGTTCGGCGCGCCGATCACCAGCACCAGGTCGCAATCTTCCGCCATCACCTTAACCGCAGCCTGGCGGTTGCTGGTCGCATAGCAGATATCCTCGGCCTTGGGTCCGACAATGGCAGGAAAGCGCGCCTTGAGCGCAGCGATGATCTCTGCGGTATCGTCGACCGACAGCGTGGTCTGGGTGAGGAAGGACAGCCGGGTCTCGTCCTCGATCTGCAATTTCGCCACGTCCTCGACCGTCTCGACCAGCGTCATGTGCCCCGGCTCGACCTGGCCGAAGGTGCCGACGACCTCGGGATGGCCCCGGTGCCCGACAAAGATGATATGGCGGCCTGCCTCGACCTGGCGTTCTGCCTGGCGGTGCACCTTGGAGACGAGCGGGCAGGTGGCGTCGAGATAGTTGAGCCCGCGCTCGGCCGCCTTGTGCGGCACGGCCTTGGGCACGCCGTGCGCGGAAAACACGACCGGCACGCCATCGGGCACCTCGTCCAGCTCTTCCACGAACACCGCGCCCTTGGCCTTGAGGCTGTCGACCACGAACTTGTTGTGCACGATCTCGTGCCGCACATAGACCGGCGCGCCGTACTTGTGCAGCGACAGCTCGACGATCTCGATGGCGCGATCGACCCCGGCGCAGAAGCCGCGCGGCGAGGCGATCTTGACAAGCAGCGGGGGCTGGGCGGTTTCGGTCATGTTCAGATTGGCTTTCGTAGTTCGGCAGGACTCTTAGGCGAAGCGGGGGCTGGTGGGAAGCCTGTCCCCACGGACCGACCATATTGCGCCGGGATGGCGCGCGAAATCTGGCCGTTGCACCGGGCGGCGTCGGCAGATAAGGAGCGATGCACTGTGGCCTCGAAGGATTTCTGTTTGCATATGCCCAATCTGCCCATCAAACCGTCGATCGCCATCATGGGGGCGGGGCTTGCGCTGCTCGGCCTTGCGGGCTGCGCCGAGAAGAACCAGCTGGTGGTGGATTCGGGCGTCGGCGTCACGTCCACGCTCTCGGCCTGCCCCAATACCGCGATCCCCGAATATACCGGCGACGTGACCGTGTTCAATCCGCCGAGCAGCCGTGACGCGGCGGCGATCGATGTCGTTGCCACCATCACCAACGTGCGACCCGCCTGCGACGAGACCGGCCCGGAAATCTACGCGACCGCGACCTTCGACGTGCTCGCGCGGCGCAGCGACAATCGCGGCCAGCGCACCGTCACCTTGCCCTATTTCTCGACGATCATGAGGGGCGGCAATACCGTGGTCGCCAAGCGGCTGGGATCGGTGACGCTCAACTTCGCCGATGGATCGTACCGCGCGCAGGCGCAGGCGAGCGGAGCCGGCTATATCAACAAGGCGGCCGCGACGCTGCCCGAGGACATTCGCGAGCGGATCACCCGCCGCCGCAAGTCGGGCGACCCCGATGCGGCGATCGATCCTCTGTCGATCCCCGAAGTGCGCAGCGCGATGCAGCGGACCAGCTTCGAACTGCTGATCGGCTTTCAGCTGACGCAGGAACAGCTGCAATATAACGCGACCCGATGAAGATCACGCAGTCCTCTTTCCTTCTGGGGAGAGGATACATGGCCTTGTCAGCTTGCTGACCTAGGCCATGTTGGAGAGGGGAGCCGCGCTGGCGGTTCGCTCTTGCCCCTCTCCGGCTGCGACTAGGCCTGCAAGCAGGCCAAGTCTCGTTGTCCTCTCCCCTCAAGGGGCGAGGAGTCTGGATGACAAGGCCAACAGCATGACACTCTACACCCGTTTCACCCAGCACCTGCATGAAGTGCTCGATGCACTCGAGGCTTCCGGCACCCTGCCGGCAGGATTGAACCGCGCCGCCGTGACCGTCGAGCCACCGCGCGATCCGGCGCATGGCGACCTGGCCACCAACGCCGCGATGGTGCTCGCCAAGCCCGCCGGCACCAATCCGCGTGCGCTGGCCGAGGCGCTGGCAGCCGAGCTGGGCAAGATCGACGCGGTCACCGGGGTCGAGATCGCAGGCCCCGGCTTCCTCAACCTGCGCCTTGCGCCCTCGGTCTGGGCGGACGAACTCAACGCCATCGCCGCGCTGGGGGCCGATTATGGCCGTTCGCAGCTCGGCGCCGGCAAGACCGTGAATATCGAATATGTCTCCGCCAACCCGACGGGGCCAATGCACATGGGCCATTGCCGCGGCGCGGTCGTCGGCGATGCGCTCGCGACCCTGCTCGAATATTCGGGCCACAAGGTGATCCGCGAATATTATATCAACGATGCCGGCGGCCAGGTCGATGTGCTCGCGCGCTCGGTGCACTGGCGCTATCGCGAGGCCTTGGGGCTCGAGAGCGGCGAGATGCCCGAAGGTCTGTATCCGGGCGACTATCTGGTAGCGCTGGCGAAGGAACTCGCCGCCGAGCTCGGCGATGCCCAGGCCAACGCCCCCGAGAGCGAATGGCTCGCCCCCTTCCGCAAGCGCGCGGTCGCCGCGATGATGGACATGATCCGCGCGGACCTGGCGCTGCTCGGCATCCATCACGACGTGTTCGCCTCGGAAGCCGAGCTGCAGGCGGCGGGCAAGCCCGAGGCGGCCGAAGCCGTGCTGCGCGATAAGGGCCTGGTCTATGACGGCGTGCTCGAAGCGCCCAAGGGCAAGGTGGCCGAAGACTGGGAGCCAGTCGAACTGCCGCTGTTCCGCTCGACCGCGTTCGGCGACGATCAGGACCGCCCGATCCGCAAGTCGAACGGCAGCTGGACCTATTTCGGCGCCGACCTCGCCTATCATTTCCAGAAGCTCCAGGATGCCGACGAGCTGATCGACATCTGGGGCGCGGACCATGCCGGTACCGTCAAGCGGATCAAGGCGGCGGTCGCGGCGCTGACCGACAATGAGGCGCGTTTCGACGTCAAGCTCGTCCAGATGGTCAAGCTGATGCGTGGGGGCGAGCCGCTCAAGATGTCCAAGCGCGCGGGCAATTTCGTGACGCTGGCCGATGTCGTGAACGAGGTCGGCAAGGATGTCGTGCGCTTCACCATGCTCACCCGCAAGGCCGATGCGCAGATGGAATTCGATTTCGAGAAGGTGGTCGAGGCCTCGAAGGACAATCCGGTCTTCTACGTGCAATATGCGCATGCGCGCATCCATTCGATCCTGCGCAAGGCAGCGGGCGAAGGGCTGGCACCCTCGGCCGAGCATCTCGATCGCCTGGGCGTCGAGGAGCAGGCGCTGATCGCGCTCGCCGCGCAATTCCCGCGCATCGTCGAAGCTGCCGCGCTCAACCGCGAGCCGCACCGGATCGCCTTCTATCTGGGCGATCTCGCGGCCGCCTTCCATGCATTCTTCAATCTGGGCAACGATCGCACCGACAAGCGTATCGTTCTGGCGCATGACCCCGAGACCAGCGGCGCAAGGCTTTTCATGGCCGCAAATATCGGGCAGGTAATCGCCAACGGCCTGGGCCTGATGGCGGTGGAGGCGGCGACACAGATGTGACGCCGCGCCTGCCGGGGCCAGGCGCTTGAGCGAATATGGGGCGGATCGATGAGCAACCGGCTGGATGATGGCATGGATGGCGAGCTGAGGGACCAGCCCCTGGGGCTGGATGCCGATGACGACCGGCTGCCCTGGCTCGAATCGGTCGACGACGCGCCGTCGAACGACGGTAATGGCGCCCGGATTCTCGGATTTGTCCTGATGGGCCTGGTCGGGCTTTCGATCGTGCTCGCGGCGATCTACTGGCTCGGCGGATCGGGCACCGCGCCCGAAGGCGATGGCAGCCTGATCGCTGCCCCCAAGGGCGATTACAAGGTGCGCCCCAAGGACAGCCAGGAACAGAAGGTCGAGGGCACCGGCGATTCGAGCTTCGCGGTCAGCCAGGGCGAACAGCCGACCGGCCAGCTCGCCGATGCCGCCGGCGCGCCGCCACCGGCGGGCAGCGCGCTGGTGCAGCTGGGTGCCTATACCGACGAGGCCAGCGCGCTCGACGGCTGGGGCAAGCTGACCCAGCGGCACGAGGTGCTCTCGGGGCTCAACCGCCGCATCGTCCAGGCGACGGTCGATGGCGGGACCGTGTTCCGGCTGAGCGTGGTGCTCGACACTCCCGCCAGTGCGAACCAGGTTTGCGACCAACTGAAGAAAGCTGGGCAAAACTGCCTCGTCGTGCGTTGATTTGCCGAGCGTTCCGGTCGTAAACCGGAGCGCATGAAGCCCGTCATCTTCGGCCTTGCCGGCCACAGCCTGTCTCCGGACGAAGCCGCCTTTTTCAGCGACGCTGCGCCTGCGGGCTATATCCTGTTCGGCCGCAACATCGACACGCGCGCGCAGGTCCGCGCGCTGACCGACAGTTTGCGCGAGCTGCACGGCGATGACCGGCTGCCGATCCTGATCGATCAGGAAGGCGGGAGGGTCACCCGTATGAAGCCGCCCGAATGGCTCGCCTTTCCGCCGGGCGCGGCGTTCGACCGGCTCTACGACATTGCGCCGGCAAGCGCGATCGAGGCGGCGCGCGCCAATGCCGAGGCGCTGGCGCTCGATCTCGCCGAGGTCGGCATCACCGTCGACTGCCTCCCGCTGCTCGATGTCGCGATTCCCGGCGGCACGCCCGCGATCGGCGACCGCGCGCTGGGCCAGGAGCCGCTCCGGGTGGCCGCTTTGGGCCGCGCGGTGCTCGACGGGCTGAGGCGCAGCGGCGTGCTGGGCACGATCAAGCACATGCCGGGCCATGGCCGCGCGATGGTCGACAGCCATATGGAGCTGCCGCGCGTCACCGCGAGCGAGGACGAGCTCGAGCAGGACATCGCGCCGTTCCGCGCGCTCAACCAGGCCGAGATCGGCATGACCGGGCATATCCTGTTCGAGGCCTGGGACAAGGAGCGCTGCGCGACGCATTCCAAGTGGATCATCCAGAACATCATCCGCCAGCGCATCGGCTTCGATGGGCTGCTGCTGAGCGACGATCTCGACATGAAGGCGCTGGCGGGCGAGGTGCCCGATCGTGCCGCGCGCGCGGTGCAGGCGGGCTGCGACATCGCGCTCAATTGCTGGGCGCGGATGGACGAGATGATCGATATCGTGAACGCGCTTCCCGATATTTCGGATGCCTCGCGCGCGCGGCTCGACCGGGCAAAGGCCGCGATCGCCCCGGTGACTGACTGGTCGCACCAGGCTGAACTGATCGCCCGGCGCGACGCGCTGCTGGCGCTGGCGTGAACGAGGCCGACCTCATCACCGGCGCGCCGCCTGCCACGCTCGATCCGGCGGACGGCGACTATATCTTCTTTCGCGAACCCGTGCCTGCCGCCACCGCTGCGGCCGAGGCGCTGCTGATCGATGTCGATGGCTGGGAAGGACCGCTCGACCTGCTGCTCGATCTCGCGCGGCGGCAGAAGGTCGATCTGCGCCAGATCTCGATCCTCGAACTGACCAACCAGTATCTCGGCTTTATCGAGAGCGCGACCTCCCTCAAGCTGGAACTCGCCGCCGATTATCTGGTGATGGCGGCCTGGCTCGCCTATCTCAAGTCGGCGCTGCTGCTGCCCGGCGATCCCGAGGTCGAGCCCTCGCCCGAGGAACTGGCGCTGCGGCTGCAACTGCGCTTGCAGCGCCTCTCGGCGATGCGCGAGGCGGCGGCGCGGCTGCTGGGCCGCGACCGGCTGGGCCGCGATGTCTTCGCCCATGGCCAGGCCGAGGGGCTGCGGCTGCTGACCAGGACCCGGCACGATTGCTCGCTGTTCGACCTGCTGAGCGCCTATGGCCGCGTCAAACAGCGCAGCCAGCCGGTGGTGCACATGGTCAAGTCGCGCAAGGTGATGACGCTGGAAGATGCGCTCGCGCGGCTTTCGTTCATGCTCGGCACCGCGCTCGACTGGACCGAACTCAGCGCCTTCCTGCCCGAGACCGCCGATCCGCAGCTCAGGCGATCGGCCAAGGCCTCGACCTTTCTCGCGCTGCTCGAACTGGCGCGACAGGGGCGGGTCGAGCTGGCGCAGGAAGGGGCGTTCACACCGCTTCAGGTGCGCCGGGCGGGATGAGCGCCCCCGACCCCATCGTCCGCGCGGTCGAAGCGGCGCTGTTCGCGGCGACCGAACCGCAGACGATCGAGCAGCTGCGCGCGCAGATCGGCGACGAGGCCGACATTCCCGCCGCACTGGAAAGGCTGGTCGGCGACTATTCGGGCCGTGGTGTCGAGCTGGTCGAGCGCGGCGGGCGCTGGCATTTCCAGACCGCGCCCGATCTCGCCTGGCTGCTGCGGCGCGAGACCGAGCAGACGCGCAAATTGTCGCGCGCCGCGACCGAGACACTGGCGATCATCGCCTATCACGAACCGGTCAGCCGCGCCGAGATCGAGGCGATTCGCGGTGTGCAGGTGAGCAAGGGCACCCTCGACGTGCTGATGGAAGAGGGCTGGGTCGCCCCCGCCGGGCGTCGCGAGGTGCCGGGCAGGCCGTTGATCTATGCCACGACACCCGCGTTCCTCACCCATTTCGGCCTCGCCAGCCGGCGCGACCTGCCGGGGCTCGAAGACCTCAAGGCTGCCGGATTGCTCGACCCGGTCGATCTCGCGCTCGAGGGCGCGCTGGCGACCGATGACGACGACGAAACGGATGACCGCTCGTCGAACGAATCCGATTCATTGCTGGAAAAGCCGGGCGAGGGGGACTAGATAGCCGCCGAGGCCTTCAGGAGATTTGCCATGGGATCCTTCTCCCTGATGCACTGGGTTATCGTGCTGATCATCATCGTCCTGCTGTTCGGCGGCGGACGCATTTCCTCGATCATGGGTGACGTTGCCAAGGGCATCAAGAGCTTCAAGAAGGGCATGGCCGACGATGAGGACGAGCCGGTTCAGCCCAAGCGCCCCGTCGCGCAGATCGAGGCTCCGCCGGCACGCACCATCGACGGCACCGCGACCAGCACGACCGAAGAGCGCAAGCCCGGTTGATTGTTCGGCTGGTCTGGCGCACCGGCCCGCATGAAGGCGTGACCATGTCATGATGGACATCGGATCGACCGAATTGCTGATGATTGTCATCGTGGCGATTGTGGTGATCGGCCCGAAGGACCTGCCGCGCGCGCTCTACAAGGTGGGGCAGGTGATCGGCAAGGCCAAGGGCATGGCGCGCCATTTCCGCAGCGGCATCGACGCGATGGTGCGCGAAGTCGAGCTCGAGGAAATGGAAAAGAAGTGGAAGGCGGACAATGAGCGCATCATGCGCGAATATGCTGCCGCCAATCCCGCTGCGGCGCCGGTCGCCTCGCCGGCTGCGGTACCCGCCCCCGATGCACCTGCTGCGATGGAGCCGCTGGCCGAACCGCCTGCGGCCATCCCTGCGCCAGCCGCCCCAGCCGCGCCCGTGACCGAGGGTGAACGGTGAGCGTGGCCGAGGACGATATCGACGCGTCGCGCGCGCCCTTGCTCGATCACCTGATCGAGCTGCGCCAGCGGCTGGTCCGCTGCGTCATCGCGCTGCTGGTCTCGTTCGGCGTCTGCTTCTATTTTTCCGAGCATATCTTCTCGTTCCTTGTCGTGCCGCTCAAGGAAGCCTTTGGCGATGGCGGCGGCAAGCTCGTCTATACCAAGCTGTACGAGGCGTTTTTCGTGCAGGTGAAGGTCGCGATCTTCGCCGCCTTCTGCCTGTCCTTTCCGGTCATCATGAACCAGCTCTGGGCGTTCGTCGCGCCGGGGCTCTACCGGCAGGAAAAGCGCGCGCTGCTGCCCTTCCTGTTCGCCACCCCCGTGCTGTTCACCGCAGGCGCGGCGCTCGCCTATTATGTCGTGATGCCGACGGCCTTTCATTTCTTCCTGAAATTCCAGGGAGAAGCAGGCGGTCTGTCGATCGAGGCGCTGCCCAGCACCGATGCGTATCTCTCGCTGGTGATGCAGTTCATCCTGGCCTTCGGGATCAGCTTCCTGCTGCCGGTGCTGCTGATGCTGCTCAACCGCGCCGGCATCGTCAGCCGGGCGCAACTGATCAGTCTGCGCCGCTACATGATCGTCGCCGCGTTCATCGTCGCGGCTGTGCTCACCCCGCCCGATGTCGTCTCGCAGCTGATGCTCGCGATTCCGCTCGTCCTGCTCTACGAGCTCAGCATCCTCGCGATCTGGTTCACCGATCGCAAGGCGGTCAAGGACGCGCCTGCCGAGGAAGCCGAAGCGGAAGCGCCCGCGGCTGCCCAGTCGGAACCCGCTGAATAGCTATTTGCGCAAGGCGTCCACGCACGCCGCGCGATCGACCGACTGGCCGTCCTTGCGCCGCGCATCGACATAGGTCGCGATCTGCGCGCCGCCCGCGCCTTCGGGATAGAGAAACACGTCGAGCACGCAGGCATTGCCGACGAATTGCAACTTGCGCGCGTCGAATTCGCGCACGTCGAGCCGGGGCGTGCCGAACATCCGTTCGAGATCGCGCTGGCCCTTGCCCAGCACCGCCTCCAGCCCCTTGACCGGCAAAGTCGTGCTGCGCGCAGGGAGCGTGGGCCGCACCGGCGCGACCGTCTTTTGCGGCGCGGCACAGGCGGCCAGCCCGACGCTGAGCGCCAGCACGACAGGATAACGCATCAAACCTTTCCCCCGGCCGCGCGCTGGTGAAAGAGATGCGTGGCCATCGCCGCGGCTATAATCGGCGCGAGCAGATTGACCAAGGGGACGAGCAGCAACAGGTTGGCAACCAGCCCAAGCACGAAACGGCTGGTCCGGGATGCGCGCTCCAGCCCCAGATGCGGGTGCCGTGCGGCGACCATCTCGTCGAGATCGCGCCCGACCAGTACCGCGTTGACCGCCAGGAACAGCATCGGTGCCCCGACCCCGGTGAACAGCAGGATCAGCGCGAAGGGCAGGGCGATGGCATTGTAGAGCAACGCGCGGCCGAGGCTGCGCAGCGCCATCGCGATCGAGGGGCCGATCGGCAGGTCGCGCGCGCTCGCGGCGGCTTGCGGGTAATGCTTGCGCTCCACCGCGATCACGATGCGGTCGGCGAACAGCTGCAGCACCGCGATCGCGACCACGCGCCACCAGAACCAGAAGGCGATGATCGTCGCGATCGCCGCCAGCAGGCCGGTCCAGGCGGCATAGCCTGACAGCGGCCCGCCATATTCCGTCATCGCCAAGGCCAGGCCCTGCCACAGCGCCCATCCGGTGGCGACGAAGATCAGCACCGCACACAGGATCGTCCAGAACAGCGCGCTCAGGATCGCGCGGTCGCCCAGCTGGCCCAGGCTCTTGAAAAACGCGTTCAGCATCATGGTCTGTGTCGGGCAATTCGCCTGCCCGGTCAATCGCGCCGCATTCGGGCTTGAACGTGGGCTCCCAAGTCGATAGGCGCGCGGCAACCTATTTTCCGCCAGATCGAAAGCACAGCCTTCATGACCAGCCCCCGTTTCGACGTCCTCGCCATCGGCAATGCCATTGTCGACGTGATGGCCCCTGCCGACGATGCCCTGCTGACGCGCGAAGGCCTGACCAAGGGCGGGATGATGCTGATCGACGCCAAC
>NZ_QKVT01000001.1:37201-51521 GCF_003426715.1 Blastomonas sp. UPD001
TCCGGCCTGGGGCCGGAGGGATGAGCGGCGGCTCATGCGGCGGTCGATTCACAGCCTCGATCCGCCAGACACTGCCTTCCATCTTGTGCTTTCGGCGGCATTGCGCGGGGGAGGAAGGCGCCCCGCGCGCTGACCGACTGCCTCTTTGGTTCGGTCCCTGGACGGATGCCTCGCGAAAGCGCTGTCCCCGGCCCCCTGTCCCTTGCCAGGTCAGACACCATTGCCTTGTATAGCCTCGGGTGTGTGGGGGATTTCAGCCGAACGCACAGCCCAGTTCGCAAGTACATCGCGCTCGTTGGCGCCGCTGGTTGACAAGCCAGCGCGCTCTTGGCCACATATGCAGGTGGCGCGTGCAAGCTATTGGCAACAGAGCGTAATTTAGCCGGAGCTTGCAAGGTGAAGGACAGATGCAGAATACCGGGGGTTGAAGTCATGGAATGGAAGCGAGGAGGAAATCGGACGCGCAAATTTATTGCGTTGGGTGTGGCATCTTGCTTGATTAGCCTGGTTTCGGCGGCTTCGGCCTCGCAGCAGAAGTTCGACCTCGATGATGCGCCCGACAAGCCCGCCGCGCAAGCGCAGGCCACCGGGGAAGCACTCTGGCCCGTGCCACCGCGGACCCAATGGGGACAGATAATCACGCAAAAGGGGCCCAATGTCTGGAAAGACGCGGTGTTCACTGATCCCGAGGGGCGCTGGCAGATCGTGTATCCGGCGACGCTGACCGAGCAGCATGGCGATGCCTTGGGGCGCGACCGCTGGTTCTCCTATCCTGGGCAGCCGCAGATAATGTGTGGCGCTATGCTGGTGCGTGGAGCCTTCAGGTCGCTCGGCGATAATGCGATAGCGGAGGCACCGAGTGCGCTGGTGCGGGATCCTGGCGCCTATGTTTTGCAGGCTGCTGACCGCGCGGTGCCGGTCCTGTCCCAAAAGGTCGTCACGCTCGCTCCGCCCGGCGGGGTGAGCGGCAAGCCGGTACAGGCGGTGACGTTCGACCAGCGGGGCAAGCTTTTCAAGCTGCTGGGGGTCGACCGCGAAGTTTTCGTTCGGCACGTGCTGGTTTCTGATGGTTCGGACCTGCTGGATGTGTTCTGCAGCGCGCAACCGGGGCAGAAGGGTTGGGTGGAAAAGCAGGCACTGGCTGCGGTCCGCCTGACCACTGCAGCACGGACACCGCGATGACCGGGCGCATTGCCGAGGCCGCTTGTGTGCTGGCGGCGGCATGGCTTGCCAGTGCCGCGCCCGCCCATGCGCAGCCGCTGACCATCAAGGAAAAGTTGGTTCTGGGCAGCTTCAACATGTGTTGGGAGGGCGAGGAGCAGGGCAATCTTGCGACGCGTCTGAAAGAAAATGGCTTCCGGCTCGCGCCGAATTCCGAAACTCTGTACATGCGGCAGGAGCAGAACACGACGATCCTGTTTACCGCCTATTACGGGAAGGATCCGGAGGGCGGGCCGGAAACCATGTGCCGCATCACGGCGCTGAAACCGCAGATTGTCAGCCCCTGGACACCCAAAAACCCGATCTTCGATGACTTTTCCGGTCTGCTTGAGAGGATCGTAGATGGCGCCGCAACGATGGGAAGTGGCTATCGCCTGACCGCGATGCGCGAAATCGAGCCCGGCAACCGCGATCTGCGCCGCACCAGGCTGTACCTCGACGAACGGGTACGGGGCCGTTTGATCCATATCGAGGAAGCACCGACCTATTACGAGTTCGTGTACATCAACTCACTGCGCAGCCGGATCGCCAGCCCAGCGACCCTCTCGGAAATCATCCGGCCTGATGCGCGGGCCGCGATGCAGCTGATGGTGGATGACAGCTGGGAAGTGGCATTCTGCCGTCTTAATCCGCAAAACTGTCTGACCGAGGAACAGCGGCGGCAACAGGCCGAAATGGCCGCGCGCGCATCACAGCGGCGCGAGCCCATTCCCATCCCGTTCAGCGGCATTGGTGCCATCCGTTCGGGCGACAATCGCAGCAACGAACAACGCCAGCGTGATCGGGCGTTTTGGGATAATTATCACCGTTGTGGAAGCGGGCGATGTTGAACGGGGCGCGGCGCCCTCAAATCAACTCATCCTCATCCAGCAGCCGGTCGTTCAGCAGCGCCTCGGTAATCTGATCCACCCTTTGCTCGACATCGCCAAAGCGCATCACCTCGGCGATGTGCACCAGGGCGTCGCCCTGGTTGACCACCGGCAGCACCGCGTGGCCGATGATGATGCCTTCGATCGGGGCGCGGAATTCTTGTCCGTCGTCGCCGAAAATGCCCGAGACGCGGCCGATGACCTCGCCCTTCTTCACCGCGTCGCCGGAGCTGCGCGCCATCGTGCACAGCCCGCCGCGTGGCGCGCGGACCCAGATGGCGCGGCGGCAGCGGGCGGGGAGGGTGACCGTCGTCGCCTCCGGATGCGGCTGGATCATGCCCAGATGCGCCATCACGTTGAGTACGCCGTTGACGCCGCAGCGCACCGACAGCTCGTCGAAGCGCAGCGCCTCGCCCGCCTCCATCAGCAGCATGTCGACGCCTTCGCCGCGCGCGATGTCGCGCAAGCTGCCGGGGCGCAGCGGGCTCTCGATCACCGCATGCGCGCCGAACAGCATCGCGAGCTCGCGCAGCCGCTCGTTATCGGGCGCGATGCGGATCTGCGGCAGGTTGTAGCGGTGCACCGCGGCGCTGTGGATGTCGATGCCGAGCGAGCAGTGGCAGACCACCTCTTTCAGGAACTTGTTGGCGAGCTGCGCGGCGAGCGATCCCTTGGCGCTGCCGGGGAAGGAGCGGTTGAGATCGCGCCGGTCGGGCAGATAGCGGCTGTGCTGCTGGAAGCCGAAGATGTTGACCACGGGCAGGAACAGCACCGTGCCCGCCATGCTCGCCGCATCCAGCTTGGCGAGCACGCGCTGGATCACGGCGGTGCCGATGATCTCGTCGCCATGGATCGCGGCGGAGACGAAGATGCACGGGCCGGGCTTCGCGCCATGGAGCACGCGGACATAGAGGCTCGCGGGCAGCCCGGTCGCGGTGTTGCTGACGGGAATCGCGATCGTCGCCGAGGTGCCGGGATCGATGCTGACGCCCGCCATCGCGAAGGGGCTCGCGGCGCTGGCGTCGGCGGCGGCGGTGGTCGGTTCAGGCGTCTCGTCGGTCATGCAGCCCCCCTCGGCCCCGATCATGGTGCGTCTGGCTTGCGCGAGGGGCCGGTCGGGAGTATGACGCCAGGGTGACAGCAGGCGCAAACACTTTGTCGTGCGCCGCATTGCTTTTGTCCTGACCCGCGCTTGACAGCATGGGCGACTCCGCCTATGCGCGGCTTTCATTTTCATTGAGCGGCTTAAAAACAGGCTTTGCATCGTCCCAATGCGAGGTCTGCGATTTTTGCGCTTTGTGGTTTTGAAGCGATGAGATGGGGCTGGCGGCAGGTGCCGCGCCCTGTGGAGCAGGAGACTTAAGTAGTGGCACGTATCGCCGGGGTGAACATCCCCACCAACAAGCGCGTTATCATCGCGCTCACCTATATCCATGGAATTGGTCCCGCCAAGGCACTGGAAATCGCCGACAAGCTGGGCATCGACCACACCCGCCGCGTTCAGGACCTGAGCGACGCCGAGGTGCTGCAGATCCGCGAAACGATCGACGCCGATCACACCGTCGAAGGCGACCTGCGTCGCCAGACCGCGATGAACATCAAGCGTTTGATGGACCTGGCCTGCTATCGCGGCCTGCGTCATCGCAAGGGCCTGCCGGTTCGTGGCCAGCGCACGCACACCAATGCGCGCACCCGCAAGGGCAAGGCCAAGCCGATCGCCGGCAAGAAGAAATAAGGCCGCCGGGGCGCGCTTGCGTCCCGCCCTTGTTTTCTTTTCCCGCAATCCCCTTATTCCAGGATATTATATATGGCACGCGAACCGCAGAGGCTCAAGAAGCGCGAGCGCAAGAACATTTCGGCCGGCATTGCTCATGTCAACGCCAGCTTCAACAACACTATGATCACCATCACCGACGCCCAGGGCAATGCGATCAGCTGGTCCTCGGCCGGCATGATGGGCTTCAAGGGCAGCCGCAAGTCGACCCCGTACGCCGCACAGGTCTGTGCGGAAGACGCGGGCCGCAAGGCTGCCGAGCACGGCGTCCGCACGCTCGAAGTCGAAGTCAAGGGCCCCGGTTCGGGCCGTGAATCGGCGCTTCGTGCGCTGCAGGCGGTGGGCTTCACCATCACCTCGATCCGCGATGTGACGCCGATCCCGCACAACGGGGTTCGTCCGTCCAAGCGGCGTCGCGTCTGACACCCAGGCTGTCGTTCGGGGTGGCGGACGCGCCACCCAAACAATTTCCGGCCGGGGCTCCCAAGCGCGACATATGAGCGTCGCCCCCGCCCAACACTCAGGGGAAGTCCATGACTGTCAACATCAAGAACTGGCAGGAACTGAAGAAGCCGAACGGTCTTGAAGTCAAGAGCGGCGGCGATCCCAAGCGCAAGGCAACCTTTGTTGCAGAACCTCTCGAGCGCGGCTTCGGCCTGACGCTGGGCAACGCGCTGCGTCGCGTGCTGCTGTCGTCGCTGCAGGGCGCCGCGATCACCTCGATCAAGATCGAAAACGCGCTGCACGAGTTCTCCTCGCTCGCCGGCGTGCGCGAAGACGTGACCGACATCGTCCTCAACGTGAAGCAGATCGCGCTGAAGATGGAAGGCGAAGGCCCCAAGCGGCTGCAGCTTTCGGCCACCGGTCCTGCCCAGGTGAAGGCGGGCGACATCGCCGTTTCGGGCGATATCGAGGTGATGAACAAGGATCTGGTGATCTGCCATCTCGACGATGGCGCGACGCTGAACATCGAACTGACCTGCGACACCGGCAAGGGCTATGTCCCCGCCGTCGCCAACCGTCCGGTCGATGCGCCGATCGGCCTGATCCCGGTCGACTCGCTGTTCTCGCCGATCCGTCAGGTGTCGTACAAGGTGGAAAACACCCGCGTCGGCCAGGAACTGGACTATGACCGCCTGTCGCTGACCATCGAGACCGACGGCACCGTGACGCCCGAGGACGCCGTCGCCTATGCCGCGCGCATCCTGCAGGACCAGCTGGCGCTGTTCGTCCATTTCGAGGACAGCATTGCCACCGCCACCACCGGTTCGGTCAGCCAGGCCGCTCCGGAAGAAGGCGATGCCAACCAGATCAACCGCTATCTGCTCAAGAAGGTGGACGAGCTGGAACTGTCGGTGCGTTCGGTCAACTGCCTCAAGAACGACAACATCATCTATATCGGCGATCTGGTCCAGAAGACCGAAGCCGAGATGCTGCGCACCCCGAATTTCGGTCGCAAGTCGCTGAACGAAATCAAGGAAGTGCTCTCCAGCATGGGTCTGCGCCTCGGCATGGACATCCCCGGCTGGCCGCCCGAGAATATCGAGGAAATGGCCAAGAAGCTGGAACAGGAACTGCTGGGTTAAGCCTGTTATCCCTCTCCCCACCGAGGGAGAGGGTTGCGAAGACTTGGGGCCGCGGGCCCCTAGTCGCAGCTGGGTGAGGGGGCAAGGCGGGTGCGATCCCGCTCCCCCCTCTCCAAGTTTCGGTAGCGGGCAAGCCCGCAACCTCCACTATCCTCTCCCTCGCGGGGGAGAGGAGGGTAAAGGCAAGACCCTGATTTGCCAGGACCGGGGTACCTGAAACGGCCCCCTTACGAACGGAGTAAAAGAAATGCGTCACGGAGTAGGCAAGCGCAAGCTGCAGCGGACCAGCGCCCATCGCATCGCGATGCTGCGCAACATGGCGGCCTCGCTGATCAAGCACGAACAGATCACCACCACGCTGCCCAAGGCGCGCGAACTGCGTCCCTATGTCGAGAAGCTGATCACGCTGGCCAAGCGCGGCGGTCTTTCCAACCGTCGTCTGGCGATGTCGCGCCTGATGGACGATGCGCAGCTGGTCAAGCTGTTCGACACGCTGGCGCCGCGCTATGCCGACCGCGCCGGCGGCTATACCCGCGTGCTCAAGGCCGGTTTCCGCGCTTCGGACGCCGCGCCGATGGCCGTGATCGAACTGGTCGACCGCGATACCAGCGCCAAGGGCCAGGATTCGGGCCCGGTCATGACCGAGGAAGAATACGAAGGCGCTTGATGCCGAACGGCGGAGATGGTCTCCGCCGTCATTCCCGCGAAAGCGGGAATCCCGCTTTGGCTCCAACGGGGCACGGAAGCGGGACCCCCGCCTTCGCGGGGGTGACGACTGAAATTGCATGCGGATATCCGCATCCCGGATTGCCAGACAGGCCGCGAATGCTAAGTTCGCGGCCTGTTTTCGTTTGCCCAATCAACAACATGAAGGATCGCACATGCGCCACCGCGCCATTCTTGCCGCCTTGCTGGGAACCGTCGCCATGACCCTCGCCGTGCCCGCCTCCGCCAAGGACGCGCCCATCGCCTATCCGGTCACCGAAAAGGTCGACACGGTGGAAGAGCAGTTCGGCGTCAAGGTGGAAGACCCCTATCGCTGGCTCGAGAACGATGTCCGCGTCGACCCCAAGGTCGCCGCATGGGTCGAGGCGCAGAACAAGGTCACCGACGCCTATCTCGAGACGCTGCCGGGCCGCGCTGCGCTCGCCCAGCGGATGCGCGCGCTCTATGACTTCGCGCGCACCGGGGTTCCGCGCGAGGCGGGCGGGCGCTATTTCTTCACGCGCAATTCGGGGCTGCAGAACCAGTCGGTGCTGTACGTCAAGGACAGCGCCACCGCCGCCGAGCGCGTGCTGATCGATCCCAATGCCTGGGCCAAGGATGGCGCGACCGCGCTCGACGCCTGGGTGCCTAGCGAGGACGGGACGAAGCTGATCTATTCGATCCAGGACGGCGGCAGCGACTGGCGCACGGCCAAGGTGCTCGACGTCGCGACCGGCAAGGTGCTCGAGGACGAGGTCAAATGGGTCAAGTTCTCCGGGCTCGACTGGGACAAGGCGGGCAAGGGCTTCTATTATTCGCGCTTCCCCGAGCCCGACAAGGCGGGCGAGTTCCAGTCGCTCAACACCAATCAGGAAATCCGCTATCACGCGCTCGGCACGCCGCAGAGCGCCGATCCGCTGATCTATGCGACCCCGGACGAGCCCCAGCTCAACCATGTCGCCGAGGTCTCGGACGATGGCCGCTTCCTGCTCGTCACCTCATCCTCGGGCACCGACGAGCGCTACCGGCTGACGATGATCGATATCGCCGATCCGGCCAAGCGCCGCGTGCTGGTGCCCGAGCTCAAGAACGACTGGCAGATGGTCGGCATGGCGGGGGACCGCATCTATTTCGTCACCAACAAGGATGCGCCGCGGCTCAAGGTCGCGGCGATGCCCGTCACGGGCGACGAGACCAGCATCCAGACGATCGTGCCCGAAAGCGAGGCGGTGATCGACGGCGCGTCGGTGGCCGGCGGCAAGCTGATCGTCAGCTATCTCAAGGATGCGCATGATGTGGTGAAGCTGTTCGATCTCGACGGCAAGCCTGCGGGCGATCTGCCGCTGCCGGGCATCGGTTCGGTCGGCGGCTTCGACGGCGACCTCGATTCGACCGAAACGTTCTTCGCCTATTCGAGCTTCAACCGGCCGACGACCATCTATCGCTATGACCTGAAATCGGGCGCGGTCTCGACCTGGGCCGAACCGAAGCTGGCATTCAACCCCGACGATTATGTCGTCGAACAGCGTTTCTATGCCAGCAAGGACGGCACGAAGGTGCCGATGTTCATCGTGAAGAAGAAGAGCGTCACCGGCCCCGCGCCGACGCTGCTCTATGGCTATGGCGGGTTCAACATCTCGGTGCTGCCCAGCTTCTCGCCGACCCGGCTCGCCTGGCTCGAACAGGGCGGGGTGTACGCCCAGGCGAACATTCGCGGCGGCGGCGAATATGGCAAGGCGTGGCACGATGCCGGGCGGCTCGCCAACAAGCAGAACGTGTTCGACGATTTCATCGCGGCGGGCGAATATCTGATCAAGGAAGGCGTCACCGGCAAGGACCAGCTCGCGATCGAGGGGCGCTCGAACGGCGGTCTGCTGGTGGGCGCGGTGGTCAACCAGCGGCCCGATCTGTTCGCGGCGGCGCATGCCGCGGTCGGCGTGATGGACATGCTGCGCTTCGACCGGTTCACCGCCGGGCGCTACTGGGTCGACGATTACGGCTATCCGTCGAAGGAAGCCGATTTCCGGACGCTGATCGAGTATTCGCCCTATCACACGATCCGCAAGGCCGACTACCCGGCGGTGATGGTCTCTACCGCGGACACCGACGACCGCGTGGTCCCCGGGCACAGCTTCAAGTATACCGCGAAGCTGCAGGCGACCGAGGCCGGCGACAAGCCGCACCTGATCCGCATCGAGACCCGCGCGGGACACGGATCGGGCAAGCCGACCGACAAGATCATCGAGGAATTTTCGGACATCTACGCGTTTCTCGCGCACTTTACCGGCTTGAAGATCGCGGGCGAGTAAATTGAACGGGGGCTGGCGGCAAAGCTGGCCCCCGCACCCATGGGCGCGCGAACGCGCGAGGGTCAATCAGCGACGTGCTTGGTCTTGCGGTCCGCGGATTCGTCCGACGGTTCGAACAGACGCCAGTTATGGCGATAGCGGATCATCGGCTTGTCGCAGGTGATGCAGTTGCTGCGCCAGTCGACGCCGTCCCACCAGACGCGATCGCGGTCGCGTTTGTGGCCTGAAATCATGCAGGACAAAGGAATTCGAATCGGCACAGCGCCTCCTTATTGAGTCCGGGCACGGGCAGAAAGGGAATTTGCCCTGAATATGGGGCATTTTTGCGCGCGCGCTACCGGAATGACGTCAGGGGCCATGCTTTCCCCTCTCGGGTCGCACAAGGCGACGCTTGCCCTTCAGGCGGCTGGTGAGGTGAAACTGCCCGCAGCGGTCGCAAGCATAGGGGCGCAGCTCGATCGATGCCGCGAGCGCCGCACGCACCGCGTCTTCTTCGCTGGCGAAGCGCTGCTTGCGTTGGCAGATCGACAGGCGGGTGCGGGGCATTTTTGCAACAGGCGTCCGGATTATGCGGGGGTGGCGTGCGGCCATATTGCACGAGCCGCGCGCTTTGCGCCATGACCCGCGGATGACACAGAACCTCCGGCGTCGCGCCCTGACCGCCCTGGCCCTTGCGGCCTCGATCCTCCCCGCCAGTGCTTTCGCCCAGGCCAAGCCTGCGCCGATCAGCGAGAGCGAGGTGCGCGCGCATATCGCGGTGCTCGCCAGCGACGAGTTCGAGGGGCGCGGCCCCGGCTCGGCGGGCGAGACCAAGACGCTCGATTATCTGGCGAAGACCTGGGCGAGCTATGGCCTGGTATCGGGCACCAATGATGCGGCGCGTCCCTGGTTCCAGCCGGTGCCGCTGGTCGAGCGCAAGCCCTATGCGCAGGCGGTCAGCGCCAGCGTGCGCGGCAAGGTGCTGAAGCTTGCCGAGGATGGCGTGGCGCTCTCGGGGCGCAACCCGACCGACCGGGTCACCGGCGAGCCGCTGTTCGTCGGCTTTGGGGTCAATTTGCAAGGCGAAGTGTATGCCGATGTGAAGGGCAGGATCGTGCTGATGCTTGCGGATGAACCGGTCATTGAGGGCGGGGTCAAGCTGCCCACGGCGCGCGAGCGTCAAAAGTTGCTGGCCGGGGCAGGTGCTGCTGCGGTCCTCGTAGTGCCGCCACCCGGCGCACCATGGGGAGGGATGCGTTCCCAGATTGCGACTGGATCGATGCGGCTGGCCAGCGACGATATAGGTGCCCCTATTGGGGGCCTGGTGCGCGGAGATGTGGCAGACACTCTGTTGCGCACAGCCCGGCTCTCGATGCTTGATGCGCAGTTGAGGGCCGCCAACCTTGATTTCGCCCCGGTGACGCTGCCGGTGACGCTCGACCTTGCTACCAGCACCAGCGTGCGCGCGTTCGATAGCCATAATGTCATCGGCAAGATCCCCGGCAGCAAGCCCGGATCGGGCGCGGTGCTGCTGCTCGGCCATTGGGACCATTTCGGCATCTGCCGCAGCGAGGAGGCCGAGGACCGCATCTGCAATGGTGCCGTCGACAATGCGAGCGGCATGGCGGTGCTGCTCACCGTCGCCGAGCGGCTGGCGCGGGGCGCGCCGATGGAGCGTGACGTCTATGTCATGGGCACCACCGCCGAGGAGCGCGGACTGCTGGGCGCCTATTATTTCGCCGATCATCCGGTGGTGCCGTTGAAGGACATCCTGGTCGCGCTCAACGTCGATACCGTGGCGATCGCGCCCGCCGGGGCCCCGGTGGCGCTGGTCGGGCGCGGCGAGAACGGGCTCGACGAGATTGTCGACAGGATCGCGACCGATCTTGGCCGCAAGGTCGATGCCGACAAGGAAGCCAATGCTTTCATCCGCCGCCAGGATGGCTGGGCGCTGGGTGCCAAGGGGGTGAAATCGATCATGGCGGGCGGCTCGTTCAGCGACATGGCGATGCTCCAGGCGTTCCTCACCACCGTCTATCACCAGCCCGATGACGAGCTGACCGATGCGACCCCGCTGGGCGGCGCGGCGGACGATGCCAATCTGCATGTCGAACTCACCCGGCATTTTGCCGATAGCGCGAAATATACGCCCGCACCCACTGGCGATTGACGCGCGGCTTGGTTACATGGGCCGCCACTGAAACCGGATTCGCTGAAAGAAAGTGGCACCCGCATGGACATCCCCCTTGGCCTGACCTTCGATGACGTTCTGCTGCGCCCGGCAGCGTCGGAAATCGTGCCCAGCCAGGCGGACACGACCACACGGCTGACCAACAGCATCCGGCTCAACATCCCCGTGCTGTCCTCGGCGATGGACACGGTGACCGAGGCGAGCATGGCGATCGTCATGGCGCAGCTGGGCGGAATCGGGGTGCTCCACCGCAATCTGAGCATCGAGGAGCAGATCGCGGCGGTGCGCCAGGTCAAGCGCTTCGAGAGCGGCATGGTGGTCAATCCGATCACCATCACCCCCGATGCGCCGCTCGCCGAAGCGCAGGCGCTGATGCGCCAGCATGCTATCTCGGGCATTCCGGTGGTCGAACCCTCGGGCAAGCTGGCGGGCATCCTCACCAACCGCGACGTGCGCTTTGCAGAAAACCCGGCCCAGCCGGTGCGCGAGCTGATGACCTCGGAAAATCTCGCCACCGTGCCCGCCGATGTCGGCCAGGACGAGGCGCGGCGCCTGCTGCACCAGCGCCGGATCGAGAAGCTGCTGGTGGTCGACAAGGACTATCGCTGCATCGGCCTGATCACGGTCAAGGACATCGAAAAGGCGGTGATGAACCCCGATGCGACCAAGGACGCCGCGGGCCGTCTGCGCGTCGCGGCCGCCTCGACCGTGGGCGAGGCGGGACTCGAGCGCAGCAAGGCGCTGATCGATGCCGAATGCGACCTGATCGTGGTCGATACCGCGCATGGCCATAGCAAGATGGTCGCGGTCGCGGTTGAGGCGATCAAGAAATACTCGAACCATGTCCAGGTGATCGCGGGCAATGTCGCGACCGCAGGCGCCACGCGTGCGCTGATCGATGCGGGGGCGGACGGCGTCAAGGTCGGCATCGGCCCGGGATCGATCTGCACCACGCGCGTCGTCGCGGGCGTCGGCGTGCCGCAGCTCACCGCGATCATGGAATCGGCGGAAGAGGCGGACAAGTCGGGCATCCCGATCGTCGCCGATGGCGGCCTGCGCACCTCGGGCGATGCGGCCAAGGCGCTCGCCGCCGGGGCCTCGACGATCATGATCGGGTCGATGCTCGCGGGCACCGAGGAAGCGCCGGGCGAGACCTTCCTGTACCAGGGCCGCGCCTACAAGAGCTATCGCGGCATGGGCAGCGTCGGCGCGATGGCGCGCGGCAGCGCCGACCGCTATTTCCAGCAGGACATCAAGGACCAGTTGAAGCTCGTCCCCGAAGGCATCGAGGGCCAGGTTCCGTACAAGGGGCCCGCACGCGACGTCGTCCACCAGCTGGTCGGCGGCATCAAGGCGGCGATGGGCTATACCGGATCACCGACGATCGAGGCGCTGCGCCGCAATGCCGAATTCGTGCGGATCACCAATGCGGGCCTGCGCGAAAGCCATGTCCACGACGTGTCGATCACCCGCGAGGCGCCGAACTACCCGACGCGCTGACGGGCGATGATCGAGCTCGTCCCCTATATGCTGATCCTGGCCTGGTCGGTACCGGGCCAGCCCGGCAGGGTCGAGGTCGAACGGGTCAACCAGCTGTTCGCCAGCGCCGAGCAATGCGAGCGCGCGGCGACGGACCTTGTCGCATCGCTCCGGCGCGACGGCGTGACGCATGTCTGCATGCCGGCGCCGGGCTCCGAAGAGTTCGACACGCTGTTCCGCCAGCTCGATGCCGAGGCCGACAAGGCGCGGCGCGAGGGCGGGGAATGACGCCCTCGGCCCGCGTCCAGGCGGCGATCGATCTGGTCGATGCGATCCTTGCCGCCGCGCGCGGCCAGGGGGCGAGCGCGGACACATTGGCGCGCCAATTCTTCCGCGAGCGGCGCTATATGGGATCGGGCGACCGGCGCGCGGTGCGTGACCTGGCCTGGCGCGCGGTGCGGCGGTTCGGCGAGCTGCCGCAGAGCGGGCGCGCGGCGCTCGCCGGGCTGGCGCGCGAGGATGATGCGCTTGCCGAGCTGTTCGACGGTTCGACCTATGGTCCGGCGCGGCTCGGCGAGAGCGAGCCGGTGGCCGCCGGTGGCGTTATTCCCGCATGGATCGAGGCGCTGCTGCCGCCGCTGTTCGATGAAGCGGAGCAAGCGGCGCTGCTCGAGCGCGCGCCGCTCGATCTGCGCTACGATCCGGCGCGGACCGATCCGGATGCCTTGCGCGCGATCTGGCCCGAGATCGTGTTCAGCGACGCGCTGCCCCGCGCCGCGCGGCTGCCCGGCAATAGCCCGGTCGAAGCCAGCGCGCCCTGGCAGGCGGGCGCGATCGACGTGCAGGACTGGGGCAGCCAGGCAATCGTGCAGGCGTGCCTGGGCGATCAGGCCCCTTCGCTGGTAATCGACCTGTGCGCGGGCGCGGGCGGCAAGACGCTGGCGCTCTCCGCGCTGCTGCCCGAGGCGCGGATCATCGCATCGGACACCAGCCGCGACCGGCTGCAGGCGATGGAGCCGCGCCGCAAGCGCGCAGGACCCGACCGGATCGAGCCGCTGCTGCTCGACCCGAAGCGAGAATGGGAGCGGCTCGCTTCCTTCGAGAGCCAGGCCGATCTGGTGCTGGTCGACGCGCCGTGCAGCGGATCGGGCACCTGGCGGCGCAATCCCGAAACGCGCTGGCGGCTCACCCCCGACCGGCTGGCGCGCGTGGTCGCGGAACAGGCGCGGCTGATCGAGATCGCCCAACGGCTGGTGCGGCCCGGCGGGGCTTTGGTCTATGCTGTGTGCTCGCTGCTGCCCGACGAGGGGCCACGCCAGGCCGCGCGCGGCTTGTGCCAACGGGAAGGCTGGACTATCGTCAACCCCGATATGCAGATTGGCCGCCTGATCGGAGCCGATGGACGGCTGAGCGATGCGCCGCAAAGCGGCGGATTCGCTGGCCGACTGCTCACCCCGCATCACGACGGCACCGACGGCTTTTTCTTCACAAGAGCCCGGCGGTCATGATAGCGTTACGCACTGCCTGGGAGATCTTCATGCGTTTTGCGCCCGCCGCCATTGCCCTGTCGCTCGTTCTCGCGACCGTTTCCAGCACCGGGATCGGCCAGCCGGTCCGCTATGCGGTCAACCCGGCCTCGCAACTGCTGGTCGACGAAGGCGCCAAGGCCCAGACAGCCGGCAAGCTCGACGAGGCCAACGGCCTGTACGAAGCCGCGCTCGCGGTCGATCCGGGCAACCGCACCGCCTATATCGCGCTCGCGCAGGTGGCGAGCGCGCAGGGCCTGCCTGGCAAGGCGATCCGCTATTATCGCGAGGCGCTTCGGCTCGACCCGAATGATGTCGCCGCGCTGGCAGGCCAGGGCGAGGCGATGATCCAGCGCGGCGCGGTCGAAAAGGCGCGGCGCAATCTGGTCCGCATCGAGGCCTTGTGCACCACCGGCTGCACCGAAGCCGGCCGCCTGCTCGCCGCGATCGACAAGGCCGCGGCCAAGCCGGTGCTCTCGGCCGAAGCGGTGGCCTCGACCCCCACGGTGACCGAGCAGCCTTGAACTCAGAGCCGACACCAGGCTCAGTTTCCAACCTCCGCTCAGCCTGAGCCTGTCGAAGGCCCCGCATCAAGGTTGCTGGAATGTGCGACGTCACCCCCGCGCAGGCGGGGGTGTGGATTCACGTTTGAAGTGCAACACTGGTTTGAATGTCATGGAA
>NZ_QKVT01000001.1:51621-64589 GCF_003426715.1 Blastomonas sp. UPD001
GCGGTCCGGGCAGCTTTTCGGCGCCTGAGACGGCTTCATCGACGGCCAGCGCGGCGACCAATTCGGCACGGCGCGGGGACGATCGCAGCTTCAATGACGATGTCCGATCGGCCAGCGATCGGTGCGGAGCGGCGGCGGTGGCGCAGTCCGGGCTCGGCTCGCGGATCGAGCGGATCGATAATGTCGTGCGCGACGGCCAGGGCTGGCGCGTCGAGGGACTGGTCGGATCGCGCCGCAATGGCGTCGACAGCTTTACCTGCGGCATCAGCTTCGGCCGCATCGATTATGTCCGCTTCAACCGCGCCAATGGTGCCTGGGGCGCGAATGACGGCGCGTTCGATAATGGCGTCGCGGTGGCCGATCCGCCGTTCAGCGTCGATCCGAACGACGACGATTATGCCTGGCGCAATGACGATGCGGATGCGGAGCCTTTTCCGCCCGAATGAGATTGCGGGTTACCGGACGGGAACAGGCTAGGCTTGGCCTTTCCCACCCGGTCTGACCCCCTGCGGCGCGCTTCGCCCCTTCGCGCGCCGCAGGGGTAACAGACAGATGCCGATCAGGATCGAGATCACCGCGAGCGCGGCAAATCCCACCAGGATCGGATGATGGGTATCCTCGCGTTCCTGCAGGTCCATGATGTGCAGGCCCCACATGACATCGAAGGCACGCCACAGCGCGCTGCGCGTGGCCAGCACCGCGCCGGTCTCCTCGTCGATATAGACATGGGTATCGTCCGCGAAGCGGGCCTGCCAGCTCGGGCGGGGACGGCGCAGTTCCAGCGGCGCGTCTTCGGCCGCAAAACGGGTCACCCCCTGAAGCTCGGCCGTGCCGGCAAAGGCCGCGCGGGCAATCAGCGCCGCTTCGCTGGCGCTCACTGCTGGCAGCAGCGCTCCGGTGCGTGCATCGGCGCGGCGCTGGCCGCCATCGGCATAATCGATCAGCCAGATCGGGTTGCCCGCCTGCTGGCTGAGCGTCAGCGTCTGCACCGGCCGCCCTTCCAGGTACGGCGCGACCGGGCGGAAACCGGGAAGCGCGGGGGTGTGCGCCTTGAGGTGCTCGCCGCGCACTTCGTCGATCGGGAAGCTGGCCATGAACAGCCCCGACGCCGTCCAGAGCAGCAGCGGCACTCCGACCAGCCAGCCCAGCCAGACGTGCCAGCGCATCACCACCCGCCGACGCAACCGAAATGCCACGGCTCAATCCCCCTTGCGACCGCCGCCCCGATAGGCGGGCAGCGCGATATTGTAGCGAATGGCGAGGCCGCGCAGCACGAAGCCGGCGACCGCGCCGATCATCGCGGCGATCTCGACATCCAGCCCCGCCAGCCTGAGCCCGACATACAGGCCCGACCCGAGTGCCGCGGCGGTAACATAGAGTTCGGGGCGCAGGATGATCGATGGTTCGCCCGCCAGGACGTCGCGGATGATGCCGCCGACGCACGCGGTGATCACGCCCATCATCACCGCTGGCAGCGGATCGACGCCGAACTGCATCGCCTTGGCCGCGCCGAACACGCTGTACGCGCCGAGGCCGACCGCATCGAACCAGTCGAGCATCCGTCCCTCCCACCAGCGCTGCGGGGTGACCCAGAGCAGCGCGGAGACCGCGAGCACGACGACGAGCACGCGCGAATGGACGATCCAGAATACCGGGGCGCCGATCAGCAGATCGCGCACCGTGCCGCCGCCGACACCGGTGACCAGTGCGAAAAAGGTGAAGGTGACGAACGTCTGCCGCTTGGCGGCGGCTGCGAGTGCACCCGACGCGGCGAACACCGCGATGCCGAACATGTCGAGCGTGCCGAGGATCGTGCCAAGATCGATGCTTGCAGGAAGAGGCGTGGTCATCGCGTGGTCTTTAGGCGAGTGATGGCGCGATTACACGCGGCTTTATCGTCTGCCCGCGGCTGCACGTCGCGGAACTGGCGCGCGCGATCCTGGCCGCGAGGGGCGAGGCGGTGCCCAATATCGTGCCGCCGCGCGCGGTGCTCGCCGCGATGCTCCAGCGCTCGGATTATCCGGTGACGCTGGAAGAGCTCGAGGCCAATCCCAATGGCGTCGATTTCGGCGCGCATGTGCCGCGGCTGCCCGAGCGGTTGCAGACGCCCGACAAGCGCATCGCCTGCGCGCCGCCGCTGTGTCTCGAGGCGCTCGAGCAATGGCGCGCCGATCTGGCGGCCCAACCCGAAGGCCAGCTGCTGCTGATCGGTCGGCGGCATGTGCGCAACAACAACAGCTGGCTGCACAACAGCCCGCGCCTCGCCAAGGGGCCCGATCGCTGCACCGCGATGATCCACCCCGACGACGCGGTGGCGCACGGCATCGCCACCGGCGACCAGGTGCGCGTCACCAGCCGCGTGGGATCGGTGCAGCTGGCAGCAGAGGTAAGCGAGGACGTGATGCGGGGCGTGATCTCGATCCCGCACGGCTTCGGCCAGGACAAGCCGGGGACGCGGCTCTCGGTCGCGGCCAGGCGGCCGGGCGTATCGCTCAACGACCTTACCGACCCGGCCGCGATGGACCCGATTTCGGGCAATGCCGTGCTCAACGGCACGCCGGTGACGCTGGAGCGGGTCGAACAGGCGGTCGCGGCGGAGTAATGCGATAGCCGGTCCCCCGCGAAGGCGGGGGCCCATCTCCCGGTAGCTGCCATCTTGCCGGGGCAGGAGATGGGCCCCTGCCTGCGCAGGGGACCGGGAATCCGTGCTGGCAAAGCTCAGCTAAACCCGCTGACACCATCGCTGAATCACCTCTCCCTTGACCCGCGCCCTCCCATCCGCCAAAGCGCGGCGCATCTTTTTGCAACTGCGAAGGCCGGACGTTTGAGCGAGAACAGCCTTTCCTTTCAGGACATGATCCTGACCCTGCACAATTTCTGGAGCCAGCATGGCTGCCTGATCCTGCAGCCTTATGACATGCCGATGGGTGCGGGCACCTTCCACACTGCCACGACCCTGCGCGCGCTCGGCCCCGATCCGTGGAACGCCGCGTTCGTCCAGCCCTGCCGCCGCCCGACCGACGGGCGCTATGGCGAGAATCCCAACCGGCTGCAGCATTACTATCAGTATCAGGTGATCCTGAAGCCCTCGCCGGGCGACATCCAGCAGCTCTATCTCGACAGCCTGACCGCGATCGGCGTCGATCCGCTGCTGCACGACATCCGTTTCGTCGAGGACGACTGGGAAAGCCCGACTCTGGGCGCCTGGGGCCTGGGCTGGGAGGTCTGGTGCGACGGCATGGAGGTGACGCAGTTCACCTATTTCCAGCAGATGGGCGGGTTCGACTGCAAGCCGGTGGCGGGCGAGCTGACCTATGGTCTCGAACGTCTCGCCATGTACATCCAGGGCAAGGACAGCGTGTACGATCTCGATTTCAATGGCCGCGGCGTCACCTATGGCGACGTGTTCCTCGAGAACGAGCGCCAGATGAGCGCGTGGAATTTCGAGCATGCCAATACCGAGAGCCTTTTTGATGCGTTCCGCAAGGCCGTCGCCGAGTGCGAGAACTGCCTCGATGCGAAACTGCCGATCCCGGCTTATGAGCAGGCGATCCAGGCCAGCCATGTGTTCAACCTGCTCCAGGCGCGCGGCGTGATCTCGGTCGCCGAACGCCAGGCCTATATGGGCCGCGTGCGCGACCTCGCGAAGGGCAGCTGCCAGGCGTGGATGGAGAAGAACGCCGCCGACTGGTCGGCCCGCCACCCGAAATGGAGCGCGGCGTGATGGGGATGTTCCACAACCGTCATGCTGAACTTGTTTCAGCATCCATCGACCGTCTGGGAGCCGATAGGGCAAAGGCGCTTGGTGCCCGATGGACCCTGAAACGAGTTCAGGGTGACGGGATTGACGCAGACATCGGGGAGCGCGCCGCATGACCGACTTCCTGCTCGAACTCCTCTCCGAGGAAATCCCCGCGAGGATGCAGGCGAAAGCCCGTGCCGATCTCGAAAAGCTGTTCGCCGACCAGCTCGCCGCCGCCGGCCTGAAGGCGGAAAGCCTCCAGACCCTCTCGACTCCGCGCCGCCTCGCGCTGATCGCGCGCGGGCTGCCCGAGACCACGCAGGCCGTGTCCGAAGAGCTGAAAGGCCCGCCCGCCGATGCGCCCGATGCCGCGGTCGAGGGCTTTCTGCGCAAGGCGGGGCTGACCCGCGACGCGCTCGAGACGCGCGACGTCAAGGGCCGCGCGACATTGTTCGCGGTCATTAACAAGCCGGGCCGCGCCACCGCCGACGTGCTGTCCGACGCGATCCCCGCAATCGTCCGCGCCTTTCCCTGGCCCAAGTCGATGCGCTGGGGCGCGGCGAGCCAGACCACCGAATCGCTGCGCTGGGTGCGTCCGCTGCAGGGCATTATCGCGCTGCTCGGCGGCTATGTCGTGCCGTGCGAGGTCGACGGGCTGGTCGCGGGCAATAGCACCGTCGGCCACCGCTTCCACCACCAGGGCGCGGTTACCGTCTCGGGCGTCGAGGATTATGCCGATGCGCTGCGCGCCGCGCATGTGATCGTCGACCATGAGGAACGCGCGAAGATCATCCGCGATGGCGCGGCCAAGGCGGCGGCGGACGCCGGTTTTGTCCTCGTCGAGGATGAGGGGCTGGTCGTCGAGAATGCCGGACTCACCGAATGGCCGGTGCCGCTGCTCGGCCGTTTCGATCCGGCGTTTCTTGAGGTGCCGCCTGAAGTCATCCAGCTAACCGCCCGGGTTAACCAGAAATATTTCGTGGTGCAGAATGCGAGCGGCGCGCTCGCCGCGGCATTCGTCTGCACCGCCAACATCGCCGCGCATGACGGCGGCCAGGCGATCGTCGCGGGCAACGAGAAGGTGCTGGCAGCACGCCTCTCCGACGCGCGCTTCTTCTGGGAGCTCGACCAGAAGAAGACGCTCGAACAGCATGCCGAGAAGCTGAAGAACATTGTCTTCCACGAGAAGCTGGGCACCGTCGCCGACAAGGTCGAACGCGTCGCCAAGCTCGCGCGCTGGCTGTGCGAAGAGGGGATTGTGACCGACCGTGCTCCGGCGGACGCCGGAGCCCAGGAGTCAGGTAGCGCGACCAACTCTGGACTCCGGCTTTCGCCGGAGAACGGCGGTGCGTCGCTGGCCACCCTCGCCGAACAGGCCGCCCGCCTGTGCAAGGCGGACCTTGTCACCGAGATGGTCGGCGAATTCCCCGAACTTCAGGGGCTTATGGGCGGTTATTATGCGGCGAAGGAAGGTCTCGACCCGCAAGTCGCCGCCTCCATCCGCGACCATTACAAGCCGGTCAGCCAGGGCGATGACGTGCCGACCGATCCGGTGACGGTGGCGGTGAGCCTGGCGGACAAGCTGGACAGCCTTGCTTGCTTCTTCAGCATCAATGAGTTGCCGACAGGTTCCAAAGACCCATTTGCTTTGAGGCGTTCAGCGATTGCTGTGTCCAACCTGATCTTCTCAAATCACCTGCGCTGTTCGGTTCACACGGTGATCGCTACAGCAGTTGCTCCGGCGATAAAGATACCTGCTGTCGCAGCTCTTACCCGAGAGTTCGAAGCAGCAGCATCGCAATTTGCTGATCGACCGCTTGCGATTACGTTCGATCAGAATGTGGCTGTGACTTTGGTTGCCTTCCTTGTCGACCGCCTCAAGGTCCAGCAGCGCGAAGCCGGGGTTCGGCACGATCTGATCGACGCGGTGTTCGCGCTCGGGGGTGAGGACGATCTGGTCCGGCTGCTCGCGCGGGTGAAGGCGCTCCAAGCCTTTGTCGAGACGGGCGAGGGGGGCAATCTGCTCGCCGGGTACAAGCGCGCGGCCAATATCCTCAAGAAAGAGGGGCGGGGCGATGCGAACGCGCCGGTCCATACGCCGGAAACCGGTGGCGGCATTGCGCAGACCGGCGAGGAAGATCCGCTGGCGCTGGTCGAGGATCCCGGCGTCGCGCGGGCCGTCGCGGAAATGGCGCAGCCCGGCTCCGGACTCGCCTATGAGCCCGAACCGGCGGAGGCTGCGCTGATCGAGGCGCTCGACAAGGCCGAGCCGCTCGCCGCGCTTGCGATCCATGCCGAAGATTTCGAAGGCGCGATGGCCGCGCTCGCAGCGCTGCGCGCGCCGATCGATGCGTTTTTCGAGAGCGTGACCGTCAACGATGCCGATCCGGCCAAGCGCGAGGCGCGGTTGAACCTGCTCGCGCGGTTCCGCAGCGCGGTCCACCGCGTCGCCGATTTTTCGAAGATCGAGGGATAACTCGACCGATACTCCACCACATACAGACAGGCTGAAGCAGATGACCAAATATGTGTACCGTTTCGGGGGCGGCGCCAATGATGGCGGTGCGGGCAACAAGAATCTGCTCGGCGGCAAGGGGGCCAATCTCGACGGCATGGCCTCGATCGGCCTGCCGGTGCCCCCCGGCTTCACCATCAGCACCGAAATGTGCACCCGCTATTACCAGGATGGCGAAGTCTTCCCCGACAGCCTGAAGGCCGAAGTGGCAGAGGGCCTCGCGCATATCGAGGGCGTCACCGGCAAGCGCTTCGGCGATGCCGCCGATCCGCTGCTGGTCTCGGTCCGCTCGGGCGCGCGCGTGTCGATGCCGGGCATGATGGACACGGTGCTCAACCTTGGCCTCAACGACGAGACCGTTCAGGGCCTCGCCCAGGTTTCGGGTGACGAGCGTTTCGCCTGGGACAGCTATCGCCGCTTCGTCCAGATGTATTCGGACGTGGTGCTCGGCCTCGACCATGATGCGTTCGAGGAAGCGCTCGAAATCATGAAGGAAGACAATGGCTTCTTCAGCGATACCGAGATGGAGGCGAAGCACTGGAAGGCGCTGGTCGGCGAGTACAAGGCGCTGGTCGAGGATCAGTGGGGCAAGCCCTTCCCGCAGGACGTGAACGACCAGCTCTGGGGCGCGGTCGCGGCGGTGTTCGGCTCGTGGCAGTCGGAGCGCGCCAAGGTCTATCGCCGCCTCAACGACATTCCGTCCGAATGGGGCACCGCGGTCAACGTGCAGGCGATGGTGTTCGGCAATATGGGCGACACCTCGGCGACGGGCGTGGCGTTCACGCGCAACCCCTCGACCGGCGAGAATCTGTATTACGGCGAGTTCCTGATCAACGCGCAGGGCGAGGACGTGGTGGCGGGCATCCGCACGCCGCAATATCTCACCAGACAGGCGCGCGAGGAGGCGAACGCCAAGCCGCTGAGCATGGAAGAGGCGATGCCGGAGACCTATGCCGAGCTGGCGCGGGTGTTCGACATTCTCGAAAAGCACTATCGCGACATGCAGGACATCGAGTTCACCGTCGAGCGCGGCAAGCTGTGGATGCTGCAGACCCGCTCGGGCAAGCGCACCGCCAAGGCGGCGCTGCGGATCGCGGTGGAAATGGCCAATGAAGGCCTGATCACCGAGGAAGAGGCGATCGCGCGCGTCGATCCGATGGCGCTCGATCAGCTGCTCCACCCCTCGCTCGACCCGTCTGCGGCGCGCGACGTGCTGACCAAGGGGCTGCCGGCCTCGCCGGGCGCGGCGAGCGGCATCATCGTGTTCGACGCCGATACGGCCGAGCGCCGCAACGAGATGGGCGATGCGGTGATCCTGGTACGCATCGAGACCAGCCCCGAGGACATTCACGGCATGCACGCCGCGAGGGGCATCCTCACCGCGCGCGGCGGCATGACCAGCCACGCGGCGGTGGTCGCGCGCGGCATGGGGCGGCCCTGCGTCTCGGGAGCGGGCAGCCTGTCGATCGACACCAAGGAGCGCGTGCTGCGCATCGGCAAGCGCGAACTGCGCGAGGGCGACACGATCACCATCGACGGTGCGTCGGGCGAAGTGATGCTGGGCGAGGTGCCCACCGTGCAGCCCGAGCTGGTCGGCGATTTCGGCGTGCTGATGGGCTGGGCCGACAAGGTCCGCCGCCTCAAGGTGCGCACCAATGCCGAAACGCCCGAGGATTGCCGCGTCGCGCGCGATTTCGGCGCAGAAGGCATCGGGCTGTGCCGCACCGAGCACATGTTCTTCGAGGCCAGCCGCATCACCTCGGTGCGCCAGATGATCCTGGCCGAGGACGAGGCGGGCCGCCGCGCGGCGCTGGAAAAGCTGCTGCCCGAACAGCGCGGCGACTTCCACAGCATCTTTGAGGTGATGGCGGGCCTGCCGGTGACCATCCGCCTGCTCGATCCGCCGCTTCACGAGTTCCTGCCGCACAGCGAGAGCGAGTTTGCCGAGGTCGCCGAGGCCGCCGGCGTCGGCGTCGAGGTCTTGAAGCGCCGCGCCAATGAGCTGCACGAGTTCAACCCCATGCTCGGCCATCGCGGCTGCCGTCTGGGCGTGACCTATCCCGAAATCTACGAGATGCAGGCGCGCGCGATCTTCGAGGCGGCGTGCGATGTCGCGGAGAAGAGCGGCGCGGCGCCGATCCCCGAGGTGATGATCCCGCTGGTCGCGACCCGGCGCGAGCTCGAGCTGATGAAGAAGGTGGTCGATACCGCCGCCGAGCTGGTGTTCGCCGAAAAGGGCCGCCGGATCGACTATCTGGTCGGCACGATGATCGAACTGCCGCGCGCGGCGCTGATGGCCGACGAGATCGCCGAGGTCGGCGAATTCTTCAGCTTCGGCACGAATGACCTGACGCAGACCACGCTCGGCGTCAGCCGCGACGATGCCGGGCGCTTCCTCACGCAATATGTCGACAAGGGCATTTTCGCGCGCGATCCGTTCGTCAGCCTCGATGTCGAAGGCGTCGGCCAGCTGATCGAGATCGCGGTCGAGAAGGGCCGCAGGACGCGCGCGGGCATCAAGCTCGGCATCTGCGGCGAGCATGGTGGCGATCCGGCGAGCATCGCCTTCTGCGAGACCGCCGGCCTCGATTATGTCAGCGCCTCGCCCTATCGCGTGCCGATCGCGCGGTTGGCAGCGGCGCAGGCGGCGCTGAAAAAGGGCTGAGCGAGCGCTCTCCCCTCTCTTTGGGGAGGGGAAAGGCACCGAGCAACATTCGGTCCCCTGCGCAGGCAGGGGCCCATCTCCCGACGTTTGCCGGCTTGAGCCACGATTGCGAGAGGCGCCCGGGCAGGTGATGGGCCCCTGCCTGCGCAGGGGACCGGAAGCAATGGGAGAAAGGGTGCATGGCCCCCCGAGCAATCGCGCTTGCCAGCGCCCCCGATCTTGCGGCATAGCCTCTGTCAAAATATAAGCAGGGGGAGAAGGGCGCATGCGGACCGGGATTCGCTACGGGATCATGCTCGCCGTCGGGCTGGCGCTGGGCAGCGGCGCTGCAGCGCTGCAGCTCAAGCAGAGCTTTGCTGCGATGGGGATCGAGAACGGCCCCTGGCGCACCGGCGAGAAGGTCGGGACCGCCGATGCCAGCGTTGCGACCCGCGCCACCGTCGCGCTGCGCGGATTGCTCGCCTTGCCCGAGCGCGAGGCGATCTATTTCAATGCTGCCACCGATAGCCAGGGGCGCGAGCTGTCCGGCAAGTGCCGCTATCGCGTCACCGGCGGCGCGATCGATGCGCGCTGGTGGAGCCTGACGCTCTACGACAAGGCGGGCTATCTCATCCCCAACCCGGCCAGCGTCTATTCGGTCGGCAGCGCGGCGATCGCGCCTGCGGAAAAAGCGAACTGGACCGTCGACATCGCGCGCCAGCGCACCGGCGCGCACTGGATCGCGATGCCCGACGACCAGCCGTTCGAGCTGACCTTGCGCGCCTATCATCCGTCGCGCGACCTGTTGGCCAAGCGCGGGAGCGTGCCATTGCCGCGCATCGAACGCGGGGAGTGCCGCGCATGAGCCGCTGGATCGGACCCATTGTCGTTGCGGTGATCGCCGCGGTCGCCGCCTGGTACGGGACGCTCGCCGCGACGCCCACCGTCATCATGGATCGCGCCTGGATGCGGCTGTCGGAGCAGGCGGGGTATAACAAGATGACGCACACCCCGCTGGTCACCGCAGAGCGGCAGACGATCGTGCGGCCCAGCCCGGACCTTGCCTATTCGATATGCGCCTTCGACCTGAGCAAGGCGCCGCTCGAGGTCATGGCCAATGCCGTGCCCGATCATTACTGGTCGCTGACCGTGTTCGACAGCGTCACCGATGTCGCCTTTGTCGAAAGCGACCGCGACAGCAAGGGCAGGCCGATCCGCATCGCGCTGGCCACCGCCGATCAGACCGTGCCCAGGGGCGTGCGTAAGATCGTGATGCCCGATGGCAAGGGCGTCGCGCTGATCCGCGTGCTGCTCAACAACCGGGCGGAGATCGGCGCGGTGGATGCGTATCGGAAGCAGTCGTTCTGCCGGCCTCTCACGGCTTGACCCGTCATTCCCGCGAACGCGGGAATCCCGCTTTTGCGTCGGTGGTGAGCCAGAAAGCGGGAACCCCGCCTTCGCGGGGGTGACGACAGGCTGCAAGTCACTGACACGGATGTCAGGAAAATGACTGGATGCCCTAGACAAGCGGCCCAGAGCCCTGCATATCTCCGTTTAACCGAACGATTAAACGAGGCCGCGAATCCCAACGCGGCCCGGATCGAACGCGCAAAGGAGAGCGACATGGCAACCCGTCCCACCGCTGCCGAGCTGGCGGACTATGAGGCCCAGGCCGACGCCTGGTTCCGCGAGAACACCCCCAAGGACCCCGGCTTCATGCTGCCGCTGACCTTCATGGAGGTGAGCACCGACCAGCAGTTCGAATTCCTCTGCAACTGGCAGCGCAAGGTCTACGAGGCGGGCTATCTCGGCGCGAGCTGGCCGGTGGAATATGGCGGCGGCGGGCTGCACCCCGATTTCCAGCGCATAGCCACCAAGGTGATGAAGAAATATGACGGCCCGATCATGCTCAACGCCATCGGCATCGGCTGGGCCGGGCCGCTGATCCTCGACATCGGCAGCGAGGAAGAGAAGAAGAAATATATCAAGGGGATGTTGAGCGCAGAGGATATCTGGTGCCAGGGTTTCTCCGAGCCTGAAAACGGCTCCGACCTCGGCAATGCGCAGCTCAAGGCCGTGCGCGACGGCGATGAGTATGTGCTCAACGGTTCCAAGATCTGGACCTCGCTGGGCGACCGCGCGAAATACATGATCCTGCTCGCGCGCACCTCGAATGAGGGGCCGAACAAGTACGCGGGCCTCAGCTTCTTCCTCGCGCCGATGCACGCGCCGGGCATCGAGACGCGGCGGATCAAGAAGCTCACCGGCGAATATGGCTTCGTCCAGTGCTTCTTTACCGACGCGCGCATCCCCGCCACCTGCCTGATGGGCAACGAGGGCGATGGCTGGCAGATCGCGATGAAGACGCTCGAGTACGAGCGCGGCGCCAAGGTTAACCTCGCGGGGGGCTATTTCCTCAAGGAACTCGACGCGATGGGCGTGGTCGAGCTGGCGCGCCAGTCGCAGCGCGGCGGCAAGGCCTTGCTCGACGATCCGGTGATGAAGGACCGGATGGTCGATTTCATGATCGATATCCAGGCATTGAACCTCAACAACCAGCGCCGCCGCATGGGGCCGCTGGTGCAGGACCGCCCGATGGGCCTTGCGCTGATGAACAAGCTCGCGCGCACCGAGATGATTCGCGAGCTGACCGAATTCTCGCTGGCCTTCCAGGGGACGCGCGGCGGCTATTATGTCGATGATCCCTGCGCGGTCGACAACGGCTATTGGCACCGCAGCTATCTGAACAGTTTCTCCGCCACGATCGGTGGGGGCACGTCCGAAATCCAGCGCAACATCGTCGCCGAGCATGTGCTTGGCTTGCCGAAAGGACGCTAAACATGGCCTTTAGCGAAGAGAATCTTGCCAATCACCTCGGCGGCCTCGGTTACAGCGAAGAGCAGATCGAGCTGATGGACGTCGCCACCAGCTTCTGCCGCGACAAGTCGCCGATCGACAAGGTGCGCAAGCTGATGGTCGACGAGCGCGGCTATGACCCGCAAGTCTGGCAGGAGATTGCCGAACTGGGCTGGCTGGGCATCGCCATCCCCGAGGCGCATGGCGGGGTCGGCCTGTCGATGGCCGAGGTCGCGCCGATCGCCGAGCAGATGGGGCGGCGGCTGCTGACCACGCCCTTTGCCAGCTGCACCGTCGCGGCGCAGGCGCTGCTCGCCGCAGCCGATGAGGCGCAGTGCGGCGCGTGGCTGCCGCGGATCGTCGCGGGCGAGATCGCGACGCTGGCGCTGTACGAACCGCATGGCGACTGGACGCTCGGCCATGTCGAGGCGGCCGCGAAGGCGAGCGGCGAGGGTTACGCGCTCAGCGGCACCAAGCAGTTCGTCGCCTATGCCAAGGACGCGGCTTTGGTGATCGCCACGGTCAATGTCGATGGCGCGGTGCGGCTGGCGCTGATCGAGCGCGCCGCGATTGCGGACAGCGCCTTGCGCCGCGAGATCATCGTCGACGAGACCCGGCGCACCTACGAGCTCACGCTCGACGGCATCACCATCCCGGCCTCGGCGCTGCTCGATGCGGGCCGCTCGGCGAGCGCGCTGAACCAGATCGAGCTGGCGAGCGCACTGCTCCAGGCGGCGGAAATGTGCGGCGGCACGCAGAGCGCGATCGATTACACGATCGAATATCTCAAAACCCGCAAGCAGTTCGGCAAGCTGATCGGCGAGTATCAGGCGCTCAAGCACCCGATCACCAACGCCTATGTCGCGTACGAAAAGGCACGCTCGCACATGCTGAGCGCCGCGCACAATTTCGGCCAGCAGGGCGTGGGCGAGATCGCGGTGCGCATGGCCAAGGCGAGCGCCGACAAGGCGTACAGCTTCGCCGCCGACCGCGCGGTACAGTTTCATGGCGGCTTCGGCTTCACGCACGATTGCGATGCCGGGCTCTACCGCCGCAGCGCGATCTGGCACGCCAGCCAGTTCGGCGACGCGGCCTGGCACCGCACGAAGCTCGCCGAGCTGCTGTTCTGATAAAAACCCTCTCTCCTTCAGGGGAGAGGGATACGAAGCCTTGATCCGGCGAAGCCGGTCTAGGCGTAGTTGGGTGAGGGG
>NZ_QKVT01000001.1:64689-85676 GCF_003426715.1 Blastomonas sp. UPD001
CTAAAGGAGAGGGGTTTTTCAGGGAGATTTGACATGTCCGAAGTTCTGACCCTCGCCGACGATGGCGTGCTCATCATCACCATCAACCGGCCCGAGGCCAAGAACGCGGTCAACCGCGCGGTGGCCGAAGGCGTCGCTGCGGCGATGGAAGAGCTCGATGCCAATGACGCGCTGCGCGTCGGCATCATCAAGGGGGCAGGCGGCACCTTCTGCTCGGGCATGGACTTGAAGGCCTTTCTCACCGGAGAACTGCCGACGGTGAAAGGCAAGGGTTTCGCCGGTTTCGTCGAATCGCCGCCCAAAAAGCCGCTGATTGCCGCGGTCGATGGCTATGCGCTCGCGGGCGGAATGGAGGTCGCGATCACCTGCGACCTGCTCGTCGCCAATAGCGGCGCGCAGTTCGGCATTCCCGAAACCAAGCGCGGCCTCGCTGCCGCAGCGGGCGGCCTGATGCGCCTGCCGCGCCAGATTCCGCCGCGCATCGCGATGGAACTGGCGCTGACCGGCGATTTCATCTCGGCGCAGCGCGGCTACGAGATCGGCTTCGTCAACCGCGTGGTCGAAGGCCCGGCGATCGACGGCGCGCTCGAACTGGCGCACAAGATCAGCGCCAACGGCCCGCTCGCGGTGCGCGTCTCCAAGCAGGTGATCGTCGAATCGCGCGGTTGGAGCGACGAGGAAATGTGGGCCAGGCAGCAGGCAATCGTCGGCCCCGTGATGACCTCGCAGGACGCGCGCGAGGGCGCCGCCGCCTTCGCGCAGAAGCGCGCGCCGAACTGGACCGGAAAGTAACCGTTGACGCCGCCGAAACGCATTGATTTCGGCGGCGAAAACCGGAACATGGGCTGGCAGGGTCGCGCCTGACTGGAGTGTTTCGTGATCCTGCTGCCCGCCCTTTTGCTTGCGGCCTCTCCCGCCGCCGCGCCCTGTCCCGACCGTACGGTCAACGCGAAGGCGCTTTGCGCCGATCGCGAGATCGCGAAGGGCTGGTCCGATGTCGAGACCGCGTTTGCCGCCTGGCAGAAGGTCGATCCGCGCAAGGCGGTGATCGCCGAGCGCCATGACGAGGCGCTCGCCGATCTGCGCCGGGGGTTCGAATATAGCGAGGACGACAGCCCGCAGACCGCCAATCCCGATATGATCGTCGAGAGCCTTGGCTATGTGAAGAGCGAGATCGAGGGGCTGACCAGGCTCGCCGCGTCGATCCGCACCCCCGCCGGGTTCGGGCCGGACTTGGCAAAGCAATGCCAGATCGGGGCGGTCGAGAATTGCGTGGTCGAATCTGCCGGTGTCCTTAACGCGGGTGAGGAAGGGCGCCGGCGTTCGGTCGCGTGGCAATATATGAGCGGGCTGGAGCCGGGCGGCGGCATCCCGCTGCGCGCCGCGATCGCCTGGGACATCACCGGCACTGCGCCGCAATTGATCGGCTTTACCACCACTGAGGGCGAGGCCTCGACCCCGCTGCTGATCGACGATGGCGAGAAATTGATGCTGCACATGCCGGCGCGCACCGCCGGGACGGGCGAAGGCAATGCCGACACGCTCTACCTGCTGCGCGGCGATGGCTGGGCCAATATCGGCATGAACGGCTGGAAAGAGGAGCTGCGCACGCGCCTGCCCAAGGGGCTGGGGCTGTGGAAGGGCGTCGAATATAGCCTGTACGGCATCAGCAGCTCGTTCTCGCTGTGGCGCGACACCGACGCCAATTGCTGCCCGACCGCAGGCGACGCCTATGCCAGCTTCAAGATCGTGAACGACCGGCTTGCCATCGATACGCTGGAGATCAACCCCGCGGCGGCGGTGCAGGTCAAGCCGCTGTCCTGCCCGATCCTGAAAGCGAGCTACCACTCGCCCTGGCCGACGCGCTTTTCGCTGCATTTCGAAAAGCCCGCGCTGCCGCCCAGCGCGCAGTCGGACCTGGTCGCGGTGCTCGAGCAGAAGGACGAGGACGACAAGCTCATCTTCCGCAAGTATTTCACCTTTGCCGGATCGAACGGCTTCGGTTCGACGACGCTGATCCCGGTCGATGGGCTTGGCGATGCGCAGAACCCGCCGCAGATGCTGCCGCAGGAAGATGGCGAGGAGGAGCTCTATTTCCATGCCTTTATCGGCGAGCCCAATGGCCTCAAATATGTCGCCGAACCCCCGATGGAGGACAGCCCCGCACCGCTTGGCGTGTTCATGCCCGATCTGGCGCGTTCGCTCTGGTACGACGGCATCCCCGCCCCCAAGGGCGGCCCGCCGATCCGCGTGGACATGCCGCGCGACATGTGGATGGGGGTTTGCGCGGAATAGGGGTGTTCAATGCCAGGCTGCAAGCGCACTTGCCAACCCACTCCGCTCAGCCTGAGCCTGTCGAAGGCCCCGCTATACGGCCAGCGTGGGCGCGGGTCCTTCGACGACGCGGGCTGCGCCCGCTGCTCAGGATGAGCGGAGGTAGGGTGCAGTCATGCTACAATGACGAGAAATCGATTATTCTGTATCTCCCCTCCCGCTTGCGGGAGGGGCAGGTTCAGCTTGCTGAACCGGGGTGGGCCTGAAACCGCAAAGAGGGTCCCACCCCGGCTTCGGCTACGCCTCAGCCACCCCTCCCGCAGGCGGGAGGGGAGAGGATACCGCCGTCTGCTGTCCGCTCATGATACCCCACGCGCTAGTTGTTGCGCTGCAGCAGGGCATAAGCTATGGGCGCGCCAGCAACAGGCGTGCCGGTGGACGGCGTGTCCGCGACCATCCCCCTGATACAGGCTATTTCCATGTCTCTTCGCAATATCGCCATCATCGCGCACGTCGATCATGGCAAGACCACCCTTGTCGACCAGCTGTTCCGTCAGTCCGGCACCTTCCGCGACAACCAGCGCGTCGAAGAGCGCGCGATGGATTCGAACGACCTGGAAAAAGAACGCGGCATCACCATTCTCGCCAAGTGCACCTCGATCGAGTGGGACAATGCCGGCGAGAAGACCCGCATCAACATCGTCGACACGCCCGGCCACGCCGATTTCGGCGGCGAGGTGGAGCGCATCCTGTCGATGGTCGATGGCGTGATCCTGCTGGTCGATGCCGCCGAAGGCGCGATGCCGCAGACCAAGTTCGTCACTGGCAAGGCGCTCGCGCTCGGCCTCAAGCCGATTGTCGTGGTCAACAAGATCGACCGTCCCGATGGTCGCCCGCAGGAAGTGCTGGACGAGGTGTTCGACCTGTTCGTCTCCTTGGACGCCAATGACGAGCAGCTCGATTTCCCCGTGCTCTTCGCCTCCGGCCGCAACGGCTATTGCGGCGACAGCCCCGAGGTGCGCGAAGGCACGCTGCAGCCGCTGTTCGAGAAGATCGTCGGTCATGTGCCCGCACCCAGCGCCGATCCCGACGGTCCGTTCAAGTTCCTGGTCACGCTGCTCGACCGCGACAATTTCCTCGGCCGCATCCTGACCGGCCTGGTCGCCAGCGGCACCGTGAAGACCAACCAGCAGATCCACGCGCTCGATCCCGAAGGCAATATCGTCGAAGCGGGCCGCGCCTCGAAGATCATGGCGTTCCGCGGGCTCGAGCGCGTTCCCGTCGAGCAGGCGAGCGCGGGCGACATCATCTCGATCGCCGGCCTCACCACCGCGACCGTCGCCAACACCATCTGCGACACGTCCGTCACCGAGCCGCTGCACGCGCAGCCGATCGATCCGCCGACGCTGTCGATGCGCTTTGCGGTCAATGACAGCCCGTTTGCCGGCCGCGAGGGCACCAAGGTGACCAGCCGCATGATCCGCGACCGCCTGATGCGCGAAGCCGAATCGAACGTGGCGATCAAGGTCACCGAATCGGCGGACAAGGACAGCTTCGAGGTCGCAGGGCGCGGCGAACTGCAGCTCGGCGTGCTGATCGAGACGATGCGCCGCGAAGGCTTCGAGCTCGGCATCTCGCGTCCGCGCGTGCTGTTCGGCGAGGACGAGAGCGGCAACCGTACCGAGCCCTATGAAACCGTCGTCATCGACGTGGACGACGAGCATTCGGGCACCGTCGTCGAGAAGATGGCGCTGCGCAAGGCCGAGATGACCGACATGCGCCCCTCGGGCGGTGGCAAGACCCGCATCACCTTCAGCGCCCCGTCGCGCGGGCTGATCGGCTATCATGGCGAATTCCTGTCCGACACGCGCGGCACCGGCATCATGAACCGCCTGTTCGAGAGATACGGACCGTACAAGGGCCCGATCGCGGGCCGTCCGGTCGGCGTGCTGATCTCGAACGGCACCGGCGACACCGTGGGCTATGCGCTCAACGCGCTGGAAGATCGCGGCAGCCTGTTCATCGGATCGGGCGTGCCCGTGTACGAGGGCATGATCATCGGCGAGAATGCCAAGCCCGAGGACCTCGAGGTCAACCCGATGAAGTCGAAGCAGCTGACGAACTTCCGTTCGACTGGCAAGGACGACGCCATCCGCCTGACCCCGCCGCGCCTGATGAGCCTGGAACAGGCGATCGCCTATATCGACGACGACGAAATGGTCGAGGTGACGCCCAAGACCATCCGCCTGCGCAAGCGCTGGCTCGACCCGAACGAGCGCAAGAAGCAGAGCCGGAAGAAGGAAGCGGCGTAAGCCCGACCCTCAGATGGAAACAAGAAGGGCCGGTGCAGCGATGCACCGGCCCTTTCTCGTGTCCACGACGGGACGGACCTATCGCCCCAGCAATATCCGCGCCTGGCTGGCGATCTGCGCCAGCATCGCGACGCTCGGGGCGGCGTCCATCCGGGCGCGGTCGACCAGGGTGCGGAACTGCTTGATGCGGGGCAGGTTGGCCTCGGTCCAGTTCGCGACATAGTCCTGCGGGTCGCCGCCCTGGGCGCGGGCGAGGAAATCGAGGCGCATCTGCTGGAAGTCGCGGGCGAGGCCCGAGACCAGCAGCCGCTCCCACGGATCGCTGGGAGTCATCCGCGCCGCGGTCATCTGCGTCCAGTCGAGGCCGAGCGTCGCGCCCAGATCGGCAAAGGCGTGCGTCAGCGGCAGCGGGCCGGTGCCGCTATGGCTGGCAAGGTTGGCAAGCCCCGCCGCGCCATCGAGACCGGTCAACCGCACGATATGCGCGGCATGGCTCGGTGCGGCGCCCTGCGCGGTCAGATCCTGCGCCTGGCGCGCGGCCTGGAGCCGCGCCTCGGCGTTGAGCAGATTGTCCATGCCCGCGATCAGCGCATCGACCCCGGGCTTCAGCGCAGCGACGATCTCGCCGGGCATCAGGCCATCGGCGCTGGCGCGCAGCACGTCGGCGATATGGACGCGCACGATGTTGGCGGTGGCATCGAACAGCATCAGGCGGACCTGTTCGTCCATCTGGGTACTGTCGAACTCCGCCCAGATCGCGGGCAGCGCGAACAGGCGTTCGGCCGCGACAAAGGCGCAGGCGACATCGCCCAGCGTGCAGCCTTCCTCTTCGGCCAGCTCGAACGGGTGGATCAGGCCCAGCCGGTTGATCATGCGGTTGGCGAGCTTGGTCGCGATGATCTCGCCGCGCAGCTGGTGCTGCATCAGGATGTCGCCATAAGCCTCGCGCATCTGCGGCGGGAAGGCAGCGAGCAGCTCGGGCCGCATCGTCGGATCATCGGCGAGCGGAATGCGCTCGATCGCGTCCTGCAGCGCCAGCTTGGCGGTCGAGAGCAGCACCGCGAGCTCGGGCCGGGTCAGGCCATGACCCTCCTGCGCGCGCCGCTTGAACGTGGCATTGTCGGCCAGTCCCTCGACCTTGCGGTCGAGCCGGCCCTGTTCCTCGAAATTCTCGATGAGGCGCAGATAGCTGGGCAGCGCACGCGTTCCGCCCTTCTCGGCGATCGAAAGCCCCAGCGCCTGCAGACGGTTGTCCTCGAGCACCAGGCTGGACACATCGTCGGTCATGGAAGCGAGCAGCGTGTTGCGCGATGCTTCGTCGAGCAATCCGGCGCGCATCACGGCGGCCAGGCCGATCTTGATGTTCACCTCGTTGTCCGAACAATCGACCCCGGCGGAATTGTCGATGAAATCGGTGTTGATGCGTCCGCCGAGCATCGAGAAGGCGATGCGCGCGGCCTGGGTGACACCGAGGTTTGCGCCTTCGCCGACGACCTTGCAGCGCAGCTGTTCGGCGTTGATGCGCAATGGATCGTTCGAAGGATCGCCGACGTCGATATTGTTCTCCGACGCGGCCTTGATGTACGTGCCGATGCCGCCGAACCAGATCAGGTCGACCTGCGAGCGCAGGATCGCGGAGATCAGCGCGGCGGGTTCGATCTCGTCCTGATCGATGCCCAGCATCGCCTTGACCTCGGGGGTCAGGGGTATCGCCTTCATCGATCGGGGGAACACGCCGCCGCCCTTCGAGATCAGCGCCTTGTCATAATCGTCCCAGCTCGACCGTGGCAGCGCGAACATCCGCGCGCGCTCCTCCCAGCTCTTGGCCGGATCGGGATCGGGATCGAGGAAGATATGGCGGTGGTCGAACGCGGCGACCAGTTTGATCGCTTTCGACAGCAGCATGCCGTTGCCGAACACGTCGCCCGACATGTCGCCGCAGCCGGCGACGCGGACGGGATCGGTCTGCACATCGACGCCCATTTCGGCGAAATGGCGCTGGACAGAGACCCAGCCGCCCTTGGCGGTGATACCCATCGCCTTGTGGTCGTAGCCCTGCGATCCGCCCGAGGCGAACGCATCGCCGAGCCAGAAGTTGAACTCCGCTGCGATGGCATTGGCGGTATCGCTGAAGGTTGCGGTGCCCTTGTCGGCGGCGACGACGAAATACGGGTCCTCGCCATCATGCACTACGACATCGGCCGGGTGCACCACCTTGCCGTCGACGATATTGTCGGTGACCGACAGCAGCGTGCGAATGAAGGTCTTGTAGGCTTCCTTGCCGCCGTTCAGCCAGCCGTCGCGATCGGTCGCAGGATCGGGCAGCTGCTTGGGAAAGAAGCCGCCCTTGGCACCGGTGGGCACGATGACCGCGTTCTTGACGCGCTGCGCCTTCATCAGGCCGAGCACCTCGGTGCGAAAATCGTCGCGCCGGTCGGACCAGCGCAGCCCGCCGCGTGCGACGGGGCCGGCGCGCAGATGGATGCCCTCGACCTGCGGCGAATAAACGAACATCTCGCGCCAGGGCAGCGGGGCAGGGAGGCCGGGCACCTTGGCGCTCTCGATCTTCATGACCATCGCGAGCTTCGCCGCCGGAGCAAAGGCGTTGGTACGCAGGATCGCCATGACCAGCGCGCGCAGCATGCGCAGCAGCCGGTCATCGTCGATCGCGGACACCTGCGTGAGGCCGGTGTTGATCGCGGCGAGGTTCGCCTCGGTCGCCGCCTCGCGGTCGCCGGTGAACGCGGGGTCGTGCCGCGCGATGAACAGCGCGACCAGCGCATGCGCGACATCGGGCGCATCGTGCAGCGCATCGACCATCGTGCCGATGCCATAGGGCAGGCCCGCCTGGCGCAGATAGCGATACCAGGCGCGCAGCCAGATCACCGCGCGCTGTTCCAGCCCGGTCGCGGCGATCAGCCGGTTGAACGGATCGTTCTCTGCCTTGCCCTCGAGCGTGCCCGAAATCGCCGCCTCGATCGCCGCGGCGCGTTGCAACAGCGCCTCGACATCGCCCTGGCCGCGCAGGCTCAGCAGGAAATCGTGGATATGCCCGCCATCGGCGCCGCCCATCTGGGTCGGGATTTCCTCGAGCACGTCGAAGCCGAAATTCTCGAGCACGGGCACCGTCTCGGACAGCGGGATCGCGCCCGCCTGGCTGTAGAGCTTCAGCCGCAGGTTCTGCGCCGCGTCGAGGCTCTTGCGATACAGGCGCGCGCCGTGCTGCTCGGGCCCTTCGAGATTGCGCAGCCGCAGGATATCGAGCGCGGCCTCCTGCGGGCCGTAATCGGTGCGATAGGCCATCGGGAACTGCGCAGCATAGCGGCTGGCGAGCGCAGCGGCGCGGCTTTCCTCGCCCTGCGCGATCAGCGCTTCCTCGACCGAGGGCTCCCAGCCGCGCACCATCGCGCGCAGCGCCGCGTCGAGCGCGGCATCGTCGACCTTGTGCTCGCCATCGCGCACGTCGAGCACATAGCGCAGCAGCGCGATCTCGCCGTCCTCGAGCGAGATCGACCAGCTCAGCGTCTTGCCGCCCGAGGCTTCGACCAGCATCCGCTCGATCGCGACGCGGCGTCCGGTCGAAACCTCGTCGCGCGGCAGCCAGGCAAAGACGAACAGGTGACGCTTGAGCGACGACTGGACGGTGACCAGCTTCGAGCGCGGGCGATCAGCCAGCGACATCGCGGTGAGCGCGACGCGCTCCAGATTTTCCAGGCTGAACGCGATCAGCAGATCGTGCGGCAGCGCGGTGAGCGCATGCGACAGCGCCTTGCCGGCATGACCGTTGGGGGCAAAACCGAACTTGTCCATCAGCAGCTTCAAGTGCGCGCGCAGCACCGGCACGCGCTCGGGCGCGGCGGCGAGCGCGGCGCTGGTCCAGATGCCGCCATGCACCGACAAGGCGGAGACGCGGCCATCCTCCCAGATCGGCAGGATGATGAGGTCGAGCGGCGCGCGGCGGTGCACGGTCGAGATGAAGTTCGACTTGATGATCAGCGGCGCGGCCTTGCCGCTTTCGAACCAGGCAAAGGCGCGCTCGAACGAATGCGCCGCAAGCAGCTGACGCTCCTCGCCCGCCATCCGCGCCAGGCCCAGCGGGGCTTCGGTCGCGCCGTCGCGGCGATAGCGCAGATGCGCAAGCTGGGTCATGTTGCGGTCGAGGAACCAGCGCAGCAGCGCCGCGCCTTCGCCATCGGCCATCGCCGCGGCATCGGCAGCCATCGCCGCCTGCAGCATCGGCCAGTCGGTCACCGCCGCGCGCACATCGGCCATCGCGGAAAGCAGCGCGGCCTCGAGCGCCTTGCGCTGCCGGGCATCGGCGCGCTCGACCTCGAGATAGACCACGGACTCGCGCCGCTCGCCGGGGGCTTCGTCGGTATAGATTTCGCTCAGCAGTCCATCGGCATCGCGGCGCAGCGCGACCACCGGATGGATCACGCGGTCGATCGCCAGGCCGAAGCGCGAGATGGTCGCTGCGATGGAATCGACCAGGAAGGGCATGTCGTCGTTGATGATCGCCAGCCGCATGTGCCGGTGGCCCGCCGCGCCGGGGATCGATTCGATCGCGAGCATGGTATCGGCCGAAGGACGGCACGCCATCGCCCGCAGCGCGAAATCGGCGGCCTGCTTGCTCGCCTCCGCGTCAAAGCCCTCATTTTCGCCCGGCAGCGCCCCTTTGAGGAACGCGTCGCTCAGCGTCTGGCGAAGGTTTTCATGCTGTCTGGGATCGGAAAACGGGGTGCTGGACGGCGCGTCTGCATCGGACGCAGCATTCTGGATGTCGGCCATGGGTTCCTCGTGCCCCGCGTGCGCGCTGGTTTGCCGCCTCTTTATGGGGTCTGCTGCCCAGGCTTATGCGCCATCGCACGCGGCTTCTCAAGCGCACAGCCGCGGGACGCCGCCAGAATGACGTAATTTTCTTTCAGGCGGTCGATTAAATGTTACGAGGCTTGCAGATAGCCGCTGGGTCTCAACCCGCGATCTTGCGCAGGATGCGGTCGGCCACTGGATCGTCCTCGCCGATCATGCCGATCACGCCCAGTTGGCCGTTGGCATCGCGCCGCGCCACCAGCACCGCAAACTCGCTGTCGCCCAGGTCGACGGCGCTGACCGGGAGCGAAGGGGCAGCGCGCAGCCGCTGGCGCGTCTCGTGCTTGCGGCAGAGCTTCTCCGCATCCTCGTCGCGCGCGCGGCGCGCCTTGCGCTCGATCTGGACGATCGCCTTGAGCCCGCCGGGTTGCTGCGCGAGCAGATCGGCCAAGCCGCCGCGCGGCACGTCGCGGCGCATGGCATGGGCGAGCACGCACGCATATTCGGCGAGCCGCGTCTTGTCGTAGCTGGTGCCGAAGACCAGCTTGACCAGCGGCGTCATCGGCGCGCGCGCCTGCGCGGTGATACCGCTCTCGGCCAGCAGCGCGGCATAATCGTCGGGGCGGCCGCGCGCGGCGAGCGCGAAATCATAGGCGCGGCCGATGGCGGCATAGAGCGCCTGGCGCGAGCGGTCCTCGTTGGCGAGCGCCGCCTCGACATGCGCGCGCGCGAAATCGAGCAGGTCGGCGAGCGCCTCGTCGCCGCCGGGCAGTTCGGCTACCGGAAACGCATTGGCCGCCGGCTCTTCCTCGATCCCGCCAAAGCCGACCTCGATCAGGCCGTCCGAAATATCGTCGAACATCGCATAGCCATCGAGCGACAGCGGCTCGTCGATCGCCTCGCCGCCGATCTCGCCGGGCGCCAGATTCTGTGCGGGATCGTCTTCCCAGACCGGCAGCGCGGGCTTGCGCGGGCTCTGCTTCACCGCCTCGTCGATCTGCAGGATCAGTTCTTCGGTGAGCTTGCGGTCGGCCATCTCCTTCCAGTTGATCACGCCATAGACGAAGTCGATCGTATCGTCGTCGGTGGAGAAGGGAAGCAGGATGCCGCGATACATGATCGTCGATCCGCGATCGTTGACATATTCGGCCTCGAATCCGATCGGCGCCTGGTTGGCCAGGATCTGCATGTAATGGTCGGTGATTCGCGACAGCAGCGACCGGCCCGGGACCTCGTCGAGATAGGCGATCGCCTCGGGCAGGTTGCTCTCCTCGCGCAGCGCCTTGCCGATGAACGGGATCGCGGGGTTCTCGATTCCGGAGGTGAAATCGAGCAGTACGCTGTGCGGACCGAAGTCCTCGATATTCTCCGGATCGAGATCTTCGATCGACGGAAAAACGCGGCTTCCCAGCAGCTTGGCCCAATAATTATAGGCGCGCACATGCATGCGCCGCTCGTCGCTGCCAAAGGCCTGAGGCGGGTCCATCAGCGCCTCGTCATCGCTGTCCGCCTGCACCGATGCGAGCTGCGCATCGTCTGCGTCGTCATGGCTGTGCCCGCCATCGCGATATCCGCGCAGAGTATCCATGGATTGGTCCCGTCAAAGTGTCTTGCGGGCAATGTCTCGCATGGAGGTAAATCTAGGGTTAATTGAGCCCTGCGAATGCGTTAGCCACAATCGCGCTGTCGTGCCCGACGTTCATCGGCCCCGCACTGCCGCTCCGCGCGAGCAACCCGCGCAACGCATCTTGCATCCTGGCCGCGCTGCTGATAACGGCTCCGCTCGCACCGGCCAAAACCAGGCCCGCGCGCCGCTTTAGCTCAGTTGGTAGAGCACATCATTCGTAATGATGGGGTCACGTGTTCGAGTCACGTAAGCGGCACCATTGCACCTTCCCAAAACGTTGCAAATCCTCGATTTTATGCGGGTTTCGGGCTATATTGCCCCTAACTGGAATCTCGTTTTGTTCCGAGTGATGTCACCAAGTCTCGAAAAATAGGGGGCAAATCTGGGGGCAACGAGCGAGGAAGAAAGGCGTTGCCCCCAAATGCCCTTGAAAGCCCCAGAAATCCGTGGGTTTCAGCCAGCTGATACCCCTTACCGCAAAACGGATCAAAATGGGCTGTATTTGGAGATTCGGCCTGGCGGTTCGAAGCTCTGGTATTGCAAGTTTCGGATCCAAGGCATCGAGAAGCGGTTGTCGCTCGGGGCCTGGCCCGAGGTTTCATTGGCAGAAGCAAGGGAGAAAAGGGATAATGCCCGCAGACAAATCCGGGCAGGGGAAGATCCGCTTCATTCCCGCAAAATGGAGAAGATCAGGAGCCGATTGTCGGCTGGGAACAGTTTTCAGTCCGTGGCCGAGGACCTTATTGCTGTCCGGTTCGTCGCCAGCAAGAAAGCAGAGGCCACCATCGAAAAAGCTCGCTGGTATCTCTCGCATTTGACGCCAGCCATCGGCCCCCGGCCCATCGATGCGATCGAGCCCGCTGAGCTCCTGGTGGTGCTCAAGAAAATCGAGAAGGCAGGCAAGCGCGAAACCGCTGTCCGAACCAGGGCCTTTGCCAGCCGCGTGTTTCGGCATGGGGTTGCGATGGCGCTGTGCAAACATGATCCCGCAGCCATGCTTGGCGGGGCTCTGGCCACGCCGATCGTGACGCATCATGCTGCTGTGCTCGAACCGCATCTGCTGGGAGAGGTGCTGCGCTCCATTGATGAATATGCCGGAAGCATTGTCGTGAAAATTGCGATGCAACTGTTGCCGCACGTGTTCCTTCGTCCTGGTGAGCTACGACAGGGCAGATGGATCGAGGTCGATTTTGACGAGGCAGTCTGGCGGATCCCTGCAGAACGCACCAAGCTGCGTCGGCCCCACAGCGTTCCGTTGTCACTGCAGTCTGTGAAGCTACTCAAGGTGCTTCGCGAGCATACCGGCTGGCGGGACTATATGTTCCCTGCCCAGAGCTCGCTCAAGAAGCCGATGTGCGAGAATGCAATGAATTCCGCTTACCGCCGAATGGGGTTCGGCAAGGACGTGGTGACCTCCCATGGATTTAGGGCAACTGCCAGCACTTTGTTGAATGAAAGCGGAAAATGGCATCCCGACGCTATCGAACGCGCCCTTGCCCATGGGCACAGTAATGCCGTGCGAGGTGCATATGCTAGAGGCCAGTACTGGGATGAGCGCGTTGCGATGGCACAATGGTGGAGCGACTACCTGGATCGGATTTCTGTAGGCGCGCAGGTCGTTCCGATGATGAAAGGCGCCAGCGGCTGATTTGACCTGCTCGCGATCAGGTGATGCGCAGTACCCCGCGCAACCGGCCCGGCCCGTACTCGCCGCACGCCATCGCGCCGTCATCGGGATCGACCACCGTGATGCCATCCGCCCTAAGCCGTGCGACATTGCGCTGGGTCGCCGCATGCTGCCACATACGCACGTTCATCGCCGGAACCGCGAGCACGGGCGTATCGGTCGCCAGCAGCACCGTCGTCGCCAGGCTGTCCGAGATGCCCGCCGCCATCTTGGCGAGCAGGTCGGCGGTCGCGGGGCAGACCACGATCAAATCGGCCTCGCGGCTGAGCTGGATATGCCCCATCTCGGTCTCGTTCTTGAGATCCCAGAGCGTCGTGAACACCTCGTTCTCGCTCAAGGCCGCGAGCGTCATCGGGGTGATGAACTGCGCGCCGCCATCGGTCAGCACGCAGCGCACGCTCATGCCTGCCTTGCGGATCAGCCGGATCAGCTCGCACGCCTTGTACGCCGCGATGCCGCCGCCGACGATGAGCAGGATATGGGGTGGTTTCATAGGGCAAGATGGTCCTTTAGCGCTGCGCGGATGGCGCGCTGATCATCTGGAGCCAGCTGGCCTGCCGCGATCGCGCCATCGACCGCGACCGAATGGAACTTCATCCGCACCTTGCTGGGCTTGTGCAACCCTGCGCTCGCCGGATCGACCAGCACGACATCGCCGGGCCAGGGACTTACGGCTTCTCTGGTGATCATGGCCAGTGATGCCACGCCAGTATCAGCGATGAACTGTGCCGGAGAAAGCACCAGCGCAGGGCGCAAGCGCACGCGTTCCTGATCCACAAACGGGAACTCGATGACGAGCAGATCGAATTGACGCAAGGCGGAGGGCACCAAGAATGCGTACTCCTAAAGATCAGCCCAATAGGCGTCTTCTTCCTCGCTGAACCATTCGGGCATCGACAGCTTCATCATCTCGACCCATTCCGCATCGATGGTAGCGCGGGCCGGCTTTTCGCGCGCCATCACCGCCTCGCCATCGCGCAGCTCGAACCGGACATGATCGCCCGCCTTGAGGCCGAGCGCCTCGCGCACGTCCTTGGGCACGGTGATCTGGTGCTTGCTGGTGAGCCTGCCGCTTTTCATGGCGATACAGCTAAACCTCTGCATGCAGACGGTCAACGATAGTGCCAGCTTTCGAGCAGCCGCGAGGTGCCGGGGCGATACGGCTTGCCATAGGCATCGGCGGGCCGCGTCTCGCCGCAGCGATAGAGCGGCCCTGCGACCAGGCGCCTGCGGTACAGGCCGGTCAGCACGATGGCATGGACGAGCGCGCACAAAGCGACGCCGGTCAGTTGGCCCACGCGCCCCTCGATCAGCAGCGAGCCATGGGGGATAAAGTCGGACAGGCGAATCAGGCCGATGGCGTGCGCGCACAGCATCGCCGCCGCCAGAGCGGCGAGGTGATCGCGCATCCGCAACAGGGTGAAGGACAGGAACATGCGATCCGCCTACACGCCGCGCAGAGGGCGCGCTGTGCGGCAGATCGCAGTCAGGCGAAAATCACGCGGCGACCGCGCGCAGCCCTTCGATGAAGTGCGGGATGTTCGCGTCGGTGAACCCGGCAATGTTGATCCGGCCCGATCCCGCCATGTACACGCCCCAGTCGGCGCGCAGCGCGGCGATCTGGTCGGGGGTCAGCTGAAGGACCGAAAACAGCCCGTTCTGCTGGCCGACCGCAGCCAGATTGACCGATCCGATCGACTGGTACGACGCCAGCCTGTCGCGCACGCTGCGCATCCGCTCGCGCATCGAATCGAGCTCGGCGAGCCAGATCTTGGTCAGCCCCTCGTCTTCGAGCACGATCCGCACCGCAGCCGCGCCGTGATCGGGCGGCATCGACCAGTTGGCGCGGGCGAGCGCGGCGAGATTGGACTGGATCGCGGGCTGCTGCTCGGCGCTTTCGGTCATCACATAGAGCGCTCCGACGCGCTCGCGATACAGGCCGAAATTCTTGTCGCAGCTATAGGCGATCAGCGCCTCGGGCACCTTGGCGAGCACCGCGCGCAGGCCATAGCCGTCCGCCTCGAAACCATGGCCCAGGCCGTGATAGGCCAGATCGATCAGCGGGAAGAGCCGCTTGGCCGCGACCGTCTCGGCAATCTGCTGCCATTGCGCTTCGCTGTAATCCGCGCCGGTGGGGTTGTGGCAGCAGCCGTGCAGGAGCACCGCATCGCCCGCATCGGCCTTGTCCAGCGCGGCTTCGAGCGAGGTGAAGTCGAGCTTCTGCGTCGCCACGTCGAGATGGCGGAAGGTTTCGCAGGCCAGCCCCACCGCGCTCAGGATCTGGGCGTGATTCGGCCAGCTCGGCGTGCCCATCCAGATCCGCTTGACGCCCGCCTTAAGCAGCAGGTCTGCCGCCAGCCGGACCGCGCCGGTGCCGCCTGGGGTCTGCAGCCCGTCGATGCGACCCGCGGGGTCGAAATCACCTAGCATCCAGGGCATGATCGCGCGGACAAAGCCCATATCGCCTTCGGGGCCGAGATAGCTCTTGCTGTCCTGGCCATCGAGCAGCCGCGCCTCGGCTGCCTTGATCGCCTTGAACACCGGGGTGGCACCATCGGCGGTGCGATAGACGCCCACGCCCAGGTCGATCTTGGTCGGGCGGTCATCGGCCGCATAAAGCTTGATCAGCGCGAGCAGCGCATCGGCCGGTTGCGCCTTCAATAGTTCCAGCACGGGTCAATCCCCCATTTCAGCTATGAATATTGCCGGAAGAGCCGTTCCGGCGTCAGGAAAATGCGCGAGCCTCCATGCCGACCGATGCGCGCCGGGGCAAGGCAAAAAGGCCGGTTGCCGCACCATGTACGACAACCGGCCCTCGATTTTGCCCTTTTGGCAGTTGCGACCCTGCGGGCTATGTCTGCCGCGAAGCGGTTCGTCAGAAGGGGACGAAATTGCGCTTGCGGGTGAATTTCATGTAACCGGCATTGACACCGAGACGCAGGCCCAGCCCCATGCGCACCGGGATCAGCACCACATCGCCGCGGCGCAGATAGCTGGTGTGGAATCCGCCGACCAGATAGGCTGCGCCCTCGCCCGCGCCGAAGCGCTTGTACAGGTCCTCGGTGTCGTAGAGATTGTAGACCAGCACGAAGGTGTTGCCGGCATTGGCCCCGGCATCGAAACCGATCGAAGGGCCGGTCCAGTAGACGGGCCGGTCGCCCTCGATCTTGTGGTGCAGCGTGCCCGATCCGTAGCGCAACCCGACGACGAACGCGCCCGACGCCTCGCGCCCGACGATATAGCCATTGGGCTCGCCCTGCTTGCGCAAGATGTCCTCGATTAGCCCGGCCAGCCCCTCGGCCCCCTTGCCGAACACGCCCTCGGCCGCGCCGATCAGATCGTCCTTCTGATAACCGTTGCCCGCAACCGCAGGGACCGTGGCCGCCGGCGTGCCGCTCTCGGGCACGGTAGGCAGGGTTTCGTCGCTGCTGCTGGTGGTGCCGGTCGTCCCGTCGTCGGGCTGGCCATAATCATAGCCGCCATCCAGCGGCGCCTCGGTCACCGGCTCGGTGTTGCTGCCGGGCCGCGAAGGTGCCAGGTCGGCATCGATCGCCTCGTTGGGGTCAACCGTCCTGACCTGGGCCGATGCCGGGTCGGTCATCGGCCCGGCCCCCAGCCCCCATGTCGCCAGGGCGACGATCGCCAGACCCTGTCCGAACCAGCCCTTTGCCATGCTTGCCTCCCGCCTGTGCATCATTAACCACAATCGCCGCATTCTTGGGGCCAAGACAATGAATGGGCGATGACCCGAGTCGATGACGCGGCGACCCGAGTCCGATTTGCGACAAATGCCGTTGAAACCGTCATTTGCGGGCCATCCGCACAAATCGGCAGGACGCCGGCCGAAAGCGAACTTAACCGGTTGATCCCCGCCCCACCCGCCGCTATAGCGCGCTCTGGCCAATCGACCGGCCCCGTAGCTGGGGCAAGCAAGCATCGACATGCTGCCATGCGGAGACGTGGGTGAGTGGCTGAAACCAACGGTTTGCTAAACCGTCGTACTGGTAAATCCGGTACCGAGGGTTCGAATCCCTCCGTCTCCGCCACCTACTAATCCCACAACATCCCTGATCGGTTCCGAAAGTCCAGCTTCCCTGCGGGTTACGCTGGTGATTCGGATCCCTGTGTGTCCCACGTCGTCCAGACCGACATTTTTGCCAATGTGGGAACAAATTTTATGATCAGGTCCATGGAAACGACTTCGAACACCGGTCCGGAAGGCAAGGCTCAGTCCAGCCGCCGTGTCAGTTTTGGCGACGGCCTTTTTCGCTATGAAAGACCGGGAGGGACCAGCAGTTGGGTCTGCCGGGTGCAGCACAAGGGCCACCGTAGAGATTTCGGCCTGGGCAGCTGCAAAACGGTTGGACTGGACGAAGCGCGCGAGCGGGCGCTTGTGGTACGCCGTCAGGTCGAACAGGGCTACGATCCACAGTTCGAGCGGCGCAAGGTCGAGGCCGTGCCCAACTTCAAGGACGCGGCGCAGAAGGTCTTCGACATTCATTCGAAGACCTGGCGCAATGGCAAGCACCACGGCCAGTGGATGCGCACCATGGAGATGTACGCTTTCCCGCAGCTGGGCAAGATGAGGGTGGATCGGATCACCGGTCCGATGATCCGCGACGTGCTCATGGAAATCTGGCTGGCCAAGCCCGAGACAGCACGGCGGGTGCGCCAGCGGATCGGGATGGTGCTCGATTGGGCATATGCTTCCGGCTATCGTGAGAGCGAGGCTCCCATGCGGGCAATCACCAAGGGCCTGCCCCGTCAGCCGCGCCGTGATGGTCACTTCCCGGCCATGCCCTACGAAAAGGTGCCCAAGTTCATCCAGAAGCTGCGCGCCCGGGAATCGTTCAGCCGCTTGGCCCTTGAATTTGCCATTTTCACCGCCGCCAGATCGGGCGAGGTGCGCGGCATGACCTGGGATGAGGTTGACTTGGAAAGTGGCCTCTGGACGCTCCCTAAGGAGCGTATGAAGGCATTCCGCGAACACGTCGTGCCGCTCAGCCCTCGGCCGATGCGGATCATCCGCCGCTGCGCCCAGCTGCGGCTGCGGGAATCGCCCTATGTGTTTCCCGGCTTCAAGAACAATCGGCCCCTGTCCGACATGACGCTGTCCAAGCTCATGAAGGAGATGTGTCAGCCTTACACCCCGCACGGGTTCCGCTCATCGTTCCGCGATTGGGTGAGCGAAGAGACGAACCATCCGAGCGACGTTGCCGAAGCCGCCCTCGCCCATATGGTCGCCAACAAGACCGAAGCGGCCTACCGGCGCGGCAACCTGCTGGAAAAGCGCCGGGTCATGATGGCCGAATGGGCCGCGTACTGCGACAAGGAAAGTTGAGGTGCCCCGCCTGTCGCGCGCAGAGCGCAGGCGCTTGCGCAGGTTCGAGCAAGCGGTCGAGCGGATGGAGCCGCTTGACCGGGAAATCTTCCTCGGCATCCGCGTCGATGAGCTGACGTACCGCCAACTGGCCACCAAGCACGGGATGACCTTGCAACAGGTCGAACAGCATTTTGCCAATGCCCTGTTCGTGCTGATGCAGATGCCGACCGAGAAGCCGCCAGACTGGTGGCAGTTCTGGCGATGAGGGCCAGCTTCGACCTTGCCAAGTGTCTGTCATCTCTACAGGGTGGCTGAAGTCATGCGCACCGATATCGATCATCTTCCTGCCAACAAGCAGCGCGAGCTTGAGCGCGTGAAGCAGATCATCTTCGAGGAGTTCGAGGACGCGCTCGCGCTCGCCACGAACAAATGGAAGAAGAAGGGCCGGATCGAGAAGCTGATCCTTTATGGCAGCTATGCGCGCGGCGGCTGTCAGCAACAACAGCGTCTCGATTGCCGATATCGCGACGCTGATCGGCAGCGTCCACGCTTCGCTTTCCGGCCTTGGCGACGCACCGGAGCCGGAGCCGCAGCCGGAGCAGAAGCCGGCGGTGTCAGTCCGCTCTTCTATCAAGCCCGATTATCTGGTCTGCCTGGAGGACGGCAAGCAGGTCAAAATGCTCAAGAGCTATCTGCGCACCAACTTCAACATGACGCCCGAGGAATACCGCGCGAAGTGGAACCTGCCCAAAGGCGTCAGCAATGTCATCGGATATGCCGGGACGGGGAAAAGCGCGATGCTGGGGGTTGCGCGCGAGGCATGGGAGCGTGCTGGCTATACGGTACAGGGTGCAGCCCTATCGGGCATTGCAGCCGAGGGGCTGGAGCATGGCTCCCGCATCCCGTCGCGCACACTCGCCAGCCTGGAGCACCAATGGGCGCAGGGCAGAGAGCAGCTTACCAGCAGGCACATCCTCGTCATCGACGAAGCTGGCATGCTGGGTACGCGGCAGATGGAGCGCGTCATATCCGAAGCCGAGCGCGGTGGTGCGAAAGTCGTTATGGTCGGCGATCCCCAGCAGTTGCAGGCGATCGAGGCCGGCGCTGCGTTCCGGGCAGCCGCCGAGCGACATGGCGCGGTCGAGATCGCATCGATCCGGCGGCAGCAGATTGACTGGCAGAGGGAGGCGACGCGCGAGCTTGCCACTGGCAGGACGGGCCAAGCGCTTGGTCGCTATGATGAGGCAGGACACGTCCATGTTGCCGAGACACGCGAGGCTGCGCGTGCCGAGCTCGTCGATGCCTGGGATTGCGATCGGCAGGCCAAACCCGATGCTAGCCGGATTATCCTTACACATACCAATGACGAGGTCCGCGCCCTCAATGAAGCGGTGCGTGAGAAGGTGCGCGCGAGTGGCGATCTGGGCGAGGACGTTGCGCTGAAGGTCGAGCGTGGGCAGCGCCAGTTTGCCGATGGTGATCGGGTCATGTTCCTCAAGAACGAACGCTCGCTGGGCGTGAAGAATGGATCGCTTGGCACGGTCGAAAGCGTCAGCGCTCTGCGCATGTCGGTAAAGCTCGACGATGGAAAGGCGGTGGCGTTCGATCTGAAGGACTATGCGCATCTGGATCACGGCTATGCCGCGACCATCCACAAGGCGCAGGGCATGACCGTCGATCAGGTCAAGCTGCTGGCAACGCCTGGCATGGACAGCCATGGGGCTTACGTCGGGCTGTCACGGCACCGGACCCAGGTCGATCTGCACTACGGCAAGGATGACTTTGTCGATCGGAAAGCGCTCACCCGCACGCTCAGCCGAGAGCGGGGCAAGGATATGGCGAGCGATTACGCGCAGCAGCCGGAGAAGGCAGCGGAGCAGCAGCCGCAGCGTGAGGCGCGCGCCGGGCTGAAGGTCAGCCGCAGGGGTCATCTTGCCGACCTGCTCAAGGGCGCAACTCTCGCGCCGCAGCGCGAGCCAGTCGCACAGGCCAGAGCGAAAGTTACCTTGCCGGAACAGGCGAGCGACAAGCAGGTGTTCGACAAGGCCGTGCAGCGGTTCGCGCGGGTGGCGCAGGACATTGTTGCCATGCGCGACAAGGGGCTTCAGCCGCTCGCCTCGCAGCGCACTGCGCTGGATAAAGCCGGGGCGGAGCTAAATGCACTAAGGCCCGATAGCTTTGGCGATCTGCGCAAAGCGGTGAACCGGGATCTGAGCCTGATCCCCGAGGCGGTGAAGGGCAAGACCGATCGGGCGATCCAGGCGATGGAGCAGCAGGCGAAATTGCGCATCGAGGCGCAGCGCGTTGCCGCTGCCAATGAACGGCGGGCAGACGCATTTGTCGATCAGTGGCAGCGGCAATCTCAGCAATATCGGGCGCTGCGCAAGAATGGCAGTGCGGCGGCTTCGGACAAGGTCCGGGCGTCGCTTGTCGGTATGGCCAAGGGCCTTGAGCGCGATCCGCAGCTTGAGTCGGCGCTGGCCAACCGGCGTCCGCAGCTGGGGCTGGACGCTATGAGCACGAAAACGCTGTCTCAGGACCTCCAGAGATCACTCGGCATCTCGCGCGGGCTCGGCATGGGCATGTAGCTGTGCGGGATGGAAGATGCTGAGCCTGCGCCCACCGCTGACGAAATCCCGCTGGAGCAGGCGCTGGACGCGGTTGCGCGGCGGCTGGCCGGGGTGACTGCTGCGGTCCCCCTGCCGGCTTCAAAAAAGATTGGTACCGCAATGCATGAATATCCCCTCTCCTCTTCGTCTCCGCTGTCCATCGAGCCGATCACCATGAGGGTTCCCGATGCCTGCCGCTTCACTGGCATAAGCCGAAGCACCCTGTACCTACTGATCGCGCGAGGTGAGGTCGAGGTAATCAAACTGGGTTCTGCCACCCTTGTGCTGACTGAAAGCTTGCGCCAGTTGATTGAGCGTCATCGCCATCCCGGATCGAGCCTCAATA
>NZ_QKVT01000001.1:85776-122155 GCF_003426715.1 Blastomonas sp. UPD001
CGACAATCAAGATGACACATAGCCCTTGCCAGCGACAATCAAACGATCCAAACCCATCGCGTCGCGATCAGCGCTTCTCATCCTGATCGTCGCTACCTTCTCACCCTGATCGTCGCGCTACAGCTCGCCAACCGGCGTCCGCAGCTGGGGCTGGACGCCATGAGCACGAAAACGGTGTCTCAGGACCTCCAGAAATCGCTCGGCCGCTCGCGTGGGCTCGGCATGGGGATGTAGCCATGCGGGATGGACGATTCTCTTCTTGATCCTGACGCCGAAAAAATCCCGCTTGAGCAGGCGCTGGAGGCTGTTGCCAGGCGGCTGGCGGGCGTGACGGCAGCGGTCGATGGCTTTGCCGAGCGGCAGCAGGACTTGCTGGAGCGGGATTACAGCGAGGACCTGGCGCTGATCCATCAGAGCTGTGAGGGCTTGCGGAAAGCGATCGATGCGCTGGCGCAGAAGCCAGCGCTGGCGCTGACGCCGGAGATGATTGCTCAGCAGATCGAGGCGGCGGGGCAGGGCGCTTACAGGGACGCCAATCAAGCCTTGGCGGCTGCGCAGGGCAGTCTGCAAAGTTCCATCGCCGCGCTCTCCAGGGTGACGGCGTCGGTGAGGGCCGCACAGCGCCAGAATCAAATGTTGGCTGGGGCTACGGGTCTGGCCTTGATACTCGGCTGGGTTGGCGGATGCATTATCCCGCCAGCGATCGATTGGGTGGTGCCGGAAGCATGGCAGTGGCCTGAAAAACGAGCAATGTCGGCATTGCACCGCAACGGCTGGAACGCAGGGGAGCGGCTCATGTCAGTTACCAACCCTGGCCGGTGGAGCAACCTGCAAGCTGCTGTTCGGCTTTCGGAGAAAAACAACGAGGCGATCAACAAATGTGCACAGCGAGCTTCCGAAAGAGGGCTCAGAAGTGTCGGATGTAACATCGAGGTTGGAAAAACAGAAGGTTAAAAAACCTTGGTCAACGTTGATCGAGCGGCAGGCGATTAGTGATGGGCGCGACCGTTAAATCAGCGAGAAGGTACGCCCAATCCCTGCCATTTCTTCGCCAAGCGCGCAGATTTTGGCTTCGTCAAGGTTATGAGCAATATCACTCGCGGTCAGACCAAATACTACTTTGCCCTCGTGGTTTGTCAGGACCGTAGCCACAGTGACAACACCGGGATAGAGGGCTTCTCTGTCAATGGCATACCCGGTTCGTTCTGCATAACGTACCTCGCTGATGTAAGTGTCTGCGTCCAAATTGCCTTCCCAGCGCAACTGATTGAAATGTTTTCGTAGTTCAGCATCGGACATTTTCAGCCGCGCAGCATAGGCCCGGCCAACCGCGCCTGCCATGAACGGAAGGCGCTGCTTGATCTCCATGTCCAAGCGTATGGCACGCCCGCCCACTGCGCGCTCCAGCAATGTCATCCTGCCATCATGCGCTTTCCACAGCCCAACCAGACAGTTTGTTTCGGTTGCCAGCCGGTTGAGCTCCGTGCGGATTTCGTCCACGATCGACTCTTCCAGCAGTTTGCTGCTGAGCGCCAGCAATCCTCTGCCAATCTTGTATGTCTTGCTCAACTCGTCAAAATCGACGGCATTTTCCGCAACAAGTGTGCGCAATATATTGAATGCCGTGGACGGGTTCACTTTTGCATCGCGCGCAATAGCCGTCACGCCCAAGGGCATTGTGCTTGTCGAAAGCAGTCGCAGAATCCGGAAAGCCTGTACGACCGCACCGACCATTTTGACCGGTTTTTCAGTGCCAGTGTCGTTCGCCATAGTCGGTTGCTAGCTCATTGTGCCCTTCAGGGTCAATCGAGACCGCAGTGCGCCGATCTCACGGAGCGGTTCAGGATGATGGCCCGCCGCCATAAAGGGATTTGATGCGCACCCGGTCTATCTTTTCGTTCGCCAGCCGCGGCAAAGGGCCATCCAGCATGATGATATGGCGAGGCAGCTTGAACCCCGCCAGGCGCGATGCGCAATGGTCGATAAGGTCCTGCGGGCTGGCAGGCCCGGACAGGTAAACGCAAGCGCAGGGGGCTTCAGTAAATTTGGGATCCTTGATGCCGAACACCGCCGCCTCTGAGACCGATGGATGCGCCATCAGCACCGATTCAATCTCAGCTGGCGAGACATTGAAGCCGCCGGACTTGATCATCTCCTTGGCGCGATCAACAAATGTGAAATAGCCGTTCGCGTCCACGGTGCCGATGTCGCCAGTGTGCATCCAGCCCCCCGCCAAAGCCTTGGCGGTAGCGTCAGGGTCGCGCCAGTAACCCAGCATCATGCCCGGCCCCTGAAGCAGGATATGTCCCGGCTCGCCCGGATCACATTCGGTTCCGTCATTGCGCACGATCCTGAAGCGGGAAAAGGCCAAGCCCCTCCCGCAGGAATAGGGGTTGATCAGCGCCTCGTCTTCGCTGGCGATGATGGCACCGCCGCCCACTTCGGTCATGCCGTAAAGTTGCCGGACAACGACCCCGGCAGCGCGCCAGCGTTCCAGCGTTTCCATCTCCGGAGTTGCGCCGCCGATACGCGCGAAGGTGAGCGCAGACAGGTCCGCAGCCCCAAACGCATCGAGTTTGGAAATCTGATCGTAGATCATCGGCACGCCGATGAAAAAGTTGATCCTATGCTCTACCAGCGTCCTGAGCGTGTTTTCCGCATCATATTTGCTGGTGAAATGCAGCGTCCCGCCCAGGGTGCTGGTGAACAGGATCCCCCATGGCAGGCCGGGCGATGAATGCAGCCCCAGCGGCATCATTGCACGCGTGTCTGACCCCAATCGGCAATCCAGCAGCATCATTTCCATGAACTTCGCCAGATAGTTGCCGTGCCCCATCACTGCCCCTTTGGGACGTGCGGTGCTGCCGCTTGTGAAGATGATCATGGCCGGGTCGGTGGACGTCACGCGCACCTCTCTCCAGTCGCGCCCAGCGCCTTGTGTAAATCGGCCCAGGCTTTCGATGGCGAGAGTCGGCGTTTGCACTCCGGCATCTGCCAGCCGTGCGGAACGGGCCGCATCAGCGATAATCAGCCGCGCCTGGCTGTAATCGGCAAGATACGCCATTTCGTCGCCCAACAGCCGGTCGTTGAAAGGCGCAATAATGCCGCCCGCTTTCAGAATGCCGAAGGCGCCTGCAATCCAGGCAATCGAATTGGCACCGGCCAAGGCCACAACGTCCCCCGCCGCGATACCCAGTTGGGCCAGATGTTCGGCTATGCCATCGCTCCAGCGTGCCATATCCGCATATCCGATCGCCTCGGCGCGGTCGAACATGGCGATTGTCTTGTCGGGTGTCCGCCTGGCCCAATAGGCCAGGCCATCATGCATCAGCCCATTACTGGTCATGCAGACCCCACAAGGAAATCGAGCTGCTCATAGTACATGGGGATAGTGTTCTCCATCCCACCATAGGTCATGTGACTTAACGCCTTTGATTCCAGGCCCTCCTGAGAAATCTCCGCCGCGCGGAAATCCTCTTCGCCAAATACCTTCAGGATCAGCTCAAATGACCGTGCCGCCACTTCTTCGGCCTTCTCGGATTGTGGAGCCTCCAGCGTCAGCATGTAATAGTCGACATTTGTTTCCCGTTCGCTGACCGGCATCAGGATCATCAGGCTGATATAATAGGGGCTGGTAATCAGCACCGCATTGGGAAACAGCTGATAGGCGAAAGTGACAGTCTTGTGGATGTTCTCGCCTGGTATATCGACCATTTCGGGCTGGAAATTGACCTTGCCTGCGGTCTTGCGCTGGTGCGGCCCCAGCAGATCGATCACGCGGGTCACGTCGCCGAACAGTGCTCCGATCGATGCAGCGTGCAGACGCGGCACGTGGTAGCTTTCCATGAACGGCTCAAGCACCAGTTTCCAGTTTGCCTTCAGGTTGAAGGAGCGGTGTCCATAGACATGAGCTGTGGGTATATCGAGGCTGACGAGATCGGCTTCGATCTCGGGTACCAGTGCGGAAAAATCCGGCTCTACGTCACGGTCGAGACAGGCCCAGATCAACCCGCCAAATTCGCGCGAAGGCAACTCTGCGAGGTTGAAATCCGCCTTGTTGACCGCTTCGAATGCATCCTGCCGCGCGATGGTGATGAGCGAGCCGTCGAGCCCATAGGTCCAGGAATGATAGGGGCACGTGATCCGCGAAAGCTTCTGCAGCGCGCACCCTTCGACCAGCTTTGCGCCCTTGTGCTGGCAGGCGTTCAAAAACACCCGCAGCGTGCCCGCTTTGTCACGCACCAGCAGTAGTGCCATGCCATAGCCATGATGGGTGATCGCGGTGCCCGGCTGGCTGATTCTGGCTGATGGCATGATGGGCACAGCCATCTTGCGAAACACTGTGTCGCGCTCCTGCTCGAAGCGCGCACGTTCCGTAAAGTGCGAAGCCGGATAGCGAACCGTCATAACCGGCGGTGGCTGGGTTCCATAAGGCGGAATCTTGCGGATAGCTTCTATCTGGCTTTCATTCAGGGATTCCAGCGTGTGCATGCGCCTAGGAGGGACCTGAGTGATCGGGGTATGTTCTGCATCCATCGTCTTGTTCCCGGACATGTCAAAGAGTGTCGGCAGAGCCGAAAAGTGCGGTGCTGGTGACAGAATCGCCAGGGCCGCCTGCCATCAGCGAAAGCCTGGCGCCCGGTACCTGATTGCATGACGTGCCCCGAAGCTGCCGAACCGCCTCAACCACCAGACCCATGCCGTGGATGAATCCATCGGCGATGTTGCCGCCAGACGTATTGATTGGCAGCTTGCCGTCGGGCGCGATCAGATTTTCCAGCCGGATGAATGCACCCGCGGTCTCTGCCGAACAAAATCCGTGATCAATGATTGAAGCGACGGCCATGCCGCTGAAGTTCTCGTAGATCTGCGCGACATCGACATCCTGCGGTCCATAGCCGGACTGCGCCCAAAGCCGCTCGGCAAGCTCGATGAAGCCGACGCTGGTATAGGGTTCGTGATTGTCTTCCCGCGATCCGGCGGCATGCGATGCGCCCATGGCGGTTGCCAGAAGATAGGCGGGCTTTTGCTGCATCGTCCTGGCGCGCTCTGCCGATACCAGGATGACCGCTGCTGCGCCGTCGCTTTCCCGGCTGCAATCGAACAGGTGGTATGGCTCGGAAATCCAGCGTGACGCTTCGTAAGCCGCATGATCGACCGGCTGGCCATAGCCTGCGGCACCGGGGTTGTTCTGCGCGTGATGATACCCTGCGCGGACGACTGCCTCCAGCGTCTCGCGCGGCACGCCGTCATGCTCGATCATCCGATGGCTGCGCATCGCCGAGCGCTGCAGAACCATATCGATGCCGTTGACCAGAAACTGCGCCGGCGTATCGCCCTGCGTCACTGCCACCTGCAGCCGCTGGTTGCTGGCCTCGGCCATCGCCCGATAGACAACTACAACCTCGGCCTGGCCGGAGATGATCGCCTGTGCCGCAATGCCGATTGCAGCCGGAATTCCGCCGCCATGGGTCCAGGCCAGCGCTGCATATTTGAGCGACCTGGTGCCAAGCGCGGGCAGCAGCTGCTGGGCGGTGTTGCGTTCTGACCCATAGGAAACAAAGCCATCAATATCGGCCGGGTCGATACCCGCATCATCGCACGCGGCGACGATTGCGCGCAGCGCAAGCTTCATTTCGGAATCAGGCGATTTCCCCCGCTTGTAATAAGGCGTCTGGGCGATGCCGACGATCGCCGTTGATCCCCGCATCGGGTTGTGGGCGCTCATGCGGCATCCCCGATTATCTGCCACGCCATGGTGACATAACCCTTGGATCGTTCGTCTGCGGGAAGGATGATCCCCTTTACCGGCGCGCCGATGCGCAGCCCGGACTCATCGCCCAGCAGCACGCCAGCGACCCGCGCGCCATCAGCCTGAGGCAATTCGACCAGCAACGTGACGAATGGCACATCCACCCGGCGCTCGCGCACGACATCGGAAACCGCATGGTTGCGTGTCCAGGTGTAGATGCGGCCGACCGGCTCGATGGCTTCCCACGCGATGTCCCAAGATCCGCAATGGCCGCAGCGCCAATGGGCAGGCCACATCCAGCGGTTGCAGCCGCTGCATCGCGAAATCGCAAACTCGCCGCGTTCCAGCGCTGCCCAATAGCCTTCATCCGCGCCAATTCCGCCGCGAATACGTGAGGTCGTGTTCAATTCATCCTCCCCGAGTGGAGACTGGCGTCTGGTGCGCCTCCAAAGGTGTTGCCTGTCAATTCCACAGCCCCCCGCCTAAGTCAATAAATGAGAATGAAATTCTCTATTTAGAATTCACGGTCTGGCTACATCATGTGGAATGTCTTGGTGACGAGATGCGCTGCGATGCCTTCAGGCCCGTCTTCCGACCCGTATCCACTGTCCTTCATCCCGCCGAACGGGCTGTCAGGCCAGCTCAACCGCACATTGTTCACGGCGATCATTCCGGCCTCAATATCGTCGCCAAGGCGGTTCTGGAGCCTGCCATTCTCCGTGAAGCAATAGGCAGCAAGGCCATACGGCAACCGGTTCGCCTGCTCGATGGCCTCGTCTGGCGTTGCAAACGGCGTCAGCAGGGCGAGCGGGCCAAACGGCTCCTCGTTCATCGCCCGCGCCGACAAAGGCACGTCCACCAGAACGGTTGGAGCCACAAAAAAGCCTGAACCAGACTCGATCGGCTGGCCGCCGGTCAGAACGCGTGCGCCGGCGTTCCGCGCATCCTGGACAAGGTCGTTGATCGCAGCTGGACGGCGCGGGTTAGCCATCGGCCCCATCTGAGTGGCGGGGTCCAGCCCGTTTCCGACCGCAATCCGCTGCGCCCGCTCGGCAAACCCCTGGGCAAACCGCTCATAAATATCCTGTTGCACATAGAAGCGGGTAGGCGCGATGCAGACCTGACCAGCGTTCCTGAACTTGTTGGCAACCAGGGTGTCGAGCGTCTGCTCCAGGTTGCAATCGTCGAACACCAGCACCGGGCCATGGCCGCCCAGCTCCATGGTCGTGCGCATCATGGTATCGGCCGCCAGCCGCATCAGATGCTTGCCAACCGGAACCGATCCGGTGAAGCTCAGCTTGCGCGTAACGGGCGAGGCCAGCAGGTGTCGCGAAATCTGATCGGGTACGCCGAACACCATCTGGGCCACGTCTCCGGGAAGCCCGGCATCCTGAAAGCAGCGCATGACCTCGATCGCGCATCCTGAAGTTTCCTCGCTGGGCTTGATGATGACAGAGCATCCCGCTGCCAGTGCAGGCGCAAGCTTGCGCACCACGTTGAGGGCAGGAAAGTTCCAGGCGCAGAAGGCGGCCACGGGCCCCACGGGCTGTTGCAGCACCATTGACCGGGTTCCCTTGGGGCGCTGGAGCACGCGGCCATAGATCCGCTGTGCTTCGCCGGCATGGAACTCCAGAATTCCCGCGGCGAGACCGATCTCGCCCTTGGCTTCCGCGACGGGCTTGCCCTGTTCCAGCGTTGCGATCGTCGCAATCCGATCGGTCCGTTCGCGCAGCAATGCCGCCGTCTTCGTCAGGATGGCGGCCCGTTGTTCAGGTGCCGTGTCGCGCCACAGGCTGAATCCGCGCGCTGTTGCCTCCAGCGCCAGGTCAAGGTCATCGGACGTCGCAAGCGGCAGCGGCGCAAGCGTTGCGCCCGTTGCCGGGTTGAGCACATTGTGGGTGTCGCGTCCTTCGCCCGAACGCCATTCGCCTGCGATGTAAAGTCCAAGCTGTGCTTCATATGCGGTCATGACGATTGCTCCATAATGGCTTTGCCGATTTCGAAATGTGCTGCGGTTTTTTGCCTGATCGCGTCTATGGTGACCGCTGGCGCGGTTTCGATCAGAACAAGTCCGGTGCTGCGATCGCAGGTGAAGACGGCCATGTCGGTTATGATCAGATCGACCGCGCCCATACCGGTGAGCGGCAGGGTACAACGATCAAGGATCTTGGCGCTGCCGTCCTTGCTGACATGTTCCATCAGGACGACGATGCGCTTGACCCCCGCGACAAGGTCCATCGCGCCGCCCATGCCCTTCAGCATTTTTCCAGGAACATTCCAGTTGGCGATGTCGCCGGTGGCTGAAACCTCCATCGCTCCCAAGATGGTGACGTCGATATGCCCGCCGCGGATCATCGCAAAGCTCTCAACTGACGAGAAGAAGCTCGACGTGGGCAGTTCGGTGACTGTCTGCTTTCCGGCATTGATGAGGTCGGCGTCCTCGTCGCCAGCGAAAGGGAAGGGGCCCGTGCCCAGCATGCCGTTTTCCGAATGCAGCGATACATCGATACCGTCAGGAATGTGGTTTGCGACAAGCGTGGGAATTCCGATACCCAGATTGACATAATCGCCATCGCGAAGCTCGCGCGCGGCCCGCGCGGCCATTTGATCCCGGGTCCAGCTCATATCGCTTCCTCGCGCGGTCGCACGGTGCGCTTTTCGATCCGCTTCTCGTTGATCGTCGCAAGAACGATGCGGTCGACATAGATGCCGGGCGTGTGAATGGCATTGGCGTCAAGCGCGCCGGCCTCGACAATCTCTTCGACTTCCGCGATTGTGACGCGCCCAGCCGTTGCCATGGCCGGATTGAAGTTCTGCGCCGTCTTGCGATAGATCAGATTGCCTTCGGCGTCGGCCTTCCATGCCTTGACCAGCGAGACATCTGCCTTCAGCCAGCGTTCCATCACATATTGCTCGCCATCGAAGGTGTCGACGCGCTTCCCTTCTGCCACCACGGTGCCGACTCCGGTGCGGGTGTAAAATGCGGGAATGCCTGCGCCGCCAGCCCGGATACGCTCGGCCAGAGTCCCTTGCGGGTTGAGTTCCAGCTCCAGCTCCCCGTCCAGGAACTGTTGCTCGAAAAGCCGGTTCTCGCCGACATAGGACGAGATCATCTTGCGGATCTGTCGATTGTTCAACAGCGTCCACAAGCCGAACCCGTCGGCTCCGGCATTGTTCGAAATGACTGTCAGGTCGCGGACGCCCGAGCGGCAGACGACATCGATCAGGCTTTCGGGGTTGCCTGAAAGGCCAAACCCTCCTGACATCAACGTGATGCCGTCAGACAGCAATCCTGCCATCGCCGCATCGGGGCTTTGATAAATCTTGTTTTTCATAATGGCTCTCCAGCGCTACGCGCCCGCTCGGCGACGCTGGCTTCTGCCTTCGGTAGCCAGCGATACAGCAGGACCAGCGCGAGCGTGGAAACCGGCATGACCAGCAGCAGCGAAAGGATTGCGGTTCCAAGGTCGCCCGTCCAGGTCGAGACGCGACCGACCATATAAGGGCCAAGCGCCAGACCGATCATGGTGATGCTGAGAAAATAGCAGGCGGTTGCGAGCCCGCGCATTCGCGGCAGAACAAGATCCTGCGTGGTCGCTGCTGCCGCACTGAGCCCTGTGCTGTGCAGCACCGTCATGGGCAGTATCAATGCATAGAACACGATCAGATTGTCGGTTGAAAACATGACCAACAAGGGAACGACCGGTGCCAGCGCCGCAAAGATGATTACCAGAATGCGTCCGCTTGGATTGCTGCGCCGCAGCCGGTCGGCAATTCGACCACCGATGTTGAGGCCGATAAACCCGCCGGCAGCGCCGCCCCCTCCGATGATCAGGCCTGCGGTGGACTTGTCGGCACCCAGAACGCTCTCCGCATAGGGCAGCGACCAGAACATTACCGCATAATTGACGAAGGCGATCAGGCCATAGCCGACCAGAACCGCAAGAAAGGCGGGCGTGCCCCAGATCAGCCGAAACGCCGGTGCATCCCGTTTCTTGAGCGCAAGCGCCCAGCTGTAGATCGCATAGGTTCCGATCCCGACAGCCACCCATTGCGCCTTATCACCGGTCAGCACGATCAACCCCGATGCCAGCAGCGCAATGATTGCCAGGCCCAGCAGGTTGCGCCAAAGCACCGCTGATCCTTGCCGGGCGGCGGCGACAAGCGATAGCGGGAAGATGATCGTCATCAATTCGGCGAAGAACTCGCGGAACGGGTGCGCGACAGGTTGGGCGGGCAGCCCTTCCGAGAGGCCGCGAATCGGCTCGCGCAATGTGGCGACGGCAACTGCCAACAACAGCCCCGGAATGCCGACCGCCATGAAGCTTGCCTGCCATCCGACAATGCCGTTCAGCCCGCTGGGATAGGCCGTATCCCAGGCCTTGACGATCACGGCACCGATAAACAGCGAAAGTCCCGCGCCCAGGTACATTCCTGACGAGTACACGGCCAATGCACTGGCGCGCTTGTTTCTGGGAAAATAGTCCGAGATCAGCGAATAGGCGCACGGGCTGGCCGTCGCCTCGCCCACGCCCACGCCAATGCGCGCTGCCGTAAGCTGGGCACCATTGCGGGCGAGCCCGGACAATGCCGTCATCGCGGACCAGACCGCCAGGCCGATCGTGATAAGGCGCACCCGGTTCCAGCTATCGGCCAGCCGCCCCATCGGAATGCCGAACAGGGCATAGAATACCCCGAATGCGGTGCCGTAAAGAAACCCCAGATCGGCGTCCGTCAGCCCAAGGTCCCGTTTGATATTCAGCGCCAGCACGCTGATGATCTGGCGATCCACGAAATTGATCGCATAAACGACCGCGAGCAGCCCGAGCACCCAGTTGCTATAAGCGGTGCCGGGCACCTCTGTCAGCTTGCGCCCGACCGAAAATCCGGTATGCTTGGCAGAGGGTGAAGATGTCGCCGCCATGTCAGCGGCTTTCCAGCTTGCGGTCCTTGAACGATTTTCCGCCGACACCCCAATTCGTATCGGGCACCTCGTTGATGATGACCCGAACCAGTTCGCGCGGCGCGTTGACACTGTCTGCAAAAGCGTCGGTGATGCCAGCGATCAGCTTGCGCTTCTGCTCTTCTGTCGTGCCTTCGATCAGGGATACATATGCAAGCGGCATCATTCGATCTCCAGCCAGATGGCTTTGCTTTTGAGATATTTCTCGAAGCCGGGTCGCCCCATGTCCTTGCCCAGGCCCGATCTCTTGTATCCGCCGAAAGGCGCGGTGAAGTCTGTCCGGCGGCCCCAGTCGTTGATCCACACAGTTCCGCTCTCGATCGCCTGTGCGGCCTTGAATGCCTGCCCGATGTCACGGGTATGCACTGATGCGGTCAGGCCGTATTCTGCGTGGTTCGCGAGCGCGACGCCCTCTTCGAAACTGTCGAACACCTGTACCGCCAGGACGGGGCCGAAAATCTCTTCACGGATCGCGATGCTATCAGGTGCCATGCCGCTGAGCATGGTCGGGGCAAAGAAGCACGCGCCGTCATGGGCAATCCGTTCGCCGCCACACACCACCCTTGCGCCTTCAGCAACGCTTGCCTGAACGATCGAATCGATCCGCGCGATCTGGCGTTCGCTGATGATCGGGGGCATGCTGGCCCCGGTGTCCCACGTCTCTCCGAACTGCAGGCCGCGCATCGTTTCGGCGATCCTGGCTGTCAGACGGTCTGCGATGCCGCGTTGTACGACCAGCCGCGAGCCTGCAAAACAGACCTGGCCCGAATTGTAGGTGATTCCGCGGGCGACCATCGCAGCCAACCGGTCGAGGTCCGCCGCGTCGTCAAATACCAGTTGCGGCCCCTTGCCCCCCAGCTCCAGACTGACTGGCTTGAGCCCGGTTTCGGCAGCGGCGGCCATGATCCGGGCACCTGTCGCGCTTGATCCGGTAAAGGTGACATAATCGACGCCGCGGTGCCGCACCAGCGCATCGCCCACCGCGCCATCGCCATGGATGATGTTGAAGACACCGCCGGGAATGCCCGCCTCCAACGCCAGCTCTGCAATCCGTGTCGCAGAGAATGGGGTCAGTTCCGAAGGCTTGAGCACGACCGTGTTGCCTGCCGCCAGAGCTGGCGCAAACTTCCAGGCCGACAGGATCATCGGAAAATTCCAGGGCGAGATCGCCGCGACCACACCGTGCGGTTCGTGCACGGTGAATGAGAGCGAATTGCGCGGAGTAGGCGTAACCGTGCCGTCAAGCTTGTCAGCGAACTCGCCGAAATAGCGCAGGACGCCTGAGACGACCTTTACGTCGCGTGCCATGACCTCACTATAGATCCGGGCCGATACTAGCGATTCCAGCCGGGCCAACTCTTCGGCATGGGCATCCACCAGATCGGCAAACCGTGCGAGCAGGCCGGCGCGCTGGCGGGGTTCCAAGGCAGCCCAGCCCGGCGCTGCGATGCGGGCAGCTTCCACCGCCTGATCGACTTGCCGGTCAGACGCCCAGCCGACCGGACGGGCAAGCGCGTGCCGCGAGGGGCTGTGGACGTCGTTCAGCGTGGCACCTGCGCACCGTTCGCCGCCGATGATCAGATGCGTAGGTGGATTTACCTGGTCGGGGTCAAAATACATGGTCTTCCTTCGGGGAAACGACGCGTGCGACAAGCGGGAATCCGCTTGCGCAGGGTCATGCAGCATGTGGACGATCTGCTTTGCAGTGCGATGGCTTTGCATCGAGGATTACGGTCTTGAGCTCGGTGAACGTCCTGATGCCTTCAGTGCCGCCTTCGCGCCCGATGCCCGAGCGCTTGAAGCCGCCAAACGCCAAAGTGAAATCGGTGCGCCAGGAATTGTGTCCCACCGTGCCCGCCTGGAGCTGCCGCGCCACGGCATATGCCCGGTCGGGATCATTGGTGAATACCGATGCGTTGAGGCCGAAATCACTGTCATTCGCTATCGCGATTGCTTCAGCTTCGCTGGCGGCTGCGATGACGCTCACCACCGGCCCGAAAATTTCCTCGCGTGCGATGGCCATCGCATTGTCGACGCGGGCGAAGATCGTCGGCTCAATATAATAGCCGCGGTCCAGATGACGCGGGCGGTGGCCGCCAGAAGCCAGCACCGCACCGTCGGCGATACCCTTGGCGATATATCCTTCCACCCGCTCACGCTGGGTTGAAGTGGCAAGTGGTCCCATCCGGCTTGCCGGGTCGAACGGATCGCCTATCCTAATTGCGGCAAACTCCGCTGCAAGCGCATCGACAAAATCGTCATGCCGCGAAGCCGGGACGATCAGCCGAGTCAGCGAAGAACAGACCTGACCGGCAAGGTTGGGTGCCATGGCCGCGATTGACCGCGCGGCCTGCGCCGGATCGTAGTCGTCGAGAATCACTGCAGGCGATTTGCCGCCAAGCTCCAGAGTGCAGCGCGCGATCCTGCCGCCGCACAACGCGCCGATTCTTTGACCTGCGGCGGTAGAGCCGGTGAAGGTGATCTTGTCGACATCGGGATGCGTCACCAACAGCTCTGACACGTCCCGGTCGGCCGTGATGACATTGATGACGCCCGGCGGAAGCCCGATCGCCTCGGCCATTTCTGCCAGAAGATAGCCATCACCTGGCGCTTCCGGGGAAGATTTCACGATGATGGTGCAGCCTGCCAGCAGGGCAGGGGCACATTTTGCGGCAATGGCGAGGAACGGCCCGTTCCATGGGACGATCGCGGCGACAACTCCGACCGGCTCATGCACGAGAAGCCCGATTTTGCCGCCGCGTCCCGGCTCACGCCTCTCCTCGAAGGGAAAGGTATCTGCGAGCGCTGCTGTGCGTGCAAATTCATCCCGGCCCGACGCGAAAGTTGCCATTCCAGCACTTAGCAGGGCACCGACCTGTCCGGTCCACAGGGTCGCCAGATCTGCATGGCGGCGGACAACTTCCTGGGAGAGTCGCTTCAGAAAATGCGCCCTTTCTTCAGCAGAAAGTCGTGGCCACGGACCATGGTCGAACGCGTGACGTGCAGCCGCCACGGCCCGCATCACATCTTCAGGCGCTGCCGCAGGAACACTGAACCAGACTTCCTCGGTAGACGGCATGATGACCGGAATTCGGGAGTCCGCCGAGGGGGCAATCCATTTGCCGCCGATGAAAAAGACATCCAGCTTTTCACTCGGCAATTGCGGCATGCCAGACACCACGCATCGTCTCCCAAGGTTTGACGGGTGCTTCCCCCGCCACCGGATCGCGATGGCAAAAATGAGAATACCGTTCGTGATGCAGAATATCGAGGCACATTGGCAAGCCGTCAACCCTGTAAATATTCTCAATGGAGAATTGTATTCTGAAATGTTGACAACTTGATTTTTGCATGGGAATGAGGGCCACAGCCAAACGAGGGCGGGCCGGATCGACGCGATCAATTGGTCGGCTTCCTTGAACAGAGCAGGAAAAGGTGAGGAAAATTGACCAGTCCAGCTGAACAAATTCCACAGCACGTCACCGCCGAACAGGTCTATCCGTTCGACATCTATCACGATCCCAGGCTGATGGACGACCTGCACCTGGGCTATCGCGCGATGCAACTGGAAGCGCCCGAAATCTTCTTCACGCCGCACAATGGCGGCCACTGGATGGTCACGCGCTATGACCTGATCGAAAAGGTCATCCAGGACACGGTCAATTTCTCGAACAAAGAGATCGAGATTCCGAAGACCCAAAGTCCGTTTGTCGCAATCCCCATCAACCTCGATCCGCCCGAGCACACTCCCTATCGCAAGATGCTGATGCGCCACTTCACACCGCGCATGGTGCACGGACTGGAAGGGGCCATGCAGGACTGGGCAGAAAGACTGATCGACAAGGTCTATGCAGACGGTGGCTGCGACTTCGCCGAGGCGCTTGGCGCATATTATCCTGTCACCGTCTTCATGGAACTCGCCGGCCTTCCGCTTGATCGCTATGTCGAATTCCGTCAGGTGGTGACCGAATTCTTCAGCCATGTCCCCGCCGAGCGCCGGATCGAACTGTCTTCCCAGATATTCGGTGAGCTTGAAGCTGTGATGCGCGCCCGCATGGCTGAGCCGCGCGACGACCTGTTCTCGCGGCTTGTGGCCGAGGAGATCGATGGGCGGCCGCTGACGATGGACGAATTGCTGTCGATCGGCTTCCTGCTGTTTGTGGCAGGCTTGGACACGGTCGCCAATGCGATGACCTTTTCATTCAACTTTCTGGCGCGCAATCCGGATATTCAGGATCGGCTTCGCAATGATCCTGATGCGATCCCCGCCTATATCGATGAATCGATGCGCCGCTTTGCCGTGACCAATGGTGTCCGGCTGGTGCGGAACGATATTGAGTTTGCAGGGGCGCAGTTGCGGGCAGGCGATATGATTGTCGCGCCGATGACTCTGGCTGGCATGGATGATCGCCGCAACCAGGACCCCGAGACGTTCGATATTGATCGCAAGCGCCGCCAGCATGTGAGCTTCTCTACCGGTCCGCATCTGTGCCTCGGTCATCACATGGCCCGCGCCGAGATGCGCATATTCATCACAGAATTCCTGCGACGCATTCCCCGCTTCCGCATCGCTGACGGGTTCGTCCCGCAATGGCGTGCAGGCGTGGTCATGGCGCTCGAAAGCCTACCAATCGTTTGGGATGCGCCCGGTCGCTGACCCACCAACTGCATGAAGATCCGGACACGCGTGTGATCCGGGCAAATAGAGGGGATACAATCATGAACATGAAACGCGCGCTCCGGATATTGCTGCTCGCAAGCACAGCGGCGACCTCCATGCCGCTGTTGGCGCAGGAGGCGGATAACGCCCAGCCTGGGCTCGATGCTGAAGTCGCCCAGGACGAGATCATTGTGACCGCGCGGCGTCGCGAAGAAACCTCGATCGCTGCCCCTATCGCGCTCACCGCCCTTGGCGGTCAGGAGTTGCAGCGGCGCAACATCAACACCGTGGATATGCTGGCACGCGCCGTTCCCACGCTGATCACCAGCGAGGCGACATCATCGCCCCAGGGCGGCATCGTTGCAATCCGCGGTCTGTCGGGTGTCGATGCCAACCCGTTCGGCGATCAGGCGGTATCGTTCAACATCGATGGCGTGCCTGTAGCGCGCTCGTCGGTTCGGCGTCTGGGCCAGATGGACCTTGCGCAGATCGAAGTGCTGAAAGGTCCCCAGGCGCTGTTCTTCGGGAAGAACAGCCCCGGCGGCATTATTTCCATGCGCACAGCCGACCCCACTGCCAGTCTGAGCGCGGGGCTGAATGCAGGCTATGAGGTCAAGGCAGACGAAGTGCGGCTGGAGGGCTTCGTTGCTGGACCGATCAGCGACACGCTGGGCTTCCGCGTGGCAGGCTATTATTCCAAGATGAAAGGCTTTGTGCGGAACGTCGCGCCCAGCGGCGGTGCGAACGTGTTGGTGCCGTTCGATCGCAGGGTCCCCAATGGCGATGAATATGCAATCCGCGGGACGCTCAAATGGGAGCCGTCGGACAGATTCGATGCGCGTCTGAAGATTTCATACAACGACAGCAACGGTTCGGGTTCGACTGATAATCTCCAGTTCCTCAACTGTCCGCTCGGTCGTCCCCAGGGCACACCGGCGGGATTTGCGACCCCGGAAGACTGCAGGGCCGATGGCCGCGTCACTTCGACCGATAACATTGGTCCAAATTTTGCCATTGCCGATCCGCGCTTCGGGACCGAGACCTTTCTGAAGTCCGACCAGGTTCTTGGTGGTCTCGAAATGAACTATCAACTGAACGACGTGCTGAAGCTGTCGTCGATCACCGGATACTACAAGGCGCGTAACTCCTATGTCGGCAACTTCATTGCCAACTTCCAGGAAAACGGCATCCCGCAGACTTTCCTTCCCGCCTTTGCTGGCCTGTCGATCCGTGAAATTACGCAGGAACTGCGTTTGACCAGCGACTTCGATGGCCCGGTCAACTTCATGTTCGGCGGCCTCTATCAGGACAGCCACGCCACCAATCAGGCGGTCGTATATCGCAACGCCAATGCACCGGTCTTCAGTGCCAACTATGATTATACCCAGGAAGGCGAGGCCTATTCGATCTTCGGCCAGGTCATGATCGAGTTGCTGCCGAAGCTCGAACTGTCCGGCGGCGCACGCTATTCCAACGAAAGCAAGGAACTGACCGTGTTCCGTGCCGCCATCGCTGCCAACCGCAACACGCTGGTCGATGTGGATGCACCGCGCAGGGCCAGGTTCAACAACCTGTCGCCTGAAGCCACGCTCACCTTCAGGCCGAATGACAATCTGACGATCTACGGCTCGTACAAGGAAGGCTTCCTGTCGGGCGGTTTCAATGCCACCCAGCCAACGCTCAATCCGGTTCTCAATGCGAATGGCCGATACACTTCGTTGGTCGATCTGCGCTACGATCAGCAGCTGATCACCGGGTTTGAAGGCGGAATCAAGTCTGCCTTCCTCAATGGTGATCTGCGGACCAACCTGGCGCTTTACAGTTATGAGACGACGGGACTGCAGGTTGCCGTGCTGGTGGGGCTCAATCAGGAACTGCGCAATGCCGGCGCGGTGCGCACCAAGGGTGTCGAATTCGACTTCACCTATCGTACCCCGCTCGATGGTCTGTCGCTGCGCGGTGCCGTAGCTTATCAGGACGGCAAGTATACCGACTATCAGGCGACATGTTATCGCGGGCTTCCGGCACCTGCCTGCCGCGTACAGGTCAACCGCTTCACCGGCCAGGCAGGCCTTCTGCATGACCTCAGTGGAACGCAGCTGGTGCGTTCGCCGGATTGGAGCGGAAACCTGGGCTTTGACTATATCTCGCCCGAGTTCGCTGGTCTGAAAGTGGGACTTCAGGGCGCTTTCACGTTCAGCGACAGCTTCTTCACCGATGTGGTGTCTGCACCGGGCGGCCGACAGAAATCCTATCAACTGTTCGATGCCGGCATCCGCCTGATGGATGCCGATGAACGGTGGGAGATCGGCTTGATGGGGCGCAACCTTGGCAATACCTATTATTTCACCCGCTCCGCAGATAACCCTCTGTCCGGAGGAGCACCGGGCGGGGCCTCGACCCTGCTCGGCGACACTGTGGGCGTTCCCAACCGGGGCCGCGAAATCTGGATCAATGCCATCGTTCGCTTTGGCAACTGAAGCGGCACCACGCGATAATGGCCGGTGCGACGGGTATCCGCAGCAATGTCGTGATCTCCCGGCTGCGGATCCGCCTTGCACCGGTCTGATTGGGTAATCGATATGTATGACTATGTGATCGTCGGAGGTGGCGCGGCAGGGTGCGTGCTAGCCAACCGCCTTTCCGAGGATCGCAATGTTCAGGTCATGCTGATCGAAGCGGGACCGCGCGACGACCACCCGTTCATCCATATGCCGCGCGGTGTCGGCAAGATTCTGTCCAACCCGGATTATGTCTGGCCGTACCAGGCGCAAAGTGCGTACGGGCAGAATGCGCCACCGGCCTATTGGCTGCGCGGGAAAGGGCTGGGTGGGTCGTCATCGGTCAACGGCATGATGTACGTTCGGCCGCAACCGGCGGACTTCGGCGACATCGCCGCGGCGACCAGCCCGGACTGGGCCTGGTCGGAAATGGCACGCATTTTCGATACGGCCGAGGGCGACCTGTCGGCCGCCGGTCGCTTGCGTGTTTCCACACCTGCCCGGCATCCGCTGATGGACCGGCTTATCGCGGCTGGCGAGCAGCTCGGGCTGGATACGCCCTCCAACGTCAATCAGCCCGATGACCGGCCAAAGATCGGCTACTGCCCGTCCACCATATTCGCAGGTCGCCGTCAAAGCGCCGCTGTCGCCTTTCTGGAGCCGGCCATGGCCCGGCCCAATCTGACGGTCGTCACAGGCGCGGTAGCAGACAGGATACTCTGGGGGGGGAACCGCGCTGTCGGGGTTGCCTGCCGGGTCAACGGCGCTGTCAGGGATTTCTCCGCCAGGCGCGTCATCCTGGCCAGCGGCACGATTGCATCACCTGCCATCCTGCAACGCTCCGGGGTGGGGGATGCAGGGCTGTTGCGCCGTCTTGGCATTCCGGTCGTTGCCGATCGCCGGGAGGTCGGCGCAAATCTGCGCGAGCATTGTGCCCTGGCAATGCAATGGCATCTTCGCCACCCCATGTCCCTCAACCCACAGTTTTCAGGCTGGCGGCTGGTGGCAAATGTGCTGCGCTATTATGGTTTCCGCACCGGGCCGATGGCCAGTGCAGCGTATGACGTGCTGGGCCATTTCTGTTCACGGCCAAGTCTGGCCCGCCCTGACGCGCAGCTGATCGCAGCGCCGTTCAGCATCGATAAGACAAAGTCGAAGCTGGCAATGGAAACGGCACCGGGGATGCAGCTAGCCATCTATCCCCTTCGTCCGCGTTCGGCCGGTTCTGTTGCTATTCAGAGCGTCGATCCCGACGCGTTGCCGCAGAGCACGCTCGACTTTTTTGCCGATGAGGAAGATCGCCGCGTGATGGTGGATTCGGTTCGCTTCGTGCGCGCACTCGTCGCGCAGTCGCCTGTCGCCGACATGATAGACCACGAAACTAGGCCCGGTCCGGTGGCCGATACCGACGATGCGATCCTGGATGCTTATCGCGAGATGGGTACGACAGCCTACCATGCCTTCGGTACCTGCCGGATGGGCAAGGACGAAGCTTCTGTAGTCGATCCGATGACACGGGTGCGCGGTACACAGGGGCTGCATGTCGCTGATTTGTCGATCGCGCCGGTTATGCCTGCAGGCAACACATTTGCGCCGGTGATGGCGATGGCGTGGCGAGCCGCCGAACTGATCCGACAGTTGGATGAGGCAGGGGAGCACGACCATGCGTAATGATCTGCCGCTATCGGGCGTCCGGGTGATTGACCTCACCACGGTCGTGGCAGGGCCCTCCGCCAGCCAGACGCTTGCTGATTATGGCGCAGATGTAATCAAGGTCGAGGCTCCTGGCGGCGATACCACACGGCACACAGGGCCGATGCTGGAACCAGGCATGGCGTCACTGTTTCTCGGCTCGAACCGCAACAAGAGATCGATCGTGCTCGATCTCAAGCGTGCGGAATGTCGCGAAGCGTTGTTCGCGCTGACCGACAAGGCCGATATATTCCTGCACAATGTTCGCCCGCAGAAGCTGTCTTCGCTGGGGCTGTCGGCAGCAGATCTTTGCGCGCGCAACACCCGGCTCATTTATGTTGGCCTACATGGATTTGGTGAAGACGGGCCGTATGGGGGCCGCGCTGCCTATGACGACATTATTCAGGCGTTGTCAGGCGTCGCCGATCTCAACTACCGTCATATGGGCGAGATGCGCTATATTCCCACCATTGTGGCCGACAAGGTTGCCGGCCAGATGACCGTCCACGCCGCCATCGCCGCGCTCTACCAGCGGGAGCGGACGGGATTGGGACAGATCATCGAGGTCCCGATGTTCGAGACGATGGTGCAGTTCCTGCTCACGGAACATTTCAACGCGCGGCATCTGGTGGAAGAGGGTGGGAAGACTCCCGCGGGGTCTGATGAGCTCGGCTACAAGCGAACCATGGCAAAATGGCGCAGGCCATTTCGCACCAGCGATGGCTACATCTGTTGGATGCCATATAGCGACCGCGACTGGCGCGCTTTCTTTTGCGAGGTGGGCCAGGAGGTTCTGGCAGAAGATCCCCGCTTCCGCGGCATAGCGGCGCGGACGCAGAACATAGAGGCGCTCTACGCTCTGCTGGAAGGCTTCCTCTGCGTGCACCCGACCGCCCACTGGCTGTCGACTGGCAACCGGCTTGGTATTGCTTGTGCGCCGGTGCAGCGGCTGGAGGAACTCGAGAGCGACCCGCATCTCGCAGCGGTGGGCATGTTTCATACACTGCCGGCAGGCGACTGGAAAATGCGGGCGGTGCGTAACCCCGTACGCATGGCCGCCGGTACCGCTAAGCCGCAATGTCCACCGCGGCTGGGCGAACATGGTGAGGAAATCCTTCGTGAAGCTGGCTTTGCCGATGCCATCATCGCCCGCATCCTGGGCTCGGCATAAGCATGCGAGACGCATACATTAGCGGCGTCGGATGCACACGTTTCGGCCGACACGAGGGAGCTGGGCCGGTCGAACTGATGGCTGCTGCGACCGAGGAGGCGCTTGCCGATGCCGGGATTCACCGGCTGGCGGTGGATGGACTTATCTGCGGCTATGCGACCACCCTTCCGCATCTGATGCTCTCTGACGTGCTGGCGGAGAAGCTGGCCCTGAAGCCACATTATGCGCATGGCGTGCAACTTGGCGGCGCTACGGGCGGGGCCATGTTGATGCTGGCGGCAGACCTGGTGCGCGCCGGGCGGTGCGAGCGGGTGTTGGTGCTCGGTGGAGAAAATCGCCTGACCGGGCAGAGCCGAGACCAATCGATCCAGACTTTGTCGCAGATCGGTGACCCTGAGTTCGAAGTTCCATGCGGCGTTGCTGTGCCGTCCTATTATGCCTTGCTCGGCTCGCACTATCTTTCCAGGACCGGCGCGACCGAGGCCGATCTGGCTGAATTTGCCGTGCTGATGCGCAACCACGCAGGACTTCATCCGCTGGCACATCTGCGCAATCCTCTCACCGTGGACGATGTGTTGCAGTCCAAGCCAATATCTCTTCCGCTGAAGCTGCTGGATTGCTGCCCAATTTCCGATGGCGCGGCTGCGTTGCTGATCGAAGCCGATCCCGCCGGTATGCGCGTACGCGTCCGTGGGGCGGGTCAGGCACACCAGCACCAGCATCTCACTGCCATGTCATCTCTGTTGAATACTGGCGCGGGCGCGTCCGTCGCACGCGCCCTGGAAGAGGCAGCCATGGCGCTGGAGGACATCGACTATCTATCGATCTACGATTCCTTCACGATAACATTGGCAATGCTTCTGGAGGAGATTGGCATCGCTCCTGCCGGCAAAAGTGCTTCGCTGGCGCGCGACGGCATGTTTGGGCCAAGCGGCCCGCAACCCCTCAACCTGCATGGCGGCCTGCTCTCATTCGGGCATTCAGGCGTTGCAGCGGGCCTGGCGCATGCAGTCGAGGCGGTACAGCAGCTAAGGGGTGCCGCGCACGACAGACAAGCGATGAATAGTCCATTGACCGCCCTGGTGCACTCAGAAGGTGGTGTGCTTTCCGCCCATGTTTCCCTTGTTCTGGAGAGGACGAGATGAGCGCTTTTCAGAAGGCCCTCGAACTCGGCAGGATAGACTTGCCATGCTGCAATGGCTGCGGTCGGTTTCACGCACCCGCGCGCCTGGCATGTCCTCATTGTGGTGCAACTGCCCTCCAAAATCGGGAACTTCGAACGACCGGGACAGTGCTGGCGACTACCCGCGTCTACCGTGCTCCGGATGAATATCACCGTTCTCTCGTGCCCTATACCCTGGTGTTGGTCGCAATGGATGATGATGTGATCTTGATGGGGCACACACCGGAAGATGCTGCGATTGGTGATCGGCTAGCCGCTGCGCCATCCGGATCGCAGGGTGCCTGGCATGTGCAGTTCCGGAGTTTGAACGATGATTGATCGCGATGCTCTGCTTGCCTGGACCTTTCCGGACATCGAGCAGATCTATTCCGAAGACGACACCATCCGCTATGCTCTGGCTGTCGGTATGGGCGCTGACCCAGTCGATGAGCGTGAGCTGCGGTTCGTATCGGAGATCGGCGGCCCACCCCTAGTGTTGCCGACCATGGCTGTCATTCTGGGCTATCCAGGATCATGGATGGCCGATCCGGCAACCGGTATCGATTTTGCGCAAATCGTTCACGGCGAAGAAGAAATTGTCATCCATCGGCCGCTAGCGCCAATGGGCTGTATTGTCGCCCGGCACCGGGTCGTGGACGTGATCGATAAAGGTGAAAACCGCGGCGCGATTATCACATACGACAAGGAATTGTTCGACAAGAACGGCGGTGATCTTCTTGCTACAGTCCGCCACACAACCTTTGCGCGCGGTGACGGAGGCTTCTCGGGCAAGGTCTCGCAATCATTGAAAATGGATCCGCAGGTAGCCGAGGGAACGGCTGAACGTTCGGCAATACGCCGGCGCACACTCCCGACGATACCGCAGCAGGCTCTCCTCTACCGCCTTTGCGCAGATCGTAATCCGTTGCACGCATCTCCTAAAGCTGCGCGCTCGGCTGGCTTCGACCGACCCATCCTGCACGGGCTTTGCACGTTTGGAATCGCGAGCCGCGCCATTCTGGCGGACTGGTGCGATTACGATCCAAATCGCCTGGGCTCGCTCAGCGCCCGGTTCTCGGCACCTTTGCTACCTGGAGAAAGCTTGCAATTCACGAGCTGGGCAAGCGGACGGAATATTGAATTTGAAGCCATTGAGCAAGTTTCAGGAAGAAGAGTTCTCACGCTGGGGCGAGCCCAGGTTGAGGGACATTTTTAATTAAACCCGCATTCAATAAAATAGGTCTCGGTCACAGCGGATAAATAAATGATGGTCGGTATTTGTTCGTCGAAGCGGGTGATATTTTGGTAAAGTTATATGAGTGATCAAAATCTGTTTAAATTTAACCTCAGCGGGCGTGTTGCTTTGGTCACAGGGTCGTCTTCGGGTCTCGGAGCCGGCTTCGCTAACGCGCTTGCACAAGCTGGGGCACGGGTGGTGCTGGCGGCACGGCGGGCAGATCGTCTCGGCGAACAGGTAGAAAAAATTCACCGTGGGGGCGGGCAGGCCTTGGCCGTGCAGATGGACGTGACCAACGAAGCCTCAATAAGGGCGGCATATGATTCTGCCGAACAGAATTTTGGGATGGTCGACACAATTGTCTTGAATGCGGGAGTTGCGATTGAAAAATCGGCGCTCGATTTAGACCTGGCTAGTCTAAACCTCCTGTTGCAAACTAATATACTTGGGGTGTTTCTTGCCGCAACGGAAGGCGCTCGCCGGATGGAGATTGCTGGCCCGAGCGTCAAAAATAGGGGGCGGATCGTAATCATCGGTTCGATCACCGCGGAACGCGTCATGCCCTATACTACCGTCTATGGTGCGACAAAGGCGGCTGTTCGGCAGATGGGTCGGGCCCTCGCCCGTGAATGGGCAACGCGTGGTATAAGCGTCAACGTGATCCAGCCTGGATATTTTTCGACTGAGATGACCGCAGATGGCCTTACGGGCGAAGCTGGCGATCGGTTTGTCCGCTCGTTTCCTCGCAGGAGATTGAGGCCGCAAACCGATCTCCATGCCCCACTTTTGCTGCTTTGCTCCGACCTCGCCCAAGGCATTACCGGATCTGTCATCAATGTAGATGATGGGCAGTCATTATGAACTCCCGCGCCTGAATGTTCAATGCGCGTAGCGAGGCAAGGTCAATGATTTCCAGTATCACAATAGGATAATTATCAATGAGCGGAGCTATCATCCGATTAAGATGATGAGGCGTTATTTGATAGATGATTTCACATGTCTGTCTCTGAAGATTTAAGGATCAAGTGTTGAGTATTAGCCAAGAAGCATTGGATGTGGCTGCGCGGGTTGAGGCGTTTGTTCGGGAGACCATCATTCCATTCGAGCAAGATCCTCGCCGAGACCATCATGGTGCGCCGACAGATGCGCTCGTTATGGAGCTTCGTGAGCTGGCACGGTCGGCCGAAGTGCTGACACCCCACATCCGCTCCGACGGCAGCCATTTCAATCAGCGTGAGACCGCTATCATCCTCATCAAGTCGGGCCTTACCCCGTTGGGCATGCTGGCCTGTAACACCCAAGCGCCAGATGAGGGCAACATGTATCTCATTGGCAAGGTAGGCCACCCCGACCTGAAGGAGCGCTTCTTGAAGCCGCTGGTGGAAGGGCGAGCGCGATCGGCTTTCTTCATGACCGAGCCAGCCGATCTCAACGGCGCGGGTGCAGACCCGTCGATGATGATCACTACCTGCCGTAAGGACGGGAACCACTGGGTGATCAACGGCAAGAAAGCTTTCATCACAGGTGCGGACGGGGCCAAAGTAGGCATCGTCATGGCAAAGAGCGAAGCCGCGGACAGCGCAGGCGGCGCGTGCATGTTTCTCGTCGAACTACCTGATCCTGCCATCCGCATCACCGCTGTGCCCAACACGATCGATAGCTCGATGCCTGGCAGCCATGCTGAAATCACCATCGATGACCTTCGCGTGCCTGCTGATCAGATGCTTGGCGAGGCCGGCGAGGGTTTCAAATATGCTCAGATCCGGCTTTCCCCGGCGCGGCTTTCACACTGCATGCGATGGCTGGGCGGCTGCATCCGAGCCCAGGAAATCGCAGTGGATTACACCAATCGTCGAATGGCCTTCGGCAAGCACCTGATCGACCACGAAGGCGTGGGCTTCATGCTGGCAGAAAACATGATCGACATTAAGCAGTGCGAACTGATGATCGACTGGTGCGCCAGCATACTTGATGCCGGGTCACTGGGCACAGTTGAAAGCTCGATGACAAAGGTGGCTGTATCAGAGGCACTGATGCGCATCGCTGACAAGTGTATGCAGGTGATGGGCGGAACCGGTGTTACCGACAAGACCATCGTAGAAACGATTTTCCGGGAAGTTCGCGCGTTCCGGATCTACGATGGCCCTACAGAAGTCCATAAGTGGAGCCTCGCCAAGAAACTGCGCCGTGACTGGAGGAGCACTCAGTGATGGCCTCGGGAACGGCACTCACCCTGGCCAATACCGGATCAAGCAAGGTCCGCGTCGCCATCGACGAGATTGCGTTGACAGGATGGATGGCCACTAACATCGAAGGTTTTCTCGGACCGCTTTCAGTCGAGCAGTTCAATGGCGGGCAATCCAACCCGACTTACCTGTTGAGCACACCTAGGGCCCGCTATGTCCTGCGGCGAAAGCCGCCTGGGTTGTTGTTGAAGGGCGCGCACGATGTTTTGCGAGAGGCCCGTGTGTTACAGGCGCTTCACGGCAGCGACGTTCCTGTGGCTCAGGTCCTTGGCATTTGCGAGGATGAAACTGTGCTTGGCAGCCAGTTTTATGTGATGGAAATGGTTGAAGGCCGAGTTTTCTGGGATGCGGCCTTCACGGACCTGCCAATACACGAGCGCGCCGCTTATTTTGATGAGATGAACCGCGTGATCGCGGCACTCCATTCAGTCGATCCCTTTGCGGCAGGGTTGAGCGATTTTGGAAAACCCGGGAACTATTTTGCCCGCCAGATTGGACGCTGGTCGCAGCAATATATGGAAGACCACCTAGCAGGCCGTTTGACTGACATGGACTCGCTTGTAGCGTGGTTGCCAACTGCGATTCCTGACAGCAACGAAGCAGCAATTGTCCACGGCGATTTTCGGTGCGACAACATGATTTTCCACCCGACTGAGCCACGTGTGCTGGCTGTTCTCGACTGGGAGCTTTCAACCCTCGGACATCCTTTGTCGGACTTTGCCTATCACGCGATGATGTACCGCATGCCTGGTGATATAGTAGCAGGGCTTGGTAGCGCGGACCCGGTGCCGCTAGGCCTACCGACGGAAGAAGAATACATTGCTGCTTATTGTGCGCGAACAGGGCGGACACAGATTCCAAATTGGGATTTCTACCTCGCTTTTAATTTCTTTCGCCTTGCTGCGATTTTCCACGGCATCAAGGGCAGGGTAATGCGAGGCTCCGCGTCGAACACGCAAGCTAAGGAAAGGGCGGAGGCTCTGCCGCAGCTAGCAGCTTTGGCGCGGCAGGCAATGGAACGTTGTCAGTAATGTGACGGGCTCGCATGCCAATCATATCCCAGATTATAGCATTGGACTTCAATTGGATTATGCAGATGTGATCATTGTAGGTGCAGGCCATGGCGGGGCGCAGGCAGCCACCGCCTTGCGCCAGCAAGGTCTGACGGGTCGTATCTTGATGATTGGGCGCGAACCGGAGATTCCTTATGAACGGCCACCTTTGTCTAAGGAATATCTAGCGCGAGAAAAGACCTTCGACCGGATATGCATTCGCCCCGCTCAGTTCTGGAAAGACAAGGCCATCGAGATGCGGTTGGGCGCCGAAGTCGTCTCACTCGATCCGGCAGCACATAGCGTGACGCTGGATGATGGGTCACAGCTTACCTATGGCAACCTGATCTGGGCAGCCGGAGGCGATCCGCGACGTCTTTCCTGTTCTGGGGCAGACCTGGATGGAGTTCATACGGTCCGTACGAAGCAAGATGCTGACTGCCTGATGGCCTCACTGGATGCCGGAGCAAAGCGCGCAGTGGTGATTGGGGGCGGATATATTGGCCTTGAAGCAGCTGCCGTGCTGACAAAATTTGATGTTCATGTGACACTGTTGGAAGTGCTTCCGCGCGTGTTGGCGCGAGTGGCCAGTGAGCCGCTCTCAGAGTTTTTTCAAGCAGAGCACCTAGCGCACGGCGTTGTTCTTCGTACGAACGCAAGAATCGATTCAATCTTGGGGGCGAACGGACACGTAACTGGCGTCAAAATGTCGGACGGGGAGATTGTGCCGGCAGATATTGTGATCGTAGGCATTGGGATCATTCCGTGCGTTGAGCCACTGCTGACAGCAGGCGCGGCTGGTGCGAATGGAGTGAACGTCGACGAATTTTGCCGCACATCGTTACCTAATGTTTATGCAATCGGTGACTGTGCTGCACACGCGAACGCATTTGCCGACAATGCCGTGATCCGCTTGGAATCGGTGCAGAATGCCAACGATATGGCCATCACTGCTGCCGCAGGCATTTGCGGACACCCATCGCCGTATTCGTCAACGCCGTGGTTCTGGTCCAACCAGTACGACCTCAGATTGCAGACGGTTGGGCTTTCAACAAGTCATGACCAGGCGCTAGTGCGAGGCGATCCGGCCACACGTTCATTCTCGGTCGTCTATCTGAAAGACAATAAGGTAATCGCGTTTGACTGCGTGAACAGGGTCAAAGATTATGTGCAAGGCAAGAAGCTTGTGGAGGCGCGTGCACATGTGTCGTCCGAGAAATTGCTGAATGTGGAACTGTCCCTCAAAGATGCCTGGGGAGCTTAAATCAACACACCTCCGCGTAAAAATGCCTCAGCCGAATCGGACCTGTTAAGTGTTGGATTCTGCTCCTAGGAATCGAACCCGTTTTCAAATTTTTTTTGATGGCACAATTGATGGACCAATGGACGGGGCGTCAGAAAATAATGATATATATCAACACAATAGCGCTCTGATTGGATTCCCGCTACCCGCTCCAGGGCCTCAGCCTTCGGAATTCTTGCGCCTCCCCGATCACGACGCATCCTGCGGCGTCTGGCCTTTTGTCATCACTGCCGCTGGCCAATCGACCTAGGTTGGGTGACGCTATCAACCGTGCTCTGTGCGGAACGTGTCCTCGCAACAACGACTCATTCGGCTTGCGCGGGATGGCATCGCTATTTCTCCGTGAACCGAGGTGTCAGGCGGTGCCTTATCGGATGCGACGGGAACGATCTGACGAGTCCAGCTTATTGCTGCAGGTGAGCGCCGATTTGGCGCAGCAACAATATAGGATGGAGACAGACGATGGAAGCGACCCGCAGCATTCTGAAGACGCTTGCCGAGACAAGCTTTGATTCGGTCGCAGGCTATCGCAAGGCGGCCGAAATGGCGAACTCGCCGCAGCTCATGGGAATCCTGACCCAGCAGGCGCAGAAGCGCCAGTCGACGCTGGACGCGCTCAATCAGCAACTGGTGCGGGTCGGTGGCGATGCCGTGACCAGCGGGACGACCGCTGGTGGCCTGCATCGCCTGTGGGCGGACATAACGTCGCTGTTCGAAAAAGGCGACGAAGCTGCCGCCGAGCGCGCGGAAGAGGGCGAGGATTATCTCCTCAAAAAGTTCGAAGCAGCCCTGAAGGACCAGGATATCGACCCGGCCGCGCGAGCCGTGATCGAGCAGGCGTATCTTGAGGTGAAGGAGGGCGAACGCCTGACCGACCAGCTGGCACACCAATACGACTGATCCGAAGCCTCATTCTACCATGGCAGGCCCGGCGGAGCCCATTTCGGGACCGCCGGGTCTGCCATGTCCCCCCTTCACTGGAGTGCTCGAAATGCCAGCCCCCGATACGAAAGACCTTCCTTCGCCCGCCATCCGCAATGGCCTTGCCGACCACCAGCCCGGAGAGGGCTCCTCTCCGATTTCGGAAGCCGAAGGCAATGCCGGCGAAGTCCATCAGGACGTTCCCGCGGACGCAGACCACGACGCCGCCCAGACCCATCTGACCGACAATTTCGGTCACCGGATTTCCGACAACCAGAATTCCTTGAAGGCGGGCGAGCGCGGGCCGACGCTGCTCGAAGACTTCGTCCTCCGCGAGAAAATCTTCCATTTCGATCACGAGCGGATTCCCGAGCGCATCGTTCATGCGCGCGGGTCGGGTGCGCACGGCACGTTCGAGGTGACGAAGGCGATTCCCGAATGGACCAAGGCCGCGCTGTTCCAGAAACAGGGCAACAGCTGCCCTGTCTTTGTGCGCTTTTCGACCGTGGCGGGCGGTGCGGGCAGCGTCGATACGCCGCGCGATGTACGGGGATTTGCCGTCAAGCTGTATACCGAGCAGGGCAATTGGGACCTGGTCGGCAACAACATCCCCGTCTTCTTCATCCAGGACGCGATGAAATTCCCCGATCTGGTCCACAGCGTGAAGATGGAAGCCGATCGGGGCTATCCGCAGGCAGCCAGCGCCCATGATACGTTCTGGGACTTTGTCAGCCTGATGCCCGAATCCATGCACATGATCATGTGGGCGATGTCGGACCGCGGAATTCCGCGCTCCTTGCGCATGATCGAGGGATTTGGTGTTCACACCTTCCGGTTCGTCAATGCGAAGGGTGAAGGCCGGTTCGTCAAGTTCCACTGGAAGCCTGTGCTCGGGCTGGAGAGCACCACTTGGGACGAGGCGGTCAAGATCGCGGGCGCCGATCCCGATTTCCACCGCCGCGACCTGTGGGAAGCGATCGACTCGGGCAATTTCCCGCAATGGGATCTCGGCGTCCAGGTGTTCGACGAAGCTTGGGCATTGCAACAGCCCTATGACGTGCTCGATGCCACGAAGCTGATCCCCGAGGAGGAGATTCCGGTCGAGGTCATCGGGCGGATGACGCTCAACCGCAATGTCGACAATTTCTTCGCCGAAACCGAGCAGGTCGCGTTCCTCCCGACCAACATCCTGCCCGGAATCGACTTTTCCAACGATCCGCTGCTTCAGGGCCGTCTGTTCAGCTATCTCGACACGCAGAAATCGCGGCTGGGGACCACCAATTTCCACCAGATCCCGATCAATGCGCCCAAATGCCCGTTCCACAACTTCCAGCGCGATGGCCTGATGCAGACCCTCGTCCCGACCGGACGCGCGAACTACGAACCGAACACCCTCGCCGAGGCGGGCGAGGACGGCGGTCCGCGTGCGTGCCCCGAGACCGGGTTCTCGTCGTTCCGCGAAAATGCCGAGCGCAACGATCCCACCGAAAAGCTGCGGGTGCGGGCGGAAGCCTTTGCCGATCATTACAGCCAGGCGAGGTTGTTCTACCGGTCGCAGACCGAAAACGAACAGGCGCACATTGCATCCGCGCTGGTGTTCGAGCTTTCGAAGGTGGAGATCGAGCATGTTCCGCCGCGGGTCATCGCGCGCCTTCGCAATATCGATGAGGACCTCGCCAAACGGGTCTCCGACGGGCTCGGCATAGACCTGCCGGGCAGGGCCGCCGCCGCCAAGGCCCCGGTCGATCTGGGCACGTCCGATGCCCTGTCGATCCAGAAACGGGCCAAGCCAACCTTCAAGGGCCGCAAGATCGGCATCCTGTTCGACCAAGGCTCGGACCGGGAGGCGATCACGCAACTCGTGTCGGACATCCAGACCGCTGGCGGCACGGCGTTTCTGGTAGCGCCGAAAATTGGTCCGCTGAAGTTGAAGGGCGGGGAACTGAAAGCCAACGGCCAGCTCGCCGGCTCGCCCTCGGTGCTGTTCGACGCGGTTGTCGCCATGCTATTGCCGGAACGCGCCGAAAAGCTTGCGAAGGATGTCGGTGCGGTCGCGTGGTTTGCGGACGCCTGGTATCACTGCAAGACGATCGGTGCCTGTGCGGGCACCCGCGAGCACCTGCTCCCCAAGGCCAATATCGAACCGGATCAGGGGGTCATCGCTCCCGAAAAGTTCATGGACGTCGGTCCGGTTCGGCACTGGGCGCGCGAGCCGAAGGTTCGCGATCTGGCATGATCGCGGCGACGCTGAGGGAGGGGCAAATGCTCCCTCAGCTTCGTCGCTTCGCCATGGGCTTGAGCGCTGCGCTACCAAGATCGCACCGCAGGACGAACAGGCGCCAATGGCAATCCAGAAGGGCAAATAACATTGCCTATCTGGCCGAATAGAGCAGCCTGCCGGGTCCCAGCAAGTTCAGCACCGCGCCGATATCGTCATGCGGGACGGTGAAGCACCCGAAACTCCGCCCGACCCGTCCTGACGCGGTGGCCATGGCCTGGCTGACATAGTCTGCGCTGTGGATGACGATCGCGCGCGCGAAGGCCATGTCGTTCTGCGGCTCGAGACCGTGCAGCCGGGCAGAGCGTCCGTATTTGCCGCTATAGGTTTCGCCAGTGATGAAGCTGCCGGCGGACGATGCGTTCGACCCGGGCTCGTTCGAGAAACGCTGGAGAAATCCGGTATTCGCCGGGTCTGACCCACGACCATGGGCAACAAGCATGTTGGCCACGATCCGGCCGTTGCCCAGATCGACCACCTGAAAGCGCGGCTTTCCCGATGGCGCGGCGAAATCGACAAGGCCGAGGAAATCCCGGTGCAGCACCCGGCTCTTGTGGTGATCGAGCGCGGCCTTCGCCTGGGCCAGCAGGTCTGGCGCGGGGGACGATCGCGCGGCGGCAAATGCCGACGGCATGGCCAGCCCCAAGCTTCCAAGCCCCAAAGCTTCGACAAAGTGGCGTCTCGTGCATTTCATGGGTATGTCGCCGACCAGTTCTGATATTGAACAGTTAGTCAAGCTTACCGCAAAGCGCAAACGGGCGAACCAGAAATGTCGACACGCCGGATGAACGCATGCCTCGCCCTTGCGGGCTTGGCCATTGTAGCAGCGCCCAGCGTGCACGCGGCGGGATGGAGCGTCGATCAGGTCGAGCAGTTGCGCCAGCTCATCGCGAGTGCCCCCGAAGACGCGCTTCCGGTGCTGAACACATCGCAGCTGAATGCTCAATTGCGCGACGGCCCCGGACCGGCCTTGGACGAAACGGCTGATGCCCTGGCACTGGAACTCGCCCGTTTACACCTGCTGGGCGCATCCACCGCGCAGCAAAAGGCAAGCTGGCAAATATCCGACAGCGACGAGCAAACCGATCTGCGGGACAGACTGCACCAGAGCTTGGCTACTGACAAACTGGCCCGCTTCTTTGCCGACATGCGCCCGGCCCATCCCGACTATGCAGCCCTGCGCGCAGCCTATGCCACGGAAACGGACCGCAACCGGAAAGCCGTGATCGCTCGCAACATGGAGCGGTGGCGCTGGATGCCGCGCAGCCTCGGCGAGAACTACGTTCTGGTCAACGCTGCGTTCTTCGAGGCACGGCTATCGCTGGCGGGACGGCCCGAACGGACATGGCGGGTGATCGTGGGCAAGCCATCGACCCCTACGCCGGTTTTTGCGGCGCAGATCACCGGCGTCACGCTCAACCCATGGTGGAACATTCCGGCCAGCATCGTGCGCGAAAAGGGCGGGCGTTTTGCCGCCAGCCAGGGCTATCTGATGTCCAACGGAGAGTGGCGGCAGAAGCCGGGTCCCGGCAACGCGCTGGGTCAGATGAAGCTGGTGATGCCCAATCCCTATAGCGTCTATGTCCACGACACGCCCAGCAGGCAGCTGTTCGCACAGGAAACCCGGGCGTTCAGCCATGGCTGCGTGCGCATTGCCGATGCCCTCGGCTTTGCCGCCGCACTGCTCGATGGCAGCAAGACCAGGAGCGAGGTCGCAGCGATTGTGCAATCCGGGCAAACCGTCACGTTCGACCTTCCCAAAGCCATGCCGATCTATCTCGCCTATTTCACCGCCGCTCCCACCGTCGATGGGTCTATCGCCTTTCGACCGGACATCTATCGCCGCGACTCCCAGGTCGGCGTCGCTGCGACCGAGGATCGTGTCTGCAGAGGCTGAGCCTCTTGACGCGCCATGGAACCGGATCCCCGCATGACCGCCGATCAACCCGAAACCCTGAAGGTCGCCAGCTACAATATCCGCAAGGCTGTGGGCGCGGATCGGCGGCACAATCCCGAGCGCATCATGCGCGTGCTTGCGGAAACCGGGGCAGATATCGCGGTGCTTCAGGAGGCCGACCGCCGTCTCGGCGAGCGCCCCAGTGCGTTGCCTGCCGGGCTGGTCGAGGCGGCGGGATGGCAGGTGGTGCCCGTCGCGACAAGTCGCAGCGGCATCGGCTGGCATGGCAATGCGATACTGGTATCGCCGCGGATAGACATCATTCGCGGCGCGCGCCTCAAGCTGCCGATGCTCGAGCCGCGCGGTGCGGTGCTGGCAGACCTTGCGATCAGCGGTCAGCCGCTGCGGATCATCGGCGCGCATCTGGACCTGTCGGGCCTGTGGCGGCCACGGCAGATCCGGGCGCTCGGCCAGCATGTCGACGGGCAGGAGGAGGCTGTGCCCACCCTGATCACCGGAGACTTCAACGAATGGCGCAGCCTGCCTGCAGGCTTCCAGCATCTTGCGCGCCATTTCGAGCATATCAAGCCCGGCCCCAGTTTTCCGGCGCGCTGGCCGGTGGCGCATCTCGACCGGATGTTCGCATCGCCCGAACTGACGGTAGAGGATGCCGCAGTGCACCGCAGTGCGCTTGCAGCCTCGGCATCCGATCATTTGCCGATATGGGCAAAGCTGAAGCTTCCCCCGTTTCCCAAGCCGGGCGATGCATGAGCATACTGGCCATAAGCGCGACTGTACTGGTTCTCGCATGGGTGGTGCTGAGCCGGGCTTCCGCACTGCCCGGCCGACCGCCAGATGCGGCACCGGATCTGCCCGTGGATACGCCCGACAGTCGCATAGGTCGGGCGATCGCCGGGCTGGAAAAGGCGCACCCAGACCTGTCGGGCATCCAGCTGCTGCCGGATTCGCGCGGGTCGTTTGCCGCGCGGGTCAAGCTGATCCGGGCGGCGGACGTGTGCCTCGATGTGCAATATTATATCTGGCGCGACGATGTTTCCGGGCGTCTTCTCCTCGACGAACTGCGGCAAGCCGCCGACCGCGGCGTCACAGTCCGACTGCTGCTGGACGATAACGGCATCGCCGATCTCGACGATGAACTTGCGGCGCTGAACACCCACCCGAACGTGGAAGTGCGGCTGTTCAATCCATCCACGATCCGCCGCCCCAAGGTACTGGGCTATCTTCTGGACTTCTCGCGCCTCAACCGGCGGATGCACAACAAGAGCCTCACGGCTGACAATCAGATGACGATCATAGGCGGGCGCAACATCGGCGACATGTATTTCGGCGCCGGCGATCAGCCCGAGTTTGCCGATCTCGACATACTGGCGATAGGGGCAATCGTGCCGGAACTGGCCGCCGATTTTTCGCGATACTGGATCAGCGAGTCTTCCTATCCCTGTCATCTGATCCTGCAGACGCCACCCGACGGGGCACTGGACCGGCTGGCGGGCGCTGCGCAGGACTTGTTGCGCACCGACCCATTGGCGCAGGACTATGCTGTGGCCGTTGACGAAATGTCGTATGCCGACCCGCTGACCCATGGTGCAATCGAGTACGAATGGGTCCCGGTCACCATGCTGAGCGACGACCCGGCCAAGGCCCTGGGTCGGCATCCGCGAATCCGCAAACCCCTGGGCCGGATCGGCGAGATCATCGAGCAATCGCAAAGCCAGATGGGTCTTGTCTCGGCGTATTTCGTGCCATCCAGGGCTGGGGCGGACATGTTCGTGGCCATGGCTGCGCGCGGCGTGCAGCTGGACGTCCTGACAAATGCGCTCGCCTCTACTGATGTCGCCGTGGTGCACGCGGGCTATGCGCGCTATCGGCGTCGACTGCTTCAGGCCGGCGTCCGATTGTGGGAAATGAAGGGCGAAAATCCCGCTTTTCCCGCAAGGCGTAGCGGCGTGCTCGGCAGCCTGCCGAGATCGAGCCGGACATCGCTCCATGCCAAGACGTTCACGTGTGACGGTGCCAGGCTGTTCGTCGGGTCGTTCAATTTCGATCCGCGGTCCGTGCATCTCAACACCGAACTGGGCTTTCTTATGGAAAGCCCCGCGCTGGCGCAGCGATTGCAACGTGTTTTCGGCGATCCGCTGCGCGCGCGTGCCTACGAGGTGCAACTGGGTCCGGACGGCGCGCTGATCTGGATCGAGGCCGGCGAGAACGGGCCGACGGTGCACACCCATGACCCGGAAACAAGCCTCTGGCGACGCATGCAGGTCGTGCTCTGGCAGCTCATGCCGATCGAATGGCTGCTTTGAACGATGATTTGGCGAAACCAGGCAACATGGGACATGTCCTGACAAGCGTTTGGGTGCAGGGCTCCGGCATCGACCCGCGAGGCCGGCGGCGATAGGGGCTGTGCGCGGGGGCGGTTCAGGGCTTGCCGCCTTGCGGCGGTGCGAACAGTCGCGGGTCGATCGGCTCGCCGGGCTTCACCTCGCGCCAGTATACGGTGTTCGCCTTGACGCCATTGTAGAACAGCGTCACCTCGCGCGCCTGGACCCAGCCCGATGCCAGGCGGATGAAATCGTCATAATGGCGCTCGTGAAATCCGCGCGGGGTAACGAAGCCCATATAGCGGATGTAATGGCTCTGCTCGTCGATGCCGAACAGCGTGGTGCCGCCATCGGGAGAGATCACGCGGATCAGCGCAACCTTGTGGCCGCCGACTTCGCGATCGGGCGCGCGTTCCAGCCGGAAACCGGGTTTCAACGCCTCGCGAATGATACCGAAGCCGAAATTGCTCGCCCAATAGGCATCGGCCTGCTCCCTGGGCATCACGCCCTTTTCCGTCCAGGTGGTGGTGCCGTCAAAACCGACCTCGAACAACAGCCTGTCGCCGGATCGGGCGGTGATGCGAACCTTGCCATCGGCCCCGTGCGCGGTGGTGCGGTCCGGGTTCATCGCACGCCACATGCGGTAATCGTCTGCCGTGCTGCGCGGCTCGGCGCTGTCGGGGGCGTAGAAGACCGCGTGCCCGGCAAGATACAGGGTCGATGGATTGAGCCAGGCCTCGCCGCCCGCCGCTGCGACGGCCTGCTCCAGGATGACACGCGCGGCCTCGTCGGGTTTGGTCGCCTGCGCCTGCACAGGGGCTGGGGTCGCCATGGCCATCAGACCCGCCAGCATCACCATCCGCATCATCGCCTGCACTCCTTCGCTCGTCAGGATGGATCGAGTGCGCCCCCATATCAAGGCAAATTTGTCCGGACAAATGGGTTGACGCGACGGCGGCGCTGCGGCGTAATGCGGGGATGAAGCGCCTTGCCCCCTGGATGCTGCTGTGCCTGCCGAGCCCGGTGCTCGCGCAGCCGATCGATCCGCTGGCCATCGGCACCTTCACCAACGAGGAGCAGGTCTATTTCGACGGCGAGGCGGGGCGCACGCCGCCGCCCTGGACGGGCGTGACAATCGCGGGCCAGGGCGACGGCCTGGTCTGGCAGGGCATCGACCCTGTATCTTGCCGGGCACGCGGTCT
>NZ_QKVT01000001.1:122255-157777 GCF_003426715.1 Blastomonas sp. UPD001
CCCGCGCCCGATCAGGTGCGCCTGGCGGAGAAGGCGCTGAAGCTGAAACAGCAGGATGCGCAGCGTGACGATCCCGAATATCTGGAGCGTCAGACCGACACGGCTGGCCAGGGCCGCATCGACGGTCCGAGCGATCACGATCCGCCGATGGGCGCGCTCGACGCGGAGGGCCATCGCCCCGTTCTCGAACGATCGAGAAAGGTACGCTGATCGATGCATATCCAGTTCAACACCGACAATCGCATTACCGGCGATGAGGCCCTGGCAGCACAGGCGGAACAAATCGTCGAGTCGCGGCTGAATCGCTTCTCGAGCCGCTTGTCGCGCGTCGAGGTCCATCTCGCCGACGTGAACGGCCCCAAGGGCGGTAGCGACGATATCGTGTGCACACTCGAGGCGCGGCCCGAAGGCGGCAAGCCGGTCACGGTCAAGGGCAATGCGGGACAGGTCGAAAGCGCGATCCGCGACGCCTCGGACAAGATGCAGGCGCTGCTCGACACGCATTTCGGCAAGCTGCGCGCGCACTGATCGCCGCAAGTTCCAAAGGAAAGGCCCGCTGTCACGGCAATGACAGCGGGCCTTTTCCGTTGCTCCGGCGCGCTTACCAGATGCGGATGCGCTGCTCCGGCGGCAGATAGAGCGCATCGCCCGGCTTCACGTTGAATGCCTTGTACCATTCGTCGAAATTGCGGACGGTGCCGTTGGCGCGGAAATTGGGCGGCGAGTGCGGATCGGTGTTGAGCTGCTGGCGCAGATACTCGTCGCGCGACTTGTTCCGCCATACCTGGGCCCAGGCCATGAAGAAGCGCTGGTCGCCGGTCAGTCCGTCGATCACCTTGTCTTCCTTGCCGTTGAGGTGGATCTTGTAGGCGCGATAGGCCATCGAGAGACCGCCGACATCGCCGATATTCTCGCCGAGGGTGAGCGCGCCGTTGACGCACGTCTTGCCGTCGTCGAGCGGGCACAAGGCGCTGTACTGCGCGACGAGCGCACTAGTCAGCTTCTTGAAATTGGCCTGATCTTCCGGGGTCCACCAGTCGCGCAGCACGCCGTCGCCGTCCGACTTGGACCCCTGATCGTCGAAGCCATGGCCCATTTCATGGCCGATGACGCCGCCGATCGCGCCATAGTTCACCGCCGGGTCCGCCGACAGATTGAAGAAGGGCGGCTGCAGGATCGCGGCGGGGAAGACGATCTCGTTGCGCGGCGGCGAATAATAGGCGTTCACCGTCTGCGGCAGCATGAACCATTCGGTCTTGTCGATCGGCTTGCCGAGCTTGGACAGATTGTCGCGATAGGCCCAGGTGCCCGCCGCGATCGCATTGTCCAGCGCCTTGCCGGGCGTGATCGTCAGCGTGTCATAGGTCTCGAACTTCTCGGTATAGCCGATCTTGGGAGTGAACTTGGCCAGCTTCTGCCGCGCCTCGACCTTGGTCGCCTCGCCCATCCACTTGATGTCGTTGAGGTTCGCGGCCATCGCCTTGCGGAGGTTGCCGACCAGCTCGTCCATCGCGGCCTTGTTCTCGGCCGGGAAATAGCGGTCCGCGTAGATCTTGCCGACAATCTCGCCCATCGATCCCTCGACCGCCGCGACGCCGCGCTGCCAGCGCTCGCGCTGCTTCTTCTGGCCGCCGAGCACGGTGCCGTAGAACGCGAAATTGGCCGCATCGATGTCCGAGGGCAGCACGCTCGCCGCGCTCGACAGGAAGCCCGCTGCCAGCCAGGCCTGCCAGGCCTCGATCGGCGCAGTGTTGGCGAGCTTGAACAGGCCGGGGATGCCGGTGCCGAGCTTGGCCACCTGTTCGGGGGTCAGCTTCTCGGCGGCGATTTCGTCTGCCGTCGGGCTGAGCTGGCGCACGACGAATTCCTGCTGGCCGTCGACGCCCACGGTCTTGATGAAGGTCTCGACGGGGAAGCCGTTGCCCAGTGCGAGCATCTCTGCCTTGCTGAGCTTGTTATAGGTGATGTTGCGGTTGCGGCCGATCGCACGGTCCCAGTGCTCGGTCGCGATCGCCTTTTCGAGGTCATAGACCATCTGCGCCGCCTTGGTCGGGTCGGCATAGCCCGCCTTGCCCATCAGGAAGGTCAGATACTGCATATAGGCGGCGCGCACCTTGAGGTTCGCTTCGCTGTCGACCAGATAATAATCGCGGTCGGGCATGCCGAGACCCGCCTGGGTGACCTGGAAGATGTACTTGTCGGTCTGCTTGGAATCGATGTCGACAAAGCCGGCGACCGGGCTGCGGAAGCCGGGGGTACCGAACAGCTTCGCGAGGTCCTCGCGCGTCTTCGCCGCCTTGATCCTGTCGAGATAGGGCTGGGCCGGCGCCAGGCCCGCAGCGTCGATCGCGGCGGTGTCGAGATAGGCGTTGTAGAAGGCGGCCACCTTGCCCGCGCCGGTGTCGATCGCGGGCTTGGTCGCGGCGAGCTCGTCGATGATCTTGCGCACGCGCTGCTCGGACTTTTCGGCGAGCAGGGTGAAGGCGCCATAGCGCGCCCGGTCAGCGGGGATCTCGAAGCTGTCGAGCCACTTGCCGTTGACATAGGCGTAGAAATCGTCGCCCGGCTTGATCGCGGGGTTCATCAGCGTGGTGTCGACACCCCAGGTGCCCCAGAAATCGCGCGCGGTGGTGGTGATGCCTTCCGCATCGGTGCTGCCGCCGGTGGCGGTATCGGCGGCGGTTTCAGCTTCGATCAGCGTGTCGATATCGGCCTGGCCAGGCTCGCCCTCGTGCGCGCGGGCAGGGGCCGCGGCCAGAGCCGCCAGTGCGGCGGACGCAAGCAGAATTTTCTTGATCATCAAATGCTCCCCGCAGACGCGGGGAGGGCGGTGATGGCGGGGAGCCTAGAAAGCGTTTGCACCGCCCGCCAGGCTTTTCGGCAGGCGGCTTGCTCCAATCGACGAACGGCTTGGGCAATCAGGCCATGGCGGCGGCGTCCGACGGACTCCAGCGCGACCATCCGGGTTCGGCGAGCACCTTGCGCCCGGGCAGGACACTGCGGCTTTCGGTTCCGGCAAGGTCGAGCGTGTGTTCGCGGATGGTGCGCATCGCATGCCAGTTCGCGGTGGCGCGTTCCTGCGTGAGGTTCACCGTCATATAGCCGCGGCTGCTGGTGTCGGCCCATTTGAGCTGCGGATTTCCGCGGATCAGCGCACCTGCGACATCCCTGGGCGATACCGTCGGCGCATAGCTCTCGAAGCCGGGCGAACTGACCGAATGGCCGGCAAACTCGACGCCCGCCGGTTTGCCATCGGCAGCGAGGGACGCCCTGAACTGCTCGCCCAGCCAGCGCGCCTGATCGTCGCCCAGCATGTGGCGGCTGGGGTCCATCCAGGTCTCGTCGCGGAATTTCGCCAGCGCCTTGGCCAGATCGCCGCCACCGGCAAAAGCTTCGGCCAGTTCGGCGGGCTTGTCGCGGCCGGAAAGGCGGCTTTCGGTGCGGATGATGGTGGCGAGATTGCCGATCTGGTAGCTGGTCCACAGCGCGTCGCCGGGGGTGAGGTCCGCCACCGGCATCCATTCGCGATAGACCTGCTCGGCGATCCGGCGGCGCGTGGCATAATCGCCCTCGGTCGCGTCCTGGTGGTTCTGCGCGCCACCCTTCCAGGCGTCGTTGGCGATTTCGTGATCGTCCCACATCGCGATCATCGGCACGCTCTGGTGCAGCGCCTGCAGATCGGGATCGAGCCGGTAGCTGGCATAGCGCAGCCGATAATCGGCGAGCGTCACCATCTCGTGATCGGGTTGCACCATGCGTCCGGCCAGCGCCTGGCCGCGCGTCGGGTACACGTCCGGCCCATATTCGTAGATATAGTCGCCCAAGTGCAGCGCGAGGTCGATATCCTTGCGCGCGGCCGCATGGCCATAGGCGTTGAACCAGCCGAACGGCAGGTTGGAACAGGAAAAAACACCGAGATTGAACGCGCCGGTCTCGCCGCGCGGCAGGGTGCGTGTGCGGCCGATCGGCGACTTGGTGCCGTCCGAAGCAACGAAGCGGTAATAATACCAGCTGCCGGGCTTGAGGTCGCGCACTGTGAGCTTGGCGATATGGTCGCGTGCGCCGCTCGCAGTGACCGATCCGCCGCCGACGACCCTGGCAAAGTCGGGCGTCGCGGAGAGTTCCGCGGTCAGACGCGCGTCATTGTCCGAGACATAGCGCGTCCACAGCAGCACCGAATCGGTGGAAGGCTCGCCGCTCGCCACGCCATGGGTGAAGCCGCGCGCCGAAGCGAAGGCGAGCGCCGCGCCGGGCAGCGAGAGCGCCGCAAGCCCGAAGGTTCCGGCCTTGATCAGCAGCCGGCGATCGATCGTCATGGTCATGGACAAGCCCCTCTCGCATTGTGTTTGCGTCCATCGGACAGCGCGTGCGCCTTTTGGTCAAGGGAGATTGCGGGCGTGTGACAATCGTCCAGGCCGAGAAAATTACAGAAATATGACATTAAAACGTAATTTATGTGACATTCATATTGCCACGGTTGTCACATAAGCGTAGCATTTCGCTCGTCACAGACAGAAAGGAATGCTGACATGAACACCAAAGTTATCACATTCGCGGCCCTGGCCGCCCTCGGTATGGCTGCTCCGGCGATTGCCCAGCCTGTGCAGAACCGGGCGGCGGCGAACGAGATCGGCTATGAGACGGGCGCGCTGGGCTATGCTGCGCTGCTCAAGGGCAATTATCCGGTCGCGCTCGAGCAGATGCAGGCCGCAGAGAAACAGGTTTCCCCGGCCGCCCGCCGCGATCCCGCACGGTTGATCAACATGGGCCTCGCCTATGCCAAGATGGGTGATCTCGCCCTGGCGCGCAGCCATTATCAGGCCGCAATCGATGCGGACCGGTCGTTTGACGTCATCCTGTCCGATGGACGGGTGATGGACAGCCGCGTCGCCGCACGGCACGCGCTGCGCCGTCTCGACCAGGGCTATGCCAGCCGCTGAGCGCTGACTGCTCCTGACAGGGGCCAATGCCATCGACCCGGCCGGAGCGCATCCGGCCGGGTTTGTTTTTTCGCGGTGGCCCGATGTGACACATCAGCAACGCAGTTCATCAATTATGGCGTAGCGTGAGGCAAGACGGCGCACCTGGCAATGCCTTGCCGGGGCTTGGTGGTGGCGCGGCCCGATCGCTTAACGCACCGAAAACCAAGGGTTCTGGTGCTGATCGGCGGCCGTTGTCGCACAATTTTCACATAAGACTCCAAAGAGTCATATTCCTGTCGCTGCTCTGTCATCGAAATGGCCCCGCCGGGTCATCATGCCTGCCTATCTGCCGCCCCGAACGGTGTTCCAGGGGGTGGGATCAGATCATCTCCGCTCGTTCCTCAAAAGGCTGACAGCGTCCGCTGTCCTGATTTGCGGAGATTCCAAGATGCTTAATGCACCGACTCCCCCCCCGGCACCGCCAATGTCGGCACCATCACGACCGGAACCGGTGGCGTGGTCCGCAACTGTCAGCTTTCGGGCACCATCACCACCAACCTGGTGATCCCGCGCCGCGCCGGCACCGTCTACTCGCTGTCGGGCCGCGTCCAGGTCGGCATCGATGTCGGCCCCACCGCCAGCACCGGTACCGCGGCAGTTCTGACCGTCGAGCCGGGCGTGACCTTCTTCGGATCGTCGGGCGCGGACTTCCTGCTCGTCAATCGCGGTTCGCAGCTGTTCGCCGAAGGCACCGCAGACCGCCCGATCATCTTCACCGCGCGTGACAACATCACCGGCGTGGCAACCGCCAACTCGAAGGGCCTGTGGGGCGGTGTCGTGATCCTCGGCCGCGCGCCGCTGTCCGACTGCGCCACCGGCTCGCCGACCAACCCGGGCGGCACCCGCACCGACTGTTCGGGCGTCGTGGAAGGCACCAATGCCAATTATGGCGGCGCCGTGCCTGGCGACAATAGCGGCCGCATCGCCTTCTTCCAGGTCCGCTATTCGGGCTTCGAAGTCCAGCCGGGCAACGAGCTGAACGGGATCACGCTCGCGGGCGTGGGTTCGGGCACCTTCTTCCAGAACGTCCAGGTCTATAACAGCTCGGACGACGGCATCGAATGGTTCGGCGGACGCGTCAACGGCCGCAACCTTGTCGGTCTCGGCAATGACGACGACACGTTCGACATGGACCTGGGATATCAGGGCTTCAACCAGTTCCTGCTCGGCATCCAGACCGCCAGCGCCAACCATGTGATCGAGGGCGATTCGAACGGCAACGAGCAGGCCGAGCCACGCACCAAATGGTCGATGTCGAACGCCACCTTCGTGTCGACCCAGACCACGGCCGACGAAGCCGCCATCCTGCTGCGCGGCGGCATGGACTTTTCGGCATTCAACAGCGTCATCACCGGTCCCGGCTGGTGCCTCGATGTTGACTCGGCAGTGACCATGCAGGCTTCCGGCGCTGCCGGTGACGAATCCGGCCCGCCGCGTTTCGAATCGGTGTTCCTGAGCTGCCCCAACGCCTTTACCGACGATGGCAACGTGACCGTCGCGTCGATCCAGGCGTTGTTCACCGCTGGTTCGAACAACACCACCAACGGTACCTCGACGCTCTCGGGCATCTTCATCAACGGAGCCAATGAGATAGCTCGCCCCGTTTTCGCCGTAGGCACGATCAATCCGTTCTACACCGCCGTGACGTATATCGGCGCGGTGCGCGATGCGGCCGACACCCGCTTCCAGGGCTGGACTTGCGGTCTCTACAGCTCGACCCCGGCCTGCACCGCGGTGCCGAGCATTCCGACCACCTGATTGCAGACCGCTGACCGGTTACGGGGCGGCGGCGACACCACGCCGCCGCCCCTTTTTTGAATTTCTGGAGGGACATATGGCGAAGTTCACGCCGCTTTCATTCGCTGCATTGCTGATGGTCAGTTCGGCGCTGGTTTCGCCTGCCGCCTTCGCGCAAGAGGCACCTGCGCCCCAGCCCGAAACCCCGGCTGCCGATGCGCCGGCCGAAGACGTGCCAGCGGAAGACGATATCGAGATTTCCGGCCCCGGCGCCGGCGGCAACAGCGAAATCGTCGTGCGCGGCCGCTTCATCCCCAATGTGATCAAATCGACGCCCGAAGTCGTTTCGGTGCTGAGCGAGGCCGATATTGCCCGTACCGCCGATGGCGACATCGCCGGGTCGCTCCAGCGCGTCACCGGCCTCAGCGTGGTCGGCGGCCGCTTCGTGTTCGTGCGTGGCCTGGGCGAGCGCTATTCGCTCGCGTTGATGAACGGATCGCCGCTGACCTCGCCCGATCCGCTGCGCCGCACGGTTCCGCTCGACATCTTCCCGACCAGCGTCATCGCCTCGACCACCATCCAGAAGAGCTATTCGGTCGATTATCCCGGCGAGTTCGGGGGCGGCGCGATCAACCTCACCACCAAGTCGGTGCCGCGCGACCCGTTCTTCAAGATCGAATTCAGCACCGGCGGCGACACGATCACCACCGGCGAGGTCGGCTATACCTATTTCGGTTCGTCGACCGATTTCACCGGTTTCGACAATGGCGCGCGCGATCTGCCGAGGCCGCTGGTCCAGGCCTTTGCCACCGGCAACCCCATCAGCGCCGGCGCCAATTTCACCCCCGCGCAGATTCGCGATCTGACCGCGAGCCTGGCCAATGCCAACACCACGCTGATCCAGCGCAACAACAACATTCCGGTCAATTTCTCCGGCCAGCTCAGCGGCGCGACCAACTTTCTCGTCGGCGATGTGAATATCGGTGTCGTCGGCGCTGCCGGTCTCAACAACACGTGGCGCACGCGCGGCGGCGTCCAGCAGGTCTCGCAGGGAATCGTCCCGATCAATGGAGCGGACGGCCTGCTCCCCGATCGTGATTTCCGCTTTCTGACGACCGAGAACCGCATTGTCGTCAACGGCTTGCTGGGCCTCACCGCCGATGTCGGCGAACACAAGTTCAAGCTCACGAACCTGTATATCCGCGACACGCTGAAGGACGCCTCGATCCGCGAGGGTTTCGACTCGCGCGTCTCGGATACGCGTCTCATCAACCGCAGCCGCACCAACTGGTTCGAACGCCAGCTGTTCAACACCCAGCTCGTCGGCGAGATGAAGTTCGATGCCTTCCGCCTCAACTTCCGTGGCAGCTATGCCAATTCGCAGCGCGAGGCACCCTATGAGCGGACGTTCGACTACACGTTCAGCCCGGCGGCCAATGATTTCGTCAACGATCTGCAATCGGCGGGCGAAGGCGCGCGCATCGCGTTCAGCGATCTCGACGACAACGTCTATGGCGCGAATGTCGATCTGGCCTATGAGACCGATATCGGCATTCCGGTGACGTTCTCGGCGGGCTATGCCTATTACAAGAACGACCGCTTCTCGATCCGCCGCGACTTCCGCTTCCTGAGCGGCGCGGGTGCGCTTCCGTTTGCCGTGTCGCAGCAGCGGCCCGATTTCCTCCTCTCCGACTTCAACGTCTATACCTATGACGTTCGTCTGGTGGAAACCTCGGGCACATCGGGTGCCGCCGCCTACAGCGCCGACCTCGAGGTGCATGCCGGCTATCTGCAGTTCGATGCCGAGATCGTCCAGGGTCTAAGGCTGCAGGCGGGCGTCCGTTACGAGGATGGCGAGCAGAACGTGCTGCCGATCGACCTATTCGGCTCTGGCGGGGTCAACATCTTCCCCACCCAGATCAAGAACGATTATTTCCTGCCGGCTGCCACGCTGACCTGGAACATTGCCGACGATATGCAGCTGCGGATTGCGGCTTCCAAGACCATCGCGCGTCCGCAGTTTCGCGAGCTGGCACCGCAGCAATATCTCGATCTCGAATTCGACCGCACGTTCTTCGGCAACCAGTTCCTGGTCGATAGCGAGCTGCTCAACTTCGAGACGCGTTTCGAATATTATTTCGGCCGCGACGAGCGACTGACCGCGGCGCTGTTCTACAAGGATATCGACAATCCGATCGAGAACATCGCCTTCGCGCAGGGCGAGACCTTCTTCACCACTTTCGCCAACGCGCCCAAGGCGACGCTGTACGGCGGCGAAATCGAGATCGTGAAATATTACGACCTGATCGATCTGGGCGGCAAGTTCTTCGAGGAGCGCCGGCTGCTGCTGTCGGGCAACTATACCTATACCAAGTCGGACGTGAAGGTCAGCGCAGGCGACATGATTGCCGACCCGCTGAGCGGCCGGATGGTCCCTGCGACCTCGATCTTCCGCAACAACTTCCCGCTGACCGGCCAGTCGGATCACATTGCCAACATCCAGGTCGGGTTCGAAAGCACCGGCGAGCGGATCTCGCAGCAGACTCTGTTGCTGTCGTGGAACGGCAACCGAGTCACCAATCGCGGACCTTCGGGTCAGCCGGATCTGGTCGAATATACCGGAGCGCGGCTCGATTTCGTCTGGCGCGAGGGCTTCAAGCTGTTCAACAAGGTCGGCGAGCTCAAGTTCGAGGCACGCAACCTGCTCAGCACCGACTATATCGAATTCCAGCGCCTCAACAACTCGCTGATCCTGAACAACGCCTATGAAATCGGCCGTTCGTTCCAGATCAGCGCGTCGCTTCAGTTCTGAGGCGCACCGGCCAACCAGGAACGGCGAGGGGGCTGGCGCATCGCCAGCCCCTTTTGCGATGTGCAACGCCGACCAACGCGGCTTTTCCGTTCAAATAACTGTCACAAACTGGTAATCCAACCGTCACGGGCTGCGCCTAGCAGCATCGTGAGGCCATGGGGATCGGCCTGAAGCGGGGAGTGATTCGTGGCATCAGCGGCCCAGAATGGCGCGCAGACCGGCCTCAGTGCTTCGCTGTCCCGTTTCCGTCTCGCGCGGTTCCAGGGGCAGCAGAGCGGCTGGACCAGATTTCTTCCGCAGGGTCTTTATGGCTGGCTGCGCGCGCTGCTCGTGCTGGCGCTGATCGTCCAGGTGGCAAGGCTGGTCTGGACCATCGTCACACCCATCGCCCCGCTGGGCGACTGGCAGGCGCGCGCCGCCAATGTCATGTCACCTGCCGCACGCGCCGCGCTGTTCGCGAGCTTCGACGGCTTCGATCGCGCCGCTGCCGGGGGCGGCGAGGCGAGCGCGGCGGTCACCTCGCTCGATCTGACGCTCTACGGCCTGCGCATGAACGAAGCCTCGGGCGGCGGCAGCGCGATCATCGCGGGTTCGGATGGCGTGCAGCGCAGCTATGCGGTGGGCGAAGAGGTCTCGCCCGGCGTCAAGCTGGTGCAGGTGCTGTTCGATCATGTCGTGCTCGAACGCGGCGGTACCCGCGAAAGCCTTTTCCTCGACCAGTCGGTGCCAGCCGAGACCGTCGGCGATGCGCCGATGACCGCCGCTCCTGCCGCCGGTGCCACGCCGCCGCCGGTGGTTCAGGCGCCCGGCCCGCTCAATGCGGAAGCGATCGCCGCCGGTATCGGCTTTGCCCCGCGCATCGAGAATGGCCGCGCCACGGGCTTTGCCGTGACCCCCAAGGGCGATGGTGCCGTCTTTGCCCAGGCGGGCTTCCGCGCCGGCGACATCGTCGTCGAGATCAACGGCCGCAAGGTCTCTTCCGCCTCCGATGCCGCCGCGCTGACTGGCCAGCTCAAGCCCGGCGCGCGCCTGTCGCTGCAGGTCGAGCGCGGCACCGAAACCCTTCCCATCGCGATCATCATTCCGGACCAATGAAAAAACACATCTCCCTTTTCGCGCTGGGCGTCGCCCTCGTCTTCGCCCAGCCCGCCGCGGCGCAGCACAGCCTCAACGTGCGCGACGCCGATGTGCGCGCGTTCATCGAGGACGCCGCGCAGGTCACCGGCCGCACCTTCATCATCGACGGGCGGGTGCAGGGCAAGGTGTCGGTGGTCACCGACCGGCCCTTGAGCCGCAGCGAATATTTCGAGGTGTTCCTTTCCACGCTGCGCGCCAACGGGCTTATCGCGGTGCCGACCGCGAACGGTGCCTATCGCATCCAGCCGACCGATGGCGCGGCCTCGTCGCCGGGCCGGGTGGGCAGTCGCGGCGCGCAGAACGAGTTCGTCACCGAGGTCTTCCGCCTGCGCGCGATCGATGCGACCACGGCGGTCGAGACGCTGCGTCCGCTGGTCAGCCGCGAGGGATCGATCACCGCCAATCGCAGCGGCAACAGCCTGGTCGTCGCCGATTATGCCGACAATATCCGCCGCATCCGCGCGCTGATCGCCCAGATCGACCGCGACAATGCGACCACGCAGGTGATCACGCTCAGCCATGCCGGTGCGCGCGAGATCGCGATGACGCTGCAGCAGCTCGCCCCCGCGCCGGGCGGCGGCGGCGAGGGCGGTGGCGGCGGCGCACCGCTGGTGTCGGTGGTCGCGGTGGACTCGAGCAATTCGGTCGCGCTGCGCGGCGATGCGCCAACGGTCGCGCGGCTGACCGCCATCGCCAAGGAGCTGGACGCGCGCGCGGCGAACGGCAGCGAGATCCGCGTGATCTGGCTCGATTATGCCGATGCCGAACAGCTGGTGCCGGTGCTGCAGATGATGGTCGGCGCGCAGGGCGGCGGCGCGGTGACGCCGATGTCCGCTACGCCAGCGGCGGCACCGTCCGCCAATGGCGCGGCGCCCGCTCCCGCAGCGGCGGTGGGCGGCGCGGTCGCGCTGTCCAACGGGCGCGGCCAGGCGATCATCACGCGCTATGAGGGCGCGAACGCGGTGATCATCTCCGCCCCAGTCGATGTCCAGCGCTCGCTCGCCGAACTGGTGCGCCAGCTCGATATCCGCCAGGAACAGGTGCTGGTCGAGGCGATCATCGTCGAGATTTCGGACCGCGTCGCGCGCGAGCTGGGCGTCCAGTTCCTCATCGGCGGCAAGGACATCCCGTTCCTGGTGACGCCTTTCTCCAACGTCTCGCCCAATATTCTCGATATCGCGGGCGGGCTGCTCGCCGACGAGCTTGACGAGACCACCACGGTCATCAACGGCAACACCGTCACCACCAGCAACAACAGCGCGGTGGGCAATTTCCTACGCCAGAATGCGGCGCAGAGCATCCTCGGCGCTCGTGGCGGCTATTCGGGTTTTGCCGCGGATATCGGCAACAACCGCGTGCTCGGCGCGATCATCAACGCGGTGCAGGAAGACAGCGAGTCGAACATCCTGTCGACGCCGTCGCTCACCGTGAACGACAATGTGAAGGGATCGATCCTGTTCGGTCAGGAAATCCCGATCAGCACTGGCGAGGCGCTGTCGAACAATTTCGACAATGCCTTCCGCACCATCCAGCGTCAGAATGTCGGTATCGAGCTGGAGGTGAAGCCGCAGATCAACGCGGGCAATCAGGTCAAGCTCGACATCCGGCAGGAGGTCAGCTCGATCGTCGGTCCGGTCAGCGACGATTTCAACGAGCTGATCATCAACAAGCGCGAGGTCAAGACCACGGTCACGGTCAAGGACCGCGAGATCATCGCGCTGGGCGGGCTGCTCGACGACAACGAGCGGCGCACGATCCAGAAGATCCCGCTGCTCGGCGACATTCCGCTGCTGGGCGAGCTGTTCAAGTCGCGCGGCAAGGAGCGGACCAAGACCAATCTGATGGTGTTCATCCGCCCGACGATCCTGCGCACGGCTGCCGATGCCCAGGCGATCGCCGCGCGCCGCTACAATTATGTCCGCGCCGCGCAGATCGAGTTCGACCCCAAGGCCGAGCCGTCGCTGGACAAGATCGTGCTCGAATATCTGGGTGCGAACGTCCCCGTCGCGCCGCCGCCGGGGCCGAACGATCAGGTGATCGTGCCGCGCGCCATGCCCAGCACCGCGCCGATCGACAGCACGACGCTGCCGCCCAGCCAGCCCGCGCAGCGGCTGGACAGTGTGGGTAACCAGCCCGCGCAGCAGCCGCAGCAGGAACTCCCGCCAACCGGAGGCCAGCCATGATCATCCGCAAGGGCGATGCGCCGGACGAGGTGGTGGACAGCGCCGCTGATGCCGCGCAGGTCGCCGATGTCGAACGCACGCTCACCCGCGTGATGCTCGATATCCCCTATGGCTTTGCCCGCGACAATGGCGTGGTGATGCTGGGCGAGATCGATGGGCGGCTGAAGGTCGCGCTGCGCGAGGGCGCGGACCCGGTCGCTCTGCTCGAGGTGCGGCGCTATCTCGCGATGCCGTTCGATGTCGAACTGGCCCCGGTGGCGCAGTTCGAACGCTATCTGTCCGATCATTATGCGGTCGATGGCAATGCCGCGGCGATGGCGAGTTCGCTCAACATCGATGGCGGCGATCTCGAATTGCTGGCGAGCGATCTGCCCAGCGCCGAAGATCTGCTCGACAGCGCCGACGATGCGCCCGCGATCCGGCTGATCAACGGCGTGATTGCCGAGGCCGCGCGCCAGGGCGTGTCGGACATCCATATCGAGCCGTACGAGACTGGCCTCGTCATCCGCATGCGCATGGACGGCGTGCTGCAGGAAAAGCTGCGCATGCCGCCCAATGTCGCGCCGGTGATCGTCAGCCGCATCAAGGTGATGGCGCGGCTCGACATTGCCGAGCGCCGCGTACCGCAGGACGGGCGCATCGGCCTGACCATCGGCGGCAAGCTGCTCGACGTGCGCGTCTCGACGCTGCCCAGCCGAGCGGGCGAGCGCGTGGTGCTGCGCCTGCTCGACAAGGAAAATGCCAATATGGATCTGGGGCTGCTGGGCATGAGCCCGCGCACCCACAAGATCCTGGCCGAGGCGCTGGCCGAGCCCAATGGCATCATCCTGGTCACCGGCCCCACCGGATCGGGCAAGACGACCACGCTCTATTCGTGCCTCAAGCAATTGAACGATGGTTCGCGCAACATGCTGACGGTCGAGGACCCGGTCGAATATGCCATCGAGGGTGTCGGCCAGACCCAGGTCAACGCCAAGGTCGGGCTGACCTTCGCGGCGGGCCTGCGCGCGATCCTGCGTCAGGACCCCGACGTGGTGATGATCGGCGAAATCCGCGACCACGAGACGGCGGAGATCGCGGTCCAGGCGTCGCTCACCGGGCATCTGGTGCTCTCGACCGTGCACACCAACGACGCGATCGGCGCCATCACCCGCATGCGCGACATGAAGATCGAGCCGTTCCTGCTCGCCTCGACCCTCCGGGCCGTCGTCGCGCAGCGGCTGGTGCGGCGGCTGTGCCCCGATTGCCGCGAGCCGGTGCAGGCCGATGGCTCGCTCGCCTCGCTGCTCGGCTTCGACAAGGGCACCGTGGTCTATCGTCCGGCGTGTTCGAGGCGGTGCGGGTTGATGAGACCATTCGCCGCCTGATCAACGACAATGGCGACGAGGCGATCATCGCGCGGCACGCCTTCCTCAACGCGCCGAATCTCGGCTCCGCCGCGCGCGAGCTGGTGCGCACCGGCCAGACCACGGCGGAAGAGGCGATCCGCATTTCCCGGCGCGAGGCCGAGCCGGTTCCGCCCGAAACGATCGATGGCTGATTTTGCCTATCGGGTGATCGATGCGGCCGGGCGCGAGCGGGAAGGGCGCATTTCCGCCGCGTCCGACGCGCAGGCGCGCGCCGCGCTCATCCGCAAGTCTTTCCATATCGTCAGCGTCGCGCCCGCGCCGCCGCGCAAGCCGCTGCTGTCGCGTGATGCCACCGCGCGATTGAGCCCGAAGCAGCTCACGCTGTTCACCCGGCAGATGTCGTCGCTGATGTCGGTCAGCCCGCTCGAAGAGGCGCTGCGCACGATCAGCCGCCAGACCGAGAAGGCGAACGCGCGCGCGGTGCTGATCAACGTGCACGGCGGGGTGATGGAGGGCCAGTCGCTCGCCGAGGCGATGGCGCGCGAGCCGCGCAGCTTCCCGCCGCTCTATCGCGCGATGATCAGCGCGGGCGAAAGCTCGGGCTCGCTGCCGGTGATCACCGAGCGGCTGGCGATGCTGCTCGAACAGCAGGCCGAGGTGCGCGGCAAGCTCATCTCCGCGCTCGCCTATCCGATCATCCTGGCACTGGTGGCGCTGGGCGTAGTCGCGGGGCTGATGATCTCGGTGGTGCCGCGCGTGGTCGAACAGTTCGACAATGCCCAGACCCAGCTGCCGCTGATCACGCGCATCGTCATCGGCATTTCGGCCTTCCTTGCCGACTGGTGGTGGGCCATCCTGACGGCGATGCTGCTCGCAGGGGTCGCCTTCTGGCGCGCGATGAAGGTGCCCGCGTTCAAGTATCGCGTGGACACGCTGCTCTTGAGACTGCCGTTCATTGGCCGGCTGATCCGCGACATGAACGCGGCGCGGCTGGCGCGGACGCTCGCGACGATGGTGCAGAGCCGCTTGCCGCTGCTCGAGGGGATGAAGCTCACCACGCGCACCGTGCGCAACAGCGTATTGCGCGAGGCGCTGGAAGAGGCGGTGGAGGCGATCCGCTCGGGCGGCTCGCTGTCTGCCGCGCTGCGCAATGCGGGCACGTTCCCGCCGCTGCTCGTCTATCTCGTCGCCAGCGGCGAGAGCGCGGGCCAGCTCGACATCATGCTCGAGCGCGCCGCCGATTATCTGGAGCGCGAGTTCCGCAATTTCACGACCACCGCGATGGCGCTGCTCGAGCCGGCGATCATCGTGGTGATGGGCGGGGCGGTCGCGCTGATCATCCTGTCGATCCTGCTGCCGATCCTGCAGCTTCAGAACCTGACCGGACTCTAGAGGAAGACCCCATGTTGAATATGCTGTTCAAATCCAGACCGTTTTCCGGCGAAAGCCGGAATCCAGAGCGGCTGGCACCGCGCCTGGGGCTCTGGGCCCCGGCGTTCGCCGGGGCACGTTCGCGCAAGGGCGAACGGGGCTTCACGCTGGTCGAACTGATGGTGGTGATCTTCATCATCGGGCTGTTGGCTACCATCGTCGTCATCAACGTGCTGCCCAGCCAGGACAAGGCGATGACCGAAAAGGCGCGCAGCGACATCGCGACGCTCTCTCAGGCGCTCGAAATGTACCGGCTTGACAATCTGGCCTATCCGGGCACGGCGGAGGGGCTGAACGCGCTGGTCACCGCGCCGCCGACGCTCGCGCAGCCGGGCCGCTATCGCAGCGGCGGCTATATCAAGAAGCTGCCACAGGACCCCTGGGGCCGCCCGTATCAATATGTCAGCCCCGGCACGACCGGCGCATTCGATCTCTATTCGCTGGGCGCAGACGGCGCACCGGGCGGCGAGGCCGAGAATGCGGACATCACGGCTGATGGGGCGTGATCTGTTTTTGAAACGGCAACGGGCACGTGGATAGGCCACCGCCTGTTTCCCTCGTCACCCCCGCGCACGCGGGGGTCCCGCTTGTATCGCGACCGGTGTCAGCAAAGCGGGATTCCCGCTTTCGCGGGAATGACGGAGAGGGGTTGATCGCGTTGTCACCCTCACCCTTTCGGCGCGTCGCGCCTCCCTCCCTCTCCCGCCGGGAGAGGGAAGGGGCCCGCGACGCGGAGCGGCGTGGGAAGGGTGAGGGCGAGCAGGGCTTCACCCTGATCGAACTGCTCATCGTGCTGTTCATCATCGGCCTGGTCGCGGGCGCGGTGGTGCTGGCGCTGCCGGGGGATAGCGCCGCGCTGTCCGAGGATGCCGACCGGTTCGCCGCGCGCGTCGCGGCGGCGCGCGACGAGGCGGTGGTGAGCGCGCGCCCGATCGCGGTGTGGATCGCGCCGTCGGGCTATGGCTTCGATGCGCGCCAGGATCGCGCCTGGGTGCCGCTCGATGCGCGCACCCTGCCCAATCAGGACTGGAAGCCGGGCACGATCGCGCGGATCGAGGGCGACGCGCGTGAAGGCGAACAGAAGCCCGAGGACCAGGGCCGCGCGCGCTTCTGGTTCGATGCGACCGGCCTCCCCAATACGCCCGTCACCGTGGTGCTGGCGCGCGGGGCCAACAGCGACCGCATCGTCATCAGCGCGACCGGCGAGGTCGGCCGCCCCAAATAGTCACCGCCAGCGCAGATTGCCCCGACCGAGCTGGTCGAGCCTCGTAACACCCATCAGCTTCATGCCGCGTTCGATCTCGCCGCGCAGATTGGCGAGCGTCCGCTCGACCCCGCGTTGCCCGCCGGCGGCGAGCGCATAGAGGTACAGCCGCCCGCCCGAACAGGCCTTCGCGCCAACGCTCAGCGCCTTCAGCACATGCGTGCCGCGCGTGATGCCGCCGTCGCAGATCACCTCGATCCGGTCGCCGACCGCATCGACGATCTCGGCGAGCTGGTCGAAGGGCGCCCGGCTGCCGTCGAGCTGGCGCCCGCCATGGTTGGAAACCATGATCGCGGTCGCGCCGATATCGACCGCGCGGCGCGCATCCTCGACGCTCATCACACCCTTCAGGCAGAAGGGGCCGCCCCATTCCGCGCGGATCTGCTCGGCCATTGTCCAGTCCATGGTCTGGTCGAGCATCGTGTTGAAATAGTCGGCGACCGAGATCGCGGCCTCGGTCCCGGCGGCGACATGGCTTTCCAGATTGGGCAACGAAAAGCGCTCACGCCCCAGATAATTGAGCGTCCAGCCCGGATGCGTCGCGAAGCTGATCGCCGAGGAGGGCGTCAGCCGTGGCGGCGAGGTGAAGCCGGTGTGCAGGCAGCGCTCGCGCTTGCCCGAGACGATCGTGTCCACGGTCAGCGCCAGCGCATCGAACTTGGCATCCTTCGCCGCCTGGATCAGCGCGGCGTTCAGCCCCTTGTCCTTGTGGACATAGAGCTGGAACAGCTTGGGGCTCGATATGCTCTCGCCGATCTCCGCAAGGCTGACGGTGGCCAGCGAGGATATCCCGAAAAAGGTGCCGAATTTCTCGGCCGCCGCACCCACCGCCTTCTCGCCGCGCCAGTGGAACAGGCGCTGCAGCGCGGTGGGGGAGAGGAACAGTGGCATGTCGATCCGCCTGCCCATCAGGGTGGTCGACATGTCGATATCTGCAACCCCCGCGAGCACATTGGGGACGAGATCGCAGTCCTCGTAAGCCCGGGTATTGCGGTTGCGGGTCACCTCGTCATCGGCAGCGCCGTCGATATAGTGGAACACCGGGTAGGGCAGCTTCCTGCGCGCGAGTTCGCGGAAATCATCGACCGTGTGGCAATCGCCCAGCCGCCGCACCGGAAAACGTCGCATGTTGTGCCCACCCTGATGTCATTGCCGCCTTCCCGCGACAGCCGGAATCCGGAAAGGCGGCTTGGTGCCACCCCGCTCCTCGACTCCGGCTTTCGCCGGAGAACGGCATTTCATCAAGGGCTGAGTTTATTTCACTGCGGCCGGCTCGGGTGCCGAGGGGTATTTGCAGCCGCGCTGCAGGCCGACGCCCTTCAGGAAGCTGCGCCGCACGACGCCGGCATAGACGGCGGCATTATAACGGCGCTCCTGCGCCGCTGCGCCCGAAATCTCGCGAATCACGCCGCGAAACGGGATGATCGAATTGACGATGATGCCGCCGACCCGGCCTGCGGTCTGCTTGCGCTTCTCGTCGCGGCTCGCCTCGTTGACCACGTCGAGATCCTCGCCCAGCACCGCGTCCATGTCGCCGATCGCGCTGCGGATCTGCGCGCAGGTCTTGATGCCGACGAGCGAATAGGGCTTGTCCTGGATGCGCAGCAGGTTTTCCGGAATGTCCTTCTTGTCGATCCCGACATCCTGCGCCGGTTGGGTGACGACATCCTCGGCCATCTTTTCGGTTGTCCTGGGCTTGTCAGCCGCCTGGTTCTGGGCGGCGGCGGGCAGGGCAGAGGCCATCACGGCCAGAGTGGCAAAAGCGGTAACGGTGCGGCGCATAAGTCTTCCCCTGTGGTTCGGCACCCGGTCAGGGTACCTGTTGCAAGCGCATACGCACCATCCGGGCAAAGGCTGCGCCCAAGCCGCAACCCTCTGCCTTACAGGCGTGCCGCGCTGAACGTGTCGCACTGCGCCGGATCGCCGCTGGTCAAGCCCTTCTTGAGCCAGGCCATGCGCTGCGCCGAGGTGCCGTGCGTGAAGCTCTCCGGAACCGGTCTGCGTCCCGCTGCCTTTTGCAGCGTATCGTCGCCGATCGCATTGGCGGCGGTCAGCCCTTCCTCGATATCGCCCGGCTCGATGCGATCGCGGTTGCGCGCCGCCCAGACCCCGGCATAGCAATCCGCCTCGAGCTCCATGCGCACCTGAAGCTCGTTGCCGTCAGCCTCGCTCGCAGCCTGTTGCGCGCGGCGCACCTCGTTCGAACGGCCGGTAATCGTCTGGATATGATGGCCGACCTCGTGCGCGATGACATAGGCCTGCGCGAAATCTCCCGCCGCCTGGAAGCGCGTGGCGAGCTCGTCGAAAAAGCTGGTGTCGAGGTAGATGCCATTGTCCGCCGGGCAATAGAACGGTCCCATCGCGCTCTGCGCCGCGCCGCAGCCCGAGCGGCCGTTGCGGTCATAGAAGGTCAGCGTGGCGGGCTGGTATTGCTGACCCCGTTCGCGGAAGATCGCGCCCCAGGTGTCCTCGGTGCTGGCGAGCACCTGGCAGCTGAACTTGCTCTTCTCGTCGACTGCGCAGCTTTGCGCGGCATTCTGGCCGCCCTGTTGCGTCGCCACCGGCGCGCCGCCGGGCAGACCACCGCCCTGCATCAGGTCCATCGGATTGATGCCGAAGACGAGCGCCGCGATACCGAGGATGATGACCGTGCCGATCCCCATCTTGCCGCCGCCGATCGGCAGGTTGAAACCGCCACCTCCGCCACCGCCGCGCTGGTCGGAAATATTGTCGCTGGTGCGATAATCGTCGAGCTTCATGACCGGCGCTGTTCCCTTTTGCGGTTTGGCTTCGAACAGTAACACCGGAAGGTGCGATTTAGCACCATCGATTTTTGCGCGAACTGGTCTATTGTGCAGTGCGGCATGAACGCGCTGCGCCCATGTCCCTGGAGAAACTTGAATGCCCGCATCGCTCGAAGAGATGGACCTGCAATCGGCTGCCGTGCCGCTACCGCCAACCGTGGCTCTGCTGTTGCAGGGCGGCGGGGCGCTCGGTTCCTATCAGGCGGGCGTGTTCAGCGAGCTCATTCGCCAGAATGTGCGGATCGACTGGGTGGCGGGCATCTCGATCGGCGCGATCAACTCGGCGATCATCGCGGGCAACGAGCCGCATGTCGCCTGCCAGCGGCTGCGCGAGTTCTGGGAACTGGTCACCTCGGGCGCGCCCGATTTCGTCTGGGGCGACAGCGACGCGCTGCGCGAGATCAACCATTTCGCGGGTGCGACCATGGCCGCGACAGTCGGCGTGCCCGGATTCTTCCGGCCGCACCTGATCCCCGCGCCCTTCGCCTGGCCGGGCACTCCCGCCGCTGTGAGCATGTACGATACCAGCGAGATGGCCAAGACGCTCGACCGGTTCGTCGACTGGGACCGGCTCAACCACGGCCCGGTGCGCCTGTCGGTCGGCGCGGTGAACGTCGAATCGGGCAATTTCTATTATTTCGACACGCGCGATCCGCAGGGACCGCAGACCATCGACGCACGGCATGTGCTCGCCTCGGGCGCGCTGCCGCCAGGCTTTCCGCCGATCGAAATCAACGGCAAATATTACTGGGATGGCGGCCTCGTCAGCAACACGCCGCTGGCCTATGTGCTCGACAACCAGACCAGCGACATGCTTGCCTTCCAAGTCGATCTCTTCCCGGCGCGCGGCGAGGTGCCAACCAAGTTCGCCGATGTAATGAGCCGCGAAAAGGACATCCGCTATTCCAGCCGCACCCGCCAGGTGACCGACTATTATCTGAAGCTGCGCAAGGAGCATGCGGCGCTGCGCAACGTGCTCTCGATGCTGCCGTCCGACATGTGCTCGCAGCCCGACGTGCAGCGGATGCGCGCGCTGGTGAACGACAACGCGGTCAACATCGTTCACCTGATCTACAAGGTGCAGAAATGGGAAAGCGGGATGCGCGATTTCGAATTCTCGCGCGCGACCATGGAGGTGCACTGGCAGCAGGGCATAGACGCGGTGCGCGCGACGATGCAGAAGGGCGATATCCTGGCGCAGAACATTCTGGACGGAAAGACCGCCGCGTTCGACCTTGCGCCGCACAAATGAGCGCCGGATCGGGAGAGGCTTGATGCTGTCAGGTTGGAAGGCACTGGTGGGAATGGCGCTGCTGTCGGCAGGCGGCGCGGCGCTGGCCGAACGCTGGCAGGATGTCGCGACCCCCGCCGATGCCGAACGGCTGAAGCAGCGCGATGCGACCTTTGCCGCCGCGCTCCGGGAAGTGCGCGCGTCCGAATATGCGGGCGAACTGGCGAAGAATGCGCTGCTCTACGATCCCGACCGGCGGCTCGACGATCCGTTGCCGCCCGAGGGCAGATATCTTTGCGCCACGCACAAGCTGGGTGGGCAGTTTCTCAGCTTTATCGCCTATCCGGACTTCATTTGCGCCATCTACGGCACCGGCGACAAGCGGCAGTTCGTCAAGCTTACCGGATCGCAGCGGCCGGTGGGCTATATCCATGCGGATACGCGGCGCAGCGGGGTGTTCCTGGGGTCGCTGATGCTCGGCGATGACGAGGGTCTGGTGCCCTATGGCCAGGACAAGGAGCGCGATCTTGCCGGTACGGTCGAGCGGATCGGAAAGGATCGCTGGCGGATCGTCTTCCCGCGACCCTATTACGAATCGACGATGGACATCATCGATCTGCGGCCGATGCGGTAACCGGGCATGCCCAGCGGAACGGCTCTCGGTTATTCGATCATCATGCTGCTGACCGGAATCGGCATTCCGGTCATGGCGGCGCTCAATGGACAGCTCGGTGTCCGGCTGAGCAATCCGGCGGCGGCATCGGTCATCCTGTTCCTGTCCGCGCTGCTGATCGCCGTCGCAGCGACCGGCGTGGTCGGTTTGCCCGATATGGCCAGGCTGCGCGCCGCACCTTCGCACCTGTTCTTCTCGGGCGCATTCGTTGCCTTCTACGTCCTTGCGATCACCTGGATCGGACCGCGCTTCGGCATCGGCAACGCAGTGTTCCTCGTCCTGCTGGGGCAGATCGTCGCCGCCGCGATGATCGATCATTTCGGCCTTTTCGGCGTCCCTCGCAGTCCGCTCACGGCGCTGCGGGTGAGCGGGATGATCGTCATGGCCATCGGCGTCCTGATGGCGCGGCGAATCGGATGAGCATTTTAGACTGACAGGGTAAAAACAAGGCGTTAGCTTGGCCCCAAACACATGTCTGGGGAGACACACATGCCGGTCGCCAAGTTTTTCGTGCGCGCCCTTGCCGCATCCGCGCTCGCAGCCGCCACGCCGCTCGCGGCGCAGGACACGATCCGCGCCGATATCGCCGCCGACATGCCGGGGTTGATGGACCTGTACCGCGACTTGCACGCCAATCCGGAGCTGAGCTTTCAGGAAGTGCGCACCGCCAAGAAGCTCGCCGCCGAAGCGCGCAGGCTGGGCTTCGAGGTGACCGAGGGCGTCGGCAAGACCGGCGTGGTCGCGGTCATGAAGAACGGCCCCGGCCCGGTGGTGATGCTGCGCGCAGACATGGACGGACTGCCGGTGGTCGAACAGACCGGGCTGCCCTTTGCCAGCAAGGTGCGCGCGATGAGCCCGGCAGGGATCGAGACCGGGGTGATGCACGCCTGCGGCCACGACACGCACATGACCGGCTGGGTCGCCACCGCGCGGCAGCTGGTCAAGCGCAAGGCCGAATGGTCGGGTACGCTGGTGATGATCCTGCAGCCGGCCGAGGAGATCGGCTCGGGCGCGGTGGCGATGCTCAACGACGGGCTGTTCACGCGCTTTCCCAAGCCGCAATATGTGCTGGGCTTTCACGATGCCGCGCAGGCACCTGCCGGGTTCATCGGCTATACGCCGGGCTTTGCGCTCGCCAATGTCGACAGCGTCGACATCAAGGTAAAGGGGCTGGGCGGGCACGGCGCCTATCCGCAATCGACCAAGGATCCGATCGTGCTCGCCGCGCGCATCGTCACTACGCTGCAGACGCTGATCAGCCGCGAGCTCGATCCGCAGGATGCCGCGGTGGTCACAGTCGGCAGCTTCCAGGCCGGTGCCAAGCACAACATCATCTCGGACGAGGCGACGCTGCTGCTCACCGTGCGCAGCTATTCGGACGAGACGCGCGCGAAAATTCTCGACGGGATCAAGCGGATCGCGCGGGGCGAGGCGATTGCCGCGGGCGTGCCCGAGGACAGGATGCCCGAGGTCAAGCTCGCCGATACCTTCACCCCGGCGGTCTATAACAGCCCCGAATTCACCACCGAGATCGGCACCTTTTTGAAAAGCCGGTTCGGCGACAAGCGCGTCGCGCAGGTCGCGCCGTCGATGGGCGGCGAGGATTTCAGCCGCTTCTACCGGGCCGATCCCGACAATATCAAGAGCATGATCTTCTGGGTCGGCGGGGTGCCTTTGGCCGAATACAACAAGGCGAAGAAGGAGGGCATCGAGATGCCCTCGCTGCACAGCCCGTTCTGGGCGCCCGAGGCCGATACCGTCATCGCGACCGCCGCCGAGGCGATGACCGCGATGACGCTCAAGCTGATGAAAAAGCCCTGATCAGATCAGCTGCGGCTGGCGCTCGGGCGAGCGGCTGCCCACGCCCGGCAGGTTGAGCGCGGAGACCATCTCGCGCAATTCCTGCCGCGCGATGATATGGCTGGTGCCGAGATCGGCCAGATGGCCCTTGTCGAGCAGCGTGAGGCCCGAGGGGAAGAGTTCGCGATAGACCACGCGCTCGGACAGCCCCTGAACATAGCGGAAGCCGACGCGCTTCGACAATTCGGCGAGCGCGGCATCGAGCCTGCGCTTGTTGCGCGCATCGGTCTGCTGGGTGCGGTTGCGCAGCACCACCCAGTCGATCTCGATCCCGTCGGTCTTGGCGCGCGCCTTGCGCGCCTCCCAGATCAGTTCGGCATAGAAGCTCAGGCGGCGGACCTTGAAATTCTCCGGATCGACCTGCCCGATCAGATCGAAATCGACGAAGCTGTCATTGAGCGGGGTGACCAAAGTGTCGGCGCGGGTGGCGACGAAGCGCGCGAACTTGTCGTCACGGCCCGGCGTGTCATAGACCAGGAAATCGCAATCGCCGCTCAGCGTTTCGACCATCTGTTCGAGCCGCGCCTGATTGTCTTCCTTGAAGACCTCGAACTTGGGCGTGGGCAGTTCGATCCCGCGGCGCTGCTGGGTCTGGACGCGGTTTTCCAGATAGCGGTGCAATGTGCGCTGGCGCGGATCGAGGTCGATCGCGCTGACGCGAAAGCCCAGATACGACAGCGCGACGGCGACATGCACCGCGCTGGTCGATTTGCCGGTGCCGCCCTTTTCATTGGCAAACACGATATGATGCGGAGACGCCTTGCGCGTCATCATGTCCATGGTCTTTCCAGCCCCTTCCAGCAGGCCCATGATTGTGCCAGTGCTGATGCGTGAATCGTTTGGCGAACGCGTCGCCCAGTGTCGCCGCGTTCCCTATCGGAGGCTTTACCAAGGTGCAAATCTTACGTCGGGTTGACAGGCTGCGGTCGGCGGTCTCGCTGCTGAGGGGGCAGGGCGGGCATGTCGCGCTGGTGCCGACCATGGGCGCGCTTCACGCCGGGCACATGCAGCTGGTGAAGGAGGCCAAGCAGCGCGCCGACCATGTCGTCGTGTCGATCTTCGTCAATCCCAAGCAGTTCGGAGCGAACGAGGATCTGGACGCCTATCCGCGCCAGGAGGACAGCGATGCCGCCATGCTGAGCGAGGCGGGCGTCGCGATCCTGTGGGCGCCCGATGTCGAGCAGGTCTATCCACAAGGCTTTGCGACCAATATCAGCGTCGCCGGGGTCAGCGAGGGACTTTGCGGCGCGGCGCGGCCGGGCCATTTCGATGGCGTCGCCACCGTGGTCGCCAAGCTGTTCAACCAGGTCCAGCCCGACATGGCGCTGTTCGGCGAGAAGGATTACCAGCAGCTCGCGGTGATCCGCGCGATGGCGCGCGATCTCAATTTCGGGCTCGACATCATCGGCGTGCCGACGGTGCGCGATGCCGACGGCCTCGCGCTGTCATCGCGCAACGCCTATCTCAGCAGCGAGGAGCGCGCCGCCGCAGCGATGCTGCCGCGTGCGATGCAGGCGGGGATCGCGGTGATCGAGGCGGGCGGCCCGGTCCGCGTCGCGCTCGATGGAATCGAGCAGGCGCTGGCGGCGGCAGGATTCGGGCCGATCGATTATGTCACGCTCGCCGATGCCGTGACGCTCGAACCGCTGGACCATGCCGATCGTCCCGCACGTCTTCTGGTCGCGGCGCGGCTCGGACGCACTCGGTTGATCGACAATATGCCGGTAAAACCGGCAGGAATGTAAAACTTCTGGCATGGTATATGCCGAATTAACCATTTCTTTACGCCCCTTTCCCAATCTCGCCGCATCGGAAGGACCGATCATGCAATAGAGGGGCATGTGAGATGGCTAACAGTCTGAAGTCTGCGACGTTTCTGATCGAGAGTAAGCTCGCGGCGGCCGCGCGCGGCGACATCAACGCCTATTTTGAGCTGGGCGTGGCGTTCTCCACCGGTGGTCACGGGGTCAATGTCGACCTGATCGAGGCGCACAAATGGTTCAACCTCGCTGCCGTCAAGGGCCATGAGGAAAGCCAGCTGTGCCGCGCCGAAATCTCGGAAGAGATGACCGCACGGCAGATCGCCGAAGCCCAGCGCGAGGCCCGCGCCTGGCTCCAGCAGATCGCAGCGCGCGCCGCCTGACGGCCTAGCGCGCTGCCTTGCGGTAGCGTTCGAACCAGGCGATGATCGCCGACGCCTTGGCCGCGCTTTGCGATGGCCTGGCCGCGATGCCGCCATGGCTCGCGCCCGGTACCTTGACCAGCGCCGTGGGCACGCCCACGAGCTTGAGCGCGGTGTAATATTGCTCTGACTCGCTCACCGGGGTGCGATAATCCTCGCTGCCGACGACGACCAGCGTCGGCGTCTTCACATTGGCGACCAGCGACAGCGGCGAGCGCGCCCAGTAGCTCGCCTGGTCTTCCCAGGGCAGCTTGCCGAACCAGTATTTCGCAAAAAAGGCCGGGCCATCGGCGGTCAGCGCCTGGCTGGTCCAGTTGATCACCGGCTTCTGGGTGGCCGCTGCCTTGAACCGCGTCGTCTTGCCGACGATCCAGCTGGTCAGCACCCCGCCTCCCGAGCCACCGGTGACGAACAGCTGGTCGGGATCGGCGACCCCATCGGCAATCGCCTTGTCGACCATCGAGATCAGATCGTCATAGTCATTGCCGGGATAAGCATGGTGGATCAGGTTGGCGAACTCCGCGCCATAGCTGGTCGATCCGCGCGGATTGACCGAGAGCACCGCATAGCCCGCAGCGGCATAGAGCTGGTTGTCGGTCGAGAAATGCGGGCCATAGGCGGCGAAGGGTCCGCCATGGATCTCGAGCACCAAAGGCACGCGCTGGCCCGCGACATGGCCGGGCGGCAGCGTCAGCCAGCCTTCGACCTCGCGGCGCCATCGAACGAGGAGGCGACCGTCATCTTGCGCACCTCGCCCAGCCGCTTCGAAGCCATCAACGACTGGTTGAGCCGGGTCAGCGCGCGCGTCCTGCCGCCGTTCGCCAGCATGACATCGGCAGGCTTGGTCGCGTTGCCGCCCGAATAGGCGATCGCACCGTTCTTCGCCACGCTGAACGATCCGCCCGAATAGGGCCGGTCGAGCGCCGGGCCGGTCAGCCCGCGCACGATCTCGCGCACCGATCCGTCGAGCCCGATGCGCGCGACCAGCGTCTCGCCATGATCGTCATATTGCGCGATCAGCGCCTGGCCGTCGGGGGCCCAGACCATCGCGTCGATGCTGCGGTCGAGCGACGGGGCCACCGCACGTTTGCCGCTGCCGTCGCGGTTCATCACATAGGCCTGCGCGTTGTGATAGCCGAGCAGCTTGTCGTCGAAACCGAGATAGGCGACCCTGCTGCCATCGGGCGAAACGACGGGCGAGGCGTCGGGCCCGTCGCGATCGGTCAGCGCGCTGATCGTGCCGGTGGCGATGTCGAGCGCGTAGATTTCGGCGTCCTGCGGATCGTTTTCCCAATTGGGCGAGCGGTTGCCGCTGAAATAGAGCGTCTGCCCGTCGCGGCTCCAGGTCAGGCCGCCGCCATCATGATAGTCGCCGAAGCTCAGCTGGCGCGGCGCGCCGCCGGTCGCGGGCACGACGAAGATCTTGTCGAAACCGGGTTTCAGATAGCCGGCGCCATCGGCGCGATAGGTCAGCAGGTCATAGGTCTCGAGCGGCGCGGCCCAGGTCGCGCCCTCGGGCTTTTCGGGCGCCTTGCCCAGCTTCAGCCCCTCGGCGGGGACGAACATCGTGTACGCGATCTGGCTGCCATCGGGAGACCAGGCGATGTTGCCGGGGCTTTCGGGCAGGCCAGTAATGCGGACCGACTGGCCGGTGCCGACCCAGCGCACGTACAGCTGCGGCGCGCCGCCTTCCGCCGTCGAGACATAGGCGAGGCGCTTGCCATCGGGCGACCAGCGCGGCTGGCTGTGGCTGCCGGGTCCGGCGGCAAGCGGGGTCAGCTCGCCGCTGGCATTGTCGATCAGCCAGATCGACGAGACCGCCTTGTCGCTCATCACGTCGTTGGCGCGGCGGACGAAGGCAGTCCTGCCGCCATCGGGCGAAATCTGCGGATCGGCGGCGACCTCGAGCGAGAACAGGTCCTGCCCGGTCAGCCGCGTATCGGGCGCGTTCTGCGCCATCAAGGGGGCGGGACTGGCACAGGCGAGCAGCAGGGCGGCAAGACGGATCGTGCGCATAGGTGAGGCTTTCTGTTGGAAGAACAAAGGCTTGGAAGGGCGACAGGCGATGATCGTGCGCCGGGTTGCGCCCCGCGTCAAGCCTGTCGCTCGCCCTTGCGGAAAGGCAGCATCTCGGTGAGCATTTCGCGATCGGCAGCGACCGCCGCGCGCTCGCGTTTCAGGAAATCGGCAACCGCGCGGCGGAAGCCCGGGTCGGGGATATAGTGCGCCGACCAGGTGAGCTCGGGCGCATAGCCGCGCGCCATCTTGTGCCCGCCCTGCGCGCCTGCCTCGACACGTCTCAATCCGCGCGCCAGCGCCGCGTCGATCGCCTGATAATAGCACAGCTCGAAATGCAGGAACGGCTTGTCGACGGTGCAGCCCCAATAGCGGCCATAGAGCGTGTCGCTGCCGATAAAGTTGAGCGCCCCGGCGATCGGGTGCCCATCGACCTGGGCCAGGATCAGCAGGATGCGATCGGCCATGGTCCGGCCCATCAGGCTGAACGCCTCGCGGGTCAGGTACGGATGGCCCCATTTGCGCGCGCCGGTATCCTGGTAGAAGATCCAGAACGCGTCCCAATGCGCTTCGGTGATCGCATCGCCGGTCAGGTGGACGATCTCGACCCCCTCCTGCGCCCGTGCGCGCTCCTTGCGCAGATCCTTGCGTTTGCGCGAAGTGAGCGAGCCCAGAAAGCCCTCGAAATCGCCATAGCCGTCGTCATGCCAGTGGAACTGCGTGTCCGACCGCATCAGCCAGCCCGCCTGTTCGAACAGCGGCAGCTGCGCAGGCTCGATAAAGGTCGCGTGGACCGAGGACAGCCCGTTCTGGTCGGTAAGATTTTCTGCCGCGCTGAGAATTGCGGGCGCCCATTCGGGGTCTGCGAGCAGCAGGCGCGGACCGGTCGCGGGCGTGAACGGCACCGAAATCTGCAGCTTGGGATAATAATGCCCGCCCGCATTTTCCCAAGCATGCGCCCAGCTATGGTCGAACACATATTCGCCCTGGCTATGGCTTTTCAGATAGGCGGGAAGCGCGGCGACCAGCCTGCCGTCCTCGCCCCTGATCGTGATCGGCGCAGGGTTCCAGCCGGTGCCGCGCCCGACACTGCCCGAGGCTTCGAGCAGGCTCAGAAACGCATGGCTGACGAACGGATTGTCGGGTCCTGCCAGCGCGTCCCATTGCGCCGCATCGAGCGCGGCGATGCTGCGACCGACCTCGGCGGTGATCGCGCGTTCGCTCATGGATGGAGTCGGGGCTGGGGCTGGCCGCGCTCGTAGATCGGCGCGTCGGCATGTTCTGCGGCGATGGCATGCTGCTCGTCGGTGCGCACCGTCCAGGTCAGCACCGGCAACCCGCGCGCGCGTTGGGCAGCGGCGAAACTGCTCGGCAGGTCACGGATGTCGTAGGCGAGGAAGTCGGGCTTCGCCTGCCACAGGTCGCGGTGGCGTCGGAGATTGCCCTTCCAGCCGCGCGCCTCTTCCTCGGTGATGACGAGGCCGCGCGTGATATGCTTGGCCTGCCGCCGGAACCAGGCGCCCACGGCGGGATCGAAGCTCATCACCGCGGCCTTGCCGCCATAGCCTTCGAGTGCGCGGCGCACTGCGAGGCACAGCGGCGCGACATGGCCGCTCTCGGTCTTGATCTCGATCAGGATGGGCGCGCGCCCGCGCACCACGCCCAGCACCGCGCCGAGCTCGGCGATCGCGCCATTCTGGCCGAGCAGGCGGATCTGGGTCAGTTCCGCAGCGGTCTTGCTGGCGACCCGGCCCTGCGCGAGGGTCAGCCGTCCGAGCGAGAAGTCGTGGAACACCACCGCGCGGTTATCGACGCTGCGCTGGACATCGCATTCGATGCCATGCCCCGCCGCGATCGCCGCGGTGAAAGCGGGCAGCGCGTTTTCCAGCACCGGCCCGTCCCACATGCCGTCATGCAGACCGCGATGGGCATAAGGCTGTTCACCCAGCCAGGCGATGCGTCGCTGCGCTGGCGCCGGGGCCAGCCAGCGGTCAAGCAGGCCGAACGGCGACAATGGCATCGATCTCCACCGCAGCGCCGAGCGGCAGCACCGGCACGCCCACTGCGCTGCGCGCATGCTGGCCGGCGGGGCCGAATACCTGCACCATCAGGTCCGATGCGCCATTGGCGACCTTGGGCTGGGCGGTGAACTCGGGCGTGCTCGAGATGAACGCGCCGAGCTTGACGATCCGCTCGACCCGGTCAAGCGATCCCAGCGCGGCCTTCATCTGGGCGATCAGCATGATGCCGCAAGCGCGCGCGGCGGCCTCGCCCTGCTCCAGCGAGACATTCTCGCCCAGCCGCCCGGTGGCGACCTTGCCGTCGATGAAAGGCAGCTGGCCCGAGATATAGAGCAGGCCGCCCACTTCCACGGCGGGGACATAGGAGGCGACGGGCGCAGCGGGCTGGGGCAGTTCGACGCCCAGTTCGGCGAGCTTCAGTTCGATCGTGTCGGTCATGGTCTTTTCAGGTCCTGCAGGAAAGGGGGGTCAGGCGGCGGCCTGGATGCCGGGCGCGTGCACGCCCGCAGCGAAGCGCTCGAGAATCCAGGCGAGCGCCTCGTCCCAGCGGTCGATCCGCGCATGCGCGTGGCCGGCATCGGCGGCGCAGGCGATGTGCGGCGCCAGGCCTTCCTCGCCGACCATGTGCAGCCGCCAGACATGCGGCGCATGCTCGGCGGCGGACTGGTGATGCTGCGGAAGGTCGTCGACGAAGATCGCGACGCTGGGATTGTGCTCCTCGACGATCCGGCGGAGCGGCTCGCCCTTGGGGCCCTGGTTGCACACCACGCGGTGATGCAGGCCGAAGCGCGCCAGCTGCTCGCTGCGCGCCTGCTGGCGGTCATCCATCAGATTGGTCAGCACCACGATATCGGCATGCTCGGCAATGGCCTGCAAGGCTTCGACCGCGCCGGTGATCGGCGTCTGGCGGTGCATCTCGGTATCGAAGAATCCGCCGAGCAGCGGCCAGATGTCGCCCGGCTTCACCGCCTCGCGCGTCTTGCGGTCAATCAGCGCCTTGGCGAAATCGCCGCCGGAAAAGTCGAAATCGATGTCATGCTTTTCGTCCAGCCACGCCTTGAACGGCGCGACCATGTACAGCAGCACCTCGTCACAATCGGTGACCAGCAGCGGGCGGGAAGGGGCAGTCGTCGCGGTCACAAAAAACTCCATCTCGTTCAATGCTGGCGTTCCAGCTCGATCCGCGCGTTGACCAGACGAACCGGCGTCGTGCCGATCGCGTCGGCCGCTGCCACCAGATCCGCCTCATAGCCTTCCAGATAGCGGATGATCTCTGACAGGATCCGCGGGTTGTTGGCACCGCCGCGCAAATCCTCCACCGTCATCCCGGTCAGCGCGAGCAGCCGCGAGGCGCGGTCCTGATCGCCGAGCAGCCATCCGAGTGCCATCAGCGCGAGGGTGGCTGCATCATCCTTTTCGTGCTCGTCTGCCCCGATTGTGTCGCTCACGGCTTTCGCCTACATCCCCGTTTGTGATCAACCCACCGGACGTTCGGGACCGGCAGATTGGATAAGCGGTTCAGTGGCAAAAAGAGTGCTGGTTGTCGAGGATAACGACCTTAATCGCAAACTTTTCTGCGATCTGCTGACCGCGCATGGCTTCGCGGTCGAGGGGCTGGCCGATGGCCGCGAGGTGATGGAGCGCGCGCGCCAGTTCGTGCCCGGCCTCATCATCATGGACATCCAGCTGCCGCATGTCAGCGGGCTGGAGCTGATCGAGGCGATCAAGGCCGATCGCGACCTGCGCCTCATCCCGATCATGGCGGTGACCGCCTATGCCGGCAAGGGCGACGAGGACCGGATTCGCGCCGCCGGAGCCGAGGGCTATGTGTCGAAGCCGGTCTCGATCGGTCCGTTCATGGCGGCGGTGAACGCGCTCGTCTGAGCCGCGCCCACCGCCTGCACGTCCGTCAGATCCGCTCGATGATGATCGCAGGCGCCATGCCGCCCGCCGCGCACATCGTGATCAGGCCATAGCGGCCGCCCGAACGTTCGAGCTCGTCGAGCGCGGTGCCGATCAGCATCGATCCGGTCGCGCCGATCGGATGGCCGAGTGCCATTGCGCCGCCGTTGATGTTCACCTTCTCGCGGTCGAGATCGAGATCGCGGATGAACTTTTCGGCGACGACCGCGAACGCCTCGTTGATTTCCCAGACGTCGATATCGTCCTTGCTGAGCCCTGCGCGCTCGAGCGCCTTCTTTGCGGCGGGGACGGGCGCGTTGAGCATCAGCGTCGGATCGTCGCCCATGTTGACATAGGTGACGACGCGCGCGCGGGGTCTGAGGCCATGCTTGTCGGCATAATCCTTCGAGGTCAGCAGCAGTGCGGCCGCGCCATCGACCACGCCCGAGCTGTTGCCCGCGTGGTGCACATGCTCGATCTTCAGATCGGGATAGCGGCGGTTGATCTGCTTGCGGAAGGTGGTGCCGCCGATCTCGAAATCGGCCATGCCGGCAAAGGCGGGCTTCAGCGCGGCCAGGCTTTCTGCGGTGGTATCGGGCCGGGGAAATTCTTCCTTGTCGAGCGCGACGGTGCCGTCCGGGTTGTGCACCGGCACCACCGACTTGTCGAACCGGCCTTCGGCGATCGCGCGCGCGGCGCGCTGCTGGCTGACCAGCGCGAGCGCATCGAGGTCCTCGCGCGAAATGCCCTCCATCGAGGCGATGGCATCGCCGCACACGCCTTGGTGCGATTGCGGGTGCAGTTCGTCGAGCGCGGGATTGTGCGATCCCATCAGCGGCGGCGGCATGCCGGCATTGGCCTCGGCGGCGGTGACGACCTGGGTATAGCTCATCATCTCGGTGCCGCCGGCGATGACGCAGTCTTCCATGCCCGACATGATCGCGGCGGTGGCGAGGTTCACCGAGGTGATGCCGCCGCCGCAGAACCGGTCGAGCGTCATGCCGCTCGCCTTGATGTCATAGCCCGCCGCCAGCGCTGCCATGCGGCCGAGATCGCCGCCCTGCTTGCCCTTCTGCGTCGAGGTCGACCAGATCACGTCGTCGACGGTCGCGGTGTCGAGGCGATTGCGCTCCTTGATCGCCTTGAGCACGGTCGCGGCGAGATCCTGCGGGTGCAGGTGCGACAGCGCGCCCTTGCCAGGCTTGCCGACCCCGCGCGGGGTACGGACGGCATCGATGATATAGGCTTCGGCCATGTTTCGGCTCCTCTTCGACTGATTTAATCGTTCAATTAAACCAGTCGGAAGCGCCCGGCAAGCCTATTCCAGCGTCTCGAGCATTTCGTTGTTCTCGAGCCAGTCCGCCTCGACCTCGGCGAGCTCATCCGCAATCTTCGAGCGGCGGCGCGAGAGCTCGCTCATCGTCAGCTTCGCCAGTTCGCCGCTGGCGGAGGCCGGATCGAACATCGCGCGGTCGATCTCGCTGACCCTGGCCTGGAGCGTCGCGATCTGCTTTTCGGCCGCGCTGACCTTGGCGCGGATCTGGCGCAGCTGTTCGCGGCGCTCGGCCTCGGCCTTCTTGTCCTTCTTCGCCTTGGGCTTCGCCTCGCCCTTGGGCTGGTTCACGCCCAGAATGAAGTCGATATAGTCGTCCATGCTGCCCGCATATTCTGTGGCCGTGCCGTTATCGACCAGCACCAGCCGGTCGGCGGTCAGTTCCACCATGTGCCGGTCATGGCTGATCAGCAGCACCGCGCCCGAATAGTCGTTGAGCGCCTGGACCAGCGCCTCGCGGGCATCGACGTCGAGATGGTTGGTCGGCTCGTCGAGGATCAGCAGATGCGGCGCGTCGCGGGTGATCAGCGCCAGCGCCAGCCGTGCGCGCTCGCCTCCCGAGAGCGTGCCGACCTGCGCCGTCGCGCGGTTGCCCGAGAAGCCGAACCGGCCGAGCTGCGCGCGCACCGCCGCCGGGGTCTTGCCCTGCATCGCGCGGGTCATCTGTTCGAGCGGGGTGCTGTCCGGCTCGAGCTCCTCGACCTGATACTGGGTGAAATAGCCGACCTGCATCTTGCCTGCGGTATTCATCGCGCCGTCCATCGGGGCGAGCTGCGCGGCGAGCAGCCGGGCGAGCGTGGTCTTGCCGTTGCCGTTGCGCCCGAGCAGCGCGACCCGGTCATCGGGATCGATCCGCAGGTTGAGCCGCTGGAGGATCGGCTTGGCCTCCGCATAGCCGACCGCTGCCAGATCGAGCGTGATCAATGGCGGCTTGAGCTCGGAGGGGCTCGGGAAATCAAAGCTCAGCGACGGGTCCTCGATCAGTGCGGTGATCGGCTGCATCTTGGCGAGCATCTTCGCGCGCGACTGCGCCTGCTTGGCGGTGGAGGCGCGCGCCGAGTTGCGCGCGATATAATCCTGCAGTTTGGCGCGCTGGGCGTCCTGCGCCTGCTTGGCGGCGGCGAGCTGCGCCGCGCGTTCGGCACGCTGGCGCTCGAAACTGTCATAGCCGCCGGGATAGAGCGTCACCTTGCCGCCCTGCAGGTGCAGGATATGGTCGACGACATTGTTGAGCAGGTCGCGTTCGTGGCTGATGACGATCAGCGTGGCGGGATAGGCCTTGAGGAAATTCTCGAGCCACACGGTCGCTTCGAGATCGAGATGGTTCGACGGTTCGTCGAGCAGCAGCACGTCGGGCTGCGAGAACAGCAGCGCGCCCAGCGCGACGCGCATTTTCCAGCCGCCCGAAAAGCTGTCGAGCGGGCGGTTCTGCATGTCCTCGTCGAAGCCGAGGCCGGTGAGGATGATCGCCGCGCGCGAGGGGGCACTGTACGCGTCGATCGCGAGCAGCCGTTCGTGCACATCGCCCAGCCGGTCGGGATCGGTGCAGGTCTCGGCCTCTTCGAGCAGCGCGGTGCGCTCGACATCGGCGGCGAGCACGGTGTCGAGCGGGGTGGCATCGCCATGCGGCGCTTCCTGCGCGACATAGCCCAGCCGCGCGAGCCGCGGCATCTCGATCTCGCCGTCATCGGGCTCGAGCTCGCCGATCATCACCTTCATCAGCGTCGACTTGCCCGCGCCGTTGCGCCCGATCAGGCCGACCCGGCTGCCCGGCGGGATCGCCGCCGTCGCGCCGTCCAGGATGGTGCGGCCGCCCAGGCGCACGGTGATGTTGTTCATCGAAAGCATGGGGCACGCGCCTATCAGCAGACGCGGCTTTCGCCAAGCGGTCCGATGCTGCGGCGCAGCGAAAAGGCTTGCGCCCGCATGAACGGACTGCGCGATCCGATACACTTTGCGACACTTTTGCCGCGCGCACGGCAAATCTGTGCGACAATGCCGGGCTAGAAGGGCGGTCATGGAAGCTGCACCGCACCCCTGATCGCCCCCTGCTAGCCGGGTCGGTGCGGCTTCCGACCCCTATCCCCCCAAGTGAGACCGAAGGAATGACCCCGATGAAAAAGACCCTGATCGCAGGCGCCGCACTGGCGGCGATGCTCTCCGGCAGCATGGCGCTGGCACAGCCCGCTCCCGGCCAGAAGCGTGGACCCGATGCCAACCAGGACGGCGTCGTCACGCAGGAAGAAGCGCGTGCGCAGGCTGCGAAAATGTTCGAGCGCATCGATTTCAACAAGGACGGCAGGATCGACAAGGCCGACCGCGATGCCCGGATGGCCGAGCGGTTCAAGAAGATGGACACCGACGGCAGCGGCGAGGTCAGCCTGGCCGAGATGACCGCCGCGCGCGAAGCCCGCCAGGCCAAGCGTGCCGAGCGCATGGCGATGCGCGCCGATCGTGGTCCCGGCGAGCCGGGCGCACGGATGGGCGGCAAGATGCGCGGCGGTCCCAAGATGGGCATGCGCGGCGGACGCGGCATGCGTGGCGGCATGATGCGGCTCGATACGAACAAGGATGGCGCGATCACGCTCGCCGAGTTCGAGGCGGG
>NZ_QKVT01000001.1:157877-158986 GCF_003426715.1 Blastomonas sp. UPD001
CGCCATGATGCCAACAAGGACGGCAGGATCACCCAGGAAGAGCGCGCCGCCGCGCGCGAGGCGATGAAGCAGCGCTGGCAGCAGCGCCGCGCCGCGCCGCAGGGCTGATCCCCCGCCGCTTCCGACCTTCCGGCCCCGGCGCAGACTCCCCTATGCGTCCGGGGCCGGTTGCCTTTCGCCCCCGCACCCGGCACATGCTGACATCCGATGACCGATCCCGTCCATATCCTGCTGATCGATGACGAGCCGACCCTGCGCGAGCCGCTGGCCGAATATCTGACCGGCCAGGGATTTGCCGTGACCGAGGCGGGCGATGCGGCCCGGGCGCGGACGCTCATGCGCGACCAGCGCTTCTCGATCCTGCTGCTCGATATCATGATGCCGGGCGAGGATGGCCTGAGCCTCTGTCGCCATGTCGCCGCGCAAACCGAAACGCCGGTCATCCTGCTCACCGCCAAGGGCGAGGCGATGGACCGCATCATCGGGCTGGAAATCGGCGCGGACGATTATGTCGTCAAGCCGTTCGACCCGCGCGAGCTGGTGGCGCGGATCAAGACCGTGCTGCGCCGTGTCGCGCGCGTGCCCCAGCCCGCCGAGGACGAGCCGCAGGGCTTCGAGTTCGATGGCTGGACGCTCGATACCGTCAAGCGCCGGCTGACCGACCCCGATGGCGCACTCGTCCCCATATCCACTGCCGAGTTCAAGCTGCTCCAGGTGTTCTGCGAACATGCCGGACACGTGCTCAACCGCGATCAGCTGCTCGACCTCGCGCACGGCCGCGAGGCGCATCTTTTCGACCGCGCGATCGACAACCAGATCAGCCGGTTGCGCAAGAAGGTGGAGGCGGACAACCGTTCCCCGCGCCTGATAAAGACCGTCTGGGGCGGCGGCTATACGCTCGCCGCGCGCGTCCGCCGACTCGCCAGCCCGGATGCGCCATGAGCGCGTTCCAGCGGCTCTGGCCGTCGAGCCTGGCTGGGCGTCTGCTGCTGACCATCGCGCTGGCGCTGCTCGCTGGCCAGCTGCTCAACGCGGCGCTGCTGGTGCGCGGCCAGCGCGAGGCGGCGCTCGATCGCGTCGCCGCCGAGGCCTCGGTCCGGCTGATCGCC
>NZ_QKVT01000001.1:159086-169244 GCF_003426715.1 Blastomonas sp. UPD001
GCTGGAGCAGGGGCGGCCGCTGCGCGAGCGGTTTCTGGGCCGGATCGGGCGCGCGCCGGGGGCGCGGTTCCGCCGCACCGAACTGACCCCGACCTCACCGATCGGGCCGGGCATGGAACCGGTGCCGGGCCTGGTATCGCGGCTCCATGCGGTGCTGCCCAGCTATGGCGTGACCTATTCCCGCATAGAGGCAGCCAGCATGGCCGCGCCGCCGCGCTCGCGCCGGGTCGACCGGCTGGCGGCGGAAATCGGCGGGCGCAGCAATGATCGCGTGCGCACGCTGGCCGTGATCGCAATCCAGCGACCCGACGGCCAGTGGCTCAGCGTGCGCGTGCCTGTGCCCGAAGCCTCGGGCCGCATCCTCGCATCGATCGCCTTGCAGACGGTCGTGCTCTATATCATCATGCTGGTGCCGCTGGTCTGGCTGACCCGGCGGATCGCGCGCTCGATGGGCAAGCTGCGCGAGGGCGTGGCGCATTTCGAGCAGACGCAGGAGCCGCGCGCAATCGAGCCGAGCGGCCCCAGTGACCTTGCCGATCTCACCCGATCCTTCAACGCGATGAGCGCGCGGATCGCCGCGATGCTGAACGAGAAGGACGTGATGCTCGGCGCGATCGGGCATGATCTCAAGACCCCGCTCGCCGCGCTTCGGGTGCGCGTCGAATCGGTGCCCGACGACCGCCAGCGCGAGCGGATGGTCGCGAGCATCGACGATATCACGCGCACGCTCGACGACATCCTGACGCTGGCGCGGATCGGCCGGACGGGCGAGGAACGCGAGCCGGTCAATCTGGGTGCGCTGGTCGAGATGATCGCCGACGAATATCGCGATCTCGGCCAGGATGTCGCGCTCGCCGATACGCCGCGCATCGTCGTGCCGCTGCAGTTGACCTGGATCCGCCGCGCGCTGCGCAACATTATCGGCAATGCGGTGCGCTATGGCGCGCGGGCGCGGGTCAGCATCGCGCAGGTGCCGGGCAGGGTGTCGATCACCATCGACGATGACGGCCCCGGTATTCCCGACGACCAGATCGAACGGATGTTCGAACCCTTCACCCGGCTCGAGGCCTCGCGCAACATGGCCACCGGGGGCACAGGCCTGGGCCTCACGCTCGCGCGCGCGATCCTGCACCAGCATGGCGGCGCGCTGCGGCTCGAGAACCGGCGCGGGCCGGGCGGTGCGGTCAAGGGACTGCGTGCGGTCCTGACGCTGCCGATGGGGTGAAATCTACACGCAGGTTACCCGTCATTCCCGCGAAAGCGAGAATCCCGCTGCTACGCTTGGCTGGCGCTGAAGCGGGACCCCCTGAGTTCACGGAACAAGTGCAACACCTGCTAAGATGGTGTTGCGATGGGAGAACATTACGACCAGCTCAGCCTCGTGGAGCGGATAGAGATACATCGGCTGCATGCAGCCGATGTATCTCGAAGATCGATAGCATCTCGGCTAGGGCGATCGGTATCGACGATCAGCCGGGAGCTGAGGCGCAACGGTGCCAGAACCAAGGCTTGGCCCGGTGGCTATGAGCCGGTCCGGGCGCACAGCCTGGCTGTGCGACGGCGACGATGGGACTGCCGATACAAGACCAGTGTTGCACTTCAAACGTGAATCCACACCCCCGCATTCGCGGGGGTGACGAGTTCGTGGTCAGCCGCAACGCGTTCCCCCCAACACCGCTTCCCCTCAGCCGGTCCACTCGCTAAGACTTTTCCATGAGCTTGACACCGATCGCCTCCGCCTATCCCGCCACCCGGTTGCGCCGCGCGCGCGCCACCGCGTGGAGCCGCGACATGGTGCGCGAGACCAGCCTGTCGCCCGCCAATCTGATCTGGCCGCTGTTCGTGACCGAAGGCACCGGCACCGAGGAACCGATCGCATCGCTGCCCGGCGTGTCGCGCTGGTCGGTCGACGGGATCGTCGAGCGCGCGCGCGAGGCGGTGGACCTGGGCATCCCGTGCCTCGCGCTGTTCCCCAATACGCAAGCCGACCGGCGCAGCGACGATGGCGCAGAGGCGCTCAACCCCGACAATCTGATGTGCCGCGCGATCCGCGCGATCAAGGATGCGCTGGGCGATTCGATCGGCGTGCTCACCGATGTCGCGCTCGACCCCTATACCGCGCACGGCCAGGACGGGTTGATCGACAAGGCTGGCTATGTGCTCAACGATGCCACGGTCGAGGTGCTGGTCGGCCAGTCGCTCAACCAGGCGCGCGCCGGGGCGGACATCATCGCGCCATCGGACATGATGGACGGCCGGATCGGCGCGATCCGCGTGGCGCTCGAAGCAGACGGCCACCACAATGTCCAGATCATGAGCTATGCCGCCAAATATGCGAGCGCCTTCTACGGCCCGTTCCGCGATGCGGTGGGCTCGTCCGGACTGCTCAAGGGCAACAAGAAGGGCTATCAGATGGACCCGGCGAACAGCGACGAGGCGCTGCGCGAGGTCGCGATGGACATTGCCGAAGGCGCGGACAGCGTCATGGTCAAGCCCGGCATGCCCTATCTTGACATCGCCTCGCGCGTGAAGCAGGCGTTTGGCGTGCCGGTCTATGCCTATATGGTCTCGGGCGAATATGCGATGATCGAGGCGCTTGTCGCCGCCGGTGCGGGCGACCGCGACGCGGTGGTGCTCGAAAGCCTGCTCGCGTTCCGCCGCGCGGGGTGCAGCGGGGTGCTGACCTATCATGCCGCGCATGCCGCGCGACTGCTGGCCAGGGGTTGATCGCATGAACGACGTTTCGGTCATCAGCCTGCACGGCAAGACCCCGCGCATCCATGACAGCGCGTTCATCGCGCCGGGCTGCCGCATCATCGGCGATGTCGAGATCGGGCCCGATGCCAGCATCTGGTACAATTGCGTGATCCGCGCGGACGTGAACCGCATCGTCATCGGCGCGCGCACCAATGTGCAGGACGGCAGCGTCATCCATTGCGACAGCCCGCGCCCCGGATCGCCCGAGGGCTTTCCGACGATCATCGGCGAGGACGTGCTGATCGGCCATATGGCGATGGTGCACGGCTGCATCCTCGAGGACCGCGCGTTCGTGGGCCTGGGCGCGATCGTGATGGACGGCTGCCGGATCGGCGGCGATGCGATGTTGGCCGCCGGTGCGATGCTTACGCCGGGCAAGACCATGCCTTCGGGCCAGCTCTGGGGCGGGCGGCCTGCGCAGTACATGCGCGACCTGCCCGAACCCGCGATCATGGGCATGCGCATGGGGGTGGCGCATTATGTGGAGAATGCCAAGGCGCACAAGTCGGCCTGCCGCGAGCCATGACGACCTGGCATGAGCGTTATCCTGATCGACCATCTCCCGTGGATGTGCGTACTGGTGGCGACACTGGCAGCGCTCGAGCTGCTGCGTCGTCTGCGGCTGGCAGAGCGCGAGCGGCATGCACTGAGCCTCGACAATAACCGGATCGCGCTGTCGCTCGACCTTGCGCTGTCGGTTGGCCGCATCGGCAACTGGCAGTTTGAACGCTCGGAGACATCGCTGATCTGGTCCGATGAGGTCTTTGCCATTCACCATCGTGACCGCAGGCGCGGCCAGCCGGCGCTGCACGAGGCCATCTGCTATTACCATCCCGACGACCGTCTGAAGGTACGCGACGCGGTGCAGCGATCGCTCGACCAGGGCGAGGATTTCGATTTCCACGCTCGCATCGTGACCGATCTGGGCGAGATGCGCGACGTTCTGGTGCGTGGCACCTGCCGCTATGGCCGCGACGGCACCACCATTGGCGTGCTCGGCTTCATCATCGATCTTGGGCCCGCGACCGACCAGGCCACGGTCTGAGCCCGATTTCAGCCCCCGCGATAGTCGCGCGGCGGTACGAAGCGTTCACCGCGCGCCCGCGCCATCATCGCCTCGTCGGCGATCGCGGTCTTGCGCTCGACCGCCGCGATCCGCGTTGCCTTGCGCTTGGCAAAGCCGCCGCTTTCTTCCGTGATGGCATGCGCGATCTTGCGGATTTCATCGCCGCGCGTGCCGATGACCAATGCCATAAAGACCGATGCGAGCGAAATCGACAGGAACGAGATGAACAGATTGTCCGGTGACATGCTAAACCCCCATTTTTTCGGTGTTTCAACGAGTTGTGATGATGGCTGGTTAAGCGCGAACTGCCATCAAAGGTTAAGCAGGCGTTGACGACAGATTTATCTTATCTTTACCTCCCGGAACGCACCCGGCCCTGTCCATTCCCCCGAAAGCCGACCATGCCCAGCCAGATTGCCCCGACCTTGGTGCTGCTCACCATCTCGAACATCTTCATGACCACCGCCTGGTACTGGCATCTCAAGGGCGGCCCCGAAGCGGCGGCATCGCGGCCGCTGTTCTGGGTCATCCTGACCAGCTGGGGCATCGCGCTGATCGAATATTGCTTCGCGGTCCCCGCCAACCGCATCGGCTTCATCCATGGCTGGACGCCGGGCCAATTGAAGGTGGTGCAGGAGGCACTGGCGCTGACCATTTTCGGCATCTTCATGGTCACGGTCTTGGGCGAGGCGCTGAACTGGCGCCATCTGGCTGCCTTCGCCTGCATCATGGCAGGGGTAGGCTTTCTGTTCGTCGGAAAGTGATGCGCTTCGTCGCACCGGTAAGGCTTGGTTTACCCGGGCGACGCACGTTGAGGCCATGGCCCGTTCACATCCCATTCTCCCCCGGCGCCGCGAGAGCTCGCGCACCTTCCCGCTGGCGATCCTTCTCGCCGCTCTGGTCGGCTGGAATGCGCCCGACTGGATCGGCCGGGGCGCGAATGCACCGGTTACATTGCTGAGTCTGACCAGCGCCGTCCGGGGCAGCGCGGAGCAGGGCAGTGCCACCTATTTTCCGATATGCGGCGGCGGGCAGCGCGTTACCTGCGTGGTCGATGGCGATACCTTCTGGCTCGAAGGGCAGAAGATCCGCGTCGCCGATATTGATACGCCCGAGATCTCGTCGCCGCGCTGCGATGCCGAATTTCAGCTCGGCCAGCGCGCCAAGCAGCGGATGCAGCAATTGCTGAACGCCGGGCCGATCGCGCTGGAACCGGCGGACCGCGCGACCGACCGCTATGGCCGCGCGCTGTTCCGGGTCACGCGCAACGGGACAAGCCTGGGCGAAACGCTGGTCGGCGAGGGGCTGGCCGTCCGCTATGGCGGCGGCAAGCCGGACTGGTGCTGATCGTCAGATCCGCGCGCGATCGGCCCTGACCCGCGCGCCTTCGGGCATGTCGAACAGCACGCGGCGCTGCTTGAAATCGATCATCATGCGGTTGAACTGGCGGAGAGTGCTCATGCCCAGCAGCAGCGCGGGCGTCTTGTCCAGGCCCAGTTCGCGAAACGCATCGGCATCGGCAAAGACGATCGGGACATAGTCGAACTGCGCGCGTCCGATGCGGAAATCCTGCGCCAGGCCGGCATCCGCCATGATCGTCTGGCCGGTGACCGAGGTGAGGCTCGCCTGCTGCGCGCTCAGCTTGTGCGATGCGCCCAGCCGCTTGAGCAGCGCCATGTTGCCGATATTCGATTGCGCGCCGGTATCGATGACCACGCTGATCCGTTTGCCGCCCAGGGTCGCGTCGGTGAAGATCAACTGGCCCGACTTGCGCCGCGCGCTCACCACGATCTCGAAATCGCTGACCCGGGGCCGTTCGGTAATGTCTTCCACGGTGATCGCGTTGTCGAGAAAATCGAACAGGATGCGCTGGTCCTGCAGCCCGTCGAGCCCCAATATGCCGTCCGCGCCGATATGGTGCGCCTCCAGCATCGGCGCGACCAGCTCGCCATAATTGCGGCGGCCCAGCGTCACTTCGGGCAGGTACACGGTCTGCACCATCTTGCTGCCCGCGATGCTCACCAGCCGCGCGATCTCGGCCATTTCGAGCGACAGCACCGAGGCGATGTCGCTCGACACCACGGTGCGTTCCGATCCGGTGTCGATCATGAACTTGAACGGCCCGCGCCCGTCGATGCTCACCGGCACGGTCATGCGGCTGGCGCGGTCGCGGGCGAGCGCGATCCGCTCGGCTTCCTGGGTCAGGCTGTCGGCATCGGTGAGCGCCCCGACGGTGGTGTTGGCAAAGCCGCTCTCGGGCAGTGCCTCCTGCGCGATGGCATCGGGTTGGGCGCAAAGCGCCGCGCACAGGGTCAACGCACCGGCCAGCGGGCGATACAGCATCTGCCTGATCCTCTCACACCGCGATGGTCGCAGCATCTGTTTGTCGTGCAGATGTAACACGCCGACGCATCGGCTGGCAATCAGTCTGCACGCATCGCGGTGGCGGCAAGCGATTCCGCTTCCGTCAGCAGCGCATCGTCGGCCGACCCCTGCGCCACGTTCTCGCGCCCGATCATCACCAGCACCGGCACCGCGAGCGGGCTGACGCGTTCCAGCTCGACATGCAGCATGGTGCCCGCCGCGCGGTCGAGCAGATCGCCCAGTCGCCCGACATCGGTCATCCGCGCGCGCGCATCGGCCCAGGCGGCTTCGAGCAGCACGTGATCGGGTTCGTACTTGCGCAGCACGTCATAGATCAGGTCGGTCGAGAAGGTGACCTGACGTCCGCTCTTCTTCTTGCCGGGATGCTGGCGTTCGACCAGCCCGCTGATGATCGCGACCTCGCGAAACGCGCGCTTCAAGAGGTACGAGCTTTCCACCCAGTCGGTGAACTCGTCGGCGAGGATATCGGCGGAAAACAGGTCGGCAGGGTCGGTGACGCGCTTGAGGCTCCACACCGCGAGCGCATAGTCGTTGGCGACGAAGCCCATAGGCTGCAGCCCGCGAACTTCCATCCGCCGCGTCAGCAACATGCCGAGCGACTGGTGCGCGTTCCAGCCCTCGAACGGATAGCAGACCATGTACTCGCGGCCATGATGCGGGAATGTCTCGACCAGCAGCTGGTCGGGCTCGGGCATGGCCGAGCGCCAGTCCTGCATTTCCAGCCATTCGCGCACGTCGTCGGGAAAGCGCGCCCAGCCCGCGCGGTCGGTCAGGAATTCGCGCACCCGCGACGACAGGTGCGTGGTCAGCGGCATGCGCGCGCCGTTATAGCTCGGGATCTGCGTCGCCTTGGCCGAGGCCTTGACGATCAGGTCGAGATCTTTGATCTGCTCGACCTCCAGCCCCATTCCCGCAAAGACGAAGGTATCGCCCGGTGCGAGCTGCGCGGCGAAATCCTCCTCGACCCGGCCCAGCGAGCGGCCGTTCCTGAAGCGCACGTCGAGCATCGGTGTGTCGACGATGATGCCCGCGTTGAGCCGATAGGCCTGCGCGAACTTGGGATGCGCCAGCCGCCAGGTGCCGTCCTTCTCGCGCACCAGCCGCTTGAACTTGTCATAGGCGCGCAGCGAATAGCCGCCATTCTCGACAAAGCCGAGCACGCGCAGGAAGGCCTCGCGGGTGAGCGCGCTATAGGGCAAAGCGGACTGGACCTCGGCGCACAGATCGTCCTCGTGGAACGGCCCCGAACAGGCGAGGCCCAGGATGTGCTGGGCGAGCACGTCGAGCCCGCCCGGGCGGAAGCTCTCGCCGTCGCGCTGGCCCTCGGTCACGGCATCGAACGCGGCCTGGGCTTCGAGATATTCGAAGCGGTTGCCGGGGACCAGGATCGCCCTGGAGGGGCAATCGAGGCGGTGGTTGGCGCGGCCGATGCGCTGGAGCAGCCGCGACGAGCCCTTGGGCGCGCCCATCTGGATCACGCAATCGACATTGCCCCAGTCGACGCCGAGATCGAGGCTCGCGGTGGCGACCAGCGCGCGCAGCTCGCCGCGCGCCATCGCGCCTTCGACCTTGCGCCGCGCCTCGACCGAGAGCGAGCCGTGATGGATGCCGATCGGCAGGTGCTTCTCGTTCAGCTCCCACAGTTTCTGGAAGATGAATTCGGCGAGGAAGCGCGTGTTGCAGAAGACGAGCGTGGTCTTATTGCGCTCGATCTCCTCGAGCACCTGCGGCACCGCATAATGGCCGCTATGCCCGGCCCAGGGGACGCGATCGTCGGTGATCAGGATGGTCAAGTCCGGGTCCGCGCCCGGCTCGCCCTCGACCAAAGCCACCGCATCGATATCGCCATGCGGGGCGAGCCAGGCGCGATAGCTGTCGGCATCGGCCACCGTCGCCGAGAGCGCCACGCGCCGCATCCCGGGGCTCAGCGCCTGAAGCCGGGACAGTGAGAGGCTGAGCAGGTCGCCGCGCTTCGAGGCGGCAAAGGCGTGCACCTCGTCGATGATCACGGTCTTCAGGCTCGCGAACATCTCCGCCGCTTCGGGATACGAGAGCAACAGGCTCAGCGATTCGGGCGTGGTGAGCAGGATGTGCGGCGGGCGCGCGCGCTGGCGCGCCTTGCGGTCCGAGGGGGTATCGCCGCTCCGTGTCTCGATGCGGACATTCAGTCCCATGTCCTGCACCGGGGTCAGCAGGTTGCGCTGCACGTCGTGGGCCAGCGCCTTCAATGGCGAGATGTAGAGCGTGTGCAATCCGTCCTGCCCGGCACCGTCGGCAAAATCGCGCAAGCTGGGCAGAAATCCTGCGAGCGTCTTGCCCGCGCCGGTCGAGGCAACGAGCAGCGCATGGCGACCGGCATCGGCCTGATCGAGCATCTCGAGCTGGTGCCGCCGGGGCGACCAGCCGCGCTGCGCAAACCAGTCGGTGATGATCTCGGGCAGCGCCATGGCAGCGATATAGGGGGTGGCAGCGCCGCGCTAAAGGGGCAGAGGCGTCACAGCCAGCGGAAGATTCCCGCCGCGCCCGCGCCGAGCGGCATATGTGCCCATTGCGCCGCCAGCCACAGCACGATCCCGCCGATCAGCGCGACCCAGCCGGGAAAGGCAAACCCGCGCCCGAACGGCAGAAAGCTGGTGCGCGATTGCCAGTGCAGCCAGGCATCGCCCATCAGCACGAATTTCTTGCCGTCCTGCAGCTTCGCGCCAACCAGCGCGAGCGTGATGATCGCGCCGCACAGGATGAAGGTGTCGATCCTGGGCGCGATCAGGATATGCGCCACGCCCCAGAACGCAAAGCCCCACATCATCGGGTGGCGGGTGATGCGGAACACGCCGCCGGGGTCCTTGACCGCAATCCGCTTGGCCGCCGCCTCGGGCACGGGCAGCGCCGGGTTGCCGATCAGCGAGCCGACGAAGAGGATCGCGGAAATCAGCATCAGCAGCGTCGAGACCGCCCAGAGCAGGTCGTTCGCTGCCCAGAACGGCGCGCTGACCGGCGCGCGCTGGAAGCCTTCGACCATCAGGAACAGCGTGCCGAAGGACACGAGCGTATAGACGATCTGGAAGCCCTTGTCGCCGAGGCGCCTGACCAGCCCGGCGCGCAAGGGGTGCGACATCGCGAAATGGCTGCCGACAAAGCCGACCGCTCCCGCCAACAGCATCGCATAGCCCTGCATCGCCGCTCTCCCCCGGTGTGCGGGGGCTCGCCTCGGCGAGTCCCCGTTTCACCGCATCTTAGCGTTCGTACGCCTTGGGCAAAGCCCCTTCCTGCGGGGTGCGATACCGGTCGCGCAGCCGCGCCTGGCGGTTGTCGAGCGGCTGCTGCACGCCATCGATCATCACGGCGACGGGCGCGCTCGAAAGCTCGAGCGGATCGCCATCCCAGATCACGACATCGCCGGCGCGGCCAGGCTTGAGGCTACCAAGCATCGCATCGACGCCCAGTGCTTGGGCGGGGCCGGACGAGATCGCGGCGAACGCCTGATCCCAGGTGAGGCCGCTCGCGCCGGGAATTCGCTGCAGCGCGACCAGATTGCCCGCATATTGCGGCGAATAATGCAGCCGATGTGCATCATTGTCGTTGATCATGCCGATCGAGACGGTCACGCCCGCGCGCTTCATCCGGCCGATATTCGACTGGGTGGCGGCGGTCTTCTCGAACTCGGACGGCAGGTCGTTGAGCGCCGAGGCGATCACGGGCACGCCCGCCGCCGCGATCTGATTCGCGACCAGCCAGCCTTCGGACACGCCCGCAAGCACGAGCTTGAGCGCCGGAAACTCCTCGCGCAGCTTGAGCACGTTGAGAATGTCGGCAGCGCGCTCGACATGCACCAGCAGGCGCATCTCGCCATTGACCACCGGCACCAGCGCTGCGGCATCCTGGCGGTTGAGCAGCGCATCGTGCGGATGCGCGGGCACGCCGCGCTGGCCATTGGCGAGCGCGCGCGCCTC
>NZ_QKVT01000001.1:169344-177782 GCF_003426715.1 Blastomonas sp. UPD001
CAACGCCGGGGACGGGGCAATAGCTCGTCATCGACCAGCTCTGGCCAGAGGCCTTGGACGAGATGTCGTAGAAGGTCTGCAGGTCGAGCCCCAGCTTCTTGGCCAGCATGAAGGTCTCGCAGGTCGCGGCCATGGTCGCGCCCAGCAGCATGTTGTTGCAGATCTTCGCCGCCTGGCCTGCGCCATTGTCGCCGGCATGGATCACCGCCTTGCCCATATCAGCGAGGATCGGCTCGGCGCGCGCGAAACCATCGGCGCTGCCGCCGACCATGAAGGTGAGCGTGCCGCCATTGGCCGCCGCGATCCCGCCCGAGACCGGCGCGTCCACCGCCTCCAGCCCGCGCGCCTTGGCCGCGCTCGCGACCTCGCGCGCGGTATCGACATCGATCGTCGAACAGTCGATCAGCAGCGCGCCCGGCCGCGCGGCGCCGAACACGGTCTCGGTGTACACGCTGGCGACATGCTTGCCCGCGGGCAGCATGGTGACGACGACATCCGCCTCGCTTACCGCCTGCGCGGCGTCGGACACCGGATGACATCCCGCCGCCCCGGCGCGCGCCAGCGCCTCGCCCGAAAGATCGAACGCGATGACCTTGTGCCCGGCCTTGGCGAGGTTCGCCGCCATGCCGCCGCCCATATTGCCCAGGCCGATAAATCCGATTGTGCTCATGCTGCTGCTCCGCTCTCCATCGGCACCTCTGCGGGTGCCTCGATCAAATCCCACCGGTTGCCGTACAGGTCGGCGAACACCGCGACCTTGCCATAGGCTTCCTGACGCGGCGCCTCGGCAAAGGCGACGCCGGCTGCGACCATGCGCGCATGATCGGCGTCGAAATGCCCCGTGTGGACGAAATAGGCCACGCGCCCGCCCGCGGCCTTGCCGACCGCGGCCAGCTGCGCGTCGGACGTCGCGCGGGCGAGCAGCAACTGCCCGCCCTCTTCGCCGCCGACGCGCACCCAGCGCTTGCCGCCGCCCAGCTCACTCCCCCGCCAGCCCAGCGCCTCGCCGAACCAGCCGATGGCCTCGTCATAGTCGCGGACCAGATAAGCGCTGTAGGCGAGATGCACCGCCTCAACCCATGGTCGGGATGACGAAGGCGTTGCCGCCATCGACCGCACCGTCGGGCCAGCGCGCAGTCACCGTCTTAATCTTGGTCCAGAACTTCACGCCCTCCATGCCGTGCTGGTTGGTATCGCCGAACGCGCTGCGCTTCCAGCCGCCGAAAGTGTGGTACGCCACCGGCACCGGGATCGGCACGTTGATGCCGACCATGCCGACATGGACCCGCGCGGCAAATTCGCGCGCGGCATGGCCGTTGCGCGTGAAGATCGCGACGCCGTTGCCGTACTGGTGCTTGCTGGGCAGCGAGACGGCTTCCTCGAAATCCTTCGCGCGGACGATCTGCAGCACGGGGCCGAAAATCTCTTCCTTGTAGCTTTGCATGTCGGTGGTGACGCGGTCGAACAGCGTCGGGCCGACGAAAAAGCCGTTCTCGTGCCCCTGCAGCGTGAAGCCGCGGCCATCGACGACCAGCTCGCCGCCCTCGTCGATACAGGTCTGGATCCAGCCTTCGACCTTCGCCTTGTGCGCGGCGGTGACGACGGGTCCGTAATCGGCATCGGGATCGGACGAGACGCCGAGGCGCAACTGCTCGATCGCGGGGATCAGCTTGGCGCGCAGACGATCGGCGGTCTCGTCACCCACGGGTACGACCACCGGCAGCGCCATGCAGCGTTCGCCCGCCGAGCCGAAGGCCGCACCGGCGAGGTCCTTGACCACCTGGTCGAGGTCCGCATCGGGCATGACGATGCCATGGTTCTTCGCGCCGCCCATCGCTTGCACCCGCTTTCCGGCGGCGACACCGCGCTGGTAGAGATAATGCGCGACATCGGACGATCCGACGAACGACACGCCCGCAATCGCGGGGTGATCGAGGATCGCGTCGACCATCTCCTTGTCGCCATGCACCACCTGAAGGATGCCGTCGGGCAGGCCAGCTTCGCTCATCAGCTCGGCGAGGCGCACCGGCACCGAAGGATCGCGCTCGCTGGGCTTGAGGATGAACGCGTTGCCGGTGGCGATGGCGGGGCCGAACATCCACATCGGGATCATCGCGGGGAAGTTGAACGGCGTGATGCCTGCGCCGATGCCGAGCGGCAGGCGCATCGAATAGACGTCGATGCCCGGGCCCGCGCCGTGCGTGTACTCGCCCTTTACCGCATGCGGGATGCCGCAGCAGAATTCGATGACCTCGAGCCCGCGCTGGATGTCGCCCTTTGCATCGGCGTGCACCTTGCCATGCTCGCTGGAGAGCAGCGCGGCGAGCTCGTCGATATGGGCCTCGACCAGCTCCTTGAACTTGAACATCACGCGCGCGCGGCGCTGCGGGTTGGTCGCGGCCCAAGCGGGCTGCGCGGCGAGCGCGGCATCGACTGCGACATCGAGCACCGCGGCGCTGCCCAGATCGACCCTGGCCTGCACTGTGCCGCTATTGGGATCGAAAATGTCGGACTGGCGGGTGCTGGCGGGCGCGGTAACGCCGGGGGCCAGGCGATGGGTGACGGTGCGCATCGATGCTCTCCTATGGGTGCTTGTCGCTTGAGGGCGGCAATAGCCTCTGGCATTCCTGCAAGCAATTGCGTAAAAACATCACATCAGGCTGCATAAATGCCGCAGAGCAGCAGCAGCGCCGGTCAGGAGCGGATGGATGAACTGGGACGATCTGCGCATCTTCCTGATGCTGGCGCGCGCCGGATCGGTCGCGGAAGCCGCGCGGCGGCTGGAGATCGACCCGACCACGGTCGCGCGCCGGCTGCAACGGCTTTCTGGCGACCTGCAATCCACCCTGTTCGAGGCGAGCGGCAAGGGCATCGCGCTCACCGAACATGGGCAGAAGCTGCTGCATTATGCCGAAGGGGCGGAACAGGCGCTGGTCGATGCACGCACCGAGCTGACCGGCGAGCAGACGGTGTTCGCGGGCACGATAAGGGTCAGCGTCGCGGAGGGGTTTGCCGCGTGGATCATCAGCCGCAATCTCGCGAGCTTCCACCGCCAGCATCCCGCGATCCGCATCGAGCTGGTCGCGACCAACGGCTTTCTCAACCCCAGCAAGCGCGAGGCGGACCTGGCGATCATGCTCTCGCGCCCAACCGCGGGGCCATTGAAGGTGCGCAAGCTGGTCGACTATCAGCTCGGCGTCTATGCCGACCGCGACTATCTCGCCAGCGCCGGGCCGATCGCATCCGTCGAGGACCTGCGCCGCCACCCGCTGATCGGCTATATCCCCGATTTCATCTATGCCGACGAGCTGCGCTATCTCGACGAGATCGGCCCCGGACTCGAACCGGTGCTGACAAGCTCGAGCATCAACGTGCAGCACAGCCTGATCGCCTCGGGCGCGGGGGTGGGCATCCTCCCCTGCTTTATCGGCGAACAGAATGCGCGGCTGGAGCGGGTGCTGGTGGACAGCGTGGCGATCCACCGCAGTTTCTGGCTGGTGGTCCATCGCGACATGCGCAAGCTCGCACGGGTGGATGCGTTCATCCGCTGGCTCGACGCGCTGGCAGAGCGGATCGCGCCGGTGATGGGGGAGGATGGGTAGAGGGCTCGCGTGCCTCCCTGCTCTCTCCCCTTCAGGGGAGAGATACGAAGCCTTGCCAGCCTGCCTGGCTAGGCGAAGCCTTGTCGGTCTCCAGGCTGGCGATCGGCTCGTCGGCGGCGACGGTGTCGCCCGGCTTCTTCAGCCACTCGCCAATGGTCGCTTCGCTGATCGATTCACCCAGGACGGGGACTTTGACTTCGATGCTCATGGTTCACAAACCCTATTTCTATCCGCGTCCAACATGCGGAATTGATTATGTTTCTGCTGGCTCAGCTGCCACGCTGGCGGCGAATTTCCTCGCGGACATTATGACCGAGCGCATCTGCGATCAGCGCGCCCTGTTCGGCCTGGTGCCGCTTGGCGAGGCCGGTGGCGGGCGATGCCGCCGCGACACGTCCGGCATAGCGGGCGCGCTTGGGGGTGACGCCAGCATCGGCCAGGCATTCCTCGATGAACGGCTCGACGAAGAACCAGCTGCCATTGTTGCGCGCTTCTTCCTGCGCCCAGACGACCTCTTCCAGGTTGACCATGCGCTTGAGGCGGATGGTCAGCGGCTCGCCGGGGAAGGGGTAGAGCTGCTCGAGCCGGATGATCGCGGTGTTCTTGTCACCGGCGGCATCGCGCGCTTCCATCAGGTCGAACGCCACCTTGCCCGAGCACAGCACCAGGCGCTTGATGTCCTTGTCTTCCGGCTGGCTCGGGTCGGAAAGGATGCGCATGAAATGGCTGTTGCCCTGGAACTCGCTCGCCTTCGACACCGCCATCTTGTGCCGGAGCAGCGACTTGGGCGTCATGATGATCAGCGGCTTGCGGAAATTCCGGTGCATCTGACGGCGCAGCACGTGGAAATAGTTGGCCGGCGTCGTGATGTTGCACACCTGGATATTGTCGCCGGCGCACAGCTGCAGGAAGCGTTCGAGACGCGCCGAGCTGTGCTCCGGACCCTGGCCTTCCATGCCGTGCGGTAGCAGCATCACCAGACCGTTGGCGCGCAGCCACTTGGCCTCGCCGCTGGCGATGAACTGGTCGATCATGATCTGCGCGCCGTTGGCGAAATCGCCGAACTGCGCTTCCCACAGCACGAGGGTCTTCGGATCGGCCATGGCATAGCCATATTCGAAGCCGAGCACGCCATATTCGGACAGCGGGCTGTCGAGCACCTCGAACCGGCCATGCGGTACCTGTTCGAGCGGCAGATAGCGACCGCCGGTATTCTGGTCGATCCACACCGCGTGCCGCTGGCTGAAGGTGCCGCGACCCGAATCCTGGCCCGACAGGCGGACGGCATAGCCCTCTGACACCAGCGATCCGAACGCGAGCGCTTCGCCGGTCGCCCAGTCGAAGCCTTCGCCCTTGTCGAACATCTCGCGCTTGGCCTCGAGCACGCGGCGCAGCGTCTTGTGCACCTCATGGCCTTCGGGGATCGTCGTCAGCGTGCGGCCGAGGCTTTCCATCAGCTTCTTGTCGATGCCGGTCTCGATGTTGCGGCGCGCGGTTTCCGGGTCGGCGGGCATGTGCAGGCCCGACCAGCGACCGGCGAACCAGTCCGCCTTGTTCGCCTTGTAGGTCTTGCCGGCCTCGAACTCGACCTCGAGCTGATCCGAGAAGGTCTTGGCCGTGCCGTCGATCCAGTCCTGCGTCACCACGCCTTCGGCGATCAGACGATCGCCATAGATCTTGCTGACCTTGGGATGCTGGCGGATCTTCGCGTACATCTGCGGCTGGGTGAAGCTGGGCTCGTCGCCCTCGTTATGGCCGAAGCGGCGATAGCACCACATGTCGATCACGACATCGCGGTGGAAGCGCTGGCGGAAGTCGATCGCCATCTTGCAGGCAAAGGTCACCGCTTCCGGATCATCGCCATTGACGTGCAGGATCGGCGCCTGGACGCCCTTGGCGACATCCGACGGATAGGGCGACGAGCGCGCGAATTGCGGGCTGGTGGTGAAGCCGATCTGGTTGTTGACGATGAAATGGATGCAGCCGCCGGTATTGTAGCCGCGGATACCCGAAAAGCCGAGGCACTCCCAGACGATGCCCTGGCCTGCGAACGCGGCGTCACCGTGCAGCAGCACCGGCAGCACCTGGTTGTGATCGGCGAGATCGTCGCGGATCACCTGCTGTGCGCGGACCTTGCCGAGCACGACCGGATCGACCGCTTCGAGATGCGACGGGTTGGGGACCAGCGACATGTGCACGCTGATGCCGTCGAACTCGCGATCGGTGCTGGTGCCGAGATGGTATTTCACGTCGCCCGAACCGCCGACATCGTCGGGATTGGCCGAGCCGCCGGAGAATTCGTGGAATATCACGCGATAGGGCTTGGCCATCACGTTGGCGAGCACGTTCAGGCGGCCGCGATGCGGCATGCCATAGACGATTTCCTTGAGGCCGAGCTGGCCGCCGTACTTGATCACGGCTTCGAGCGCGGGGATCATCGATTCGCCGCCGTCCAGGCCGAAGCGCTTGGTGCCGACATATTTCTTGGCGAGGAAATTCTCGAAAGTCTCGGCCTCGATCACCTTGGAAAGGATCGCCTTCTTGCCGTTTTCGGAGAACTCGATGACCTTGTCGACGCCTTCCATCCGGTCCTGGAAGAAGCGGCGCTCCTCCACGTCCGAGATGTGCATGTACTCGAGGCCGACCTTGCCGCAATAGTTCGCGCGCAGCGTGTCGATGAGCTGGCGCACGGTGGCGCTTTCGAAGCCCATCGTGCCGCCCAGAAACACGGGCTCGTCAAGCTCTGCGCCGACAAAGCCGTGATATTCGGGTGTAAGGTCGGCGGGCAGTTCCTGCTGCGACAGGCCGAGCGGATCGAGGTCGGCCGCAAGGTGTCCGCGCACCCGGTAGGTGCGGATCAGCATCATCGCGCGGATCGAGCGGTCCGCCGCGCGCGCGATCGCCGCTTCGTCCACCGGCTTGCCCGCCTTGGCCGAGGCATCGCGCACCGCGGCCTTCACCGCCGCCTGCATCTGCATCGGGTCGAGTGCGGCGGTCAGATCACCGCCATCGGACAGCGGCCAGTTGCGCTGCTGCCAGCTCGGGCCCGGCTGCGGGCCTTCTGCAGGGTCGAAATCAAATCCGTCGTAGGTCATTCGCTTTGTCCAACTGATTGTCCATCCCGGTCCCCTGCGAAGGCAGGGGCCCATCTTGAGACCTCACCCAATACACTGCCGGCAGCGCGTCGCGGCCGGTCAGGAGATGGGCCCCTGCCTTGGCAGGGGACCGTTTAAATCTGGTCATCGACTGAGCTGCCACCACAGGTCGTCCCAGTCCTTGTTCAACTCTTCGATGGCGCGGACTTTCCATGCCCGCTTCCACTTTTTCATCTGCAACTCGACCAGCCTGGCTTCATGCAGATCATCAAAATGCGCGTACCAGACCAGCCTTGTGCAACCATGCTTCTTGGTGAACCCTTCGATTTGCCCGCTTCGGTGTTCTTCCACTCTGCGCGCTAGGTCGTTGGTCACCCCAATATACAAGGTCCCATTCTTGCGATTGGCCATGATGTAAACATAGCCTTCGCGCATCTGGCTCCCCTTTAGCCGGTCCCCTGCGCAGGCAGGGGCCCATCTCCAGCACCGTCCGCATTCTCCGCCGTTGCTTCAATCCCGCGCTCTCAGGAGATGGCCCCCTGCCTTCGCAGGGGACCGGCTCCGGAGAGGGGTTAGTTCAAATCACACCGTTTCGAGCAACTCGGCGAGCGTCTGTCCGAGGAGCGAAGGCGAGGGCGAGACGCGGATGCCCGCTTCTTCCATCGCCGCGATCTTGTCTTCGGCGCCGCCCTGGCCGCCAGAGACGATCGCACCGGCATGGCCCATGCGGCGTCCCGGAGGTGCGGTGCGACCGGCGATGAAGCCGACCATCGGCTTCTTGCGGCCGCGCTTGGCTTCGTCCTTGAGGAACTGCGCGGCTTCTTCTTCCGCGCTGCCGCCAATTTCGCCGATCATGATGATCGACTTGGTTTCGTCATCGGCCAGGAACAGCTCGAGCACGTCGATGAAGTTGGTGCCGTTGACCGGGTCGCCGCCGATGCCGACAGCCGTGGTCTGGCCCAAGCCGACCGCCGTGGTCTGGTGCACGGCTTCATAGGTGAGCGTGCCCGAGCGCGAGACGACGCCGACCGAGCCCTTCTTGAAGATGCTGCCGGGCATGATGCCGATCTTGCACTCGTCGGGGGTCAGCACGCCGGGGCAGTTGGGGCCGATCAGGCGCGACTTGCTGCCCTGCAGCGCGCGCTTGACGCGCACCATGTCGAGCACCGGAATGCCTTCGGTGATCGCGACGATCAGTTCCATCTCGGCATCGATCGCCTCGAGGATCGAGTCCGCAGCGAACGGCGGCGGAACGTAGATGCAGGTCGCGGTCGCACCGGTCGCAGCCTTGGCTTCGGCGACGGTGTTGTAGTTGGGCAGGCCGATATGCGTGGTACCGCCCTTGCCGGGGGTCACGCCGCCGACCATCTGCGTGCCATAGGCCAGCGCCTGCTCGGTATGGAACGTGCCGGTCGCACCGGTCATGCCCTGCGTGATGACCTTGGTGTGCTTGTTGACGAGAATGCTCATTTCTTGCGAAACTCCACTGCTGTGGCCGTGAGAACAAGGCCGGTAAGGGGGATGCCGGTGGCGGCGAGCGCGCCGGGTGCGGCGTACGAAACTTCCATTTCCATATGGCCGGGCTTCAGGCCGGGGTTCCAGACATTCTTCGTGAAGCCGGGCAAGGGATCGGTCGAGCTGCCGGGTTTGCGCGCTGCCCAGCCTTCGAGGTCTTTTGCCGATATGGGGGCGGGGGCCGCGAAATCATAGACGCGGCACCCATGGCTCTGCATGTCGCCGA
>NZ_QKVT01000001.1:177882-193527 GCF_003426715.1 Blastomonas sp. UPD001
TTTGGCGACGGCGAGGTTCTCGATACCCGAACAGGCGGTCGCGAACGCGGCGAGGACCTCGCGCGCAGGATAGGGGTTTTCGGCTGGCGGCGCCTCGTCCTGGGCTGCCGCCAGCGCGAAAAGTCCGATCAGGAGACCGGACGCGAGCATCAGGCGAGGCTCGGGTCCAGCGTCTTGCAGACGCCCAGCAGTTCCTTCACCGCGTCGACCGAGACCTGAAGATTGCTCTTCTCCTCGTCGGTCAGATTGATCTCGACCACCTCTTCGGCACCATTGGCGCCGATGACGACGGGCACGCCGACATAGAGGCCATCAAGGCCATACTTGCCTTCGACATTCACCGCACAGGGCAGGATGCGCTTGGTGTCGCCCAGATAGGCTTCGGCCATCGCAATCGCGCTGGTGGCGGGGGCATAATAGGCCGAACCGGTGCCGAGCAGCGCGACGATCTCGCCGCCGCCCGAGCGGGTGCGCTTGACGATCTCGTCGAGGCGCGCTTCGGACACGCCCTTGATCTTGGCCATGTCCTTCACCGGAATGCCGTTGATCGTCGAATAGCTGAGCACGGGCACCATGGTATCGCCATGGCCGCCGAGCACGAAGGCGTTCACGTCCTTGACGCTGACGCCGAATTCCCAGGCGAGGAAGGTGGCAAAGCGCGCGCTGTCGAGCACGCCGGCCATGCCGACGACCTTGTTCGCGGGGAGCCCTGAGAATTCGCGCAGCGCCCAGACCATCGCGTCGAGCGGGTTGGTGATGCAGATGACGAACGCGTCGGGCGCGTTGTCGCGGATGCCTTCGCCTACGGCCTTCATGACCTTGAGGTTGATGCCGAGCAGGTCGTCACGGCTCATGCCCGGCTTGCGCGCAACACCGGCGGTGACGATGATGACGTCGGCGCCCGCGATGTCGGCATAGTTGTTGGTGCCGGTGATCTTCGCGTCAAAACCTTCGACCGGGCCGCACTGCGACAGATCGAGCGCCTTGCCCTGCGGCACGCCTTCGACGACGTCGAACAGCACGATATCGCCCAGTCCCTTGGTGGCTGCGAGATGCGCCAGCGTACCGCCGATATTGCCTGCGCCGATCAGCGCGATCTTGTTGCGTGCCATGGTCAATCCTTTCCGAAAATAGTTGTCCGGCCGAAACTGCCTGTCAGAAAATGCGGGGGTGCTATGTGGTGCGTGTGCGTTCCCTGAACAGTTATCCGGCCCTCAGCGAAAACCTTGTGATGTGCTTGTCCGTTTCACGACCTCGGATGGGCGCGCACCGGGCCTGCACGGCCTGAGTCATCGCGCTCGCCGGCCTGCCTAGGCCGCTTGGACGGGCTTTTCAACCTTCAAAAGCCCAGGAAACCCAATTATTTGTGCAACTGAAAACTGTTAGCAATAAGGCGCCCGATGACCGGTCGCCGGTCCGGAAAATGACCGCAATGGCGGCAGGATGCTCCATTGCGGCACAGCGGCAAATTAACATGGGATAGACATGATACACTATTTCCTCTAGCGCCGATCAGGCTGCGACGAGGGTAAGCGGGTCTTAACCCGCCGGGCATAAGGGTAGAACGATGGCCACCAAAGTTCAGTACACCGTCGATACCGAATTGTCGCTCAAGCTCTTCCAGGAAGGGGCCAGTGCGCAGGAGAATTTCGACAGCTCGATTGCGGGCAAGTGCCGCGATGGCGAATTCGGCATCTTCTACCAGATGGACCGGCTCGAGGCTTATGGGCTCAAGGGCGTCTTCTTCGTCGATCCCTTTCCGGCGCTGGTCTATGGTCCCGGCGTGATCGCCAGGATCGTTGAGCCGATCCTGAAGCGCGGGCACGAAGTACAGCTGCACATCCACACCGAATGGCTCGAATTTGCGCGCGGGCACGAGCTTGAGCATCTGCGCGGCCGCAACATCGCCGACTTTCCGCTCGACGACCAGATCCGCCTGCTCGATCAGGCGCGCGCACTGCTGATGATTGCCGGGGCGCCCAAGCCGACGGCGTTTCGCGCCGGCAATTTCGGCGCGAATGACGACACGCTGCGCGCGCTGAACGCGATCAACGTGCGTTATGACAGCAGCTTCAACCCCGCATTTCTGGCGGGCGAATGCGCGATCGATCTGCCCGCCGACACGCCGCCCTTCGCCGAGCATCTCGGCGTCGGCATCATTCCGGTCAGCGTCATCGAGGATCGTCCCGGCAGCATTCGCGCCGCGCAGCTTTGCGCGCTGTCCGCCTGGGAGATGCGCGATGCGCTGGCCCATGCGGCAGAGGACGGCTGGCCGTGCTTCACCATCGTCAGCCACAGTTTCGAGCTGCTCAGCCGCGACCGTACCCGCGTGAACCCCATCATCACCCGGCGCTTTGACTCGATGTGCCTGAACATCGCCGAGCAGACCCGACTAGAGGGGACGGGTTTCCAAGCGCTCGAGCCGCTGTGCAAGCCCTCTCTGCGCGCCGTTCCCGCCAATCTGGTGCGCACCGCGCTGCGCTATGGCGAGCAGGCGGTGAGCCGCATCCGCTACGAGGCGGGGATCATCTCTACCCTGTTCCTCAACGAGCTCGCCGCGTTCGAAAGCGTCGTGGCGATCTGACCCCGACAGCGCGTCAGCCGCGCAGCAGCTTGCGGATCCGCGCCTTTGCGCCGATCCGGTCGAGCCAGGCGCCGGTACCCTCGACGCCAGCGTTGAAGGCGCGATGTCCGGTGAGCACCGCGCGGTTGGCCAGACTGGGCTTGAGCAGGAACACCGTGGCGCATTGCACCTGATGCGTGCCGAACAGCGCCTTGTGCGTGCCATCGCCCTCGGTGAAATCGAAATAGCGGAAGCGCGCTTCAGCAAAGAGCTCTTCGAGCGCGTGCATCTGCAGCACGGTGCCGGGTGAAAGCGGCGCCTGTCCCTGATCGTATCCGAGATAGGCATAGATCAGCACGTTATCGACCACCGGCAGATAGAGATAGGCGATCGGCTTGCCTGCCATGAATAGGATCCAGGCGCGCAGATTGTCGGCCCGGGCCAGCGCCTCTGCCTCGGCACGGAAGGCGGCATGGCCCGGCAGCCCGGCATCAAGCAGCCGTGCCTGATAGGTCTGGTTCGATAGCGGCAGCGCGGCCGCGAAGAACGCATCGAGCCGATCGGGCGCATGATAGCTGCGGATGTCGAGCGTGCCGCCATCGGCGTCGGCGAGCTTGCGCATCTTGCGCTTGAGCGTCGCGCGCGTCTTGGATGAGAACTGCGCCATATAGCCGTCATGACCCAGCGCCATGTCGATATAATGCCGCGCATAGACTTGCGGCGGAGACTTGAGAAAGCCTGGAAACTGCTGGTCGAGCCGGGCGAGCTGGCTTGCGGGTGCGGACTGCACGCGATAGCCGTCCGCATCGCCCGGCAGCGGGGCAGGGGTGAGCGGACGATCGGCGAGGATCGCATCGAGCCCGTAAGCCAGCGGCACCAGCATCCGCCGCGCGCGAAGGATGCAGCGATCACCCAGCAGAAAGCGGATATCGGTGGCAACGGGCGTCATGCGGCGGTCATCCGGTGAGGCGGGAAGGGTGATGGGTGTGGTAAGGCCACAGGGTTAAGATCGCTTGAACCCGGCTGCGCGTGCGGGGCTTTACCCGATGTTCACGTGCCCCCTATAGTGACTGCTCCGACGAGCTGCGACCTCGTTCAGACCTGCCTCCTGCGATGGGACACTGACATGGCGCAGCCCAGGCCGTACCTTGCCTGCAATCACTGCGGATCGACCGAAACGCGCCCTGTCGCGCGGATCGATGGCCATTGGCTCGAACGCTGTGCGCGTTGCGACCTGGCCTTCGTCACCGATCCGCCATCGGAGGCGGCGCTGGCCGCGATGTACCAGGCAAGCAACGACTATCACACCCAACTGCTCGACCCGGCGAGCGATGCCTTCGTGAAAATGACGGCCATCGCCCGCCATCATCTGCGCTTTGTCGAGCGCTTTGCCAGCTTTGGCCAGTTGCTCGACGTCGGCTGTTCGACCGGGCTTTTCCTCGACCAGGCGCGGCGTCGCGGGTTCGATGTCGCTGGCGTCGAGTTCTCCGCCGCATCGGCGCGGTTCGCGCGCGAGCATTTTCACCTGTCGGTGACCGATGGCGACATTCACGCGATCGACGATGCCGATGGCCTGCTCGACATCGTGACGATGTTCGACGTGATCGAGCATGTCCGCGATCCCGCGCGCGACATGCTCGCGGCGCACCGTCTGCTCAAGTCCGGCGGGCTGTTCATCCTGTCGACCCCCAATATCGACGGCCTGTTTCCGCGCATGTCGGAGCCTTTGGCGCGCCCGCTCGGCTATTGGCCGCATGTCGAGCCGCCCTGGCACCTCTACCAGTTCTCGGTACGCACTCTCTCCGCCATGCTCGAGGCGCGCGGGTTCGAATGCCTGGGAACGCACCATACCGCGATCGATCTGGCCTACACCTTCGGGACTGTAAGCGAACTGTCGCGCAGCCCCAAGCGGCTGGCCTATGCGCTGGCCTTTGCGCCCTTTGCCTGGGCGGGGCCGAAGATCGGCATGGGGGACTGGTTCTATCTTGCAGCGCGCAAGCACTGACGATCAATCGCTTACCGCATACTGGATCGGCTTGAACGATCCGTTGTTCGACTGCAGCGCCGAACAGGCGGTAAGGCCGATGACCAGGTCCATATGGGCGCGGAAGGTGATCGAATCCCCCGCCTTGCTGAGCGGTGGATCGACGCGCAGTTCGCCCGTGGTACCGTCGACGGGCACGTTCATGAAGCAGTTGAAGGCCACCGGGATCATGTCCTCGGTCACCCCGTGCGGTGCGAGCGCCGCAGCAAGATTGCCGAAACAGCCGCGGTGCGGATCGGTATCGCCATAGATGATGCGAAACGTGTCCTTCGAACAGGGCGTCAGCAGAAAGTCGTGCCGACCGACATCGTCGGCGACGATCTCGAGCATCACTTGGCTGCGGTTCGAATAGAGCAGGTCGCCGGTCGAGAGATAGATCTTGCTGGCATAATCGAGCGTGCGGCCCGATGAGATGACCTCGCCGACATCATGGCGGTTGAAGGCCAGCAGATCGGCCACCTGCTCGCCGAGCACATCGGTGACGGTCAGGGTCTGGCCCCTGTTCAGCGTGAACGCCGTGCCCGAGCGCGGCGGAATTTCATGCGGCATGTTCGGCGGCCTTTCTCGGACGGAACGGGCATCGCCATTCGCTGCCCACGGCGCGGCCACTATACTGCCGCGCCTCGGAAACGGTGCCGTGCCGCGCCAGCATGGGATTGGCATCGCCCGCCAGCGCGATATCGCGCTCGATGATCGTCCCGCGCATCTTCTCGTACACGCCTGTGGCGCGCAGCTGCTCGAACTGGTCGTGGAGATTGAACACGAGCGCAGGCCGGTCGAAGCGCCGCGCGGGGCGGCTGGCACCGGGGTGCAGGCCGACGACAAAAAAGGCTTCCCCGCCGAAGCTGAGCGAGAAATGCGGGTCGTCGGGATCGCCGCTGACGCGCGGATCGACCGGCTGACCGAGCCAGTCGTCCTTGTCGCTCAGCGATTGCAGCCGCTGCCACAGATGCCGCTCGAACCCGGACTCGTCGAGCCCGGCATCTTCTTCGAAGACCACCGCAAGCGACTGGAACGGCGCGGGGTCAAGCGCATAATCGCGCGCGATCTCCATCAGCGCGGGGTGGATGCGCAGATCGTCCCAGGCCGAGCGCAGGTCACGCCCGACGATGATCCGCATGTTGCCCTTCGCCAGCGCCGACTTCGCGCCGACACAGGGGAAGTTGCGATCCTGGATGAACGAGCGGAAACGCTCCGCCAGCGGGTGGTCTTTGGTAATGCACGTTTGAGCCATGCCGGGGTTACGCTGCTGGGGCCAAGCGGTTGCGCATCATCATTGATGCAGCTCCCTGGCGAGTTGACCCGCTGTCGCCAGGTCGGCGACAAAGGCGGCGCGCTCGATCCTGGCGCGCTCGCGGTCGGGCAGGCGCAACAGGAACGAGGGGTGTACCGTCGCGACCAGCCGCGCGTCGTCGTCCAGCGCGTGCGCGGTGCCCCGCATCGAGGAGATGCTGCTCGACCGGCCCGTGAGCCCGCGCAGCGCGCTACCGCCGAGCGAGACGATGATATCGGGCCGGACCAGCGCGCGTTCCTGATCGAGCCACCAGCGGCAGATATCGATCTCGCCGGTGCTGGGATTCTGGTGCAGCCGCCGCTTGCCGCGCGCGACGAACTTGAAGTGCTTGACCGCGTTGGTGACGTACAGCGTCGAGCGGTCGAGCCCGGCTTCTTCCAGCGCCTCGTCGAGCAACTGTCCCGCCGGTCCGACGAACGGACGGCCTTCCAGATCCTCGCGGTCGCCGGGCTGTTCGCCGACCAGCATGATCCGCGCCTGGCGCGGGCCTTCGCCGGTCACCGCCTGGGTGGCGTTGCAGTGCAGCGGACAGCGCGTGCAGGCGCGCACCGCCTGGCCCAGATCCTCCAGCGATGTGATGGCTTCGGGCATGGCCGTCTCCGCTTCGCCGCGCGCGCGCCATTTGTCGCTGCGGGGGTTTGCGAGCGAGACGGCTGTCTCGCGCATCCGTTCCACCCGCGCCTCGGCCCCCGCGATCAACGGCGCGATATCCTGCGCCTCGGGCAGATTGTGCCAGTATTTCTTGGGCATCTCGGCGCGCATCGCGGCGATCTTGACGCGCGCGGGGTTGAAGATCGCGCCATAATAGGTCCGCCACTGGTCCTCGACCACGTCGTGATCGGGCACCTCGTCGCGCGTGCCGCCGGGGCCGAGATGCAGTTCCTCGGCATGCCAGATCGCGCGGGCATCGGGGGTCAGGATCGCCCAGTCCATGCCGTAGAAGCGCTTGCGGAAGAAAGGCGCACCCAGCCGCAGGATGCGATGCTCGGGCTCGAACCAGGCGATGAAGCGCTCGCGCCCGGTTTCATCCTCGCCCAGCCTGCGAAAGCGCACAAAGGCGTGCATCTTGTGCAGGTCGCGGCGGATCGCCTTGTCCGCGCGCATCAGCCAGTCGGTATCGGTGTCGGTCCGCCGCTCGAGCAGCTTGCGATCGTCGAGCGCGCGCCACAGCACGCGATAGAGACGCGAGGGCACGCTCTCATCGCGATGGCAGATCACCCGGTCGGCGATGGCGACCAGTTCGCGGGGGAGGGTGACGGTGCGCTGCGGCTGCAGCGGCGCGGGATCGGCGAAGAGCGAGGCGCTTTCGCAGACAGACCGCCAGACGATATCCTCGGGCGGAACGCGCGCGGCGAGCAGTCCGCGTGCATGGCCGCGCCATTCGTCAAACTCCCCCGGCTGCTGCAGGATGATCTCGCGCATCGCCATCTGCCTTAAAGCGCAAGGCTCATCTGTTCGGGCGGCGGGGCGAAGCGCGCGCGCAGATTGGCGCTGTCGGTGAGCCCGCCGGGCCGCCAGTCGGGCGTGGTGATAAAGGGCAGCACCTTCTTCACCGAGGCGGTGAGGCGTGCGAGATCACCGATGCGGATCGCTCCCAGCCGGCGCGCGGTGACGATGCGGTCGACCGCCTTGGTGCCGAGCCCCGGCACGCGCAGCAGCATCTCGCGCGGGGCGCGGTTGATATCGACCGGAAAGCTCTCGCGCCGCTGCAGCGCCCAGGCGAGCTTGGGATCGATCGACAGGTCGAGCATGCCCTCGTTCGCCCCGGCCATGATCTCGGCGCGATCGAACCCGTAAAAGCGCAGCAGCCAGTCTGCCTGGTACAGCCGGTGTTCGCGCATCAGCGGCGGGCGCACCGGGGGCAAGTCGCTGCTCGCGTCGGGGATCGGGCTATAGGCCGAATAATAGACGCGGCGCAGGCGATAGCCCGAATAGAGGCTGGTCGCCGAGGCCAGGATATCGTCGTCGCGCGCCCCATCCGCACCGACGATCATCTGGGTCGACTGGCCTGCGGGCGCAAAGCGCGGCGGCTTCGCTTTCTTCAGCAGCCGGTCCTTGCGCGCCTCGACCGCATCCTCGACGCCGACCCGGACATTGGCCATGGTCTTGCGGATGGTCTGCGGCTTCTTTTCGGGCGCGAAGCTCTTCAAGCCATCCTCGGTGGGCAGCTCGACATTGGTGGAGAGGCGGTCCGCATAGAGACCCGCTTTCGCGATCAGCTCGGGCGAGGCCCCCGCGATGGTCTTCAAATGGATATAGCCGCCGAACCGATGCTCTTCGCGCAGCAGCCGCGCGACCTCGACCAGCTGCTCCATCGTGTAATCCTCTGACCGGATGATGCCCGAGGAGAGGAACAGCCCCTCGATATAATTGCGCTTGTAGAAATCGAGCGTCAGCCGGACCACCTCCGCCGGGTTGAAACGCGCGCGCGGCACGTTGCTCGACGCGCGGTTGATGCAGAAGCGGCAATCATAGATGCAGAAATTGGTGAGCAGGATCTTGAGCAGCGAGATGCAGCGGCCATCGGGCGCATAGCTGTGGCAGATGCCCATGCCGCCGGTCGAGCCAATACCCTTGGTGCCGGTGGAATCGCGACGCACCGTGCCCGAGGAAGCGCACGAGGCATCATATTTCGCCGCGTCGGCGAGCACGGCCAGCTTCTGCAGAATCGGTTTTTCGCTCATTCCCCGGATATAGGGTGCGGAACAAAAAAAGAACAGTTTATTTTCAATGCGCAGGCTTTGCTTGCGCTGCGTCGCGGCTAAGGTGCGGCATCGCAGGAAGGAAAGCCAGATGACACTCAAGGATACCCTCGTACCCACGTTCGTGCAGATGCTCGGCGCGCTTTCGGCCTGGTTGGGCAAGGCCGAGCAGCATTTCGAGCCCGAACAATCGGCGCAGATCATGCAGGCGCGGCTGGCGCCCGACATGTTCCCGCTCTTCACCCAGGTGTGCTTTGCCTGCGTCCAGGCGCAAGAGGCGATGGCGCGGCTGCAGGGGCAGGATTTTCCGGCCGCGATCGCGGCGCTGCGCGGTGAGGGCGTGGACTCGGGCACAGGGCCTTGGACCATTGCCGATGCCCAGGCACGGATTGCCGATACCATTGCCATCGTGGAGGCAGCCGCCAATGGTCTGGCCGATGTCGCGGACGACGAGCCGATCGCGCATGAACTGCCGATGGGCATGATCTTCGACTTTACCGCGGCCCAATATGCCCGCGACTGGGCGATCCCGCAGTTCTATTTCCACGTGATGACCGCCTACGCCATCCTCCGTGCGCAGGGGGCACCGCTGGGCAAGATCGATTATGTCGGGCACCTGCTGCCCTATCTGCGCCCCGGAACGATGCCGGGGCGGGACTGATTTGCGCGCCGGCTACCAGGGGACGGTGCTGGCGGATTAGCACCATATCGGCGTCATCTTTCCAACCTTTTCCGCAGCTATGCTGCCTGTCCGCAACGGGAGAACCACCATGGCCTATGTTTCCGCATCCGATGGCACGCAGATCTTCTACAAGGACTGGGGGCCGAAAGACGCCCAGCCGATCATGTTTCACCATGGCTGGCCGCTCTCGTCGGACGACTGGGACGCACAGATGCTCTTCTTCCTGAGGCAGGGCTTCCGTGTGATCGCGCATGACCGGCGCGGCCATGGCCGGTCGGAGCAGGTGAGCGAGGGGCATGACATGGATCATTATGCCGCCGATGCTGCCGCCGTGACCGCGCATCTGGACCTCAGGAACGCTGTCCATATCGGCCATTCGACCGGCGGCGGCGAGGCGGCGCGCTATGTCGCCCAGCACGGCATACCGCAAGGCCGCGTCGCCAAGGCGGTGCTCGTGGCCGCGGTGCCGCCGATCATGCTCAAGACCGATCGGTATCCCGGCGGGCTCGATATCGAGGTATTCGACGGTTTTCGCGCCGCTCTCGCCGCCAATCGCGCGAGCTTCTTTCGCGATGTCGCCTCGGGCCCGTTCTACGGTTTCAACCGCGAGGACTCGGAGCCCGACGAGGCCGTGGTCGAGAACTGGTGGCGCCAGGGGATGATGGGCAGTGCCAAGGCACATTACGAGGGCATCAAGGCGTTCAGCGAGACCGACCAGACCGACGATCTCAAGGCGATGACCGTGCCGACGCTGGTGCTTCACGGCGATGACGATCAGGTCGTGCCTTACCAGAATGCCGCGCTGCTGCAGGCGGATCTTCTGCCGCACGCCGAGATGAAGATCTATGAAGGCCTTTCGCACGGCATGCTGACGGTCAACGCGGATCGTCTCAACGCCGACATCCTGGATTTCATTCGCCGATAGTGGCGGGGCGGCAGGGGTGCTCCCGAACGCCGGCCCGCCCCTTGCGATCCCACGCAAGGGACGGTCCGGTGCGCGTAGGTCAGGCTTCGAGAGCCTGTGCCGGGCCTATTGGGGCGTCAATTGAGGATATTTGATCCCGAGTTGCTCGAGATACGAGCCGTATTTGCTGGGGTCATAATAATATTTCTTCAGCTCGGGCCGGATGCGCTCCATCAGCTCCTTGTTGAGGTGGATCGCCGGCTGGTCCTCGGGGGTCAGCACCGGATCGTATTTCTGGTCCTTGGTCTGCACCGTGGTGAAATAGGTCTTGGCGTCGCTGACCAGCTTGGGCGTGGTCATCACGTCGAGCACGGTCAGCGCGACCGCCTTCGCGCCTGCGACTGCGCCCTTGTGCGCGATAGGCGTCGCCATCGCGATCGCCGAGGTGACGTTGTGCCCGATCATGCTGGGGATGTTCGACGGGAAGCGGATGGTGATCGTCGGCACCGTCCACATGATGTCGCCGATATCGTCCGAGCCCCCGCCCGTCGAGGTGCCGCGCGTTTCCGGTGTCGACAGCGGCTCGACCGTGGTCTTGAGCGGCGCGATCTTGAACTTCAGCGCCTCCTGCACCGCCTTGGTGAACGCCTGGTCCTCGGGCGACCATTTGGGCATGCCGACCATCTCGATATTGGCCTGCGCCGCCTCGGCGAGCGGCTTGTTGCCGTAATTCGGCGCGGCATAGCCCAGCACCCGGCGGCTGACAAAGGTGCCGGTGGCCTTGGCGGCCGCCTCGGCTATGTCGCTGCCCGTATTGTAGAGATCGCGGATCGAGGCGAAATTCTGCTCGCGGAAATAATACCAGACCGATGCCTCGCCCGGAACGATATTGGGCTGCCCGCCGCCATTGGTGATCACATAATGCGATCGCTGCGTCAGCGGCAGATGCTCGCGCCGCATGTTCCACGCGATGTTCATGAGTTCCACCGCATCGAGCGCGCTGCGCCCCGACCAGGGCGAGCCTGCGGCATGGCTGGTGATGCCCTTGAACGTGTATTCGACCGAAACCATGCCGTTATTGCCCGAATCGCCATAGCTGGTGCCGAAGCTGGACGCGACATGGGTGAAGATCGAGACGTCCACATCCTTGAACATCCCCGCCCGGACATAATAGGCCTTGGTCGCCAGCAGCTCTTCGGCCACGCCGGGCCAGAGCATCAGCTTGCCCTTGATCCCGTGCTTGATCATCACTTCCTTGGCGGCGATCGCGGCGGCAACGATCAGCGGCATGCCCGAATTGTGCCCTTCGCCATGGCCCGGCGCGCCCGGTACGATCGGCTTCAGTTGCGGTACGCCCGGCATCTGCGACAGGCCGAGCAGCCCGTCGACGTCCGAGCCCAGCGCGACCACCGGGCCATCGCCGTTGCTCCACGTCGCGGTCCAGGCGGTTGGGATGCCCGCCACGCCCTTGGTGATGGTGAAGCCGTTCTTCTCGAGGATGCCGGTCAGATAGTCGGCGGTCTGGTATTCTTGAAAGCCCGGCTCCTGGAAGCTGAACACGGAATCGACCATTTCCTGGACCAGCTTGGCCTGCTCGTCGACTTCGGCCATCGCCTCCTTCTTCATCGCGGCAGGCGCCTTGGCCTGGGCGGTCAGCGGGGTCGAGGCCATGAGCAGCGCTGTCAGCAGTTTCTTGGCATGCTTCATTGTCTTGGTGTTCCTGGTTTTTCGTGGCGTGGGTTTGGATCTGGCTCGCTCTGGTCACGATAGGGCCCGATGCAGCGGAGCAAGCGTGCCCTATCGTGTCTGCATGTCACAGCTTGAAGCGCACCCCCATTCGGAAGACGCGGCCGAGCACGTCGTAGAGGTTGCGGTTGGTCTGCGGATAGGCAGGGGTATTGTCGCCGGTCGGGCCATTGCCGACGAGCACCGGGTCCGTATCGAAGACGTTACGGACATAGAGGAACACCTCGGCCTCGGACGAGGCGATCTGGAACCGCTTGGTCACCGACAGGTCGAGATACCATTGGCCGTCGATATGATTGGTGTTGATCGTGCGGAAATCGGGGGTCGAGAGCGGGCAGCCGCTCTGGCATTCGATGAAATTGTTGTTGTACACGCCGTCGGAAAAGCCGCGACCGACCAGGTTGAACGACCAGCTTTCGGTGTCGTAATTGGCCGAAAGGCGATAGTTCCACGAGGGCGTGGCATCGCCGCCGCCCGCATTCTGCCCGGCCAGGTCGACCGGCGCGTTGATGCCGTTGTCGGTGATATTGTCGATATAGTGCGACACCACCGCGCGCAGCGTCAGGTTTCCGGGGCCAATCGACGCGCGATAGCTCGCCTCGAAATCGATGCCGCGCACCTTGACCGACGAGAAGTTGAAGGGAACCAGCGTGATCGTGCTGATGTCGTTCGGTGCGGCAAAGGCGATCTGCGCGCATTGCGACGCGACATTCTGTTCGAAGCACAGATTGGCGGTGGTCTGCGCGGTGAGCGTGGCGATCGCGCCGCTGAGCGAAATGTCGAAATAGTCGACCGAGGCGGCAAAGCCCGGCAGGAAGCTAGGCATGAACACCCCGCCGACGCCCCAGGTGCGCGCGACCTCGGGGGCGAGGTTGAGGTTGCCGGTGATCTGCTCGAGGAACGTGTCGGCGCGGGTGCCGCCGCCCGCCACCGGCACGTTGACGGTGTTGGTGCGCGCGGTGCCTGGGGCGAACAGATCGTTGAGATTGGGCGCCCGGATATCGCGCGAGCGGGTCACGCGCAGCTTGAAATCGTCGATGATCTGCCAGGTGCCGCCCAGCTTCCAGGTGACGACGGTTCCGGAGGTCGAATAATCGGTGACGCGCAGCGCGCCGTTGAGGTCGGCCCCTTCGAAGACGGGGAACACCGTCTCGACGAAAGCTTCCTTCACGTCGTAATCGCCCGTGGTGACGCGGTAATTGCCGTAGAGAAAGCCCAGATTGTTCGGCGCTGCCGGATCGAGTGAACCGTCGACTTCCTCGCGGCGATATTCCACGCCGAAAGCGAGGCTGACCGGCCCCGCCCAGTTCTCGAACAGGCGGGCAGTCTGGAAGGTGATCGCGGCGACATCCTGCTGCAGTCGCTGCCGCCGCGAGGGCTGCAGGCCATCGTTGAAGATATAGTTGAGCGCCGCCTCGCTGGGCGTGGCAAGCCCGATACGGTTGATCGGGACGCAGCCGTTCGTGGGATTGGTCAGTGTCGAGCGGCAGACGATCGTGCCCGCCGAATTGCGCACGGCATCGGTGGCGAGCGCGAGGCGCGACGTCACCCAGGTGTTGGTCAGCCGCTCCAGCGTCTTGGCGATGCCGAGCTGGTAATAGGCGTCATAGCTCCACGCGATGCTGCCCGTGTCGAATGCGCCCTTGAGGCCCGCGACATAGCGATAGACATCGCGCGTATTGTCGCTGCCCTGGGCCGGAATGCCGAAATTGCCGGTGCCGATCGTCACGCTGGTGAGGTTGTTGGCCACCATCAGCGCGCGAAACGCGTCGGGCAGGTACGCATTGTCGCGCTGGATCACGACCGAGGGCGAGGGGGTCTTCTGGTAGAAGCTCTGCCCTTCATAGCGCGAATAGGAGATCTGACCGTACAGCTCGAACGCGGGCGAGAATTCATAGCTGGCGCGGCCGAACACGTTGATGCGCTTCTCGTCGGGCGCGAGCGAGTTCGAATTGAGATGGCCCTCGCGGCTGATGCGGAAATCGCCGCCCTGCATCCACTGGCCGCGATTGGGGCCATAGGTGAACTGGTTGAGGCTGGCCTGGCCGGTGGTCGGGTTGATCGATCCGAAATAGGTGCCGCGCAAGGGACCCGAATTCACGATGCCTCCCGGCGTGAACTGATAGGTGCCGATCCCTGCGGCGACGAGGCGCTCGGGCTGGCCATTGCCCACGGCATAGGCGGGATTGTCGATCTGGAAGAAGCCGCTTTGCTGCCATTTGCGGTCGATCGTATCGACGCCTTCCTGGGTGAAATAATCGCCGGCGAGCAGTATCTTGCCCCGGCCATCGGCGAAATCGGTGCCGCCGGTGAGCCGCACGAGATGGTTCGGCACATCGCCATAGGTGGTGATGCCATATTCGTACTCGGCCTTGAGCCCGGTGAAATCCTTGTCGAGGATGAAGTTGACCACGCCTGCGACCGCATCCGATCCATAGGCGGACGAGGCACCCCCGGTCACGACCTCGACGCCCTTGATCAGCCCCTGGGGGACGGTCTGGACATCGACAAAGCCGACCGTGGCCGAGGCGACCGATCGCTGCCCGTCGATGAGGATGAGCGTGCGGTTCGCGCCCAGATTGCGCAGGTTGACCGTGGCAATCCCGGCCTGGCCGTTCGACAGCGAGCCCGAATTGGTCGAGGAGGACTGGCTGCCCTTTACCGCTGGCAGCGTGCTGACATAATCGCCGATATTCGCCTGGGGCTCGGCATCGAGTTCGGCCTCCGTGACGACATTCACCGGGGTGGGGGCATCATAGCCGTCGCGGGCGATGCGCGATCCGGTAACGGTGATGATCTTCTCGGCTTCGCCTTCACCCTCGGCCGTCTGCTCCGAAACCTGATCGCCTGCGGACTGCGCCAGCGCGGCCGAGGTTGCCGTCAGTGCCGGAAACGCCACCGCACAGGCGAGCAGCGCCTTGGTCCGAAGTAAATGTCTCGAATTGACTGTGTCGAATGATCCCATGAATGACCCCCAATTATCTGGTTTGCAGGGCCTTTCGTCATCCTCCCCCATTTTGTTATTTTATGATATCTTTTCCTTGCATTCAGGCAACGACAACGGCTTGGGCGCGGACAGAAAGTAATTTTCTGTCGCGCCCTGATGCAGATTGTCGGCCTGGTTCCCTGATCGCGGGGGCTATGCTTCCCCTTCGCCCTTGCAGGCTAACAGAAAAGCGGGCAGAATAAACAGCGAAATTCGCCAAAATTGTCTGCCATATGTGCGGAATACCAACCGAACATGGGGAAATTGGATGAAATCCGCTGCGCTCGAGCTGGACAGGGTCGATTTCCGAATCCTCGAGGTGCTGGCGGCCGAGGGGCGCATATCGGATGTCGCTCTGGGCGAAATGATCAATCTTTCGAGTACTGCGGTGGCACGTCGACGCCGGATCATGGAGGAGGCCGGAATAATCATGGGCTATAGCGCCCGCCTGTCCTTGCAGGAGCTAGGGTTTTCCGGAGTCGTTATTGTGATGGTTGAGCTCCGGTCGCAGGCAGAACATATCCTCGACGAATTCGAGCGCGAGGTCGTCAAATGCCCTTCGATATCCTATTGCGGATTCATCTCGGGAGACACGGATTTCATAATAATGATCCATGTGAGTTCGCTTGACGAATATGATGAAATCTATCGCCGCGAACTATCCAACCTGCCCAACGTCGCCAAGATCCGCAGCAGTTTCGTCCTGCGCGAAGTGGCACGCCGA
>NZ_QKVT01000001.1:193627-204889 GCF_003426715.1 Blastomonas sp. UPD001
ACGACAGCGCGAGCGCGATCGGTCCGGTGCCGCCCGCGCGCTCGGCGCTGCGCAGCTGGGCCAGCAGGCTCCAGCGCACCGGATAGGCGGCGTGCAGCTCGATCAGCGATACGCGGGCGCGGCGTGCGACGATCTGCATCAGGCCAAAGCCGTTGATCGCTGTCCGCTCGCACGGCACCGTCATGGCCGCATCGAACGCTTCGACCACCGCGCTGCGATCGGCCTTGTCGTCGAGCGCGGGAAAATCGATCACGATCCCGCCGCCCACGCCGTGCCGCCGGATCGCTTGAGCGAGCGCGGGGGCCGCGGCGAGCGCCAGCGCGCGCGGCGCGACATCGCCGTCGACATCGACCACCATCATCGCGGGTGTGGGCGAGAAGGTGAGCAGCCCGCCGGCAAAGGCAATCTGGCCGGTCTCGGCCTCCTCTATCAGCTCATGCCAGCCTGTTTCGGCCAACCGGTCGGGGCCGCCAGCGATGCAGTGCGTGATCTCGATGCCTTCGGCGCTCAGCCGGTCGATCAGACGCGGTGCCGCGCGCAGCGGCGTTTCGGCGGCGACGGGCCTGAGGCGCGGGGGCTTGGCGCGGCGGGTACCCGTTTCGATCATCGCCTCGCGGACGATCTCGGCGCGGATCGTCGCGCCCTCGCTCGCGCCCTTGGGCACGGGCTGCAGCATCGCCTCGCGGCCATCGGGCAGCTGCGCCCGGGCGCGATGGCCGCCCGCGCTCCTGGCGAGCAGCTTGACGTCGACCACGGCGCCGACAGCATGTGCGTCATCGTGTCGCTGGATGCGGGCTTCGACGATCCGGCCTCGCGCGATCAGCGCTGCGCGCTCTTCGCCGATGCCGTCTTCGTAAAGCCAGTGGGCCATGTCAGGGCTTGAGCAGGCCGGCGCTGAGCAGCAAACTGCGGGTCTCGTAAAGCGGCAGCCCCATGATGCCGCTATAGCTGCCCGATATCGACCGGATCAGCGCTTCGGCGCTGCCCTGGATGGCATAGCCGCCTGCCTTGCCCTGCCATTCGCCGCCCGCGATATAGGCTTCCACCTCGTCGGCATGCAGCCGCTTGAAGGTCACGATGCTTTCGGAAAGCCGGTGCAGCGCACGTCCGCCGGGCAGCATCAGCGTCACCGCGGACAGGACCAGATGCCTTCGCCCGGAAATCAGGTCGAGGCACATGCGCGCATCGGCCTCGCTCTCGGCCTTGGGCAGGATTCGCCGCCCGGCAGCGACGACCGTGTCGCCGGACAGTACGGCGCTTTCGGGATGCTGTGCAGCGATCACTGCCGCCTTTTCCGCCGCCATGCGCCGCGCATAGACGCGTGGAAGCTCGCCCTTGCGGGAAGATTCGTCGATATCGGCAGGAATGACCGCGTCCGCAGTGACCCCGATCCGCGCCAGCAACTGCTGGCGGCGGGGGCTGGCCGATGCGAGGATCAGCGGCACCATTATTTGAAGCGGTAGGTAATCCGGCCCTTGGTCAGATCATAAGGCGTCAGCTCGACCAGAACCTCGTCGCCCACCAGCACGCGGATGCGGTTCTTGCGCATCTTGCCGGCGGTATGGCCCAGGATTTCGTGATCGTTTTCCAGCTTCACGCGGAACATGGCGTTGGGAAGCAGTTCGACCACCTGGCCGCGCATTTCGAGAAGTTCTTCTTTTGCCATTCGGCCCCTGCAATGTGGTTTGCGTTGTGGCGGCACGACGTTCCGCACCACCTGTCTGCGCGGACATGACACCCATGAGGCCGCGCAAAGTTCAGCGCGCCTTACAGACAAAGCGTGCAAAAGAAAAGACGGGAGTTTGCAAGGGGCAGAGCGACGCGCCGAACCGAGAGCGCAGCTAAAAATTGTTACAATTCATGACTGGGCAATCCGGGTCGGGGCATCATATTGCGCTGCAACAGATAAATCCCCCCAGGCGCTTCCCCCGTGCCGAAGACAAAGAGACGCTGTTTCCCATGACTCCTTCGCTCCCCCTGAGGTCCGACGATGCCGATGCCATGCGCCCCCTGTTCGGCCTGTCCCTTGCGTCGGCACTGCTGATCGCGACGTGCCCTGCCGCGCTGGCGGCTTCGCTGGACGGGGCCGAGGTCGATGCGAAGGCCGCGAGCGCCGCCGTCGCGCAGGCGCAGGATGCGGCGCAAACTCCCGCCGACCCGCCGCCGCCCGATACCGAGCCCGACGATGACGGCGAGACCATTGTCGTCCGGGCCGAGCGGTTGCGCGGGTCCATCCAGACCGACATTCCGCCGGTCACCGAACTCGATGCGCAGGATGTCGCCAGCTATGGCGCCTCGTCGCTCGCCGAACTGCTGCAGCAGATCGCGCCACAGACCGGCAGCGCGCGCGGGCGCAGCGGCGATGGCCCGGTCGTGCTGCTCAACGGCCAGCGCGTTTCGGGATTCCGTGCGATCCGCGACATTCCGCCCGAAGCCATCGCCAAGGTCGAGGTGTTTCCGGAGGAGCTCGCGCTCAAATACGGCTTCCGCCCGGACCAGCGCGTCATCAACTTCGTCCTGGTCGAGAATTACCAGAGCCTGGCGGCAGAGGTCGACAATGGCCTGTCGACCCAGGGCGGCTATGGCACGACCGAATTCGAAGGCACCTTCACCAAGCTGGGCAAGAACACCCGGCTGATCGTCGATGTCGAATATGAAATGGCCACCGCGCTGCGCGAGAGCGAGCGCGGCATCGTCCAGCCGGACAGCAGCGCACCCTTCGCGCTCGGCGGCAATGTCGGCGCATCGCCGTTCGGAACGGGCGCGGAGATCAGCCCGGCGCTGAGCGCGCTTGCCGGGCGGCCGGTGACGCTGACGGGCGTGCCGCAGGGGTTGACCGGCGCCCCGGCGCTTTCGGCCTTCACCAATGCGCCCAACACCACCGATCTGGGCGAATTCCGCACGCTCATTCCGAATTCGGACCGTATCCAGGCGAACGCGACCTATGCCCGCAATCTCGGGCCCGACACCAACGTCCAGGTCAACGCGACCTATACCAACAATTTCGCGACCTCGCTGCTCGGCCTCAATACCGCGACGTTCACCGTGCCCGCGGCCAACCCGTTCAACCCGTTCGGGCGCGATGTCAGCCTGCTCACCGCGTTTGGCGATCCGCGCGCGATCACGCGGACGGTGGATACCGACACCTATTCGCTCGGCTTCAATGCCAATGGCGTGCTGCCCGCGAACTGGAAATGGGCACTGACCGGCGACTATACCCGCATCGATACGCTGACGATCATCGACCAGCCCGTGGATACCAGCGCGGTGCAGGCCGCGATCTCGCGGACGACCGGGGCGATCAATCCGTTCACCGGGACACTCGGCACGTTGTTGCCGGGCCTGGTCAGCGATTCCGCCGAAAGCCGCAACCAGCTGTTCAACGCGCAGTTTACCGCCAATGGCAAGCTGACCGATCTGCCCGCGGGCCCGGTCAACCTGACCCTGGTCGGCGGCTTTGCCCGGCGTCTGCAGGATTCGACCGACAGCCGCAGGGCAGGGCAGGGCAGCGTCTCGCTGACCCGCAGCGAGGCCAATGTCTCGGCCAATATCGATGTCCCCCTGGTCGACACCTATATGTCGGACTGGTTCGGCAAGCTCTCGGTCAACGGCAATCTCGGCTATCGCGAGCTCAGCGATATCGGCGGTCTGCTGAGCTTCGGCTACGGCCTCAACTGGTCGCCGACCGACACGCTGACCATCCAGGCCTCGCTGATCGGCGAGGAGGCAGCCCCGGGCATCGGCCAGCTGGGCGATCCGCAGATCGTCACCCCCAATGTCAGCACCTTCGATCTGGCGCGCAACGAAACCGTGCTGGCGACGATCATTTCGGGCGGCAATCCGCTGCTCACGGCGGAAGAGCGGCGCGACGTCAAGGTGTCGCTGAGCTATCGTCCTCCGTTCGTCGAGGGGCTCGATTTTCTCGCCGAATTCATCCGCAACCGCAGCTATGGCACCACCGCGTCCTTCCCGATCCTGACGCCCGAGATCGAGGCGGCGTTTCCCGATCGGATCATCCGCGATACCGATGGCACCCTGCTCGCGATCGACCAGCGCGCGATCAATTACGACCGCGTGACCAGCGACCGGCTGCGCTATGGCATCAATTTCTCGAAACGGATCGGCGGCGAGGCGCGCGGCGGCGGCGCTGGCGGCCCCGGTGGTCCCGGTCGGCAACCGGGAGCGGGCGGTCCGCCGCCGGGAGGTCCCGGTGGCGAGCGTGCCGGCGCGGGCGGTCCGCCCCGCGGTCCAGGTGCCGGTGGCCCGCCGCGCGGCCCGTCGGGCGGCTTCGGTCCCGGTGCCGGCGGTCGCGGCGGCCGCTGGAACATCTCGATCTATCACACCGTGCGCTTTGCCGAGACGATCCGCATCCGCCCGGGGCTGGCCGAACTCGATCTATTGAATGGTTCAGCCATCGGGTCGAGCGGCGGCGTGCCGCGCCACGGCGTCGAGCTCGAGGGCGGGGTGTTCCTGAACGGCATCGGCCTGCGCTTCACCGGCAACTACCAGAGCGGATCGCGCGTCGATGGCGGCGGGCTGCCGGGTTCGACCGACCTGCGCTTCAACGATATCGCGACCTTCGGCCTGCGCGCGTTCGTCAATTTCGACAACAAGCCCCAGCTCACCGAAGCGCTCCCGTTCCTCAAGGGATCGCGGTTGCGGCTGGGGGTCGACAACATCTTCAATGCGCAGCAGCGGGTGACCAACGAGGCGGGCGAAGTGCCGCTGCGTTACCAGCCGGGCTTCATCGATCCGCAAGGCCGGGTCGTTTCGCTGAGCTTCCGCAAGCGCTTCTGAACGCGGAGAACACGTGTCAAATTTGCCATGGCTTTTGGCGAAGCCCGCGTTTAAAGACGCTGACCTTGAGCCGGGGCGAACGCCTTTCGGCCGCGAAAGCCATGCAAGGAGCCCGTTTTGGCGCTGACACCGAAAAAGGACGCTGACGCCGCGCGCGACGCCATGTTCCTGCGCGAAGTCGATGATGCGCTGCGTCAGGACCAGATGGCGGGGATCGTCCAGAACTATGGCAGGCACCTGCTGATCGGCATCATCGTCATCCTGCTCGCGCTGGGCGGCTGGTTCTGGTACCGGCACAGCCAGGCCGAAGCGGCCGGGGTGCGCGGCGAGGAAATGACCAACGCGCTCGATGCGCTGCGCGGCAACAACCTTGCCGGCGCGGCCAATGCGCTGAAGCCGCTCGAAACCGCGGACCAGCCGGGATATCGCGCCGCGGCACAACTGCTCGCAGCAGGAATCAAGCAGGAACAGAATGATCCCAAGGGTGCGGCTGCGATCTTCGCCAAGGTGGCGGGCGATGACAGCCTGCCGCAGCCGCTGCGCGACCTCGCGCTGATCCGTCAGACCGCGGCGGAATATGACAGCCTGAAGCCGCAGGACGTGATCGCGCGGCTCAAGCCGCTCGCCGTGCCGGGCAACCCCTGGTTCGGCAGCGCGGGCGAGATGGTCGCGATCGCGCACATGCGGATGAACAAGCCGGATCTCGCCGGGCCGCTGTTCCAGAAGCTGGCCGATGACAAGCAGGTGCCGGAAACGATCCGTTCACGTGCGCGTCAGTTGGCCGGTGTCATGGGCGTCGATGCGGTCGACGACCCCAGCAAGGCACAGGGCGTTGCGGCGCCTGTCGCTGCGCCAGGGCTGGCTGCACCGGCGGGTGCGCAGTAAGAACAGATTTGCGGGTCGCTACCGTTGACGTTGATTTTGTGATGATTCGGGGAGCTTGACTGGCAATGCACAAGGCAAAATGGGCGACGATTCTCGCGCTGTCGGCCACGCTGGCAGGATGCGGCGTTCTGGGCGGAAAGGACAAGCCTGTCACGCCCACCGTGGGCAATCGCACGTCGATTCTGACTCGCGCCGAAAATGGCGCGAATGTCGACAAGGACCTCGCGGGCGTTTCGGTGATCCTGCCGCCCGCGGTCACCAACGCCAACTGGAACCAGCCTGGCGGAAGCGCGACCAAGGCGACCGGCCATCTGACCATCGGCGACAATCTCGCGCGCGCGTGGAGCGCCCGGATTGCCGGATCGAGCCTGCGCGTCCGCCTCGCGGCGGCACCGGTCGTGTTCAACGGCCGTCTTTATGCCATCGACACCAATGCCACCGTCCATGCCTATGACACGGCGTCGGGCTCCGAGGTCTGGTCGGTGACGATCGAGCCGGACAATGGCGGATCGGCCTCGGTCTTCGGCGGCGGCGTCAGCGTCGATGCGAACCGCGTCTATGTCACCAACGGCGTCGGCGAGGTTGCCGCGCTCAACCCGGCCGACGGCGCGCAGATCTGGCGCGTCAAGCCGGCCGGTCCCTTGCGCGGTGCGCCGACTCTCGCGTTCGGCTCGGTTTATGTGATGACGCAGGACAACCAGCTCATCGCGCTCAACCAGACCGATGGTACCACCACCTGGAACCAGAGCGGATCGCTCGGCCAGGCGGGCGTGTTCGGCGTCGCGGCGCCGGCAGCGGGGCAGGGCACCGTGGTGGCGGGCTTCTCGAGCGGCGAACTGATCGCCTATCGCTACGAGAATGGTCGCAACCTGTGGTCCGACGCGCTCGCGCGCACCAGCATCTCGACCTCGGTGTCGACGCTGACCGATATCGATGCCGATCCGATCATCGATCGCGGCCGCGTCTATGCGGTGGGCGAGGGCGGACGCATGGCCGCCTATGAGCTGGTCACCGGCCAGCGCATCTGGGAGCTCAACATCGCGGGCATTTCGACCCCGGTGATTGCGGGCGAATGGCTGTTCGTGCTGACCGACGACGCGCGCATCCTGTGCATCGCGCGCGCCACCGGCAAGGTGCGCTGGTCGACCCAGTTGCAGCGCTATCGCAAGGAAAAGAAGAAGGAAGGCGCGATCTACTGGAACGGGCCGGTGCTGGCCGGCGGGCGCCTGTTCACCGTCAACACCGAGGGCGAGGTGGGCACCGTCAATCCGGCGGACGGCAGCTTCAACATCCTGTTCGAGCTCAAGGAAAAGGTGTCGCTGCCCCCGATCGTGGCGGACAACACGCTCTATATCCTCGACGACGGCGGCACGATTACCGCCTATCGGTGATGCGGGTCTGATCGCGGGGGGAGACAAAGCCTCGCTTCCGCGATACAGGCGCAGTCATGTTACCCGAAATCGTCATTATCGGCCGGCCCAATGTCGGCAAATCCACCCTGTTCAACCGTCTGGTGGGCAAGAAGCTGGCGCTGGTCGACGACCAGCCCGGCGTGACGCGCGACCGCCGCGTCGGCAAGGCCGAACTGCTGGGCCTGCATTTCCAGATCGTCGATACCGCAGGGTACGAGGACGAGGACCCCGAGACGCTGCCGGGCCGCATGCGCCAGCAGACCGAAGCCGCCGTCGCCAGCGCGCGCGCCGCGATCTTCGTGTTCGATGCCCGCGCCGGGCTGACCCCGCTCGACGAGGAAATCGCCCGCTGGCTGCGCACCACCAGGACGCCGATCATTTTGATGGGCAACAAGGCGGAAGGCCGCGCGGCCGATGCCGGCCTCATGGAATCCTACGCGCTGGGCATGGGCGAGCCGATCGCGTTCAGCGCCGAACATGGCGTCGGCATGGCCGAGCTTTTCGACGCGCTGCGCCCGCTGATCGAGGACTGGGAAGAAGAGGGTGAGGCCGAGACCGAGTTCGCCAATGTGCATCTCGATGCCGAATCGATCGACGAAAGCGCGCTCGAGGCGGCGCCGCTCCAGCTGGCGATCGTCGGACGCCCCAACGCGGGCAAGTCGACGCTGATCAACAAGATCCTGGGCGAAGACCGGCTGATCACCGGGCCCGAGGCGGGCATCACCCGCGATTCGATCGCGATCGACTGGACCTGGAACCCGGCTGATGGCGCGCCGCCCCGGAAAGTCCGGCTGATCGACACCGCCGGCATGCGAAAGAAGGCGAAGGTTACCGACAAGCTGGAAAAGCTCTCGGTCGCGGATGCCCGGCGCGCGATCGACTATGCCGAGGTCGTGGTGCTGCTGCTCGATGCGACGCGCGGGCTGGAGCTGCAGGAGCTCAAGATTGCCGACCATGTCATCAAGGAAGGCCGCGCGCTGGTCATCGCGATCAACAAATGGGACGTGGCTGAGGACGCCTCCAGCCTGTTCAACGGCATCAAGGCGGCGCTGGACGAGGGGCTGGCGCAACTGAAGGGCGTGCCGGTGCTCACCATTTCGGGCGTCACCGGCAAGGGCATCGACACGCTGATCAAGGTCGCGTTCGAGACGCGCACCGCCTGGTCGCGCCGCGTATCCACCGGTCAGCTCAACCGCTGGTTCGAAATGGCGGTCGAGACCAATCCGCCGCCCGCGCCCGGCGGCAAGCGCATCAAGCTGCGCTATATCACCCAGGCCAAGGTGCGCCCGCCGGGCTTCGTCATCTTCGGCACGCGCGTCGACGAACTGCCGGAAAGCTATTCGCGCTATCTGGTCAACGGGTTGCGCCGCGAGCTGGGCTTTGGCGCCGTACCGGTGAGGCTTACCTATCGCGCGCCGAAAAACCCCTTCTCAAACAACTGATTTGGCGGCAATTATTCAAATCCGTTCAGTTGGTGGCATTTTCATTTAAAAATGACCGATCACTGACTTGGCGCAAGACTTCATTTACCATTACCGATGTAATTTCCGGTGTCAGTGCTTGGACATGCCGGGAGAAAGCATCATGTCTTACGAGGAAGCGCCGCTGGTGAACTGGTCGACCTATGCCGATGCAAGGGCGACCATGGGCAGCGATTTTGTGCGCATTCTGGGCTATTTTCGCGAGGACGGCGTCAAGTCGGTCGACGCGATCGAAACCGCGATGCGCGAGCGCAGCGCGGCCCGGCTGGTGCTGCCTGCGCACACGCTGAAGAGCGAAGCGCATCAGTTCGGTGCCGAGCGGTTGGGCCTCTTGTCGGAAAAGATCGAGGTGGTAGCCCGGCACTGTGTCGAGACGCATGTCGAGCCCGACGAACTGCTCGAGGATGTGGTCTCGTTGCGCGACATGTTTCTCGGCTCGCTGGCGCTGCTCGAAAAGGAAGCCAATCCGCTCGTCGAGCGCCGCAGCTTCGGCCGCCGCCCGCTCGCGCCCGCGGGCGGCCTTTCGGCGCCGCGCAATTTCGGCCGCGCCTGACCGGCCTCGTGACCACCGCTTGACCGGGCGGCCTCTCGGTCATATCTGGACGGCATGGCTATCCGTCCCATTCTCGAAGTGCCCGATCCGCGGCTGAAGACCGTCTCCACCCCTGTCGAGACGTTCGACGACGATCTGCGCACTTTGGTCGCCGACATGTTCGAGACCATGTACGATGCGCCCGGGATCGGCCTCGCCGCGATCCAGGTCGGCGTGCCCAAGCGGGTGCTGGTGATCGACCTGCAGGAACAGGAAGACGAGGAGGGCAAGCCGATCAAGGCGCCGCGCGTCTTCATCAATCCCGAAATCCTTGATCCTTCGGCCGAACAGTCGCTGTACAACGAGGGCTGCCTGTCGGTGCCCGATCAATATGCCGAGGTCGGGCGCCCCGCGAGCATCCGCGCGCGCTGGCAGGATCTCGACGGCAAGGTGCACGAAGAGGCAATGGACGGCCTTATGGCGACCTGCCTGCAGCACGAGATGGACCATCTCGAAGGCATCCTGTTCATCGACCACCTGTCGCGGCTCAAGCGCCAAATGGTGCTGAAAAAGCTCGAGAAGATGCGCAAGGCAGCGTGATCGCGTCCTAGTTTCTGCCCATGCAATAACCGTCACCCCCACGAAGGCGGGGGTCCCGCTTCTCTTTCCCTCTGGCTCAGCTAGCGGGATTCCCGCGTGCGCGGGATTGACGATTTATCAGCGGCAGTGCTTGCGCCAATCCGACGACATTGCCCCATTGCCAAGCGTGCCACCGCGCTCTAGGTTCGCCTTTCGTTCCACTCTTTTGCGCGGAAGCTCCCTATGGACCCGATGGTCGCCATCCTTGTCGTCGTTGCTCTGGTCGTGGGGCTCGGGATCGGTTGGTTCCTCGGCGGCAAGCCGGTCGGCGATGCCCGCAAGGAGCGCGACGCAGCGCAAGCAGAGCTGAAGGTGTTGCAGGAGCAATTCAATGCCGCGATCCGCGATCTGGCCGGAGCCAGCGAGCGGGCAAAGCTCGCCGACGAACTGGCGGTGAAGCTCGACGAGGCAAGGCAGCAGGGCGCAGCGCTGCAGGGTCAACTCGCGGCGGCCAGCGAACGCGCGCGCCAGGCCGATGGTCTGGCCGAGCGACTCGATGCGCTGCGGAACCAGTACGAAGCCGTATCGACCGAACTTTCCGCAATGAAGGCCGATGCCGCCAATCACGAAAAGCAGGTGAGGCTGCTGGTCGAAGCGCGTGAGCAGCTGGCGCAGCAGTTCGGCGAAGTCGGCAACAAGCTGCTCGGCGAGGCGCAGGAGGCGTTCCTGCGCCGCGCCAACGAGCGCTTCGCTCAGTCCGAGGAAAAGAACGAGGAGAAGATCCGCGCGCTGCTCGCGCCGGTCGGTGAACGGCTGAAAAGCTATGAGGATCAGGTCCAGAAGATCGAGGCGACGCGCAGCGAGGCCTATGGCAACCTCACCGGGCTGATCGAGCAGATGCGCGCGGGGCAGGAGCGGGTGCAGACCGAGGCCGCGCGGCTGGTCAATAGCTTGCGCAACGCGCCCAAGGCGCGCGGGCGCTGGGGCGAGCAGCAGCTGCGCAACGTGCTCGAAAGCTGCGGCCTCGCCGAGCGCACCGATTTCCTCATGGAACTCAGCGTCGATACCGAGGATGGCCGGCTGCGCCCCGATGCCGTGGTCAAGGTGCCCGGCGGGCGCTCGCTGGTGATCGACGCCAAGGTGTCCTTGAACGCCTATCAGGACGCGTTCGGGGCGGACGACGAAGATGCCCGACGCATCGCGCTGACCGCGCATTGCGCCTCGATGAAGGCGCATATCGATGGCCTGTCGCGCAAGGCCTATTGGGACCAGTTCGCCGACGCGCCCGATTATGTCATCATGTTCGTCCCCGGTGAGCATTTCCTCTCCGCCGCGCTGGAGCATGATGCCAAGCTGTGGGATTATGCGTTCGAGAAGAAGGTGCTGCTGGCGACACCGACCAATCTGGTCGCCATCGCCCGCACCGTCGCCAGCGTCTGGCGGCAGGAGGGACTGGCGCAGGAGGCGCGGCAGATCGGCCAGCTCGGCAAGGAGCTGTACGACCGGCTCGCGGTCTCGGCCGAGCATTTGAAGCGCGTCGGCTCGGGCCTGTCGAGCGCGGTCGGCCATTACAACA
>NZ_QKVT01000001.1:204989-220854 GCF_003426715.1 Blastomonas sp. UPD001
CCTGAACCTGCGCTTCGCTGAGGCCAACCTGCTTGGCCAGGCTGGCGATCTTGTCGGGCCCGCCGAGCTGGCCGACGATATTGCTGAGGAAATCCATGCTTTTGTCTCCCATGTTCGCCCCAACCCGTTTTCCGGCGGAAGCCGGAAACCAGAGCGGATGCTGTGCCATCTGACTCCTGGGCTCCGGCTTTCGCCGGAGAACGGCTCAAATTATCATCGCGAGCAAGGGCACGCCACCGGCATCAACTGGGCAGCGCCGCCAGATCTGGTAAAATCACCGCACGCCGCGCCTCGACCGAAAAAAGACGTTCGCGCGAGTAGAAACGCAGCGGCCAGTCGCGCGCGCCTTCCGGCTCTCTCAGCAGCGCGTTGACCCGTTCGACCAGCGGCACGGCCTGCTCGCAGCGCCGGTGAAACGCCGCGACACCCACCGCATAGCAATGCGTGATCGTCGCATGAAAGCCGCTGCTGTCGGTATTGGGCGTGCCGACGCTGGCATTATGCCGGCGGATGATGGCGGGAAGATCTTTCGTGACGCCAATGTCGGGCCGCTCGGCGACGAGCCAGTAGCAGGCGGCGACATGCGCCTCATGCGTCCATTCTGCGCGCGGCAGGCACGAAGCGATCAGCCGCTCGCCGAGGTGGCGAACGGCTGTGCTGGAATCGAAGAATCTTATGCTGTGGTCGGTCATGATCGGGCTTTCGGCAAGGAAGGCCCGATCGTGAACCGGGCCGGGTCAGGCGGCGACGGCCTGACGTTGCGGGGCGGCGGCGCGGACCGCCTCATCGACATGCTCTTCAAACTGCGCGAAATTGTCGATGAACTGGCCGACCAGCTTTTGTGCGGTGGCGTCGTAATCCGCCTTGTCCGCCCAGGTGCCGCGCGGATCGAGGATCGCGCTATCGACGCCCGGGACGCTGACCGGAACCTCGAAGCCGAAATTCGGGTCCTTGCGGAATTCGGTGCTGTTCAGGCTGCCGTCGAGCGCGGCGTTGAGCAGCGCGCGCGTTGCCTTGATCGGCATGCGGCTGCCGACGCCATGCTTGCCGCCGGTCCAGCCGGTATTGACCAGCCAGCAGGTGACATTGCCCTTGGCGATGCGCTCCTTGAGGAGGTTGCCATAGACCGAGGGATGGCGCGGCATGAACGGTGCGCCGAAACAGGTCGAGAAGGTCGCCGAAGGCTCGGTCACGCCGATTTCGGTGCCAGCGACGCGCGCGGTATAGCCCGACAGGAAGTGATACATCGCCTGTTCGGGGGTCAGCCGCGCGATCGGCGGCAGCACGCCATAGGCATCGGCGGTGAGGAAGATGATGTTCTTCGGCACCGGACCCAGATTGTCCTTCGACGTGTTGGGGATGAAGTCGATCGGGTACGAACCGCGGCTGTTTTCCGCCAGCGAGTTGTCGGCAAAGTCGAGCGTGCGCGTGGCCGGGTCCATCACCACATTTTCCAGCACCGTGCCGAAGCGACCGGTAGTGGCGTAGATTTCGGGCTCGGCCTCGGGCGAGAGGTTGATCATCTTGGCATAGCAGCCGCCTTCGAAGTTGAAGACGGCGGTATCCGACCAGCCATGCTCGTCATCGCCGATCAGCGTGCGGCTGGCATCGGCCGACAGCGTGGTCTTGCCGGTGCCCGACAGGCCGAAGAACACGGCGGTGTCGCCTTCGGGACCGATATTGGCCGAACAGTGCATCGGCATCACGCCCTTGGTCGGCAGCAGATAGTTGAGGATGCCGAAGACCGACTTCTTCATCTCGCCGGCATAGGCGGTGCCACCGATCAGGATCAGCTTTTCGGTCAGATTGACCGCGATCACGGTCTCGCTGCGAGTGCCATGCTTGGCTGGATCGGCGCGGAAGCTGGGCAGATCGATGATCGTGTACTCGGGGATGAAATCCGCCAGCTCTTCGGCCTTGGGGCGAACGAGCAGCGTGCGGATGAACTGGCTGTGCCAGGCGAATTCGTTGATCACGCGCACGTTGACGCGATATTCGCTCTGCGATCCGCCGAACAGGTCCTGCACGTAGAGCTTGGGCTTTTCGGCGAGAAAGGCCAGGAAATCGGCCTTGAGCGCGGCGAAATTCTCGGGCGTCATCGCGACGTTGGTCTTGCCCCACCAGACGGTGTTTTCGGTCTCGGCGTCGCGGACGATGAACTTGTCGTTGGCGCTGCGGCCCGTGTGCTTGCCCGTTGCGACGACCAGCGCACCGCCCTTGGCCAGCGAACCCTCGCCATTGCGCAGGGCCTCTTCGACCAGGGCCTCGGTGCCCAGATTCCAGTGCTGGTTGTCGGTTGCGGTAATGCCCTGATCGGCAAGGGAAACTTTGGATTTGATGGCCACTGCTGATATTCTCCCAAGTTGGTGCCGCCCCTGGCTGATCTCGCGTCCACCCGCCAGCCTTCGTCAATCCGGGACGACTCACGCCGTCTTTTATCGTGATAGGATTGTCCAAGACGTCTGCCGCCACGTCTGTCAATAGCTGCTACCGGTGTCATAACATGGGTAGTGCATTGTTGCGGATGCACACGCAAAATGCTGCGTTGCGGCATTTGCCAGATAGCTGTTTACCCTGCCGTCGGGATATGCGACCGGCAGGGCGACGCAGTTCGAGGAGGACAGGGCCGATCATGGCGGCAGTGATTGCGCTGGTCGATGACGACCGCAACATTCTGACATCGGTATCGATCGCATTGCAGGCGGAAGGCTTCGTCACGCGGCTCTATTCGGACGGGGAGACGGCGCTCAAGGCGATCGTCGACACGCCGCCCGACCTGTGCCTGTTCGATATCAAGATGCCGCGCATGGACGGGCTGGAGCTGTTGCGCCGGGTGCGCGAGCACAGCGCGGTCCCGGTGATCTTCCTGACATCGAAGGACGAGGAGCTCGACGAGGCGCTGGGCCTCGCCATGGGCGCGGACGACTATATCACCAAGCCTTTCTCGCAGCGGCTGCTGATCGCCCGGATCAAAGCGATCCTGCGCCGCGCCGAACTGATGCGCGCGCCCGAGGCGCCGAGCGACGAACCCGCCGCCGAGCCGATCGTGCGCGGGCGGCTCGAGATGGACCCGGCGCGGCACATGGTGGCGTGGGACGGCAAGAAGGTGACGCTGACGGTCACCGAATTCCTGATTCTCGAGGCGCTGGCGGCGAGGCCCGGGGTGGTCAAGAGCCGCAACCAGCTGATGGACGCGGCCTATCAGGACGATGTCTATGTCGATGACCGCACCATCGACAGCCATATCAAGCGGCTGCGGCGCAAGTTCCGCGAGGTCGATCCCGAATTTTCCGCTATCGATACCCTGTATGGCGCCGGCTACCGTTTCGCAGGAGAATAACCCGCCCACGCTGAGGCTGGGCTGGACGCGCCGGGTCTCGCTGACCTGGCGCATCCTCGCGGTGAACGTCTTTGCCATCGCGATGCTCGGCGGCGGGCTACTCTATCTCGACAGCTATCGCGAGCAGATCATCCAGGAGCGGCTCGAGCAGGAGCAGCAGAGCATCTGGCTGCTGGCGCATGCGATGGAGCGGCTGGATACGCGCGGGCGGACGGCGATGATCAGGGCGGTCAGCGACCGGTATGACTCGCGCATCCGGCTCTATGATGCGCGCGGCCGCGTCGTGCTGGACAGTTTCGCGCTGGCTCCGCCGGGCTATCGGCTGCGCGACCCGTCCGAAGAACCCTGGCAGCGTCATGCCGCGCGTCCGATGATCAGCGCGGCGATCGCGCTGCCCCGCGGCGAAGAGGTGCTGCTGACCAGCTACAATGCGCGCGACATCACCCGCATCGTGCGCGCCGAGCGGTTCAATCTGACGATGATCGTGCTGGCGACGGCGATTGTCTCGATCCTGTTCTCGCTGTTCCTGGCGCGGACCATCGTGCAGCCGCTGCGTCGCCTGGCGAGCGCTGCCGTGCGGGTGCGGCTGGGCCGCGCGCGCGAGGTGGTGGTGCCACGCCTGCCGTCGCGCGGGGACGAGATCGGCCTTCTCGCGCGGTCGCTTTCGGACATGAGCATGGCGCTGCGGATGAAGATCGACGCGACCGAGGCCTTTGCCGCCGATGTCAGCCACGAGCTCAAGAACCCGCTCGCCTCGCTGCGCTCCGCGCTCGAGGGGCTGGCCAGCGTGAAGGACGAGGGCCTGCGCGAGCAGCTGTTCGAGATCGCGTGCAGCGACGTGCGCCGGCTCGACCGGCTGATTACCGACATTTCCGAGGCGTCGCGCGTCGATGCCCAGCTCACCCGGACCCGGTTCGAGCCGATCGATCTGGGCGAGATGATCGAGAATCTGCTCGAGCTGCGCCGCTCGCGCGGACTCAACCAGGGGCGCGAGACCGCCTTTGCCCGGCCCCGGCGCGGCGTCGCCGTGGTGATGGGCGAGGGGACGCGGCTGGAGCGCGTGATCTCCAACCTGCTCGACAATGCCGTGTCCTTCTCGCCGCCCGGCGGGCTGGTGCGGATCGAGGCGACGCAGATGCGCGGGCGGGTGCTGGTGCGGGTGATCGACGAGGGGCCGGGCGTGCCGCCGAGCGAGCGCGAGGCGATCTTCCGCCGGTTCCACAGCGCGCGCCCCGAGGGCGAGGAATTCGGCCAGCATAGCGGGCTCGGCCTCGCGATCGCGCGCACCATCGTCGAAGGGCATCACGGAACGATCACCGTCGCCGATCGCGACGACGGGGCGCAGGGTGCGGTGTTCGAGATATGCCTGCCCGCCAAGGACCAGCAGGAACTGCCCATTTCCCCGGCCTGAAACCGGCGCTAACATGAGGCCAGTCCGAAAGCGGATCAGGGGGAGTGACCATGGCGCAGGGTGACAGGATCACCTATCCGGCAAGTTGCGTCAGCATCGGCGGTGCAGCGCTGCTGATCAGCGGCGAATCGGGGATCGGCAAGTCCGAACTGGCGCTGGCGCTGATCGACCGCGGTGCGCGGCTGATCAGCGACGACCACACCTCGCTGCGCCGCGAGGATGGCCGCATCATCGCCGCGCCCGCGCCCCATATCGGCGGACTGATCGAGGTGCGCAATCTGGGGCTGCTGCCCGTCGAACCGGGGCCGGATTGCCCGGTTGCGCTGCTGATCGAGCTCAACCGCGCCGCGCCGCGCTGGATCGAACGCAGCGAGCATCGCGCGCTGCTCGGCGTCGATATCCCCGAAATCCTGCTGTCGCCGGACAGCCGGGTCCTGCCGATCAAGGCCGAAATGGCATTGCAAGCCTATGGGATCAAAGGCTAGGTCACGCGTTGGTGCGGCCCGACAGGTGCGCGGCACGCCAGGGGTGGCCAATGACCGATTCCAGTATCGTGCCGGCAGGTTTGCCTGCAATCGAACCGCACCGCGTCCTGCTGGTTACCGGGCTGTCGGGCGCCGGCAAATCCACCGCGCTCAAGACGCTCGAGGATCTCGGCTGGGAGGCGATCGACAATTTCCCAATCCGGCTGCTGCCGCTGCTCATGGATACGCCACAGGCGGTGCGCCGCGACGGGCAGGAACGGCCACTGGCGATCGGTTTCGACACGCGCACGCGCGGGTTCGATCCCGGATCGATCGTGCGCCAGGTGCGCGACCTCGAGGAGCGGCCCGAATATGCGATCAGCACGCTGTTCCTCGACTGCGCAGGCCGCGAGCTGCAGCGACGCTATGCCGAGACGCGGCGGCGTCATCCGCTGGCGCAGGATCGCTCGGCCGAAGCCGGCATTGCCGAGGAGCGCGAATGGCTGCAGCCGCTCAGGCGCTGGGCGGAAAACGTCATCGATACGACCAATCTAGCACTGTCCGACCTGCAGCAGGAAATCCGCGCCCGGTTCGCGCTCGAACAGTCGCCTACCAGCATCATCATCACCAGCTTCGGTTTCGCGCGCGGCATGCCGCCCAGCGCCGATCTGGTGTTCGACATGCGCTTCCTGCGCAATCCCTATTGGGACCGGTCGCTGCGCGATCTGACCGGACTGGATGCCCCTGTCGGCGCGTTCGTCACCCAGGATCCGGCCTATCAGGGTGCGGTCGACCGGATCGTCGATCTGCTGACCTTTCTGCTGCCGCGCTATCAGGCGGCAGCCAAGGCCTATGTGCACATCGCGATAGGGTGTACCGGCGGGAGACACCGGTCGGTGTTCGTGGCGCAGGAGATCACCAAACGCTTGCAAGCAGCAGGCTTTTGTCCCACTGTCCAGCATCGCAATCTGACGTCACGACCCACGGATGCCATAGAAGAAAGCCCCGCGCCGCCGCCCGCATGAAGGCAGCGCGCCGGGCAGGGGAGAGATCGCTGAAACAGGCACGGGTCAGGGACAGACGTCGGCAATAGAGACTTCAAGCTACAGAAACTGGTATAAACATCCCCCATGATCGGTCTTATTCTCGTCACCCATGGACGGCTCGCGCAGGAATTTCTGGTCGCGATGGAACATGTGGTGGGCAAGCAGCAGCACATCGAAACGATCGATATCGGTCCCAATGATGACATGGAACAGCGGCGCGCCGATATCGCCGCCGCGATTGCCAAGGTCGATACAGGCAAGGGCGTGATCGTGCTCACCGATCTGTTCGGCGGCACGCCGTCGAACCTTGCGATCTCGCTGCTCGAAGCGGGCCGGGTCGAGGTGATTGCCGGCGTCAACCTGCCGATGCTGATCCGGCTGGAAGGCGCGCGCCGATCGATGAACGTGCGCGAGGCTGTGGCCGCCGCGCGCGATGCCGGGCAGAAATATATCAGCGTCGCGTCCGACCTGCTGGGCCAGGAAAGCGCCCAGTGAGCGAACTGACCGTGCAGATCACCAATCAGCGTGGCCTGCATGCGCGGGCGAGCGCCAAGTTCGTCGCCGCCGTCGCGCGCCTGCCCGAAACGGTGCAGGTGCATGTCAGCAAGGACGATAACGAGGTCACCGGCAGCTCGATCATGGGGCTGATGATGCTGGGTGCCGCGCGCGGCGACAGCATCACCATCCGCGTCGAGGGCGAGGGCGAAGAGGCCGCGCTCAAGAAGCTGGTCGGCCTCGTGGTGGACGGCTTCGGCGAGGACTGATCCTCGGCCCGCACGCGCCATGCCAATCCACCGCCAGCTCATCACCGGATTTTCCAACCCCGCCGTCAAGGCCGCGCGGTCTTTGCGCGAGAAAAAGCATCGCAAGCGCGAGGGACGTTTCCTCGCCGAAGGCTTGCGTCTGCTGACCGAAGCGCGCGAGGCGGGGATCGTTCCGCAAGCCTTGTGGCTAGGGCAGCAGCGCGATCCGCACCCGCTGGTTGATGCGCTCGAAGCGGCGGTGGCCGAGCGCGGCGGTACGATCTACGAGACGACGACCGACATCCTGTCCAAGATCAGCGGCAAGGACAATCCGCAGACGGTGCTCGGCGTGTTCGCCGATCTGCCGACCTCGCTCGAGGCGCTTGACCGCAACCGGTCGGGCATCTGGCTGGTGGCGCAGGCGATGCGCGATCCCGGCAATCTCGGCACCATGCTGCGCACCTGTGATGCCGTGGGCGCAGGCGGGCTGATCCTGGTCGACCAGTGCGTCGATCCGTTCTCGGTCGAGGCGGTGCGCGCCAGCATGGGCGCAGTGTTCACCGTGCCGGTGGCGCAGGCCGAATGGGGCGATTTCCTGCGCTGGCTCCGGCCCGGGCCGGGTGACGTTGCAGCTTTCCGCCGCACGGGTGAAATTGCCATGTTCGACCACGGCGAGGAAATAGCGCAGCAGATAGCGTTCGATCATAGACAGCGTCTAGGATAAACCCCTTTCAATATCAATTTTCATTGGTTGACTTGGGGCGCTAGAACCGGTGCGATCAGAGCTCCAGGAGAGGATGCCGCCATGTCCATGATGCCCGATTTCGACTTCGCGCTGGGCGAAGCCGCCGAGATGATCCGCGACACCACGCGGCGCTTTGCCACCGACAGGATCGCGCCGATCGCGGCGAAGATCGATGCCGAGGACTGGTTCCCGCTCGATCTGTGGCCGCAAATGGGCGAGCTCGGTCTGCACGGCATCACCGTGGACGAAGCCGATGGTGGCCTGGGCCTCGGCTACCTCGAGCATGTCATCGCGATGGAAGAGGTAAGCCGCGCGAGCGCCTCGCTCGGCCTCAGCTATGGCGCGCATTCGAACCTGTGCGTCAACCAGCTGCGCCGCTGGGGCAATCCGGAGCAGAAGGCGAAGTACCTTCCCGGGCTGATCTCGGGCGAGCATGTCGGATCGCTGGCCATGTCGGAAGTCGGCGCAGGATCGGATGTCGTGTCGATGAAGCTCAAGGCCGATGCGGTCGCGGGCGGATACCGGCTCAACGGCACCAAGTTCTGGATCACCAACTCGGCTTATGCCGAGACGCTGATTGTCTATGCCAAGACGGGTGAGGGATCGGGCGGGATCACCGCGTTCATCATCGAGAAGGGCATGCCGGGTTTCAGCATCGGCCAGAAGATCCAGAAGATGGGGATGCGTGGGAGCCCCACGGCGGAGCTGGTGTTCAACGATTGCTTCGTTCCGCAAGAGAACGTGATGGGCCCCTTGAACGGCGGCGTCGGCGTGCTGATGAGCGGCCTCGATTACGAGCGCGCGGTGCTGGCCGCAGGGCCGCTCGGCATCATGCAGGCGTGCCTCGACGTGGTGCTGCCCTATGTGCGCGAGCGCAAGCAGTTCGGCCAGCCGATCGGCGCGTTCCAGATGGTGCAGGCCAAGGTCGCCGACATGTATGTCGCGCTCAACAGCGCGCGCGCTTATGTCTATGCGGTGGCGCGGGCGTGCGACGCGGGCAGGACGACGCGCTTCGATGCTGCCGGCGCGATCCTGCTGGCGAGCGAGAATGCGGTGAAATGCTCGCTCGAGGCGATCCAGGCGCTGGGCGGGGCGGGCTATACCACCGACTGGCCGGTCGAGCGCTTCCTGCGCGATGCCAAGCTGTACGATATCGGCGCGGGGACGAACGAGATCCGCCGCTTCCTGATCGCGCGCGAACTGATTGGGGCGCGGTGATGCAATATTGCGCGGCCGCTTGCTCTAGCCGTCACCCTGAACTTGTTTCAGGGTCCATTTCTCCCCACACGGCTTCGGCTCATCGGGCACGATGGATGCTGAAACAAGTTCAGCATGACGGAGGTTTGCAATGACCGCGCCCGTTCTGGACACGAAAATCGACACGAATTCAGACGCCTATCGCGCCGCCTTTGCGCACAACAGCGCGTTGCGCGACGAGCTGTGGAGCAAGGTCGCCGAGGCTGCACTCGGCGGCAATGCCAAGTCGCGCGAGCGGCACACGGCGCGCGGAAAGCTGCTGCCGCGCGATCGCGTCGAGCGGCTGCTCGATCCGGGCTCGCCCTTTCTCGAGATCGGCCAGCTCGCTGCCTGCGATCAATATGACGGCGAGATCCCCGGCGCGGGCATGATCGCCGGGATCGGCCGCGTCTCGGGCCGCCAGTGCATGATCGTGTGCAACGACGCCACGGTAAAGGGCGGCACCTATTATCCGATGACGGTGAAGAAGCATCTGCGCGCGCAGGAAATTGCCGAGGCCAATCGGCTGCCGTGCATCTACCTCGTCGACAGCGGCGGCGCGAACCTGCCGCACCAGGCCGAGGTCTTCCCCGATCGCGAGCATTTCGGCCGCATCTTCTTCAACCAGGCGAACATGAGCGCCAAGGGCATCCCGCAGATCGCCTGCGTGATGGGCAGCTGCACCGCGGGCGGCGCGTACGTCCCCGCGATGTCGGACGAGACGGTGATCGTGCGCAACCAGGGCACGATCTTCCTCGCCGGGCCGCCGCTGGTCAAGGCCGCGACGGGCGAGGAGATCAGCGCCGAGGACCTCGGCGGCGGCGACCTGCACGGGCGCAAGTCGGGCGTGGTCGATCATGTCGCGGAGAATGACGAGCACGCGCTCACCATCGTGCGCGACATCGTCTCGCATCTGGGGCCGATCCCCAAGCCGAACATCGACCTGCGCGATCCGCGCGCGCCGAAATTCGATGCGGAAGAGCTGTACGGCATCATCCCCTCGGATGTCCGCGCGCCGTACGATGTCCACGAGGTGATTGCGCGGCTGGTCGACGGCAGCGAGTTCCACGAGTTCAAGGCGCTGTACGGCAGCTCGCTGGTCTGCGGCTTCGCGCACATCTGGGGCACGCCGGTGGCGATCCTGGCGAACAACGGCGTGCTGTTCAGCGAGAGCGCGGTCAAGGGCGCGCATTTCATCGAGCTGGCCTGCCAGCGGCGCATTCCGCTGCTGTTCCTGCAAAATATCAGCGGCTTCATGGTCGGCGGCAAGTACGAGGCGGAAGGCATCGCCAAGCATGGCGCGAAGCTGGTGACGGCGGTGGCGACCGCGAGCGTGCCCAAGGTCACCGTGCTGATCGGCGGCAGCTTCGGCGCGGGCAATTACGGCATGTGCGGCCGCGCCTATTCGCCCCGTTTCCTGTTCACCTGGCCCAATGCCCGCATCAGCGTGATGGGCGGCGAGCAAGCCGCATCCGTGCTCGCGACCGTCCACCGCGACGCGGACAGCTGGACGCCCGATCAGGCCGAGGCGTTCAAGGCCCCGATCCGCCAGAAATACGAGGACGAGGGCAACCCCTATTACGCGACCTCGCGGCTATGGGACGACGGCATCATCGACCCCGCGCAGACGAGGGACGTGCTGGGCCTCGCCTTCGCCGCGTGCCTCAACGCTCCGGTCGAGGAGGCCCCCCGGTTCGGGGTGTTCCGGATGTGATGGGACACGCGCACTCCCAATCCTCCCCGAGCTTGCTCGGGGAGGGGGACCGCCCGCGCAGCGGGGGGTGGATGGGAAGCGCACACCCTCGTCACCCTGAACTTGTTTCAGGGCCCATTCCGCCTGCCGCGCGGCGGAAGGGGATCAAAGCCCAAGCCCACCGCCAGGTCCACCCAATGCGGGTTGTCGCTCTCGATCAGGTTGATCTTCCACTGGCGATGCCAGCGCTTGAGCTGCTTCTCTCGCTCGATCGCGCCTTCCATCGTGTCGAACAGTTCGAAACGGACGAGGCGGTGGACATGGTAGCGCGACGTGAAGCCCTTGAACTCACCCGTCCGGTGCTGGTGCAACCGACCGATCAGGTTCGACGTGACACCGATGTAGAGCGTTCCATACGCGTCGCTGGCCAGAATGTAGACGCACGGTTGCCTGTCCATCAGGCCCTTAACAATGCCGCACCATGGACCCTGAAACAAGTTCAGGGTGACGGAAGAGGTCATGCCCCATGCTGAAATCCCTCCTCATCGCCAATCGCGGCGAAATCGCTTGCCGGATCATCCGCACCGCGCGCGCCATGGGCATCCGCACCGTCGCGGTCTATTCGGACGCCGACGCCAAGGCGCTGCATGTGCGTCAGGCGGACGAGGCGGTGCATATCGGGCCGTCGCCGGCGCGCGAGAGCTACCTGGTGGGCGAGAAGATCATCGCGGCGGCGAAGGCGACCGGCGCGGAGGCGATCCATCCGGGTTACGGCTTCCTGTCCGAGAACGCCGAATTCGCCGAGGCCGTGATCGCCGCCGGGTTGATCTGGGTCGGGCCGAAGCCGGACTCGATCCGCGCGATGGGTCTCAAGGACGCGGCGAAGAAGCTGATGGACGCCGCGGGCGTCCCCACCACGCCGGGCTATCTGGGTGAGGATCAGTCGCCGGAGCGGCTGGCGGCCGAGGCCGAGCGGATCGGCTATCCGGTGCTGATCAAGGCGGTCGCAGGCGGCGGCGGCAAGGGGATGCGCAAGGTCGATGACGCGTCCGGTTTCGCCGACGCGCTCCTTTCGTGCAAGCGCGAGGCGGCGGCGAGCTTCGGCAATGATGTCGTGCTGCTGGAAAAATGGATCGAAAGCCCGCGCCATATCGAAGTGCAGGTGTTCGGCGACTCTCACGGCAATGTCGTCCATCTGTTCGAGCGCGATTGCTCGCTGCAGCGCCGCCACCAGAAGGTGATCGAGGAAGCCCCCGCGCCGGGCATGGACGAGGCCACCCGCGAGGCGGTGTGCGGCGCGGCGGTGCGCGCGGCCAAGGCCGTGGATTATCAGGGCGCCGGCACGATCGAGTTCATCGCCGATGGCTCCGAGGGCCTGCGCGCCGACCGGATCTGGTTCATGGAAATGAACACCCGGCTGCAGGTCGAGCATCCGGTGACCGAGGAGATCACCGGCGTCGACCTGGTCGAATGGCAGCTTCGCGTGGCGAGCGGCGAGCCCATCCCGCTCCAGCAGGAAGAGCTCAGCATCAATGGCTGGGCGATGGAAGCGCGGTTGTATGCGGAGGACCCGGCCAAGGGGTTCTTGCCGAGCCCCGGCTTGGTAGAGCATCTGCTGTTTGATTATGATGCCCGAATTGACAGCGCCGTGGCTGAGGGCGACCGGGTCAGCACCTTTTACGATCCGATGATTGCCAAGCTGATTGCAAGCGGTGACACTCGCGAACAAGCTCGTCGATCTTTAATGGAGACGTTGAACCGGGGCTATGTTGGGAAGCTGAAAACCAACAAGGGCTTTCTGTTCCGGTGTCTTGCTCTTGATGCTTTTGCATCTGGACAAATTGACACCGGGCTGATTGGTCGGTGCGGTGAAGAGCTGGCTGCCCGACCTTTGCCGAGCGATCTGGTGCTCCAGACCGCAGGAAGGCGCTTCCGACAAGAGCAGCTTGATTGGTACAACTTCGTCGATTTAACCCACAACGAAGATAACTTTGGCTTCCGGTTGAACGCGTCGGCACGGTACAAGCTGTCGTTCTATGAAGACGGTGTCCGGTACGATTGCGTTGCAAAAAATGCTGACACAAGCACAGGTTTGGCCTCCGATCTTCGGGACGATGTGGTCATCGTTACCGATCAAGGGGAAAGCTATTTCTTCTCGCAGCGCTCGACAGTAGGTGCGGCGGGCGGCGCTTCCTCCTCCGGCTCTATCCTCTCCCCCATGCCGGGCAAGGTGATCGCGGTGGATGTCGAGGAGGGTCAGGCGGTGACCAAGGGGCAGAAGCTCCTGACGCTCGAGGCGATGAAGATGGAGCATTCGCTCGTCGCGCCGTTCGATGGCGTGGTGGCGGAATTGAACGCCAGCGAGGGCGCGCAGGTGCAGGTCGAGGCGCTGCTGGTGCGGATCGAGGCGGTGGAGTGAGGTGCCAATACCTTCTTCCTTGAGGGGAGAAGGATACGGAGCCTTGCTGACGCAGTCAGCTAGGCGCAGTTGGATGAGGGTGAGGCGGGGGTGCGCTGCGCTGGTGTTGCTGCCCCCTCTCCCAGCTTCGACTAGGCAGCGAGCTGCCAAGTCTTCGCAACCCTCTCCCTCGGAGGGGAGAGGGAGGGCGCAGCCCTCTCCCATCGAGGGAGAGGGGTAGTTGAGGTAGAGAACCCATGGCAGGACGATATTTCGACGAATGGCAGGTCGGCGACCGGATCGAGCATGAGATCCGGCGCACGGTGACCGAGACCGACAATCTGCTGTTCAGCACGATGACGCACAATCCGCAGCCGCTGCATCTCGATGTCGAGGCGGCGAAGGCGAGCGAGTTCGGGCAGATTCTCGTCAACGGCACCTTCACCTTCAGCCTGATGGTCGGGCTGTCGGTGGGCGATACGACGCTGGGCACTTTGGTGGCGAACCTGGGCTATGACCGGCTGGTGATGCCCAAGCCCGTGTTCATCGGCGATACCATGCGCGCGACCAGCGAGGTGACCGAGCTCAAGGAATCCAAGTCGCGGCCCAATGCCGGGATTGTCACCTTCACGCACGAACTGATCAACCAGCGCGACGAGGTGGTGTGCCGGTGCCTCAGATCGGCGCTGTTGAAGCGGAAAGGCACTTGACCCGTTCTCCGGCGAAAGCCGGAGCCCAGGAATCAGGTTGCGCGACATCGCTATGGACTGCGGCTTTCGCCGGAGAACGGCAAGGGCGTTGAATTTCAATCCCCTGCCGCATTTCGTATACTGATCGCTTGACCTGCCGCACCGGCCAAAGTCTAATGCGGCCCATATACTTACGGCAGTCCAAGGGGTCATCATGCGCGCATCCATCCTTCTCGCTTCCTTGCTGCTTGGCGTGGCGAGCGTCCCCGTGATGGCGCAGGACGCCGCGGCGGCACCCGCCGCCGCCAAGCCCGCGCCGGGCCCGATGGATGCGAAGCTGCGCGCGCTCTACGAGGCCGAATGGGACTGGCGGCAGAAGGAGAGCGCGCAGATCAAGGAGGGCAATCGCTGGGTGCAGGGCGACCGGCTGACCAGCGAGACCGCCGCCGATCAGGCGCGCAGGCTCGCCTATTGGCAGGATGTGCTCAAACAGCTCGACGCCATCCCGATGGACCAGCTCTCGTCCGAGGAGCAGGTCAACGCCGCCGTGTTCCGCCAGTCGGTGTGGGAAAATGCCAAGGGCATCGAGTACAAGACCTATGAAGCTCCGTTCAACAGCGACACCTTCTTCTGGGGCGGGCTGAACCCGCGCCAGGGCTATTCCAACGCCGCCGGCTACCAGCGCTATCTGGGGCGGATGCGCGACCTGCCGCGCTATTTCGACGAGAATATCGTCAACATGAAGGCCGGGCTGAAGCGCGGCTATACCGTGCCGCGCGTCGGCATCGAGGGGCGCGACAAGACGATCGAGGCCTATACGGTCGCGGGCGAGGCCAATCCGTTCTATGATGCCTTCCGCGTGATGCCGCAGAACATCCCGCCCGCCGAACAGGCCGCGCTGCGCGCCGAGGCACTGAAAGCGATCGAGACGTCTGTGGTGCCCGCGTACACCAAGCTGCTCAGCTTCATGCGGGCCGAGTACATGCCCCGGGCGCGCACGACCATCGCCGCCTATGCGCTGCCCGATGGCAAGCGTTTCTACCAGGACCAGATCAAGGTCTTCACCACGCTCGATCTGACGCCTGAGGCAATCCACGAGATCGGCCTGAAAGAGGTCGCGCGGATCGATGCCGACATGCAGAAAACGATGCGCGAGACCGGGTTCAAGGGCACCTTCCCCGAATTCCTGAAGTTCCTGCGCACCGACCCGCAATTCTATGCGAAGACCCCGCGCGAACTGCTCGGCGCGGCGGCCTATACGGTCAAGAAGATGGACGGGAAGCTCAAGGAGACGTTCAACTTCCTGCCGCGTTATCGCTTCACCGTGCTGCCGGTGCCCGATGTCATCGCGCCGATCTATACCTCGGGGCGCGGCGGGCTCGATAGCTGCCTGTTCAACACCTATGACCTGCCGCAGCGGCCGTTGTACAACATCCCCGCGCTGGCGCTGCACGAGTGCAATCCGGGGCACAGCTTCCAGGCGGCGGTGGCGTTGGAAGCGCCCGACCGGCCCGAGTTCCGCCGCCAGACCTATTTCTCCGGCTATGGCGAGGGCTGGGGGCTGTACACCGAATGGCTGGGATCGAAGATCGGCATCTACGAGACGCCCTATGAGGAATTCGGCCGCCAGACCTTCGAGATGTGGCGCGCGGTGCGGCTGGTGATCGATACCGGCATCCACACCAAGGGCTGGACCCGGAGCCAAGCGATCGACTATCTCGCCAGCCACACCGCGCTCGCGCCGCGCGATGTCGAGACCGAGGTCGATCGCTATATCTCCTGGCCTGCCCAGGCGCTGGCGTACAAGCTGGGCGAATTGGCGCTGCGCAAGATGCGCGCCAAGGCGGAAGCCGAGCTGGGCAGCGCGTTCGACCAGCGGCCCTTCCACGATACCTATCTGATGCTGGGATCGGTGCCGCTGCCGGTGATGGAGCAGAAGATGGAGGAATTTATCGCCGCCGAGAAGGCGAAGCTCGCCAAGGCGGGGAAGTGAGCCTCTTCATTTATCATCCCGTCACCCCCGCGAAGGCGGGGGTCCCGCTTCCTTCTCAACCCGTGGCGCACAAGCGGGATTCCCGCGTTCGCGGGAATGACGGGGGA
>NZ_QKVT01000001.1:220954-224344 GCF_003426715.1 Blastomonas sp. UPD001
CACCACCTGCGCCGACTTGCCATTGGCGAGGCCGCGCGCGACGGCCATCGACTGCGCCTCGTCGAGCCAGGTATCGCCCTCGCCGTCGAGCGTGCCCGCAAATGGCTTGCCGCCGTCGATCACCAGCCGGGCCGCGCCCTTGGCCTGCTCTTCCTGCGGCCTCAGCCCGATCCGGAACGGCGCATCGGGCCCGCCCTCGCGGCGGATGCGCACGACCTGCGCGGTGAACACGTCGCTGCCGTCATCGGACAGGCTGCCGGCCTCGCACGACCAGATATTGTCGCAGGCGACATACCAGTCCTTGAAGATCATCACCTTGCCCTCGGCGGGCGCTTCAGCAGGGGCGGCGGTGGCGGCGGCAAGCAACAGAAACGGGCTGAACATCTTGGGACAAGGCTCCTAGCCAGACTCGGGGTCTTGGGTTATGCGCCGGGCCTATCCGATTCCGGCAGCAGCAGAAAGAGGCAGATCATGGACAAGATGGCAGTCATCGGCGCAGGCCAGATGGGCGCAGGGATCGCGCAGGTGAGCGCGCAGGCGGGTATGCACGTGTTCCTCTCCGACGTCTCGGTCGAGCTGGCGGAAAAGGGCAGGGCGGGTATTGGCAAGCAGCTCGCGCGCGCGGTCGACAAGGGCAAGATGGAGGCGAGCGAGGCCGAAGCCGTGCTCGGCCGCATCCAGCCCGTCGGCGATTACGCGCCGATGGCCGACGCCGCGCTGATCATCGAGGCGGCGACCGAGCGCGAGGACATCAAGCGCGCGATCTTCGAGAATGTCGGCAAGGTACTGGCTGCAGACGCCATCCTCGCGAGCAATACCTCGTCGATCCCGATCACCCGCATGGCCGCCGCCAGCCCCGATGCGTCGCGCTTTGTCGGGGTGCATTTCTTCAACCCCGTGCCCGTCATGGGGCTGATCGAATTGATCCGCGGTCTTGCCACGTCGGACGCGACGGTCGAGGCGGTACGCGGCTATGCCGAGCGCATCGGCAAGCGCGTGGTTCAGGCCAATGACGCGCCGGGCTTCATCGTCAACCGCATCCTGCTGCCGATGCTCAACGAGGCGTGCTTCGCGCTGGGCGAGGGCGTGGCGACGATTGAGGATATCGACGCGGCGGTGCAGCTGGGGCTCAACCACCCGATGGGACCGCTCACGCTCGCCGATTTCATCGGGCTCGACACGTGCCTCAGCATCACCCAGGTGCTGCACAGTACCACCGGCGACCCCAAGTTCCGCCCCGCACCGCTGCTGGTCAAATATGTCGAGGCCGGCTGGCTGGGCCGCAAGACCAGGCGCGGCTTCTACGACTATTCGGGCGAGACGCCGGTTCCGACACGCTGACCGGCAGGACAGGCTGACAGCCCCGCCGCTTTGCGGTACATTGGGACTGGAGGCCAGCTGCAAGAACCCGGAGACCATTGATGACCGCCCACAAGCTCAAGATCGATATCGTGTCGGACGTGGTCTGTCCGTGGTGCATCATCGGCTACAAGCAGCTCGAAAAGGCGCTCGACATGGTGGGCGACGATGTCGAGGCCGAGATCACCTGGCATCCGTTCGAGCTCAACCCGACGATGGTGCCCGAAGGCGAGGCGATTTCCGAGCATGTCGCGCGCAAATACGGCGCGACGCCGCAGCAGAGCGCGAGCAACCGCCAGCGGCTGACCGATCTGGGCGACAAGCTGGGCTTCGGCTTTCACTACGGCCCGGACATGCGCATCTACAACACCTTCAAGGCGCACCAGCTGCTCACCTGGGCGGGCGACGCCTATGGTAGCGCGGCGCAGACGCGGCTGAAGTTGGCGCTGTTTTCCGCCTATTTCCAGGCCAATCGCGATGTCAGCGACGAGGAGGTGCTGCTCTCGATCGTCGCCGAGGCCGGGCTCGATGCCGACGAGGGCCGCGCGGTGCTCAACGATCCCGACAACGAGGCCGAGGTCCGCGCGCATCTCGACCACTGGATCGAACAGGGCATCAGCGGCGTCCCCGCGATCATCTTCGACGGCAAGTACCTGGTGCCGGGTGCGCAGGAGGCCGAGACCTTCGTCAATGTCATCCGCAAGGTCCGCGAGAAGGCGCTGGCGTGAGACATGCCGCCTCTCCCTTGATGGGAGAGGCAGGCGCGGTTGAAGATCCAGTAGAGCGAGCCGCCGACCATTTCCTCGTGCCGCTTGGGCAGGTAGCGCGTGGTCAGCCGCGCTTCGCCAAGGCCCGAATGCCCCTCAAGCCATTGCCGCAGCGAAGCCACGCTCGTCGCGCCATAGGCGATCTTGGTCATGCTCAGCGGCATGCGCGTCAGAAGCTCGCCAGGCCGCTGGCCACCGCCAGCCCGAGAAACGCGAAAAAGCCCATCGAATCGGTGATCATCGTCACGAAGACCGAACTCGCCACCGCCGGGTCCTGTTCCAGCCGGTCGAGCGTGACGGGCACGATGACCCCGGCCAGCCCCGCGACAAGGATGTTGATCAGGATCGCCAGGGTGATCACGCCGCCCAGCATCAGGTCGCCGAACACGATGGTCGTGCCGATGCCGGTGAGCAGCGCGACAGTCGATCCGTTGAGCAGCGCGATGCGCAGTTCGCGTCCGATGATGCGGCGGGTGTTCGACTGCGTGAGCTGGTTCATCGCCAGCGCGCGCACCGCCACCGCCATGGTCTGCGTTCCCGCATTGCCGCCCACCGAGGCGACGATCGGCATCAGCACCGCGAGCGCGACGAGCTGCTCGATCGCCCCGCCGAAGATCGCGATGATGCCGCTGGCGAGCAGGGCGGTGCCCAGATTGGCAATCAGCCAGCGCACGCGGCTGCTATAGGACTGGCGGATCGGCTCATTGATGTCGCCATCGCCCGCGCCCGACATGCGCAGGATGTCCTCGCCCGCCTCTTCCTGGACGATATGGATGATGTCGTCGACCGTGATCTGGCCGACCAGCCGCCCGGCGCCATCGACCACCGCGGCGGAGATCAGCGCATATTTCTGGAAGCGCAGCGCGACCTCTTCCTGGTCCATGTCGGTGGGGATCAGCGTCTGGTCGCGCTTCATCACGTCGGCGAGCGCGATATGGCGCGGGGTGCGCAGGATCCAGCTCAGCTGGCAGGTGCCGACCGGGCGATGCTGCGGATCGACGATGAAGATTTCCCAGAATTCGGTGGTAAGGTCGCTGTTCTCGCGCAGATAGTCGATCAGCTGGCCGACATTCATGTGCTCGGGGACAGCGACCAGATCGCGCTGCATCAGGCGGCCGGCGGATTCCTCGGGGAACGAGAGCGCATCGACGATCGCGGCGCGATCGGCGGGTTCCAGCTCGGCCAGGACCGCGCGCTGGTCTTCCTCCTCCATCTCCTCGATGATCGCGACGGCATCGTCGGTCTCGAGCTGGCCGGCCAGCTC
>NZ_QKVT01000001.1:224444-225108 GCF_003426715.1 Blastomonas sp. UPD001
GCGGGGACGCCGCAACGTTTCGCGTGTTTGGCGCTTCGCACCTGCAAAAGCAATCCCGATCGGGCGCGTCGGCCAAGGGGTGACATTCGCATGGCGGCCGCTATATCGGCGGCACCCATTTCTCCGGCCGCAAAGGACCTATCATGACCGCCGAAACGCTTACCTTTCACATTCAGGATGGCGGCGACATCGTCATCAAGCTGCGCCCCGATCTTGCGCCCAACCATGTCGAACGCATCGTCGAACTGGCGCAGGAAGGCTTTTACGACGGCGTGAAGTTCCACCGCGTCATCGCCGGCTTCATGGCGCAGGGCGGCTGCCCCAACGGCACCGGCACAGGCGGCTCGAAGAAGCCCGACCTGAAACAGGAATTCAACGACGAGCCGCATGTCGAGGGCGTGTGCTCGATGGCGCGGACGATGGATCCGAACAGCGCCAACAGCCAGTTCTTCATCTGCCTCGACGACGCGCGCTTCCTCGATCGCCAGTACACCGTCTGGGGCCAGGTGATCGAGGGCATGGAACATGTCCACGCGCTGCCCAAGGGCGAACCGCCCGCCAAGCCCGGCGTGATCGCCTCGGCGACCGTGGCCTGATCATTTCGAGGGCCTAGCCCCTCGCCAGGCTGTCCCCCTCCCTATCAGGGAGGGGAAAGGGGGTGGGT
>NZ_QKVT01000001.1:225208-247402 GCF_003426715.1 Blastomonas sp. UPD001
CCACCCCCGGCCCCTCCCTGTCCAGGGAGGGGAGCAGGTCTGTCCTGCCTCCCGCTTCAGAAATTCCCCATTCAGATATTCGCTTCGACCAGCCAGTCGTGGAACAGGCGCACCGCGCGCGTCTCGAGCGCGCGGGGCTTGCACACGAACCAGTAGCTGTACGGGCTCTCGACGCGGACGTCGAACAGCTTGGCGAGCCGTGCATCGCCCGAGCGGGTGAGGTGGTCGTCGTGCATGATCGCGATGCCGAGGCCCTGCGCGGCGGCCTCGAGCATCAGCGGGCCGCTGTCGATATGATCGATCGATTGCGGGTGCAGGTCGGTGAGGCCCAGCGCCTGTTTCCACGCGTCGAACGAATGCGCCATCTCGTTGTGCACCAGGATGGTCTGGCGGTTGAGCGTGGCGAGGTCCGGGCGCGGGCCGATGCTCTCAGCGAGTTCGCGCGAGGCGATGGCATAGACGTAATTGCGGTCGAGCCGCACCGAGTGCAGCGCCGGGTCGGGATGTTCGGCCAGAATGATCGCCGCGTCGAGCGTGTCGCCCAGCCGCGCCTCGGCATGGCCCGACGTGTCCACATCGATGTGCAGCATCGGGTAGAGCCGCCGCAGCTCGCCCAGCCGGGGCACGAGCCGCTGGCTGCCGAACAGCGGCAGCATGCCCAGCCGCAGCCGCAGCACCCGGCTGTCGTCCATATGCGCGGCAACCGCATCGGCGAGTGCGTCGATCGCGGGGGCGACGCTGGCATAAAGCGCCTCGCCCGCCTCGTTGAGCTTCAACTGCTGGTTGTGGCGCTTGAACAGCTTCTTGCCGACGAAATCCTCCAGCCCGCCGATCCGGCGCGAGAGCGCCGAAGGCGACAGCGCGAGTTCGCTGGCCGCAGCCTTGGCCGATCCCAGCCGCGCCACGCGCAGAAAGGCTTCGAGGGAACGCAGGGGAGGAAGACGTCGCATGGCCATGAGCTCGGCATTATTGCAGTGCAGCGGAAATGTGCAATTGCAAATCGTGACAGGCTACGGTTTTGCGCGCGTCAAGTTGCATCCTTTGCAACTGAAATCAATCTTTTCGCACTTGCACAATAAGGGTTCCTGACCCATATTGATCATGCCTTTCAGGCATCCTCTCCTAAAAACTTTATCGGGTCAGCCTTCGGGCTGGCCCTTTTTTTGTGTCTGGATGGCCTGTAGCCGCAGCCTCTAACCCAGCCGTTCGGGCTTGGCAAATCCTTTGATTTCCGGGGAATTTTTTGCATCTGCGAAGACGGCAGGCCGCAATGGATTGCAAGCCTTGGCAGTAAACGGTGTCATCCGCGCGAATCAGAGAGGCTCGTCGCCCAATCGGAATCGCGATTCGCGAATCACATCGTGATCGTGCGCGTCGCCGGATGATGCTTGTCGAGATGCTTGCGGATGATCTTGAGGTTGCGCGTGTTCGACCGCCAGAAGAAGTCGAATGCATCGCCGACCACCGGCACCGCGCCGATCAGGCTGTCGAAACCGACATTGGCGGCCATGCGCGCGAGCTGGAATTTCGACATGCCGAGGTTGCGCGCCTCCCAGACGATATAGAGGCCCATCGCGCCGGTGATCACGTCGCCCAGCACCGGGACGAGGCCGAGCACGAAATCGAGCCCCACCTTGCGGTTGACACCGGGCAGGGTGAAGCTGCGCTCGAGCATCATTTCGAGCATCTCGACGCGCTGGCGGATCGCCTGCGGGTCGTTCGACAATGCGGGCATCGCGGCGCGCAACTGCTCCATCTGTTCAGGCCGGATCGTCTTCATATGTCACCTCCGCACCCCTTGCGCGCCTTATCTGGGGATGACGACCATGTCCGGCAAGGCGTGCCAGCCATCGGCGGTGATGGCAAAGCCGGGGACATTGCCGCGCACCAGCGAATAGCGGATCGGGGTGCCCAGCGGGATGAAGATATTGGCCGAGGTGATCGCGACCTCTGCCTCGGCCATCTTGGCCATGCGCACCGCCGGATCGACTGCGCGCCGCGCCTGGGCGAGCAGCACGTCGCCTTCCTCGTTGCACAGCGGGCGCACCGCGCAGGCGAGCTGGTTGAGGAACCAGCCGGGCTGGCGATAATGCGCGACCTCGTCGATCAGCCGCAGGTCGGCCGCCGCGTCGGGGGCCACCAGCCGCGCATCGAGCCCGATCGTCTGCAGGTCGCGCCGGATGCGGCCGAAGACCAGTCGCGTGCCCGGGCCGCGCGGCATGGCGATGCGCAGCACCGGAAGCGTCTCGTTCGCCTGCCGCCAGCGGACGATGCGCCCGCGCGCCAGATCGCGCCGCGCCTCGAGGGTAAGATCGGTCCAGCGGTCGCCGATCAGCGGCTGATAGCGTTCGAGCCCCAGCGGCACGATCCGTGCGGTGACCTGCCACTGGCCGATGCCGAGCGGCGTCATCAGCGCCTCGCGATCGATCGCCAGCGCGATCGCTTCGCGATTGGCGGGATCGCCCAGAAACCCCTTGCCGTTGACCACGAGCAGCCCGAACAGCCCGAGCACCGGGTCGGCGCGCACGTCATTGTCCGAAATGCCTGCCGCGCTGAGATAGGGCAGATGTTCGAACCGGCCGCCCAGCACCATCGCGCTTTCGCCCATGGCAAAGCGCGCGATCGCCCGGGCCGCGTGTTCGGTGCGGACCTCGAGCGGTCGGACGCGGCGCCGCGAATCCTGGCCCACCGAATCGTCGACGCGTTCGGTGAGCAGCGTCCAGTACTGCCGGCGATCCGCCGCCAGCGGCCCGGTACCGCTGCCGTTGCGACGGATGCCGAGTTCGGGCTGCGCCAGGATGCGCAGCAGTTCGGGTTGCGGCGCGAGCAGGCGGATCTCGATCACGCGCCCGGTCATCGAGCGGATGTCGCGCACCTCGGCGGTGTCGGCACCGATGCTGCTCCTGGCCTCGATCTGCAGACGGCGCTTGAGCGCGGCGGCGACATGCTCGGACGTCACCAGGTCGCCATTTTCCCAGCGCGCATTGCGCAGGCGGAAGATGTAGCTGAGGCCATCATCGGTGACGATCCAGCGCTCGGCGAGCCCCGGCACGATATTGCCCAGCGCATCGAGCCGGACGAGCCCCTGCGAGGTCGCCGCGCGCAGATAGGCCGCGCCGGGTTGCAGCACTGCCGCATCCAGATTGTTGCGGCTGGCAGGATCGATGATCGAGATGCCGAGCGGCGAGCTGTCCGAGCTGCTGCAAGCCGAAAGCGCGAGCGTCGCCGCAGCCATCAGGCCCGCAATGGCCTTTTTCCATGCGCCGGTCATGCCTCGCCTCGCGTCGCTCACTTGCCCCTGGCCGCGATAGCAGGGGCTTGAGCCAGGGACAACGCCGCGCTCGGATGGATGTTGCCGGGATTGTCCTGCCAGCCGCGCACGCGCGGGGCGACCAGCGCGCCGCTGCGATAGAACCAAAGGGGGATGACCGGCATCGCTTCGAGCAATCGCGCCTCGGCCGCGCGCATCGCGGCGATGCGGCGCGCAGGGTCGGGCTCGGCCATCGCGCGGTCGAGCAGCGCGTCGAAGTCGGGATCGGCAAAGCCCGAATAATTGACCTCGCCCGCGTCCGAGCGGTGCACCGCGAGGAAATTCTCCGGCGCGGGCAGATCGGCGATCCAGCCCGAGCGCGCCATCTGGAAATCGCCGCGCCGCATCGCCGCGAAATGCAGCGCGGGTTCGCTGTTGAGCACGCTCGCCTCGACCCCGAGCGGCTTCCACATCGCCGCGAGCGCCACCGCCATGCGGCGATGCTCGGCGGACGAGTTGATGCGGATTTCGAAGCGCAGCGGACGCGAAGGACCAAAACCGGCGGCGGCGAGCAGCCGCTTCGCCTCGGTCTGGCGGCGCTTCAGCGGCAGCCGCGCCCATGCGGGCTGCACCGCCGTGCCGCCCTGCAGTACCGGCGGGACGATGCCATAGGCGGGCGCCCTTTCCCGGCTGTGCCGGAAGCGGCTATAATGATCGCGGCTTCGGATCGTATCGCCAATATGACTGGAACCGGCCCGACCCGAGCTACGGTGGCTACGATGCTGGTCGCTATTATCGCGACGACCGCCGCTATCGCGAGCGGCGCCTGAGCCGGAACGATCGCATCTATCGCGGGCAGGACGGGCGCTATTATTGCCGCCGCTCGGACGGCACCACCGGGCTGATCGTGGGCGGCATCGCCGGCGGCGTGCTCGGCAACATCATCGCGCCGGGCGATTCGCGCACGCTGGGAACGATCCTCGGCGCAGCGGGCGGTGCGGCAGCCGGAGCCGCGATTGATCGCAACGGCGCACGCTGCCGCTGATCGCAGTACAGCAAAAGGCGCCCCGGGTGACCCCGGAGCGCCTTTCGTGCGTATGACAGCTATGCGAGCTTAGTAGCTGTAATACATGTCGAATTCGACCGGGCTGGGGGTCGTTTCCCAGCGGATCACATCGTCCCACTTCAGCTCGATATAGGCTTCGATCTGGTCCTTCAGGAACACGTCGCCCTTGAGCAGGAAGTCGTGATCGGCGGCCAGCGCATCGAGTGCTTCGCGCAGCGAACCGCAGACGGTCGGCACTTCCTTCAGCTCTTCGGGCGGCAGGTCGTACAGGTTCTTGTCCATCGCCTCGCCCGGATGGATTTTGTTCTGGATGCCGTCGAGGCCCGCCATCAGCAGCGCCGAATAGCAGAGATACGGGTTGGCCATAGCGTCGGGGAAGCGGAATTCGACGCGCTTGGCCTTTTCGCCGGTGCCGTACGGAATGCGGCACGAGGCCGAGCGGTTGCGGCTGGAGTACGCCAGCAGCACCGGCGCTTCGAAGCCCGGCACCAGGCGCTTGTAGCTATTGGTGGTCGGGTTGGTGAATGCGTTCAATGCCTTGGCGTGCTTGATGACACCGCCGATGAAGTACAGGCACATTTCCGACAGGCCGGCATAGCCATTGCCCGCGAACAGCGGCTTGCCTTCCTTCCAGATCGAGATGTGCGTGTGCATGCCCGATCCGTTGTCGTTCTTGATCGGCTTGGGCATGAAGGTCGCGGTCTTGCCATAGGCCTGCGCGACCATGTGCACGACATACTTGTAGATCTGCATGCGGTCGGCGGTCTGGGTCAGCGTGCCGAAGGTGAGACCCAGTTCGTGCTGAGCGGCGGCCACCTCGTGGTGGTGCTTGTCGCAGGGCAGGCCCATTTCGAGCATGGTGCTGACCATTTCGGCGCGCACGTCGGTCATGCTGTCCACCGGAGCGACCGGGAAATAGCCGCCCTTGGCGCGCGGACGGTGGGCTAGGTTGCCGCTGTCATAGCTGCGGCCGGTGTTGGTCGGCAGCTCGATATCGTCGATCGCGAACATCGAACCGTTATAGCCGTCCGAGAAGCGCACATCGTCGAACATGAAGAATTCGGCTTCGGGACCAACATAGACGGTGTCGCCGATGCCGGTGGACTTGAGGTACGCCTCGGCGCGCTTGGCGGTGCTGCGCGGGTCGCGGGCATAGAGCTCGCCGGTGCCCGGTTCGACGATGTCGCAGAACAGGATCAGCATCGGATCGGCCGAGAACGGATCGATATAGGCCGCGTCCAGATCGGGACGCAGGATCATGTCGGATTCGTTGATCGCCTTCCAGCCTTCGATCGACGAGCCGTCGAACATCAGGCCGTCTTCCAGCTCGTCTTCACCGATAACGCCGGCGCACATCGTCAGGTGCTGCCACTTGCCCTTGGGATCGGTGAAGCGGACGTCGACCCACTCGATCTCGTTTTCCTTAATCATTGCCAGAATATCTGCGGCGGTTTTTGCCATTGTTGCTTTCCCTCTTCGTCTGTCTGCGATCCGGGCCTTGCGACCCCCCTCGGGTGGAACTGATGCTTGTTGTTGCGGCCTTGCCGGGGCAGGCCTCTCCTGGAGTTGCGCGCGTTCTGTTGATCAGACCGCGTCGTTATCCCGTTCGCCCGTGCGGATGCGCAGTGCGGTCTCCACAGGGATCACGAAAATCTTGCCATCGCCGATCCGGCCGGTCTGCGCGGCGGCGGCGATCGCCTCGACCACGCGGTCGGCCAGCGCGTCGTCGACCACCACCTCAAGCTTCACCTTGGGGAGGAAATCGACAATATACTCGGCGCCCCGGTACAGCTCGGTATGGCCCTTCTGCCGCCCGAAGCCCTTGGCCTCGGTCACGGTGATGCCCGAAACGCCGACTTCGTGCAGCGCCTCCTTCACCTCATCGAGCTTGAACGGTTTGATGATCGCCTCGATCTTTTTCATAAGTCCCTGATCATCCTGTCGTCTTCCGCCGGACCCATAGGGCGGGGCGGTTTTGGAAAGCAACGGCGCGGCGGACCGCCCCGTCATGATATGGCTGTATGAGGCATCGGGAACCTGCACGCGGCACGGTCCCCCGAGTCCCCCATTGACTGCTACCAAACAATTAACGTGCCAAGACGCATTCCGCCACAAAAGCTTGGCTGCGGTGCAACATTATTGCCGAGCGTGATGGAATTGCGGGCAGGGGCGTGCAGCGATGCTCAAATTTTGGGCAATGTCGCTGGGACACCGGGGTTGCGCGTGGCCCCACCGGTGGGATATAATCGCACCAAAGAGAAAGGACCGTTATGGAAAAGGCCAGCATCACCCTGACCGACGCGCATCATCAATTGCTGCACGCAGCGGTAGCAGCGGGCGAATATGCGAGCATCAGCGAGGCGATCCGCGACGCCCTGCGCGGCTGGGAACTGGAGCGTCAGATGCAGCAGGCCGAGCTGGAGCACCTGCGCCGCGAAATCCAGAAGGGCATCGACGATATCGAGGCAGGGCGGGTCGTCGAGTGGGATCCTGACGCCGTGAAAGCGCGGGGGCGTGCCCGCCTGGCAGCCAAGAGGAGCGAGCTATCCCAACGCGCCTGAACATCGTCATTTCCGAAGCAGCCAGCCAGGATATCGACAACGCCTACGACTACGTGGCGGAGTTCAATCCTGATGCGGCGGACCGGCAAACAGACCGCTTTCAATCGCTGTTCGCCAAGCTAGCAGAAATGCCCGGGATTGGAGCGCCACGCTACGATCTGGTCGAAGGCATGCGTAGCCGGGGAGTTGGTAGATATCTGATCTATTACCAGGTCAGTGCCGACGACCTGATTATTGTTCGCGTTGCGCATGGCGCGCGCGATCAAGCATCCCTATTTGCCGAGCCGGACACGATCCCCGATCAATAAGGCGGCCGGTCCAGCCCCTTCGCGCTCTTGGTGAAGATCTCGCAGCCGGTCTCGGTGATGCCGATCGAATGTTCGAACTGCGCCGAGAGCGAGCGGTCGCGGGTGACGGCGGTCCAGCCATCCTCGAGCATCTTCACCGCGTGCTTGCCGATATTGATCATCGGTTCGATGGTGAAGAACATGCCGGGCTTGAGCTCGGGCCCGGTGCCGGGACGGCCGACATGGACGACCTCGGGTGCATCGTGGAACAGCTTGCCCAGGCCATGGCCGCAGAAATCGCGCACCACGCCGTAGCGGTGCTTTTCGGCATAGGACTGGATCGCGTGCGCGACATCGCCCATCGTGTTGCCTGGCCTGGCCTGCTCGATGCCGAGCATCAGGCACTCATAGGTCACATCGACCAGCCGCCGCGCCTTCACGCCGACATCGCCGATCAGGAACATGCGGCTGGTATCGCCATGCCAGCCATCGACGATCGGGGTGACGTCGATATTGACGATATCGCCGTCCTTGAGCTTGCGGTCGCCGGGGATGCCGTGACACACGACATGGTTGATCGAGGTGCAGCAGCTGTGTGTAAAACCGCGATAGCCGAGCGTCGCGGGAATGCCGCCGCCCGCCAGCATCAGCTCGCGCACCTTGTCGTCGATTTCGGCGGTCGTCACGCCTTCGGTGACGAAGCTCGTCAGCTCGTCGAGCACGTGCGCGGCGAGCTGGCCCGCCTTGCGCATCCCTTCGAAGCCCTCGGGGCCGTGCAGCTTGATCGTGCCATCGCGCATTGGCGTGTCGGCATTGGTGACGTGGACATACTGGTTCATGATGATTCCATATAGGGCAGGGACCGCGATTTGGCGACCCCCGTGCTTGTCTGGCGGGGTTCAAACGGGCTTAGTCCATTGACTTAGTCCGGTCAATGGACTAACGCGTGCTCCATGACCAGCATCGTCAACGTCCATGACGCGAAAACGCATTTCTCGAAACTGCTCGACCGCGCGCATGCGGGCGAGGAGATCATCCTCGCCAAGGCGGGCAAGCCCTATGCGCGGCTGGTCCCGCTGGAACAGGTGAAGGTCGAGCGGCGGCCGGGGCGGCTGAAGCTGTCGCAGCCGATTCCGGACAGCTTTTTCTTCGATCCTCTGCCCGAAGAAGAGCTTCGGGCCTGGGAATGACCGATTATCTGTTCGACACCCATGCTCTGGTCTGGTGGTGGGTTGGGGATAAGGCGTTGCCACGCCCGGTAGCCGAGGAAATCGGCGACGAACGCAACACCATATTCGTGAGCGCTGTGTCTGCCTGGGAAGTTGCGACCAAATGCCGGATCGGCAAATGGAATGCCGCCATTTCGGTATACGAGAAATTCGAGTATCTGGCGCGAGCAGACGGCTTTCTGGAGCTCGGCGTCAGCGTGCCGAATGGCTTGCTCGCCGGATCGTTGCCCGGCGAGCATCGCGATCCGTTCGACCGGATGATCGCCGCGCAGGCGATCCACGATGATCTGACCGTCATCACCCGCGATCCGGCGCTGGCGGCTCTGGGATGCCGCACCTTCTGGACCGAATAGCGGGCCAGCGCATCAAGCGCTTGCGCGGCTTCGCTCGTTCGCTAAACACCGGCGCATGACAGCAGACGCCACCGCTTCCACCCCCCGCATCTGGACCGCTGCGCTGATCGTGATCGGCGATGAAATCCTCTCCGGACGCACGCAGGACAAGAATGTCGCGCAGGTCGCCACCTGGCTCAATGTGCAGGGCATCAGGCTCAAGGAGGTGCGCGTCGTCGCCGACGACATGGATGCGATCGTCGAGGCGGTGAACATCCTGCGCGCGCGCAACGACTATCTGTTCACCACCGGCGGCATCGGCCCGACCCATGACGACATCACCGTCGACGCCATCGCCCGCGCGCTGGGGGTCGAGGTGATCATCCATCCGGTCGCGCGCGCGATTCTCGAGCGCTATTACGCCTCGCGCGGCGGGCTCAACGAGGGGCGGCTGCGCATGGCGCGCGTGCCCGATGGCGCCGAGCTGATCGAGAACCGCATGTCGGGGGCGCCCGGCATCCGCATCGGCAACCTGTTCCTGATGGCGGGAGTGCCGCACATCACCGCGGGGATGCTCGATGCGCTGACGGGAACGCTCGAGGGCGGGCTGCCGGTGCTGTCGACGACTTTGGGCTGCTGGGTCGCGGAAAGCGAAGTCGCGGACATGCTGGGCGCGACCGAGCGCGCGCACGAGCAGTGCCAGATCGGCAGCTATCCGTTCTTTCGCGAAGGCCGGGTCGGCGCGAATTTCGTCATCCGCTCGGTCGACCAGGCCGCGCTCGATGCCTGCGCGGCGGACCTCACGGCATTGCTGGAAGCGGCCGGGCGCGAGGTCACGCCCGGCGGCATCTGATCAATCTTCGGGAGCGATCGCGACCTTCAGGCCGTCGAGCGCGTCGGTCAGCTGGATCTGGCACGACAGGCGCGAGGTCTCGTTGCGATGGTCCGAGCTGTCGAGCAGGTCGTCCTCGTCGGCGCTGATCGCGGGCAGCTTGTCGACCCAGGCGGCGTCGACATGGACATGGCAGGTTGCGCACGAGCAGCAGCCGCCGCACAGCGCCAGAAGTTCGTCAAAGCCGTTGTCGCGGATCGCTTCCATCACCGACAGGCCGGTATCGGCATCGATGGTGCTCTCTTCGCCCGCGCGATTGATGACGGTCAGCTTTGGCATGGAAACTCCCCAATAGAGTGAAAACGGGCATTGGCCCCCCGAACGCGGTTGCTATGATCAACGCCAAGCGCGATTGCAAGCGGCAGAATGGATGAGGATGCAGATATGGGATTGACCGCAGAGCAGCTGACGCAGGGGCTGGATATGGTGGCCGCCAAGGAACCCGCAATCGCCCGCGCGCTCGAAATTGCCGGCTATCCCGAAACCCGCATCCGCGACCGCGGCTATACGACGCTGCTTCGCACGATCGTCGGCCAGCAGGTCAGCGTCGCCGCGGCGGCATCGGTGTGGAACAAGCTCGAGGCCGCGCTCGGCCTGGGCTGCGCGCCCGATGCGCTGATCGCGGCGGATTTCGATGCCCTGCGCGCCTGCGGGCTATCGCGGCAGAAACAGGGCTATGCCCGCTCGCTGGCCGAGCTGGTGGTGAGCGGCGGGCTCGATCTGGAACATCTGCCTGAGGACGACGAGGCGGCGATTGCCGAACTGGTGCGGATCAAGGGCATCGGCCGCTGGTCGGCGGAAATCTATCTGCTGTTCGCCGAAGGCCGCCCCGATATCTGGCCCGCCGGCGATCTGGCGGTGCAGGCGGGCATCGGCCGCATCCTGGGGCTGGAGGCGCGACCGTCCGAAAAGGAAGCCCGGCTGCTCGCCGACCCCTGGTCACCGCATCGCGGTGCGGTGGCGATCCTCACCTGGCATTGCTACAACAACGCCGCGCTCTGACCTTCAGCCCCGCAACCTTCAGCCCTTGTAGAGGATGCGTCCGCTGGCGAGCCGTCCGCGGCTGAGCGCGGTGACCTCCTTGAGGAAGCTGGTCGGCTTCTTGAAGAACTTGCTGGCGGGGTTGATCTTCAGGCCCGCCGCAGTGGCGATTTCGCCGATGAAATGCACACAATTGGCCTTGTTGAGATTGTAGTTCTTCTGCGGCTTGTTGCGCCACTTGTCGGCCACCGCCATTACCGCGCGATATTCGGCGTCGGTCAGCTCATAGCTGAAATGCGGCGCGCTGCTGGCGATGTACTTGGGCTTGACCACGCTGACCCGGCCCTCGACCCAGCCGAACAGGATGCTGGGGCCGGTGCTGGTCGCGGTGAAACCGACATTGGTGTCGACAACCTCGCCGGTCGAGTCGACCTTGCCCTTGAGCGTGGCGAAGGCGTGCGGGAACTGGCTGCCCAGCTCGTGGCTGTAGAAGGTGATGGTCACCGCAGCATGCGCCGCATTCGCGCACAGCAGCATCGGCGCGATGAAAAGTGTCAGCAGCAGGCGCTTGATCATCATCGATTCTTACCCTTGGTCTTGGTGGAGATGGCCGTGTCCAGCCAGGCAGCCGAATCGGCTGGGCTTTGCTTGTTCGCGTCCCTGTCGACCCGATAATTGGCTTGCCGCATTTTTTCCACCGGGATTGCGCCGACCAGAGGCTCGAGCGCCGCGATGAGGCGCGGATCGGCGGCGGCAGACCGGCTGGCGAGCAGGATCGCGTCATAGCTGGGCACCGCGCCCTTGGGGTCCTTGAGGATCACGAACCCGTTCGCGGCGATGCGCCCGTCCGAGCTGAAGGCGGAGATGATGTCGGCCTCGCCGAGCGAGAGCGCACGGTACATGAAGGTCGGCTCGAACGCGCGGCGGCCCTTGAAGCGCAGCGGATAGGCCTTTTGCACCATCTGCCATTCGGGGCGTTCGAGAAACTCGACATCGGTACCGAACACGAAATCGGGCGCGACGCGGACGACATCGTCGAGGCTTTGCAGGTTCAGGCGCTTCGCATCTTCGGGACGCACGGCGAAGGCATAGGTGTTCTCGAAACCGAGCGGTCCGACCAGTTGCACCCCGTGCAGCGCCTTGGCCCAGCGCGCGATCTCGGCGATCATCGCCGCACGCGGTTCGGGGTCCTGGCGCTGCATCTCGTTGGTCCAGATCGTACCGGCATAATCGACATAGACCTGCACCTCGTCACTGGCGAGCGCACGATAGACCACCGCGCTGCCCAGCCCCTCGCGATAGCGCACGTCATACCCGGCCGCCTCGAGCCTGCGACCGATCAGCCGAGCCAGAATATACTGTTCGGAGAAGCGCTTGGCGCCGATGGTTACCACCGGCTTGTCGCTCTGCGGGGCGGGCCAGAGCGCGAGCGCCAGGCCGAGCGCGAGCGCGACCCCCGCGCCCCAGTTGCGCGCATGACGGCAGTGCGCGATGCCGCTCTCGATCAGCCCGAGCAGCAGGTCGACCGCGATCGCGAGGCTCGCGGCGGCCAAACATCCTTCGAGCACCAGCGACCAGTTCTGCGTCTGCAGCCCGGCGAAGATCAGGTCGCCCAGGCTCGGCTGGCCGACCGTGGTGGAGAGCGTCGCCGCGCCGATCGTCCAGACCGCTGCGGTGCGCACGCCCGCCATGATCGTGGTCGAGGCGAGCGGAGCCTCGACGAGCCACAGCTTCTGCAGGCTCGTCATGCCCACGCCATCGGCGGCCTCGACCATCGCCGGTTCGACCGAGCGCAGCCCGGTGACCGCGTTGCGCAGGATCGGCAGCAAGGCATAGAGCGTCAGCGCAAGCAGCGAGGGCAGGAAGCCGAGCGGCGAGATCGCATCGCCGAACAAGGCGGACAGCGCGAGCAACAGCGGGAAGAACAGAGCGAGCAGGGCGAGCGCGGGGATGGTCTGGACCAGGCTCGCAAAACCCAGGGTGATGCTCGCCACCGTGCGGTTGCGCACCGACCAGATGGCGAGGGGGAGCGCGATCAGCAGCGCGAGCCCGAGCGCGGCAAAGCTCAGCTGCACGTGCTGCGCGAGCAGGTCGATCAGGCGGGGCCAGTCGATGGTCATGCTGTGCCATGCTCAAGGGGTAGCGCATACGTCCCTCGACCTTGGTCCGCCCTGAGCGGCTGGCTTGCCAGCCAGCCGAAGGGCTCGGGACAAACGGAAAGGGGGCGAAATGCCTGTTCGCGAACTTTCCCGCCAAACGACCTCCGTTTGTCCCGAGCGAAGTCGAGGGACGTGATCGCCAACCCAAGCCTCACGCTCAAACCCCATCCCGCATCGCGGTGATCCGCTCCGCCTGCAGGCGCGGTACCGCGACCAGCGCCTCGGCCTCCGCGCCGCAGCCGCCCGCGATCAGCTCGGCCGGGGTCGCATCCGCGACGATCCGGCCCGCTGCCATCACCCAGATGCGGTCGGCGAACAGCAAGGCCTCGGCCATGTCGTGCGTGACCATGATCGTGGTGAGCCCGAGCCGGTCGTGCAGTGCGCGATATTGTTCGCCCAGCGCCTCGCGCGTCACGGGATCGAGCGCGCCAAAGGGTTCGTCCATCAGCATCAGCCCGGGCTCGCCCGCCAGCGCGCGTGCCACGCCGACGCGCTGCTGCTGCCCGCCGGACAGCTGTTCGGGCAGGCGCGAGGCGAACGCGCGGGGCAGATCGACCAGATCGAGCAGATCGCCCACCCGCTCGGCCGGAAGCTGTCTGCGTGTCGCGAGGCGCGAACCGATGCCGATATTCTGCGCCACGGTCATGTGCGGGAACAGGCCGATATTCTGGAAGACATAGCCGATCGAGCGGCGCAGCGCGTGCGGTTCCTGGTCGGCCACGTCCTGGCCATCGATTCGCACCGCCCCGGAATCGGGTTCGATCAGCCGGTTGACCGTTTTCAGCAGCGTCGACTTGCCCGATCCCGAGCTTCCGACGATCGCGACGAACGTGCCGGGCAGGATATCTGCACGCACCCGATCGATTGCGATCGTGCCGCCATAGGCCTTGCTCACCCCCTCGAACGCTACGGCAGGGCCGCGCGCGCTTTCCGGCCGGGAAGGGGGGGAGGATGTCGCCATGCGTGCATGCTTATAGGCGGGCGCAAGCGGGGCTGGCTAGCCACTTGCGCGGGGTGGGCCGCACGCTTAGCGTCCGGCGCAAACGAGAGCGAGAAGGGCCTGATCCAGCCATTCCCGCTCGGCCTGAGCCTGTCGAAGGCCCCGCTATATGGTCAGCGTGGGCGCGGGGCCTTCGACAAGCTCAGGCTGAGCGGATGGGGTTTGGCCTCGTCTGAGGAGGGACGACATGACCGACACCAAGTATATCTTCATCACCGGCGGCGCCTCGGGCATCGGGCGCGAGGTGGCGCGGTATTTTGCGGCGCGCGGCTGGTTCGTGGGCCTCGCCGATGTCAACGTGAAGGGCATGGAGGAGACCGCTGCGATGCTGCCGCCGGGCATGGCGTCGATCCACAGCCTCGACGTGCGCAGCCGCGAGCAATGGACCCAGGCGCTCGAGGCGTTCACCGAGAAGAGCGGGGGCAAGCTGCACGTGCTGTTCAACAATGCCGGTGTGGGCATAGGCGGGCTGCTCGAGGAGCATAGCGAGGACGATATCGAGAAGCTGGTCGACATCAACTTCAAGGGCGTCGTCTATGGCGCGCATATCGGGCACAAGTACCTCAAGGCCACGCCCGGATCGTGCCTGCTCAACACCTCGTCGGCCTCCGGAATCTACGGCTCGGCCGGACTGTCGGTCTATTCGGCGACCAAGTTCGCGGTGCGCGGGCTCAGCGAAGCGCTCGATATCGAATGGGGGCCGGATAACATTCGCGTCCGCGCGCTGCTGCCGAGCTTCATCGATACGCCGCTGCTCGACGGCCCGGTCGCGCGCACCAACCAGTCGAGCCGCGACAGCGTGACAGCGGCGGGGCTGGAGATCGCGCCGGTCTCGATCGTCGCCGAGGCCGCGTGGAACGCGGTGCACGATCCCAAGCATGTGCACAGCTATGTCGGCCCGACCGCCAAGCGCCTCGCCTTCGCCGCCAAATGGATGCCGGGATCGATCCGCAAGCGCGGCGGAATCATGACGCGCCAGCGGCGCGGCGAATAAGAGGAGCGCCGTCATGGCAGGGTGATCGGCCTTGACCCGCACCGCCCCGGTGTAGCAAAGGCGCGCACATCACCTTTTTCCCGGGACGGAAGCAAGACAATGGCCGCACGAATCTATCAGCGCCCCAAGAACGCCATGCAGTCGGGCCGCGCGCTGACCGATCTTTGGGTACTCGAATTCGAGCCCGCCGAAGCCAAGAAGCCCGATCCGCTGACCGGCTGGGCCGGGTCGGGCGATACGCAGCAGCAGGTCGTGCTGAAATTCCCCGATCTGGAGGCCGCAAAGGCCTATGCGGACAAATACGGCATTACCGCGCGGATCGAGCAGACGCCACCACGCCGCCTGAAGATCCAGGCCTATGCCGATAATTTCCGCTGATCTTGGCTGATCGGCGCTGGCGGATCAGCCCGCCATCGCGTCGATCGCCCCCTGCAGGATGAACGCCGCCGCGGCGCTGTCGACGCGCTCGGCGCGCTTGGCGCGGCTCATATCGGCATCGATCATCGCGCGCTCGACGGCCTGGGTCGACCAGCGCTCGTCCCAGAGCAGCACCGGCAGTCCCAGCACCGCGATGTTCCGGGCAAAGGCGCGGGTGCTTTGCGTGCGCGGACTGTCGGTCCCGTCCATGTTGAGCGGCAGGCCGATGACCAGCCCACGAATCTCCTGATCGCGTACCAGCTGCTCGATCGCCGCCTTGTCCGCGCCGAACTTGGTGCGCTTGATCGTCTTGGCGGCGGTGGCAAAGATCCACCCGGCATCGCAGAACGCGGTGCCGATGGTCTTGGTACCGACATCGAGCCCGATCAGCCGCCCGCCCGAGGGGAGGGCGGCGCGGAAATCCGCCGCGTGCGCCGTGATCACCGGGCCAGAAATGCGGCTACCCTCCGCTCCGCATCGGCGCGAACGCTCGCCCAGAACAGCGGATAATCATAGACGTGATAGTTGTTGCCAGGGAGCACATAGGGGCCGAGCTGTGGTTCGCCGCCGAGCAGCAACAGCCCGCGATCGTCGCATGTGGCGCCGACAAGCCCAGGGGTGATGACGCCGTCGGTCAGTTCCTCGTTCGGCACCAGCGTGCCGAGGTTGCGGTCCGCCGGGGCTTCGTCGCCGAGCACGCCGGTGATCGGGTTGACGCAAAGCATCGGGCTCTGGCCACGCAACTCGCCATCGAACCCGATGCTTGCGGCATAGGCATCGAGCAGCAGCTTGGGCTCGGCGGGTTCGCCGAAACTCTGGAAGCCGATCATGCAATTCGCCTGGTCGGGATCGGTGCACGGCGGCAGGCCGAGCGCGAGAAGATCGGTACTGAGCGAGACCGGCCAGCCGATGACATAGGCCGCCACGATGCGGTCGGCGAGCGGGCGGGTGACGACACGCTGGCGCATCAAGGTGGTCAGGTGCAGGCCGCCCTGGCTGTGCCCGGCGATGATGATCGGCATGTCCTTGGGGATTTCGGCGATGAACTCGTCGAACGCGGCGAGAACGTCCGAATAGGCGGCGTCGAACGCCATCTGCGCCTCGGGCTGGGTGGTCAGGAACGCGCCGATCGCCGCCTGGCGGTAGCGCGGCGCCCAGATCTCGCCGATGCCGTTGAACACGCTTGCCTGGCTGCGCAGGAAGATGCGCGCGCGGTCCTGCGATTCCTTGTCGTTCAGCGGCGCGTTCCACAGCGCGCGCTTCATATACGAGGTGGGGTGGATATAGAAGACCGCGACCTTCGGGGTTTTCGTGATCTCGAAACCCTCGGGAGTCCAGAGCGACGGATTGGCATCGCCGGTGATGCCCGGACGCGAGAACCACATTTTCGGGTCGGCATAGGCGCTGGTCTCGACCGCTTCGGGCTTCACGAACTCGGCCGAGGGGACGAACGCCGCTGCGAAAATCTGCTGCGGAAACAGGCGATAGGCGGCAAAGGCCACGACGATCAGGAACACGATCGTCGCGATCAGGTACAGGAACTTGCGGGCCAAGACAGTCTCCGGGGCGGGGCAGGCGCGCGGGCACACGCGGGCCTTCGGGGCGCATATAGAAACCGATTACGGTTATCGCCAGCAAAGTGTTGCGGCCCGACCGTTTGCGCTGATGCAGCATTTGCCCGCTTGATGGGCGCGCGGGCCGGTGCTAGCCGCTTGAGCCATGTCTGTAGATAGCAAAACCGTCAAGAAGATCGCCAATCTGGCGCGGATCGCGATGACCGATGCCGAGGTCGAGGCCATGGTGCCGGAGTTCAACGGCATTCTGGGATGGGTCGAGCAACTGGGCGAGGTCGATGTCACCGGCGTCGAGCCGATGACCGCGGTCATCCCCAACACGCTTCGCCTGCGCGACGATGTCGTCACCGATGGCGATATCCGCGACAAGGTGCTGGCCAACGCGCCCGCCGCCGAACACGGCTTTTTCGGCGTTCCGAAAGTGATCGAATGAAATCCACCGGATTTCAGTCGATCATCCCGGACAGCGGCGCAGCCGCGACTGAACCGGGATCCAGAACAAAAGGCAGCAAGGGTCGCCGCCTGGTTGGCGGCGCTGCCCTGATCCAGAACGAGTTTTCATCATGACCGACATTACCGATCTCGGCGTCGCCGATATCCGCAACGGCGTGCGCGCCGGCACGTTCAGCGCGCGCGAAGTCGCGACCGCATTCAACGAACAGGTGGCAGGGGCCAAGGCGCTCAACGCCTTTCTGATCGACACGCCCGAGCACGCGCTCGCCGCGGCGGACGCGATCGACGCGAAGCGCGCGGCGGGCGAGGATCTGCCGATCATGGCGGGCGTGCCGATTGGCATGAAGGACCTGTTCTGCACCGTCGGCGTCGAGGCGCGCGCGGCGAGCGAGATCCTCAACGGCTTCAAGCCCACCTATGAATCGACCGTCAGCCAGAAGCTGTGGGACGCGGGCGCGGGCATGCTGGGCAAGCTCAACATGGACCAGTTCGCGATGGGATCGTCGAACGAGACCAGCGCGTTCGGCAATGTCATCTCGCCCTGGCGGCGCAACGACGGCGGCAACGCGCCGCTCGCCCCAGGCGGCTCCTCGGGCGGCAGCTCGGCGGCGATCGCGGCGCGGCTTTGCCCGGCGGCGACCGGTACCGATACCGGCGGCTCGATCCGCCAGCCCGCCGCCTTCACCGGCATCAGCGGCATCAAGCCGACCTATGGCCGCTGCTCGCGCTGGGGCGTGATCGCCTTTGCCTCGTCGCTCGATCAGGCCGGTCCGATGGCGCGCGACGTGCGCGATTGCGCGATCATGCTCGAGGCGATGAGCGGCTTCGACCCCAAGGATTCGACCTCGCTCGACCTGCCGGTGCCGCAGTGGGAAGCCGGATTGTCGAGCGATCTCAAGGGCAAGCGCGTCGGTATTCCCAAGGAATATCGCATGGACGGCATGAATGCCGAGATCGCCGCGATCTGGGATCAGGGCGCCGAATGGCTGCGCGATGCCGGGGCCGAGATCGTCGAGGTCTCGCTGCCGCACACGCGCTATGCGCTGCCCGCCTATTATATCATCGCGCCGGCCGAGGCCTCGTCGAACCTCGCGCGCTATGACGGCGTGCGCTATGGCCAGCGCAACCTGCCCGATGGTGCCGGCCTGCAGGACATGTATGCCGCGACCCGCGCCGCCGGGTTCGGGCCCGAGGTCAAGCGCCGCATCATGATCGGCACCTATGTGCTCTCCGCCGGTTTCTACGACGCCTATTACACCCAGGCGCAGAAGGTCCGCGCGCTGATCGCCCGCGATTTCGCGCAGGTCTGGGAGCATTGCGACGTCCTCCTCGCGCCGACCGCGCCGAGCGCCGCGTTCGGCCTGGGCGAGAACAGCGACGATCCGATCGCGATGTACCTGAACGACGTGTTCGCCGTGCCTGCCTCGCTCGCCGGGCTGCCCGCGATGTCGGTGCCCGGCGGGCTCGACAGCATGGGGCTGCCGCTGGGGCTGCAGATCATCGGCAAGCCGCTCGACGAGCAGGGCGTGCTCAATGCGGGGCTGGCGATCGAGGAACGCGCCGGGTTCACCGCGCGGCCCGAGCGCTGGTGGTGATGGTCGTCGGTCTGGATTGATAGCGGCCGTGCAAGGTGTTACTTTTGTAACACCGGAGGCAGACAATGAACGCGCACAGCAAGATGGAAACAGGCACCATGACCAGCAAGGGGCAGGTCCTGATTCCCAAGGCGATGCGCGATGCTGCAGGGTTGATCCCGGGGCAACCCTATAAGGTTGCCATCAACGAGGCCGGTCAGGTCGTGATCGCGCCGCTTGGTTTCGGCCCGGAAGATGCGGAAGAAAGGCGTCGCCGGATGCGCGAAGGATTGCGGGCGATTGCGGGTCGATATCACAATCCCGAAGGGTTGAGCACAGACGAGATTATGCGCGAGTTGAGAGGTGATTACCAACCGTGATCCTAATCGACTCCAATATCCTGATCGATATTCTCAATCGGGATCCTTATTGGTTCGATTGGTCGTTTGCTCAGCTCGAGCAGGCCGCCAGCCTCGGAAGGGTGATGATCAATCCGATCGTGGTGGCCGAGGTAGCGCCGCGATTTGGCTCATTGGAGGATTTTCTTGCTAGCATGATGGCGATGGTGGTCGGAGTAGAAGCACTGGACGCACAAGCCGCATTTATCGCGGGACAAGCGTTCCAGACCTATCGCAGGGCTCGCCCGGCGGATATGCCCAAGGCCATCGTCGCCGACTTCCTCATCGGCGGCCACGCACAAGCATTGGGGGCAACAATCCTGACCCGCGATCCGCGCTTCTACCGCCGCTATTTTCCGACAGTTCCTCTCATTACGCCTGAAACGGACACAGAATGACTGAATCAACCTATCGTATCCAGGGTGCCACCGGTGAATGGGAGGTCGTGATCGGCCTTGAGGTGCACGCGCAGGTCACCAGCAACGCCAAGCTGTTCTCGGGTGCCGCGACCGCGTTCGGTGCGGAGCCCAATGCGCAGGTCAGTCTTGTCGACGCCGCGATGCCCGGCATGCTGCCCGTTCCCAACAAGGAGTGCATCCGCCAGGCGGTGCGCACCGGCATGGCGATCGGCGCGCAGATCAACCGCTGGTCGCGCTTCGACCGCAAGAACTATTTCTACGCCGATCTGCCGCAGGGCTATCAGATCAGCCAGCTCTACCACCCGCTGGTGGGCGAAGGCGCGGTCGAGATCAGCCTGGACGAGAAGAACCCCGACGCCCAGACCAAGACGATCGGCATCGAGCGTATTCATGTCGAGCAGGATGCGGGCAAGCTGATGCACGATCAGCACCCGACCATGTCCTATGTCGACCTCAACCGTTCGGGCGTTGCGCTGATGGAGATCGTCTCGCGCCCCGACATGCGCTCGCCCGCCGAGGCAGGCGCCTATCTCAAGAAGCTGCGCACGATCCTGCGCTATGTCGGCAGTTGCGACGGCAATATGGAAGAAGGCTCGATGCGCGCCGACGTCAACGTCTCGGTGCGCAAGCCCGGCGACGAATTCGGGACGCGGACCGAGACCAAGAACGTCAACTCGGTGCGCTATGTGATGGCGGCGATCGAGCATGAGGCGAACCGTCAGGTCGACGTGCTCGAAAGCGGCGGCACGATCGTGCAGGAAACCCGGCTCTACGATCCCGACAAGAACGAGACGCGCTCGATGCGCTCGAAGGAAGACGCGCACGACTATCGCTATTTCCCCGATCCCGATCTGCTGCCGCTCGAGCTCGACGATGCATTTCTCGACGAGTGCAAGGCCTCGCTGCCCGAACTGCCCGATGCCAAGCGCAAGCGCTACGAGAGCGAGCTGGGCCTGTCCGCCTATAATGCCGCGGTGCTGACCGCCGAGGCGGAAACCGCGCGCTGGTTCGAAGGGCTGCTCGCCGAATGCGCGAAGGCGCAGAACAAGCCCGAGGCCGAGGTGGCCAAGGCGGCGGCGAACTGGCTGCTGTCCGAGCTCTACGGCGCGCTCAACCGGCTGGGCAAGACGATCGAGGACAGCCCGGTCAGCCAGGCGGCGGGCGCTGAACTGCTCGCTCTGGTCGCCAGCGGCACGATTTCGGGCACCATCGCCAAACAGGTGTTCGAGATCATGCTCGAGACCGGCGAGCCGGCGGGCAAGATCGTCGAGGAACGCGGGCTCAAGCAGACCTCGGACACCGGCGCGATCGATGCCGCGATCGCCAAGGTGCTCGCCGACAATGCCGACAAGGTCGAGCAGTACAAGGGCGGCAAGGAAGCGCTGTTCGGCTTCTTCGTCGGCCAGACGATGAAGGCGATGCAGGGCAAGGGCAATCCGCAGCTGGTCAACGAGCAGCTGAAAAAGGCGCTCGGCGCATGAGGCGCTGGCTGGCGCTGATCGCTGCGGCGCTGGCGGCGTTCGCGCCCGCGCTCGCCCAGGACGCGCCGGCCGCCGACGCAGCGCCGTCGCCGCCGCTGCCGCTGGTCGAGATCGTGACCGATGCCGGTGCCATGACGGTCGAGGTGGACACGCAGCGCGCGCCGATCACGGGCAGGAACTTCCTCGCCTATGTCGACAGGAAGATGCTCGACGGCGTGGTCTTCTATCGCGTGGTCAAGGCGGCTGACGATTTCGGCTTCGTCCAGTTCGGCGGGCTTGGCGATCCCAAGCGCACGCTGCCGCCGATCGCGCACGAGCCGACCAGCCAGACCGGGCTCAGCCACACCGATGGCGTGCTGTCGGTCGCGCGGTTCGAGCCGGGATCGGCGCGCGGCGAGTTCACGATCATGCTGGGCAAGCAGACCTCGCTCGATGCCAATCCGTCCGCACCGGGCGACAATCTGGGCTATGCCGCCTTTGCGAAGGTGGTGAAGGGGCGCGAGGTGCTGACGCGGATTCTCGACACCCCGATCGATCCGGCCAAGACGATCGGCGGCGTGTTCGCGGCGATACTGGGCGAGCTCGAGCTTGATCGAGCCGGCGACCTTCTTCATCGCCTTGGTCTGCGCGGCGGAACCCACGCGGCTGACCGAGAGGCCGACGTTGATGGCCGGGCGGATGCCCTGGTAGAACAGCGCGCTTTCCAGGAAGATCTGGCCGTCGGTGATCGAGATCACGTTGGTCGGGATATAGGCCGACACGTCGCCGCCCTGCGTCTCGATGACGGGCAGCGCGGTCAGCGAGCCGAGGCCCGACTTCTCGCCGAGATTCGCGGCGCGCTCCAGCAGGCGGCTGTGCAGGTAGAAGACGTCGCCCGGATAGGCTTCGCGGCCCGGCGGACGGCGCAGCAGCAGCGACATCTGGCGGTAGGCGACGGCCTGCTTCGACAGGTCGTCGTAGACGATCACGGCGTGCATGCCGTTGTCGCGGAAATATTCGCCCATGGTGCAGCCGGTGTAGGGCGCCAGGAATTGCAGGGGGGCGGGCTCCGACGCGGTCGCGGCGACCACGATCGAATAGTCCATTGCGCCGTTTTCCTCGAGCGCGCGCACGATCTGCGCCACGGT
>NZ_QKVT01000001.1:247502-258633 GCF_003426715.1 Blastomonas sp. UPD001
GACAGCGAGATTACCGATATTTTTGGTGATCGCCGATTCAACGATCAGTCGAAGTTCGTCTACAACTTCGGTGCGATCCAGGACGTGAAGTCAATTGCTGCAGCCTTTGGTGCAACTTATCGCAAGCAGGGCCGCGCCTTTGGTCGCGTCGTCGGCGAGGAGGTAACCACGACCTATGGGGCCGATCTGGAAATCTTCATCGAAAAGCGTTTCGGCAAGAGCTTCACGATCCGCGCCGTCGGCTCGAATCTGCTCAACGGCAAGAAGCGCGAGGTGTTCAACAAGTTCACCACCGTGCAGGACCAGATCGACCGCAGCTTCTACGAATATGAACTCGAAGCTGAAGAGGCTGGTCCCGTTTTCCAGGTGATAGCGCGCTACGCCTTTTGACGAGACGACTGATGCCGGGGGCTCGTCGCAGCCTCCGGCATTTCCGCTTCCGTAAAGCGCCTGCCATCGCTACACTCGCGCGCATGTCTGACACCGCCGCCATCCGCCATGACCATCCCATCAGCGTCGATCCGTCCGAGATCGACTTCATGGGGCATGTCAACAATGCCCATTATCTCAAATGGGTGCAGGATGCGGTCATCGCGCACTGGCAGAATATCGCGCCGCCGCAGGCGGTGGCCGAGCATCTGTGGGTCGCGCTCAAGCACGAGATCACCTATCGCAAGCCTGCCTTTCTCGACGATCAGGTGATCGCATCGGTGATGCTCGAAAAGGTGCACGGCGCGCGCGCCTTCTACGAGACGATCATCCGCCGCGGTGAGGACGTGCTCGCCGAGGTCAAGTCGAGCTGGTGCTGCCTCGATGCCGAAACGCTGCGCCCCGCGCGGCTGGCCGAGGATATCAAGCGGCGCTTTTTCGGCAGCTGACCGCCGGCACCATTACCCGATCAGCCCCAGGTTGATCAGGATCGTCAGGAACAGCAGCACGACGATGCCGGTGCAGCCGAGCAGCAGCGCCAGCCGGAACACGCCGCCGATCCGCGATGTGCCATAGGCATGGCGCAGCTGGCGGTACATGTGGAACGGAGCGTAGAACAGCGCGGCGGTGATCACCAGGCCCGGCATCAGGTTGAACTTGACCGACAATGTCACGACGATGAACAGCAGCGACATGAACGCGATCGAATAGGTGGTGAACACCGCATGGTCGTAGAAATGGTGCCCGCGCTTGCCGATGGTGGCGAGCCAGACGAACGGGATCGATAACGGAATCAGCAGCCAGGCGAACTTGTATCCGTTCGACTGCATCTTGTAGAGCAGCAGCTCGGGGTTCTTCTTGGCCTTGGCTGCGACCTTGTTGATCCAGGCGTCGAACGCGGGGAAGCCGGTGTTGACGTCGGTGTTGAACTCGAAATTTTCGGGAAGCGGGGTGCCGTCTTCCGCCAGCAGCTCGGGATAAAGCGGCTTGCCGCCGGTCGCGAAGCTCAGCCCGTTGGCATCGGATTTGAGATCCCGGATCTGGGCTTCGATCTTGGGGCGGGAAGAGGAATCGGCCGGCAGTTGTTTCAGCTCGGCCTCGCGCTCGGCGATCTTCGCTTCCAGCTTCGCCAGTTCGGCGCGCATCGTGCCGCGCCAGTCGCTGTTGTTGATGTCGACCAGATTGACGCCGTCGGCCGAGGCCGAGCCCGGCTTCTCTCCGGTGAAATTGGGCGATCCGACATAGGAGAAGATCGCGAACATCAGGAAGATCGCGAACAGGAACAGCGCCATCGGGCTGATGAATTTCGCGCGCTCGCCATGGATGTAGCGGCGCGTCAGGTGCCCCGGCTGCCAGGCGAGCAGCGGCAGCGTGTTCCAGAACTTGCCGTCGAAATGCAGCACGCCATGCAGGATGTCGTGCCAGAAGGCCGAGATCGAGCGATGGACATGCGCCGCCTGGCCGCACTGGTGGCAGTGCGGCCCGGTCAGGACGGTGCCGCAATTGAGGCATTTGCCATGACCCTCGGCATGCGCCTCGCCCGCCCCGGGTTCGGCGACGCGCGCCCACATGCCGCCCTCGGCAATCGCGCCCGCCATCTCGAATTCGCCGCTCATCGCCGTTGCTGCCCCGCCGCTCCGTGTGTTGGCGGCCAGTGTACAAGCCGCCTGAAACCGGGCCAAGCAAATTGTCCGGCAGGGAGACCCGCTATTAGCCGTTGCGTGCCCCGATCGGGTGCGGCTAGGGCAGGGGCATGGCCCATTTCGATCCCAAGACCTTTCGCAATGCGCTGGGGCAGTTCGCCACCGGCGTCACCATCGTCACCACGCGCGACGCGGATGGCGCGCCGGTCGGGGTGACAGCGAACAGCTTCAACTCGGTGTCGCTCGATCCGCCGCTCATCCTCTGGTCGCTGGCGCGCTCCGCGCGGTCGATGGTGGCATTCGAACAGGCGGGCTCCTTTGCGGTGCATATTCTCGCGAGCGATCAGGACGAACTGGCCAACCGCTTCGCCTCGCGGATCGAGGACAAGTTTGCCGGGCTGGATATCGGCGCCGAGGGGCCGCCCAACATCCAGGGCTGCTCGGCACGCCTCGTCTGCACGACACGGCACCTTTACGAGGGCGGCGATCACGTCATCATGGTCGGCGAGGTCATCGATTACGAGAGCGATGGCAAGCCGCCGCTGCTGTTCCACGGCGGGGCCTATGCCGACCGGGTTGCGCGCACGACCAGCGAGGTGCCGCCGCCGGTGCTGTATGCGGTCGAGGGCCGGATCGCGACGATCTCGCTCAATCGCCCGGAAACGCGGAATGCCTTGTCCGAAGAGGTGATCGGCGCGCTGGTCGCTGCGCTCGAAGCGGCCGATGCCGATCCCGATATCGACTGCGTCGTGCTCACCGGCGAGGGTCCGGGCTTCTGTTCGGGCGGCAATATCAAGCAGATCAAGGCGCTCACCGCCGAGCAGCACATGAGCCCGATGCAGCTCGAGAACTGGTACAAGACGCAGATCCAGCGCATCCCGCTGACCATGGAGCGGATGTCCGTCCCCGTCATCGCCGCCATTCGCGGCCATGCGATCGGAGCCGGATGCGACCTCGCGTCGATGTGCGATATCCGGATCGCGGCGGAAGACGCGGTGTTTGCCGAAAGCTTCCTGCGCGTCGGCATCATCCCGGGCGATGGCGGCGCTTGGCTGCTGCCGCGCATCATCGGCCATGCCAGGGCGACCCAGATGATGCTCACCGGCGAGTTCATCGATGCCAGCAAGGCCGAGCGTTATGGACTGGTGTCGGAGGTCGTTCCCGGCGAAACGCTGATCGCCCGCGCGATGGAACTGGCGCACATGGTCGCGCAATTCCCGCCCGCCGCGATCCGCAAGACCAAGCGGCTTATCAAGGACGCGCGCGACGTGAGCCTTGCCGAACATCTCGATCAGGCAGCGATCTGGCAGGGGGTGCTGCAGCAGATGGACGATCATCGCGAGGCGATCGACGCCATTCTCGAGAAACGCGCGCCGCGATTTACCGGCGAATAACGCCAAGGATACACTGTTTCCTGGCTCGTCATTGTTCAAACGCGGCCCGCGCGCGTTAACCAATTCGAATCACTATTGCCGCTTGATTGGCCGGACCGCCCGTCCGGGTACCCCAATTCGCCCGCATTTCTCGGCGATCGGGCGCTGTTCAGGGCAGCACAAAGAAAATGGCCCCGGTCTTTCAACCGGGGCCACCTGATTGAAGTTTCGTGAAAAACCTCGAATCAGCTCCAGCCGCCGCCCAGGAGCCAGTCCCAGAATCCGCGCACGGGCTGCTTGGTACGCTTTGCCATTTTTAGCACTCCATTTCGGACGCGAAATACGAAACGCGTCCAAGACAAGGCTAACAGAATGTAAAATGGTCAACAAGCCATTAACCTATGCGATGGCGTACGGACGCAGCAACAGGGCCGCAGGCGAAGGGCGGGTTCGATAGTCCGGGGTAGGATTTGGGGTCAGGCGGCCTTGGCGGGCGAATGGTCGGCGAGATAATCCACCAGCGCCTCGAACGGCATGGGGCGACCGATCAGATAGCCTTGCGCCTTGTCGCAGCCCATCTGGCCGAGCAATTGCAGCGTCTCGTTGTCCTCGACGCCTTCGGCCACCACCTCTTCGCCGAGCGAATGAGCCAGTTCGATCGTCGAATTGACCATGATCCGGTCCGATCGGCTGGTCACCAGCATGCGCACGAAGCTGCGGTAGATCTTGAGCTCGGTGGCGGGGCAGCGCTTGAGATAATCGAGCGTCGAAAAGCCGGTGCCATAATCGTCGATCGAAAGCTGCAGCCCGATGCTGCGCAGGTCGCGCAGCTCCTGCATCGCGGATTCGGCGCTCGACATGGCCGCGGTTTCGGTGATCTCTAGGATCAGCCTTTCAGCCGCCAGGCCGTGGCGGCGCAGCGTCTGCACCACCATCGGCTTGAGGTTTGCGTGGCCGATGAGACGCGGCGACAGGTTCACCGCCATGTCGAACTTGCGCCCACCCTTGTTCAGGCTGGCCGCCACCTGCACCGCGCGGTTGAGCACATGCTCGGTCAGTTTCTCGATGCGGTCATGGCGCTCCGCCGCCGTAATGAACTCTTCGGGATTGATCGGCCCCTTTTCCGGGTGCGTCCAGCGCACCAGCGCCTCGGCCCCGCAGATTTCGCCCGACAGCAGGTCGAGCTTGGGCTGGAAGGCGACCCAGACCTCGCCATTGTCGATCGCGGCATCGAGCTCGCCCAGCATGGTCACGCGCCATTCGGTCGCCTCCAGCTTGGTCGGATCATAGACGCGCCAGTGCTCGCCGGCATTCTGCGCTTCCTGGCAGGCCAACAGCGCACTCGACATGCGGCTCTGGATCGATCGGCCCGGATCGGCATCGACGCCAAAGGCGATTCCCAGATCGATGAGGCGGCCCGACACATTGGCGGGACTGCGGAAGATCGCGCTGAGGCCCGCCAGCTGATCTCCGACATTGCTGACCGATGCGGCGGGGACAAGCCACATGAAGATGCCTTCGTCGCCCTGATAGACCTTGCAGCCGCCATTGCCGAGCGACAGGCGCAGGATGATCTGTTCGACCAGCTCCTTTTCCGCCGCAGCGGGCAACGCAGTGGCCGCCTCGGCATAATTGTGGATTCGCGCGGCGATCAGCCCGTCCTGCGTTTCAGCACCTTCGGATCGCAGCGCGTTGAGATTGGGCTGGCCCGATACCTCGTTGACCATCCCGCGCTCGTCGAACCGCTGGCGGTGCAGCCTCCAGGCGAGGTGCCCCATCGAGCCGAGCATCAGGACCGTGGCCGGCATGATGGCAGTGAACAGACCCGACGATTCGAGGATCAGCGGCAGGCCGATCGATGTTATCGGCAGCAGGACGACCATTCCCAGCACGAGCGAGCGCCGCGACACCCGCATCATCAGGGCGGTCACCGCGAGGGCCAGCGAGAAGGGGATCCACCAGCCATAGGTTTCGGGCTTGCCTGCAAGAAGCGTTTCAGCCCCCAGAGCGGCCACGAAGACACTGGCTGAAGGCCCCTGGCCGGGCACGGAATAGCGGTTGCCGATGCCGGTCGCATTGGTTCCGATGATGACGTCGCGGCCCTTAACCTGCCTGACGATCGCCTCGTTGCGCAGAACCTCGACAGCGCTGATATAGGGTATGGATTTCAGGCGGATCGAATAGTCGATGGGGAATTCTTCCCCGACCGCACCACGCACGCCTGCGAGCTCGGCGCCGATGGATGGTACCACCAGATCCCCGACCTGATTGTAGAACCGGCCGTTCCAGACGATATTGTAGCCGTTGATCCAGACATTGGTGTTGATCAGCCGGACATGCTGCCGCATTTCCGGGGGCGGCAGCAGCATGCTCCGCTTGCCAGTCGCCGAATCCTCGGAGAAATCCGCGGCCATATAGACCTTGCCGGACTTCGATTTGAGGGCATCGACCAGCTGACCGGCAGCGGGATCGCGTGCAAGGCCGTTGATCGGGAAATCGAAGAAGATGCGCCGTGCTCCGGCGGCACCCAAATGATCGACCATCTGGGCATATTCATTGGCGCTCCATGGCCAATTGCCACCTTCCTGCTGGGAGAGATTATCGATGCCCACCACCAGCACCTGACCGCTGGCATTATGCTCGCGCATCTTGTTGCGTGCGATGCGGAAGATGTCGTCCATCGGCTCGCCGAATTCGGCCACCCCGAACAGCAAGGCGGACACGAGCGTCCAGATGAGCAGAATGCGCATCGGGCTGGCCGGTCTCTTGCTGTTACGAGTGGCGACAGACTTCATGTGGTTACTTCCTCGTAAACCGTCATACCCTGCAGCCGGTTAACCAAATGCAAATTTGCCCCGGATCGAAGGTTTCGTTGGCCAACTGTCTTATGGCGGGGCGGCGGATCCGGTTTTGGTCGTCGACAGGCTCTCGATGAGGTCCAAATATCAGAAAATTCGACGGTTTTTTCGCGCCTCCCTGGCTCATGGGGACAAATGGCGAGCAGCGCACCGGGCTGGCGTGTCCCAAATCGGGACGCGCAGGCCTCGGGCAAAGCCGCACTTTGCCGACGATAGGATAGCAGGTGCTAATCCCGCTTTCGCGAAGCTGGTTGCCGAAGATGGTTAATGCCGCAGGCGTCGGGTGGCCTCATAGGCCTTGGCGAGCACCAGCGGGTCGAGCGGATCGACGCCTGTCGCGACCGTGAAGACCGTGCGCGGTTTGGGACCCGGGAAGGGTTCGCCGCCCAGATAGCGGGCATTGAAGGCGAGGCTGCGCCCCGCCGCGCCCTGCCAGCGGTAGAACCGGTGCGCACCGATGGTGCCGATATAGTCGAGGCTGGGCGCCCAATAGGGCGACACCTCGGTCGTGTGATAGTGCGTAGCGGTGCCGACCGGGCGATAGACATAGCCCGCCAGCGCGCGTTCGGCGACGCGGCGCGCGCGCGCCCAGTAGATCGCGCTGGGTGCGCGCGCCATCGCGCCGTCGCAGCTGAAGGTGAACTGGCAACCGGTCGCGCGCTCCGAACCCTGATAGACCACGCCGCACACGGTGTTCGGATAGCTGGGATGCATCACCCGGTTGAGCACCACCTGCGCCACCGCCTGCTGCCCGGCATCAGGCTCCATCGCCGCCTCGTAATAGATCGCCGCGGTCAGGCATTGCAGCGCGCGGGCGTGATCGAGCGGCGACCCTGCGAGCGTGAGGCCGCGCACCATGTCGCTTCCTGTGCTCAGGCCGAGCTCGTTGCTGGTCAGCACCGCGGGAGTGGCGAGCGCGAGCGAGCCCGAATCGTCGAGATAATAGAAGGCGGAGCCCGGAAAATTCTCGCCGGCATGCTCGAAGGCCATGCCCTCCTTCGGCTGGTAGCGCGGCGCACCTTCGGCCTCGTCCGCGCGCTGGGCGCGCACGATCTGCGAGGCCCCGAGCGAGACCACCAGCGCCAGCAGCAGCCACGCTATCCATTCGCGCAGACCCATCGTGCCCTGGGCACGCAAGAGAAAGGCGAAGCGCGAAGACATGGGGAGGGGCGGTATCCTGACTGCAGGGGTAGCGATATGATCGCCGTCACAGCGTCGCGATAGCGCAAAACCCTTACCAAATCAGCGACCAATTTGCGCTGTCTCGCACAGGGACACCGGCGGCGGGCAATGTTAACGTTCTGAAAAGTCGAGGGGTGGGCGCGATCAGTAGCGCATCAGATCGAGCGAGAGGGTCAGCGCCTGCGGGATCATGCCCATTTTCACCATCCGCCCGGCCGTGCGCCAGAAGCCCTGCTTGGTGCCGCCTTCGCGAAGATGCGCCTGCATCAGCTCCAGCCCTCCGCCGTTCATCGCTTCGGGCGAGTATTTGATGCTGTCGATCACCTCGAGCCGCATCCGAGCGCCGACGCCCGAGCTGCCGAGCAGCGCATCGATCTGATCGAGCGAGGGCAGCGCCGCCGCACCCTCGAAGGGGTCGGTACGTCCCGCGCGGCGTTGCTGCGCGGCATAGCGCGCGCAGGCCGCGCCAATCGCCTGGACGAGGATGTGCCTCTCGCTCACCTGATCGGGCGAGCGGCGATAGAGGAACAGCCGGTCGGGCAGGTTGTACAGGTCATGGCTCTCGCTGACGCGCAGCCACAGGTCATAGTCCTCGCAATGGCGGAACGCGGCGCGATAGCCTCCCAGCGCGCGGATGACATCGCGGCGCATCATCACCGAGGGATGGCACATCGCACTCGCGACCATCAGCCGTTCGCGGATGTCGGCCGGATGCTCGGGATGAAAATCGCTGCACGGGAAGAACGCGCCGTCGGCGTCGAGCTCGTCGGTATTGGTGCCCAGCACCGCGATTTCGGGATGCGCCTGCATGAAGGCAAGTTGCACCGCAAACCGTTCGGGCCGCGACACGTCATCGCTGTCCATCCGCGCGACCAGCGGGGCGCGTGCCTCGTCGAGCATGCGGTTGAGGCTGGCGATCAGCCCGCGATTGTCCTGGTGGATCGCGCGGATACGGCTGTCCTGCGCAGCATAGCGGTCGATGATCGATCCCGAGGCATCGCGCGAGCCATCGTTGACGATCAGGAACTCGAACCGCCCTTCGGTCTGCCCGAGAATGCTCTGGATGGCCTCGGCGACATAACGCTCGGCGTTGTACACGCTCATCATGACCGAGATCAGAGGGGTATCGGGAATCGACATGGTCAGGCAGCAAAACCGTGTTCGGGAGACATGGTTGCACGAATAGCCGCAAGCCGGGCTGTCGCCAAACCGGTTAACCTATATTCTTTGAAGCTGGTTGACCCTGTGCCGGGTCAGCCAATAGGCCCCCAGCCCGAACAGCACGCCCCCGACCGCCTGGCCGATCAGCACCCCCGGCGCGCCCGCCAGCTGGCTGCCCAGCATCGCCAGCGGCAGCACGCCCAGCGTGTTTCGGCCCCAGTTGGTCCAGGTCGACCAGGAAGCCCGATCGAGATTGTTGAAGCTGGCATTGGCGATGAACAGCAGCCCGTTGAAGAAGAACAAGGGCACCACCACCCAGGCGAAGGCGTGGATCAGATCCATGCCGCCGGCGGGCAGATCGAACAGCCAGCCGATGGTATCGACCCCCAGGATCAGGACCGGCCAGATCAGCAGCGTGAACCCGGCGGCGAAGATGACGGCGCGGTCGATGGTACCGCGCACCCGGCCGAGCTGCCCTGCGCCGTAATTCTGGCCGATGATCGGGCCGATCGAACCCGAGAGCGAGAACAGCAGGCAGAAGGCGAGCGGGATGATGCGTCCGATCACTGCATAGCTCGCCACCGATGCCTCGCCATAGACCGCGATCAGGCGGAACGCGATGATGCCGCCCACCGGCGTCGCCAGGTTGGTGAGCACCGCCGGCACCATGATCTTGCGGATGTCGGCAAGATTGGCCGCGAAACTCTCGCGCGAGGGCATGGCAAAGCCGCCATAATGGCGCAGGATCGGCACCACCCCGGTGATTGCCATCAGAATGATCGCGATCACGGTCGACCAGGCCGCGCCGACAAATCCCCAATCGAGGCCGAAGATCAGCAGCGGATCGAACACGGCATTGCCGATCGCCATGGCCAAGGTGGTGTTCATCGCGCGCCGCGCATCGCCATAGGCGCGCAGGAAGCCCGAACAGACCATGCCGGTGACCGTGATCGGTCCAAAGGGCGCAACGATGCGGATATAGCTGACCGCCGCGTCCTTGGCGGTGCCGCTGCCGCCCATCAGTTCGACCCATTGCGGCGCGAAGGTCCAGAAGATCGCTGCGATGATGGCCGACAGCACGATACCGAGCAGCAGCACTTCGCCGAGCAGCGCGCGCGTGGTGTCGGCGCGGCCCATGCCGATACGCCGCGCGGCGAGCGCGCTGATCGTGATCATCAGCCCGATATTGAGCGAGGAATTGAGGAACAGCAGCGTGCTGGCAAAGCCGATGCCTGCGGTCAGCGCCGGGTCGCCCAGCTGCGAGATGAAGAAGAGGTTGACGAAATCGACCACGAACAGCGCGAGCAAGCCGACGCTCGAGGTCAGCGTCATCACCGCGACGTGGCGCATCAGGCTGCCGGTCAGGAACTTGGCGCCGCCGGGCCTTCCCCCGGACGCAGCGGGCACCGCAGCCGCGCGCACGCCGGTCTCTTCCGATCCGGCATCGGTGGGGGTCATCTCTAGAGGTGCGGTGGCGGGGTCAGAAATGGCGGCGTGTCCGTCTTCTCGCGCGGCAAACAGGACCGCTCGGTGCCGCCCATATAGGGCATAAGCGCGCCAGCAAAAGCAGGTTTCTGTTCGAAACCCGCTTTTGCTCCGCCGCGCGGTCAGCTCTGACTGCGTTTGATCCAGTCATCGACCCGGCGTTCGAGGATCGACAGCGGCTGCGAACCCGATGCGATCAGCAGGTCGTGAAAGCCCTTGATATCGAACTTGGGACCCAGCGCCTTTTCGGCCTTCTGGCGCAGCTCGACGATCTTGAGCATGCCCATCTTGTAGCCGGTGGCCTGGCCGGGCAGCGTGATATAGCGCCGGATTTCGGAGCGCGAGCGCTCGATCGGCTGGCGGCCGGTGGTGTTCATGTATTCGACCGCCTGGTCCTCGGTCCATCCCTTGGCGTGCAGCCCGGTATCGACCACGAGCCGCGCCGCGCGGAACAGCTCGGCATCGAGCCGCATGAAATCGGCAGCAATATCGGGGAAGGCGTTCATTTCCTTGCACAGCGATTCGGCATAGAGCGCCCAGCCTTCGCCGAACGCGACATAGCCGGTGACCGCGCGGAACTGCGGTCCGCTCTTCTGCCGGACCTGGATGTCGCCCTGCATGTTGTGCCCCGGCACCGCCTCGTGGCACATCAAGGTGTACTTGGCCGCCGGATCGGGCACGGTGCCGACCAGATGCACATAGGTGCGCGCGGGGCGCGCGCCATCGGGGCTGGGGGCGGAGGCATGGGCCGCACCGCCCGCGACTTCCGAAAAGGCGGGTTCGCGGACCACCTCGATGCCATAGGCGGGCAGCGTGTTGAAATAGGGGCCGAGCAGGCTGCGCGTGCGCTTTACGAACGCATTGGCGCTGTCGAGATATTCCTTGCGCGCGGCGTCGTCGAACTGGCGCGGCGGGTTGAGGCGCGCGCGCTCGGCATAATAGGCGCTGCGGTCCTTGAACCCGGCCTGTCTGGCCAGCGCATCCTGTTCCGCCTCGATCC
>NZ_QKVT01000001.1:258733-261125 GCF_003426715.1 Blastomonas sp. UPD001
GCGCCTCGGCCAGGTGCTTGTCCGCATCGGCGCGCGGCAGCTTGCCTGCGCTCACCAGTGCCTCGGTCTTGGCCTTCACGTCGGCCCAGAGCGCGGCATCGGGACCGTCGCCGAACGGCGCGCCGCTGGTCAGCTTCTCGCTGCCCGCGATGATCGTCTCGATCTGGAATTTCGGTGCGCGGATGCCCGCTGCCTCGCTCGCCCTGGTCCGCTCGATCGCCACGTCGAGCACCGCAGGCATGCCCTTGATCCGCGCGACATAGTTCTTGAGGTCGGTCTCGTCCGCGATCGTGTGCGTGTTGATCAGGAAATCGGGCAGCTGGCTGTGCGCCGAATAGAGCCGCGAATAGAAGGGCGGGCGATAGATGCGATTGTCATGCTGCATGGCCGCGCGCTCGGCCTCGAGCGCCCAGATATCGTAGTTGACCTGCGCCTCGGGGCTGAGCTTTGCCCGATCGAACTTTGCCTTCATCCGCGCGACGCTGTCCTGCCGCCATTTGAGCTGCGCTGCGGCGGCGGCTTCGCTCGGGTCGTTCCACTTGTCGCCGCCGTCCTTGCGGCCGAGCCGCGTCGCCAGTTGCGGCTGCATCTTCACCCACTGCTCGAACTCGGCATCGAGAAAGGCGGTCAGCGCGGCATCCTGCGTGGCGGCGGCCTGTTGCGCCGCTGCGCCGACGGCCGTGACGGTGAAAACGGGAAGCGAGAGCGCAAGCGCGAGGCTGCAGGCGGCGGTACGGAGCACAGGTTTCATCATGATTCCCCTTGGTTTGGCGCGGACCATAAGTGCATGATCGCAAAGGGGGAAGCCCGTCTTCGACGAACGGTATACGAATGTTGCGCGCGGTCATGGCCAGGCTCCGACGCCGCAACGGGGCGTGGCGCGGCCTGCGGTGCAGCGTTGCGACCGCGGCTCAGTTCAGATGGGCAGATGCGGCGTCCGAAAGCTTTTGCGCCACCAGCACGGCGGTCGGCGCGCTGGGCGCCGTCGCGTCGGCACCGACCGCGGCGACCAGCGATGGGTCCTCGGCAAATAGCGGCCCACCGACCATGATGCCGATATGCGGGTTCTGCGAACGCTTGCGGATCAGGCCGATGGTTTCGGCAAGGCTGTCGATCATCTGGGTCGAGCCGGCGGTCAGCCCGGCGACCGCGAACCAGCGCGTCCTTGCGGCCTCGGCGATCTCGTCGGCGCATGCCGCCGTCTCGGTCTGCACCTTCCAGCCCGCAGCTTGCAGGAAACGCTCGACCATCGTGACCCCGAAATAATGCTGGTCGCCCGGCGTCATGGCCATCAGGACGGTGCGCCGCATGTCCAGCGAGTCGCAATTATGGGTGTTGTTGAACGCGGCGAGCAGCTTTTGCAGGCGCGCGACGCCGAGCGTCACATCGATGAAGTCGCAGGCGTCATTGTCCCACATCTCGCCCAGATGCCGGGCTGTCGGCTCGAGCAGTTCGATGAACAGCGTTTCCATCGAGAGCCCACGATCGCGCAGCACGATTACATAGCGCACCGCGGCCTCGAGATCGTCACCCAGAACGATGTCGGCAAGCCCCACTATGTCGGCGCGATCGGACGCCAGCGCCGCGATCACCGCATCCACGCACGGCGCATCGGGGACGATCTCGTCGTGCAGACGCAGCAGCTGCGGGATCACCTTGTCCGACACCAGATGCGCAAGCTGGCTCTGGCGCAGCGCAAGATCGCCGCGGCGGTAAATGTCCGGTGCGACGAAATGGGTCTCCAGCTGGCGCAAGCTGCGCTGATCGATCCGCGGGATCGGTGCCTGCTCGCCTCGCCCCATCGCCCCCTCCTGTGCGTTCACGCTTCCGGAATCTTATGGCCGAACAACATCATAGGCTGGGGGGATTGTCGAGAACTTCGTGCTGGTGGTGCGAACCACAATCGTTGGCGGGCGCTGTCGGACGGCTGCCGGGGCCTTTTTTGTGTCGGCGATGGCGGGTGCGATGCCTGCACCGGTCACCGCGATCCGGCCTTTTCAAGCCGCTCGTGCCCGTTCGGCACCGGCTCGCCATGATGCGACCCATCGGGCAGAGACGATGGTGCGGCAGGGACGCCAAGCGGCGGAACTGATGGAAATGGTGAGCCCTGCTGGGTTCGAACCAGCGACCTACTGATTAAAAGTCAGTTGCTCTACCGACTGAGCTAAGGGCCCCCTGGGGGTGGCGTGAGGTCTGCGCCATCGGTGGCCGGGCGGACCCGGGTGCGGGCATCCCCCTAGTCGGGCAGACCCATCGGGTCAACCCCGTGCCGCGCGATGGCACAGCTGCGCGACGCTGAGTCCGGTGAGAGGGTCGCGCCAGTTCGGTGCGATCGTGGCCGCCGGGCGCAGCACGAAATCGCGGGTGCGATAGGCGGGGTGCGGAACGATCA
>NZ_QKVT01000001.1:261225-332904 GCF_003426715.1 Blastomonas sp. UPD001
CGCGCGCGGCTCCAGTCGCTGGCGAGCGAGCTTGCGCGGCTGGCGGAGCAGCTGGGTGCGCTGTCAGAAGAGGGCAGGGGGGACGAGACCGGCCCTGCGCTGGCCGATCGCAGTCACGCCTATCAGGCCGAAGAGCCGCTCGATCGCATCGCAGCCAGACCGCCCAGCGCTCAGCGGGTCCGTCATCTGATCGCCATGCGGCGGTTGCGCGATCGTTACTTCCCGTCCGATCTGTTCGCCGATCCGGCCTGGGACATTCTGCTCGACCTGACGGCGTCGCGGCTCGAGAAGAAGCCGGTTTCCGTCTCCAGCCTGTGCATCGCCGCCGCTGTGCCTCCCACGACCGCGCTCCGCTGGGTGCGCATGATGACCGACCAGGGGCTGCTCGAGCGGCGCGCCGATCCCGCCGATGCGCGGCGCATGTTCGTGGACCTTTCCGATGCCGCCTACGCCAATGTGTGCGGATGGTTCGCGCTCGTGGAGCAACGCGGCGGCCTGGGCGTGTGATCGCCGACACGCGTGCCATCTTGGCAGCCGGGGCAGTTCTGCCTAACTTGAGCGCATGACCAGTCCGTTCACCGAACTGAACGACCGCGCGCGCGACGTCTTCCGCATCGTTGTCGAAAGCTATCTCGAAACCGGTCAACCGGTGGGATCGCGCACGATTTCCAAGACGTCGACGGTCAACCTGTCGCCCGCCTCGATCCGCAACGTGATGCAGGATCTCGAGGAGCTGGGCCTGCTGGCCGCGCCGCATACCAGTGCGGGGCGCATGCCGACCGAGCAGGGGCTCAGACTCTTTGTCGATGGGATGATGCAGGTCGCCGAGCCTTCGGCCGAAGAGCGTGCGGCAATAGAGAAGCAGCTCGAAAGCGCAGGGCCGATCGAGGCCGCTCTGGCCGCCACGACCCAGGCGCTGTCGGGCCTGTCGGCCTGCGCCGGGATCGTGATGGTGCCGCGTCGCGAACCGGTCCTGCGCCAGATGAACTTCGTCCGGCTGTCGGACAACCAGGTATTGGCAGTGCTTGTCGGCCATGATGGCAGCATCGAGAACCGCGTTCTCGAGATGGATCGCCGCGTGACGGACAGCATGCTGGTCCAGGCGGGCAATTTCATCAGCGCGCGGCTGTCCGGTCGAAGCCTCCCGCAAGCGCTGGCCGCACTGGAAGCCGAAATCCTGAACGAGCGCGCCGCGCTGGACGATGCCAGTTCCGATCTCATCCGGCGTGGTCTCGCGATGTGGTCGCGCGACGGTTCGGACCGTCCGGTGCTGATCGTGCGCGGCCAGGCCAATCTGCTCGACAACGAGGCGGTGGCCGATCTGGAACGCGTGCGGCGGCTGCTCGACGAGCTTGAAGCGATGCAGGACATTGCCCATCTTCTCGACAGCGCGCGCGAGGCAGGGTCGGCCCGGATCTTCATTGGAGCGGAAAACAAATTGTTTTCGCTTTCAGGGTCATCCGTGATAGCGGCGCCCTATCGTGACGGCGAAGGCCGAGTGGTGGGCGTGGTCGGTGTGATCGGCCCCACCCGCCTCAACTATGCGCGGATCGTGCCGATGGTGGACTTTACCGCGCAGAGCCTGACCCGATTGTTGAAATGAGCAGGAACAACGTGATTCAGGACGAAACCGTGACACAGAACGACCCCAGCAAGACCGCCGATCTCGATGCCGAAGCGGCAGCCGAACTCGAGGGCGTGCCGGACAGCCTGAAGGAACAGGGCGACGGCCAGGCGGCGCTGGAAGAGCGCATTGCCGCGCTCGAAGCGCAGCTTGCCGAGGCGAAGCAGGACGTGCTCTATGCCCGCGCCGACACGCAGAACGTTCGCCGTCGGCTGGAAAAGGACGCGCAGGACGCACGCGCCTACGCGGCGACCGGCTTCGCGCGCGACATTCTCTCGGTTTCGGACAATTTGACCCGCGCATTGCAGGCGATCCCCGAAGACGCGCGCAATGACGAGGCGTGGAAGGGGCTGGTCGTCGGGCTCGAAGCGACGGGCCGCGAGCTCGAAAGCGTGTTCGGCAAGCACGGCATCTCGCGCATCGCCGCGATCGGCCTGCCGCTCGATCCCAACCAGCACCAGGCGATGATCGAACTGCCCAGCGACGACGCAGAGCCTGGCACCGTGGTGCAGGAACTGCAGGCCGGCTACATGATCAAGGACCGCCTGCTGCGCCCCGCGCTGGTCGCGGTGGCGAAGAAGCCGGATTGATCCACCGAGCCGATTGAACTTCACGTCATTCCCGCGAACGCGGGAATCCCGCTTTTTCGCGAGCGTTGCGCCAGAAGCGGGACCCCCGCCTACGCGGGGGTGACGGGGTGGGTCAAAGCGGCCGTCAGACCGGAAACGGCACGATCTGGCGATAGGTCTCGATCGAAGGCGCGCCCGCGACCTTCACGCCCTGGCGTAGCATGAAGGCATGGCGGACCAGCTCCGCCTGCTGCTCGATGCCGTATTTGCCGAAACGCTGTCCGGGCTTGATCGCATAATCGTATCGGCAGAACGGGTGGCGCTTCAGCGGCAGGAAGATCCCCTGCTGGTACTGCCAGACATGCACCATCTCGTGAATGAACAAGGCTTGTCGCGACAGGCTTGCGCAGCTGAAATCGTCGCAATAGGCGGTCCCGCGGGGGTGGAAATGGATATGCCCCATCGGTGCCATGATGGTGCGCTTCGGCTGGAAGAAGATCCATTTCTTCAGCCGGATGCGCACCCGATCATAGGCGATGGCATCGCCGAAGACGGAACGCGACAGATCGATTTCCGCCCTGGTCAGCGGCCGGTCAATCGGCGCAATCGCCATCAGTGCGCCATGCCGTCATGCGGCTTGAGCGCCTTCAGGGCGGCATCGACCTCGATCTTCTCGCCATTGGAGAAGGAGAACAGGAACGTTGCCTTGCCCGCCTTGCGCGCCGCGGCATCGACGCCCCAGACCATTACATGCTTGCCGCCACGCTCGAACTCGACCTTGCCGCGCGATGGCACCGCGACCGCGGTGATCGGCTTCATCATCGACATGCCGTTTTCCTCGACCGTCTCATGCATCTCGAGCCGCAGGATGTTGGGCGAACTGATCGAGCGCAGCACGGTATCCGAAGGCCCGCCCCGGATCGTGAAATAGAGCACGGAAGGGCTGTCCGCGACCGGCGAAAGCTGGAGCTCGGCCTTTTCCACCAGCAGCTGCGCGGGCGGCTGGCACCCGGCGAGCAACGCCATCGCAAGGCCTGTGATAAGCAGCGTGAGTGTGCGCAGCATCGGTGAATTCTCCCTCATCATCCTGTGCCGGAACGGGCCGGATCGGCCATGGCGGTGATGTAGATACTGCGATGCCTTGTGCCAAGCGAAAGCCATCCTATATCCGCCGTCGGGGACGGAATTGCCGGATGCTTGGGGGCATGACGGCGGTTCGTATTCTTTCATCTGCATATCGAAAGTTACGTGGGAAAAGCATTATGGCAAAAGTAATCGGTATCGACCTTGGCACCACCAACAGCTGCGTGTCGGTGATGGACGGCGACAAGCCCAAGGTGATCGAAAACGCGGAAGGCGCGCGCACCACGCCGTCGATCGTCGCCTTCACCAAGGATGGCGAGCGCCTCGTCGGTCAGCCGGCCAAGCGCCAGGCCGTTACCAATCCGGAAAACACCGTGTTCGCGGTCAAGCGTCTGATCGGCCGTCGTTTCGACGATCCGCTGACCAAGAAGGACATGGAGCTTGTGCCCTACAGCATCGTCAAGGGCGGCAATGGCGATGCCTGGGTCAAGGCGGGCGGCAAGGATTATTCGCCTTCGGAAATCAGCGCGTTCACGCTGCAGAAGATGAAGGAAACCGCCGAGAGCTATCTGGGCGAAACCGTCACTCAGGCGGTCATCACCGTTCCGGCCTATTTCAACGACGCCCAGCGCCAGGCGACCAAGGACGCGGGCAAGATCGCGGGCCTTGAAGTGCTGCGCATCATCAACGAACCGACTGCGGCGGCGCTCGCTTATGGTCTCGACAAGAACGACGGCAAGACCATCGCGGTCTATGACCTTGGCGGCGGCACGTTCGACATCTCGATCCTCGAGATTGGCGATGGCGTGTTCGAGGTGAAGGCGACCAACGGCGACACCTTCCTCGGCGGTGAGGATTTCGACTCGAAGCTCGTCGAATTCCTGGCCGAAGACTTCAGGAAGGCCGAAGGCATCGACCTCACCAAGGACAAGCTCGCGCTGCAGCGTCTGAAGGAAGCCGCCGAAAAGGCGAAGATCGAGCTGAGCTCGGCACAGACCACCGAAGTCAACCTGCCCTTCATCACCGCCGACCAGAACGGTCCCAAGCATCTGGTGAAGACCATCAGCCGCGCGGACCTCGAGAAGCTGGTCGCCGACCTGATCAAGCGCACGCTCGATCCGTGCAAGAAGGCGCTCGAAGATGCCGGCCTCAAGGCGGCGGACATCGACGACGTCGTGCTCGTCGGCGGCATGACCCGCATGCCGCGCGTGCGCGAAGTCGTGAAGGAATTCTTCGGCAAGGAACCGCATACCGGCGTGAACCCCGATGAGGTCGTCGCCATGGGCGCGGCGATCCAGGCGGGCGTGCTGCAGGGCGACGTCAAGGACGTGCTGCTGCTCGACGTGACCCCGCTGTCGCTGGGCATCGAGACGCTGGGTGGCGTGTTCACCCGCATGATCGACCGCAACACCACGATCCCGACCAAGAAGTCGCAGACCTATTCGACCGCTGACGACAATCAGCAGGCGGTGACGATCCGCGTCTTCCAGGGCGAGCGCGAAATGGCGGCGGACAACAAGCTGCTGGGCCAGTTCGACCTGGTCGGCATTCCGCCGGCACCGCGCGGCGTGCCGCAGATCGAGGTGACGTTCGACATCGACGCCAACGGCATCGTCAACGTTTCGGCCAAGGACAAGGGCACCGGCAAGGAACAGCAGATCCGCATCCAGGCATCGGGCGGTCTCAGCGACGCCGATATCGACCAGATGGTCAAGGATGCCGAGCGCTTTGCCGAGGAAGACAAGAAGCGCCGCGAGGCTGCCGAAGCCAAGAACAACGCCGAAAGCCTGCTGCACAGCACCGAAAAGCAGCTGGAAGAGCATGGCGACAAGGTCGATGCTGCCACCAAGGGCGAGATCGAGACCGCGATTGCCGAGCTGAAGACCGCGGTCGAGGGCGGCGAAGCCGATGCGATGAAGTCCAAGACCGAAGCGCTGGCGCAGGCCGCGATGAAGCTGGGGCAAGCGATCTACGAGAAGGAACAGGCGGCAGCTGCCTCTCCGGCGGCCGAGGCTGCTCCGGCTGAGGACAATGTCGTCGACGCCGAGTTCTCGGAAGTTGACGGCGACGCGAAAAACTGATTGCCGGATTGATGTTCGACAGTCCGGCCGGGCGGGACTGCGGGGCAGGGGTGGTTATTGCCACCCCGGCGCCGCGATCCCGCCCGGTCGCTGCATGATGAATCGCGACCCATGACCATGACCACAGCCAAAGATTATTACGAGCGCCTGGGCGTTTCGCGCACCGCGGACGACGCCACGCTCAAGTCCGCCTATCGCAAGCTGGCGATGCAATGGCATCCGGACCGGAACCCCGGCGATACCGAGGCGGAGGCCCGGTTCAAGGCGATCAGCCAGGCTTATGACACCCTGAAGGACCCGCAGAAGCGCGCGGCCTATGATCGCTATGGCCATGAAGCGTATGAAAGCGGCATGTCCGGCGGCGGTGGTGGCCATGGCGCTGCGGGCGGCTTTTCCGATCTGGGCGATATTTTCGATACCATTTTCGGCGGCGGCTTTGGCGGAGCAGGCGGTCGGCGTGGCCCCGTTCGCGGCGCGGACCTGCGATATGACATGGAGATCACGCTCGAAGAGGCCTATCATGGCAAGGCGAGCGAGATCACCATCGATGTCGCGGCGACCTGCGACACCTGCGACGGATCGGGCGCGGAGCCTGGCACCAAGGTGCGCACCTGCAACCTGTGCGGCGGCAGCGGCAAGATGCGCGCGCAGCAGGGCTTTTTCGTGGTCGAACGGACCTGCCCGAACTGCCATGGCAGCGGCCAGGTGATCGAGAACCCCTGCCGCACCTGCCGCGGCGAGGGCCGTGTGGACAAGCAGCAGACCTTGTCGGTCGATATTCCGCCCGGCGTGGACAACGGCACGCGCATCCGCCTTTCGGGCAAAGGCGAGGCGGGTCCCAAGGGTTCGCCGCCGGGTGACCTCTACATCTTCATCCACGTCGCGCGGCACCGCATTTTCGAGCGCGACGGCACCACGCTGATCACGCGCTGTCCGATCAGCATCACGACCGCTGCCCTCGGCGGCGAGCTCGAGATCCCCGGCCTCGACGGCAAGCGTCACCGGATCAGCATTCCCGCCGGCATCCAGTCGGGCAAGCAGCTGCGCCAGCGCGGCGCGGGCATGCCGGTGCTGCAGGGCCGCGGCACGGGGGACATGGTCATTCAGATCGATGTCGAGACGCCGACCAGGCTCAGCGCCCGCCAGAAGGAATTGCTGCGCGAATTCCAGGCGACCGAGACCGGTCAGGAAAGCCCGGAAAGCACCGGCTTCTTCGCCAAGCTCAAGGAAATGTGGGACGGAATCGGCGAATAAGGCCGGACTTCTCCCGCCTTATCGGTCAGATGTCCTCGGCGAGCCGCCCGTAGAGCTGCGGGCGGCGATCGCGGAAAAACCCCATCCCGGCGCGGTGCTTGCGCGCCTGGGCAAGATCGAGCGTCGCGACCAGCACGCCGGTTTCCTCCGCGCCATATTCGAGCACCAGGTCACCCCATTCGTTGGTGATGAAGCTGTGCCCGTAGAAGCTCTGATTGCCCTCGGTGCCGATGCGGTTGCTGGCGATCACGGGCATGCAGTTCGACACCGCATGGCCCTGCATCGCGCGCCGCCACATGCGGCTGGTGTCGAGGTCCGCGTCATAGGGTTCCGAGCCAATCGCGGTCGGGTAGAAGAGCAGCTCCGCCCCCATCAGCGCCATTGCGCGCGCGCATTCGGGATACCATTGGTCCCAGCAGATGCCGACGCCGATCCGCGTGCCGCACACGTCCCAGACCTTGAAGCCCGTATTGCCCGGGCGGAAATAATATTTCTCCTCGTACCCCGGCCCATCGGGGATATGGCTCTTGCGATAGACGCCCATGATCTCGCCATCGGGATCGATCATCGCCAGCGAGTTGTAATGATGCGGCCCATCGCGCTCGAAAAAGCTGGTGGGGATCGCAACCTTGAGTTGCTTGGCCAGCTTCGCCATCGCGCGCACGCTCGGGTGCTCGGCGGTGGGGTGCGCGGTGGCAAACAGGCCTTCGTCCTCGACCTGGCAGAAATAAGGGCCCTCGAACAGTTCGGGGGGCAGGATGATGTGCGCGCCCTTGTCGGCCGCGTGCGCGACAAGATCGCTGACGGCATCGATATTCTCGGCCAACCCGCCGCCCAGCGGCAGCTGCAGGGCAGCGACGGTAATCTCGGTCATAGCGAAACGTTGATCCCAATGCGGGGCAGGAGCGCGACCATGCCCAGATACAAGATAATGGTGAGGCCGCAGCCTGCGCCCAGTGACAGCCAGAAGCTCACGCCCGAGCGGAGCATCCAGGGAATGAGCAGGAACATGGGCAGTGTCGGCAGGAAATACCAGAAGGCGGCAGAGACATAATTGGCCACCAGCTCGCGATCCCCGCTGTCGTTCCACAGCCAGATCATGCCGAGCGTCGAGACCAGCGGGATCGAGGCGATCAGGCCGCCCAGCCCCGGGCTTCGCCGCGAAACTAGCGCGATGATCGCAACCAGAATGCCCGAGATCACCGCTCGCAGGACAAAAGCGCCCATCATCGCCCCCCGGCGTCAGTCGCTCGCCGCCAGCCCGATGACCGGCGGCGAGCCCAGCGTCACTTCTTGCGGAAGAGCATGGTCATGCGGTCGGATTCGCCGATCGCGGCATATCTGGCCTTGTCCTGGTCCTTCAGCGCGTAATTGGGCGGCAGCGTCCAGACGCCATCGGGATAGTCGGCCGTGTCCCTGGGATTGGCGTTGATCTCGCTCTTGCCGACCAGTTCGAAGCCGTGCTTCTCGAACATGGCGATGACATCGGCTTCCTTGAGATAGCCCTTCGAACCATCGGTATAAGCGGCGGGTGCATCGGCCTTGGCGCGGTGCTGCTCGATGCCAATCATGCCGCCGGGCTTGAGCATCTTGTGCATCGCGTCGAGCTCGCTGCCCAGGATGCCCCAGCGGTTCATGTTGTGCAGCATCCGCAGGATCAGGATGCGGTCGACCGTGCCGTTGAGTTCGGCGGGGACAGCGTTGGTGACATAGGCATGGATCTTGTCGGCCGCGATGCCGGTCGCCTTGGCGGCGCGCTCGGGATAGCTGGTCGGATAGGCCGCCATCTGCGCCTTACGCTGCTCGTTGAACGACGCGGCGGTCGGCGAGACGCCGAGCGCGACATACTTGCCGCTGGTGGCGGTCAACGGGGCAAGGATCTTGCTATACCAGCCGGCATCGGCGGCATATTCGGCGACCACCATGTTCGGGCCGACCTGGAAGAACTCGAGCGTCTCCTTGGGGTGGCGATATTGGTCGCGCGCCTTGTCCTCGCCGCGCAGATCCGCGGCGACGGCGGCATCGATCGCGGTCGAGGCGCTGGTGCTTGAAGCCTGGGCAGCGATCGCGGGAGCGGCGGCCATTAGCGGCAGGGCAGTGCCTGCGATCAGGGCAGACAGGATCATGGTGCGCATGGGGGGCAATCCTCTTTGTGGTTGATGTTGGGGAACATAGGACGGATCCTGCAACCGGCTATACCCGGCACCGCTGATCCGATCAATCGAGCAGCGGCATCTGCTGGCTGGCGCAGTGGAAGCTCCCGCCGCCGGCCAGCACCGCGTCGGCCCGCAGGCCGATGGTCTTGCGATCGGGAAAGCAGGCACCGATCGCCGCGACCGCAGGGCCGTCCGAGGCGGTGCCATAGGTCGGCACTACGACCAGATGGCTGGTGATGGCGAAGTTCATATGGCTCGCCGGTTGGACCTTCATTTCGCCCTCGGCATCGACTCGCTCGACCAGGCCGGGCGAGGGGATCGGCACGACCTTCAGTCCGAAGGCTTCGGCGCGAAGTTTCGCATTGGCATAGATTGCCGCGTTGGGATCGTCCTCGCCGCTCGCCACCGGTAGCGCGAGCGTCCCCGGCGTCACGAAACGCGCGAGATTGTCGACATGCCCATCGGTATGGTCGTTGATCAGCCCGTCGCCCAGCCACAGCAGCCGCTCGATCCCCAGATCGCGCCGCAGCCGCGCCTCGATCTCCTCCCGCGTCAGATGCGGGTTGCGGTTGGGGTTGAGCAGGCACTGTTCGGTAGTGACGCCGAGCCCCGTGCCGTCGACATCGATTGCGCCGCCCTCGAGCACCCAGTCGGCCATGGCGCTGTCGAGGCCGGCCTCATCGGCGAGCAGCCCGCCGATCTCGGTATCGCCGGGCATCACATATTTGCCGCCCCAGCCGTTGAAGCCGAAACGCTGCGCAACGGTCGCGCCGCTCGCGCTGCGCACGACCAGCGGCCCTGTGTCGCGCAGCCAGATATCGCCATAGCGATGGACGCAAAGCGTTACCGCGTCGCCCGCCAGCTCGCGCGCCAGTGCCGCATGCGCTTCGTCGGGAACGACCAGCCGCGCTTCCTGCCCGCTCTCGGCGACCGCGCGCGCAAAGCTCGCGATCTCCGCCTGTGCCGCGGCAAGGAAACCGTTCCACTCGTCGGCCAGATGCGGAAAGCCGATCCAGATCCAGCGCTGCGCGGCCCATTCGGGCGGCATGATCTGCGTCATCGGATCAGCGGCCCGCGCGGCTCTTGTCGCGCATGGCGCGGAACTCGTCACCTTCCACCCAGTTCGGCCAATCCTTCGACATCGCCAGGCTCCGACCGATGCTGTAATAGAGCGACAGGTCGTCGATCACGCCCGACCAGTCCCAGTTCGGGTTATACTCGTCCTTGGGGCCATGATAGCGGTTGACGGTATAGTCCTTGCCCGCCGCTTCGCCCGCGGCCTTGCCGCCATTCACCAGATCGTCGCCGCCATCGATGTACAGCATCGGCACGCCCTGCTTGGCGAGGCTGAAATGGTCCGAGCGGTAGTAATAGCCGTTCTGCGGCATCGGATCGGCCTCGGCCACCCGGCCTTCCTTTGTCAGCGCGGCGGCGAGGAAATCGTCGAGCTGCGACTTGCCCTTGCCGATCACGGTGACGTTGCGCGCCTTGCCGGCCATCAGGAACGCATCCATGTTGATGCCGCCTGCGGTCTGGCTCAGCGGATAGACCGGGTTCTCGCCATAATAGGCCGATCCGAGCAGCCCCGATTCCTCGCCGGTGACCGCGAGGAACACGACGCTGCGATCGGGCGCGCCCGCCTTGCCGAACGCTTCGGCCAGCGCCACCAGCGCGGCGGTACCGGTCGCGTTGTCGACCGCGCCGTTGCAGATATCGTCGCCGTCATCGGCGGGCTTGCAACGGCCCAGATGGTCCCAATGCGCGGTATAGAGCACATATTCGTCGGGACGCTTCGCTCCGGGCAATATGCCGATGATATTGTTCGACACGGTCGTCTCGATCGCATTGGCGAACGACACCGAGGCCTTGACGCCCAGCGGAACGGCCTTGAAGCCCTTGCGCTTGGCGGCCGCGCTCAGCGTCGCGAGATCCTGGCCCGCGCTCGCCAGCAGCCTTTCGGCGGCCTCCTTCTGGATCCAGCCATTGGCCCGGGTCTCGCTCGCGCCCTTGTCGGCGCTCTGCGCGAAGAATTGCGGGCCGGTCCAGCTCGATTCGACCACGCCCCAGCCATAGGCGGCGGGGACCGTATCGTGCACGATCAGCGCGGCGGCAGCGCCCTGGCGCGCGGCCTCTTCGTACTTGTAGGTCCATCGGCCATAATAGGTCATCGCCTTGCCGCCGAATTCGCCGTTGAGGTCCGCGCTGTCATAATCGGGATCGTTGACCAGGATGATGACGGTCTTGCCCTTCACATCGAGCCCGGCATAGTCGTTCCAGCCCTTCTCGGGCGCGTTGATGCCATAGCCGACGAACACAACGTCGCTGTTCGCAATGTCGATAGTCGGTGCCTCGCGATAGGTGCCGATCACCATGTCCTTGCCATATTCGAAGCTGAGCGGCGTCTTGCCGCCCGTGATGGTCAGCGGGCTGATCTTGCCGGCCTCGATGCTGACCAGCGGCACCTTCTGCAGCCAGCTGTCCCCATTGCCCGGCTTGAGCCCCGCCTTGGCAAATCGGTCGGTCAGCAGCGCGATGGTTTTCTGTTCACCGACGCTACCGGGCGCTCTGCCCTCGAACGCGTCGGACGAAAGCATCCGCGTGACCTCTTTCATCGTATCGACTGATACCGGCTGGGGGGCTGTTTCCGGAATGTCGATCGACGTCGTCTGCTGAGCAGCCAAGGGGCTGCCCGCCAGCAGTGCGACAGGTGCGCATGCGATTTTGAACAGGGTCTTGAGAAACATGATCGCTCTTTTCGCCGGAGGAAGGGATGCGCGGACGCCTTGCCCGCGATGGAGCGCTGTTTGCCAGCTACGCGCGGGGCAGGCAAGCGGATCGCTCGCGCGTTCGTCGAGCCATGCTTGTGATTTGCAACGAATTTCCCTAACGCATCAGGAAAGCTTAACATGGGTGAGTGACAGGCGCGCGTCGGCCATTTCGAATCGCCGCCGGTCTTCCGCTGAACGGTTCAAGATCAGGCCTTTTTGCTATGGCGTTTGACACCACTGCCGACGCCGCGCCCGAGACCGGCCCCCCGCTCGACGACGAGGCTTTCAAGGCGCAGCTGGCCTCGCTGATCCCGCATCTGCGCGCCTATGGCCGTTCGCTCAGTGGCAATCGCGATGTCGCCGACGATCTGGTTCAGGATACCATGCTCAAGGCCTGGGCCGCGCGCGGCCGCTTTGCGGCGGGCACCAACATGCGTGCCTGGACCTTCATCATTTTGCGCAACAGCTTTCTGTCGCAGCGTCGCCGCGCTCGGTTCACCACCGAATGGGACGATGTCGTCGCCGACCGTATCCTGTCGATGCCGGCTGGCCAGGGTGACCAGCTGCATCTCGCCGATGTGCAGCGCGCCTTGATGCAATTGCCCGAAAGCCAGCGCGAAGCCCTGATCCTGGTGGGGGCGGGGGGGTTCTCCTACGAGGAGGCTGCCGACATTTGCGGCGTGGCGCTGGGCACGATCAAGAGCCGGGTCGCGCGTGGGCGCGCCGCGCTGGCGGCGCTGATCGAGGAAACCGGGAATGGCGAATCCCGCATCGAGCGCACCACCGATCCGATGGCCGCGATCATGGCCGATGTCGACCGCGTCAGCGGCGGGCTGCTAGGGCGCGGCGGCGACGAAGACTGAACGACCCGCGCCGCGCCGATTGCCTCGCGCACCGGGGGCGGCTAGCAGCGGGTTCATGCTGACGACTCCCGGTCTTGCCGACGCAATGCAGCGCGCCGCGCGCCACGCCCCGTTTCTGGCTGCCGCGATGGAGCGCCAGCCCGGTCTGATCGACCAGCTCGACAACGAGGGGCTTGACGCAACGCTCGCTGCGCTCGGCGAGCAGAGGCCCGATCTTCCCGTCGCCGAGGCGCTGCGCCGCAGGAAGAACGGTCTGGCGCTGGTGCTGGCGCTTGCCGATCTGGCGGGGCTCGTCAGCGTCGACAGGGTCACGCGCGTCCTGTCCGATTTTGCTGATCAGGCGCTCGATGCGGCGCTCGCCGATATCTTTGCGCGGCGGACACCCGGGGCCGAGGTGGAGGGCTTTGCAGTGATCGCACTCGGCAAGCATGGCGGGCAGGAGCTCAACTATTCGTCGGATATCGATCCGATCTTCCTTTACGATCCGGCAACCCTGCCATGCCGTCCCCGCGAAGACGCAGCCGATGCTGCGCAGCGTATTGCGCGGCAACTCATTGATCTGATGAGCCAAAGGGATGGCAAAGGCTATGTCTTCCGGATGGATCTGCGGCTGCGTCCGGCGGCCGAGGTCACCCCGCTTGCGATCCCCGTCGATGCGGCGCTGTCGCATTATGAATCGCAGGCCCTGACCTGGGAGCAGGCCGCCTTCATCCGCTCGCGCGCCGCAGCGGGCGACCGCGTGCTCGGACGCTATTTCATGGATGCGCTACGCCCGTTCATCTGGCGGCGCTCGCTCGATTTCGGCACGATCGACGAAATCGCGGCGCTGACGCGTCAGATCCGCGACCATTACAACAAGGGCCAGCAGCTCGGCCCCGGCTTCGACCTCAAGCGCGGGCGCGGCGGCATCCGCGAGGTCGAATTCTTCACCCAGGCGCATCAGCTCATCCATGGCGGACGCCACCCGGCCTTGCGCGTGCGCTCGACGCTGGACGCGCTGGCGGCGCTGGCCGCGCAGAGCATCATCCTGGATAACGAGGCGCAGCTTCTGGCAGCACACTACCGCACGCTGCGTACCTTCGAGCACCGGTTGCAGATGGTCGACGATCAGCAGACGCACAGCCTTCCCAGCGATCCCGCTGCGCTGGACAATGTCGCCAGGCTGCACGGACTGGCCGATGGCCAGGCGATGATCGCCGCGCTCCAGCCGGTTACCCGCGATGTCGCGGGTGTGTATGACGGATTGATCGCCTCGCAGCGCGGACACGGCGAGGATGCGGTCATCCCGCTCAGCAATGATCCCGAACTGCTCGCCGAAGCGCTGGCCCATGCGGGGCTCGATCAGCCCGAGGCTCTGGCCGAGCGGGTGCAGGCGTGGCGCGGCGGCGCGGTGCGCGCGCTGCGCACGGCGGCAGGGCGCAAGGCGTTCGAGGAGGTCTTGCCCGCGTTGCTCACGGCCTTTGCCGACGCGCCCGACCAGACGGCGGCGCTCAACCGGTTCGACGATCTGCTGCGGCAGCTCCCCAGCACGGTGAACGTGTTCCGGCTGCTCCAGGCGCGGCCTGCGCTGATGCAGACGCTGGTCGACATATTGAGCCATGCCCCGCCGCTGGCCGAATCGCTGGCGCGGCGCGGCGATCTGCTCGACGGATTGATCGATGCCAGCGCCTACGATCTGGTGGGCAGCGTCAAGCAGATTGCCGAGCGCCTGGCGCGCGAGGAGCCGGGCGACGATTATCAGCAGCGGCTCGATGCGGTCCGCGTCCGCGTCGGAGAGATGCGCTTTGCGCTGGGCGTGCAGCTGATCGAGGGGCGGCACGACCCGGTCGCGATTGCCGGCGGTTATGCGCGGGTGGCCGAGGCGGCGATCTGCCGGCTCGCCGATTGTGCGATCAGCGAATTCACCGCGGTCCACGGACGGATGCCCGACAGCGAGCCGGTTATCCTGGCGCTGGGCAGGCTCGGCGGCGGCGCGCTTACCCATGCGTCCGACCTCGACCTCATCTTCCTGTTCAGCGGCGAGATCGGGCGCGAATCGGATGGCAGGCGCCCCTTGGGCAGCACCCAGTATTACAACCGGCTGGCACAGCGGATCATCGCGGCGCTGTCCGTGCCGACGGCGGCGGGGGCGCTCTATGAGGTGGATACGCGGCTCCGTCCGAATGGCGCGCAAGGACTGCTGGCGGTGTCGTTCGCCAGCTTTGCCGAATATCAGCGCGATCAGGCCTGGACCTGGGAGCATATGGCGCTGTGTCGGGCGCGGGTGGTCTACGGATCGCAGGAGAGCCGGGCGCGGCTCGATGCGATCATCGGCGAGGTGCTGCACGCTCCGCGCAATCCGGACGAGGTCCGCGCCGCGGCGCTCAAGATGCGCGAGGACATTGCCACGCACAAGCAGCCGCTCGGGCCGCTCGACGTGAAGCTGCTGCCCGGCGGACTGGTCGACCTCGAGTTCATCGTGCACACGCTGCAATTGACGCACACGACCGGGTTCCTGCCCGACCTGCGCGAGGCAATCGATGCGCTAGTCGCGCAGGGGCTGGCCGATCCGTCGCTGGCGGTCGCGCATGATCTCATGACCCGGCTGCTGGTCACGCTGCGGCTGGTCGCTCCCGATTGCAGCGAGCCGCCCCCGGCAAGCCAGGCTCTGATAGCGCGCGCCTGCGGCTCGGTCGGCTGGGAGGCGCTAATCGGCGAAATCGAATCTGCGCGCGCCAGTGTTCAAAGCGCCTGGCAGCACCTATTTGCCGCGAGCGCGCCTGGAACCAGCGCTTGAGAGAGAAGGACAGACGATGACCGATATTGGCGACACCATCCCCGACATTGCGCTGACGGCGCCCGATGGCAGCAGCGTTTCCGCCGCCGACTATGCCGGGAAGGCCTGGGTCCTCTATTTCTACCCCAAGGACGATACCAGCGGGTGCACCAAGGAAGCGCAGGAGTTCAGCGCGCATCTGGCCGAGTTCGAGGCGGCGGGCGTGTCGGTGCTCGGCGTATCGAAGGATCCGCCGAAAAAGCATCAGAAGTTCATCGAGAAATACGGGCTGACCGTGCCGCTCGCCAGCGACGCAGAGAGCGATGGTCTGGCTGAGGCGATGGGCGTTTGGATCGAGAAATCGATGTACGGCAAGAAATATATGGGCATGGATCGCTCGACCTTCCTGATCAGCAAGGACGGCAAGGTCGTGCGCGCATGGCGCAAGGTGAAGGTGGCAGGTCATGTTGCAGACGTGCTCGCCGCCGCGCGGGCGCTCTGATTTGAGGTAAGCGAATCGCGGTTAACGACAGGGGCTCGCCGATGCATCCGGCGGGCCCCTTTTTCGTGCAATGGCGGAAATTTCCAATCGAGGACGTGTCGGACGGGCTAAGGCCGACGCCATCCCGCCCGCCGAGCATTCCGATTCTTGTGCGCCAAGAGCTCGGATTCGGGCCAAAATCCAGCCCGTTCACCTGCGATTAAACGATTCAACGCGCCTGCCAGACGCTTCAACGCGCGGTCGGCGGTTGCGGGTTGCGGTGCACAAAGCTTTCACTCTACCCATGCTCCAACGAAATCGGAGGGAAGGGGTTCCAACGATTTTTGTGTTTTTGTGCTCCGCCTCGCACGAGGCGCCGGAGCACGAAGGACAGCCGCAAGGTCCGAACGGCCCGGCGGTTGCCCTGCAACAAGGTGCTGAATATTCATGGTCGCAACCAGAATTGTCGCAACGGTCCTTACCACCACCACAGCCGGTCTGCTGTGCGCTGCATCACCGGCTTTTGCTGAAGGCAATGCCACCGACATCGCCGCCGCCGTCCCGCAGGTTTCTGCCGACGGTGCTCTGGGAGCCCAGGATACCGAATTCCGCGCCCTGTTCGCCGACTGGAAATCGATGGAAAAGCGCGACACCGGTCGAGTCTCCATCCCTTCGCGCAAGCCCGTCGACAGCTTCAGGCTGACCAGCCAGTATGGCTTCCGCGCCGATCCTTTCGCCGGACGCCGCGCCCGCCACAAGGGTCTCGACATGGCGGGCCCGATCGGAACGCCGATCTACGCGACCGCCGATGGCATTGTCGGCCGTGCGCAGTGGGTCGGGGGTTACGGCCAGTATGTCGAAGTCAACCATGGTGGCGAAATCCAGACGCGCTACGGCCACCTCAGCCAGATCCTGGTTCAGCCCAACCAGCGCGTCACCAAGGGCCAGGTCATCGGTCTGATGGGATCGACCGGCCGCTCCACCGGCAGCCATCTGCACTATGAAGTGCGCATCGCCGGAAACTCGGTCAACCCGATGCCTTTCATTTCCTCGCGCGATTATCTGCTCGCCATGCAGGATGGCGGCAAGGTGGCCCTGGGCGGTCCCGCCGAATAATCGCTCCGCACTGTCCGCAAATCTTGACATCAAGCGCCGGTTCTCCGGCGCTTTTTGTTTGTCCGCCACATGAGCGCGCGCTTTGCCGTTGCTTTAACCGGGCGATTAAACAATGATGCCCTCATTATCGGGAATCGTTCCGGAACACGCCGAACGGCGGGACGGGCCTTTCCCTTGATCAGGAGGGAATGTCGCAATGCATCCATCGGTCCACGCCCGGAATCAGCCCGACAAGCCGGCGATCATCATGGCGGGTACGGGGCTGGAGGTCAGCTATGACGCGCTCGATCGCCGGTCGAACCAGGTCGCGCAATATCTCCGCCAGCAGGGCATCGGCATTGGCGACACGGTGGCCCTGTGCCTCGAGAACCGGGCGGAATATTTTGATATCGTCTGGGGCGCGCAGCGCGCGGGACTGATCTTCGTGGCGATCTCGAACCGGCTGACCGCCGACGAGATCAGCTATATCCTTCACGATAGCGGCGCCAAGCTGCTGTTCACCTCCGGGTATCTCGCGGCCCATCTTCCGGCGATCGCCAGCGCCTGTCCGCAGGTGCCGATCGTCGATATCGACGATTCCGCCGCCGCTTCCGCCATCGCGGCGATGCCCGAGGTTGCGATTGCCGATCAGCGCGCGGGCTCGGACATGCTTTATTCCTCCGGCACCACCGGGCGCCCCAAGGGCGTCCGCCTGCCGCTGCCCGAAGACGGCGACATCGCCGCGAGCAACACGCTGGTCATGCTCGCCCAGGGGGCGTTCGGCTTCGGCCCGGACAGCATCTATCTCTCGCCTGCGCCGCTCTATCATGCCGCGCCGCTGCGCTGGTGCATGAGCGTGCACAAGCTGGGCGGCACCGTGATCGTGATGGAAAAGTTCGATCCCGAGCACGCGCTGCAGCTGATCGAGCGCTACAAGGTCAATGTCAGCCAATGGGTGCCGACACATTTCACGCGCATGCTCAAGCTGCCCGAGGAGGTGCGCAGGCGTTATGATGTGTCGAGCCTGAAATCGGCCGTCCACGCCGCTGCGCCGTGCCCGGTACCGGTCAAGCAGGCGATGATCGACTGGTGGGGACCGGTGCTGAAGGAATATTATGCCGGCACCGAGGGCAATGGCTTCACCTTCATCTCGAGCGAGGACTGGCTGACGCATCAGGGTTCGGTCGGGCGTTCGCTGCTCGGCACGATCCACATCTGCGACGAAGAGGGCAGGGAGGTGCCCGCGCGCACCGAAGGAACGGTCTATTTCGAGGGCGGCAACCCGTTCGAGTATCACAATGACGCGGCCAAGACCAAGGAAGCGACGCATCCCGAGGGCTGGACGACGCTGGGCGATGTGGGCTGGGTCGACGAAGAGGGTTTTCTCTATCTCACCGACCGCAAGAGCTTCATGATCATCTCGGGCGGCGTGAACATCTATCCGCAGGAGATCGAGAATCTGCTGGTCAGCCATCCCAAGGTCGCCGATGCGGCGGTGATCGGAGCGCCTTGCCCGGACATGGGCGAACGCGTCGTCGCGATCGTGCAGCCGCTCGACCTTGCCGAGGCGGGCGACGATCTCGCAGCCGAGCTTAGCACCTATCTGCGCGGTTCGCTTTCGGGCGTGAAGATGCCGCGACAGATCGATTTCCGCGAGGAACTTCCCCGCCATGCCACGGGCAAGCTCTACAAGAGGCTGCTGCGCGATGAATACTGGGCCAAGGCCAGGGCGGCCGAAGCCGTAGCAGGAGCCTGAGCCATGGCGACGATCGCCCCAGCCGTGCTGCCGCCCGAAATCGCCGCGGCCATCGTCAATCCCGTCGCCTATGGCGAATGGAACGGGATCAAGCAAAAGTTCCGCTGGGCGCGCGACAACATGCCCGTCGGGCTGGTCCAGGCCGAAGGCTATATGCCGTTCTGGGCGATCACTCGGCATGAGGACATCATGACGGTGAGCAAGGACAATGCCCGGTTCCTCAACGCGCCCAAATCGGTGGTGCTGGGGCCGGTCGCGGTGCAGATGCTCACGCACATGATCACCGGCGGCAGCCCGCATCTGGTGCGATCGCTGGTCACCATGGATGCCCCCGAGCACATGGATTATCGCAAGCTCACCCAGAGCTGGTTCATGCCCAAGAACCTGGCGGGTCTGGAGGGCAAGATTCGCGGCATCGCGCGCGCTTCGGTCGATGCCATGCTCGCGACCGGCGGCCAGTGCGACTTCGTGCATCAGGTCTCGGCGCTCTATCCGCTGCACGTGGTCATGCAGATCCTCGGGGTGCCGCACGAGGACGAGCCGCTGATGCTCAAGCTGACGCAGGAAATGTTCGGCGGCGAGGATCCCGATCTCAACCGCGCACGCTCGGTCGAGCTGACCCCCGAACAGGTGACGCAATTCGTGATCGAGGCGGTGCGCGATTTCGAGGGCTATTTCATGAAGCTCGCGGCGGACCGGCGCGCCGATCCGAAGGACGATGTCGCCACCGTCATCGCCAATGCGGTGATCGATGGCGAGCCGATCAGCGATCGCAACGCCGCCGGCTATTATATCATCGTCGCGGCGGCGGGCCATGACACCACCTCGGCCTCGACCGCCGGCGCGATGTGGGCGCTGGCCAAGGATCCAGAGCAGTTCGCCCGGATCAAGGCCGATCGCAGCCTGCTGCCCGGCCTGATCGAGGAGGCGATCCGCTGGACGACGCCGGTGCAGCATTTCATGCGCACGGCCGCAGAGGATTGCGAGATCGGCGGGCAGCGCATCGCCAAGGACGACTGGCTGATGCTGTGCTATGTCTCGGGCAATCATGACGAGCGCGTGTTCCCCGATCCCGACCGGTTCGACGCGTCGCGCGGACCCAATCGCCATGTCGCGTTCGGGGCAGGGGTGCATCAGTGCCTGGGCCTGCACCTTGCGCGGCTCGAAATGCGCATCCTGTTCGACGAGCTGCTCGACCGGATCGACAGCGTCGAACTCGCGGGCACGCCGCAGCGCGCGAGCAGCACCTTTGTCGGCGGCCCCAAGACGCTGCCCATCCGCTTCGTCCCGAGTTGAATTGACAGTGGTTTGCGGCGGGCGCTCGGTATAGCGTGCCCGGCGGACTTATATGACAACAGCCCGGATCGTCCGATACCGGGCCGGCATCACAGGAAAGGAATGTTCCGATGGTTCAGCAGTACAGCGTCCTCATCAACGGCAAGCTGGAAAAGCCCGGCAAATGGATCGATGTCGTCAATCCCGCCAACGAGCAGGTGATCGCCCAGGTTCCCGATTGCGGGCAGGAAGAGCTGGACCGCGCGGTCGCGGCTGCGCGCGCTGCATTCAAAACGTGGAAGAACGTGCCGATCGACGAGCGTCGCGCGGTGATCCAGAAGATTTCGGCCGCGATCAAGGCCAATGCCGATGAACTCATGCGGCTGCTGACCAGCGAGCAGGGCAAGCCGCATGCCCAGGCAGCGGGCGAGATCCATGGCGCCGCGGCGATGGCGGCGGCGCAATCGACACTGACCCTGGAGGACGAGATCAACGAGGACAGCGATACCCGCCTCTCGCGCACCCGCCGCGTGCCCGTCGGCGTGGTCGGCGGTATCGTGCCCTGGAACTTCCCGGTGATGATGGCGGTGCAGAAGATCGTGCCGGCGCTGCTGTCCGGCTGCACCATGGTGCTCAAGCCCTCGCCGTTCACGCCGCTCGCCACGCTGCGCATCATCGAGCTGATTGCCGACGAGATCCCGGCGGGCGTGCTTAACGTCATCACCGGCGGCGACGATCTCGGCCCGCTGATCACCTCGCATCCCGATATCGACAAGATCACCTTCACCGGGTCGACCGCGACCGGCAAGCGCGTGATGGAATCGGCGTCGAAGGACTTGAAGCGCATCACGCTGGAACTCGGCGGCAACGACGCCTCGATCGTGCTGCCCGATGCCGATGTCAAGAAGGTCGCCGAACAGCTGTTCTGGTCGAGCTTCACCAATGCCGGGCAGATCTGCGTCGCGGCCAAGCGCATCTATATCCACGAGGATATCTATGACGAGCTGTCCGCCGCGATCGCCGAATATGCCAAGGGCGTGAAGGTCGGCGACGGCGCGGAGCAGGGCACCGCCGTCGGCCCGATCCAGAACAAGAAGCAGTATGAGCGCGTGCTCGATCTGATCCAGGACGCCAAGGACCATGGCTACAAGTTCCTCGTCGGCGGCGATCACGATCCGTCGATCCCGGGCTATTATGTGCCGATCACCATTCTCGACAACCCGCCCGAAGACGCGCGCATCGTCGCCGAGGAACAGTTCGGCCCGGTAATGCCGCTGATGAAATTCTCGACCGTCGAGGAAGCGATCCAGCGCGCCAATGCCTCGGATTACGGCCTGGCGGGTGCGGTGTGGACGGGCAATCCCGAAGAGGGCGTGAAAATCGCCGAGCAACTCGAGACCGGGACCGTCTGGGTCAACGAATATCTCCACCTCTCGCCCTTCGCACCGTTTGCGGGCCACAAGCAGTCGGGCTTCGGTGCCGAGTACGGCAAGGAAGGCCTGCTCGAATTCACCTATCCGCAGGTGATCACGGTCAAGCGCGAGAAGGCGGTGGCTTGAGCCCAATCCTCCCCGAGCTTGTCTCGGGGAGGGGGACCATCCGCAGGATGGTGGAAGGGAGGCGATACCATGCCATGTTTCGCCATTTGCCCCTCCACCGCGACGCTTCGCGCCGCGGTCCCCCTCACCCAGCGAGCTGTGGGAGGATTTTTCTTTCCGTTGACGTAAGCCCCAACGCGGTTTAACCGTTCGATTAAATCCATCGCGGAGTCGGCGTCTGGTTGCCGTCTCGCGCATTCTGCAAGGAGAGGCTTCATGGCTCATGCTTATATCGTAGACGCAGTCCGCACTGCCGGGGGCCGTCGTGGCGGCCGTCTTGCCGGTGTCCATCCGGTGGACCTTGGCGCAGCCGTGTTCGACGCGATTGCATCGCGCAACGACTTCGATCCCAAGGCCATTGACGACGTCATCACGGGCTGTGTCGGTCAGGGCGGCGAGCAGACCATGGACCTCGGCCGCAACGCGGTGCTGGCCTCCAAACTGCCCGACAGCATTCCCGCCGTGACCATCGATCGCCAGTGCGGTTCCTCGCAACAGGCTATGCAGTTTGCCGCGCAGGCGGTGATGAGCGGCACGCAGGACATCGTGCTGGCGAGCGGCATCGAGAGCATGACCCGCGTGCCGATGGGCACGCCTGCGGTGCTTTTCATGAAGGCGGGCCTGGGCAACTACAAGTCGGCCCGTCTCGAAGAAGCGTTTCCCGGTGTGATGTTCAGCCAGTTCGACGGCGCGGAAATGATCGTCAAGAAGCACGGTCAGACCAAGGAACAGCTCGACGCCTATTCGCTCGAAAGCCACCGCCGCGCCGCTGCCGCGACCCAGGCGGGCGCCTTCGACAACGAGATCGTTCCCGTCGAGATCGAAACCCCCGAGGGCAAGGAATGGCACAAGGTCGATGAGGGCATCCGCTTCGATGCCTCGCTCGAGGGCATTGCGGGCGTGAAGCCGATCTCGGACAAGGGCGTGCTTTCCGCCGCCAATGCCAGCCAGATCTGCGATGGCGCCTCGGCGGTGCTGATCGTGTCCGAACAGGCGCTGAAGGACCATGGCCTCACCCCCCGCGCGCGCATCCACCATGTGTCGGTGACTGCGGGCGATCCGGTGATCATGCTCGAGGAGCCGCTGTTCGCGACCGAGCGTGCGCTGAAGCGTGCGGGCATGAAGATCGACGATATCGATCTGTACGAAGTCAACGAAGCTTTTGCACCGGTGCCGCTCGCCTGGCTGTCCTATCTGGGGGCCAGCCATGACCGTCTGAATGTCAACGGCGGCGCGATCGCGCTCGGCCATCCGCTCGGCGCTTCGGGCACCAAGCTGATGGCGACGCTGCTCAACGCGCTTGAGAAGCGCGGCGGCAAATACGGCCTGCAGACGATGTGCGAAGGCGGCGGCCAGGCCAATGTCACCATCATCGAACGGTTGAGCTGACCTCCAGAGCCCTCCCCTGCAAGGGGAGATGGCGCGCCACAGGCGAGGCGGAGGGGTATCTACATTCGCGCAAGCGGGGGCCCCTCCATCACTTCGTGTTCCCCCTTCCGCGTGAAGGGGAGAATACGCGAACCCGATCCGCATTCTTCATCTTTCAAACGGGGTTAAACATGAAACTCGATTCCTCCATTTCCGCTGTCGTCACCGGCGGCGCTTCGGGCCTCGGTGCCGCCACGGCGCGCGCGCTGGCCGCCAAGGGCGTCAAGGTCGCCATTTTCGACCTGCAGGAAGAAAAGGGCACTGCGCTCGCCAACGAGATCGGCGGTGTGTTCTGCGAAGTGAACGTGACCGATGAAGCCAGTGTCGATGCCGGCTTTGCCAAGGCACGCGCCGCGATTGGCCAGGAGCGCATCCTGGTCAACTGCGCCGGCACCGGCAACGCGATCAAGACCGCGAGCCGCTCGAAGGAAGACGGCAGCATCAAGCATTTTCCGCTCGATGCGTTCAACTGGATCATCCAGATCAACCTTGTCGGCACCTTCCGCTGCATCGCCAAATCGGCCGCGGGCATGATGACGCTCGACCCGCTGCCCGATGGCGATCGCGGTGCGATCGTCAACACCGCCTCGGTCGCGGCCGAGGATGGCCAGATCGGCCAGGCCGCCTATTCGGCCTCGAAGGGCGGTGTCGTCGGCATGACCCTGCCGATCGCGCGCGACCTTTCGAGCGAGGCGATCCGCGTCAACACTATCCTGCCGGGCATTTTCAACACCCCGCTGCTCGCCGCTGCGCCGCAGCCGGTCAAGGATGCGCTGGGAGCTTCGGTGCCGTTTCCAAAGCGTCTCGGCGATCCTGAAGAATATGCGCAGCTTGCACTGACGATGATCGAGTGCGGCTATTTCAACGGCGAGGACGTGCGTCTCGATGGCGCCATCCGCATGGCGCCGCGCTGATCGACACCGGCCCCGCTCGCTCCATGGGCGGGGCCATTTCCTTTCCGGGAGGCAGGCATGGACTATAGCACGATCCGTTACGATGTGGCCGATGGCATCGCTACAATCACGCTCAGCCGTCCGGAAAAGATGAATGCCTTTACCAACCGGATGATGGCCGAGATGATCGATGCGTTCGACGCCATCGATGCCGACGACGCCGTCCGCGCGGTCATCGTGACCGGCGAGGGCAAGGCGTTCTGTGCGGGAGCAGACCTGACGCCCGAGGGCGGCGGCGGTCCGTTTTCGAGCGACGATCCGGTCACCGATCTTTCGGACACGCGCGTCCGCGATGGCGGCGGCATGCTGACGCTGCGCATCTTCCAGTGCAAGAAGCCGGTAATCGGCGCGATCAACGGCGCGGCGGTGGGCATCGGCGTGACCATGCAACTGCCGATGGACATGCGGCTGGCCTCGACCAATGCAAGGTTCGGCTTCGTGTTCGCGCGGCGCGGGATCGTGCCCGAAGCGGCGTCGTCCTGGTTCCTGCCGCGGCTGGTCGGCCAGCAGCAGGCGCTCGAATGGTGCATGACGGGCCGCGTCTTCGGCGCCGACGAGGCATTGGCGGGCGGGCTGGTGCGCTCGGTGCATGCGCCAGAGGAACTGCTGCCCGCGGCAACCGCGCTCGCGCGCGAGATCATCGACAATACCGCGCCCGTCTCGGTCGCGCTGACCCGTGCGATGCTGTGGCGCATTCCGTCCGCGCCGCACCCTATGCACGCGCACCGGGTCGACAGCCGCGCCATATACACGCGCTCGCGTTCGGGCGATGCAGCTGAGGGCATATCGAGTTTCCTCGAGAAGCGTGCTGCGGTCTACCCTGACCGGGTTGCATCGGACATGCCGGAATTCTATCCATGGTGGGATGAACCCGGATATGAATAACGCTGCGCCCGAGAGCGAACTCAATGCGCGCGACCAGCTGATCGAAGCCGCAAGCCAGATCATGCGCGATGGCGACCAGGTCGATCTGTCGCTGAGCGAGCTTTCGCTGCGATCGGGGCTGAACAGCGCCCTGGTCAAATATTATTTCGGAAACAAGCAGGGCCTGATGCTTGCGCTGCTCGAACGCGATATGCGCAACATCGTCAACAGTCTCGACGCGCTGCTGGCCAAGAATCTGCCCCCCGACGAGAAGCTGCGCGTGCATATCCGCGCAGTCATCGGCACCTATTTCAGCTTTCCCTATCTCAATCGTCTGCTGATGCGCATGGTGCGCGACGCCGCGCCCGAGGTCTCGCGCAAGATCGCCGACGATTATCTGGTGCCGATCTCCAATGCCTATGAACGGCTGATCGAGGAAGGCGTCCAGCAGGGCCTGTTCCGCCCTATCGATCCGGGTCTATTCTATTTCACCGTCACCGGCGCGGCCGACCGCTTCTTCTCGGCGCGCCTGGTGCTGCACCATTGCTTCGGCCAGAGCGAAATGACCGAACAGATGCGTGATGATTATGCCGATCACACGCTCGATATCATCATGCCCGGGTTGCTCGTCTCTCCGCCGGCCAATTGACACCGGTTAACTGTGACCTCCCGACGAGCCGTGGGTTACATACGATCGAATAACGGTAATAAACTTACAAGGCTGAGCAACTTTCCGTAAAGCTGCGGCATGACAAATTCTGCCGCCCGATTCCCGGCCAGCTTGCCAGATAGCACCGACAGCACGCCGGCTCATTCGCGGGCTGTGTCTGCAATCGATGAGCAGGCGTTCATCGCAGCGAGCGAGCGTCTGGCGCTCGCGCTCGATCGTGCCGCCACGGGTCGCAGCGACGTCGATATTGCGGAGGCGCGCATGCGCTTGCGCGAACTCGCCGTCAAGCTGCGCGATGCAGGCTATTGGCGAACCGACAAGCACGGGTTGCGCGCCACGGTTTCGCTGCTGTGGCAGGCCGACCGGCATGTCAGCGAACTGGCTTTGCGACAGGACAAGCGTTCAGAGGGCAAAACGCCCCAGGATTGATCACAGAATCTTCAGGCCTGCCGGGTCGCAAACGGAAGCAGGTATGGAGCGGCGGGCTGGCAGCGGCTTTGAGGCAAGTACTGCGCCGGCCCGCCAACCGGTTACAAGATTTGGATGTTACTGTTTAATGACAGTATGAATGCCAAAATGTAACGGTTGAAAATCTCCGCAGCCGTTATTTGGCGGCGGTCCAGGTCTGCGCCTGGCAGAACATGGCGATACACCCTTCGACGCTGAGTGTTCCGTTCTTCCCGGCGGTGACGATCGACCTGTAGGTCTTGCCACTTTCCGGATCATAGATCTTGCCACGCCACTTCTTGCCATCGGCCACGAACCCGGACAGGATCGGCAGACCCACCAGCTTGCGCTTGCGCAGTGCCGGATCGGGATTGTTGACATCGGTCGTCACGCCGTTCTTGGGTTGCTCGATGAAGCGCGTCAGCCGTCCACAGATATTCTGGCCGCATGGCGCGATGGTCACGATGGCTCGCTTGCCCTTGGTATACCATTGACCCTGGATGGATTCCGACGCCTGGGCCTGGGTGGCGATCAGGGCGAGGCTTGCCCCCAGAATTGCGGCGAAAGCCGACAAGCGCATATTGTTCTCCATCCAGCTTGTGATTAGCCTGCGCCTCGCGGCCCCGCACGAGACGGTGGCAGGAAGACAGGATGCGTCTGTGATAACGCGGGGAGAGATGGGCATGAAGTGGAAAATTCCAGCACTGGTATCGATCGCGTCCATCGCATGGGCTGTGCCGTTGGCCGCGAAGGATATCGCCGTCGCGGCGGGTAGCGGCGCGCAGGAGCGACTTCAGGAGGCGCTGATCCTCGCCCAGCCTGGCGATGTCGTGATGCTGGGCGAAGGCCGTTTCGACCTTACCGACGGGCTGTCGCTCGACGTTGCGGGCGTCACCGTCAAGGGCGCCGGGCCGGACAAGTCGGTGCTCAGCTTTAAGGGGCAGATGGCGGCAGGCGAAGGCCTGCTCGTCACATCGGACAATGTGGTGCTGCGCGATTTCGCGGTCGAAGACAGCCGCGGAGATGCGATCAAGTCCAAGGGCGCGGACAATATCGTCTATCACAATATCCGCGTCGAATGGACCGGCGGCCCGAAGGAGACCAACGGAGCCTATGGCATCTATCCGGTCGAATCCGAAAATGTGCTGATCGATTCGGTCCTCGTCATCGGCGCGTCAGACGCCGGCATCTATGTCGGCCAGTCGCGCAACATCATCGTCCGCGATTCGATCGCCCGCTTCAATGTCGCGGGGATCGAGATCGAGAACAGCTTCAATGCCGATGTGCACGACAATGTCGCGACCAAGAACACCGGCGGAATCCTGGTGTTCGACCTGCCCAACCTGCCGCAACAGGGCGGGCACAATGTGCGCGTGTTCGACAATGTCGTGGTCGAGAACGACACGCCCAATTTCGCGCCCAAGGGCAATATCGTCGCCAGCGTTCCCAGCGGTACTGGCGTGATGGTGATGGCCAATCGTGACATCGAGATTTTCGATAATGTGTTCGACGGCAATGGATCGTCGAACATCATGATCATCGGCTATCGCCAGAAGTTCGACGACGCCCAATATCAGCCGACCGTGCGCAATGTCCGGATCAGTGACAATGCGCACGGAAAGACCGGCTTTGCCCCGCAATTTGCCGGTGGCGAGATGCTCGCAGCCGCCTTTGGCGGCAGCGTGCCGCCGATCATCTGGGACGGGGTAGGGGGCGCGGACGCGAAGGTCTATTCGAGCGACGAGGTTCCCGTGCTCAACCTGGGCCTGGCGAAGTCGGACCAGCCGATCGAGACCGCGCAGCCTGCGCTGGCCAAGCTCGCGGGTGACGCTGCGCCGAAGCTGCCGAAGATCGTGATGCCCGAGGCGATGGAAGCGGCGATCCGGTGAGACGCTGGCAGCGTCTTGCCACGATCGCCGCAGCCGCACTGCTGGTCAGCGCGCTGCCGGGTCCTGCTGCGATCAGCGATGCGGCGATCACCGATCCGGCGCTGCCGCGCAAGCTTTCCGAATTCGGCTTTTTTGCAGGACCCGGCGCGACGCGACCGGCGAGCGCGCTCGTTGCCTATGGCCTGCGCACGCCCCTGTTCTCCGACTATGCCGAGAAGCAGCGCTTCGTCTATGTGCCAGACGGCGCGCGGGTCTCGGCCGATGCCGAAGGTCGGTTCGATTTTCCGGTGGGCAGCGCGCTGATCAAGACCTTCGGCTATGGCAGCGGTGCGGATTTTCGTGCGATCGAGACCCGCGTCCTGCTCCGGCGTGCGGGCGGATGGGAGGCCTTGCCCTATGTCTGGAACGCGGATCTCAGCGATGCCGATCTGAAGGTCGCGGGAACGCGGCTGCCGGTGACCGTGACCCGGCCCGATGGCCAGCGCATCGAGATCAGCTATGCAGTGCCCAACAAGAACCAGTGCAAGGAATGCCATTCGTCGGGGGGCGCGGTGGTGCCGATTGGCCCGACCGCGGCAAACATGGACATCGCACCATCCGCTGCCGCGGTGTTCCGCAAGCGCATAGACTGGGCCGCCGCGCCGATCGCCGCGAACGGGCCGGTGTGGAACGATCCCTCTACCGGTTCGCTCGATCAGCGCGCGCGCGCCTATCTGATGGTCAATTGCGCGCACTGCCACAACCCCAAGGGATCGGCGAGCAATTCGGGGCTGTTCCTCAACTACGGCGCTGCGGCGGATCGTACTACGACCGGCGTGTACAAGCGCCCGGTGGCGGCGGGGCGCGGCAGCGGTGGCCGCGAATTTGCGATTCTGCCGGGTCAGCCCGACCAGTCGATCATGATCCACCGCATGGCTTCGACCGAACCGGGCGTTGCCATGCCCGAAGTGGGCCGATCGATGGTGCACGAAGAGGGCGTCGCGCTGATCCGTGCCTGGATTTCGTCGCTGCCGTCCGAATAGCCTTTGCGCGCCGCGACGGCTGGTCTAGCAGACGGTCGAACCGGCGTTACAGGGGCACGAGGCAATGAGCGAATGGACCATCGGCGTGATCGGCGGATCGGGCCTTTATGCGATCGACGGGCTGGAAGATGCGCAATCGATCCGCGTCGACAGCCCGTTCGGCGAGGCGTCGGACGATATCGTCATCGGCACGCTGAATGGCCACCGGTTCGTGTTCCTGCCTCGGCATGGCAAGGGCCATCGGCTGAGCCCCAGCGACGTCAACGCGTGCGCCAATATCGACGTGCTCAAGCGCGCGGGCTGCACCGATATCCTCGCGATCTCGGCCATCGGATCGCTTCGCGAGGAACTGCCGCCCGGCCAGTTCGTGCTGGTCGATCAGTTCGTCGACCGCACCGTTCACCGCCCGAGCAGCTTTTTCGGCACTGGCATGGTGGCGCACGTCTCGATGGCGGAGCCCGTCTGCCCCCGGCTGTCGGCGCTGGCGGCGGATGCTGCGCGGGCGGCAGGCGCGCCGGTCCACCAGGGCGGGACCTATCTGGCGATGGAAGGCCCGCAATTCTCGAGCCGCGCCGAGAGCCATATGTACCGTGCCTGGGGCTGCGACGTCATCGGGATGACCGCGATGCCCGAGGCCAAGCTCGCGCGCGAGGCGGAACTGCCCTATGCGCTGGTTGGCATGGTCACCGATTACGATTGCTGGCGCGAGGGCGAGGATCATGTCGAGGTCGGCGCGATCATCGCGCAGATGAACGCCAATTCGGCCAGGGCGCGCCAGTTGGTGATCGAACTGGCCAAGATCCTCCCCGAAACGCGCGCGCCGAGCCCGATCGACACCTGTCTCGATTTCGCGCTGATCACCGCACCCGAAGCGCGCGACCCGGCGCTGCTTGCCCGGCTCGACGCGGTGGCGGGACGCGCGCTCAGGCCGCGCTGACGGCCGATTTCAGCGCGCGGGACGCACCGTCCGGCCCGGCGCCAGTGCCCAGCGGGTGACGGCGGCAATGCCGGTCGTCCCGCCGCGTACCGCGAGACGCGCGGGAAGCGAGATCGACAGCCCATGCATGCTGCGCGCCCAGCGCGGCAGCAGGTCGACCCCGGCCTGCATCGTCATGTGGTGGAACGGCGCCAGCCGCGGCGACGACGGCGGCTGGTGCAGCAGCAGGTCGGCAATCTCGCGCGTCCGCTCGTCGAAGCGCAGCCTGGGACGCGCTCGCGCCACCAGGCGCTGAGCATCGCGATAGCGACAGGGCACGGGGTCGGCGCCGAGCAGCCGCCCGATCTGTGCCATTTCGGCGAAATAACGGTCGCGCTCGGCCATGGTCATGTGCGGCTTGCGATAGCGGATATAGGCATCGAGAAAGCACAGGCTTTCGGTCACGTGCACCCAGGCCAGCGACTGCGGGTCATTGGCCTCATAGGGCGTGCCGTCGGGCAGGGTGCCGCGCACATGGTCGTGGATCCGCCGGATCCGCGCGATTTCGGCCAGGGCCTGTTCGCGGTCGCCATAGGTCGTACGCGCAAGAAACGCGGCGGTCCGGCGCAGACGCCCGCGCATGTCCTGACGAAACACCGAATGATCCCATACCCCCGCGAGCACCGCCGGATCGAGCATCTGCAGCAGCAGCGAGGCAATGCCGCCGATCATCATCGACGTGACATCGCCATGAACCTGCCAGCAGACCGATTGCGGGCCGAACAGACCGGTGTCGTTGCGCGAGATTTCGATAGCCTGGCCGCCCGGCTCGGCAAAGATGCGGCGGATTTCGCTTCCGATGGAATCGCGCAGCGTGGGCATGACGACAATATGGGGCAGGGCAGGCGGTTTGCCAATCTTCTCTCAACCATGCGCTTGTAGGCCTAGCCCTTGATTTTACACGTCTTGCCGCGCCCCGGACCGGCGGTGGTAACGCTTTGCTAATCGCACGCCTTTATGGCTTCTCCGATGTTCGGACAGAAGCAATCAGAACTGGCAACGGGTGACGCGCCAGCGCCTGCGATCCTGTCTGCGCGATCGCTGCTGGCGATCTGCGCGCTCTGGCCCGTGGTCATGGGCGTGCGCACCGTGGCGATGCTGCTGACCGCGGTCGCGACAGGATTTTCCGGCGCGATGGTCACTCCGACATTCGTTATCGCGGGTGTGCTCTCGCTGCTGATCGACCTGACCATCTACCTGCCGGGCCGCAGCAATCTGGTGCGCCGGGCGCTGGGCGACGGCTTCCCCGCGATGCTGTCGGCCCTGGTGTGCGCATCGACCGCAAGCTTCGCCTTTGCGCTGGTCAGCCTGGTGGCCGGCCATCACGAAGCGAGCACGCTCGTCGGGTTGATGGCGTTACTGGGCACCTTGCTGCCGACGCTGGCCGTGCTCGTGCCGCATCGCATGCTGATGTTCCTCACCAGCATGGCGACCGGCCTCGGCGTGCTGCTGGCCGCGTGGGACCTTCGCTTTGCGTTGGGCACGCTGGTCTTCCTGCCCGCGATGCTGCTGGTGGCGCTCATCCGCAGCAAGGACGATCGCGACGAGGAAGCCGCACTCGACGAGCAGAAGCTCAACAACGAACGCGCGCGCTGCCTGCTCTCCGACTACGAGAAATCGGGGCGCGGCTGGTTCTGGGAGACCGACCGGCAGGGGCGGATCGTCTATATCAGCGCAGAGGCGGTGATCGCGATCGAGGCCGATCCCGCCACGATCATCGGCCAGCCGCTCAGTTCGGTGATCTGCTCGCCCGGCTCCGAAGGGGGCGGCAGCGAGCGCACCTTCAACTTCCATTTCTCCGCCCGAACCGCGTTCAGCGATCTCGCTGTGCGCGTCGCCCAGTCCCAAGAGGAGCGCGCCTGGTCTCTGTCGGGCGCGCCCTTCTATAATGAATTCGGCCAGTTCGTCGGCTTTCGCGGGCATGGCACCGACCTGACCGAGGTCAAGCGCTCGCATGAGGCGGTGACCCAACTGGCCCGCTACGACAATCTGACCGGGCTCGCCAATCGTCTCTATATCAAGGAGCTGTTCGAGAAGGCGTTGACCGGCCATCGCGGCGAGCCGAGCCCCTGTTCGCTGTTCCTGCTCGATCTCGACCGCTTCAAACAGGTCAACGATACGCTCGGCCATCCGATCGGCGATGCGCTGCTCAAGCAGGTGTCCGAGCGCTTGAAGCGCACTATCGGGGACAGCGGCGAAGTGGGCCGTCTGGGCGGCGACGAATTCCAGGTCGTGCTCCCGGGCATCATCAGCGAAGAACGGCTTGCGGATATCGCCCGCTCGGTGATCATCAATCTCAGCCACCCCTATATGGTCGAGGGCAACCAGATCGTGATCGGCGCATCGGTCGGGATCGCGATCGCCGATGGCCGCAAGCATCCGGGCGCCGAGACGCTGATCCGCAATGCCGATCTGGCGCTGTATTCGGCCAAGGAAAATGGCCGCGGCATCTGGAAATTCTACAGCGAGGACATGCACAAGGTCGCGCACGAGCGACGCGCGCTGGAAAGCGAGCTGCGCGCCGCGCTTCAGGCGGGCGGCATGAGCATCGCCTATCAGCCGGTGGTGAATGTCGCGACCGAAACGATCAGCGGCTTCGAGGCGCTCGCCCGCTGGAACCATCCGGTGCGCGGCCCCATCAGCCCTGCTGCCTTCGTCCCGATTGCCGAGGAATCGGGCCTGATCATGCAGCTGGGCGAATGGGTGCTGCGCACCGCCTGCGCCGATGCGGCAAACTGGCCGAGAACGGTGCGCATCGCGGTCAACGTCTCGCCGATCCAGTTCGCCGATCCAGCCTTCCCGTCGATCGTTCTCAACGCGCTGGCGCAGAGCGGACTCGAGCCCCAGCGGCTCGAGCTGGAGATTACCGAGAGCGTCTTCCTCGACGACAAGCTCGATGCGACGCGCATATTCGAGCGGCTGAAGGGCATCGGCGTGCGGCTTGCGCTCGACGATTTCGGCACCGGCTATTCCGCGCTCGGCTATCTGCGCAGCGCGCCGTTCGACAAGATCAAGATCGACCAGAGCTTCGTGCGCGGTGCGTCGCAATCTGGCAGCGCCAACAGCGCGATCATCCGGTCGATCGTCTCGCTCGCCGAGGCACTCAACATGGAAACCACCGCCGAGGGCGCCGAGACGATCGACGAGCTCGAACTGATCCGCTCGCTCGGTTGCAGCCATGTCCAGGGCTATATCTATGGCAAGCCCGTCGGCCTGGCCGAGGCCACCGAGCGTCTCGCCGGCATCGACAACCATGTCGAGCCGGTCGGCCACAAGCGCAGCCGCGAGACCCGCTACAAGGTGCTGCGCACGATCGGCATCTATCACGACGGCTATTGCTATCCGGCGCGGATCAAGAACATTTCGCCCGGCGGCGCTTTGATCGAGGGGCTGTGGGACGTGCCTCCCGGAACCGAGTTCGAGATCGCGCTCGGTGCCAATCTCAAGGTGCGCGCGGTGGCGCGCTGGTCGGTCGAGGATCGCTGCGGCCTGCAGTTCACAGTCCCGATCAGCCTCGAGCGCTTCCGCCAGTCCAGCCCCCCGCAGATCGCGACCGGCTATCCCGAGCAACTGCGCGCATGACCCGGTGACTCGCCGGATTGCTGAGGTTAAGAACGGACGTCCATAGCCTGGCTGGAGTCCCCCCGATGATCCGTTCGCTCATCCCATTTTCCGCAGTTTCGCTGGCGCTTGCACTCGCCGCCTGCAGCGCCGGTGCCGATCAGGCCGAGGCGCCGCTGCCCGAAGGCGCGTGGCAGCTGGCGGCGGATCAGTCGAATGTCGGCTTCGTGTCGGTCAAGGCGGGCAATGTCGGCGAGGCACACAGCTTCAGGAAGCTCTCGGGCACGGTCGAACCCGAGGGCACGGTGCGCGTCGCGATCGATCTGGCGAGCGTCGACACGGGGATCGACATCCGCAATCAGCGGATGCGCGACATGCTGTTCGAGGTCGCGAATTTTCCCGAGGCGAGGCTCACCGCCAAGATCGATCCCAATGCGGTCAAGGCGCTCAAGCCCGGCGAGCGCAAGGCGATGACGGTTCCGGTGACGCTTGACCTGCACGGCACCACCAACAGCATCGAGGCACCGCTTACCGTCACCCGGCTGGCGGGCGACACCGTGCTGGTGGAGACCGCCAAGCCGCTCATCATCGATGCATCGGCGGTCGGCCTCGAAGCCGGGGGGGGCAAGCTGCAGGAAATCGCCAAGCTGCCCGCGATCAGCACCGCCGTTCCGGTCACGGCCTCATTGGTGTTCAAGCCCAAGGGCTGATCCGCGCGCTTCCCCGCCAATCAGCGGCTTGCGCTGTCCGATAATCTGTCATAGCCTCTGTCATAATGTAGCTGGGGCTATCCTGGCGGGGAGGATCTATGGCCCGGAAAAGGGTTCTCGCGGCGATCGGCCTGGCGCTGTCGCTGGCGGCAGCGGGACCATCCGCGCAACCTGACGCGAGCCCTCCTCCGGTCCGCCCGGCGCCGCCCGATCGTCCGCCCAATTTCGTGGTGCTGCTTGCGGATGACCTCGCGCTGATGGATCTCGGCATCTATGGCGGCGAGGCGCGCACGCCGAACATCGATGCGCTGGCGCGGCGCGGGCGGATGTTCACGCGCTATTACACGTCGCCCTTGTGCTCGCCCTCGCGCGCCATGCTGCTCACCGGGCTCGACAACCATCGCACCGGGGTGTCGACCATTCCCGAGGTCATTCCCGAAGAGCATATCGGCAAGAAGGGCTATTCGCTGCGATTCGAGCCGGGCGTGACCACGATTGCCAGCCGGTTGAAGCAGCGTGGCTATCGCACCTTCGTGACCGGCAAATGGCATCTCGGGCATGAGGCGGGCGATCTGCCCAATTCGCACGGTTTCGACCGATCGTTCGTGCTCGATGCGTCGGGCGCGGACAATTGGGAGCAGAAATCGTACATGCCCTATTATGCTGATGCCCCGTGGTTCGAGGACGGCAAACCGGCGACGCTCCCGAAGGACTTCTATTCCTCGCGGTTCCTGATCGACCAGATGGTCGATTATCTCGGTACCGGCGATACCGGCAAACCGTTCTTCGCCTATATCGGCTTCCAGGCGATCCATATCCCGGTCCAGGCGCCGCCCGAATTCACCCGCAAGTACAAGGACACCTATCGCGAGGGATGGGCCGCGATGCGCAAGGCGCGCTGGGAGCGCGCGCAGGCGAGCGGCCTGATCCCCCGGGGCGCCCCGCTCGCCGATCCTCCCCAAGGTTTGCGCCGCTGGGAAAGCCTGTCGTCCGAGGAGCAGGCGCTGTTCGCGCGCAACATGGCGATCAATGCCGGCATGATCGAGGCAATGGACCATCATATCGGAAGGCTGGTCGAGCATCTCAAGCGCACCGGCCAGTACGACAATACCGTGTTCGTATTCACATCGGACAATGGACCCGAGCCGAGCAATCCGCTGGCGACATCGCGCACCATGCAATGGTGGCTCGACAATAACGGCTACAGCGTCTCGGCCGACAATTGGGGCGGCAAGGGCACCTATGCCTTTATCGGCCCCGAATTCGCCAATGCCGCTGCCTCGCCGGGCGCAATGTTCAAGTTCTATAGCGCCGAGGGCGGGCTGCACGTGCCGATGATCATGGCAGGTCCCGGGATCGCGCCTGCCGCCCCCAGCGCCGCGATGACGACGGTGAGCGATATCGCGCCGACGCTGCTCGCGATGGCGGGCGGCACGCCCGATGCGAACGCCTTTGACGGCCGCTCGCTGGTGCCGCTGCTCGCCGGGCAGGCCAATGCGGTGCGCACGCCGGAAACCGCGACGGGCTTCGAGGTCTCGGGCAATGCTGCGCTGTTCAAGGGCAGCTACAAGCTGGTGCGCAACCTCAAGCCCTATGGCGACGGCATCTGGCGGTTGTACGACATCGCTTCGGACCCCGGCGAGACCCGCGACCTGAGCCAGAGCGATCCGGCGAAGTTCAAGGAGATGATGGCCGAGTATCGCGCCTATGCGAGGCGCAACGGCGTGCTCGAAATGCCCGAGGGTTATGACTCCACGGTGCAGATCGGCAAGAACACGGTTCGCAAGATGGCGTCGCGTTACTGGTACGTTCTGCTGGGGGCAGGCGTGGTTGTGATCGCGATGCTATATGGTGCCTATCGTCTGCTGCGACGGAAAGGCCGCGCGCGGCCCGCTTGACCCATTCGCGTTATTGACATAGCCTGTGACAATAAAAGTGCGGAGGAGAGAATGGCTGTCGAACTGCTGGGGGCGCCGGGATCGCCCTATACGCGCAAGATGCTGGCGCTGCTGCGCTATCGCGGCATTGCCCATCGCATGATCTGGGGCAGCCATATGCAGCCGCCCGCCGGATACCCGATCCCCAAGGTCAAGCTGCTGCCCACCTTCTATTTCGGCGAGGGCGATGCGCGCGAGGCCGTCGTGGACTCCACCCCGATCATCCGCAGGCTCGAGGCCGAGCATCCGGGCCGCTCGGTGCTGCCCGAGGACGAGCTGCTCGGTTTTCTCGACCTGCTGATCGAGGATTTTGCCGACGAGTGGATGACCAAGATGATGTTCCACTATCGCTGGCATTTCGCGGTCGACGCGGCGAATGCCGGGCCACTGCTGATCTTCTGGCAGAGCCCGACCTATCCGGACGACCAGGCGAAGCAGATGGCGGACGGTTTTGCCCGGCGGCAGATCGACCGGCTGTATGTGGTCGGCTCCAATGACATCACCGCGCCGATCATCGAGGCGAGCTATGCGCGGCTGATCGGCATTCTCGATCGGGCGATCGCGCGCACCGGCTTCGTGCTCGGCACGCGGCCCTCGGCGGCGGATTTCGCGATCTATGGGCAGTTGACCCAGCTTGGCATTGTCGATCCCACGCCTGCCGCGATCATGGCCAGATCGGCGCCGCGCCTGCGCGCCTGGCTCGACCGGGTGGAGGACCTGTCCGGCCTGCCCGATGGCGCGTGGCTCGATCAGGAGGCGCTGGACGACCAGCTTGGCGAATTGCTGGCCGAGATCGGCCGCGTCTATGCGCCGTTCCTGATCGCCAATGCCCGTGCCGCGGCTGCCGGAGCTGCCGATTTCGAGACCGAGATCGACGGCAAGCGCTGGACCCAGCCGGTCTTTCCCTATCAGGCGAAGTGCCTCGTGACCCTGCGGTCTGCACGTGGGGCGCTCTCCGCCGAGGCGCGCGACCGGCTCGATGCGCTGCTCGCCGGAACCGGATGCGAGGCGATGTTCGCCGAGGAGGCCGTGGCATGATCCGGCGCATCCTGCTCGGCCTGCTGGTCGTCGTCATCGCCGCCGGAACCTGGGCCTGGTTCAACAAGAGCCAGGTGCTGCTGTTTGCGGCGTCGCATATGGGCAAGCACGAGGTGGCCGAGAACCAGCCGGTGACCTGGCAGAAGGGCCCCGCCATCGCCGCGCTGCCCGCCGACCAGCGCCCGCCCAATATCGTCTTCATTCTCGCCGATGATCTCGGCATCAACGACATCTCGACCTTCGGCGGCGGCGTGGCGGGCGGCACGGTGCCGACGCCCAATATCGACCGGCTCGCGGCAGAAGGCGCGATCTATTCGCAGGCCTATGCGGGAACGGCGAGTTGCGCCCCGTCGCGCGCCATGATCCTGACCGGGCGTTACCCCACGCGGACCGGGTTCGAATTCACCCCCACGCCCGACGGCATGGGCCGAATCGTCAAGGCGCTGTCCGACGAGATGGATTCAGGGCTCCCGCCGGTGACCTATCTCGACGCCGCGGTGGAAGGCGCGCCCGATTTCGATGGCCAGGGCCTGCCGGGCAGCGAGCAGACGATCGCCGAAATCCTCAAGCCTGCGGGCTATCACACCGTGCATATCGGCAAATGGCATCTGGGCGACGGTCCCGAATTCAGCGCCAATGCACAGGGGTTCGACGAGAGCCTGTTGATGGCAAGCGCGATGCACTTGCCCGAGGACGACCCGAACGTGGTCAACGCCAGGGTCGATTTCGACCCGATCGACAAGTTCCTCTGGGCCCGGATGCAGTTCGCCACCAGCTATAACGGCGGCAAGTGGTTCAAGCCCGGTGGCTATCTGGCGGATTACTGGACCGACGAGGCGATCAAGGTGATCGAGGCGAACCGCAACCGCCCGTTCTTCCTCTATCTGGCGCACTGGAACGTCCACACCCCGCTCCAAGCGACGAAAGCGGACTATGACGCGGTGGGCGACATCAAGCCGCACCGGCTGCGCGTCTATGCGGCGATGGTCCGCGCGCTCGATCGCAGCGTCGGCCGCATCATGCAGTCGCTCAAGGACCAGGGGCTCGACGACAACACGATCATCGTCTTTTCGAGCGACAATGGTGGCGCGGGTTATATCGGCCTGCCCCAGGTCAACGCCCCCTATCGCGGATGGAAGCTGACCCTGTTCGAGGGCGGCATACGTGTGCCGATGTTCGTGCGCTGGCCCGGACGGGTGAAGCCGGGGACACGGGTGGAAACACCGGTGGCGCATATCGACCTGATGCCGACCTTCGCACGGGCAGGCGGCGCGCAGCTGCCCGCCGGACTGCAGATCGATGGCGTCGATCTGCTCGGCCCCGATCCCGCCAATCCAGTCGGCAAGCGGCCAGATGACGCGATCTTCTGGCAGAGCGCCTATTATCGCGTCGTGCGCCAAGGCGACTGGAAGCTGCAGGTGACCGAACGCCCGCGCAAGACCTGGCTGTTCAACCTGAAGGACGATCCGACCGAGAAGCGCGATCTCGCGGCCGCCAACCCGGCCAAGGTCGCCGAGCTCAAGGCGCTGCTCGCCAAACACCAGCAGGGCGCGCGCAAGCCGCTCTATCCGCACACTATCGAGGCGCCGGTGGCAGTCGACAAGCCGCTGGGGGTGAAGTTCCGAAAGGGCGACGAGCTCGTCTACTGGCCCAACTGATGGCCGCGCTGCTACCCTGGTCCGAGCCGGTGGCGGCCTCGGCTTCGTCGCGGTTCCTGCTGCTGTGCGGGGTTCTCGCGGTGATCCCCGGCATGATCCATGTCTTCCTGCCCGATGGCGGGGCAGGGGTCATCGCCGGCATCGATCTGTCGCGCGACGCATCGCGGACGGTGTCGATGTTCGCCTGGGCCGGCGCAACGCAGATCGCCTGGGGGCTCATGATGCTCGCCATCGGCCTTCGCTATCGCGCGCTGGTGCCGCTGACGCTCGCGCTGCTGCTGCTCGAAAAGACGCTGCATGCCCTGAGCTTCTGGGTGCTCAAGCCCGGCGATCATCAGCCGCCCGAAAGCTATGCCGTGCTCGTGGCGGTCCCGATCATCGCGCTGTTCCTGGCGCTGGCGCTGCGGCGTCGCGGATGATGCGGAAGCCAATATGGTTCGAGGAGAAGTCATTCTCCTGCGGCTGGCGCGCGGCGGGGCGATAGCGCGCGCAGAAATTCGCCGCGCACAGCCAGCTGCCGCCCTTGATGATCATGTGACCATCGTCCACCGGGCTGTCGGTCCATTCCCAGACATTGCCGATCAGATCGTGCACCCCATTGCGATCGGCGGGGAAGCATCCCGCAGGTGCCGTGCCCGAAAAACCGTCCTTGCCTTCGTCCCTGACCGGGAAAACGCCCTGCCAGTGATTGGCGCGCGGTATGCCTTTGTCATCGACCGCGCCGGAAAAACGATTGGCGGGATCGGGCAGGCCGCTGCTCGCGGCCTATTCTATTCCCACTCCTCCTCGGTCGGCAGCCGACCTCCCGCCCAGCTCGCATAGGCGCGCGCATCGGCCAACGTCACATGCACCACCGGATGACGGCCCTTGCCCGCGATGCTGGAGCCCGCGCCCTCGGGCGCTCGCCAGGTTGCGCCCCTGCGCAGCACCCAGCGTCCGTTCATGCCCTTCGCGTCGCGCGCAAACACCGCAGATCCGGCCTGCGGGTCGGTGCTGGTGGCGGCCCTTTCAGCCTCGGTGAGATAGCCGGTCGCCTTGACGAAAGCGGCGAACTGGTCGTTGGTGACCTCGTGCGCCTGGATAGCAAAACCTTCGACCCTCAGCCGCATGGACGGGCGCTCTTCGGGATAGAGCGGGTCGGCGCCCTTGACATAGGAGCCCGAGGGCAGGGCGATGAATCTGCCCTGCTCGAACGCCTTGGCAAGACATTCCCGCCCGGCCAGCCGTTGCGGCGCCTTGTGTGGCTCGGCTTCCGGGCTGCATGCCGCGATGGTCGCCAGCAGGACGATCCCGACAGACAACCACCCGCGCTGCAAGGTCAGTCCACCAGCCGTGAAACCGTCAGCCGGACGACATCGGCGGCCTGGGCGGTACTCAGCCCCTGATCCTGGCGCAACCGCCGCCAGGTCTGGAAGCCCGCGCACATCTCGATCGCCGAAAACAGCGTCGCATTGCGGCGGATCGCCTCGGGCAATACGCCTTCGAGCCCGGTGCGCTCGAGATGGATGAAGCGTTCGTAGTTCAGCATCAGATAGTCCGAGCTGAACCGGCGGATGCTCGCTGCGATCTTCACCGGCATCACCCGCTCGTAGATCATCGCGCGGCGCTCGAGCAGCTGGTCGAGCTGCGCGCGCCAGCCCTCCCCGGTGAAGGGCTGCTGGATGATCGGCATGATCTCGGCCTCGAACCGCTCGGTCATCTCGCTGTAAAGGCTGTCCATTTCCTCGAAATGCCGGAACACGGTGCGCGCGCTGACCCCCGCCTTCTCGGCGACTTCGGCGGCGCTCGGTTCCATCTTTCCGCCCATGATGATCTCGAGCATGGCATCGACGATCGCCTGGCGGCTGCGTTCACTGCGTTGTTTGCGGCCATCGGGATGGCGGGCAGGGGCTGTTGTGGTCATGTAAAACGCATTATCCCCATGATGAGCCTATGTCACCCCTTGGGGCCGACCATCGACAGGATCTGCTGTATCCAGGCCATGTTCTTTCCCTCTTCGGACAGCACGGTCTCGATATTGAGCTGGCCGTCGAGTCCGGCGCTGCGGTGCACTGCGATTTCGCGCCATTCGTCCGACATCGACATGCGGACCATGTCCGCGCGCTTCGGATAGACGCCGATCGCGACCTCGTCCCACAGCTCGCCGACCTGTCCGAGCGAGAGAAAGGTCACATCAGCAACGAACATCGCGACGCCCCCGAACTTGGGCAGCAGCTGCGACACCGCGCGGCCATAGATCATATAGGCCTCGCGCCCGGTCAGATCGGTCTCGCGCCCGTCCTCGTATTCCGCCTTTTCCTTGAACTTGAGCAGGTTGATCATGAAGATCGGCCCGTCCGGCCCCGGCTGCATCATCCCCGCCAGCGTTTCCGGCTTGCCCGGAAAGACTTCGTTCAAGACGGTGAAGGGCTGGGGCATGATGCTATCCTCTCGGCATGGTTAGGCCCGAAAGGCTATAATTTGACACTATGGCTGTCAATAGTTCAGCCGTGCTCGCGCAGCACGCGAAGGAACGCGTCGCCATAGGCCTCGAGCTTGCGCGTGCCGACGCCCGAAATCCGCGACAGCGCGTCCATGCTCTGCGGCAGGCGCTCGGTCATTTCGCGCAGCGTGCTGTCGTGGAAGATCACATAGGGCGGGACCCCAGCCTCTAGCGCGAGATCTCTGCGGCAGGCGCGCAAGGCCTCGAACAACGGATTGCTCACCGGATTGACCGCATCGCCGCCGCGCCGACCGCGTCGCGCGCGCTTGGGCGGCAGCACCAGCGGCAGCTGCACCTCGTCGCGCAGGATCGCGCGCGCCTCGGGCCCCAGCATCAGCCCGCCATGCTCGTTGGTCGCCAGCGCATCGCGCACCTGCAACGCCCGCGCGACCGGCTTGATCAGCAGCGCCTCTTCGCCATCGACTATGCCGAACACCGAGAGCCGGTCATGTCCGCGCTGCTGGATCTTGTCGGTATTCTGCCCGCGCAGCACCGCCTCGACATGGCCGAGGCCGAAGCTCTGCCCGGTGCGGTAAACGGCAGAGAGCAGCTTGCGCGCAGTCTGGGTTGCATCGACGCTGTCGGGCGGGCTCAGGCAATTGTCGCAATTGCCGCAGGTTTCCGCCGGGCTTTCGCCGAAATGGCGCAGCAGCACCGCGCGGCGGCATCCGCCGGTCTCGACCAGCGCGCCCAGCGCCGCGATACGCGCGCGCTCGCCCGCCTGGCGCTCGGGCTCGATCTCGCCGATCCGCATGCGCGCGCGGATGAAATCCTCCGCGCCCCAGAACAGATGCGCCTCTGCCGGCTCGCCGTCGCGGCCCGCGCGGCCCGATTCCTGATAATAGCCCTCGATCGACTTGGGGAGGCCCGCATGCACGACGAAGCGCACATCGGGCTTGTCGATCCCCATGCCGAAGGCCACCGTGGCGACCATCACCATGTCCTCGCTGGCGATGAACGCGTCCTGGTTGGCGCGGCGTTCCTCGGGCGGCATGCCGGCATGATAGGCACGCACCGGGCGCCGACCATTGCGGCCCAACTGCTCTGCCAATTTCTCAGTCCCGGCGCGGGTCTGGGCATAGACGATGCCGGGGCCGGGATTGGCCGCGACGAGATCGCCGATCTGCCGGGTCAGACCATCGCGCGGGTGCACGGCATAGCGGATATTGGGCCGGTCGAATCCGGCGATCACCATGCCATCGGGGGCGATGCCGAGCTGCTTGAGGATGTCCTCGCGCGTGTGCGCATCTGCCGTGGCGGTCAGCGCGAGCCGCGGGCAATCGGGGAAGCTGTCGAGCAGCGGCCGCAGCAGCCGGTAATCGGGGCGGAAATCATGCCCCCATTCGGAGACGCAATGCGCTTCGTCGATCGCGAACAGCGCGATCGGCGCGCGGCCCAGCAGGCTGCGAAACCCTTCCGAACTGGCCCGCTCGGGCGCGACGTAGAGCAGGTCGAGTTCGCCCGCGCGGAAGCGGTCCTGCGTTTCCTGCCAGTCGGCATCGACCGAGGTGAGGCTAGCGGCGCGAATGCCGAGCGCCTGCGCAGCGCGCAACTGGTCGTGCATCAGCGCGATCAGCGGCGAGATGACGACGCAGCAGCCATCGAGCGCCACGGCGGGAAGCTGATAGCAGAGCGACTTGCCTGCGCCCGTGGGCATGATCGCCAGCGTGTTCTGCCGCGCGAGCACGCGCGTCACCACCTGCTCCTGCACCCCGCGAAAGGCGGAAAAGCCGAAGGTCTCGTGCAGCACGTCGAGCGGATCGCGGGTCATGCGCCCGCTCTTATGAGCCTGTGACGGTGCAGGGAAGGGGGAAATGCCCCCGGTCAGGCGGCGTTGTCGATGCCGAGCTCGGTCAGTTTGCGGTAGAGCGTCGAGCGCCCGATGCCCAGACGCCGCGCGACCTCGGTCATGCGTCCACGGTAATGGCCAATGGCCAGCCGGATCACGTCCGCCTCGATCTCCTCGAGCGGGCGCAGATTGCCGTCTTCGGCATAGAGCGTGATGCCGATGCCGTCGTGCGGCGACGAGCTGCGGCGCGGCTCCTCCTCGCCCAGCATGGTGGTCAGCTGCGGAAATTCCGCCGTGGTCAGTGCATCGCCATCGCAGAAGATCGCGGCACGGAAGAGCGCGTTCTGCAGCTGGCGGACATTGCCCGGCCAGTCATAGCTCGAGAGCAGCGACAGCGCCTCGTCGGTGATACCCAGGCCGCGCAGGCCCGGCTGCTCGGCAATGCGCGCGAGGAAATGACGGACCAGCGCAGGAATGTCGCTCGACCGGTCGCGCAGCGCGGGAATGGTGATCTGCACCGGCGCGATCGCGAAGAACAGGTCCTCGCGGAACGTGCCTTCCTCGACCATCGGCTTGAGCGGCGCGTTGCTCGCGCAGATGAAGCGCACGTCGCAGCGGAAGCCGTGCCGCGCGCCCAGCGGACGCACTTCGCCCGAGCGGATCGCATCGGCGAGCTTGGCCTGTGATTCGAGCGGCAACTGGTCGATCTCGTCGATGAACAGCGTGCCGCCCTCGACCCGCTGAATGATGCCGACATGCCGGTCGAACGCCCCGGGAAAGGCGCCGCGCTCATGCCCGAAGAGCTGCGATTCGATCTGCCCGCTCGATGCGCCGGCACAGGTCACGAGCCGCAGCGCCAGCTTGGAACGCGGGCTGGAGGCATGGATCGCGCGCGCGATCATCTCCTTGCCGGTGCCGCTCTCGCCCTCGATCAGCACCGGCGTGTGCGTGCGCGCCGACTTGGCAGCGATCGCGAGCGCGGCACGGAAGCGCGGCGAGGAACCGATCATCTCGTCGAAATCGAGCGGAGCGGCGATCTTCTCGGTGAGCGGGCGCAGCTCGTCGGCATCGTCCTTGCGCGCTGCGGCGTTGAGCGCGGCGACGAGCCTGTCGGGCGCGATCGGCTTGATCAGGTAATCGGTGGCACCCGCGCGCATCGCCTCAACCGCGAGCAACGGCGAGGTGCTGGTGGTCAGCATCAGGATGGGAAGCGCAGGGCGGCGCGACTTCAGTTCCTTGATGAGTTCGGCCGCTTCGTCGCCGGGCACCCATTGATCGAGGATGATCGCATCGAGCATCATCCCTTCCTGCGTGCCGAGCATCGCGATCGCGGTTTCCGAATCGTGCGCGAACACCGTGCGCCAGCCGGCCTTTGCCGCAAGCGCTGCGACCAGACGGCATTGCGCCGGTTCGTTATCGATCAGCATTACCCGGCGGATCTGCTGGTCTGCATCTGTGCGTTCCTTGGCCATCGCCGCCATGCTTAACGGCATGTGGTAAAAACCCCATTAAAGCTAAGCTTGGGACGGGCCTAGCGATTTGAAGCTTGCGGGATTGAGCGACACCCGGCATTCGGTTAAGGCGAACCGATATCAACTTCGGCACCAATAACGGGGAAGGCTCTGACCATGGCCAACGATACGTCCAACAACATCGAATATGCCAAGCAAACCTATGAAGGCTTCATGGGCCTGCTGAAGACCGGCACGATCGTGGCGGCGCTGGTGACGGCGTTCGTCGTCGTTCTCATCGCCAGCTGACCGGCGGCGGCATGAAGATCGCGGTCCTCAAGGAGCAGGCATCGGGCGAACGGCGCGTTTCGGCAAGCGCTGAAACCGTCAAGAAGTTCATCGGATTGGGAGCGACCGTGGCGGTGGAAACCGGTGCGGGCGAATTTGCGTCGATTTCGGACGCGGATTTCGCCGCCGCCGGTGCCAGCGTGGGTTCGCGCGCCGAGGTTCTCGGCGATGCGGACATCATTTTCGGCGTCCAGGGCCCCGATCCCGCCAGCCTTGCCGGGGCCAAGCCCGGCGCGATGATCGCCGCCTCGCTCAATCCTTTCGGCGAGCGTGCCCGGATCGATGCCTATGCGGCGGCAGGCTTCCAGGCGCTGGCGCTCGAATTCATGCCGCGCATCACCCGCGCGCAGTCGATGGACATCCTGTCTTCGCAATCGAACCTTGCGGGTTACAAGGCGGTGATCGACGGCGCGGCCGAATATGGCAAGGCCTTCCCGATGATGATGACCGCTGCGGGCACCGTGTCCGCCGCCAAGGTGTTCATCATGGGCGTGGGCGTGGCCGGGCTTCAGGCGATCGCGACCGCACGCCGTCTGGGCGCGCAAGTTTCGGCGACCGACGTCCGCTCTGCCACCAAGGAACAGATCCAGTCGCTCGGCGCCAAGCCGATCTTCGTCGAGAATGTCGCGGGGATCGAGGGCGAAGGCGCGGGCGGCTATGCCACCGAAATGTCCGACGAGTACAAGGCGGCGCAGGCCGAGCTGGTCTCGTCGCATATCGCCAAGCAGGACATCGTCATCACCACCGCGCTGATCCCGGGCCGACCCGCGCCGCGCCTGATTTCCGACGCGCAGATTGCCAGCATGAAGCCGGGCAGCGTCATCGTCGATCTGGCGGTGGAGCAGGGCGGCAATGTCGAAGGTGCCGTAGCCGGCGAGATCGTCGTCAGGCACGGCGTGAAGATCGTCGGTCACCGCAACGTGCCCTCGCGCCTCGCCACCGACGCCTCGGCGCTGTTCGCGCGCAACCTGTTCAACTTCTTCTCGGCCTTCTGGGACAAGGAAGCGAAAGCCCCTGTCTTCCCCGACGACGACGAGATCGTCCAGGGCGTCCGCGTGACCATGGGCGGCAAGGTCGTCAGCGAGAGGTTGCTGGGGTGAAGCTAGCGTGGTCCCAAATCCTCCCCTGCAAGGGGAGGGGGACCGCCACGCATAGCGTGGTGGTGGAGGGGTATCCTCTTCTCTGTGGCGTGACACCCCTCCGTCACGCTGCGCGTGCCACCTCCCCTTGCAGGGGAGGATTTTGATGCTGCAAGGTGATGCAAGGGCAAATGTGCAGGCACGACTGCTACGCAAGCGCATGTCTTTGCCAGAAGTGCTTCTGTGGCAGCGGCTAAAGGCAACCGAAGCGGGGATGAAGTTTCGTCGTCAGCACCCCGCAGGGCCATATGTTGCTGACTTTTACTGCCACAAGGGACGCCTTGTGATTGAGGTCGATGGATCGACGCACGAGTGCGCAGACCGTCATGAGGCGGATAATGCCAGGGATCGTTGGTTTGGGCGCAAAGGGCTCTTAACCGTGCGTATCCCTGCATCGGATGTGTTGCAGGATGCCGACGCAATAGCCGAAGGTTTAGTGGGTCTGGCAGCCCAGCGCGCAGTTGCAGTTCGCGCAGCAGATACAGAACAGCTTTAGGGGAACCGGAACCGCCATGGACTTCATCTCAATCCTCTCGATCTTCGTGATGGCCTGTTTTGTGGGCTATTATGTCGTCTGGTCGGTGACGCCCGCGCTGCATACGCCGCTGATGGCGGTGACCAACGCGATTTCCTCGGTCATCATCGTCGGCGCGCTGGTCGCCAGTGCCGAGGCGGTATCGCCGGTGGCGAAATATCTGGGTCTGCTCGCGGTCGTGTTTGCCGCGGTCAACATCTTCGGCGGCTTTGCCGTGACCGAGCGCATGCTTGCGATGTACAAGAAGAAGGAGCGCAAGTGATGGCTCTGGGGGCAGCAATGAACATCAATCGTCCGCTTACCTTCGCCGCCGCTGCCTGCAGCGCGCTCACCGCCGCTCCGGCCTTTGCCTCGGGCGGTGATGCCGCGCCGGTGAGCCCCTGGGTCTCGCTCGCCTATCTGGTCGCTGGCGTGTTCTTCATCCTCGCGCTTCGCGGTCTTTCCAGCCCGGAGACCAGCCGCAGCGGCAACCGCTTCGGCATGATCGGCATGGCCATCGCGGTCATCACCACGCTGCTGACGCACGAGATCGCAAACATCTTCGAGATCCTGATCGCGATCGCGATCGGCGGCGTCGCGGGCTTCGTGATTGCGCGCAAGATCAAGATGACGGACATGCCGCAGCTGGTCGCGGCCTTCCACTCGCTGGTCGGCCTCGCCGCCGTGCTCGTCGCGCTCGCCGCCTGGCTCAACCCCGAAGCGTTCGGCATTCTTGACGCGAACGGCCAGATCCTGACCGTCAGCCGCATCGAGATGGGCCTGGGCGTGGCGATCGGTGCGATCACCTTCTCGGGATCGGTGATCGCGTTTCTCAAGCTCAACGGCAACATGTCGGGTTCGCCGATCATGCTGCCGGGCCGTCATGTCATCAACCTCGGCGTGCTCGCCGCGATCCTCGGCATGATCGCCGTCTATACCGTGTCGCCCGATGGCGGCGCGGGCGAAGGCTGGCTTTTCCTGGCGATCACCGTGCTCTCGTTCATCATCGGCTTCCTGCTGATCATCCCGATCGGCGGCGCGGACATGCCGGTGGTCGTCTCGATGCTCAACAGCTATTCGGGCTGGGCGGCCGCGGCGATGGGCTTCACCCTGTCGAACACCGCGATGATCATCACCGGCGCGCTGGTCGGCTCGTCGGGTGCGATCCTTTCGTACATCATGTGCAAGGCGATGAACCGCAGCTTCATCTCGGTGATCGCGGGCGGCTTCGGAGCCGAGGCGAGCAGCGGCGGCGACGGCGCGGCCAAGGTCGATCGCCCGTGGAAGCGCGGCAGCGCCGAGGACGCGGCATACATGATGAAGCAGGCCGAAAGCGTGATCATCGTCCCCGGCTACGGCATGGCGGTCGCGCAGGCGCAGCACGCGCTGCGTGAAATGGCCGACTTGCTCAAGAAGGAAGGAGTCAGCGTCAAATACGCCATCCACCCGGTGGCAGGCCGCATGCCTGGTCACATGAACGTGCTGCTCGCCGAAGCGAACGTGCCTTATGACGAGGTGTTCGAGCTCGAGGACATCAACAGCGAATTCTCGCAGACCGATGTCGCCTTCATTATCGGCGCGAACGACGTGGTCAATCCGGCGGCGAAGACCGACAAGTCCTCGCCGATCTACGGCATGCCCGTGTTCGATGTCGACAAGGCCAAGACCGTGTTCTTCATCAAGCGCTCGATGGGCGGCGTGGGCTATGCGGGCGTCGACAATGACGTGTTCTACATGGACCAGACGATGATGCTGCTCGCCGACGCGAAGAAGATGGTCGAGGATATCGTCAAGAATCTGGGGCACTGATCCGCATGCGGAAAATCGGCCTGATCGGCGGCATGAGCTGGGTTTCGACCGAGACCTATTACCGGCTGATCAACAAGGGGGTGCAGAAGCGCGCCGGATCGCTGTGCAGCGGTCCGATCGTGGTCGAAAGCCTCAATTTCTGCGATCTCGCGCAGATCCGCACGCCCGAGGGCTGGGATCATGCGACCGAGAAGCTGACCGTCGCCGCGCGCTCGCTCGAAGCGGCGGGCGCGACCGCGATCCTGATCTGCGCCAATTCGATGCACAAGGTCTATGACCGGGTGCAGGGCGCGGTCTCGGTTCCGATCATCCATATCGCCGATTGTGTCGGCGAGAAGATGCAGGCCGATGGCATCAAGCGCGCCGCGATCATCGGTACGCGCAACGTGATGCTCGAAAGCTTCTACCGCCAGCGCCTGGTCAAGCACGGCATCGGCCTGCTCGCCCCCGAGATGGAGCGCGTCGAGGAGATCGACCGGATCATCTACGAGGAGCTGATGGAGGGGAAGGTCGTGCGCGAATCCGAACGCACGATGAAGACCTTTCTCACCAATATCGCCAAGGAAGACGTGCAGGCGGTGGTGCTGGGCTGCACCGAGCTCGAGATGATCGTCGACACCAAGGCGAATGTGCTGCCCATCTATGACGGCACCGAGATCCACGCGCGGGCTGCGGTCGACTGGATCATGGGCGACGCTTGATCTTTTGACCCATGTGGGCGAAGGCGCTGGCGTTTTCCGGCAAGGCTGGAGAGCACCACGCATTCAACGGTAGAACAGCCATGCACCCCCGCGCGCCTTATGCCAGTGATCCGTCGCGTTCGCGCGGGCGGCAATATGCCGAGGGCGGCGAGCCCACGCGCGGACCGCGCAGCGCCTTCCAGCGCGATCGCGACCGCATCATCCATTCGATCAGCTTCCGCCGGTTGCGGCACAAGACCCAGGTGTTCGTGGCCCCCGATGGCGATCACTACCGCGTGCGCCTGACCCATAGTCTCGAGGTCGCGCAGATCGGGCGGACGATCGCGCGGGCGCTGGGGCTCGACGAGGACCTGACCGAGGCGCTGTGCCTGGCGCACGATATCGGCCACCCCCCGTTCGGTCATGCCGGCGAGGACGCGCTCGAAGCCGCGATGGTGGGGCAGGGTGGGTTCGACCATAATGCGCACACGCTGCGCGCGCTGCACGTGCTCGAATCGCCCTATCCGCGCTGGCAAGGGCTCAACCTCAGCTGGGAGGTGCTTGAAGGCCTGGCCAAGCATAACGGCCCGGTCGAGCACGCCCCCTGGGCGCTGGCCGAGATCGACACCGCTTTCGACCTCGATTTGAAGCGCTATTCGTCGCTCGAGGCGCAGGTAGCCGCAGTGTCCGACGACATCGCCTATGACAATCACGATATCGACGATGGCCTGCGCGCCGGTTTCCTGTCGTTCGACGATCTGCTCACGCTGCCATCGGCGGCGCGGCAATGGGACGCGATCCGCGCGAAGTTCTCCGACGTTCCCGAATCGCGGCTCCAGTCGGAATTTGTCCGCGACCAGATCGGTTTGATGGTCAACGACGTCATAGCATCGACACGCGCCAGGCTCGCCGATCTCGGGATCGGCAGCATCGAGGATGTGCGCGCCGCTGGGCAGGCGATCGCAGGGTTCTCCGAGGCCATGGCGGAGCAGGAGCGCGAACTGAAGCGCTTCATGTATGCGCGCGTCTATCATCATCCGCGCCAGCTCGAAGCGGCCGATCTGGCGCGGCAGGTGATCGCTGCACTCTTCGCCGCCTATCGCGACGATCCCGCGCTGTTGCCCGAGGACTGGCGGCACCGGCTGCCCGACAGCGAACCGGATAGGAGCCGCCATATCGCCGATTTCCTCGCCGGAATGACCGATCGCTTCGCGCTGTCGCAGCACCGCCAGATCTTCGGCGATGCGCCCGAAGGTCTCAGCCACGTCTGAACAGGATTTTGTGCGTCGCAGCGCAATTTGATTGACAGGCCAACGGCCTTTGCGCATGCCGACAGTGTCGATGCGGCGAAAGCCTCATGAAACGGCACGGGAGAGCGCGATGGGCAACCATCGCCACCGAAGGAGCAACCGCCCCGGAATCTCTCAGGTCATCGGGACCGTGTCGTTGATCGGCGCTCTGGAAAGCGGGCGGCCCCTCAGGGTCGCTCCACCGAAGGGGTAAATGGGTGGCATCTGATGCACCCATGAAAGCTCTCAGGTTCAAGTGACAGAGGGGGTTGGATGCATGCAGGGCCATCAGCGGCCGTGCCATGCGATCCAATTCAACCTGCCGGAGTGCCAGATGACCGATCATATTACCGAAATGATGGAACGCGTTGCCGACAAGCTGCTGCCGCTCGATGCCTGGCATCGTGCGCGCGGAGGCCGCATGGTTCCGTTCGCCGGATACCAGATGCCCGTGCAGTATGAAGGCGTCATGGCCGAACATCTTTGGACGCGCGAGAATGCCGGTCTGTTCGACGTCAGCCATATGGGCCAGGTCCTGCTCACCGGCGATGCGCCCGATGTCGCGCTGGAGGCGATCGTACCGGGCGAGATCCAGAAGCTGGGCGTCAACCGTATGCGCTATTCGGTGCTGCTCAATGAAGAGGGCGGCATTCTCGACGACCTGATGGTCACGCGGCGCGAGCGCGACCTGTATCTCGTCGTCAATGGTGCGTGCAAATATGACGACCTGGCGCATATGCGCGAGACCTTTCCTGACGAGGTCGTGATCACCCTGCTCGACGAGCGCGCGCTGTTCGCGCTGCAGGGGCCCAAGGCCGGCGAAGCGCTGGCCAGCCTGATCCCCGAGGTGGCGTCGCTCTATTTCATGCAGGCAGGCGCGTTCACCTTTGAAGGCATGTCGCTGTGGATCAGCCGTTCGGGCTATACCGGCGAGGACGGTTTCGAGATCAGCGTCGATTGCGATCATGCCGAGGTGCTGGCGGACCGGCTGTGCGCGCTCGATGTCGTCAAGCCGATCGGCCTCGGTGCGCGCGACTCGCTGCGGCTCGAGGCGGGCCTGCCGCTGTACGGTCACGACCTGGACGAGAGCGTGAGCCCGGTCGAGGGCGATCTGTCGTTCGCGATCAGCAAGCGCCGGCGCACCGAAGGCGGCTTCGCCGGGGCCGAGCGCATTCTCGAAGAGCTCGAAGAGGGCACCGATCGCAGGCGTGTCGGCCTCGCCATCGAAGGCCGCCAGCCGGTGCGCGAGGGTGCGGAGCTGTTCTCCGGCGATCGCATGGTCGGCAAGGTGACCTCGGGCGGCTTCTCCCCGACGCTGGGCGCGCCGATCGCGATGGCACTGGTCAAGTCCGCCTTTGCCCCGCTCGGCACCGCGCTGGAAGCCGAAGTGCGCGGCAAGCGTATCCCGGTAACGGTCGCAGCTATGCCGTTCGTGCCGCACCGCTATCACCGGCCCAAGGCCGCCTGACCATCAAACGACCCAATGGAGTGACACCATGAGCCGCTATTTTACCGAAGAACATGAATGGGTTGAAGTCGAGGGCAAGATCGCCACGGTCGGCATCACCGAATATGCGCAGCAGCAGTTGGGCGATGTGGTGTTCGTCGACGTGCCCGCCGAAGGCAAGCAGTTCGACAAGGGCGACGAAGCCGCCGTCGTCGAATCGGTCAAGGCCGCCAGCGACGTCTACAGCCCGGTCTCCGGCACCATCGTCGAGGGCAATGACGTGCTCGCCGACGAGCCCGGCCTGGTCAATTCGGACCCCGAGGGCGATGGCTGGTTCTTCAAGCTCGAGCTGACCGATGCCGGCGAACTCGACAGCCTGATGGATGAGGCCGCGTACAAGAAGTTCGTTGCAGACCTCTGATTTTTCGTCGTTTCTGAACCAAGGACATTAGCCGCAATGCGCTATCTCCCGCTCAACACGCAGGACCGTTCGAGCATGCTCGCCACCATCGGCGCGGCAGCGATCGATGACCTGTTCATCGATATCCCCGAAGAGGCGCGGCTGACCGGGCCGATCCATGGCCTGCCGATGCACGCGCCCGAAATGGCGGTCGAACGGCACATGAAGGCGCTGGCCAGCCAGAATCTGGTCGCGGGCGACGTGCCGTTCTTCATGGGCGCGGGCGCCTATCGGCACCATGTCCCCGCCTCGGTCGATCATCTGATCCAGCGCGGCGAGTTTCTGACGGCGTATACTCCCTACCAGCCGGAAATCGCGCAGGGCACGCTGCAGATGCTGTTCGAGTTCCAGACCCAGGTCGCGCGTCTGCTCGGCTGCGATGTCGCGAACGCATCGATGTACGATGGCTCGACCGCGTGCTGGGAAGCGATCGGCATGGCGCGGCGGATCACCAAGCGGGCTACCGCGCTGCTGTCCTCTGGCCTGCACCCACATTATGTCGGCGTCGCCAAGACCATGGCGCGCTTCACCGGCGATGCGCTGGTGCATCAGGCGCCCAGCCTCACGCCAGAGACTGATATCGCCGGCCTGATCGGGCAGATCGACAAGAATACCAGCTGCGTCTTGGTGCAATATCCCGACATTCTCGGCCGCGTGGACGATCTGTCCGCGCTCGCCCAGGCGGCGCAGGCCGCAGGCGCGCTGCTGATCGCCGTCGTGACCGAGCCGGTCGCGCTCGGCGCTCTGCGTAGCCCCGGCGAGATGGGCGCGGATATCGTCGTCGGCGAAGGCCAATCGCTCGGTGTCGGCCTGCAGTTCGGCGGCCCCTATGTCGGCCTGTTCGGCTGCAAGCAGAAATATGTCCGCCAGATGCCGGGCCGCCTGTGCGGCGAAACCGTCGATGCCGAGGGCAAGCGCGGTTTCGTGCTGACGCTCTCGACTCGCGAGCAGCATATCCGCCGCGAAAAGGCGACGAGCAACATCTGCACCAATAGCGGCCTGTGTGCGCTGGCCTTCAGCATCCACATGACGCTGCTGGGCGAAAAGGGCCTGCGCGGCCTGGCGGATGTCAACCACGCGATGGCTGTGACGGCGGCCGAAAGGCTCGAGAAGGTTGCGGGCGTCAAGCTGCTCAACAACAGCTTTTTCAACGAGTTCACGCTGGTTCTTCCCAAGGATGCTCGCTCGATCGTGCGCGCGCTGGCGGATCGCAAGATCCTTGGCGGCGTCTCGCTGGGCCGTCTGTATCCGGAGGAGGCGGACCTGGCCAACGGACTGGTCGTCGCCGTCACCGAGACCGCGACGCTCGACGATATCGAAGCCTTTGCCACGAACCTTGAGGAGCTGCTGGCATGAGCATGAACAACCAGGGACGCCCCACCCGTCCTGCCGAGGACAGCGCTGCACCGACGGCTTTTGCGACCAGCACCGGCAATCGCGCGCTGATGCTCGAAGAGGCGCTGATCTTCGAGATCGGCGATGCGAACCGCACCGGCGTCGATCTGCCCGAAGCCCCCAAGGCCGCCTCGCGGCTCGGCGGGCTGGAGCGCAAGTCGGCCATCGGCCTGCCCGGCCTGTCCGAGCAGGAAACGGTGCGCCACTATACGCGGCTCAGCCGCCAGAACTATGCCATCGACCTCGGCCTGTTCCCGCTCGGATCGTGCACGATGAAGCACAACCCGCGCCTCAACGAGAAGATGGCGCGGCTTCCGGGCTTTGCAGACATCCACCCGCTGCAGCCGATCCACACGGTGCAGGGCGCGCTGGCGGTCATCGACGAGCTGGGCGACTGGCTGATCAAGCTGACCGGCATGGCCGGCGTCGCGATGTCGCCCAAGGCGGGTGCGCATGGCGAGCTGTGCGGCATACTCGCGATCCGCTCGGCGCTCGAGGCGCGCGGCGACAAGCGCTCGGTCATCCTCGTACCCGAAAGCGCGCACGGTACCAACCCGGCGACCGCGGCGTTCGTCGGCTATCAGGTCGAGGACATTCCCGCCAAGCCCGATGGCCGCGTCGATGTCGATGCGCTGAAGGCCCGGCTCGGACCCGATGTCGCGGGCGTGATGATCACCAATCCCAATACCTGCGGCCTGTTCGAGCGCGATCTCAAGATCATCTCGGACGCGGTGCATGAGGCGGGCGGCTTCGTCTATTGCGATGGTGCGAACTTCAACGCGGTGGTCGGCAAGGTGCGCCCGGGCGATCTCGGCGTCGATGCGATGCACATTAACCTGCACAAGACCTTCTCCACCCCGCATGGCGGCGGCGGTCCCGGCTCGGGCCCGGTGGTGTTCTCCGAAGCACTCGCCCCGTTCGCGCCGCTGCCCTTTGTCGAACGCAGCGAGGACGGCAAGCTGGCGCTCATCGAGGAAGAGAGCATGGAAGACCACCATGCGTCCAGCTTCGGTCGCATGGTCGCCTTCCATGGCCAGATGGGCATGTTCACCCGCGCGCTGACCTATATCCTCAGCCATGGCGCCGACGGCCTGCTCCAGGTTGCCGAGGATGCGGTGCTCAACGCCAACTATGTTCTGCGTTCGCTCGATGATGTGCTCGATGCGCCGTTTGGTGCGGCGGGCCCGTGCATGCACGAGGCGCTGTTCTCGGACAATGGTCTCGCCGAGGGCTTCTCGACGCTCGACATTGCCAAGGGGCTGATCGACGAGGGCTTCCACCCGATGACGGTCTATTTCCCGCTGGTGGTGCACGGCGCGATGCTGGTCGAGCCGACAGAGACCGAGAGCAAGGCGGCACTCGACCAGTTCATCGGTGCGATGCGCTCGGTGGCGCTGCGCGCCAAGCAGGGCGATCCGTCGCTGCACAGCGCGCCGCATTTCGCGCCGCGTCGTCGTCTCGACGAGACGCTTGCTGCGCGCAAGCCGGTGCTGGTCTGGACCGAGCCGGTGGCCGAACAGGCCGAAGCGGCAGAGTAATCCCTTCGGACGGCCCACCCGGTTCTGTACCGGGCGGGCTTTTCGTCAGATCCAGCGGCGTACGCGCGCGCAATAATCCTCGAACGCCTTGCCAAATTTACGGCGCAAGTAACTCTCTTCCCTGGCGATGACTGCCCGGTCGATGGCGATGAACGCGAATGGCACAAAGGCCAGCACGCCCATGCTCGCATCCCACAGCGCGTAGCCAAGCTGGATCATCAGCATGCCCAGATACATCGGGTTGCGGCTGTGCCGATAGGGCCCGCGTGCGATGATCGCCTGGCTCGGCGTCCAGGGCTGCGGATCCTCGCCATAGGCACTGAACATGCCGAGCGAGACGATGATCAGCCCGATCCCCGCCATCATCAGGCCGAATCCCGGCCATTCGAGCGCGCGGCCCATGGGGATCGGCGGCAGGTGCATGACGTCATCGAGCAACAATCCGAGCAGCAGAAAGCCCAGGAACACCAGAGGCGGCGGAAAGCCGACCGCGGGCGCGATGCTGGGGTCGATGCGCGGCAATTGGGGAGGTTCGTCATCCATGACGGTCAAACTGGCGCTTTGCGGACCGTGGCGCAAGCCGGGTGATTGCGGCGACACGCGGTTGCGGCCATGATGCTGTCATGACCGAACCCAGGCCCTGGCTGATCGACGAGGCGGGCAGCGAAGCGCGACGCCACGCCCCTGCAACGCTGCGCAACCGCGATGCGATCGCGCAGGTGCTGCTATCGGTGCTGCCCGCGAGCGGAACGGTGCTCGAGATCGCCAGCGGCAGCGGCGAGCATGTGGTTCATTTCGCAAAGGCCTTTCCGCACCTGCAATGGCAGCCGAGCGATTGCGAAGGCGCCGCTTTGCGCTCGATCGCCGCCTGGACGGCCGAAAGCGGGGGGACCAATATCCTTCCTCCGGTGCCGATCGATGTCGAGCAGGATGATTGGCCGGTTCGGCACGCCGATGCCATCCTGTGCATCAACATGGTGCATATCAGCCCGTGGAGCGCGACGCTGGCGCTGTTCCGCCACGCCGCCGCACTGCTGCCATCGGGCGCGCCGCTCTATCTTTACGGACCGTTCGTACGTCATGACGTCATGACCGCGGAAAGCAACCTCGCCTTCGACGCCTCGCTCAAGGCGCGCAATCCGGCCTGGGGCCTGCGCGATGTCGCTGATGTCGACGCCGTCGCTGCCGACCAGGGCTTCGCCCGCACCGACCTGATCGAGATGCCCGCGAACAACCTGTCGCTCGTCTATCGGCGCGCCTGACGCAAATCTATTGTCAAGCTGCGGCCTTTCTGCCTAGCCTGCGCGGGGGAGGGCAGGGCCGCAAAGGTCCGCTCCTTTGCCGAACAAGTGGGAGAGAGAGATGCTGGCCACGACCACCAATGCGCGTACCGATCTGGGTTCCACCATCCGCTACTGGGCCGAGGAACGCCCGGACGCCATCGCCATGGACGACGGTATCACCCGCATCAGCTATCGCGAACTCGACCAGATGGCCGATCGCTATGCCCGCGCCTTTGTCGCTTCGGGCCTGACGCCTGGCAACCGCATCGCCTGGCTGGGCAAGAACGCGAGCCTCTATTTCACACTGCTGATCGCTGCGAGCCGCGCCGGCCTCGCGATGGTGCCGGTGGGCTGGCGGCTCGCGGTGCCCGAGGTGCGCTATATCCTCTCCGATACCGAGGCGGCGCTGCTGGTCTGCCAGCCTTTCTCCGCCGAAACCGCCAAGGCCGCGGCCGAGGGGCTCAACAGCCTCAAGACGCTACTGGTTGACGCCGAGGGAGACCCCTCGGGCCTGCCGTCGCTCGATGCCTGGACGGCAGCGCAGGGCGATGCCGCGCTACCCCAGGTCGATCCCGAGCGCGGCGTGCTGCAGCTTTACACCTCGGGCACCACCGGTCACCCCAAGGGCGCGGTGCTGTGCAATCGCAACATGTTTGGCCTCCGACCGATCATCGAGGCTTCGGATGTCGACTGGTACAAGGTGAGTGCCGAGGATTCGATGCTGGTCATCATGCCCGTCGCGCACATTGCCGGATCGGGTGTCGGCACGATCGCCTTCTACAATGGCTGCCGCGCGGTCATCCGCGCCGAATTCTCGCCCGATGCGGTGCTCGATTGCGTCGCGGATGGCGTCACGCACATGTTCCTGGTGCCGACGGCGTTGCAGATGGTAGTCAATCACCCCCGCGCGGCCACCACCGACTGGTCGCGGCTCAAGTTGGTCATGTACGGGGCGGCTCCGATCCCGCTCGAGCTGCTGCGCCAGTGCATGCACGTGATGGGCGCGGAATTCTGCCAGCAGTACGGCATGACCGAAACCACCGGCACCTTCTGCGCGCTGCCGCCCGAAGACCATGACCCCAATGGCAACCAGCGCATGCGTTCCGCCGGCAAGGCGCTTCCCGGGGTCGAGATCCGCATCATCGACGCTGCCGGCAACCCCGTGCCCAACGGCACGATCGGCGAAATCGCCACGCGCTCGCCGCTCAACATGACCGGTTACTGGCGCAATGAAGCCAAGACGCGCGAAACGGTCGATGGCGATGGCTGGCTACGTACGGGCGATGCCGCCTATATGGACGATGACGGCTATGTCTATATCCAGGACCGGGTGAAGGACATGATCATCTCCGGCGGCGAGAACGTCTATCCCGCCGAGGTCGAGAACGCGATCTTCGGCCATCCCGATGTGCTCGAAGTGGCCGTGATCGGCATTCCCGACGACAAATGGGGGGAGGCGGTCAAGGCGGTTGTCGTGCCCAAGCCGGGGCACGAGGTCGATCCTGCCTCGGTGATCGCCTGGGCGCGCGAGCGGATCGCGCCGTTCAAGGCGCCCAAGAGCGTCGACGTGATCGCGGAAATGCCGCGCAATGCCACCGGCAAGATCCTGCGGCGCGAGTTGCGCGCGCCTTATTGGGAGGGGCGCGACCGCGCGGTCGCCTGATCGCGCAGCTTCGCCAGCCGGTTTTCGCGGAGCGCGATATACAGGCCCGATCCGATGATGAGCGGTGCCCCGATCCAGGTCGCGGGCACCGGCCATTTGTCCCAGATCAGATAGCCGAACAGCGCCGCCCAGATAAGGCTCGAATAGTCCATCGGCAGCACCACCGAGACCGGGGCCAGGCGCAGCGACCAGGTGATGCCGAGCTGAGCAAAGGCCCCGAACAGCCCCATCAGCGCAATGATGCCCCAGGTGTGCGCATCGTGCATCTGGCCGACGAACAGCATGGCAATGCCCAGCGGCGCCATCGAGCTCAGCGAGAACCAGAACATCGTCGTGATCGGGTTCTCGGTTTGTCCGAGCTTGCGGATGATGATGCTGACAAAGGCCGTCACCGCGACGCCGGTCAGCGACACGATAGCGCCGAGCATCGGGATGTGCCCATCGCCAGGCTGCACCACGATCAGCACGCCGGCAAGCCCAGCGGCAATCGCACTCCAGCGGTGGACCCCGACCGATTCCTTCAGCAGCACGATCGACAGCAAGGTGGCGACGATCGGCACCATGAAGCCGATCGCGGTCGCCTCGGCAATCGGGAGGAGCGCGAAGGACAGGAAATTGAGCGACATGGCGACCATGCCGATGACCATGCGGCTGATATGCGTCCAGGGTCGCTCGGTCCGCAGCGCGGCGAGCCCGGGCCCCGCCAGCGCGATCGGGATCAGCACGATGATCCCCGCCAGCTGGCGGTAGAACACGCTTTCCAGCACATGCACGCCGCGATCGGAGGCGAGCTTGACACAGGCGAACATCGCGGTGATCGAAATGGCGGCGAACAACCGGATGACGATGGCGGAAAGCGCCTGATTCCGGTGCGCACCAGGGGCAGGGGTAGGTTCGGGCACGTCCATCGCAGCCCTGCTAACAGCAGCAACCGCGCGCGTCATCCCGGCAATGCGCAGTTTCGCCGCATTCTCGCGGCAATCCGCAAGGTTTCCTGCATTTTCGCATCCCCTTGGCCCAAAAGGACAGGGGCCTGCGCTCTGGCCAAAGCCGCCCGGTTGGATTAATCGCCGGTTCAAAAGCGGCATTCCCCGCAACAGGCCACAGGATGACCATGACCGACCAGTTCGAGCTCACCGAAGACCAGCTTGCCATCCAGGAAGCGGCGCGCAAGTTCACCGCCGACCGGATCACGCCCTTTGCCGCCGAATGGGACGAGAAGCACATCTTCCCGCGCGATACGATCAAGGAAGCCGCCGATCTCGGCTTTGCGGCGATCTATGTCAGCGAGGAGAGCGGCGGCATCGGCCTGGGACGGCTCGAAGCCGCGCTGATCATGGAGGCAATGGCCTATGGCTGCCCGTCGACCAGCGCATTCATCTCGATCCACAACATGGCGTCATGGATGATCGATTGTTTCGGTTCGGACGAGCTCAAGGCCCGCTACCTGCCCGACCTTGTCACCATGGACAAGATCGCCAGCTACTGCCTGACCGAGCCGGGTTCGGGATCGGACGCCGCCGCGCTCAAGACCAAGGCGGTGCGCGATGGCGATCATTATGTGCTCAACGGCTCGAAGCAGTTCATCAGCGGTGCGGGCGCGAACGACGTCTATGTCACCATGGTCCGCACGGGCGAGGATGGCCCCAAGGGCATCAGCTGCCTGGTGATCGACAAGGACACGCCCGGCGTCAGCTTCGGCGCGAACGAAAAGAAGCTGGGATGGCACAGTCAGCCGACCGCGCAGGTGATCTTCGAGGATGCGCGCATTCCCGTCGCCAACCGCGTCGGGGCCGAAGGCGACGGTTTCCGGTTCGCGATGATGGGTCTCGACGGCGGCCGCCTCAACATCGGCGCGTGCTCGCTCGGCGGAGCGCAGCGCTGCCTCGACGAGGCGATCGCCTATACCAACGACCGCAAACAGTTCGGCAAGCGGATCAGCGATTTCCAGAACACCCAGTTCATGCTCGCCGACATGGCGACCGATCTGGAGGCGGCGCGTGCGCTGCTCTATCTCGCCGCCGCGAAGGTCACCGCCAATGCGCCCGACAAGACCAAGTTCGCCGCGATGGCCAAGCGCCTGAGCACCGACAGCGGTTCGAAGATCGTCAACGATGCGCTGCAACTCTTTGGCGGATATGGCTATTTGCAGGATTATCCGATCGAGCGTTTCTGGCGCGACCTGCGCGTGCATTCGATCCTCGAGGGCACCAACCAGGTGATGCGGATGATTGTCGCGCGCGAAATGCTGCGCCAGTAAGGAAAACATCATGACCAGCGATATCCTGACCCGCGTCGAGGGGCGCACCGGCGTCATCAGCCTCAATCGGCCCGCGGCGATTCACGCGCTGACCACGCCGATGTGCCAGGCAATGACCGAGGCACTGACCCGCTGGGTCGACGATCCGGCGATCGACGCGGTGATGATCGACCATGCCGAAGGGCGCGGCTTCTGCGCGGGCGGCGACATCCGCATGCTCGCCACCAGCGGCGCGGCCGATGGCGCGGAGGCGCGCGAATTCTTCTTCGTCGAATATCGCCTCAACCACCTGCTGTTCGTTTATCCCAAGCCGGTGATCGCCTTCATGGACGGCATCACCATGGGGGGCGGCGTCGGGCTTTCCCTGCCCTCGCGCTATCGCATCGCCACCGAGAACACGCGCTTTGCTATGCCCGAAACCGGGATCGGCCTGTTCCCCGATGTCGGCGGCGGCTGGTTCCTCTCGCGCCTGCCGGGCCGGGTGGGGCAGTTCCTCGCGCTCACCGGCGCGCGGCTCGATGGCGCGGAATGCCATGCGCTGGGCCTCGCGACGCATTATCTGCCTGCCGAAAAGCTCGCCGAGGCGAAGCAGCGCATCGCCGCCGCACCTAACGATGTCGACGCCATCCTCGCCGAACTGTCGGTTGAAGCGCCCGAGGCGCGCATCCTGGGCAATCGCGAGCAGATCGACCGGCTGTTCGCCGCGGATCGGTACGAGGATATCCTCGCCGCGCTCGAAGCCGAAGGCTCGGACTGGAGCGCAAAGGAGCTGAAGACGCTCTCGACCAAGTCGCCGCAAACCTGCAAGGTGGCGCTGCGCCAGCTCAAGGAAGGCGCGCAGATGCCTGATTTCGCTGCAGAAATGCGCCAGGAATATGCCATCGGCGCGCGCGTGGTGCAAATGCACGACTTTATCGAGGGCGTGCGCGCGCTGATCATCGAGAAGGACAATGCGCCGCGCTGGAAGCCCGACACCGCCGAGGGTGTCACCGAAGCGCTGCTCGACACCATCTTTGCGCCGCTGCCTGAGGATCAGGCCTGGACCCCCCTGGAGATTGCCCGATGACCTATGAAACGCTTCTCGTCGAACAGCGCGGCGCCGTCACGCTGATCACCCTGAATCGCCCGCAGGCGCTCAACGCGCTCAACAGCCAGGTGCTCGCCGATCTGATCGTGGCGCTGGGCGCGTTCGATGCCGACCCGTCGCAAGGCTGCGCGGTGCTGACCGGCAGCGAAAAGGCGTTCGCGGCAGGCGCGGACATCAAGGAAATGGCGACGCAGAGCTTTGCCGACATGTACGGCAGCAATTTCTTTGCCGGCTATGATCGCGTGACCGCGACCCGCAAGCCGGTGATCGCGGCGGTGGCCGGCTATGCACTAGGCGGCGGCTGCGAACTTGCCATGATGTGCGATTTCATCATCGCGGCCGACAATGCGAAGTTCGGCCAGCCCGAGATCAAGCTCGCGGTCACCCCCGGCATGGGCGGATCGCAGCGCATGGCGCGCGCCATCGGCAAGGCCAAGACGATGGACATGTGCCTGACCGGGCGGATGATGGACGCGACCGAGGCCGAGCAATCGGGGCTGGTTGCGCGTGTCGTGCCGCTCGCCGATCTGGTGGACGAAGCGGTCAAGGCGGCAGAAACGATCGCCGGCATGGCGCCGCTCGCGACGCTGGCCGTCAAGGAAATGGTCAACGCCGCGTTCGAAACGACGCTGCAGCAAGGCGTGGTGTTCGAACGCCGCCTGTTCCACGGCCTGTTCGGCAGCGAGGATCAGAGCGAGGGGGCCGCCGCTTCTCCGCAGGCCGACGCGCTTCGGCTCTCGGTGCAGGACGCAGCGATGGCCTATCGCGCTGCGCTCGCAGAAGCCGCGCAAAGGGGCGAAGCGCAGCGCGGCTGTCCGCCGCCGCCCGGCCAGGCGCAGCTATCGCTCGGCGATCTCATCGGCGATTTCCAGGCCTTTCCCGATACCCATCGCGACATGCCGGTCGCGACCGCCTTTGCGCTGGTCATGACGTTGCGATATCCGTGCGAGACAGCGCGAAAATAGCGTCATTTGCCGTTCATCGCGCGATGCTAGACACCAAGGCAGGCGACGAAGGGAGGGAATTGATGAGGCGTAGCGTACAGGCAGCCATTCTGGCAGCAGCGGGTGTCCTGCTCACCGGCGCGGCATCCGAGATGACCGTGGCCGAATTTCTGGCGGGGATGAAAAAGGCGGAGAGCCTCGGCCCCGCTGCCCTGCTGTCGAGCGACGTGCGCGCGTTGCGTGCGGAATCGGACCGGGTGCGCCAGCTCTATGTCGCCGACATCACCCGGCAGAAAAAGGCTGGCGGCAAGATGCACAGCTGCCCGCCGACGGGCGACCGCCCGAAGATGACGGGCGAGGAACTGCGCCAGTATCTGACCACGCTGCCCCCTGCGGCGCAGAAGCAGCCGTTCCGTGTCGCGGTCTACAATCTGATGAAGAAGAAATATCCCTGCAAGTGATCGCAGGCGATACGGCCCCCGCCACCTTCAGGCGCGGGGGCCCGCCGGCTCAGGCCGCCAGAAAGCCTTCGAGCCGCCCGCGGATGATCTGCTCGGCCTCGGCCATGATCCGGTCGATGAGCTCCTTGCAGGTCGGGATATCATGGATCAGCCCTGCGACCATGCCGCAGCTCCAGGCACCGGCATCCATGTCGCCTTCCATCATGATCCGCGGATAGACGCCCGCGACCTGCTCGATGATATCGGTGAACTGAAGGTCCTTGCCCTTTTCCCTCTCGATCACCAGCAGCTTCTCGACCGCTTCGTTGGTCAGCACGCGCTCGGTATTACGCAGCGGACGCATCACCAGCCGCGTGTCGAGCTCGGACGCGGCGACGATCGCCTGTTTCACATTCTCGTGCACCGGTGCTTCCTTGGTGGCGATGAAGCGGGTGCCCATGTTGATACCGTCGGCACCCATGGCGAGCGAGGCGACCAGCGAGCGCGCATCGGCCTGACCGCCCGAGGCGACGAAGGGAATGTCGAGCTCGTCTGCCGCGCGCGGCAGCAGGATCATGTTGGGGACGTCGTCCTCGCCGGGATGCCCGCCGCATTCGAAGCCATCGACCGAGACCGCATCGCAGCCGATCGCCTGGGCCTTGAGCGCATGGCGCACGCTGGTGCACTTGTGGATCACCTTGATGCCCGCGTCCTTGAGGTACGGCAGCACCGATTGCGGATTGTTGCCCGCGGTTTCCACCGCCTTGACGCCGTTCTCGATGATCACACGCACATAGCCGGGATAATCGGGCGCGGTGAGCACGGGCAGGAAGGTCAGGTTCACGCCGAACGGCTTGTCGGTCAGCGCCTTGCACTTCTTGATCTCGGCATCGAGATCCTCGGGACTCTTCTGCGTGAGGCCGGTGATGATGCCCAGGCCGCCCGCATTCGACACGGCGGCGGCGAGCTCGGCAAAGCCGACATAGTGCATGCCGCCCTGGATGATCGGATGCTCGATTCCGAACAGCTCGGTGATACGGGTCTTCATGAGGCTCTCTCCTGTATCTTTTCTAGGTATTTTGTACGGGTCAGACGAACAGCGCGACCGACTGCATTGCGGCCATCACCGGTTCGAGCCTGCTGTTCCACACGGTCATGTACTGGCTTGCCGCGCCGTGATGCGCGTGATGGGTCACCGATTCGAGCAGCCACCATCCGTTCTCGGTCTCGGGTGCGTCGGTGAGCAGGTTGACCTGCCAGTTCATGCTGCTGACCGGTCCGGCAACGTCCATCAGCCCCATGGCCGAGGGCGGCAGGCCATCGCCGATCGCCAGCAATTCGGTCATCGCATCGAGCCCGTCGCGCTCGGCAAAGCGGTGCCAGTTCGCGAGACGCGGGGTGTTCATGCCGAGTTCGAGCCGCTTTTCCGGATATTCCATCTGCGAGGTGAAGAATTCGGGCGGTCCGCTGCGCGTCATGCCCTCCGCCGGCGGCGGTGCGATGTCGGGGCGGTGGACGCCCTCGAACGCGATCCTGCTGTCGCGCTTGCTCATGAAGATGAAGGTGCCGATGAAGCCGAGGCCCTCGGCGCTGCGGATCTTGACCTCGACAAAGGCGGTGTTGCGGCCGCGGCGCAGGAGGTCGGTGGAGATCGTCAGCTCGCCCGCCAGCGGCCCGACAAAGGCGACCTGGGCGGAGCGCAGCGGCGGGGCATCGGGCACGGTCAGCCGCGCGGCATGATGCGCCAGCGCAGACGACAGGCCGCCATAGCAGGTGCGGCCCTGCATCCAGCACGGGGCGACGGAAACGGTCCAGCCATGGTCGGCGGGGACGAACGAAGCGAGGGTCTGAGCGAGATTCATCGCGCGATTAAGACCAGAGATTCCGGCGGGAATCCACCGGAAATTTGCCACGATACGGGTGCCGCTACGGATCGCTCGATGTCAGAAGAGGGGAAGGCTGGTGGGCGTAGGAAGGATTGAACTTCCGACCCCTGCGATGTCAACACAGTGCTCTACCACTGAGCTATACGCCCACGCTTTAGCCTTGCTGCCGATGCTGTGCGCTGCGGCAAGGGCGGTCCATTACAAAGAGCTTGGCGGTCGTGCAAGCGGTAAATGAAGCCGCGGTCCGATTATCGCGTCAGAGGCTCTGCGCAAAGGTGCCGCGCGAGAAGACCCGGTCGACCTCGAGCACCAGATCCTTGAGGTGAAAGGGCTTGGACAGCACGCGTGCGCTGGGCGCAGCCTGTTCGGCCTTGAGCGTCACCGCTGCAAATCCGGTGATGAACATGACCTTGGTGTTGGGCGAGATGCGCCCGCAATGCTGCGCGAGCTCGATCCCGTCCATCTCGGGCATGACGATATCGGTCAGCAGCAGGTCGAAATGCTCTTCCTGGAGCAGCGGCAGCGCGGCCGTGCCGCGATCGACCGAGGTCACCTCGTAATCGGCCTTTTCCAATGCGCGCTGCAGATAGGTCCGCATGGCCGCATCGTCTTCCGCCAGCAAAATCCGCAACATCGCCACTTTCCTCCATGGAAGCTCTCGCCCCCTTCTATGCCGCAGGCGGTTAAGATTTTCCAGCCAGACGGATACCTTGTTTGCGCCATGCCCCGAAGCAGGACAGCGCGGGCAGGCGAGGTAAATGCCGATCGGCAAGAGGAAAGATGGTCGCCTGCGGCTTTGACTTGGCCGACGCTTTGGCGCATGCCGTTGCGCCATGGACGACGCGCCCAGCCCAGCCGCGATGCCATCGCGCCATTTCAGCCTCGAGGGTCTGGAAAGCGCGCGGCTGCCGGTGCTTGTCGCGGTGCCGCATGCCGGGCGTGACTATCCTGACGAAATCCTGCTGAATTCGCGCGTGGCCCCCGAGATTCTCGAGAGGCTCGAGGATCGCCATGCCGACATGCTGCTGCCCGATCTGAAGCATCTGGGCTGCCCCACGCTGGTGGCGCATGCCGCGCGCGCCTGGATCGACCTCAACCGCGCGCCGAGCGAGATCGACCCGCAGATGGTGGCCGATGCGCCGCGCACCGCCTTCGCCCAGCCCAGCGCGAAGGTGCGCGGCGGGCTGGGCCTCGTGCCGCGCCGCCTGGCCGATCATGGCGAGCTCTGGCGCAGGCCCTTCGCGCAATCGGCGATCGCCGGACGGATCGCGCAATTGCACGATCCCTATCACCGCACGCTCGGTCAGGCGCTGGCGGGTCTCAAGGCGCGATTCGGTTGTGCGCTGCTGATCGATCTGCATTCGATGCCGCCGCTGCGTCCCGAAGGATCGGCCAAGCCGCCGCAGATCGTGCTGGGCGATCGTTTCGGACGCTCGGCCGATGCGGCGCTGTGCGATCTGGCGCTGCGGACGGTGTCGCGAGCAGGATTCGAGGTCGCGCTCAACCATCCCTATGCCGGGGGCTATGTGCTCGACCGGCATGGCCGTCCCGCCCGCGGCATCCATGCCCTGCAGGTCGAGGTCGACCGCAGCCTCTATCTCGCGCCCGATCTCAAGCAGCCGGGGCCAGGCCTTTCCAGGGTCCGCACGGAGATTGCGCATCTTGTCCGGACACTGGCGGACGACATGCTGCGCGCCGACCGCGACCCCGGCCTCGCCATCGCGGCCGAATAACCCGCTGGATTCATGAAAAAACCGCCTCGTGACGGATCACGAGGCGGCCAAGGTTCAGGGAGGAGGTGCACTAGTGCACCTGCCGGGATGCGAAAGGGGGGGAAGCATCCCGACACCGATAATCTAGGGCAATCATCGGCCAAGTTCAATGACCAGAAAGTTAAAAAATCTTCGCCTGTGAATTTTCTTGCTAATGCGAGCGAGTCGCAATAATCTGCGGCGGTCGGTGCGGTAACGCGCGACAAGCTGCAAGCAAAGGAGTGGACATGGGCTTTTGGTGGCAAGACATGCTGGATCGTCCGGCCGAGCTGGGGTCGGCGACGCTGGTCGAGGCGAAACTGGTCGTGGCGCTCAGGATCGCCGTCTTCGCGCACAAGTCCGGTGCCAACCCCGCGCCCTATGTGGCGGAACGGCTGGGCAGTACCGCGCTGTCCAACCAGCTATCGCTGATCGTCGAAGCCATGGGACAGGCGTGGCCCGAGCCGTTCTGCGTCTCGCGCCCGTGCTGCGCCCGGCTGTCGCCCGATGAATCGATGTTCATCGGCATGGTGCGTAGCGCCGCGCGCGGCAACCGCGCTGCCTTCGAGCGGCAGACCCGCGAGATGCTCCCCGAGGACGCGCGCACCCTGATCTACAATCTGATGTGGCAAATGGGCCGGATGGTCGCCGCCGAGGCGTGATCGCGCCGGTCAGCCCGCTTCGTTGACATAGCTGCGGATGAATTCGGCGATGGCGTGGAAGCCGTCGCTGAACGCCGCGCCGGACCGCCACAGCGCCGCGATCGACCGGCGCGCGTTCCATCCGGCAATGTCGAGCGTCGCGACGACCTCGGCCGCCTGCGTTTCGGCCGCCATATAGCGTTCGGGCAGCAGCGCCAGACCGATTCCCGATCCCACCATCTGGCGGATGCTGTCGAGGCTGGTCCCCTCATAATCGTGCATGATGTGCGCGCCGACCTGTTCGCAGATGTCGCGCGTCTGGCGGTGAAAATGATGCCGCCGGTCGAGCGTCAGAAAGCCTTCGCCCTTCAGCGCGGACGCTGGAATGTCCTTCTGCCCGGCCAGCGGATGGTCAGGCGGCGCGATGACGAACATCCGTTCGCTGAACAGCGGCTCGACGACGATTCCCGTCGCGTCGACCGGCATCGGGCAGAGCATCATGTCGAGCTCGCCGCGCATCACCTGCCGCACCTGGTCGTCGGGAATGCCTTCGCGGATATGCAGGCGCAGATCGGGCTGCTCGCGGTGCAGCCCGGCCACGATGGCGGGCATAAGATAGGGCCCCAGCGTCGGCGTCACGCCGAAGCGCAGCGTGCCGCCGATGCCCTTGCCCGCGCGCCGCGCGAGATCGGAAAGGTCGCGGACTTGGACCAGGATGCCGCGCGCGCGCGCCGCGATGTCGCGCCCCAATGGGGTCAGCTGCACGTCCTGCCCGCTGCGATCGATCAGCGATGCGCCCAGCCGCGCCTCGAGCGTGCGCAGCTGCTGGCTGAGCGTCGGCTGCGATACGTGGACGGCAAAGGCGGCGCGCCCGAAATGGCGGTGGTCGTCGAGCGCGACAAGATACTGCAATTGGCGAAGACTAGGCATAGGCGACCCCCAGGCGATAGATGCTGTCTATCGAATCATCGTCGTCCTTTCAAATGGAAACAATGATACGTTGTGCCATATACCATGGATAACAAGCAGCGGAGCCTAACCCTCCCCGAACCGCTCCAGCCAGTCTGCTTGAAAGATGCCGCAGCTTGAACGGACACCCCAAAGCTGCGGACAGGGTGGCGCGTCGGTCCGCCGAGGTCGCAGCTTAGCCTCCGATGCGCCACCCGCCTGTCCCGACCCGATTGCGCCGGAACCGGAGCGCTTGCCCTCCACCCGCATTCTGTTAGCCTCGGTCCATCCACGCGACCGGCAAAGCCGACGCGTCATCCTTGGGAGGGGACATCATGCGGCAATTGCAGGGCATGGATGCATCGTTCGTCGCGCTGGAGCAGCGCAACGCGCCGATGCATATCGGATCGATCCTGATCTACGACCCGTCGACCGCACCGGGCGGGTTCGTGCGGTTCAAGGACATTCTGAAATTCTTTGAATCGCGCATGCACCTCTCGCAGACGATGCGCCAGCGGCTGGTCAAGGTGCCGCTCAACCTCGATTATCCCTATTGGATCGAGGACCCCGATTTCGATCTCGAATATCACGTGCGCCATGTCGCACTGCCCAAGCCGGGCGACTGGCGGCAGCTGTGCATTCAGGCCGCGCGCATCTTCTCGCGTCCGCTCGATCTGACGCGCCCGCCCTGGGAGTTCTGCGTGGTCGAGGGGCTCGACAATATCGAGGGCGTGCCCAGCGGCAGCTTCGCGATGATCACCAAGGTGCACCATGCCGCGATCGACGGCATGTCGGGCATCGACCTGATGGATGCGCTGCACACGCTGCGCCCCGGCGATCCGCCGCCGCCGGCCGCGAAGGCGTGGCGACCCGATCGCGTGCCCGATCCTGTCGGGCTGTTCCTCAAGGGCTATGCGCGCGCCTGGCTCAACCCCTGGCGGCAGACCGGCGTGATCGCCAAGGCCGCGCCGGGGCTGTACCGCGCCGCCAAGGGGCTGGTGACTAGCGAGTTCAGCCTGAACCCAGCAATCTCCGCACCGCGCACGCGCTTCAACGTGCCGGTCTCGCCCAATCGCGTTGTCGAGGGGCGCACCTTCACCCTGGCCGATATCAAGGCGCTGCGCGCGCTCTCGCCCGGGTGCAAGATCAACGACGTGTTCCTCGCGATCATCGGCGGCGGGCTGCACCGCTATCTCAAGGCGCATGACGAGCTGCCTGAGGCGAGCCTGACCGCGATGGCCCCGATCTCGGTGCGTGCTGAGAAGGAAAAGAACACCATGGGCAATCAGGTCTCCGCGATGATCGTGCCCTTGGGCAGCCATATCGCCGATCCTGTCGAGCGGCTTGCCTATGTTCACCAACAGACGATCCAGTCCAAGGCGATGACCGATGCGCTCGGCGCACGCCAGATGACCGAGATGAGCAAGGTGTCGCCGGCGCTGTTCATGGCTTTGGGGGCGCAGCTCTATACGCGTCTCGGCCTCGCCAATTACGTCAAGCCGCCGTTCAGCACGGTCGTCACCAACGTGCCCGGTCCGCCGGTGCCGATCTATTCGACCGGGGCGAAGATGATCAGCATGCACGGGCTGCTCTGCCTCACCGACGGGCTGGCGCTGGGCCATGTCGTGCAGAGCTATGTCGACCAGGCGACGATCGGCTTCACCGCCTGTCGCAAGGCGATGCCCGACCCCGAATTCTACTCGGAATGCCTGCAAGCGTCATTCGACGAACTGATGGCGGCGCTGGCGGCCGCGCCGTCTCACGCGCCCGAAACTCCTGCGCCGAAGCGCAAGGCCAAGGGCAAAGCGGCGGCCGTTGCGGGATAGGGCTGGCAATCGCGCGGGCGTGGCCCATATGATGTGACAGATCGGAGACAAAATGACTGCCACCGCTACTGCTAACGCTACCGCCGCCGGCTCGAGCGCCGCCCGGCCACCGCATCTGTTCTGGACCCTGGCGGAGGGGCGGGCGCTGGTTGAGCTTGGCGCATTCTATGCCTTTCGCGGGCCGCTCTCGCTGCTGCCCCGCGGCGATGGGCACAGCGTGCTGGTGCTTCCGGGCTTTCTGGCGAGCGACCGATCGACCAAGCCGATGCGCGATCTGCTCAACAGCCTGGGCTATGACGCGCATGGCTGGGACATGGGCCGCAATATCCGCATCGACAATGCGCGCGAGGCGCAGATGAACGAACTGCTCGATCGCATCCATGCCAGCTCGGGTCGCAAGGTCTCGATCATCGGCTGGAGCCTGGGCGGCGTGTTCGCGCGCGAGATCGCCAAGAACGCGCCCGACAAGGTGCGCCAGGTCATCTCGCTCGGCAGCCCGATCTCGAACGATCGCGGGCATACCAACGCGCGCCGCCTGTTCGAGCGGCTGAACGGCCCCGAGCCCGAGCCGGTGCAGGCGGGCCGCTTCCGCAACCTCGACGAGGCGCCGCCGGTGCCGACCACCTCGATCCTCAGCAAGACCGACGGCATTGTCGCCTGGCGTGGATCGGTGCAGAAACCGGGTCCGCAGACGGATAACATCAAGGTGCTCGCCAGCCATTGCGGCCTCGGCGTCAACCCGATGGTGATGTACGCGATCGCCGATCGTCTGGCCCAGGCCGAGGACGCCTGGCAGCCGTTCGACCGCTCGGGCTGGCGCGGGCTGCTGTTCGGGTCGGTCAAGGCGGACTGAGACTAAGCCCGCACCCCAATCAACTGTTCCGCCGCCAGCCGCCCGGTCTGCGCCGCGCCGTTCATGTAACCCGTGTGCGCATCGGACAGATGCTCGCCTGCGAACAGGATCGGGCCGGAGGGCAGGGGCGCGGTGACCTTGCCGTCCTCTTCCTCGACCCAGAAATGCCGCGCGAAGCGGGTGAGCTGTCCAGGCAGGAAGCGCGAATAGGCGCCTTGCGCGAACGGATCCATCGCCCAGGCGGTGCGGCGGACGCTGCGCGCGGAAAGGCCCGGGACAGCGGGCGCGATCTCGCGCTCGCACGCGCGGAGCAGAGCTTCGGGTGCAAAATCCGCCAAGCCAGAGGTCTGCTTGCCGCCGAAAAACCACGTCAGCACGCCCGCCGGGACCGTATCCTGCCCCGCGCTCGCGCCCCAGAATTCGCTGAACAGCCCCGGATCGCCGCCGGTGCGCGCGGCCCAGGCCGCGCCACCCGCGCCGGTGACCGCCTCCCAGGGTCGCGTCGCATAGCCTGCGTTGATCTTCTCGTTGCGCCCGCAGCTCATCTCCCGCGTCAACGCCAGCCAGGGGGCGGGAAGCGTGTCGCCGAAATCAATGCTGCGCAGCACCTGCGCCGGGACGGTGACGATGACGCGATCGGCGACGACCAGAGAACCATTGGCAAAGCGCAGTTCCACCGCCTTGCCCTTGCGCCGCATGCCCAGCAGCGCCTGTCCGGTCCTGATCCGGTCCATCAGCGGCGCGGCCAGCGCGCGCGGGATGGTCGAGGAGCCGCCCGCGAGGCTGTAGCGCTCGTCGCTGCCAGAAATCAGCGCGACACGGTCGGAATCGATCGCGGGCAGGTTGAAGAACAGCTCGAGCGCCGATACTTCGTCCGGCTCCGAGCCGAACTCGGTGCGGATCGTCGCCTCGACCAGCGCGCGCGCCCGGGGGCTCGCAGCAGCGCCGGCGGCGTCGAGATACTGCCGCACCGACATCATGTCGAACCGCGTCCCATGCGTGTCGAAATCCGCGTCCACGGCGGCGGCGTCCGCAGCGATGCGCGCGGCAAGCGGACGGAATTCGGCGATCAGATCGGCCTCGGTCACCGCCTTGCCATCGACCACGAACACCTCGTGCGTCACCATCGCACCGCGATCGATCAGCCCGATGTTGAAGCGTCTGGCCAGTGCCAGGATATCGGCGTGGTTGGTGTTCACCAGATGCGCGCCATCCTCGACATAGAGACCCGGTTCGGGCAGCGCG
>NZ_QKVT01000001.1:333004-337111 GCF_003426715.1 Blastomonas sp. UPD001
ATGATCGCGATGCGGCTGCTGCTGCCGACCCGGGCTTCGGCAGGATCGATCAGCGAAGGGGCAAGGCCCATCGCCGCGATACCGGCAAGCACCTGACGACGATCGAGCCCCGGCCCCTGTCCATCCGTTCGGTCGGGCGCGGCCTTGGCCAGCAGCCCCCAGACAAACCCCGTTCCGCGCATATGCCGTGCCTCCCCCCTGCAGACGCTACGGAAGAGGAGGGTGATCCCAACGCCGCGCAGCGTCAAGATTAATGGCGGATTGGCAATATCGGGGCTGGACTTTGGCGGCCGCCACCCCAAATGACGCGCACAAAAAGGGAGCGCGCATGTTTCACAGTCTCTGGGGTCAGTTGGCCCTTGCCATGTCGGCGCTCGCCGGCACCGCCGCCTTTGCGGACGCGCGGCGCATGCGGCGCACCAATTTCGACCGGGTCGGTTTCATGCCGTGGACCAGTATCTCGATGCTGGCGATCACCGGCGCGATCATCTCGGCCGCCTTCGCGCTGAAGGGCTTCTGATCAGAGACAGGCCTCGAGAAACGCCTGTTCGAAGCCGAACTGGCGTGCCTTTTCCAGCGTATACGGGCGCAGGCCCGTCGAGCGATATTCGCCGATGATCTTGCCGTCGCTGCCTTCGTCCAGATATTCGAACTTGAACAGTTCCTGGGTGACGATGACCTCGCCCTCCATGCCGATCACCTCGGTCACGTTGGTCACGCGGCGCGAACCGTCGCGCAGGCGTTTGACCTGGACGATGATGTCGACCGATTCGGCGATCTGGCGGCTGATCGCTTCCTTGGGGATCTTGATGTCACCCATCAGGATCATGTTTTCCATACGGCCGAGCGCTTCGCGCGGGCTGTTGGCGTGGAGCGTACACATCGATCCGTCGTGACCGGTGTTCATCGCGGCGAGCAGGTCGAAGCACTCCGCGCCACGAATTTCGCCGAGAATGATGCGGTCGGGACGCATACGCAGCGCGTTCTTGACGAGATCGCCGATGCTGATTGCGCCCTTGCCCTCCAGGTTCGGCGGGCGCGTTTCGAGCGGCAGCCAGTGCGGCTGCTGCAGACGCAATTCGGCCGCGTCCTCGATGGTCAGCACGCGCTCGCCCGGGTCGATCATCTTCGACAGCGCGTTGAGCATGGTCGTCTTGCCCGAGCCGGTACCGCCCGAAATGACGATGTTGAAGCGGCAGGCGCCTGCGATCTTGAGCGCGGTCGCCATCTTTTCCGACATCGCGCCCCAATCCTTCAGATTGTCGAGCGTGATCGGCTTTTCGGAGAACTTACGAATCGAGATGGCGGTGCCGCGCAGCGACAGCGGCGGGATGATGACGTTGACGCGGCTGCCGTCCTTGAGGCGGGCGTCAGCGAGCGGCGTCGTCTGGTCGATGCGGCGGCCGACCTGGTTGACGATGCGCTGGGCGATCTGCAGCAGATGCTCCTCGTCGCGGAACTGGATCGGCGCGATCTGCAGCTTGCCCTTCTTTTCGATATAGGTCTGCTCGGGCCCGTTGACCATGATATCGGTGATCTCGGGATCGTTGAGCAGTTCCTCGAGCGGGCCGAAGCCGAGCAGCTCGTCGATCAGCACCTTTTCCAGCGCGAACTGCTCGCGCCGGTTGAGGGTGAGCTTGAGCTCGGCGAGCACCTCGAGGATGATCGGGCGGAATTCCTCGGCCAGCTCGTCCTTGGTGAGCGTTGCGGCGGCTTCCGGGTCGACGCGTTCGAGCAGGCGCGGCAGCACCTGTTCCTTGATCTTGTGGACCGAGGCTTCGAAGCCTTCCACCTTGGGTCCGCTATCGGCAACCGAATTGGCGCGGTCCGAAAGGCGCGTCATCGCGTCGTTCAGCGCGGCGCTTTCGGGCGTCATGTCGATCATGTCGAGGCCGGGCAGATCGACCGTGTCGAGATCGGGGAACTGGTCGCCGCCCATGTCGAGCGACAGGCCGAGGCGCGCTTCGGGCGGCGGGGTGGCCGCGCCACCCTTCATCGGGCGGGCGACGCCGAAGCTCGGCCGCGCGCCGGGCCCCATCTGTCCAATCCCATTCTTTCTGCCAAACGCGCTCATGGTGACCGATTATCCCGGAATATGTCGCAGACAGCCGACAAGGCTGCCCTGATGGTTCATGGTGAATAGCCCGGAAACTTTGACAATGTCCTAACAGGCGGTTCTGCCAGGCCCTTGCCGCTGCGTGCCTGCCCCGATGGTGCTTGCATCCGTGCCAGTATCGGGCATTAAGCCGGGCAAAAGTTAACAACCCACCAGCAGGCGCGACCCCTTGTCCGAAAATACGACGAAACCCGGTGCAGGCGATGCCGGACGCCGCAATCGCGGCGCGGGGATGCTGTTTGCGCTGGTCGGCTTTGCGCTGCTCTCGTGCGGCGACGGGCTGATCAAGTCGACCGCAGGCCAATGGCCGGGCATGGCGGTGGCGGCGCTGCGCTTCACGCTGGGCGCGATCGGTCTTGGGCTGGTGCTGCTGATCCGCGAAGGTCCGCAAGGCTTCCGCTTCCCGCGCCCCCGGGTACAGCTGGCACGCGGATTCTTTCTCGCCGGGGCAACGGTAACCTTCTTCTCCAGCATCTTCCTGATGCCGCTGGCGACGGCGACCTCGATCCAGTTCATGGCACCGCTGCTGACCGCGGTGATCTCGGCGATTCTCTACAAGGAGCGGCTGAGCCCGGGGCGCTGGGTCGCGACGCTGATCGCCTTTGTCGGCGTGATGATCGTGCTCAGGCCGAGCTTTGCCGATCTCGGCTGGGCGGCCTTTCTGCCGCTCGCCGCCGCGTTCGGGATGAGCGGGCTGATGATGAGCAACGCGCGCGCCGCCGGATCGGGCAGCGTTCTGCTGATGCAGTTCCTCGTCGCCGCCATCGCCGCGCCGCTGCTGATCCTCTATGCCGCGCTCGGCCATCTGTCGGGGGTGCCGTCGCTGCAGATCGGCTGGCCGAGCTGGTATGTCGTTATCGTGTGCGCCACCGTCGCGGTGTCTGCGAGCTTCAGCCACATGTTCGTCTATCTTGCCACCGCGCGCAGTTCGGCGGCGACCGTCGCACCGATGGTCTATGTGCAGATCATCGTTGCCATCGCGATCGGCGTGGTCTTCTATCGCGACTATCCCGATCTCGTCGCACTGGCGGGCACCGGGGTGATCATCGCCAGCGGCATCTATCTGCTGCGCGACGGACGCAAATAGGGAAGGGCAGTCATGGCATTGACGGGATGGATATGGGCAATGGCGATGCAGATGGCGACGCTGCCCGCGCCACCGTCATTGCCCTGCTGGATCGAGGGGCGCTGGGTTTCGGAAGAAGCCGAAGGTCGCTGGACCGAGGAGAACTGGACCGGCTGCCGCGCCGAGACGATGCTGGGCACCGGTCGCGGCGGGCGCGGCGACGAGGTCACGACGTACGAATTCATGCGCATCGCGCGTAACGAGAATGGCGACCTGATGTTCTACGGTGCGCCCTTCGGCAATCCGGCCGCGGCGTTTCGCGCAGTCAAGGCGGGGCCGGCGGAGATCGTGTTCGTCAATTCGAACCACGATTATCCGCAGCGCATCCGATACTGGATGGAAGGCGACATGCTGATGGCCGAGGCGAGCATGCGCGACGGCAGCCGGGCACAGGCGTGGCGGTACAAGCGGGTTGCGGGGAAGTAGGGGGCCGTTGAGCCTAAACGTTCTCCGGCGAAAGCCGGAGTCCAGGGGCCGATAATTCCCAGCGGTTTTTTAGCCGCTCTGGGTTCCGGCTTTCGCCGGAAAACGGGGATGGTTTGAATACCTGAAATCAGCCCGAGACGCGCTCGGCCAGGATCGTCAGGCCCTTTTCGTTGACCTCGGCAAAGCCGCCCTCGATCGCGATGGTTTCCGGCTGCGCGCCCTCGCTCTTGTAGATCGAGACCAGGCCGTCGCGGACGGTCGACATCAGCGGCGCATGGCCTTCGAGCACGCCGAACTCGCCCTCGGCGCCGGGCACGACGACCATATGCACCGCTTCGGAGCGGACCAGCTTTTCGGGGGTGACGAGTTCAAAATGCAGTGCCATCGTTAGTGCCTTCTCCCTCTCCCCTTGAGGGGAGAGGGTCGGGGAGAGGGGCAA
>NZ_QKVT01000001.1:337211-347895 GCF_003426715.1 Blastomonas sp. UPD001
GCCTGGGCGAGCTGGCGGTTGGCGCTGCTGAGCTCCTGCGTGCGATCGGCGACACGCTGCTCGAGCTCGGACAATGTGCGCTCGAGCTCGTCGCGCATCCGCGCCTCCGTGGTGATGTCGGTAAAGCTGGTGACATAGCCGCCGCCGGGCATCGGCCCGCCCACGGTCTTGATGACGCGCCCGTCCTTGCGCTGCCGCTCGAAGCTGTGCGGCTGGCCGCGGCGCATGTGCATCAGCCGCTTCTCCACATGATGCTCGATGTCTTCCGACCCGAAATCGCCCAGCCGCGCATTGTAGCGGATCAGGTCCGCAATCGGCGTGCCCACGCGCACGAGGCCGGGCGGATAGCCGAATATGTCGAGATACTGGCTGTTCCACGCGACCAGGTTCATCTCGGCATCGACCACGCTGATCCCGGCATCGACATTCTCGAACGTGGCGGCGAGCAGCTCGCGCGAGAAGCGCAGCGACTGGCCGCGCTCGCCGAGCAGCCGCGTCACATCGGCCAAGCTCATCTGGCTGCCCGCGAGCGCCGAGGCGACCAGCGCGCGCGCCGAGGAGGCGCCCACCACGCGGGCGATCAGGTCGCGCGCGCGTTGCGCGGCGGCGCGGGTGATCGGCACGCCGGGCGCGGCATCGGGAAATTCCCGCTGCGCCCGTTCGGTGCCGACAAAGCTGGCGGTCAGCCGCGCGAGATCGTCGAGATCGCTGATCTTCTGCTGCCCGCGCAACTGCCACAACAGCGGCCGCGCCTGCACCTTGCGCGCCGCGACCAGGCTATAGGCAACCAGATTGCACCCCAGGCTCCACGCGACGCCGTGCACCAGCGGCGAGGCGTTGCCGATGCCGAACAGCCGCATCGGATCGGCGAATGTCCCTTCCAGCACGGCCAGCCAGCCATCGGGCAGGATCGGCGGCAGGGCCAGCGTGTAGAGCCACAGGCCGAAGCCGATCGAGAGGCTCACCCGCGCCGCCAGCGCATCGCGTCCGCCGCCCTGGGTCGCGAGGATCAGGTGCGGGGTGAACTGCGCCATCGCGGCAAAGGCGACCAGCCCGATCGAGGCCAGAGTGTTCTCCGCCGGGATCAGCAACGCCCAGGCAAGCGAGGCGGCGACGATGCCCAGGATCGAGGCGCGCCGCACGCGCAGCATCCGCCGCCCGAACGCGCCCTCCGCCGCATCCGATCGGTCGCGCTGCAGCAGCGCGGGGAAGATCAGGTCGTTCGAGACCATGGTGGCGAGCGCGGTGGAATCGACGATCACCATCGATGCTGCCGCGCTGATCCCGCCGATCAGCGCCAGCACCAGCACCCCGCCATTGCCCGCCAGCGCCGGGATCTGCAGCACATAGAGATCGGCGCCGGTATCCGCCTGCACCAGGCTGGCCCCGGCCAGCGCGATCGGCAGCGCCATGATCGCCATGATGGCAAGATAGGCGGCGAGACCGAAGCGCGCCCGGTGCAGCGCGCCGCTGTCCTGCGCTTCGACCAGCCCCATATAGAATTGCCGGGGCAGCGCGACGATCGCCATCGCGGAGATCAGGAAGATCACCGCAAACTCGACCGAAAGCCGCTCGGGCCGGAAATTGTCGGCGAGCAACGCGGCACCGCGGTCGACCGCTCCATCGGCCGCGCCCACCAGCAGCACGGCCGCGACCGCCGCCACTGCGGTCAGCGCAACGATCTTGATCACCGATTCGAGCCCGATCGCATAGACCAGCCCCTCGCTGCGCCCGGCCAGCTCGTAGCGGCGCGCGCCGAACAGGATCGCGAACAGCGCGAGCAGCCCCGCCGCGCCAATCATCGCCGCATCGGCCATCGGCCTGCCCGAGGCGAGCGAGAGCGCGCCGCCGATCGAGCGGAATTGCAGCGCGACATAGGGAATGGTGCCAACGAGCGCGATCAGCGTCACCAGCCGCGCGACGCCATTGTCGTGCCCGAAGCGCGCGGCGATGAAATCGGACACGGTGGTCGCCTGCTCTTCCGCCACGGCCTGGGCGAGCCGCATGAGGAAGCGCGGCGCGAACAGCAACAGGCAGATCGGCGCGAGATAGATCGGCAGATAGTACCAGCCATCGCGTACGATGCTGCCCACCGCGCCGTAGAAGGTCCAGCTCGAGCAATAGACGCCGAGCGCCAGCGTATAGGCGAGCTGTCGCAGCCACGGTCGTCGCTCGGCCTCATCGGCACGCCGCTCGACCAGTGCCGCCACCGCGAACAGCAGCAGGATGACCGCAAGCCCGATCAATGCCGCCGACGGCAGGCTCATAAGCTCCAGCGCTCCTCCCCCCAGCCCGGTCGGGCTCGTGACGATCAGTTTATGTCAGGGGCCCGAGCCCGGTCAATCGCGCCCGACGAACAGCTCCGCCATCGCATCGATGATCGCCTCGCGGTCGAGCCGATAGGTGCGATACAGGTCGGGCAGGTCGCCGGTCTGGCCAAAGCGGTCGGTGCCCAAAGGGCTGACGCGCTGGCCGCGAACGCCGCCGAGCCATGACAGCGCGGCGGGCGAGCCGTCGAGCACCGTGACCAGCCCTGCGCTCGGGGACAGTTGGCCGAGCAGCCGGGCGACATGGCTCTGGCCACCGGGCGTGCCGGTCCAGCGCGCGGACCTTTGCGCCGACCAGTCGCGGTGCAGCCGATCGGGCGAGGTGACGGCAAGCAGGCCCAGACCGGGAATGTCGTCCTTGAGCGCCTCCCACGCGGCGAGCGCCTCGGGCGCGACCGCGCCGCAATAGGCAATTGCGGCTTCGGCCCCCGGCGCGGGTTCGCGCAGCCAATAGGCCCCGGCAAGCGCGTCCGCCTCCCAGCCGCTGTCGGTGCGCGAAACCTGTTCGATCACGCGCGTGGTGAGCCTGAGATAGACCGACGCGCCATCCTTTGCCTGCATGTGGCGGAAGGCGAAGGCCATCATCAGCGCGACCTCGTCGGCGAACGCCGGCTCGAAGCTTTCCAGCCCGGGCTGGCCCATGCCGATCAGCGGGGTGTTGATCGACTGGTGCGCGCCGCCCTCGCCCGCCAGCGTGATCCCCGAGGGCGTCCCGACGAGCAGGAAGCGCGAATCCTGGTAACAGCCGTAATTGAGCGCATCGAGCCCGCGCGCGATGAACGGATCGTAGACCGTGCCTACCGGCATCAGCCGCGTGCCGAAATGCGGCGCTGAAAGGCCCAGGGCAGCGAGCGCGAGGAAGAAATTGTTCTCGGCAATGCCCAGTTCGATATGCTGGCCCGCCTGATGCGCTGCCCATTTCTGTGCCGAGGGGATCTTCACCCGCTGGAACACGTCGGCGAGTTCCTGCCGCCGGAACAGCCCGCGCTGGTTGACGAACGCGCCGAGATTGGTCGTCTGGGTGACGTCGGGCGCGGTGGTGACCAGCCGGTCGGCGAGCGGCGCGTCCGACTTGGCGAGATCGTGCAGGATCTTGCCGAACGCGGCCTGGGTCGATTGCTCCGCGCCCTCGGGCACCGGCAGCCGGTCGGGCAGCGGAATCGCGGGCGCGGCATGTTCGGCCTGCTTGCGCGCGATCGGGCTATCCGCAACGAAGGCATGGAGTGCACTCGCCAGATTGTCGCCCAGCCCCGACCATTTGCCCCATTCCTCGCCCGGCGCGATGCCGAGGGCCTCGCGGAAGCCCTCGATCTGCGCGCCGTTCATCATGCCCGAATGGTTGTCCTTGTGCCCGGCGAGCGGCAGACCATAGCCCTTGACAGTATAAGCGATCAGCAGCGTCGGGCGCTCGTCGTCCATGCTGTCGAAGGCGTCGAGCAGCGTCTCGATGCAGTGCCCGCCGAGATTGGTCATCAGCTGCGCCAGCCCCGCATCGTCGAACGAGCCGAGCAGTTCGGCCACGCCGCGCTTCCTGCCGATATCGTGCATCAGCCGCTCGCGCCACGCCGCGCCGCCCAGATAGGTGAGCGCCGCGAAATCGGCATTGGGACAGGTCTCGATCCAGTCCTCGAGCGCCTTGCCGCCAGGGCGCTGGAACGCAGCGCGCTGCAGCTTCCCGTGTTTCAAGGTGACGACGCGCCAGCCACAGGTCTCGAAGATATCGTCGAAGCGACGGAACATGCGGTCCGCCGTGGTCGCATCGAGCGACTGGCGGTTATAGTCGACGATCCACCAGCAGTTGCGCAGGTCGTGCTTGTAGCCCTCGATCAGGCATTCGTAGATATTGCCCTCGTCGAGCTCGGCATCGCCCATCAGCGCGATCATCCGCCCCGCCTGCTCCTCGCGCAGCTGGCCGTGCGCGATCAGATAATCCTGCACCAGCGACGCGAACGCGGTGATCGCGACGCCGAGGCCCACCGATCCGGTGGAGAAATCGACCGGAATGCTGTCCTTGGTGCGCGAGGGATAGCTCTGCACCCCGCCCAGCCCGCGGAAGCGCTCCATCTTCTCGCGCGTCTGCTCGTCGAGAAGATAATGGATCGCGTGCAGCACGGGGCCGGCATGCGGCTTGACCGCCACCTTGTCCTGCGGGCGCAGCGCGTGGAAATAGAGCGCGGCCATGATCGCGGTCATCGATGCGCAGCTCGCCTGATGCCCGCCCACCTTCAACCCGTCGCGCTTCTCGCGGATGTTGTTGGCATTGTGGATCATCCACGAGGAGAGCCAGCGCAGCCGCTGCTCGATCTCGGTGAGCAGCCGGACGGTCTCGGCGCGGCTTTCGTGGACGGCGGTTTCGGCGACCTTGGCGATCATGAGCGGGCGACCTCCTGGCTAATCGGATCGCCCCGATATGCGGGGATGGCGGCGCTTGCGCAATGCAAGAAATGACCGGCGGCGCGCCGGCTCAGCGCAGCGGCCCGGCCCCGCCCTCCAGCCGGTCGCCGAGCGAGGCGTGCAGATCGGCCACCGCGATCGCATAGGAGGCTTCGGCGAGCACCATCCGGTCGCGCTGGGCGAGCAGATTCTGCTCGGCGGCGAGCACGACATAGAAGTCGATCAGGCCGAGCTCGTTCTGGCGGCGCGCCTGCGCGGCGGCGATCTCCGCGGCTTCAAGCGCCTCGCGGTTGATCGCGATCCGCTGCTGGCTGGTGCGCACCGCTGACAGCGCGTTTTCGGTATTTTCCAGCGCGACCAGGATGCTCTGGCGGTAGAGCGCGAGCGCCTCGTCTGCCGCCGCCTTGCTCTGCGACACCTGCGCGCGCGCCGCACCGCCTGCGAACAGCGATTGCGCGATGCGGCCCAGCGTCTGGCCGATGATCGCATCGAACAGGCCCGAGGGCGTGGGGCTCAGCGTCGAGAGCGTGCCGCTCAGCGAGATCTGCGGCAGCAAGGCCGCGCGCGCTGCGCCGATCCGCTCGCCCGCCGCGAGCAGTCGATATTCGGCGGCGCGGACATCGGGCCGGTTGCGCACCAGATCGACCGGAATGCCGAGCGCGGGCAGCGCGGCAAAGCCCGGCACCTGCCCGGTCTTGCCCAGCAGATCGCCGAGCGGCGCCGAGGTTCTGCCGAGCAGCACCGCGAGCCGGTTGCGCAGCTGGTTGCGCTCGTTGCGCAGTTCGGGCTCGATCGCGCTCACCTGCAGATATTGCAGCCGCGCCTGCTGGCGGTCGGTCTCCACCGCGATGCCGAGCTGGTAGCGCTTTTCGACCATGTCGAGAATGTCGTGCTGGGTGCGCGTGGACAGCGCGACATAATCGAGCCGAGCCTCGACCGCGCGATATTGCACATAGGCGCGGATCACCTCGTTGCGCACGACGCGGCGGACATCCTCGAGATCGAACCCGGCCGCCTCGACATCGGCGCGCGCGGCTTGCGCGTTGCTGCGCAGCCGACCGAACAGATCGGGGTCCCAGCCGAGATCGATCTGCGCGCCGAATCCGTCGGGCCCTGCAGAGCCCGGCCCGCGCAGCGTCTCGCGCCCGTCATATTGCAGACTCGCCCCCAGCGTCGGCAGCTGCGCCGCGCGGGTGATGCGCCGCCCCGCCTCGACCTGCGCCATGGCGGCGGCCTTGCTGGGCTTTGGCACGCCAGGCGACATGCTGGTGGTCTGGCAGGTGCGGCTGCCGCGCGCGCTCGCGGCTCTGGTCGCGGGCGGGGCGCTGGGGCTGAGCGGCGCGGCCTTGCAGGGCCTGCTTCGCAATCCGCTGGCAGAGCCCGGCGTGCTCGGCGTGTCCGCGATGTCGGCGTTGTTCGCGACGGTGGCCTTGTTCTACGGGCTTGCGGCCTTCATCCCTTTCGCGCTGCCGCTGGCGGCGATTGCAGGCGCGCTCGCGGCGACCGCGATCATCGCCTGGGCCGCGCCGCGCACGCGGTCGGTGGTGACATTGATCCTGGTCGGCGTCGGCATTTCCAGCTTTTCGGGCGCGATCATGTCGCTGCTGATGAACCTTGCGCCCAACCCCTTCACGCTCGCCGATATGGTCACCTGGATGATGGGATCGGTCGCCAATCGCAGCCTCGACGACCTGGCGCTCAGCGGGCCTTTCATCGCCGCCGGCGCTGCTCTGCTGATCGCGGGTCGGCGCGGGCTGACCGCGCTGGCGCTGGGCGAGGAAGCGGCGGCGGGCGTCGGGCTCGACGTCGCGCGCCAGCGGATGCTGGTGGTGCTCGGCGCAGGGCTGGCGACGGGCGGCGCGGTGGCGCTGGCGGGCGCGATCGGCTTTGTCGGCATCGTCGCGCCGCATCTGGTGCGCCCCTGGGTCGGTCACGATCCCGCGCGCGTGCTCGCACCGAGCGCGCTGCTCTCCGGGCTGATCCTGATCCTCGCGGATATCACGGTGCGGATCATCCCCGGCGATACCGAGCTCAAGCTCGGCGTGGTTGCAGCGCTGATCGGCGCGCCGGTCTTCGTGATGATCGCGATCCGGCGGGGGGCAGTGCGATGAGCGACGCTGGTCTGCAGGTCACCGATGCCAGCCTGGCCATCAAGGGGGCGAGCTTGCTCAGCCACGCTGCGCTGGCGCTGGCGCCGGGCGAGCTGGTCGTGCTGCTCGGCCCCAATGGAGCGGGCAAGACGAGCCTGTTCCGCGTGGCGCTGGGTCTGGCGCGCCCCGACAGAGGCAGCGCCGAGCTGGCCGGATCGGACCCCGCGCGGCTGAGCCCGGCCGAGCGCGCCCGCGCGGTCACCTATCTGCCGCAGAAGCGCGATCTCGCCTGGCCGATCCGCGTGCGCGATGTCGTCGCCCTGGGCCGCTTCGCTTATGGCGCGGCTCCGGCAAGACTGGGGGAAGCGGATCAGATCGCGGTCGCGCACGCGCTTGCGGCGTGCGATCTCGCCGACCTGGCCGACCGCGCGACCGATACGCTGTCGGGGGGCGAGCTGGCGCGGGTGCATATCGCGCGTGCGCTCGCCTCGCAGGCGCCGCTGATGGTCGCGGACGAACCCGTCGCCTCGCTCGACCCGCGCCACCAGCATCAGGTGATGCGGCTGATCCGGGCGTTCGTCGATCGCGGCGGCGGCGCGCTGGTGGTGCTGCACGATCTCGATCTCGCAGCCCTTTTTGCCGACCGGCTGGTGTGGATGAGCGAAGGGCACACGCTCGCCAGCGGCAGCGTCGCCGAGACGATGACCCCGCACTGGATCGAAGCGGTCTATGGCATTGCCGCCACCGTCACGCGGAGCGACGGAGCGGTCCGCGTGCTGGTGGGGCGCTGATGGACGTCAGTCGAGCCCCAGCTTGCGCAGCGCGCGATAGCCGTACGACTTGACCAGGTTGTTCACCGGATAGCGGCGCGGCGGCGAGGGGCGGAAGCCGTATTTGCGCAGCACGCTGTTCATCGCATGCGCATCGGTTTCGGCATAGCTCCATTCCGAGCGCCAGGTGATCGACAGCGAGATCGAGGGCTTGTCGCCGTTGCGGACATAATGCGGCGCCATCACCGGCACGAAGATCGCCTGGCCGGGATCGAGCCGATAATCGGTGCCGTGCGGCGCAAAGCCATCGTCCCAGGGGAGATTGCGCGGGCCGCCGCCCGAATGATAGGCTTCGTGCGCTTCCGGCGCGGCAAAGCGCGGGTCGCCCGCCGGGAACACGGTCATCGTCTTCCAGCCGCGCAGCTGCAGCAGGATGTTGTGCTCGGGATCGAAATGATAGGGCGTCATCGATCCGGGCGAGGAGACGAAGATGAAGCCCTCGGGCCGCAGCATCGCGCCGGTGGTCTTGTCGGTGACGTCGCGCAATTCAGCGAGCAGGCTCATCAGCAGGTCGCGATAGGCGGGGACCTGCTCGATATTCTTGAGCACGCACCAGCTGTTGGCGCTGTCGATTCCGCGGATCGTCTCGCCGATGCTGAGCCCGGTCTTGGGCACGTCCTCGGGGCGGATGCCGATCGGCAAGTCGCCGCGATTATATTCGAGCGACTTTTCGGGCAGCGCCTCGCCCAGCTGCGCGAGCGATTCGAGCTCCAGCAGGGGATGCTGCAGCAGACCGTGGTTAAGGATATGCGCGGTTTCCGGATAGCATAGCGCAAAGCGCGCCTTGGCATCGTCAGTGAACACGCCCCCGGTGGTGGGCCGGGCGAAACCGGCGGGATGCGGCTGGTCAGTCATCGTCATTCTCCACGGGAGAGGAAGGGGCGGGCGCCGGGGCGCTGGCGGCGCGGCGGCGGTCCATGAAGCGTTCGCCCTGGCGGAAGGCGGCGAAAAGGGCAGGGCGGCCAAAGCCCTTGAGGCCCACCGAAACGCGCGCGACATGGCGGCGCTCGGCCCAGAGGCTGTCGATCATCGGATGGCCTTCGGCGGCGCAGCTGTCCATCCACGCGAGATCGTGGTCGCGCAATATGTCGAGATTGTCGATCTGCAGCAGCACGCCGGGCGAATAGCGCGCGAACGCCTCGTCGAACGCGGTCTTGAACGAGAAGCCGCCCGGCGGGCTGAGGAAATTGACCAGCATCGCGAGCGGCTTGCCGTCGAGCCGCATCGCGATCAGGTGCAGCCTGCCGGCAGCATGCGCGCGGTGCGTCGCTTCGAGGAACAGCGCGCGCGTTTCCGGCAGATCGGCGAGCGCCGAGCCGTTGCGCCCCTTCCAGCCCGATTGCTCGAGCGCAAGAAACTCGGCGAGCCAAGCATCGAGCCCGGCGTCGCCTGTGCCCTGCACGGTCTCGACCGTTCCCAGTTCGGCGAGCCGGTTGCGCAGCCGCGCGATCTCCTTGCGCTTCTTCTTGCGCACGACCGCTTCGTAATAGGCCTGGCCGGGCATGGCCGTCGCAAGCATCGCGCGCTCTTCGGCGAGCACGATGTCGCACGCGCGGCGCTGATCGCGGCAGAGCTGCTCGAGCGCGGCGAAGACCGGGCCGTCGGTGGCGATGCCATGCAGATGGAGGAACAGCCCGCTGTCCATGCGCCGGTCGAGATCGGCCAGCAGCGCCTGCCAGAAGGCGCGCTCGTGCCCCGGCCTGGCCAGCGGCGTCCCCAGAAAGCAGTTGGGGTGCCGCCAGTTCTGGCTGTGCGGCACCGGCCAGCGGCCATAATAAGCCTCGCGCGCGATCGGCATCAGCCCGACCAGCTGGCCGTCATCGGTCAGCGCGGCGATCCGCGCGCGTTTCAGCGTATCGCAATGTTCGATAGCCGACGCGAGATATTCGGGCGCATGGAAGATATTGGGTTCGCTCGCGTGATCGGCGAGCCGGTGCCAGGCGGAAACGAAGCCGGCGTCGAGCTGCGCCGGATCGAGCAGCGCGACTCGCAACCCCCCGTCCGCCGGTGTGACGGTAGGTGATCCAGCCATGAGCAGGCTCTGATCCATGCCGCTTCGCGTTCCTGCCAATGTCCGCGACAATCGCGGCCCCCCGCAGATGCTATAGGCAGGGAATGCAAAACAACAGCTTAAGTGGAATGGTTAACCCGTTAAGCGCGCCGCCCGGGCCTGGCATCACTGCCAAGAAAAAGCCCCGCCAGGCACAGGGCCGGCGGGGCGAGTTGTCGTTCAGATGTTCAGGCTATCGCAAGCGTCAGCCTGCGGCAAGCGCTGCGAGCAGCAGCAGCGCGACGATATTGGTGATCTTGATCATCGGGTTGACCGCAGGGCCCGCGGTGTCCTTGTACGGATCGCCCACGGTGTCGCCGGTCACCGCCGCCTTGTGCGCGTCGGAACCCTTGCCGCCATGGTTGCCGTCCTCGATATATTTCTTGGCATTGTCCCAGGCGCCGCCGCCGCTCGTCATCGACAGCGCGACGAACAGGCCGGACACGATCACGCCGAGCAGCAGTGCGCCGAGCGCGGCAAAGCCATTGGCCTGGCCCGCCACCGCCGTGATGACGAAATAGACCACGATCGGCGCCAGCACCGGCAGCAGCGAGGGGATGATCATCTCCTTGATCGCGGCCTTGGTGACGAGGTCGACGGTGCGGGCATAATTGGGCTTGGAGGTGCCCGCCATGATGCCGGGATTGGTGCGGAACTGCTCGCGCACCTCCTCCACCACCGATCCGGCGGCGCGGCCCACCGCGGTCATGCCCATCGCGCCGAACAGATAGGGCAGCAGCGCGCCGAGCAGAAGCCCGACGATCACATACGGGTTGGAGAGCGAGAAATCGACCGGCACCTCAGGGAAGAATTCCTTGAGGTCGGTCGTGTACGCGCCGAACAGCACCAGCGCGGCGAGGCCTGCCGAACCGATGGCATAGCCCTTGGTCACCGCCTTGGTGGTGTTGCCCACCGCGTCGAGCGCATCGGTCTTTTCGCGCACGCTGTCGTCCAGACCCGCCATTTCGGCAATGCCGCCGGCATTGTCGGTGA
>NZ_QKVT01000001.1:347995-353951 GCF_003426715.1 Blastomonas sp. UPD001
GCTGGCCGATCTCGACCGGCGCATGGACAGCGGGCTGTTCCTCCATCTGCATGGCCGTCGCCAGCATCGCGGTCGCCGCAAAGGCGATTCCGACGATCCCCGCCAACTGATAGGCGACGATCACCGCGACGACGATCAGCAGCGTCGGCAGCGCCGTCGCCTCGAGGCTGATCGCCAGACCCTGGATGACGTTGGTGCCGTGCCCGGTTTCCGATGCCTTGGCGATCGAGCGGACCGGGCGATAGTTGGTGCCGGTATAATATTCGGTGATCCAGATGATGAGGCCGGTGACGCCCAGGCCGATCAGCATGGTGAGATAAAGGTCCATGCCGGTGAAGGTCGCCGGGCCTGCGGCATCGGCGGTCTTCATCGAATAGGCGGTGGCCATGCCGACCACCGCATCGGTGACGAAATAGAGGCCGATGGCCGAGAGCACGGCGGTGACCGCAAAGCCCTTGTACATCGCGCCCATGATCGATCCGCCCGATCCCAGCCGGACGAAATAGGTGCCGATGATCGAGGTGATGACGCACAGCCCGCACAGGCCGAGCGGCAGCCCGACCAGCGGCAGCAATGCGGTGTCGTCGCCCGCCACCAGCAGCGCGATCGCGACCATGGTGACGCCGATGGTGACGACATAGGTTTCGAACAGGTCGGCGGCCATGCCGGCGCAGTCGCCGACATTGTCGCCGACGTTATCGGCGATCACCGCCGGGTTGCGCGGATCATCCTCGGGGATCCCCGCCTCGACCTTTCCGACCAGGTCCGCGCCGACGTCGGCCGCCTTGGTGAAGATGCCGCCGCCCAGACGCGCGAAGATCGAGATCAGCGATGCGCCGAACGCGAGCGCGACCAGCCCGTTGACGATGTTACGGTCTTCCGGATCGCTGAGGCCATGGCCCGCTATGGCATAGAGGTAATAGAAATAGCCCGCGGTTGCGAGCAAGCCGAGCCCCGCCACCAGCATGCCGGTGATCGCACCCGCGCGGAAGGCGAGGGTCAGCCCCGCCTGAAGCGAGGTGCTCGCGGCCTGAGCGGTGCGCATGTTGGCGCGCACCGAAATGTTCATGCCGATATAGCCCGCCACGCCCGAGAGGACCGCGCCCAGCACGAAGCCGATGGCGGAGACGGGGTTGCCGAACTTGTCGAGAAGCGCCCAGACCAGCACCAGCATCACGATGCCGACAATGGCGATGGTACGATACTGACGGCCCAGATAGGCCTGCGCGCCTTCCTGGATGGCCGCGCCGATTTCCTGCATCCGGGCATTGCCGGGCGATTGGCTCAAGACCTGTCTGCTGGTGAATATGCCATAGAAAACTGCAACCACCCCGCACAGGATGGCTATCAAGACCACGTTCATGCGTCGCTCTCCCAAAAAGCGAAGGCCTCTCGGCCGAACAGGCGATCACCGCGCCCTTCATGAACGTCAGCGTCCCCCTTGCATAGGTATAAGCGGGTGTTGCAGGCGTGCAACTTAATAAAGTTAGGGAGATGGATGTGCGCTCAGCCGTGCAGCCAGCCCAGTTTTTCGGGGGTTTCGACCGGCATGCCGTTCCAGCTGAGGCTCACCCCTCCGCCCCCATTGCCATCGCTGGCATGGAAGCCGCCGATACGCGTTGCAGGCACCGGCAGATGCGCTTCGGCATCGGCGGCGAACAGCAGCTGGTAATCGTCGCCCCCGGTCGCGGCGGCAAGCGCCGCGGCCTGATCGAAATCGGGCGAGAGCGGCACCTGCGCGAGGTCGATCCGCACCGCGAGCCGCGAGGCGCGCGCCATGCGCGCGGCATCGATCAGCAGCCCGTCGGACACGTCCATCATCGCATGCGCGACCTGCGCGAGCAGGGGCCCATCGGCAAGCCGCGCCTGCGGCCTGCGATAGGCCTGCACGAGCGATGCCGGTTCGGTCTTGCCCGCCTGGAGCAGGCCCAAGCCCGCCCAGCCATCGCCGATCGTGCCGGTAACGAACAGCCCGTCGCCCGCCAGCGCGCCGCCGCGCGACGGCGGCACGGGGACCGAGGGCAGGCCGATCGCCGTGAGCGACAGCACGCGCGCCTGACCCGCGGGCACGCTGACGGTATCGCCGCCGATCAGCGCCAGGCCGTGATGGTCGAGCGCGGCCTTCAGGCCCCCGGCAAAGGCCGCGTCCCAGCCCGCATCGCGCGACAGGCTGTGACCGGTGAGACACGCGAGCGGGCTCGCCCCCTTGGCGGCCAGATCCGAGGCGTTCACCGCGACCAGCTTCCACGCGATGTCGGCGGGCGGATCGTCGGGCAGGAAATGCACGCCTTCGACCAGCATGTCCTTGGTGAGGACGAGCGCCTGCTTGCCGATGGTCAGCACCGCGGCATCGTCATCGAGCCCGCGCGCCGCCGGATCGGTGGCGATGGTGCGCAGCAGATCGATAAAACCGGGTTCGGTGGTCATGCGGGTTTACCCCTTGTGCCTTACGTCCCTCGACTGCGCTCGGGACAAACGGACGGGTGGTGCAACTCGCCTTGAGCTTATCCCGTTTGTCCCGAGCCCTTCGACGCCGCCTAGCGGCGCCGCTCAGGATAAACTTCAGCGGAACGCTGAAGTCGAGGGACGTTTGCGCGACCTGGCGTCAATTAACGCCGCACATCCTTGGCGATCCCGTCGAGCAGGCCGTTGGCAAAGCGCGTGTCCTTGGCGTCGAAGAACGCGTGCGCGACATCGAGATATTCGTTGATCACGCTGCCCACCGGCACATCGGGCCGCGCGAGCAGCTCGTATGTCCCGGCGCGCAGGATCTGGTGCAGCGTGCGGTCGATGCGGCCGAGCGACCAGCCTTCGGCCAGCTTGCCCTCGATCAGGGCGTCGATCTCCGCGAGCCGCTCGGTGGTGCCCTTCACCACATCGTCGAAGAACGCGACATCGGCCTCGGCATATTGCTCGTCCTCGATTTCCGCGCCCAGCCGGTGCTGGTGGAATTCGTGGAGCAGCTGCGCGACCGGGGTCTTTTCCATCGTGTGCTGGTAGAGCGCCTGGACGGCGGCGAGCCGGGCGGCGGAGCGGGAGCGGGATTTCTCGTTCATGTCGTTTCCATCAGGTCAGCCGGCGCCGGACGCTCTCGGCATGGGCGGGCAGGCCTTCCATCTCGGCCAGCGCGACGGCGGCGGGGCCGATCTCGGCAAGGCTGTCGGGATCGAGCTGGATGAAGCTGGTGCGCTTCATGAAATCGAGCACCGAAAGGCCCGAGGAAAAACGTGCGCGCCGCCCGGTGGGCAGCACGTGGTTGGGCCCGGCGACATAATCGCCCACGGCTTCCGGCGTATGACGGCCCAGGAACACCGAGCCGGCATGGCGCACCTTTGCGAACAGCGCTTCCGGATCGTCGACCGCGAGTTCGAGATGCTCGGCAGCAAGGCGGTTGACCAGCGGCATCGCGTCTTCGAGGCTGTCGACCACGATGATCGCGCCATTGTCTTCCCACGCCCTGGTCGCGACCTTGCGCGTCGAGAGCGCGGCGAGCTGCACGCCGACCGTGTCCGCGACAATATCGGCAAAGCCCGCGTCATCGGTGAACAGGATCGACTGGCTGGTCGGATCATGCTCGGACTGGCTGAGCAGATCGGCGGCGATCCATTCGGGATCGTTCTTGCCATCCGCGACCACGACGATCTCGGACGGCCCCGCGACCATGTCTATGCCGACCACACCGTAGAGCTGGCGCTTGGCTTCGGCGACCCAGGCATTGCCCGGGCCAGTGACGACATCGACCGCGCGGATCTTCTGCGTGCCATAGGCGAGCGCCGCCACCGCATGCGCGCCGCCGATGCGCCAGATCTCGTCCACCCCGGCGAGATGCGCGGCGGCGAGCACCAGCGGATTGACCTGACCCTTGGGCGTCGGCGTCACGACGACGAGCCGCTCGACCCCGGCGACCTTGGCCGGAATCGCGTTCATCAGCAGCGACGAGGGATAGGCCGCACGGCCGCCGGGCACGTACAGCCCTGCCGCATCGACCGCGCTCCAGCGCGCGCCGAGGCGCACGCCCGCAGCGTCGGTATAGTCGCGGTCCTCGGGCAGTTGCGCTTGGTGATACGCGCGGATGCGATTGGCAGCGAGATCGAGTGCGGCGCGAAGGTCATCGGACAGCGCGGCATAGGCGTCGGCGCACGCATCCTTGCCGATGCTCCAGCCATTGCCGTCGAGGCTGTGGTCGTCGAAGCGCGCAGTATAGTCGGCGAGCGCCGCATCGCCGCGCGCCTTCACATCGGCGATGATCGCGGTGACGTCGCGGCTGACCTCGACATCGCTTTCGCGCCGACCGCGCACCAGCTTGTCGAACGCCTGGGCGAAATCCTTGTCGCGGGTGGAAAGCCTGAGCGTCATGCGGCCCGCCTGCGCTCTGCGGCGAGATCGCGAAAGGCGGACATGAGCGGTCCCAATCGCGCATGGTCCTTTTTCAGCGCAGCGCGGTTGACAATCAGCCGGGCGGAGACCTGGGTGATGACTTCGGTTTCCACGAGGCCATTGTCCTTGAGCGTGCGGCCCGATTCCACCAGGTCGACGATCCGGCGCGACAGGCCGAGCGAGGGGGCGAGTTCCATCGCGCCGTTCAGCTTGACGCATTCGGCCTGCACGCCCTGGCGCTCGAAATAGCGGCGGGTGATGTTCGGATATTTGGTGGCGACGCGGATATGCGAGGGGCGCGGCTGGTTGCTCGCCGCCTCGTCCGCAGGTTCTGCGACCGACAGGCGGCAATGGCCGAAATTCAGGTCCACAGGCGCATAAAGGTCCGAATAGTCGAACTCGTCGATCACGTCCGACCCGACAATGCCGATCTGCGCCGCACCATGCGCGACGAAGGTCGCGACATCGAACGCGCGCACGCGGATGATGTCCATGTCCGCGCGGTTGGTGCCGAAACGCAGCGACCGGTTCTTCGGATCGTGAAATTCAGGGGACGGCATGATACCCACCCGTTCGAGCACGGGCAGGGCATCGTCGAGGATGCGCCCCTTGGGCACGGCAAAGATCAGCGTATCGGCCATGGCCGCGGCATGTAGGGCCAAGCAGGGCAAAGGGCAATATGAACCGGAAAGAGGAAATCACCAGCGGCATCTCGTTTCAGGCGGATCATGCCGCGCATAATGGCGCGCCTGCGACCGGGGCCGTGTGCCGCGCGCAGATCGCGCTGATGGCAGGCGACACCGCCTGCGGACGCCGGATCGCCGGATGGCCGGGCCATGTGCTGACCGATGCGATGCCGCTGCGGCTCGCAGGCGGGCTGCACCATCTGTTCCGCCGAGGCGCCGCGCCGGAGCTTCGGCCGGTCTACGCCCAGGAGGTGACCGACCAATCGGAGGTGGACGCGATCGTCTCGGCGGTCGTCGCGCGGCACGATGCCGAGCTGCTCCCCTGGTTCGATGGCCCGCCGCAGACCAACGAGGCGGGGCGCTCGGCGAGCTTCGTCGCCGCTCTGCACTGGCTGGCGAGCCGCACCACCGACCGCTTCGAGCTCAACGAGATCGGATCGAGTGCGGGGATGAACCTGCTGATCGACCGTTACGGCTATGACCTCGGCGGCGTACGCTCCGGCCCCGGTAATGCGCCTTGCGTGATCGCGCCCGACTGGCAGGGGCTAGCGCCGCCTTCGACGCCATTCCGCATCGAGTCGGTGCGCGGGTGCGATCTCAACCCCATCGACGTGCGCGACAGCGCGGCTGCCGATCGGCTGATGGCTTATATCTGGCCCGAGGCCGAAGCCCGGTTCGCGCGCATGGAGGCAGGCATCGCGATGATCCGCGTTTCCGGCGTCGATCTGGTCCGGGCGGATGCCGCCGACTGGATCGCCGCACGGCTGGCCGAACCGCAGCAGCCGGGCGTCACCCGCGTGCTGATGCACTCGATCGTCTGGCAATATATCCCGCCCGACCGCCAGGCGATGATCGAGGCCGCGATGGCCGAGGCCGGCGCGCGCGCGACCTCC
>NZ_QKVT01000001.1:354051-372817 GCF_003426715.1 Blastomonas sp. UPD001
ATCGTAGGTGGCTGCCTTCAATCTACTGCACAACACGTCTAAGGTAACGAGTTGCGCCGTTCCCACTTGCTTTTCAAGTAATGGACAATGAACGGGGTGAGGAAGAAAAATGGGAGAGCAGCCAGAAGGCCAATCCACCCGATGCTCTTTATGATGACAATGCAAAGTAGCGTGTGAAAACCGCCCACGAGAAAAAATTTCAATTGCTTGGACAACATATTTCAACCTGACTGGACGTTATGCAAATAGATTAGGCACGATCTGCAACGGCCGCAACGAGGTCGGTTGCTGGATGGCAGCTTTTTGCCCATCCAGTTCAAAGTCCGCCCTACCTCCGCTCAGCCTGAGCCTGTCGAAGGCCCCGCGCAACCGGTTGCCCCACCCTCAGCCGCTTTCCGGCGAAAGCCGGAATCCAGAGCGAGATGGCACCAGACCGCCCTGGGCTCCGGCTTTCGCCGGAGAACGGCATGATTTGGGGCGCATGGGCGCGGGGCCTTCGACAGGCTCAGGCTGAACGGGTCTGGTGGGAGGCTTCTGCGCTGTCCGCGCGAACCGGATGCGTCGAGGACTTTGCCCCGCTCCACCTATTGCGTCGCCACCCACCAGATCGTGCCGGCCGGATCGCGGAAGCCGCCGCGCAGGTCGTCGTCGTCGGCCTTGCGTTCGGGTTCGCGTACCGCTTCGCCGCCCGCGGCCAGAGCGCGGTCGTAAACCGCCTGCGCATCGGGCACGTAGAGATGCAGGTGCACCTCGCCCGAGCGATATTCGGTCGCGCCGCCTCCGACCATGACGATGCTGTCGTCGATGCGTAGCTCGGCATGCATCAGCGATCCGTCAGGCCTGTCGAAGCGCCGCGCGATGCTCGCACCGAATACGGTGGTCAGGAACGCTATCAGCGCCTCCGGATCCGGGCAGATCAGATAGGGGCTGAGGCTGGGATAGGTGGCGGGCTTCCAGTCGGGCATGGCGGGCTCCCTTGCGCGCAGACCCGCATGCGACAGGCGCGCCGCTCCCGGGGCTGTTTCTGCAGTGCAGCATATGCGAAAATGCACTCGAACGCCATGGCCGCCGCTTGCGTGTCGTCCCAGCCTGCGCGATAACAGGGCGCGCCCATGGGTGGCGCATGGAGTGTTTTTGACCAGGATTGCATCTTTCGGCTGAACCCTTGCGGGTTCGGCATCCTGAAACGATCGACGGAAAGACCCGCTTTTCCGATCGCTTACCCACATTCCAAGTTCCGAAGGTTTACCATGTACCAAGATGCCATTCGCCCGCTGCTGCGCGGCGATCTCGATCGCGTCCGCTTTCTCGTCCAAGCCAATGCGATGTTTCCGCCCGACATGCTCGACGACATGACCGCGCCGTTCTTCGGCGGCGCCGAAGACCAGCGCTGGCTCGTCCTCGAAGACGGGCATGTCGATGCCGTGTGCTATTTCGTCCCTGAAGCCATGGCCGACCGGGTCTGGAACCTGCTGCTGATCGCTGTGGACCCGGCGCGGCACGGCGAGGGGCTGGGCTCGGCGCTGATGGCAGCGGTCGAGCACGAGTTGGCGGCGCAGGACATCCGGCTGCTGCTCGTCGATACCTCGGGCACCGAGGCGTTCGCGCGCACCCGCCGCTTCTACGAGCAGCTGGGGTACCGGCGCGAAGCCGTGATCCGCGATTACTGGGCCAAGGGCGACGACAAGGTCACCTTTGCAAAGTCGCTGAGCTGACCAAAGGGAGGCGGGGTCGGTTCCGAGCCGGCTCCGCCTTTCGGTCGCCTGCCGGCCAGCGCGCTTGAGCCTGGCGCATTGCCTGCGCGAGGCCGCTGAACGCCATTGCGCCAGCCTTGTCACGCCATTGACGCCAAGCACCGCTAACCGGGCGACAAGAACCGCGCACATGGTCCGCGCGTCGCGATGCGATGAGGAGCCTCCATCCGATGACCAGCCTGCCGCACGCGGCGCAGTTCAAGCAGGCTGGCGCGCCCGGATGGACCGATCCCGATGCTGCGGAGTTCGTGGGTCGCCTCCAGGCGCTGGGCAGCCGCGCGCTGGTTGCCAATGTCGAGGCACAAGCGTTTGTCGAGCAGGCGGGCGGGTACGCGCTTCCGGTGATCGTCACCGATGGCGCGATCGGCATGAGCTATGTCGCCGCACCGCACAGCGCCTATGCGCTCTATCCGCGCGCCGAACTCGATCTGGTCGAATTGGGGTGGATGCGGATGCCCGCGGCTGCGGCGATCGCGGCGACCGACCGGCTGCTGCGCGCGCTGGGCATCAACCGCGCTGTGCAGATCGACAACTGGTTGCTTTCCACCTGCCTGCATGGCGACTGGAAAGGCGAGGGGCTGGCCGAGCTGCGCCAGCGGCTGGCGGCGCGCTATCCCGGCCATTATCTGCTGATCCGCTCGGTGGATGACTGGTCGTGTCCCTCGCTGACCTCTGCGCTCCGCGCCGATGGCTGGATGCTGCTGCCCTGCCGCCAGATCTGGGTGACCGATGACCTGCAGCGCGACTGGGCGGTGCGCAAGAGCGTGAAGAACGACGGCCGCAAGCTGCCGCAATCGGGCCTGGCCGTCGAGGACGTGACGCACCTCGATGACGCCGATGCCGCGCGGGTCGCCGAGCTTTATGCGATGCTCTATATCGCCAAATATTCCACACTGAACCCGCAGTACAGCGCTGCATGGATGCAGCTGGCGGTCGAGAGCGGGTTGTTTCACCTCCGCGTCGTGCGTGATCGTGCCGGGCAGGTCATGGCCGCCGTCGGCATTGTCGCACGCGGCGGAATCGCGACCAATCCGATGATGGGATATGATAGGCAGCGCCCGCAATCGGACGGGCTCTACCGCATCGCCTCGTGGCTGGTTGGCGATTTCGCGCTGCGACATGGCTTGCGGCTCCACGGATCGGCAGGCGCAGGCCATTTCAAGCAGCAGCGCGGCGCGCGCAGCGGGATCGATTACATGGCGATCCATGCCGCGCATCTGCCCGCCGCCCAGCGCTGGCCGCTCAAGGGCATCGCCGCCGCGCTCGAAACGCTGGCGGTGCCCCAGCTCAGGCGGCGGATGCTCTAGCGCGCCAGGAATTGCTCCATCGCGGTGATCAGCGCCTGCGGCTGCTCCCAGGGCACGAAATGCCCGCCAGGCGCCTTGACCAGCATGAGGTTGGGCACCAGCGTCTCGATGCCGTCGAGCAACGAGGGGCGCAGCGCAAAATCGTCCATTGCCCAGTAGAGCAAGGTCGGTTGGGTCACGGGCGGGAAGGCGCGCGACAGATAGGCGGGGCGCTCGACCTCGCCATCCATCGGCGGCACGATCAGCGGGCTGGCGCGGTACCAGTTGACCATCGCGGTGAACGCGCCGGGTGTCTGCCATTGCGCGAGGTAGATCGCGCGTTCCTCGGGCGTGATGTGCACCGCGGCGCTCGGCTCGGCAAAGCGCGAATCGAAATAGGCGTCCCAGCCCATGGCGCGCACCCTGTCCTCGAAATCGGGTTGCCGCATCTCGGTGATATATTGCGCCGAGGCGCGCTGGTCGGGATCGTCGAACAGCGCCCTCTGATAGGTGAACGGGTGCGCGGCATTGGCCATGATGAGGCGCGTCACTCGGTCGGGATGGTTGAGCGCCGCCATCCAGGCGATCGCGCCGCCCCAGTCATGCCCGACCAGCGTGAACGTATCGATGCCCAGATGGTCGGCCAGCGCGATCAGGTCGGCGACCATGTGCTTGGGCTGGTAATTTTCCACCCCTTGCGGCTTGGACGAGTTGCAGAAACCGCGCTGGTCGGGGGCGATCAGCCGGTAGCGATCCTGCAAATGGCGCATGACATATCGCCAGGTTCGGTGCGATTCGGGAAATCCGTGGAGCAGGATCAGCGGCGGGGCATCCTCGGGTCCGGCGATCGCGACATCGAGCTCGACCCCGGTCGGCAAGGCGATGCGGGTGAGGGGGAAGTCGATCATGCGGCGGCTCTCCGGAGTGTCGTTTTCCGGAGGTTCTATGGCATCGCCCAGTTCGCGTCACCCCCGCGAAGGCGGGGTCGCGCTTGGTCTCCACCAGTCAGCAGCAAAGCGGGATTCCCGCTTCTGCGGGAATGACGAACCACGGGCTGGATTTTATCTTTACGTCCGTCCGCGCGTCAGCGGCACTTCGGGGATCGGGATGAACTCTTCGCTGTCGCCCGGGACCTTGGGGAAAGCCCCCCGGTTCCAGCGATCGGCCGCATCGCGGATGCGGTCGTTCGACGATCCGACGAAATTCCACCAGATATGCCGTTCCGACGCGAAATCCGCGCCGCCCAGCAGCATCGCGCGCCCGCCGCCGATGCTCTCCAGCCTGGGCTTTGCCCCCGGCGCGATCAGATAGAGCAGATAGGGCTCGAGCGGCAGCCCGTCGAGCGCGGCGTCGCCATCGACCAGCATCACCGCGCGTTCGTCCGCTTCGCTGTCGATCGGCAGCGAGCCGCCCGGCTGCAGCACGATATCGGCATAAATGGTGGGGCTATGGCAGGTGGTCGGCGCGGTCGCGCCCCAGAGCGAGCCCATGATGATCCGTGCGCTGGCCTTGCCGTCGTCGATCACCGGCAGCGCATCGCAGCCGATATTCTCGAACGCGGGATCGGTGTCTTCGAGCGCATCGGGCAAGGCGAGCCAGGTCTGCATGCCGAACAGCCGGGCACCGGTGGCCATCTCGCTTTGCGGGCTGCGCTCCGAATGGACGATGCCGCGCCCGGCGGTCATCAGGTTCACCTCGCCCGGATGAATGGTCTGGAAGGTGCCGAGCGAGTCGCGATGGTCGATGCCGCCGGTAAAGAGATAGGTGACCGTGGCCAGCCCGATATGCGGATGCGGCCGCACCCCCAGATCGCGCCCGATATCGAGCTGCGCCGGGCCGAATTCGTCGACGAAGATGAACGGCCCCACCATCGCGCGCTTCTTCTGCGGCAGCACGCGGCGCACGGTGAATCCGCCCAGGTCATGGCTGGTAGGGAGCAGGGTGAAGGCGATGGGGGAGGTCATTGCATTTCTCCGAACATGCGCCGCAACCGGCGATGCCTGTGGTGGAAGAGCAGTTCGACGAGCCGCGCGGTCAGTCCGGGGACCAGGCCTGGCTCGAAGTTCAGCGTGTCGGACACGCGGCAGCCACCGCGCACGTCGTCGATGCGCCGTTCATGCTGCCAGCGGCGCATCCCGGTCATCGGCGACTGTTCGACAAAGCCGAAACCCGGTTCGAAGCTGCTGAAGGTCAGCATACTGGTTCCGACGGGAAGAACACCGCCGATCAGCATGCGACTGCGAAACACGGCTTTGCCCAGCTGGATATCGCTATCGGCAAGGCGCTCGAAACCTGCAGGCGCTGTCATGGCCAGCAACGGCATCATTTCCTGCCGCAGCCCGGCGATCGAGGTGGCCGACTGCCAGACCGTCTCGCGATCGGCCGTGAGCGTCGAGGAAAACGAGGCCGACCTGATGCTCAGCTCTATTCCCCCGGCGCCTTGGCCTTGATCGCCAGTGCGTGGACCTTCTGTCCCGGCAGGTCGCCCAGCGCGCGGTTGACCAGGCGCTGGCGCTCGAGCCGCGACTTGCCCGCGAATCCGGCGCTTTCGATCTCCACCGTGAAGTGCGATTCGCCGCTACCGTCATCGCCCATATGGCCCGAATGCTTGGCGCTGTCGTTGATCACGTCGAGCCGTGTCGGGGACAGGGCGGCCATCAGCCGGGTTTCGATCTCATGGGCCATCGGCCCCTTGGTTTTCATCGTCATGCGCACCTATATAGGCCGCTTTCCGCCCCTTGGCGAGGCGGCGCACTCATGGGCATGGCGACAGGTTTTGGCAGATAGCGGCAACTCGGGACAGGATGGCGGCGCGGCGCGGCGGCGCGCGCGCTTTCATGGCCGGGTCGAGGGCACGGGCCGCGCCTGCGACTGGGCCGGCTGCCATGAGGATGGCGAGTTCCGCGCCCCGCCGCCCGAGGACCAGCGCCACGGCTCGCGCTTCGACGGGCCAGGCCGTTATCGCTGGTTCTGCCTCGACCACATTCGCGAGTTCAACGAGCGGTACAATTTCTTTGCCGGCATGAGCGCGGAGGAAATCTACCAGGCGCAGCGCCCGACAGCGGGGTGGGACCGCGAGACTCGCGCCTTTGCGGCCGGGGCAGGGCAGACGCCGCGCTGGAGCGACTTTGCCGATCCGCTCGACGCCATCGGCGCGCGCTTCCGACAGAACATGGCGGACCGGGCGCGGGCAGCGGCCGATTCCGCCCGCGCACAGCAGCGCGGGCTGTCGGCAGCGGACCAGAATGCGCTGAAGACGCTAGGGCTTGGCGCGGATGCGACGCGCGCGACGATCCGCAAGGCCTATTCGCAGCTGGTGCGCACCTATCATCCCGATCGCAATGGCGGGGATCGCAGCCACGAGAAAGCCTTGCAGGAGGTCATCGCCGCCTATACGCACTTGCGCAAACTTGCCGCGTTCGCCTGACAGGGCGGAGCGCCCCTTCGACGACTCAGAACACCGGAAAACGCCATGACCGATATTTCGAACACCCAGCCCGACAGCCGCGATGGCACCCTGCTCGATGCGCCCGACAAGATGGTCGATGCGCGCGAGCTGTTCGGCGTCGATATCGACATGCAGGTGCCCGCATTCAGCGAGGCCGACGAGCGTGTGCCCGATCTCGATCCATCCTATGTGTTCGACCCGGAGACCACGCTCGCGGTGCTCGCCGGCTTTGCGCACAATCGCCGCGTGATGGTGCAGGGCTATCACGGCACCGGCAAGTCGACGCATATCGAACAGATTGCCGCGCGGCTGAACTGGCCGTGCATCCGCATCAATCTCGACGCGCATATCAGCCGTATCGATCTGGTCGGCCGCGATGCCATCGTGCTGCGCGACGGCAAGCAGGTCACCGAGTTCCGCGAAGGCCTGCTCCCCTGGGCGCTGCAGACACCGACCGCCCTGGTGTTCGACGAATATGATGCGGGTCGCCCCGACGTGATGTTCGTGATCCAGCGCGTGCTCGAAACCGAGGGCAAGCTGACCCTGCTCGACCAGAACCGCGTGATCCGCCCCAACCCCTATTTCCGCCTGTTCGCGACCGCGAACACCGTGGGCCTGGGCGATACCAGCGGGCTGTATCACGGCACGCAGCAGATCAACCAGGGCCAGATGGACCGCTGGAACATCGTGTGCACGCTCAACTATCTGCCCGCCGAGACCGAGGCCAAGGTCGTGCTCGCCAAGGTCGGCGAAACCGACCCCAAGGTGGTCAAGAACATGGTCAAGGTCGCCGATCTCACCCGCCAAGGCTTCATCAACGGCGATATCTCGACCGTGATGAGCCCGCGCACCGTGATCGGCTGGGCGCAGAACGCCGCGATCTTCCACAATATCGGCTTCGCCTTCCGCCTGTCGTTCCTCAACAAGTGCGACGAGGCCGAACGGATGCTGGTCGCGGAATATTACCAGCGCGTGTTCGGCGAGGACCTTCCGGAGAGCATCGTCGGCCGGGGGTGAACGAACGGGGAAGCCATGGACAAGGCGACAGCGATTGCGAGACTGAAGGCGCACGAGGCAGAGCTTCGGCAACTCGGGGTCGTCCAGCTGTCCCTGTTCGGTTCGACCGCGCGCGGTGAGGAAGGCGCCCAGTCCGATATTGATTTGGCGGCCAGGTTTGCACCGGAGGCCAAGGTAGGCCTGTTCCAGTATGCAAGGATTGCCGATCGTCTCGAAGAGATACTGACGACCAAGGTCGACCTGGTAGCGGAACCGGCCCGCAAGGCACGCATGCAGATCGCCATTGATCGGGATCGCGTCCATGTCTTCTGACCGCGAACGAGATAGGCTGCTCGATATTGTCGAGAACGCGCAATATGTGGCTGATTATCTGAATGGCATGGGCTTCGAGCAGTTTGCCGCAAGTCGCATGACCGTTGACGCGATTGAACGGTGCCTTCAGCGGATTACCGAAGCGGTTATCCGGGTTGGCGAACAGCGGATGGCCACTATCGCACCGGAGGTTCCCTTTCATGCATTACGTGGCCTCGGGAACCGCTTGCGACACGAATACGACATGATCGATCATGAGATCATCTATGCAGCCGCTGTCAACGATGTGCCCCGGCTGGCTGAACGCTGTCGCGCATTCCTTGGCGCATGATGCACATCTGGTCACTGCTGTCATAATCATATAATACACCAACTGTGTTCAGGAAAATGCGATTCGGATCGGGGCGTTTTGGGTTGGGCGGGGCTTCTGCTGCCGATGCGTCCTGGCCGCCCCTTGGCTTGATCCGGCCGATATAGGCCAGGCTGCGCCGGAGCCGGTGAAGCCCCCGCGCACGCGAGGATGGTGGGCCAGGCGCGTGCTGGCCGGGCTGTTCGCGCTGTTCCTGATCTTGCTCGCCTGGCTGGCGATCACCGCACCGCTTTCCAAGTCGCTCGAGCCGATCGCGCCGCCCGAGATCACGCTGCTCGCCGCCGATGGCACGCCGATCGCGCGCAGCGGCGCGGTGGTCGAGGAGCCGGTGGCCGTGGACAGGCTCCCGCCGCATGTGGTCGAAGCGTTCCTCGCGATCGAGGACCGGCGCTTCTATTCGCACTGGGGCATCGACCCGCGCGGGCTGGCGCGTGCGCTGTGGTCGAACATCACCGGCAGCAGCGTGCAGGGCGGCAGCACGATCACGCAGCAGCTCGCCAAGATCAGCTTCCTCACCCCCGAACGCAGCCTGACGCGCAAGCTGCGCGAGATGCTGATCGCCTTCTGGCTGGAGGCCTGGCTGAGCAAGGACGATATCCTGAGCCGGTACCTGTCGAACGCCTATTTCGGCGATAATGTCTATGGCTTGCGCGCCGCCTCGCTCCACTATTTCTATCGCCAGCCCGAAAAGCTGAAGCCCGAACAGGCGATCCTGCTGGCCGGGTTGGTCCAGGCCCCCTCGCGTTTTGCGCCGACGCGCAACTGGCAGGGTGCGAGCAAGCGCGCGGCAATGGTGCGCGCCGCCATGGTCGATGCCGGCTATCTGACGCAAGCCGAGGCGGATGCGCTGCCGCAGCCGCGGCTCGATGTGCACGAGCGGCCCAAGCTCGCCAATGGCACCTATTTCGCCGACTGGGCGATGCCCCAGGCGCGCGCGCTCACCGAGATGTCGCACAGCCGCCTGACGCTGACGACCACGCTCGATGCCCGGCTGCAACGCGCGGCAGAGCGCATTGTCGCGCGCGCTGGCCTCGGCAAGGCGCAGGTCGCGCTGGTGGCGATGCGCACCAATGGCGAGGTCGTCGCGATGGTCGGCGGCAAGGATCACGCGCAATCGCCCTTCAACCGCGCGACCCAGGCCAAGCGTCAGCCCGGCTCCACCTTCAAGCTGTTCGTCTGGCTGGCGGCGCTCGAAGCGGGGATGGAGCCGGATTCGGTCATCGAGGATAGCCCGATCACCACCGGCAGCTATCGCCCGCGCAACGCCGGGGACCGCTATCGCGGTACCATCAGCCTCGAAGAGGCGTTCGTGCATTCGAGCAATGTCGCCGCCGTCCGCCTGTTCCAGAAGGTCGGCAGTGAGAAGGTGATCAAGCAGGCGACGCAGCTCGGCCTCAAGGGGCCGTTTGCCGAAGGCGATCCCAGCCTGGCGCTGGGCAGCGGCAGTGCAACCTTGCTCGAGATGACCGCGGCCTTTGCCGGTGTCGCGGGCAACCAGTGGCCGGTCGAGCCGCACGCGTTCAAGCGCGAAGAGCAGGGCTGGTTCGAATGGCTGGTCGACGGGCCCGATCGCTATTCGTCGCGCGTGCACGAGCAGATGCAGGACATGCTGCGCGCGGCGGTCAATCGCGGAACGGGCCGCGCGGCGAGCCTCAACATCCCCAATTTCGGCAAGACCGGCACCAGCCAGGACAATCGCGACGCGCTGTTCATCGGTTATGCCGGCGATCTGGTCGTGGGCGTGTGGATCGGCAATGACGACAACAGCCCGATGCAGGGCATTCGCGGCGGCGGGCTGCCCGCGCGCATCTGGCGGCAGTTCATGGGCGAGGCGCTGCCCGGTGCCGTGCCGCAGCGCCGCGCCGCGCCCGTCGCGCCGCCCGAGGAGGTCGATCCTGATCCGGTGATCGGCCCGCTGCTGGAGGGTGAGATCGAGGGCAAGGTCGGCGGCGCAAATGTCCGCGTCACGCCGGATGGGCTTACCATTTCGGGCGATGTCGGCGGCGCGCCGGTCGAGGTCATCGTCGACGGCAATGGTGCGAATGTCCAGCGCCAGCGGCCGCCGCCGCCCGAACCGCCGCAATAGCCTCGCGCTTGCTTGACATCGGGGCCCTGCATCTCCAGCGATAGCGCATGACCAACCGCACTCCGCTCGATGACCTGAAGAACGTGCTGGCCGGGACCGCGCGGGCGATCGCCAGCCAGCCCGAGATCGAGGTGGCGTTCACCGCCGATCCGCCGTCGCAATCTGGCACCAAGCTGCGCGTGCCGATGCCGGGGCGCAAGCTGCCCGCCGATCAGGTCGCCGAGGCGCGCGGCTTTGCCGATCTCTATGCGCTGCGGCTGAAACATCACAACCCGATGCAGCACGCCGCCAACGCCCCGCGCGAGGCGGTGGCGCGCGCGGCGTTCGATGCGGTCGAGCAGGTGCGGATCGAGGCGCTCGGCACGCGGTCGATGCGCGGGCTGGGCGCGAACCTCGATGCGGCGCTCGAGATGCGGATGCGCTCCGATCCGATCAGCCGCGCGACGCGCGCCGACGAGGTGCCGATCTCGACCGCGCTTGGCCTGATCGTGCGCGAACGGCTCACCGGCACGCCGATGCCTGCGGACAGCGTCGCGGGCGTCAATCTGGTGCGCGAGTGGATCGAGAGCAAGGGCGGCGAGGATATCGACAATCTGGCGCTGTCGCTCGACGACCAGGCCGGCTTTGCCGCGCTCGCCAACCGCCTGCTCGAACATCTGGAGCTGACCGAGGGCCAGATGGACGAGGAGGACAGCCAGGACGAGGGCGACGAGGACGATTCGTCCGAACAGGGCGAGCCCGAGGATCAGGAGGGCGAGCAGGACGGCACCGACCAGGGCGAGACCGAGGCGCGCGGCGAGGAACAGACCGGCGAGAACGAGGACGGCGATTCCTCGGAGACCGAAGGCGAGATGGAGCAGGGGGACGATGGCGACCCCGGCGAGATGGGCGACGACGGCATGATGCCGACGCGGCCCAACCGCCCCTGGACCGACCTGCCCAATGATTTCGAGTACAAGGCCTGGACCACGCGCTTCGACGAGGTGGTCGAGGCGACCGACCTGTGCGACGAGGACGAGCTGCTGCGGCTGCGCGCCTATCTCGACCAGCAGCTCGCGCATCTGCAGGGCGCGGTGACCAAGCTTGCCAACCGGTTGCAGCGCCGTCTGATGGCGCAGCAGAGCCGCAGCTGGGATTTCGACCAGGAAGAAGGCATGCTCGATGCCGCGCGGCTGGCGCGCGTCGTCGTCGCGCCCGGCCATTCGCTGTCGTACAAGATCGAGCGCGATACCGAGTTCCGCGATACCGTCGTGACGCTGCTCATCGACAATTCGGGCTCGATGCGCGGTCGCCCGATCAGCATCGCCGCGATCAGCGCGGACATCATGGCGCGCACGCTCGAGCGCTGCGGGGTCAAGACCGAAATCCTGGGCTTCACCACCAAGGCGTGGAAGGGCGGGCAGTGCCGCGAGGACTGGCTGGCACACGGCCGCTCGCCGTTGCCCGGCCGCCTCAACGACCTGCGCCATATCGTCTACAAGAAGGCCGACGAACCCTGGCGGCGCGCGCGCAAGAATCTGGGTCTGATGATGCGCGAAGGCCTGCTCAAGGAGAATATCGACGGCGAGGCGCTGCTCTGGGCGCACAACCGCCTGATCGCGCGCCCAGAAGAGCGCCGCGTGCTGATGGTGATCTCGGACGGCGCGCCGGTCGATGACTCGACGCTCTCGGTCAATCATGGCGCGTATCTGGAACAGCATCTGCGCAAGGTGATCGACTGGATCGAGAAGATGTCGCCGGTGCAGCTGATCGCGATCGGCATCGGGCATGACGTGACCCGCTATTATCGGCGCGCGGTGACCATCATGGATGCCGAGCAACTGGGCGGCACAATGGTCGAGCAGCTGGCGGGCCTGTTCGACGACGAGTGATCGCGGGGGCGGGGCGGCGTGCCACGTCCCTCGACTGCGCTCGGGACAAACGGGGAAGGCTGTGGCGGATCAGGGCCGGGAAGCGTTGTGCGCGGGCTAGGCCAACCGATCGCGCGCACACCAAATACGCACCCAGATCCGTTTGTCCCGAGCGAAGTCGAGGGACGTATGTAGCGGGCCATCGAAATTGTGGCACATGCTCCAGCCCTGCCTTGCCAAGCCACGCTGCACCATTTAACCAAGCGATTAAATTCAATTTGCAGGGGAGACCCAGCCTTGAACGTATCCGAAGCCGTCGCCACCCGCCGTTCCGTGCGCGATTTTCTGCCTGATCCGGTGCCGCTGGAAACGATCCGCGAGATATTGGCCAAGGCGCAGCGCGCGCCCTCGGGCGGCAACACCCAGCCGTGGAACGCGGTGGTGCTGACGGGCGAGCCGCTGGCCGAGCTGACCGCGAAGATCAAGGCCAAGGCGCAGAGCGCGCCGATGGGCGAAGGCATGGAATATGCCATCTATCCCGCCGATCTCGAGGGCCGCTACGAGCAGCAGCGGCGCGCGGTCGGCCAGGCGATGTTCGATGCGCTGGGCATCGGCCGCGAGGATGGCGCGGGCCGGGTGAAACAGATGATGCGCAACTGGGACAGCTTCGGCGCGCCGGTGCAGATCTTCACCTATTGCCGCACCTATATGGGCCCGCCGCAATGGTCTGACATGGGCATGTGGCTGCAGACGGTGATGCTGCTGCTGCGCGAGGCCGGGCTGGACAGCTGCCCGCAGGAAATCTGGGCGATGTACGGGCGCTATATGCGCGAGCTGCTCGACATCGGCGACGACTATATCTTCTTCACCGGCATGGCAGTCGGCTATCGCAATCCGGATGCCCCGGTGAACAATTTTGCCGTGCCGCGCGTCGAGATCGATGACGCGATCCGGTTTCGGGGCTTCTGACGTTATCCCGTCCGGCCATATCCGGTTCACATGACCGTCGCATAATGATCCTCCGGGCTGCGGCGACAACTGGTCAGCCCGGCATCGGCAGACTATAGCATTCGAAACGAATCCCGACCGGGTCGCACCGAGGGCAGATTTCTCAATCGGCACGCTGCATGGGGGCAGCGGGCCTGGGGGTGCGATCATGGTAAAGTGCGCATATCGGAGCGAGGCCGGGCCAGGCGGGCAGGGACTCTGTGCCATGGCTTCTGCTTGCGCCGCGCCGCCACTGCGCATCGATCGCGACACGCCGGGGGGCAGCGACTGACGACATGGCAAGCAGGGCAGACAGTACCGATGTGGCGACCAGCCGCGAAGAGGTGGGACGTTCGGCGACCCGGCTGATCCGCCAGCTGGGGCTGGTGCGGCTGCTGGCGACGCTGGGCTTTCTGGTGTTTGCCGTGGCTGTCGCGCGCTACAGCACCGAGATGCCGCTGCTCGGCGATGCCGAAAATGCCATGTACGACATGCGCGCGGCCAATTTCGCCAAGAAGGTCGACCAGGACCCGCGCATCCTGATGGTGGTCTATACCGACGACACGCTGATCGATACCGGCCAGCGCTCGCCGGTCGATCGCACCATCCTGGCCAATGCGCTGACCAATATCGACAAGATGGGCGCCAAGTCGATCGGCATCGATATCCTGTTTGACCAGCCGCAGGATGACGACGAGGCGCTCAAGGCCGCGTTCCGATCGATGCGCACGCCGACGCATGTCGCCTATGCCAGCAACGCGACCAATACCGAGGCGATCCAGTTCCGCCAGCAGCAGTTTCTCGAAGGCTTTCTCAAGGACATCACCACCGACAAGACCAAGCCGACGAGCATTCGCCTCGTCACCGATTCGGACGGGGTGGCCCGCCGCTGGCCCGACCAGCCCAAGAACCTGCCGCCGATCATGGTGCGCGCGATGACGCCGCCGAATCCGGACTTTGCCGATTATCGCGGCGCGATCCGCTTCCGCCTGCCGCTGTCCTCGGATCGTCCGGTGATCAACAAGTTGCCGATCGACCTGTTCGCCGATCCGGCCAGCGCCGAGTTCGTCGCGAGCGAGGTCAAGGGGCGGCATGTCCTGATCGGCGGCGATTTCGTCGATTTCGACAAGTTCGATACGCCGCTCACCCGGATCGGCGACGTCGTGACCGGCGAATCGCAGATGATCGGATTGGAAGTGCACGCGCACATGATGTCGCAGCTGCTCGACAAGGATCAGCCGTTTTCCTTCCCCAACTGGTCGCTCTGGGTCATGGCGCTTGCGGTGGTGATTGCCGGGTGCATCACCGCGATTAGCCAGGCGCGCGCCTGGATCATGGGGATATTGCTCGGCAGCCAGATCCTGTTCTTCATGACCGCGCCGTTCATCCTGCAATATCAGGGCTTCGATACGCTCAACCTGCCCAGCTTCGGCTGGGCGACCGGATGGCTGCTCGCCTATACCTCGGTCGGGGCGGCAGCGCGCGTGGTCGGATCCAAGCAGCGCGCCTTCGCGCAGAACGCGCTGGGCAAGTATCTGCCCCGTTCGGTGGCGGCGGAGATCCTGAAGGACCCGGACAAGCTGGCGCTGCACGGCGAGAAGCGCGAGATCTTCTGCGTCTTCACCGATCTGGAGGGCTTTACCAAGCTCACCCATGCGATCGAGCCGGAAATGGTCGCCTTCCTGCTCAACAACTATCTCGATCGGCTCGCCGATGTCGTGCTGCAATATGGCGGCACGCTGGACAAGTTCGTGGGCGATGCCGTCGTGGCCTTCTGGGGTGCGCCGATCGGCTTTCCCGACGATGGCGAGCGCGCGGTGCGCGCGGCCTGGGCGATGTACGAGGCGGGCGAGGATTTCCGCAAGTCCGCGCCCGAAGGCGTCCCGCCGATCGGCCGCACCCGCGTCGGCGTGCATTTCGGCGAGGCGATCGTCGGCAATTTCGGCGGCGAGGGGCGCATCCAGTACACCGCGTTCGGCGACAGCATGAACACCGCGGCGCGGCTCGAGGCGGCGAACAAGAATCTCGACACGCGCGTGCTGGTCAGCCGCGAGGCGGCCGAGCGCTCGGGCCTCGACTGGTATCGCCCGATGGGCCGGATCGTGCTAAGGGGGCGCGCGAAACCGGTCGATATATTCGAGCCCGCGCCCGACAGGCCGGAAAGCGAACGCCAGGCGATTGCCGAACTGGTGGCGGCGCATGAAGCAGGAAATAGCGAGGCTGTGGTTCAACTCACATCGCAGCTTGCGGAATTGGGGCAGGAAGAGGCCATCGCGAATCTGTTCAAGCGACTTGGTCAGACACAAAAAGGAGAAAGCTATGTTCTCGGTTGAAAGGAAGTCCGTACTTCGCCGGGCGCTTGCGTTTGGTGCAGTCTTTACTCTCGGCGCGGCCGCCAGCACTGGCGCGATGGCCCAGTCGATGGTGGTGCGCTCGGTCGGACCTTCGGCGGCGCAATATCCCGCCGGCAAGAAGCTGCCCGCCAACACCAAGGTGGTGCTGAAGGCCAGCGACAAGGTCACCGTGCTCGACAAGGCCGGCACCCGCGTGCTTTCCGGACCCGGCACGTTCACGCTCGACGGCACGGTCAAGCGCGACCAGACGCAGAGCACGCAGATTGCCAGCCTGCTCGCCACCGGTGGCCCGGCGACCCGCAGCCGCACCGGGGCCGTTCGTGGCGCCCCCACCAAGGCAGCGGCTCCGGCAACGCCGCGCAGCCCCAACCTGTGGTTCATCGATGCCAGCCAGTCGGGCAAGTTCTGCGTGGCTGAACCGGCCCGCCTGATGTTCTGGCGCGCCAAGGTCGATCAGGACGTCCAGCTGAAGCTCGCCGGAACCGGCAGCATGGCGACGATCGACTGGAAGAAGGGATCGGGCAACCGGCTGTGGCCGATGGCCGAACTGCCGGTCGCCACGGGCAGCTACACGCTCACCGGTCCGGATGGCGTCGCGCGCAAGATCGACCTGGTCGTCCTGCCGAGCGTGCCCACGGAAGTGGACGAACTGGCCGGAACGCTGATCGAGAATGGCTGCGAAAACCAGCTCGGCCTGCTGGTCGAGACCATGGCGGCATCGAGCCAGGCCGGCGGTACCAGCGGCGATCAGTAACCGCACCGGCGACATTCAGGCCCCGCCCGCACCGCTGCGACCGGTGCGGGCGGGGTTTTTCTGTGCGCCTGTCGGCTTGACGGCCCGCGCGCTTTGCAGGCAATGGCTGAAGCCATGACGAGCCCTGCCGAACCCGCCCCGCTGATGCTGTTCAACAGCCTCACCCGTTCGCTCGAAGCGTTCGAGCCGGTCCATCCCGGCGAGGCGCGGGTCTATAGCTGCGGGCCGACGGTGTACAACTATGCGCATCTCGGCAACATGCGCGCCTATGTCTTCGCCGACACGCTGGGCCGGGTGCTGAGCTTCAAGGGCTATCGCCTGCGCCACATCATCAACATCACCGATGTCGGGCACCTGACCGACGATGCCGATCAGGGCGAGGACAAGCTCGAAAAGGCGGCGGCCGAGCGCGCGCAGTCGATCTGGGACATTGCGCGCCATTATACCGAGGCGTTCTGGGAGGACATCAGGGCGCTCAACATCCGCCAACCGGCGGAATGGTCGATCGCGACCGATTATGTGTCAAAGATGATCGAATTCGCCAAATCGATCGCGGACAAGCATTGCTACGAGCTGCCCAGCGGCCTCTATTTCGACGTGTCGACGGTGAGCGATTACGGATCGCTCGCGCGCGCGGCGACCGAGGCGGGCGAGGGACGCATCGAGGCGGTCGAGGGCAAGCGCAACGCGCAGGACTTCGCCATCTGGCGCAGGACGCCCGAGGGCGAGACGCGGCAGATGGAATGGGAGTCGCCCTGGGGCCCCGGCGCGCCCGGATGGCATCTCGAATGCTCGGTGATGAGCGAGGCGCTGCTCGGCTTTCCGTTCGACATCCATACCGGCGGCATCGACCATCGCGAGATCCACCATCCCAACGAGATCGCGCAGAACCAGGCTTTTGCCTGCTCGCACGGCAGCGGCGCGCGCTTCTGGATGCACAACAATTTCCTGATCGACCGGACGGGCAAGATGTCCAAGTCGAGCGGAGAGTTCCTGCGGCTGCCGCTGCTGGTGTCCAAGGGCATCCACCCGCTCGCCTATCGGCTGATGTGTCTGCAGGCGCATTATCGCAGCGAACTGGAGTTCAGCTGGGACAATCTCTTGGCGGCGCTGACGCGGCTCAAGCGGCTGGTCATGGCGGTCGCGGCGCTGCGCGGCCAGGCGGATGTTGCCGGTGCGGTCGAACATCCGCGCCTGCAACAGCTGCTCGGCGATTTCGGCGCGGCGGTCTCGGACGATCTCAACACCGCCAAGGCGCTGACCGTGCTCGACGACGTGCTGGCGCAGAAGAAGGTCGATGCTGGGCAGCGCCTCGCTGCGATCACAGCAATGGACGCGGTGCTGGGGCTCGACCTGCTGGCGCTCGAGCGCGCCGACCTGCGGCTGCGCCCCGCTAATGCCACAATCGACGAGGCGAAGATCGAGCATATGCTCAAGCTGCGCAAGGACGCCCGAGCGGACAAGAACTTCGCCGCCTCGGACGCCATCCGCGACGAGCTCGTCGCAGCAGGCATCGAGGTGATGGACGGCGACCCGCTCGGCTGGGAATGGCGGATCGAGGTCTAACCTCCCCAGGAACCACCTCCGTTTGTCCCGAGCCTGTCGAGGGACGTGATCGGAAACGGTCGTGCATGCGTCCCTCGACTTCGCTCAGGACAAACGGAATGGTGTAGGCTTAAATAGGCCAGCCCGTTCTCCGGCGAGAGCCAGAGTCCAGGGGCGAAATTGCGCTGTAGCCGCTGTGGATTCCAGCTTTCGCCGGAGAACGAAAAGGCGGGGCGGTGCCAGGAACAGGAGAGAGCATGACCAAGGCCGTGATTTCCGCGCTGGTGCGTCCATTGATCGAGGGCGTCATCCCCGATGGCATGGAGGTCGTCTGGATCGGCTCGGCCGAAGAGGCGCTGCGCGAGGTGGTCGATGCGGACATCGCCTGGGTCGACATGCACGACAAGCAGGCGATGCGCGACGTCATGCTCGCGGGCGAGCGGTTGCAATGGATTTCGACGCTCTATGCCGGGCTCGATCATTTTCCCGTCGAGCAGCTGATCGCGCGCGGTACCCGCGTCACCAACGGGGTCGGGGTCAACACCATCGCGGTCGCCGAATATGCGGTGCTGGGCATGCTCAGCATGGCCAAGGGCTATGCCGATGTCGTGCGCGCGGCCGACCGGCGCGAATGGCTCTGGGCCTCGCCCGGCACGGTCGAGCTCGACGAGACGCGTGCGCTGATCATCGGCTATGGCGCGATCGGCTCGGCGATCGGCGACCGGCTCAGGGGGTTCGGCGTCGAGGTGACCGGCGTCGCCCGCAGCGCGCGGCCCGACCAGGGCATTATCGGTGCCGATAACTGGAAGGCGCGGATCGGCGAATTCGACTGGGTCGTCATCGCCACCCCCTCCACCCGCGAGACCGATGCGCTGATCGGTACGGACGAGCTTGCGGCGATGAAGGACAGCGCGATCCTCGTGAACATCGCGCGCGGCGAGTGCGTCGATCAGGACGCGCTGATCGCCGCGCTGAAGAGCAAGAGCATCGCGGGCGCGTTTCT
>NZ_QKVT01000001.1:372917-378365 GCF_003426715.1 Blastomonas sp. UPD001
CGTTTCTTGACGTCACCACGCCCGAGCCGCTGCCCGCCGACCACGAGCTGTGGACGCTGCCCAATGTGCAGATCTCGATGCACCTGTCCGGCCGCGCGCAGACGCGAATGTTCCAGCGTTCGGCGGCGCTGTTTGCCGAAAATCTCGGCCGGTTCGTGCGTGGCGAGACGCTGGTCAACGAGGTCGATCTGGCATTGGGTTATTGATCGTCACTGCGCCGGGAAGCACATTTTTGGCGGGTGACTTGGGCAAAATTTGTGGTTATGCCTTGCGTCACACCCAGCATGGAGGGCGGATGCCATGCCGGTAACGAGCCGTTCCGCCCGGGCGTAACAAGCAGCAAGCGCCGCCCGGACATCCTTTCGGTCGCACGAATGCAACGACGAGCCACTTTCGGCTTCCGGGGGAGGAAATTCCATGACCAAAGCATCCGATCTGTTTGTCCAGTGCCTCGAGGCAGAGGGGGTCGAGTATATTTTCGGCGTTCCCGGCGAGGAAAATCTGGACATGCTCGACTCGCTCAGCCGGTCGACCAAGATCAAGCTCATCCTCACCCGGCACGAACAGGGCGCAGGCTTCATGGCCGCGACCTATGGCCGGCATACCGGCAAGGCGGGCGTCTGTATGGCGACCTTGGGCCCCGGCGCGACCAATTTCGTCACTGCTGCGGCCTATGCGCAGCTGGGCGGCATGCCGATGCTGATGGTGACCGGCCAGAAGCCGATCAAGAAATCGAAGCAGGGCCGCTTCCAGATCCTCGACGTCGTCGACATGATGAAGCCGATCACCAAATTCACCCACCAACTCGCCAGCGCCGACAATATCCCCAGCCGCGTGCGCGAAGCCTTCCGCCTCGCCGAGGAGGAAAAGCCCGGCGCGGCGCATATCGAGTTCCCCGAGGACATTGCCGAGGAAAAGACCGAGTCGGTGCCCTTGAAGCCCAGCTCGACCCGGCGTCCCAATGCCGACAAGAAGTCGATCCGCGCTGCCGTATCTGCGCTCGAACAGGCCAAGTCGCCGATCCTGGTGATCGGGGCCGGCGCCAACCGCACGATGACCAGCCGCATGCTGCTGCAGTTCATCGAGAAGACCGGCATTCCGTTCCTGACGACTCAGCTCGGCAAGGGCGTGATCGACGAGCGCCACCCCAAGTTCCTGGGCTGTGCGGCGCTCTCGGCCGGCGATTTCGTTCATCGCGCGGTCGAGGCGGCGGACCTGATCGTCAATATCGGCCATGACGTGATCGAGAAGCCGCCCTTCTTCATGCAGCCGGGCGGCACGCCGGTCATCCATGTCTCGACCAAGACGGCGGAGGTCGATCCGGTCTATTTCCCCGAGATCGAGGTGATCGGCGATATCGCCAACGCGATCTGGCAGATGAAGGAAGACATCGTCCCCAATGGCGGGTGGAAGTTCGACCATATGCTCGACTATCGCAAGGCCGAGCTCGAACACACCAACAAGCTCGCCGAGGACGCGCGCTTCCCGATCTTCCCGCCCTATCTGGTGCAGGAAATCCGCAACGCGATGCCCGACGACGGCATCATCTGTCTCGACAATGGCGTGTACAAGATCTGGTTCGCGCGCGGTTATTGCGCCTATCGCCCGAACACCGTGCTGCTCGACAATGCGCTCGCCACCATGGGCGCGGGGCTCCCGTCGGCGATGATGTCGTCGATGGTCTATCCCGACCGCAAGGTGCTGGCGATCTGTGGCGATGGCGGCTTCATGATGAACAGCCAGGAGATGGAAACCGCCGTCCGGCTGGGGCTCAACATGACCGTGCTGATCCTCAATGACTCGAGCTATGGCATGATCCGCTGGAAGCAGGCGAACATGGGCTTCAAGGACTGGGGCCTGACCTATGGCAACCCCGATTTTGTCAAATATGCCGAGGCCTATGGCGCCAACGGCTACCGCGTCGAGAGCGCCGAGCATCTGAAGCAGCTGCTCGCGCATACGCGCGACACGCCGGGCGTGCATCTCATCGATTGCCCGGTTGACTATTCGGAGAACGACCAGATCCTGAACATCGACATCAAGAAGATGGCGAAGGAGCTTTAAGCACCGCCTCGTTCCCCGGCGGAAGCCGGGGTCCAGGGCCAGCTTGCGCTTTGCCGCTCTGGATTCCGGCTTCCGCCGGAAAACGGCCTGTTGCCTGGGAGTAATCGATGACCACCCTCAAATCCGTCTACCCGCTCTATCTCAACAACGAGGCGCAGCAGCCGAACACCGATCTGGAGGTGACCGACAAGTTCACCGGCGAGGTCGCGTTCCGCGTGGCGCAGGCCGATGCGGCGACGATCGATGCGGGGATCGCCGGCGCGGTCGAGGCGGCCGAGCCGATGGCGGCGATGCCGAGCTATGCGCGGCAGGAGGTGCTCAACCATTGCGTCGCCCGCTTCAAGGAGCGCGCCGACGAGCTCGCCTATGCGCTGTGCGTCGAGGCGGGCAAGCCGATCAAGGACTCAGAGGGCGAGGTCAGCCGCCTGATCGATACCTTTCGCATCGCCGCCGAGGAGTCGGTGCGCATGGCGGGCGAGGTCCAGACGATGGACATCAGCCCGCGCGCCAAGGGCTATCGCGGCATGTGGAAGCGCGTGCCGATCGGCCCGTGCTCGTTCATCTCGCCGTTCAACTTCCCGCTCAACCTCGCCGCGCACAAGATCGCGCCGGCGATCGCGGTCGGCTGCCCGTTCGTGATGAAGCCCGCCAGCCGCACCCCGCTGGGCGCGATCATCATGGGCGAGGTGCTCGCCGAAACCGACCTGCCCAAGGGCGCGTTCTCGATCCTGCCCGCCAGCCGCGACGGCGCGGACCTGTTCACCACCGACGAACGGCTCAAGCTGCTATCGTTCACCGGTTCGCCCGATGTGGGCTGGGACCTCAAGGCACGCTGCGGCAAGAAGAAGGTCGTGCTCGAACTGGGCGGCAACGCGGCGGTGATCATCGATTCCGATGCGAATCTCGACGACGCGATGGAGCGCGTGATCTTCGGCGCCTTCTACCAGTCGGGCCAGAGCTGCATCGGGGTGCAGCGCATCCTGATCCATGCCGATGTCTATGACCGGTTCCGCGACATGCTGGTCGCGAAGACCGCAACGCTGATCGCGGGCGACCCCAAGGATCGCGACACGTTTATCGGCCCGATGATTCACGTCAAGGAAGCGACCCGGCTCGACGGCTGGGTGCAGGAAGCCGTGGCCAAGGGCGGCACCCTGCTGTGCGGCGGCAAGCGCGACGGCGCGATGCTCGAGGCGACGCTGCTCGAGAACGTGCCGCATGACTGCAAGATCGTCACCGAAGAGGCGTTCGGCCCGGTCGCGGTGCTCTCCAAGTTCACCGATTTCAAGGCGGCGATGGCCGAGGTGAACAACAGCAAGTTCGGGCTGCAGGCGGGCGTGTTCACCCGCGACCTGTTCAAGATGTTCGACTGCTGGGACCATCTCGATGTCGGCGGCGTCGTCATCAACGACGTGCCCAGCTTCCGCATCGACAACATGCCCTATGGCGGGGTCAAGGATTCCGGGCTCGGCCGCGAGGGCATCCGCTTCGCGATGGAGGACATGACCGAGATCCGCAACCTGCTGATCCGGGGCGGCTGAGCGTTCAGCCGGTCCCCTGGATCAACACCAGGATCGACGAGGTCACGAAAAAGCCCTTGAAGATCGCGAAAGCGGCAATCCAGCCCGACTTGAGCAGCGACGTGCCCAGCTCGCGCCTGAACCAGCGCGTCTGAAGCACCGTGTACCAGATCAGTGTCAGCAGGAAGATCGGGAAGCCGATATACAGCCCGTCATAGGTCCCGCCCATGATCTCGTACTCGTAGGTCTCGTCGCTCATGAACGCGAGCGCGACGTAATTGGCGAGCCCGAACGGCGCGGCGACGAAGCACTGGCTGTAGAAGGGCGGGCGCAACGAGGCGCGGTCGATTCCGATCCTTTGATGGCGCAGCAGGTCGATCGACAGCAGCAGCGGATAGATGCTGAAGATGAACGCCGTGAACATCAGGTCGTTCTTCCAGTCGCGCAGGAATTCGGGGCTGTCCTTGATCGCCTGTGCCACCGCCTCGGGCCCCAGGATGAAGTCGCTCACCGTGCTCGCCATGGCGATGGTGATCATCAGGAAGACGGGCGGGTTGATCGTGCTCTCATAGCGTTGCTGCGGCCGGTCATCGAGCTCGTCATCGGCATAGGCCATCATCTGAGCCGGTCGAAACAACGAGAGCAGAAAGGTGCGCGGATAGAAATACAGCCAGCTGACGATCTCGAACAGGATGTCCTCGACCGATCGCAGCAACCCCATGAAATCCATGCGCCTTGTCCCCCCAGATGGCCCCGATTGATACCAGAGCCCCGCGCGGCTGCAAGAGGTCGGAAGACGACGGTCGCAGGAGAACAGGGGGCGCATCGTCTGCCGAACGATGCGCCCCCTATCGAGGGCAAGGCGTCAGGGGGTGATCACCACCCCGCCGAGCGAGGGCGCGGCGTTGAAGAAATCATGCGCCTCTTCGCCGATCGCGAGCCCCAGCGGGACGCCGCCGATATTCTCGCCATCGCGGCGCGGGATGCCGTCGAAGCGCCAGTGCACGCCCAGATAGATGCGGCTGACCGAATTCTCCCAGACCGCTTCGGCAAAATTGTCGAACGCCTTGTTGACCCGGGTGCGGGTCGATCCGTCAGGATCGCCCGAGATGCCGTCCAGCTCGTCGGACACGAAGCTGAAGGCTTCCGTGGCGATCGGCGGGCTGGCGTGCGTCTCGACATCGAGAACGTCCTTCAGCGTGATCGGCCCCGGCGCGGTCTTGAGCGCCAGCCGCAAGGTCTGGAACAGCGCCGCCCCGAAGGTCGCATGGCCCGACGGATAGGCGGGGAAATTGGGCGTGCGCGTCGTCGGTCCGGCGGTGTTGGTCTGCGGCGCGCCAAGCGGCGCCCAGAACGGATCGCCGCCGCGTGTCGCATCCTCTTCGCGCAGGCCCACCACCGGGCGCCACAGGTCATAGGCATATTTCCAGTGCCAGGCGTCGATCCCGGCATCGGCCATCGCGACATTGAGCTGGGCAAACAGCTCGGCGGCGCGCGGGATGCTGAGCGCCAGGGGTTCTGCGACCTTGCGCGCGACCTGGTTGTAGAGCCGCGGCGGCACACCCAGGTTCATCGCGCCGTCATAGCCCCAATAGACCCCGATCCGCTCCTGCTCGGCGCTGCGCTTGCCGCGCTGGCGCGCGCCGTGGTCGCGCACCTCGTCGAAATCGTCGCGATAATCCGGATTGCTGAGATAATCGGCAAGGCCATGGCCCGGAAACGGATCGAGCGGCTGATTGGCGGCGCCGGTGAACCGCGTGACATTGCCCCAGACCGGCCCAAGCCGGTTCTGGCCGGGCTGATAGGGATCGGCGCGGTGCTGGCCATAGACCGGATCGGCCGGCTGGTTGGCGACCAGCGAAAC
>NZ_QKVT01000001.1:378465-383785 GCF_003426715.1 Blastomonas sp. UPD001
ACCTGCTGGCCGAAGGCAAAGCGCGCCGCGTTCACTGCGCCGGTGGAATCGTCGATATAGCCGCCATAGCGCGGGTACATCGCCTTGAGCGTCACGACGGCTGCGCCCGCGATGATGTCGCCGACGCTGCCGCCGGGGCCCGCGCCGATCGTGTTCGCGATGCCCTTCTTGGTCAGCCAGGCCGCGCCAGGATTGCCGCTGCTGAAGGCGACGGCATCGTGGATGGCAAGGTGAACGATGGCCATCGCCCGCGATGTGCGGATCGGGCCAGGCTGTTGCGCATTGTTGAACCCGCGCGTGAAGTCCCGGCGCGAGCATTCGAGCAATATCGCATTCCAATAGAAGACAGGATTCATGGTCAATTCCTTCAGGCAAGCGTCATCGCCTCGTCAATTGTGCGAGTTGCGACGACATGGCGTCGAAGAGCGATCCCTGATGACAAGGATACGCAAGCTCGGATGGTTATGTTATCTTGAAACGCGTGACCGTAACGACCGGATCGGGTTCACGCAGCGCCATGTATATTGCTGCGTTCGGGAAATCGATAGGACGGATACGACAAATGTAAAATTAACCCGGCATTAGCGCTCTTTGTCGCTCAGTCGGGGTCGCTCAGTCGGGGTAGCGGATCGCCATGACCTCATATTCCTTCGCGCCCGCGGGCAACTGTACGGTGCGCAGATCGCCTAGCGCAGCGCCCTTGAGCGCGCGGGCGAGGGGAGAGCTCCACCCGATCCGGCCCCAACCCGCATCCTGCTCGTCGTCGCCGACCAGCATCAGCGTGCGCCAGTTGTCGTCTTCGTCGGCGATATCGACCTCGGCGCCGAACCAGACACGGCTCTTGTCGCTCTGCGTGGCGGGATCGATGACACGCGCGGCCTTCATCTTGCGGGCGAGGCGGTTAAGTTCGCGGTCGATCTCGCGCATCCGCTTGCGGCCATAGAGATAGTCGCCATTCTCGCTGCGATCGCCATTGCCTGCGGCCCAGCTGACGATCTCGACGATCGCCGGGCGCTCGACGCCGAGCAGCTGGTCATAGCGCGCCTTGAGCGCCGCGTAGCCTTGCGGGGTGATGTAATTGGGGCGGTCCATGGGCAAGGGCTTTAACGTGAACGTTCCAGCAGGTGCAGCCTTTTCAGTTTCCCAACCCCGTCACCCCCGCGAACGCGGGGGGCCCGCTTGCTGCCAGTAACCGAAAAGCAGCGGGATTCCCTGAGTTCACGGAACAAGTGCAACACCTGCTAAGATGGTGTTGCGATGGGAGAAACCAGTGTTGCACTTCAAACGTGAATCCACATTCCCGCGTTCGCGGGAATGACGGGGCCGGTGGGAGCGTCAGCCCGGCGTGTTCTTGCCGAGATAGCGGCTGAGCTTGTCCTTGCCGCGCATCGTCGCGCGTTCGGGGTGCATCACGTCATAGACCACCGCATTCTCGAGCACGCGCTGGACATAGTTCTTGGTCTCGAAAATCGGGATCTTCTCTACCCATTCGACGATGTCGATGCCGCCCATGCGCGGATCGCCATTGGCGCGCAGCCATTTGTTCACATTGCCCGGTCCGGCATTGTAGGCCGCGACCGCGAGCGGGTAGCTGCCGCCGAAATAGTCCATCATCCGGCTGAAATAGCCCGCGCCGAGCTGGATGTTGTAGCCGGTATCGTCGGTCAGCGCGCCGAGCGAATAGCTCAGCCCCATCTTGCCCGCCTGTTCGCGCGCGGTGCCGGGCATCAGCTGCATCAGCCCGCGCGCGCCGGCATGGCTGACCGCATTGGGGGCATACTGGCTTTCCTGGCGGGTGATCGCGTGGATCATCGTCCAGCTGCTGAGCGCGCCCGGCGGAACCGGCATTTGGGGGAAGGCGACCGATTGCAGGTCGTCGACACCCTTGGCGCGCGCCGCCTGGCCGACGATGACCGCAAGATCGCGCCGCCCGATCTGGCGCGCGAGTTCGGTGGCCAGAACGTGCTCTTCCGGAGTCTTGGCGGCGGCCGCCACCGCGCCGAAAAAGCGCCGCTGGGTCGGCCAGTCGCCGCTGCGCGAGATCGCCTGGGTCGCCTGCACCAGCGAGCTGGCGTTGAAGCGCCCGCGTTCGACCGCGCTGACCTGCACGCTCGGCGCGGTCGCGAAGGGTGGGATGTCCCGGCCCAGCCGCTCGGTGGCGAGCTGTCCGTAATAATGGTCGGGATAGGCGGCGGCCATTTCGAAATAGCGGTTCGCTTCGGCAGCATCGCCCGCGACGGCCGCCGCGCGGCCGGCCCAGTAGAAGCCCTTGGAGCGCGTCTGCGGGGTGCGCGCCCCGCCGCCATAGCGCGCGAACATGCCGATCGCATCGCGCGGTCGGCCGAGATTTTGCAGCGCCACCGTGCCCGCCAGCCAGGTCAGGCTGGTATAATCGTCGCGCACGCCCAGGCTCTCGTCGGAAATGTCGTGGCCGGGCGCGAAGGCATCATCGACCTTCGAGGCAATATCGAAGGCGAGCGCATATTGTCCGTCGTTGCTCGCGGCGCGGGCCTGGCTCAGAAGCAGCTCGTACCAGCTTTCGGCATTGACCGGACGGTATTGCAGCGCCGGGCGGCTGCCCAGCATCTGGCGCGCCATCGTCCAGTTGCCGGTGTCGACCAGCCGCTTCGCGCGCTGCGCGACATAGCCGGCATCGGTCATCGCCTCGGCGCCGAGCGAACCGGCCAGCGCATCGGCATCGGGCAGGTTCTTGAGCATGGCGAGGCGCGCCGCGAACACCGCGCGGCGCGCGGGCGAGACATAGCCGAACTGCTCCTCGGCATCGGGCGTCGCCCTGGCCCAGAGCAGCGCGTCCATCCGCGCGTCATGATCGGCGGCGGTAAAATCCGTGGCAAAACGGCTGAACAGCATCGCCCTGTCTTCGGGCATCATCGTGCCGCCGCGCCAGGCGGCGACCGCGACTCCCCGCGCCGCATCGCGCTGCCTCACCGCGTCGAGCGCCATCGCATAGCGTGCGCGGCCGACATTGGTCAGCGGCGCAAAGCGGTTGAAATAGGCGACGACCTCCTGCGGCGCGGCGGGGCCTGCGCCCAGCGCCTGTTCGGCATTGCGGCGCATCTTGTCCTCGTCGGGCCAGCCGGGGTTGGAAATGAGGAAGCTGGCAAAGGTCGAGAAGGTGTAGTTGTTCGGCGTCGTCGTCAGCGCGCGCCAGTTGGCAATGGTGCCCGACATGTCGGCGGGCATCGACTGGAGCAGGTTTGCGCGCGCGCGGTCCCAGTCGCTGCCATCGCCGCTGCGGCTCGGCGCGGCGGCATAATCGGCGGTCTGGTCGCTGGCGAGACAGGCGGCGGGCACGCCTAGCAGGGGCAGGGCGAGCAGCACGGCGGTGCGCCGCGCAATAGCAATTCGTGAAACCATGCTGGACATGATGCGCTTTCGATCCTTATCAGGCGCTGAACACGCAGCCTATGTGTGAATGGTTTGTTCTTGCCTGAATTGCGGGCAAGGTAAAGGAGCTACCCGATGTTTTCCGGCTCAATTCCGGCCCTTGCGACGCCCTTCCGCGACGGAGCGTTTGACGAGCCTGCGTTCCGCGCGCTGATCGACTGGCAGATCGACAATGGCAGCTCGGGGCTCGTTCCCTGCGGCACCACCGGCGAGGCCGCGACCATGTCGATCGAGGAGCATGACTATGTCGTGCGCGTCTGTGTCGAGCAGGCCGCGGGGCGCGTTCCGGTGATCGCGGGCTGCGGGTCGAACGACACCAAGGTCGCGATCGGGCACATGCTCAACGCCAAGGCCGCCGGCGCCAGCGCCGCGCTGGTCGTGCCGCCCTATTACAACCGCCCCGGCCAGGACGGCGTGCGCGCGCATTTCAAGGCGCTGACCGAGGCGTGCGACCTGCCGATCATGCTCTACAATGTGCCCGCACGCACCGTGACCGACATCAAGGTCGAGACCATGGCCAAGCTCTCGCGCTTTCCCACGATCATCGGCGTCAAGGATGCGACCGGCGATCTCGAGAGGGTGAGTGCGCAGCGCGCGCAGTGCGGCAAGAAATTCTGCCAGCTGTCGGGCAATGACGAGCTCGCCTTGGGCCACCGCGCGATGGGCGGTGTCGGCTGCATCTCGGTGACCGCGAACGTCGCGCCCGCCTTGTGCGCACAGTTCCAGGCGGCGCTGGCCAAGGGCGATTACAAGGCCGCGCTGGCGCTCAACGATCGTCTGTACCCGCTGCATTCGGCGATGTTCTCCGATGCCTCGCCCGGCCCGGTCAAATATGCGCTGCACCGCGTTCGGCCCGATTTCCTGCCCGATCTCAGGCTGCCGATGACCCCGCCCGACAAGAAGAGCCGCAAGGCGGTCGACGCGGCGCTGGTGCACGCTGGGCTGATCTGATGGCGCGGCCCAAGCCCGAGACATTCGACAAGAAGAAGGTCGTCGCCGAGAACCGGCGCGCGCGCTACGATTATGCCATCGATCAGGTGTACGAGGCGGGGATCGCGCTCACCGGCACCGAGGTCAAGTCGCTGCGCTTCGGCGAGGGATCGATCGCGGAAAGCTATGCCGAGGTCAGCGACGAGCAGGTCTGGCTGATCAATTCGAACATCCCCGAATTCAGCCATGGCAACCGCTTCAACCACGAGCCCAAGCGCCCGCGCAAGCTGCTGCTCCACGCGCGCGAGATTGCCAAGCTGCACGGCGCGGTGGCGCGCCAGGGCATGACCCTGGTACCGCTGTCGATCTTCTTCAACGGCCGCGGCCGCGCCAAGGTCGAACTCGCGCTCGCCAAGGGCAAGAAAGCACCCGACAAGCGTGCGGCCACCAAGGAGCGCGAATGGAAGCGCGAACAGGGTCGGTTGATGCGCGATCGGGGATGAGGGGCGTCGCACCACCCGTCGAAAATTAACCTCGCTTCGTAAGATCGCGTGCGCCAGATCACCGCGGCGCGCTATGGGGCGTGCTCGAACGGGGTCGCAGCCCGATTCGGTGATTTCGAATCTGGGTAAACGTCGTTTTAATCCGTTGGGGGCTATGGCCTTTTGCGGCGGCGCTCCCACATGGGCCCTGTCGCTTCCAGCGGACAGCAAAGGGCATAGGGTTTTGGAGTTGACGGAAGGCCGTTTCAGCCGCTGGGTTGGTCGCAACATGCCGACGCGCGAGAGCATGGAGCAGAACCGCTTCATCCGGCCCTTCGCTGCGCGCGTGCTGCGTTCCGAACTGTGGCGATTCACCCGGCGGTCGGTGCCGCGCGGCGTGGCGCTGGGCGTGCTGGTCGGCGTGATCCTGCCGATCGCGCAGATCTTCGGTGCGGCGCTGCTGGCACTGCCGTTCCGCGCCAATGTGCCGGTTGCGGCGT
>NZ_QKVT01000001.1:383885-400074 GCF_003426715.1 Blastomonas sp. UPD001
CGACGGGCGTTTCCTGTTCGCCAACGATGCGTTTCTGCGCGCAGCGGGGATCACCGAGGCCGAACTGCCGCCCTATCCGGGCGATCTGGTGGTGCGCGAGGACAAGGGCGCGATCGCCGATGCGGTACGCCGCCATGCCAGCGGCCAGGCAATGGCGGGCGATGTCGCGCTGCGGCTGCGCAACCAGCCCGACGAGCCGGTGACGCTGTCGCTCGCCAGCCTGCGCGGGATGGGCGATGCCGCGGTGCTGCTCTCGGTCAAGGACAACAGCGAGGAAAGCCGCCTCAAGCGCCAGGTCGCGCAGGCGAGCAAGATGCAGGCGATCGGCCAGCTCGCGGGCGGGGTCGCGCATGATTTCAACAATGTGCTGACCGCGATCATCGGCCATTGCGACCTGATGCTGATGCGGCACAGCCCTGGCGACAGCGATTACGACGATATCCAGCAGATCCGCAGCAATTCCAACCGCGCGGCCTCGCTGACCCGGCATCTGCTCGCCTTCTCGCGCCAGCAGACCCTGCGGCCACAGGTGCTGCAGCTGCCCGATATCGTCTCCGACACGTCCGAACTGCTGAAACGGCTGATCGGCGAGAAGATCGTGCTCGAGGTGCAGCATGACCGCAATCTCGGCCCCGTCCGTGCCGATCCCGGTCAGTTGGAGCAGGTGATCGTCAATCTCGCGGTGAATGGCCGCGATGCGATGCTCGCCAAGCGCCCGCCGGGGGGGACGCTCACCATCCGCACCCGCAAGGTGACGGCGGCGGACGTGCGCGCGATGAACAGCGATATCCTGCCGGTCGACGATTACAGCGCGATCCTGGTCGAGGACAGCGGCACCGGCATGCCCCCCGACGTGCAGGCGCGCATCTTCGAGCCGTTCTTCACCACCAAGGATGTCGGCAAGGGCACAGGGCTTGGCCTGTCGACGGTGTACGGCATCGTCAAGCAGTCGGGCGGCTATATCTTCGTCGATTCCGAACCCGGCCAGGGCACGACCTTCTCGATCTATTTCCCGGTCTATCGCGGCGGCGCGGTCGAACAGCGCAGCCGCAAGCCCGCCAAGGTCAATCCCGGCCAATGGGGCCATGCGCGGCTGCTGCTGGTCGAGGACGAGGACATGGTCCGCGCGGTCGCCGAGCGCGCGCTGACGCGCCAGGGCTTTACCGTGGTGACCGCGAGCGATGGCGAGGACGGGCTCGAGCGGCTGGGCGATAGCGGGCCGTTCGATCTCGTCGTCAGCGATGTGGTGATGCCCAATCTCGACGGCCCGGGCATGGCGGTGGAAATGCGCAAGCGCATGCCGGGCCTGCCGATCCTGTTCATGTCGGGCTATGCCGAGGAAACGCTTCGGCAGAGCATCTCGATCGATCAGGTCCATTTCCTGCCCAAGCCGTTTTCGGTTGCGCAGATCGTCGATGCCGTGCACGGCGCGCTCGCCGCATCCGCCACCCCCGGCGAACAGGCCCCAGCGAATGAAGGAAAGCTAGAGACGTGAGTGAGTCCAGGACCTTTCTGATCGCCGAGGACGAGGCGATGATTGCGATGCTGCTCGAGGATTTCATCGACCTTGCCGGTCACCAGATCGCTGCCATGGTCGCCAGCCTGGACGATGGTCTGGCCGCGGTGCAGGCAGGCGGCTTCGATGCCGCGATCCTCGACGTCAATCTGGGGCGCGAGAAATGCTGGCCGCTCGCCGATGCGCTGCGCGACATGGGCGTGCCCTATGTCTTCGCGACAGGGGGAGGGGATACCATCCCGCCCGAGCACGCGTCCGCCCCCACCTTGCCCAAGCCCTATACGCTGGCGTCGCTCGAGGCGGTGCTCGCGCGCATCTGACACGCGTTTTGCCCTTGCGTTCTGCAACGATGTTCCCTAACTGTTCCATTAGAACAGATTGGGTACATCACTGAGTCGTTGCGCCGGAGGACCGGAGCAATTAGGCAGGAAAGGGCATGGCAATGGCCGGGCAGCTTAAACTCATCCAGACCGAAAAAGAGGCAAAATCCATGGACAGGCAAAAGGCGCTCGATGCGGCGCTGGCTCAGATCGACCGGGCCTTCGGCAAGGGGTCGGCGATGCGGCTGGGCTCCAAGGAGGCGATGCAGGTCGAGGCGATCTCGACGGGATCGCTGGGCCTCGACATCGCGCTCGGCGTCGGCGGCCTGCCGCGCGGCCGCGTGATCGAGATCTACGGTCCGGAAAGCTCGGGCAAGACGACGCTCGCGCTGCACGTGATCGCCGAAGCGCAGAAGAATGGCGGCACCGCCGCGTTTGTCGATGCCGAACACGCGCTCGACCCGGTCTATGCCAAGAAGCTCGGCGTCAATATTGACGAGCTGATCGTCTCGCAGCCCGATACCGGCGAGCAGGCGCTCGAGATCACCGACACTTTGGTCCGCTCGAACGCGATCGACGTGCTGGTGGTCGATTCGGTCGCGGCTCTGGTGCCGCGGGCGGAAATCGAGGGCGAGATGGGCGACAGCCATGTCGGCCTGCAGGCGCGCCTGATGAGCCAGTCGCTGCGCAAGCTCACCGGTTCGATCAGCCGCTCGCGCTGCATGGTCATCTTCATCAACCAGCTGCGCATGAAGATCGGCGTGATGTACGGCAACCCGGAAACCACCACCGGCGGCAATGCGCTGAAATTCTACGCCTCGGTGCGTCTCGACATCCGCCGCACCGGCCAGATCAAGGACCGCGACGATATCGTCGGCAACACCACGCGGGTGAAGGTCGTCAAGAACAAGGTCGCGCCGCCGTTCAAGCAGGTCGAATTCGACATCATGTATGGCGAGGGCATTTCCAAGATCGGCGAGATTCTCGATCTTGGCGTGAAGGCGGGCATCGTCGAGAAGGCCGGCAGCTGGTTCAGCCATGATTCGGTGCGCATCGGCCAGGGCCGCGAGAACGCCAAGACGTTCCTCAAGGAACATCCCGAGATGATGGCCAAGATCGAGGGCCTGATCCGCGGCCAGCAGGACAAGGTCGCCGAAGAGATGATGACCGGTCCCGATGCCGAGGACGATGTCGGCGACGATATGTAATCCGGCAGATGGCGGCGCCTGCTCTGGGGCTGGCTTCGCCGGATCGCTATCGAATGTATGATCGAGGGGGCAGGGCGGCAGCAAGCGGCTCTGTCCCTTCATTTTTGCGCATATATTGCTTCAATCTCGCTTCAACTCGCCTTATGTCGCAGCCATGACATCGACAAATGACATCCGGCGCTCGTTCCTCGAATATTTCGGAGGCAACGGCCATGACATCGTTCCTTCCGCGCCGCTGGTCCCGCACAACGACCCGACGCTGATGTTCGTCAACGCCGGCATGGTGCCGTTCAAGAACGTGTTCACCGGGCTCGAGACCCGCGCCAATCCGCGCGCCACCTCGTCGCAGAAATGCGTCCGCGCCGGGGGCAAGCACAACGATCTCGACAATGTCGGCTATACGGCGCGGCACCACACCTTTTTCGAGATGCTGGGCAATTTCTCGTTCGGCGACTATTTCAAGGAAGAGGCGATCCATCACGCCTGGACGCTGGTCAACAAGACCTGGGGCCTGGCCGCCGACCGGCTGACCGTCACCGTCTATCACACCGATGACGAGGCGTTCGGGCTGTGGAAGAAGATCGCCGGGCTGCCCGACGAGCGCATCATCCGCATCGCCACCTCGGACAATTTCTGGTCGATGGGCGATACCGGGCCGTGCGGCCCGTGCAGCGAGATCTTCTACGACCATGGCGATCACATTTTCGGTGGCCCGCCGGGATCGCCGGACGAGGACGGCGACCGGTTTATCGAGATCTGGAACCTGGTGTTCATGCAATATGAACAGCATGCCGATGGCAGCCGCACCAACCTGCCGCGGCCGTCGATCGACACCGGCATGGGCATCGAGCGCATCGCCGCCGTCATGCAGGGCGTGCACGACAATTACGATATCGACCTGTTCAAGGCGCTGATCGCCGCCTCGGGCCAGGCGACCGGCACCGCGACCACTGGCGACAACCAGGCGAGCCATCGCGTCATCGCCGATCATCTTCGCGCCACCTCGTTCCTGATCGCCGATGGCGTGCTGCCCGCCAATGAAGGGCGCGGCTATGTCCTGCGCCGGATCATGCGCCGCGCGATGCGCCATGCGCATATCCTCGGTGCGGCGGACCCGCTGATGCACCGTCTGGTGCCGACGCTCGTCGCCGAAATGGGCCAGGCCTTCCCCGAACTCCTGCGCGCGCAGCCGCTGATCGAGGAGACATTGGAGCGCGAGGAAACCCGCTTCCGCCAGACGCTCGACAAGGGGCTGCGGCTGCTCGACGAGGCCACCGCAGATCTCGCCGAAGGCGCGGTGCTTTCGGGCGAAACCGCGTTCCGCCTCTACGACACCTATGGCTTCCCCTATGACCTGACCGAAGACGCGCTGCGCAGCCGCGGCCTCGGCGTCGATCGCGAAGGTTTCGACACCGCGATGGCCGCGCAAAAGGCAGCCGCACGCGCTGCCTGGAAAGGTTCGGGCGAGGCCGCATCGGCCGAGATCTGGTACGATATCGCCGAACGCGCAGGCGGCACCGAGTTTACCGGCTATACCGCGACCGAAGGCGAGGCCGAGGTCGTCGCGCTGGTCCGCGACGGGGCCGAGATCGACAGCGCCTCGGCGGGCGAGTCCGTCACCATCCTGGTCAACCAGACACCCTTTTATGGCGAGAGCGGCGGCCAGATGGGCGATGCCGGGGTCATCTCCTCGCTCGGCGGGCTGAAGGCGGTGGTCGACGATACGTCCAAGCCGCTCGGCCGCCTGCACGCGCATCAGGCCCGCGTCGAAGCCGGATCGATCAAAGTCGGCGATACCGTGCATCTCGCGGTCGATGTCGAGCGTCGCGACGCGCTGCGCGCCAACCACAGCGCGACGCACCTGCTGCACGCCGCGCTGCGCCACCATCTCGGCGGGCATGTCACGCAGAAGGGATCGATGGTCGCGCCCGACCGGCTGCGCTTCGACTTCTCGCATCCCAAGGCGCTGACCGAGGCCGAGATCGCGGCGGTCGAAGCCGAGGTGAATGCCGAGATCCGCGCCAACGAGACGGTGACGACGCGGCTGATGAGCCCTGATGATGCGGTCCAGGCGGGCGCGCTGGCGCTGTTCGGCGAGAAATATGGCGAAGAGGTCCGCGTGCTCTCGATGGGGCGCGCCACCGACAAGCATTATTCGGTCGAGCTTTGCGGCGGCACGCATGTGCGCGCGCTCGGCGACATAGGCATCTTCCGCATCGTCAGCGAAAGCGCGGTGTCGAGCGGCGTACGGCGGATCGAGGCATTGACCGGCGAGGGGGCGCGGCAATGGCTGGTGGCGCGCGACGAGCGCGTCAAGGCGATCGCCGCGCTGGTCAAGACCTCGCCCGACGAGGTCGAGGCGCGCATCGCGGCGCTGGTCGACGAACGCCGGGCGCTCGAACGCGAACTCGCCGAAGCGCGCAAGGCGCTGGCGTTGGGCGGCGGCGCGGGCAAGGCGGGGCCGGCGGTCGAGAGCGTCGGTGGTGTCAGCTTCCAGGCGCAGGTGATCGACGGGCTCGACCCGAAGGAATTGCGCGGGTTGCTCGATCAGGCCAAAACGACGCTCGGATCGGGCATCGCGGTGATGGTCGCGACCAATGACGGCCGTGCGGCCTTTGCGGCTGCCGTGACCGACGACCTGACCGGCCGCTTCAGCGCGGTCGATCTGGTGCGGGCAGGGGTCGAAGCGCTCGGCGGCAAGGGCGGCGGCGGCCGTCCCGACATGGCGCAGGGCGGCGGTCCGGACGCGGGCAAGGCGGAAGCCGCCGTGGCAGCCGCGCGCGCGCTGGTCGAGAACGCAGCCGCGCCTGCGTAAGGGGCCTTCCCCGCGAAGGCAGGCATTTTCTTCAGCCCATCACAGCACGCCGGTCCCCTGCGCAGGCAGGGGCCCATCATCTGCGCTTGCCTCCCGCGCGGACGGTCAGCGGCTCTGGTGGGCGATCGGTTGTACGCTGCGCCGGTAACTAAAGCCTGAAAGCTCTGGAGATGGGCCCCTCCCTTCGCAGGGGACCGGCAACCGGGTTCGGGTTTCAAATCCATCAACCACAAAAAAGGGCTGCGAAACCATATGGTTCGCAGCCCTTCCTGATAGCGTCCCTCAGGCGAGGGGCAGCACTCAGCCCTTCTTGAGCGAGAGACCGCCGAAGCGCTTGTTGAAGCGGGCGACCTGGCCGCCTGCGTCCATCAGACGCTGGTTGCCGCCGGTCCAGGCCGGGTGCGAGGTCGGGTCGATATCCAGCTGCAGCGTGTCGCCTTCCTTGCCCCAGGTCGAGCGGGTCTGGTACACGGTGCCGTCGGTCATCTTCACATTGATCATGTGATAATCGGGATGGATATCGTTCTTCATGGTATCGGTCCTTGAATTTGGCTGGTTCCGACCAGCCCGCAGGATGAATGGGAAGCGGCGCGCATAACGCTGCGCGCCATCAAAAGCAAGGCTTTTGCAGGCCGCGACTGATCAGGCCGGCGGATCGGCGATCATCGCTGTGAAGCCGACCTCGCAGGCCAGCTTGCCGTTCATTTCGGCGCGCGCCCTGAACTTGCACACCTTGGCACGCTTCTGTTCGAACTCGGCATGCAGGTCGAGCAGCACGCCGGGTTCGACCGGAACGCGGAACTTCGCCCCGTCGATCGCCATGAAATAGACGAGCTTGCCCGAGCCCGCGAGGCCGAGCGATTCCACCGCCAGGATGCCCGCCGCCTGCGCCAGCGCCTCGATGATGAGGACGCCGGGCATGATCGGGCGGGCGGGAAAATGGCCCTGGAAGAATGGCTCGTTCATGCTTGATCGCGTGGATCGACTGGTCGATGTCCAGCCGCGCCACGCGGTCGACGAGCAGCATGGGATAGCGATGCGGAAGCGCCGCCATCACCTTGAGGATGTCGTAGGTCACATCGCCTTCCGCCATGGGCCGGACTTACCGGCCTTCGGGCTGCTGCGCGGCGGGCGTTGCCGGACGCGCCTGACCCTGGGCGGCCTGCTGCGCCGCCTGAGCTTCGCGCTGCTGACGCGGCAGCCAGCCCTGCGGCGGGACGAGCTGGGCGCTGGGGATCAGCGCGTTCAGCTCGGCGGTGATGTCCTTGGTGATGTCATAGCCATCGGCGCGCGCGAGCGTGGCACCGGCTTCGAGCACGATGCTGACCTTGCGCTTGGCCATCGCCTGACGCACCGCCTGGTCGAACTTGTCGCTGATCTGTTCGAGCACATAGGCTTCGGACAGCGCGACCGGCTGCAGGATTTCCTGCACTTCCTGCGAACCCTGTTCGCGCAGCTGCTGGATCTGGCCCAGCTGCTGCTGCAGCGCGGCCTGGTTCTGCTGGGCGTTGGGGGCCTGAACGTCGGTGTTGAACTTGTTCACCAGCGGCTCGAGCTGTTGGCGGATCTGGTTCGACTTGGCCTGGGCCGCGTCATACTGCGCCTTGTAGGTCGTCGGGCGCGCGTTGTTGGCGCTGACAAAGGCCGAGGATTCGACCACCGCGCGGCGCTGATCGGCGACGCCGATGCCGGCGACGGCCTGAGCGGCAACAGGAGCGATCGCGCCCGAAGCCAGGGTGCCGGCGGCCATCAGCGCCGCGGCAGTGCATTTCAGAAGAAGCTTCATCAGAACTGGGTCCCTACGTTGAATGTGAATAGACGGGTATCGTCGCCAGGCTCCTTGAGCAGGGCGCGGGCAATATCGATGCGGAACGGGCCGAAGGGCGAGTTCCAGTTGACGCCGAAGCCCACCGACACGCGCGGCTTGGGCGAATCGCCGAAGAACTGTTCGGTAAAGGCAAGGCTCGGCGTGTTGGGAACGCCGGCCGCGTTGGTGGCGCTCGTCGTCGTGGTGATGGCGCCTGCCGCATCGGTGGTGAGGTACAGCAGATTGCCGTTCTCGTCGCGATTCTGCGGGGTCTGCAGAAGCGGGCGGACCACACCGAAGACCGCGCCGGCATCGACGAACACCGAAGGACGCAGGCCCAGCTCGCGCGCGCCGCTGCCCAGCGGAATGTCGAGCTCGGCACGGGCGAGATAGTAATAGCGGCCACCAAGCGCGTCATCGACGCGGTTGCGCCGCTCGGTCACCGGCGTGTTGACGATCACGCCGTTGACGATCTCGGGGTTGAAGCCGGTACGGATCACGCGCGGGCCGACGCCGCGGATGTCGAAGCCGCGAATCTGCGGCTGACCCAGGAAGAAGCGGTCGGTCAGGCGGATATCGTCGATGCCCTGGGCCGGAGTGCCACGATCCTCGAACGCGATGATATGGCCACCTTCGGCGGCGACGGTGAAGATGAAGCCGCTGCGTCCGATGCGCCAGTGCTTCGACGCGTTGAGGCGGGTGCGCAGATAGCTGACCGCGCCACCAAGTCCGGCAAAGTCCTGCGACAACGTGATGTTCTGTCCGCGCGTCGGGCGGACGCGGTTGTCGCGATTGTCGTAGATCAGCGAATAGCCGATCAGCGAGGTGGTGCGCTTGCCGAGGTTGTCGCACAGGAAGAAGCCGGCGCGGACGGGATCGCATTCCAGCGTGCCGTTGCCGTCCAGATCGGAGAAGAACTGGTTACGGTCGAGCGTCACGTCGTCGAAGGTCAGCGAATAGCGCAGCAGCGCCGAGACATATTCGGTCAGCGGCACGCCCAGGCGCAGCGAGGCACCGGTGGTGAGCTGCTCATAGGTGGTGTTACGCGAGTTGCCGACAAAGTTGAAGCTGTTGAGATCGCGCCGGAAAATGTCCGCACCGAACGAAATGTTGCGATCGAACACATAGGGTTCGGTGAAGCTGAGGTTGATCCCCTGCGAGAAGCGCGAATAGTTGATGCTCGCGCCGACGGTCTGGCCCTTGCCGCGGAAATTGCGCTGGCGGATCGAGGCCTGGAGGATGAAATTCTCGATCGACGAGAAGCCGGCGGAAAGCTGAAGCTCGCCGGTCGCCTTTTCCTCGACATTGGCCTCGAGGATGATGCGGTCGGGCGCGCTGCCCTGCTTCTGCTCGATCTCGAACTTTTCCTGGAAATAGCCGAGCGAGTTGATGCGGTTTTCCGAACGCTTGACCAGGAAGCTGTTGAACGCGTCGCCTTCGTTCAGGCGGAACTCGCGCCGGACGATCTTGTCCTGGGTCAGCGTGTTGCCGTTGATGTCGATGCGCTCGACATAGACGCGCGCCGATTCCGCCAGCTCGAACGTGATGTCCATCGTGAGCGTTTCGCGGTTGCGGTTGAAATTGGGCCGCACGTCGGCAAACGCATAACCGAACAGACCGGCGGTCTCGCTCAGCTGCTCGACGGTATCCTCGACCTGCTTGGCATTGTACCAGTCGCCGGTCTTCATCGGCAGCTGCGCCTTCAGGCCTTCTTCGGAGAAGTCGCGGATCTGGCTTTCGACCGCGACATCGCCGAACTTGTAGCGATCGCCTTCCTCGACGACATAGGTGATGATGAAGTCGCGCTTGTCGGGGGTCAGTTCGGCTACCGCAGAGATCACGCGGAAATCGGCATAGCCCTGGGTCAGGTAGAACTGGCGCAGCTTCTGCTGGTCATAGGCCAGCTTGTCGGGATCGTAGGAATCGCCCGAGCTGAAGAAGCGGTAGAAGCGCGACTGCTTGGTCGCCATCTCGCCGCGCAGTTCGCCGTCGGAGAATTTCTCGTTGCCCAGAATGTTGATCTGGCGGACCTTCGAGCGCGGACCCTCGTTGATTTCGAAGACGACGTCGACGCGGTTCTGGTCCTGCTGGACCATCTTCGGCTCGACCGTGGCAGCGAAGCGGCCCTGGCGCTTGTACAGCTCGATGATGCGCGCGACGTCGGCGCGCACCTTGGTGCGGGTGAAAATCTGGCGCGGGGCGAGGCGGATCTCGGGAAGGATCTTGTCTTCCTTGATGCGCTTGTTGCCTTCCAGGATCACGCGGTTGATCACCGGGTTTTCCTTGACGTCGATCACCACTGCGCCGTCGTTGTTGCGGATGGCGACATCGGCGAACAGTTCGGTCTCGAACAGGTCGCGCAGCGCCTGGTCGGCGGCGACCTGGGTGTAGATGTCGCCGACGCGCAGCTGGATGTACGAGCGCACGGTATCGGCCTCGATACGCTGCGAACCGTTGACGGTGATCGAGCGGATCTGCTGGCCAGCGGGCGCCACCACGGGAACGGGCGCGGTCGCCTGGGGCGCAGCGGGCGGCGCTGCCGGTCCCGCGGTCTGGGCGAACGCCGAACCTGCAGTGCCTGCCAGAACGGTCGAGCTCAGCAACAGGCCGAGGGCACGCGCGCCAATGGCGATTTTGTGTTCAGATTTCACGGAAAAAAGACCCACCCTAAGCCAAAAACATATCGGACGGTCCCTGCATTGCCGTCCGATAACCCGCCCCGGTGCGCAAACCCCTGCATCATCCGCCGCAATCAATCAACCCGTCTTTCAGCCGAGCAGGCCGAACGATGCGAGATCGTTGACGGTCACGAACACCATCAGGGCCAGCACAGCCGCGAGGCCCGAACGGAAAGCCCATTCCATGACCTTGGGGTTGACCGGTTTGCGCCGGATTCCCTCGATCGCATAGAATAGCAGGTGACCGCCATCGAGCATGGGAATTGGCAGCAGGTTGATGAACCCCAAATTAATTGAGATCAGCGCGATGAAGAAGATGAAATCGTCGAGCCCGGCCGAGAGCTGCTCGCCCGAAACCTGCGCGATCTTGAGCGGGCCACCGAGCTCGGAAACCGAGCGTCTGCCGGTGATGACCTGGCCTAGCGTCGCGACCATCAGCCGCACGATATCCCCGGTCCGTTCAACCGCGACGATTGGCGCTTCGGCGAGCGAGACCGGGCGCATGACGGGCTTTGCCGACATGATGCCCAGCCGTCCGATGCGATATTCGTTGCCGAACCGGTCCTTCTGCACCTCGACGCCGATCCTGAAATCGAATTCGCGCACCTGTCCGGCGCGTTCGGCGCGCAGGGTGATGCGTTCATCGGGGCGATGCGCGATGCGGCGGCCAAGCTCGTCGAACCATTCGATCCGCTCGCTATCGACCGAGACGATCCGGTCGCCGGGGAGCAGTCCGGCCTCTGCCGCCGCGGAGTTCGGCAGCACGCCTGCAACCACCGGCGGGGTCACGCTCTTGCCATAGGCGAAGGCGAAACCGGCGAGGATCAGGATGGCGAACAGGAAGTTGATCGCGGGGCCGGCGAACACGATCAGCGCGCGCTGCCACAGGGTCTTGGACTGGAAGGTGCGGTTGCGCTCTTCGGCGGGCAGGGCCATCCAGTTGGGATCGGCGCGGCTCGACGGGTCCATGTCGCCCGCGAACTGGACATAGCCGCCGAGCGGCAGCATCCCCAGCTTCCAGCGGGTGCCGCGCTTGTCGGTCCATCCCGCAATCTCGCGCCCGAAGCCGATCGAGAAGGATTCCGCCTTCACCCCGAACCAGCGTCCGACCAGATAATGACCCATTTCGTGCACGAAGACCAGCGGGCCAAGCACGAGCAGGAAAGCGAAGACGGTCAGCAACAAGCCGGGATTTTCGTTCAAGGGTCAGTTCCTGGTTCGCACCGCGGCGGCAGCATGCACGCGCGCTTCTCGATCTATCGCCAGCACATCCTGCAGGCTTTGCGGGTTTTCAGGGCTATAGCCTGCCAGAACCTCGGACACAATTGCGGCGATATCGAGGAATCCGATCTCTTCCTTGAGGAACGCGGCGACCGCGATTTCGTTCGCCGCGTTGAGGATGGCGGGCGCGCCGCCGCCCGCCGCGATCGCCTGGCGGCAGATGCCCGGGCCGGGAAAGCGTTCATTATCCAGCGGTTCGAAGGTCAGCTGGCCGATGGTGGCAAGGTCGAGCGGGGCGCAATCGGTCGCAATCCGGTCGGGCCAGGCGAGCGCCGACGCGATCGGGATGCGCATGTCGGGCGCGCCCAATTGTGCCAGCGTGGAACGGTCGCGATACTCGACCATCGAGTGGATCACCGATTGCGGGTGCACCAGGATGCGGATGGCATCGAGCCCGACCGGGAACAGGTGATGGGCCTCGATCAGTTCGAGCCCCTTGTTGAACATCGTCGCGCTGTCGACCGAGATTTTCGCGCCCATCGACCAATTGGGGTGCGCCACCGCCTGTTCCGGCTTCGCTGCGCGCATCTGGTCGAGCGTCCAGGTGCGGAAAGGGCCGCCGCTCGCGGTGAGCGTGATGCTTTGCACCTGATCGTAGGAAGCGCCAGCAAGGCATTGGAAAATCGCGTTATGCTCGGAATCGACTGGCAGCAGTGTCGCACCTGAACTGCGCGCCGCCTCGATCATCAGCGCGCCGGAGGACACCAGCGCCTCCTTGTTGGCGAGAGCGACGCTGCGTCCGCGCAACAGGCTGCGCATGATCGGCGCGAGCCCGGCACAGCCGACGATCGCGGCCATCGTCCAGTCGGCATCGAGGTCGGCCGCGTCGAGCAGCGCCTGCGGGCCCGACCAGGCCCGGGTGGCGCTGCCTTCGAGCGCATCGACCAGCGCCTGATGCTGCGCGGGATCGCCGATCACCGCGACCTCGGCGGAGAATTCGCGTGCCAGCTTCGCCAGCCCTGCCGCATCGCTGTGCGCGGTGAGCGCGACGATGCGATAGGCGGAAGGGTCGAGGCGAATGAGATCGAGCGTCGATGTGCCGACCGATCCGGTCGCGCCGAAGATGCTGATCGAGCGCGGCTCAGCGCATGGCGGCGGCACGATCAGGCCGGGAGAGAGCGTTTCGGGGCGCGACATGGAATGCTTATCCTAGCGCCCAAAATGCGTTGGCTGCAACCAGCGTTGCGACGACCGGCGCGACAGGGACCAGCCCATCGACGCGGTCGAGAATGCCGCCATGGCCGGGAATGAGCGTGCCCGAATCCTTGACGCCCGCCTGGCGCTTCATCCAGCTTTCGAGAAAATCGCCGATCTGCGCGATGATCGCGAGCGGCGCGCTCGCCAGTACCAGAATATAGGGCAGGTCGAAATGCTCCCGCAGCAGCATCGCGAACAGCAGCGCGGCGGTCATGCCGCCTGCGAGTCCCGCCCAGGTCTTGCTCGGGCTGATCGACGGGGCGATCTTGGGCCCGCCGATGCCGCGTCCGGCGAAATAGGCGCCGATATCGGTCGCCCAGACCGTCGCCATCGTCCAGAAGGCGAGCAGCAGGCCATTGTCCTGCTGGCGCAGATAGAGCAGCGCCATCACCGGCAGCGCGCAATAGAGCACGCCCCAGGCGAGGCGGAAGCTGCGATCGATCGTGGCGATGAAAAACGCACCGCCGATGATGAAACCGAGCGAGAGAAAGCCGGGGCCATCGGCAAAGGGCGAGAGCATCGATAGCGGCGCCATCAGCGCCAGCATCGAAAGGCGGCGGCGTTCCATTCGCCCGACAAGGCCCGCCCATTCGTGCTGCATCGCGAGCGCACCCGCCATCAGGAGCAGCCAGAAGGCAATGCCGCCCAGCCACAGCGCCGTGCCGGCGATCGCCACCAGCACCACGCCCGATACCGTGCGGACCGCAAGGTCCTGGCCGAACAGGGACCGCTTCACCGGGTCAGCGGCCACCAAAGCGCCTTTCGCGGGTCGCATAGGACTGGAAGGCCTGGGCGAGCGAATCCCCGTCGAAATCGGGCCAGAGCGTCTCGGTGAAATACAATTCGGCATAGGCCGCCTGCCAAAGCAGGAAATTGCTCAGCCGCTGCTCGCCCGAGGTGCGGATCAGCAGGTCGAGCGGGGGCAGATCGCTGGTGTCGAGCATCGCATCGATATGCGCCGCCTCGATCGCGTCGGCGTTGAACTCGCCGCGCGCAGCCGCTGCGGCGAGCGCGCGCGCGGCGCGGACCAGTTCGTCCTGCGCGCCGTAGTTGAGGGCAATCACCAGCGTGGTGCCGCTATTGTGCGCGGTGCGCTGGACGACGTCGTCGATCATCTCGACCAGATCGGGGGCGAGCGCGCGATAATTGCCGATGATCTTCAGCCGCACATTGTTGGCGATGAACTCGTCGACATCGGCGCGGATGAAGTGCCTGAGCAACCCCATCAGGTCGGAAACCTCATCCTCGGGACGCTTCCAGTTTTCCGAAGAGAAAGCGTAGAGCGTCAGCGCCTCGAGCCCCATGTCGCGCGCGGCGCGCACGGTGGTGCGCACCGCTTCGACGCCCTGCTTGTGGCCAACGAAGCGCGGCAGGTTGCGCCGGGCGGCCCAGCGGCCATTGCCGTCCATGATGATCGCGGCATGGCGCACCCCGCAGGCGGGACCCAGCCCGGCGTGCGCGGGCGCTGCGGAATGCGCCTCTGCCTTGGACAGTTTGGGGCCGGGCCGAAAGATCACTGGCCCAGGATTTCTTTTTCTTTCTGCGTCGCGGCGGCATCGGCCTGGGCGATCATGTCGTCGGTCAGCTTCTGTACCTCGGTCTCGAGGCGCTTGCGCTCGTCTTCGCTGATCACGCCCTTCTTCTCGTCGGTCTTGAGCGAATCCATGCCGTCGCGGCGGACGTTGCGGATCGCGATGCGCGCCTTTTCGGCATATTGGCCGGCCAGCTTGGCGAGCTCCTTGCGGCGCTCTTCGGTCAGGTCGGGGATCGGCAGACGCAGCGTCTGGCCATCGACGATCGGGTTGAGCCCGAGCCCCGCCGAGCGGATCGCCTTGTCCGCCGGGCCGACATTCGACTTGTCCCACACCTGCACCGAGAGCATGCGCGGTTCGGGCGCGGAAACGGTGGCGATCTGGGTCAGCGGCATGTGCGCGCCATAGACCTCGACCGTCACCGGATCGAGCAGCGTCGTGTTGGCGCGCCCGGTGCGCAGGCCCGAAAGGTCGCCCTTCAGCGATTCGACCGCGCCGTTCATCCGGCGCTCGAGATCCTTCTTGTCAAACTGTGCCACTGGTTCAGTCCTTCTGATGTACGGTTGTCGCGGTGCCTTCGCCGCTCAGAACACGGGCGAGGTTGCCCTGTTCGCGGATCGAGAACACCACGATGGGAATGGAATTGTCGCGGCAGAGCGCCACGGCGCTCGCGTCCATGACCTTGAGATTGTCCTGCAACACCCGGTCGTAACTCAATGTTTCGTAACGCACGGCGGTCGGATCGAGCTTGGGGTCGGCATTGTACACGCCATCGACGCTGGTGCCCTTGAGCAGCGCATCGCATTTCATCTCGGCCGCGCGAAGCGCCGCGCCGGAATCGGTGGTGAAATAGGGCGCGCCGACGCCCGCAGCGAAGATCACGACGCGGCCCTTTTCGAGGTGGCGCTGGGCGCGGCGGCGGATCACCGGCTCGCACACCTTGTCCATCTCGATGGCCGACTGGACGCGCGTGGGCACACCCATCTGTTCGAGCGCGCTCTGCATCGCCAGCGCGTTCATCACCGTGGCGAGCATGCCCATATAGTCGGCCTGCGCGCGGTCCATGCCCTTGGCGGCGCCCGCCATGCCGCGGAAGATGTTGCCGCCGCCGATGACGAGGCAGATTTCAAGCCCGGTATCCTTGGCCGCTTTCACTTCCGCCGCCATGCGCGCGACGGTGGCGGGGTCGATGCCATATTGTCCGTCGCCCATCAGGGCTTCCCCCGACAGCTTCAGGAGGATGCGGCGGTAGGATGCGATGGTCATGAATGTTCCGGTATCTGGAATGAAATGCGGCGCTTCTGGCCGAGTGGCGCGCACCATAGTCAGTGCATCCGGCACTGCCAAGCACGTTCCTGCACAGTTTGACGTCACGCGGCCAAAGGCGCGGCGCGGACATAAAAACAGCGGGCAGCCCCAGGGGCCACCCGCCGTCTTTTTGCTGAAAGGCTAGAGGCTTAGAGGCCCGCAGCCGCCGCGACTTCCGCCGCGAAATCGGTTTCTTCCTTCTCGATGCCTTCGCCGAGCTGGAAGCGGACATAGTCCTTGAGCACGATCTTGCCGCCCGCGTCCTTGGCGGCCTTGGCCACCACGTCGGCGATCGGGGTCTTGTTGTCGATCACGAACAGCTGGCTGAGCAGCGCGTTTTCCTTGGCGAACTTGGCGATCGCGCCGTCGACCATCTTGGCCTGCACTTCGGCGGGCTTGCCGCTCTCGGCCGCCTTTTCCTCGGCGATCTTGCGTTCGCGCGCGATCAGTTCGGCATCGAGGCCGTCGGCGTTCAGCGCCAGCGGGAAGGCGGCGGCAATGTGCATGCCGATCTGCTTGCCCAGCGG
>NZ_QKVT01000001.1:400174-400725 GCF_003426715.1 Blastomonas sp. UPD001
TCAGCTTGTCGCCGACGCTGCCGCCATCGGGATAGTCTGCCGCCTTGAGCGCGTCGACATCATCGCCGGTGGTCAGCGCGACCGAGGTCACCTTGCGCACAAAATCCTGGAACTGGTCGTTCTTGGCGACGAAATCGGTTTCGCTGTTCACTTCGACGGCGACGCCCTTGAGACCGGCGACCTCGATGCCCACCAGACCTTCGGCGGCGGTGCGGCTCGACTTCTTCTGTGCGGTGGCGAGGCCCTTGGCGCGCAGCGCGTCGACGGCGGCTTCGATATCGCCATTGGCTTCGGTCAGCGCCTTCTTGGCGTCCATCATGCCGGCGCCGGTGCGCTCGCGCAGTTCCTTCACAGTAGCAGCGGTTACAACAGCCATGTTCGTGTTCCTTGTTTTGAATATGGACGCAGGGGCCACAGGTGCGGGCCAATGCCCGGCCCGTAGCCCCTGCATGTGTCAGTTTTGTGCAAGCAGGGCAGGGGTGCGGCCCCGCCCGGCTCGGTCAGTCATGCCGATCAGGCAGCGTCGCCGGTTTCGGCAGCGGCTTCTTCCA
>NZ_QKVT01000001.1:400825-408188 GCF_003426715.1 Blastomonas sp. UPD001
TCGGCGCCCGAAGCCACGGCAGCGCCGGTGCGGCCCTTGGTGGCAGCAGCGGCGACCGCGTCGCAATAGAGGCGCACGGCGCGTGCGGCGTCGTCATTGGCCGGGACGGGGAAGGCGATGCCTTGCGGATCGACGTTCGAATCGAGGATCGCGATCACCGGGATGCCCAGGACATTGGCTTCCTTGATGGCGAGGTCTTCCTTGTTCGCGTCGATCACGAACATCACGTCGGGGATGCCGCCCATGTCGCGGATGCCGCCGAGCGACAGCTCGAGCTTGTCGCGCTCGCGGGTCAGCTGGAGGACTTCCTTCTTGGTGAAGCCCGAGGTGTCGCCGGCGAGCTGCTCTTCGAGCATCTTGAGGCGCTTGATCGAGCCCGAGATGGTCTTCCAGTTGGTGAGCATGCCGCCCAGCCAGCGGTGGTTGACGAAATGCTGGCCGCTGGCGCGGGCGGCTTCGGCGATCGGGGCCTGGGCCTGGCGCTTGGTGCCGACGAACAGCACCTTGCCGCCGGCCTGGACGGTGGCCGAGACGAACTCGAGCGCGCGTGCGAACAGCGGCACGGTCTGCGACAGGTCAAGGATGTGGATGCCGTTGCGCGCGCCGAAGATGTACGGCTTCATGCGCGGGTTCCAGCGGTGGGTCTGGTGGCCGAAATGCGCGCCGGCCTCGATCAATTGCTGCATGGTGACGACAGGTGCCGCCATAGATATTTCCTTTCCGGTTATGCCTCTGGAAGACGGGAACCTTGGGGGCCAGACCCTCAAAGGGCGGCCGGGGCACCGGTATGTGTGTCTTCCATGTGGATTGCGTGCGGCACAGCGCCGCCTGCGTGCGGGCCCTTAGGCGATGCCGCGCACGAAATCCAGCCTTAAAATGTGCGACGAACCGAATTTTGGTGTTGACGAGGCGAAACAGAAGTGGAACAAAACACATACAAAGAGGGCCGGGGGCTCCGGATCGTCCCGATATGGAACCAATGGCTGTCCACCGAGTTATCCACAATGTTCCACCGGGCTCCAATCCGGCGGACGCAAGTCAGGATGTAGCGTTATGTTAGCTGTAGCCATTGCCCTGTTCTTCGCCGCCGCCGCCATTGGCGCCGTGCTCGTCATCGCCCAGGCCTTTTCGGGATCGGCAGAGCGCTTCGATGCGCTGTTCGCGGCCTATCGTGCGGCAGACCAGGGGCGTGTGGCCCGAGGGCAGATGCGCGCTGCCATGACCTATGTTCCGGCGACCGCGCCCGATTACAGCCCGCGCAATGTCATTGCCATGCCTGTCCGCGGCGCGCCGCGGGTCAGCCAGCCGGATTGGCGCGCTGCCGCCTGATGTTGGCGTAGGACGCAATGCCGAACGGGATCAGCACCAGATAGACCAGCGAGACCGCGGTCAGCGTGATGAATGGCACGGTGAGCAACGAGGCCGCCGTGATCGCGAAGACCGCGAGCATTTCAAGACGGATGTTCTTGCGCAGTCGCAGCGACGACCAGCTGAAGGTCGCGACGTTGGATATCATCAGGAACGCAATCAGCAATATCCACGGGCCCACCAGGCTATAGTGGCGGAACACGTCCAGCCCGGTCTCGATCCAGAGATACAGCGGAAGCATGGCCAGGCCCGCGCCAGCGGGGGCGGGAATGCCCGTGAGATATCCTGCCGACTTGTGCGGCTGATCCTCCAGATCGATCTGCGCGTTGAAGCGCGCGAGCCGCAACGCACAACAGACCGCGAGCGCAAGCGCGATCAGCCAGCCGAACCGGGGCAGTTCGTTGAGCGACCAGAGGAACAGGACCAGCGCGGGCGACACGCCAAAGGCGATCGAATCCGCCAGTGAGTCCAGTTCGGCACCGAAACGGCTCTGCGCCTTGAGCATCCGGGCCACGCGGCCATCGATGCCGTCGAGCACCCCCGCCAGCACGATCGCGCCAGCGGCCAGCGGCCATTGGTCCTGCAATGCGAAGCGAATGCCCGTCAGGCCACAGCACAATGCGCTGGCAGTGATCGCATTGGGCACCATGGCGCGCAGCGTCAGCCCTTCGCGCAGCCGGAACCGGCGTCCGGCAAGATAGCGGATCGGCCCGCGGCGTCCGCGCCGCTCCATCGGATCGCGCTCGCTCATGCGGTGATGCTCCTCGAAGGACTGGAAGCCGGGGCAGGGGACGGGGCCATCAGTGCGCGATCCCTTCGCGCACCGGCGCGTCGCCGACAATGCCGAGCACCGTTTCGCCCGCGACGATGCGCTGGCCCTTGACCACATTGGGTGCGGTGCCGCGCGGAAGGTAGACGTCCACCCGGCTGCCGAAACGGATCAGCCCGACGCGCTGGCCGACCGCGACAAAATCGCCTTCCTTGACGAACGGCACAATCCGCCGCGCCACCAGGCCGGCAATCTGGGTGAAGCCGATGCGCAGCCCATCGCTGCGTTCGACCATCACATGCTGGCGCTCGTTCTCGTCGCTCGCCTTGTCGAGATCGGCATTGAGGAACTTGCCCGAGATATAGACAATGCGCCTGATGGTGCCGCCGATCGGCGCGCGATTGATATGGACGTCGAAGACGCTCATGAAGATCGACACGCGCCAAAGCGGATCGGGGCCCAGTCCGTCCTGGTCGGCCAGTTCGATCGGCGGGGCAACCTCCTGGATCAGCGTGACGAGGCCATCGGCCGGCGCGATGACGAAGCGCTCGTCGAGCGGCGTGACGCGCGCGGGATCGCGGAAAAAGGCGAGGATCCACAAGGTCAGCCCGCCCATCGGCCAAGCCAGCGTTTCCCAGGCCATCAGCGCGAAGATGAGCGTGATGCCCGCTGCGATAACGGCGAATTTGCGACCTTCGGGATGCACCGGAGGCAGGCTCCAGTTCGCCAGGCCCTTGCCTCGGTTATCCAGTAATTCTTGCGACATGCAGGCCCTCTTAGGGACAGTCTGGGGGTGTGACAACGGCCAATGGCCCCATAATGCGGTGAATGCTGCGCCGCGGCATAAACTTGCTAGTGATTTGCAATACTGAAAGTGCGACGGTTGCGCTGATCCGCAAGGTTGAAACCTCGCCCGACTTTGCTAAGAGCGTCCCAGATTTCCCGATTCCTCCCTAGCAAGAAGGCGCAAAATCCGCATGGCAAAGATCAAGGTGGCCAAGCCCGTCGTCGAAATCGACGGCGACGAAATGACCCGCATCATCTGGGAGTGGATCCGCGAACGCCTGATCCTGCCCTATCTGGACATCGACCTGAAATATTACGACCTGTCGATCCAGAAGCGCGACGAGACCAACGACAAGATCACCGTCGATGCGTCGAATGCGATCCGCGAGCATGGCGTCGGCGTCAAGTGCGCCACCATTACGCCCGACGAGGCGCGCGTCGAGGAATTCAACCTCAAGAAGATGTGGAAGTCGCCCAACGGCACCATCCGCAACATCCTGGGCGGCGTGGTGTTCCGCGAACCGATCGTGATCTCGAACATCCCGCGGCTGGTGCCCGGCTGGACCGACCCGATCGTCGTCGGCCGTCACGCCTTCGGCGACCAGTACAAGGCGACCGATTTTCGCGTGCCCGGCCCCGGCAAGCTGCGCCTGGTGTTCGAGGGCGAGGACGGCACCACGATCGACGAGGAAGTCTTCCAGTTCCCCTCGTCGGGCGTCGCGATGGCGATGTACAATCTCGATGACTCGATCGCCGATTTCGCGCGCGCATCGATGAACTACGGCCTCGATCGCGGCTGGCCGACCTATTTGTCGACCAAGAACACGATCATGAAGGCCTATGACGGCCGCTTCAAGGATATCTTCGAGGAGATCTACGAGAAGGAATTCAAGGCCAAGTTCGAAGCCGCTGGCATCACCTATCAGCATCGCCTGATCGACGACATGGTGGCATCGGCGCTGAAATGGTCGGGCAAGTTCGTCTGGGCGTGCAAGAACTATGACGGCGACGTGCAGTCGGACACCGTCGCGCAGGGCTTCGGCTCGCTCGGCCTGATGACATCGGTGCTGATGACCCCCGATGGCAAGACCGTCGAGGCCGAAGCCGCGCACGGCACTGTCACGCGGCACTATCGCATGCACGAACAGGGCAAGGCGACCTCGACCAACCCGATCGCCTCGATCTTCGCCTGGACCCGCGGCCTGATCTATCGCGGCCGCTTCGACGAGACGCCCGAAGTGGTGCGCTTTGCCGAGACGCTGGAACGCGTCTGCATCGAAACCGTTGAGCAGGGATCGATGACCAAGGACCTCGCCATCCTGATCGGGCCCGACCAGGCCTGGATGACCACCGAGCAGTTCTTCGAGGCGATCCGGGTGAACCTGGAAAAGGAAATGGGCAGCTGGGCATGAGGGGTTGATGGCGCAGCGCAGCAGCAAGGCACGGCTCGAGGTCAGGCAGGCCCGCAGGGGCGATATTCCCGGAATATCGGCGCTGGTCGAGCGAGCCTATCCCAGCCTGCCGCCGTACAAGTTCGGCGAGCTGCGCGGCCAGATCAACAATTTCCCTGAAGGACAGTTCGTCGCCATCCTTGACGGCGAGATCGTCGGCTATTGCGCCTCGTCGCGCGTGACCGAGGCGATGGCCTTCGGTCCGCACGACTGGGAAGAGATCAGCGGCAATGGCTTCGGCACGCGTCATGTGCCCACCGGCGAATGGCTTTACGGCTATGAAATGTGCGTCGACCCCGCGCAGCGAGGAGTGCGCATCGGCAAGCGGCTCTACGAGGCACGCCGGGCGCTCGCCGAGCAGCTCGAGCTCAACGGTATCGTCTTTTCCGGGCGGATCCCCGGCTATGACCGCGCCAAGCGCACCAAGAAGGCCGAGAGCCCCGAGGACTATCTCTCCAAGGTGATCGACGGCAAGCTGCGCGATCCGGTGATCGGTTTCCAGATCGCCAACGGCTTCACCCCGGTCGGCATCCTCAAGCGCTATCTGCCCGAGGACCGCCAGTCGCGCGGCCATGCGGCGCACATGGTCTGGCGCAACCCCTATGTGAATGCGGACGAGCCGCCCAAGCATCGCGTGCCGCGCGGCGTGGAGAGCGTCCGGCTCGCCACGGTGCAATTCCAGGCGCGCGCGGTGGCGAATTTCGAGGAGTTCGTCCGCAACGTCGAATATTTCGTCGATGTGGCAGCGGATTACCGGGCGGACTTCGTCCTGTTTCCCGAAATGTTCACCATGTCGCTGCTCTCTTTCGCCAAGAAGAAGATGGGGCCGCAGGAGGCGATCGAGGCGCTGAGCGAGTTCACCCCGCGCATCCGCGAAGAGCTGACGCGCATGGCGATGGAATATAATATCAACATCATCGGCGGGTCACACCCGACCCGCGCCGATGATGGCGACATCCAGAATATCGCGTTGGTCGCCTTGCGCGACGGATCGATTCACGCGCAGGAAAAGATCCATCCCACGCCCAACGAGCGCTACTGGTGGAAGATCAAGGGCGGCGACAGCATCGACGCGATCCAGACCGATTGCGGGCCGATCGGCGTGCTGATCTGCTATGACAGCGAGTTTCCCGAACTGGCGCGGCGTCTGGCGGACGAAGGCGCGCGGATCATCTTCGTTCCCTTCTGCACCGACAGCCGTGAGGCCTATATGCGCGTGCGCTATTGCTGCCAGGCGCGCGCGATCGAGAACCAGTGCTATGTGGTGATGTCGGGCAATGTCGGCAATCTGCCCGATGTCGAGAACATGGACATTCAATATGCGCAAAGCTGCATCCTCACGCCGTGCGACCTGCCGTTCGCGCGCGATGGAATCGCGGCGGAGGCGAGCGAGAATGTCGAGACGCTGACGATCAGCGACGTCAATCTCGACGACCTCAGCTGGGCGCGGCACGAAGGCACGGTGCGCAACCTGGGCGACCGTCGCTACGACCTCTATCATATCGAATGGGACCGCGCCGTCGGACGCGGCAATGCCGCCGCCAGGCGCGAACGCGCGCGTCAGGCGGCGCCCGCCGGGCCGCAGGGTGGCGGGGGCGGCTGATCGCTCGCATCAGAATGATTTATGGCTGACATGCTGTCCTTTATCCGCCATGAATTGATCCATGCATACGCCCTTTGAGAATCCGGTCTTCAGCGACGCCCTGGTGATCCTGGGGGCGGCGGGCATCGTCATCCCGGCCTTTGCGCGGCTCAAGATCAACCCGGTCATCGGCTTCATCCTGGTCGGCATGCTGGTCGGCCCGTCGGGCCTGGGCTCGATCGTCGATCAGTTCCCCTGGCTCTATCACATCACCATCACCGACCGCGAGGCGATCGATCCGTTCGCCGAATTCGGCATCGTGATGCTGCTGTTCACCATCGGGCTCGAGCTGTCGTTCAAGCGTCTATGGGCAATGCGCGTCCAGGTGTTCGGGCTGGGTTCAGCACAGCTTCTCGCCTCGGGGTTGGTGATCGGCTTTGCGCTCAACCTGATCGGCCAGCCGCTCGCCGGCGCGCTCGGCCTCGGCATGGCGCTCGCATTGTCCTCGACCGCGCTGGTGCTGCCGATGGTCGGCACGACCGGGCCGGTGGGTCGGTCGGCGCTGGCCATGCTGATCTTCGAGGACCTGGCGCTGGTGCCGATCATCTTCGCGCTGGGTGCGCTCGCGCCGCGCGCCGAGGCGGCCGGGCTGGACGGGCTGGTCGAGACGCTCTGGCTCGGCGGTCTGACGATCGTCATCATGCTGCTCGCGGGGCGCTATCTGCTGCCCTATCTGTTCGCGCAGGCGGCCAGGACCAAGAGCCCCGAGTTGTTTCTCGCTGCGTGCCTGCTCGTCGTCATCACCGCCTCGGTCGCGACGGCGGCGGCGGGGCTGTCGCCGATCGTCGGCGCGCTGATCGCGGGCGTCATGATCGCGGAAACCGAATATGGCGGCGAGGTCGAGATCATCACCGCGCCGTTCAAGGGGCTGGCGCTCGGCGTGTTCCTGATCACCGTCGGCATGTCGGTCGACTTGCGCGTGGTCGCGGCCAACTGGCAGTCGCTGGCGATCGCGGTGGTCGGCGTGTGCCTGATCAAGGCGGTGGTGACCGGCGGATTGCTGCGGCTGGTCGGCGCGCGGCGCGGGGTCGCGGCGGAGACCGGCGTGCTGATGGCGAGCCCTGCCGAAACCACGCTGATCGTGCTGGCGGCCGCGGTGCAGGCGCAACTCATCCAGTCGAGCACGGCGCAATTCTGGCAGATCGTGACCGCGATCGGCCTGACGATCACGCCGCTGCTCGCCAAGCTCGGTCATGTCATCGCGACCCGGATCGACATGCGCGCCAGCGAGAGCGCCGCGCCCGACGAGGAATCGGCGGGTGCGGGCAGGGTGGTGCTGTTCGGCTATGGCCGGGTGGGCGAGATCGTCTCGGACATGCTCGCCAAGCACAACCAGCCCTATGTCGC
>NZ_QKVT01000001.1:408288-435166 GCF_003426715.1 Blastomonas sp. UPD001
GCCCTATGTCGCGATCGAATCCAATGTCGATGTCGTCGCCGCCGCGCGGCGCAAGGGCGTGCCGATCCTGTTCGGCGATGTCGCGCGGCCCGAATTGCTCGACCGGCTGCGGCTCGGCCATGCCAAGGCGCTGATCCTGACGATGGACGATCCGGTGCTCGCCGTGCGCATCGTTCGCCGGGTCGCGGGCTGGGTGCCCGATCTCACGATCATCGCCCGCGCGCGCGATGCCAATCACGCGGCGGAACTCTACCGCGCCGGGGCAACGCTCGCGGTGCCCGAGGCGCTGGAAAGCTCGCTGCAGCTGTCCGAGGCCGCCCTGGTCGATCTGGGCATTGCGATGGGCCCGGTGATCGCCTCGATCCACGAAAAGCGCGACGAATTGCGCCGCAAGATCATGCAGGACGGCGAGTTGTCCAAGCAGCCGCTGCTCAAATCGGGTGAGGCGCCGGCGGGGTAGGCAGCAGGCTGCAACCACAGCTCTCCCCTCCCGCTGGCGGGAGCCTGCCCCTCCCGCAAGCGGGGGGGAGAGGGCGCCTCAACCCAAAGCTGCCTGCTTTTCCTCCGCCAGCCGGTCGAGCTCGGCGCGGCTCTTCTTTTCCGATGCGGACTTGAGCTGGCCGCACGCCGCCATGATGTCGCGGCCGCGCGGGGTGCGGACGGGGGCGCTGATGCCGCCTTCGAACACGATGTCGGAAAAGCGCTTGATCCGCTCGGGGTCCGAGCATTCGTATGCCGCGCCGGGCCAGGGGTTGAACGGGATCAGGTTGACCTTGGCGGGCAGGCCATAGGCCTTGAGCAGGCGCACGAGCTCGCGCGCATCCTCGTCGCTGTCGTTCTTGTCCTTGAGCATCACATATTCGAAGGTGATGCGCCGCGCGTTGCTTGCGCCGGGATAGTCGGCGCACGCCTGGAGTAGCTGTTCGAGGCCGTATTTGCGGTTCAAGGGCACGATCTCGTCGCGCACGTCCTTGGTCACCGCGTGCAGCGAGACCGCGAGGTTGACGCCGATCTCCTCGCCGCAGCGCGCCATCATCGGCACGACGCCGCTGGTCGAGAGCGTGATGCGCCGCTTGGACAGCGCCAGGCCATCGCCGTGCATCACGACCTTCATGGCGTCGCGGACATGATCGAAATTGTACAGCGGCTCGCCCATGCCCATCAGCACGATATTGGTGAGCAGCCGGCCATCGGCGGTATAGGCGGCGGCGTCCTCGTCCTCGTCGAGCCGGTCCATCGCGCCCTTGGGCCATTCGCCCAGCGCATCGCGCGCGAGCATCACCTGGCCGACGATCTCGCCTGGCGTGAGGTTGCGCACCAGCCGCATCGTGCCGGTATGACAGAAGCGGCAGTTGAGCGTGCAGCCGACCTGGCTGGAGATGCACAAGGTGCCGCGGTCCGCATCAGGGATGAAGACCATCTCGTAATCCTGGCCGTCATCGGTGCGCAGCAGCCACTTGCGCGTTCCGTCGCTCGAGACCTGCGCCTCGACGATCTCGGGACGGCCGATGACGAAACGCTCGGCGAGCCAGGGGCGCATCGGCTTGGCGATATCGGTCATCGCGTCGAAATCGGTGACGCCGCGATGGTAGATCCAGTGGAAGAGCTGCTTCGAGCGCAGCTTGGCCTGCTTGCGGTCCAGCCCGGCAGCCTCGAGCAGCGCGCCGATAGCCTCGCGCGCCAGGCCCATCAGGTCGCTGCGGCCATCGGCACGCGGGGTGATCGCGCGCGGCACGGGCACGGGGTCGATATGGCCCGGAATGGGCATGGAGATCGGGGTTTCGGCGTTCATGGCGGCGCACATAGTCAAATTCGCCCGCAATTGCTAGCTGTGCCTCCGGCGCAGCGCCGTTCCACGTCTTCAGGAGCCCCCATGGATCGTTTCTTCACCGTGATTGCCACCCGTGTCGCCTGGCTGGTGGGCAGGCCGTTCGCCTTTTTCGCGGCCACGCTGATCATCGTGATCTGGGGGGTGACGGGGCCGGTGTTCGGCTATTCGGATACCTGGCAGCTGGTGATCAACACCGGCACCACGATCATCACCTTCCTGATGGTGTTCGTCATCCAGAACAGCCAGAACCGCGATGCGGCCGCGATGCAGGCCAAGCTCGACGAGCTGATCCGCGCGCAGCACGACGCGCGCAACGCCTTTATCGGCATCGAGCATCTCACCGACGTGCAGATCGACGCGATCCGCGCTGCGCTGGAAGAGGAAGGGCGCGCCCGGGGCGACCATCACAAGGCGGCGCATGCCAGTGTCGAGCGGCTGCTCGATCGTATCTAGCTGCGGCGCGCGCACCCCAAAGCCGCCGCATCCATCGCGGTCGCGGCGCCTTTCAGCAGATAGAGGTCACGGATGGTGTTGCCGCGCGCGTCCTGGCTGCTCGCGCTCATCTCGCGCGCGGAGCGCATCGCGGCGATGATGCTGGCGTCCATCGCCTTGTCGCGCGCCCAGGCATCGCCGCCGCCGCCGGTGAGGCGAAAGCGGCGGATGCCGATGGTCAAGGTGACGGCCTGTCCTTTCGCCATCGCGCGGCTGAGCCGCAGATGGAACTGACCGCGCACGCCGCGCTTCGGCCAATAGCCTATGCTGGCAAAGGGACGGTATTGCCGCGACCCGCGCACCTCGTCAGGCTGGGCGATGGCGTAGCAGCGCGGAACCTGCGGATCGCGGAAGGCGCCCCAGGCATCGAACACGCCCAGGCTGTCGCGCGCCTCGGCCGCCGGGGCGAGCGCCGCCAGCAGCGCCAGCGCCAGCGCGGCGGCGCGTTTGCTCACGCATGACCTCCGCCGGTGCCGGTGACGACGACATGCTCCACGCCATTCTCGATCATCACCACCGATCCCTGAGGCAGGCCGGGCGCAATCGGCGCGCCGAACTCGGGGTGCACCGGCAGGCCCAGCAGCACCCCGCGCAGCACCCGGCTCGAAATGCCGTGCATGATCACCAGCCGGTCGCCCGGTTCGCCCGCATGATCGGCGAGCCAGCCCGTCACGCGCTCGGCAATTTCGGGATAGCATTCGCCGTCGGGGGCAGGGGTGAGCAGCATGTCGGCGCTGACGATCGGTCCGACCTCGTCGACCACCTCGGCATAATAGCGCCCACCCCAGCAGCCCATGCCGATCTCGGCCAGGCGGATATCGCGCTCGGCATCGTGCCAGTCGAGCCCGAGATGCTCGGTGATCACCGCCAGCGTCTGCAGCGCGCGGCCGGTATCCGATGCCCAGAGCTTGATCTCCGGCTTCTGGCCCAGCACGCCCGCCAGCGCCGCGCCCATCGCATCGGCCTGGGCAAAGCCGGCGCGGGTGAGCGGGGTGTGGAGATGATCGCCTTGCAGCCGTTTGGCGGCGTTGAAAACCGTCTCGCCATGGCGCGCGATGAACAGGCGACCGGGCACTGGCGGGCAGGCAAAGCGGGAATTTTGCGTCATATCGCTCCCGTTTCGGCAATGGGTGCCCAATAGGCAAGTCTATCCCGTCATTTTCCACAGTTTTGGCGCATCTGCCCGGCTATCGGCTTGCCCCTAAAGCCAATCTTGTTAATGAAGTGGGTCCGGATTCTGCCTTCGCGGCGGATATGTCATTTGCTGATGAGGCTGCAGCGCCTCGGGGGATTTTCATGAAAGCGACAATCGAACGCGCGACGCTCCTCAAGAGCCTCAGCCATGTTCAGTCGGTGGTGGAACGGCGCAACACGATCCCCATCCTGTCGAACGTGCTGATCGAGGCGTCGAGCGATGGCGCGCTGCGCTTCATGGCGACCGATCTCGACCTGCAGATCGTCGAGACGATGAGCGCCTATTCGGTCGAGACCCCCGGATCGATCACGGTTTCGGCGCACACGCTGTTCGAGATCGCGCGCAAGCTGCCCGATGGCAGCCAGGTGATGCTCGATGCCGCCGACGGCAAGATGCTGGTGCGCGCAGGCCGCAGCCGCTTCACGCTGCCGACGCTGCCGCGCGACGACTTCCCGGTGATCGCCGAGGGCGACCTGCCGACCAGCTTCGAGCTGGCCGCAGCCGAGCTGGTCCAGATCATCGACAAGACCCGCTTTGCCATCTCGACCGAAGAGACGCGCTATTATCTCAACGGCATCTTCCTGCATGTCGCCGATGACGACCGCCCGGTGCTCAAGGCCGCGGCGACCGACGGTCATCGTCTGGCGCGCGTGACGCTCGACCGGCCTGATGGTGCCGAGGGCATGCCCGACGTGATCGTGCCGCGCAAATGCATCGCCGAACTGCGCAAGCTGCTCGACGAGCGCGGCGACTCGCGCGTGCAGGTCGACCTGTCGGCGAGCAAGATCCGCTTCACCCTGGGCAGCGCGATCCTGACCTCGAAGCTGATCGACGGGACCTTCCCCGATTACAGCCGCGTCATCCCGACCGCGAACGACAAGCTGCTCAAGATCGATCCGCGCGCCTTCGAACAGGGCGTCGACCGCGTCGCCACCATCGCCACCGAAAAGACCCGCGCGGTCAAGATGGCGCTGGAAAAGGACAAGATCACGCTCTCGGTCACCAGCCCGGAAAACGGCACCGCGGCCGAAGAGGTCGAGGGCCAGTATGGCAGCGACGGCTTCGAGATCGGCTTCAACGCGCGCTATCTGCTCGACATCCTGGGCGAGATCGATGGCGATGTCGTCGAACTGCACCTTGCCGACAGCAGCGCCCCGACGCTGATCCGCGAGAACGACAAGGCCACCGCGCTCTACGTGCTGATGCCGATGCGCGTCTGACGCGCACGCTCCGTCTATCTCGAAATAACCCCGTCATTCCCGCGAAAGCGGGAATCCCGCCTCTGCGTCCCGCCGACAGACAAAGCGGGACCCCGTGAGTTCACGGAACAAGTGCAACCAGTGTTGCACTTCAAACGTGAATCCACACCCCCGCCTTCGCGGGGGTGACGATAGGGTCGGGGGAAGGTTTGCTGAAGCCAAAGCAAAACGCCCTCCCGGTAAGGGGAGGGCGCTTCGTTCGTCGCGATGGCCGCTGAAGAGTTCAGCGGTCGCCGATCTTCACATAGGGGCGCTGCGTCGGGCCGGTGTAGAGCTGACGCGGGCGGCCGATCTTCTGGCCGGGGTCGGAGATCATCTCGTTCCACTGCGCCACCCAGCCGACGGTGCGCGCGAGCGCGAACAGGGCGGTGAACATCGTGGTCGGGAAGCCGATCGCCGAGAGGATCACGCCCGAATAGAAGTCCACGTTCGGGAACAGCTTCTTCTCGATGAAATAGGGATCGTTGAGCGCCATTTCCTCGAGCTGCAGCGCGACCTCGAACACCGGATCGCTGACCTTGAGCGCGTCGAACACCTCGCGCACGGTCTTCTGCATCACCGTCGCGCGCGGGTCGTAGTTCTTGTACACGCGGTGGCCAAATCCCATCAGACGGAACGGGTCGTTCTTGTCCTTGGCGCGCTCGATATAGTGCGGGATCTTGTCGGGCGTGCCGATCTCGCGCAGCATGTTGAGCGCGGCCTCGTTCGCGCCGCCATGCGCCGGGCCCCAGAGACAGGCGATGCCGGCCGCGATGCACGCGAACGGATTGGCGCCCGACGATCCGGCCAGACGCACGGTCGAGGTCGACGCGTTCTGCTCATGGTCGGCATGCAGGATGAAGATGCGATCGAGCGCACGCTCGACCACGGGGTTGACCTCGTACTTCTCGGCCGGAACGCCGAAGGTCATCTTCAGGAAATTGCCGGTATAGGACAGCGAGTTGTCCGGATAGACGAACGGCTGGCCGACCGAATATTTGTACGCGGCGGCGGCGATCGTCGGCATCTTGGCGATGAGGCGATGGCTCGAGATCTTGCGATGCTCGGGGTCCGCAATGTCGGTCGAGTCGTGATAGAAGGCCGACAGTGCGCCGACCACGCCGCACATGATCGCCATCGGGTGCGCATCGCGACGGAACCCGCGATAGAACTGCATCAGCTGCTCGTGCAGCATCGTGTGACGCGAGATGGTATAGGTGAAGGTGTCGAGCTCGTCCTTGCTCGGCAGTTCGCCGTTGAGCAGCAGGTACGAGACTTCCATGAAGCTCGAATCCTCGGCCAGCTCGCCGATCGGATAGCCGCGGTGCAGCAGCACGCCCTCGTCGCCATCGATATAGGTCAGCGCGCTGTCGCAGCTGGCGGTGGAGGTGAAGCCGGGGTCATAGGTGAAGCAGCCGGTTTCGGCGTAGAGCTTGCGGATGTCGATGACGTCCGGGCCGATCGAGCCGGAGCGGATCGGATAGCCGCTTTCCTTGTCGCCGATCTTCAATGATGCGCTGTCTGACACGGTACGTTCTCCTCCAAGCGTTTATGCGGCGGGGCGGACCCCGCCAGGGTTCGGTATTGCGCGCAGAGCCCGCTCAGGCGGACACACGCGTGACGTCGTTGATCCGGGCGAGCGATTCCTCGCGTCCCAGAAGTTCGAGCACATCGAATATACCCGGTGAGCGGGCCTGTCCGGTCAGGGCGGCGCGCAGCGGCTGGGCATAAGTGCCAAGGCCGTGCCCCTGTGCCTCGGCAAACTGGGTAAGCTTTTCCTCCAGCGCGGCAGCCGTCCAGGACGGTGCTTCGGCCAGAACCGGTGATACTGTCTGCAAGACCGCGACCCCGGCATCGTCTAGCAGGGATTTTGCTTTCTCGTCCATGCTTAACGGGCGATTCTTGAAGAGAAACTGCGCCCCATCGGCCAGTTCGTTGAGGTCGCGCGCGCGCAGCTTCATCACCGGCATCGCGCGGGCGAGCAGATCGGTGCCGCTCGCCGCATCGAATTCGGGCATCAGCGCCGCAACGCGCGGGGCGACGAGCGCGGCGAGCGCCGCATCGTCCATCTCGCGCAGATACTGGCCGTTGAGGTTGATCAGCTTCTTGGCATCGAAGCGCGAGGGCGACTTGCCGACATTGGCGAGCGAGAACAGCTCGACCGCCTCGGCGCGCGAGATCTTCTCGCGGTCGCCATAGCCCCAGCCGAGCCGCAGCAGATAGTTGAACATCGCATCCGACACGATGCCCATATCATCGCGATAGGCCTCGACGCCGAGCGCGCCGTGACGCTTCGACAGCTTGGCACCGTCATTGCCGTGGATCAGCGGGATATGCGCATAGACCGGCTCGGGCCAGCCCATCGCCTGGATCAGCGCGAGCTGGCGGAAGGCGTTGTTGAGATGGTCGTCGCCGCGGATGATGTGCGTCACGCCCATGTCGTGATCGTCCACGACCACCGCGAGCATATAGGTGGGGGTGCCATCGGAGCGCAGCAGGACATAATCGTCGAGTTCGCGCGTATCGACCGTGACGCTACCCTGGACCTGATCGGCGATCGTCATCTTGCCCGATTGCGGGGCCTTGAGGCGCACGACATAGGGCGCGCCCGCCGGTGCCTCATTGGGATCGCGGTCGCGCCAGCGTCCGTCATAGCGCATCGGCAGCTTCTTCTCGCGCTGCTCGGCGCGCATCGCCTCGAGCTCTTCGGCGGTGGCAAAGCACTTGTACGCCTTGCCCATGTCGAGCAGCTGGTGCGCGACCTCGGCATGGCGCGTGGCGCGCTCGCTCTGGAACACCGGCGTGTCGTCCCAGTCGAGGCCGAGCCAGTCGAGCCCGGCGAAGATCGCGTCGATCGCCTCGGGGGTCGAACGCGCCTTGTCGGTATCCTCGATCCGCAGCAGCGCCTTGCCGCCATGGTGGCGGGCGAACAGCCAGTTGAACATCGCGGTGCGCGCGCCGCCGATGTGCAGGAAACCGGTGGGCGAGGGGGCGAACCGGGTTACGTGCTGCTGGTCTGGCCCGAATCGCTGATGGGGCCGAGCTTCCAGCTGAGCTTCGCCGCGGTCACCGCGATCGTCGCGCTGCACGATCATCCCGCGATGCGGAACTGGGCAGCGATGGACCTGGGCTGGGCCGGGCGAGCGGCGCGCTTCCTGGCGATGACCTTCCTCACCGGGCTGCTGATCGAGTTCACGCTGATGCCGATCGCTCTGCACCATTTCGGCAAGGCGGGTCTCTACGGCGCGCTCGCCAACATGATCGCAATCCCGCTGACCACCTTTGTCATCATGCCGCTCGAGGCGCTGGCGTTGCTGCTCGATCTTGTCGGGATCGGCGCACCCTTCTGGTGGCTGTGCGGCGTCGCGATCGAGGCGCTGATCGATGTCGCGCATGGCGTCGCCGACACGCCCGGCGCGGTGGCGCTGTTTCCGCGCAGCGGCGCGCCTGTGTTCGCGCTGTTCGTGATCGGGGGGCTGTGGCTGTTCCTGTGGCGGACGTGCGGACGCTGGCTGGGACTGGTGCCGGTGGCCATCGCCAGCCTCCTCGCCGCGCTCCAGCCTGCACCCGATCTGCTGGTGACCGGCGACGGCCAGCATGTCGCGGTCAGCGCCCCCGATGGCGCGCTCGTGCTGCTGCGCCGCAGGACCGGCGATTATGCGCTGCAGAGTCTGAGCGAGAGTGCCGCGTTTCAGGGGCAGCCGATCGCGATCGAGGACTGGCCTGGCGCACGCTGCAATGCCGATTTCTGCAGCCTGGTGCTGCGCGCGGGCGAACCCAGCCATCGAGTGCTGATCGGGCGCAGCCGGGAGCGCGTGCCCGAACGCGCGCTCGCCGCCGCCTGCCGCCGCGCCGATATCGTCATCGCCGGGCGCTGGCTGCCGACAAGTTGCCGACCGCGCTGGTTCAAGGCGGACCGGGCGCTGCTCGACCGGACCGGCGGGCTTGCGATCTATCTTGCCGATCGCAAGGTGCGCACCGTCGCGCAAGGCCATGCCGGGCATCCCTGGTGGGACCGCGCGATGGCGCTGCGCCAGGCCGCGCGAGAGAAGGCGCGCGCCGAGCGGCTCAGCACTCGACCACGTTGACCGCGAGCCCGCCCTGCGAGGTTTCCTTGTAGCGCTCGTTCATGTCGAGCCCGGTGCGGCGCATCGTCTCGATCACCTCGTCCAGGCTGACCCGGTGCGTGCCATCGCCCATCATCGCGAGCCGCGCCGCCTCGATCGCCTTGACCGCGCCGACCGCGTTGCGCTCGATGCACGGCACCTGCACCAGGCCGGCGACCGGATCGCAGGTCAGGCCCAGATTATGCTCCATGCCGATCTCGGCGGCGTTCTCGACCTGCATCGGCGATCCGCCCCAGGCCGCGACCAGCCCCGCTGCCGCCATCGAGCAGGCGACGCCGACCTCGCCCTGGCAGCCGACTTCCGCGCCCGAGATCGAGGCGTTTTCCTTGAACAGCGATCCGATCGCGGCGGCGGTGAGCAGGAATCGCTCGACGCCCGCCTGATCCGCCCCCGGCGCAAAGCGGTCGTAGAAGCGCAGCACCGAGGGGATGATCCCCGCCGCGCCGTTGGTGGGGGCGGTGACGACCTTGCCGCCCGCCGCATTCTCCTCGTTGACCGCTAGCGCCCAGAGGTTGACCCAGTCGATCACGGTCAGCGGATCGGAGAGCATCCGCTCCTGCCGCTCCATCAGATGCGCCATCACCAGCGGCGCGCGGCGCTTGACCTTGAGCCCGCCCGGCAGGATGCCGCCCGTGCGGATGCCGCGGTCGATGCACGCCGACATCGCCTCGGCAATCCCGGCAAGGCCTGCGGATAGCGCCTCGGGGCTGCGCGCGGCCAGTTCGTTGGCGCGCATGATCTCGGCAAAGGAAAGCCCCGTCTCTGCAGCGATGGCGAGCAGGTCCGCGCCCGAGCGGAAGACATGCGGCACGTCCCACAGCCCGCCGCCACCGGGCGCGTTGCCGCCGGTCTCGCCCTCGTCGATCACCGCGCCGCCACCGACCGAATAATAGGCGCGCCGGTCGAGCTCGGCCCCTGCCGCGTCGAAGGCGGTGAAGGTCATCGCATTGCTGTGATATTCGAGCCGTTCGCGCTGCAGGAAGAGCAGGTCGGCCTCTTCGTCGAAGGCGATGCGATGATGCCGCGCAAGCAGCAGTTCGCGGGTCGTCCGGATCGTGTCGATCAGGCGGTCGGCGGCATCGGGATCGCAGCTCACCGGTTCCTCGCCCGCCAGCCCGAGCAGGATCGCCCGATCGCTGGCATGGCCCTTGCCGGTCAGCGCGAGCGACCCGTAGAGCCGCGTCTCCACCCGCGCCACGCGATCGAGCAGCCCGGCATCGGCCAGCCGCGCAACGAAGCGCCCGGCCGCGACCATCGGCCCCATGGTGTGCGAACTGGACGGGCCGATGCCGATCTTGAACAGATCGAAGACGGAGGCAACCATGGCAAATCCTTGCGAAAAAGGTCAGTCGGCAGCGCCAGGCCGCTCGCCCAGCAGGTGCTGCTGCCAGAAGGCGAGCGTCGCCCAGAAGAGATAGTCGGCATTTTCCTTGCGCCGGAAGCCATGCCCCTCGTTGCGCGCGAGCAGGTGCCAGGCGGTGCCGCCGCGCGAGCGCACCGCATCGATGATCTGGTCGGCCTCGCTCGCCGGAACGCGCGGATCGTTGGCGCCGGTCACCACCATCAGCGGGATCTTCAGCTGGTCGACCTTTGTCAGCGGGCTGATTTCCTCGAGCTTGGCGCGCAGTTCCGGAATGCGCTCGTCGCCATATTCGATCCGTCTGAGGTCCCGCCTGTATTCCTCTGTATTTTCGAGGAAAGTGACGAAATTCGAGATCGCGACGATGCAGCTGGCGGCATTGAAGCGGCGGCCGTAGCGGATCGCGCTGGCATAGCACATGTATCCGCCATAGCTGCCGCCGGTGACGCCGAAGCGCTTGGCATCGAGCGTCGGATATTTGCCCAGCCGGTCGAGAAGGGCGCCGATATCCTTGACCGAATTCTCACGGCGGAACGGACCGTTGTCGAGTGCGACGAACCGCTTGCCGAACCCCGTCGAGCCCCGGACATTGGGATAGAAGAGCGCGATGCCGAGTTCGTTGATCAGATAGTTGCTCCGGCCCAGAAAGCCCGCCGTCGCCTGGCCCTCGGGTCCGCCATGGATCGACATGATCAGCGGCCGCTTGCCGGGATGCCGCTTCGGATCGGGCCGGTAGAGCAGACCGGAAATCGGCTCGCCGTCGAAGCTCTTGATCTCGACCAGTTCGGGCTCGACATTGGCGGCGGGATCGAGCCCCCCGGTCTCGCTCTCGGTCCAGCGGGTGACCTTGAGCGTCGCTGGATCGAGGCTGTAGGCATCGCCCGGCGACTGGTTGGAATAGACGGTGAAACCGAGATCGCCCCAGGGCGCGAACTTCATCCCCGACCCGATCTCGCCGGCGGGAAGCCCCGGCACCTGGCGCTTGGCACCGCTCGCGATATCGTACAGATAGAGCCTAGAAAAGCCTGCTTCGTTAACGACATAGGCGATGGTCTTGCCATCCTTTGCGATGTCGAAGCTGCTGATGTCCCAGCGTCCGCCGTCGATCATCGGGGTGAACAGTCCGGTTTCGGTGTCGAGCAGGCCGAGCCGCTGGACGTCCGAATCCTTGTCGCTCGAGACCCAGAGACGGCCGTCGGGCGCGAATTGCAGATTGCCATAGGCGACTGGCAGCGCGTCGCGCGTCACCTGGCGGATCGCGCCGGTCTCGACATTGATGATGTGCAGTTGGCTGTCGGTCACCGAAATGTAGTTGAACACCAGCAGGTCTCGGCCATTGGGGGCAAAGTCGATCGCCGCCCATCCGCCGCTGTCGGTCGACAGAACCATCCGTGCCGATCCGGGAACGCGCGGGTCCATGATATAGATATCGTTGTAAACCCCGGTGCGCATGTTGCTGCCATAGGCGACGAGCTTGCCGTCGTCCGAGAACGGCCCCAGCGCGTGGCGGCTCTTGCCGTCGGTGAGCAGCGTCAGCCGGCCCGATTCCAGCGCGTAGATCTGCGCCACCTCGTTACCCCCGGCGTCCTTTTCGAGCAGCAGCACCTGCCCGTCGGGCGACCAGCTGCCGCTGAAGATCGGCTCCTCCTCGAAGGTGATCTGCCGCCGCGCCGATCCGGGGGCGGCGACGCGGTGCAATTGCGCGACATTGGCAAAGCGCGTGGTGACGAGCATCGACCGGTCGAGCGGATGCCAGCCGACAAAACCCGCGGTGCGATATTCGAGATAGGGCCGGGTATCGGCCACCAGCGATTGCGCGATCGGCGGAATGCCGTCGGCCAGCACGGCTTGTGGCGGCGAGACGACAGGATCGGCAGGCGCGGCGTCCTGCGCGGCCACGGGCATAGCCAGGCCGACCGCCAGTGCGGCCAGCGCCCCTGTCCATTCGCGCCGATGCATCCTGCGTCCCTTCATGTCTTGCTGCCCGTCTATGCGGCGCATGCGCGCTTGGCAACCACAGCTGCCATCGCGCCCGCCAAACACCCCTAGGCATCGAGACAGCGAGGCCCTAGAAGCGCGGGCCATGGACCCCAGGCCCGCCCGTCTTTCCCAGCCCTTCGTTCTGCTCGATGATGCCCGCGTCCAGGTGGCCAGCCCGGCGCGATTGTACCGCGATCCGGTGCGCTGCCTGTCGGCGCACACCGCCGGGGAGCTGGACCAGTTGCTCGAGGAGCTGCGCAGCGCGGGCCGGGCCGGGCTGCATGCGGCGGGCTATCTCGCCTACGAGGCCGGCTATGCGCTCGAGCCCCGGCTGCGGCCTTTGCTCGGTGCGGTGGGGCCGATGCGGCTGGCCTGGTTCGGGCTGTTCGAACGTCATGACGTCATGCCGCCAGAGGCGGTGCCCGGTTGGCTAGAGCAGCAGGGCGGGGAGACGCAAGCCTATCTCACTCCTGCACAGCCCGAAATGGCCGAGCATGACTATGCGGCGCGCTTTGCGTTGGTACACGAGGCGATCGCGCGCGGCGACATCTATCAGGCCAATCTCACCTTCCAGAACCATGCGGCGGTCACCGGCCATCCGCTGGCGCTCTATCGCGCGCTGCGCGCGGGATCGGCGGCGGGCTATGGCGGGGTGGTGTTCGATGGTGCCAACTGGCAGCTCAGCCTCTCGCCCGAAATGTTCTTCTCGCTCCGCCAGGGCGAGATGACCGCGCGCCCGATGAAGGGCACGCGCCCGCGCGAAGCCGATCCCGCGCTTGATGCCGAAGCCGCCGAGCAGCTGCGCAGTTCTGACAAGGACCGCGCGGAAAACCTGATGATCGTCGATCTGCTGCGCAACGATCTGGCGCGCGTCGCGGTGCCCGGCAGCGTGCGCGTGACCGATCTTTTCCGCATCGAAAGCTATCCCAGCGTCCACCAGATGACCTCGACCGTGCGCGCGGCGCTCCAGCCTGGCCGCGATGCGATCGATATCGTCCGCGCGATCTTTCCCTGCGGGTCGATCACCGGCGCGCCCAAGATCCGCGCGATGGAATTGCTGCGCGCAATCGAGGCGGGGCCGCGCGGCATCTATTGCGGATCGATCGGGCGGATCGACCCGCATCGCGAGGGGCATCCCGGCGATGCCGCGTTCAACGTCGCAATTCGCACCTTGCATCTTGCCGCCGATACGCAAAAGGTCAGCCTCGGGCTGGGATCGGGGGTGGTCGCGGATTCCGGCGCGGCAGACGAATGGCGCGAATGTCTGGTCAAGGGGGCGTTCTTGAAGGCGGCGACAGGATTGCAGACAAGGCCGGGGCGGTTCGATCTGATCGAGACCATGGGCTTCGATCCGGCGAGCGGCATCGTCCGGCTGGAACTGCATCTCGAACGGATGAAGGCGAGCGCGGCGGCGCTGGGCTTCTCGTTCGACCGGCACGCCGTGCGCAACGCGCTCAACCACGCCTGCTTCTTCCTCGAGGCGCCCACGCGCATCCGGCTGCTGCTCGCGGCGACGGGCGATACCGCGATCGAGATGCGCCCGATGCCCGCGCCGCTGGCCGAGCCGCTGAAGGTGGCGCTGCATCCGATGTCGCTCGCCGCCGACGATCTGCGGCTCCGCCACAAGACCACCGACCGCAGCGCCTATGACGCCCCGCGCATCGAGGCAAGCGCACGGTTGGGCGCGGACGAGGTGCTGTTCACCGATGTCGGCGGCGCGCTGACCGAGGGAAGCTTCACCAGCCTGTTCGTCGAGCGCGACGGCCGGCTGCTGACCCCGGCGCTCGATCTGGGCCTGCTGCCCGGCGTGCTCCGGCGCGAGCTGATCGAGCAGGGCAGGGCGGTGGAAGCGCGGCTGGAGCCCGGCGATCTGGCCGGCGGCTTCTGGCTGGGCAATTCGCTGCGCGGGTTGATGCGGGCGCGTCTGCTCGATTGACCGCCGGGGCGGCTGATCGACCGCCGTTCGACGTTCGCCGAAAAGCTGAACGCTCGCCTGTGCGGTGGTTCACAGCGCATACAGCCGATTCAGGCAGATTGCGGGCACCCCAAGCAGAACTATCCGCAGTGCTGCTTGATTCGCCCCTCGGGGGTCCCAGATGGACCTTCCGGTGTAACCCCGCAGGCCTTTCCCCCGAACCGGGCCTGCGGACACAAGATAAGAGACGAGCCATGACGACGATCCTCAAGTCGGACCTGTTCCGCAATTTCCTGGGCGGCTTTGCCATCGGCGCGATTGCGCTGTTCGTGCTGCTGCCCGAAGACGGCCGCGCCGAAAGCGCACGCCCCGCCATCGAGAGTTCGATCCTGAAATGAACCTGCCTTCGCGTCTTCTCCCCCTGCTGGCCGGTATCGGTCTGTTCGGCGCGGCGCTGACCGTGCTGGAGCCTGCCGCGCTGGCGGCGGAAGAGGCGAAGATCATCCCGGCGCCGAAACTCAAGGCGGCCGAATCGGGCAAGCAGGCGGTCGCGGTCTTTGCCGGCGGCTGCTTCTGGGGCGTCGAGGGCGTGTTCAGCCATATCAAGGGCGTGAAGAGCGCGGTGTCAGGCTATCACGGCGACGGCAAGGCCAATGCGACCTATGACGAGGTGTCGAGCGGCAGCACGCGCCATGCCGAGGCGGTGCGCGTGGTCTATGATCCCGCGCAGGTCAGCTATGGCCAGTTGCTGCAGGTCTTCTTTTCGGTGGTCGCCGATCCGACGACGCTGAACCGTCAGGGGCCCGATAGCGGCACCCAGTATCGCACCGCATTGGTGCCGGTAAGCAAGTCGCAGGCGCAGGTGGCGCGCGCCTATCTCGCCGAACTCGACAAGGCGGGGGCGTGGAAGCGCAAGATCGTCACGGCGGTCGAGCCGTACAAGGCCTTCTACCCGGCTGAGGCCTATCATCAGGACTTCATGTTCAAGAACCCGACCCACCCGTATATCGTGCGCTGGGATGCGGTGAAGGTGAGCAACCTCAAGCGGACCTTTCCCGCGCTCTACATGGCCAAGCCCGTGCGCGGCTGAGCCTGCCCGCAGCCATTGCAACCTTGGGGCGGGATGCGTAGATAAGCGCCATGTCGACCGTCACAGACCAGGCCCACAAGCATCACGAGCATGAGGGCGAAGACCTTGCCGTCGCCGCGCGGCGTTCGCTCGAAGCCGCCGGCGAGCAATGGACCGAGATGCGCGAGTCGATCTTTGCCGCGCTGGCCGAGATCGAGAAGCCCGCATCCGCCTATGACATTGCCGATTCCGTGAGCCGCAAGCGCGGCAAGCGGGTGGCGCCCAACTCCGTCTATCGCATTCTCGACCTGTTCGTGCGCACCAATCTGGCGCGCAGGGTGGAGAGCATCAACGCCTATATCGCCAATTCCCACCCTGGATGCGTGCACGATTGCATCTTCCTGGTGTGCGATTCCTGCGGAAACGCGACGCATATCGATGACGACAACCTGTCGCGCAGCGTCCGCAGTCGGGCGGAAGCGGCGGGCTATGTCGATATACGCCCGGTGATAGAGGTGCGCGGCCGCTGCGCAGCGTGCGACTGAAAATCCGCGTTTGCGGAACTGTCCAAAAAACTTTACACTCCAAACCGTCATCCGGGTCGATCATTCGACAGAACCCAAAAATGGGTCTAGGATTCGCGGTTGAAAGGGAATTCAATGACCAATCTGCCCGAAACGCCATTGCTGGACACCGTCAAGACCCCGGCAGATTTGCGTCAATTGAAACCCACCCAGTTGCGCCAGCTGGCCGATGAACTGCGCCAGGAAGTGATTTCGGCGGTATCGGTCACCGGCGGGCATCTGGGCGCGGGCCTCGGCGTGGTCGAACTGACCACCGCGATCCATTATGTGTTCGATACGCCCAATGACCGGCTGATCTGGGACGTCGGCCATCAATGCTATCCGCACAAGATCCTGACCGGTCGGCGCGATCGCATCCGCACGCTGCGCACCGGCGGCGGCCTGTCGGGCTTCACCAAGCGCAGCGAGAGCGAATATGACCCGTTCGGCGCCGCGCACAGTTCGACCTCGATCTCGGCGGCCCTGGGCTTTGCCATCGCCAACCAGATGAGCGACGCGCCGGGCAAGGCGATCGCGGTGATCGGCGACGGCGCGATGAGCGCGGGCATGGCCTATGAGGCGATGAACAATGCCGAGCGCGCGGGCAACCGGCTGGTCGTCATCCTCAACGACAATGACATGTCGATCGCGCCGCCGGTGGGCGGGCTTTCGGGCTATCTCGCGCGCATCGTCTCGAGCCGCGAATTCCTGGGTGTGCGCGAGGCGCTGAAGCGGCTGGCGCGCAAGCTGCCGCGCAGCCTGCACCAGGCCGCGCGCAAGACCGACGAATATGCCCGTGGCATGGCGATGGGCGGCACATTGTTCGAGGAACTGGGCTTCTATTATGTCGGCCCGATCGACGGGCACAATATGGACCAGCTGGTCGCGGTGCTCGAAAATGTTCGCGACGCAGCGGAGGGGCCGTGCCTGATTCATGTCGTCACGCAGAAGGGCAAGGGCTATGCCCCGGCCGAAGCGGCGGCGGACAAATATCACGGCGTCGCCAAGTTCGATGTCGTCACCGGCAAGCAGGACAAGGCCGCAGCGGGCCCGCCCGCGTACCAGAACGTGTTCGGCGAAACGCTCGCCAAGCTGGCCGAGACCGATCCCACCATCTGCGCGATCACCGCCGCGATGCCCTCGGGCACCGGCGTCGACAAGTTCGCGCAGGCGCACCCGACCCGCAGCTTCGATGTCGGCATTGCCGAACAGCATGCGGTGACCTTTGCCGCGGGGCTCGCCGCGCAGGGCATGCGCCCGTTCTGCGCGATCTATTCGACCTTCCTGCAGCGCGCCTATGACCAGGTGGTGCACGATGTCGCGATCCAGAACCTGCCCGTGCGCTTCGCGATCGATCGCGCCGGCCTGGTCGGGGCCGATGGCTCAACGCATGCCGGATCGTTCGACATCACCTATCTCGCCACGCTGCCCAACATGGTCGTGATGGCCGCGGCCGACGAGGCCGAACTGGTGCACATGACCTATACCGCCGCGTGCCACGACAGCGGCCCGATCGCCTTCCGCTATCCGCGCGGCAATGGCGTCGGCGTACCGCTTCCGCAAGTTCCCGAGCGGCTCGAGATCGGCAAGGGCCGGATCGTGCGCGAGGGCAAGAAGGTCGCGATCCTTTCGCTCGGCACGCGGCTCGCCGAAGCGCAGAAGGCCGCCGACGTGCTCGACGCCAAGGGGCTTTCGACCACGGTCGCCGATCTGCGCTTTGCCAAGCCGCTCGACGAGGAGATGATCCGCAAGCTGCTCGCCACGCACGAGGTGTGCGTGACCGTGGAAGAGGGCGCGATCGGCGGCTTCGGCGCGCATGTGCTGACCATGGCCTCGGACGAGGGGCTGATCGATGCGGGGCTGAAGCTCCGTACGCTGCGCCTTCCGGACGTCTTCCAGGACCAGGACAAGCCCGAAAAGCAATATGCCGAAGCCGGGCTCGATGCCGAAGGGATCGTCGAAACCGTGCTCAAGGCGCTGCGCCACAACAGCGCGGGCGTCTCTGTGGTGGGGGATGGCGCGCGGGCCTGATCCCGGTCCATCCTTGGCTTCAGATACAAGAAAGCCCGGCGAATCGTCCGATTCGCCGGGCTTTCTTGTAGCCTGTCTGGGCGCTTATTGCGGCGGGACCGCAGCCTTGGCGTCCTGACCGTCGCCTTCGGGCGCAGCGACGATGTCGCGCGTGGTGGCACCCTTGTCGGTGGTCTGGGTCTGGGGATCGCCGACCTGCGAGCGGATGGCGGCGTCGGGCGTTCCGGCACGGTTGAGCGCGGCGCCCTCGACGCCGCTGCGCGGCTGCGGGCCGCCGAACAATGCATCGAGCGCCTGCTGGCTGGCGGAGACCGACTGCGGGCGGGCTGCGCCCGGGGTCGGCGGGGTCAGCGAGAAATCGGGCGGGATCACCAGCGGCGCCTGACGCGACACGGCGAACTCGTCCGGCCGGTCGCGGTTGAAGATGCCGCCGCTCGAACCACAGGCCGAAAGCGTCGCTGCTGCGAGCGATACACCGGCGATCAGGGCAAGTTTGCGCCCGGAATTAAGCATCGTAATTCTCCGTCTTGGCAGCCGTCGCGTCAGCGCTAGGCCCGCCATGCTGAACCCCCGATTTAGGGCCTTCAGATTTCGCGGCTTTGTCGCCGATTATCAGAACGCGGGCAAGCAATAACAGCACGCCGATGGTGATCGCGGCGTCCGCGATGTTGAAGATCATGAACGGCCGGAAGGCCCCGAAATGCAGGTCGGCATAGTCGACGACATAGCCCAGCCGCGCGCGATCGATGATGTTGCCGAGCGCCCCGCCCAGGATCATGCCCAGCGCCAGAATGTCGCCGCGCGCGCGCTCTTTGAACATCCACAGCAGCACGATGGTGGCGATGATGCCGGTGAGCACGACCAGCATCCAGCGCGCGGTTTCGGTCTCTGCGGTGAGAAAGCCCATCGAGACGCCGCGATTTTCCGCCCAGGTCAGGTTGAAGAACGGCGTGATCTCGATCTGCATCCGGCTGCTCAGCGCGAGCGGACCCGCGACGATGAACTTGGCGAGCTGGTCGATGACAAGGATGGCAAGCGCGAGCGCGACGCCCTCGGTGCGAAAGCGGGTGAGGGTCATGCCAGGTGCACCCAGTTGCTATTGTCGTCATGCTGAACTTGTTTCAGCATCCATCGTGCCCCAGCAGCCGAAGCCACGTGGGGAGAAATGGACCCTGAAACAAGTTCAGGGTGACGGTTGAGGGTAGCCAGCACCTTCACGCCAGCATCTCCGAACAGCGATCACACAGCGCGCCGTCTTCGGTCACCTCGGGAAGGTGCCGCCAGCAACGGCCGCATTTGTGGTGGCTCGTCGGTTCAATGGTCATGATGCCTAGATTGGTCAGGTCAGGTCGGCTTTTCCCAAGCGAAACATCTGCAACGATTGCCAGCTCCGTGAGATCAACTCCGCTGATGAGAGCGAGGTCTTCATCGGTTCCAACGTCGATATGAACCATAGCTTCAAGTGACGAGCGGATAACCTTGTCGCGGCGAAGAGGCTCGATGTTTTCGGTGATAGCTGCGCGGAATTTGCGGATGCGCTCCCATTTCGCCACAAAATCCGGTTCCCCGCGAAGGCGGGGACCCATCTCCTGACCGTCCGATGATGGGCCCCTGCCTTCGCAGGGGACCGAGGAGAGGAGCGCGTCGAAATCGGGCCATTCCAGCAGGTGCACGCTGCCAGCATCGGGATAGCGCGTGCCCCAGACTTCTTCGGCGGTGAACACCAGCACCGGCGCGGCATAGCGGACCAGCGCCTCGAACAGCACATGCAGGACGGTGCGATAGGCGCGGCGCTTGAGCGTGCCTTGTGGGGCCGCCGGGCCGATATCACAGTACAAGCAATCCTTGCGGATATCGAAGAAGAAGGCCGACAGGTCGTTGTTCGCGAAATCGGCCAGCGTGCGGACATAGGTGTTGTAGTCGAAATCCTCGACTGCCTGGCGCAGCTTCGCGTCCATGTCGCCCAGCAGGTGCAGCACATAGCGCTCCAGCTCGGGCATGTCTGCGACCGCGACCTTCTCGCTCTCCTCGAACCCGGCAAGCGCGCCGAGCAGGTAGCGGAAGGTATTGCGCAGCTTGCGATACTGGTCGGATACCCCGGCGAGGATTTCCTTGCCGATGCGGTGATCCTCGGTGAAATCGACCGACAGCGCCCAGAGCCGCAGGATGTCCGCGCCCGAATCCTTGATCAGCGTCAGCGGGTCGATGGTGTTGCCCAAAGACTTGGACATCTTCATGCCCTTGGCGTCCATGGTGAAACCGTGGGTCAGCACCGCCTTGTACGGCGCGCGGCCGCGCGTGCCGCAGCTCTGCAACAGGCTGGACTGGAACCAGCCGCGATGCTGGTCCGATCCTTCGAGATACAGGTCGGCGGGGCTCTGCAGACCGGGCCATTGGCCGCTTTCCAGCACGAAGGCATGGGTGCAGCCGCTATCGAACCAGACATCGAGAATATCGGTGACGCGCTCATAGTCCGCCGGATCGTAATCGGGGCCGAGCAGGGCAGGAGCATCCGCCTCGTTCCAGCCGTCCACGCCGCGTTCGCGGATCGCCGCGACGATGCGCGCGTTGACCGCGGCGTCCTTCAGATACTGGCCGGTCTTGCGGTTGACGAACAGCGTGATCGGCACGCCCCAGGCGCGCTGGCGGCTGATCACCCAGTCGGGGCGACCTTCGACCATCGAGCGAATGCGGTTCTCGCCCTTGGCGGGCACCCAGCGGGTGTCGCTGATCGCCTGGAGGGCGGTGGAGCGGAGCGTCATCCCCTCTCCCTGTGGGAGAGGGGCAAGCTGCGCAGCAGCGCGGGGTGAGGGTGATGAGGCATCCGCGTCACCCTCACCCTTCCGCGGCTGCGCCGCTCCCTCCCTCTCCCGAGGGGAGAGGGACTGATCCATCGGGATGAACCATTGCGGGGTGCAGCGGAAGATCACGCGCGCCTTGGAGCGCCAGCTGTGCGGATAACTGTGCTGGAACGCGCCTGCCGACAGCAGGGCACCGGCGGCGCGCAGGTCCTCGCAGATCGGGCCGTCGGGGGCGTTGAACTTCGGATTGATCACCGACATCCGCCGCTCGTCCGCGCCGCCGAGCCAGGCCCAGTCGTCGCGATAGCGCCCGTCGCCCTCAACCGCGAACACCGGTTCGATGCCATTCGCCTTACACAGGTCGAAATCGTCCTCGCCATGGTCGGGCGCCATATGGACAAGACCCGTACCCGCATCGGTGGTGACGAAATCGCCGGGCAGGAAGGGGCGCGGCTTGGCGAAGAAGCCGCCGAGTTCGTGCATGGGGTGGCGGGCAGTGGCACCGGCGAGCGCTGCGCCAAGATACTGCCCGATGCTCTGGGAGCCTTCGGCGGTGGGATCGAATTCCCAACGCTTCATAGCCGCAGCCTGTAGATCGCGCGCGATGAGGTATCGGCAGCCGTTTAGGTTCACCAAATCGTACGCAACATCCGGCCCATAAGCCAAGGCCTGGTTCACCGGGATCGTCCACGGCGTGGTGGTCCAGATCACCGCATAGGCCCCGACCAGCTCGGGCGCGTTCGGCGCATCGACGATCTCGAACGCGACATCGATCTGCGTGCTCGTGACATCCGCGTACTCGACCTCGGCCTCCGCGAGCGCGGTCTTCTCGACCGGCGACCACATGACCGGCTTGGCGCCGCGATAGAGCTGGCCGCTTTCGGCGAACTTCATCAGCTCCTGCACGATGGTCGCCTCGGCGGCGAAGTCCATCGTCAGGTAGGGATTGTCCCAGTCGCCGTTGATGCCGAGGCGCTTGAGCTGCTCGCGCTGGGTATCGACCCAGTGCTGCGCATAGGCGCGGCATTCGGCGCGGAACGCTACGGGGTCGACCTCGTCCTTGTTCAGCTTCTTCTTGCGATACTGTTCCTCGACCTTCCACTCGATCGGCAGGCCGTGGCAGTCCCAGCCGGGAACGTACGGCGCGTCCTTGCCGAGCAGCGACTGGGTGCGGCAGACCATGTCCTTGAGGATATGGTTGAGCGCATGGCCGATATGCATGTCGCCATTCGCATAAGGCGGGCCATCGTGGAGGATGAACTTTGGGCGGCCGCGGCGCGCATCGCGCAGCTGCCGGTACAGGTCCTGCTCCTGCCAGCGCGCCAGAATGGCCGGTTCCTTCTGGGCGAGCCCGGCCTTCATCGGAAAGTCGGTCTGCGGCAGAAAGACGGTGTCTTTATAGTCGGCGGCGGCGCTGGCGGATTGGTCGGTCATAGTGGCTGGCGCTTACGGCGCGGCGGCGTTTCAGGCAAGCAATTCCCGCGCGCGGGCACAGTCGGCATCGATCTGGCGCTTGAGTTCGTCCCAGTCGGCGAACTTCGCCTCGGGCCGGATGAAATGGCGCAGCGCCACCTCGATCGTCTGCCCGTACAGGTCCTCGGAAAAATCGAAGAAATGCGGCTCGAGCAGTTCCTTGGGCGGATCGAATTGCGGGCGGATGCCAAGGTTCGCCGCGCCCTTCAGCACGCGCCCATCGGCGAGGTGCCCGGTCACCGCATAGACCCCGTATTTCGGCCGCAAATAGCTGCCCATGTCGATATTGGCGGTGGGAAAGCCCAGCAGCCGCCCGTTCTTGTCGCCATGCTGGACCACGCCCTGCACCGCAAAGGGCCGGGTCATCAGCCGCTCGGCCTCGTCGGGGCGACCCTCGGTCAGGCACTGACGGATGCGGCTCGACGAGATTACTGCGTCGTCGGTGGTCACCGGGCCGACCGCCTCGCTGCGCAGGCCGAGCAGCGCGCCGAGATCGCGCAGTACCTGGATATTGCCGCCGCGGCCCTTGCCGAAGGTGAAATCCTCGCCGGTCACCACGCCGACCGCGCCGAACCGCTCGATCAGCAGATCGGCGATGAAGCTCTCCGCGCGGGTTTCGGCCAGCGTCCGGTCGAAGGCGAAGACCACCATCGCGTCCGCGCCGGCTTCGGCGAATAGCTTCTGGCGCTGGTCGAGGCTGGTGAGGCGGAAGGGCGGCGTATCGGGCTTGAAATAGCGCACCGGGTGCGGATCGAAGGTGGCGATGATCGCGGGGCGGCCTTCGCCCTTCGCCCATTGGATGGCGCGTCCGGCCACGGCCTGATGACCGGCATGGAAGCCGTCAAAATTGCCCAGCGCGATGATGCCCCCGCGCAACCTGTCCGGCAGCCGCTCGCTGCCCTCCACCCTGATCATGCGTGCCCTATAGGGCCTTGCCCGGCAGGGGTTCAATGCCCTGTTTGAGGATGCGCAGCGTATTGCCGCCCATGACTGCTCGGATTTCGGCCTCGGTAAAGCCGATATCGAGCAGCGCCTGGGTGACCTGGACGATCTGGCTGGTGTCGAAGCGCGTCGTCACCGCCCCGTCGAAATCGCTGCCCAGCGCGACATGCTGGATACCGACGAGATCGCGGACGTGCTTGATCGATTTGGCGATCATCTTCGGATCGGTCGAGCAGATCGCGCCGTCCCAGTACCCGATGCCGATGATGCCGCCGGTGGCGGCCACGGCGCGGATCTCGGTATCGGACAGGTTGCGATTGACGCCGCATACCGCCTGCACCCCGCCATGGCTCGAGACGACCGGACGGCGCGCCATCGCGAGGATCTCGGCCACCGCCTTGTGGCTCGAATGCGCGATATCGACGATGATGCCCCTGGCCTCCATCGCGCGCACCATCTTGCGGCCGAACGGGGTGAGCCCGCCCTTGCGCGTCCCGTGCATCGAACCGGCAAGCTCGTTGTCGAAGAAATGCACCAGTCCCGCCATGCGCATGCCGACGCCGTAGAGACGGTCCAGATTCTCCGCCTTGCCCTCGAGATTCTGCAGCCCCTCGACCGAATAGAGCGCGCCGGTGACCTGCTTGCCTGCAGCGCGCGCGGCGAGCAGCGCGTCGATATCGGCCGACTTGCGGATCAGCATCAGCCTGCCGCGGGAATCCTTCGCCGCCGCCTCGAGCCGCTGACCGTGCCACATCGAGCGTTCGTGCACCGAGAACCAGGTCCGCACCGGCTGGAGCTGCGCCATGGCGAGCAGGGTGATATTGTCGGTATCGGACGGATTGCTGTCGTAATTCTGCCCCTTGGGTGTCTTCGAGACCGACGAGAAGACCTGGAGCGCGACGTTGCCCGCTTCGAGCCGGGGCAGGTCGATCTGGCCGCGGCTCGCCTTGTCGAGCAGGTCGCGCTTCCACAGCAGGGTGTCGCCGTGCAGATCGGCAATCTGCAGCGTCTCGTGCAGCGCCTTCGCGTCGGCGCGGATCGGCGGCAGCGGCTCGTCGGTCACCACATTGGTCCGCTCCTCGAACAGGCCGGGCAGCACGGTGACGGTGAAGATCAGCCCTGCGACAACGAGCAGGACAAGCCCCAGCAGAGCCTTGCGGATCACCTCCGCACCAAGGTCACGAAGCTGAACGCGGGCCGGTCGCGATGCTCGGGATCGGCGGGGTGATCGGTGCGCGCGCTTTCCTGCCAGACCGCTGGGTCGAACGTGCGCTGGAGATCGAGCGACTGTGGCTCCGCTGGCAGGGGCCGCTGGGCCTGGGCTGGCGGCAGGACGAGCTTGAGAGCGCAGAGAGCATCGCCATCCTGCCCGACATAGCAGCGGTGCGCGCACCCGCTTTGCAAGTTTTCATCAAGGAGGCGATCTACGGCATGCTCGCACGCCAGATCCGCGGCGAGGGCAGCGAGTTCGAGGCGCTGGTCGAATATCAGCCCGGTTTCGACCGGCGAACAATCGACTGGAAAAGCTCCGCGCGCCATTCGAAGCTGCTCGCGCGCGAATATGATACCGAGCGCAACAACCAGATCGTCTTCGCGCTCGATAGCGGATCTGACATGTGCGAGCCGGTCGCCGGCCTGCCGCGCATCGACCGCGCGGTCTCGGCCGCGCTGCTGACCAGCTATGTCGCGTTGAAAGCAGGCGATCAGGTGCGGCTGTTCTCCTTCGCTGCCCGGCCCGAGCGCGCGACGCCCTTTGTCTCGGGCAGCCGCAATTTCTTCCGGCTCCAGGCCGAGGCGGCGGGGATCGATTACCGCTTCGAGGAGAGCAACTATACGCTCGCGCTCTCGACATTGGCCGCGCAGCTGCAGCGGCGCTCGCTGATCGTGGTGTTCACCGATTTCACCGACCCAACCAGCGCCGAGCTGATGCTCGAATCGGTCGGACGGCTGATCGACCGTCATCTGCTGCTGTTCGTCGCGATGGAGGATGAGGAATTGCTGTCGATTGTCGACCAGCCACCCGCGAACAGCGAGAAGGTTGCGCAGAGTGTCGCCGCCGCCAGCCTGCTCGCGCAGCGGCGGCTGGTCATCACGCGGCTGCGGCACATGGGCATCGAGGTGATCGAGGGCCGGCACGACGAGATCGGCACGCGGCTGATGAACGCCTATCTCAAGATCAAGCGCCGGGGGCAGCTGTGAGCGAGCCGGCATTGCACTCCCCAGGCGAGCAGGCGGTCGCCGCTGCGGTGCTGCGCAGCGACCGCTTCCGGCTGGAGCGCGAGGGCGACTGGCAGCGGCTCGATGCGATGGTCACCGCAATGGAAAAGGGCAAGCTTCGCAAGCTGTCCGACGACGATGTCATGGCGCTGCCGGTGCTGTACCGGAACCTTCTCTCAAGCCTGTCGATCGCGCGCGAAAGCTCGCTCGATGCCGGGCTGATCGCCTATCTCGAATCGCTGACACTGCGCGCCTATTTCATGGTCTATGGCACGCGCACCAGCTTCGGCGGATGGTGCCGCAGCTTCTTCGGCGGCGGGTTGAGCCGTGCGGTGCGCAGCATCTGGCTCGATCTGCTGGTCGCGCTGGCGGCGATGGTCGCGGGCGCGGTGCTCGGCTTCTGGCTGGTCGATGGCGATACCGACTGGTATTTCCGTCTGGTTCCGTCGCAGTTCAGCGATGTCCGCGTGCCCGGCGCCTCGCGCGAGGCGTTGCTCAACACTTTGTTCGGCGAGACCGATAGTGATGGCCTGGGGGTGTTCGCCGCCTATCTGTTCAGCAACAACGCGCAGGTTGCGATCATGGCCTTCGCGCTGGGCTTTGCCTTTGGGGTGCCGTCGATCCTGCTGCTCGTCTACAATATGGTGGGCCTGGGCGCGATGCTCTGGCTGTTCGCCTCGCGCGGGCTCACGGTCGAATTCATCGGCTGGCTGTCGATCCATGGGACCACCGAATTGCTCGCGATCCTGCTTGCCGGGGGAGCGGGCCTGCATATCGGCCGCGCGCTGGGCTTTCCCGGACAGCGCAGCCATCTCGTCGCTCTCGGGCAGGCGGGGCGGACGGCGGCGCAGGTGATGGCGGGCGTCGTCGTCATGCTGATCTGTGCAGGGCTGCTCGAAGGCTTCGGCCGCCAGCTGATCCAGTCGACGGCGATCCGCTATGGCATCGGCTATGGCATCCTGGCGCTGTGGCTCGCCTATTTCTTCGCTTTCCGGCCGAGGCAGGCCTGATGGCGCGCGCTGCCGATCTGGGCCGGACGCGGGGCAGGGATACGCGGCTTCAGCGCATCCTGGTGACGCCCGAAGGCGTCGCGCTCGATGTCCATGTCGCCCCGGCCAGCGCGCGCGCGGCGGCGCTGTTCATCGATCTCGGCGCGCTGTTCGGCATGTATATCGCTTTCGTCCTGGCAATGTTGCTGATCGTATGGACGTTCGAATGGGCCGATATGCCCGCGCTTCCCGAAAGCGTGCTGGGCTTTCTCGCGGTGCTGTTCATCATCGGCACGTTCCTCGCGCGCAACGCCTATTTCCTCTATTTCGAGCTGGGCCAGCGCGCCGCCACCTGGGGAAAACGCGCGGTCGGCATCCGCGTCGCGGCGCGTGATGGCGGGCGATTGACCGCGGAAGCCGTGATCGCGCGCAACCTGCTGCGCGATATCGAGCTGTTCCTGCCGGTGATGTTCATGACGTCGAGCGGGCTGCAGGGATCGCTCAGCGAGTTCGCAGCCTGGGCGGGCCTGGCCTGGGTCGGCAGCTTCGCGCTGTTCCCGCTGCTCAACAAGGATCGGTTGCGCTGCGGCGACCTGATTGCCGGAACCTGGGTGGTGCAGGCCCCCAAGGCGGCGCTGGCGGGGCTCGTGGCGGA
>NZ_QKVT01000001.1:435266-445864 GCF_003426715.1 Blastomonas sp. UPD001
CCGTGATCGAACGCCTGCGCCAGCACCCGACGCATCGCATAGACCTGGCCCGGATCGCGCGGCACCGCGCTGAGCAGCACCTCTTCGCGGCGATCGACCGGATCGTCGCACGGCGCGCGCGCTGCGAGGCTGTCGACCGAGGAGGGCAGGTAGCTCAGGAAACGCCGCGCGACGGCAAAGGCTTCGGCCTCGCTCGCCACCTCCTCGTCGACCACGCCGTTGCGGCAATGGATTTCCGTGCCGCCCAGCTGCTCCTTGTCGACCGTCTCGCCGATCGCGGCAGCGACCGCCGGGCCGGCGGCAAACAGCTGCGACAGGCCCTTGACCATCACCGAATAATGGCTCGCCACCGTGCGCGCCGCGCCGAGCCCCGCCGTCGGGCCAAGCGCGAGCGCCACGACGGGAACGGTGTCCAGATTGGTGACGATATGCTCCCAGCCGGGCACCATCGGCACATAGGTGTAGCCCATCGTCTCGAGCGTCTTGACCGATCCGCCTCCGCCGGTGCCGTCGATCATGCGGACGAGCGGCAGGCGCAGTTCGTGCGCCATCGCCTCGCACTGGACAAACTTGCGGTGCAGAGCCGCATCGGCCGCCCCGCCGCGCACGGTGAAATCGTCGGCGCTGGCGACGATCGCGCGGCCGTCGATATCGCCGCGACCGAAGATGAAATTGGAAGGCGCCAGATCGACCAGATCGCCGTTCTCATCGTAGCTGCCGCGCCCGGCGATCTTGCCGATCTCGCGAAAGCTGCCCGGATCGAGCAGCGCGTCGATCCGTGCGCGCGCATCCATCTTGCCGCGCGCATGTTGCCGCGCAACCTTGTCTTCCCCACCCATCTTCTCGGCCAGCGCACGGCGCCGGGCGAGCTCGTCGATCTCTTCCTGCCAACTCATGCAGCGACGCTAGCGCGCGGCGTTGCGTCGGTCACGCAGGAAAATCAGCCCTTTTTCCTGGCCATGGACTGGACCGCGCCGAGCGTCAGCTTGACATGGTCGCGATAGTCCATGTCGTCATGGACGAAGGTGACGCGGCCATTGGGCGCGACGACCAGGCTGGTGCGCCCGGTCATGTTGGGTCGACCGGCGAGGCCCACGCCATAGGCCTGGATCATCGCGGGCGTGGCCTGCGCGACGGTGAACTTGCTCTGACAGGCTTCGGTGGAGAATTTCTTGAGCTCGTCGATACCATCCGCCGACAGGCCGATCACGGTTGCGCCCGCCTTCCTGAACTCCGCCATGCGCGTGGCGAATTCGTGCGCCTCCGCAGTGCAGCCGCTGGTGAACGCCTTGGGGAAGAAATAGAGGACGACCGGGCCCTTTTTCAGCTCGTTGGCGAGGCTCAGCTTATAGGCCTTGCCTGCCTTGGCGCCGGTAGTGGTGAACATCGGGGCCTTGCCGCCGATCGCGATCTTGCCCGCGTCCGCAGCGACGGCAGGGGCTTCGGTCAGCATCGCGGAAGTGCCGGTGGCGAGGGCAAGAGCGGAAAGCGAAAGTGCAAATGCGCGCATGTCGAAGGACCCCTTTGTTCGTGATGCCCGAAACTTAGGGCTGCAAAGCCGAAATTCCAGCGCGTCAGGCAAATTCGCGCGCAATTTCATCAGCATCGGGCTCGGCCAGCTGGCGATAGATGCCGGCATAGACGCAAACCATCAGCACCGACAGCAGCATGCTGACCACGGCGTCGATCAGCATGGTCAGCGTTTCGGCAATCGGGCCTTCCAGCGCCAGCCTGATGACGATGCCGAACACCGTCACGCTGGTGATATAAACGAAGAATGCCGTCACCGCGACGACCAGCACGAAAATCAGGATGCGCCCGCTATTGCCCTTGGTCAGCGCCCAGGATCGCCGCATCGGTGCGATGATCGTATGGACACGCTCTGCCGCCATGACGGGTCCGGCAACGATCAGCTTCACGAAAATGTAGATGCCGGGCAGGATGAAGGCGAGCGATCCGAGAAAGGTCAATACGCCGCTCAGCACGCCCATGGCGTAATAAGGCAGGATGATCGACAGGCCGCGCCGCATCGCCTCGCGCACGTTGGGGCGGCGACGGTCGAGCATCAGCAGCAGCATGACGATGCTGGCAAAGCCGTTGAGGAGGCCGATCAGGATGATCCACCCGTAATTGGCCTCGTAGAAAGCCTGCATATTGGCATAGATCGTCGCGAGATCGGCATCGGGCGGGCTTTGCGGCCGCGGAACGAACATCGCGAATGCGAGGCTGGGCAGCAGGATGAACACGCCCGCCACGCTCAGCAGGAGTTCGCGATTGCCTCTGAACAGCTGCATCACGTCGTTCCAGCAGCCGGAAAGATCGAGCTTGCGTGTCATGGCGGGATTGGCCTCACTGGCTAAAGCGACTAAAGGCCTGCGCTAAACGCCGCACGGGCGCCGCGCAAGGCATTTGCCGCGCGGTCCGTCGCGCGCCGACAGGCAGGACCGATGACAGCAGAACTGACCGAAACCGCGATCCGCACGATTTCCGCACCCGAATGGCGGGTGTCGCCAGGGCTGACGGCCTATCCGGACGCTCTGGCGGAGATGGAGGCGCGCAATGGCGCGATCGAGCGCGGCGAGTTCCGGCGAAAGCCGGATTCCAGGGGCGGTGGGCACAAGATCGCTCTGGGCTCCGGCTTTCGCCGGAGAACGGGTTTGGCTGCCTTGGCGGTGATCGCCGCGATACCTGCGCGCGCCGAAGCGCCGACGCCCGAGGCCGAAATTCGCACGGTGATTGCCGACATGGAAGCGGCCTGGAATCGAGGCGATTTCGAAGGCTATATGCGCGGCTTTCTGAACCCCGGCGTGGTGTTCGTCTCGCGCGGGCAGTTCCAGCGCGACTGGCAGGGGACGCTCGACCATTATGTCCGCGATTATGGCGGATCGCCGGAGAAGCGCGGGACGCTGCATTTCTATGACATCAGGGTGGAGATGCTGGCCCCGGATGCGGCGCAGCTGATCAGCCGCTACCATCTCGATCGGGCAGAAAGCCCGCAATATGGCATCAACACGCGGCTGATGCGCAAGGTGGGTGGCCGCTGGGTGATCGCGCTCAACCATGTCTCGTCGAGTGAGACGCCCGATCCCAACGACCCGGTCGAAGCGCACCGCCCATAAAAAAACCTCCCCTGCAAGGGGAGGTGGCTCGCCAGAGGCGAGACGGAGGGGTGTCCACTTCCAATCCGGGCGACACCCCTCCACCATCCTGCGGATGGTCCCCCTCCCCCGCTGGGGGAGGATTGATCCGGCTTACGCCTTGCGGGTGCCGCTCATCGCCATGGTGCCGAACGCGCCGGCCTTGATCTGGCCGGTGATGGTGTCGCCGTCGACGGTGGCGGTGCCCTCGAGCTTCATCGGCATCGGCACCTTCATGTCCATCGTCCAGGTCAGCGTGTTGCCGTCGACCTTGCCGTCGGTGATGTCTAGCGAGCCCATCTGGCCGGCATTCGATCCGGTCCAGCTGTCGCCATCGACATTGACGGTCAGCACCGACTTCTGGTCGCCCATCGGCGACTTGGTCACGCAATCATATTGTCCAGCAACTGACATGGTATTGTCCTCTCTTCGTGGTGGGTTGAACGTTGGTGGCTTATTTGTCTCCGGCGGCAGGTGCCGCGCGGCGAACCTCGACGGGCATGCCCAGTTCCTTGAGCTGCGGCTCGACCTTGGCGGCATCGCCCACGATGACCCAGGTCAGCGTCTTCGGGTTGAGCGCGGTGCGCATCGCCCCGTTGAGCTTCTCGGCGTCCATGCTGCGATACTGCGCGGCCAGGCTTTCGGCATAGTTGGTCGGGCGACCATAAAGCGCGTCCGACTGCATCTGCGACAGCACCGCGGCCGAGCGCTCATAGGTGCCCGCCAGCTCCAGGCTGTTGCCCTTGACCGTGCGATCGAGTTCCTCAGGAGTCACGCCCTTGGAACCGATGAAGTCGTTCATCTGCTGGATGATCGCTGTGACCGACGGGCCGGTCTGGTTGGTCTGCACCGGCGCGAACGCCAGGAAGGGAACGTCGTTCTTCGGCCGCTGGATTAGCGTGCGGGTGCCGTAGGACCAGCCCTTGGTCTCGCGCAGGTCCATGTTGATCCGCGACAGGAAATCGCCGCCCAGGATGTCGTTCGCGGTTTCGAGCGCGAGCAGGTTGTCGGTGCCCTTGGCTTTCAGCACCTGGCCCGCGAGGATCAGCGACTGCGGCGAGTTGGGGCGGTCGATCAGGATGATGCGGCCCTGGCCCGCCGGGATCGCTGCGCTGAAATCCTTCTGCATCAGCGCCATGCGGTTCGACGGCCATTTGCCGAAGCGCTCTTCCAGCATCGGCATGATGTCCTTGAGACTGGTATCGCCGACCACGAAGATCGACGCGCGCTCGGGCCGCATCCACTGGGCGTGATAGGCGGCGAGCTGATCGCGCGTCAGCTTGGCGACCACCGCCGGATCGCCGGTGCCGGTCAGCGGCACGCCATAGGGGTGCGCCTGGCCGTAGAGCAGGGGCGGCAGGTTGCGCAGCGCAATGCCCTGGGGCTGGGTGAACTCGGCCTGGATGCGGGTGAGCTGCTGCACGCGCACGCGCTCCAGCTCCTTGGCGTCGAAGGCGGGGGTGCGGATGACATCAGCCAGCAGGTCGAGCGACGGACCCAGGTTCGCCTTCATCGCGCTCATCGAGACGATCGTGCGATCGAGGTCCGACGAGGCGTTGATGTTGACGCCCAGCCGCTCCTGCGCCTCGGCCAGCTGCACCGAATTGAGCTTCTGCGTGCCTTCCTGCAGCAGCGCGATCATCAGGCTGTTGGTGCCGAGAGCGTCCTTGGGGTCGCTGGCATAGCCGGCATCGAAGCTCACCGCGACGCGCACCACCGGAACGGCGGTCCGCTTGGCGAAGCGCACCTTGATGCCGTTCGAGAGCGTGGCTTCCTCGACATCGGGGAAGTCGAGATCGGGTACCGCGCCGGCTTCGGGGAAGGTCGAGCGATCGACCGCGGCGAGCGGCTGCTTGCTCGCGGCGCCTGCGGCCATCGCATCTTCGGCCATGCTCGAATAGAAGGCCGGTGCCGCCAAAACGCCGGTGCGCATTGCGGGGCCGCTGCCGGTCGCCTTGCCGGTTCCGCCCGCGACCTCCTGATAGGCATCGCGCTCACCGGGCAGCACGTGCAGCTTGGCGACGGGACGCGTCAGCCATTTCTGCCTTCAGGGCCCTTGGCGATGTCGCCGAAATATTTTTCGACCAGTGGCCTGGCTTCGGCGACGTTGATGTCGCCGGCCAGCACCAGAATGGCGTTGTTCGGGCCATAATGATCGGTGAACCACTTCTTCATGTCGTCGAGCGACGCGGCCTGCAGGTCCTCCATCGATCCGATTGTCGAATGGCCATAGGGATGCTCCGGCGGAGTGAGCATCTCGATCTGCTTGTATTCGACCAGGCCATAAGGCTGGTTGTCGCCCTGGCGCTTCTCGTTCTGCACCACGCCGATCTGGTTGGTCAGCTTTTCCTGGGTGATGCCGTTGAGCAGATGGCCCATGCGGTCGCTTTCCAGAAACAGCGCGCCTTCCAGCCCCGCCTTGGGCACGGTCTGGAAATAGTTGGTGCGGTCGAACCAGGTGGTGCCGTTATAGTCGGTCGCGCCCAGCTTCTTGAGATATTCGAAATAGTCGCCTTGCGCGTTCTCCGACCCGTTGAACATGATGTGCTCGAACAGGTGCGCATAGCCGGTCTTGCCCTTGGGCTCGTGCTTGGAGCCGACGTCATACCAGATCGACACCGCGACGATCGGGGCCTTGCGGTCCTCGTGCACGATGACGGTCAGGCCATTGGCGAGCGTGAACTGCTGATAGGGGATGTTCACCGTCTTGACGAGATCGGCGACCGGGGCGGCCTGTTGCGCCTGCGCGGGGGAAAGCGCCACGGCGAGCGCCAGCGAGGATACGGCGATCAGCGAGCGGAAGGGCTTGAGCATGGATATGAGGCCTCTCTTGGGAGCGTGTCGGTCTGTTCTATCGGGTGCCACCGGACTGTCGCAGATGCGCCGGTGCCGCCTGAGGGTTGCTGATTGAAACCATAAGACTTGCCCAACCGGTTTCAAGCGCAATCACGGGCGATAGCGCCGCTTGGCATGCGGCATCAGCGCTTCGCGGGTGAAATAGACGGGCTTCGTCTGGTGTTCGACGAACAGCTTGGCCTGGTCGGCATAATGCGGGCTGTCGGGCCGCGTCGTCGCCGCACCGAAGGGCTGGATCGAGCGCGAGGTCACGTTGCCGGCCTCGTCCCATTCGACGAACTGGATGAAGCTGTCGCCATGGCGCACGGCGAAGCGGCCGTCCTTCTCGTCGACGTCCCAGAGCGTCGCCGCGCGCAGCGTGTCCGATCCGCCGTCCATCGGCAGATCGACCTTGCCCTGGCGCAGCCGCAGCACGGTGCCGAGCTTCGGGTCGAGCGTGTTGAAATGCTTTTCGAGATGGTCGATCGCGGCGACCAGTTCCTTGCGCGGATCGGGCAGCGGCAGGCGGCGATAGCTCTGCCGCATCGCCGGACGCATCAGCATCAGCGCCAGCGCATCGCCCTTGCCCTTGCCGTCCATCTGCCAGTCCCAGGCGCGCAGCAGCGCCTGCGCTTGCGGGATGCGCTTGTCGCCATCGGGCTTGACCGCCAGCAGCGCGTTGATCCAGCCGGTGGCATAATCCGACCTGTCGTAACCCACATCGTACTTGATCCGCGCCAATGTCGCCGCGTCGATCTGTCCCGCCGCCTCGAACAGCTTGATTGCCTGGCGCGCGCGATTGGTCATGTCGTCCTCGATCCCCATCAGGGCCGAGAAGGTGGCGCGGTCGAGCTCGTCGTCGGGACCCGCCGCGACGAACGGCGTGTTGTTGGCGTTCATGATATAGCCGGACGCGGGATTGACCAGCAGCGGCACCCGGTCCCAGGGCAGGTGCGTCTTCCAGATCAGGTCGCTGCGGTCGCCGGGCAGCACGCCGCGCCAGTTCGCGCCCGGCTTGCGCGCCGGGAACAGCGCATTGTACGCCATCGCGATATTGCCCTGGGCATCGGCATAGATGAAATTGGTCGCGGGCACGCCCTGAATCGCCATCGCCTTCTGCCATTCGGCAAAATCGCGCGCCTTGTTGATCCTGAAATATTGCTCGAGCATCTTTAATTCGTCGATCCCGGCATAGCGGATCGCGAACGCGCCCTTTCCGTTCAGGATCACCGGGCCGTGCACCGAGCGGTAGACCGTCTGCGGCACGGGCACCGTGAAGGGCCCCATCTTGACCTTCAACCAGACGCGTTTCGCTTCGAGATCGCGCCACTGGCCGTCGAGCCGGTACTGCGTCCTGTCGTCGTTCAGCTCGAGTCTGTAGACATCGATCAGGTCGGGCCGGTTGACCGTGTTGGTCCAGCCGAGCGTCTTGTTGTGGCCCAGGAACGGATAGGGCGAACCGGGAAAGGTCGCGCCAGCAAAATCCCAGCCTTCTTCCGAATGCACCACCAGCTCGTACCAGGCGACGCCGCCGCGCCAGGGCTGGTGCGAGTTCGAGATCAGCCGCGTGACATTGTCGGTCGAGCGCGCCGGGGCGACGGCAAAGGCGTTCGATCCGTTCATGTCGGGCTCGGGACCGATCGGCGTCACGCGCGCGACTTCCTTGCCGGAGAGTTTCGGCCCGCCCTCGATCGGCAGGTCCTTGCCCTCGACCAGCGCGCCGAGCACCGAATCGAGCCCGAAGAAGAAGGGCGAGCGCAGCACGAAGCCAGCGGCAATGTCGCGGCCGTTGACCGGGAACAGCCCGGACAGGCGCACTTCTTCGGGATGCTTGTCGGCATAGTGATTGAGGCCCGCGGCATAGGCATCGAGCAACGCGCGGATATCGGCGGGCAGCGTATCGTACTTGCGATCGACGGTCCCGCGGATGTCGAGCAGATGCGCCGCAAAATCGACCTTCGCGCCGTCCTGACCCGTCAGCGCACCGGTGCGCGCGCGCGTCATCGCGGCGACTTCCTGAATCGTCGCAAAATCGTCCTCGCTATGGGCGTAGGCGACGCCATAGGCGACATCGGCATCGGTCCTGCCGAAGATATGCGGCACGCCGAAATCGTCGCGGACGATCTCCACGTCATACTGGCGCGACGCCGGGGCCTGGCCCGATTCGGCTACCAGCGGCTCCCACACGGCAAGCGCGATGGCGGTTACGACAACAAGGACGAGAAGGCTGAGCGCCAGACGTTTGAGCACACGCATGGCGCGCACCTTATCAAGCTATGCCCGCGCGTCTACTGACAATGATGTAGATAGGGGTGCGGGTTACCGCATCAACCCGCCTCCGCCGCAATCGCCTGTTCGATCAGCCGGCGCGAGCGCACACCGCCGGCGTCGATATTGAGCAGCAGCAGGCGGCGGTCGGGATAGAGGTCGAGGTTCTTCTGCTGGCGCTCGAGCATCTCCATGTCTTCGGCGAAGATCTTGCCCTGGCCGTCGCGGATGGTGGTGGTCAGCTCGGCATCGTCGACCGCAAAGCGGCGGGCCATGCCCCAGAAATACCAGTGCGATCCCTCGGTCTCGGGGGTCATGAAGTCGACCACCACCGAATAGGCCTTGCGCTCGAGCGGGGCCTCGTAGCCGCCCTCGCCGACGGGCGCGACGCCGACCTCGATCTCGACGCTGCTCGGCAGGTGGAAATGGCAGAGCTGCCAGCGATCGACCGGCCCGTTATCGGGAAGCCCGGCGCCGCGCAACGCCATCGCCCAGAAGGGCGGCGGGTCGATCGCGTCCATGAAGCGGCTGGTCACCACCTCGTCGCCGACCAGCCGGGTCTTGACCGGGGCCTCGTCGATCTCCTTCTGCCCGATGCTGGTCGAATGGACATAGGTCTCGTGCGTCAGGTCCATCAGGTTATCGATCATCAGCCGGTAGTCGCACCGGATATGGTACAGCCCGCCACCATAGGCCCAGCCTTCGTCCTCGGCCCATTCGAGGTGCCTGAGCTTCGCCGGATCGGCCGCATCGGCATCGCCCGGCCACACCCAGATGAAACCATAGCGCTCGATCACCGGAAAGGTGCGGATCGGCGGGAAACCGCCGACGCGCTGACCGGGCATGCCCTCGGTCTTGCCATGGCAGCCCATGGCGAGCCCGTGATAGCCGCAGACCAGTGCGCCATCGCGGACGAACCCGAGCGACAGCGGCGCGCCGCGATGCGGGCAGAAATCCTCGAGTGCCGCGACCTTGCCTTCCTTGCCCCGAAAGAACACCATCGGTTCGCCGCAGATCGTGCGGCCCAGCGGCTTGCCTTCGATCTCGTCGGGCATGCAGGCGACATACCAGGCGTTGCGCGGCCAGGGCGCGGTGGCGCGCGCGGCGGCGCTGCGCTCTTCCAGATCGGGGGCGGTGGCCATCGGTATCTCTCCTGAGGATGCTCGTTATTGGATCCAATAATGCAGTTTGCGGGAAGGTGCAAGCCGGATTGGGGGCTTGCCGGACCGGGCGCACGGGCTAAACAGGGTGGCATGACTGCCCCGATGAAGCCCGGCCAGCGCGTTCTGTTCGCGCTGCGCAAGATGATCGTTTCGGGCGAGATTCCCGATGGCGCGCGCATCGCCGAGATCGCCACGGCCGAACGCTTCGGCGTCTCGCGCATGCCGGTGCGCACCGCCTTGCGCACGCTCGAGCAGGAAGGGCTGGTGGCGAAGCTGGGGCGGCGCGGCTATGCGGCGCGCGGGGTCACGCCCGCCCAGATCGACGATGCGATCGAGGTGCGCGGCGTGCTCGAAGGGCTGGCGGTGCGGTTGATCGCCTCGCGCCCGATCGCGCCCGGCTTTGCGCGCAAGCTGAAGGCGGTGCTGGCCGAGGGCGACGCGCTGTTTGCGGGCGATGGCTTTGCCCCCGAGCATGTCGACCGTTTCTACAGCTACAATCTCGCGTTCCACGACTTGCTGCTCGAGGCCAGCGGCAACCGCGCGATCGGCGTCGCGCTGGCACGCAACAACCACCTGCCGCTCGCCTCGGCCGCGGCGCTGGCGCTGGACTGGGACGATCTCGCCAACGCGCGCGACCACCTCAAGGCCGCGCACGAGGAGCATCTCGCCGTGGCTGACGCCATGCTCTCGGGCCGCGCCGATGATGCCGAACAGCGCATGCGCCGCCACGCCCGCGCCGCGCTGAACCCCGGCGTGATGCCGCTGGTGGGGCCGGTCTGAGGGAGTATGACCGATCAGCTCTGCTCGAGCCCGCCGCAGTGTTTGTGACCACAGAGCGGGATCATGAACCGTCACCCTGAACTTGTTTCAGGGTCCATTCCGCCCCACGCGGCTTTGGCAATTGGTGCACGATGGATCCTGAACCAAGTTCAGGATGACGTTGATATCCACTGCAACCCAAATCGCGGGGTCTTCGACAGGCTCAGGCTGAGCGGGGTGGGGATGAGGTGACCGCAAGGACGGAGACTAACAAATCAACTCGCGATGCGGAAGTCGCTCTCGCGCCGCTTTCTCCCCCCGCCTCGCACCCCGTCATTCCCGCGAAAGCGGGAATCCCGCTTCTGCGTCCCGCCGACAGACAAAGCGGGACCCCGTGAGTTCACGGAACAAGTGCAACACCTGCTAAGATGGTGTT
>NZ_QKVT01000001.1:445964-451516 GCF_003426715.1 Blastomonas sp. UPD001
CGATCAGCAGCCTGCCCGTCACCTCGGCCAGGTGCGCCGCTAGCTCGGCATCGCTCATCGCCATCATCGCCCCCCTTATTTCAGCGGCAGCAGCTGGCGGATGACATAATCGGCCGCTTCCTCGATCGTCATGGCACCGGTGTCGATCCGGATTTCGGGCGTCAGCGGTTCCTCATATGGGCTGTCGATCCCGGTGAAGTTCTTGAGCGCCCCCGACCGCGCCTTCTTGTACAGGCCCTTCACGTCGCGCGCCTCGGCGACTTCGAGCGGCGTATCGACGAAAATCTCGACGAACTCGCCTTCGGGCAGCATGTTGCGCACCATCTCGCGCTCGGCGCGAAACGGGCTGATGAACGCCGTCAGCACGATCAGCCCGGCGTCCGCCATCAGCTTGGCGACTTCGCCGACGCGGCGGATATTCTCGATCCGGTCGGCCTCGGTAAAGCCCAGATCCTTGTTGAGCCCGTGCCGGACATTGTCGCCATCGAGCAGAAAGGTGTGGCGGTTCATCAGGGCGAGCCGCTTTTCCACCTCGTTAGCGATGGTCGACTTGCCAGCACCCGAGAGACCGGTAAACCACAGCACCTTCGGCGTCTGGTTCTTCATCCGCGCATGGTCCTCGCGCGTCAGGTCGGTGGGCTGCCAGTGGACGTTCTGCGCGCGGCGCAGGCTGAAATGGAGCATGCCCGCCGCCACCGTGGCGTTGGACAGCTTGTCGATCAGGATGAAGCCACCGAGCGCGCGGTTGTCGGCATAGGGCTCGAACACGACCGGCCGGTCGGTGATGATCTCCGCGACACCGATGGCGTTGAGATCGAGCGTCTTGACCGCCAGATGCTCCATCGAATTGACGTTCACGGCATATTTCGGCTGCTGCACAGTCACCGACACGGTCTGGCTGCCGAGCTTCAGCCAATAGGCGCGCCCGACCACCATCGGGTCGTCGTTGAGCCAGACCAGGGTCGCCTCGAACTGATCGGCCGCCTCGGGCGGATTGGCGGCGGCGGCGATGACGTCGCCGCGCGAACAGTCGATCTCGTCGGTCAGGCAGACCGTGACCGACTGGCCCGCAACCGCTTCGTCCAGGTCGCCGTCGAGCGTGACGATGCGGCTGACGATGCTGGTCTTGCCCGAGGGCAGCACGCGGATCTCGTCGCCCGGCTTGACCGACCCGGTCGCGATCAGTCCCGAAAAGCCGCGGAAATCGAGGTTCGGGCGGTTGACCCATTGCACGGGCATGCGGAATGGCCGGTCGAGATCGACCGACGCGAGCACCTCGACCGTTTCGAGATGATCGACCAGCGTCGGGCCGTCGTACCAGGGGGTGTTGGCCGACAGCGCGGTGATATTGTCGCCGCGGAACCCGGAAATCGGCATGGCGGTGAAGCTCTCGATGCCGATGCTCTGCGCGAACGCGGCATAATCCTTGACGATCTCGTCGAACACCGCCTGGTCGTAATCGACCAGGTCCATCTTGTTCACCGCGAGCACGATGTTGCGGATGCCGATCAGGTGGCACAGGTACGAATGCCGCCGGGTCTGGACGAGCACGCCCTTGCGCGCATCGATGAGGATCACGGCCAGATCGGCCGTCGACGCGCCGGTGATCATGTTGCGCGTATACTGCTCGTGCCCGGGGCAATCGGCGACGATGAACTTGCGCTTTTCGGTGTTGAAGAAGCGATAGGCGACATCGATGGTGATGCCCTGTTCGCGCTCGGCCGCCAGGCCATCGACCAGCAGCGCGAAATCGATCTCGCCGCCCTGCGTTCCCACCTTCTTGCTGTCGCTTTCCAGCGCGGCGAGCTGGTCCTCGAAGATCATCTTGCTGTCGTAGAGCAGCCGCCCGATCAGCGTCGACTTGCCGTCATCCACCGAACCGCAGGTGATGAAGCGCAGCATCGACTTGTGCTGATGCGTTTCCAGATAGGCGTCGATATCCTCGGCGATCAGCGCTTCGGTCTGGTAGACTGGATCGCGCATCAGAAATAGCCCTCCTGCTTCTTCTTCTCCATTCCCGCGCCGCCGGCGTCCTTGTCGATCACCCGGCCCTGGCGTTCGGAGGTGGTGGTGAGCAGCGTTTCCTGGATCACCTCGGACAGCGTCTGTGCGGTGCTTTCCACCGCGCCGGTGAGCGGGAAGCAGCCCAGCGTGCGGAAGCGGATCGAGCGCTCGGTGATCTCGGGCGTGCGGCCCAGTACGCGGGTCAGCCGGTCGATATCGTCGGCCATGAACAGCTGGCCTTCCCATTCGAAGGTCGGGCGCACGGCAGCGAAATAGAGCGGGACGATCGGCACGGCGTTGAGCTGGATATATTGCCAGATGTCGAGCTCGGTCCAGTTGCTGATCGGGAAGACGCGGATGCTCTCGCCCTTGTTCTTGCGCGCGTTGTAGAGGTTCCACAATTCGGGCCGCTGGTTCTTCGGGTCCCAGCCGTGCGACGCGGTGCGGAACGAGAAGATGCGTTCCTTGGCGCGGCTCTTCTCCTCGTCGCGCCGCGCTCCGCCGAACGCCGCATCGAAACCGTGCAGGTCGAGCGCCTGTTTCAGCCCCTCGGTCTTCCACATGTCGGTGTGGAGCGGCCCGTGGTCGAACGGGTTAATGCCGCGCTCGGCCGCTTCGGGGTTTTGATAGACCAGCAATTCCATGCCGCTTTCGCGCGCCATCTTGTCGCGCAGCGCGTACATGTCCTTGAACTTCCAGGTCGTATCGACATGCAGCAGCGGAAAAGGCGGCGGCGAGGGATAGAAGGCCTTGCGCGCGAGATGCAGCATCACCGCGCTGTCCTTGCCCACCGAATAGAGCATCACCGGCTTTTCTGCCTGGGCCACCACTTCGCGCATGATGTGGATGGCCTCGGCCTCCAGCCGTTCGAGATGCGTCAATATGGTCGATCGTGTCTGCCGCGACATTCTGTCCCTCGTCTGGAGCGTTCGTGCATTGCCAATCGGACACATCGGGTCCATCCATAACTCCCATATGGGAGTAAAATGGCATGGCGACCGCAATCAATACGCAGCTCGATCTCTTCCTGCCGCTGGTCGAGGGCATTCGCGAGGCACCGCAATGGCGGCAGTTCATGGCCGCATTGCTGGCGCGCACCCATGCCCGGCACGGCGTGCTGTACATCACGCTGGCCAATGCACCGGCGGATCATGCGCCCACCGTGCTGCAGCTGGCGGCCCCGCGTGCGGTCGAGGACCCCGCGATCGATATCGAGGCGCTGCAGCGGCTGGAGCTCCATCCCTATGGGGCGCTACGCCCCGGACGCATCTATGCGCTCGAGGAGATGCTCGATTTCGACGACAAGGCGGTGCTGGAACATCAGCGATCGGCGCTGGTCGCGATGGGCATCCGCTATGGCCGGTGGATGCGCGTGACCGTCGACAATGTCGCCGATGCCTGGATATTGCTCGCTCGCGAGCGCGAGGATTTCAGTTCCAGCGCGGTGGCGACGCTGTCATCCACGGCCCCCTATCTTCGCGCCGCGCTGCGTGCCTTTGTCGCGATATCGGGCGAACGGCTGGCGCGGATCATGGCGCAGGCGACGCTCGCGAGGCTCGGCATCGGCCAGGTCGCGCTCGACGAGGATGCGCGGGTCATGGCCGCTGACGCGATGGCCGAACGCTGGCTGACCTTTATCGAAACGCCCGACGGTCGCCCCGGCCGCAAGCTGCAGCTGCCACAGGCAGCGGCTGACCTGCTCGAGCGCAGTTGCGCGGCGATCGCCGCCCCTGGCCCCGCTGCGCCTTCGCCCGTTCTGATCACGGTCGACGACGATATCACCCTGCTGGTGCAGCCGACGGCCTTTTCCGTATTGCCCGGGATGGCCCGCCCGGTCGCGACCGCAACGATGCGGATCGCGGTCCGCGAGGAGGAACGCGAGGGCGCCGCCGTCCTGCGCGACCATTTCCGCCTGTCGGCCCGCGAAGCTGCGCTGGCGCAGAAACTCAGCCGCGGTGAAACGATCGCCGAGGCGGGGCAGAACCTCCACCTCACTCTCGAGACGGCCCGCAACTACTCGAAGCGCATCTATGCCCGCACCGGCGCGCGCGGACAGGCCGATCTGGTGCGGACCATCCTGTGCGGGCTCGCCCCGCTGGCGTGAGGCAGGCGCGCCAGAGGTCCGCTGGCAACCCGGCGGGCCGAGGCCGTCAGAAGGTTGGCCGACCGGCCGCACCATCGGGCGGATGACGGCCGGTTCAGGCGGGGCTTGAGGCCTTCATGCGGTAGAAAATGCCGCTTTCGTCCTGGCCGGTCAGCTCGAGCACCCCGCTGACCACGATCATCCGGGTTTCGTTGGTCGGAAACGGGATGTCGGCATAGACCTCGATAAACTGGTTGGGCACCGCGTGGAAATGGAACGGACAGCCCGGCGGATAGGCGAGCAGCACGAAATGCTTCTGACGCCCGCCGGTTTCCAGCGGCTTCATCCAGCCGGCCACCTTGATCCGCTTGCCCGCCAGCGCCTTGACCGCCGGGGTGAACAGCGGCTTGGAATAGAGATAACCGTCCTTGCCGGTGCGGGTCTGTTCCCTGGTCGCCTCGAGCACCGCCCAGGAAACCCCGCCCTTGGGCGTGGCGGCGGGCTTCCAGACATCCTCCACCGGCGCCTTCTTTCCCTGCTGCATCGCAGCCTGGCCTGCGGTCTGCGGCAGGGCGATGAGGCTCAGGGCGGCCAGGGCAAGAATGGGCAGGCGCATGTCGTCTTCCTCAGCTGTATCGGGCGAGCGTGGTGGCAAGATCGATCCGGAAGGTGCGGATCGCCGGGATCAGGGCGGCGACGAGGCCGATGGCGAGCGCGGCGGCGAGGATCGCCCCCTCGCCGGGCAGGAACCGCAGCGCCGACAGGCCGAGCTCGTCGAGCGTCGGGAAGCTCGCGGTGGCCACCGCGATCAGGCCATGCGCCACTGCGATGCCCCCCAGCGCGCCGATCGCGGCGATCAGCAATCCCTCGATCAGGATCGTGCCGAACACGGTCGATGGCCGCGCCCCCATCACGCGCAGCAGCGCCAGATCGGCTTCGCGCGCGCGCGTCGCATTCCACAGCGCGACGAACAGGCTGAGCCCGGCGGACAAGGCGAGCAACCAGCCGAACAACCGCGCGCCTTCGATGATCGACCCGAACAGCCCGAGCAGTCGCGCCGCCTCGGCGGCGGGGGCAGCGGCCTGGAGCGCGCTCTGGCGGTTGATCTGGCTGGGCAGCCGCATCGCGGCCGACGCGTTTCGATAACGCACCAGCAGCGCGGTGATCTCCGGCTCCATGCCGGGCATCGCGGCTTCGCCTTCATGCTCGTCCTGATGGGCCGGCTCGGCGTCGTGATCGTGATCGGCAGGATCGTCCTGCTCGTGGTCATGTTCGCCCGCGGCCTCGTCATGATGCTCATGCTCGATGCCGTGCACGTCCCAGACCGATTCGACCGAGGTCAGGATCAGCCGGTCGATCACCGTGCCGCTGGGGGCAAGAATGCCGACGGTCTCGAACGGCGCATGGTCGTGCCCCTGGCCGTCCTCCTCGCCCGTCTCCAGCCCGTGGCTGCCGACGAATTTCT
>NZ_QKVT01000001.1:451616-458314 GCF_003426715.1 Blastomonas sp. UPD001
GGCGGGAGGGGTGGCCGAAGGCCGGGATGGGACTGCGCAGAGGGTGGTCAGGCCCCCCCGGTCCAGATGGCTGGACCTGCCCCTCCCGCGCGCGGGAGGGGAGAATAAAGCTCACCCCCGTCCGAGCGGATCGAGCGCGCTGCCCCGGCGCGGCGGCGGCGGGGCGCTGCCCTGTTCGCGGGCGATCGCCTCCAGCGCGGCGATCCGGTCGCCGGTATCGGGATGCGTCGAGAACAGCGCGCGCACGCCCGAGGGCACGATATACAGCTGCGCGGCTGCCGGGTTGCGTTCGACAACCGGGTTCGGAATCCGTTGCGCCTGGTTCGAGATGCGCGCCAGCGCCGATGCCAGCGCGAGCGGCTTGCCGCTGATTTCCGCGCCGCCGCGATCCGCGCCGAATTCGCGCGTCCGGCTGATCGCCATCTGCACGATCATCGCGGCAAAAGGTGCGACGAACACCGCGAGCATCGCCGCCCAGGGGTTGCGATTGTCGTCGCGGAAGAACAGCCCGAAATTAGCGAGCATCGAGACGGCACCCGCGATCGTCGCGACCATGGTCATGATCAGCGTGTCGCGGTTCTTCACATGCGCCAGCTCGTGCGCCATCACGCCCTCGATCTCGTCGCGGCTCAGCATCTGCATCAGGCCGATGGTTGCAGCGACGGCGGCGTTCTCCGGATTGCGACCGGTGGCGAAGGCGTTGGGCGCGGCCTGATCGATGACATAGACGCGCGGCATCGGCAGTCCGCCGCGCTCGGCCAGCCTGGCGACCAGATTGTAGAAATCGGGATGGCTCTGCGCGTTCACCTCGACGGCATTGTGCATCTTCAGCACGATCTTGTCGGCATTCCAGAAGGTGAACAGGTTCATGCCGGCCGCAAACAGCAGCGCGATCACCGCGCCGCCCGAGCCACCCAGCGTGTAGCCCAGAGCCATGAACAGCGCGGTCAGCGCTGCCAGCAGCATGGTGGTCTTCAGTCCGTTCATCTCGGTTCAAAATCCTTGTCTGACATTGCATGCCCGGCGCTTCACATCGCGCCCGTCACGCCCCATATGCCCGCATGAAATGTAGGAATGCCGCGCCGGTTTTCAATCGATCGGCCGGCCAAGCTCAAGGGACGCAGCATGCCAGACACCCCGCGCGCGACGCGCCGCCCCGATCATGTCAAGCCGCCCGCGCACTGGGGCAAGTCGCCGCCGGTGCCGACACCGCAGCCGATCGCCGAGGGTGATGCCGAGGAAGCGGCCAAGGGCCCGACGCGCTTCGGCGACTGGGAGCACAAGGGCATCGCGATCGATTTCTGACCATGTGTCAGCACGCATGACACGACTTTTCAACCTCTGCGCTGCATGCTATTGACACGATTGTCAGTGAGAGGGCGAGAGAGGTTGAGCATGTCCGAGCCGGTATTCCGTCATCCCGAGCGGCCCGTGCCCAAGTTCCGCCCGTTCAGGGCGATGCACCATTTCCGCAAGCTGATCGCGGACAAGGAAGATACCGAGCAGGTCTTCCACATCTTCCAGTGCCTGCCGCGGCTGAAGCTGGTCGACGAGATCCGCGCCTTCGTGTACAGCGATTTCGGACGGCAATTGCGGCTGAGCGAGCCCTATCTTCCCGACATTCTCGACGATCACGATCGGTTGCGCGCGATGCCGAAGGGCAGCGTTGCGCATGCCTATGTCGATTTCATGGAGCGCGAAGGGCTCTCTGCCGCCGGGCTGGTCGCCGAATATGACCGGTTCCAGGGCAACCGCCGCTATGGCGATATGGTCGAATGGTATGTCAACCGGCTGCGCGACACGCACGACCTGCTGCATGTCCTCACCGGCTATGGCCGCGACGCCTTGGGCGAAGCCTCGGTGCTGGCGTTCACCTATGGCCAGAACCCGTCACCGGGCAATATCTTCATCGCCTATATGGCCGCGCTCAACATGACCCGCACCATCCGCAGCGATGCGCCGGTGTTCAAGGCGGTGGGCGAGGCGAAGCGGCTGGGCAAGGCATGCCCGCGCATCGCCGAGCAGTCGATGCTCTCGCTGCTTGCCGAGCCACTGGCGGCGGCGCGCAAGCGGCTCAACATCGACGAACCGCATTATTATGCGATGGCGCACCAGAAGCTGCGCGCGCGCGGGATCGACCCCTATAATCTGCTCGGCAAGCCCCAGCCGGCTTGATGGGAGGCCAGGTGGCCGGGGTATCGGCGCTTTGTCGCAAATTGCAGCGCCGGGGCATTGACCCTTATGCGATAGTATCACATGCAAGCGCCCTGCACATTTCAGGGGCGATAACGCCCTGAAAATAAGGGGGTCGCCTTGCGTCGTTTATCCGCCGTTTCCGCTTCGCTGTTCGCACTCGCCATCGGCGCCGCTTCCACACCTTCGCTCGCGAGCCCGGTCGAGCAGACCAAGAGCGGCTATCAGGACAAGTTCCGCCAGCTCGAAGGCGAGGAATGGCCGACCCCGACCGATTATCGCAACGCCTCGGGCGCGCCGGGCTATCGCTACTGGCAGCAGAAGGTCGACTACGACGTCCAGGCGCGGCTCGACGAGGCGAAGCGCACGGTCAGCGGCAGCCAGACGGTGCGTTATGTCAACAATTCGCCCGATGCGCTGCCCTATCTCTGGCTGCTGCTCGACCAGAACCAGTACAAGCGCGATTCGATCGAGGCGATGACAGAGACGGTTTCGGGCGACAAGATCAGCCTGGCCGAGGTGCGCCGGCTCAAGCGCCTCAAGGACTGGGAGGGCGGCTTCACCATCGCTGCGGTGCGCGATGCCAGCGGTCGCGCGCTTCCTTTCACCGTTGTCGACAGCCTGCTGCGCATCGACCTTGCCCAGGCAGTCGCGCCCAATGGCGGCGAGACCAGCTTCTCGATCGAATGGTCGTTTCCGATGGCCGAGAACAAGGTCGTCGGCGGGCGGTCGGGCTATGAATGCTTCACCCAGCCCGGCGAGGACGGCAACTGCATCTTCGAAGGCGCGCAATGGTTCCCTCGGCTTGCGGTCTATTCGGACTATGAGGGCTGGCACAACAAGGCGTTCCTGGGGTCTGGCGAGTTCACGCTCGAATTCGGCGACTATCGCGTCGCGCTGACCGTGCCTGCCGACCATGTCGTGGCCGCCACCGGCGTGCTGCAGAACCCCGACCAGGCGCTGAGCGCGGCGCAGCGCCAGCGGCTCGAACAGGCCAAGTCGGCGACCAGCCCGGTCTATGTCGTCACCCCCGAAGAGGCGGTCGCGGCCGAGCGCGGCAAGGCCTCGGGCGAGAAGACCTGGATCTTCTCCGCCACCAACGTCCGCGATTTCGGCTGGGCGAGCTCGCGCAAGTTCGCCTGGGACGCGATGGGCGTGAAACAGGATTATGCCGATCAGCCGCTGGTCATGGCGATGAGCTTCTTCCCCAAGGAAGCGCGTCCGCTCTGGGATGCCTATTCGACCAAGGCGATCGCGCACACGATCGACGTCTATGGCAAGTTCGCCTTTCCCTATCCCTATCCGGTGGCGCAGTCGGTCAACGGTCCGGTCGGCGGGATGGAATATCCGATGATCACCTTCAACGGCCCGCGCCCGGTGAAGGACAAGAAGACCGGCAACCTCACCTATACCGAACGCGCCAAGTACGGGCTGATCGGCGTGGTGATCCACGAGATCGGCCACAACTGGTTCCCGATGATCGTCAATTCGGACGAGCGGCAATGGACCTGGATGGACGAGGGGCTCAACACCTTCCTGCAGTTCCAGGCCGAGCGGTTGTGGGACAAGGACTATCCGGCGCGGCGCGGCGAGCCCAAGGATATCGCCGAATACATGCTTTCGACCAACCAGATGCCGCTGATGACCCAGTCGGATTCGGTGCTGCAATTCGGTGCCAACGGCTATGGCAAGCCCGCCACCGCGCTGACCATCCTGCGCGAGACCGTGCTGGGCCGCGACCTGTTCGACCGTGCTTTCCGCGAATATGCCAATCGATGGCGGTTCAAGCATCCAACACCCTATGACTTTTTCCGCACGATGGAGGAAAGCTCGGGCGTCGATCTGGACTGGTTCTGGCGCGGATGGTTCTATTCGACCGACCATGTCGATATCGCGCTCGACAAGGTGGTGCGCGCGACGCTCGAACCTGCCGATGCCACGGCCGCTGCGGCCGAGCGCAAGAAGCGGCGCGATGCCGAGCCCGGTTCGCTCACCGCCGCGCGCAATGCTGGGCAGCAGACGGTGGTCGAGCGCGATCCTGCGACGCGCGATTTCTATGACAGCATCGACCCGCTCGATGCCACTGCCGCCGACAAGCGCAAGGCCGCAGAGGCCTTTGCCGACCTGACCGCCGAGGAAAAGGCGGCGCGCCAGGTGACCGACAATTTCTACCGCTTCAGCTTCTCCAATCGCGGCGGCCTCGTCATGCCGGTGATCCTGAAGATGGATTTCTCCGACGGATCGAGCGAGACCGCGCGCATTCCGGCGGAGGTCTGGCGCTACAACCAGAAGGCGGTGACCTGGCAGTTCGTCACCCCCAAGACGCTCACCCGCGCCGAGGTCGATCCGCTCTGGGAAACCGCCGATGCCGACCGGTCGAACAATGTCTATACCGGCCAGATCGATCCCAAGACGCTGGGCATCGAGACGCCCGAGGAGACCAAGAACCGGATGAAGGATTCGGACGTGAAGGTGCAGCCCGATTCGCTGCGCACCTTCGGCGCGCCGAAATGATGCGGCGTTTCTCTGCCATCATGGCAGCGGTTGCGAGCCTGGCGCTCGCCCCGCAAGCGGGCGCGCATCGCGGGCATGATGCGATGAGCGTCGTCACGCTCGAACCCGATGGCAAGGTCATGGTCTCGCACCGGTTCGAGGCGCATGACCTCGAACCGGCGCTCGCCGAAATCGCGCCGAATGCGCAGACGAGCCTCGACGATCCCGATGCGATTGCTGAGCTCAAGACCTATCTGCTCGCGCATTTCAAGCTGCGCGCCGATGGGGCGGAGGTTCCGCTGGCGGTATCTTCGGTCGATATCGGCGTACGCGAGGTGCGGATGAACTATGCGGGTCAGGTGAAGGGCCGTCCCAGGGCGGTCGCGATCCAGACCACCATCCTGCGCGACATCTATCCGCGCCAGGTCAACCAGGTCGAGGTCAAGCGCGGTACCTTCGCGCGAACGCTGCGCTTCGGCGGCGACGAGGTGCAGACGGTTGCGCTTCCGTGACCCTCAACCTTCCAGCGCGGTGAAGCGGAAGTCGCGGAATTGCGCCTCGCCGGGGCCAGCGGCATAGAGTCCGGGCCGCAGCATCAGGAAGCCACCGCGGACATTGTGGTGATAGCCCGAGACTTCCATGCCTCGGTCGAATTTCAGCCAGGTCCTGCCGCCATCGCCCGAGGCGTGGAAGCTCACGATATGCTTCCGGTTGGTCACCCGGATGCGCATGCGGCGGCCGTGTGGGTTGGCGGGACGCCCGCGCTCGATGCCGTACTGGTGCGTCACGAAGCGCTCGGCATCGAAGCCAAGTCCCGCATAGAGCTTGTCGTCATAGAACAGCACCAGTCCTGCCGTCCCACCCGGGGCAATCTCGATATCGCATTCGAAACGGTAGGAAGTGTCGCCTGCGATCACCAGCAGCGGCGATCCGGTAGAGGGGGCGAGGCCCTTGCCTTTGAGGTATAGCGTGTTGTCTGCGACGCGGACGCGGCTGCTCTCGTCCGGGGCGGGGCGGAAGAAGGACCATTTGGTGCCGAGCGCGAGCGTGCTGAAATCGTCCGACAAGGCCATGCCGTGCGGCAGCGCCTCGCCACCCTTCGGCTTGGGCAAGGGGGCGGAGAGATCGCCGCCGGTCATGCGGAACCAGCCATCGGGGGTGAACTCGACCGGATCGAGCAGGCACTGCCGGCCCAGCGTCCAGTAACCGTTCTCGAAGCCGTGATAGAGGCTCCACCAGCTGCCATCGGGCGCTTCGACCAGGCTGGCATGGCCGCGCGACCACCAGGCCTCGCGAATGTCGGTCGTGCGCACCAGCGGGTTGTCGGGGTGCTGCTCCCACGGGCCGTGGATCGAACGCGAGCGGGCTGCGATCACCATATGGCCCGTGGGAGGCCCCGCTGTCCCTCCGACAGCGGTAATCATGTAGAACCATTGGCCAATATGGTGGATCTTCGGCCCCTCGGGCGAGAAGCCCTCGACATCCCATTCGTCCGGATAGCGCCAGGGGTCGTAGACATGCTCGACCTCGCCGGTGACGCGCATCCCGTCATCGGACAGCCGCACCCGGTCGCCGCCCGAGAGGAACAGCCAGCGCGATCCGTCCTCGCCCACCGCATGGCAGGGGTCGATATGCTTGTGCAGGCCGAGCGGCACGGGGTCGCTCCACGGGCCGTCGATATGGTCCGCCCAGATCACATAGATGTCGTTCTGCGGGCTCGCCTTGACCGGGATATAGAGGAAATAGCGACCCTTGTGCTTTTCGAGGCTCACCGCCCAGACCGAACCGATGTTGCGGGTCAGCGCTGGCTTTCGGGGCTGCCAGTTCACCAGATCGCGCGAATGCCAGATCAGCAGGCCGGGATAGGATTCGAAGCTCGAAAAGGTGAGATAGTAATCCGCGCCGTCCTTGAGGATCGCAGGATCGGGCCGGTCGCCCGAGAGTACCGGGTTGAGGAAGCGGCCATCGCCGAGATCGGCGATGCGCTGATCGTCCAGACCCCGGCGCCAGCC
>NZ_QKVT01000001.1:458414-486799 GCF_003426715.1 Blastomonas sp. UPD001
GGTGTACGAGGATGCTTTACCCAAGCATCATCAGGCGACCCAGGGGGAGAAGATGGTCATCGCCGCTTCCTCGCTGGGCACGGTGTTCGAATGGTATGATTTCTACCTGTACGGCCTGCTGGCGACGTACATATCCGCCCAGTTCTTCTCGGGCGTGAACGAGACGACCGGCTTCATCTTCGCGCTTGCCGCCTTTGCCGCGGGCTTTGCGGTGCGCCCCTTCGGCGCGCTCGTCTTCGGGCGGATCGGCGATCTGGTAGGGCGCAAGAACACCTTTCTCGTCACCATGGGCATCATGGGGCTTTCGACCTTCGCGGTTGGGCTTCTGCCCAGCTATGCCTCGATCGGAGTAGCAGCGCCGATCATCCTGATCCTCATGCGCCTTGCCCAAGGCCTTGCGCTGGGCGGCGAATATGGCGGCGCTGCCACCTATGTCGCCGAGCATGCGCCCGAAGGAAAGCGCGGGCTCTATACCAGCTGGATCCAGACCACGGCGACCTTCGGGCTGTTCGCGGCCTTGCTGGTGGTCATCGGCTTCCGCTTCGCGCTGGGCGAAGAGGCCTTTGCCGAATGGGGCTGGCGTCTGCCGTTCCTGATCTCGATCGTGCTGCTCGCGGTGTCGATGTGGATCCGGCTGCAGCTCAACGAGAGCCCGGTCTTCCAGAAGATGAAGGAGGAAGGCACCACCTCGAAGGCGCCGCTGACCGAGGCGTTCGGCCAATGGGGCAATCTGCGCTGGGTGCTGGTCGCGCTGCTGGGCGCGGTCGCGGGCCAGGCGGTGGTCTGGTATGCCGGCCAGTTCTACGCGCTGTTCTTCCTCGAAAAGACGCTCAAGGTCGATGGCGCGACCGCCAACATCCTGATCGCGATCGCGCTCGCGCTGGCCACGCCGTTCTTCGTCTTCTTCGGCTGGCTGTCGGACAAGATCGGCCGCAAGCCGATCATCCTCGGCGGCTGCGCGCTGGCGGCGATGCTCTACTTCCCGCTGTTCGGTGCGCTGACCCAGGCGGCCAACCCCGCGCTCGCCGCCGCCCAGGCTTCGGCCCCGGTGACGATCAGCGCGCACCAGGACGAATGCTCGTTCCAGTTCGACCCTGTCGGCAAGAACAGCTTCGACACCACCAGCTGCGACATCGCCAAGACCTATCTCGCCAAGGCCGGCGTCAGCTATGCCAATGCCGAGGCGGCGGCGGGCACGATCGCGACGGTCAGGGTCGGCGACAAGACATTCACCGCGCCCGATGCCGGCAAGCTTTCGGGCGAGGACAAGAAGGCGGCGATCAAGAGCTTCCAGGACGAGCTGAAGGCCGGACTGGTCGCTGCTGGCTATCCCGAAAAGGCCGATACGGCCAAGATCAACAAGCTTGCAGTGGTGGCCATCCTCTGGGCATTGGCGATGCTGGTGACCATGGTCTACGGACCGATCGCCGCGATGCTGGTCGAGCTGTTTCCCAGCCGCATCCGCTATACCTCGATGTCGCTGCCCTATCATATCGGCAACGGCTGGTTCGGCGGTTTCCTGCCCACCACCGCCTTCGCGATGGTCGCGGCCACCGGCAACATCTACTACGGCCTGTGGTATCCGGTTGTGGTCGCCGCAGCGACGGTGGTCATCGGCCTGATCTTCCTGCCCGAGACCTTCCGCCGCAACATCGACGAATGACAACGCCCTGAAGGGTCGCAATCGAGCAAACCAGCGTGCCAGGTCCGCCCGGCACGCTGGTTCTGCCTTTGCGGAAGGATGATCACCGGGGTTCAGCTTTGCCTTGTGACCCGATCGATCGCTGTTATGACTATGACACCGTTTAACCTGAGGGATGCTGGATGGTCACCCAACGCTCTTCGAACAGGCCGGCTGCGCGGCCTGATCTCGACACCAAGACCCCTCAGCGCCAGCGGGGCAAGGACACGTTCGAGATGATCCTGGCGACGGCGGGCGAGCTACTCGCCGAGGTCGGCTTCGAGAAGCTCACCACCAATCTGGTCTGCGAACGCGCCGGGATGACCCCACCCGCGCTTTATCGCTATTTTCCCAACAAATATGCGCTGCTGACCGAACTCGCCCAGCGGCTGATGGCGGAGCAGGACGCGGTCGTCGACCGCTTCATGCGCATCGAGGCGTACAACTCCCGCACGCTCGAGGATGTCGTGGCGTGGAACATCGCCATGCGCAAGGAACTGATCCGCGTCACCCGCGCCCAGCCGGGCGGGTTGTGGATCCTGCGCGCGATCCGGTCGGTGCCTGTGCTGCAGGAGGTGCGCAACGCCGCGCGCGACAAGGTGCTGACGGTGCAGGTCGGCAATGTCGCGCCGCATTATCCCGACGTTCCGATCGACACGCTGAAGGCGGCCTTGCGCCTCGCCGAACAGACGGCCTTCACCGCGATCGAGATGCTGATCGAGGATCCGCTGCTCGACGAAGACCGGATTGTCGAGGAGGTCTCCTGGATGAGCGCGCTCTACTTCCTCAACCTCGACAAACGACCTCCGCTCAAGCCGCTGGATATCCGGCCGGAGGACTGACGGCGCCGCGCCGCCGGTCGGTCAGTCCGGCACCAGCACCATCTTGAGCGCGCCCGCATCGCGCGAATCGAACAGTCGATACGCGTCCGCGCCTTGGCTCAGCGGCAGCCGGTGACTGATATAGCGCTCGGGCTTGAGCCGACCCGATTGCACCAGCGGGAACAGCACCGGCAGCTCTTCCGGAACCGAACAGGTGCCCGTGCGGAAGGTCAGCCCTGCCACGAAGGCGCGTTCGAGTGGAAAGGCGAAGCGGCGCGACTGCTGGACGCCGATGACCGATACGGTGCCACGCGGGCGCACCAGCCGCAGCGCCAGATCGACCGTTTCGTCGCGACCCACCACCTCGATCGCGCAATCGAGCTTGCGCCCTCGGGTTGCTTCGCGGATCGTCTCTATCGCCGCGTCGGGATGCAGCGCGACCGCGCCCGCCGCCTCGGCGAGTGCGCGACGCTCCGCCACCGGGTCGATCGCATAGACGACCTGCGCGCCCATCACGAAGGCGCTGTCCACCGCCATCAGGCCGATCGGGCCGCAGCCGATCACCGCGACGCTGCTGCCCGGCACGATATCGGCGTTGCGCGCGCCATACCAGGCGGTGGCGAGCGCATCGGTCATCAGCAGCGCCTGTTCGGCGGTGATGCCCTCCGGAATCGGCACTGCATTGGCATCGGCGGCGGGGACGCGCACCGCCTCGGCCTGCGACCCCTGCAGCTGTGCCGAGAGACCGTAGCACGCGGTCATCCCCTGTTCGCACAGGGTGACCACGCCCGACAGACAGGCGCGGCACGATCCGCAGCCGACGGCGGCGGGGATCATCACCTTGTCGCCGACCTTCAGCCGCCGCACATCGCGCCCGGTTTCGACCACCTCGCCGACCGCCTCGTGCCCGACGCAGAAGCCCAGATCCTCGGAAAAGCCATGGCCGTGATAGATGTGGAGGTCGCTTCCGCAGATCGAACAGTCGGTGACCTGGACGATCGCATCGCGGGGTGATTGCGGTACCGGATCGGCGATGCTCTCGTACCGGATATCGCGTTCGCCCTGATAGAGTAGCGCCTTCATCCCTGGTCCCCCCTGTTGCCGAGTCCTTGCTCCGGATATTGCCCGGCCATAGCGCATCCTCTCTGGCCATGCCCAGGACTTGCTCATATATCTCGCGGTACCGGAGCGGATGGGGCCGATTTACATGCTGAGCAAATTGCGTTCATGGATCGGACGGCACAGGATCTGGTCCGTCCTGATCGCGCTCGTCGCGGTCTATGGCATCTACCTCGTCGTCCGCCCGGTAAAGCATGAATACGAGTATCTCGGCGAGACCGTTGCGCGTGGATCGGTGCAGCGCGTGGTATCGGCCAGCGGCAAGGTGCGCGCGCTGAACACCATCAAGGTCGGCACCGAGGTGTCGGGGCAGGTCACCAAGGTCTATGTCGATTTCAACTCGCCGGTGACCAAGGGCCAGGTGCTCGCGGAGATCGACCCGACAAGGGTGCGCGCGCGCGTCCAGCAGATCGAGGCGCAGGTCGCGCTCGCCCGCGCCGGGTTGCAGCAGACAGCGGCCAATGTGGCGCGCGCCCGCGCCGAACTTCAGATTCAGGAGCGCGACTTCGCGCGACAGAAATCGCTGGCCGAGCGCGGCTTCGTGTCCAAGGCCAATCTTGACGCGGCGCAGACCCGGCTCAACAGCGCGCGCAACGCGCTGGAGGTCGCCACCGCGCAGACCGAGAGCGGCGATGCGCAGATCCGCCAGGCCAATGCCGAGCTTTCCTCGGCGCGGCTCGACCTCAACCGCACCGTCATCGTCGCGCCCGCCAGCGGCGTCATCATCGACAAGCTGGTCGAGCCGGGCACCACCGTGGCGGCGAGCTTCCAGACGCCCAATCTGTTCGAGATCGCCGCCGACATCACCAAGATGCAGGTCGAGGCCTCGGTCGACGAGGCCGATATCGGCCAGATCCGCGAAGGCCAGAATGTGACCTTCACGGTCGACAGCTATCCCGATGACGTCTTCCGAGCGCGCGTCCGGCAGATCCGCAAGGCCCCGGTCGAAACGCAGAATGTGGTAAGCTATCTGGTGATCATCGATGTCGACAATCTCGATGGCAAGCTGCTGCCAGGCATGACCGCGAATGTCGAGATCGTCACCGGGTCCAAGACCAATGTGATGCGCGTGCCGACCAGCGCGCTGCGCTTCCGCCCCAAGGCGGCCGATCGCGAACAGCAGGAGGCGCCGCAGCCCGCCGATCCCGAGCGCAGACAGGCGCCGCGGCATTTCGTCTATCTGGCGGGAACGGACCCCTATCGTCCCGTCCGCAAGCCGGTGAGCATCGGCCTGGAAGGCGACGACTACACGGAAGTCCTGTCGGGCATCAAGCCGGGCGACAAGGTGCTGGTCCGTACCCGATCGCTGAAGCCCAAGGCCCCGACCGAGGATGCGGACGACGATGACAGCGCCGCTTCTTGAGACCCGGGATCTCATCAAGAACTATGTGATCGGCGGCGAGATGGTGCATGCCGTCAACGGCGTCTCGCTGCGCATCGACCGCGGCGAGTTCGTCGCGATCATGGGGGCGAGCGGATCGGGCAAGTCGACCTTCATGAACATGATCGGCTGTCTCGACGTGCCGACGTCGGGCACGCTCAAGCTCGACGGCATCGACACGCGCATGCTGAATAGCGACGAGCTCGCCGAGATTCGCAACCGCAAGATCGGCTTTGTGTTCCAGCAGTTCAACCTGCTCGCGCGAACCAGCGCACTCGACAATGTCGCGGTGCCGCTGATCTATGCCGGTGTCGGACCTGTTGAACGCCGCGCGCGCGCGCAGGCGAGGCTCGAGGCGATGGGCCTGGGCAACCGGCTGCTCAACACGCCCGCCAAGCTTTCGGGCGGGCAGCAGCAGCGCGTCGCGATCGCGCGGGCGCTGGTCACCAATCCGCTGATCCTGCTCGCCGACGAGCCGACCGGCGCGCTCGACACGCAGACCTCGCTCGACATCATGGGCATCTTCCAGAAGCTCAATGACGATGGCATCACGCTGGTCGTGGTCACGCACGAACCCGATATCGCCGAATATGCCGCGCGCCGGATCGTGTTCCGCGATGGCAAGGTCATCGAAGACGCAGCGGTGACGTCGCGGCGGCGGGCCGTGTCATCATGACCGAATTGCTCAATAAGCTGGCGGCCTGGGGGGTCAATGTCGCGATCGCCTTCACCGCGCTGCGCACCAACCTCATGCGCTCGATCCTGACCACCCTGGGCGTGATGATCGGGGTGTTTTCCGTGATCCTCGCGGTCGCGGTCGGCAACGGCGCGCAGGTGTCGGTGACCCAGCAGATCGCGACGCTGGGCTCGAACATGGCGATCGTGCTGCCCGAACCCGAGCGCGCCAATGGTCCGCCGCGCCCCGGCGATCGCGGCCGCCTGACCGAGCGCGATGGCGAGGCGATCGCGCGCCAGGTGCCGGGGGTCGTCGCGGTCGCCCCGCAGATCCGCACCAGCGTGCAGCTGGTGACCGGCGGACGCAGCGCCTCGACCCAGGCGATCGGTTCGACCGAATCCTTTGCCAGCATATCGAATCTCGGCACCGCCGACGGCCGTTTCCTGACCAGAAGCGATATCGGCTCTGCGGCCCGCGTCGTGGTGATCGGTCAGACCGTGGCGGACAAGCTGTTCATCGACGTCAACCCGATCGGCGAGAAGGTGCGGATCAACCGCGTGCCGTTTACCGTCATCGGCCTGCTCGAGAGCAAGGGCAGCAACCTGGGCAACGACAATGACGACCAGATCATCGTGCCGATCACCACGTTGCGCCAGCGCCTGTCCACCACCACCGCGCAGGGGCCGGACGATGTCACGCTGCTGTTCGTCGGTTTCGAGGACGAGGACACGCTGGTGGCGGGGGACCGGGAGATCAAGAATCTGCTGCGCGCGCGCTACCGCGTCTCCAAGGGCAAGATCACCCCGTTCACCGTGCGCACCACCAAGGAAATCGCCGAAACCTCGGGTCAGGTGACGCAGATCTTCCAGGCGGTGCTGGTCGCGATCGCGTCGATCTCGCTGCTCGTCGGCGGCATCGGCATCATGAACATCATGCTGGTCAGCGTCACCGAACGCACGCGCGAGATCGGGCTGCGCATGGCGCTAGGCGCCAAGCGCAGCGATATCCGCAACCAGTTCCTGGTCGAGGCGGCGGTGCTGTGCATCATCGGCGGCGGCATCGGCCTCCTGCTGGCGATGGTCGCGGCGGCGATCTTCCAGCAAGTGGCGGATTTCCCCGCGCCGATCGGGCTCGACACCGCGCTGCTGGCGATCGCCTTTTCGGGCATCATCGGGCTGGTGTTCGGCGGCTATCCCGCGATCCGTGCGTCGCGCCTTTCGCCGATCGAGGCGCTGCGCAGCGAATAGCCGGCAGCGCCTCGGCGAGGCACGCCGGTATCAGTCGAAGCCGAGAAAGGTGACCTGTTCGTCGAGCGGCACGCGCTCGCGCTCGAAATTGTTGACCGGCGCCTCCTCGTCGCGCCAGCCGATGCCCAGGCCGCAGAACAGCAGGATGTCGTCGCCCATCCCCAGATGGTCTTTGATCGTGCGGCCGAACACGCCCATATATTCCTGCGGGCAGCTGTCCAGGCCCTCGCCGCGCAGCAGCAGCATGATCGTCTGCAGCCACATGCCGCAATCAGACCATTGCGGCTCCTTCATCAGCTTGGGGAAATGGCAAAGCAGCAGCACCGGCGCGCCGAACGAGACCATGTTCATCTTGACGAAATCGCCGCGCTGTTCCGAATTGTCGCGCGCCACCGCCATCGCGCCGTACATCGCCTTGCCCAGGTTCGAGAGGCGCTCCTGATATTTGGGCACCTGGCCGGGCGCGGCAAAATCATATTCCTGCGGATCGTCGGGCTGGCTGGCGAGCAGCCGCTGCTGCAGCGCGGCGAGCGGCGCGCCGGTCAGCACCGTCGCCTCCCAGGGCTGATAATTGCAGCCTGACGGGGTCATCCGCGCCTGATCCAGCACACGCCGCACCGTTTCGAGCGGCACCGGCGTGTCCTTGAACGCCCGGATCGATCGGCGCGTGGCGACAGCTTCGGCTACATTCATCAAATTTCCCTCCCGGTTGAAAAACATGCCCGGCCATCCCCCGGGCGCGCGCCTGACTTGCCAGAGCGCGGCATCGGCTGCAATCGATCAGGGCCATGGCGACCGAGCCCGTTCGCCCGCCCGTATCGCCCCGATGCGCCCGATCAAGGCACCCGAGGGAACCGAAGTGCCGCGCCATCCTTATCCTGCAAGGACCCAGCAGCAGGAGCTCCGATGGCCGACGACCGCACCGCCCCGACGAACGATGACGTGACCGGCTATTCGGGGCCGGCGGGCGGCTGGGGATCTCTGCGCGGGATCGCCGAGACACTCGCGCGCGAAATGTCCTCGCCGGGCGCCCTGGCTACCCTGCGGACGCAGAACAAGACCGGCGGGTTCATGTGCACGAGTTGCGCCTGGGGCAAGCCAAGGCATCCGCACGCCTTCGAATTCTGCGAAAACGGGGCCAAGGCCACCTTGTGGGAGCTGACCACGCATCGCTGCACGCCCGATTTCTTCGCCAGGCACAGCGTTACCGAGTTGCGGAGCTGGACCGACCACGACCTCGAGAGCGTTGGACGGCTCACCCATCCGCTGCGCTATGACCCGGCGACCGATCATTATGTGGCGCGCAGCTGGGATGACGCCTTTGCCGAAATCGGCGCGCAGCTGCGATCAATCGATCCGAAAACGGCGGTCTTCTATGCCTCGGGCCGCGCCAGCCTGGAGACATCCTATCTCTATGCGCTGTTTGCACGGCTATATGGGCATAACAACCTGCCCGACAGCTCGAACATGTGCCACGAAACCACATCGGTGACGCTCAAGCAGTTGATCGGATCGCCTGTCGGCACGTGCACGCTCGACGATTTCGAGCATTGCGACGCGATGTTCTTCTTCGGCCAGAACACCGGAACCAACAGTCCGCGCTTTCTCCACCCGTTGCAAAAGGCGGTCGAGCGTGGGTGCAGGATCATCACGTTCAATCCGATCCGCGAAAAGGGCCTGCTCAGCTTCACCAACCCGCAGCGGCCAGGGCAGATGCTGATGGGCGGCGATACCGAACTGAGCTGCCAGTATCTCCAGGTGCGCGCCGGCGGCGACATCGCGGCGATCATGGGGCTGTGCAAATATGTGCTCGACCAGGACGATCAGCGCGGCGGGACGCTGATCGACCGGGCGTTCATCGCCGAGCATTGCACCGGCTTCGACGCGTTCCGCGACAAGGCCCATGCGACCTCCTGGGGCGATATCGAGCGCGAATCCGGGCTCAGCCGCGGCGATCTGGAAGAGGCAGGCAGGGTCTATATCGAATCCGAGCGCGTCATCGGCGTGTATGGCATGGGGCTGACCCAGCATGTCCACGGCTTCGAGAACATCGCGATGCTGGTCAACCTGCTGCTGATGCGCGGAAATATCGGCCGACCCGGGGCGGGGATCTGTCCCGTGCGGGGCCATTCGAACGTGCAGGGGCAGCGCACCGTGGGCATTTCGGAAAAGCCCGAACTCGTCCCGCTCGACAGGCTGGCAGACATGTTCGACTTCGATCCGCCGCGCGATACCGGCATGACCACGGTCGAAGTGTGCGAGGCGGTGCTCGATGGCAGCGCGCGAGCCTTTATCGGCCTGGGCGGCAATTTCCTGCGCGCCGTCCCTGATCAGGCGCGGGTCGAGTGCGAATGGGAAAAGCTCGATCTGACCGTGCAGATCGCGACCAAGCTCAACCGGAGCCATCTGTTCAACGGTCGCACCGCGTTTCTGCTGCCCTGTCTGGGCCGCAGCGAAGAGGACATGCAGGACAGCGGGCCGCAGACCGTCACCATCGAGGACAGCTTCAGCCATATCCATGGTTCGCTCGGTCATCGCACGCCCGCGAGCCCGTATCTCAAATCCGAGCTCGCGATCGTCGCGGGCATCGCCCAGCAGGCGCTGCCGCCAAACCCCAAGGTGCGGTGGGACGAATGGACCGCCGACTATGGCCTGGTGCGCGATCTGATTGCCCAGACCTATCCCAACGAATTTCACGACATGAATGCCCGCGTGTTCGAGCCGGGCGGCTTCTATCGCGGCAACAGCGCGCGCGAGCGGGTTTGGAAGACCGAAAGCGGCAAAGCGCAATTCACCGCGCCGCAGATGCTCGCGGCCACCGACATTCCCGACGACCATGGCCGCTACCGGCTGGTGACGCTGCGCTCCAACGACCAGTTCAACACCACGATCTATGGCTATAGCGACCGGTTGCGTGGCATCGAAGGCAAGCGCGACGTGGTCCTCATGTGCCCGGCAGACATCGCCGCCGCCGGCCTCGAAAATGGGCAGCGCATTGCGCTGGTGGGCGATGCTGACGACGGCCATGACCGCAGAATTGGCGGGCTGGAAATCATCGCTTTCGATCTGCCGGAAGGGACGATCGTCGGCTATTATCCCGAGCTCAACCCGCTCATCGCACTCTCGCATCACGACCAGGCGTCGAAAACTCCCGCCAGCAAGGCGGTTCCGGTGCGCATCGTCGCGGAGCGCTGACTCGGGGCGGGCCGGGTGACGTTACGCCGGACCGAGGCGCATCATTCCCGGGCCGGCACGAGGATCAGGGTGTCCCCCTCGACGCGCCAGGAGGCGAGCTGCGACAGAAAGTTCATCCCGATCACATTGGTGTCGCCAAAGGCTGGCGATATCACCACCTTGAGGTTGCGGGCCTCGATCCCGTCGATCTGCATCCGCTCGACGGTGCCGGTGTCGGCGCGAACGACGCCATTGGCCGTCCGCAGCATCACCGGCGCGATCGTCAGCTCTCTGCCCACCGCAGCCCGGCGCGCGGCATCCGCCGAAAGCGCGGTGATCGTCGCGCCGCTGTCGATCATCATGCGCTGTTCGGTGCCGTTGATCGTCGCGCGCGCCCAGAAATGCCCGTCCGATGCCATCCGGATGCGCACCTCGTCGCCCGCGACCTCCTGCGCGTTCAGCCCCAGCCGGTCGGTCCAGCGCGACAGCATGGGATCATAAGGCGCCTGCTGCAGCAGCACGAACACCATCAGCGCCAGGATCGCGAACGAGAACAGGCTGCGGAAGATGCGGCCGACAAAGGGCAGGTTGAACAGCACGACCAGGGCCAGCGCTGCGCCCACCGCGTAGAGCGCAAGCTGCTGCCATTCGGGAATGGTGGAAATGGACATATCACCGTCCTACCCCCGGCCGCGCAATTCGATCCCCCTTGCCGGCGGTCCAGAGCCGATCCGGGTCAGTCCACCTGCCGATAGGGGTCATGCGCCAGCAGCAGCGTATCGTGCCGCGCCAGCACGGCGAGCGTCAGGCCGGCTTCGCGCGCGCGGTCGATCGCAAGGCTGGTCGGCGCACTGATCGTCACCAGCATCGGAAAGCCCGCGCGGACGCATTTCTCGACCAGTTCCTGGCTGCACCGGGCAGACAGCAGGACGAACCCGGTCGCGGGCAAGCGTCCCGTGCGGGCGAGCGCGCCAATCAGCTTGTCGAGCGCATTGTGGCGCCCGACATCCTCGCGCGCTGCCAGAATTTCGCCACTGGGCGAGCAAAAGGCAGCGGCATGCGTGGCACCCGTGGCCTGGCCGAGCAGCTGATGATCGCCCAGCGCTGCGAGCGCTCTCGCAATTGCGGCGCGGGTGACCTCGATCCGCGCGGTGACCCCCGGCAGCGGCGCCAGCGCCGCCGCGATGCTGTCGATCCCGCAGATGCCGCACCCGCTCTCCGATACCCGGCTGCGCGCGCGGTCCAGGATCCGCGGCAGCGACCGCGGCGGCAGATTGAGCCGCGCGATCCATCCGTCTTCGACCGGCACGATCTGCGGCTCGGACAGCTCGTGCGCCTCGGCCAGTCCTTCGCTCAGCGTGAAGCCGGTGACGAAGTCTTCCAGATCGGTCGGCGTTCCCATCATCACCGCATAGCCGATGCCGTTATATTCGACCGCGATCGGCGCTTCGACCGGCACCTCGCGATCGATCGCATCGCCGGGGGTCTCGTCATAGCCGAGCCGGATCAGATCGATGGTGCGCATGCCCTGACAGGCGATCGTTGTCCTCATGCAGGCGCCCCTTCAGTGTGGATGTCGTGCCGCCAGCGCTTTGCCTCTGGCTGATCGCAATACCGCCGAACGTGCGTTGCGATCCCGCAAGGTTGTGGCTGCCGCGTGGTTGCGGCAGCCGTCCCGGTGCCGACCCCGCAAGCGCGTCATCCTAACCCATGTGCGTGAACCAATTGCCGCGATGGCGCGTAGTGCCACGGGGGACGGTCAGCCAGGCGCCCTGGAAATCAGGATTCTCGATGTTCTTGCGCCTTAGCTCGGTCTGTTGCGTTGTTCTGCCCGCCTTATGTGCCTGTCCCGTGGCCCAGGCCGTCCAGGCCCAGGCACAACCCGATCCCGCGCAGCAGGACACCAACGCCGCCGAGCCACCGATCATCGACGACGAGGAGTTCGATGCCACCATCCCTCCGATCGACCCCGACGCACCCTTGGGAACGGTCGAAGACTGGGATGCCGAGCAGGCACAGCTGGAAGCGCAGGCGCAGGCGGCAGGCGAACCGTCGTCCGCTACCGAACCGATGCTGCCGCGTCTGCCCGACGAGCCCGAGTTCAATGCCCCGCTGGGACCGATCGAAAGCTTCGATGTCGAGCCGTTCGACGAAAGCCGCTATACCGAAGCCGACGACAGCGTCGCACGGTCCGTTCGTTACAGCTATCGGATCGAAGGGCTGGATTCGCTTCAGGAGGCAGCCGAGAATACCGAACCCAGGCCCGATGGCGCCCGGTCGATCCGTGCGCGATTCGAGGAACTTTCCGCGCTCGACGACGGCGACGGCAAGGCAAGCAACGGCGCGATGGTCTCCGCGCGGATGCTCGAGGACCAGCAGCTTCTCGCCGACCTGCTGATCGGCGAGTGCTTCTACGATGCCACGGTCAACGGCGCGATCGAATTCCCCGAAAACGGCACCGGACCGCTTGTCGTCGTGCTCACCGCGTCGCCGGGACCCTGCTACCGCTTCGGATCGATCACCTTCAACGCACCGCCGGTCGAGCCCGCCGATCTGATTTCGCGCAATTTCGTGCCAACGCTCGGCCAGCCGATCGATGCCGAGCGGGTGCTCGCGGCCGAAGCCAACATCGCCGTGGCGTTGCCTCAGGCCGGTTATCCCTTCGCGCAGGTCGGCCAGCGCGACGTGCTGCTCGATCCCGAAACCGAGACCGGCGATTACACGCTTCCCGTGACGCCGGGGCCGCGCAGCAGCTTCGGCGACATTCTCACGCGCGGGTCGACCGTGTTCGATGCGGATCACATCTCCAAATTGGCGCGGTTCGAAAAGGGCGACCTCTACGACAGCCGGCTGGTCGACGATCTGCGCAAGGCGCTGGTCGCGACCGGACTCTACTCGACCGTGGCGGTGCAGCCGCAGCAAACCGGCGTCGAGGCGCCCGGCGGCACGCAATATGCCGATCTCGCGGTGGATCAGGAGGCAGGCCCGGCGCGAACGCTGGCGGCCAATGCCGGTTACGGCACCGGCCAGGGCATCCGCGCGCAGGGCAGCTGGACGCATCGCAACCTGTTCCCGCCCGAAGGCTCGCTGATCGTCAGCGCCACCGGGGGCACGCAGGAACAGGGGGCGTCGGTCACCTTCCGCCGGTCGAACGCGGGTCGCCGCGACCGCGCGGTCGAATTGAGCCTGTCGGCGCTACGCAGCGACTTTGCCGCCTATGAAGCCTTTACCGGGCGCCTGGCTGGCCGCGTCTCCTATTACAGCACGCCGATCTGGCAGAAGCCGATCACCTACAGCTATGGCTTCGAGCTGCTCGGCACCAACGAGCAGGATTTCAATTTCACCACCGGCCAGCGCGACCGCCGGACCTATTATGTCGCGGCGCTGCCCGGCCAGATCACCTGGGATCGCTCGAACGACCTGCTCGACCCGACCAGCGGCTTTCGTCTGTCGGCCCAGATTTCGCCCGAGGCGTCGCTCGGTAGCGGGACGCAATTCTACGGACGCGGGCTGTTCGAGGCGACCGGCTATTATCCGGTCGGCGACAATATCGTCATCGCCGGGCGGGCGCGCGTGGGCTCGATCTATGGCGCGGACGCCCGCGCGCCCAGTTGCACTTGGCGGCGGATGCCCTCCTGCCGGTCCTGGGCCAGGCCGACCAGCGCGCGATAGACGCGCACCTGCTGGCCCGCCGCTACCCACTGGCCATAGGCCTGGATCGCGCGCTGTTGCACGCCGATCGCGATGAGCAGCGCGTCGAGCCCGGCAATGTCGCGCTCGATCAGCGCGTTGCGCTGGCCGAAGCGGCGGTCGTCGATATAGCGGTCGCGCAGCAGCGCGAAAACGCCGCGCACCTTGAGCTCGCCCAGCCGGTCGGTGAAGCTGTAATCCTCATAGACCGGAAAGTCGCCGCGTGAGACGCGATAGCTGGCTTCGAGCTGGCCGCCATTGTTGGTGAGCGGCTGGATCGCCTTGCCCTGGACATAGGTGCCATCGTAAAAACCTGCGATCCGCGAAAAGCCTTCGCCGCTGAACAGCAGGTCGAACGCGCCCTCGCTGGCCAGGACCCGGCCATCGGCTGCGCGGGTATTGGCCAGCGCCTCGAGAATGGCTGGGGCAAAGCGTCGCGACGAAGCCAGCACCTCGGACAGCTGCAGCCCTTGGGAGGACGGCACCTGATCGGGCGCGCTGACCGGTGCAGGAAGCGGCTGCGCTCCGACCGGAACCGCGAGCAAGGCGGCCGCTACCAGCCCGGGGTACATCAAGGCCTTGCGCATCACTTCTTCCCCGACGAGCTGCTCGATGACGAGGAAGAGGATGACGGCGAAGCCTTGCCCCCGGTCTGGGTCATGCCGCTGCTGCCCTGTTCGGTGAGCGCCGGATTCTGCAGCGGGAAGTCGTTGAGCTGGCGCCACAGTTCGAAGCCGACCGAGACCTGCTCCATCGCTACCCAGCCGCGCACATTCGCGCCCAGGCGCACATAGGGCTCGCCGGGCCAGCGGGCCTTGCCCGGGGCTTCGCGCACGAGCACGCGGAACAGACCATTTTGCGACGCGGCCAGGTCCACCTGCTGCACTTCGCCATCAAACAGGCCGCGCGCGACCGAGGGCCAGCCCGAAAACTGGATCGCGGGCCAGCCTTCGAACTCGAGCCGCACCTGCTGGCCCTTGCGGATCAGCGGCGCATCGCGGCCATCGACATAGATTTCGACCACGCGCTTGGCCTTGGTCGGGGCGAAGGTCGCAAGCACCTCGCCCTGCGAGACCATGGTGGCGCGGTCGCCACCGCTGATCCGCTGGATGACGCCGTCGCGCGGGGCGCGGACGAGCTGAAGCGACTGCCGGGCGAGGTTGATGTCGATCTGCGTGATCGCGGCGCGCGCTTCGGCGACCTTGGCCTCCATCTCGGCGACCTTGATGCGTGCGAGTTCGTTCTCGCGCCGCGAGGCGAGGCCCTCGGCGAACAATGTGCCGGTTCGGCCGACATCGTTCCGGGCCGTGCTGAGCGCGCTGGCCGCTGCCGCGGCCTTGGCTTCGGCGAGGCTGCGCTCGACGCGCAGGCGTTCGAGCAGCATCGGGTCGTTATCGGAAATCTGGACGATCGGATCGCCTTCCTTGACGATCGCGCCGTCCTCGACATACCAGCGCTCGATCCGGCCAGAGACGAGCGCGGTCACGTTCTGCACCCGGTCCTGGGGATTGAGCGCGATGACCTGTCCCGCCCCATAGGCGGTCTGGATCCACGGCACGTAGATCATGAACAGGATCGCCGCCGCGAGAGCCAGCACCACCATCAGCGCCATCGCGCGGAGCGGGCGAGGGGTGCGCTGGGCCGCCAGCGTGCGGAAGCGGACCAGGGCGCGATCACGCGTTGCCATGGGCTGCCTCCTCTGCCTTGCTGTCGACGATCGCCAGGAATTCCGCAGGATCGTCGATGATCCTCTGCCCATCATCGCCAAGCCACAGATAGCGGCAGTCCTCGGCGCCGGAGGGGCGATAGCTGAACTGGATCACGGTCGAACCTTCGGCGCGCATGACCTTGCGGACATCGGCGAGAATCGCGGGATCGATCATGTCGAAAAGGCCGGTGAGGATCAGAAGACGCGGGCATTTGAGCATCGCGCCGGCGAGCTTGAGCCGCAGCGCCTCGGCATAGGATAGCGGCCATCCGCTGGTCGAGAGCTGCGTGTCCAGCCCATCGGGCAACCGCATCACCCGATCCTCCAGCCGGACCAGCGCCAGCGCCTTGAGAACATCGCCCGAGGTCGTTTCCGGACCGGCAAGGCGCAGATAATCGCGGATGCTTGCCTGGACGATCGTCGGACGGTCGAGCACGATGATCTCACTGCGCAGACGGAACATGTCGACCATCGCAATATCCTGTCCGCCGAGGGTGACCACGCCGGTCTCGGGCGTCAGATAGCGCTTCATCGCATGGGTGAACAGCCGCTGGATGCCGTGATTCTGGGCCTGGGCAATCAGCTGGGTGCCGGCAGGGATCGAGATGTCGAGCGTGATTCCGGGGGCGGTGGCGCTGTGCGTCACCCGGCGGAGCACCAGATCGCTGCCGTTGATCGCATCCTGGCCCTCGCGGATCTCTTCCTCCTGCTCGATCTGATAGATCAGGCCGATCTCCTCGGCCGCAGCGATCAGGTCGTAGGTCGTGTCGAGATACGCGCCTATCTGGCCCAGCCCGAAAAACGCGGCCGAGAGGATGAGTTCGGCCGCGACAAGCTGGCCGATCGAGAGTTCGCCCTGGATCACCAGCCAGCCGCCCAGCGCGAGCAGACCCGAGCTGGCCAGTGCATAGAGCAGCAGGAAGGCGACGGTCTGCGACATGGTGTAGCGGAAATGCTTGGCCTTGGCCGCGACATAGGTCGCGGTGACCGCCTCCGATCCATCGAGCGCATAATCGACATGACGGCCCGATTTGTAGAAGCCGTTCGATGCGCCGACATTCTCCAGCCAGCGCGCCGCGTCATATTTCGCATGGCTGAGCGCAATGCCCGATCGGATCGCGCCGCGGGTCCAGACGAGCAGGATCAGCACGGCCAGACCGATGACGATCAGGTTGAAGGCCAGGAAGAATGGGTGATAGAAAGCGGTGACGGCAAAGCCGACCACCGATTGCAGGATGATCGTGAACCCGCCGATCAGCAGGCTCGGCACCGCCTTCTGTACCGTGTTGACGTCGAAATAGCGGTTGAACAGGTCCTGGCGCTTGCTGTCCTCGAAAAACGGATTGCGCGCATGGATCGAGCGGATGGTGATTTCGGCGACCTGGCGGGAATAGAAGCGGCGCGCGAACAGTTCCATCGTGTAGATGCGCAGGGCAGAGAGCATCACGGCAATCAGCAGCAGGCCCAGCAGCGTGCCCGCCAATGTCACCAGCGGCGTGACCAGGGCAGTGTTGGCCACCGAATTGATCAGCATCTGCACCGAAATCGGCGTCGCCAGCGACAATACCGAGATCGCCACGCCATAGATCAGGGCCAGCGCCAGGAAACTGCGTTCGCCCTTCAAGAGGCCGAACATCCAGCGGATAGCCTCGCGTGCGCCCATGATATGATGTTCGGAAGATGATGCCATTTTTGCCTGCCCGTTAGTCCAAGGTCGCCAGCGCACGAAATAGGCGACCCCGCCGATAAACCCATTCGAAAGCGGCTCATCGGAGCGATTGGTTTTTTCTATCGGGAAGCTCGCCCCCGAACGCAGTTTTCCATGATATAGGTTAACCTGCCGCAGGTCGAACGGTTATCTGGCGCGATTGATCCATGTTATGGCGCGATGGCATCCTCGCGCAAGGCTTCGACGCCCAAAGCTCGCGCTGAACGAGCATGGTCCGCGTCGGGTGAGGACGCATTGCGCCTGATACCGCCGGACCCACCGGAAGCGTCGGACTGCTGCCGCGCCGGTGGCGGCGCTATAGCGAATTACCGCTTCAGCAGCGGCGCCAGATACTGGCCAGTATAGCTGCCCGCGATCTTCGCGACCTGTTCGGGGGTGCCCTCGGCAACGACCTGACCACCCTTCACGCCGCCTTCGGGGCCCATGTCGATGATCCAGTCTGCGGTCTTGATGACGTCCAGATTGTGCTCGATCACCACCACGCTGTTGCCCTGATCGACCAGCCGGTGCAGCACCTCGAGCAGCTTGCGTACATCCTCGAAATGCAGACCAGTGGTGGGCTCGTCGAGGATGTACAGCGTCTGCCCGGTCGAGCGGCGCGACAATTCCTTGGCGAGCTTGACGCGCTGCGCCTCGCCGCCGGACAGGGTGGTCGCCTGCTGGCCGACCTTGACATAGCCCAGGCCCACTTCCCAGAGCATCGCCATCTTGTCGCGGATCGGCGGCACCGCCTTGAAGAACTCGACTGCGTCCTCCACCGTCATGTCGAGCACGTCGGCGATGCTGTGGCCCTTGAACTTCACCTCGAGCGTTTCGCGATTATAGCGCTTGCCGCCGCACTCCTCGCAGGTGACATACACATCGGGCAGGAAGTGCATCTCGATCTTGATCACGCCATCGCCCTGGCACTTCTCGCAGCGCCCGCCCTTGACGTTGAAGCTGAACCGGCCCGGCTTGTAGCCGCGCGCCAGCGCCTCGGGCAGTCCGGCAAACCAGTCGCGGATATTGGTAAAGGCACCAGTATAGGTCGCGGGGTTCGATCGCGGGGTGCGGCCGATCGGCGACTGGTCGATATCGATCACCTTGTCGCAATGTTCGAGCCCGGTAATCCTGTCATGCGGTCCGGCGATGATCCGCGCGCCGTTGAGCGCGCGCGCCGCGCCCGCATACAGCGTGTCGATGGTGAAGCTCGACTTGCCCGAGCCCGACACCCCGGTAATGCAGGTGAAGGTGCCGAGCGGGATCGACGCGGTCACCCCGGTCAGGTTGTTGGCACGGGCATTGTGCACGGTCAGCTTCTTGCCATTGCCCTTGCGGCGCTTCTTCGGAACCTCGATCTTGCGCTCGCCGGTCAGATATTGCGCGGTGAGCGAATCCTTCGCCTTCAGCAGTTCGGGCAGCGTTCCCTTGGCGACGACTTCGCCGCCATGCACGCCGGCGCCGGGGCCAAGGTCGACGATATAATCGGCGGTGCGGATCGCGTCCTCGTCATGCTCGACGACGATCACGGTATTGCCCAGATCGCGCAGGCGCTTGAGCGTCACCAGCAGCCGGTCGTTGTCCTTCTGATGTAGCCCGATGCTCGGTTCGTCCAATACATAAAGCACGCCCGAAAGCCCGCTGCCGATCTGGCTGGCGAGCCGGATGCGTTGCGATTCGCCGCCCGAGAGCGTGCCCGAGGTGCGATCGAGGTTCAGATAATCGAGCCCGACATTGTTGAGAAAGCCTAGCCGTTCGATGATCTCTTTCAGGATCGCCTTGGCGATCTGCTGCTGCTGCGGCCCCAGCCTGTCGTTGAGCGTCTCGAAGAACTGCAGCGCATCGGCAACCGAGCGCCGGGTGGAGATCGAGATGTCCTCGCCCGCCACCTTGACCGAGAGCGCCTCGGGCTTGAGACGCGCGCCATCGCAGACTTCGCAGGGCTGCGCGGTCTGGTACTTGCTCAGCTCCTCGCGCATCCAGGCGCTGTCGGTCTGGAGCATGCGGCGGTTGAGATTGCCGATCACGCCCTCGAACGGCTTCTTGACCTCGTAGCTCTTGCGCCCGTCCTGGAAGCGCAGCGTCACCGGCTTACCTGCGGTGCCATGCAGGATGACCAGCCGCGCCTCGCCGGGCAGGTCCTGCCAGGGCGTGTCGAGCGAGAAACCGAATTCGCGCGCCAGGCTGGCGAGCACCTGCATGTAATAGGGCGAGGGCGGGTTCGACTTGGCCCAGGGCACGATCGCGCCCTTCTTGAGGCTCAGTTCCTCGTTGGGTACGACCAGTTGCGGATCGAAATACATTTTCTCGCCCAGGCCATCGCAGGCGGGGCAGGCGCCCTGCGGCGCGTTGAACGAGAACAGCCGCGGCTCGATCGCCTCGATCGTGAAGCCCGATACGGGGCAGGCGAAGCGTTCGGAAAAGATGATGCGGTTATCGGGGATGCCGGCGTTCTTCATGCCCTTCTTGGGCTTGTCGTCTGTGCTGGCGGGGCCATCCGCGACGGCCGGCGGCGCCGGCTCGCCCAGCGCTGCCACCGTGCCATCCGCGAGATCGACATAGGCCAGGCCATCGGCGAGCTTGAGCGCGGTCTCGAAACTGTCGGCAAGACGTGTCTCGATGCCTTCGCGCACCGCCATGCGGTCGACGACCACCTCGATGTCATGCTTGTACTTCTTGTCGAGCGAAGGCGCGGCATCGATCTCGTACATCTCGCCATCAATGCGCACGCGGGTGAAGCCCGCCTTCTGCCATTCGGCCAGTTCCTTGCGATACTCACCCTTGCGGCCGCGCACCACGGGCGCGAGCAGATAGAAGCGCGTGCCCTCGGGCAGCGCCATCACGCGGTCGACCATCATGCTGACCGTCTGAGCGGTGATCGGCAGCCCGGTCGCCGGCGAATAGGGTACCCCGACGCGCGCCCAGAGCAGGCGCATGTAATCGTAGATCTCGGTGACGGTCGCGACCGTCGATCGCGGGTTGCGGCTGGTGGTCTTCTGCTCGATGCTGATCGCGGGGCTGAGGCCGTCGATATGCTCGACATCGGGCTTCTGCATCATCTCGAGGAACTGGCGTGCATAGGCCGAGAGCGACTCGACATAGCGCCGCTGGCCCTCGGCATAGATGGTGTCGAAGGCCAGCGACGATTTGCCGCTGCCCGAAAGCCCGGTGATGACGATCAGCTGGTCGCGCGGCAGATCGATGTCCACGCCCTTGAGATTGTGTTCGCGCGCGCCGCGCACAGAGATGTGAGTGAGCATGAACGGCCTTATGTTCTATTGATGTTCCGCTGGCAAGCGGGAGAAATCACGCTGCGGCGCGATAGCGGGGTCGCGGGCGGAACATGGGGCCGCGTCCCTCGCGCTGCAAGGGCTGCGCATGCGATGAATGGAACCGCTTTGAGCGATGATCGTAGCCGTGTTAATCGAGATCAACTTTGTCTTGAGGGAACACGATCATGAAATTCCGTCCGTTCGGCCGCGCTTCGCTGGCCATCGCCCTGACCGCCTCGGTGCTTGCCATTCCCGCTATCGCGCAGCAGGCCAGCGCGCCGGCGACCACCGAGCCCGATACCGGATCGATGGAACCGTCGCCGGTGACCCGCAACCCCAGCACGCCCGAGGAGCAGGCGGAGCGCGAAGCGGCGAACACCGCGCAGGTTCAGGCATCGAGTGCGCAGCTCGCGCAGAATGCCGCCAACCTCGCCAACTACGAAGCGCGGCGCAGCAGCTACGAGAACCAGATGAAACTGTATGAAAATACGGTGGATTCGCGGGCTCGCGCCGAATCCGAATATGCCGAAGTGAAGAAGCTTTACGACGCCATCTATACGCAATGGGAAGCCGATGTCGCGGCTTGCAACGCCGGCGATCGCAAGCGCTGCGCCCAGGCACCCGTCATGCCGAAATAACTATGCCCTGCGCCGCGCCCGGCGTTCGGGTATCCGGCTAGAGTTTCGGCAGCACCAGAGTGAAGCGCGCCCCCTGGCCGGGCGCGCTTTCCACTGTCAGGTCGCCTTGCATCGCCAGGGCGAGCCGCCGCGAAATATACAGGCCGAGACCGCTGCCGCCATCGCCGCTGCGGCCCAGGCGCTCCCATTTGTTGAATAATCGCTGCTGCTCCTCGTCGGACAGACCCGGCCCCTGGTCGGCGACGGTGACGCTCGCCCAATCGGGGCCGTCGTCGAGCCTGAGCCAGATCATCGAACCATCGGGCGCATAGTTGATCGCATTGCCGAGCAGGTTGAGCAGCACCTGCAGCACGCGGCGGAATTCGCCGATCGCCGGCAGGCTGTCGTCTTCCGCGGGCCGGTCGATGCGGATCGAGCGGTCGGCGGCCTTGAGCGCGAGCAGGCCTGCGGCGCGGCGCGCGAGATCGGCGAGATCGACCGGCTCGCGTGCAGCACTGAAGCCGCTCGCCTCGATCGCCTCGAGATCGGCGAGATCGTCGATCAGCGCGAGCAGGTGCCGTCCAGCGGACGCGATATCGCCGGCATAGCTGGCATAGTCGGCGCGCAGCGGACCTTCGAGCCGCCCACCGATCGTCTCGGCATTGGCGATGATCCGCCCGATCGGCTGGCGCAGCGCCGGGCCGATCTGGCTGCCGAACATATGCGCCAGCCGCTCGCCGTCGAACAGCGGCGGCGGGGCGGCGACCGCTTCGGGCTCGGTTCGGGCGCTTCGGCCAATTGCAGGCTCCACCCGGCGCCGGCATCGTCGCGCGATCTGTGCAGCGTCCAGCAGCGGGCGTCGCCGACCAGTCTCACGCGCACGCCGTTATGACAATCCGCCAGCACGAGCGGTGCGCCATCCTCGGTCGCGATCAGCGCGCCGACAGGCTTCAGCGTCACGCGCTCGGCCTGCCAGTCGGCGGGCAGCGCAAGCGGGCTGCGAACATGCAGGATGCGGCCGAGCGGATCGACGCGAAGATGGACATAATTCTCAGCGGCAGGGACAGAGGCGGGCAATGGTGCAGCGCCCGCGGCTTCGGGCAGCGGCTGTTCGCGCCACTGGCTGAGCAACAGATCGACACCTTCCGCGTCGGGCGTGCAATCGCACCAGAGGTCGATCGCCACGTCGGGGCCGAACACGGTTACCGGACGCGACAGCCGCATGCCGAGGCGCAGCGCATGCCGGGCAAGGTCGAGCAGCCTGGGAAGGGCCAGCACCCCGCCATCCTCGCCGCCGAGGGCGTGGTGCAATTCGCTGATCCGGGCATCGGCGTGCAGCAAACGCCCATCGCGGTCGAGCCGGACGGCTCTTCGTGGATCGGCGGCCGGGCGGGCCGACGCAGGCACTGCGGAATTCGCCTCGGCGTTCACCACACGGCTCCCGTTTGCGCCAGCGGATCGAGGTTGCGCCATCCGGCGACCAGCCGCGCAGCATCTTCTTGGGCCAGCGCGCGCAGATCCGCCGCCGGCGGCAGCGTGTCGGGGGGCAACGATGCCAGCGCAGCCAGTCCCTGAAGCAGCGGTGCAGCGATATCACCCTCCAGCCCGGATGCGCGCAGCACCACCGATAGTCGCGCCAGATCGGGATCGCGCAGCATGTCGAACAGCAGTTCGGCCGAAAGCCCGCTCGCCCGCTCGAGCATGGCGAAGATCAGGCTCGGGCCATTGTCGGCGAGCGACCAGGCATCGCCGCTGCGGGGCAGTTCGAACAGATGGCAGAACCGCATGAGCCGGTGCGGGCGTCCCCGGCGCTCGTCAAAGCCCTGCAGAAAGGCCTCGCCAGCCCGGTTCAGTTGCAGCGGGTCGCCAGCGGCGCGCTCCTGGAGAAAGACGAGGCACGCGCGCACGAGGCCATGCAGAGTCTCGGGCGGCAGTTCGTCGGGATCGATCGCGAAACCCTGCGCGCGGCTGAGAAACCGGCTCTGCGCTATGATCAGCGCCATCGCGGCCTCGGCCAGTTCGTCCTGCGCATCGCCGACTTGCGCTTCCACGCGCGACGGCAGTTCCGCTGTCGCAAGCCCGACCAGCGGCGTGTTGCGGCACAACCGCGCCTCGATCGCGCGCGCGAACAGCAGGCGAGTGGTGGGCGCATGCGCAAGAACGGCATGGCGCGCCAGGTCCGCACCCCGCTCTGCCGATCCGGTGAGCGCCTCGGCCAGGCGTGCCGCCAGCGATTCGACAAAGCCGCCGGTCAGGCTGATGTCGTCCTCGCGCAGGCGCTGGGCCTGATCGGGCAGCAGATGCTGGCGCACCAGCGCCGGTACCGCCATGGCCTGCCGAGCCTGAGCGTCGGCCTGGCGCAGCAGCGCGCCAACGTCCCGTAAGGCCGGGCGTGCAGGGGCCGTGTCGGTACTCATCGCCTTGCCCTACCAATGGCTGGTTAAAATGCTGTTAGTTGAAAGGACCAGCGCCCACCCGCGAATATGGGCTCAGCGCTGGCCCGCCGCAAGCGGCGCGCGATGCGTCTGCCACAACAATAGCCCCGTCAGCCCGAGATTCCAGAGCATCAGCATCGGCATCAGCAGCCCCAGCGGCAGCGCGACCAGGGCGGCGACCGCGACCAGGCTGGGCGATCCGGCAAGCCTTCGCCACAGCCGGGAAACGGGGCCGGTCACGCGCCCCAGCACTGTCGCCAGCCCGGGCAGCAGCAGCGCGGCGAAGAGGCCCGACAGCCGGTCCGATGCGGCGACGCTCAGCACCGTCACGACGACGAAGGCGATCGCGAAGGCCATGTCGCGCGCGATCTGCTCGGACGGCTTGGTCAGGCGACCGACAAAGCGCCCGAACAGCCGGTTGGCCGCATGGCCTGCCGCGCGCCCCGCCACCAGCATGGCGAGTGCCGCGATGCCCCATCCCGCCGCCGCCGTGCCGATGCCGAGCACTGGCAGGCCGATCGCGGCAAGGCGCAACGCAGGGCGGCTCCAGCTGGTGGCCCAGATGCGCCGGGCGAGCGAGGCCATGGCGCCGGTCTGGACGATCCTGCCGCCGAGCGCCCCTGATGACCCCGCAAGTTCCTGCAGCGCCAGGATCTCGACCTCGCCCGGCTCGCGCACGATCGCGATGCGGCCCGCCTCGGCAAGCGAAAAGGGCAGGACCTCGCGTCGGTAGCCGCGCTGGACGGCGAGACGCAGCAGCGCGGACTGGATGCTCCAGTCGTCGGGCAGATCGCGCGCCTCGACCAGATCGCGCGCGCGGACACAGGCGAGCCCCGCCCAGACATGATTGATATCGATCCGCTCGAACCGCTCGACGAGCACGCGCGCGCCATCGCCGGGAGCGAAACTGGCGACGAACGTTCCGGTTTCGCGCGCCAGCCGGTCCATGTCGGACGGCGAAACATACAGGCCATCGGCGATGACCAGCAGCTCGTCCTCGCTGGCAAGGCGCACACTGATATCCGCGACCGACCGCACCAGATGGAAGGCAAGGCTGCGCTGCGCGGCATAGGCCTCGATCTCGCGCGTTCGTTCGTCGACCGTGCTCACAAGGCACAGGATCTCGCCCGCGCCTGCCTGAACCGCCAGATCGATCTGCAGCATCGCCAGCCGACCGTGCGCGAGCGGCAGCGCCCCGCGCAACGCGGTGCTGCCCGGAACGGTTTCGATCAGCGATATCAGTGCGGTACGCACGCCATGCGGCTCCAGTCCATCGGGAGCCGCTCTCTTATCGGCTGGCGGCGGGGATGCCAACCGGCTGCGGTCGGGACCGCCGGGCGACGCGCCAAGTTTACAGGTCGGCGGAGGGCGTTTCGCCGAAGTCGCGCATCGCGCTCGCCAGATCGCGCAGGACGACCGGATCGCCCGGCGCGCCTTCGAGCGCCTGATCGGCGAGATCGACAATGCCCTGCACGCTGAAGCTGGCAGCCAGGCTCTTGAGCCGCAGCGCGGCAAAATGCCAGTTCGCATCACAGCGCGCGCGACCCAGCAGGTCGATCTGGCGCGCGGCGCTCTCGATAAAGGCTCCGCGAAGCTCCGCGACGAGATCGGGATCGCTGCCGACGGCGGCGGCCAGCGCCGCGTTCAATGCTCCGGATTCATAAGCCATGGCGCGCAGCTATAGCGCGCTCGCCTTAACTTTCGGTTTCTGGCCCGGCAAAATCTGTTAAGCATAGGGGCATGGGCGAGGGGAAGAAGATCATAGATCTGCGGCATGGCCGCAGCGACGAGAATCCTGCGGTGCAGGAGCCGGTTCCGGACATGGCGGCACCGGCCATGCCTTCGCGCGCCGCTGCGGAGGAGCCGAGCGATTCGCATGTGCCCTGGGCGAGCGACGATGAGCTGCCGGAGAGCGTGCCGGTGATCGGCCGCTGGGGCTGGGTCGCGATCGCGCTGGGCCTCGCCTGGACTGCGGCGTTCGTCTGGGCCTCGCTGCCGATGTGGCTGGCGATGATGACACCGGTGCTGGCGATGCAGGCGATCGCGCAATGGGCGATGCCGATCGCGATGATCGCCGCACTCTATCTGGTGATGCAGCGCAACAGCAGCAGCGAGGCGCGGCGCTTCGCGCAGCTGGCGGGATCGCTGCGGGCGGAGAGCAGCCTGCTCGAGACCCGGCTCGCGCATGTGAATGCCGAACTGTCGCTGGCGCGCGAGTTCCTGGCCAATCAGAGCCTCGAGCTCGAATCGCTGGGCCGCGTGTCGAGCGATCGCCTGCGCAGCTTTGCCGAGGACCTGCGCGCGACGATCGAGGCGAGCGATACCGGCATGCGCGCGATCGGCGAGGTCAGCGCGGCGGCGCACGGCAATATGGAAAAGCTGCGCAACCACCTGCCAGTGATTGCCAACTCGGCCAAGGACGTCACCAACCAGATCGGCAATGCCGGGCGGACGGCGCAGGGCCAGGTCGAAAGCATGATCGGCGCGTTCCAGAAGCTCAACGAGTTCGGCCAGGCCGCGAGCGCGCAGATCGGCACCCTGGTGCAGGATTCGGATGCGGCCGTCCTCCGTCTGGCCCAGTCGGTCGAGACCAGCGGTGCCGCGCTTACCGGCCATGTCGCCGAGGCGAGCGAACAGATGGATCGCGCGATCGAGACCGTTGCCAGCCGCCTGGCCAACACGCGCAGCAATCTCGATCGGACCGCAGAAACCCAGACCGAACAGCTGCACGCGCATGTCGCGGAACTCGAGCGATCGCTCGCCACGCTGGCCGAGTCCATGGCCGAGCGCGCCGTGCGCAGCCGCCAGGACATGCGCGCGGCCGCCGACGATCTCGGCCTCACGCTGGCCACGCTCGCGACCTCGGCGGGCGAGAGCGAAGCCACGATCCGCCAAATCATCGCTGCTGCCGAACGCACAGCAGCGAAGCGCTGGCGCGGCTCGCCTTCGCCCTTTCCGCGCTCGATTCCAATGTGGCCAGCCTGTCGGAAAAACTGGCGGCGGGCAGCGGCCATGCCGAGATTTTCGACGCGAAGTCGCAGCGCGTCCGCGCGCTGCTCGAGGCGATCGAAAGCCAGGCGGGGCAGGCGATCCCCGAGGCGCTCGACGCGCTCGACCGCAAGACCGGGGCGAGCGAGCAGGGCGTGGCCAGCCTGCGCGCGCATGTCTCGCAGGTCGATGACGAGATGATCCGGCTGGGCTCGATCCTCGGCAATTTCGAGCAGCGCATCGCCGAACAGGCATCCGAGGTCGAACGGCTTGCGGGAAGCAGCGAGGCCGGATGGCGCGAGCGGGCGGAGGATATCGGCGCGCTGATCGCGGCGATGCGCTCTGCGCGCGACGATATCGACCAGATCAACGAGACATCGGCGATCAAGCTGGTCGAGACGATGCGCGACGTGCACCGCGAGGCGCAGGCCGCCGCCGAGGAAGCGCGCCGCGCGATGGACCGCGCGATCGCGGGCGCGACCGACAAGCTGGGCCAGGACAGCGCCGCGGCGCTCGAAAAGGTGCTTCGCGGCAAGGCGGAAGAGCTGGTGGGCAAACTGGAGAGCGCGATCAACCGCGCGGTCGGCGCGACCAGCGAGGCGAGCCTGCACCTCAAGGACCAGCTTGCCCGCGTCGACGACCTCGCCACGCATCTCGAGCGCCGCGTCGCCGATGCGCGCGAGCAGGCCGAGGAGCGCACCGACAACGACTTCGCACGCCGGCTGGCGCTGCTGACCGAATCGCTGCATTCGACCGCGATTGATGTCGACAAGATCCTGTCGGCCGAGGTCAGCGACACCGCCTGGTCGGCCTATCTGCGCGGCGATCGCGGCGTGTTCACGCGGCGCGCGGTGCGGCTGATCGACAATGGCGAAGCCAGGGACATCGCCTCGGCGTACGAGAACGACCCCGAATTCTTCGAGCTGGTGAACCGCTATATCCACGATTTCGAGAGCATGCTGCGCACGGTTCTGTCCACCCGCGACGGCGGCGTGATGGGTGTGACGCTGCTCTCGTCCGAGACCGGCAAGCTCTACGTTGCGCTGGCCCAGGCGATCGAGCGGCTGCGCAACTGATCGCGCCGGTTGCGCCGATCAGTCGCGCTTGGTCGCGCTGACCTCCTGCACCGGCGGAGCGTTTTCCCAGCCACCGCCCAGCGCGCGGAACAGCGACACCTCGGCCTCGGCCCGCGCCGCCATGGCAGATCCGCTCGCGGCGCGCGCAGCGAACAGGTTGCGTTCGACCTCGAGCAGCTGCAGCGCGTTATCGCGGCCCGCGCGAAAGCGGATGCGCGTGATCCGCGCCACTTCTTCGGCGGCCTTGGCGGCCGTCTGAAGCGCGGCTTCCTGCTCGATCGCCGCCTTGAGCCGTGCCAGCGCCTGTTCGGTTTCCTGCAGCGCCGTCAGCACGGCGCCGTCGAACGCCGCGAGACGAGCATCAGCCTGCGCCGAGGCAGCATTGATCCGCGCCCGCACCGCGCCATCGATCGGCAGCGACCAGGAGATCAGCGGGCCGATCGAGAAACCGATATTGTTCGATCGCGTCAGCGCATCGGGGCTTGTCCCGCCGATCGACAGTGAACCTGCCAGCCGGATCGAGGGATAGAGCGCCGCCGTCTCCACGCCGACGCGCGCCGTATCGGCCGCGAGCCGGGCTTCGGCTGCGCGCACATCGGGGCGACGCGCGAGCAAGGCCGCGCCGTCGCCCACCGGGATCGCGGTGCGGACTCTCGGCGGCGTGGTGCAGGCTGCCGCGGCAGTGTCGATAGCGGCAGGCGTGTCGCCGGTGAGCGTCGCCAGCGCATAGAGCGCGGCGCGCTGCTCGGCCTCGAATTGCGGCACCTGCGCCAGGGCCTGCGCCACCAGCAG
>NZ_QKVT01000001.1:486899-500261 GCF_003426715.1 Blastomonas sp. UPD001
CGCCCGGCGGCGAACAGCCGCTGGGTCAGGTCGAGCGTCCGCTGCTGTGTCGCCAGCGATTCGCGTGCGATATCGGCCTGCAAACGGTTGGAGCAGGCAAGCGCATAGGTGCGCGCGACCTCGGCGGCGACGCTGACCCGCGCGGCATCGAGATCGGCCGCAGCCGCCAACGCATCGCCGCGCGTCGCCTCGACCGAGCGACGGATGCCGCCGAACAGATCGATTTCATACGAAGCGTCGCTGGCGAGCTGATAGAAATCGAAGGTCAGCGGATCGGGCGGGGCAAAGCCGACCCCGGCATTGGCGCCGGTGCCGACCTGGTTGGTGTTCGCCGATCCTTGTGCGCTGATGCTCGGCAGCTGCCGAGCCCGCGCCTCGCGGATGAGTGCGCGAGCGCGGCGCAGGTTCGCGCTCGCCTCGCGCACCGAGGTGTTGCGCTGCAAAGCCTTGGTGACGAGTGAATCGAGCGCCGGATCCTCGAACAACCGCCACCAGCCTTCGGGCAGGGGAGCGGTGGCGAATCGCGGATCGGCGCCTTCGGCAAAGCCCTGTGCGGCGCTTGCCGGCGTGGCGGGTCGCTCGAAATCGGGGCCGACGGTGCAGGCCGCCAGCGTCGCGCTGAGCGCTGCGGCGCCGAAAAGACGGAATTTCAGGATCATGGCTGGTTGCCCTCCAGAACGGGCTGGGCGGGGGCAGCCGGCGGCGGATCGTCCTTGCGGCGGCGACGCGACCAGGCCTTGATCCGCTCTTCGAGCGAACGCACCATCACGTAGAAGGCGGGGGTGAACAGCAGGCCGAAAATCGTCACGCCGATCATCCCGAAGAACACCGCGATGCCGAGCGCCTGGCGCATCTCGGCACCCGGGCCGGTCGAGATGACCAGCGGCAGCACGCCCAGGATGAAAGCGAGCGAGGTCATCAGGATCGGGCGCAGGCGCTGCGCTGCCGCATGGCGTGCCGCTTCGAGCACCGACTGGCCGTGATCCTCGTTATGCTTGGCGAATTCGACGATCAGGATCGCGTTCTTCGCCGCAAGACCGATCAGCACGACCAGCCCGATCTGTGTCAGGATATTGTTGTCGCGCCCCATCAGGTTCACCCCGAGGATCGCGGCCAGCAAACACATCGGCACGATCAGGATCACCGCCAGCGGCAGCACCAGGCTTTCATATTGCGCGGCGAGCAGCAGGAAGACGAAGATCACGCCGAGCGCGAACACCAGAATGCCGGTATTGCCCGCGGCCTTCTGCTGATAGGCGATCTCGGTCCATTCGAAATCGAAGCCCTGTGGCAGGACCTTGCGCGCCAGCTGCTCCATCGTGTCGAGCGACTGGCCGCTCGAATAGCCGGGCAGCGTGTCGCCCTGCAGTTCGGCCGCGCGATAGAGATTGTAGCGCACCACGCGATAGGCCCCCGAATCGTTGCGCAGGCTCATCACCGCGTCGAGCGGAACCATCTGTCCGGTCGACGAGCGGGTGCGCAGCCGTCCGATATCGGAGATGTCGTCGCGATACGGCGCGTCGGCCTGCGCGGTCACGCGGAAGGTGCGACCGAGGAAGTTGAAGTCGTTGATATAGCTGGAGCCCAGATAGGTGCCGAGCGTCGCGAAGATATTCTCCACCGGCACGCCCAGCTGTTCGGCGCGCGCACGGTCGATATCGGCGAACAGGCGCGGCGTGCGGGTGTTGAACGTGGTGAAGGCGCCTGCAATCCCTTCGGCCTGACCCGCTGCGCCCATCATCGCGAAGGCCGCGCCTTCGAGCGCCTGGAGCCCGGCATTGCCGCGATCCTCGATGATCATCTTGAAGCCGCCACCCGTGCCCAGGCCCGAGACCGGGGGCGGGGCGATGACGAGGATATTGCCCGCCGTGATCTGCGCCATGGCACCGAACAGCTCGCCCGCCAGCTCGGTCGCGCCGATGCGCGTGCCGGCGGGCTTGAGCGTGATGAAGATCGCGCCGGCATTGGGAGCATTGGTGAAGGTCGCGCCGTCGAAACCGGCAAAGGCGATGGTGCTGATGACATTGGGATTCTTGAGCGCGATCGCCTGCGCTTCCTCGAGCGTGGCGGTGGTGCGCTGGAGCGAGGCACCCGGCGGCATCTGGACCACGCCGATGAGATAGCCCTGGTCCTGCGCGGGGATGAAGCCCGCAGGCGTGGCGGCAAAGCGCCATCCGGCTACCGCGATCAGCGCAAGATAGGCGATCCCCATGAACATCAGGCTGCGGATCGTGCGCGCGGTGAGGCGGCCATAGCGCTCGGACAGGCTCGCGAATCCCCGGTTGAACCCTCGCGCGAAGCGCGCGCCCCATCCGCGCCAGCCGGGCGCGATGTCCTTGTCCTCATGGCTGCGCGGACGAAGCAACAACGCGGCGAGCGCGGGCGACAGCGTCAGCGACACGAAGGCGGAAAAGGCGGTCGCGCCCGCGATCGTCACCGCGAACTGCTGGTAGAAGGCGCCCGAAATGCCGGGAATGAAGGCGGTCGGGATGAACACGCCGCACAGCACCAGCGCGATCGCGATCAGCGCGCCCGACACCTCGTCCATCGTCTTGTGCGCGGCGGCGAGCGGGCTCAGCCCCTCTTCCTCCATCAGACGCTCGACATTCTCGACCACCACGATCGCGTCGTCGACCACGATGCCGATGGCCAGCACCATGCCGAACAGCGACAGGCTGTTCAGCGAGAAGCCGAGCGCGGCGAGCACCGCGATCGCACCCGCGAGCGCAATCGGGATGGCGACGATGGGGATCACCGCCGCGCGCCAGCTCTGCAGGAACAGCAGCACGACGATCGCGACGAGGATGATCGCCTCGACCAGCGTGTCCTGCACCGCCGCGATCGACGCCTCGACATAGCTGGTCGGGTTATAGGGGATGCTGTACGCCATGCCCGGCGGGAAATTGCCTTCGGCCCGGGCAAGCTCGTCCTCGACCGCCTTGGCGACGGTGAGCGCGTTCGATCCGGGCAGCTGCGAAATCGCCAGCGCGACCGTGGGCTTGCCGCTGGCAAAGGCGTTGACGCTGTAATCCTGCGCACCCAGCTCGATCCGCGCGACGTCGGCAAGCCGGGTCAGCGCCAGGCCATCGCGCTTGATCACGATCTGGCCGAACTCTTCGGGCGTGCTCAGGCGTCCCTGGGTCTGCACGCCCAGCTGGAATGCCGTGCCGCCGCTGTTGAATGGTGGCTGGCCGATCGAGCCTGCCGAAACCTGCGCGTTCTGCGCGCGAATCTTGCCGACGATCTCGTCGACGGTGAGGTTGCGGCTCGCCGCCAGCTCGGGGTCGATCCAGACGCGCATGTTGTAATCGCGACCGCCGAACAGCCTTGCCGAGCCTACCCCCTCGATGCGCGAAATCCGGTCGATGATCTGCAGCGTCGCATAGTTGCTGATATAGGGCTGGGTCAGCGAGCCATCGGGCGAGTAGAAATTGGCCACCATCAGCAGGTCGGGCGAGTTCTTGCGCACCGTCACGCCGATCTGGCGCACCTCCTGCGGCAGGCGCGGTTCGGCGCTGCTCACCCGGTTCTGCACCAGCACCTGCGCCTGATCGACATTCGTGCCCTGGGCGAAGGTGACGGTGATCGCGAGATTGCCGTCGCCGGTCGAGGACGACGACATGTACAGCATGTCCTCGACACCGTTGATCGATTCCTCGAGCGGCGCCGCGACCACATCGGAGATCGTCTCGGCGCTCGCGCCCGGGAAGCTCGCGCTGACCACAACGGTCGGCGGTGCGATCTCCGGATATTGCGAAACCGGCAGCGTGGGATAGGCGACCACGCCGAAGATGACGATCAGGATCGACAGCACCGCCGCGAAGATCGGGCGGTCGATGCAGAAATGGGCAATGCGCATCGGCTTAGCTCGCCGTCGCCTGGGCGGGGGCCGGGGCAGAGATCGGCCGCGCGATCGGCGCATCGTCCTTGGCGCGGGCCTTGATCTGGCCCTTGCGCGGGGTCACCACCATGCCGGGCTGCATCCGCGTGAGCCCGTCGATCACGATCCGCTCGGTCGGCGCAAGCCCCTCGCGGATCACGCGCAGCCCTTCCACCATCGGACCGGTCTGGACCGGGCGCGGCGCCACCTTGTTGCCCTTGCCCAGCACGAAGACGAGCTTGCGCGTCTGATCGGTGATGATCGCCTCGTCGGGCACCAGCAACGCCTTGTAGGTGCCCGATCCCAGCAGCCGCGCGCGCCCGAACATGCCGGGGACCAGGAAGCCCTCGGGATTGTCGACCATCGCATAGGCGGTGATCGTGCCGGTATCGGGACTGATGCCGTTGTTGAGAAACGCCATGCGGCCGCGCCAGCGGAAGGTGGGTTCGTCGGCCAGCTGGATCTCGACCGGATTGGGGGCATAGCGCGAACTGCGCCGCTCGCCGCCGGCATCCTGGCGGATATATTTGAGATAGAAGGATTCAGCGCCATCGAAGCTGAAGCGGATGGGATTCATGCGGACGATGCGCGTCAGCTCGGTCTGGCCGGCGGTGACGAAATCGCCGACATCGACCATCCGGTTCGACGCACGACCCGCGATCGGCGCACGGATTTCGGTAAAGGAAAGGTCGAGCTGCGCTGCCTGACGCCGCGCCTGCGCCGCCGCCAGCGAGGCGCGCGCGGTCCGCAGATTGGCAGCCAGCGTGTCGGCTTCCTCCTTGCTGATGGCATCGAAGCTGACCAGCTCGCGGCCACGCGTTGCCTGGGCCTGGGCATTGGTCAGCGCGGCGCGCGCGCTGGCCACGCTGGCTTCGGCTTCGGCCAGCGCGGCGCGGAAGGGACGCTGGTCGATGACGAACAGCAGCTGCCCCTTGCCGACATCGCCGCCATCGCGGAAGGCGACTCGCGAGATCGGGCCGGACACCCGCGCCACCAGCTGGACGTCCTCGTCTGCGGTGAATCGGCCGATATATTCGTCCCAGTCGACCACCTCGCGCTGCAATGGCACCGCAACGGTTGCTGGCGAAAAAGCCTGCCGCAAAAAAGCCCGCCAAGGCCGACGGCTGACGTTTCGCTAAGGACTGAGCGGACGGGCCTTCTGCTCGTCCGCCGCCACTCATCGTTTTCCGGTTGCGCTTGGCGGCAGCGCGGCTAGCCTCCCCGTATACGAATAAGAATCCGGGGAACATCACCATGAAAGCACTGCGTTTTTCCGTCGCCCTTGCGGCGCTCGCCATCGCCATGCCTGCGCTGGCGCAAAAGGCCCCGTCGGACAAGCCCGCCGCCTGGGATGTCAACGCGCCGCCGATGAAGACCCGCGCGATCCCGATCAAGGTGGACGAGGGCACCTGGATGAACCTCGATGTCAGCCCCGATGGCAGTCGCATCGTCTTCGACCTGCTCGGCGACATCTACACCATGCCGATCACCGGCGGCGCGGCGACGCGGATTGCCGAAGGGCTGGCTTATGAACAGCACCCGCGCTTCTCGCCCGATGGCAGCCGCATCGCCTTCACCTCGGATCGCGGCGGCGGGGACAATATCTGGATCATGAACGCCGATGGCTCCGACAAGCGTCAGCTGACCAAGGAGAGCTTCCGCCTGCTCAACAATCCGAGCTGGAGCCCCGACGGCCAGTATATCGTCGCGCGCAAGCATTTCACGACCGGGCGATCGCTCGGCACGGGCGAGCTGTGGCTCTACCATGTCAGCGGCGGCAACGGCGTGCCGCTGGTCAAGCGCCCGAACGAGTCGCATCAGAAGGAGCTGGGCGAACCGGTGTTCGCAGCCGATGGCGCGGGCATCTATTACAGCAAGGATGCCACCCCCGGCCCGATCTTCGAATATGCGCAGAACAGCAACGCGCAGGTCTTCGTGATCGACCGCTATGACATGGCAAGCGGCAAGGTCGAGCGCGTCACCGGCGGTCCGGGAGGCGCGGCGCGACCCCAGCCGTCGCCCGATGGCCGCTATCTCGCCTTTGTCCGCCGCGAACGCGCGAAGACCAAGCTCTATGTCCGCGACATGCAGAGCGGCGAGGAGCGCAAGATCTATGACGACATGGACCGCGACGTCCAGGAAACCTGGGCGGTGCACGGCGTCTATCCGAACATGGGCTGGATGCCCGACAGCAAGCGGCTGGTGTTCTGGGCGGGCGGCAAGATCCGATCGATCGACGTCGCCAGCGGCCAGGCGAGCGTGATCCCGTTCAGCGTCAACGACACGCGCACGATCGTCGACCCGATCCGCCCGCAAAAACCCGTCGCGCCCGATCTGGTGACGGTCAACATGCCACGCTTTGCCAGCGTCTCGCCCGATGGCAGCCGCATGGTGTTCGAGGCTTTGGGCAAGCTGCACCAGCAGCCGGCATCCGGCGGCACCGCGCAGCCGCTCGTTACCAATGGCGGCAGCGATTTCGAGCTGTTCCCGAGTTTCTCGCGCGACGGAAGCCAGATCGTCTATGTCAGCTGGGATGATGCGCGGCTGGGCGAACTGCGCGTGGTGGGCGCTGCCGGCGGCGAGGCGCGCACGATCAGCAGGACCCCCGGCCATTATCGCCGCCCGCAATTCTCGCCCGATGGCCGTTCGGTCGTCTATGAGGCGGGCAGCGGCGGAGGCCTCACCTCGGATGCCTGGGGCGTGCAGCCGGGCATCTATCTGCTCGATATCGCCAGCGGCCAGACGCGCCGCATCACCCAGGAGGGCAGCGAACCGCATTTCGGTGCGACCGGCGACCGCGTCTATTTCAGCAAGTTTGCTGGCGGCAAGCTGGCTCTGGTCAGCACCGATCTCAACGGTGAGGCCGAGCGCACGCATGCCAGCGGCGAGCTGGTCAGCGGCTATGCGGTCGCACCCGATGGCAAGATGCTGGCCTTCCGCCAGAATTATGCCGCGTTCGTCATGCCGTTCATGGCGGGCGCGGTGGATCTGGGCGCGGGCAAGGGCGGCGGCGCGCTGCCTGCGGTGCAGGTGAGCGAGGGCGGCGCGACCTTCCTGCAATGGTCGCATGGCGGTCGCCAGCTCAACTGGTCGCTGGGGCCGGTGGTCTATTCGGCTGACGCGAGCAGGGCGATCGCGAGCGGCCCGGTGAGTAAGGCCGACGCCAAGTTCGCGCCGCCAAAAACCGGCGTGGCGATCAATGTCAGCGCGCCTGCGGACAAGCCTAGCGGTACGGTCGCGTTCACCAATGCGCGCATCGTCACGATGGCGGACGAACAGGGCGGTATCATCGAGCGCGGCACGGTGGTGGTGCGCGACAATCGCATCGTCGCGGTCGGCGCGAATGTCGCGGTGCCTGCGGGCGCGCAGACGGTCGATGTCGCGGGCAAGACGATCATCCCCGGGCTGGTCGATGCGCATGCGCACGGGCCTCAAGGGTCGGACGATCTGGTACCGCAGCAGAACTGGAGCGCGGTGGCGCATCTGGCGATGGGGGTGACGACGATCCACGATCCGAGCAACTCGGCGTCGGAAATCTTCCCGGCGGCGAGCTATCAGCGCGTCGGCAAATATCTCGCCCCGCGCATCTTTTCGACCGGCGAGGTGGTCTATGGCGCCAAGGCTGCGGGCATCTTTGCCGAGATCGACAGCCTTGCCGATGCGCGCGCGCACACCAGCCGGCTCAAGCTCCAGGGGGCGCAGAGCGTCAAGAACTACAACCAGCCGCGCCGCGAACAGCGCCAGCAGGTGGTTGCTGCCGCGCAGGCCGATGGTCTGGCGAGCGTTGCCGAGGGCGGATCGCTGTTCAGCCAGGACATCACGATCATCGCCGATGGCAACACCACGCTCGAGCACAATATCCCGCAGGAACGGCTTTACGAGGACGTGCGCAGCTTCTTCGCGCAGAGCAAGGTCGGATACACGCCGACGCTGGTGGTGACCTTTGGCGGCATGGGCGCGGACCCCTATTGGCGCTCGCACACCGATATCTGGCAGCACCCGATCCTGAGCCGCCATGTCCCGCGCCGCAAGCTGGAGGCGACCAGCGTCCGCCGCGAGATCGGGCCAGAAGAGGATTATGCCGACACGGCCTCGGCGCGCGAAGCGGCCGAGCTCGCCCGGCGCGGCGTGCCGGTGGGCATCGGCGCGCACGGCCAGGAGGAGGGGCTCGCCTCGCACTGGGAGCTGTGGAGCTTCGTCAAGGGCGGCATGACGCCGATCGAGGCGCTGCGCACCGCGACGATCAGCGGCGCACGCTCGCTCGGTTTCGACAGGGATATTGGCTCGATCGAGCCGGGCAAGCTCGCGGACATGGTGGTCATCGATGGCGATCCGGTGGCGGATATCCGCCAGTCCGACCGTATCACGCATGTGATGCTCAACGGGCGGCTGTACGAGGTGCCGACGATGAACGAGACGCTGACCGGCACGGCAAAGCTGCGAAAATGGTATTGGGAGCAGTGAACGCCCGACCCTGACCCACAAACGTCGCCCTGAACTTGTTTCAAGGCCCATTTCTGCCCAATACGCTTCGGCTGCCGGGGCCTGATGGTTCCTGAAACGAGTTCAGGATGACGAGTTGTGATCCGGGATGTGAAATATGCACAACATCGCCAGCTTGCCGGTTTTGCACCAACCCCAATCTGCGCTACGGCCCATCACGATGACGCGGACGCCTGTTTCACCCCCTGAACCGATGAGTCGCTTATGCTGGTGAGCAATGGCGGCCTGTTCGTCATCGCGCTCGTGCTGGCGCTGTGGACGGGCGCCGCGATCTGGGCGCTGATCACCGGACTGCAGATGCGCCGCGCCGCGGGCACCGCACGGCGGCAGTTGCGGCGGCTGACCCGGCTCATCGATTCCGGCCCTGCGATCCCGCTGATCGTGCGATCGGATTCACGGATCGAAGGTCCCGAGCGCGTGGCGCGCTGGCTGGGGCTGGAAAAGCTGCCGCCCTATCTCGCCGAACTCAGCCAGGAGGCGCGCGGCCTTCCGCGCGAGACGCTCGACCAGCTGGGGCAGAAGATCACCACCGCACAGAAGAGCGGCGCGCCGTTTGCGATGGCCGTGGCCGCCGCCGGATCGAACCGCAGATTGCGCATCGAGGGCCGGCTCGCCGATCCGCAGACGATCGCACCCGGCGCGGTGCTGCTGTGGTTCTACGACGCGACCGAGAGCGAGACGCGCATGGCGGCGCTGGTCGAGGCCGAGGCCGAGGCGAAGCGCGCATTCGACGCGCTGTCGGGGCTGATCGAGGCCGCGCCGATTCCGATGTGGTTCCGCCGCGAGGACCTGTCGCTGCTGCTCGTCAACAGCGCCTATGTCGAGGCGGTGGGCGGCACCAGCGCCGCCGATGTGGTCGAAGCCGGACAGGAACTGGTCGAGACGGTCGATGGGCTCACCCCGCTCGCGGTGGCGGCGCGTGCGTTCGAGAGCAACACGCCCTCCCGCCGCACGGTGACCACGACGATCGCGGGCACAAGGCGCGCGATGGAGGTGGTCGACCTTCCGATCCGCGGGCGCGGCATCGCAGGCTATGCCATCGATGTGCACGACCTGATCCTGGCGCGCCAGGCGACCGAGCGCTTCCGCGATGCGCAGCGCGATATGCTCGACAATCTGTCGGCGGGCGTGGCGCAGTTCGATGCGCAGCGCCGGCTGATCTTCGTCAACCAGCCGTTCGTGCGCATGTTCCAGCTCAAGCCGCAATGGCTGCAGGACGGGCTCGAATTCGAGCGGTTGATCGACCGGATGCGCGAGGCGGGCCGCGTTCCGCAGGTGCGCGATTTCCCCGCCTGGCGCGACGAGAAGCGCGAATGGTTCCAGTCGGCGGCGCCGGTCGAGGATAGCTGGCTGATCGCCGATGGCACGCATCTGCGCGCGATTGCCCAGCCGACGCCTGACAACGGCCTGCTGCTGATCTTCGAGGACCGCACCGAGCAGGTCCAGTTGGCGAGCGCACGCGATACGCTGCTGCGCGTGCGCACCGCGACCTTCAACAATCTCTACGAGGCACTCGCGGTGTTCACCTCGGACGGCCGCCTGCACCTGTGGAACACGCGGTTCGGCGCGGTGTGGGAGGTCGACGAGGCCGAGCTTGCCAAGCATCCGCGCGCCGACGAACTGCTCAAGGCCATCGCGCCGCAGCTCAAGCGCCCCGCGCAGATCTCCGCGCTGCGCGAGGTGATCCGCTCGGCCACGCTCGATCGGACGCAGCGTGCCGGGCAGCTGGTGATGAAGGATGGCCGGGTGTTCGATTTCGTCGGCATTCCGCTGCCCGATTCGAGCGCGCTTTTCACGATGATCGACGTGTCCGACGCCAAGCGCATGGAAGACGCCTTGCGCGAGCGCAACGAGGCGCTGGTCGAAGCCGATGCCATCAAGACCAAGTTCCTCGCCAACATGAGCTATGAATTCCGCACGCCGCTGACCTCGATCGGCGGCTTTGCCGAGCTGCTCGCGAGCGGGGTGGCGGGGCCGCTGTCCGAACAGGGTCAGGAATATGCCAAGGCGATCATCGATTCGGTCGAGCGGCTGTCGGCGCAGATCAACATGGTGCTCGATCTGAGCCAGAGCCAGGCCGGCACGTTGCCGCTCAAGCGCGAGCCGACCGATATCGGTGCGCTGCTGGTCGATGTCGCCAAGGGCGTGGCCGGGCTCGCGGGCGGGCGCAACATCGCGCTCGAGGTCGACGTGAATGGCGGGCCGGGCATGGCCGAGGTCGATCGCCAGCGCTTTGCCCAGGCGATCACCGCGGTGGTCGACAATGCGCTGCGCTACACCCAGGAGGGCGGCCGCGTGCTGCTGCTCGGCGACCGGTTCCGCAACAAGCTGCGCATCGTCGTCTCGGACAACGGCCCCGGCCTCGATGCGCGCGCGCAGGCGCGTGCGCTCGATGGCGTGCTCCAGGCGGACGAGGCGGGCGGCAAGCCGGTGACCAAACGGTCGGGCCTGGGCCTGCCACTGGCGAAGAACCTGATCGAGGCGCATGGCGGGCGGATGGAACTGGTCAGCGAGCCCGGCGCGGGCACCATCGTCACCATATTGATGCCGTGATGCTGACCGTCGGTTCGATCGATGCGATGCAGTTTCTGGGGCAGCAGCTCGCCGATGCTGCGCGCCCCGGCGACATCATCGCCCTGTCGGGCGATCTGGGCGCGGGCAAGTCCACCCTCGCGCGCGCGATCCTCACCGCTTTGGGCTTTGCGGGCGAGGTACCCAGCCCGACCTTCGCGCTGATCCTGCCCTACGACCCGCCCGAGGTTCGCATCCCGGTCATCCACGCCGATTTCTACCGGCTCGACGGCGCGATGGAGCTCGAGGAACTCGGGCTCGATGCGGGCGATCCTGCGTTGCTGATCGCTGAATGGCCCGAGCGGGTCGGCGGGTTGGCGGGGCACGATACGCTGCAATTGCGGATCACCGGAAGCGATGCTAGCGAGCGCCGGATCGACGCGCAGCCCGGCCACAACTGGCGGGCGCGCTGGCAGCAGATTGCAGGTAGATGGTCTTGAGCGAGCGTGAACAGCTGATCCGGAACTTTGTCGATGCGCAGGGTTGGGCGGAGGCCGAAATCCTGCCGATTCCGGGAGACGCGTCGTTCCGGCACTATTTCCGTGTGGTCGAGCCCGAGCGCCGCGCGATCCTGATGGACGCGCCGCCGCCCGAGGAGGACCCGCAGCCGTTCATCCATGTGGCGCGCTATCTGACCGCGCAGGGCCTGCGCGCGCCCGAGATTTTCGGTGTCGATGCAGGGCACGGGCTGGTGCTGCTCGAGGATTTCGGCGACGCACGGATGCGCGAGACCGTGGACGCGGGCGATGCCGAGACCGAGCGCGCGATCTATCGCAAGGCGATCGAGACTCAGGTCGAGCTTCACCTCCGCCCGCCCGCCGACGTGCCGCCTTATGACCGCGCGGTCTATCAGCGCGAGGCGGCCTTGTTCACCGAATGGTATTGCCCCGCGCGTGGTCTCGATGTCGATGCCGAAGGCTATGCGAACGCCTGGGATGCTGTGCTCGATGGAATGGACCTGGCAGCGCCCAAGGTCACCGTGCTGCGCGACTATCATTCGGAAAACATCATGCTGCCGCCCGATGGATCGCAGGGGCTGATCGATTTTCAGGACGCGCTGGTTGGCGATCCGGCCTATGATCTTGTCTCGCTGCTGCAGGATGCGCGGCGCGACGTGTCCGAAGAGGTCGAGGCCGAAATGCTGGCGCATTATCGCGACCTGGCGACGCCCGCTTATGATTTCGACACCGCCTATCATGTGCTGGGCGCGCAGCGGAATGCCAAGATCATCGGCATTTTCGTGCGGCTGTGGAAGCGCGACGGCAAGCCGCGCTATCCCACGATGATCCCGCGCGTGTGGAGGGCGATGGAGCGCGACTTGAAGCACCCCGCGCTCGGGCCCGTCGCAGCGTGGTTCGAGGCCAATATCCCTGCCGATCTGCGCGACCCGGCGGGGGTTCTCGGCGGAAGGTTCGACCTGTGAGCGACACCCCCGCCTTCGCCCGCACCGCGATGGTCATGGCCGCAGGGCTGGGCAAGCGCATGCGCCCGCTGACCATCACCACCCCCAAGCCGCTGGTGCGCGTCGCGGGAAAGCCGCTGATCGACCATGTGCTCGATCATCTGGGCCAGGCGGGGATGCAGCGGGTGATCGTCAACGTCCATTATCTCGCCGACGCGCTCGAAGCGCATCTGAAGGCGCGCGAATGGCCGTTCGAGCTGCTGATCTCGGACGAGCGTGACCTGCTGCTTGAAACCGGGGGCGGGCTGGTCAAGGCGTTGCCGATGATCGAGGAAGACCCGTTCTTCTGCCTCAACAGCGACAACGTCTGGCTGGAAAGCGCGCGGTCGTGCTTCGACGAGCTGCGCGCCGCCTGGGACGACGAGCGGATGGATGCGCTGCTGCTGCTGGTGCCGCACAGCCGTGCCAACAATTACAAGGGCGTCGGCGATTTCCATCTCGACCAGATGGGCCGCATCCGCCGCCGCAAGCCGGGCCATGTCGCGCCCTATATCTATACCGGCATCCAGCTGCTCTCGCGCCGCCTGCTCGCCGATCCGCCGCAGGGCGCATTCTCGACCAATGTGCTGTGGAACCGCGCGATGACCGAAGGCCGTGTCTACGGGATGTCGCATCTTGGCCTCTGGTTCGATGTCGGCACGCCCGCCGCGATCCAGCCCACCGCAGAGGCGCTGCTGGATGCCTGAGCCGCGCCAGCCTGCTGTCTATGCCATCGGGGCGCAGCGCGGGTTTGCGGATGTTCTCGCAGATGGGTTGCTCCAGCGCTTCGGCGGCGATCCGATGGGGTTAGCGCGCGCGACGCTGCTGATCCCCAACCATCGCGCGGGACGCGCGATCACCGAGGCGCTGGTGCGCCATGCCGCCAATGGCCTGCTGCTGCCGCGCATGGTGCTGATCGGCGATATCGATCTCGACGAGAGCCTCGGCGCGCTGCTCGACCCGCTGG
>NZ_QKVT01000001.1:500361-515748 GCF_003426715.1 Blastomonas sp. UPD001
CAGGCAATGGCCGCTGCCGCCGATGCTCTCAGCAACCAGGCGGTCTGGACCGGGCTGGCGGGACGTTGCGCCTCGGATCTGGTGCAGCAATTGCTCGCGCGCACCGGCGCGCACGATCCGCTGGTGACGCCGGCGCAGGCGGTCAACATCCTCGCGAGGCTGATGCGCGAAAAGGCGGTGCGTCCGCCTTATGGCAAGCACCCGCGCGTCGCGATCTACGGCCTGCTCGAGGCGCGCCTGCAGAGCGCTGACCTGGTGATCTGCGCCGGGCTGAACGAGGGCGTCTGGCCGCAGATTCCGTCGCCCGACCCGTGGCTCGCGCCGATGGTGCGCAACGCGCTCGGCCTGCCGCCGCTTGAAATGCGCGTCGGGCTGGCGGCACAGGACCTGGCCGGTGCCTTTGCCTCGGCCGAGGTGGTGCTGACGCGCGCGCGGCGCGATGGCAGCGCGCCGACCGTCGCCTCGCGCTTTCTGCTGCGCCTGCAGGCGGTCGCGCCCGACCGGCAGATGGAGGATCACGAAACGCTGGCGCTGGCGCGCAGGCTCGACCGCCGCCTGCCCATGGAGCGGATCGAAAAGCCCGCACCGCGACCCAGCGCCGAGCAACGGGTCAAGCGGCTGTCGGTGACCGAACTCGACCGGTTGCGCGCCGATCCATATGCCTTTTATGCCAAGCGCATCCTCGCGCTGCCCTCGCTCGACGCGGTCGATGCCGAGCCGAGCGCGGCCTGGCGCGGGACTTTGGTGCACGAAATCCTCGAATACTGGCATCGCGAGGACGGGCTCGATGCCGCCAGCCTGGTGCCGCGCGCCTGCCGCTATCTCGACGAGGCCAACGTCCATCCGCTGATCAAGGCCCTGTGGCGGCCGCGCCTGGTCGCCGCGCTCGACTGGATCGCCGGGGAAACACTCGCTCTGGTCGCCGAGGGGCGGAGGATGATCGATGCCGAACGCAGCGGCACGTTCATGATCGAGGGCGTCGAGATTCGCGGCAAGGCCGACCGCATCGACCGCCTGCCCGATGGCACGCTAGCGATCGTCGATTACAAGACCGGCAAGCCGCCGAGCGCGCGGCAGGTCGAGGCGGGCTATGCACTGCAGCTCGGGCTGCTCGGCATGATGGCCGAGCGCGGTGGCTTCGTCGCCAAGGCTGATCAGCCCGAGATCGCGGGCGAGGCGACAGCGTTCGAATACTGGTCGCTCACGCGCAGCAAGACCGGCGATTTCGGCTATCGCGAGACTCCGGTGGGGCGCAAGAACAGCGAACTGACTGCCGAGAATATGCTGCCGACCGCCGAGCATTTCCTGCGCGAGGCGCTGGACACCTGGATTCTGGGCGACGCGCCGTTCAACGCCAAGCTGGTGCCCGATCAGGCGATCTATACCGAATATGACCAGCTGATGCGGCTCGCCGAATGGTATGGCCGCCAGGGGAGCGGGCAATGAGCGGCGGCAAATCCGGTCTTCCGCCGCTGCAGGGCGATCAGGCGCTCGCGGTCTCGCCCGCCGATCAGGTGTGGCTGAGCGCATCTGCCGGCACCGGCAAGACCCAGGTGCTCACCGCGCGCGTCTTCCGCCTGCTGCTCGAGCCCGGGGTGAACCCCGATGCGATCCTGTGCCTCACCTTCACCAAGGCGGGCGCGAGCGAGATGGCGAACCGCATTAATGCCCAGCTCGCCGCCTGGGTGCGGATGAGCGACACGGCACTGGCGGCGGACCTGCTGAGCATCGGCGCAGCGGTCGATAAGGACACGCTCACCCGCGCGCGCCGCCTGTTCGCGCGCGTGCTCGATGCGCCGCAGGGCGGGCTTCGCATCCAGACCATCCACAGCTTCTGCCAGTCGCTGCTCGCCAGCTTTCCCGAAGAGGCGGGGCTCGCCCCGGGTTTTCGTCCGATCGAGGACCGCGACCGGATCCAACTCGCGCGCGATACGCTGGGCGAGATGCTGGTCGATGCCGCGCAGCGCGGCGACACGCGGCTGTCCGCAAATCTCGAGGCGCTGAGCCTGAAGCTCGGCGCGGAGGCGACCGAAGCCTTCCTGATGCGCTGCGCCGCCAAGCCCGACGCGATGGATGCGCTGGTCGGCGACATCCGCCCCTATATCAACGCCGCGCTCGGGTTGAAGACCGACGAGGACGGCAGCGACCTTGCCCGGCTGTGCAGCGACGCGCTGTTCGATATCGCCAATCTGGAAGCGGTGCAGGACAGCAATATCCGCTGGGGCACCAAGACCGGGCTCGAAAACGCTGCGAAGATTCAGGCCTGGCTCGATATGGACGAAGCCGGGCGGCTCGAACATCTCGACCTGATCTGGCTCGCCGTCGCCAAGGCGGATGGCGATCCGCGCAAATGGGAGAGCTTTTCGGCCAAGGTCGATCCGGATTATTTCGACAAGGCCGAAAGCTTGTACAGCGACTGCAGGGCGCTGAAGGACCATGCCGCGATTGTCGCCTTTTCGGGCGAGTTCGCCCGCGCGCTCGAGGTCGGGCGCGATTTCGCCTGGCGCTTTGCCGAGGCCAAGCGGCAGGCAGGCTTGCTCGATTTCGACGACCTGATCCGTGCGGCGGCCGATCTGCTCTCGGGCCGGACGATGGCGCAATGGATCGCGTTCAAGCTCGACCAGCGCTTTGACCATGTGCTGGTCGACGAGGCGCAGGATACCAATCCCAGCCAATGGGCGATCGTGAAGGGGCTGATCGACGACTATTTCAGCGGACAGGGCAGCAAGCCAGACCGGTTCCGCACCCTGTTCACCGTCGGCGATTTCAAGCAGGCGATTTTCGGTTTCCAGGGCACCAGTCCCCAATATTATGCTGCCGCGCGGCTGCGCATCGGGGCGCAGGCGGAAACTGCGGGCCAGCCGTTTCTTGACCTCAGCCTCGATCGCAGCTTCCGTTCGACCCAGCCGGTGCTCGACATGGTCGACGCAGTGCTGGACGATCTGGGGCCCGCCGCGCTCGGCATCATGGACGACGTTTTGCCGCTGCACGAAGGGCGTCAGGGCCCCGGCATGGTCGAACTGTGGCGTCCGATCGGCGAGGGGCTGGAAGAGCAGGACGAGGGCGGCGAGGGCGAGGATGCCGAGGAATGGCTTTCGGGGGCCGATCGCAAGTTCGCGCAGGGGCTCGCCGAACGCATCGCGGGCTGGTTGGACCCGGAATCGTCGACGCGGCTTTGGCTCGAGCGGCGATCCGACGGCAAGCCGGGCTGGGCGGGCGCGGGCGACATCATGGTGCTGCTGCGCCGCCGCGGCGATCTTGCTTCATTGATCGTCGCGCGACTGTACGCGTCGGGCGTGCCGGTAGCAGGCATCGACCGGCTGCGGCTCGGCCAGCCGCTCGCGGTGCAGGACCTGATCGCCGCGATCCGCTTTGCGCTGCAGCCGCTCGATGACCTGACCTGCGCTGCTTTGCTGGTGTCGCCGCTGGGGGGCTGGACGCAGGACGAACTGCTGGCGCACGGTTACCGGCCCGAGAAGCGCGCGCTCTGGCCGCATCTGCGCGATCTGGCGGAACATGATCCGGCGCTGCGTGCGAAGCTCGAACCGCTCTACGCGCTGCTCGGCATGGCCGATTTCGGGACCCCGTACGATTTCCTCGAACAGGTGCTGACCGGGCCGATCCAGGGCCGCGCCAAGCTGGTGTCGCGGCTCGGCGAAGAGGCGCTCGATCCGATCGCCGAACTGCTTGGCCTGGCACAGAAATTCGCGGTCAGCCATGACGGCGGGTTGCAGGCCTTCCTGCACTGGTTCGATGCCGGCGACGAGGAGATCAAGCGCGAGCTCGCCGGGCAATCCGAGATGGTCCGCGTGATGACCGTGCACGGATCGAAGGGCCTGCAGGCGCCGATCGTGATCCTCGCCGATGCCTGTGTCGATCCGACGCGCAAGGTCGATTCGAGCTTCGACTGGCCGGTCGAGATCGTCGGTCGCGACGCGCAGGTGACACTGCCAGTCTATTCGCTGCCCAAGGCGCAGCGGATCGGGCCGCTGGCCGAGGCGCACGACATCGCGCGCGAGGCCGATATGCAGGAGCACTGGCGGCTGCTCTATGTCGCGATGACGCGCGCGGCCGAACGGCTCTATGTTGGCGGCACGCTGGGCAAGAAGGCCAAGGAGCCGCCCAAGGAAAGCTGGTACGCCGCGATCGAGCGCAGCTTCATGACGCTCGGCTGCGACTGGATCGATATGGGCGAGGGGGCCTGTCGCCGCTTCGGCAGCGATGCCGTGCCGATTCCGCGCGCAGACGAGCCTGAGGCAGTGGAAGCAGCATCAGCCGAGAGCCTGCCCGACTGGGCGCTCATGCCTGCCGCGCCCGAACAGCGCCCGCCGATCCCGCTCGGCGCGGCGCTGGCTGGTGCGGCAGCATGGCATCGCCGATCCGGTCGAGGCCGACGCGATCATCGATCCGGTCTGCGCGGTGATCGATCATCCCGAGTTCGCCGATGTGTTCCGCGAGGACGCACTCGCCGAAGCGCCGATCGCGGCGGTGGTGGGGCCGAACGTCGTCTCGGGCACGGTCGACCGGTTGCTGGTCGAGGAAGACCGCGTGCTGGTGGTCGACTTCAAGACCGGCCGCCGCCCTCCCGCCTCGCTCGAGCAATTGCCGGTCGCGCATGTCCGGCAGATGGCGGCCTATGTCGCGGCGCTGCGCCTGATCTTTCCGGGCCGGGCCGTTCAGGCGGGCCTGCTCTACACGTCCAGTCCGCAACTCTTCCTGCTGCCCGACGAACTGCTGGCCGCCACGAAGCTGGATTGAATCGTACGATATGTTTAGTTGGGCCAAGCTGGCTTGAGCCGCGCTGCCCCAGCGCTTACATCCCTAACCAAGTCACGAACAAGGAGTTTACCCCCATGGCCACCACTGCAGTCAGCGATGCGAGCTTCGAATCCGATGTGCTGAAGTCCGACAAGCCCGTTCTGGTCGATTTCTGGGCCGAATGGTGCGGCCCGTGCAAGATGATCGGCCCGGCTCTCGAGGAGATCAGCGACGAGCTCGCCGACAAGGTCACCATCGCCAAGATCAATATCGACGACAATCCCGATGCTCCCGCCAAGTACGGCGTGCGCGGCATCCCGACAATGATCCTGTTCGACAAAGGGCAGATCGTCGAGACCAAGGTCGGCGCTGCCCCCAAGAGCGCGCTCAAGAGCTGGCTCGAAGGCGCGCTTCCGGCTTGATGGCTCAAGCGATGATCGCCGCTGCCCTGTCCCACATCGCGGGGCTGGCGGCGGCGAGCATGCCCCTGCGCTGGTCGCCGGGGCGATAAGGCGATCCGTCGAGCCGCGCGGCCATGCCGCCGGCTTCGAGCGTGAACAGCACGCCTGCGGCATGGTCCCAGGGCAAAGTGCGCTCGAACAGCGTCACGTCGTTCTGCCCCAGCACCAGTCGCGGATATTGCTCCGCCGCGCAGCGCGGAATGTCGACCATCGTGAACCTGCCATCAATCGCCGCGGCCAGGGCCGCGCGGCGCGGCTCGGGGATGTACACGGTCGAGATCGCCGCGACCGGGAGTGTTTCTCCGCTCTCGCGCGCTTGCACGACCTCGTCATTGATGAACGCACCGCCCCCCAGGACCGCGTGACACATGCGATCGGCCAGCGGGTCGTACAGCCATCCCGCCACCGTCTCGCCGCCTTCGACCAGCGCGATGATGATCCCGAACGGCGGATGGCCGTGCGCGAAATTGTGCGTACCGTCGATCGGGTCGATGATCCAGGCGGTGCTGTCGTTGACGCGCTCGATCAGTGCCGGGTCCGCCGCCACCGCTTCCTCGCCGACGATGCTGGCTTGCGGCAGGATCGCGGCCAGGCCGGCGCTGAGCCGGCGCTCGCTCTCCTTGTCAGCGATCGTCACCAGCTCGCCTGGCGTCTTCTCGACGATCTGATGCTGCGCCAGATCCTGGTAGTGGTGGAGCACCACCTCGCGCGCGACGGTGCGGATCAGGGTAGAAACGGGGGCGTGGAGAGCATGGGTCATGTCAGCGGGATCATCACGTTCTTGGCATAGCCGGGGCGGGCGATCAGCCGCTGGTACCAGCCACGGATATTCGGGTAGTCGCCGCGCGCCAGGTCGAGCGCGAACCAGGTGTGCGCATAAGTGCCCATGGGAATGTCGGCGATGCCGAAATCGTTGCCCGTGAGCCAGGGCTGGCGTGCCAGGCACGCTTCCAGAAGGGTCATCATCCTGCCGGTCTCCTCGATCCCGCGTGCGATCACGGCAGGATCGCGCGCTTCGGGCGGCTTGCGCACCAACATAAGGAAGACCTCGCGCTGGGCATCGGCATAAGCGAACTGCCAGTCCATCCATTTGTCCGCCGCCGCGCGGGTGCGCGGGTCGGCAGGCCAGAGCTGCGGTGCATAGGCCTCGGCCATGTAACGCAGGATCGCATTCGATTCCCACAGGACAAGGCCCTTGTCCTCGATCGTCGGGACGAGCGCATTGGGGTTGAGCGCGAGATAGGCCGCATCCATGCCGAACTTGCCGCCGACATCGTGGCGCACATAATCGAGACCGATCTCCTCGGCCGCCCACACGACCTTCTTGACGTTGTGCGAGTTGAGACGGCCCCAGATGGTCAGCATGGCTCAGCTGCGGTAATCGGCGTTGATCGAGATATAACCGTGCGTCAGGTCGCAGGTCCACACCGTGGCACGGCCCTGGCCCAGCCCGATATCGGCCTCGACCAGGATGTCGCTGCCCTTGAGATGCGCAGCGACCGGCGCTTCGTCATAGCCCTGCACGACCATGCCCTGGGCGGCGACCACGACCCCGCCGAAGCGGATCGACAGCAGGTCGCGCTCGGCGGGTTCGCCCGCCTTGCCGACCGCCATGACGACGCGGCCCCAATTGGCGTCCTCGCCCGCGATCGCGGTCTTGACCAGCGGCGAATTGGCGATCGACAGCGCGATGCGGTGTGCGCTCTCGTCCGACACCGCGCCGGTCACGCGAATCTCGATGAACTTGCTCGCGCCTTCGCCATCGCGCACCACCAGATGCGCCAGCTGGCGGCACAGATCGGCCAGCGCGGCGGCAAACGCGTCGGCGCCGGTGCTGTCCATGCTTTCGAGGCGCGGATGATCCGCCTGGCCGGTGGCGAACGCGAGCACGGTGTCGCTGGTCGAGGTGTCGCTGTCGACGGTGATGCAGCTGAAGGTCCGGGCGTTCGCGGCGCTCAGCATCTGCTGGAGCAGCGCGGGCGCGATATTGGCATCGGTGAACACATAGCCCAGCATCGTCGCCATGTCGGGCGCGATCATGCCCGAACCCTTGATGACGCCGACAAGCTGCACCTTCGTTCCGCCGATCATCGCGCTCGTGGTCGCGGCCTTGGGGAAGGTATCGGTCGTGCCGATCGCATCGGTGAGTGCGCGCCAGTCGCAGGGCTCGGCGGTGAAGGCCGCCTCGAGCCCCGCGCGCGCCTTGTCCTGCGGAAGCGGTACACCGATCACGCCGGTGGCCGAGACGAAAATCTCCTCCGCCGCGCAGCCAAGTCGCGCCGAGGCGGTCTCGACGAGCAGCTGCACCGCCGCGCGCCCCTTGCCGCCGGTGAACGCGTTGGAATTGCCCGCGCTGACGATCAGCGCCCGCGCCTGGCCCTGGGGCAGGGCTGCGCGGCACCATTCGACCTCGGGCGAGGGGCATTTGCTGGTGGTTGTGACACCCGCCACGCTGGTTCCCGGTACCAGTTCGACATAGCTGAGATCACAGCGGTCCCATTCCTTGTAGCGCGCGCGGGCGACACGCGGCGTCACGCCGGCAATCGCCGGAAGATCGGGAAAGGGGAGCGCGAGCGGGGAAACCGGGTGAGTCATGTTGCCGTCCAGATCATCAAAGACTGGCTGCGGCCCTAATCGCTCTCCGGCCAAGTGCAAGGGCTTTACCGGTGGGGGCGGCAAAAGCTGCGAGTCTGCATCGATGTCTGGAAGCTGGTGCGGGCGGTCGGACTCGAACCGACACTCCTTGCGGAACCGGATTTTGAGTCCGGCGCGTCTACCATTTCACCACGCCCGCGTGTGGAGCGGCAGCCTATAGCGCCTTGCCCGCGACAGGCAAGGCGCAAAAGCCGCCGCTCAAATTGCCTTTCAAAGCTTGAAGTCGCGCGCGATCGCCTTCTTCGTCGCATCGCCATAAGGCGGCAGAAAACCGCCCAGCTTGGCGACATCGATGCGCGGCTGGCTGTAGATCGCCTTGGCGTGGCTGAACGTGCGGAAGCCGTCGATCCCGTGATAGCTGCCCATGCCCGAGGGGCCGACCCCGCCGAACGGAAGGTCCTCCATCGCGACATGGAAGATCGTGTCGTTGAGCGTCACGCCGCCCGACACGGTGCGATCGGTGACCTTCTTCGCCTCGTCCTGGTTCTCGCCGAAATAATAGAGCGCGAGCGGACGATCGCGGCCGTTGACGAAATCGATCGCCTCGTCGACCGTCGAATAGGTCTTCACCGGCAGGATCGGGCCGAAGATCTCATCCTGCATCACCTTCATGTCGTCGGTGACGTTGCGCAGGATATGCAGCGGCATCTTGCGGCTGTTGGCGGACTTGAAGTCCTCGTTCGCCGGGTTGACCTCGATCACCTCCGCACCCTTTTCGCGCGCGTCGTCGAGATAACCGGTCAGGCGCTGGTGGTGCCGTTCGTTGACCACGGCGGTATAGTCATCGTTGGTCAGCAGCGTGGGGTAGAGCGTCGCGGCGGACTGCTGGATGTTCTCGATGATCTCGCGCTCGTCCTCGCGCGGCACATAGAGATAGTCGGGCGCGATGCAGATCTGCCCGGCATTCATCATCTTGCCCATGGTGATCCGCTGCGCCGCCTTGGCCTTGTCCGCGCCGCGACCGATGATCGCAGGCGACTTGCCGCCCAGTTCGAGCGTGATGGGAACCAGGTTCTTGGCGGCGGCGCGCATGATATGATGGCCGACGCTGGTCGCGCCGGTGAAGATCAGATGGTTGAACGCCAGCTCGGAAAAGGCCTGGCCGACCTCGGGGCCGCCGGTGAAGAAGGCGACCTCGCTGGCATCGAAATAGCGCGGGCCGAGCTCGGCGAGCAGGTTCGACGTGGTCTCGGTATATTCGCTGTTCTTGATCATCACCCGGTTGCCCGCCGCCAGCGCGCCGATCGCGGGGGTAAGGCACAGCTGGATCGGGAAATTCCAAGGCGCAATCACACCCACGACTCCGAGCGGTTGATATTCGACGCGCGCGCGCGCCCCGAGCAGGCCGAGCGGGAACTGGACCGGGCGCTTTTCGGGCTTGGCCCAGTCGTCCATGTGTTTAAGCGCATGCCGGGCGCAATTGAGCACCGCGACGATGTCGGTCATCTTCGACTGGTCGGCGCTGCGATGGCCGAAATCCTCGCTCATCGCGGCGACCAGCGCGTCGCCATTATCGTGCACCAGCTTCATCATCCGCCGGATGCGATCCTTGCGCGCTGCCATCGGCACGGGAAGTTCGGCAAGAAAAGCCTTTTTCTGCCGTTCGAGGATCTCTTCAAGCTGGTCCGCCCTGAGCGGTGCGTCTGCCAAAGTCGCCATTCATCGTCTCCCGGTTAGCTGTCTGCCCCAAGGTGTACCGCGATAGGTTGCGAATTGAAATTTCTTTTGCGCGCCCCGCGCAGGCCATCATTCCGGCGGGGTGAGCTTGAGCAGCCGGCCCTTCGATCCGCGCGCGCCGTCCTCGAGCAGCCAGATCGCGCCATCGGGACCCTGTTCGACCTCACGGATGCGGCCTTCCATTGTCCAGTTGTCCGCCTTTTCGGCCTTGTCCCCGTCGAGCTTCACGCGAACCAGCGCCTGCGCGCCCAGCGCACCGATAAACGCGCTGCCCTTCCACGCGGGGAACAGATCGCCCGAATAGATCATCAGGCTGCCCGGCGAGATGGCGGGGGTCCAGAACACCTTGGGCGGCTCGAAGCCGTCACCGGGGGCATGATCGGGAATGTCCTTGCCGTCATAATGGTCGCCATTGGACACCTTGGGATAGCCGTAATTGGCACCACGCTTGACGAGGTTGAGCTCGTCGCCGCCCTTGGGACCCATTTCGAGCTCCCACAGATTGCCCGCGCCGTCGAAGGCGAGGCCGAGCGGATTGCGATGACCCCAGGACCAGGCCTGCGCCTTGACGCGACCCTGATCGTACATCGGATTGTCCGAGGGAATGCCGCCGGTCGGCGTCAGCCGGATGACCTTGCCGAGATTCTGGTCAAGATCCTGCGCTGGATCGAATTTCTGCCGTTCCCCGGAAGAGATGTACATCATGCCATCGGGGCCGAAGGCGATGCGATGGCCATAATGGCCCTTGCCCGAAACCTTGGGCTCCTGCCGCCACAGGACCTGCATGTCCTTGAGCGAGGCCGCTCCATCATTCGCCATCACCAGCTTGGCGCGCGCAACGGCGGCACCGCTGGTATCGCCATCGCCCGCCTCGGCGAAGCTCAGATACACATAGCCGTCATTGACGAAATCAGGCGAGAGCACGACATCGCCGAGGCCCCCCTGGCCGCCATAGGCGACCGTCGGCGTGCCGCTGACATCGACGCTGCTGATCTTGCCGTCGGCGGCAAAGGTCACGAGCTTCAGCTTGCCCTTCTTCTCGGTCACCAGCGCGCGGCCATCGGGCAGGAAGGTCATCGCCCAGGGTTCGTCGAACTGGCCGACCACCGCAGTCTCGAAGGGAACCGTATCGATCGGCGAGATCGTCGCCACGGCCTCGGTCTCGTCTCCGCTGGCCACCGCCTTGTCGCTGCTGTTGCAGGCGATCAGGGCGAGCGGCAGCGCCGCGCAAAGGGTCAGTCGGTGCATCTGGGTCACTCCGTTCATCATGGCATCGATCATCGCTATCCGGGGGGAGATTGCAAACGATTCGGGTAGAGTTTCTCAATGTTGGCCGGGTCTTGCGGTCGCAAGGGCCATGCGGCACAGACGCGTCATGACGATAGCCGGTTCCCCAACATTTGATAATCTGACGATTGTTGCGGGTGTCGACGAGGCGGGCAGGGGGCCGCTTGCCGGGCCGGTCGTCGCCGCGGCGGTGATCCTGTGCCCCGACGGGATCAAGGGCCTCGCCGACAGCAAGACATTGAGCTTCGCGCGGCGAGAGAAACTCGAAGCGCTGATCCGCGAGCATTGCACGTTCGGCATCGGCATGGCGAGCGTCGAGGAAATCGATGCGATCAACATCCTGCAGGCGACGATGCTCGCTATGACGCGAGCGGTCGAGGCGCTGGGGCGCGAGCCGCAGGACGTGCTGGTCGACGGCAACCGGCTGCCCAGGTGGCGCTACCGCGCGCAGGCCATCGTGAAAGGCGATGCTCTGCACCCGTGCATCTCCGCCGCATCGATCCTGGCCAAACAGGAGCGCGACCGGATGATGCGCGCTGCAGCTGCCCAACACCCGCATTATGGCTGGGATCGCAACATGGGTTATGGAACCGCCGAGCACCTGGCAGCATTGCGTCGGCACGGCCCGACGCCGCTCCACCGCCGCAGCTTCGCTCCGGTGGCACAGGCATGCCTGCTCTGATCGTAAAATTTTCGGCGGCGAGTCTTCGCGGCAACACCACCAGTGGTTGAGTCCCGGTTCGTTAACGGGACTCAATATGTGGATTTGGACTCATATTGTTCCGCATGGCAAACCCCTCGTTAACCATTTGAACACCCGGATTCCCTAGGGTTTTGGCCTTGACCGATGGTCGCCAAGGACTCATGCAGGGCCCTGTTCCGAGGGATTGCGGGGGGTAGAATATGGTTCAGATCGGCGAAATGATGGCACCTGTGGCGCGCAAGGCCAAGGCGCCGCCGCGCCTGCGCGTGTCGCCGCGTCCGCCGCTGCCGCTCAACCAGATCCTGAAAGGCGACTGCATCGAGGAGATGCGCCGCCTGCCGACCGCGTCGGTCGACATGATCTTCGCCGATCCGCCTTACAACCTGCAGCTCGGCGGCGATCTCTACCGCCCCGAAGGCGGCCGCGTCGATGCGGTCGACAATGACTGGGACAAGTTCGACACCTTCGCCGCCTATGACCGCTTCACCCGCGAATGGATGACCGAGGCGCGCCGCATCCTCAAGCCCGACGGCTCGCTCTGGGTGATCGGCAGCTATCACAACATCTTCCGCTGCGGCGCGACGCTGCAGGATCTGGGCTTCTGGATCCTCAACGACATCGTCTGGCGCAAGGCCAACCCGATGCCCAATTTCCGCGGCACGCGCTTCACCAATGCGCACGAGACGCTGATCTGGGCGTCGCGCGACGAGAAGTCGAAATACACGTTCAACTATCGCGCGATGAAGACGCTCAACGACGAGCTGCAGATGCGCTCCGACTGGGTGCTGCCGATCTGCGGCGGCCAGGAGCGCTTGAAGCGCGGCGGCACCAAGGCGCACCCGACGCAGAAGCCCGAGGCGCTGCTCTATCGTATCCTTCTTGCCTGCACCAATCCGGGCGATGTCGTGCTCGATCCGTTCTTCGGCACCGGCACCACCGGCGCGGTCGCCAAGCGGCTGGGCCGCGACTGGATCGGCTGCGAGCGCGATCCCATCTATTGCGAGGTCGCCGAAGAGCGCATCGCCGCTGCACTGCCGCTCGATGAATCGGGCTTGAAGACCATGCAGTCGCCCAAGAGCCAGCCGCGCGTCGCCTTTGGCACCCTGGTTGAGACCGGCTATGTGCCCGTCGGCACCAGGGTGTGCGACAAGGCGCGCAAGCATTTCGCCACGATCCGCGCCGATGGTTCGCTTCTCTCCGGCGATCAGAGCGGATCGATCCACAAGCTCGGCGCGCTGCTGCAGAATGCGCCGTCGTGCAACGGCTGGACCTGGTGGCATATTGAGAGCGATGACGGCCTGAAACCGCTCGACAGCCTGCGCCAGACCTATCTGCTCGCCACCGAACCGTGATGAGCGCCGCGCGCGTCTATGTGCGGCCCGTCGGGCTGGCGGAAAGTCCGCAGACCTTTGACGGCGCGACGATCCGGCTGGGGTACAGCCTGGTCTGGTGCCATCTGCTGGCGCTGGAAAGCTTTGAGGGCGGCAGGCTGGTCGCGCGGCAGATCGTGCCGGTCGATCGCTTTGCCGAGGCGCTGAATACGCTGCCCACCGATCAGGCCGAGCGCGCGCAGGCCCAGTTCGCCAACCTGTCGCGGATGCATGCCCCGCTGTCCCTGGGGGAGCGCGTGCTGCGCTTCGACCAGCCGCAGGTCATGGGCATATTGAACGTCACGCCCGATAGCTTTTCCGATGGCGGGCGCTTCACCGACGATCCCGGACAGGCGGCGGATGCGGGTTTCGCGATGCTGACTGCGGGTGCCTCGCTGATCGATATCGGCGGCGAATCCACCCGGCCCGAAGCGCCGGCGGTGTGGGAAGGCGACGAGATCGCCCGCGTCGTGCCCGCGATCAGGGCGCTGGCGCAGAGCGGCGCGATCCTCTCTGTCGATACGCGCAAGGCGGCGGTGATGGAGGCGGCGCTGGAGGCCGGCGCGCATATCGTCAACGATGTCTCGGCCTTGCTCTATGACGATCGCGCGCTCGATGTCGTGGTGCGTTCCAAGTGCCCAGTAGTGCTGATGCACGCGCCGTCGCAGGGCGCGAACCCGCATGCGGGCGGCGGCTATGGCCATGTCGTGACGGATGTGTTCGACTGGCTTGATACGCGCGTCGCCGCCGTGGTCGCGGCGGGCGTGGCGCGCGAGAAGGTGATCGTCGATCCGGGCATCGGCTTCGGCAAGTCGCTCTCCGACAATCTCGCGCTGATCAACGCGCTGCCTTTGTTCCACGCGCTCGGCCAGCCGATTCTGTTCGGTGCGAGCCGCAAGCGGATGATCGGTGCATTGTCGAACGAAGCCCCGGTCGATGCGCGGCTCGGCGGATCGGTCGCGCTGGCGATGAGCGCGATCGGCAGCGGCGCGCAGATCGTCCGCGTACACGACGTGCCCGAAACCGTCCAGGCCGCCCGCGTCTGGCGCGGCCTGCGCGATGCCGCCTTGACGGTGCCGGGGCTGGGCTGACACAGCAGCGGCATGACCAGCTTCGTCCTCTCGATCGCCATGCTGACCTCGATCGCGCTCGTGTTCGGGGCGATCGCGCTCTTCCGCCGCGGCCAGCGCAAGCAGCCTGCGCTGATGCTGGTGCTGGCGGTGGTGATGATCGCGAACGTCGTGATCTGGTCGATCCCGACGAAGAGCGGGCAATCGCTGGCAGAGACGCAAGCGCCGGAGTGATTCACCCTGCTCTCTCCCCCATGGGGGAGAGATGCGAAGGCTTATCACCTTGCTGATTAGCCGTAGCTGAGAGGGGCTGGGGCCATCGCCGCTGCCGATGCGCAGATGCGCGTGGCGCGCGCGCAGTTCATGCCGTCGATCAACCTGGGTGCGAGCGCCGGGCTCGCCCTGTCGGACCTGCTCGCCGATCCGGTCAGCCTGTGGTCGCTCGGCGGCAGCATCCTCGCGCCGATCTTCCAGGGCGGTCGCCTCACCGCACAGCTCGAAGGCGCGACCGCGCAGCGCGATCAGGCCGCCTGGGCCTATCGCTCGGCAGCGCTCAATGCGTTCCGCGAGGTAGAGGACCGCATGGCCGTGCTCGCTAACCTGACCGAACAGGAACGAGCGCTCCAGGCCCAGCGGTTCGCCGTCGCGGACGCCTTGCGCCACGCGTCCAACCGATACCGGGCGGGATACACCGCCTATATCGAGCAGGTCGATGCCCAGCGCGCGCTCTTGAGCGTCGATCTTTCGTTGATACAGACCAAGGTCGATGAGCTCACCACGCTGGTCGGCCTGTACCAGGCCGTAGGTGGCGCGCCAGACTAGCCCGGCGCTGCCGATAACAATGCGAACAGGGGCGCAGGCATGCTTTCGAGCCTTTTTCAGCCACCGGACGAAGCGCGACTTCGTGCTTGCATTGTCGGTTCGGGGCCCGCTTCGTCAACTCGCGTCCGGGCAAGCGCGGAGCCTGCGCCGTCCTGCAACAGCTTCATGACGGCCACGCCAGGCCGCAGCGGAATGCGGTCGCCGTATGCCTGACCCCGCCAGGCGAACTGGTATCTCTATGTCAGGAAACCGCAGAATACAGCCATTCTTGGCACCGTTCGGGCTGCTATGAAAAAGCATCCGTGGTGACCCCTACGGGAATCGAACCCGTGTTTCAGCCGTGAAAGGGCCGCGTCCTAACCGCTAGACGAAGGGGCCATCTGTGCGGGAAGCGCCCCTCTAAGCAGTTGCCTTCGTGCAGTCAAGCGCCCGTTTCCGGTTTTTTTGGCATTTTCAGAAATCGACTGGGGCGAGGTCGTCGACATGCATTTCGGCGGCGTGATTGCCGTTCCAGCTGTCGATCTTCACCCGGCCGGCGAGCCAGAAACGCCGGTCGCGCGGGGCGCCGAGCAGCGCCTGGCCGA
>NZ_QKVT01000001.1:515848-522019 GCF_003426715.1 Blastomonas sp. UPD001
ACCCCGGTGGGCCGGCTTACCCCCGTCACCGTCGGCGGCGTCGTCGTGTCGAACGTCACGCTGCACAACCGCGACGAGATCGCGCGGCTGGGCGTGCGCCCCGGCGACCGGGTAAAGGTGCAGCGCGCGGGCGATGTCATCCCGCAGGTGGTCGAGAACCTGACCCGCGACGAGGTCCGCGACCCCTATGTCTTCCCCGATCACTGCCCCGAATGCGGCAGCGAGGCGGTGGCGGAAGAGGGCGAGGTCGATGTCCGCTGCACCGGTGGCCTGATCTGCCCGGCGCAGCAGCGCGAGCGGTTGAAGCATTTCGTCAGCCGCGCCGCGCTCGACATCGATGGGCTGGGCGAGAAGACGATCGCCGAGTTCCTCGACGCGGGCTTCATCAAGCTGCCGGGCGATATCTTCCGCCTGAAACAGCACCGCAGCGCGATCCTGGCGCGCGAGGGCTGGCAGGAAAAGTCGGTCGACAATCTGCTCGCCAGCATCGAGGCGCGGCGCGGCGCGGACCCGGGGCGTTTCCTGTTCGCGCTCGGCATCCGCCATGTCGGATCGGTGACGGCGAAGGATCTGGTCAAATGCTTCGGCAGCGCCGAGGCGGTGGGCGAGATCGGACGCCGGCTCGCCGAGGGCAGCCTGGAGGCGACGGCGGAAGTCACCGCGATCGATGGTATCGGCCCTGCGGTCGCCGAAGCACTCGGCGATTTCTTCCACGAGCCGCACAATGCGCAGCTGTTCGACGATCTTGTCGCCGAGGTCCGTCCCGCCGCCTTCGTCTCGACCGCGCGCGAGACCGAATGGAGCGGCAAGACCATCGTCTTCACCGGCAAGCTCGAGACGATGAGCCGCGACGAGGCCAAGGCGCAGGCCGAAAGGCTGGGGGCCAAGGCGGCGGGCTCGGTTTCGGCCAAGACCGATCTGGTCGTCGCCGGGCCGGGCGCTGGGTCGAAGCTCAAGAAGGCGGCGGAACTGGGCGTGCGCGTGGTCGACGAGGCGGAGTGGGCGGCGATCATGGCATCGGCTTGAAGCCTGCGATCATTCCCGCCTCGCCATGCTGAAAAAAAATCGGCGGCCGTCGAATCCGGCAACTGTCGTTCGTCATGGGGCAGAACGCGCATTTCGCCGTTCGGACGAGGAGACACGATGATGCAGTACATGCTGATGATCCACGAGGACGAGAGCGTCTATGCGGGCCCCGAGGGCGAGAAACTGCTCGCCGAGACGCTCGCCGCGCACATGGCGCTGGGCGAGGCGCTGGTCGCGGCCGGGATCAGCTATTCGGGCGAGCGGCTCAAGCCGGCCTCGACCGCGACGACGATCCGCTGGAACAGGGGCGAGCACCAGATCCACGATGGCGCCTTTTCCGAAAGCCATGAGGAGCTGGGCGGCTTCTACATCATCGATGTCGCCAATCTGGACGAGGCGCTGCAATGGGCCAAGCGCATCCCGATCCCCAGGGGCGCGCTCGAAATCCGCCCGGTCTGGCCGATGAGCGGTCCGGACGCATGAGCAGCGGCGGGCTGGGCGCGGCGATCATCGCGGCCAGATCGACGCCGGGTATCGAGCGGCCCGATCCCTTGCCAATGCCTGCCTCGTCGAGCGCGATGACCAGCGAGGGGCGGCCCGTCTTTTCCTTGATCCGCCCCGCGACGATTCCGATGACACCGGGATGCCAGGCGCGGCCCGCGAGCACCGCGACCGCGCGGTTGTGCTGCGCGGCGAGCAGGGCTTCCGCTTCCTCCTGCACCATTGCCTCGATCGCGCGGCGTTCGTCGTTGAGGCGCGAAAGCTCGGCGGCGATCGCGCGCGCCTCGCTCTCGTCCACCGTGGTCAGCAGCCGCACGCCTAGGTCCGCCGACCCGACGCGGCCCCCGGCATTGATGCGCGGACCCAGCGCAAAGCCGAGGTCCGAGCAGACCGGCGAGCGGGTGAGCCGGCTGGCCTCGATCAACGCGGCCATGCCGATATTGCGCCTGCGGCCCATGATCTTCAGCCCCTGCGCGACGAACGCGCGATTGAGGCCCTTCAACTGCGCGACATCGGCAACGGTGCCCAGGGCCACCAGATCGAGCAATTCCATCAGCGAGGGTTCTGGGCGGCGCGCGAAATAGCCTTGCGCGCGCAGCGTGCGCACCACCGCTGCTGCGAGCAGAAAGGCGACGCCGACAGCGGCGAGATGGCCGTGCGATGCCGCCTCGTCCTCCTCGTCGAGCCGGTTGGGATTGACCAGCGCAAAGGCGTGCGGCAGCTCGGCGGCGCATTTGTGATGGTCGACCACGACGACATCGACCCCGGCTTCGTGCGCCATCTGCAGCGCCTCATGGGCCATCGCGCCACAATCGACGGTGACGATCAAGGTCGACCCGTCCTGAGCGAGTTTGGTGAGTGCCGCGCCCGACGGGCCATAGCCTTCCATCAGTCGGTCGGGGATATAGGCCCCGGCGTCCAAGCCCAGATCGCGCAGCAGCCGGATCAGCAGCGCCGCGCTGGTCGCACCGTCGACGTCGTAATCGCCATAGATGGTCACCTTCTCGCGCGCGATCACGGCTTGCGCGAGCCGGTCGGCGGCATTGTCCATGTCGCGGAAGATCGACGGATCGGGCATGAAGCCGCGGATCGTGGGCGCGCGGTGGCGATCGAGATCGTCGCGCGGCACGCCGCGACTGAGCAGCAGCAACGACACCAGGTCGTCGGGCTGCAGGTCCGCCTCGCGCCGGTCGCCTTCCGCGCCGCGCCAGTGCCAGGGCTGTCCGGTGAGCGATCGGGTGATGCCGAGAACGGGATCGGGGTGGAGCGTGGCCATGGCCTCTCTCTAGCGGGCGCGATTCGGCTTGGCGAGGGTGTGCTGCATCGAAAGGGCTGGATTGCCGGGGGCTGGGCACTATCAAGGTGGGATGACCGTACGGCCGACCCTGCTGATCGTCTGGCACAGCCGCACCGGCGCTTCGCAGGCGATGGCGGAAGCGGCGGCAGCAGCGGCGCGCGACGAATGCGCGGTGCGGCTGGTCGCGGCAGAACAGGCCGGGCCCGAAGACATGCTCGCGGCATCGGGCTATCTGTTCGTCTGCCCGGAGAATCTCGCCAGCATGTCCGGCGCGATGAAGGAGTTCTTCGATCGCTGCTATTACCCGCTGCTGGAGCGGATCGAGGGGCGGCCTTATGCGGCGATGGTCGCGGCGGGATCGGACGGGGCGGGGGCCGTGCGGCAGATCGAGCGGATCGCGACAGGTTGGCGATTGAAGCGCATCGCCGACAGCCTGATCGTCTGCACGCACGCGCAAACGCTCGAAGCCATTGCCGCGCCCAAGCATCTGGACACCGCTGCGGTGGCACCCTGCAGCGAATTGGGCGCGATGTTCGGGGCAGGGCTGGCCATGGGCATTTTCTGACCTTAAGTGTTTGCATCTGAAACGAGATTTGGGTCCATTCCAAGGGAGAATCGCATGCTTTTCCGTTCGTCGCTGCTGGCCGTCGCCGCGCTCATCGCCGTTCCCGCCGCCGCGCAGCAGGCGCCCGTCCAGACGCGCCAGGTCGGCACAGCGCGGCTCGAAAATGTGCCCGAGATTCCGCAGGACGTGCGTGACGCGGTGCAGCGCTACCAGAATTATCGCGAGGCGCGCTTCCAGGACTGGCTGCCCGATGGATCGATGCTGATCACCACGCGCTTCGGGTCGACCTTCCAGGTGCACCATGTGCCCGCCCCGGGCGCGGCGCGGCGGCAGCTGACCTATTATGGCGAGCCCGTCGGCGGCGCGAAGACCGTGCCCGGCCAGAAACGCTTCGTGCTCACCCGCGATACCGGCGGCGACGAATGGTTCCAGCTGTTCGTCCGCGATCTCGATGGCATCGCCCAGCCGCTGACCGAGCCGGTGACGCGCAACCAGGCACCGGTCTTCGCCAAGGATGGCAGCCTGCTCGTCTGGTCGCGCGCCACCAAGGGATCGGCCGATTATGCGATCATGGCCGCCGACCCTGCGGATCCGAAGAGCCGTCGCCTGGTCTGGCAAGGCACCGGCGCGGTCGGCCCGCAGGACATCAGCGCGGACAAGGCGACGGTGCTGCTCGCCAAGGGCATTTCCAACCGCGAGAACCATCTGATGCTGCTCGATCTGATGAGCGGCAAGGTCACCCTGCTCGACTGGTCGGTCAAGGCGAAGGCGCGTTTCGAGGATCCGCGCTTCATCGAGGGCGGCAAGGCGATCGTCGCGATCTCCAATGCGGGCACCGACACGCGGCGGCTGGTGCGGATCGACACGGCCACGGGCAAGATGACCGCGCTGTCGCGCGAGCCGGGCTGGGATGTCGAGGCCTATGACCTGTCGCCCGATGGCCGCACGATTGCCTATACGCTCAACGAGGACGGCTATTCGCGCGTCATCGTGATGCCGCTGGCGGGCGGCGCGGGCCTATCGCCTGCGTTGCCGCGCGGGGTGGTGACAGCCCTGTCCTTCTCGCCCGATGGCGGCAAGCTGGCGGTGGGGCTCACCAACGCGACCACTGCGGGCGATGTCTGGACCGTGGATCTCGGCAACCAGGCGATCACCCGCTGGACCCAGTCCGAGCCGGGCGAGCTCGATCCCGCGAAGCTGGTCGAGCCGCAGCTGGTGCGCTTCACCAGCTTTGACGGGCTGACCGTCCCCGCCTTTGTCTATCGCCCCAAGAATGCCGCGCCCGATGCCAAGCTGCCGGTGATCATCGACATCCATGGCGGGCCCGAGGCGCAGACGCGCCCGAGCTGGAATCCCGGCGCGCAATATTTTGCCGATGTGCTGGGCGCGGTGGTCATCCTGCCCAATGTGCGCGGCTCGGACGGCTATGGCACCAGATATCTCAACCTCGACAACGGCCCGCTGCGCGAGGACAGCGTCAAGGATATCGGCGCGCTGATCGACTGGGCGGGAAAGCAGCCGGGCATGGATGCAAAGCGGATTGCAGTCTACGGCCAGTCCTATGGCGGTTACATGTCGCTCGCCAGCATGACCTTCTATTCGGACAAGCTGGTCGGCGGGGTCGAGCGCTATGGCATCAGCGACTTCATCAGCTTCATGGCCAATACCGAAGCCTATCGCCGCGACAACCGCCGCGCCGAATATGGCGACGAGCGCGACCCCAAGATGCGCGCGGTGTTCGAACGCATCGCCCCGCTCAAGAATGTCGGCAAGATCACCAAGCCGATGCTGGTGATGCAGGGCGCGAACGATCCGCGCGTGCCGCAGTCGGAGTCCGACCAGGTGGTCGCCGCGCTCCGCTCGAACGGGGTCGACACCTGGTACGTGCTCTATGCCGATGAGGGCCATGGTTTCCTGAAAAAGGCGAACAACGACCTGCGCCGCGAGGTCGAGACGGTGTTCCTGAGGAAGCTGTTCGCGCAATGAGGACGTTCTTCGATCCGCGCCAGCACGACCATGCGCCCGCGATGGAACTGCATAACGGGGCCTATGTGCCCTATGCCGAGCATCGCGGGCGGATGGAGAATGTGCTCGAAGCGCTGGGCGAGGTCGAGGCGCCAGTCCGCGCTGGCGGCGACCGAGGCGGTGCTGGGCGGCGATCGCGCGGCCTTCGCGCTGTGCCGCCCGCCCGGCCATCATTGCGGGGCGGATTATCTCGGCGGCTATTGCTTCATCAACAATGTCGCTGTGGCGGCCGAGGCGGCCATCGCGGCGGGCCGGAAGCGCGTCGCGATCCTCGATGTCGATTATCATCACGGCAACGGCACGCAGGACATATTCTACGATCGCGGCGACGTGCTGTTCGTCTCGATCCATGCCGATCCTGCGACCGACTATCCGTTCTTCTGGGGCCATGCCGACGAACGCGGCGAGGGGGCAGGCGAGGGCGCGACGCTCAACCTGCCGCTGCCGCGCGGGACCGACCTTGCAGCCTATCGGGCGGCGCTGGAGACGGGGCTGGCCGCGATCCGCGCTTTCGGCGCGGACATGCTGTGCGTCTCGTTCGGCGCGGATACCTTTGCCGGCGACCCGATCTCGCAATTCGCGCTGCAGACGGCGGATTACACCCCCATCGCGCGCTCGATCGCGGCGCTCGATCTGCCGACCGTGATCGTGATGGAAGGCGGCTACGCGGTGGACGCGCTCGGCGCGAACGTCGCGGCGTTTCTGGCGGGGTTTGGATAGCGCAGCCTCAACCCCACCCCGGCCTACGGCCACCCCT
>NZ_QKVT01000001.1:522119-546965 GCF_003426715.1 Blastomonas sp. UPD001
GGGCAGATCGATCGCGAACACGCCGAGGTCGACCAGGCCCGGCGCGATCAGCGCGCCCTTCGCGTCGTGGACGTGGTCGTCCGCACCCGGCGTGATGCTGCCGATCTCGGCGATGCGGTCGCCCAGCACGCGGATGCCGCCCGCGACCGGCTCGGCCTCGCCGGGCAGGATCAGGCGGCCGTTGACGATGCTCAGTGGAGCCAGCGGGGTCTTGCTCATGCCCAGCCCTCCACACCGCGCCGTCTGCGCGTCAGCACGTCGAGGCAAGCCATGCGCATCGCCACGCCCATCTCGACCTGATCGGTGATCGCCGATCGCTGGACATTGTCCGCGATATGGCTGTCGATCTCGATCCCCCGGTTCATCGGCCCGGGGTGCATCACCAACGCATCGGGCCTGGCCAGCGCCAGCTTGGCGTCGGTCAGCCCGTAAAGGTGGCGGAACTCGCGCGGCGAGGGGATGAACTGGCCCTGCATCCGCTCGTTCTGCAGCCGCAGCATCATCACGACATCGGCGCCGTCGAGCGCCTCGGCAAAGCTGCGGCAGGGCGTTGCACCCATCGATTCGACCGCAGGCGGCATCAGCGCAGGCGGCCCGGCCACGCGCACGTCCGCGCCCAGGGTCGACAGGCAGATCATGTTCGATCGCGCGACGCGGCTGTGCAGGATGTCGCCGCAGATCGCGACCCGCAGTCCCGCGATCTGTCCCTTGCGGCGGCGGATGGTCAGCGCATCGAGCAGCGCCTGGGTCGGGTGTTCGTGCGTGCCGTCGCCCGCGTTGAGCACCGGGCAGCCCACCTTGTCGGCGATCAGTTGCACCGCGCCCGAGCTGCCATGGCGGATGACGATGGCATCGGCGCGCATCGAATTCAGCGTCACCGCTGTATCGATCAGCGTCTCGCCCTTTTTCACGCTCGATTGCGCCGCATGCATGTTGACCACGTCCGCGCCCAGGCGCTTGCCCGCGATCTCGAACGACAGCAGCGTGCGCGTTGAATTCTCGAAGAACGCGTTGATCAGCGTCAGGCCCGCAAGCCGGTCGTCATGCTTGCTTGCCTGGCGGTTGAGATCGACCCATTGCTCGGCCTCGTCGAGCAGGAACTCGATCTCCCAGGGCTGGAGCCCCGCGATGCCCAGCAGATGCCGGTGCGGAAAGGCCATGCTGCCGGGCGGGTAATCGCTGGCAGGGCGGCGGGCGGAAGGCGTGTTCGGCGATGTCATTAAAGGCGAGCGTCTAGGACCGAATCGGCTTTGGCTCAAGCGTGTGTTTTCTGCTGTGGACAGGGGAGACGACTGCCGCAATGATGCGCTGACAAGAATGTAAGCGAGAGGGATTCTGCATGGAACTGGTAACCGAAGGGCTGCGCTTTCCCGAAGGACCGGTGGCGATGCCCGATGGCAGCATTGTGCTGGTCGAGATCGAGCGCGGCTGCGTCACGCGCGTCGCCCCCGATGGTACCCAGCATGTCGTGGCCGAGCTTGGCGGTGGCCCCAATGGTGCGGCGATCGGTCCTGATGGCAAGCTCTATGTCTGCAACAATGGCGGCTTCCATTATGTCGAGCGAGCAGGGCTCCTGATCCCGCATGGCGAGCCGGACGATTATTCGGGCGGGCGGATCGAGCGCGTCGATCTCGAGACCGGCGCGGTCGAGACGCTCTACAAGTCGGGCGATTTCGGCTGCATCCTGCGCGGGCCGAATGACATCGTGTTCGATGACGCGGGCGGCTTCTGGTTTACCGATCATGGCAAGACCCGGCGGCGCGAGCGCGACGTGACCGGCGTCTTCTATGCCCGCGCCGATGGTTCGCTGCTTAAGGAAGTCATTTTCCCGATGGAAAATCCCAACGGCATCGGCCTCTCGCCCGACGGCAAGCGGCTCTTTGTCGCGGAGACCTATACCTGCAAGCTGTGGGCCTATGACATTGCCGCACCCGGCGAGATCGCGTTCAGCCAGGGGCTGCTCGGGCCGGGCGGCACCTTTCTCTACAGCCCGTCGGGATACACGTTCTTCGACTCGCTCGCCGTCGATGGCGCGGGCAATGTGTGCGTTGCGACCATTGGGCAGAGCGGCATTTCGGTGGTCTCGCCCGACGGCGAGCTGGTCGAGTTCGTCGCGACCGATGATCCGTTCACGACCAATATCTGCTTCGGCGGACCGGACCTGAAGACTGCGTACATCACGCTTTCGGGCACGGGCAGGCTGGTCAAGATGGACTGGCCGCGCGGCGGGGCGAAGCTGAATTATCTGAATGCCTGATCGTCCTCCCCGCGAAGGTGGGGGTGACGAGGAATGGAATTCTTGGATGGAGGGATAACGCCATGACCGACCAACGCTGGGCCATCGATATCGACCGCGACACCATCGCTGACGCTCGCATCGTCGAGGAGCTGCAGGCGGATCTGCCCGAAGGCGCGATCGAGGTCGCGATCGACCTCTATGCGATGACCGCCAACAACGTGACCTATGCGGTGTTCGGCAAGCCGCTCGGCCTGTTCGGCAACGATCAGGGCTATTGGGATTTCTTCGCCGAGCGCGACGCACCGGGCCGTCTGCCGGTCTGGGGTTTTGCCACGGTCAGCCGCAGCAACCATGCCGACGTGCCGGTGGGCTCGCAATATTATGGCTATTACCCGATGGCGAGCCATGCGGTGCTGCATCCGGGCCGGGTGAGCGCGAACGGCTTTACCGACACGACCCCGCGGCGCAGCACCTTGCCCCTCATTTACAACCAGTATCAGCGCTTTGATTCACTGGGCGATTACCGTGCACAGGACCATGACTACTGGCCGGTCTTTCGCCCGTTATTCCTCACCGGCTGGCTGATCGCCGATCAGCTCGAGGAGGAGGGCGATTATGCTGCGCAGCAAATCCTGATCGCGAGCGCGTCGAGCAAGACCGCGATCGGCCTTGCGCATGCGCTCCGGCAGCGCGGCGGCGGGCCCGAGGTGGTGGGGCTGACCAGCGCGGGCCATGCCGCCTATGTCGAATCGTTGGGCCTGTATGACCGCGTCGTCGCCTATGACGATATCGGCGCGATGGACGCCTCCGTGCCGAGCTCGATGGTCGACATGGCGGGCAACCCGAAGGTCGCGGCATCCGTGCACAACCATTTTGGCGATGCGCTGAAGGCCTCGATCGTGGTCGGCAAGTCGCACTGGGATGCCAATGATGACCCCGGCGCGATCGCCGGCCCGCCGCGCCAGATGTTCTTTGCGCCGGGTCGAAGCGAGAAGCGCATCGCCGAATGGGGCCCGGACGGGTTCCGGCAGAAGCTCGAAGCGGTCTGGCTCGGCTTTGCCGATCTGGCCCCGAAGCTGCTGTCTATCGACAAGCGCCAGGGCGCGGAGGCCGCGCTCGCCGCCTATGCCGAGACGGTCGCGGGCAAGGCCGATGCGAAGACGGGGCTCGTCATCGTTCCATGAGCTTTGAGGCAGTCATTTTCGATTTCGGCGGGGTGATCACCTCGTCGCCCTTCGAGGCGTTCAACCGGCTCGAGGCCGAACGCGGGCTGCCGCGCGATTGCGTGCGGCGGATCAACGCGACCAATCCCGACGACAATGCCTGGGCGCGGTTCGAGCGCGCCGAGATCGATGCGAGCGCGTTCGACACCGCCTTTGCCGAAGAGGCGGCAGCCCTCGGTCTGGCGATCCGGGGCAGCGATGTCATCTCTTGCCTCGCAGGCGATGTTCGCCCCCGCATGGTCGCGGCGCTCGATGCGCTCAAGGCAGAAGGGCTGACGATCGGCTGCATCACCAACAATGTCCGCGCGGGCAAGGGATCGGCCATGGTGTTCGACGACACCCGCGCGGCCGAGATCGCGGCGATCATGGCGCGGTTCGACCATGTCATCGAGAGCAGCAAGGCGGGCGTGCGCAAACCCGACCCGCGCATCTATGCGATGATGTGCGAAGCGATCGGGATCGCCCCGGCGGCGTGCATCTATCTCGACGATCTCGGGGTGAACTGCAAACCCGCAGCGGCGCTGGGCATGGCGGCGATCAAGGTGAGCGGCGAGGACCAGGCGCTCTCCGATCTGCGCGCACTGCTGGGCCGTCCGGAAGACTGGCCCGCCTGATGCGGCTCTGGGGGGCGGTTCTTCTGGCGATGGTGGCGGTCCCGGCTCAGGCCGAGCGCGGGACGGTGGTCGTGGTCGGCGGTGCGCTGGCGGACGACAATGCTGATGTGTATCGCGCGATGATCGAGGCGATGCCCGCCGACGCGCCCGATGTGGTCATCATCCCTGCTGCTTCGGGCATCATCGGTCGATCGGTTCCGCGCGCTGCCAAGGCCTTTGCCGCGCATGGCGTTGATCCGGCGCGCGTCGTCACGGCGCACATAGCCTTGGTCGATGATCCCGATACGCCGGACGTCGATGAATCGCGCTGGAATGGAGGCGGCAGCGATCCGGAAGAGATTGCCAAGATCGAGAAAGCAGGCCTGATCTGGATGTTGGGGGGGGATCAGCTGCGGATCATGGCAGCTTTGGTCAAGCCGGACGGCAGCGATACACCGATGCTCGCGGCCATGCGCAAACGGCTGGATAAGGGTGCGGTAATCGGGGGCACCAGCGCGGGTGCGGCCGTGATGGGCGAGCATATGATTGCCTGCGGGAGCCCGGATATTGCGTTGATCGGACCGGTCTCGCGCGACGTCAAGGACTGTGACGGCAAGGAAGAAGAGCAAGGAAAGGTACCCCTGGTGCTGGGGCGCGGCCTCGGCTTCCTTCCCGGCATCGTGTTCGACCAGCATTTCAGCCAGCGCGCCCGGCTGACGCGGCTCATTCGCGCAGTGGCCTGTGTTGAAGCAGAGAGCGTGACCGGAATCGGAGTCGATGAGGACACCGCCTTCGTCTTCGATATCGGGCATGAGACAGGATTTCCCGTGGGGCGTGGCACGATCACGGTCATCGATCCGTCCGAGGGCCACCGGTCGTGCGACAATGCGGTGATGGAAAATGTCCGCTTCGCGCGCTTCCCGGCGATGAAGGAATAGCCACGTGGACAATTTCACCCACAGCCTCGCCGGATGGGCGCTGGGCCAGGCGGGGCTCAAGCGGCTCACCGGGCTGGCGGTGCCGACGCTGATCATCGGGGCGAACCTGCCCGATATCGATGCGGTGCTGAGCGTGCTGGGCACGCAGTCGCTGGCGCTGCGGCGCGGCGTGACGCATGGGCCGATCGCGCTGCTGGTGCTGCCGATCCTGCTCACGGCCGCGATGGTCTGGTTCGACCGCTGGCAGGTGCGACGGCGCAAGCGACCGCGCAACCGTCTGCCAGTACGCCCGGGGGCGCTGCTGCTGCTCGCCTATATCGGCACATTGTCGCACCCGGCGCTCGATTATCTCAACAATTACGGCATCCGGCTGCTCGAACCCTTCGCGCCGCGCTGGTTCTATGGCGATACCTTGTTCATTATCGACGCGGCGCTGTGGACGATCCTGCCGCTCGGCATCTGGCTTTCGCGCAAATGGGAGGCGGCAGGGCGTCCGGGCTGGGAACGGCCCGCGCAGGCAGTGCTGGTGCTGGCGTTGCTCTATATCGCGGGCAATTACGCGCTCTCCAGTCATGCCGAAGCGCAGGTGACGCAGAGCCTGGAGGCCGAACGCGGCATCACCCCCGATCTGGTGATCGCTAATGCCGTGCCGGTGCTGTTCTGGCAGCGCGCGATGCTGTGGCGCGCCGATGCGATGATCGGGCGCGGGGCCTATGATGCCCTGGGCACGCCCGCACTGACGCTGCAGCCGGGCAGCGCAGCCACCAACATGGCCAGCCTGTGGGTCGCGCGCGCCGCCGCACAAAATGCTGATGCGCGGGCCTTTTTGTTCTGGGCGCGGATGCCATATGCACGGCTGACCGACATATCGGGGGGCAAGAGGGTGGTGCTGCGCGATGCGCGCTTCGACAGTTCGCCGATTGCCGACCGGTTCACGGTCACAGTCGATGTGAAGGATGTTCGATGACCCGCCCCGTGATCGTCTGGCTGCGCCGCGACCTGCGCCTCGCCGACCAGGCCGCTTTCGCCGCCGCCGCCAGGGCCGGACCCGTGATCCCGGTCTATGTGCTCGACGACGAGACGCCGAAGCACCGCAAGATGGGCGGGGCCTCGCGCTGGTGGCTGCACCACAGCCTCGAGTCGCTGGCGGCCGATCTCGAGAAGATCGGGTCGCGGCTGATCCTCAAGCGTGGCGTCGCGGCTGATGTGATTGCGGAGCTTGCACGCGAAGCCGACGCGTCGGCGATCCACTGCCTGCGCCATTACGAACCGTGGTGGCGCAACGCAGAGCGCGCGCTCAAGGACAAGCTGCCCGAGGGCTGCGCGTTCGAATGCCATCACGGCAATTACCTGATGCCGCCCGGATCGGTGACCACTGGCAGCGGCCAGCCGTACAAGATCTACACGCCCTTCTGGCGCGCGCTGGCGCAGCACATGCCGCCGCCCGCGCCGGTCCCCGCCCCGAAAAAGCTCGACGCGCCCGAACGCTGGCCCGAGAGCGACACGCTCGGCGATTGGGCGCTGCTGCCGACCAAGCCGAATTGGGCCAAGGGCATTGCCGAGGAATGGACGCCGGGCGAAGCGGGCGCGGCAGAGCGTCTCGAGCAGTTTCTGGACCGCGCCAAGCACTATGACGAGCAGCGCAACCTGCCTTCGGTCGAGGGCACCTCGCGCCTGTCGCCGCATCTGCATTTCGGCGAGATCTCACCCTCGACCGTCTGGCACGCGACGATGGAGGCGGGCGGCTCGGTCGAAACCTTCCTCAAGGAACTCGTCTGGCGCGATTATGCGCAGAACGTGATCCTGCAATATCCCGATTATGCCAAGGCCAATGCCCGGGACGGCTTCGACAAGTTCCCCTGGCGAAACCCGGATGACAAGGACGTGGCGGCGGATATCAAGGCCTGGCAGCAGGGGCGCACCGGCTATCCGCTGGTCGATGCCGGGATGCGTCAGCTCTGGGCGACCGGATGGATGCACAACCGCGTGCGCATGGTCACCGCCTCGTTCCTGATCAAGCATCTGCTTATCGACTGGCGCGAGGGCGAAAGGTGGTTCTGGGACACGCTGGTCGATGCCGATTACGGGTCCAACGCGACCAACTGGCAATGGACATCGGGCACGGGCGTGGATTCGAACATGTTCGTCCGCATCATGGCGCCGCTGACCCAGTCGGAGAAGTTCGATGCGGCGGCGTATATCCGGCAATGGGTGCCCGAACTCGCCGATCTGTCCGACAAGGCGATCCACGATCCCGAGGCCGCGGGCAAATATGTGAAGGGCTATCCGAAGAAACGGATCGGGCATAAGGAAGCCAGAGAACGGGCGCTCGCAGCGCACGCAAGGATAAAGGCATGAGAGGAGAGAAGGGTATGCGGGTCTGGAAAACTCTGGCGGCGGCCTGTGCGCTGGCCATCGGCGCGGGCGGTGTCGCTCTTGCGAAGGACGAGGCCGCCCCGGCGGTCAAGCCGATCACGCAGATGAGCGCGGCCGAGCTCGAAAAGGTGCGCACCGCAGGCGCGCAGATCCTGTTCTGGTCCGATGCGCAGCGCGCCGCGAATTTCCGCAGCATGGAGGCGCAGTTTCCCGGCACGACCGCGAAGCATGGCACCCCGCGCGCGCTTCCCAAGGGCGAGCCGCTCAGCATCAGCGACGCCGATGTCGACGCCTTCATGGCCGCGCAGAATGTCGCCGGCCTGATGGTGATCCAGAACGGCAAGGTGCGGCTGGAGAAATACGGGCTGGGGATGAAGCCCGAGGATCGCTGGACCAGCTTCTCGGTCGCCAAATCGTTCACCTCTACGCTGGTCGGCGCGGCGGTGAAGGACGGCCTCATCGCCTCGATCGACGACCCGGTGACCAAGTACGTGCCCGAACTCAAGGGCAGCGGCTATGACGGCGTGACCGTCAAGCAGATCCTCACCATGACCTCAGGCGTGAAGTGGAACGAGGACTATACCGACCCGAACAGCGATGTGGTCAAGATGCTCTCGGTGCCGGTGGGGCCGGGCGAGGACCCCAATACCGCGTATCTCAAGACGCTGCCGCGCGAGGCCGAGCCAGGTACCAAATGGGTGTACAAGACCGGTGAAACCAACCTGATCGGCGTGATCGTCCAGCGTGCCACCGGCAAGACGCTGACCGAATACGCGCAGGAAAAGATCGTCAAGCCCGCGGGCTTCGAGGGCGACCTGTTCTGGATGGTCGATTCGGCCGGGCAGAATGTCGGCGGTTGCTGCCTTTCGATCCGCCTCGCCGATTATGCGCGCATGGGCCTGTTCGCGCTCGAAGGCGGGAAGGGGCAGGTGCCCGAGGGCTGGTTTGCCGAGGCGGGCAAGGAACAGGCGCCGATCGGCCTGCCGGGCTTCGGCTATGGCTATCAGTGGTGGACCTATCCGGGCGGCGCCTGGGGCGGGCAGGGCATTTTCGGCCAGGCGATCCTGATCGTGCCGCAGAAGAACCTGGTCGTCGCGGTGGTGAGCAACTGGCCCAAGGCGAGCGGCGCGGACCTGCGCGTCCCGCAGCTGCAGTTCTTCCAGAAGCTCGCCATGGCGGCAAACTGAGGACCGCTTGATGACCGATGACAGCCGCCTCCATGCCGAACTCGAGTCCGCAGGCATCGCCTTCGACCAGGTCGAGCATGAGGCGGTGTTCACCGTGCTCGAAAGCAGCGCGATCGAGCGCGCCATTCCCGGCGCGCACACCAAGAACCTGTTTCTCAAGGACACCAGCGGCCAGTTCTATCTGGTGACGGTGCTGGCCGAAAAGCAGGTCGATCTGGGGGCGCTGCGGCATCTGGTCGGGGCAGGGCGGTTCAGCTTCGGCTCGGGCGACGAGATGGTCGAGCTGCTCGGCATCACGCCGGGCTCGGTGACGCCGCTCGCCGCGTTCAACGACCAGGCGGGCAAGGTCCAGCTGGTGCTCGACGAGGTGCTCGCCGCACAGCCGCGCGTCAACGTCCACCCGCTGCGCAACACCGCGACGCTGGGTCTGTCGGGGCTCGACCTGGTGAGGCTGCTGGTGCGCTGGCGGCATGCGCCGCTGATCGTGCCAGTGCCGAACAAGGCGCCCGCAGCCGAACCGTCCTGATGGACGTCACGGGCAAAATTGATGGTGGGCGCGGGCGCCTGCATGCGGTAACGCTATCGAGATGACCGAGGTCGCCACCCGCCCGCTGATCGACGGCTTTGCCCGCCGCATCAGCTATGTCCGCCTGTCGGTGACCGACCGGTGCGATCTGCGCTGCGCCTATTGCATGCCCGAACGCATGCAGTTCCTCCCCAAGGCCGAGGTGCTGAGCCTCGAGGAGCTGCACCGCCTCTCGCTCGCGTTCATCGAGCGCGGGGTGCGCAAGATCCGGCTGACCGGGGGCGAGCCGTTGGTGCGGCGCGACGTGATGACGCTGGTGCAGCGGCTGGGGCGCGAGATCGGCCACGGCCTCGACGAACTGACGCTGACCACCAACGGCACCCAGCTGGAAGAGCATGCTGCAGCGCTGGCCGATGCCGGCGTGCGCCGGATCAACGTGTCGCTCGACACGCTCGACCGCGACCTGTTCGCGCGGCTCACCCGGCGCGATGCGCTGGACCAGGTGCTGGCCGGTATCGAGGCGGCCGAGCGGGCTGGGCTCAAGGTCAAGATCAATGCGGTCGCGCTCAAGGGGCTCAACGAGCAGGAGCTTCCCGCGCTGATCGGCTGGGCGCATGGGCGCGGCCATGACGTGACGCTGATCGAGGTGATGCCGCTGGGCGAAGTCGAGGAAGACCGGTTCGACCATTATCTGCCGCTGCCGCAGGTGCGCGAGACGCTCGAACAGCGCTGGACGCTGACGCCGAGCGATCACAGGACTGGCGGGCCGGCGCGCTATTTCGACATTGCCGAAACCGGCGGCCGGCTGGGGCTGATCACGCCGCTGACCAACAATTTCTGCGCCGGGTGCAACCGGGTGCGGGTCACCGCGACCGGTCAGATCTACATGTGCCTCGGCCAGAACGACCGGGTCGATCTGCGCGCGGCGATGCGCGGGCCGGACAGCGATGCCGCACTCGACGCCGCGCTGACGCGCGCGATCCGCGCCAAGCCCGAGCGGCACGATTTCCGCATCGACACGCCAGGCAGCGCGCCTGCGCTCGCGCGGCACATGTCGACCACCGGCGGCTGAGCGCGCGATGGCGAAACTGCTGTTCTTCGGGCGGCTGGGCGATCTGGCTGGGGGGATGGAGCGATCGATCAGCCTGTCCGAACCGCACAGCGTGTCAGCGCTGATCGGTGTGCTCGAGGCGGGCGACCGGCTGCTCGGCAGCGCGCTGGTCGACCCTAGGATACGCTATGCGCTCAATGGCGCGATCGTCGATCGCGAGACGCTGGTCGAGGACGATGACGAGCTCGCCTTCCTGCCACCGGTGAGCGGGGGCTGAGATGCTCAGGCGCGTCACGATCGCCGCTGCACCGTTCGATCCGGAGGCCGAGATTGCCGCCTTCCGCACGGCGCTGGACGATTCCGGGGCGATCGTCACCTTTACCGGCCAGGTGCGCCCCTCGAACGGAGGCGGCAGCGTATCGACGCTCAGCCTGCAGCATTATCCCGGCATGACCGAGCGCGGGATCGAGGCAATGCTCGACCAGGTGGCCGAGCGCTGGCCGCTCGAGGCGGTGCTGGTCATCCACCGCGTCGGCGACATGGGCCCGCACGATCCGATCGTGCTGGTCGCGACCGCGAGCGCGCATCGCCGCGCCGCATTCGAAGCCGCGGATTTTCTGATGGATTATCTGAAGAGCCGCGCGCTGTTCTGGAAGAGCGAGACGAGCGTCAGCGGCAAGGTCTGGATCGAACCGCGCGACGAGGATTATGCCAATGCCGCGCGCTGGGATGCTTCGCCGGGCGGGCGCTGAGGCTTCAGCCGACCCGCCCGGGAAGGATCAGTCGATCAGTTGACCGCAGCCGGAACCTGGAGGTTCGGAACCTTGCCATCGGCGGCCTGCTGCGCGAACAGCTCGCGCATGTTCTGCAGCGAGAAGAGGTGCGCATAGATCAGCGGCAGGGCGCCGTTCTGGTTCAGCTTGCGCAGTTCGTCACCGCGCAGCTCGCGCAGCTTTTCCTCGTTCACCATCTGGAAGCCTTGATAGATGAAGGGCTGGGCCAGGGTAGCGTGCTCGATCTTGAGCTCGCCGTCCATCAGCAGGTCGTGCTTCTTGAGCTCTTCCATGAAGAAGGCGGTGCCCTGCACGGCGCGCTCGAAATCCTCGCAGAACTGCAGGATGTTCTTGGTCACTTCGCTCGGCTGGTCGCCGTCGAACAGCGCTTCGCCTTCCTCGAACTCGCCCAGCGCCTCGCAGGTCGGATCGAAGCACAGCGACAGTTCCTGCGAATCCGGACGCAGGCGCGCGAGCATGAACGGATAGCGACGCACATAGGCGGGGACATAGGCCGGCTTGCGATACTTGCCGTCATCGTCGAGGAACACGTTGACGCCCTCGTTCATGCCCATCAGCGCCAGCGGAACCGGGTCCGGACCCGCCGAGAAGATGATCGGATAGGCGCGCTGCGCCTGGCTGAATTCCTCGGCCGTCAGCGGAATGGCGTGCTGGTTCTTCAGGAAATGCGCGCCTTCCAGCGTCCGCGAGCGGAACTTTGCATGGTCCTGGGAATTGAGCGGCACCAGGTCGTTGAAAAGGACCGGCAGGTTGGTGGCTTGCGGCGCACTGGCCATGAAATAATCTCCGCTGACAATGTGATTTTATCGGTAGAACCGGATTACGCGCCTTAAGTGGCTGGCAGGCGGCGCGCAAGAGGAACTCGCCGCCGTCGCGGGGTCAAAGCGGAACGAGCTTGCCGGGATTCATGATCCCCTTAGGGTCGAGCGCCTGCTTGATCGCGCGCAATGCCATCAGCCGGGCCGGGTCGCTCAGCCGCCCGAGTTCGTCGCGCTTCATCTGGCCGATGCCATGCTCTGCCGAGATCGACCCTCCCGCCGCGACGACAAGATCGTGGACGAAGCCACTGATTTCCTTGCCGGGATGTTCGGGCCAGGTCGCACGGTCGGAGCCCTTGGGCGCGGCGACGTGAAAATGGACATTGCCGTCGCCCATATGCCCGAACGCGGCGACTTCGGTGCCGGGAAAGCGCCTTTCGACCTCGGCCCCGGCTTCGATGATGAAACGCGCCATGTCGGCCACCGGAACGCTGATATCGTGCTGCATGGCAGGGCCTTCGGCGCGCTCGGCCTCGGAGATCGAATCGCGCAGCTTCCAGAATGCTTCGGCCTGCGATTCGCTCGACGAGATGGCCGCATCCTGCACCAGGTCGCGCTCGAAGGCTTCGGCCATCAGCGCTTCGGCCAGCTCCTGCGGCGGCGGGGCGGCGGCATTGTCGCGCGCAAATTCGATCAGCACATGCCAGCGATGCGCGCTTGCCAGCGGCGCCCGGGTGCCGGGAATGTGGTGCAGCACATTGGCGAGGCAGCGCTGGGGGACGATCTCGAAGCCCTCCATCTCGCGGCCCGCGCGCGCCTCGAGCATCAGCAGCAGTTCGCGCGCTGCGAGCGGCGAGTGCACCCCGGCCCAGACCACGGCGCGGTCGATCAGCGCGGGGACGAGCTTCAATGTCGCGGCGGTGACGATGCCGAGCGTCCCTTCCGCGCCGACAAGCAGGTGGCGGATATCGTAGCCGCGATTGTCCTTCTTGAGCGTGGCGAGGCCGTGATAGATCGAGCCATCGGGCAGCACCGCTTCCACCCCCTCGACCAGCGCGCGCATCGTGCCGTGGCGCAGCACCTGCGTGCCCCCGGCATTGGTCGAAACCAGCCCGCCCACGGTCGCCGAGCCCTTGCCGCCCAGGGTCAGCGGGAAGCGCAGTCCCTGCGCGGCGACCGCCTCGTGCAGCGTCTGCAGCACCACGCCCGCTTCTGCGACGACGGTGCGCGCGGCAGGATCGATCGCGCGGATCGCGTTCATCCGCCGGGTGCTGAGCAGCAGCGCACCGCCGCCGGAATCGGGCGTCGCGCCGCCGACCATGCCGCTATTGCCGCCCTGGGGAACGATCGGCGTCCCGGTCTCGCCCGCCAGGCGGACGATCTCGGCGAGTTCCTGCGCATTGGCGGGAGCGACCATCGCCATCGCCGCGCCGTGATAGCGCCCGCGCCAGTCGGTCAGCCAGGGGGCCAGGTCCTGCGCATCGGTGGTGATGCCTTTGGGCCCCAGCAGCGCGGAAAGCCGGTCGGTAAGCTGGGGGCGGGGGAGCGTCTCGGTCATGCCCGCCTGATACACCGCGGACCCGGCCACGACAATCGCGAGGCGAGCAGGGCGCCGGTGGCAAAAATGACACATCAGCGGACAAAACGGTGCTTGCCCATGGCGGATCGGGAGCGTTAATCCGCTGTTCAAACGCCCGGACTAACCCGGGTTCTCGGGGCTAAACGGGTCTGGAGGTTCGCCGCGCGCGGCCATGGCATATGTCGAAACCTTGCTGGGGGTGCTTTTGCTGAGCTCGCTGCCATTGGCAGACGAGCGCCGCAGCGCTGCGGAAGAGACTCCGGCAGGGGTGCCCGTCCAGATCGGCGAGGCGCTCGACCCGCGGCCCGAAATCGTGGCGCAGGTGCGGATCGAGCAGCGCATCATCATCCGGGTACCGCGCCAGTCCTTTTCGCGATCGTCGCTGCTGCCCGCGCCGCCGCCCCCACGCCGCGCGCCTCAGCCCGAACTGCCCAAGTTCGAGCGGCGCAAGGTCGGCAAGTGCCTTGCGATGCGCGATGTCACCGGGGTCCGCGTGATCAACGACGACATGCTGGTGCTGTTCATGCGCGACCAGCGGATGATCGAGGCCGAGCTCGAGCGATCGTGCAGCGCGCGCGAATTCTACCAGGGCTTCTACATGGAGCGCAGCGGCGACGGGCGGTTGTGCGTCGACCGCGATCTGCTGCAGGCGCGTTCGGGCAGCAAGTGCGAGGTCAACAAGCTGCGTCAGCTCGTCCCGGAAGACTGAATCCGCCCCGGCGATCCGGCGCACCAAGGTTGACTTTCGGGCATTGTTTGCGCATGGCGCGCGTGTGGCCAATGGCCAGGCAAGGATGGTGCGACGAAATGTGCCGCGCCGCTGCCTTTTTTTCGGATATTCTATGATATTTGCCGATCTCGGCCTTTCCGACAAGTTGATCCAGGCCGTAACCGATTCCGGCTATACCACCCCCACGCCCATTCAGGCGCAGGCCATCCCCCCGGTGCTGATGATGCGCGACCTGATCGGCATCGCGCAGACGGGAACGGGCAAGACCGCCAGCTTCGTGCTGCCGATGATCGACATCCTGGCCGAGGGGCGCAGCCGCGCGCGCATGCCGCGCTCGCTGATCCTCGAGCCGACGCGCGAACTCGCCGCGCAGGTCGCCGAGAATTTCGAGAAATACGGCAAGTATCACAAGCTCTCGATGGCGTTGCTGATCGGCGGCGTGTCGATGGGCGATCAGGTCAAGGCACTGGAAAAGGGCGTCGACGTGCTGATCGCGACCCCGGGCCGGCTAATGGACCTGTACGATCGCGGCAACATCCTGCTCACCGGCTGCAACCTGCTGGTGATCGACGAGGCCGACCGGATGCTCGATATGGGCTTCATCCCCGATATCGAGACGATCTGCACCCGGCTGCCCGCGCAGCGCCAGACGCTGCTGTTCTCCGCGACGATGCCGCCGCCGATCAAGAAGCTGGCCGACAAGTTCCTCAACAATCCCAAGTCGATCGAGGTCGCGCGCACCGGCAGCGCGAATGCGTCGATCGAGCAGGGCAAGGTGCGCGTCTCCTCCCGGCGCAAGCGCGACACGCTGTTCAATATGCTCGATTCCGGCGTGCAGACCGCGATCATCTTCTGCAACCGCAAGACCACGGTGCGCGATCTCAACAAGGCGCTGCGTCAGGGTGGGTTCGACAGCGGCGAGATCCATGGCGACATGGAACAGAGCGCGCGCCTGGCCGAGCTGGAAAAGTTCAAGAACGGCACGATCAACATTCTCGTCGCCTCGGACGTCGCCGCGCGCGGGCTGGACATCAAGGGCGTGAGCCATGTGTTCAACTTCGATGCGCCCTGGCATCCCGACGATTATGTCCACCGCATCGGTCGCACGGGTCGCGCCGGCGCGACCGGCAAGGCGTTCACCTTCATCACCGAGGAAGATGCCGAGGCGCTGGCCAATATCGAGAAGCTGATCGGCACGACGATCCCCGAAGTGGTGGTCGAGGGCGTCGAGGCTTCGCCGCAGGACGAGAAGCCGCGCGACAAGCCCGCCAAGGGACGTGCGCCTCGCAAGAGCGAGGAGCGCAAGCCCGCCGAACGCAAGGCGCGCGAAGACAAGCCGCGTGACGAGAAGCCGCGTGCGGAAAAGCCGCGCGACGATCGCCGCAAGCCGGCACGCCCGCGCCGCGAGGAACGCGATGACGGTCCCGACGATGGGTGGAACGGCCCGATGCCGGACTTTCTCTCGGTCGGTTTCGGCACTAGCTAAGCCTAGCCGCCGACGGCGCGTTCAGCCGCCGCTCTGGTCCTTGCGCGCCTTGCGCCGGCGGGTCGCCCGATCCAGACGATGCGCGATCTGCCCGGCTTCTGGCGCGGCAGCTGGCGCGATGTCGCCAAGGACATGCGCGGCCGGTATCCGCGCCACCACTGGCCCGACGCGCCTTGGGAGGCGACCGCGAGCCTCGCGACCAAGAAGCGCCAGGGGCTCTGACGCACTAACCCCAATCAGCCGAAAACGCGCTTGCCGTGCGTGACCCGGTCCGACATCGCCATGGTGGTGAGCTGCGCGTTGACGCGGATGCAACTCGGCATCACGCTGGCATCGGTGACCAGCACGTTCGCCACGCCGTGCACGCGCTGGTCGAGATCGACGACGCCCCTGGCCGGATCGGCATGGATTGCATTGCCGCCATGCGGATGGCTTGAGGACAGCACCACGTCATCGGGCTCCTCGATATTCTCCTCGAAGAACCGGTCGATCTCCGCATCGCTCATGCCGCGCGCCAGCGTTTCGCCGTGGAGCAGCGCCGGGTAGACTTCCTCCGCACCGCCGCGGAAATGCACCTTGGTCAGCGTCGCGAGCGCACGGCGCAGGACCGCGAGATCGCTCTGCTCGAGCTCGAAGCCGAGCTTGCCCTTCCTGATCGTACCGCGCCGGTCCGCCGGGAACAGCACGCCCGCCGAGGCGAGCCGGTTATAGTTCAGCATCCGGCGGAAATGCTCGTCGAACCAGCCGGGCACCAGCGAGGCCATGCTCATTGGCGGCTGGAAATGGCTCTCGATCAGGAAATCGGCGCGGTCGACAAAGGTCGCCATCTGGTCCTCGTCCCAGGCGTTGACCGGACCCGGCATCAGCGCGGGGACCGGGCAGGCGATGTTGAGCGAGATGCCCTTGCCGGTGCCCTCGATGCCGCTCGCCGAGAGGATGTTGCTCGACGCGATGGTGCCTGCGGCGACGACGACGCCCTTGGTGACGCGGATCGTCTTCGCGCGGCCATCGGGCAGCAGCACCTGCACCGAGGACGCGATCCTGCGTCCCTGATCGTCACGACCGGACCAGCCGATATGCGACACGGCGGCATGCGCCAAGATGCGCGCCTTGCGCGGGGCGTGCAGCGTCGCGTGGCGCAGGAAGCTTTCGGGCATCGCCTTCTTGCGGCCATAGGGACAGCCGGTGTTGCAATAGCCGCACGACACGCAAGCATTGGCCTCGGTCTTCTGCCCCCAGTTCTTGCGGAACCAGCCGGTGACCGCACGCGCATCGAGCGGATCGGACGAGCCAGCCGCATAGGCATCCCAACCGTGGAGCAGCCGCGTGCCGTTGTTGCGACCGAGCCTTCGGTCGATCTCGTGCACGCCGAGCCGCGTCTCGACCCGGCAATAGGCGGCCTCGAGCGCGGCCTCGTCGACCGGTGCGCCGATCGTGCGCCAGTGCGCCAGCACATCATGCGCATCGGGGTGCGTCTCGCCCTCGCGCGCCAGGCGCAGGCAGATGCCGTTGTTGACCACGGTCGAGCCGCCCACGGTGCGCCCCTGGAAGACGATGATGTCGCGGTTGCGCGTGGTCTGGATCGCACCATCCTTGAACAGCGACGAGGACATGTGCGCCTCGTTGGGGGTCATCCGCGCGCTCGGCAGATAGGGCCCGGCCTCGACCACTAGCACTTCATAGCCCTGATCGGCGAGGTTCGAGGCCGCGACCGCGCCGCCCGCGCCCGATCCGATCACCACCACCTCGACGCTGTCGGGGATCGCTTCCTCGCCGACAAAGACGGTATAGGGCAGGTCATTGCCGGTATGCTCGGTGATCAGTGGATCGTCGGGCGTGCCCGCGCGCGTGCGGTGGCGGGGCAGGGTGAAGCCGATCGCGTTGAACACCGGGTTGGCGCGGTTGGCGTCCTCTGCGGCCGCGTCGCTGACATTGGCGTCGTCCTGGTCGATCCAGTGACCGTAATAGCCGGCGTAAACAATGCCGCGGAGGCGCGCCATGTCCTGGAAGAGATCGACCCGGCTGTTCTTCAGCCGCCTTTCGATCCGCCAGATGCGGAACGAGCGCGGCGCGAAATGCCAGATCGGGCCGCCGAGCACGACCCAGGTCGCGATGACCGACAGCGCGGTATCGCGCGGCGTGTTCCCCTCGATATTGCCGAAAATGCCCTGGAGATTGTCGACCACCTGCTGCGGCGTGATTGCCATGCGCGACGGCTCGACCAGCATGGTTTCCGCCAGCCGCTTCCAGATCGCGGCCTCGAACGGATTGAACGGCTTCCTTCTCATCGCGCGAATCCCCCTGTGCCCAGCATAGGCTAGCAGGGAGCGGCAGGATTGTAAGAAAGCGCCCGATCAAGCGCCGTTCATCGGCAACCTCAGTCCATGGCGCGGACCTCGACATCGAGTGCGCCGCCGCGCACTTGCAGCCGGTTGAACGAAGGCCGCGTGGCCCGCACGCGCTCGGACAGGGTGCCTGCGCCGATCAGGCGGATCGGGCCAGCGGGGGTGTCGACATCGAGGTCGAAAGGATCGTGGACATGGCCCGAAAGCACCGCATCCGCGCCCGCCGCCGTGATCGCTTCGAGCGCGGCGCGGCCCCCAGTGGTGCGCGCGCTCGACTGCGTCTCGGCCTCGATCAGCGGATGGTGCGCCAGCACGATGCGCAGCTTGGCATCATGGCCCGGGTCGTTCAGCGCCTGCAGCGCCTGGTGCAGCGCGCGCTTGCCGACGCGACCCTTGGACCAGTTGAAGCGCCACTGCACGCGCGCGGTGGTGCGCAGCGACACCAGATGCACATGGTCGAGCATCACGCCCTCGTGCAATTGCTCCTGCAGCCGCATCACCCGGCCATAGGGCCGCCAGATGCGGCGCACCGGGTTGAAATAGGGCAGGTCGTGATTGCCCGGCTCGATCAGCACCGGCCGGCCCAGCCCCGCCAGCCAGGCCTGTGCGGCGGCGAATTCGGCCGAGCGCGCTCGCATCGTCAGGTCGCCGGTGATGATAACGGCATCGGGCTGCTCGTCGGTGACGGCCTGCGCGAACCAGGCGAGCGCCGCGCTGTCCTCGGCGCCGAAATGCAGGTCGCTGGCGTGGAACAGGAGGGTCATGGGGCCGCAGGCGCGCGCGTTTCGATGAAATTGTGCGGGGCCTGACCAAGGGTCAGCGCATCGCCGGGCCGGGCTTCGGCGGGTTCGCCGTCGATCAGCAGGCCGATCGTTTCGGCGTCGCTGACCAGCGTCGCGGAGCGTGCGCTGCCCAGATCCTCGCGCGGACCATCGCGAAAATCGCCGCCCAGCCACGCGCTGGCATGGCTGAGCACCTCGCCGACGGTCGAAGCGGTAAAGCCGCACAGCGCCATGCTGCTGTCGCGCGGCGCGGCAAAGATGGCCGGAAAGCGTCGTTCATCCCCTTCGACGCCAACCTGCGGCCCGCCCAGGCTTTCGGATATCGCGGCGGGGATAGCATTGAAAACCAGATCGGCCAACTCGGTGTGACGCGCATTCTCGCGCACCTTGGCCCAGCTGGTGGTGGGCCCGGCGATGACCCCGACATAAGCGATGCTGTCGCCGATCTCGACCGTGTTCAGCTTCTTGGTGCGCCGGTTGCGGCCGGCCTCGGCAATGATCGATCGACACGGCTGGTCGCCGTGGAGCGCGCGCGCGAGCAGGTTCATCGTGCCGCCGGGCAGGATCAGCACGTCGCCTTCCCAGCCCGCTGCGGCCTTGAGCGCGCCGTTGGTGGTGCCGTCACCGGCATAGATCGTGAGTGTATCCACCCCCTCGGCGCGAAGCTTTTCGGGGGTTGGCAGGTCCTCGTCGGGGCAGCGGACGATGCAGTCGACGGGCTGGTCGCTATCCGCGAACCAGGTGACGATGTCGGCGATCACGGCAGCGTCATAGCTGCCGCTCGCTTCGTTGACGATAAGCCAGGTTTTGGTCATGCGCGCACTACGCGCATTCGCGCATTTGGTGCCTTGATCCATGTCGATTTTTCGGGTGCTCTATTCCCTGCTGACAGGTGGGCGCACCCCTGCTAATCGCGCGCCATGACCGACCTCAAGCACATCCGCAATTTCTCCATCATCGCGCATATCGACCATGGCAAATCGACGCTTGCCGACCGGCTGATCCAGGTCACCGGCGGCCTTTCCGAGCGCGAGATGTCGGCGCAGGTGCTCGACAACATGGATATCGAGAAAGAGCGCGGCATAACCATCAAGGCGCAGACGGTGCGGCTCAACTATACCGCCAAGGACGGGCAGTTGTACGAGCTCAACCTGATGGACACGCCGGGCCATGTCGACTTCGCCTATGAGGTCTCGCGCTCGCTCGCCGCGTGCGAGGGCGCGCTGCTCGTCGTCGATGCGGCGCAGGGCGTCGAGGCGCAGACGCTGGCGAACGTCTACCAGTCGATCGAGCACGACCACGAGATCCTGCCGGTCATCAACAAGATCGACCTGCCTGCCGCCGAGCCCGACAAGGTGAAGAAGGAGATCGAGGACATTATCGGCCTCGACGCCTCCGAGGCGGTGCTTGCCAGCGCGAAATCGGGCATCGGCATCGAGGAAATCCTCGAGCAGATCGTCCAGAAGATTCCCGCGCCCAAGGGCGATCGCGATGCGCCGCTCGAGGCGATGCTGGTCGACAGCTGGTACGACCCGTATCTCGGCGTCGTCATCCTGGTCCGTGTCGTCAATGGCGTGATCAGGAAGGGCCAGCAGATCAAGTTCATGGCCGGCGGCACCGAGCATCTGGTCGACCGCGTCGGCTGCATGCGGCCCAAGATCGAGAACCTGCCCGAACTGGCGGCGGGCGAGATCGGCTTCATCACCGCGCAGATCAAGGATATCAGCCAGACCCGCGTCGGTGACACCATCACCACGGTCAAGAACCCCGCGCCCGCGCCGCTGCCCGGCTTCAAGGAAGTGCAGCCGGTGGTGTTCTGCGGGCTCTTCCCGGTCGATGCGAACGACTTCGACAAGCTGCGCGACAGCATCTCGAAGCTGCGCCTCAACGATGCCTCGTTCAGCTTCGAGATGGAATCGAGCGCGGCCTTGGGCTTCGGCTTCCGCTGCGGGTTCCTCGGGCTGCTGCACCTCGAGATCATCCAGGAGCGGCTGACGCGCGAGTACGATCTCGACCTCATCACCACCGCGCCGTCGGTGGTGTACAAGATCAAGCTCACCCACGGGAATGGCGAGATCGAGCTGCACAACCCGGCGGACATGCCCGATCCGACCAAGATCGACGAGATCCAGGAACCGTGGATCGAGGCGGTGATCTATTGCCCGGACGAATATCTCGGCAGCATCCTCAAGCTCTGCCAGGATCGGCGCGGGCTGCAGAAGAACCTGACCTATGTCGGCGGGCGCGCGCAGGTGACCTATGAACTGCCGCTCAACGAGGTGGTGTTCGATTTCTACGACCGCCTGAAGTCGATCTCGCGCGGCTATGCCTCGTTCGACTATCACCAGATCGGCTATCGCGAGGGCGATCTCGTCAAGATGTCGATCATGGTCAATGCCGAGCCGGTCGATGCGCTGAGCATGATCGTCCACCGCGGTAGCGCGGAATCGCGCGGGCGCGGCATGTGCGAGCGGCTCAAGGACCTGATCCCGCGCCACCTGTTCAAGATCCCGATCCAGGCGGCGATCGGCGGCAAGGTGATCGCGCGCGAGACCATCGCCGCGATGCGCAAGGACGTCACTGCCAAATGCTATGGCGGCGACATCACCCGCAAGAAAAAGCTGCTGGAAAAGCAGAAAGAGGGCAAGAAGCGGATGCGCGAATATGGTTCGGTCAGCATCCCGCAGGAAGCCTTCATCGCCGCGCTTCGGATGGGCGAGGAATAAGCGTCCGCGCCGCGCCGGGGCTCAGGCCTGCGGTGCAGCAGTCTGTTCCGCGACCGGCGGGGCGGCGTCGGCTGCTACCGGAGCGGGCGGGGCGAGCGCTTCGCCTGCCTCTTCGGCGGGCGAGATGCGCATCGGGATCGCGGTGGCGATGCCGTAGCTGATGATCAGCGTGCCCAGGATCGACCACATTGCGACCCCGGCCAGACCGATCAGCTGCGCGACGAGCTGGCCCATCATGCTGCCGCCTTCGGCATAGCCGACTCCGCCGAACGCATCGCTGATGAAGATCGCGACCAGCAGCGCGCCGAGCAGACCGCCGATGCCGTGCAGCGCGAAGGCATGGTTGCTGTCGTCGATCGCCAGCGTCTCGGTGACGAAGCGCAGCGCGAAATAGCAGGCGGGGGCGGCGATAACGCCGATCAGGATCGCGGCACCCGGCGAGACCAGGCCCGATGCCGGGGCGATCGCGGCGAGGCCCGCGACCAGACCGCTCACCGCGCCCATCGCGCTGACGGTGCGGGTGCGCAGCTTCTCGATCAGCAGCCAGACGAGCGTGCTGGTGCAGGCGGCGACCTGCGCGTTGATGATCGCGCTGCTGGCATCGTCGGTCGCCGCCAGCGTCCAGCCGCCGGTGAGCGCGAAATTGCCGATAAACAGCAGCGCGCCGCCTGCGAGCACCATCACCGGATTGTGCGTCGCGGCGGCAGCACCCGGCCAGCCGGTGCGCCGCCCGATCACCAGAGCGGCGACCAGTGCGGAAATTCCTGCGCAGAAATGCAGCGCAATGCCGCCGGCATAATCGAGCACGCCAAAGCCGTAGAGCCACCCGCCGCCCCAGATCCAGTGCGCGACCGGTGCATAGACGATCAAGCTCCACAGCCCGCCAAACGCCAGCGCCCAGCCGAAGCGGCCGCGCCCGGCCCAGGCACCCGCGACGAGCAGGGCGGCGAGCATCGCGCCCGCGATCTGGAACAATACGAACGCGCTTTCGGGCACGGCGGTGCCGAAGCGGACATTGCCGAGCGCGATCAGCATCCAGGCATTGCCGCCGCCAATCACACCGCCGCTGGGGTCACCGAAGGCCAGCGTATAGCCCACCACGACCCAGAGCAGCGGGACGAGCGCGGCGATCGCAGTGCCCTGCAGGAACACGCCCTGCGCCGCGCGCGCGGTGCCGCGTCCGGCTTGCATCAGCAGCACGCCGGGTAGCGCGAACAGCATCAGCAGCGCGGCTGAGATCAGCATGAAGGCGGTATCGCCCGAATTGGTCACATCGAGCGTGGCGGGATCGACCATGGCGGGCGCGGCCCATGCGGGCGCGGCGAGCGCTGCCGTAGCGAGGGTGAAAATGCGCGCCAGCATTGCGATCATGCTCTCGACTTTCCCAAACCGTGCTGTCCTGAAACGGGACAGCCCATCTGCCGCGTCATGCCGCAGTTTGGCAAATAATCGATTAACGCGCGCGCAATTCTGCGGCGAACGGAGGCGTCACATCCAGCCCTCGAGGACCTGGTCGGGGGGACGGTGCCCATCGAACCAGAAGCGGATATTGGCGATGACCTTGTGCCCGGCGACCTCGCGTCCTTCGAAGGTGGCGCTGCCGACATGCGGCAGCAGCACGACATTCTTCAGCGCGAGCAGCCGTGCATCGACCTGCGGCTCGCGCGGATAGACGTCGAGCCCGGCCCCGGCGATCCTGCCGCCCTCGAGCGCATCGATCAGCGCCGCCTCGTCGACCAGCTCGCCGCGCGCGCTGTTGATGAGATAGGCGCTGGGCTTCATCAGGCCGATCCGGCGCGCATCGATGATGCCGCGCGTCTCGGGGCTGCGCGGGCAGTGCAGGGTGATGATGTCCGATCCGGCGACCAGCGCGTCGAGATCGGGCTCATAGCTCGCGCCGAGCATCTGCTCGAGGCTTTCGGGCAGGCGGCGGCGGTTGTGATAGACGATGTTGAGGCCGAAGCCGCGCGCGCGGTGTGCCACCGCTTGGCCGATGCGGCCCATGCCGACAATGCCCAGCTGCTTGCCGCCGATGCGGTGGCCGAGCATGCCCGAGGGACTCCAGCCTTCCCACTGGCCCGACCGCACCAGCTTCTCGCCCTCGGCGAGGCGGCGCGGCACCGAGAGGATCAGCGCCATGGTCATGTCGGCGGTATCGTCGGTGAACACGCCCGGCGTGTTGGTGATGATGATGCCCCTGGCCCGCGCAGCCTTGAGGTCGATATGATCGACCCCGGCACCGAAATTGGCGAGCAGTTTCAGCCTGTCGCCGGCGCCCGCAATCAGATCGGCATCCAGCGCGTCGGTCACCGTCGGCACCAGCACGTCGCATGTCGCCATCGCGGCGGCGAGTTCGTCGCGAGTGAACGCATGGTCGTCGGTATTGAGCGTGACGTCGAACAGTTCGGCCATGCGCTCTTCGACGGCGGGGGCAAGCTTTCGCGTGACGATCACGCGCGGGCGGCTGCCCGGTTCGTGCGGCGGGGCGGAGGGCCGGGAAGAGGGGCTCGATGGCATATCTGTGCTATGCCTCAACCGCCCCAAAGGTCAAGCTGCGGCACTTGCTTGGCACAGGTTTTTTGGCTTAAGCGATTATCGACGAAACATCGTCGGGCGACAGGCGTATTTGGGGCCGACGGGGGACATTCGATGCGGGCGACACGATATTCGGGACTGGTACTTGGCGGCCTTGCACTGCTGGCGATGCTGGCCGGGCAGGATGCGGCCCTGGCGCAGGCCGAGGTGAAAGTGCCGTATTGGGCCTCGATCCAGAAAGACGAGGCGTTCGCGCGCGCAGGGCCCATGGCGACCTATCAGATCGAATGGGTGTTCCGGCGCAAGCATCTGCCGGTCAAGGTGATCAAGCGCTATGGCGTGTGGCGGCAGATTGTCGATCCGTCGGGCTGGACGGGCTGGATGCACTCGAACATGCTCAGCCGCAAGCGCACCGCGATCGTCACTGGCGACGTCATCGCCATCCGCGCCGCGCCGCAGGACAGCGCCAAGCTGATGTGGCGCGCCGAACCCGGCGTCGTCGGCGAACTGGGCGATTGCGAGAAGGGTTGGTGCGAATTCGCCGTCGAAACCCGCGCCGGCTGGGTGCGGCAGGACCGGATCTGGGGCGCGGGCGAACCCTGACGCGAATTTTCCGTTGCCAGAAATGGGCCCGCCCACCGTCTTGGGGGACGATGGGCGGACTTGCTTCCTACTGGCGAAAGGACAGTTACCAGTAGAAATTCGGGATCACGCGGACGACGGTGCCGGTCCGGGTGTTGACCAGCAGCATGTCGTTATAGTGCCGCACCCAGGTCTGACGCACGCCGGGGTTCGGCAAGCGATAGTTGCGGTAGTTGTTCACGACATAGCGCTGGCCGTAGAAGTTCGGCGCAATGCGGACGCCCGGGCGGAACTGCTGATAGCGGAAATTCGACCGGAAGGCGGGGCCGCGAAACGCGGCGCGATTGCGGGCGCGATAGTCGCGATAATCGCGCAGGTCCTCGCGATATTCGCGGC
>NZ_QKVT01000001.1:547065-550327 GCF_003426715.1 Blastomonas sp. UPD001
GCAGATCGGCCGGATCGTTCGCCACGATGCCCAGCACCGTCGCCCAGGCTGCGACATTCTGTTGCAATTTTTTCGGGTCGATCTTGTCGAGCGTATCGTCGGGGGTGTGGTGCAGGTCGAAATAGTCGGTGCCGTCCTGCTGCAGGTCGATCGCGTTGACGCCCAGCGCCACGGTCGGGCCGACATCGGGGCCACCGCCTGCGACAGTGTTGCTGCGCCCGATGCCGAGCGGGGCAAGCGCATTGGCGATCCGGGTCTTGAGGTCATCGGTGCCGTCCGGCAGCTTGAAATCGACCTGCCAGATGTGGTCCGCGCCGAAATCCGATTCCATCGCCAGCACATGGTCTGCCGCGCCATGCGCCTTCGCATAGGCGATGCCGCCGAACAGCCCGACTTCTTCGGCACCGAACCAGACGACGCGGATGGTGCGCTTCGGCTGGCCGGCGTCCATCACCAGCTTGGCCGCGGCAGCGGTGATCGCGACGCCAGCACCGTCATCGATCGCGCCGGTGCCCAGATCCCAGCTGTCGAGATGCCCGCCGACCAGGATTACGCCTGCTTGTGGATCGCTGCCCGGCACCTCGGCGATGACATTGCCCGATTGGGTGGTGCCGATCTGGCGCGGGGTGAGCACCAGCTTCATCTTCACCGCCTGACCGGTCTTTGATGCGCGCGCGATCATCCGCTCGAGATTCTCGGCATCGGGAATCGAGAGCGCGGCGGCGGGGATCGGCGTCACGCCTTCGGGGAAATTGGTGCCGCCCGTATGCGGGTTGCGGTGATAATCGGTGCCGACCGAGCGGATGACGATCGCCGCTGCGCCCTTCTGCGCGGCCAGGCCGGGGCCTGCGCGCCGCACGCCGCCGAACTGGCCATAGCTCGCCCCGCTCTGCGTCCGCGTCATCTTGTGACTGACGAACGCGATCTTGCCCTTGAGGCTGCCCGCGGGGGCGGCCTGAAGATCGGCGAGCGTGCGGAAATAGACGACCTCCGCCTCCAACCCCTTGTCGCCGGTGCTCGCCGAATTGCCGAGCGCGCTGATATGCATCTTTCCGGTGAACGGCGCGGTGATCTCGGCCGTCTCGGTGCCACGCACCCAGGTCTTCATGTCGAACGGTTCGATCCGCACATTGGAAAAGCCCATCGCTTTCAGACGCTCGACCGCCCAGGCGCGCGCCGCTGCCTCGCGCTTGGTGCCCGCAAGGCGCGGGCCGATCTCGGTCGTGAGGTCCTCGACGATGCCGTACGCGGTATCGTCGCCGAGCGCCTTTTGCTGGAGCGCGGCCGGATCGTGCGCGGCAAGATTCTGGGCAAGCAGGGGGAAGGGAAGGGCGAGGGCGGCCAGGGCCAGCAGGGTGCGTTTCGTCATGGCGGCATGGCTTAACCACACGTCCCGGCTTTGCCAATGCCGTCTTGCCGCAAAGCGCGCTCGCCGCTAAGGCGCGGGGCAAACCAACATACCCGCATAAAGGCGTACTCCCGCATGGCTGCTCAATATTCCTTCGTGATGAAGGGTCTGACCAAGACCTTTCCCGGCGCGAACAAGCCGGTGCTCAACGGCATTCACCTGCAATTCTATCCCGATGCCAAGATCGGCATTGTCGGCCCCAACGGATCGGGCAAGTCTACCCTGATGAAGGTGATGGCCGGGATCGACAAGGATTTCACTGGCGAAGCCTGGCCGGGCGAGGGCATCACCGTCGGCTATCTGGCGCAGGAGCCCGAACTCGACCCCAACAAGACCGTCAAGCAGAACGTGATGGACGGCGTGCGCCCCGTCGCCGATCTGGTCGAGCGCTTCGACGAGATCAGCGCGCTGATGGCCGATCCGCCCGAAGACGCGGATTTCGACGCGCTGATGGAGGAAATGGGCACGCTGCAGGAAAAGATCGACGCAGTCGATGGCTGGACGCTCGACAACCAGCTCGAGATCGCGATGGAGGCCTTGCGCTGCCCGCCGGGCGATGCCGATGTCACCAACCTGTCGGGCGGTGAACGCCGCCGCGTCGCGCTGTGCCGGCTGCTGCTCGAAAAGCCCAGCATCCTGCTGCTCGACGAACCGACCAACCACTTGGACGCCGAAAGCGTCGCCTGGCTCGAAAAGCACCTGGTCGATTATCCCGGCAACGTCATCCTTGTCACCCATGACCGCTATTTCCTCGACAATGTGGTGAACTGGATCCTCGAGCTCGATCGCGGCAAGTATTTCGTCTACGAAGGCAATTATTCGACCTATCTCGACAAGAAGGCCAAGCGCCTCGAGCAGGAAGCGCGCGAGGACGAGGGCCGCCAGAAAGCGATCCAGGACGAGCTGGCGTGGATCCGGCAGACCCCCAAGGCGCGCCAGACCAAATCCAAGGCGCGTATCCGCGCGTTCGACGAACTGGTCGAAGCGCAGGAAAACCGCAGCCCCGGCAAGGCGCAGATCGTCATCCAGACCCCCGAGCGCCTGGGCGGCAAGGTGATCGAGGCGCACGGCCTGTCCAAGGCCTATGGCGACAAGCTGTTGTTCGAGAACCTCTCGTTCACGCTGCCGCCGGGCGGTATCGTCGGCGTCATCGGGCCGAACGGCGCGGGCAAGTCGACGCTGTTCAAGCTGATCACCGGCAAGGAACAGCCCGATAGCGGCACCATCGCGATCGGCGATACGGTCAAGCTCGGCTATGTCGACCAGAGCCGCGACGATCTCGATCCCAACAAGAACGTGTGGGAAGAGGTCTCGGACGGGCTCGATTTCTTCAAGCTTGGCAAGCACGACGTGCCCACCCGCGCCTATGTCGGCGCGTTCAACTTCAAGGGCCAGGACCAGCAGAAGAAGGTCGGCCAGCTTTCGGGCGGTGAACGCAACCGCGTCCACATGGCCAAGATGCTGAAAGAGGGCGGCAACGTGCTGCTGCTCGACGAACCGACCAACGATCTCGACGTCGAAACGCTGCGCGCGCTCGAAGAGGCGCTGGAAAGCTTCGCCGGCTGCGCCGTGGTCATCAGCCACGACCGCTTCTTCCTCGACCGCCTGTGCACGCACATCCTGGCGTTCGAGGGCAACAGCCATGTCGAATGGTTCGAAGGCAATTTCGAAAGCTACGAGGAAGACAAGCGGCGCCGCCTGGGCGACGAGGCGGATCGCCCGACGCGGATGAGCTACAAGAAGCTGACGCGCTGATACTCTCCCCTCCCGCTTGCGGGAGGGGCCGGTTCAGCATGCTCAACCGGGATGGGCCAGTGCTGGGCGCTCAATCGCCACATCAGCCTTGGCATCAAG
>NZ_QKVT01000001.1:550427-566883 GCF_003426715.1 Blastomonas sp. UPD001
CGGCAGCACGATTGCGCGAGGACCCCGTGGTCAATCCGCGCACGGCGGCTGCCACCGCTTGAGCGAGCACCCGCCGCTCGCTCCCGATCGCGCAACACCGTTCGACGACGCCACGCCCGCGCCCGGCGCTTCTGCGCAACCTGCCTGGTCGCCGCTCCGGGCGCCGCGTGTCCCTTCAGGCCAATATCGGCGCGATTGCTGACACCGGTGCACCGACTTGAGCCTGGGGCGCGGAACCCAATCCCATTTGCCGAGTTTGCTCAATGGCGTTCAAGAACACCCGAAGACGCACTGTTTCAGGCGTTTTCAAACCGATGCGCAAGCAATTTGGGCCGCATTTGCGGGCATTGGAGGGCTATCCGAAACGCGCCTTCAACCAGGCGACGGGAGGCCTGAAGCGGGTGATGACGAGCCACACCGATCTGCTCGGCAGCATGAGACGCGGCTCGTCGGGCCCGCGCCACGCCCCCGTTTGTCCCCCTGTCAGCCCAGACCCAGACTGCCCGCGCGCGGCCATGAACGAAAGCCAGTAATGAAGACTCCCGAGATATCCGATATCGAGCAGGCGCGGCAGGATGCAAAGCGCATCGGAGCGGAAATCGGCGGGCGCGACAAGGGCACCGACCCTTTCGTCGCGGCCGTCCGCGCGACGCGCATGCCGATGGTGATCACCGATCCGCGCCAGCCCGACAATCCCATCGTGTTCGTCAACGACGCCTTCTGCCGCCTGTCGGGATACGAGCGGGCCGAGATCGTCGGGCGCAATTGCCGGTTTCTGCAAGGCCCGCGCACCGATCGCGATTCGGTGGCGAAGGTGCGTCAAGCGCTGCAGGAGGTGCGCTCGATCGAAATCGATCTGCTCAACTACCGCAAGGATGGCGAGACCTTCTGGAACCGGCTGCTGCTCGCGCCCGTGCATGATGCCACGGGCCAGCTGGCCTATTTCTTTGCCAGCCAGCTCGACGTCACGCTCGAGCGCGAGCGGCTGGAGAATCTCGAGAACAGCAACGCCGCGCTGGTCGCGGAACTGGCGGGGCGGCTGCGCGAGCAGAAGGCCAGCGAGGACGAACTGCGCTTCACGCTCGATGCCGGCCGCTTTGGCGCGTGGAGCCTGACGCTGCCCGGCCACGAGCTGACCACGTCCGCGACGTGCCGCCTGAACTTCGGCTGGACCGGCGACCGCCCCTTTACCTATGCCGATCTGCTCGCTGCCATCCATCCGGACGACCGGGAGCAGGTGCAACGCGAGCTCAGCTCGAGCGTCGAGCAGCGCACCGATTGCGACATCGATTTCCGGGTGGTGATGCCCGATGCCGATGTGCGGTTCGTGACGATGCGCGGACGATCGAGCTATCTGACCAACGGCGCGCCCTACAAGATCACCGGCATTTCGCTCGACATTACCGAACGCGTGCGCGCCGAACGCATGCGAAAGGGCCTGGTCGCGCTGTCCGATGCCTTTCGCGATCTGGACAACGCGGCCGATATCTCGTTCACCGCAGGGCGCATCCTGGGTGAGACGCTCGATGTCGATCGCGCCGGCTATGGCACGGTCGATCCCGTCGCGGAGACGATCACCATCGAGCGCGACTGGAACGCGCCGGGTGTCGAAAGCCTCGCCGGCACGCTCAATTTCCGCGACTATGGCAGCTATATCGAAGATCTGGTGCGCGGCGAGACGGTGGTGTTCGAGGACGCCGACATCGATCCCAGGACACGCGATACCGCAGACGCGCTCAAGGCCATCACCGCACAGGCGGTGGTCAACATGCCCGTCTCCGAGCAAGGCGAAACGGTGGCGCTTTTCTACCTCAACCACGGCCGGGCGCGCGTCTGGCGCGAGGATGAAATCGATTTCCTGCGCGAAATCGCCGACCGCACCCGCACCGCGGTCGAACGCCGCCGTGCCGAGCTCGCGCTGCGGCTGGCCAACGAGCGGCTCACGTTCCTCGATTCGGTCGGACGCGCCACGACCGCAGCGGGGGATGCCGATGCGGTCATGAAAATCACCACGCGGATGGTGGGTGAGCAGATGGCGGTATCGAACTGTGCCTATGCCGATGTCGACGAGGATCAGGACAGCTTCACCATCCGCGGCGACTGGGCCGCGCCTGGATCGCCGTCGATTGCCGGGCATTACAGCCTCGCCCTGTTCGGCAGGCGTGCGGTGACCGAGCTGCGCGCGGGCCGGCCGCTGATCCTTCATGACATCCCGGCGGAGCTTGCGCCGGACGAAGCCGCCACCTTCCAGAATATCGGCATCAGCGCGACGATCTGCATGCCGCTGATCAAGGAGGGACGGCTGATCGCGATGATGGCAATCCACGACAAGGCCCCGCGCGAGTGGCGGCCCGACGAGCTCACGCTGATCCGCGACGTTGCCGACCGGTCCTGGGCGCATATCGAGCGCGCGCGGGCGGAAGGCGAGCTGCGCGATCTCAACGCCACGCTCGAAGCGCGGGTCGAGGAACGGACCGGCCAGTTGGTCAGGACCGAGGACGCGCTGCGACAGTCGCAGAAGATGGAGGCCGTGGGCCAGCTGACCGGCGGCCTGGCGCATGACTTCAACAACCTGCTCGCGGCGATCGGCGGAAGCCTGGAAATGATGCAGGCCCGGCTCAGCCAGGGCAGGCTCGATACGCTCGAGCGATATTGTGCCGCAGCGCAGGGCGCGGTCAAGCGCGCCGCATCGCTGACCCACCGGCTGCTCGCCTTCTCGCGCCGACAGACGCTCGACCCCCGCCCGGTCAATGTGAACCGGCTGATAGCGGACATGGAAGAATTGGTGCGCCGGACGATCGGTCCGCAGGTCCATCTCGAGATCGTCGGGGCGAGCGGGCTGTGGACGACGTTCGTCGATGCCCATCAGCTCGAGAACGCGCTGCTCAACCTGTGCATCAACGCCCGCGACGCGATGCCCGAAGGCGGGCGGCTGACGATCGAGACCGCCAACAAGTGGTTCGACGACCGATCGGCGGCCGAACAGGCACTGCAGCCCGGGCAATATGTGTCGCTCTCGGTCACCGATACCGGAACCGGGATGGCGCCCGATGTCATCGCCCAGGCGTTCGATCCCTTTTTCACCACCAAGCCGCTGGGTCAGGGAACGGGTCTTGGATTGTCGATGATCTATGGCTTCACCCGCCAGTCGGGCGGACAGGTGCGGATCTATTCGGAGGTCGGCCAGGGGACGACGATGTGCCTGTATCTGCCGCGGCATACGGGCGCGCAGGCATCCGAACCGGTCGTTACCGACGAGCGAGCCGAATCGGCGTCGAGCAACGGCGAGGTGGTGCTGGTGATCGACGATGAGCCGACCGTGCGGATGCTGGTCGGCGAAGTGCTCACCGAGAACGGCTATCGTGCCATCGAGGCGTCCGATGGACCTTCGGGGCTGAGCATTCTCAACTCCGATGTCCGGATCGACCTTCTGATCACCGATGTCGGCCTGCCCGGCGGGTTGAACGGCCGCCAGGTGGCGGACGCGGCGCGGATGGTCCGGCCCGACCTCAAGGTGCTGTTCATCACCGGCTATGCCGAGAACTCGACGATCGGCCACGGGCATCTCGACCACGGGATGTCGATCATGACCAAGCCCTTCCATCTGGACATGCTGGCGCGCAAGATCCGGGACATCCTGTCGAGCTAGCCGGTGATCGGGCAGCCGTCGTACGGTATGGCCGGGCGGAAGGAGACGCCCATGGTGCGCGCAGGATAGCGATGCGGCTTGCATTGCGCTTTGGGACGGTGGCGATTACCCAGCTTGGCCAGGGCTCGGCGCGATCGCGCGCCGCTTCGCTCGCTCGCTTCGCATGGGACGAATATGGAACAGCTTCGCAAATCGCGCACCATGGCCGGCCCCTGCCGGAAGCCGGCGCGCCGATGACCGCCGCTTCGCCTCCCAGCCATCGCCCGACCACGCGCGCGCGCGCCAAGGCCATTATCGGAGGGTCCACGGGCAATCTGGTCGAATGGTACGACTGGTATGCCTATGCGGCGTTCACGCTCTATTTCGCGCCGCATTTCTTCCCCTCGGGCGACAGCACCGCGCAGCTGCTCGGCGCGGCGGCGGTGTTCGCGGTGGGCTTTTTCATGCGGCCGATCGGGGCCTGGGCGATGGGCATCTATGCCGATCGCAAGGGGCGCAAGAGCGGGCTGGCGCTGTCGGTCTCGCTGATGTGCGCCGGATCGCTGCTGATCGCGGTCGCGCCGACCTATGAGACCGCAGGCCTGCTCGCGCCGGCTTTGCTGGTGCTCGCGCGGCTGATGCAGGGGCTTTCGGTCGGCGGCGAATATGGCGCGAGCGCGACCTATCTGTCTGAAATGGCAGGCAAGGGACGCCGCGGCTTTTTCTCGTCCTTCCAATATGTCACGCTGATCGGCGGGCAGCTGCTGGCGATCGGCGTGCTGCTGGTGCTGCAGGCGGTGCTGAGCGAAGCCGCGCTCGACGCCTGGGGCTGGCGCATTCCCTTTGCCATCGGCGCGGCGCTCGCAGTCGTCGTGTTCTGGATCCGGCGCGGCCTGGCCGAGACCGAGAGCTTTGCCAACGCACAAGCCAGCGATGCGCCGAAATCGGGCATGCTGGCATTGTTCCGCCATCACCCGCGCGAGGCGCTGACGGTGATGCTGATGACCGCAGGCGGCACGCTCGCCTTCTATGCCTTCTCGATCTACATGCAGAAGTTCCTGGTCAACACCTCGGGCTTCGACCGCGAGACCGCCTCGCGGATCAACGGCGCGAGCCTGTTCGTGTTCATGCTGCTGCAGCCGGTGGCGGGCGCACTCAGCGACCGGGTGGGGCGCAAGCCTTTGCTCGTCGGCTTCGGTGTTCTGGGAGTCCTGGGCACCTACCCGCTGTTCGCCGCGCTGGAGACCACGCGCGATCCAATGACGGCCTTTGCGCTTGTGCTCGCCGGGCTGGCGATCGTCACCGGCTATACCTCGATCAACGCGGTGGTGAAGGCCGAGCTGTTCCCCGCGCATATCCGCGCGCTGGGCGTCGCGCTGCCCTATGCGCTGGCCAACACCATCTTCGGCGGCACCGCGGAATATGTCGCGCTCAGCTTCAAGGATGCCGGATGGGAGCGTGGCTTCTACTGGTATGTCACCGGCATGATCGCGCTTTCGCTCATCGTCTATATCCGCATGCGCGATACCCGGACCACAAGCGCCATCGTCGAAGACTGATCACGCCCGTTCGCGGCGCGGGCGGTGCGCTCCGGTCTGGAAGCCAAGCCATTGATAAGGATCGACAAGGCTGCCTGCCTTGGTGACACAATCCTGTATCAAAAACGCCACATGTTTGAAGAATGTTGCGGCGCAGCGAGAGACGAATTGACGGCAATGCCGCATTTCGGCGATGGCTGGGACACGTGATGACAGGCCAATGGCTTGTCACATTTCCGCAACATTCGTCATATTGGGGGTTTTTACCGATGCGTGCCTTGTCCCATCGCCTGGTTTCGTCGATCGCGCTGTCCGCCGCGGCCTTCGGCTGCGCCCTGGCCTCGCCCGCAGCGGCGCAGACAGCTGGCGAGCAGGCCGATGAAGCCGAGCGCGGCGTCGGTGTCATCGTCGTCACTGCGCAGAAGCGCGAGCAGGACCAGCGCGACGTGCCGCTGTCGATCTCGACGCTGAGCAACGATGCGCTGGCGGCGGTGCAGGCGGGCGGCGGCGACATTCGCGGCCTCGCCGGACGCGTGCCCAACCTCAATATCGAAAGCTCGTTCGGCCGCAGCTTCCCGCGCTTTTATATTCGCGGTCTCGGCAACACCGATTTCGACCTCAACGCCTCGCAGCCGGTCAGCCTGGTCTATGACGATGTCGTGCTGGAAAACCCGATCCTCAAGGGCTTCCCGATCTTCGATCTCGACCGGATCGAGGTGCTGCGCGGCCCGCAGGGCACGCTGTTCGGCCGCAACACGCCCGCCGGCATCGTCAAGTTCGATATGGTCAAGCCCGGCGCCGATGGCGGCTATGCCAAGGCGAGCTGGGCGCGGTTCAACACCATCCAGCTCGAAGGCGCGGTCGGCGCGAACCTTGGCAACGGCTTCTCGTTCCGCGCCTCGGGCTTCTACCAGCACCGCGACCACTGGGTCGACAATGTCGACAATGGCGCGGGCGATGACCTGGGGGGCTATGACGATTTCGCCGGACGGCTGCAGCTGCAGTACGAGGACGGCCCGCTCACCGCGCGGCTGACCGGCCAGGTCCGCGTGCTCGACGGATCGGCGATCCTGTTCCGCGCGAACGTGTTCCAGCGCGGCAGCAACGAACTGATCGGCCTAGGCGGCCCCGGCACCGAGTTCCGGCGCGACCGGATCCGTTCGGACGGGATCAATTTCCAGGAGCTCAACACCTATAATGTCGGCCTGACAGTCGACTATGATTTCGGCCCGGCAACGCTGACCTCGGTCACGTCCTACTGGAACGGCAATCTCAAGAGCCGCGGCGATATCGACGGCGGCTTCGGCAATGCCTTCGCGCCCAGCCAGGGGCCCGGCGTGATCCCGTTCTCGGCCCAGACCCGCGACGACGTGCCCAGCCTAGACCAGTACACGCAGGAAGTGCGCCTCGCCTCGAACAACCAGACCGGCCTCGGCTATCAGATCGGCGGCTTCTTCTTCAACGAGCGGCTCGACATCACCACGCTCGATTATGGCGCGCCGGCCGATACCGTGGCCGCTGCGGTCGCGGTGCAGCGCCAGGTGACCAATGCCTTCGGCCTGTTCGGGACCTTGAGCTACACGTTCGACAACGGCCTGATCCTCCAGGCCGGCGCGCGCTACAATGACGACGACCGCGATTTTGCCGCCGCGCGCCCGATCGACACGCGTCCCGGATTCCTGGGCTTTGGCGGACCGGTGCCCACGCTACGCACCGAGGCCAAGGCGAACCTGCTGACCTGGGACCTGAGCGCGGTCTATCCGGTGAGCGATGCGGTGAACATCTTCGCCCGCGCCGCGCGCGGCTATCGCGCGCCCTCGATCCAGGGCCGCCTCGCCTTCGGTCGCGCGCTGTCGGTCGCCGATGCCGAACGCACCATGTCGTACGAGACCGGCATCAAGACCGTGCTGTTCGATGGCGCGGCGCGGTTCAACCTGACCGGCTATTATTTCAACACCGAGGACCTGCAGCTGACCGCGGTCGGCGGCGGCGGCAATGTCACCGCGCTGCTCAATGCCGATGATGTCGAAGGCTATGGCTTCGAGGCCGAGCTGGCCGCGCGGCCGACCGACGGGCTCGACCTCAGCATCGGCATCGGCTTCAACGAGAACGAGATCAAGTCGCCGGGCCTGGGCGTGGCCGGATGCGGCGCGCCGTGCACCGTGCTCGACGCACCGGTCGCGGGCCGTCCGGGCATCTTCTCGATCGACGGCAACCGCCTGCCGCAATCGCCCAAATGGTCGGTCAACTGGACGGCCGGCTATGCCCATCCGGTGGGAGATGGCGAGCTCTATGTCTTCACCGACTGGTATTATCGCTCGCGCATCCAGTTCTTCCTCTACAATTCGGTCGAGTTCAGCGACGACAGCCTGATCGAGGGCGGCCTGCGCTTCGGTTATCGCACCAGCAATGGCCGGCTCGATGTCGCGGCCTTTGCGCGCAACATCACCAACAATGTCTCGGCCACCGGCGGCATCGATTTCAACAATCTGACCGCCTATGTGAACGAGCCGCGCGTCTTCGGCGTCGAGGTCGGTACGCGCTTCTGAACCCTGGCCAGACGGGCTTGAAAACACGAAAGGGGAGCAGCGATGCTCCCCTTTTGCGTGCCCGGGTCAGGCTTTCGTACCCGCTAGCCCCACCAGCCGAGCAGCGCCGCGATCACCGTTGCGCCACCGATCGGCGCCACGATCGCAAGCAGCAGGTTGAGGCCTATCGCCTGCATCAGCCGCTTTTCCTGCGCGGGGCTGATGCGGCGGGGCGGCCTTGGCGGCCGGGCGCGCGGCGGATCGAAGGGCGGCCAGTCGGGATCGAACGGGACGAACATCGCTGGCCCTGTCTGCCCCTTATTGCTGCTGGCCGAGTTCGCGGTTGAACCAGAGCGCGATCAGCGTCGCCAGCGCGCCCGAGAGCAGATAGGCCCCAGCGGCGAGCAGCCCGTAATTGGCCGAGAGCCACAAGGCGACCATCGGCGCAAAGCCGGCACCGAACAGCCAGGCGAGATCGGAGGTCAGCGCCGAGCCGGTATAGCGGTGCTTGAGCGGGAAGGATGAGGACAAGGCCCCCGAGGACTGGCCAAAGGCGAGCCCAAGCAGGATGAACCCGCCGAACATGAACGCCGCCTCGCCCGCCCCGCCGGCATCGAGCAGCTGCGGCGCGAACCCGCTGAACGCGGCGATCGCCACGGCGGTCGCGGCGAGCAGGTTGCGGCGGCCATAGGCGTCTGCGAGCTTGCCCGAGGCGAGGATCGCGAGCACGCCGAGCGCTGCCGCCACCGCCTCGATCAGCAGGAAGCGCACCGGCGATTCTTCGGTGAACAGGAACACCCAGCTCAAGGGATAGACCGTCACCATGTGGAACATGGCAAAGCTGGCGAGCGGGGCGAACGCGCCCAGCACGATGATCCGCCACTCGCTGCGCACGGTCGCGAGCACCGGCTCAGGCTGGAGCGTCTGGCTCTCGAACAGCTCGGTATATTCGGGCGTCACCACGATGCGCAGGCGCGCGAACAGCGCGACGACGTTGATCGCGAAGGCGACGAAGAACGGATAGCGCCAGCCCCAGGCGAGGAAATCCTCTGCCGGCAGCGCGGAAATCAGGAAGGCGAACAGCAGGCTGGCGACGATCAGGCCGAACGGCGCGCCCAGTTGCGGGATCATCGCGTACCAGCCGCGTCTCTCCTTGGGCGCATTGAGCGCGAGCAGCGAGGCGAGACCATCCCACGAGCCGCCCAGCGCCACGCCCTGGCCCATGCGGAACAGGGCGAGCAGCAGCGCCGAGCCGATGCCGATACTGGCATGGCTGGGAAGGAACGCGATCGCCGCCGTCGATCCGCCGAGCAGGAACAGCGCGATGGTGAGCTTGGCGCCGCGACCATAGGCGCGGTCGACCGCGGTGAAGATCAGCGTGCCCGCCGGCCGCGCGACAAAGGCGAGCGCGAAGATCGCGAACGACCAGAGCGTGCCTTCGAGCGGATCGAGATAGGGGAAGACCAGCTTGGGAAAGACCAGCACCGAGGCGATGGCATAGACGAAGAAGTCGAAGAATTCGGACGTACGCCCGATGACCACGCCGATCGCGATCTCGCCCGGCCCGACCGAATGGCCATCGTCATTGACCGCGCGAGCATCGCGTTCGGCCTCGGTCGTGGGGACGGTGTCGGCCACCATGGGCATTTCCTCGAGCTTGGAGCGGGTAAATTTCTACACGCGCCTTATGCAACTTTGATCCAGATCAATGCACTTGGACAAAATGTCCTATGTGCGCTTGCAGCATGCAGGTCTAATTGGGCGGTCATGTCGCGCTCCATGACTCGCCTTCGCCTGCCGCCGGCCATTGCCGCCGCCTGCCTGTTGCCGCTGCTCGGCGGATGCAACATGGTCGTGCTCGACCCCGCGGGCGATGTCGCGCAGCAGCAGGGCGATCTCGTCGTCATCTCGACGCTGCTGATGCTGATCATCATCGTCCCCGTCATGGCGCTGACCGGCTATTTCGTGTGGAAGTACCGCGCGGCGAACGAGACCGCGACCTACAAGCCCGACTGGGACCATTCGACCCAGCTCGAGCTTGCCATCTGGGCGATCCCGCTGCTGATCATCATCTGCCTGGGCGCGGTGACCTGGGTCGGCACGCATCTGCTCGACCCCTATCGCCCGCTCGCGCGCACCGCGCCCGGACAGGCCGTGACCGAAAAGGACAAGCCGCTCGAGGTGCAGGCGGTGGCGCTCAACTGGAAATGGCTGTTCATCTATCCCGAACAGGGCATCGCCACGGTGAACGAGCTTGCCGTGCCCGAAGGCCGCCCGCTGAAGTTCCGCATTTCCTCTTCCTCGGTCATGAACAGCTTCTATGTCCCTGCCATGGCCGGGCAGATCTATGCGATGCCGGGCATGGAGACCAAGCTGCACGCGGTGTTCAACGAGACCGGGCGCTTCACCGGCTTTTCCGCGAACTACTCGGGCGCGGGCTTTTCGAACATGCGCTTCGGCGTGCGCAGCCTGAGCGCGGAGGATTTCGCCAAATGGACCGCGAAGGCACGCGCCGAGGGCCAGACGCTCGACCGCGCGACGTATCTGAAGCTCGAACGGCCGAGCGAGAAGGAGCCGGTGCGCCATTATGCGCGTGTCGAGCCCGATCTGTTCGACCGCATCGTCAACCTATGCGCCGAGCCGGGCAAGATGTGTATGCACGACATGATGGCGATCGACGCGCGCGGCGGCATGGGGCTCGCCGGCCTGCACAATGTCCGCCAGCTCTCCTATGACAAGCACGCCGCGCGCGGCACCGGCGACACCGCCAGCGACCGCTATATCGCCGAGAACTGCACCAATCCCGAACTGCTCGGCGAAAGCCTCAAGCGGATCGAGGATCGCGTGATCGATCTTTCAAGCCTGACCGGTGCAGGTCTGCCCCGGCCCGGCGGCCCGCGCTTCATCGCGCGCAAGACGGCCCCCCAGGCTTCCCCGAAACCTTCCGAGCTGAGCCAGGCCGGAACCACGGACCCCGTATCATGAGCACCGACGCCGTCCCCTCCACCTCCGCCGCCGAGCCGACCTTCCTGTTCGGCAAGCTCGGCTGGAACTCGCTGCCGCACGATCCGATCGTGCTCAGCACCATGGTCGTGGTGATCATCGGCGGCATCGGGCTGCTCGCCTTGGTGACCCGCTACAAGCTGTGGGGCTATCTGTGGAAGGAGTGGTTCACCACGGTCGACCACAAGAAGATCGGGATCATGTACATGATCCTCGGCCTCGTCATGTTCCTGCGCGGCTTTGCCGATGCGATCATGATGCGGCTGCAGCAGGTCATGGCGTTCGGCGGGTCCGAGGGCTATCTCAATTCGCACCATTACGACCAGATCTTCACCGCGCATGGCGTGATCATGATCTTCTTCGTCGCGATGCCGTTCATCACCGGGCTGATGAACTATGTCGTTCCGCTCCAGATCGGCGCGCGCGACGTGTCCTTCCCGTTCCTCAACAATTTCAGCTTCTGGATGACCACCTCGGGCGCGGTGCTGACCATGGCCTCGCTGTTCGTCGGCGAGTTCGCCGCGACCGGATGGCTCGCCTATCCGCCGCTTTCGGGTATTGCCTACAGCCCCAGTGTCGGGGTGGATTACTATATCTGGGCGCTGCAGATCGCGGGCGTTGGGACCACCTTGTCGGGGATCAACCTGATCGTCACGATCCTCAAGATGCGCGCGCCCGGCATGGGCCTGATGAAGATGCCGGTGTTCACCTGGACTTCGCTGTGCGCCAATATCCTGATCGTCGCCAGCTTCCCCGTGCTCACCGCGGTGCTCGCGCTGCTGACGCTCGACCGTTATGTCGGCACCAATTTCTTCACTAACGACTTTGGCGGGTCGTCGATGATGTACGTCAACCTCATCTGGATCTGGGGCCATCCGGAGGTGTACATCCTGATCCTGCCGCTGTTCGGCGTGTTCAGCGAGGTCACCTCGACCTTCTCGGGCAAGAAGCTCTTCGGCTATACCTCGATGGTCTATGCGACGGTGGTCATCACGATCCTGTCGTACGTCGTGTGGCTGCACCATTTCTTCACCATGGGCTCGGGTGCGAGCGTCAACAGCTTCTTCGGCATCACCACGATGGTGATCTCGATCCCCACCGGGGCCAAGCTGTTCAACTGGCTGTTCACCATGTATCGCGGCCGCATCCGCTACGAGCTGCCGATGATGTGGACGGTGGCGTTCATGCTCACCTTCACCATCGGCGGGATGACCGGCGTGCTGCTCGCGGTGCCGCCTGCCGATTTCGTGCTGCACAACTCGCTGTTCCTGATCGCCCATTTCCACAACGTGATCATCGGCGGCGTGCTGTTCGGCATCTTCGCGGCGATCAACTACTGGTGGCCCAAGGCGTTCGGCTTCAAGCTCGATCCGTTCTGGGGCAAGGTCAGCTTCTGGTGCTGGGTCCCCGGCTTCTGGGTCGCCTTCATGCCGCTCTACGTGCTCGGCCTGATGGGCGTGACGCGCCGGATGCGGGTGTTCGACGATCCTTCCTTACAGATCTGGTTCGCCATCGCCGCTGTGGGCGCGCTGATGATCGCCGCCGGCATCGCCGCGATGCTCATCCAGTTTGCCGTCAGCATCTGGAAGCGCGAGGCACTCGCCGAGACGACGGGCGATCCGTGGAATGGCCGCACGCTCGAATGGGCGACCAGCTCGCCCCCGCCCGATTACAATTTCGCCTTCACCCCGCGCATCCACGCGCTCGATGCCTGGTACGACATGAAGGCGGCGGGCGTCGAGCATCCGGCCGAGGGCTACAAGGACATCCACATGCCGTCGAACACCGGCGCCGGCGTCATCCTGGCGGGGATCAGCACCGTCGCGGGCTTTGCGCTGGTCTGGCATATCTGGTGGCTGGCGGGGCTCGGCCTGGTCGGGCTGATCGGCGCGGCGATCGCGCACACGTTCAACTACAAGCGCGATTTCCATATCCCGGCCTCGCAGGTCGCCGCGACCGAAGCGGCGCGGCTGCGTCAGTTGCAAGCGGCAGGAGCCTGAGCCCATGAGCAGCACCACCCTGCCCGCCGGCAACGACAAGCCGGTCTATTACGAGATCGACGAGCATCCGCATCCCGAGGGCCACAGCACCTTGCTGGGCTTCTGGATCTATCTGATGAGCGACTGCCTCATCTTCGCGATCCTGTTTGCCTGCTATGCGGTGCTCGGCGGCAACCTCGCCGCCGGTCCCGGCCCGAAGGACCTGTTCGACCTCAACCTGATCGCGCTCAACACTGCGATGCTGCTGTTCTCGTCGCTGACCTATGGCCTCGCGATGATCGCGATGCAGAACAGGAACCTGCGCCATGTCCAGATGTGGCTTGCGGTCACCGGCCTGTTCGGCGCGGCGTTCCTTGCGATCGAGCTCTACGAATTCTCGCACCTGATCCATATCGGCGCGACGCCGCAGCGCAGCGCGTTCCTCTCGGCCTTCTTCACCCTGGTCGGCACGCACGGGCTGCACGTCACCTTCGGGCTGGTGTGGCTGGTGACACTGATCGTCCAACTCGGCCGCCATGGCCTCAACCCCGCCAACCAGCGCCGCGTTGCGTGCCTCAGCCTGTTCTGGCACTTTCTCGACGTGATCTGGATCGGCGTGTTCACCTTTGTCTATCTGATGGGAATGCTGTGATGAGCGCTGCCACCACCCATGCCGAACAGGCCGAGCATGACAGCCACGGCATCGAGATCCCGCACGCCTCGTATCGCGATTATACGATAGGCTTCGTCCTCTCGGTCATCCTGACCGCGATCCCGTTCGGCCTGGTGATGACCGGCGCGCTTTCGCCAGCGGTCACCGGCGTGACGATCCTGGGCCTCGCCGTGGTGCAGATCGTCGTGCACATGGTCTATTTCCTCCATATGAGCCCCAAGGCCGAGGGCGGCTGGTCGATAACCTCGCTGATCTTCACGATCATCGTCGTCGGCATCATGCTCTCGGGCTCCTTGTGGGTGATGAGCCATCTCAACACCAACATGATGCCCCAGGCGCATGAAGAGATGAGCCAGATCCCGTGACCCGGGCCCGGCCAGCCGCGCGGGTCGTGCTGGTCGTCTCGCTGCTCGCGCTGGCGATGGCGGGCTTCGGCCTTGCCGCCTGGCAGGTGCAGCGCCGCGCGTGGAAACATGCGCTGATCGAGGCGGTCGACAGCCGCAGCACCGCCGCGCCGGTTGCCGCGCCCGGCCCCGACCGATGGCCGCGCATCACCCAGGAGCGCGACGCCTATCGCCGGGTCACCTTTGCGGGGCGCTTTGCGCATGATCGCGAGACGCTGGTCCAGGCCGTCACCGAACGCGGCGGCGGCTACTGGGTGCTGACGCCGCTGGTGGGTGGGCGCTTCACCGTGCTGGTCAATCGCGGCTTCGTGCCCCCCGACCGGCGCGATCCGGCGACGCGCGCGGCGGGCAATCCGGCAGGCGTGGTGCGGGTTACCGGCCTGCTGCGCATCACCGAGCCGGGCGGCGGCTTCCTGCGCTCGAACGACCCCGGCGCCGATCGCTGGTATTCGCGCGATGTCGCCGCGATCGCCGCCGCGCGCGGCCTCGAGCGCACTGCCCCCTATTTCATCGACGCCGATGCCGCGCCTAATGCCGGCGGCTATCCGGTGGGCGGGCTCACCGTCATCCGCTTCAGCGACAACCATGCCGTGTACGCCTTCACCTGGCTGGCGCTCGCGCTCGGGTGCCTGTTCGGCGCAAAGCTGGTATGGCAGCGGCGATGATCGCGACCCCCGCCCCCCAGATCACCGATGCCGTGCGGCGCAACATGGCGCTGCTCATCCAGCTGCGCTGGCTTGCGGTCGGCGGGCAGCTGTTCACGATCCTGCTGGTGCACGGGCCGATGGGCATCGCGCTGCCGCTCGCGCCGCTGCTCGCGGCGATCAGCCTGCTCGTGTTCATCAACATCGTCACGCTGTACATGCTGCGCCGGTTCGAGGCGGGGCTCGAATATGCGCTGTTCACTGCGCTGATGTTCGACATCGCGGCGCTCACCTGGCAGCAAGAAAGAAGACTATGCAGTTATTAAAGGAGCTATACCCAGAGACATAAAGTATAGATTCAAGGTCGCCAATCCGTTTGCGGCTTTGTTCCTGCTGCAGGTGGTGATCGGCGCGATGGTGCTGCGCCCGGCGGCATCCTGGGCGATGGTCGCGGCCTCGCTCGGCGCACTGGCGGTGCTCGCGATCGATCCCGTCCCGCTCGCGCTGCCGCCCCAGCTGCAGGACGAGGAGTTCAGCCTCTACCTGCAGGGCAGCTTTGTCTGTTTCGGGCTGATCGCGGTGCTGCTGGTCGCCTTCGTCACCCGCATCGCGCGCAACCTGCGCGAACGCGATGCCGCGCTCGCCGCGATCCGCCAGCGGGCAGCGGAAGAGGACCATATCGTGCGCATGGGCCTGCTCGCCTCGGGCGCGGCGCATGAACTGGGCACCCCGCTCGCCACGCTTTCGGTGCTCGTCAACGACTTCCGCGCGATGCCCGAGCTGAAGGCGGCGGACCTGTCCGCCGATCTCGACGACATGGAAAACGCGGTGCAGCGCTGCAAGACGATCGTCAGCGGCATCCTGATGTCCGCCGGCGAGGCGCGCGGCGAGGCGACCGAGCGCACCACGATGCGCGCGTTCCTGCGCGACATCGTCGACGAATGGCAGGTGACGCGCGGGCTCGATGCGCTCGAATATCACGACCGGTTCGGCCAGGATGTCGCGATCGTCTCCGACCCCGCGCTGCGCCAGGTGATCGGCAATGTGATCGACAATGCGGTCGATGTCTCGCCGCAATGGGTCGGCATCCGCGCCGCGCGCCAGGGTGAGGCGCTCGAGCTGACCGTGACCGACAGGGGCCCCGGCTTTGCGCAGGACATTCTCGAGGGCCTCGGCAAGCCGTACCGATCGACCAAGGGCAAGCCCGGCGGCGGCCTGGGGCTGTTCCTGCTCGTCAACGTGATGCGCAAGCTGGGCGGAGAGGTGCGCGCGGGCAATCGCGAGCAGGGCGGCGCCGAAGTCACCATATGGTTGCCGCTGGATGCCATCGCCTATCCGACAGGAGCGCGGACATGACCGACACCCGTCAGTTGCTGATCGTCGAGGATGACGAAACCTTCGCGCGCACCCTGAGGCGATCGTTCGAGCGGCGCGGCTATGCGGTCGAATCGGCATCGGGCCATGACGGACTGGTCGCGCTGCTCGACACCGGCCTCAAACCCACGCACGCGGTGATCGACCTGAAGCTCTCAGGCTCGGTCTCGGGCCTGACCTGCGTCCAGGCCGTCCGCGCCGCTGCGCCCGAGGCGCGGATCGTGGTGCTCACCGGCTTTGCCAGCATCGCGACGGCCGTCGAGGCGATCAAGCTGGGCGCGGACCATTATCTCGCCAAGCCGTCGAACACCGACGATATCGAAGCCGCCTTCGCCCGGACCGAAGGCGATGCCGATACCGCGCTCGACACGCGCCAGTCCTCGATCAAGACCGTGGAATGGGAGCATATCCACCAGACCCTGGTCGATACCGGCTTCAACGTGTCGGAAACCGCGCGCAGGCTGGGGATGCACCGCCGCACCCTGGCGCGCAAGCTGGAGAAGCGGCAGGTGCGGTGAGGCGCGGCTGCGCTTGGCATTATCCCAGTTCGTCACCCAACCCCCGCTCAGCCTGAGCCTGTCGAAGGCCCCGCGCTTCCCGGCCCATCTACTGAACGTCACCCCCGCGCACGCGGGGGTGTGGATTCACGTTTGAAGTGCAACACTGGTTTGAATGTCATGGAATG
>NZ_QKVT01000001.1:566983-577749 GCF_003426715.1 Blastomonas sp. UPD001
CCGCCATTCTCAACTAGATTGTCGCGCGGTTCTCATCCTGATTGTCGCGCAGCAGTTTGCGGCACGCGATCGAATCTTTGGCGCAGAAGCCAGCGCTGGCGCTGACGCCGGAGATGATTGCCAGGCAGATCGAGGCAGCAGGGCAGGGCGTTTGCAGGAACGCTAATCAAGCCTTGGTAGCTGCCCAGGGCAGTCTGCAGAATTCTATCGCCGCGCTCTCCAGGGTGACCGGGGCGGTTAGGGCAGCTAAACGCCAGAATCAGATTTTGGCTGGGGCTGCGGGTCTGGCTTTGGTGCTAGGTTGGGTCGGCGGATGCATTGTTCCGCCAGCGATCGATTGGGTTGTGCCGGAAGCCTGGCAGTGGCCTGAGAAGCGAGCCGAATCTGCATTGCGCCTTCGCGGCTGGGAGGCGGGGGAGAGGCTGCTTTTTGTGAACGATCCGGAGCGCTGGCAGGTGATCCAGGCTGCGGCGCGGATGTCAGACGCCAACAGCCACGCGATCGCGAAGTGCGCCAGCCGTGCGGACGAGCGGAAACTGAAAAGTGTCGGTTGCTTAATCGAGGTCAGGGCCACGGACTAAATTGAGGGCCTAGGCAAAGTGCAATTTTCCGATGCGCGGTACAAATAGCCTACCGCCGAACGACTGCTAAGACCTGGCTTGGGACTCGCCTATCATTCAAGAGTTACGGTAGGAACGTCAGCTCTTGTCTGGAGCAGACATTCCGTGTTTGCTTGAGTGGCATCGCAGAGCAACAGAAACTGGGCGGGTATCGTCACATGCGTAAGCCTATGACCATGCCATCCGGTCGAGCCTGACGGAAACGACTCGTTATCCCCGGATTGCCAGGACACGCAATCATGCAGACGACTAATGTCGCCATGCTAACAGAGGCGGCTTGTGCTCAGGCCTGCTGCAAGCGCCCCTCTGCGAGAACATGAAGCTGGTGCAAAAATTCTCGCTGTCGAACACCGCTATCGCCTCGGCGTTCGGCCGTCTTTCGTAGCCTTTCGAATACTTCTTCGATCTCTTCTTCCGTCACTAACACTTTATGCCCGGCTTTCTGACCTCGGAACTGCCGTCGATTATTCGCTTCGACTTTGGCGGTCGTTAGATAAAAGTTAGCAAGCTCGGATGCCGTCTCGAGTTCTTCAAGCGGAAGCAGAGTGATCTGATTTTGAAGTCGGCTACGAAAGGCTGGTACTGCCGCTGAGTAGCGGCGCATCGCGTCCGGTGTTATCGCGATCATCATGAAAAGATGTCTCGGCAACGCATCGATAATCGCGCGCATCGCGGAGAGATATCGTGTAATCGCGGTCGGACCCAGCACGCCGTCCTGCTTTTCTAACTCGTCGAGAAGTAGGAAAATACCCTTGAGAATTTCGGCTTCGCTACTTACCAAAATAAGATCGCGCAACGCTGCTGTTTTGGATTCTACCGTATCGAGGCGAAACTGCACGCCTAATGTCTCGCGGTGGACCTTCAGGAGGCGAAACCCGAGCAGCCATTCTAGCATCAACGCTGCGTTGGCTTCTCGCGTATCTTCATCACGCAGCGCGTGCAAAGCCGACCGCATGTCCTGACTGCGCACGACCGTCATCGGACTGTCATCTTCGTCCAGCTCCGCAGCCAGCTTTTCTAGGTGATCCGTACCGATCTCCTGGAACAGCCGCCGGATCGTTGCTTCGAACGACGCCTCGGGATCAGCGAGATAACGAACTACGTAATATTCGTCCTCTTCCTCCAGCGCTTCTTGAATCTGCCCCTCGAAATAGTTCAGGAAGTTAGTCTTACCAGTCCCTTGCGTGCCTTCGACCACAACAACCTGAGATCGATTGTCGCGGAAGAAGCTGAGAATGCGCGCTTCGGCTTCCTCATCGGCTTCCGTCCGAAAATGCGGATTGTTTGATGTCTGGTTCGCGGACGGGAAAGGATTACCGGCGACACCATACTTCGTGAATATCTGAGGCGCACCACCGCCACCGCCACCCTGCTGCCTCAGCTTATCCTTAAGGCTCATCGCGCCGCCTCCAAGATACGGAGGCTGGTGCTGGCCTTGCCCGGTATCAAATAGTCACCCCGGTAGAGATGCACCGTGTCGATCACGGGATGCCCGCCGCGAGCTCGAAGCACCTGCAAAATATGCCGGTCATTTCGAACATCGGTCGTCGACCCTTCAGTTGATCGGCGAAGGAGGCCGGCTGCACTGGCGTCACTGAGGCGCGCGCGCGCGATCTCGGGATGAATGCCCTCGTCCCTGATAAGCCTCTCCAGCCAAGCGCCTGTCGACACGAGCTCATCGCCGGTATCGAGCGCTTTGAAATGCGCAAGCGCAAGCGGTGCGAACGCTTCAGCTGTCGGGGTGCTGGGCGTGGGGTAAAGTCCCTCTTGATGAATTGGCGCACAGATCAACGTGATTTCCCCCAATGTCCTATAGGTTTTGAAGGCACGCTCGAAAATGCCTGGAGGGATCGTTGATCCCACCGGGACTGCCGCCACATTAGCAGCAAAGTCAGCAAAGGAAGTCGCAGATTGCAGAGCCTCGAAGGCCGACTTATTATCCTCGTTTCTTAGCGCAATCGCCAAAGCCGAGCCGGCAGGTGTCGCGTTCCAGGTGTCGCCATCGACAACGACATAGCCGCCCGACAGGAGGAAGCGACGGTAATCGTCGATGCCTGCCCGGTTTTTCGCGCCCGCCAGCTTCAGAACGGCTTCTTCCGGCAGTGATTGCTCGACGTCGAGCCCATCGAGCACGGTGAAGAAAGTCGCCACGTTAAACCGCTGGGGCCGAGTTGCACCAGATGCGACCGGCTGCTGTGCCTTGTGCGCCTTTACATCCGCCGTTTTGGCGCCTGAACGTGCGGTACGGGCGGCCCCTTTAGCGGCCCTTTCTCGAGCTTGTTCGGAGGAATCCGGAGCTTCCGAGCTTGATGTCGTTTTCGGTGCAGCCGACAGCGCCGCGATGCCGGCGACATTGGCCGGGATCGCTGGATCCTTGAGCGCAACACATCCATGGTGGTCGCACCAAAGCAGGTCGCCATGCGATTGCACTGGAGACCAGCTCAGCCCCTCACCGAACGCTGCGACTTCAATGTGCCGATCGCTGGCAGTGGACTCCAACCGGACACCGCCGAATGCGGTCGCGAGCTCCCACAATACGGAAGCCAGCGAGCACTCGCGCAGCTTGCCGCTGAAAGGATCGAGATTGATGCCGGTTAGTCGGCGACCGAACAGATCGCTGGCGACTACTGAGTTAAAATACGTCGGCACGATACCCTCGGCAAGCGCCATGCGCGCAAGTCCTTGATCGCTTGTCAGGAGCTGCACCTTATGGCCCAGATTAGACTGCGCCTGATGCTGCCGCGCGCTCTCAAGAATGAGGCGATCAGCGTAGGCTTTGATGCGCACACTCAAGTTGAGGTCGGTTAGTTCGGGATCTGCGTCTTTCATGAAGGCGCTGCGAAGTGGATCGCCCAAGAGAAAGTTGCGCTCGATCTCCGTGTCGGTGTTCAGTTCGAGACGCAGCAGCACCCGCTGGCCACCTTGGCTGAGCATGTGGTCGATGAGGATGTCGAGCGGTCTGATCTTCGCCGCGCGACGCGTGCTCAAGAAGCGCTCGGCGAAATTGACAATCTCCATCTGAACGATTGCCGGCACCTTGACCCTTGCCGCAGGGTGTAGATGTCGGGCTACGAAATCGAGACCGCCCTGGATAACCGCGCTGGTGTCCGCCACTACGGTTGTCGAACGCCGGTACGGCATGCCTTCCAGCGCGAACGGATCTAAGCGCGGATATCGTAGCCCCAACCGCACCGCGATCCCGCCCATCGCGTCCATGGCGCGGCGAAGCTTGCCATTCTTGCGGTCGGCCTCTTTCAAGCCCATGAGCTCGACTAACTGAGCGTCGACGTTTTCGCTCGAGGGCAAGGCCCATTCGAAGCCGCCCCGGCGCACCGCAGTAAGCATATGGCTTACTTTGTCGCCACCAGGATTGAGAGTAATTGAACCTAAGTTCAGCCAGCCTTGAGCGCCGAACGCCTTGTTTTCGGAAACCTTGACCTGAGCCTCAGAACCTTCCGTAAACAAGTGAGCCAGAAGGGTTTCAGCTTCCCGCGGTGTGGTAAGTATCGAGTTCATCGCACGGACACCGACAGGCCTGGTATGCCGCCAAAAGAGCCGATCAGCCACTCGACCTGGTTGCGCAACGCCAATAACGGATTGAGCCGATAGGGCGCATCCTCATCCTCTTGCGGCGGATCGAGGCTAATGGTCCATTCTGCTTTGCCGCTATCTAGGATTCGATCGGCCTCGACTACGAACTCGACAAGGCGTTCCACGCGCCTATCGTCGGGATTGCTTGATGGCTCAAACCTGTCGAGCAACACCGCCCGCAACAGGGCACGGTCCTCCTCTTCAAGGACACCATCGAACGGATCTTCACGCATCTGCCAGGAAAAGATTTCCTGCTGGATCTCCGACTCGCCGGATATAACTTGCTGCTCGTTCTGATCCCCTCTCCACAGGGAAAGCGGTCGTCCGGGCGCGAAATCCCGCCACACAGAAAGCCTCAGCTTTACAATCAACTCTGCTGACACACTTCCCCCTAATCTCACAAGTCTCCGAGTCTTATCGTTCGCAGCCTCGTGACGCCAGAGGTTAGGTACCCCACCGTCGGATTCCGGCCTTTTAATTTAACCAACCGCTGGCCGTGGGGCCAGAGCTCAATAGGTCGAAGGTCCGAAGTCAGCGCGAGGCCGTCCGCTAGGCCGCCTCGCGCTTAGCGAATGGCTGGTTCTGCCGGAAGCCGCCGTTCAAAGCCCGAGCGGTGGACGGCGCATTCTGGGTCGAATTCCGTCTTACGTTCTTTGGTTGAGAGGGTGTTGGAGAGGCTTTGCCAACATGGCGTACCAAATTTATACCGGCTCAGATGTTACCTAGGGCGTTACCTAGAGCACTTTTCCGTCAATCTGACGCCAATGGCGATCCAGTAACCATTTGATCGTAAAGGAAAAATGGTGGACGCACTAGGGCTCGAACCTAGGACCCGCTGATTAAGAGTCAGCTGCTCTACCAACTGAGCTATGCGTCCATCCATCCGTGGCAGGTCGGCTCGAATCAGCCGCCGCCGGGAGAGCGCTGCCTATATAGGATCGCGCAGCGATGGGAAGAGCCTTTTTTGGCTTTTCGTGCAGAAATTTGACGGCGGGGTTCGGGGGACCCGAGCACGCCGCGCGATCGCCGGCGGTGAGGCGATCAGGCGAGCACGCGCCCGCCGCCGCCGCCCTGGCGCGTGGTCCGCTCGATGCCCATCAGCAGGCCGATGCAGATCATGATCGTCATCATCGACGATCCGCCATAGCTCAGGAACGGCAGCGGGATGCCGACCACCGGCGCGAGGCCCATCACCATCAGCATGTTGATGGCGATGTAGAAGAAGATCACCATGGTGAGCCCGCCGCCCGCCAGCTTGCCAAAGCGGCTGGGGGCGTTGAGCGATACGATCGTCGACCAGCGCAGCAGCAGGGCGAACATCACGATCACGAACAATCCGCCGATCAGCCCCCATTCCTCCGCCATGGTGGCAAAGACGAAATCGGTATGGCCTTCGGGCAGATAGTCGAGATGGCTTTGCGAGCCCTGGAGATAGCCCTTGCCGCCGATCCCGCCCGATCCGATCGCGATCTTCGACTGGCTGATATGATAGCCGGTGCCGAGGGGATCGCTCTCGGGATCGAGAAAGATGAGCACGCGGTTCTGCTGATATTCCTTGAGCAGGAAGAAGAAGGCGAAGGGCACGAACGCCGCGCCTGCCAGGCCTGCGCCGATGAACAGCCGGAGCGGCACCCCGGCGAGGAACATCACCGTGACCCCGCCGGTCATGATGGCGATCGAGGTGCCGAGATCGGGCTGGGTCATCACCAGGAACCAGGGCACGCCGATCAGCACCAGCGGCGGCCAGATCGCCGACCAGCTGCGCGCCTGGCCGATCGGCAGCATCTCGTAGAAGCGCGCGATGGCGAGAACCACCAGCGGTTTCATGAATTCCGACGGCTGCAGGCGGATGAAGCCGAGCTCGATCCAGCGCTGGCTGCCGCCTTTCACGGCGCCGGCGAGCTCGACCAGCAACAACAGCACCGCGAACAGCGCATAGGCGGGGAAGGTGCCCCATTTGACGAAATTCTCGCTGAACAGCCGGATCACCAGCGCCATTATGAGAAAGACGACGAACCGCAGCGCATGGATGCCCGCCCAGGGCGAGACGCTGCCCCCGGCGGCCGAATAGAGCACGATCACGCCGAACCCGGCGATGGCGACAGTGATGAAGATGATCTGCCAGGGCAGCTCCGCCACCGGGCGGGGGACGAAGGCCAGCATCAGTCGGCGGCCTCTTCGGTCGGCGGTTCGGGCAACCGGCCTTCGGCGCGCGCGCGGAACAGGTCGAATTCCGCCGCCATGCGCTGCTGGATGTTGCCGCCCCAGCCGGCCTCCATCGCGAGCAGGCTGTCCATCGCCTTTTGCGGATCGAACATATAGGTCATGAAATCCTTGGCGACGGGCGCGGCGGCGCGCGATCCGCCCAGGCCATGCTCGATCACGACGGCGGCGGCATAGAGCGGCTGCTCGACCGGCGCGAAGCATACGAACAGGCCGTGGTCGCGATATTTCCAGGGCACGCCCGCGCCGCCGCGGCTGCCCGAGCCGAGCCCGCGTACCTGCGCGGTGCCGCGGATAGAGCTTTCGCCCCGAGGCGAGCCGCGCGACCATCACCGCGAGCTGGAGCGGGTTCACGATGACATAGCCCTGGCCGATGACCGCATTGAGCGAATCCGACGCGGTCCATTCCTGCTTGAACTTGCGCATCTTCCATTCGCTGTCGGGAATGGTGCCATAGCGCTGGTTGAGGCCGGCGAGGTTGAAATCCTCGCCCAGGCCCATTTCGCGCGCGACCATCGCGATCTTGTCATAGCCGAGGCGGTGCGCCTGCGCGTAGAAATAGGTGTTGCAGCTCTTCTCGATCGCGCGAACCATGTTCACCGGGCCGTGACGCCCGAGGCACTGGTAGAAACGATTACCCAGCCGATAGCCGCCGGGGCAGTTGACGGTCTCTTCGGGATCGACGCCGTGCTGGAGGCAGGCGACCGCGGCCATGGGCTTGAGCGTCGATCCGGGCGGATAGAGCCCGCGTGTCGCCTTGTTGAGCAAGGGCACGCGCTCGTCCTGCGACAGCATCGAATATTCCAGCCGCCCGATACCGTCGGAAAAGCTGTTGGGGTCGAAACAAGGCATCGAGGAAAAGGCGAGGATGCCGCCGGTCTGGCAATCGATCACCACCGCGGCACCCGATTCGCGGCCCATGCGTCGCGCGACAAATTCCTGCAACCCGCCGTCGATGGTCAGCTTGAGCGGCTTGCCGGGGACATCCTCCTGCACGCCCAGTTCGCGAACGATCTTGCCGCGCGCGGTGACCTCGACCTTGCGCGCGCCCGGCTTGCCCTGAAGCTGCGGCTCGAAATATTTCTCCAGCCCGTCCTTGCCGATCTTGAAGCCCGGGGTGATCAGCAGCGGGTTCTTGTTCTCCTCATACTCCTCGGCATTGGCGATGCCGACATAGCCCAGCAAATGGCCGACCGCCGCCCCGGTGGGATATTGGCGCGAAAAGCCGCGCTGCGGCGCGACGCCGGGCAGGTCGGGCAGGCGGACCGAGAGCGCGGCGAAATCCTCATAGCTCAGCCCCGCCGCGACCGGCACCGGCTGGAGTCCGCGCGCGTCCTTCATCGCCGCTCGCAAATCGTCGACCTTGTCGGGGGTCATCTTCAGGATGGAGCTCAACTGGTCGATCGTTCCGTCGACATCGCGCACGCGCTGCGGGATGAGGTCGACGCGGAAATCGGCCTTGTTGTTGGCGAGCGGCTTGCCATGCCGGTCGATGATCCAGCCCCGGCGCGGCGGAATGAGCGTCAGGTTGACCCGGTTGCTCTCCGACAGCATCTTGTAGCGCTCGTTCTCGACGATCGAGATATAGGCCATGCGCCCCGCGAGGATCGCTCCGACGAGCCCCTGCGCCCCGCCGATCAGCATGGTGCGGCGGTTGAACGTGATGTTGAGCGAGTTGCGGGTGATCAGCTTGCCCGGACGTATCATCGCCACCCGCCCCTCAGCGCTTGAGACGGATATGGTCGAGCCGCGCGACAAGGCGCAGCACCAGCGGATAGGTGAAGATCGCCAGGATCATCTGCGGATAGAGCACCGAAAGGCGCGTGTCGCTGACAAGGAAATTGTTGATCGCGAGGCCTCCTGCGAGCCCGAATATAAGGCACAGCGCGGCGATGAACCAGTCCTGCCAGTAATTGCGCCAGATATAGCGCTGCTCGATCAGGTCGAGCGCGATGAGGATGATCGACCACAGCAGTACCGCGCTGCCCACCGGCTGGCCGCTCAGGATATCGTCGAACATGCCGAACGGCACGCCCGCCCAGACCGGCCAGATGCCCGGGCGCAGCAATTGCCAGCAGATCAGCACGACCAGCCCGAAAGGCGGCAGCACCGGCGCGGAGGCGACGATCGGCAGCAACGGGGTCATCGATCCGATCAGCACCGATGCGATCGGCACGCCGGCCTTGCGAAAGGTGGAAGGCTCGCGGTTCAGCCGGGCGCGATAGGGCGCGTTCATGGCCGGCCCTGACCTGGCGCCTGGGCGGGTGAAGCGGCATGAGCCCGGGCGGGCGCGGGGGTCGGCCCGGTCTGCGCTGCGGGTTTCCTCGCAGCCTCGCGCGTGCGCGGTGCGGAGGCCGGCGCGGCGGTTTCGCTATTGGCGGGCGGCAGACCGCTCGCCTCGGGATCGACCAGTTCGGGCTCGTAGATTTCCTGCACGATGACAAAATCGGTGCCGGCAGGATTGGCGAGCAGCTTGCCGATCGCGCCGTCGCCGGTCAGCTTCTCGATGATCGCGACGGGTACATTGGGCGGATAGATGCCGCCATTGCCCGATGTGACCATGACGTCACCGACCTTGAACGGATTGATGCCGATATCGATCAGCTTGATATCCACCCGGCCATCGCCGCGGCCTTGCGAAAAGGCGACAATGCCATCGCGCGCGCGGCGGACGGGCACAACATTTTCGGCATCGCTGAGCAGCAGCACGCGCGAGGTGTTGGGCCCGGTCTCGAGCACGCGGCCGATCAGCCCGCGCTGCGCGCGCACCGGCTGCCCCCGCTGGACGCCCTGGCGCGATCCGACATCGAGCGTGGCGAAGCGGCGGCTGCTCGAGGCGCTCGAGTTGATCAGACGCGCGGTGGCGACGGGGCGGCCCTCCTGCTTGATCAGCCCAAGCAGGCGACGAAGCTCACGGTTTTCCTGCTTGAGCGCGCGCGCCTCGATCAGGCGGATGCGGTTGCGCTCGACCTCGCGCTGGAGCTCGGCATTCTTGGACCCCGCGTTGAAATAGGCGGCGACCTCGCGCCAGCCGTCCTGCACGCCGACGCGCATGCCGGTGAACAGCCGGGCCGGCGGCGCGCCGATCTCGGCCGCGACCGAGCGGACGGCGGAAAAGGCAGCCGGATCGAAGCGCGACAGCGCGAGCAGCAACAGCCCGGCAAATGCTCCCGTGAAGGCGAGCAAATACCCGGTGAAAATCTGCAGCTGCGCCTTGCGGGAGAACCCGGGGCGCCGTTTGCGGGGCGGCGCCATGCTTCAGTCGCCGGTCAGGCGGTCATCAGCACGCCGCGGAAGATGGGATCCTCCATGGCGCGGCCGGTGCCAATGGCAACGCAGGTCAGCGGGTCCTCCGCGACCGAGACGGGCAGCCCGGTCTCTTCGCGCAGATGCGCATCGAGGCCCGCGATCAGCGCGCCGCCGCCGGTGAGCACGATGCCCTGGTCGACGATATCAGCGGCGAGTTCGGGCGCGGTGTTTTCCAGCGCGATGCGCACGCCCTCGACGATCTTGCTGATCGGTTCGGACAGGGCCTCGGCGATCTGGCCCTGGTTGATCGAGATTTCCTTGGGCACGCCGTTGACGAGATCGCGGCCCTTGATCTGGATCGTGTGGCCGATGCCGTCGGGCGGAGCGACCGCGATGCCGAAATCCTTCTTGATCCGCTCGGCGGTGGTTTCGCCGATCAGCAGATTGTGGTGACGGCGGACATAGGAGACGATCGCTTCGTCCATCTTGTCCCCGCCGGTGCGGACCGAAGTGGTGTAGGCGAGGCCGCGCAGCGAAAGCACCGCGACTTCGGTGGTGCCGCCGCCGATATCGACGACCATCGATCCGACCGGTTCGGTCACCGGCATGTCGGCGCCGATCGCGGCGGCCATCGGCTCGACGATCAGCATCACCTGGCTCGCGCCCGCGTTCGACGCGGCATCGCGGATCGCGCGGCGCTCGACCGAGGTGGAGCCAGAGGGAACGCAGATCACGATCTCGGGATAGCTGAACATGCTGCGCTTGCCGTGCACCTTCTGGATGAAGTGCTTGATCATGTGCTCGGCGACCTCGATGTCGGCGATCACGCCATCGCGCAACGGACGGATGGCCTCGATCGAATCGGGGGTCTTGCCCATCATCATCTTGGCATCGACGCCCACGGCCTTGACCCGCTTGATGCCGTTCAGCGTCTCCAGCGCCACCACCGAAGGCTCGTTCAGCACGATGCCCTGGTCCTGGACATAGACAAGCGTATTCGCGGTGCCCAGATCGATCGCCATGTTGTGCGAACCGAACCGGAAGAGTTTGGAGATGAACGACATGCAGACTTTCCAGAACTAG
>NZ_QKVT01000001.1:577849-583101 GCF_003426715.1 Blastomonas sp. UPD001
CGGTGGCGGGCAGGACGGTGCAGCTTGCGCCCTCGGGCCCGGTTCAGCAGACCGGGGGCAGCTTTGCGGGCGAGGGCGTGACGCTGATGGTATCGGCTTCGGGCAAGGACGCTGCGGGCAGCACGGCGAGCATGCAGGTCAGCGACAGCGATGGCCCCGCCTTCGCGTACAAGGACGGGTTCTGGACCTGCAACTGAGGCCTGGCTTGCTCAGTCCTCGATCGGCGCTTCCGGGTTGCGGACCTTGATCAGGCCGTTGCTGCGCAGCGTCATCACCGGCTCGTCATTCTGGTTGAAGATGACGACATCGGACTTGAACAGCCCCATGTCGGGGCGGTTCTTCGACCGCCGCCTCTCGATGATCGTGGTCTCGATGCGCAGCGTGTCGCCCGGATAGACGGGCTTGACCCAGCGCAGATTGTCCATGCCGGGCGAGCCCAGACCCGCCTGGCGCGTGGTCTTCATGTTCTCGACCAGCATCGCCATCATCATCGCGCAGGTATGCCAGCCGCTCGCCGACAGCCGCCCGAAATGCGTCTGCGCCGCCGCCTCGTCGTCGAGATGGAAAGGCTGCGGATCGTATTTGCGCGCGAATTCCATCACCTCCTCGCGGGTGACGTCATAATGGCCGAATTTCGAGGTCGAGCCGACTTCCAGGTCTTCATAATGGATCATGGACATAAGTCTTGATGCGCAACCTTCTATTTGCAAGCAAAATCAGCGCGCCAGCAGCGGGGCAAGCGTGGCGGCATCGCCGTCCGAGGGTAGCGGCGCGATCCCGGTCAGCGCCGCGAGCAGCGGATAGACATCGACATTGTCGAACAGGGGCAGCGTCTGGGTCGGGCGGATCGAGGGGCCGAAGGCCATGAACAGCGCGTGCATGTCGGCATGGACGGGATCATAGCCGTGCGCGCCGCCCTTTACCGGATAGGGCGGGGTGCCCGACAGGATCGTCCAGCCATTGTCGGCGATGCAGATGATCGCGGCGACGCGCGGGTTCCTGCCATAATGCAGATGCTCAGGCAGCTGCTCCTTGCGATGGCAGGCCATGTGTGCGTGCGGCCTGAGCAGCGCCTGATAGACGCGATCGTCGGTCCCTGCTGCCGGTTCTATCGCGGCATAGGGCCCGGCCTCGACCGCGATATAGCTAGCGCGGTCGATCAGCTCGTCGAGCTGGATCACGCGGGTCTCGGCGGTCTCCGCCATGCCGTGATCGGCGGTGATGACGAAATTGGCGTGCACGCCCAGGGCCTCGACCCCGCGCACCAGATCGCCGATCCGCGCATCGACCTCGGCAACCGCGGCGTCGAGCTCGGGCGAGCGGCCCGGGCCGAACCGGTGTCCGGCGGTGTCGACGGTATCGAAATACATGGTGACGAGGCGCGGACGGATCGCCGCCGGACGGCGCATCCAGTCGAGCACGGTGTTCACGCGCTGCGCGTTGCCGATGTTCTGGTCGAAGCGCAGCCAGTCGCTCGGACGGCGGCCGTCATGCGCGACCTCACTGCCGGGCCAGAACATCGTCGCGGTGCGCACGCCCGCCTTTTCGGCGGTGATCCAGACCGGCTCGGCCTCAGCCCACCAGAAAGGATCGAGCGCCTGGCGTGCATCGCCCATGCTGAACATCTGATCGGGGCGGACGGGATCGATCATCAGGTTGCCGACAATGCCGTTGCGGTCGGGGCGCTTGCCAGTGACGATGGTATAATGGTTGGGAAAGGTCTTGCTGGGAAAGCTCGGCCGCATCGCCGCCGCAACGCCGCGCTGGCGGAATTCCGTGAGATGGGGCGTCAGCCCGCGCTCGAGATAGTCGGGACGCATCCCGTCGATCGAGATCAGGATGGTGACCGGCGGCTCGGCGTCCTGCGCGAAAGCCGGGCTTGCCAGCGCCAGCGCGAACAGCGCCGCGACCAGCCGCGCGATCATGCCGAAAGCCCGGTCATCCGCGCGCCGGGGGTGCCGTGCGCGATCTCCGCCGTCGCCCGGCGCTTGATGCTGTTCTGGCGCACCGACACCTTGTCGACGACCTGGAAATGGCTGAGCCAGGCCTCGGGCGTCACCTCGCAGACGACATAGCCGCGCTGGTCGTTGAGGAACCTGAGCTCCGGATTGTTCTTCATCATCTGCTCGCTGCCATAGCGCAGATCCGATCCGTCGCCGCCGCTGCTGATCGAGGTGGCGACGATCTCGGTGCCCACGACCTTGTCCTGATGGACCAGATCGCCGACGAAATTCTGGTGCTCGTCGCCGGTCAGCACCACGACATTGCCCAGCCCGGCCATCCGGCCGAGCATGCGCTGGCGCGGCACCTCATAGGCGGCCCAGCTGTCCATGTTCGCGATGCGGGTGTCCTCGTTCGCGGCGCGCCTGCGGTCGAGACTCATCATCATGATCTGCTGCGCCAGGCAGTTCCAGCGCGCAGTGTTGCGCTTGAGGTTGCGCGCGAGCCACTCTTCCTGCTCCGCGCCCAGCACCTGTGCGGTCCTGTCGCCCACGCCCTCGCAGATCGGCTTGAAGCCGTCGTCGCAGGCCTGGTCGCTGCGATAGGACCGGGTGTCGAGCAGCTGCAGCTCGGCCAGGTTGCCGAAGCGCGCGGTGCGGTGAAAGATCCCGCTGCCGAAGCGCGGCATATTGGCGCGGCGGATCGGCATATGCTCCGCCGCCGCAGCTGGCGACCATCGGTGCGAGCGCGATCCCGAACAGGCCGTTGACGAGGATCCTGCGGCGCGACGGATTGGCCGCGACGATCGCTTCCAGACAGTTGGGATTGTCGTGATCGGCATTTTCGGTGCGATAGGGCGCGCGTGCCGCGTCGGTGAGGTGAGACAAGGTGATTCCCCCGAAAAATCATGATGTTGATGCCGCGTTCAGCCCCGCGCTGGAACGGCGTGCGCGTGTGTTGCCCGAGTTGCGCGCGATCGTGATGGCGGCGCGATGACAGGTCGGAGAAAGCCGTGCGACAGCATCAAGACATCGTTTCGGGGGCAATTTGCTGGTCAAGACATCTTGGCATCGCGGGCAGCGCGCATCACATCGCCGCCATGACCCATTTCTGGACCATCGAGGATCTCGTGCGCGATCTGGCGGCGCTGGGTCTGGGCAAGGGCGATATCGTGCTCGGCCATGCGGGTCTGCGCAGCATCGAGCCGATGATCGCCGGGCCCGATACGCTGATCGCCGCGCTGCGCCAGGTGGTGGGGGCAGACGGCACGATCATGGCCTATGCCGACTGGCAGGGCGCCCCCGAAGGCGCGTGCGACGAGCAGGGGCACATCCTGCCCGAATGGCGCGACCATGTGCTGCCCTTCGATCCCGCCGCATCGCGCGCGATCCGCGACAATGGCGCGTTTCCCGAATTCCTGCGCACTACGCCCGGCGCGCTGCGCAGCCTCAGCCCCGGCCCGTCGATGGTCGCGCTGGGGGCGAAGGCGCAATGGCTGATCGATCCGCACCCGCTCGATTATGGCTATGGCCCGGGCACCCCGCTGGCGCGGCTGGTCGAGGCGGGCGGCAAGGTCGTGATGATCGGCGCGCCGTGGGAGACGATGACGCTGCTCCACCATGCCGAACATCTCGCCGACATTCCGGGCAAGCGTGTCGTCCGCTGGGACGTGCCGTTTCTCGAAGGCGGGCGGACGGTGTGGCGCACAGTCGAGGAGTACGACACCGGCAATCCGGTGGTCGATGGCCTCGACGACGACTATTTCGATCAGATGGTGCGCGATTTCGTCGCTACGGGCGGCGGACGGCAGGGCAAGGTCGGTAGCGCCGATGCGCTGTTGGTCGATGCTCCCGCGATGACGCGCTTTGCGGTCGACTGGCTCGAGCGCCGGTTCTAGGCCCGTCGCGCGGCGAGGAGGCCGATGCCGAGCCACAGCCCGAGCGGGAAGCTCATCCCTGCTCCCACCAGCGGGACCGGAAACCAGCCGAAAATCGGCGCAGCGCAGGTGACCGCGATATAGAGCGCGAGCGCGCGTGCGGCGACATCGCCCAGCCGCAGCGCGAACAGCAGTACCGGGATCGCGGCCAGGCTGGCGACGGCTACCCATGCGAGTGCAGGCGCGGCGGCATGTGCGAGCTGGATGATCTGCTCGACCTCCGCCACCGGCTGGAGCGGATCGACGCGCAGCAGCGACAGCGCGGCGATGCCGAACAGGCACAAGGCGGTGACAAGGGCGGAGATGCGCTTGTCGGTGACCAGGATCGCAAAGCCGGCGAGCGCGAGCGCGAACGCCTGCGATGCATCGGGCTGGAGCGCGAGGATCGCGGCGAGCAGCGTCGCGATGATCGGCACCAGCCGGTGCTGCGCGCCGAGCCGCGCCATCGCGACCAGAGCGGCGGGAAGGGTAAGCGCCGCGATATTGACGAACAGCGGCCCGGCGGCGAGCCAGCGATGCACGCCCTGCTGGTCGGGCCCGACCAGTGTCGCCGCAACCAGCGCCAGCGCGCCAAGTCCGATGGCGATCCAGACCTTGGGCGAGGGCGCGGTGCGCGCGATCGCGAAGGCCGCGCCGCCGCCGATGAGCCAGGCAATGACATTGGGGATCCAGCGCATCTGCGGCGTGCCGCTCAGCACCATCGCCGCGATGCCGCAGCCGGTGGCGACCAGCGAAAGCAGCGCAAAATAGACGAGCAGCCTTTTGTCGCTGCGAGCGGCGAGGCTCATCCCTGCAGCCTCAGCGCGACATCGTTCATGAAGCGCACGTCGTCGTCCTGCGCCAGCCAGCCCGCCTCCGCGCCGATCGCGCCGAGCATGTCGGTCAGGTCGTCGAGTTCGGTCTTGGCGAAATTGCCGAGCACATGGCCGGTCACCCGGTCCTTGTTGCCCGGATGCCCGATGCCGATCCGCACGCGGCGGAATTTGGGGCCGATATGCTGGTCGGCCGAGCGCAGCCCGTTATGCCCGGCGGTGCCGCCGCCGCGCTTCACCTTGACCTTGAACGGCGCCAGGTCGAGCTCGTCGTGAAAGATGGTGACGTCCTGCGGCTCGAGCTTGAAGAAGCGCATCGCCTCTCCGATCGACTGGCCGGACTTGTTCATGAAGGTCGCGGGCTTGAGCAGCAGAAGCTTCTGATTGCCCAGACGGCCTTCCTGCGCCCAGCCCTGAAAGCGGCGCTTGGGCGGCTCGAAACCGTGCATGTCGGCGATGATGTCGATCGCCATGAACCCGACATTGTGCCGGTGCAGCGCATATTCGGGGCCGGGATTGCCCAGGCCAACCCAGATCTGCATGGAACCGCTCCCTTGGGTTCA
>NZ_QKVT01000001.1:583201-591553 GCF_003426715.1 Blastomonas sp. UPD001
CTTGCCGCCGCTGATCCCGGCGACCCAGTTGTTCTCGATCTCGTGGTCGTCGAAGGTCGGGAAAAAACTGTGCGCGGCATGGGCGCGCTGCAGATCGGTATCGGTCTTGGTCTGGGCGTAACGCTGGCGATAATCGGCCAGGTCATAGAGGTTCTGGCCGACATGCAGACGGACCGGCACCTGAAGACCGCCGCTGAAATAGTTGGCGCGGGTCGGGCTGCCGCCATATTCGTAGATATAGTCGCCATAATGGAAGACGAAATCGAGGTCCTCGCGCGCGAGGTGAGCGTACGCGCCGTAATAGCCGTCCTCGAAATTCTGGCATCCCACGACGCCGAACTTGAGGCGCTCGACGGCCGCCTGCGCGAGCGGCAGCGTGCGCGCGCGGCCGCTGAAGCTGCGCTCTCCGCCTGCGGTGAAGCGGTACCAATAGGGGCGCTGCGGCTGCAGCCCGCCGACCTCGACATGCACGCTGTGCGCGGTCTCGGGTCGGGCGATCACCTGGCCCTTCGCGACGATCGTGGCGAAACGGTCATCGCTCGCCACCTCCCAGTCGACCGCCATCGGCGCCATCGGCATCCCGCCATGCGCTTCGAGCGGATCGGGGGCGAGCCGGGTCCAGATGACGAAACCGTCGGGCGAGGGATCGCCCGAGGCGATCCCCAGCGCGAAGGGGAAGGTGCGAAACACGCTCTGCGCCCTGAGGATGCCGGGCGCGGCGAGAGCGAGCGGCGCGGCGGCGATGAACAGGCGGCGTGAGAGCATCGGTCGTGGTCCTTCGAGGGGTGGCGGCGCTGCACCGCCATGCCCGGATTATCTGACAGGCCTGTGACGGCCCGGAAGCGGGCCCCTCAGAGGCTCAGACGTTGAACTTGAAGTGCAGCACGTCGCCGTCCTGAACGACATATTCCTTGCCTTCCTGGCGCAGCTTTCCGGCATCGCGCGCGCCGGCCTCGCCATTGAGCGCGATATAATCGTCATAGGCGATGGTCTCGGCGCGGATGAAGCCGCGTTCGAAATCGCTGTGGATCTCGCCTGCCGCCTGCGGGGCCTTGGAGCCGACCTCGACCGTCCAGGCGCGCGCTTCCTTGGGGCCGACGGTGAAGAAGGTGATGAGGTGGAGCAGATCGTAGCCAGCGCGGATGACGCGGGCGAGGCCGGTCTCCTCGAGCCCCAGGTCCGAGAGGAATTCCATCCGTCCCTCATGGTCCATGCCGACCAGCTCGGATTCGATCGCGGCGGAGACCACGACGGCCTCTGCACCTTCGGCTTTCGCCTTTTCGAACACCCGCGCGCTGAACGCATTGCCGTCAGCCGCGCTGCCCTCGTCGACATTGCAGACATAGAGCACCGGCTTGGAGGTGAGCAGCTGCGCCTGCGCGAGCACGCGCGCTTCCTCGTCATCGGCAGGCTCGGTCAGCCGCGCGGGCTTGCCTTCGCGCAGCAGCTCGAGCGCCTTGCCGAGCACCGATGCGCCGATCTTCGATTCCTTGTCGCCCTGCTGGCCGCGCTTGACGAGGCCGGGGACGCGCTTCTCCAGGCTCTCGAGATCGGCGAGCAGCAATTCGGTCTCGACCGTCTCGGCATCCGAGATCGGATCGACCTTGTTCTCGACATGCTGGATGTCGTCATCCTCGAAGCAGCGCAACACGTGGACGATGGCGTCGACCTCGCGGATATTGCCGAGGAACTGGTTGCCCAGCCCTTCGCCCTTCGACGCACCGCGCACCAGACCCGCAATGTCGACGAACGCCAGCTGGGTGGGGATGATCTTCTGGCTGCCCGCGATAGCGGCCAGCTTGTCGAGCCGCGGATCGGGCACCGCGACATTGCCGACATTGGGCTCGATGGTGCAGAACGGATAGTTCGCCGCCTGCGCCGCCTGCGTCTCGGTCAGCGCGTTGAACAGCGTGGACTTGCCGACATTCGGCAGCCCGACGATACCGCATTTGAAACCCATGATTATCCCAGCCTGAAAGTGATTGTCGGCGCCTGCGCCGACCCTGGCTGCGCCCTAGCGCCATTGCCGGGGCAATTCCAGTGCCTCCGCTCAACCGATATCGTGCACCGCCTTGACCCACGGGCCATAGGGAGAGCTGCCCAGCATCTGCATCTGCACCCTGGCAGAAACCTCGTTGATCGCCTCTTGCGGCTTGGGTCCGGGATGGACGGCACGGCGCAGCGGCCGCTGGCCGGCGGGCAGCGCGATGATCCCGGCGATCGTGCGCGGTACATCCATCGGATCGGCCGAGCGACCGCTGCCGTCCTCCGTGCCCATGCGCGCCACCACCGCCGGATAGGCCGCCGCGCGCTCGGCATCGAGCCGCGCCTTGAGCGCGCCGGTATAGCGATTGCGATTGCGCCAGACATCGGTGGGATAGCCGCCCGGCTCGATAATCGTCACGTCGATGCCATGCGGGACGAGTTCATAGGCCATCTGCTCGCTCAACGCTTCGAGCGCGAACTTGGTGGCGGAATAATGCCCGCCATTGGGGACGATCACCCGGCCGAGCTGCGAGGAGATGTTGACGATCAGGCCGCGCTTGGCCTTGCGCAGCGCGGGCAGCGCCGCGCGCGCGACGCGCTGGGCACCGAAGACATTGGTGTCGAAGATCAGCTTCGTCGCCTCCATGTCCTGCAGCTCGATCGGGCCGGTAATGCCGATCCCGGCATTGTTGATGATGACATCGAGCGCGCCATCGGCCTGGGCCTCGGCTTCGCGCACCGCCTTGGCAACCATGGCATCCGACAGGACATCGAGCTCGAGCACCGAGATGTCGAGCTTCTCGGTCTCCGCCGCGTTGAGCAGTTCGCTGGCCTGGGGGCGCGGCAGGTTGCGCATGGTCGCGAACACCTTCGCACCGGCGCGCGCATAATGCAGTGCACCCAGAAAGCCGAAGCCGGTCGCGGCGCCGGTGATGAGGATGGACTTGCCCTTGAGATCGGGGACTGCCGCCGACTGCGCTGCGGCACTCGGCGCGAACGCGGCAATACTGGCCAGCGCTGCGCCGCCAAGCACGTCGCGGCGATGGGGAAATTCGGCCATGGCTGTCACTCCTGAAAGACTGCGGCCGCCAGCATCGCAAAACCTGCTGGCGGCCGCAAATGTTTCAGGGACTTGAGCGTGCCTGTTACGGTTAACCCTCAGCCCGCAGCGCGAAGTTGCGGCACGATCAATTGCCGACCGGCTGCTTGTCGGTCCGCGTCACCACGATGGTCGACGAGCGCGGCTTTTCGCCGTTGATCGGCCAGTTGCCCGTCGGGTGCTGGATGTTGATGAAGAAGTCTGTGAGGCTGGGCGTATAGGCGATGCCGGTGATCTCGCAGCCGAGCGGACCGACCAGGAAGCGCTTGGACTGCTTGGTCTTCTGATCGACATAGAACATCGCATTGTGCCCGAACGCCTGGTCGATGGTCACGCCGCTGACGCCCGAGGTGCCGGGGACCGAATGGTCGGTCTGCACCCACATGCGGCCCTGCGGGTCGATGCGGATGCCATCGGGGCTGGAGAAGGTATCGCCGCTGATATTGCCGACCAGGTTTTCGCCACCCGGACGCAGCGCCGGATCGCCGGCGAGCAGGAACAGCTCCCAGGTGAAGGTGGTGGCGAGCGGCGAATCGCCCGATTCGCGCATCTTCAGGATATGGCCGTGGCGGTTGGTGACGCGCGGGTTGGCGGCATCGGTGACGCGGCGGCCCGAATTGTTGGTCAGCGCGACGAAGATGGCGGTGTTGTCGGGCGCCACCGTGATCCATTCCGGACGATCCATCACCGTGCCCCCGGCGACGCGCGCCGCCGACTTGGTGTTGATCAGCACATCGGCCTGGTTGCGGAAATCGACGACGGTCGGGGTGGGCGGCGTGGTCGACTGGCTGACATTGCCGGGATCGCGCGCGCCGACGACTAGGCCGTTCTGACCCTGTTGCAGCAGACGCCATTCGCCGGTGCCGTCGGCGTTGAAGCGCGCGACGAACAGCTGGCCGAAATCCAGCATGTCGATATTGGCGGCACGGTTGGTGGCGCTGAACGCGCGTTCGCAGACGAACTTGTAGATGCAGCCCGGGGTCGCATCGTCGCCCATGTAGAAGGCGACGCGGCGATCGGCATTGGCCATGAACGCGGTATTTTCATGGTCGAACCGGCCCATCGCGGTGCGCTTGGTCGGCTGGGCGAGTTCCTGGAACGGGTCGATCTCGACCACCCAGCCATAGTCGGTCGCGGGCTGGCTCGGGTCGATATAATTGTCGGTGGTTTCCTCGCAGGTCAGGTACGTGTTCCACGGGGTGCGGCCGCTGGCGCAATTGTTGAGCGTGCCCTTGATCGGGTTGCTCAGCAGCCCCGCCGCCGGACCGCCGACGCGATAGGCCGAGTTGCCCGTGTAGCGCTTGTTGTAGCGCGAATTGGGGACGACCGACCATTTGCCGTCGGCGCCCTTGGCGATCTCGACCACGCCGACACCGACCGCCGAGAGCGCGAGCTGGCGCTGCGCCGGGGTCGCGGCTGCCGGGTTGGCCTGAACCGCATTGGCCTCGGCATCGCTCATCAGGATGGCGAAATCGGGATATTCGAAATTCACTGCGAGCACGCCCGACGTGTTGGCGTCGGTATTGGGGATGGCGAACAGCTCCATGCCGTCATGGTTGCCGCCGGCCCATTTCTCGGCCTGGCCGGGGGTGGGGAAGGCGCCCGAGAAACCGGCAACGCCCGGTTCGATCACATCGCCCGCCTTGAGCAGCACGGCGGTTTCATAGCCGGTCGGTACGGTGACGCGGTCGTTCTGATTGGCCGGGACAGGGGGCGGGGAGAGGGGCGCTTTGCCGGCCTCTCGACATTCCCCTCTCCCAACCCTCTCCCCAGGAGGGGAGAGGGCGAGAAAGATGGATTACTCGCCAGCCGGCGTTTCGTTGTCGCCTTCGCTCGACTTCAGCGCCGAGGGAGCAACGATGGTGGCGATGGTGAAATCGCGGTCGGTGATCGCCGAGGTCGCGCCCTGGGGCAGCTTGACCGCGGAAATGTGGATCGAATCGCCGACATCGACACCGGTGACGTCGATTTCGATCTCGTCGGGAATGTTGGTCGCGTCGCAGACCAGTTCCAGCTCGTGACGGACGATGTTGAGCACGCCGCCGCGCTTCAGGCCCGGCGAGGCTTCTTCGTTGACGAACACGACGGGCACGGCAACTTCAACCGTCGCGCCCTTGGCGATACGCAGGAAATCGACATGGATCGCGCGGTCGCTCACCGGGTGGAACGCCACGTCCTTGGGCAGGGTGACGATCGTCTTGCCATCGACCTCGATCTCGACGATCGAGTTCATGAAATGGCCGGTGCCGAGCAGCTTGTTCAGCGCGCGTTCTTCGACATGGATCGTTTCCGGATCCTTCTTGTCGCCGTAGATGACGGCGGGTACACGGCCTTCGCGGCGGAGTGCACGGGAGGCTCCCTTGCCTGCCCGATCACGCAGCTGGGCCGACAGGGTAAGCGTATCGCTCATAAACTGTCTCCAGATTGTAGATGGTCAAAATATCCCCGGCCACGCCTCCAGGGATGACCATGGCGTCGGGGAAGCGGTGCGCATAGTCGCGACTCTCGCGAAAAGCAAGCGTTTCGGGCCTATTGGACGCGCGTGATCTTATAACCCTTCGCCTCGAGCAGCGCCTGCACGCTGTCGTCGCCCGCCAGATGCGCCGCGCCGACCGCGACAAAGGGCCTGGCGCCGAGGTTCAGCAAGTCCTCGATCTGCGCTGCCCAATCGCGGTTGCGGCGCACCAGGATGCGCTCGCGGATCTGCGGGCGTTGCAGCAGGCCGCGATTGGCGGCTTCCGCCAGCTTTTCGGGCTCGCCCTTGAGCCACGCGGTCACCATGTCGCGATAGGCTCTGGGGGCATTGTCGGCATCCGCGATCACGCTCTCCAGCATCGCGCGCTGGTCGGCCTCGTCGAGCTGGTCGAAATAGGTGAACTGGCGCGCGGGCGTCTCGAGGCCGATCACCGGCTTGTCGCGCCGCCGATAGCGCGCGGCGAGCACGCGCTCGACGCCCTCCTCGCGCACCATCGCCAGATTGGCGGTGGCGGCGCCCGCGAGCGAGATCGCCGCGGCCCAGCTTTCGAGCGTCTCGAAGCGCGCGGGCGACAGGCGGCTCGCCGCGCGCAGCGCCTCGCCCTTGTCGCGCAATTCGGGCGGCAGGCGATCGGCAAGGGGCGGCTGGCCGGGACTGTTGCCGAGCTGCTGGAACGTCTTCGTGATTTCTGCCGAATCCTCCAGCCCGACGACCTCGAGCACCAGCCGGTCGGACCGGTCCATCGCCTTCTTCATCTTCGGGCTGATCCATTTCAGGTCGGAGGGCAGCGCGTGGATGCCGCCGAACAGCCAGGCCTCACCGCCATTCGGTCCTTCGACATGCCAGAGCGCGGGCGTGCCTTTCTTCGGCCCGTCCCAGGCCGCCATCCCCATGTCGAGAAACGGAAAGCCGCTGCACGCCTGGATCAGCAGGAGCAGCGGCAGCATCAGCCAGCGGGCGGTCGTGGAATTCATGCGGCCAAACTAGGGATGCCGGCGCGCAAAGCAAAGCCTAGCCGGCAAAGGCCGCCTCGATTTCGCGGCGGATGCCGGGGACCAGGCCGGAATCGGTGGTGAGCACCGCTTCTTCCTCGTCGCAGATCGCGAGGAACGCGCGGCGCTTGAAATCGGCGAGCAGGTGCGGCGGGAACAGCGCGCCATCGGGCATGGCCGAAGCGATGATGTCGATCAGCCGCTCGGCCCCGTGCAGCCGGCCCCAGAGATAGTCGTTCTCGCGATAGGCGCGGCTGAAGAACGCGCCGAAGCTGTTGAACTGCACGCCCTTCAATGTCGCCTCGGCACCGCCCGGGCGGATCGAATGGCAATCGTCGGGCGAGATGCGGTCGACCTTGATCGGGTCGTACTCGTTCTGCCCCTCGCCCTGGAGCAGCGGCAGCGTGGCGATGTCGTAGAACGGAAAGCCGAGATAGGCGAGGAGCAGCGAACGGCGGCTCTCGCGCGGCAGCAGCGCGAGCGCCGCCGCCAGCTGTTCGTCGACGATGGCGTCGGCGCTGCGCAGGTCGCGGCGCGCGGCCAGCTCGGCGATGGCCATTGCGGGATCGTCGATCGCGCCTGCGGCAATATCGGCAAAGCCCTGGCCGAGATGATCGGTGGTCTCGCGGTCGAGATATTGCGAAAGGCAGGCGTACAGCGTCTCGTGCATCGCGACCACCGCCTCGGGCGGGGTGCGGCCCGATTGCGCGATATCCTCGCCCAGCCGCCGCGCCAGAAAGCGCAAGCGGCGGATGCGGAAGCCCAGGTCCTGGGTGCGGAAGAACAGGATCGCCTCGTCGCTCGCCCCGCCGCTCTTGCCCGAGAGCCGGTCCATGCCGCTGCGGTGCAGCTCGGCACGGATCGCCTCGCGCAGCCGCTCGGCATAGAGCGCGCGCGGACCGCGATGCGCGCGGCGAAGCGTGTCGACCATGTCCTCGACGATCGTCGCGAGCTTCAATTGCGCATAGGAGGCATAGGCAAAACCCGCCATGTGCGCGGCGCGATCCTGCGCCTTGTTGCGCCATTTGGTCAGCCGCTGCGGGGTCGGGCTGTCGAGGAACAGGGTATAGCCGAACAACCTGCTCACCGTTTCCTCGACTTCGGCGCGCAGCGCATCGGTGATCGCGCGCATCTGGCGGACGCGCGAGGAGCGGCGCTCGATGCCTTCCAGATTGTCGCGGATCGGCTGTTCGCGCGGAATGTCCGAGATCGCGCCGAAAATGGTCGAGAAGAAGCCGGGCAGGCGCTGGCCCATGGCATCGCGCTCGCGCGACTGGTCCATGCCGCCGACAATGTCCGGCTTGGGGTCGATATAGACGAAGCGCCGGTCGATTTCGCGATGCGCGGGCCGGTCGCGCAGCGCGTCGATCGCCTGGGCGAAGGGCGCGTTGGCGAGCACCGACCCGTCGATCAGCACCGCGCTTTCGGCCTCGCCCGCGGCATATTGCTGCGGGAAGACGCGCTCCAGAAACGCCTCGCGCCCGGGCCAGTGCCTTTCGCGCCGCGCGAGCATCCGGTCCATCTCGGCGACGTTGAACGGCGGAAAGGCGCCGGGAAAGCTCGCGGTCGCGCGCGCGGCGAACACGAGTTCGGCAGGATCGGCGAGCGAATCGTCGCGGCCGCGCAGATAGCGAAAACCGATCGACAGCCGGTGCTCGGTCTCGACCACCTCGGCCGGGCTGTTGAGCCGCAGCGTTTCGAGATGCCCGCGAAAATCGGTGACGGTGACGAACAGGTCGAGCGGCTGGCCGAGCGGCAGCAGGCGCGGGCCTGCCGGTGTCGCTGCCATCGCCTCCATT
>NZ_QKVT01000001.1:591653-598263 GCF_003426715.1 Blastomonas sp. UPD001
CGCTGGTCGAACAGGCCGCGCCCACCGCTTTCTCGGCCCGCCACGACCTGCAAACCGGCGGGCAGCGCATCCAGCTCGCGCGGCTCGATGCCGCGGTCGAGCTGCCGCCGCGCATCTCGACCGGCATTGCCGAATTCGACCGCGCGCTGGGCGGCGGGCTGGTCGCGGGATCGGCGACGCTGATGGGCGGCGATCCGGGCATCGGCAAATCGACCCTGCTGCTCCAGGCCTCGGCCAACATGGCGCGCGCAGGCCATGCCATCGTCTATATCAGCGGCGAGGAAGCCGCCGATCAGGTGCGGCTGCGCGCGATGCGGCTGGGCCTGGCCGACGCGCCGATCGACCTCGCCTCGGCGACATCGGTGCGCGACATCCTGACGACGCTGCGCAGCATGGAATCGCCGGTGATGCTGGTGATCGATTCGATCCAGACGATGCACAGCGACCTGATCGAGGGCGCGCCGGGTACGGTCAGCCAGGTGCGCGCCTCGGCGCAGGAACTGATCCGCTATGCCAAGGACAGCGGTTGCGCGGTGATCCTGGTCGGCCATGTTACCAAGGACGGCAATATCGCGGGGCCGCGCGTGCTCGAGCATATGGTCGACACGGTGATGAGCTTCGAGGGCGAGCGCAGCCATCAGTACCGCATCCTGCGCTCGATCAAGAACCGCTTCGGCGCGACCGACGAGATCGGCGTGTTCGCGATGGAAGAGGCGGGGCTGTCCGAGGTCGGCAACCCGTCGAGCCTGTTCCTCAGCGACCGCGACGCGCAGATGCCGGGCACCTCGGTCTTCCCCGCGCTCGAGGGAACGCGGCCGGTGCTGGTCGAGATCCAGGCGCTCACCGTGCGGCTGTCGAGCGGGGCAACGCCGCGCCGCGCGGTGGTCGGCTGGGATTCGGGACGGCTGGCGATGGTGCTCGCGGTGCTCGAGGCGCGCTGCGGGCTGAGCTTTTCCACCGCGGAGGTCTATCTCAACGTCGCGGGCGGCTATCGCCTGTCCGATCCCGCCGCCGACATGGCGGTGGCGGCGGCGCTTGTCTCGGCGCTGTCCGAGCGGCCTTTGGGCTCGGGCACGATCGTGTTCGGCGAACTCGCCTTGTCGGGCGAGCTGCGTCCGGTGGCGCATGCGGGCCTGCGCCTGCGCGAGGCGGCGAAGCTGGGCTTCGAAAAGGCGCTGGTCCCCGCCAGCGTGACCGCGAAGGCCTCGGGCGATACCGGCGGGATGCGGCTGTCTTCCTATGCCCGGCTGGCAAATCTCGTTGACCAACTGCTGGGGCGCAACTAGCGGTTCAGGCCATGACCGCATTCGATGTCCTTGTCCTCACGCTGCTTGCGGGCGGCGCGATTCTGGGTTTCCTCAACGGCTTCGTCTATGCTGCGATCTCACTGATCGCCTGGGTGGCGGGCATCTTCGCGCTGCGGCTGTTCCACGCGCCGGTGACAGCGCTGCTCAAGGAGCCGGTGGGCAATGACGCGGGCGCGGCGGCGCTGGCGCTGGTGGGCATCTATCTCAGCGTCTATCTGATCGGAAAGCTCATCGCGACCACGCTGCGCAGCCGGACACGCAAGTCGGTGCTCGGCCCGATCGATCGCGTGCTCGGTTTCGGCTTCGGCGCGGTCAAGGGGCTGATCCTGGCGACGCTGACCTATCTGCTCGTCACCATGCTGCACGGCATCGTCTGGCCGAACGAGGGCCAGCCCGAATGGATCACCGACAGCCGCACCTATCCGCTGCTCAACGCCAGCGGCACCGCACTGGTCGACCTGTACGACTATCAGCAGACGCTCGGCGATGAGTGAGCCGCGCCGCCGGGGCCGTCATGGCTGAGGTGCTGTACACGCCCGCGATCCTCGCGCTCGCGGTGTCGCTCGCCGATCACCCGCTGACCGACGATCTGCCGCACCGCGCCGAACTGCGCTCGCAAAGCTGCGGATCGGTGGTGAAGGTGGGGCTGGCGCTCGATGGGGAAGGGCAGGTCGAACGCTTCGGCGTTCAGGCGACCGCCTGCGCGCTCGGCCAGGCCTCGACGGCGATCCTCGCAGGCCATGTCGCGGGGCAGGGCAGCGACGCACTGGTGGCGGCGCGCGACGATCTGGCCGCGTTTCTGGCGGGCGAGCGCCCCGATCCGGGCCGATGGCCGGGGATCGAGCATCTCGCCTCCGCCTTGCCTTATCCCGCGCGGCATGGTTCCATCCTGTTGCCCTGGCGCGCGACGGTCGCCGCGCTCGACCTTTCGGCCCGAACGGACACCTGAACGCATGGAACATGGCGGCGATATCTTCCTCTCGGGCACGGTGCTGCTCGCCGCGGCGCTCGCGTTCGTGCTGGTGTTCCGCAGGCTCGGGCTCGGCGCGGTGCTGGGCTATCTGGTCGGCGGGATCATCATCGGGCCGCAGGTGCTCGGGCTGGTCGCCGATCCCGAACTGATCGTCGGTTTCGCCGAGATCGGCATCGTGCTGCTGCTGTTCCTGGTCGGGCTCGAACTCGCCCCGGCGCGGCTGTGGCAGTTGAAGCGCGACATTTTCGGGCTCGGCATGAGCCAGGTGGTGGTGTGCGGGCTGGTGCTCGCCGGGTTCGTCTTCCTCGTCACCGGTTCGACCTGGGGTGCGGCGCTCGGCCTCGGCCTGCCGCTCGCCCTGTCCTCGACCGCACAGGTGCTGCCGCTGCTGCAATCGCAGGGGCGATTGAACACCCCCACCGGCGAGCGCGCCTTTTCGATCCTGCTGTTCCAGGACCTGTCGATCGTCCCGCTGCTGACGATCATCGCCGCGCTGTCGCGCGCGCCGCAGACCGGGCCGCAGACCCCGGGCTGGCTGCTCGCGCTCTATGCGGTCGCCGCGATCGGCGGGCTGGTGATCGCCGGGCGCTATGGCCTGGCGCCGCTGCTCAAGCTGATCGGCAAGGTGGCGGAGCGCGAGCTGTTCATCGTCGCGGGATTGTTCGCGGTGTTCGGCAGCGCCGCGCTGATGCACTCGATCGGGCTGTCGGCGGCCCTGGGCGCGTTCATCGCGGGCGTGATGCTCGCCGATTCGCCCTTCCGGCACGAGCTCGAGGCCGATATCGACCCGTTCCGTTCGATCCTGCTCGGATTGTTCTTCCTCGGCGTCGGCATGATGCTCGATATCGGCGTGATCATGGCCGACCCCTTGTTCGTCATCGCGATGGCGCTGGCGCTGGTGGCGATCAAGGTCGCGATCATCTTCGGCATCGCCAAGGCGTTCGGCATGGAAAACCGCGCCGCCTTCGTACTCGGCCTGCTGCTCAGTCAGGGCGGCGAATTCGCCTTCGTGCTGTTCGCCGAGGCGCAGGCGGCGCTGCTGATCGAACCTGCCGCCGCGAGCCGGTTCGGCGCGATCGTCACGCTGTCGATGGCGACCACGCCGTTCCTGATGTTGACGACGCGGTTGTTCGGCGGGGTGCGCGGATCGGGCACCGAGGACATGGTCGATCCCGAACAGGCGCGCCAGTCGAACGCGATCGTCATCGGCCATGGCCGGTTCGGCCAGGCGGTGGCGCAGATCTTCGCCGGTGCCAGCATTTCCGTCACGCTGATCGATATCAATCCCGACCAGATCCGATTGAGCGGCGAATTCGGCCGCAAGGTCTTCTATGGCGACGGCACGCGCATTGACCTGTTGCGCCGCGCCGGGGCGGAACAGGCAGGCGCGCTGCTGTTCTGCATGGACGACAAGGATTTCGGGCCCGACCAGATCGCGCCGATCGCGCATGCCTTTCCCGACGCCAAGATCTTCGTGCGCGCCAACGACCGGCGCCAGCTGCTGTCGCTCAAGCTCGCGCCGATCGCGGCGGCGCAGCGCGAGCTGTTCGAATCCTCGGTCAAGCTCGCGCACACCGCGTTGCTGCGCACCGGCATTGATCCGATCGTCGCCGATCGGGTGGTCGAGGAATTCCGCCGGCGCGATTGCGAGCGGCTGGAACTCCAGATGGAGGCCGGCAGTATGAGGGCAGGGATGCACCTGAGCTTCGGCGCGGTGGACTCGGAGGCCTTCGACCCTCAGGCGCTGGGGTCCGAACCCGAACAGGCATGACCGTGCGCGCAAGACCATGGACGAACGGCGTGCCATTGCCTATGTAACCGGCTGATCAGGATGACCCAATTTTCGTGAAACTGCTTCTCGCCCTGCTTGCGCTGCTGACCGGGTTCTCGGTGAGCGACGGCGTTCGCCTTGCCGAGCCGGCCATGGCGGCGGGCAATGGCGTGGTGCGCGACTCGCAGATCCTGGCCGAGGACCGCCAGGTCGCGATCAGCGCGGCGGTGCTGCTCGTCGCCACGCTGCTGCCGCTGGTCATCGCCCTGCGGCCGAGCCAGCATCGCCTGATCGCGCGCACGATCCGCGTCGCGCCGCTTACCGTCCATCGCTCGGACCGGCTGCTCCAATAAACCCTGCCTGCGGCGCGTCCCGCGATGCGCCCACAGCCCCGTCCTGACCGGGGACCGCCAGACCTGCGCGCCTGCGCCTGGCTTTCGATCCATTTTCACAAATTTTCCAAGGAATTACCGCCATGCTCGGCGCCATTGCCAAATCGCTTTTCGGCTCTGCCAACGACCGTTACGTCAAAGGCCTGCTCAAGATCGTCGACAAGATCAACGCCTTCGAGCCGCAGATATCCCCCATGTCCGACGAGGAACTGCGCGACCAGACGCTCAAGTTCCGCGCGCGGCTCGAAGCGGGCGAGACGCTCGACGACATCCTGCCCGAAGCCTTTGCCACGGTCCGCGAAGCCTCGATCCGCACGCTTGGCATGCGCCATTTCGACGTGCAGATGGTCGGCGGCATCGTGCTCCATCGCGGCGAGATCGCCGAAATGCGCACCGGCGAGGGCAAGACGCTGGTGGCGACGCTCGCCTGCTATCTCAACGCGATCGAGCGCAAGGGCGTGCACGTCGTCACGGTGAACGACTATCTCGCCGCGCGCGACGCCGAATGGATGGGCCAGGTCTATCGCTTTCTGGGGCTCACCACCGGCGTGATCGTGCCCAATCTCAACGAGACGCAGCGGCGCGAGGCCTATGCTGCCGACATCACCTATGCGACCAACAACGAGCTCGGCTTCGATTACCTCCGCGACAACATGAAGCACGAGCGCAGCCAGATGGTGCAGCGCCCTTACAATTTCGCGGTGGTCGACGAGGTCGACTCGATCCTGATCGACGAGGCGCGCACCCCGCTGATCATTTCCGGCCCGACCGACGACAAGTCAGAAATGTACATCGCGGTCAACGCGATCGTGCTCAAGCTCGACGAGGCCGATTACGAGAAGGACGAGAAGTCGCGCTCGGTGATCCTGACCGAGGACGGCACCGAAAAGGCCGAGCGGCTGCTTGAAGAGGCCGGCCTTCTGGTCGGCAGCAACCTGTACGACGTCGAGAACACCCAGATCGTCCACCATCTCGATCAGGCGCTCAAGGCCAATGTGATGTTCAAGCGCGACATCGACTATATCGTCAAGGACGACCAGATCGTCATCATCGACGAGTTCACCGGGCGCATGATGGATGGCCGCCGCTGGTCGAACGGCCTGCACCAGGCGGTCGAGGCGAAGGAAGGCGTGCAGATCAAGCCCGAGAATCAGACGCTCGCCTCGATCACCTTCCAGAACTATTTCCGCATGTATCCCAAGCTTTCGGGCATGACCGGCACCGCCGCGACCGAAGCGGCCGAATTCTTCGACATCTACAAGATGAACGTGGTCACCATCCCGACCAACAACCCGATCCGCCGTATCGACGAGGAGGACGAGTTCTACAAGAACACGACCGACAAGTTCCAGGCGATCGCCAAGGCGATCCGCGAGAAATACGAGACCGGCCAGCCGGTTCTGGTCGGCACCGTCTCGATCGAGAAGTCGGAAATGCTGTCCGAGTTCCTGCACAAGGAAGGCGTCAAGCACAGCGTGCTCAACGCGCGCTTCCACGAGCAGGAAGCGCATATCGTGGCGCAGGCGGGCCGTCTGGGCGCGGTGACCATCGCCACCAACATGGCGGGCCGCGGCACCGACATCCAGCTTGGCGGCAATGTCGAGTTCCGCATCGATGACGAGCTTCGCGACATGCCCGAAGGGCCCGAGCGCGATGCCGCGATCGAGCGGATCAAGGCCGAGGTCGCCGCCGAGAAGCAGCAGGTGCTCGATGCCGGCGGTCTGTTCGTGCTCGGCACCGAGCGGCACGAGAGCCGCCGCATCGACAACCAGCTGCGCGGCCGTTCGGGCCGTCAGGGCGACCCTGGTCTGTCGCGCTTCTATCTCTGCCTCGAGGACGATCTGCTGCGCATCTTCGGCCCCGATACCCTGTTCTCGCGGATGATGAAGAACAACCTGGCCGATGGCGAGGCGATCGGCTCCAAATGGCTGTCCAAGGCGATCGAGACCGCGCAGAAGAAGGTCGAGGCGCGCAACTACGACATCCGCAAGCAGGTCGTCGAATATGACGACGTGATGAACGATCAGCGCAAGGTGATCTACGAACAGCGCGCCGAGATCATGGACGCCGAAGCGGTCGACGATGTTGTCGCCGATATGCGCGCCGACACGGTCAACGCGATCGTCGGCGAGGCTTGCCCGCCGGGAAGCTATCCCGAACAGTGGAA
>NZ_QKVT01000001.1:598363-599060 GCF_003426715.1 Blastomonas sp. UPD001
CTGCAGCCAGGCGTCGATTTCGGGCTCGAGCCCGATATCGACGCCTGGCTGCAGGAAGACGCGGTCGAGCCCGAGCTGATCGAGGAGCGTATCCGCGAGATGGCCGAAGCCAAGGTCGAGGCCAAGGCGAGCGAGATCGAGACCGGCATGTGGCGCTCGATCGAGAAATCGGTGCTGCTGCAGAGCCTCGACCATCATTGGAAGGAGCATCTGGCGACGCTCGACGCGCTGCGTCAGGTGGTGTTCCTGCGCGCCTATGCGCAGAAGACGCCGATCAACGAGTACAAGAGCGAGGCGTTCGGCCTGTTCGAGCGCATGCTCGAGGTGATCCGCGAGGACGTGACCGGCACGATCATGAACCTGGAAATCCGCGAGCCGGAAATCCCGGCGCTGCCCGAGCTGCCCGATTTCCTCACCACCCATTTCGACCCGTTCACCGGCGAGGACAACAGCGCGGATATCGACGGCGGAACGCTGGGCACCGTCACCGCGACGCTGCCGCCGCGCCAGTCGCCGATGCCCGAAATGGGCGAAGACCTGATGGTGGGCGAAATCAGCCGCAACGCACCGTGCCCCTGCGGATCGGGCCGCAAGTACAAGCACTGCCACGGCAAGGCTGCCTAAACGGACATGGGGGGGCTCGCCGCCGGTTTCGCGCTGACGGCCCTGCTCTATGCGTCGGTCGGCTTTGGCGGCG
>NZ_QKVT01000001.1:599160-610254 GCF_003426715.1 Blastomonas sp. UPD001
AACCGCTGCCCCGGCTGCGGCGGCCAGCACTGGCATGTCGGGCGGATGTCGGCCGAGTGCGCGACTTGCTCGACCGCGATCCCGCTCGCCGATGTCGCCGCGCAGCCGATGGAGCCGCTGTTCACTGTCACCCGCAGCGCGACGGCGGAGAAGTTTCCGAGGATGCAGAACGATGGTTGACCGCCAGCAGATCCGCCACGCCAAGGCTTTGGAGCGCCGCGCGATCAAATCCGGCAACTGGGGTGAATGGCGACACACGCCGCTGCCCAATGGCTTGCCGGGCGGTCATGGCTGGTGCCGTGAGATTCGCTCTGCCTATGCGAACGACCTTTATTCGGTGCTGATCCGGCCATTGGAGACGCGCTGGGGGTTGGTGCACCATTTGGCCATTCGCACGATCAGCAATCTCGAGCCGCCATGGCGCGACAAGCAGCGGATCAAGGATGAACTGTTCGGCGAGAGATTTACCGCGATCGAGGTCATGCCGCCACGGGCCGAGGTGATCGACCAAGCCGATATGTATCATATCTGGGTGCTGCCAAATCAATCGCCTCTGCCGTTCTCGCTGTTTGACGCGCGCCATGAAGCGCGGGCCAAGCGGGTCTGCGGTGTGTGTCAAGCGGTCGGCGATGCTGACCATGCTGGCCATTGTTCGGAGAGCTGGTGATGACCGCCAACCCCACCCGGGCGCAGATCTACCACTGCACCCCGCTGACCCCGCGCGACTGCCTCGAAACGATCGGCCAGGACCGCAATCTCTGCGTCAGCTTCTGGCGCCCTGATGATGTGGAGGCCGTCGAGCGCATTGCTCGAACGGTCATGTTTCGACAACGGCGCGTTCTCAGAATGGCAGGCGGCGATGAAGCGCGGAGACGAGTGGTTTCTGCGGGACGACTGGTCACCCTATTACCGCTGGCTGGAACCGAGACTGCACGGCGACCGCTGGGCGATCATTCCCGATGCGCCTGGCGCGCCGTCCCAACTCAACGACGCGCTGCTTACCGACTGGCCATTCCCGCCCGAGGTATCGGCACCGGTCTGGCACATGGACGCGCCTCTCTCCCGGTTGCTGCGCCTCTGCGATCAATGGCCGAGGGTCTGCATCGCATGGACTGGCACGGGGGCCGACAAGGCGGTCGGGTGTCAGGCATGGTTCGAGCGGATGCTGGACATCGCGCCGCAGCTGACCGGGCGCTGGCAGCAGCTTCATCACCTGCGCGGCGTCCTGGTCGCGCGCGAGTTTCCCTTTGCGAGCGCGGATGCGAGCAGCGGCGCGCAGAATGGATGGCGCTATGACACAGCACTCGACTTCGGCGATCGCTGGCGCGGGCGAGCCGATTATCTCGACCGGCTCGAGCGAGGTGATTTCCCCCGAGCAGTTCGCAACCGCCTGCGCGCAAATCGTGCAGCAGCAGAGGGGGCACGAAGCGCACAAGGCGCTCGACCAGCTGGTGACCGGGCTGTTGTCCAGCTTGGGCTATTCTGAGGGGATGGCGGTGTTCCTGGCAGCGGTCGGGTCGTGTCACGAACCACGCGCGGCAGACTTCGCCCCATGCCCGACCTGCGGCCAATACAGCCACAGCATCGGCGATGACCGCCTAGCCGCCGCGTTCATGCACTTCGAGGCGATGACCGATCACCGCGGCGACGGCATCCCGACGCAGCGCCTGTTCGACGATGCGACCCGCGATGCTGCGCAGGTGCTGATGGCGGCGGCGCGTGCAGGCGAACAGGCCCGCGCGCAGATCGAGCGCGACCGCCTGCCGGACCCTGAGCCCGCTGAGTTCCTGCCGCCTGATGCCGAGGATATGCGGCTCATAATGAACGGCGTTTTGCCGCGCTGCCCGTGCTGTCAGGGGACGCCGACCACTTTTGCGCGACACTTCCCCCACAGCGGCATCTATCAGGCCTATGTGCACTGCTCGCATTGCGATGTGCAGGTGTTCAAGAACGCCCGCGATCTGGACGAGGCTCGCCAGTTGGCAATCGCAACCTGGTCGAAGCGACCGACGCCGCCGAACAATGACCGCCAGATAGCCGAGGGGCTGGACCGGCTTGCGGCCCGGTGCACCCAGCGCGGCGTTGCAAGAGGGCTCAGGGTCGCCGCCGATCATGTGCGGGCGGGGCTTTATTTGGAGGAGCGGAAGGGATGACAGCAGCGGCGCGCTTTACCCAGGCCGACATGGAGCGAGCCGTAAAGACCGCCAAGAAGGTCGCGGGCCGCGAGCGCGCGCGTGTGGTGTTCAGGTTGGACAACAGGGAAATCGAGTTCATCATCAACGAATCGGTGCCGGACGAACCGACACCACCCCAGAACCCTTGGGATGAGGAATGATGACCATGGCCCGCCGCCGCCTGCTGCCCAAATATGTGTCCGCGTTCATCGACGTGCGCGGCAAGGAACGCCTGCGCTTTCGGCGCAAGGGATATCCCAGCGGCTATTTCACTGCGAACCTGGGCACCGAGGCCTTTCGCGAGCAGTACCATGCCTTCATGCACCCCGAGGCCCCGCGCGAGCCGCGTCAGGAGCTGCGCGCGCGCGAGGGCACGCTCGACGATCTCATCGATCGCTATTGCAACCCGATCACGCGCCTCGGCCCCACCAAGGTCACCCAGGACAAGGTGCGCGCGGTGCTTGAGGATTTCCGAAAGGGCAGGGGTGACAGGCCCGTCAGGCTGGTGACGTTCGAATCGCTCGATAAGATCATCGCCAAGAAGCGCGAAAAGACCGAGATCCAGACCGCTTCCGGCACGCGCACGATCGGCGGCATCCATGCTGCGCGCAAACTGCGCAAGGAGCTGATCAGGCTGTTCGCTTTCGCCCAGCATACCCGCATGATCGACCACAATCCCGCGCAGGTGACCCAGAAGGTCAAGACCAGCGTGAAGGAGCGCAGTCGCGGCTTCGTGCCGTGGACCGAGGACGACATCGCCCGCTACCGCGATCATCACGCGCTTGGCACCCGCGAGCGTCTGGCCATGGAGCTGCTGCTCTGGACCGACCAGCGCCGCTGCGACATCGTGAAGATGGGCCGCGCGCAGATCAAGGATGGTTGCCTGCCAGTGGTGCAGGAAAAGACCGGGGCGGTCTTGTGGATTCCGCTGGCACCGCAGCTGCTCGAGGCGATCGTGGCCATGCCGCCGCACCTGACCAGCCCGTTCTGCTTCCTCGTGACCAAGCGCGGGAAACCCTTCTCGAAGGAATCGTTCGGCGACTGGTTCGCTAAGGCCTGTCTCGCTGCCGGCGTCACCCATGGCCGGGCGCACGGCCTGCGCAAGGCGACCCTGCGCCGCATGGCCGAACTGCAGATGAGCAACAAGACGATGAAGGCCCTGAGCGGCCAGAAGCGTGACGAGATGATCGAGCTCTACACCGCCGACGCGGACCAGATCAAACTGGCGGAAAAGGCTATTGCAGCCTTGTCGGAATGGGAGCGGTCACTGTCTAACATCGACCCCACGTTAGACACGAAAGGGCAGAAAATTGTTTGATACCAATGCCATGAAAAACGAGCTGGCTCCCCGAGTAGGATTCGAACCTACGGCCAAGTGATTAACAGTCACCTACTCTACCGCTGAGCTATCGGGGAACGCTCTTTTGCCTTCCCGGCGAGGCGATGCTCCCCGGGAGAAGCGCGCCTATAGCACCGGATTTTTTGGTTTGGCAAGCGTCTGATTTGCCGTTCAGACGATAAATTGTTCGGCCGAAATGCGGTCGTCGAGACTGTGGCCCGGATCGAACATCAGCGACAGGCGGCGGTTGGGGTCGATGGCGATCTGGATATCGCGGATATCGCGCACCTCGCGCTGGTCGGCGACCGCGCTGACCGGGCGCTTGCCGGGCTCGAGCACGCGAAAGGTGATCTGCGACGAATCGGGCAGCAGCGCGCCCTTCCAGCGGCGCGGGCGGAACGGGCTGATCGGGGTCAACGCCAGCATGCCGCAGCCCAGCGGCAGGATCGGCCCGTTGGCGGACAGATTGTACGCGGTCGAACCCGCGGGCGTCGCAACCAGCACGCCGTCGCACACCAGCTCGCCGATTCGCATGGCATTGTTGACGCTGACCTCGAGCTTGGCGGTCTGGCGTGTCTCGCGCAGCAGCGACACCTCGTTGATCGCGGGATAGGTGACGCGCTCGCCGCTCATCGTCGTCGCTGTCATCGACAGCGGCAGTACCTCGAACGCCTGGGCGCGTTCCAGCCGGTGCTGGATGCTGTCGCCGCTGCGCCACAGGTTCATCAGAAACCCGACGGTGCCGAGGTTCAGGCCATAGACCGGCACGATCCGCCCGCGCTCCAACATCTGGTGCAGCGTCTGCAGCATGAAGCCATCGCCGCCCATGACGACGACGATATCGGCCTCGTCCAGGCTGGCCCATTCATGCGCCGCCTGCACCTCGCGCGCCGCCTTGCGCGCCCGTTCGGTGGGGGAGACGGCCAGCGCGATTTTGCGGTCAAGAACCGATTGGGGCATGTTCCACGCCTTATCTTATGGGTGACAGGGTCTTAACGGATCGGTGCTAATGCGCCAATGTTTCTTGGGCCGTTGCGCATTGTGCCATTGCAGGGCACAGGCACGGCATTCCGGACGGATCGGGGGCGGATTCTGGACAGCAGCGGATTTCGGGACAGGCCGACCTGGCAAAGCTGCGGCTCCGTCGTGCCGGACGCCGCGCTGGCGGCGGCGCTGGCGGAAGGCGGTTTCGCGCCGGCCGGGGGGGCGCCTGCCGATCTGCTGGTCGCGGACATGCGCGGGCAGGGCGATGCCTTGCCGCACGCGATCTCCGGCCATGGGGGACCGGCGCTGCTGATCTGCGACGGTGACTGGCCAGGCCTGGACCAGGCCGCTCCGGCGGGCTTCACGCACGCGCTGGTCGCGCCGTTCGGCGATGCGGCGCTTCGGCTGCAATTGCGGCTGATTTGCGCGCAACTGGTGGCGCGCGGCCAGGCGGTGCCCGATCTGCACGAACGCATCGCAAGCTTCGCCGCAACGGCCGAGGGACCGCTGCACGCCATGCTGATCGGCCTCAGGCGCATGCCCGCAGTCAACGCGACCTATGGCCCGGCGGTGGGCGATGCCGCGCTCGAGGCGATCGAGCAGCGGCTCGCGCGCCAGGCCACGCGGCTGTCGGCCGGCAGCGCGCTGACGCTCCGCCTTTCGGGCGGCGATTTCCTGATTGCCTATGCGATGGCCGAAGAGCGGCTGGGCTGGCAGGTGATGGCCGAGCGGATTCTGCGCCTCGTTTCCGAACCGCTCGACGTCGCCGGGCACCGGCTGCGGCTGACCGCGCGCGCGGCGCTGGCGGTGGCGCGCGAGGGCGAAGGGCCGGTATCATTGCTCGACCGGCTGTCGGCGGGCCTTGCGCATGCGCGCGGGAGCGCCGCCGGTCCGGAGCGGCTATCGGCTCGAACAGGACATCGTCCAGGCGATCGAGCGCGACGAGATCACCGTGCTCTTCCAACCGCAATTCGCGGTCGAGACCGGGCGCATCACCGGGGCCGAGGCGCTCGCGCGCTGGCAGCACCCGCAATATGGCGAGATCGGCGCGGGCACCTTGTTCGCCTTGGCTGACAAGGCCGATTTCACGCGTGCGCTGTCGCGGCATATCCGGCAGCGCGCGATGCAGCATGCGGCGCGCTGGACCGGGCCGCTCGCGCCGCTCCGGCTGTCGCTGAACGTGACGGCCGAGGATCTGGGCGAAAAGGGCTTCGCGCGGCGCGAACTGGCGATGCTGGCCGAGGCCGGGTTCAACCCGCGCCGCCTGACGCTGGAAATGACCGAACAGGCGCTGGTCCCTGATCTCAAGCGCGCGGCGGCGCGCTTTGCCGAACTGCGGGAGGCGGGGGTGAGAATCGCGGTCGACGATTTCGGCACCGGCTATTCGAGCCTGTTGTACCTCAAGCGCCTGCCGCTCGACTATCTCAAGCTCGACCATGCGATGACGCGCGATATCGGCGGCGCGGAGGCGGACCGGATCATCGTGCGCTCGGTGATCGCGATGGCCCGGGCGCTCAATCTCAAGGTCATCGCCGAGGGGGTGGAAAGCGACGCCCAGCTTGCCGCGCTGCGCGACGAGGGCTGCGACTATTTCCAGGGCTTTTTGCGCGGCAGGGCGATGGAGGCGGAGGTTTTCGCGGAGTTTGCCCAGGCGGAACTGGGCTGAACGTCGAGCCGTCTTCGTCATTCCCGCGAACGCGGGAATCGCGCTTTCAAGCCGGCACGAAGAACAAGCGGGACCCCCGCGTTCGCGGGGGTGACGGGCGAGGAAAGGAAAATGTCCGCAGCGTCGGCGCGCCTTATCCCGCCTTCGCGCTCTTCTTCACGATCCCTGCCAGACCCTTGGAAAGCTGGATCAATCCGTTGATCCGCGAGGCCGGATCGCTCCACACGCGCTGGATCAGCAGCTTCTGGTCGGGGCGCAGCTTGGCCGTGCCCTTCAGCCGCTCGACATAGGCGAGCAGGCCGGGAACATCGGGGAAGCTGTCATTGTGGAAGCTGACCAAGGCCCCGCGCGCGCCGACATCGATCTTGGCGACACACGCGGTGATGCAGTTGAGCTTGATCTCGATCAGCTTGATGAGGTTGCTCGTCGCATCGGGCAGCGTGCCGAACCGGTCGATCATCTCCGCCGCGAACGCCTCGATCTCGCCGCGGTTGGTAAGGTCGTTCATCCGGCGATAGAGCGCCATGCGCACCGCCAGATCGGGGACGTAATCCTCCGGAATGAGGATCGGCGCATCGACGGTGATCTGCGGCGAGAATTTCTGGCGCGGCAGGTCGAGCGACAGGCCGCCCGCCTTGGCCTCGAGAATCGCCTCCTCGAGCATCGACTGGTAGAGCTCGAACCCGACCTCGCGGATATGGCCCGACTGCTCGTCGCCCACCAGATTGCCCGCGCCGCGAATGTCGAGATCGTGGCTGGCAAGCTGGAAGCCCGCGCCGAGAGTGTCCAAATCGCCGAGCACCTTGAGGCGCTTGTCCGCCGTCTCGGTCAGCACGCGATTTTCGGGCGTGGTGAGATAGGCATAGGCGCGCGTCTTCGAGCGTCCGACGCGGCCGCGCAGCTGGTAGAGCTGGGCGAGGCCGAAGGTGTCGGCGCGGTGGATGATCAGCGTGTTGGCGCTGGGAATGTCGATGCCCGATTCGACGATGGTGGTCGACAGCAGCACGTCGTACTTGCGGTCGTAGAACGCGCTCATCCGCTCCTCGACATCGGACGGCGCCATCTGGCCGTGCGCCATGATGTGGCGGATTTCGGGCACCTCGTCGCGGATGAATTCGCTGAGCTTGTCGAGATCGCTGATCCTGGGCGCGACGAAATAGGACTGGCCGCCGCGATAATGTTCGCGCAGCAGCGCCTCGCGCAGCACCACCGGGTCCCAGGGCATCACATAGGTGCGCACCGCGAGCCGGTCGACCGGTGGCGTCTGGATGACCGACAGTTCGCGCAGGCCGCTCATCGCCATCTGCAGCGTGCGCGGGATCGGCGTCGCGGTCAGCGTCAGCACGTGGACATCGGCCTTGAGCGCCTTCAGCCGCTCCTTGTGGACGACGCCGAAGCGCTGTTCCTCGTCGATGATGACCAGGCCCAGCCGCTTGAACTCGACCGATTTGGCGAGCAGCGCATGCGTGCCGATGACGATGTCGGTGGTGCCATTGGCAAGGCCCTCGCGTGTCGCCTTGGCCTCACTCGCGGTGACGAGCCGCGAGAGGCGGCCGATATTGAGCGGAAAGCCCTGAAAGCGTTCGACGAAATTGGTATAATGCTGGCGCGCGAGCAGCGTCGTCGGTGCGACGATCGCGACCTGCATGCCCGACATCGCGGCGACGAACGCGGCGCGCATCGCCACCTCGGTCTTGCCGAAGCCGACATCGCCGCAGACCAGCCGGTCCATCGGCTTGCCCGAGGCGAGATCCTCGAGCACCTCGGCGATGACGCGCTCCTGGTCTTCGGTTTCCTCGTACGGGAAACGGTCGACAAAGCTCGCATAGACGCCCGGCTCGACCTCGGCGACATCGGCGGTGCGCAGCGCGCGCTCGGCGGCGGTCTTCATCAGCTCGCCCGCGATCGCCTGGATGCGTTCCTTGAGCTTGGCGCGCCGCCGCTGCCAGGCCTCGCCGCCGAGCTTGTCTAGCGCGACGCCCTCGCTTTCGGAGCCGTAGCGGGTGAGCACGTCGATATTCTCGACCGGCACGTAGAGCTTGTCGCCGCCCGCATAGGTCAGCCAGACGCAGTCGTGCGGGCTCTTGCCGACGGGGATCGAGACCAGCCCCTCATAGCGGCCGATGCCATGGTCGATATGCACGACCAGATCGCCGGCCGAGAGCGACTGCAGCTCGGCGAGAAACGCGTCGGCGGACTTGCGTTTCTTGCGCCGCCGCACCAGCCGGTCGCCGAGCAGGTCCTGTTCGGACAGGATCTCGTAGCGGTCGGTGGCAAAGCCATGATCCTGCGGCAGCACGACCATCGAGGCCATGCCGGTCGCGGCCTGGCCCTGCGCTTCCTGCCAGCTTCCCGCCAGCGCCATGCGCGCAAGGCCATGGTCCTTGAGCAGCCCGAGCAACCGACTGCGCGAGCCTTCCGAATAGCTCGCGATGATCGCGCCCCGGTTCGCGGCGCGCAGCTGCTCGATATGCGCGACGGCGGCGGCATAGACATTGTCGCCGCGCGCGCGCTCGGCGCCGAAATCGCGCGCGGTGCGATAGCCGAGGCCCAGCACGCGCTGCGATTCGGGCTCGTCGTGGCTGCTGACCAGATGGATCGGCGTTTCGCCCTCGGCCGCGCGCCATTCCTTGGGCACCAGATAGAGCGCCGAGGGCTTGAGCGGGCGATAGCTGCCCGCCTTGTCCTCGTTCCCGCGCTGGCGGTTGGCGTGATAGTCGGTGATGCTTTCGAACCGCTGGTCGGCGGCGGCATCGGCCCCGGCATCGCGCAGCACGATATCCTGGTCATCGAGATGCTTGAACAGCGGCACCAGCCGCTCCTCGATCATCGGAAGCCAGTGCTCCATGCCCGCCAGCCTGCGCCCGTCGCTGATCGCCTGATAGAGCGGATCGGTGGTGGCATTAGCGCCGAAGGCCTCGCGATAGGCGCTGCGGAAGCGCTTGATGCTGTCGGCATCGAGCAGCACTTCTGACGCGGGGAGCAGGATGTGCCGCTCGACCCGCTCGGTCGAGCGCTGCGTGCCCGGATCGAAGGCGCGCATCGTGTCGAGCTCGTCGCCGAAGAAATCGAGCCTCAGCCCTTCGTCCATCCCCGCCGGGAAGATGTCGATCAGGTTGCCGCGCACCGCGAACTCGCCCGAATCGGCGACGGTATCGGTGCGGGCATAGCCCTGGCGCACCAGCTTCTCGATCAGCGCCTCGCGCGCGATCATCATGCCGGGCTTGAGCTCCGCGCCGACCTGGCGGATGCGGAACGGGGTCAGCGTGCGCTGGGTGACCGCGTTGACCGTGGTAACCAGCAGCTGCGGCCCGCCGGCGGGCTGCTGCAGCGTCCACAAGGCCTTGAGCCGCCGCGCAGTGATGCCGAGCGAGGGCGAGGCGCGGTCATAGGGCAGGCAGTCCCAGGCGGGAAATTCGATCGCCTCAAGGTCCGGCGCATAGAAGGGTGCGGTCTCGGCGACCGCATGCATCATCGCGTCGTCGGGCGCGATGAAGACGATGCGCCCGCCCTGCTTGCGCGCGGCAGCGGCGCGGGCGAGGTCCGCCAGCAGCAGCGGCAGCGCGCCGGGCGCGACGCTCGCCAGCGTCAGCGGCGCGGTCGCCTGCAGGATGCGGCTGATGCTGTCCATGGGTGTCGTGCCTTGCGCGCCGGTGCGATCAGCGCGGGATGTTGATGAAATCGAGCTGGCGGAACGCGTCCATCTGCGGCCCGGCAAAGCGATCGGGCACCGGCTGCGTCCCGATCGCCCAGGCCATGATGTCGACGTCCTGCTCCTCGATCAGCATCTCGAACCAGTCGAGCTCTGCGTCGGACCAGCTCTGGCCATAGCGATCGAAAAAGCCGCCGATCATGTAATCTGCCTCGCGCGTGCCCCGGTGCCAGGCGCGGAAGGCCAGGCGGCGCAATCGGGTTTCGCGGTCCATGCCAGAAGTTCCTTTGCTTGCGGGGTGGGCCGGGCCTGCCTAAGACGGGTCAGGATTCCAGCCAGCAGCACATGTCAGTGCGTTGCGTTTTTTGCGATAGCCATGCGCCCCGATATACTCAACCCCGCATTCGCCGAGATCGAGAGCCTCAAGGGCGTCGGCGTCAGCCTGCAGAAGCCGTTCGCGCGGCTGGGCATTTCGCGGGTCAAGGACATGGCCTATCATCTGCCCACCGGCTTCATCCGCCGTCGGCGCGTCGACAATGCCGATCAGGCCGGCACGGGCGAGCAGATCATCATCGCGCTCACCGCGACCGGCTATCGCTCGAGCCCCGGACGCGGGCCCACGCGGGTGATCGCCGAGGATGCGATCGGCAACCATATCGCTTTGGTCTATTTCGGCGGCAATCCGGGCTGGGCGAAGAAGCTCTGGCCGCTGGGCGAGACGCGGCTGGCGGCGGGCAAGCTCGAGATCTGGGGCGAGGCGTGGCAGATCGTCCATCCCGACCACGTGGTGGAGCCGGGCCAGGCCGACCAGATCGGCGAGGCGGAGCCCGTCTATCCGCTCGCCGAGGGGCTGGGGCAGAAGCGCGTCGCCTCCTTGGCGGCGCAGGCGCTGGCGCAGCTGCCGCCGCTGCCCGAATGGATCGAACCGACGCTGAAGGCGCGCGAGGGCTGGCCCGACTGGCACGAAGCGCTCGCCGCCGCGCATCAGGGCATGGATGAAAAGCCGCGCGAGCGGCTCGCCTATGACGAGATCTTCGCCAACCAGCTCGCCTTTGCGCTGATCCGACAGAGCAACCGCAAGCGCAAGGGCGTCGCGCTGCAGGGCGGCGGGCACCTGCGCGATGCGCTCAAGCTGCCTTTCGCGCTGACCGGGGCGCAGCGGCGGACGATCGAGGAGATCAACGGCGACATGGCGCAGCCGGTGCCGATGCTGCGGCTGCTCCAGGGCGATGTCGGGGCGGGCAAGACGCTGGTCGCGGTGATGGCGATGCTGAACGGG
>NZ_QKVT01000001.1:610354-628199 GCF_003426715.1 Blastomonas sp. UPD001
CGATCGCCAGCCGCACCGCGACCGGCGATGGCTGGCGGCGTGTGGTCGACCATGGCGATGTGGTCGAGAATGGCCCCGCCTCATTGCCGCCGGGCACGCGCATCCGGGTCGACAGTCTGTTCGCGCGGGTACCGGCGCGTCGCAAGTTCTTGCGTTCGCCGCGCAGCGAATATGCGGCGTGCAGCGATGTGGTGAAGCGGCTGGCGATGGCACGACCCGATATCGCCTTCACGCTCGAATCGGACGGACGGCGGGTGTTCTCGGTCCAGCCCGGCGAGGCCCGCCTGACGCGCATTGCGTCGCTCACCGCGCGGACGCTGGCTGACAATGCGGTGCTGCTCGATTTCGAGCGCGAAGGCGTGCGGCTCACCGGCGTCGCGGGACTGCCGACCTATAATCGCGGCGTGGCCGATCACCAGTTCCTGTTCGTCAACGCGCGGCCCGTGCGCGACCGGCTGCTCATCGGCGCGGTGCGCGCGGCCTATGCCGAGATGCTCGCGCGCGACCGGCACCCGGTAGTGGCGCTGTTCCTCGACGTTCCGCCGCAGGAGGTCGATGTCAACGTCCATCCGGCGAAGACCGAGGTGCGCTTTCGCGATGCGGCGATGGTGCGCGGGATGATCGTGTCGGGGCTGAGGCGCGCGCTCGACGAGGGCGGATTCCGTGCGGTGCAGCGCCCGGCCGAAGGCGCTCTGGCGCGCTGGCAGAGCGAGCCGGTCGCGCCGTCGCCGCTGCGCGATCCGGACATGTTCAGCGCGCCCGCGATCGCGACCGCGCCGCAGCACGAACCCACTTGGCTTGCGGCAACGAGTGTCGCCGAGCGCAGCCAGCCGTTCATGGCCGCCGCCCCGATGGGCCGCGCCGAGCCGGCCGCGCAGCCGGTGCCGATGGCCGAGCGCTACCCGCTGGGCATCGCGCGCGGACAGATCGCGAAGACCTATATCGTCGCCGAGGCCGAAGACGGGCTGGTGATCGTCGACCAGCATGCCGCGCATGAGCGGCTGGTGCTCGAACGGATGCGCAAGGCGGCGGATGGTGGCCGGGTCGCGGCGCAGGCGCTGCTGATCCCCGAAGTGGTCGAGATGGACGAGACCGCGTGCGACCGGATCGAGGAACGCGCCGCCGAACTCGCCGAATTCGGTCTGGAGCTCGAGCGTTTCGGCCCCGGCGCGGTGCTCGTGCGCGCGACTCCGGCGATGCTGGGCGGGGGCGATGTCCACGGCCTCGTTCAGGACGTCGCCGATGAACTCGCGACATTCGATGCGGCCTTGTCGCTCAAGGAGCGGCTCGATCTGGTCGCCTCGACCATGGCGTGTCACGGATCGGTGCGCGCCGGGCGCGTGCTATCGGTTGCCGAGATGAACGCGCTGCTGCGCGAGATGGAGGTGACCCCGCATTCGGGCCAGTGCAACCATGGCCGCCCGACCTGGGTCAAGCTGGCGCATGGCGATATCGAACGGCTGTTCGGCCGGAAATAGCCTCAGCGGCGACCGAATGGCGGCGGGCTGCCGCCCAGCTGCTCGACCATCTGGTTGAACTCGTTCAGCCGGATCACGCGTTCGAGCTGGAAGCCTGCACGGCCGCCCAGCGACCAGATCAGGTGCGCCTCGATCCGTCCGATCACCGGCAGGCGCACGGTAATGCGCTCGCCCTTGGCCAGCGGCATGTCGCCCTCGGTCATGAAGCCGTTGGCCGAGATGTTGACGATATGCGTCTTGATATCGCCCAGATGTCGATGCTCCGCGATCGTCGGATGACTGACGACATGACGCGCCGCCTGGCGTTTTTCGACGACGGCTAGTTTCGCACCCCTGGACATATTTCCCACCCGTTGAAGCGTGTTTGCTGAAGGTCACCTTCGAGCAAATTTACCAACAAAGTGTAAATGGTGCCACCGGTTACTTGGGGCGTGGCATGTCAATCCTCGGCCAGCACAAGTCCATGCTTCTTCTGGCCCAGGCTCACCTTGTCGCCCGCCTTAACCATGAATTCGAAGGATTGGACCTTCTCGCCATTAACCCTGACGGCGCCTTCCTCGATCTTGCGCTTGGCTTCCTTGTTCGAGGCGGTGAAGCCCAGCGCCGTGTTCGCCTGGACAATCGACAGACCCTCGGCGGGCACGCGGATGCTCGGCAGATCGCCGCCCGCCTGGCCCTGCTCGAAGGTCGCGCGCGCGGTTTCGGCCGCCGCTTTCGCAGCCTCGGCACCGCGGCACATGGTCGTGGCGGCATCGGCGAGCACCTTCTTGGCCTCGTTGATCTCCGATCCCTGCAGCGCTTCGAGCCGCGCGATCTCGTCGAGCGGCAGGTCGGTGAACAGCCGCAGGAAGCGGCCGACATCGGCATCCTGGGTGTTGCGCCAGAACTGCCAGTAATCATAAGCGGGCAGCGCATCCTCGTTGAGCCAGACCGCGCCTTTCTCGGTCTTGCCCATCTTGCCGCCGTCGGCCAGCGTGATCAGCGGGGTGGTGACGCCATAGACCTCGGTGCCGTCGACGCGGCGCGCGAGCTCGATGCCGTTAACGATATTTCCCCATTGATCGGACCCACCCATCTGCAGCCGGCAACCGACCCGGCGCGACAGTTCCAGGAAATCATAGGCCTGGAGGATCATGTAATTGAACTCGAGAAAGCTCAGCGACTGCTCGCGGTCGAGCCGCAGCTTGACCGAGTCGAAGCTCAGCATCCGGTTGATGGAGAAATGCTGGCCGATGTCGCGCAGGAACGGGATGTATTCGAGCTTGTCGAGCCATTCGGCATTGTCGACCATGATCGCGTCGGTGGGGCCGTCGCCAAAGGTCAGGAAGCGTTCGAACACGCGCTTGATCGACGCGACATTCGACGCGATCGTGTCGGTGGTCAGCAGCCGCCGCGCTTCGTCCTTGAAGCTGGGATCGCCGATCTTGCCGGTGCCGCCGCCCATCACGACGATCGGCTTGTGCCCGGTCTGCTGCAGGCGGCGGAGCAGCATGATCTGCACCAGCGACCCGACATGCAGCGAGGGCGCGGTCGGATCGAACCCGATATAGCCGGGCACGACCTGCTTCGTCGCCAGCGCGTCGAGCGCGGCCGCATCGGTCAGCTGGTGGATATAGCCGCGCGCGTCGAGCAGGCGGAGCAGATCGGAGGAATATTGGCTCATGATGGCCGCGCGCTTAGCATCGATGGCGGCGCGGGAAAAGCGGGTCTGTCACGCCTGCACAGGCTCGCAGCGCGCATCGTCGCACGGGATGATCTCGAACGTGCAATGCGAGAGCAGCGGCATCTCGCCGAGCAGCGCGCGATAATGCGCGGGCGGGCGCGGGTAATGCGTCGCGAGCGAGACGATCAGCGCGAGATGCCCGGTGCCGACCTGCCAGAGGTGCAGATCGACCACCCGGTTGTCGGCATCGCCTTCGATCCGCTCGCGGATCTGCTGCGCGATCGCCGGGTTCGCTTCCATGTCGAGCAGCACGCGCGACGACTGCCGCACCAGCCCCGCCGCCCACCACAGGATGACGCCTGCACCGACGATCCCCATCGCCGGATCAAGCCAGGCTAGGCCCAGCCACAAGCCGCCGCCCAGCGCGACCAGCGCCAGCACCGATGTCAGCGCATCGGTGAGAACATGCACATAGGCGGCGCGCAGATTGTGGTCATGATGATGGTCGTGATGCGTATGATCGTGATCATGATGGTCATCGTGGTGGTCATGATCGTGATGGTGCTCGTGGCCGCCGAGCAGGAACGCGCTCGCCACATTGACCGCGAGGCCGATCACCGTGACGATGATCGCGGCGCGATAGTCGATCGCGACGGGGGCGAGCAGCCGGTGTCCCGATTCCCAGATCATGAGCAATGCGACCACGCCGAGCAGCAGCGCGCTGCTGAATCCGGTCAGCGATCCGACCTTGCCGGTGCCCATCGAGAAGCGCCGGTCGCCGGCACGGGTACGCGCGAAATGATAGGCAAAGCCCGCCAGGCCCAGCGCCGCGACATGGCTGCCCATATGCCAGCCATCGGCGAGCAGCGCCATCGATCCGGTCCACCAGCCGCCCAGGATCTCGGCGACCATGGTGAGCGCGGTGAGCGCGACGACATACCAGGTGCGCCGCTCGCTCTCGTCGGCATGGGCACTGGCAAAGACATGGTCGTGCGTCAGTTTCTCGAGCGCGGCATCGTGATGCATGGCGACAGTTCCGCAGATGACAGGGGTTTGGCCGGATATCCTTTCCGGCTTGCTCCCTGAATCTGTCAGCAGCGGCCGCTCAGCGCAAGAGCGATGCGGTCAATCCTCGGCCAGTGCCTTGAGCAGCGCGCGTTCGAGCGGATCGAGCGCGCCGTCTGCCTCGACCATCGCCTGCAGCCAGCTATCCTCGTCGTCGCTGATCCCCTCGTCGGTCGCGGGAACGGGCGCGGCCTTTGCCGCGGCACCGGCAGGCTCGCCAATCGACTGGAACATCCGCCCGAAAAAGCTGCCGACCCCCGCCTTGGTATCGGCCATGAAGGCATGGAGGCGCAGCGCATCCTCGCGGCTGAGCGCGCGGAAGCGCTGATCGGTCATCAGGTGCAGCCGCATCGCCTGGACGAACAATGTCTGCCATTCGGGCGCGTTCTGGCCGCCAAGCGTGGCGTCCTTGATCGCGAACAGCAGTTCGGCCTCTTCGCGGCTGATATGCGCCGGCGCCAGACCGCCGGTGGCATAGAGCACGCGCCGCAGCAGCCGCACCTCGGCGGTTCCGATGCAGCCCGGGATCAGCCCGCCGCCGCAGCGGGTCGGGCCTTCGCCCTGCAGCACGGCGCGACGGATCTGCTCCAGTGCATAATGCTTGAGGCGCTCGGGCGCGTTCTCGGCCTTTTCGATCACCTTTACCAACAGTTCGAGCTCGGCCAGCGTGTCGACCTTGCCGTCCTGGTCAATCGCCGCCATCAGCCAGTCGGCATTCTCGTCGCTGACATAGCCGCGCGGCTCGGCCTGCTCGACGACATAGACGGTGATCGCCTCGACGAAGAAATCGACCCATTCGCTGCTCGGCGCACTGCTCGCGCGGTTGAGCTCGAACAGGATGGCCGCCTCGTTCGCAGTGATGCGGCCATCGGGCCATACCACGCGGCGCAGCGCAAGCGTTTCGTCCGGCCCGAGCGCGCGGCTCTGGGCGATCATCGCGGTTATATCGTCAAGCGGTTTGGTCATGGGTGCGCGCTGCCTGCTGCCAGTATCGGCGGACAGGCTTAACCGACAAGCCTTAAGACCCGGTAATCATCGCGCGCTTGTCAGCCCTTGCGCGGCGGCAAGGGAAAAAAGGACGAGGTGCGCGCGATATAGTCGGCATATTCGGGGCGCGTCTTCTTCAGGCCGCGCTCGAGCATCGCCGCGCCGCTCCATTTCACCAATGTGAAATTGAGGAACAGCGGGCCGATCACACTGGCGAGCGCGACATCCCAGCCGGTCGCAAGCGCCACCAGCCAGATGCCCCACCAGGTGCAGGCATCGCCGAAATAATTGGGATGCCGGGTATAGCGCCACAGGCCGGTGTCGAGCACCTTGCCCTTGTTGGCAGGGTTGGCGCGGAATTTTTCCAGCTGGGCATCGCCGATCGTCTCGAACGCGATGCCGATCACCGCGACCAGCGTGCCGAGCAGCGCCAGAGGTCCCAGCTCACCGCCGCGCCATATGCCAAGCTGCGCGGGCAGGCAGACCATGAACAGCAGCGGCCCCTGCAGCAGAAACACCTGCAGCAAGGCGGTCTGGGCGAAGCTCCAGCCCTTTTTCTCCTTCGCCGAGGCGATGATCTTCGCATAACGCGGATCGACGCCATTGCGCCGCCAGCGCACGAACAGGTGCAGCCCCAGTCGCATCCCCCAGATCGCGGTCAGCGCGAGCAGCATCACCGCCACGGGCGAGGCCGCGCCGCTCAGCCAGAATGTGGTCGCAGCCAGCAGCACCATGCCCATCGGCCAGACGGCATCGATGAACGACACGTCCTTGATCGCCACGGCAACACCCCAGAGCACGATCATCACGCCGAAGATCAGCACCAGATTGTGCAGCAAAAGGGGGATGGCGTCGGTCACGGGGCTCACAGGCGGCTGTCCTTGATGATGTCGGTGCCCGCGCGGTCGGGGTAGCGCGGGGTCACGCTCTTGTAGAATTCCATGATCTTCTTCATGTCCTCGGCATAATCGCCGGTGGGCATGATCGCTGGGCCGAGTCCGCCGACCTTGCGGCCATAGTCCATCAGCCCGCAGACCAGGGGCACGCGCGCGGCGAGCGCGATCTGGTAGAAGCCGGTGCGCCACTGACGGACATTGCCGCGCGTGCCCTCGGGCGCGATGGTCAGCATGAACTCGTCGCGCCGCGCGAATTCCTCGACCATCTGCTGCACCTGGCCGCGATTGTAGCTGCGCTCGACCGGCACGCCGCCCATGTCGCGCATGAACCGCCCCATCGGCCAGCGGAACAGCGAGGTCTTGGCCATGAAATGCGCCTTGATGCCGAGATCGCCCGTCAGGCCGAGAAAATAGAGGAAGTCCCAGTTGCTGGTATGCGGCGCGGCGATGATGACGAAGCGGCGCGGTTCGGGCACCACGCCCTCGGCGCGCCAGCCATGGGTACGATAGAGCAGCAGCAGCAGACGGCGCACGAGGCGCGAAAGCAGGGTCGGCGGACGATCATCGGTGCGTGGCGGCCACGCGTCGGTTCGAATGTCCATGATTGCCCGTGTCCGCCCCCCATGCTGGCTCTTGCGCCAGATACGGCGGCAAGAGTGCATAAGATGCGCCAGACTGGCAAATGTTATTGCGCCGATCTGGTGGCGTTCCCGCGAATCAGGGCTTCCAGCCGCGCGACGAGCACCGCGCCCTCACCGTTCACCATCACCTGCTTGGCGCGTCCGGTTGCGCCGGATTGCAGTGTCACATCGCGTTTGCGAACCTGCAAAGCGCTGCTCAGCAGATCGACGAGTGCCGAATTGGCTGCACCCTCTGCGGGCGGCGCGGCGATGCGAAGTTGCAAAACCGGACGGCCATCGGCGTCCGCGCCGACCCCTGCGACCAGGCTGCGGCTTGCGCGCGGCGTGGCACGCACAAACAGCAAGACCCCGCCCGGCACGATGCGCCAGGGCGGGGTCCTATCCTGATCGTCAACGACCGGACCGGGCAGGGGAATCAGCCCTTGGTGGCCGCGATCCAGCGGTCGATCTTTGCTTCCAGCACGCTCATCGGCAGCGCGCCGGTGTTGAGCACCTGGTCGTGGAACTCGCGCGGATCGAATTTCGGACCCAGTTCGTTTTCGGCCTTGGCTTTCAGCCGCTGGATGGTCAGCGCGCCGATCTTGTAGGCCAGCGCCTGGCTGGGGATCGCGATATAGCGTTCGACCTCGGCGGTGGCGTCGGTCTCGCCCATCGACGAATTGTCGAGCATGTACTTGATCGCCTGCTCGCGGGTCCATCCCTTCGAATGGATGCCGCTGTCGACCACCAGCCGCATCGCGCGCAGCATCTCGTCGTCGAGATGACCGAAGCGCTGGTACGGATCCTTGAACAGCCCCATCGGATAGCCGAGCTTTTCGGCATAGAGCGCCCAGCCTTCGGCATAGGCGGTATTGCCGCCGAAGCGCATGAACGCAGGCAGTGCCTCGTTTTCCTGCGCCAGGCTGATCTGGAAATGATGGCCCGGTGCACCTTCGTGCAGGTACAGCGTCGTCATGCCCGGGGTGGTGCGGCTGGGCAGGTCATAGGCGTTGAAATAGAAGATGCCGGGCCGCGAACCATCGGGATTGCCCGACTGATAGCTGCCGCCCGCCTCGAACTTTTCGCGGAATTCCTCATAGGGGCGGATTTCGAGCGGGGTCTTGGGCAGCACCTTGAACTGGGCCGAGATGACCGCATCGACCTTCTTGCCGATATCGTAATAGCCCTGGGTCAGCGCCTCGCGGCTCGGCATCTTGAACTTGGGGTCGGTGCGCAGATGGTTGAAGAACTCGGGCAGCGTGCCCTTGAAGCCGACCTCGGTCTTGATCGCTTCCATCTCGGTGAGGATGCGCTTGACCTCGCTCAGCCCCAGATTGTGCACCTCGTCCGCGGTCAGCGGCAGCGTGGTGGTCTGCTCGATCAGATAGGCATAGAGCTTGTCGCCGCCCTTCATGTACTTGAGGCCGACGCCCTCGCGCGCATCCTTCAGATAGTCGTTGGCGAGATAATCGCGCAGCCGCTTGTAGGCCGGGTAGATGTCGTCGGTGATCGTCTTGCGATAGGCCTCAGTAAAGCGCGCCTTGTCAGCCTCGCTGAAATCGGCGGGGAACGTCTTCACCGGGCCGAAATAGGGCGATTCCTCGGGCTTTTGCGCGAGCTGGGTATCGAGCTGCTCGATCACGTTGCGGATGGTCAGCTTGGTTTCGACCACGCCCGACGCCTGGCCCTGCCTGAAGCGCTCGATCGAGCGGTCGAGCAGCGTCACGAACTCCTTGTGACGCTTCAGATTGTTCTCGTAGTCGGTCACGGTCTTGAACGGTGCGGTGCCGGTGCCCGACGCGAAATTGGGATAGAAGGTGTGGAAGCCGAAAAAGTGGTTGATCGGCCGGACCACCGTCAGCGGCAGATAGTCGGCGGACAGGCCCTTGATCGTGTCCTTCTGGTTGCGTTCGAAAATGTCAAAGGCGAGCTGGTTGGTCGCGGTCAGCTTGGTGCGATCGATCCTGGCTAGCGCCGCCAGATTGTCCTCGGCCGCCTTGCGCTCGCCGTCGAAATAGGCGTCGGTGACATAATCGCCCAGCCGGTCGGCATAGCGGGTATCGCCGCGGAACAGGCCGTTGAGCGGGTTGCGCTTCAGGCTCGCTTCGTCATCGGCCGCGAACAGGGCGGTCAGCCGCGCATCCTCGGATTGCGGTGCGGCCTGGGTTGCGGCCTGGGCGAGTGCGGGGGATGTTGCGAGCGGAGCGGCGAGCGCAGCGCTCGCCAGAAGCAGCATGGTCTGGCGAAAGGATGGCATGTGACGAATGTCCCTGTTGAATGATCGCCTGGCCCGGCAGTGATCGGGCGACACAGCGTATACGATGCCGCTAACACGCGATTAACCGCGCGGCAATCGCGCCGTTATCCACTTGTCGAAACCGGTCCCCCGTTGGTGGAAACGCTCGATCGGACTCTGCGATGAATTGACGCTATCGATTAACATGGATCAATCAATCGATGAAACTTTATGCCACGCCATTGGTTTGATGCTCCAGAAGCCGACCGAAATGGCCCGGCGCCCAGGAAAATGACCAAGCTATCACCATGACTGCCCGGATCCTCATCATTGAAGACGAATTCCTCGTCGCGCTCGACATGCAGGTCGGGCTCGAGGATGCGGGCTATGAGGTGATCGGGGTGGGCGATGACTGGAAATCGGCGATGCGCCTTGCCGAACAGGCCCCGACGGTCGCCCTGGTCGATATCAACCTGTGCGACGGCGCGACCGGTCCCTCGATCGGCGCCTGGCTCGGCCAGGAAATTGGCTGCACGGTGATTTTCGTGACGGCGAATCCCCGCCAGATCGATGTTCCCATCCCCGGAGCGCTGGGCGTGATGATCAAGCCGGCGGACAGCCGTCAGGTCGTCGACGCGGTGGATTTCGCGCTGGCCGCGCGCGACGGTGCGCCGACGCCAGCGCCGCCGCCGGGACTCACGCTGCTCACGCACTGATCGCCACCGGCGCTTCCGACGGCAAGTCCGGTCGCGTCAGACCGGGGCACCCTCCACGCGTTTGAGCCGGCTGGCCGCAACGCGCATGTCGACCCGCAGGCCGGTTGCCCGCCAGTCGCGTTCGATCTCGCCCGCAAGCTGCTGGGTGATCGCCAATTGTACCAGACGCGTCCCGAAGCCCGTCTCGGAAGGCGGGCCCGAAATCTCGGGGCCATCGGCCTCGATCCAGTGGATCGACACGCTGTCGTCGAGTTGCGCGACCTCGATCCTGACCGACCCGGACATCGACGACAAGGCGCCATATTTGGCCGAGTTGGTCGCGAGTTCGTGAAACACGAGCGCGATCGGCGTGGCGCTGCGGTCGTCGATCTCGGGATCGTGGCCGCTGATCGTCAGACGGCCTTCGCCGAGCGCAGGATAGGCGGCCAGGATTTCGGTGAGCAAGCCGCTCAAGGTCGATTCCACGGTGACCGGCCGCGATTGCTCGCTGTGCGGGCGCGCGAATTCATGCGCCCGGCCCAGCGCCGCGATCCGGTCCTGCAATTCTGCTGCCATGGGGCGCAATTCGGGGTTCTGCCGCGCCGACATCCCGATTAGCCCGTTGATCACCGCGAAGATGTTCTTGATCCGATGGCTGAGTTCGCGGCTGAGAACCTCGTTCTCCTCGGCCATCATCTTCGATTCATGGATATCGGTGCAGGTTCCGATCCAGCGGACAATCTCGCCGCGTGCGTTGCGCAGCGGCAGCGCGCGGCCCAGCGTCCAGCGATACTCGCCGCTGTGGTGGCGCAGCCGGTAGTTGACCTCATATGGCTCGCCTGTGGCCAGCGAATGCCGCCAGATGCTCCAGGCATGGTCCTGATCGTCGGGATGGAACATGCCGTTCCAGCCTTCGCCATCGGTGGAACCGGCAGGTACCCCGGTGAACTCGTACCAGCGCGCGTTGTAATAATCATGATAGCCATCGGGCAGCGTCGACCACACCATCTGCGGCATGGCGTCGGTGAGGATGCGGAAGGCGGAGTTCATCCGCTGCAAGGTGTCGCGGGCGTCAACAACCCCAGTCTCGCCCTTGCCATGTGTAACCTTGAAGGCTTGGGCGAGAAAATCCAGTTCAGACATTCGGTCAGCTTTCTAGCGGACCTGTCCGCTGAAGGTCGATACAGGTGCCTCGACTATCCCCGAGGCGAAGGGAACCAGCTGGAGTCGAGCGCGCTAAAGCGGTCAACGAACCTTGCGAGCTCGATCAGCTTCGGCTCGTCAACCAATGTGACGGTGCTGCGGTTCCGCGTGATCAGTTTTTCTTCGGTCATCTGGCGGATCAGGCGATTGACGTGCACCTGCGTCAGCCCCACGGCATCGCCCAGGTCGCTCTGGGTCAGCGGAATGCGGATGACCGGATTGTGCTGTCCGCTGACCGCGCGCATTCGTGCCGCGATCGACAGGAACAGGTTGGCGAGCCGCGCCTTGCCCTCGCTGCGCCCCAGCGCGCGCAAGCGATCGTACAGGTCGATGCTTTCCATCTGGCTGATCGAGAAGAACAGCGCAGCCAGGCGCGGATGCTCGATGAAAGTCTCGCCCAGCGCGCGCCGGGGGAAGCGGCAGACGACCATGTCGGTCGCTGCGACAATGCTCGAGGGCGCATCGCGAAACGCGATGCCCGATGCGCCGATCATGTCGCCCGAAAAATGAAAGCGCAGGATCTGGCGCTTGCCCGTCGGCAAACGGCTTTCCGACAGCGCCCAGCCCTGATGCACGATCAGCAGTTCGGAAAGATCGTCGCCTTCCTGCCACAGCATGCTGCCTGACGGATAATCGCGAGGTTCGCGCTCGAGACTGGCGACCGCCTTTTTCTCGGTGGGGGTCAGATCAAGATAACGGTTCAGTCGGACAACGAAACAACTGTCTGACATGGTCGGGCTCCTGCAAATAGGGGCGTCCAGCCGACCCGCCGAACCGCCCCATCATTCGAACCTGGTCTCATACTCGGCACGCGTGCTTTTAGGCGGACAGAGACAAATATCCAGCGAAATCAAGTTATTAACATATGTTATAATTGCGGTGACACCCGCAAAAGGCAGTTACGCGCCAGCCTCCCAAATGATCCTGCAAATCAGCCATTGCGTGTCGCGGGCATTTCCATAGACTTGACGCAAACGTAAATTGATAACGAGAGGATCGCCTGCCCATGCTCACCGAGAGCCCGACCAGCCCCGTTGCCGCCAGCCACAGCTGGAGCGCGCCGGATGGCTGGCCCGCCCTGTCGCTCAAACAGATCGAGGCGATGCTGTGCGCACCCGGCCAGCCGTTCCAGATGGAGACGGTCGAGGTGGAGGGCGTTCCTACGCGCTGCTGGAAGAACGCGCCGCCCAGCCTCGCCGCACTGGCGCAGATCGCGCGCAGCCATGGCGACAAGACCTTCCTGGTCTATGAGAGCGAGCGGGTCAGCTATGACGCCTGGTTCCGCGCCACCGCGACGCTGGCGCAGCATCTCACCGCCGCGGGCATCGCCAAGGGCGACCGCGTGGCGCTCGCCATGCGCAACTTGCCTGAATGGCCGGTCGCCTTTTTCGCGATCGTCAGCATCGGCGCGATCGCGGTACCGCTGAACGCCTGGTGGACCGGGCAGGAGCTGGCATACGGCCTCAAGGACTCGGGCGCGAAGCTGCTGATCGCCGATGCCGAGCGGCTCGATCGCATCGCCCCGCATCTCGGCGAACTGGACGCGCTCGAGGCGATGCTGATCGGCCGCAGCCGGGGTGAGCTACCGGATCGGGCGCGGGCGCTGGAAGATGTGATCGGCGCCCCGCCTGCCTATGCCGAGCTGGCCCCGGCCGAGCTTCCGGCGGTCGACATCGCGCCCGATGATGCGGCGACGATCTTCTACACATCGGGCACCACCGGCAATCCCAAGGGCGCGCTGGGCAGTCATCGCAACATGACGACCAATATCCTCACCACTGCCTATGCCGGGGTGCGATCCGCCTTGCGCCGGGGCGAGGCACCGCCCGCGCCCGAGCCTGCGGTGCTGCTGACCGTCATCCCGCTGTTCCACGTCACCGCGTGCAGTGCGGGCATGACCGGAGTGATGTTCGGCGGATCGACCCTGGTGTTCATGCACAAATGGGATGCGACGCGCGCGCTGGAGATCATCGAGCGCGAGAAGGTGACGGCGACCGGCGGCGTGCCGACCATCGCCTGGCAGCTGATCGAGCATCCCGACCGCGACAAGTACGACCTCAGCTCGCTCAAGGCGATTTCCTATGGCGGTGCGCCGTCCGCGCCCGAACTGGTGCGCAAGATCCGCGAGGTGTTCGGCGCGCTGCCCGGCAATGGCTGGGGGATGACCGAGACGATGGCGACGGTGACCAGCCATTCGGCGGAGGACTATCTCAACCGTCCCGACAGCTGCGGCCCCGCCGTACCGGTGTGCGACCTCAAGATCATGGATGCCGATGGACAGACCGAACTGCCGGTGGGGCAGGTGGGCGAACTCTGGGCGCGCGGTCCGCAGATCGTGAAGGGCTACTGGAACAAGCCCGAGGCGACGGCGGCGACCTTCGTCGATGGCTGGGTGCGCACCGGTGACCTCGCGCGGCTCGACGAGGAGGGCTTCTGCTACATCGTCGATCGCGCCAAGGACATGATCATCCGGGGCGGCGAGAATATCTACTCGTCCGAGGTCGAGAACGTGCTCTACGATCACCCTGCCGTGACAGACGCGGCGCTGATCGGCCTGCCGCACCGCACGCTCGGCGAGGAACCGGCGGCGGTGGTGCATCTTGCCCCCGGTGCCGAGGCGACCGAGGCGGAGCTCCAGGCCTGGGTGCGCGAGCGTCTCGCCGCGTTCAAGGTGCCGGTGCGGATCGTGTTCTGCAAGGAGACGCTGCCGCGCAACGCCAATGGCAAGATATTGAAGAAGGACCTGGCCGGGCTGTTCGGCTGATCGGGCCAGCGGCGCGCCGGGATTAGCTGGCGCGCCGGCAGCTCAGGCGAACACGTCGGCGAGCTCGTCGGTGCTCGCACCCTCCTTCACCGCGCGCAGCTCGATATAGGCCGAAGCCACCAGGGCCGAAGCGAAGGCGATGTTGATCGCGCTGCCGAGCACGTTGGCAAGCATCTCGACGACCGGTCCGAACTGGGCGATCAGCCCCAGCGGCAGCGACACCGCGACGTTGAAGAAGAAGAGAATGACGCCGACCAGCAGCAGCCGCCGCCGCGAACCGGCGGTGAGCCTGCGGCTGCGACCGAGCGCCGCGAACACCCCGATCGGCTCGACCACCTTGGCGGGAATGGCGACCATCCACATCAAGGACAGATATACGAACACGATGATGCCGATCAGCACGATCGCGAGCGTGGTGACGATCATCGACGGTGCACCATCGAGGCTCTGGACGCTGAGGATTTGCAAGCTGAAGCCGAATACCGGCAGGGTCATCACGGCAGCAATCAGAATGAAGGTTGCAATGATGACCAGGCCCAAGCCCAACAATCCAGGCAAGTTGCGAACAGCCTGAGTTATGCAATTTGCCAGCGAATTTGGCTGCCTGGCAAGATCCTGCACGGCGACAAGCATCAACAGACCTTGCAGGAACACGTAGACGGCGGCCATTGCCAGCGCATAGCCGAACACGATGGCATAGGCGGACGAAGGACCGTCAAAATTGCCGAAGTCGGCCTCAAGACCGAAGAGCGAGGTAATCGCCAGACTTGGCGCGCCGAACAGAAGGAGCGGAAAACCGAAGAAGACCACCGCATGCCGGCCGAGCAAACCAAAAGCATTGGTGATGATATTGGCGATACTGATCTTCTCTGCGGTACCCGCCATCTGCCCCGGTTCCGTTTCTGGACGTTTTGTCCCCGACCGATTCCCGGTCAAGTGAAACCCACCGTAACAGCCCCGGTGCCAAGGTCCATAGCCCGTACCGCCCTGAATTCATCTTGCTCAGCCCCTCGGCTTCTGCGATCAAACCGGCGTGACCGCTGGCCCTGTCCTTACTGCACCCCGCCGCGAGGGTTTCGATGCGGCCTATGAGCAGGTGCGCGGCGATGGCGGCATCCAGTTCGTGCCGAAATTCGCGAAGGCTCCCGACCCGCCACCCGGCTGGTGGAAGGATGTCCAGCGCTGGCTTGGCGAGACCTTGCGCCCGCTGGCGGAGATGCTGGAATCGATCTGGCCCTGGCTGGAAAAGCTGCTGCTCGTGGCGTTGCTTGCGGGTGTGCTGGTGATGCTCTGGGTGATCCTTGCCCCCTATCTTGCCGACTGGCGCGAGCGGCGAAGCGAGCCCCGCGAACACTGGGTACCCGATCGCGAAAAGGCGCGCGCGCTGCTCGAAGAGGCCGACCGGCTGGCCGCACAAGGCCGCTTCGACGAGGCTGCGCATCTGCTGCTCTACCGTTCGATCGAGGATATCGCCGATAAGCGCCCCGACCTGCTGCGCCCTTCGACCACCACGCGCGAGATCGGCGCCTTCGATGCGCTGTCGCAGCGCGCGCGCCAGGCGTTCGGGGTGATCGCGGGCCATGTCGAGGCGAGCTTCTTCGCGCGGCGTCCGCTCGATCGCAGCGCTTGGGACAGTTCGCGCGAGGCCTATCGCGCCTTCGCGCTGGATGGCGGCTGAGATGGCGGCAGAAGGCAGCGCCAACCCCTTTGCACGCGGCGCGGTGCTGCTGATGTTTGCTATCGGTTTCGCCGCGTTCGTTGCGCTGCTCTACGCGCTGGGCGCGGGCGGTGCGCTCAAATCGGGCAATAACGGTCAGGCGCATGGCGCATCGTCGAGCCTGGTCGGCTATTCGGCGCTGGCGGGATTGCTCGAAAAGACGGGGACCGAGATCCGCTTTGCCCGCAATCCGGCAGCGCTGCAGCAGCAGGACCTGGTGATCGTCACGCCCGAACTCGGCAGCGACCCGGAAGAATTGCAGGCACTGGTCGAACAGCGCGCGTTCGTCGGGCCGACGATCATCATCCTGCCCAAATGGCAGGTGACGCCGCTCCAGGGGCTGGAGCAGGGCTGGGTCGAGCTCGATTCGCCCTTCATCGCGCTCCAGGCGCCGCAGGTGCTTGCGCGGCTGGTGACCGCCAAGACGCGGATCGAGGGCGTCGATAGTCGGCTTGCTTCGATGCTGTTCCTTCAGCCCGATACGGCGGCTCAGAAGAATGCCATGCTCAAACAGGCGCTGAAATCGCGCGTGACGATCAGCGGCGACAAGCTGAAGACCGTGCTTGCCGACGAGGCGACCGGCGCGGCGCGCGTGGCGCTGATCGACGATGGCGGCTGGTATCCCTCGCTCGATCCCGACGCGCCCGATGAAGCGCCGCAAGCGCCAGGCATCCAGCAGGGGCGCTATCCGGTGGTCATCGTCGCCGATGCCGATCTCATGAACAATCTCGGCCTAGCGAACCGCAACACGGCCGAACAGGCGCTGCAGATCGTCGATTCGGCCTGGTCGGGCGGCGGCGAGGGCGTAGTGTTCGACTTGACCCAGAATGGGCTCGGCGCCTCGGAAAACCTGCTGTCGGTCGCGTTCCGCCCGCCCTTTGTCGGCGCGGTGGCGAGCCTGGCGCTGGCGGCGATCGCCTTTGCCTGGATGGCGTTCTTCCGCTTCGGCCCGCCGCTTTCCGAGGAGCGGCCGTTCGGCTTCGGCAAGACGGCGCTGGTGCGGGGCAGTGCAGGGCTGGTGCGCCGGCTGGGGCGCGAGCATCTGATCGGGCCGGCCTATGCCGATCTGCTGCGCGACCGCGCGGCGCGCGCGCTGGGCCTGTCGCCGACGCTGCCGGTCGATGAGGTCGACGCGCGGCTGGCGCTGGTGCCCGCTGATGAGAGCGGGCGCAGCTATGAGACCTTGCTGAACGACATGCGCAGCGCGCGCGACCGGCCCGCCATCGCGGCGGCTGCGCGCGCGCTTCATGGATGGAAAAAGGAACGGATGGGATGAACTTGGCCGATATCAATGCATTGGGGGACCGCATCCGCGCCGAAATGGGCAAGGCGATCATCGGGCAGGACGCGATCATCGACCATCTGCTGATCGCATTATTCTCGAACGGCCATGTGCTGCTCGAAGGTCCGCCGGGCACCGCCAAGACCTTCATGGCGCAGTGCTTTGCCGCGTGCCTCTCGCTCGATTACGGGCGGATCCAGTTCACGCCGGACCTGATGCCGGGCGATATCATCGGTTCCAACCTGTTCAACTTCCAGACCAGCCAGTTCACGCTGACTCGCGGGCCGATCTTCACCGATCTGTTGCTCGCCGACGAGATCAACCGCACCCCGCCCAAGACCCAGGCGGCGCTGCTCGAGGCGATGCAGGAACGCAGCGTCACGCTCGATGGCACGCGTCATGCGCTGTCCTCGCATTTCATGGTGGTGGCGACGCAGAACCCGATCGAGCAGCAGGGGGTGTACCCGCTGCCCGAGGCGCAGCTCGACCGCTTCCTGTTCAAGCTGCTGGTCGGCTATCCCGATACGGACGAAGAGGCCCGCATCGTCGCCGAATATGGCAAGCGCAGCGGTGTCCAGCGGCCCGCGGCCTTCGCGATCCAGCCGCAGGTCACCCCCGACGAGCTGAGCGCGGCGCGCGCGGCGGTGAACGAGGTCAAGCTGGTCGACGAGGTGGTCGCCTATATCGTGCGGCTCGTCCGTGCGACGCGCGAGACCGCCGATTTCGAGAGCGGAGCTTCCCCACGCGCCGCAATCATGCTCGCCAATGCCGCGCGCGCACGCGCGGCGCTGCAGGGGCGCGACTATGTGATCCCCGATGACGTCAAGCAGCTTGCCGCGTCGGTGCTGCGCCACCGCACCCTGCTGTCGCCCGCCGCCGAGATCGAGGGGCGCCGGGTCGAGACGATCGTCGCCGATCTGGTTGATCGGACCGAGGCGCCGCGTTGATCGGAGCCTATCCCACCCTGCGCGCGGGCCTGCTGATCGCGGGCGGGGCGCCGCTGGCGATCGGGCTGGCGGCGTTCGCGCCCGCGCTCTGGCCGCTCGGCCCCGCCTGGTCGGGCGCGGTACTGCTGCTCGCGCTGCTCGATGCGCTGATCGCTGGCAAGGCGCGCCATGTCGAACTGATCACGCCGGCGAGCAGCGAACTGGGAAGCGAGGTGCGCATCCTGGTCGAGGCCGAGCTGGCGGCGGAGGTGCCGATCGCGCGGGCCGAGGCGAGCCTGGCGGTGACGAACAG
>NZ_QKVT01000001.1:628299-633084 GCF_003426715.1 Blastomonas sp. UPD001
CCACCGCTGACCTGCGGCCAGCGGTCCCCCTCCCCGAGACAAGCTCGGGGAGGATTTTGACCCTCGTCACCCCTCCCGCAAGCGGGGGGGGGAGAGTGTTGATCAGAAGCTGAAGCGCGCCGACACGCGGAAATCGCGGCCGCCCAGCGGCGCGAAGTCCTTGGTGAAGCTGGCGGCGCGGCGGCCGACCACGTCGAAGATGTTGTTCGCCGATGCGATCAGCGTCACCCCGCGCGCCGCGCCGAAGGGCTTCCACGAGGCGCTGGCATTGACCAGCGTGAAGCCCTCGGTCGGCGTCTCGAAATTGGCGTTACGCTCCTGGTCGTCGAACCATTCGACCTCGGCGCGCAGGTTGAGCACATCGCTCTGCGCCTCGAGCCCGCCGAGCAGGCGCAGTGGCGGAATGCGAGGCACTGGGCCGAGACCGTCGAGCGAGGCATGGACATAGTCGGCGACGCCATCGGCGATGAACTTGAACGATCCGGCGCGCGCGAACACCACCGACGCTTCGGCTTCCACGCCGTAATATTTTGCATCGTTCTGGATGAACTGGAAGACAGGGAGCTCGTCCTCCTCCAGCCCGGTCGGCACGTCGATGATGAAATCGTCGAAGCGGTTGTAGAAGCCGGTCAGCGACAGGTTCACGTCCGGGGTCGAATAGCGGATATAGGCCTCGCCGCCCCAGCTCTTCTCGGTGGTGAAATCGGGATTGCCGATCTCGAACGCCTGCGTGGCGATGTGCGGGCCGTTGGAGAACAGCTCTTCGGCCGCCGGCGCGCGCTGGGCGCGGTTGAGGTTCACGCCGATGCGCAATTGGTCGGTCGGCAGATAGGCGAGGCCCGCCGCGAACGAATAGGAATTGAAGCGGCGCTCGACGCCGACATCCTGCGACTTGACCACGACGCGGTCATAGCGCCCCGCACCCTCGATCTCGATCTGGCCCAGCCGCACTTCTTGCAGCGTGAAGATGCCGACCTGATCGGTCGTGTTCGGCGGCACGAAGGCTTCGGCGCCGATCGCACTGAAATCGCGGTGCACATACTGGACGCCGCTCGCGCCGCGCCAGCCGCCGCGCTCGCGCTGGACGAGTTCGAGCCGCGATTCGATGCCATTGTTGCGGAACACGGTGCCGACTTCGTCACCCTCGAACTCGGTCTGCTTGAAATCGGCATAGGCGGCGCGCAGGCGCAGCGCCTCGAAGAACCCGGGCAGATCGACCTGACCGCGGAAATCGACCTTGATCTGGTCGAGCCCGATCGTGACGGGGCCTTCCTCTTCCTCCCCGCCGGCGCCGCCCTCTTCCTCTTCACCATGATGATGGCCCGCGCCGGGACGCTCGGGTACGCCATAGAGGCTGTTGTAATAGCTACCCGAAATGCCGAAGCTGCCACCTTCGCCGATATAGGCCAGGCCCGCGCCGAAGCTGTAGGTCTCGGTGCCGGTATTGGTAATGCGACCGCGCAGGCCCGCGAGTTCCTCGGCCTCTGCCGCTTCTTCGAGATTGCCCTCGGCGCGTTCTTCCGCTGCGATCTCGCGCTGCTCGGCGCGCAGCGCGGGGGAAAGCACGAAGCCGCCGACCTCGAGATCGTCCGACTTGCGATAGCTGCCGTCAATATGCAGCACCAGCTTGGAGGTCAGCGGAACGTCGAGGCTGGCGCCGATGCTGCGCTCGTCCGCCGCCGACCCATAGGTGGCCAGCGCATCGAAATGGAACGGCTCTTCGGGCACCTCGCGCGGGATGCGCTTGTCGATCGCGTTGACCGCGCCGCCGACCGCCTGGCCGCCGAACAGCAGCACCGCGGGACCGCGCAGCACCTCGATCCGGTCGAGGATGATTGGCTCGACGGTGACGCCATGATCAGGCGAGGTGTTGGACACGTCGATCGTGCCGATGCCGTCGGTGAGCACGCGGATGCGCTCGCCCTGAAAACCGCGCAGCACCGGGCGCGACGCGCCGGGGGTGAAGCTGGTCGCCGACACGCCGGGCAGCTTGGTCAGCGCATCGCCGATCTGCGCCCGCGCCTCGCGCGCCAGCGTGTCGCCCGAAATTTCGGACGTGCCCGCCAGAATGCTGAGATCGCGCACGAACGGCGCGGTGACGATGATGCCGCCGTTGCGGTGGAAATCATCGTCATCGGTGGACGCGGTCTCGTCCGGCTGGCTGGTCTGCTGCGCCAGCGCGGGAAGGGGGGCCAGCAGGGCGGTGGCGACCGAAAGCGACGAAGTGACGGTAAGAAGCGTGCGACGCATGTTCTGTGATGCTCCCTGGGGGACTGTCAGTAAAAGGAAGGGGCTGCCTTTGCTCGGCAGTCTGTGTCCGCCATTTCCCGCGCGGGCCGTGCGGCCCAGCGTCGGAAGCGGCAGATTCGGCCGTCCGGCTAGCACTCGTGTAATGTTATATCAATCGCAATTTGACTAAAGCGTGACAGTTTGCGACGGGTTGCTCGTGCAGGTGCGCTGGGGCAGAAAGGGTACGATCGGCGGCAGGCAAGGCCGCACCCCATCGAGGACACTCATGATGACCCAAGACACCGCCGCCGAGCCGCTGATCGCCGCGCCCGAGGATGCACAGACCTGGTGCACGCCGGCGCAATATGCGGAGCTGCATGCGGCCTCTCTGCGCGATCCCGATGGCTTCTGGGCGCTGCAGGCGGATCGGATCGACTGGATGGTCAAGCCCGCGCATGTCGATCGCTCGAGCTTCGATCCGGTGCGCATCCGCTGGTACGACGATGGCGAACTCAACCTATGCTACAACGCGGTCGACCGGCATGTGCTGGCGGGGCATGGCGCGGATACGGCGTTCATCTGGGAAGGCGACACTCCCGGCGACGTCCGTTCGCTGAGCTATGACGCACTGCTCGCCGAGGTACAGCGTTTCGCGAGCACGCTGACCGCGCTCGGCGTCGGCAAGGGCGACCGGGTGACGATCTATATGCCGATGGTGCTCGAAGGCGCGATCGCGATGCTCGCCTGCGCGCGGATCGGCGCGATCCATTCGGTGGTGTTCGGCGGTTTCTCGCCCGAGGCGCTCGCCGGAAGGATCGAGGATTGCGCGAGCCGTTTCATCGTCACCGCCGATGCCGGGATGCGCGGTGGCAAGACGGTGCCGCTCAAGGCGAATGTCGACGCTGCGCTCGCCGATCACGGCATCAGCGTCGATGCGGTGCTGGTGGTGCGCCACACCGGCGCGGACATCGCGATGACCGAAGGGCGCGACCATTGGTATCACGAACTGTCGGTAACCGTGCCTGCGACCTGTCCCTGCGAGCCGATGGGCGCGGAGGATCCCCTGTTCATCCTCTATACCTCGGGATCGACCGGCAAGCCCAAGGGCGTGCTGCACACCACCGGCGGCTATGCGGTCTGGGTTGCGACGACCTTCCACTATGCCTTCGATTACCGGCCGGGCGAGGTTTACTGGTGCACCGCCGATATCGGCTGGGTCACCGGGCACAGCTATTCGGTCTATGGTCCGCTGCTCAACCGCGCGACCAGCCTGTTGTTCGAAGGCGTGCCCAACTATCCCGATCACAGCCGCTTCTGGGACATGTGCGAACGGCATGGCGTGAACATCTTCTACACCGCGCCCACCGCGATCCGCGCGCTGATGCGCGAGGGCGAGGCGCCGATCGAGAAGCACGACCTGAGCGCGCTGCGCCTGATCGGATCGGTGGGCGAGCCGATCAATCCCGAGGCCTGGCGCTGGTACCGCCGCACCGTTGGCAAGACACCTTGTGGCCGACCGAGACCGGCGGGATCATGATCACGACGCTGCCGTATGCGCATGCGATGCGGCCGGGCAGCGCGGGCCTGCCGTTCTTCGGCATCCGGCCCGAACTGGTCGATGCCGATGGCAACATTCTCGAGGGCGCTACCGAGGGCAATCTGTGCATCGCGGGGTCGTGGCCCGGTCAGGCGCGCACCGTCTATGGCGATCACGAGCGCTTCGTGCAGACCTATTTCAGCACCTACAAGGGCAAGTATTTCACCGGCGACGGCTGCAAGCGCGACGAGGACGGATACTATCGCATCACCGGCCGCGTCGACGATGTCATCAACGTTTCGGGCCATCGCATGGGCACGGCGGAGGTCGAGAGCGCGCTGGTGCTCCATCCGCGCGTTGCCGAGGCCGCGGTGGTCGGCTTTCCGCACGACATCAAGGGGCAGGGCATCTATTGCTACGTCACGCTCAATGTCGGCGAGACCGCCGATGATGCGCTGGCGGCGGAATTGAAGGCGTTGGTGCGCAAGGAGATAGGGCCGATCGCGACGCCCGACCATCTGCACTTCACGCCAGCGCTGCCCAAGACGCGCAGCGGCAAGATCATGCGGCGCATCTTGCGCAAGATCGCGGAGAACGACTTCGGCTCGCTCGGCGATACCAGCACGCTCGCCGATCCTTCCGTGGTCGATGCGCTGATCGAGGGGCGTAAGGCCGTCTGAAACCGCTGGTCAGTCGCACCGCGACCTGCCATATCGGGGCATCGGCTTGGCTATTTCGTCGTTCGATTTCTGCGCGAACGCAGCTTGATCCGAAAGTCCTTTCCCCATGTTGCATCTTGTTCGGGCGACCCTCGTCGTCGCCGGCCTGTTCGGGCTGGTGGCGCTGCCCTTTGTCGCAGCCATGCTGATCCTTGTCGCTATCGGCGCACCGTCCGGGCTGGTGATCGGCCTCGGCTTTCTCGCCCTGCTCGCCAGCAGCACCATGGCGGTTTCGCAGCGCGGACAGGCATTTCTGCGCCAATCGCTGCGGGGCGTGACCCGAGGCGGCTGACCGTCAGG
>NZ_QKVT01000001.1:633184-650929 GCF_003426715.1 Blastomonas sp. UPD001
TGAGCGGATGCGGCAACCAGTAGTGCCGGAAATCGAGCAGCGCGAGCGGCAGCAGCAGCCAGCCGAAAGCGGCGATCGCAAGCCCCTGCGTCCCCGGATGCAGCGCCAGCGAGGCCGCGCCGATCGCTGCCGCTACCAGCTCGACAAGCAGTGCCTGCCTCCCGATCGCCGCGCCGCATGCTGCACATCTTCCGCGCAACAAAATGTACGATATCATGGGGATAAGCTGCCAGGCCCTGAGCGGCGCGCCGCACGCATCGCATTGGGACCGGCCGGTCAGGACCGATCGTCCCGCGGGCCAGCGCACCACCAGCGCGCCGATGAAGCTGCCGAAGATCGCGCCCAGGATCGCGGCGGCGACGGGCGCGAGGATCGGATGCTCAAGCAGCGGCGCAAACATGGTCGGAACATCGCCCATTGCCGGGGATCGGCAGCGACGACGCGCATAGCGGTTCGCCCTGGCGCAGGCCAAGCGCTTTGTGTGCGAAGCCTCTTGCATTCCCGGTTGCCCTAAGGGAAGGCGCTGGCATCACATTCGAAAAGGGACTCATGCCATGACCGCTTTTTCTGCCGCCGATCCCGTCGTCATCGTTTCCTATGCGCGCACGCCGATGGGCAGCTTCCAGGGCTCGCTCTCGGGCGCGAGCGCGACCGATCTCGGCGCGACCGCAGTCAAGGCGGCGGTCGAGCGGGCAGGGGTCTCGGGCGATGCGGTCGAGCGCATCTATATGGGCTGCGTGCTGCCCGCCGGCCTTGGCCAGGCCCCCGCGCGCCAGGCGGCGCTCAAGGCAGGCCTGCCACAATCGGTCGAGGCGACCACGGTCAACAAGATGTGCGGCAGCGGCATGCAGGCGACGATCATGGGCGCCGAAGCGCTCGCCTCGGGCTCGGTCGACCTGCTGGTCGCAGGCGGCATGGAGAGCATGACCAACGCGCCCTATCTGCTCACCAAGCATCGCGGCGGCGCGCGCATCGGTCATGACCGGGTGATGGACCACATGTTCCTCGATGGCCTCGAAGATGCCTATGAACCCGGCCGTGCGATGGGCAGCTTTGCCGAGGAAACCGCAGGCGAATATCAGTTCACCCGCCAGGACCAGGACGATTATGCCATCGCCTCGCTGACCCGCGCACAGAAGGCGCAGAGCGCGGGCGGCTTCGACCGCGAGATCGTTCCGGTCGAGATTACCGGGCGCAAGGGCACCGAGACGATCGACAAGGACGAGCAGCCGCTCAAGGGCGATGCCTCGAAGATCCCGAGCCTGAAACCCGCGTTCGCCAAGGACGGCACGATCACCGCCGCCAATGCCTCGTCGATCTCCGACGGTGCGGCCGCGCTGGTGCTGACCCGGCAGAGTGTCGCGGACAGACTGGGCCTCAAGCCCGTCGCGCGGATCGTGTCGCACGCCGCGCACGCGCATGCCCCCGCACGCTTCACCACCGCGCCGGTCGATGCCAGTCGCAAGGCGCTCGAAAAGGCGGGCTGGAGCGTGGATGACGTCGACCTGTTCGAGGTCAACGAGGCCTTCGCCTGCGTGTCGATGATCGCAATGCGCGATCTCGGCATTCCGCACGACAAGATCAACGTGCATGGCGGCGCGACCGCGCTGGGCCACCCGATCGGCGCTAGCGGCGCGCGGATCATCGCGACGCTGGTCTCGGCGCTGCAGACGCATGGCGGCAAGCGCGGGCTGGCCTCGCTCTGCATCGGCGGCGGCGAGGCGACGGCGGTCGCGGTCGAACTGGTCTGATGGAAGGCCCCGGCGCGTCACTGCGGCGTACCGGGGCGCGTGTCGGGGCGGATTGACAATCCCGCCCGAATCCATCAATTGCGCATCCAGATGGTTCCTCCCTTAGTCGGGGGGCGAAGAGGGAAGCCGGTGCAAATCCGGCGCTGTGCCCGCAACTGTGAGTCGGGAGCCGACGGCCAATATGTCACTGGGAGCGATCCCGGGAAGACGGCCCGAGGCGATGATCGACGAGCCAGGAGACCTGCCATCGCGTCGTTCATCCGGGGGCCGGGTCCAGCCTGTTCGGATGGGAAAGTTTTTTCCTTCGTAACGACATGCCACAGGCCGCAGTCGCGCCGGGAGTGATCCCGGCGGGCCTTGATGTCGTTCGTCTGCCCTGCCGCTTCGGCGGCGGACAGGGCTGAGGGAAAACCGTGTCCAAATTTATCCGAATTGCAGCCGTCTCCGCAGCCACACTGGCGGCGGTCACCCCCCTCCATGCGCAGTCCGCCAGCGACAACGAGAGCGACGATATCGTCGTTTCCGCCAGTCGCATCGTCCAGAAGCGCAGCGAAACCGGCCAGTCGATCACCGTGGTCGACAAGGCCGAGCTGGACCGCCGCCAGACCCAGGTGCTGAGCGACGTGCTGCAGACGCTGCCGGGCATCAGCGTGGCGCGCAATGGCGGCCCCGGCGGCACGACCAGCGTGTTCATCCGCGGCGGCGACAGCTCGCAGACGCTGGTGCTGGTCGATGGCGTGCGCATCAACGATCCGTCGTCGCCCTCGGGCGCGTTCGACTTCAGCTCGATCCTCACCGGCAATATCGGATCGGTCGAGGTGCTGCGCGGACCCAATTCGGTGATCTGGGGAAGCCAGGCGATCGGCGGCGTCATCAACATCACCAAGATCGAACCGAGCGAGGGGCTGCAGGCGAATGCGCGCGGCGAATATGGCTATCGCGATACCGGCCAGCTGGTCGCCAGCGTCTCGGGCCGGACCGGCATCGTCTCGGGCAGCCTGGGCGGCAGCTGGTTCCGCACCGACGGCATCAGCGCCTCGGACGAGCGCAACGGGGCGACCGAAAAGGACGGCTTCGAGAACCTGACGCTCAACGGCAAGTTGCGCGTCGCGTTCAGCGATGCGATCAGCCTCGACCTGCGCGGCTTCTATACCGACGGCGAGACCGAATTCGACAACCCGCCGGGCGATACGCTGCCGGTGACCGACAACCGCCAGTTCGTTGGCTATGCCGGCCTGAACGTCGCGCTGTTCGATGGAAGGCTGCGCAACCGCTTCGCCTATACCCGCACCGACATCAAGCGCATCACCACCGATCCCACGCCCGGATCGTTCAACCCCGCGCGCGCCAAGGGCACGCTCGACCGGTTCGAATATCAGGGTGTTGCGGACGTGGCCGACGCACTGACCCTGGTGTTCGGCGTCGAGCACGAGCAGAGCGAGGCGAGCACCTTCTTCCCGTCGTTCAACACCGCACCCGATGTCAGCGACGTGCACATGACCAGCTATTACGGCCAGGCCATCGTGCGTCCGGTGCAAGGGCTGACGGTCACCGGCGGCGTGCGCATCGACGACCAGCAGGTGTTCGGCAGCAAGACCAGCCTGGGCGGCAATATCGCCTATACGCCCAATGACGGCGATACCGTGATCCGCGCGACCTATGCCGAGGGCTTCCGCGCGCCTGCGCTGAGCGAGCAGCTCGCCGCCTTCGGCAATCCCGATCTGCGCCCCGAAACCGCGCGCAGCTATGATGCGGGGATCGAACAGTCGCTGATCGACGGCAAGCTGCGCGCGCAGGCGACCTGGTTCCGCCGCAACACGCAGGACCTCATCGTCTTCTCCTCCGCCACCTTCAGCCTGGAGAATATCGCCGCCGCGCGCGCCGAGGGCGTCGAACTCGGCCTGTGGATGCAGCCGGTGCCGAACTTCACCGTGCAGGCGCAATATAGCCTGGTCGATACCGAGAACCGCTCGCGCGAGCCCGATTTCTCGGGTCGGGTCAGTTTCGGCAACCGGCTCGCGCGGCGCGCCAAGGACAGCGCCTCGGTGCTGGTCGACTGGCAATCGCCCTGGGGCCCGGCGCTGGGCGCGACCTTCCTGATGGTCGGCGACACGTTCGACGACGTCGCCAACACCATCCGGCTCGACAGCTATGTCCGCGTCGACCTGCGCGCGAGCTGGAGCATCTCGGACAATCTGGAAGTCTATGGCCGTGTCGAAAACCTGTTTGACGAGGCCTATCAGACCGCGTTCAACTATGGCGTGCCGGGGCGTGCAGGCTATGCGGGGGTCAGGTTGAAGATGTGATCAGCGACGGCTTCTCTCGTCATTCCCGCGAAAGCGGAAATCCCGCTTGCACGGTGGCAGGTAGCGGGACCCCCGCGTTCGCGGGGGTGACGGGATGGCTGCGCACCTGTCTGCTGATGCTTCCGCTCGCACTCACCGCCTGCTCGCTGGGCAAGGCCGCAACCCCCGCGCCGGTCGATCCGCCGGTGCGGGCGATGCGGATCGTGAGCCTCGATTATTGCGCCGATCAATATGTGCTCAAGCTCGTTGATCGCCAGCGCATCCTCGCGCTCTCGCCCGATGCCACGCGTGACTTCTCGTACATGCGCGAAGCGGCCAGGGGCATGCCCAAGGTTGCCCCGCGCGCCGAGGACGTGCTGGTGCTCAAGCCCGATCTGATCGTGCGCAGCTATGGCGGCGGCGCGGATGCTGGCGCGTTCTTCGCGCGCGCCGGGGTGCCGCTGCTGCAATTGGGCTATGCGGAAGATCTGGCAGGGGTACGTCGCGTGCTGGTGGAAACCGCCGAGCAGCTGGGCGAGCGGGCGCGGGGCGAGCGGATCGCGAAGGAGATGGATGCGCGGGTGGCAAGACTTTCGGAACGTGCCTCTTCTCCGTTTGTCCCGAGCGTGTCGAGGGACCCTGCAGAACCGTTGCGACCACGTCCCTCGACTTCGCTCGGGACGAACGGAGGGGGAACGAACAATGGGACGGTATCGACAATCGTCAGCCAGCCAACCCTGCTCTATGCCACCCCCGGCGGCGTCACCTCGGGTCCCGGATCGCTGATCCACGAACTCATCGAACTGGCCGGATACCGCAATTTCCAGACCGAGCCCGGCTGGCAGCCGCTGCCGCTCGAGCGGCTCGCCTATGAAAAGCCCGACCGCGTGGCGATGGCCTGGTTCGGGCGGCGCGATTACAATCCCGATCGGTGGAGCGCGGCGCGGCATCCGCTGATGCGCACGGCGAGCGCGCATCCGGTGATCGGGCTCGAAGGCGCTTGGACCGCGTGCGGTGGCTGGTTCGTGCTCGATGCCGCCGAGGCGATGGCGCGGGCCAGGGGCGCACAGCTGTGACCCGCACGCGCTGGCTGATCCCAGGACTGCTCGTCGGCATCGTGATCGCGCTGGTCGCGGCCTGCCTGCTTGGCGCGGTGCGATTGATGGGCTGGAGTTCCTGTCGCCCGACGGCGATCCGATCGCGCTGTCGATCTCGGTCGGGGTCGCGCCCTATCGCGCGGGCTGGTCGCTCGACAACGCGCTCGCGCAGGCCGATGCCGCGATGTACGGCGCCAAGCGCAGCGGGCGCAACCGGGTGCATGCGGCGGCGTGACATCCGGTGCCGCCTGCAAGGTTGCAACCTGTTGATTGCGCTGCAATGTTGATCTCTCGAGACAAGAGGGGTTTGCCATGAAGATGAAGTTGCTGGGCGCGCTGATGGGCTGCGCCATGCTGGCGATGCCGGCGATCGCGCAGCCGGGACCGCCCCAGACCGCGCCCGCGGTCGATTATGCGGTCCAGCTGCAGCAGGGCGATGTCATCCTCAAGGACTTCCGCTTCGGCACCGGCGAGGTGCTGCCCGAATTGCGCCTGCACTATGCGACGCTGGGCACCCCGAAGCGCGACGCCAGCGGCCGCGTCACCAATGCGGTGATGGTGCTGCACGGCACCGGCGGCGCCGGGTTGCAGTTCCTGCAGCCGCAGTTCGCGCAGGAACTTTTCGGCCCCGGCCAGCCGCTCGATATCACGAAATACTACATCATCCTTCCCGACAATATCGGCCATGGAAAGTCGTCCAAGCCTTCGGACGGGCTGAAGATGCGCTTCCCCGCCTATGACTATACCGACATGGTCAAGGCGCAGCGGCAGATGCTGGTCGAGGGACTGAAGGTCGACCGGCTGCGCCTGATCATGGGCACGTCGATGGGCTGCATGCATGGCTTCGTCTGGGGGCAGGTCGATCCGGGCTTCGTCCGGGCCATGATGCCGATGGCCTGCCTGCCGATGCCGATCGCAGGGCACAACCGCATGTGGCGCAAGGCCGCGATCGAGGGGATCAAGGCCGATCCGGCCTGGCAGGGCGGCAATTACACGAGCCCGCCGATCATGGGGCTGCGCGTCGCGGCGAGCCTGTTGCAGGTCGCGGGCTTCGCGCCGCTCCATCTGCAAAAGGCCTATGGCACGCGCGACGCGGCCGACAACTATATCACCCAGCGGATCGAGGCGGCGATCAAGGGCATCGATGCCAATGACACGATCTACCAGATCGAATCCTCGCGGAACTACGATCCGTCGAAAACGATCGAGAAGATGACCATGCCGGTCACCTGGATCAACTCGTCCGACGATTTCATCAATCCCTGGGACTATGGCGTCGCCGAGGATTTCGGCAAGCGGTTGCCCGACGGCAAATATCTGCTGATCAAGGCGACCGACGACACGCGCGGGCACGGCACACACACCTGGGCGAAGTTCTGGAAGGACGAATTGGTCGCGCTGCTCGCGCGCAGCGAGAAATAGCCGGGCTTAGTCCCTGGGCGCGTAGGTCTGGTCGGCGCTGGGGAAGCTGCGATTGCTCACTTCCCCGGCATAGCTCTTCACCGCATTCTCGATGACTTCGGCGAGATTCTCGTAGCGCTTGACGAAGCGCGCGGTGCGCTCGAACAGCCCGAGCATGTCCTCGGTGACCAGCACCTGGCCGTCGCAACGCGCCGATGCGCCGATGCCGATGACCACGGCGGAGACCGCTTCGGTCACCGCGATCGCGATCGGCTCGACAACGCCCTCGACGACGATGGCGAAGGCGCCGGCCTCGTCGAGCGCCTTGGCATCGGCAACGATCTTGTCCGCCTCGCTGTCCGACCGTCCGCGCGCGGCATAGCTGCCCAGGATGTTGATCGCCTGCGGCGTGAGGCCGACATGGCCGACGACGGGAATGCCGCGTTCGGTCAGGAACTTCACCGTCGGCGCCATCGCCGCGCCGCCCTCGAGCTTCACCGCCGCCGCGCCGGTTTCCTTGAGCAGCCGCGCCGCGCTGGCAAAGGCGATTTCGGGCGAGGCCTCGTAGCTTCCGAACGACATGTCGATCACGACGATGCTGTGATAGCTGCCGCGCACCACCGCTGCGCCATGCGCCGCCATCATCTCGAGCGTCACCGGCACCGTGCTGGGCAGGCCGTAGATCACCTGGCCGAGCGAATCGCCGACCAGCAGCATGTCGCAATGCGGATCGAGCAGTTGCGCCATGCGCGCTGTATAGGCGGTCAGCATCACCACCGGCTGCTCGGTCACGCCCGCCTGCTTGCGCCGCTGGATCATGGGCACGGTGAGCCGCTTCATCGGCGCGGGGGTGGGATTGGCGCGGCTGGTCGCGGTGTCGAGCGTGTAGGTCGTGGACATGCGCGCTGGTGTAGCGGGGGCAGGGGCGGGGCGCAAACCTAACCTATGTGCAACCGCCGCTTGCGTTGCGCGTGTGACATCGCGACAAGGGGTCTCGTTTTTTCCTCAGGGTCGGATGGGTATTTCAGAGATGCTGCGAATCGTGGTTTTCGCGCTGGCGGCGCTCGCGGCCACCGGCACGGCGCTCAGTCTGCTGACCAGCTATCGCTGGTATATCCGCATGTGGGATTTCCCGCGTCTGGGGCTGATGGTGATCGCGCTGATCGCTTTGGTGCTGGCGATCCCGACGCTGTCCGGCTGGGCGCGCGCGATGGTGGTGGCGGCGATGCTGCTGGTGGTCGGCTGGCAGGGCTTTCGCATCTATCCCTATACGCCGCTCGCCAAGACCGAGGTGGCGCAGGCGGTGATCAACAAGGAGAATTGCCTCTCCGCCTTCTCCTTCAACGTGCTGCAGACCAACCGCAACTATCAGCGCACGATCGACCTGATCGACCGCGAGGACCCCGATATCGTGCTGCTGCTCGAGACCGACGAGCAATGGGAGGCCGCGCTCAAGCCGGTGATCGATCGCTATCCGCACCGCCTCTCGGCGCCGCTGCCCAACCTCTATGGCCTGATCTTCCTCACCCGCCTGCCGGTAGAGGATGCCGAGATCACCTGGCTGATCGATACCGAAACACCCTCGGTCTTTGCCACGATCTCGACCGGTGCGGGGGCCAAGTTCCGCTATATCGGCCTGCACCCGCGCCCGCCCCAGCCGGGCGAGAATACCGAGAAGCGAGATGCCGAGATCGCGATCGCCGCGCGACATGCCAAGCTCACCGACCTTCCGGTGCTGGCGATGGGCGATTTCAACGATGTCGCCTGGTCGCGCACCTCGCAGATGTTCAAGCGGATCGGTGGCTATCTCGACCCGCGGGTCGGGCGCGGGCTCTATGCGACCTTCCCGGCCAACCTGCCCGGCCTGCGCTGGCCGCTCGACCATCTGTTCATGTCGCCCGATTTCACTTTGGTGCAGATGAAGGTGCTCGAAAATGTCGGATCGGACCACTTGCCGGTCGCGGCGACGGTGTGCATCGCGCCGCGCGCGGCCAAGGTGCTCAACGAGGAACCCGAGGCGCCCGATGCCGCCGATCGCAAGGACATGATCCTATCGATCCGCGACGGCAAGAAGGCGGCAATCGAGGAGGGCACCGCTTCGGGCGAAAAGGCGCCCAAGCCCTGATCAGCGCCGCCTGATCATCGAAGCGCCGCGACCGCCTCGGTGACATTGTCGGAGAACAGGCCGTCGATGCCCGTGGCGAGGAAAGCCTTGATCTCCGCGCCGACATTACTGACCGTGACCGGGCTCTCGCCCGCCTTGAACTCTCCGGGCAGGAAATAATTCTCGCGCCGGAAGGTCCAGACGTGCACCTTTAGCCCTGAGGCATGCGCGTCGGTCACGATGCTCGTCGGCGCGGCCAGCTTGCCATCGGCGGCGCGCGGGATGACCATCGCCTTTTCGAGCCCCACGCCATCGGCATAACGCGCGATCTCGGCCAGGCCCTCGGGCGTGCTCATCGCGGTATAGGTGACGCCCGGCTGGTCGGGCGGACCGGCCACGCTCGCCATCAGCTGGATCAGCGGCAGCTCGGTCATGCCGTTCAGGCGCTTGAGGTTATCGACCTCGAAGCTCTGGATAAACACCGGATCGTCCGCACCGTCATAGCCCGCCTTGGCGAGCGTCGCGACCAGCCGCTCCTCGAGCGGCAGGCCGAGCGCGCGGAAATGGCTCGGATGCTTGGTTTCGGGGTACAGGCCGATTCGCCGCCCCGTCTCCTGTTCGCGCCGCTTCACCAGCGCGATGATCTCGTCGAGCGTCGGCACGTCCCATCGGCCGTCATAGGCGGTGTTGGCGGGGCGCAATTGCGGCAGGCGCTCCTTCGCGCGCAGCGTCTTCAATTCGGCGAGGGTGAAATCCTCGGTGAACCAGCCGGTCAGGCTCTGGCCGTCGATGGTCCTGGTCGTCTTGCGCTCGGCAAATTCGGGATGCGCGGCGACATCGGTGGTTTCGGAAATCTCGTTCTCGTGCCGCGCGACCAGCACGCCGTCCTTGGTGCTGACCAGATCGGGCTCGATATAATCCGCGCCCTGGTCGATCGCGAGTTCATACGATCCCAGCGTATGCTCGGGCCGCTCGCCGCTCGCGCCGCGATGCGCGATAATCAGCGGGCCGGGCGCGGCGGTGGACAGCATAAGCGCGGCCAGGATCACGCGACGACCTCGACACCCTTCCAGAAGGCGAGCCGGTCGCGGATTTCCTTCGCCGCATCCTTGGGCTCGGGATAATACCAGACCGCGTCGGTGTTGGTCTTTCCGTCGACCTCGAGCGAATAATAGCTCGCCACGCCCTTCCACGGGCAGAAGCTGGTGGTGTCGCTGGGCGTCAGTAGATCGGCACGCACCGAGCTTCGGGGGAAATAATGGTTGCGCTCGACGACGACGGTATCGTCGCTCTCGGCAATGACGGTGCCGTTCCAGATGGCCTTGGGCATTTTCGGGTCTCCTTGGTTGGCCGCACCGTTTTCCGGCGAAAGCCGGAATCCAGAGGCGAGATCGCACTATAGCCACTTCTGGGCTCCGGCTTTCGCCGGAGAACGGTTAGGGCGCAAAACTGACAGGCATGTGACAGCCCGGCTCAGCCCAGCGCCGCCGCCCAGGCATCGGGCTTGAAGCCGACCAGCACGCCGCCCGGATATTCCAGCACCGGCCGCTTGATGAGCGAAGGCTGCTCCACCATCAGCGCGATCGCCCTGTCCCGGTCGATCCCCGCCTTGTCGCTATCGGGCAGCTTGCGGAAGGTGGTCCCCGCCTTGTTGAGCAGAACCTCCCAGCCGACCGCATCGGCCCAGGCGCCCAGTTTCTCCGCGCTGATCCCGGCCTTCTTGTAGTCGTGAAAGTCATAGGCAATGCCCTGACCCTCCAGCCAGGTCCGCGCCTTCTTCATCGTGTCGCAATTGGGGATGCCGTGGATGGTGATCGCGGTCATGGGTTCCTCTGGTGTTTTGCAGGCTTGGCGGGATGGCGTATTTCGCCTATCACACACGGCCTTTCGATGGCAGCTTTCGCCGCCATCGTCAAAAAAGCGGATCTTCCGTAACCGACCCCGTTGCCGACGGTTTAATTGCGTTGGCATTTTTTCGGATTTGACTACCGTGGTAACATGCAAGTTAGCACAGCGGTAGCGGTCATCACGACAACAGTTGTAGCCATTGGTGCTGCACTGAGTGTTACTATGTCCGGCGACAGGACGAGCCAAATCGACAATTTCCAACAGATCGTCTTTCTGCGGCAAATCGAGCATGGCCAGAATACGATTTTTGGCGGATGTCCGCTTGAGCGTGAACTCGTAGTCGAGCGGTCCGGTAGAGTGCGGATCAACTGGTATGTTCAAAGCTCCATAATTCATGGATGTGCAAGAGCGATCAATCCTACGGCCGACCAGATTGGCGAAAAGGAATGGCGTGAGCCGAAGATTGCGAGCATCGAGCTGGCATTGAGCCGATCAAAAATTAATCAATTGGTTGGGCAATTGAACCGGCTGTCATGGGCCATCGAATGGTCTGATCCTGAAAACTTGAGAAGCGCCCATGCTATTGGCTGTGCAGCGGCAGATTGGTCTCCACTGACTCCCGATCGACAGTTGTGGGTTGTCAAGTCCGACACGCTGGCTGAAACACTTGCCGCAGACGAGGATGAAGTGGAAGCAACCGCGGCCTGCATAGCGAAAGAAAGCTCAAATGCAGCAATGCTCGACGACGCCTTCGCTCCGTTTGCGCCGCTGTTGCCTGATAAATATGAGCTTCGTCCGGAAGTTGCGAGTCGCCTTGATCGCGAAAGATGAGATGCATCTCAGCACCCCATCAGACAATTTCCGCTTTCCACCCACTTTTAGTCATTGGAAGATCCAGCCGCGAATGCAGAAAGCGGTCGTGAAGACGCGCGCCTACTTCTAGAATGCCCCACATCCGCGTAACCAGCGACCGCCGCCGGACGCCCCCGCTCACCGCCGCCCGATAAACCCGCGAATGTCGCGCGACAATTTGCTGAGGTCGGTCTCGTTCACGTACATCATGTGCCCGGCGTCATAGCGGGTATATTCGATGCGGTCGGTGGGGATGCCGGTGCGGGTGAGCGAATATTCCGCGCCGAAGAAGGGCGTGGCGAAATCGTACCAGCCCTGGGCGACGAGCACGCGCAGCCCGCTATTCTCGCGCAGCGCGCGGCCGATATAGGGCGCGACATTCTTGTAATAGCGCGATTCGCCGCCATTGCCGGGCAGGTCCCAGTCCCAGTCGCGCACGCCGCCTATCGTGACATATTGCCGCTCCGGGCTGAACTTCAGCTCCTGCCGGACATAGGCGTTGAGCGCGGCGGTATAGCTGCCGTCGATGCCGTAGAAGCTGGGATCGTTGTCGGGGGTTTCGCCGGCATTGTCATAATCCTTGCCGGTATAACGCGCGTCGAGCCGGCCGACGACCAGACCGCGATCGCGCAGCAGCTCCTTGTAAAAACGGCCCGGCGTCACGCGCAGATCGGCATTTTCCAGATATTGCTCGGACAGCCCGGTATAGCGCGCGAGCTTGGCGCGGATGCGGGCGCGTTCCTCGCCGACCAGCGCGCTGCCCTTCATCAGTGCGGGCAGATATTCGTTGGTGGCAAAGGCGCGCGCCTCCTGCGCCAGCGCATCGGGGCCGGGGCCCGAGGCGGCGGGGGTGGTCTTGCCGTGATAGAGCGCGGTCACCGCCATGCTCGGCACCATCAGTACATAGGGCATCTCGTTGCCCGGAACCTCGGCCTGCGCGCCGAAATCGAGAATGGTAGAGATCAGCAGCAAGCCGTTCAATGCGACGTCGTTATAGGTGCCCTCCAGCTCGTTGGCGACGGCGGCGGTGCGGGTGGTGCCATAGCTTTCGCCGCCCAGGAACTTGGGCGCGTTCCAGCGGCCATTGTCGCTGAGCCACTGGCGGATGAACTGCGCGACCGATTTGGCATCCTTGGTGACGCCCCAGAATTCCTTGGGGTCGGTATCGCCCAATGCGGTCGAAAAGCCGGTGCCGACCGGATCGATGAAGACGATGTCGGTGACATCGAGCAGGCTGTCGGGATTGTCGATCAGCCGATAGGGCGGTGCGCCATCGTCGCGGCCATCGCTGGGGATGGCGACGCGCTTGGGGCCGAACGCGCCCATGTGCAGCCAGAGCGAGCCGGAACCGGGGCCGCCGTTGAACAGGAAGGTGACCGGACGGTTCGGCTCGGGCGTGTCCTTGACATAGCTGACCGAGAACATGCGCGCGCGCGGATTGCCCTTGTCGTCCTTGAGGAACGTGTCGCTCGCAGTCGCGGTATAGGCGACGCGCTGTCCGCCGAACGTGCCACTGTGCTTCGTCACCGACACCATCGGTTCGACCTTGGCGGCGGCGGCCTTGTCCGGCCCCTTGCCGCCGTCCTGCGCGGCGAGCGGCATAGGCGAAAGACACAGGCACAGGGCCAGGGCGGACGAAGCGACGCGGTTCAGCATATGGGAGACCCTCTCAGCGCGGAATCATTATTCCGTATACGTTTCAGCTGATTGGCATGATCGCCCCATGCTTGGCAAGCAGCCTTGCCTTACGCCGGCTGCAACGGTCGCTGGCCGATCGCGGTGAAGCGGCGCGGGCCGAGATCGAGCCGCAGCGGGCCGACGCGCGGGCCGGGCGGGTTGCTCTCCTCGCCCAGCACGAACGACTGGGTGACCGCATAGCGCGTGCCGTCGGGGCCGTCATAGCCGATCCAGATATGCACCAGCGGCACGAACAGCATGCGGCCCTGCATCGCGATCGGCTCGATCTGGCCGAGCGGCAGGCGAATCTGTCCCTCGCAGCGCTGGGTACTCCCGGGCTCGATATCGGCGATCTTCTGCAGATGGGGGAGCAGGCTGTCGCCGCGCATCGGGTCGATTGTCGGCGGCATGCCCTTGCGCGCCTGCACGATCGCCCCGTGCAGCGCGATGTTGCTAACGGACATGTCGGACATGTTGGTGATGCCGAGATGATAGCGCGCGACCGCGTTGACCAAAGTCACGTCGATGCCCAGCGTCGTATAGTCGAGCAGCAGGCGCGGGACGACCGGGGCCGGGGTTTCGCCGCCCAATTGATGCCGCTGCGGCACGCCCGGCGCAGCGCCGAGCGAAGCCGACGCGCCACCGGCGGAATCGGCGAGCGCCGAATCGGGCAGGATCTCGTCCGCGGCGGGGTGGATTCGGCGTCGACCGGCCCCTGCACATTCGACGGCGGCTGGGGGTTCTGTTGCGGACCCGGCGGCAGGCTGAAGCTGCCCGGATTGTCCTGCGCGCTTCCAGGCGCACTCAGCCCGAGCAGGCTGGCTGCCAACAGCGTCCCGATAATCTTGCGGCCGTCACCGTTCATGCCGACATAATTCCCCGTATAGCTCGTGCCGCCGGTGCGCTTGCCACCGGTCCGACAAAAGGCTGACCATCCCCAGTTGAAGCCTCCGCCACGCGGCCTGCGCGCTTAATCGGCGCTGAATGCGGGCGGGAGATGACATCAGCCGTGTGCCGCATTAGATGAGGCGCATGACCGATCAACCCCAAACACGCTTTCTGGGCAAAGACAGCCCCATGCCGACCTCGCCCGAAGCGGCGGTGCTGGACTATGTGCCAAATCCCCGCCCCGGCAGGCCGTATCTGGTGCGCTTGACGGCGCCCGAGTTCACCTCGCTCTGCCCGGTAACCGGCCAGCCCGATTTCGCGCATCTGGTCATCGACTATGCGCCCGACAAGGTGATGGTCGAATCCAAGTCGCTCAAGCTCTTCCTGGGCAGCTTCCGCAACCACCAGGCCTTTCACGAGGATTGCACCGTCGGCATTGCCGAACGGCTGTTCGAAGAGATGCAGCCGCACTGGCTGCGCATCGGCGGATACTGGTATCCGCGCGGCGGCATCCCGATCGATGTGTTCTGGCAGTCGGGCGAACCGCCCCAAGGGCTGTGGCTGCCGCCGCAGGACGTTCCGGGCTATCGGGGGCGGGGCTAGAGCTATCGTGGGCGCGATTAAAGCCCAAGCGCGGCGAGGATCGCGCCCCAGCTCACCAGCTTGAAATTTTGCGTGCCAGCGCCATTGTCGCCGTCCTGCGCGATGAACACGCCCTGCTCAAAGCCCGGACCGTAATCGCCGACCGCCAGCTCGATCCCGTCGGTCTCGGACGTGCCGTCGAGCGCGCCGCCGTTGATGCGGAAGCGCCCCAGCAGCTTGCCATTGGCCGTGTCGAACACCGCATAAGCATGGTCGCCCTGGCTCGAGGCGACGAGCAGGCTGCTCGCGCCCTCGCGCGTGCCGAGCGCGAGGCCCTCGACATCGGCGACGAGCTGCTTGCTGTCGGCGGCGGCGAACAGCACCGGCGCGGCCTCGGGGCGCGCGGGATCGATCTTCCAGATGCCGACATCCTCCTCGCCGACATAGAGCGCGCCTGTGGCGGGATCGACCACGCAGCCCTCGATCTGGCTATTGAGCTTCCAGGTGGCACCGACGCTGTGCTCGACCTTTCCGTCCTTGTGCGTGATCCGGATCTCGCGGACGGTGCCGTCCTTGATCGCGGCATAGGCGGTCATCGCATCGGGCGCGCCGACCATCGCGATGCGCGGGGCAGGGGCAACGCACACGCCATAGCCTTCGCCCGCACCGCTCGGCACGCTCGCCAGCGGCGACAGCGAACCGGTCGGCGGATCGAGCAGGAACAGCGCGAGCTTGGAATTGACCGGATCGGTCCGATCGCTGGCGATGACGACGATGCCATGCTCGCCCGCCAACAGCGTCACATTGTTGTAGCGCCCGGTCAGCGACGATCCGCGCACCTTGCCGTCCATGCCATAGACATAGAGCCCGGCCTTCTTGTCGGTGCCGACGATCAGGCTGGCGGACGGATTGGCGGTATTGCGCCAGATCGCCGGATCGTCCGCCGCATCTGCATTGGCGGTGCCGACCGGCACCGTCTCGCCGCTCGCGGGCACATCGACGGCGGGCAGCGCATTGGCGATTCGCACCTCGAGCGGGATTTCCTTGGGCGCGCAGGCAACGGCCAGCAGGGCGACAAGGCTCACCCCGAACAGGGTGGCGGAAGAACGGTCGGCCATGAAGGGAAATCCTTTTTCGAAATCGAACTGCGGTCGGCGGTCGCTGCCACGTCGATATGGCGCATTGATGACAGTTTTGTGCAGGAAGTGACCCAAAACTGAAACCTTGGTTTCATCCATCCGTCTCGGAGCGCTGTTAGCGGCGCGCTCAACGCAGTCGATCCGGCTGTTTGATTCGGGGGGTCATTCCATGACAATTATTTTCGGTTTCAAGCGCGCGACCCGTTGTGCGCTGCTCACCGGCATTGCCGGGCTGGCCATGCTTCCTGCACTCGCTTTGGCGCAGGACAAAGTCGCCGAGGAACAACCGCGCGACGGCGACCAGACGATCACTACGTCGCAGGACATCGTGGTGCAGGGCCAGATCGGCTATCGCAACCGGGTCGATGGCGCGGAGCCTGTGCTCGAATATGGCACCGAGTACTTTCAGCGCTTCGAGCCGCTCACCGCAGGCGATGCGCTCAAGCGCGTGCCTTCGGTGACCTTTCTCTCTGATGTGATCGAAAGCGATGGCCCGCGTCTTCGCGGCCTGCCGCCCGGTTATACCCAGATCCTGATCAACGGTGAGCGCGTTCCCGGCGGCCAGGCCGACCGTTCGTTCTTCCTTGATCGCATTCCCGCCGAACTGATCTCGCGGGTGGAAATCGTACGCTCCAACTCAGCACGCCGCACCGGTGATGCGGTTGCGGGCTCGCTCAACATCGTGTTGCGCGATGGCTATCAGCTTGACGGCGGCTATGTCCGCGGCGGCGCGCTCTATTATGACGACGAGGAGTTCGAGCCTAGCTTCGGCGCGGTCTTCGGCGGCAAGGTCGGCCCGGGCCGTCTGCTGATCGGCGGCAATTTCCAGGGGCGCCACAACCCCAAGCTGAAATCGAGCCTGCGTTACAGCGATTCGCCCGAAAACAATCCTAATTTCGCGACCGACGATTTCGACAACCGCGAAGATCAGACGGATACGCGTGATGGCAAGGATTACTCGGTCAACGCGACCTACGAGATCGACGGCGGCGACACGAACTTCCAGATCCGCGGATTCTATGTGCGCACCGACCGCACCGAGGACGAGCGCAGCTACGAATATAACAGCCCGACCGCCATCAACGGCCCAGTGCGCAACGGCGCGGCGAGCGGAAACCTGCTGACCGACAATGCCAATGTGAACGAGATCGATCAGGAAAACTACACGATCGACGGCAAGCTCTCGCATGAATGGTCAGCCGGGAAAACCTCGCTGCGCATCGGCTATGCCAATTTCACCGACAAGCAGCGCGAAACCGAATTCGAGATCGACTTCGACCGTGCCACGCCGCGTTTCACTGGCGACCTCACCACGGTCGATATCGACGATAGCGAATTCACGGTGAAGCTGGAGCACGCGGTCGATCTCGGCGACGAAATCAAGCTGGTATTCGGCGGCTTCTACCAGGACAAGGACCGCGATACTGCAATCCTGACCGTACGCAATCGCTTCAACGTTGCTGCGGCGCGCAACTGGAACCAGTTTCAGCGCAACCCGACTGAACTGAATACCGCCTTTGGTGCGCTCGCCCCCGAACCCGGTAGCGTGAACACGATCGAGGAACGGCGCATCGACGGCTTTGCGCTGGTGGAAGGCCGCCATGGCGGCTTCTCGTGGGAAGCCGGTCTGCGTTATGAGACCACCGATCTCAACATCATCGACGCGACAGTGCCCGCGGCAGGTGTGCAGGGCAATGACTATGAAAAGCTGTTGCCTTCGGCCTCGTTCAAATACGACATTACCGATCGTGACCGGATCATCGGTTCGGTGGCGCGCACCAATCGCCGTCCCGAGTTCAACTTCATTTCGCCTGCCTTGCTCGAGGCGGAACTCGGCGACAACGATCTGCTGGGCAATCCGCAACTCGATCCGGAAACCGCATGGGGCTTCGATCTGGGCTATGAGCGGCGCATCGGGCGCGGGGGGATCGTCGGCATCAATTTCTTCTATCGCGATGTGCAGAACTTGATCGAGCTGACCAATACCGGCGTTGTTGGTTCCGAGGGCGCAGGCACGTTCGTGTTCCAGCCGCGCAACGTTGGCGACGGCAAGGTCTATGGCGTGGAATTCGACATGTCGACCGACCTTGGATTCCTGGGCCTGCCCGATACTGGCATCTT
>NZ_QKVT01000001.1:651029-661250 GCF_003426715.1 Blastomonas sp. UPD001
GCGGCGGCGGCGGCGGGGGCGGCTCGGACGAACAAGCGCTGACGAGCAGCGCCAAGGCTGCCGCGAAGAGCGCGCATCTGGGGGGGACGCGCATCGGTTACTCCGGATTTTGATATTGCACCGCAACATCGTGGCGGAAACGTAGGGGAAGGTCCAGAGGAAAAAGTTGCAATTGACAACTAATATATGTTTGTTTTCTGCAACTGCTCTGGCGCAACTCGCAAATACCGCAATTGTTCCCCGCCGATGTGGCCGCCTTGCGGCCGCGATCAAGGCCCTGAGGTTGTAGTGCCGAGCGCCGCTCCCTATCTGACGCGGCAGTTTGTGATAAAGGGGGAATGCCAGATGCTGTACCATGATGCCGATGATGACGGCGAAATGTCGGAGAAGGGCAAGATCCCCGTTCCCCAGGACGTGCAGCAGGCGATCGTGACGCTGCTGCGCTGGACTGGCGACGATCCCGAGCGCGAGGGCCTGCGCGATACGCCGCTGCGCGTGGCGCGCGCGTGGAAGGAATATTGTTCGGGCTATGGCGACGATCCCAGCGTGCACCTCAGCCGCACGTTCGAGGAAGTCGGCGGCTATGACGAGCTCGTGCTGCTCAAGGATATCCCGTTCCAGTCGCATTGCGAACATCACATGGCGCCGATCATCGGCAAGGCGTCGATCGCCTATATGCCCAAGGATCGCGTGGTCGGCATTTCCAAGCTGGCGCGCGTGCTGCACGGCTATGCGCGGCGTCTGCAGGTTCAGGAGCGCCTCACGGCCGAAGTTGCCGCGTGCATCTGGGAGCATCTGCAGCCGCATGGGGTGGCCGTCGTCATCGAGGCGAGCCATAGCTGCATGACCGCGCGGGGCGTCCGCACGCCCGGCGTGGGGATGATCACCAGCCGACTGCTCGGCTGCTTCCTCGACGACCATCGCTCGCGCAAGGAAGTCATGGGCCTGATGGGCTATTGATCACGGATCGGCCCTATTTCCGTGGGGAGAGAGGGTCGGGAGAGGGGCTGCGCTACCCGGCACTCCCTTTCAACCTCGGCTGGCGAGCAAGCTCGCCAGCCTGGGTAGCTCTCCGCCAAGTGGGAGAGCGCAGTCCTGCGGTCAGAGCTGCTCGAGCATGTAATCCGCGCTGCTCACCTTGAAGTCGCCTGGCTCTTCGACGAACAGCTTGTCGACCACGCCGTCCTTGACGACCATGGCGAAGCGCTGGCCGCGCTTGCCCATGCCGAAGCCGGTGCCGTCCATCGTCAGACCCAGCGCCTCGACGAAATCACCGTTGCCGTCGGCGAGCATCGCGATCGAATCGGCATTGGCCGACTTGCCCCAGGCGCCCATCACGAACGCATCGTTGACGGCAGTGCAAGCGATCTCGTCGACGCCCTTGGCCTTGATCGCGTCGGCCTTTTCGACAAAGCCGGGCAGGTGCTTGGCCGAGCAGGTGGGCGTAAAGGCACCGGGCACCGAGAAGAGCGCGACCGTCTTGCCTGCGAAAAAGTCCTTGGCCTCGACCTGCTGCGGACCTTCGGCGGTCGCGCGCACGAATTTGGTGTTGGGGATGGTGTCGCCGACTTTGATCATGGCATTCGTCTCCTCCTGGGCGGTTGAAACAGGGCTGCATGTTGTCCCGTCCCGGTCGCAATGCAAGGGGGCATCGGGAAGCGGGGCGATCAGACTGCAGGAAATGCCACCCGCCGCCCTCACCAAAGACATATAAAGGAATCTTTATATTTGCCTGTCAGGCCGAGTCTGGGTATGGGGGCCGGAGTTTCCGAGCGCCCTGTTGGCCAGTAGGACAGACATTCAGGAGATATTGCGTGGCCAGTGCCCCGACCCTCGACCGCAACGATTACGTTGTTGCAGACATTGCGCTTGCCGATTTCGGCCGCAAGGAAATCGCCATTGCCGAGACCGAAATGCCCGGCCTGATGGCGATCCGCGAAGAATATCGCGCCGCTCAGCCGCTCAAGGGTGCCAAGATCACCGGCTCGCTGCACATGACCATCCAGACCGCCGTGCTCATCGAGACGCTGGTCGCGCTGGGTGCCGAAGTGCGCTGGGCCACCTGCAACATCTATTCGACCCAGGACCATGCCGCTGCCGCGATCGCGGCGCAGGGCATCCCCGTGTTCGCCATCAAGGGCGAGACGCTGGAAGAATATTGGGAATATGTCGACCGCATCTTCGACTGGGGCGCCGAAGAAGGCACCACCTGCAACATGATCCTCGACGATGGCGGCGACGCCACGATGTACGCGCTGTGGGGCGCGCGCGTCGAAGCCGGTGAAGAACTGTTCACCCCGACCAACGAGGAAGAAGAGTGCTTCGTCAAGGTGCTGAAGCGCCGCCTGGCCCAGACTCCCGGTTACCTCACCAAGACCGTCCAGAACATCAAGGGCGTGTCGGAAGAGACCACCACCGGCGTCCACCGCCTGTATGACCTGGCCAAGAAGGGCAAGCTGCCGTTCCCCGCGATCAACGTCAACGACAGCGTCACCAAGTCGAAGTTCGACAACAAGTACGGCTGCAAGGAATCGCTGGTCGACGGCATCCGTCGCGGCACCGACGTGATGATGGCCGGCAAGGTCGCCGTCGTGTGCGGCTATGGCGACGTGGGCAAGGGCTCGGCCGCCTCGCTGCAGGGCGCCGGCGCCCGCGTGATCGTCACCGAAATCGACCCGATCTGCGCGCTGCAGGCGGCGATGGACGGCTTCGCCGTGCAGACGCTGGAAGACGTCGTGTCGACCGCCGACATCTTCGTCACCACCACCGGCAACAAGGACGTCATCACGCTCGATCATATGCGCGCGATGAAGGACATGGCGATCGTCGGCAATATTGGTCACTTCGACAACGAGATCCAGGTCGGTGCGCTCGAGAACATGAAGTGGACCGAGATCAAGCCGCAGGTCGACATGGTCGAATTCCCCGATGGCAAGCGCATCATCATGCTGTCCAAGGGCCGCCTGCTGAACCTCGGCAACGCGACCGGCCACCCCAGCTTCGTGATGTCGGCCAGCTTCACCAACCAGGTGCTGGCGCAGATCGAACTGTTCAGCGGCGCGAACAAGTACCAGAACGACGTGTACGTGCTGCCCAAGCATCTCGACGAGAAGGTCGCCCGTCTGCATCTCGCCAAGCTGGGCGTGAAGCTGACCGAACTGACCAAGGAACAGGCCGCCTATATCGACGTGCCGCTGACCGGTCCGTTCAAGAAGGACGAATATCGCTACTGATCCCGCACGTTCCGGTTCTGCCGGAACCAGGACAGAGCAAGGGCCCGTTCCGCACCATGCGGAGCGGGCCTTTTGCTGCGCGGTCGGTCCGCTTCTGGCCGATTTCCATTAACGCACCCGGCCCGGCGCGCTATAGGCGGCTCCGAGAATCGCCCCCCGCGCTGAGGAGCCAGCCCATGAAATTCTTCGTCGACACCGCAGACACCGCCGAAATCGCCGATCTCGCCGCGACCGGCCTGCTCGATGGCGTCACCACCAACCCGTCGCTGATCGCCAAGTCGGGCCGCGACTTTCTGGAGGTGACGAAGGAAATCTGCGCGCTGGTCGAAGGCCCGGTCTCGGCCGAGGTCGTCGCGCTCGACCATGAGACGATGATGAAGGAGGCCGAGATCCTGCGCAAGATCGCCGACAATGTCGCGATCAAGGTGCCGCTGACGCTCGATGGCCTCAAGACCTGCAAGAAGCTGACCGACGACGGCACGATGGTCAACGTGACCCTGTGCTTCTCCGCCAACCAGGCGCTGCTCGCGGCCAAGGCGGGCGCGACCTTCATCTCGCCGTTCGTCGGCCGTCACGACGATAACGGCTTTGACGGCATGGCGCTGATCGAGGACATCCGCCTGATCTACGACAACTACGCCTTCGACACCGAAATCCTGGTCGCCTCGATCCGCCACCCGATCCACGTCCTCGAATCCGCGCGCATCGGCGCGGACGTCGCCACCATGCCGCCGAGCGTGATCCGCGGCCTGTTCAAGCACGTGCTGACCGACAAGGGCATCGAAGGCTTCATGGCTGACTGGGCGAAGACGGGTCAGTCGATCGGGTGAGTGCCCAAAGCTGCTTCTGAGATCAGACCGCCCCACTCGCCGAGCTATAACTGGACGTGGTGTCCTTCGTGAAGGACGTAGTTGTTCAACCGTGAGAGGTAGCAGCTATGGAAACTGCAAATTTGATTGAGCCGTGGTTACACAAGACCGCTGCAAAGCTTGCAATTCCCCTTGCAGCGAAATGTTTCAAAAAAGCGGTTGGGGAATTTCAGTTCGGTGTGCAATTATATCGAAGTCGTTTTTCTGACTATTTCTTCGTGGAGTTCAAAATCCACCATTCGGGCGTTTCTGCCTTCGGTGAGTCGAATTCAAGCAATCACCCGATCCTTGATCGTCGACTATATTCAACAAACCCCATTTGCGGAATGCCTACGCCGCCAGATTTTCGCATTCACAGAGATGACGCCAAGGGCCTGATAATCCTGCAAGAAAATTTGCTCGCCCAAGGGATGGAACTGTTTGGCGCCATTCGCACCGTTGAGGACTTGTATGCGTACTACAACGGTGAGCTTCCTGGTGTCTTCATAGAGGAATGGAGCCAAAGGTCTGCCGCTTACGCAGCTTGGGTTCCGAAGATTGAAGCCTATTTGTCATCTTCTACAAATGGAGTGCGGAAGGCCTAACCTAACCAAAACTCGCTCGCCTATGCTGCCATAGAGCTAGCCTCGTTGGACGCAACGGAGCAAAACCCCTCAATCAGCAAAGCTCTTCGGAGCCGGTGAGGCCACCGTCAGCGTGCCAGCGCCGACCTGCTGCACTTCGAGCAGGCGTTCCGCCACGCCATTGCGGCCGAAGCGGAAGGCGCCGTCGAGGCCGATAAAGCCGCCGGCATCGCGCAGGCGGTCCATCGGGAAGGGGGTGCCGGGCTTCCAGTCGCGCGCGATGCGGGTGGTGAGCAGCACGCTGTCATAGCCGAGCGTCGAGAGGCGGAAGGGGTCGGTGCCGAACTGCGCGCGGTATTTCGCGGCATACTGCCGGTACAGACCGTCCGAGACGCTGGCGAACCACGCGCCGCGCATCGCGGGCGAGGCGGCGAGCGTGCGCTCGGTGTTCCACAATTCGGTGCCCAGGATTCGCGCATCGGTGCCGCCATTGGCGCGGACGAGCGGTACGATGCGGATCGCGGCCGCGCCGCTATCGGCAATCAGGATCGCCTCATAGGCGCTGTCGCCCTGCATCTTCCTGAGCGCGGCGGTGATCGCGGCATTGCCCGCGCCATAGCTCTGCATCGACACGACCGTGCCGCCAGCAGCCTTGACCGAAGCGAGCATTGCCGAGGACGCGCGCTGGCCATAGGTGCCTGCTGGGACGAGCGCGGCAAAGCGCGTAATGCCCTGCGCGCGCGCATGGCGCACGACGCGATCGATCGACTGCGCCGGCACATAGCCCATCACGAACACGTTGTTGCCCGCGATGCCGACATCGTTCGAATAGCTGATGATCGGTACGCGCGCGGAATTGGCGGCCGCGGCGATGGCAACGACGTCGTCGCCGAACAGCGGGCCGAGGATCAGGCGGTTGCCATCGGCAATCGCGCGCTGCGCGGCGGCCTGCGCACCCTGGGCGGTATCGTAGCTGGTGATGCGAAGGTTGCTCGCCCTGGTGTCCATCAGCGCCAGCGTGGTGGCGTTGGCGATCGACTGGCCCACCGGCGCGTCCTTGCCGGAAAGCGGCAGCAGCAGCGCGATGCGGTGGCGTGTCTCGTCGGTGGGCAGCACGCCGGTGATCGTACCGTCATCGGGCTTGGTCACCGGCTTGTCGGGCTGCTGGCTGGGCGTCGGCGGCGGAGCGGTCTTGGGCACCATGGTCTGGCACGCCGCCAGCGCCAGGCTGCCCAGCACCAGCATGAGGATAGCCTGCCATTTGCGATAAAACTGTTTCACTGCTTGTCGCTCCCGCCCTGCCGGTCCATGAACATCCGCGTGATTCATGATCCCGAACCCGGCCTGTATATCGTTGCGACACCAATCGGCAACCTTGGTGATCTTTCGGAACGCGCCCGGCGGGTGCTGGAACAGGCCGATCTGATCGCCTGCGAGGACAGCCGGGTCACGGGCGGTCTGCTTCATCATCTCGGCTTCAAGCGCCCTCTGATACGTTATGACGACCATGCCCGCGCGTCTGATCGCGAGCGGCTGATTTCCGCAGCATTACAAGGGCCTGTCGCTCTGGTCAGCGATGCCGGGACGCCGTTGATCTCCGATCCCGGCTACAAGCTGGTGCGCGAGGCGCGCGCGGCGGGGGTGGCGATCCATTCGGTGCCCGGGCCGTCCGCGGTGATCGTCGCGCTGACGCTGGCGGGGCTGCCCACCGACAGATTTTACTTTCACGGCTTCCTGCCCAACAAGGCGGGCGCGCGGGATAGGGAGATTGCGGCGCTGGCGGCAATCCCGGCGACCCTGGTCTTCTACGAGAGCGCCAAGCGGCTCGCGGCGTGCCTGGCGGCGCTGCACGCGGGCCTCGGCAATCGCGAAGCCGCCGTGGTGCGCGAGATCAGCAAGAAATTCGAGGAAACCCGCACCGGTACGCTGGCCGAGCTGGCCGGGAGCTATGCCGAGGCGACCCCCAGGGGCGAGATCGTGATCGTCGTCGGTCCGCCGCTTGAGGATGAAGTCGAGGCGGACGAGGATGAGGTCGAAGCCGCGTTGAAACTGGCGCTTGCCGCCATGCCGCCGGGCAAGGCCGCAGGTGAGGTCGCCAAGCGCTTCGGGCTCGATCGCAAGGCACTCTATGCGCGGATCATGGCCGAGCGCGATGGCTGAGGCGCGGCGGCGCGAGGCCGAAGCGGCGGGACGGCGCGCCGAGACGCTCGCGGCCTGGTGGCTGCGGCTCAAGGGCTGGCGCATCCTCGCCCATCGCGTGCGCACACCGTTGGGCGAGGTCGATCTGGTGGCGAGGCGCGGGCGCATCGTCGCCTTTGTCGAGGTCAAGCACCGCCATAGCCTGCGCGAGCTCGATGAGGCGATCGATCATCACCGCCTGCGCCGCGTCGCTGCCGCCGCCGAGGCGCTGATGCCGCGCTTCGTGCGCGACGGCCAGGATGCACGCATCGACGTGATCCTGCTTGCGCCGGGGCGCCTGCCGCGCCATCTGACGCACGTCTGGCAGGGCGACTGACCGCCACTGCCCCTCTTTCTGGTTCGAAAAAAGGCTTTTCTCCCATGAAAATCGCGGTGCAGATGGACCCGATGCCCGGCATCAACATCAAGGGCGACAGCAGCTTCGCGCTGATGCTGTCGGCGCAGGCGCGCGGCTATACGCTCTATCATTATGATGTCGCGACGCTGAGCTATGAAGCGGGGCAGGTGACGTGCCACGCCCATCCGGTAACGGTGCGCAACGTCCCGGGCGACCATTACACCTTCGGCGATCCGGTGCGGCTCGACCTCGGCGAGGATGTCGATGTTGTGCTGATGCGGCAGGATCCGCCTTTCGATGTCGGCTATATCACCGCAACCCACATTCTCGAGCGGCTCAAGGGCCGGACTTTGGTGGTCAACGACCCCGCATCGGTGCGCAATGCGCCCGAAAAGGTCTACGTGCTCGATTTCGAGCGTTTCATGCCGCCTACGCTGATCACCCGCTCGCTCGACGAGGTGAAGCGCTTCCAGGCGAAGCATGGTGCGATCGTGGTCAAGCCGCTGCACGGCAATGGCGGCAAGGCGGTGTTCCTGATCGGCGAGGATGGCGCGAACCTTTCCGCGCTGGTCGAGCTGTTCGGCCAGATCTGGCGCGAACCCTTCATGGTCCAGCCCTTCCTCCCCGAAGTGGCCCAGGGCGACAAGCGTATCGTGCTGGTCGATGGCAAGGTCGCGGGCGCGATCAACCGCAAGCCGGGCGAAGGCGAGTTCCGCTCCAATCTCGCGGTGGGCGGCTATGCCGAAGCGGCAGAGCTGACGCCGCGCGAGCAGGAAATCTGCGACGCCATGGGGCCCGAACTCAAGGAACGCGGGCTGCTGTTCGTGGGTATCGATGTGATCGGCGGCCATTGGCTGACCGAGATCAACGTCACCTCGCCAACCGGCATCGTCGCGATCAGCGCGTTCAACAACAGCGATGTTGCGGGCATGATCTGGGACGCGATCGAGGCGCGCCTGGAGAACAAGGCATGAGCGATTTCGTCATCGATCTGGTTGCGCGCGGCGGATATTGGGGCGTCGCGTTCCTGATGGCACTGGAAAACGTGTTTCCGCCGATCCCTTCTGAAGTGATCATGGGCCTTGCCGGGATCGAGGCGGGCAAGGGCAACATGAACCTGTGGCTCGTCATTGTCGCGGGAACCATCGGGTCGGTCGCGGGCAATTATTTCTGGTACGCCATCGGCCGTGCCTTCGGGCTCAAGCGGCTCGACCATTTCGTCGCGCGCTGGGGCCGCTGGTTCACGCTTGATCGGTACGAGATCGACCGCTTCACCATGCTGTTTCACCGCTATGGCGGCGCGACCATGTTCTTCGCACGCATGGTTCCCACCGTACGCACGCTGATCTCACTGCCCGCGGGCATTTTCGAGATGAGCCGGACCAAGTTCCTCGTCTGGACCTTCGCGGGTGCGGGCGTGTGGAACGTCGTGTTCGCGAGCATCGGCTATCAGCTGGGCGCGCGGTTCGAGGAGATCGACAGATATACCGGTCCCGCCTCGACCGCGGTGATCGGCATCATCGTGCTGGTCTATATCGTCCGCGTGATCTTCTGGCGGCCGCATGCCGATCCGGTGCAGCACGACTGAACGCGATCACGCGCGCGGATGCGCGTTCTCGTACACGTCGAGCAGATGCGCGGCATCGACATGGGTGTAGATCTGGGTCGATGACAGGCTCGCATGGCCGAGCAGTTCCTGCAGCGAGCGCAGGTCGGCGCCGCCCGCCAGCAGATGCGTCGCGAAGCTGTGGCGCAGCGCGTGCGGCGTTGCATCCTCGGGCAGGCCGAGCAGGCGACGCGCGTTCATCATCGCCCGGCGGACCAAAGCCGGCGAGAGCGGGCCGCCCCGCGTGCCCCGGAACAGCGGCTGATCGCGTTCGAGCGCGAAGGGGGCGAGCGCGGCATAATGCGCCATCGCCTCGCGGAGCTGCGGCAGCACCGGTACGACGCGCGGCTTGTTGCCCTTGCCGATGATCCGCAGCGTCTCGCCGACGGGCAGCACCTCTGCCTTCAGCCCCGTCGCCTCGCTGATGCGCAAGCCCGCCCCATAAAGTAGCAGCAGCACCGCCCAGTCGCGGGCCTGCACCCAGGCGGGCGCATCACGCGCCGCCATGCTGTCGCCCAGCGCCATGATATCGTCGGGCGCGATCGGCCGGGGGAGCGAGCGCTTGAGCCTCGGCCCCTTGAGGCGCGGAGATGCAACCTCGCTGCCCGCTTCGGACGCCGCGAAGGCCAGGAAGGCCCGGATCGCCGACAGTTCGCGTGCGGTGCTGCGGTTGGTCAGGCCATCACCGCGCCTTGACGCCAGAAAGGCACGCAAGTCCGCCGGCGTCGCCCGCGTCAGGCGCTGCTCGGTCGCAGCCTCACCCCAATGATCGCCCAAAAAGTCGACCAGCCGCTCGGCCGTGGCGACATAGGCGCGCACGGTGTGCAGCGAGCGGCGGCGATTGTCGGCAAGGTGCGACCGCCAGCGTTCGAGCAGATGCGGGATCGAGTGCGCGGTCATGCCGTCAGGCTATCAGAGCGCTTGTGGCGACTCAATCGCGACCAGTTCGGCGAGCAGGGCATCGAGCAGCGGCATGCCTTGTTCGGTCACGGTCAGATGCGCGCCCGACATGTGCACAAGCTCCAATGCCTCCAGCTTCTCCGCAGCCCCTCGATCGATCAGCGCCGCCTCTTCCACGCCCGATAGTGCGGCGATCCGGGCCAGATCGACGCCCTCGGCCAGGCGCAGTCCCATCAGCAGCGCCTCCATCGCGCGGGTTTCCCCGTCCAGAGGGCGTTCGATCGAGAGGCCATGGCCGTTGCGCGCGATCGCGCCGAGATAGTTCTCGGGCTTGCGGTGCCGCTCGGTCGCCAAGCTCCCACGCCGCCCATGCGCGCCGGGACCGATCCCCGCATAGTCGCCATAGCGCCAATAGGCGAGATTGTGGCGGCTCTGCTCGCCGGGCCGGGCATGGTTGCTGATCTCATAGGCGGGAAGGCCTGCCGACGCGGTCAGGCTGCGGGTCAGATCGAAC
>NZ_QKVT01000001.1:661350-678462 GCF_003426715.1 Blastomonas sp. UPD001
AACAGATTGGCGCAATGGTCATCGTCGGCGGGGATCAGCTCGCCGCGCCGCACCAGCGTCTCGAAGCGCGTGCCGGGCTCGATCGTCAGCTGATAGAGCGAGAGGTGGCCGGTGCCGAAGCCGAGCGCGCGGGTCAGCTCCGCCTCCCACTGGCCGAGCGTCTGACCGGGCCGGGCATAGATCAGGTCGAACGATACGCGGCCGAAATGCTGCTGCGCAGTCGTCAGCGCGCGCAACCCCTCATCGACGCCATGCGCACGGCCGAGAAAGCCGAGCGTCGCATCGTCGAGCGCCTGCAGGCCGAGTGACACGCGGTTGACGCCCGCGCGCGCGAGATCGGCGAAGCGCGCGGCCTCGACCGAGGAGGGGTTAGCCTCGAGCGTGATCTCGATGTCGTGGCTGGCAGGCCAATAGGCGGTGGCCGCATCGATCAGCGCCTCGACCAAGGTGGGCGGCATCAACGACGGCGTGCCGCCGCCGAAGAAGATCGAGCCGAGCGAGCGCCCCGGCAGAAGCGCGGCTTCATGCGCGAGATCGGTGAGCAGCGCCTGTCGCCACTGCCCGAGATCGACGCTCTCGCGGACATGGCTGTTGAAATCGCAATAGGGGCATTTGGAGACGCAGAACGGCCAGTGGATGTAGAGCGCCAGCGGTTCTCCGCGCCCGCCAGCGGGAGGGGAGAGGGGACGGTCAGCGGTCAAGACAGGCCTTGACCAGCTTGGCAAAGGCATCGGCGCGATGGCTGATGGCGTGCTTGTGCTCCGGATCAAGTTCGGCGAAGGTCTGGTCGAAGCCCTGGGCGACGAAGACCGGATCGTAACCGAAACCCATAGTGCCGCGCGGCGGCCAGGTCAGCGATCCGTGGACCTGCCCCTCGAACACTTCCGAATGCCCATCGGGCCAGGCGAGCGCCAGCGTGCAGGTGAAATAGGCGCTGCGATCGACATCGGGGCCGAGTTCGCACAGGCATCCCTCGACCTTGCCCATCGCCATGTACCAGTCGCGGCCCGGCGCGCCCTCGAACCATTGCCGCTCGGCCCAGTCGGCGGTGTAGACGCCCGGCGCACCGCCCAGAGCCGCGACGCAAAGACCGCTGTCATCGGCGAGCGCGACGCAATTGGCCCCCTTGGCCGACGCATGCGCCTTGAGCAGCGCGTTTTCGGCAAAGCTGGTACCGGTCTCTTCGGGCTCGGGCAGGCCTAGATTGCCCGCCGAGACCGGCTCGATGCCGAACGGTTCAAGCAGCGCGCGGATCTCGCGCACCTTGCCCTGGTTGTGGCTGGCGATGACCAGCCTGCCGGGTTCGAGCCTGCGCGCGGTCATGACGTCAACCGACCGCCTTGCCCTGCGCCTCGAAAATCTGCGCGCATCCCATGCGCGCGAGGCGCAGCAGCCGCAACAGCGCTTCCTCGTCATAGGGCGCGCCCTCGGCGGTGGCCTGCGCTTCGGCGATGTTGCCGCCCTCGATCAGCACGAAATTGGCATCGGCATCGGCGTTCGAGTCCTCGATATAGTCGAGGTCGAGCACCGGTGTGCCCTGATGGATGCCGCAGCTGATCGCCGCGACCTTGGCGGTGATCGGATCTTCCTTGACCAGCCCCTGTGCCATCAGCCCATTCACCGCGAGGCGCAGCGCCACCCAGGCACCCGAGATCGACGCGGTGCGCGTGCCGCCATCGGCCTGGATGACATCGCAATCGACCGTGATCTGACGCTCGCCGAGCTTCTTCAAGTCCACGACCGCGCGCAAGGAACGGCCGATCAGCCGCTGGATTTCCTGCGTGCGGCCCGATTGCTTGCCCTTGGCCGCTTCGCGCTGGCCGCGCGTGTGCGTCGCGCGCGGCAGCATCGAATATTCCGCCGTGACCCAGCCTTCGCCCTTGCCCTTGAGCCAGGGGGGCAGCCGCTCCTCGATGCTCGCGGTCACCAGAACGCGGGTATCGCCGAAACCGATCAGGCAGCTGCCCTCGGCATGCTTGGTGAAGCCAGTCTCGATGCTGATGGCACGCATTTCGTCGGGGGCGCGGCCGGATGGGCGCATAGGTGATTCTCCAATAGGTCGGACCCGCTGTCCGTTCCGCGCCGATAGCGGCCCACTGGCCGATTGGAAAGCGCCAAGCCTCTTGCCAGCCGAATGCAAAAATGGCAGGGGACCCGCCTTGCCAGCGACCATGGGCGATTAGCTCAGTTGGTAGAGCATCTCGTTTACACCGAGAGGGTCGGCAGTTCGAGCCTGTCATCGCCCACCATGGTCGGCTAAGGCGTTGCCCGGATGCAACGCAGCTCACCAAAAGCGCAGCGAACCAGGTTTCGTTCAGCTACTGGTCAGGCTGTGCGCGACATCACACGCGCATGCCGAGCCACCTTGTCCTCTCCGTCATTCTGGGCAGCACCCTGCCGCTGCTGCCGGTGACGTTCGTCAATCTGGATCGCACCGTCCCGGCGCAGGAAGAATGCGCGACAAAAAAGCGGGTGGCAACCGTGCCTGCGCGCGCGAAGAAGGACGTGGCGCGCAAGCGCTGCCGCGTGATCGCGCCGATCCTGATGTAACGAGCCGCGCTCAGCCCTTCGCAGCGAGCGTCTCTTCCATCAGCGCCGATGCGCGGGTGCCGTTCCAGTCCATCCCGCCGATCATCCGCCACACTTCCTTGCCTTCGGCATCGTAGAGCACCGTCGTCGGCATCACGCCGGTCTGATAGCTGAAGCCCAGATTATTCTCCTGATCGGTATAGGGCTGCAGGTTCTTGAAGCCCTTTTCGGCGAAGAACGGGGCGATCTTGTCGAGATTCTGCATGTCCTGCGACACGGTCAATACCACGAGCCGGTCCTTTTCGCGCGCGGAGAGGGCATCCAGCGTCGGCATCTCGACCACACACGGACCGCACCAGGTCGCCCAGAGATTGACCAGCACAGGCTTGCCCTTGAACGCGGCGAGGGTGACCGTCTTGCCAGCGGGGTCCTTGAAGCTGACATCGGGCGCGGCCTTGCCCCGCTGCGAGATGTCGAGCGTGCCCGATAGCGGCACATTCGGGCCTGACTTCTCTGCGGTTTTTTCCGCGCCTGCGGGTTGCTCCCCGGCGGGCGATTGCCTATCGCACGCGCCAGTTGCCAGAGCGGCCAGGGCCACCACCGGCCAGAGGCTGCGGCGCGAAAGATGGACGATAGGCATGGGAAACAACTCCAACAGCATGTGGGGCGGACGCTTCGCCGCCGGGCCATCCGACGTGATGCGGGCCATAAATGCTTCGATCCCGTTCGACAAGGCGCTGTGGCGGCAGGATATTGACGGCTCGCTCGCGCATGTCGCGATGCTGGGCGCGCAGGGAATCATCCCTGCCGCCGATGCCGAGGCCATCGCGAACGGCCTCAAGCAGGTTGCAGAGGAATATGCCGCGAACGGCGTCGCCGAGGATTGGGCGCTCGAGGACATCCACATGCATGTCGAGGCGCGCCTCGCCGAGCTGATCGGTCCTGCTGCAGGGCGCCTGCACACCGCACGCTCGCGCAACGATCAGGTCGCGACCGATTTCCGGCTCTGGGTGCGCGATGCCTGCGATGCGGCCGATGCCGCGCTCAAGGCACTGCAGATCGCGCTGGTCGATCGCGCCGAACAGCATGTGGATGCGATCATGCCCGGTTTCACGCATCTGCAGATCGCGCAGCCAGTGACGCTCGGTCACCATCTGCTCGCCTATTACGAGATGTTCGCGCGCGATCGTGACCGCTTTGCCAGCGCGCGGGCGCGGATGAACCAGTGTCCGCTGGGATCGGCGGCGCTCGCCGGAACGGGCTTTCCGATCGACCGCGATGCCACGGCCAATGCACTCGGCTTCGACCGGCCCACCGCCAATTCGCTCGATGCGGTGTCGGACCGCGATTTCGCGCTCGATTACCTTAATGCCGCCGCGCAGTGCGCGCTGCACCTCTCGCGACTGGCCGAAGAATTCATCATCTGGGCGAGCCAGCCTTATGGCTTCGTCAAGCTGCCTGACAGTTTCTCGACCGGTTCGTCGATCATGCCGCAGAAGCGCAATCCCGATGCGGCCGAGCTGGTGCGCGGCCATGCCGGGCGGATCATCGGCTGCCAGACCGCGCTGATGGTGACGATGAAGGGCCTGCCGCTCGCCTATTCCAAGGACATGCAGGACGACAAGCCGCCGGTATTCGAATGCGAGGGCCTGCTGATGCTCAGCCTCGCCGCGATGACCGGCATGGTCGCCGAAACCGGGTTCGATACCGGCGCGATGCGCAAGGCGACCGAGCGCGGCTTCGCCACCGCGACCGATCTGGCCGACTGGCTGGTACGCCAGGCGGGCATACCGTTCCGCGAGGCGCACCATATTACCGGCGCGGTGGTCAAGCTGGCCGAGGGCAGGGGCGTGGCGCTCGACGCGCTGGCGCTGGACGAATTGCAGGCGATCGACCCGCGCATCACCGAGGCGGTCTATCCCGCGCTGTCGGTCGATGCCTCGGTTGCCAGCCGCAACAGCTATGGCGGCACCGCGCCCGATCAGGTAAGGCATCAGGTGGCCCGCGCCCGTGCCGCGCTGGCGGGAGAATGACGATGCCGCGTACCGCCCCCCTGATCGCCGCTGCTGCGCTCACCGCGCTGGTCGTGCTGCCCGGTTGCGGCAGCCGGCAGAAGCTCACCGCGGTCGAGGGGATGAAACCCGTGCCGCCCGCTTATGGCGCGGTCGGTGCCGCCGGGCCCAACGAGCTGCTCGAACCCAGCACCCAGTCGAGGCCCGAGCGCAATGTCGAGCTGCGCCGCAGGTCCGAAGCGCGGGTCGACGATCCGTTTGATCTTCCTCCCGAATAAGCAGGACTGTCCTTCTTCATGGATCATTTCGCACTGGTCGACGGCGAGCTGTTTGCCGAACGCGTTCCGCTTTCGCGCATTGCCGAGGAGGTCGGCACCCCGGTCTATGTCTATTCGCGCGCGACGCTCGAGCGCCATGCCGACGTGTTCCGCGAAGGCCTGGCAGGTGTGGAACGCAAGCATCTGGCATTTGCGGTAAAATCCAATCCCAACCTCGCGGTGCTCAAGGTGCTCGCGGGGCGCGGCTATGGCGCCGATGTCGTTTCCGCAGGCGAGCTCGACCGCGCGCTGGCCGCCGGCATCGCCGCGCAGGACATCGTGTTCTCGGGCGTCGGCAAGACCGAGGACGAGATGCGCCATGCGCTGGCCAAGGGCATCGGCCAGTTCAATATCGAGTCCGAAGAGGAAGGCCGGATGCTCGCTGCGGTCGCCGCCGCGATGGGCCTGACCGCGAACGCGACGCTGCGCATCAACCCCGATGTCGATGCGGGCACGCATGCCAAAATCTCGACCGGCAAGGCCGACAACAAGTTTGGCGTCGGGCTGCACGTCGGCCCCGGCATCTATCAGCGCCTGTCGCAGCTCCCCGGCATCGCGCTGCGCGGGGTGGCGGTGCATATCGGCAGCCAGCTGCTCAGCCTCGATCCGCTCGAAGCCGCGTTCGGCAAGATCGGCGAGCTGGTCGCGCATCTGCGTGAGCAGGGACATACGATTACCCATGTCGATCTGGGCGGCGGCCTGGGCGTGCCCTATCAGGCGGCGACCGAGCCGCCATCGCCCGCCGAATATGGCGCGCTGGTTGCCCGGGTGACGCGCGACTGGGACGCGGTGATCCAGTTCGAGCCGGGCCGCGTGATCGCGGGCAATGCCGGCGTGCTGCTCACCCGCGTGATCCGGATCAAGCCGGGCATTCGCGATCCGTTCGTTGTCGTCGATGCGGCCATGAACGATCTTGCCCGCCCCGCACTCTACGACGCCTGGCACGATTTCGAGGCAGTGCGCCCCGATGGCACGCGGATGACGGCGAATATCGTGGGGCCGGTCTGCGAGAGTGGCGACACCTTCGCCATGGGCCGCGACATCGACACGGTGGTCGCCGGCGATCTCGCGATCTTCCGCACCGCCGGAGCCTATGGCGCCACCATGGCGAGCAGCTATAACAGCCGCGGCATCGTCGCCGAGGTGCTGGTCGATGGCGACCGCTATGCCGTGGTCGCCAACCGCATCAGCCCGGCCGAGATCATGGCCGCGGAAACCGTGCCCGACTGGCTGTGAACCAGCTTCCCGTCTTCCTGAACCTGCGCGGGATGCCGGTCATCCTGCTGGGTGATGGCGAGATGGCGGATGCCAAGAGGCGGCTGATCGAGCGGGCAGGGGGGATTTGCGTCGCCGAGGACAATCGTGATGCTCGCATCGCCATCGTTGCACTGGAGGACGAGGCCGAAGCGGCTGACGCTGTCGCTCTGCTGAAGGCACGAGGGTTGCTGGTGAATGCCGTCGACCGGCCTGCGCTATGCGACTTTACCACGCCTGCGATCATCGACCGCGATCCGGTGCTGGTCGCCATCGGCACCGGCGGCGCGTCGGCGGGGCTCGCCAAGGCGCTGCGTCAGCGGTTCGAGGCGATGCTGCCTTTACACGCTGACGATTGCCTCGCCCGATCCCGACGATCTGACGCTGCGCCAGGTGCGGTTGCTGGGGAGCGCGGATCTGGTGCTGCATCCTGCCGACATGCCGCCGGCCATCCTGGCGCGCGCCCGCGCCGATGCGGCGATGCGCATCGATGATGGCCAGGCTGACGAGCCTGGCGTGGTCGTCAGGCTTGCTTGGGCGAGGACAAAAGGAAGTTCATGAAGATCGTGGCGATCGGCTTGGCGGGATCGTCCTGCCACGCCTTGGCCTCGACATTGGCGACGCGTCGCCCGATCCGGGTGACCTCGCCCAGCGCATAGGTCCGCGCCTCGCGCCCGCCGCGCATGAAACTGATGGTGATGTTGACTGGCTTGATCCGCACCGCCGGTTCTTCCGCCGCGACGGTGACGCGCAGCGCGGCGATCGCGGCGATCTCCATCAGCCCGCTCATCGCGCCGCCGTGCAGAAAGCCGGGCCGCCCCATGACATGCGGTCCGTAATCGAACGCCATCACCGGCAGGCCATTGCGGAGGTGATCGACGGTGATCCCCATCGTCTCGGCAAAGGGCGGCATGAAGCCGAGGATAGCATTCATGTCGGGATCGGCGCTCATCGTTCAGCCCAGGAAATTGTCGACGCGGATGAAGGTGCCCGCGACATGCGCCACCGGATCATCGGGATCGCCATCATGCGCGATGCCGCGCACGAACGCCATCGACCGGGTAACCTTGTAGCACTCGCCGCGCCCGATCACGGCCTTTGCGGGCGTGGCCGGACGCATGTAATCGACGCGAAGGTCGAGCGTCACCTGGGGGCGGAATTCGCCGATCGCGGTCCAGACCGAAAGGCTGGTGGCATTGTCCATCAGGCTGATGATCGGGCCCGAGGCGATGATGCCGCTTTCGGCATCGCCGACCAACCGCTCGGAATAGGGCAGCTCCATTTCCACCCAGCCCGTACCATGCGCGCGATAGCGCATGCCGAGATGCCCGCCATGGCCGAGCTTGCCCAATATGCCCTCGAAGGCGCTGGGATCGAACCCTGCTGCAGACTTGGCGGAATCGGTCATGCGCGCGGCTCGATTCGGGATGCGGCGGGATTAACGGACGATAACTGGATCATGGCCGGCGGACTGTGCACGCTGCTGCGCACAGGTCAACCCGCCACGAAGAAAGGCCCGGCATGGCACCGCACGAAACCGATCCGGTCATCCACATCACCGACTTGCCCGACTATCCCGAACCGGTTGCCCTGCATGGGGCCAGGCTCGGCTCGGGTGCAGCGCTCGGCGCCAACGATGACCTGTGGATCATCGCGGTGATCCTCGTTTACGAAACCGGTGGATGAGCGAACGGGGCCGGCGCTGCCATGACCCCGCAGACCTGGCTGGCGCGTTTTCGGGAGGACAGCAACGGCATGTCTCCGCACGACCAAGCCGATGCGCTCTGGCCGCAGCTCCGCCGGGAGGCATTCGTACGCGACTGGCTGCGCGCCTGCGTAATCGATATGGCGCAGGACACCGTCCCCCTACCGCCGGGCTATAGCGATCCGACGGTGCGTTCGCTGGTTCTGTTCGATGACGGGGACGTCCACCTCTCGCTCGCGATGTTCGATGCGCAGGCCTGGAGCGCTGCCCGATCCGACCAGGACACGCTCGAATTTGCCGATGGGTGGACGCGGCTATGGTTCGTCCGTGCAGACCGGGTCGAAGCGCAGCGGATCTGCCGGACCGACACGCCGCAAGCGGGGGTCCGCCGGGATCCGCCCCGGCAGGTAAGGCCTGGTCAGGAGTTCCTGCTCGACAATGCCAGCGAGATATTGCGCTTCATCGCGATTGGCGGCGCATGCATCTTCCTGCGGCTTCTCGTCCGCAATCCGATGCAACGCCATGCCGTCGAGCACGATGCCGCCTCGGGGGCCATCGTGCGCATACGGCAAGCCCAGGCGCACGAGGGAAGGCTGCAGATGACGCTCTCGCTGCTGCGTTCGCTGGGGCGGGCGGATGCGATCGACACGATAGCCGACAAGCTGCAAGGCTGGCCCCCGGACCTGCGCTGGCATGGCGTGCGCGAGGCACTTGCGCTGGACTCGCGCCGGGGCTTTGCCATTCTCGAAGCGATGAGCCGCGAAGACCCGGACCCGATGCTGCGGACACTGGCACGGGAAACGCGCGACAGGCTGCTGCAGGCGCATCCGCAACTCGGGGAGATCGCCTGAGAATGGCAATCGTCATTGAAACCGAGGCTGCGGAGCCCTGTTCGCTCGACGAGTGCCAGGCCGCGCTCGACCGCGAGGGCTTCGATCCCGACAGCCCCGGATCGGTCCGGCATGCCGCCCAATGGCTGGCAAGGCTCGCGGCCAATCGGCACTTTCTCGGCGATCTTGCCATCGGCGAACTCGGGCGCGATTGCCGACGCCGCGGCGGGCAGGGCTACTCCCCGCAGGTCATGATGCTCGGCGAGCCTCGCCCGGGCTGGTTCATGCGCGCCAATATCTGGCCTTCGGCACAAGAGGCGGTGCTGCGCACCAGTGGCGAGGCGGCGTTCGTCTATGGTCTGGCGCACGACCATAATTTCGACTTTCTGACCGTCGGCTATCATGGGCCAGGCTATGCGAGCGACCATTACGAGGTGGAGCCCGACACCATGATCGGGCTGGTCGGGGAGAAGGTTGCGCTGCGGTTCAAGGGGCGCGCGGTGCTGAAACAGGGTCAGGTGATGCACTATCGCGCGCGCCGTGACGTGCACTGCCAGTTCGCTCCATCGAGCCTGTCGGTGTCGATCAACCTGATGCACAGCGCCGCAGCCCAGCGCTGGACCGACCAGTTCCAGTACGATCTTGCCAACCAGACAATCTCGCGGGTGCTGACCGCCTGTACCGCCGACAGCGTGGCGATGCTGGCGCTGGCGCTCGACCCCGAAGGATCCCGACACGACATCGCGGCCATAGCCGATCGGCATCGGCAACCCCGGCTGCGATGGTCGGCGATCCAGGCGCTGGCACGCGCGCAGGGCCCCTGCGTCTTCCATCGCCACAAGATCGACGGCAATGCATGGCTGGCGAGGCGTTGCGCCGCGGCGATAAGCGATTGATGGGTTGCGCGGCCCGGCTATAGTCGCCCCTCGCGACGGGAGGGCGGGCCGGCATGTTCATGGCAGATTTCGATATCGGGCAGATCGGCAAGCTGATCCAGATCGCCATGGCCCCGGCCTTCCTGCTGCTCGCAACGGGCAATATCCTGCAGATGTTCGCCAACCGGCTGGCGCGGGTCGTCGATCGCGAGCGCGTGCAGATGGCCGAATTCCACCGCACGCAGGGCGACGCGCATGTCCGCGTCGTCAATGAGCTGCGCATGCTCGACCGCCGCGCCGATATCGTCAACAAGGCGATCCTGATGGGCACATTGAGCGCGATCACGGTTGGCATGGTCATCGCCTCGATTTTCGTGCTGTCGCTCACCGGCTATCGCTTCGGCCAGATCGTCGCGGGCGGCTTCATCCTGGCGATGGTGTTCCTCATCTCGGGGCTCGTGCTGTTCGTGCTCGAAATCCGCATGGCGATGCACACGATCCGTATCGAGGAACGGCTGCTCAGGCTCGACGAGGAATGAAAAAGGCCCCGCCATCACTGGCGGAGCCTTCGATTCCGTAACGCTGGCTGCAGCGATCAGCCGCCGGCAGGGGCCGGGGCAGCGGCGGCGCCTTCGGCTGCCGGGGCAGCTTCGCCTTCTGCCGGGGCTGCGGCACCGTCAGCAGCAGGGGCGGCATCTGCCGCTGGCGCGGCGGGCAGCGGCAGCGGGCTGCCCGACTGCGTGTTCATCCACGCCATCAGGTTGGCGCGGTCTTCCGCCTTGCCCAGACCCGCGAAGCTCATCTTGGTGCCATCGGCATAGGCCTTGGGCGAGGTGAGCCACTTGTTCATTTCCTCGAAGGTCCACGGACCCGACTTGCTCTTCAGCGCGTCCGAATAGGCAAAGCCGGCCACCGAAGCATGCGGCTTGCCGAGAACGCCATAAAGATTGGGGCCGATGCCATTGGCCCCGCCGCTGTTGATCGAGTGGCACGACGAGCACTTGGCGAAGACCTTCTCGCCCTTGGCCGGATCGGCGCTCGCCAGCAGGGTCGCGATCGGAACCTCGGCAGCGCCGCCCTCGCCTTCGGACGAGACGACGCCTTCGATCACATAGCCGAGCTTTTCGGGGCGCTCGGGCTTGTCGGCATGGAATACCTTGCCGCTGACGATCGAGAGGCCAAGGGCGCAGATGCCCCCCGCAAGAACCCAACCTGCAATCGTGTTTTTGCTGTCCTGCATGCCCTGTTGCCTCATCTTTGGTAGGGACGCCATGTCGGCACGGCGCCCTGAACGGTCGTCATCGGATCAGACCGGCTGTGTGCGCCCGTCTTTTCGCCCTGTTGAAAGGCCCCGTTGCCGCGTCGCAACAGGGCCGGTCAGCCGCCCCCTCTAATCATCGTCCGGTCGCTCTGCAAGCCCAGAGATGCGCGATTTCGCCTTGTCGTTACGGCTGGGCCTGCCTATGCGGCATGCCCATGCAAAGCTATCCTGAGATCGCCCGCCAGATGGTCGAGGACATGGCCCGAATCGCCTCCGCCGAACCGCAGCGGGCGATCGCCTATCAAGGCGCGCCGGGAGCCTATTCGCATATCGCGGCCCGCGCCTTTGCGCCGGACTGCCATCCGCTGCCGTGCTTCTCGTTCCAGGATGCGATGGATGCGGTGAAGGACGGCCGTGCAGCGCGCGCGATCATCCCGATCGAGAATTCGCAGCACGGGCGCGTCGCGGACATCCATTTCCTGCTGCCCGAAAGCGGCCTGACGATCGTGGCCGAATATTTCCTGCCGGTGCGCCACTGCCTGCTCGCGAAGGGTGAAGGGCCCTACACCGCGGCGGTAAGCCATCCGCAGGCGCTCGGCCAGACGCGGCATTATCTGCGGGCGCACGGGCTCGAGCCCATCAATTATCCCGATACCGCAGGCGCGGCGGCGTTCGTGGCCGAATCGAGCGAGCCCGGTCTCTGCGCGGTCGCCTCGCAGCTGGCGGGCGAGGTGTTCGGCCTCAAGGTGGTGGAACAGGGCATCGAAGACGCCGCGCACAACATGACGCGCTTCGTCGTGCTGGCGGCCCATCGCGACGATCCTATGCCGGACGTTTCCAAGGTGATGACCACCTTCATCTTCGAGGTAAAGAACATCCCCGCAGCCTTGTTCATGGCATTGTCGGGCTTTGCCACCAACGGCATCAACATGACCAAGCTGGAAAGCTATATCCGCGACGGCAGCTTCGCTGCCGCCGAGTTCTATGCGGATATCGAGGGCATGCCCGGCCAGCCCGCGGTCGACCGCGCGCTCGAGGTGCTGGGCTATCACAGCAAGTGGGTGCGCATCCTGGGCAGCTATCCGCAGGCGATGTCGCGCGAATAGGGCGGTTCATTCGTCCTTGTTGTAGATTCGCCGCGACAGGTGCCGCATGAGCGGCGTGACGGTCAGCCCGTGCAGCAGGATCGATCCGAGCACTATCAAGCCCAGGGTTTCCCATAGACTGTGCTGCTCGGCAAAATCGCCATGGTTCAGGCCGAAAGCGAGATAATAGACCGAGCCCAGCCCGCGGATGCCGAAAAAGGCGATCACGAACTTTTCCAGCGGAGGCCGGTCGACCCCGACCAGCCCGAGATAGCCGATCACCGGTCGGATCACGAGCAGCACCAGGGCGGCCACGATGATGTTGCTCCACCCGATATCGGCGAGCAACTCGCCGCCGGTGAGCATGCCGCCGAACAGGACGAGCAGCACCATCATCACCAGGCGTTCGGTCTCGTCGGCAAAGGCGTGCATCTCGGTGTTGAAATCGTCGCCCTCGGCCGAGCGGCGCAGGATGAGCCCGGCGATGAACACCGCCAGAAACCCATAGCCATGCGCGAACTCGGCCATCGCATAGATGGCGAGGGTGGCGCCGAGCGCGATGAAGCCGTCGCCGGTGCGCGATAGCCGCGTGTCCTGCGGCAGGCGATAGATGATCTGGCCTAGCAGCCATCCGCCCGCGCCGCCGACCAGCGCTCCGACCGTCAGCCGCCAGACGACGTCATGCCACAGCCATTCGGCCAGCACCCCGCCGGACAAAGATGCGGCGCTGGCGGCAATGGCGAGATGGACGAACGGGAAGGCGAGGGCGTCGTTGAGCCCGGCTTCGGATGTCAGGGCAAAGCGGGCCTCGTCGCTATCCTCGCTATCGGGCTTTTCGATCTGGACATCGGCCGCGAGGACCGGGTCGGTCGGCGCGAGACAGGCCCCGAGCAGCAGCGCCGAGGCGAGCGGGAGGCCAAGGATGGAAAGGCCCGAAAGCGCGATGAACGCGATGGTCAGCGGCATCACGATCGCCAGCAGCCGCACGGTGATCGACCAGCCCGCCCAGCTCAGCGGCCTGCCAATCTTGAGGCCCGCGCCCATCAGCGAGACGATGACGATGAACTCGCTCGCCTTTTCGATCAGCACCGGCGATTCGACCGGATGCGGCGAGAACTGCGCCAGCGGCGTCCAGGCGAAGACCGCCATGCCCATGCCGACAAAGATGATCGGCAATGACAGCGGCAGTTTCTTGAGCAGCAGAGGCAGCCAGGCGACGAGCAGCACGACCAGCCCAATGCTGAGCAGCCAGAGCTTGTAGTGCTCGACCAGAAACTGCCCGATCGTGGACAGGAAGAGCGGATCGGAAAAGGCGGTGCTGTCCAAGTCCGGGGTCTGGGGAATGATCGACTGCCGAACCCAGGATATCATCAGTGTGCCGCCCCCCAACTCGGCCCGGTGCCGATCTCCACGCCCAAGGGTACGCTGAGCGTTACCGCCGGTTCCGCCGCATTCTCCATGACCGAACGGATCACGGCGGAGGCCGCCTCGACATCGGCCTCGGGCAGCTCGAACACCAGTTCGTCATGCACCTGCAACAGCATGCGGACATGGCCGAGCCCTGCTGCGTCGAGCGCGGGGCCCATGCGCACCATTGCGCGCTTGATGATGTCGGCGCTGGTGCCCTGGATCGGCGCGTTGATCGCCGCGCGCTCGCTTCCCTGGCGTTCGGCCTGGTTCTTGGAGGTGATGCGCGGGAAATGCGTCTTGCGCCCGAACAGGGTCTCGGTGAAGCCGCATTCGCGCGCGCTTTCCAGCGTCTCGGCGATATAGCGGTTGATCCCCGGGAAGCGCTGGAAATAGGTATCAATCATCGCCTGCGCTTCTTCGGCGCTCACCTCGAGCCGCCCGGCCAGGCCCCAGCGGGAAATGCCGTAGAGGATCGCGAAGTTGATGGTCTTGGCGCGCCCGCGCGTATCGCGATTGACCTCGCCGAACAGCTCCTGCGCGGTTCTGTTGTGAATGTCCTCGCCCTTGGCAAAGGCATCGCGCAGCGTCTCGACATCGGCCATGTGCGCCGCGAGGCGAAGCTCGATCTGGCTGTAGTCCGCCGCCAGGATGACATTGCCGGGCTCGGCGACAAAGGCATGGCGGATCTGGCGGCCGATCTCGGTGCGGATCGGAATGTTCTGAAGGTTCGGCTCGGTCGAGGACAGCCGCCCGGTCTGCGCGCCGACCAGGCTGTAGCTGGTGTGCACGCGGCCCGTCTTCGGGTTGATCTGCTCCTGCAGCGCGTCGGTATAGGTTGACTTGAGCTTCGACAGCTGGCGCCAGTCGAGCACCTTGCGCGAGATTTCCGATCCTTCGGCGGCGAGCTTTTCGAGCACGGTGACATCGGTCGAATAGGCGCCGGTCTTGCCCTTCTTGCCGCCCTTGAGGCCCAGCTTTTCGAACAGGATCTCGCCGAGCTGCTTGGGGCTGCCGATGGCAAAGCTCTGGCCCGCGAGCTCGTGGATCTCGCCCTCGAGCGCGGCCATGCGTGTGGCAAAATCCTGGCTCAGCGCCGCGAGCTGCTCGCGATCGACCTTGATGCCGTGGCGCTCCATCCCGGCGACGACGGGGATGAGCGGGCGATCGACATTCTGGTAGATTCGCGTGGCGCCTTCGACCGGCAGGCGCGGGCGCAGCACGTGCCACAGCCGCAGCGTGACATCGGCGTCCTCGGCGGCATAGCGCGTCGCATCGGCAAGCGGCACCTCGTTGAAGCCGATCTGCTTCTTCCCGGTGCCGGTCAGCGACTTGAAGCTGATGCACTGGTGCCCCAGATGCCGGTCGGCGAGCGCATCCATGCCGTGCCCGCCGGTGCCGAATTCCTGTCCCGCGTCGAGGTTGAAGCTCATCACCATCGTGTCGTCGATCGGCGAGACATGCACGCCGTGGCGCGCGAGCACGTTGAGATCGTATTTGAGGTTCTGGCCGATCTTCAGAACGGCATCGTCCTCGAGCAGCGGCTTGAGCCGGGCGATGGCCTGGTCGAGCGCGATCTGCTGCGGCTTCTCGGCGAACATGTCGTTGCTGCCATGGCCGAGCGGGATATAGCAGGCCTCGCCCGGGGCGATCGCCAGACTGACCCCGACCAGGGCCGCCTGCATCGAATCGAGCGAATCCGTCTCGGTATCGACCGCGACCATGCCCACGGCGCGCGCCCTGGCGATCCAGGCATCGAGCGTGTCGATATCCTGCACGCAGACATAGTCGTCGAGATCGATCGCGGACATGGCGAGCGGCTGCGGCGCAATCGCATTGTCGCTGCGCGGGGCGTCGGCCGTCGCTCCCGATGGGGCAGGGGCCACATCCGCCGGGCCGCTCGCCCCCAGCTTGCGGAGCAGGCTGGTAAAGCCATGCTTGGTCAGGAACGCGGCGAGCGGCTCGGGAGGAATGTCCTTGAGCAGGAAATCGTCGAGCTCGTTGGGCAGCGGGCAATCGTCCTTGAGCGTGACGAGGATCTTGCTCAGCCGCGCCATATCGGCCTGCTCGATCAGGCTGTCGCGCATCTTGGACGGCTTCATCGAGGGCGCTGCCGCCAGCACGCTCTCCAGATCGCCATGCTCGACGATCAGCTTGGACGCCGTCTTGGGGCCGATGCCGCGGATGCCGGGCACATTGTCGACCGCATCGCCCATCAGCGCGAGCACATCGCCGAGTTGTTCGGGAGTGACCCCGAATTTCTCCATCACCGCCTCGGGGCCCAGCCTAGCGTTCTTCATCGTATCGAGCATGTCGAGCCCGGGCTGGATCAGCTGCATCAGATCCTTGTCGGAGCTGACGATGGTGACCTTCCAGCCCTTGGCGAGCGCATCCTTGGCATAGCTCGCGATGATGTCGTCCGCCTCGACATTGTCCTCCTCGATGCAGGGCATCGAAAAGGCGCGCGTCGCATCGCGGATGAGCGGAAATTGCGGGACCAGATCCTCGGGCGGCTCGGGGCGGTGGGCCTTGTACTGGTCGTAGAGTTCGTTGCGGAAGCTCTGCGAGCTCTTGTCGAGAATCACCGCCATATGGGTCGGGCCATCGGCCTTGTGCAGGTCATCGGCCAGCTTCCAGAGCATGGTCGTATAGCCATAGACCGCGCCGACCGGCGTGCCTTCCGGGTTGGTCAGCGGCGGAAGCCGGTGATAGGCGCGGAAGATGTACGAGGAGCCGTCGACGAGGTAGAGATGGTTCTGCTGTGCCATGCCGGCAGCGATAGCAGCGCCATCGGGCAGGGTCATGCAATTTTGGAACCGCCCATGCCATGGCGCGTAAGCGGAGCGGGGAAGGTGCCGAACCGGGCACCCTTATGAAGGAGCTATCCCATGCGAAATCTTGCCATTGCCAGCGTCGCTGCCCTCGCTCTGGGCCTCGCTGCCTGTTCGGCCGAGACCGAGAACAAGACCGAAGCCGCAGCCGATGCCGCCGGTGAAGATATCGAATCCAATGTGAACGCCGCTGGCGAAGTCATCGAGAATGCCGCCGATGACGTCGAGGCGAGCGTTGACGAAGCCGCGAAGGATCTCGACGCCGAGGCCGACAGGGCGGGCGACAAGATCGAGAAGGAATGGGACGACGCCAAGGCCGAAGCCGAGGAAGAAGCGCAGTAATCCTGTTCCGTACGCGTTACAGCAGATCAGCCTGTTCGATCCGGTCGCTGCCGGCGGGCAGGCTGATCTGCATTCCGTCCTCGCCCATGACGACCTTGCCCGGATAGGCCTTCGCCACGCCACGCAGGAAATAGGGGTGCAGCAGCCTTGAAGGCATGCGCGGGACGATATGGGTGAAGACCAGCATCCTCGCCTTGCCCTTCCGCGCAATCCCGGCCACCGCCACCGGCGAACTGTGATAGCCCGGAATGTCGGACATGATCTTCGCGATGCGCCGGTCGCCACGCGCCGCAGCGGACTCCGAAATCCTGCCGACCATCGCGGGGTTGAGCACCTCATGCACCAGCACATCGCAACCATTGCACGCCCGTGCCACCGTTGAGGTCGGCGCGGTGTCGCCGCTGATGACGACCGATCGGCCCTTGTACACGAAGCGATAGCCGAGCGCGGGTTCGACCGGATCGTGCTTCACGCTGAACGCGCTGATCTTCACGCCGCCGCGATTGTAGACCAGACGTGGATCAGCGGCCGAGTTTATGGTCAGCGCCCGCGCGCCTGCGCCGCTGCGTGGCATGATGTCCGCACCGTGATGCGCGATGCGATAGCCGTAATCGGCGGTATAGGCGGTGTCGAATCCGCTCACGACCCGCTTGACTCCTTGCGG
>NZ_QKVT01000001.1:678562-704747 GCF_003426715.1 Blastomonas sp. UPD001
CGGACCGTAGACCGGCATCGGCTGCTTGCGGCCGCTCGCCGCCCAGCGCAGCATCAGCACCTCGCCCAGTCCGTCGATATGGTCCGAATGGAAATGGGTGAGCAGCGTCGCATCGATCCTGCCCAGCGGCACCCCGATCTCACCGATCCGCCGCCCCGCGCCGGAGCCTGAGTCGACCAGAAACAGTCGCTTGCCCGCCAGTACCAGCGTGCAGGGCCCTGAACGGTCGGGGTCGGGCAGGGGAGAGCCGGTGCCGCACAGGATGACGTGCAGCCCGTCGGGCAGACCGGCGGTTGCATCCTTGCCGTAATTCGCCTCGACCGCGCGGTTGAACACGATCTCGCCGAACCGATCGCGCGAAAACCAGGCTAGGCCCGCGATAATCGCGATGATGACGATCAGCCCGAGGACAACGCGGCGCATGAGCCCCTCCTGTATATTATGTCACTTATTGTGCCATAATATACGGGTATCTGCCAGCGCTTTGTATCGGACTTGGCGAAAGTTCGCCGGCACCCTATGCTCGGCCCACCCGCAACTGGCGCATCAGATGGATCACCATCGGGGAGCGGGCGCTTGTCACTGTCGCGCGCCTGGGCAATCCTCCTCGTACGAAAGGAACGCCCGATGACCGATGCGCCTCAATTTCATGTGGTTTTCGCGATTTTCGACCGGATCACCCAGCTCGATTTCACCGGACCGGCGCAGTTCCTCTGCCGGATGCCGGGAGCGAAGCTGCACGTGGCTGCCGCGACACTCGATCCGGTGATGACCGATGCCGGGTTCGCGATCGTGCCGACCGTAACCTTCGAGCATTGCCCGCAAGCGGACCTGTTGTGCGTGCCGGGCGGACTGGGGGTGCCCGCGGCCCTTGCCGCCACGCCGCTGATCGATTTCGTCCGCCGCCAGGGGGCATCTGCGCAATGGGTGACCAGCGTATGCACCGGCGCGTTCATCCTCGGGCGTGCCGGACTGCTCCAGGCCAAGCGTGCCACCACGCATTGGGGCTATACCGCGCAACTGCCACTGGTGGGGGCGACGCATGAGCCCGCGCGCACGGTATTCGACGGCAATGTCATCACCGCCGGTGGCGTAACATCGGGGATCGATTTCGCGCTGTCGGTCATCGCGCATCTGCACGGTGAGGATGTCGCGCGGTCAATTCAGCTCAGCCTTGAATATGATCCCGCACCGCCCTTTGCCGGGGGCACGCCCGCGACCAGCCCCGAGCCGATCGTCGCCATGATGCGCGAGCGCTTCTACGATGCCCGCGCGGCCGAGATGGAAGCCGCGCTCCTCGCCACCGCCTGACCCCACGAAAAAGGGCCGGAAGGTTTCCCCTCCGGCCCCATCTCTCTTGTCGGCTGTGCCGAACGGTCTGGATCAGAAATCCATTCCGCCCATGCCGCCCATGCCGCCGGGCATTCCGCCCATGCCGCCAGCAGCCGCCTTGTCTTCCGGAGCGTCGCAGATCGCGGCTTCGGTGGTGATCAGCAGACCAGCGACCGAGGCAGCATCCTGCAGCGCAGCGCGCACGACCTTGGTCGGGTCGATGACGCCGGCGGCGACGAGGTTTTCATAGGTGTCGGTCGCGGCGTTGAAGCCTAGCGTCGGATCGTTGCCGTCGAGCAGCTTGCCTGAGACCACCGCACCGTCGTGACCGGCATTCTGCGCGATCTGACGGACGGGGGCGAACAGCGCCTTGCGGATGATGTCGATACCGCGGGTCTGGTCGTCGTTCTCGCCGGTCAGGCCTTCGAGCGCCGAGGTGGCGTACAGCAGCGCCGTACCACCGCCGGGGACGATGCCTTCTTCGACAGCCGCACGGGTGGCGTGCAGCGCATCGTCGACGCGGTCCTTCTTTTCCTTCACTTCGACTTCCGAAGCACCGCCGACCTTGATCACGGCAACGCCGCCAGCGAGCTTGGCCAGACGCTCCTGGAGCTTCTCGCGGTCGTAATCGCTGGTGGTGTTGTCGATCTGGGTGCGGATCGCTTCGACGCGAGCCTTGATCGCATCGGCTTCACCGGCGCCATCGACGATGGTGGTGTTGTCCTTGTCGATCGAGACGCGCTTGGCCTGGCCGAGCATGCCGAGCGTGACGTTCTCGAGCTTGATGCCGAGGTCTTCGCTGATCATCTCGCCCTTCGACAGGATCGCGATGTCTTCGAGCATCGCCTTGCGACGGTCACCGAAGCCCGGAGCCTTGACGGCCGCGACCTTGAGGCCACCGCGCAGCTTGTTGACCACCAGGGTGGCCAGCGCTTCGCCTTCGATGTCCTCGGCGATGATCAGCAGCGGACGACCGGTCTGGACGACGGCTTCGAGGATCGGGAGCATCGCCTGCAGGTTCGACAGCTTCTTCTCGTGGATCAGGATATAGGGGTTATCCAGTTCCACGGTCATCTTGTCGGGGTTGGTGATGAAATAGGGCGACAGGTAACCGCGGTCGAACTGCATGCCTTCGACGACATCGAGCTCGAACTCGAGACCCTTGGCTTCCTCGACGGTGATCACGCCCTCCTTGCCGACGCGCTCCATGGCCTCGGCGATCTTCTCGCCGACTTCACGGTCGCCATTGGCCGAGATGATGCCGACCTGGGCAATCTCGTTCGAACCGGCCACGTCCTTCGAGCGGCTCTTCAGGTTCTCGACGACCTTGGTGACGGCGAGGTCGATGCCGCGCTTCAGGTCCATCGGGTTCATGCCGGCGGCCACCGACTTCATGCCTTCGCGCACGATCGCCTGCGCCAGAACGGTGGCGGTGGTGGTGCCGTCACCGGCAATGTCGTTGGTCTTGGAAGCGACTTCCTTGACCATCTGCGCGCCCATGTTCTCGAACTTGTCCTTCAGTTCGATTTCCTTGGCGACGCTGACGCCGTCCTTGGTGATGCGGGGGGCGCCGAAGCTCTTGTCGATGACGACGTTGCGGCCCTTGGGGCCCAGGGTCACCTTGACGGCATCGGCCAGGATATCCACGCCGCGCAGGATGCGTTCGCGTGCGTCGCGGCCAAACTTTACGTCTTTAGCTGCCATGAGAAATGTTCCTTCTTGTCGAATGAGGTCGGTGGGTCAGTCGGGCTGGATCAGCCGAGAATGCCCAGAATGTCGCTTTCCTTCATGATGATCCGGTCTTCGCCGTTGATCTTCACTTCGGTGCCCGACCACTTGCCGAACAGGATCTTGTCGCCGACCTTGACGTCGAGCGCGATGCGGTTGCCGGCTTCGTCACGGGTGCCTTCGCCGACGGCGATCACTTCGCCTTCCGACGGCTTTTCCTTCGCTGCGTCGGGGATGATGATCCCGCCAGCGGTCTTTTCCTCGGCTTCGATGCGGCGCACCAAAACCCGGTCGTGCAACGGACGAAATGTCATGCGTTAAGCCTTTCCTTGCGTCACTGAATGAGTGAACCCCCTTCGCGGCCGGCACAGGATGTTGCGCCCGCTCTCGCGATTAGCACTCGATTGGGGTGAGTGCTAACGAGCCGCTAGATAGCGCTGGAGCACGCGGGGTCAAGCGATTCACGCAGGAATTTTTTGCAGGCGGACGCAAATCGCGGTAACCTCGGGCCAGGCTCGCACGAAAGAGCGCTCTGACAGGCAGGCTGGAAAGCCGCGCTGTCCAACTTGCCAACCCGTCATTCTCGTGAAGGAACGTGCCATGTCCAATTCGATCATCACCCTCGGCGCTGCGGCCGCAGCCGTCCTCGCGGCCGCGACCGTCGCCGCAACCCCCGCCGCCGCCGCCGGCGAAAAGGAAAAGTGCTACGGCGTCTCGCTCAAAGGCAAGAACGACTGCGCCGCCGGCCCCGGCACCTCGTGCGCCGGCACCTCGACCGTCGACTATCAGGGCAACGCCTGGAAGTACGTCGCCAAGGGCGAATGCGCCAAGTTGGGCGGTTCGCTCACCGCGCTCAAGGGTGCCAAGAAGCCGACCCCGCGCGGCTGATGCCATGGCCTGTCCGGCGCTGGTGCCTTCCGGTTTGCCAGCGCCGACGGGCTTCCTGAGGTAGTTGTCAGGCCGATGCTTCCCCCGCTTGTTGGCATAGGGCTGAAACCCGCCCATTATCGCGACGTTCTCGAAACCGGACCCGATGCCCGGTTGCCCGGCTGGCTCGAGGTGCATCCGCAGAACTATTTCGTCGATGGGGGCCCGCCGCATCGCTGGCTTTCCGCGGTGGCGGAGCGTTATCCGCTGAGCTTTCACAGCGTCGGCCTGTCGATCGGCACGGCGCAAGGCCTGGACGAGGACGAACTGGAGCAGCTCGCACAGCTGTGTGCGCGCTACGAGCCTGCCAGCGTGTCCGATCACCTGAGCTGGTCGGGCAATGCCGATGATCGTTATCCCGACCTGCTGCCGATCGCCTATACCCGTGCTACCCTGGAGCATGTCGTCGAGCAGGTCGCGCGGGTGCATGACCGGCTGGGCCGCACCATCCTGATCGAAAATCCCTCGCGCTATCTCGCCTTCGCGCAGGACGAGATGGACGAGGTGGATTTCCTCGATGCCCTGTGCCGCCGCACGGGATGCGGCCTGCTGTTCGACATCAACAATGTCGAGGTCAGCTGCACCAATTTGCAGCTCGACCCCGAGGCCTATATCGATGCCATCGATGCCGCGCTGGTCGGCGAAATCCATCTCGCAGGGCACGCGACCGAATGGCATGACAACCGGCCGTTGCTGATCGACGATCATGGCAGCCACGTCACCGATCGCACTTGGGCGCTGTTCGATCGCTTCGTCCGCCGCGCGGGCGCAAGGCCGGTTCTGATCGAATGGGATACCAACCTCCCCGATTACGCGGTGCTGATCGCCGAGGCCGAGCGCGCGGGATCGATCATGGCCCGCGCCACCGCTGCCGTCGCGGCCTGATGCGATGGGCGATCTGCTGGATGACCAGGCGCGCTTCATCGCGGTTCTGCAAAAGGGGCCGTCGGTCTTTCCCGAAGGCCTGTTCGCCGATGCGCCGGAACGAGCCCTCCTCGGCCTCAAAGCGCATGCCAACACGATCAGCCATGCCCGGCTGGTCGCGCTCGAGGAAACCTATCCGCGCACCCGGGAACATCTGGGTGAAGCCGCGTTCAACGCCCTGTCGCGCGATTTCATCGAACGAGCAGAGGTCCGCCCGCGCAAGCTGATGCAGCTGGGCGAGGGGCTTGCGGACTTTCTCGCCGACCGGGTCCATGATGGGGCTGCGGTCGACCTCGCGCGGGTCGAATGGGCCTGGCTGCAAAGCTATCACGCCGCCGAGGCCGAGCCGCTGCAGCTGGCCGATCTCGCCGTGCTCGACGAAGACGGCCTGCTTGATCTCGGCCTCGCGCTGCACCCGGCGGCACGGCTGATCAGGACGCAGACGCCACTGCGACCACTAATGCCCGAGCTTGCCGAATGCGCCGCGCCCCACATGCGCTTTCTGCTGATCACTCGCCCGGCACACGAGGTGCTGCTGCACCCACTGGCCGCAATTTCCGCCGATCTGCTGAGGCAGACGCATTTTCCGGCCCCGATGCGTAACCTTCTCGCCCAGGTCATCGAACGCGCAGGAGAGGCAGAGGCGCTGCCGGCGATCTTCGCGCTCATCGGCGCAGGCGCGCTGGTGCGATCCCAGGGGTAGTCGGGCAGGGTGCCAGGCACCTCCGGGGGCGTCTCGATCTCGCTCCAGTCCAAACTTGCCGGATAGCTGATGATGAAAATCCTGATCCAACGCGGCCTTGCGCTGCTCGACAGCCCTGTGTTCAACGGCCTTGCGCTGCTGGTCGTGCGGCTCGCACTCGCGGCGCAGTTCTGGCGGTCGGCACGGACCAAGGTGGAGGAGGGGAGCTTCCTCACCATCAACCCGATCACCTATGATCTGTTCCGCGACGAATATCATATGCCCGCGCCCGAGATCACCGGCACGGTCGCGACCTATGCCGAGCATGCGCTGCCGATCCTGGTGATGCTGGGCCTGGCGACGCGCTTTGGCGCAGCTGGGCTGTTCGTCATGACCGCGGTGATCCAGCTGTTCGTCTATCCCGAAGCCTTCTGGAACCCACATGTGATGTGGTTCGGCCTCGCGATCATCCTCATCGCGCGCGGCGGCGGGCTGTTCGCGCTCGACCGGCTGTTCGATCGCCGCCTCGCGCCCGCCATGCCGCCGCGCACATCGGGCTTCGCGCACTGACCCCAAGTCGGCGGTCGAACCGCATCACCCGTCTGTCGCGCGAGGCAGTGGCAAATGATCCCGGGCTCGCCTAGATAGGGTGCCTGGGGCATGTCCGCCCGATGCGGAGCAGATAATGGGTTTTGTGAAAGGCGCCTGGAAGGTGCTGGTGGCGATCAAGGACGGTCTGGTCCTGCTCGCGATGCTGATGTTCTTCGGTCTGATCCTGGCGGCCTTGTCGTGGCGGCCCAATCCGGCGGCGGTGACCGACGGCGCTCTGCTCGTCAAGCTGGACGGCGTGATCGTCGAGGAGCCCGAGAATATCGATCCCTTTGCCACGGTCCTCGGCGGCCGGGCGCCGCTCAAACAGTATCGCGAACGCGACCTGATCCGCGCGATCGACACCGCGGCGACCGACGACCGGATCAAGGTCATTGTGCTCGATCTCGCCAGCTTCATGGGCGGCGGTCAGGTCTCGCTAGAACAGGTGGGCGAGGCGATCGGCCGCGCCAAGGCCAAGGGCAAGCCAGTGCTGAGCTTTGCCACCTTCTACAGCGATGCAGCCTATATGCTGGCCGCGCACGGTAGCGAGATCTGGGTCGACCCGATGGGCGGCGCGGCGTTCACTGGCCCCGGCGGCTCGCGACTCTACTACAAGGACGCGCTCGATCGCTTCAAGGTGACCGCGCATGTCTATCGCGTCGGTACGTTCAAGAGCGCGGTTGAACCCTATCTGCGTTCCGACCAGTCGCCCGAGGCCGAGCAGGCACTGCTCGCGGTCTATCGCCCGATCTGGGACAACTGGCAGGCAACCGTCAGGAAGGCGCGGCCGCAGGCCGATATTGCCGGACTGATCGCCGACCCCGCAGGCGCGGTGACCGCGGCGAATGGCGACCTGGTCAAGATCGCCACCGATCGCAAGATCGTCGACAAGGTCGGCGACCGCACGGCCTTCGGCAAGCGCGTGGCCAAGCTCGCGGGCGCCGACGAGGACGAAGGCCCCGGCGCGTTCAAGCACACTAATCTGAAGGACTGGGTTGCGGCCAATCCCGCCAAGACCGGCGGCGACGAGGTACAGGTCGTGACCATCGCGGGCACCATCGTCGATGGCGAGGCCGGCCCCGGAACCGCAGGCGGTGATCGCATCGAGAAGCTGCTCCACGACGGGCTTCAGCGCGACAATGTCAAGGCGCTGGTGGTTCGCGTCGATTCGCCCGGCGGGTCGGCGTTCGCGTCCGAACAGATCCGCCGCGCGATCGAGGAATATCGCGCGCGCAAGATCCCGGTCATCATCTCGATGGGCAATGTCGCTGCCAGCGGCGGCTATTGGGTCGCGACTGCAGGCGATCAGATCTTCGCCGAGCCTTCGACGATCACCGGATCGATCGGCATCTTCGCGGTACTGCCCAGCTTCGAGCGCGCGCTCGCCGAATATGGCGTCAGGGCCGATGGCGTCGCGACCACGCCGCTATCGGGCCAGCCCGACCTGCTGGGCGGATTCAACAGCACCGTCGATACCTTCATCCAGGGCACGATCGAGCATGACTATCGCCGCTTCCTGGCGCTGGTCGGCAAGGCGCGCGGGATGAGCGTCGATGAGGTCGACAACATCGCGCAGGGCCGCGTCTGGGATGGCGGCACCGCGCGCCAGATCAAGCTGGTCGACCGGTTCGGATCGATTGACGATGCGATTGCCGAGGCGGCGAAGCGCGCCAAGCTGGGCAAGGACAGCTATAGCGTGAAATATCTCGAGACCGAGCCCGATCCGTTCGAGCAGTTCGTCTCGGGCATGTTCGCGCCCGCCGAAGAGGAGAAGCAGGCGAGCGGCCTGGTTGCCCGGCTTGCCTGGCAGCAGCGCGCGGCGCTGGGGCAGGTGCTCGGCGATCTAAACGTGCTGGGCGGGGCAGAGGGCGTCCAGGCCTGGTGTCTCGAATGCTCGGGGGCTCTGCCGCCGCGCCATGTCGCGAGGGCCGATGCAAGCTGGCTGACGGCGCTGTTCAAAGGCTGAGGGAACCGGCCTGGGCGGTTCGCGTATCGACACGAGAACCCACTCGATCAGGAGCAAGCAGATGACCGAACAGGCCCAGAACCCGAACGCCGGCAAGGAATTTGGCGAAGGCAATTACAAGGCCGCGCAGAATTATCGCGAAGCCCAGGAAGACTTTGCCGCCGACAAGCAGCAGGTCGAGGCAAAGGCGCGCGAAGCCGCCGACGCGCTCGATGGCCCCGAAGCTGCCGACCTCGAACAGGCCGAAGCCGCCGCGCGCGATGGCCACGCGGCCTGACGGTCGGCTGTACAACGAATAATTCTTCACAATGCGCGTCCAATCCCGCTAAGGCGGTGACATGGACGCGCATTTGACTTTCAAGGCCACCGGTCTGGTGATGGCGGGCGGCGCAATCGGCGCGGCGCTGCGATTTCAGGCGACGCAGTTTGCCATCCGCCTCGGTCAGACCGGCTACCCCCTCGCTACGCTTTCGGTCAATGTGCTCGGCTGCCTCGCAATGGGCGTGCTCGCCGCGCTGGTATTCAAGGGCCAGATCGCCGAGCCGATGCGGCTGTTTCTCGGTGTCGGCGTGCTTGGCGGGTTCACGACCTTTTCGGCCTTTTCGCTCGAACTCTTCCAGATGCTCGAGCGCGGTGCGGCTTTGACCGCGCTGGGCTATGGGCTGGCATCGGTGCTGCTGTCGCTCGCGGCGGTTGCCGCCGGTTTCGTTGTCACGAGGTCGTTCGCATGAAGCCGCCGATCAGGACACCCGCACGCAAGCCTGCCGATCGAAAGCCGAGCGGCCCGCGCCGTCCATCGCCGGGCCGCACGCGCACCGCAGGCGTGGGCGCTTCGATCTCGAAGGAATCGGCCGAAGCGCGGCAGTTCACCGTCGACGCGGACGATGACGGCATCCGGCTCGATCGCTGGTTCCACCGACACCTGCCCGATGTGAACTTCAACCTTGTCTCGCGCTGGGCGCGCACCGGCCAGGTCCGGCTCGACGGCAAGCGCGTTGGCCCCGGGGACCGCATCGCCTCCGGCCAGACGATCCGCATTCCCCCCGCCGATGGCGATACCGATCGCCCCGCCGCCAAGCCTGCGCCGCGCACGCTCAGCGAGGATCAGGTCGCGTTCGCGCAATCGCTAGTCATTCACAAGGATCGCGCGGCACTGGTCATCAACAAGCCGCCGGGCCTCGCCACCCAGGGTGGCACACGCACGCATGCGCATGTCGATGGCCTGACCGAGGCGCTGATGTACGAAAGCCCGGTGCGGCCCAAGCTAGTCCACCGGCTCGACAAGGATACCTCGGGCGCCTTGCTGCTCGCGCGCTCGCCGGGCAGCGCCGCCTATTTCTCCAAGCGCTTTGCCGGGCGCAGCGCCAAGAAGATCTACTGGGCGCTGGTCGTCGGCGTGCCCGACATCTATTCGGGGCTGATCGAGCTGCCTATCGCCAAGCAGCCCGGGACCGGCGGCGAGAAGATGCATGTCGATACCGAAAATGGTCAGCCGTCGCGCACCGCCTATCAGGTGATAGAACGCGCCGGATCGCGCGCGGCCTGGGTCGCGCTGCAGCCGTTCACGGGCCGCACGCACCAGCTGCGCGTCCATCTCGCCGCGATCGGCCATCCGATTGTCGGCGACGGCAAATATGGCGGCCCCGATGCGTTCCTGACCGGCACGATCAGCCGCAAGATGCACCTGCACGCGCGCCGGCTGAAGATCGCGCATCCCGATGGCCCCGCCATCGACGTGATCGCCGACCTTCCCGAGCATTTCGCCGATTCGATGGACCAGCTGGGCTTCGATCTGTCACTGGGCGATGCCGCCTTTGCCGATGACAGCCCGCCGCCCGCGACGCGCGAGGTCAAGAAGCAGCAGGCCAAGGCGCATGCCAAGACGCTGCGCAAGGAACGGCGCGGCGAACGGCGCAGCCGGTCGACCGCAGCCCCCAAGGCCAAGGGCAGCGCACCGGCACGGCCCAAAAAGGCCGCGAAGCCAGCCGCGGCGCCGAAAGCGCCGGGCCGCGCCCGTCCCGGTCCATCACGTCCGACGCCCAGCGGCAAGGGATGACGGCCAATGCACCCCAACCGGGCCTTTGACATTCGCGACACTGCGACCATGCGCTCGGTGGTGAACGAGCGCATGTTCGGGCTGATGGTGGCATCGACGCGCAAGGGCCTTCGCGTCGCGCAGGTGCCGGTGCTGCTCGATGGCGGGGACAGGCTGCACTTTCACCTCGCGCGCAACAACCCTGTGGGACAGCTGGCCGATGGCAGCGAGGTCCTGTTCCTGTGCAACGGGCCGGATGGCTATATCAGTCCCGACTGGTACGGGCTCCCCGACCAGGTGCCGACCTGGAACTATGTTTCGATCGAGCTTGCAGGGACGATCCACCGCTTGCCCGATGCCGAGCTGCCGGGGATCGTGGAGCGACTGAGTTCGGCGCAGGAACAGCGGCTTCACCCCAAGCGCGAATGGCACCATCGCAAGATGGACCAGGCGCTGTTCACACGGATGCTCAAGGGCATTGCCGCCTATGCGATGATCGTCAGCGAATGGCGCGGCACGGCGAAGCTCGGCCAGAACAAGTCGCCTGACGTCCGGATCAGAGCGGCCGCCGGGGTCCGCGAGCAGGGCAATCCCGCGCTTGCCGATCTGATGGTCGGGGGGCTTGCATGAGCGTGCAGCTGGCGATCTTCGACTGCGACGGGACGCTGGTCGACAGCCAGGCCAATATCTGCAAGGCCATGGAAATGGCCTATGCTGCCGAAGGGCTGGGCCATCCCGACCATCATCTGGTGCGGCGGATCGTCGGTCTGTCGCTGGTGGAAGCGATGCGGGTGATGCTGCCGGAAGCGGACCCGGGCTTTCACGTCGTCCTGGCCGATCATTACAAGAACGCGTTTCACGAGCTCCGCGGCAACGGCACGCTGCAGCATGAACCGCTCTATGACGGCCTGCCCGAACTGCTCGACCGGCTCGATGCGGCGGGCTGGCTGCTCGCAGTCGCCACCGGCAAGTCCGATCGCGGGCTCGACCTGTGCCTGAAGCATCATGGCATCAGGCAGCGCTTCGTTTCGCTGCAGACCGCCGACCGTCATCCCTCCAAGCCGCATCCGTCGATGATCTACCAGGCGCTCGCCGATGCCGGGGCCGAGCCGGTGCATGCCGTGATGATCGGCGATACCAGCTATGACATGGCGATGGGCGTGGCGGCGAACGTTCGCCCGATCGGCGTCGACTGGGGCTATCATGATGCGCACGAACTGGAATCGGCAGGCGCTGCCTCGATCGCGTTCGACATGGACCAGCTCTTCGACCAGATCACGGGTAACCGAACGTGAGCCCCGAAGACCAGCGCGCCAGGTCGCGTTTTTTCATCATTGGCGCAGCGCGGCTGGCCGGCGCAGTGACCATCGCGCTGGCGATTGCGATCAGCTACGGCAGGATCGGCGGGGTTCCCGGCGAGCTTGGCTATGCGTTGCTGGCACTGGGGGTGGTCGAATTCCTGGTCATCCCGCAACTGCTGGTGAAGCGCTGGAAATCCCCGCCCTCCGAATGATCCGGACCCGATGAAACGTTTCTACAAGACCGTCACCACCGAGCCTGTCGAGGCAGGCCGCGCGCTGCTGCTCGACGGCCGCAGCGTCAAGACACCGTTGCGCGCTCCGCTGATATTGCCGACGGCTGCGCTCGCTGAAGCTGTCGCGGCCGAATGGGACGCGCAGGGCGAGGAGATCGTCATCGCGGCGATGCCGCTTACCGGCTTTGCCAATGCCGCGATCGACCAGGTCGTGCCAAACCGGCTGCGCTTCGTCGACGACATTGTCGCTTATGGCGAGACCGACACCCTGTGTTATCGCGCCGACCCGGGCGATCCGTTGGCCGAGCGGCAGGACCGGGACTGGGAGCCGATCCTGCAATGGGCGGAAAATCGCTACGATATCAGGATGATCCGCGTCGCCGGGATCATCCATCAGCCGCAATCGTCGCACAGCCTGTCCCGATTGCGATCGGTGGTGGCGGCGATGGATCCGTTCGTGCTGGCCGGGTTTTCGACCCTTGCGGCGATAGGCGGGTCGCTGATCGGTGCGCTCGCACTTTGGGAGCAAGCCTTTGATTCCGGGACAATCTGGCGCGCAATCTGTCTCGAAGAGCTGTGGCAGGAGGAGCTGTGGGGCGCAGATGCAGAGGCTGTCGCCGCGCGCGAGCATCGACGGGGCGCATTTGACGCTGCGTGGCGGTTTTGCTGTACTATCAAAGGCTAAGGCCGGAACGATGGCGTTGTACCTGCGTTTTTGAAACGTTGCTGTCGTTTTTTCGATGGTGCAGCAGACCCGCTTCAGCAGGCCGACAGGTCGCCGGGGTTATCGCTGCACAGTCCCAATCAGGAGATATTATTCGATGATCAAGTCCGCCGTTACCGCCCTGTTTCTCTCCACCGCCATGCTCGCAGCGCCTGCCATGGCGCAGGATGCAGCCGCGCCGGCTGGCCAGCCCGCAGCACCCGCAGGACAGGCCGCCGCAGGGCAGGCTGCCGCACCGGCGCTGACGCCCGAACAGGTCGAGGCGCAGAACAAGGCGATCGCCGATTTCACTGCGGCGCAGCAGGCGCAGGCCGCTGGCAACCATGCCGAGGTGATCGCAAAGCTCGAACCCGCCTTGCCGACCATTCGCGAGATCGCCTCGCGCGACCCGGCCAATATCCAGAATGCCGGCTTTCTGGCGAGCGCGCTGACCATCACCGCCAATTCGCAGGGCGCACTGGGCAAGATCGACGCGATTCCGCCGCTCTATTCGGAAGCCGCGCCGCAATGGACCAAGGTCTATCAGGCCGACAAGGCCAACGCGGGTGTGCGCAACACGCTGGTCGCTATCCTGGTCAACCTCGGCAATTTCAGCCTGACGCAGCAGGACAAGACGGCCGCCAAGCCGCATTTCGAACAGGCGCTGGCCATCGCCAAGGAAGGCCGTGCGACTGACCCGGCCAATGCGGACCTCGCCAATGCCGAATTTTCGAGCCTGATCGGCCTCAATCAGGCTACCGGTGAGGCGAGCTATCTCGAGGCGGCCAAGCCGGTCGGCACCGAGCTTCGCGAAAAGGGCATCGTCAGCGCGGCGAACAAGCCCGCCGTGGATGCCATTCTCGGGGCGGCATAAGCTGCTTTTGTAGCCCAATCACAGAAAGGCCCGCCGGAGCGATCCGGCGGGCTTTCTTGTATCAGGGCTAAACTGCGGGCTCAGAACCCTTCGTTCTTCTCTGCCTTTTCCGCGAGTAGCGGCGACACGGTGAAGCCGTGCTTCTTCAGCCCCTCGACAATCTTGGGCGTGCCTTCGAGCCCGGCCCAGAACATCGGGCCGCCGCGGTAGACCGGCCAGCCATAGCCATAGATCCACACCACATCGATGTCCGATGCGCGCTGCGCCATGCCTTCTTCGAGGATCATCGCGCCCTCGTTGACCATGGTGTAGAGCGTGCGCTCGATGATCTCCTGGTCGCTGATCTCGCGCTTGGGCATGTTCGAGCGCGAGCGGAAATCCTCGATGATCTCGGCGACGCGCGCGCTGGGCGTGGGGTTGCGCTTCTCGTCATAGTCGTAGAAGCCCGCGCCCTTTTTCTGGCCCCAGCGATTTTCCGCGCACAGCGCATCGCGGATGCTCTCGATCCGGCTCGGATCGCGGTGCCAGCCGATATCGACACCCGCGAGGTCACTCATCTGGAACGGCCCCATCGGCATGCCGAACTCGACATGGACGCGGTCGATCTGTTCGGGCGTCGCGCCTTCCATCAGCAGCTTGTTGGCTTCGACCTGACGCGGCATCAGCATGCGATTGCCGATAAAGCCGTGGCAGACGCCTGCGACCACCGCGACCTTCTTGATCTTCTTCGACAGCGCCATCACCGTCGCCAGCACGTCATCGGCGGTCTTCGCACCGCGCACGACCTCGAGCAGCTTCATGACATTGGCGGGCGAGAAGAAGTGCATGCCGAGCACGTCCTGCGGACGGCTGGTCGAGGCGGCGATCTCGTCGACATTGAGATAGCTGGTGTTGCTCGCCAGGATCGCGCCCGGCTTGGCAATCGCGTCGAGCTTGCCGAACACCTCCTTCTTGACGTCCATGTTCTCGAAGATCGCCTCGATGATCAGGTCGCAATCGGCGAGGTCATCGAGAGAGAGCGAAGGCGTGAGCAGCCCCATCGCCTTTTCCACCTGCTCGGTGGTGAGGCGGCCCTTCGACGCGCTCGCCTCGTAATTCTTGCGCACCACGCCGACGCCGCGATTGAGCGCCTCTTCGGCCTGTTCGACGATCGTCACCGGAATGCCGGCCGACAGGAAGTTCATGGTGATGCCGCCGCCCATCGTGCCCGCGCCGATCACGCCGACCTTGGTGATCGGGCGCAGCGCGATGTCGTTCGCGATACCGTCGATCTTGCTCGCCTTGCGCTCGGCGAAGAAGATGTGGCGCTGCGCTGCCGATTGCGATCCAAACATCAGCTTCATGAACTCGCCACGTTCGAACTCCAGACCCTCGGCAAAGGGCAGGCGGGTCGCCGCCTCGACACAGGCGATGTTCGCAGCCGGTGCATCGAAGCCGCGGAACTTGCGCGCGTTTTCCTTCCTGAACGCCTCGATCGCCTCGGGATCGGCCTTGACCTCGCGCTCGCTGATCCGGGGGACGGGGCGCACGCCCTTGACCTTCTCGGCAAAGGCCAGCGCGCCTTCGAGCAGCTTGCCTTCCTCGACCACCTCATCGACCAGGCCCCACTGGTTCGCCAGCTTGGCGGGGATGGGATCGCCCTTGGCAGTCATTTCGAGCGCGGCCTTGACGCCGACGACGCGCGGCAGGCGCTGCGTGCCGCCCGCGCCGGGCAGCAGGCCGAGCTTCACCTCGGGCACGCCCAGCTTGGCCGAGGGAACGGCGACGCGATAATGCGCGCACAGGGCGGTCTCGAGGCCGCCGCCAAGCGCGGTGCCGTGGATCGCGGCGACCACCGGCTTGTCGAGCGCTTCCATCTTGGCGATGACCGCAGGCAGCATCGGCTCGACTGGCGGCTTGCCGAATTCGGTAATGTCGGCCCCGGCAAAGAAGGTCTGCCCGGCGCAGATCAGCACCACGGCCTTGATGCTGTCGTCGCTGGCGGCTTCATCGAAGGCCTTGTCGAGGCCGATGCGCACGGCCGCGCCCAGCGCGTTGACCGGCGGGCTGTCCGAGGTGACGACGAGAATGTCGCCATGTTTGGCGGTGGAAATCGGCGAATCGGTCATGGATCGGGTTCCTTGTGTCTATTCGACCGCGGCGTAGAGCATCGACTTGATCTCGCGCCGGATCGGGTAGGTGCTGGACGGCATCAGCTGTGTCATGAAGATCATGATCACATCCTCTGCCGGGTCGACGAAAAAGGCGGTCGAGAACATGCCGCCCCAGTAGAAATCGCCATTCGATCCCGCGACGCCGGTCGCGGCATTGTCGATGGTGGTGGCAAAGCCGAGGCCGAAGCCCGCGCCGGCATTTTCTGCCTCGCTGAACAGCGCCTTGCTGTGCTGGGTGAGGTCGCCGCCGCCCGGCAGGTGGTTCGCGACCATCAGGTCGAGCGTCTTGCGGCCGAGGATGCGCGCGCCATCGAGCCTGCCACCGTTGAGAAGCATGCGGCAGAACCGGTGATAGTCCGACAGGGTCGAGGCCATGCCGCCGCCGCCCGAAAGCTGGCTGGGCTTGCGGCCCCAGGCGGTGGTCGCGCCGGGATCGTAGAGCTTCATCTTCTCGGTCGGGTGGAAGACATAGCAATCGGGCACGCGGTCGAGCTTGTCTTCCGGGATCTGGAAATGCGTGTCGACCATGCCGAGCGGCTTCGTGATGCGGTCGGCGATCACCTCGTCGAGCGGCTTGTCGTCCATCCGCTGCAGGATCGCGCCGAGGATGTCGGTCGAGATCGAATAGTTCCACGCGGTACCGGGGTCGAACTGCAGCGGTATCTGTGCGAGGATCTTGATGAACTCCTCGAGATCGGGCCCGGCAAAGGCCTCGAGCTTGCGCGCGCGATAGGCGGCGTCGATCGGCGTGCGCTCCTGGAAGCCATAGGTCAGGCCCGAGGTGTGTCGCAGCAGGTCGATCATCCGCATCGGCTGCGCGGTCGGCCGCGTGACGAAGGGCTGTGCGCCGCCGCCCGAGACGAACACGCCGAGGTCCTTCCATTCGGGGATGATGCGGTGCACCGGATCGGACAAGGCGATGCGGCCTTCCTCGACCAGCTGCATGAACGCGACCGAGGTGATCGGCTTGGTCATGCTGGCGATGCGGAAGATCGCATCCTCCCGGAGCGGTTGTCCTTCGCGGGCATTGCCCTGCAGCGAGAGGTGCGCCAGCTCGTGCCCGCGTCCGATCAGCAGGGCGGCATGGGGGAGGCGACCGGGTTCGAGATATTTCGACTGGATATGGGCAGGAATGCGCTCGAGCAGCGTCTGGTTGAAGCCAAGGTCGGCCGGATCGGACACAGAGAGAGTCATCAGGTAACTTTCATTTCTCCAGGGAGGACGAGGATCAGGTGGCCGTCTGGCCGAAGCGCTGCCGCGCATAGGGGTGCGAACTGGTGAGCCCGCCATCGACGACGAGCGCGTGGCCGTTGACATAGCTCGAACGATCCGACGCCAGGAACAAGGCCGCCTCGGCAATCTCGTTCGGCACGCCGCCGCGCTGCATCGGATTGAGCTGGCCGATCTTGTCCTCGAAGCCCTTTTCGCGCGCCTTGGTATAGATGATCTCGGTCATGCCGGTCTCGATCAGCCCGGGGCAGATGGCGTTGCAGCGCACGTTGCTGCCGGTGAGCTGCTGTGCGCCGATGCGCACCAGGTTGATCACGCCCGCCTTGCTCGCGGTATAGGCCGGACCGCCCGCGCCCGAGCGAAGCCCCGCGACCGAGGCGGTGCAGATGATCGACCCGCCGTTTCCGCTATCGGCCATCACCTTGCCCGCATGCTTGATCGCGAGGAACGGGCCGATCAGGTTGATCTTCAGGATGCGCTCCCATTCCTCGACGGTCTGGTCGAAAATGCCCTCGAACCCGCCCGAAACGCCCGCATTGGCAAAGAACACGTCGAGCCGCCCGTGCAGCTCGATCGCCTTGGCGACGAGCATCTGGACATCGGCCTCGCTGCTGGCATCGGCCTGGACGGCGGTGATGGCATCGGGGTTCTGCGCCGCTGTGTCGTCCTGCTTGCCGGTAATGTCGGTGGCGATGACCTTCGCGCCGTGCTTGGCGAACAGCAGCGAACTTGCACGGCCTATGCCGCTGCCCGCGCCGGTAACGATTGCAACCTTGCCTTGCAGATCCATGGAATGTCCTCTCCTCGTGCGCGGGGCCTAGAGCGCCGCTGCTATGGTTGTGCCGCCATCAATCACGATCGACTGGCCGGTGATATAGGTCGATGCATCCGATGCCAGAAACACCGCTGCGCCTGCAATTTCGTCGGGCTGGCCGATGCGGCGCAGCGGGGTGATCCGGCGGACATAGCCCATGACCTTCTCGTCCTCCCACAGCGCGCGCGCCATGTCGGTCTGGATCAGCCCCGGCGCGATGCAATTCACGCGGATCGCTTCGGGCCCCAGCTCATAGGCCAGGTTGCGTGCCAGCTGGAAGTCCGCCGCCTTGCTGATATTGTAGACGCCGATGCTGCCCGATCCCTGCATCCCGCCGATCGACGAGACGATGATCACCGATCCCTTGCCGACGGCGCGCATGTCGGGCAGCGCCATCTGGATCAGCCAGTGGTTGGACAGGATGTTGTTGTCCATGATCTTGCGGAACTGGTCGTCGCTGATGCCCGCCATCGGACCGTAATAGGGGTTGCTGGCGGCATTGCAGACCAGGACGTCGATCGGCCCCAGTTCCGCGCGGGTGCGGTCGACCAGGTTCTGCAGGTCGTCCTTGCGCGAGATGCTCGCCGCGACCGCGATTGCGGTGCCTGCGCCATATTGCGCGTTGAGCTCGGCGGCGACGGTATCGCAGGCGTCCTGATTGCGGCTCGAGATCGCCACCTTGGCGCCATGCGCGGCCAGTTTGCGCGCGATCGCCGCGCCGATTCCGCGCGACGAACCGGTGACGATCGCCACGCGGCCGGTCAGGTCGAAGCTGCCGTTGCTCATTGCGCGCCGGCCTTCTTGGCATATTCCCACGCTGCCTGGGCAAGCGGGATCACGCGCTGCGCCATCTGCGCGGCCTGCGCGCTCGAGGCGGTGCCGTCGATCACGCGCTTCTTGATCCCCTGCAGGATCGCGGCGATGCGGAACTGGTTATAGGCGAGATACCAGTCCATGTCGGGCACCTCGTCCAAGCCGGCCTTTTCGACATAGCGCGCGAGCGCCTCTTCCAGCGTCGGGATGCCCAGCGCCTTGACGTCAACGCCGAGCAGGCCATTGCGGCCCTCGGCGGGCTGGACCCAGCTCATCAGGAAATAGCTCAGGTCCGCGATCGGATCGCCCAGGGTCGAAAGCTCCCAGTCGAGCAGCGCGATGACGCGCGGCTCGTCGTGCGCGAAGATCATGTTGTCGATGCGGAAATCGCCATGCGCGATGCCGAAGCCGCGCTGTTCGGGCACGGTCTTTTCCAGCCACTCGATGAGCTTATCCATCTCCGGAATCGTCTCGGTCTCGGACAACCGGTACTGCTTGGTCCAGCGTGAGATCTGGCGCGCGCAGTAATTGCCGGGCTTGCCGTAGTCCTCCAGCCCGATCGCGGCGGGATCGAAGCTGTGCAGATGCGCCAGCGTGTCGATCATCGCGTTATAGATCGCGGTGCGCTGTTCGGGGGTCTTGCCCGGCAGCGTGCCGTCCCAATAGCTGGCGCCATCGGTGAACGCCATGACGTAGAACATCGATCCGATGACCGAGTCATCCTCGCACAGGCCGAACTGGCGCGAGACGGGGAAGCCCTGATCGTAGAGCGCAGCCTGGACGCGATACTCGCGGTCCACCGCATGCGCCGAGGGCAGCAGCGGGCCGAAGGGCTTGCGCCGCAGCACATAGGCCGCTTTCGGCGTGGTCACCTTGTAGGTCGGGTTCGACTGGCCGCCCTTGAACTTGGAGAGGGTGAGCGGGCCTTCGAAGCCCTCGACATTCGCCTCGAACCAGCGGGTCAGGCTCGCCTCGTCCAGCCTGTCCTGCTCGGGCACGTCCATCGTGCCGGTCATCGTCGCCTGTGCGTCGATCTGTTCCATTCCAGAAAATCCCCACCCGGTTCAATTATAGACGATCACCGATCGCGCAGAATCACCGACTCTGAGCGCGTCGAATGCCTCGTTGATGCGTCCCAGCGGCAATCGTTCGGCAATGATCGTGTCGAGGTCAAGCATTCCGCGCATGTAGAACTCGACAAGGCGTGGAATTTCAACCGGAAAACGGTTGTTGCCCATCAGCGAGCCCTGCAGCTTCTTGCCCTGCAGCAGCTCCATCGCGCTAAGGCCTACCTTTTCGGCCAACGGCATCATGCCCAGGATCGTCGCGGTTCCGCCCCGCCGCAGCACTTTCACCGCCATATTGGCGGAAGCCGGACGCCCCACCGCCTCGATCGCATGGTGCACGCCGCCCTTGGTCAGCTCGATCACCTGCTCGGCCGCGCCGTCGGCGCTGGCATCGATACAGTCGGTCGCGCCGAGCTTTTCGGCGAGCGCGCGCTTGTCGGCCACGGGGTCGATCGCAATGATGCGGCCCGCGCCCGCGATCTTCGCCGCGTTGACCGCTGCGAGCCCCACGCCGCCGCAGCCGACGATCGCGACCGTCTCGCCCGGGGTCACGTCCGCTGCATTGAACACCGCACCCGCGCCCGTCGTCACCGCGCAACCAATCACGCAGGCCCGGTCGAGCGGCATGTCGGGGTTGATCGCGACACAGGCATGTTCGTGCACCAGCATCTGTTCGGCATAGGCCGACAGGTTGAGCAGCTGGTTGACCGGCGCGCCATCCATGCTGAGCCGCGGGGATTGGTGCGGCCCCCGCTTGGTGTCCTGCCCAGTGCACAGTGCCATGCGCCCGGTCACGCAGAATTCGCAATGGCCGCAATAGGCGCTGAGGCACGTGACCACCGCATCGCCGGGCTTCACCGTGGTCACGCCATCGCCTACAGCCTCGACGACGCCCGCCGCCTCATGGCCGGGGACAAAGGGCAGGGGGGCGGGATAGCTGCCATCGACGAAATGCAGGTCCGATCGGCACACGCCGGTGGCGGCGGTGCGGATCAGCACCTCGCGCGGGCCGGGCTTGTCGATCGTGACGTCGCGGATCTCGAGCGGCTTGCCCGGTTCGAAACAGATGGCAGCTTTCATGGGTCTCTCCAATACTCCTCGCCCCTTGAGGGGAGAGGACAGGAAGGCTTGGTCCGGCACAGCCGAGCCCTAGCCGGACTTGGAGAGAGGCGGCGGGATAGCATCGGCGTTGCAACCCCTCTCCAACTGCGCCTGGCGGGCCAGCCCGCAAGGCTCCGTTTCCTCTCCCCCATGGGGGAGAGGACATTTCCGTCACCGCGCGACGCCGAGATCACCCGAGCTGAAGCCGCCCTCGGTATCGTTCGCGCCGTGCTTGCCCATTTCGAGCCGGGCGATGGTGCGGTTGTGCACCTCGTCCGGACCGTCGGCGAGGCGCAGCGTGCGCATGTGCGCATAGGCCTTGGCGAGACCGAAATCCTCGCTGACGCCGGCGCCGCCATGCGCCTGGATCGCATCGTCGATCACCTTGAGCGCGATCCGGGGGGCTGCGACCTTGATCATCGCGATTTCGGCCTTGGCGTATTTGTTGCCGACCTTGTCCATCATGTCCGCGGCCTTGAGGCAGAGCAGACGCGTCATCTCGATATCGATGCGGGCTTCGGCGATGCGCTGTTCCCAGATCGAATGCTCCGAAATCCGCTTGCCGAAAGCGACGCGCGACTGGAGGCGGCGGACCATCTTGGCCAGCGCCTCTTCCGCCACGCCGATGGTGCGCATGCAGTGATGGATGCGGCCCGGGCCAAGGCGGCCCTGCGCGATCTCGAAGCCGCGGCCCTCGCCGAGCAGCATGTTGCTCGCCGGGATGCGCACGTCCTTGAGCTCGATCTCCATATGGCCGTGCGGCGCATCATCATAGCCGAAGACCGGCAGGTGGCGCAGGATGTTCACGCCGGGCGCGTCGAGCGGCATCAGCACCATCGACTGCTGCGCGTGGCGCTTGGCCTCGAAATCGGTCTTCCCCATGACGATCGCGATCTTGCAGCGCGGATCGCCGGCTCCGGACGACCACCATTTGCGGCCGTTGATGACATATTCGTCGCCCTCGCGGCGGATCGAGGTCTCGATATTGGTCGCATCCGACGAGGCGACCTGCGGCTCGGTCATCAGGAAGGCCGAACGGATCTCGCCGTTCATCAGCGGTTTCAGCCACTGCTCCTTGTGCGCGGCGGTGCCATATCGGTGCAGCACCTCCATGTTGCCGGTATCGGGCGCGGAGCAGTTGAAGATCTCGCTCGCCATCTCGACGCGGCCCATTTCCTCGGCGCACAGCGCATATTCAAGATTGGTGAGACCGGGGCCGTCGAATTCGAAGCTGTCATCAACATGCGGCAGATTGGGGTTCGACGGTGGCATGAACAGGTTCCAAATGCCTGCGGCCTTGGCCTTGGCCTTCTCATCCTCGATGACCTGCAGCACCTTCCAGCGCCCGCCCTCGGCCTGTTGCGCGTAATAGTCCTTCACGCGCGGGCGGACATGCGCCTCAATATGGCTGCGGACGCGGTCGCGCCAATAGGCCTGGCGCTCGGTAAGGTCAAAATCCATGGCTCATCTTCCTTTCGTGAAACTCATCAGGGTTGGGCGATCTGGGCCAGACGCGCCTCATGATCGGCACGGCCCAGGGGAAAGCGGCTGAACAGCCAGGCACAGGCCAGGCCGATCACCGTCGTGGCGATGGCAAAGGTAAGGGCGAGGCGGTCGATCACGTCCGGCGCGACCTTGCCCGGTTCGGCATTGTCGGGGAATCCCGCTATGGCGAGGATCAGCGCGGAGGCGAGGATGCCAAGCCCGCCGATGCATTTCTGCATGAAGAAGAATCCGGCGAAGAAGATGCCCTCGGTGCGCTTGCCGGTCTCGGCCTCGCTGGCGTCAGTGACATCAGCGATCATCGAGCTGATCATCATCATCGAGCAGATGCCGAAGGTGACCGACAGCGCGATCAGCGACAGGATGACCAGGGTCGTCGTGCCGCTGCCCGTCGCTGGGAACAACCCTGCCAGCCGCAGCCAATAGGGCGCGGTCGCGAACATCAGCGACAGCAGCGACGCGATGGCCGCGGTGCGCGGCTTTTCGAGGCGGCGCGAGGCGGGCCCCACGATGAAGAACGCGAGCGCGACCCCCAGGAACAGCACGAACGGGTAGATGTTGAAGACGCTCTGTTCGAACTCCCAGACATACAGCATCAGATAGTTGGTCAGCGCGAAGAACAGCCCCTGATTGGCAAAGGCGCAAACCCCGGCGGCGAGCAGCAGCTGGAACGGCTTGAAGCGCAACGCGGCGATAAAGTCCCTGAGGCCGTGCGAAGGGAAAGCGGGCGCATCGGTATTGGGGTGCGCGAGCAGACGGTGCGTGCCCAGCGCCGAGACCACGACTGACACGATCATCACCACCGAGCCGACCAGCGCATAGCGATGATAGCCATTGGGGTTGAGCACGCCATTGTCATAGCCGGGCTCGGGCACGAGCAGCAGCGCATAGGCGGCATAGAGCATGACCAGCCCGCCGAGCCAGCCGAACAGGAAGCGGTAGCGCAGCACCTCGGTGCGTTCGTGATAGTCGCGCGTCATCTCGGGCAGCATGGCGAGTGCAGGGACCTCATAGGCCGAGAAGGAAAAGCGCACCGCCATCGCCACGGCGATGAGGTAGAAGAACAGCGCGCCGTTGCTCCATTCGGGCGGGTTCCACAGCAGCAGCCACGACAATGCGATCGGCAGCGCCGCGCCGTAGAGCCAGGGGTGGCGGCGACCCCAGCGGCTGCGCGTGGCATCCGAGCGGTGGCCGACAAACGGATCGAAGAATGCATCAGCGACCAGCGCCAGCGCGACGGCGAGCCCGACCTGCTCTGCCGGCATGCCGATGACCTGGTTGAAATAGATCAGCAGGAAGACGGCAAAGCCGTTGTCCTTGATGCCATAAGCGACCGAACCGAATCCGAAGGCGAGCTTGGTGCCCATCGACACCTTCTGCGCCCTTACGGGCAGGGGAGGGGCGGCTGGGGCAGTCATGCGGCGCGCGCGCACGTCCCAGGGTGCAGCCCGGTCGCACGGCGCCGATGCACCCGCGATGCGATGGCCTGCAGGGCCCGCTGCATTGATTCTCTCCTGTCCGTGTCCCTTGGGCCGATACCATATGGCAGCTACCGTAAACGTCAACTGCCGTGAGGGTGACGTTACGGCATCCGGCCTAGGATTCAACAGGCTTGCAGCCGCCTTGCGTCCACCATAGACTGGCCCGCGACGGACGGTTTTGGCCGCAGGAAAAGCTTCCCGGCCAGAGCCCGTTGGGACCCGAAACGAATTCAGGCGCAGAGAGGATGACGATGAGCGATCTCGATCAGTTCAGGACAGAAGTGCGCGCATGGCTGGAGGAAAATTGCCCCGCCGAGATGCGCGAGCCGGTGCGCGGCGATGACGACGTGTGCTGGGGTGGACGCAACTGGCAGTTCAAGAACGAGGCGCAGAAGCTGTGGCTCGAACGCTGCGTCGCCAAGGGCTATACCGTGCCCGACTGGCCCAAGCCGTATGGCGGTGCCGGCCTGTCCGCGGCCGAAACCAAGATCCTGCGCCAGGAGATGGCCCGGATCGGCGCCCGTCCGCCGCTGTCGAGCTTCGGCATCTGGATGCTTGGCCCCGCTTTGCTGCACTTCGGCACGGAAGAGCAGAAGGTGCATTATCTGAACCAGATCGCGCGCGGCGAAATCCGCTGGTGCCAGGGCTATTCGGAGCCGGGTTCGGGATCGGACCTCGTGTCCCTGCAGACCTATGGCGAGGACAAGGGCGACCACTGGGTGGTTAACGGCCAGAAGATCTGGACCAGCTATGCCGACAAGTGCGACTGGATCTTCTGCCTGGTCCGCACCGACAAGACGAACAAGTATCAGGGCATCTCGTTCCTGCTGTTCGACATGGAGACGCCCGGCGTCACCACCAAGCCGATCAAGCTGATCAGCGGCAATTCGCCCTTCTGCGAGACGTTCTTCGACAATGTCGTGGTGCCCAAGCATCAGATCGTCGGCGAACTCAACCGCGGCTGGGACGTCGCCAAGTATCTGCTCGGACATGAGCGCGAGATGATCTCGGGCGGCGGCCTGGGCGATGGCGCACCCTCGCTCGGCGCCCAGCTCAAGAACTCGATCGGCACCAATGGCCTTGGCCAGCTCGACGACGGCATCCTGCGCGCCGAACTCGCGCAGTTCGATGTCGATGCGCTGGCGTTCAAGGCGATGGCCGAGCGCTTCGGCGACGAGATGAAGGCGGGCAAGGGCCACCCCGCCCAGCCCAACATGATGAAATATGCCGGGACCGAGCTCAACAAGCGGCGCCATGAGCTGGTGATGGCGGGCAATGGCTCGGACGCGCTCGAATGGGAAAGCGAAGCCTCGAAGGGCGGTGCCAAGGCGCGCAACTGGCTGCGCACCAAGGCGAACAGCATCGAGGGCGGCACCAGCGAGGTGATGCTCAACGTCATCTCCAAGCGCATCCTCGACCTGCCGGGCGCTTGAGCCATTATGGCCCTCTCCTCTTGAGGGGAGAGGGTTGGGAGAGGGGGCAACCCTCTCGTTTTTCTCATCATTCAAAGGGCCGGGCAGGGCTTCGTTCCCCTCTCCCCGGCCCTCTCCCCTGAAGGGGAGAGGGAGATCTAAAATGCCCATGTTCCTCAACGAAGACCAAGCCATGCTGCGCGACAGCGCGCGCGAATTTCTCAAGACCGAAGCCCCGGTCAGCCATATGCGCAAGCTGCGCGACGAGGGCTGCAAGGACGGTTTCCGCCACGCGCTGTGGAAGCAGTTCGGCGAGATGGGCTTTACCGGCATCCTGATCGGCGAAGACGATGGCGGCCTGGGCCTCGGCCATGTCGAGGCGGGCGTGGTGCTGGAAGAGATCGGCCGCAATCTTTCGCCTTCGCCGTTCCTGACCACGGCAGTGGCGGGCGTGTCGGCGCTGAACCATGGCGGCCAGCATCTCAAGGACAAGTTCTTCCCCGGCATCCTCGCGGGCGAGACCGTGCTGGCGCTGGCGATCGACGAGCATGCCAAGCACCGCCCGGCGCAGATCGCGACCAAGGCGGAAAAATCGGGCAACGGCTTCAAGCTCAGCGGCAAGAAGCAGTTCGTGGTCCAGGGCGCGAGCGCCGATGCGCTGATCGTCGCCGCGCGCACTGCTGGCGCGCCAGGCGAGACCGACGGGATCACGCTGTTCGTGGTCGACAAGGACGCCGCCAACATGGCGATCGACAACACCCGGCTGGTCGACAGCTCGATGGCCGCGCATGTCACGCTCGACGGTGTCGAGGTCGATGGCGATGCGGTGATCGGCGATGTCGACAATGGCTGGCAGGTGCTCTCGGCGCTGCTCAAGGCGGGTCGTGCGGGCTCTGCCGCCGAGCTGGTCGGCGTCGGCTCGGGCGCGATGGACATGACCGTCGATTATCTCAAGCAGCGCAAGCAGTTCGGCCGTCTGATCGGCGAATTCCAGGCGCTCCAGCATCGCGCAGCGCATCTGTACAGCGAGATGGAAATCGCGCGCGCCGCCGTGCTCAAGGCGCAGCAGCTGCTCGACGAGGGCCAGGACAGCGCCGACATCTTCGTTTCGGTTGCCAAGGCCAAGGCCGGGCGCAGCGCCAATCTGGCGGTGCGCGAGGGCGTGCAGATGCACGGCGGCATCGGCATGACCGACGAGTACGACATCGGCTTCTACATGAAGCGCGATCGGGCGCTCAACGAGTTCATGGGCGATGCGAACTTCCACGCAGGCCGCGTCGCCGAGATCTTTGGGTATTGATCCCGCCTCTCCCCT
>NZ_QKVT01000001.1:704847-730910 GCF_003426715.1 Blastomonas sp. UPD001
GGCCCACCCCGGTTCAGCAAGCTGAACCTGCCCCTCCCGCAAGCGGGAGGGGAGAGACTTTCAGGGAGCATTTAGAATGGCACTCGATCCCGAAATTTTCGACGCGCTGCTCGAAGGCGTCCGCCGGTTCGTTGCCGAACGGCTGCGGCCGCTCGAGGCGCAGGTATCCGAGACCGACGAGATTCCCGACGATCTCGTCCAGGACATGCGCGATCTGGGGCTGTTCGGCCTGTCGATCAGCGAGGATTATGGCGGTCTCGGCCTCAACATGGAGGAGGAGGTCCGCATCGCCTTCGAGCTCGGAAGGACGTCGCCCGCGATGCGATCGACCTTCGGCACCAATGTCGGGATCGGCAGCCAGGGGCTGGTGATGGACGGCAACGAGGCGCAAAAGGCCAAGTACCTGCCGCTGATCGCCAGCGGTGCGATCATCACCTCGTTCGCGCTGACCGAGCCCGATGTCGGATCGGACAGCGGATCGGTAAAGACCCGCGCCGAGCTCGACGGCGATGCCTATGTGCTCAATGGCTCCAAGCGCTATATCACCAATGCCGACAAGGCTGACCTGTTCACGGTGATGGCGCGCACAGGCGGGCCCGGCCCCAAGGGCGTCACCGCCTTCCTCGTCCCGCGCGATCTACCGGGCCTGTCGGTCGGCAAGCCCGAGCGCAAGATGGGCCAGCAGGGCGCGCATGTCTGCGACGTCAATTTCGACAATGTCCGCGTTCCGGTCGAGAACCGGCTGGGCGCGGAGGGCGATGGCTTCAAGGTCGCGATGCGCGTGCTCGATCGCGGGCGGCTGCACATTTCGGCGGTCTGTGTCGGCGCGGCGGAGCGGCTGATCGCCGACAGCATCGCCTATGCCAGGGAGCGCCAGCAGTTCGGCAAGCCGATCGCCGAGTTCCAGCTGATCCAGGCGATGATCGCCGACTCGGTGGCCGAGTGCAAGGCGGCCAAGGCGCTGGTGCTGCAGACCGCCCAGGCCAAGGATCGTGGCGAGCGGATCACCGAGGATTGCGCCTGCGCCAAGCTGATCGCGTCCGAAATGGTCGGCCGCGTCGCCGACCGCGCGGTGCAGATCTTCGGCGGCGCTGGCTATATCGCCGATTACGGCGTCGAACGCTTCTACCGCGACGTCCGGCTGTTCCGCATCTACGAGGGCACCAGCGAGATCCAGCGCACCATCATTGCAAGGGAAGCCTTGCGTTCGGAGAAATGAACATGAGCATCGAGAATTTGTTTTCGGTCAAGGGCAAGGTCGCCCTGGTCACCGGTGGATCGCGCGGCATCGGCAAGATGATCGCGCAGGGGCTGATCGCCGCGGGCGCTAAGGTCTATATCTCGGCGCGCAAGGCTGCCGCCTGCGACGCGACAGCCGAGGAACTGGGTCCGAACTGCATTTCGCTGCCCTGCGACGTCTCGAGCGTCGAAGGCGCGCGGCAGCTCGCCGCGCAGCTGGCCGAGCACGAAAGCCGGCTCGACATTCTCGTCAACAATGCCGGCGCCGCATGGGGCGCGGAGTTCGAGGACTTCCCCGAAATCGGCTGGGACAAGGTGATGGACCTCAACGTCAAGTCGCCCTTCTTCCTGACCCAGGCGTTGCATGGCCTGCTGAAGGCGGGCGCGACCGCCGAAACCCCGGCCAAGGTGATCAACATCTCCTCGGTCGACGGCATGCGCATCAACCCGTGGGAGACGTACAGCTATCAGGCGAGCAAGGCGGCGCTGATCCAGCTGACCAAGCGCATGGCGGTCCGCCTGCTGCGCGACCATATCTATGTCACCGGCATCGGCCCGGGCGCCTTCCCCTCGGACATGAACAAGGCTGCGCGCGACTATGGCGACAAGGTGGCCAGCGGCATCCCAAACAAGCGCGTCGGCGACTGGCAGGACATTTCGGGCGCGGTGATCTTCCTCGCCAGCCGTGCGGGCGATTATGTCATCGGCACGACCATCCCGGTCGATGGCGGCATCGTCAACGCCTCGGTCCCGCAGGGCGGCTACGACCCCGAAGGCCATTGATCGGTCGGGTTCGGACGTAAAATCGCGGTGCGCGCACTGGCCGCGCGCACCGCTTTCATGCACACTGCCTGTCGGAAGCGATGGGGAGATGCGAAATGGCGTTGAGCAAGCTGGCCCTGGCCATTTCATTGAGCGTGGCGACAGTGGCGCTTGTCGCGCCGGCGCACGCGCAGAGCCGCAAGAGTGCGCCATCGCTGGGCGGGTCGATGAAGGGCCTGCTCGGCAATGCCTCGGACAGCGCACTCGATCAACTCGGACGACCGGGTGCCTTCTATGCCGACCAGGCGGTGCGCATCCTGCTGCCCGGTCCGCTGCAAAAGGCGACCAAGCTGCTGCGGCTGACTGACCGGGCGGGGATCACCAACAATCTGGTCAAGTCATTGAACGATGCCGCTGGCCTCGCCGCGCAAGAGGCCAAACCGGTGTTCCGCTCGGCGATCGATTCGATGACGCTGACCGATGGCGTCGGCATCGTCGCGGGGGGCGATACCGCAGGCACGGAATATCTGCGCCGCACCTCGGGCGAGGTGTTGCGGCAGAAGATGCGGCCGCTGGTCAGCAGCGCGCTGGGCCGTACCGGCGCCTTCAAGCAGCTGGATAGCCTGGGCAAGGGTGGCACCGGCGGTGTACTCGGCGCGCTCGCGGGCGTGGACCTCAGCCGCGACGGGCTGATCGACAGCGTCACCGATCAGGCGATGTCGGGTATCTTCACCTATATTGGGCGCGAGGAAGCCAATTTCCGCAGGAACCCGCTCAAATCCGGCAAGAAGCTTCTCGACCGGGTGATGTGAGGCGCGTCAGGGGGCCGGCTTGTTCATCAGGTCGCGGACATAATCGATCAGCCCGGTCTGGCGCGCGCGGCGCATCCTTTCCGAATTGAGGATCTGGCGAACCTTCTCGAAGCAGTTCTCGACATTGTCGTTGATGACGACGAAATCATAGCCGTCCCAATGGCTGATCTCGTCCTGCGCCCGCGCCATGCGCCCGGCGATCACCTCTTCGCTGTCGGTGTTGCGGCTGCGCAGCCGCCGGTGCAACTCTTCCAGCGAGGGAGGAAGGATGAACACGCGGACGACATCGCCCTCGGCGCGCTGGTAAAGCTGCTGCGTGCCCTGCCAATCGATGTCGAAGAGGAAATCCTGCCCTTCGCGCAGACCCTGCTTCACCTGCGCCTTGGGCGTGCCGTAATAATGGCCGAACACCTTGGCCCATTCGAGCAGCGCATTGTCCTCGACCAGCCGGTGGAATTCGGCTTCGTCGATGAAGTGATAATCCTTGCCGTCGACCTCGCCGGGGCGGGGCGGACGCGTGGTCACCGAAACCGACAGGGCGATCTGGTCGTCTGCCTCGAGCAGCATCCTGGCGATGGTCGATTTTCCCGCCCCGGAGGGCGAAGAGAGAATGAACAGCAGGCCACGACGGGCCAGGGGCGCTTGAACGACGGGTATGACCATGGCGGCTCATGGCCAAAGCCTCCGCCAAAGGTCAACCAATTTGTGCGTTACGGGCCGCGGATCAAGCCTGGGGCGGCTTGCCCTTTTGCTTGCGCTGGTCGTAGACCGCCTTGGCGAGGAGCGCACCGCCGACCAGCAGCGCACCCGGGACCGAACGCGTGGCGATGCGCGCGGCAATCGCCCCCATGACCGTACCACCAAACACTGTCGCCGCGATCTGGCTCCGTGCCCTGGCACCGATCATGTTGCGGACCATTTCATCATTGGCAGCCGTCGTGATCAACCGACTCGCGCCGTTCCATGCGCCCACCGTCCAGTGCGGGCGACCCGCGGGGGGCGCGGCGGTGACGCCGGTCCCATCCACCGGAGCCGGTGCGTTCACCACCGGCGTGGTGCTGGCGGGCGTGACGGGGGCGGACGGGCTGTCGTTCACGGGGCTGGTCATGGCACATCCATAGCTGATTTGGGCTTCGACCTCAAACGCCTACCGCTGTGGGAGCGTTCCCGCACGGTGTCAGCGACCGATCATGTCCTGCGGGCGGACATGCGCATCGAACGTGGCTTCGTCGACCAGGCCCAGCGCCAGCCCTGCCTGCTTGAGCGTGAGCCCATGCTCGTGCGCGTGCTTGGCGATCTTGGCGGCATGGTCATAGCCGATGACCGGGGCGAGCGCGGTGACCAGCATCAGCGAGCGATCGACCAGCTCGGCGATCCGCGTTTCATTGGCCTTCATCCCGTCGACGCAACGCTCGGCGAAGCCCTCCATCCCTGTCGCCAGCAGATCGACCGAGCGCAGAACGTTCGCCCCGATCAGCGGCTTGAACACGTTGAGTTCCATATGGCCCTGCAGCCCGCCGATGGTGATCGCCTGGTGATTGCCCATCACCTGCGCTGCGACCATGGTCAGCATCTCGCACTGGGTCGGGTTGACCTTGCCCGGCATGATCGAGCTGCCCGGCTCGTTCGCGGGCAACTCCAGCTCGCCCAGACCCGAGCGTGGGCCCGAGCCGAGAAGGCGGATGTCGTTGGCTATCTTGGTCAGCGCCACCGCCAGCGTGTTGAGCGTGCCCGAAAGGTGCACCAGCGGATCGTTGCTCGCCAGCGCCTCGAAACTGTTCTCCGCCGGGTGGAAGGGATGGCCGGTGATCTCGGCGATCGCCTCGCACATCTCCTGCGCGAAGCCCTTGGGCGCGTTGAGACCGGTACCCACTGCCGTCCCGCCGATGGCGAGGCGATAGGTGCCCGCGACCACCGCCGGTTCGATCCGTCGTCCGCAGCGATAGAGCTGGTTGGCATAGCCTGAAAATTCCTGGCCCAGGGTCAGCGGGGTCGCATCCTGCAGGTGCGTGCGACCGATCTTGACGATATGGTCCCAGGCTGCCGCCTTGTCCGCCAGCGCTTCTGTCAGCCGGTCGAGCGCGGGGCGCAGCCGGGCCTGCACGGCCAGGCTGGCGGCGATATGGATGGCGGTGGGGAAGGCGTCGTTCGACGACTGGCTCTTGTTGACATGATCGTTGGGATGCACCGGGGCCTTGCCGCCGCGCTGGCCCGTTAGCAGCTCGTTCGCGCGGCCCGCGATCACCTCGTTGACGTTCATGTTGCTCTGCGTGCCGCTGCCGGTCTGCCAGATGGTGAGCGGGAACTGGTCATCGAGCGCGCCGGAAACCACCTCCGCCGCCGCGACTTCGATCGCGTCGGCTATGTCCGCAGGCAGGCCATGGTTGCGGTTCACGCGCGCCGCCGCCTGCTTGACCACCGCCAGCCCATGGACGATGCCGATCGGCATGCGCTCGTGCGGCGCGAAGGGGAAGTTCTCGAGGCTGCGCTGCGTTTGCGCGCCCCAATAGCAATGGGCGGGAACCGCGATCTCGCCGAGCGAGTCGCTTTCGATGCGGGTATCGATGTCTGTCAAAGGCCCAATCCGTAAAAGGCGGCCCTCAAGCCGCTATTTGCGCTTGCCGAAATCCACGCTGACGACGTTGGAGCCGTCGCCATCGCCGCCGGGATGATCGTTTTCGGCCGCTTCGTGCGGCTCGGGCGGAGGTGTATCGCCCGAAACCTGGAATTGCAGGCCGAAATCGACCGCCGGGTCGACAAATGCGGTGATCGCACTGAACGGAATGAACAGGTGCGCAGGCACCCGGTTGAAGCTCAGCCCCACCGAAAATCCGGTCTTCTCGACCTTCAGGTCCCAGAATTTCTGCTGCAGGACGATCGTCATCTCGTCCGGGAAGCGCTCGACCAGATGGCGGGGAATGTCCACGCCCGGCGAGCGCGTCTTGAAGGTGATGTAGAAATGGTGATTGCCCGGCAGTCCGTTCGATTCGACCTCGCCCAGCACGCGGCCGACGACCGCACGCAAGGCTTCCTGGACGATCTCGTCATAGGGAATCAGGCTGTCGGGCGCATCGTCACTCATGCCCATTTTGTTGGACTGACATTCGTTCAGGGTCAAGGCGCTAATGCCCGCGCGACATCATCCGGCGACCAGCGGCAAAATTGTTGCGCGAGTCTGCAAGCTGATTATAGGGCGCAGCATGCGCACCGCCCGGATAGAACGCAAGACCCATGAAACCGACATTTTCGTCGAGCTGAACCTCGACGGGACAGGCCAGTTCGATGTTTCGACCGGCATCGGTTTTCTCGACCATATGGTCGAGCAGTTTTCGCGCCATTCGCTGATCGACCTGACCTGCCGGATCAAGGGCGACCTGCATGTCGACCAGCACCACACGACCGAGGATTGCGCGCTCGCCATCGGCCAGGCGCTGACCCAGGCGCTGGCCGACAAGGGTGGGATCGTGCGCTATGGCCATGCCTATTCGCCGATGGACGAGACGCTGAGCCGCGTCGCCGTCGACATATCGGGGCGTCCCTTCCTCGTGTGGAAGGCCGGCTTCAGCCAGCCGCGCCTGGGCGAGATGGACACCGAGCTGTTCGAGCACTGGTTCCACTCGATCGCGCAGACCGCTGGCCTCACGCTCCACATCGAGCTGCTCTACGGCGCTAACAACCACCATATCTGCGAGAGCATCTACAAGGGTTTTGCCCGCGCGATGCGCGCCGCCGTGGAGATTGACCCGCGCAAGCAGGGCGCGGTGCCTTCGACAAAGGGCATATTGGGTGGCTGATCGCGTCGCGCTGATCGATTATGGCGCGGGCAATCTGCACAGTGTCCACAACGCGCTGAAGGCCGCCGGCGCCGCCGATATCGCGGTAACCGATGATCCTGCACTCGTGCGCGCGGCCGACCGGATCGTGCTGCCCGGCGTCGGTGCCTTTGCCGCGTGCATGAACGGCCTATCGGCGATCCCCGGCATGATCGATGCGCTCGAGGCAAGGGTGCGCGGCGACCAGGTGCCGTTTCTTGGCATCTGCGTGGGCATGCAGCTGCTCGCCGAGCGCGGGCTCGAGCATGGCACGCATGCAGGGCTCGGCTGGATCGGCGGCGAGGTGCGCGCGATGGACGCGACCCCATCGATCAAGGTGCCGCATATGGGCTGGAACGACGTCACCCCGTCCGATGGCGCGCCGCTGATCGTGCCGGGCGAGGCCTATTTCCTGCACAGCTATCATTTCGCGGCCGCCGATGCCGCCGATGTCGCTGCGGTTACCGATCATGGCGGTCCCGTCACCGCTGCCGTCGCGCGCGACAACATTCTGGGCGTGCAGTTCCACCCCGAAAAGAGCCAGGCCTATGGCCTCGATCTGCTCCGCCGCTTTCTTGACTGGACCGTGTCATGAGCATCATCGTCTTTCCCGCGATCGACTTGAAGGGCGGTCAGGTCGTGCGCCTCGCCGAAGGCGACATGGACCGCGCGACGGTCTATGGCGACGATCCCGCCGCCCAGGCGCAGCTCTTTGCCGAGGCGGGCGCACAGCATCTGCATGTCGTCGATCTCGATGGTGCCTTTGCCGGCGAGGCGGTCAACCGCAGCGCGGTGGAATCGATCATCAAGAGCTTTCCCGGCTATCTCCAGCTCGGCGGCGGCATCCGCACACGGGCAGCGGTCGAAGGCTGGTTCGACCTCGGCGTCGCACGCGTCGTCATTGGCACGGCTGCGCTGACCGATCCCGAATTCGTGCGCGACATGGCCAAGGCCTATGCAGGCGGCATCGTCGTCGCGGTCGATGCGCGCGACGGCATGGTCGCGACGCACGGCTGGGCCGATGTCTCGGACGTTCCGGTCGTCGACATGGCGCGCCGGTTCGAGGACGCGGGTGTCGCGAGCCTGCTGTTCACCGATGTCGGGCGCGACGGACTGCTCAAGGGCTGCAATATCGACGCGACGGTCGCGCTGGCCCGCACCACCGATATTCCCGTAATCGCCAGCGGCGGTGTGAAGGGGCTCGACGACATCCACCTGCTCAGCCTGCATGCTGAAGATGGCATCGAAGGCGTCATCACGGGGCGCGCGCTCTATGACGGGCGGCTCGATCTTGCCACCGCGATCGCCATGGCCTCGCGCGGATGAGCGTCCGGGTTCGCGTCATCCCCTGTCTCGACGTCGCCAATGGTCGCGTGGTCAAGGGCGTGAACTTCGTCGATCTGCGCGATGCGGGCGACCCGGTCGAGCAGGCGCGCGCCTATGACGCCGCCGGCGCCGACGAGCTCTGCTTTCTCGATATTTCCGCGAGCCACGAGGCGCGCGGCACGATTATCGATGTCGTCCGCCGCACCGCCGAGGTCTGCTTCATGCCGGTGACCGTCGGCGGCGGGGTGCGCAGCGCCGAAGATGCGCGCGCGCTGCTGCTCGCCGGGGCCGACAAGGTCGCAGTCAACAGCGCGGCGGTGTCGCGACCCGAGGTCGTCGCCGATATCGCCGAGCGCTTCGGCAGCCAGTGCATCGTTGCCTCGATCGACGCGCGCCGTCGCGCCGATGGCGAGGGTTGGGAAATCTTCACCCATGGCGGGCGCAAGGAAACCGGCATCGACGCGATCGAGCATGCGCTGAAGCTCACTCGGCTGGGGGCAGGGGAGCTGCTCGTCACCTCGATGGACCGCGACGGCACGCGCGATGGCTATGATCTCGATCTGATCCGCACCATCGCCGATCAGGTCGACATTCCCGTCGTCGCGAGCGGCGGGGTCGGCCATATCGGCCATCTGGTCGAGGGTGTCACCCGCGGCCATGCCAGCGCGGTGCTCGCAGCCTCGATCTTCCATTTCGGCGAGGCGACCATCGCCGATGCGCATCGCGCGCTGGCCGAGGCCGGACTGCCCGCACGATCACATTGATCCTGCAGCATTTGCGACGGGCCGATTGTCGGCAGCCTTGACAGTCGCGGTGCATGGCGCTGAGGCGTTAACCATCGAGCGCACGCTTTTCCGGGGCTTTGCGCAATCTGGCAGAGCGCTTGCTTAACCATTGGGCATGAAGTGTCTCGGAATGAAACCCGGCAGGAGCGAAAGGTTGAAGGTCATGCGCCGCATCGCCGTCATCGTGCCCGGTCTCGCGCTGGCTGCACCGCTTCAAGCGAGCCCGCTCGGGCGGATCACGCTCGACGGCCTGACGCGCGCCGAGGGCATCCGCAGCTGGATCGAGATTACCGAACCGGGCAGCATCGGGCTGTTGTGCATGGGCATAGCCGGGCTGCTGATCGGTCGCTGGGCCGCGGGCCGCCACCGCAAGGGCCCGCCCAGGCCCTGAGCAGGCTTGACGCCAGCGCGGCTGCGGAGCAGAGCGTGGCCATATGGCAGACCCGATTATCGCAAGGCTCGAAGCCGTCATCGCCGAGCGGCGCAAGGCATCGCCCGACAGCAGCTATGTCGCGAAACTGAGCGCGCGCGGCCGTCCGCGCATCGCCCAGAAGATCGGCGAGGAAGCCGTCGAAGCCGTGATCGCCGCGATCCAGGGCGACGGCAGGGGCGTCGTCAGCGAAAGCGCCGACCTGATCTTCCATTTGCTCGTGCTGCTCGCCGATATGGGTCTGTCCTGGGCCGACGTGCTCGCCGAGCTCGATGCGCGCGAAGGCACGTCCGGCATTGCCGAAAAGCTCTCTCGCCCCAAGGAGTGACCACCATGCCGATCGATCCCACGCTGCCCTATGACGATCAGAACATCTTCGCGAAGATCCTGCGCGGCGAGATTCCCTGCACCAAGGTGCACGAGGATGATCATGTGCTGGCATTCAAGGACATCAATCCGCAGGCCCCGACGCACGTGCTGGTGATCCCCAAGGCCCCGTTCGTCAGCTGGGACGACTTCTCCGCACGCGGCACCGACGAGCAGATCGCGGCATTCGTGCGCGGCGTCGGCGAGGTGGCGCGCAAGCTGGGTCTGGTCGAGCCGGGCTATCGCCTGCTTGCCAATATCGGGCTGGATGCGCACCAGGAGGTGCCGCACCTGCATGTCCATCTGTTTGCCGGAAGGCCGCTCGGCCCGATGCTTATGCGAGGGTGACGCGATCCCTTCTCAAGCCGGCGCGGCAGGTATAGTCTGCCGCGAGCGGGCTTGAGGGGAGGCATCGATGCTGCGAGTTCTGGCCGTCCTTTGCGTCATGTTGCTGGCGCCGCTTGCCGCGCACGCCCAACCGACGGTCCCGTGCGAAACCATGCTGGGCGATTTCTGGGGCGAAAAAGAGCCGGCCGCCGATGTGCGAACGGTGGACGGAACTGCGATCCGGTCGCCCGAGGCGCTGGTCAAGGCGGTGGGGCAGGGGGCCGTCGTCCAGGGCGGCTCGTTTGCCGGCTGGAATTTCAGCCGCATGGCACTGTCCAATGCCTGCTTTGTCGAGGCGGATCTCAGCAAGAGCGACTGGACGGGCGCGCGCGCGGCGGGGATCGGCTTTATCAAGACCAACCTGACCGATGCCGTGCTCACCGGCATCCATGCGCCGGGCGTGCTGTTCCGCGACGCCAATCTCACCAATGTGCGCGCGGACAAGGCCGATTTCAGCGGGGGGATGCTCGAGGGCGGCTGGTTCGAAGGCGGCGTCGATGGCTGGAATCTCGATGGCGCCAATCTTTCCCGCTTCGATTTTTCCTGCGGGATCACCCTGTCCGATGGATGCCCGCTCTATGCCAGCGACAAGCCGATCTCGGCGCGCGGTGCCAATTTCAGCCAGGCGAAACTCAGCAGCTTCCACCGCTATGGCCTGACCGATATCGAGCTCGACGGCGCGCTGCTCGACCGGACCGAGATTTCGCCAGCGCAGCTGGCCAGCCTCAAGGGGCGAATGATCGCGCACCCGCTCGTGCTCGTCGGGGGCGACGCCCGGATGGAATTGACCGCCGCCGAGGCGCAGTCGCTCGTCGATGACATTGCGGTCAGCGATACCGCCGTGCGAGACCCTTCGTTCGACTGCGCCAAGGCCACCAGCCTCGCCGAGCGGACGATCTGCCTGCCCGACAATCGCGATCTGGCCGACGCCGACCGGCTGCTCGCGAAAACCTTCGTTCAAGCGCGCAGCAAGAATGCGCAGCTTGTCACCGAGCAGCGGCAATGGCTCAGGCAGCGCGACGCCTGCATGGGTCAGGAATTTCCCGCCGATTGCCTGCGCACTGCCTATACCGAGCGGCAGGGGCAATTGCTGGGCGCGCTGGGAGAGAGCGACTGGCTGAAGCCGGGCGAGGGCGCGCTGTTCATCGATGACGAGCTGCCGGCGAGCGAGGCGATGCGCCAGACGCCCCTGTTCGCGCGGCTCGCACCGCTGCTTGCGCAGGCCTCTATGGGCTATGCCTATGTCGAGAGAACCGCTGACGGCCGCTATGAGGCGAGCGGCGAATCCGTCGGCGCCAATGCCCACACTTGCACGCTGGGCGCGGGCGGGCTGAGCCTCGATCCGCAGACCGGCTGGTACAGCGTGAAGGACAGCGAGAGCAACCGGCGTATCCGCGTCATCCAGGTCGATGGTAACTGGCTTCGCGTGGTGGCCAACGGTCACCCCTATGGCGAGGAACTGGAGAGCGCCGCCGATTATGCCAGCTGCGGGGCGCGCGCCGCCTTCGGACCGATGCGGCGGATCGCGCTGCCTGGTGACATCCTCCGAAGCTATGCCGAGCGTGCCGCCATCGAGCAGTGACCCGCGCGCGATGCGACAGATGGGTGACAAGCCGGTTGCCAGCGCGTGAAAAGCCGCTAATCCTGTGCCCAACATGGAGGGGGTGGAACCTCCGGGACGCAACCGGCTGGCCACGGGCCTGCCAAGGGTGGGAAATCGTACACATCATGAAATTTGCGCGTGTCAAACCGCTGGACGCCATATTGGCGACCGCCAAGAAGAAATCGCTGCATCCGACACTGGGCTGGTTCCAGCTGACCCTGTTCGGCATCGGCTGCGTCATCGGCACGGGTATCTTCGTGCTGACCTCGGCCGGCGCCCAGAAGGCCGGGCCGGGCCTGATGCTGGCCTTCGCAATTGCGGGCCTGATCTGCATCGTCGCGGCCTTGTGCTATGCCGAGATCGCCGCGATGATCCCGGTCGCGGGCTCAGCTTATACCTATACCTATTCGGTGATGGGCGAGCTGCTCGCCTGGACGGTGGGATGGGCGCTCGTCCTTGAATATGCGGTCGCGGCGAGCGCGGTGTCGGTCGGGTGGTCCGGCTATTTCACCGGCACGATATTGAACGAATTCTTCGGCATAACGCTGCCGACCTATCTCACGGCGGGGCCGGTCTGGCTGGGCGGCGCGCCCGGCGGTTTGATCAACCTGCCGGCGATCGTCATCGCGCTGCTGGTGACCTGGCTGCTGATGATCGGCACCAGTGAATCGGCGAAGGTCAATGCCGTGCTAGTCGCGAATCAAGGTGACCGCACTGACCGCGTTCATCATCCTGACGCTGCCCAAGGCGGACATGGCCAATTTCAACCCGTTCCTCCCCGCAGGCGTGTTCGGCGGCTTCGGTTCGGGCATCGGCGCGGTGGGCGCTGCGGCGACGATCTTCTTCGCCTATGTCGGCTTCGATGCGGTTTCGACCGCAGCGGAGGAAACCAAGAACCCGCAGGTCAACGTGCCGATCGGTCTGATCGGAAGCCTGGGCATCTGCACCGTCTTCTACATCCTGGTGGCTGCGGGCGCTGTCGGCACCATCGGCGGCCAGCCGATCCTGGGACCCAATGGCATTCCGTTCCCCGCAGGTTCGGAAGAACTCGCGCGTCAGTGCGCGTTGCCGCAATATGCTGACATGCTGGTCTGCTCGAACGAGGCGCTGGCCCATGTGTTGCGCGAAATCGGCTTCAGCGCCGTCGGCAACATGCTCGGCATCGCCGCCTTCGTCGCGCTGCCTTCGGTGATCCTCATCCTGCTGTTCGGCCAGACCCGCATCTTCTTCGTGATGGCGCGCGATGGCCTGCTGCCCGAAGGCCTGTCGAAGATCCATCCCAAGTGGAAGACCCCCTATGTGGTGACCGCGATCACCGGCGGCATCGTCGCCTTTGCCGCCGCCTTCCTGCCGGTCGGCCAGCTTGCCGATATCGCCAATGCCGGGACGCTCTACGCGTTCATGATGGTCGCGATCGCGGTGATGATGCTGCGCAAGACCGATCCGAACCGCGAGCGTCTTTTCCGGACGCCGATGCTGTGGCTGGTCGGGCCCGCGACGATTGCCGGCTGTATCTTCCTGTTCCTCAACCTGCCGCTGGAAGCGATGCTGGTGCTGCCCGCCTGGGGCGCGATCGGCCTCGTGATCTATTATCTCTATGGCTACAAGGCGAGCCATCTGGGCAAGGGCATAATCGAGATACCCGAGGACGATCCCGGCGTCGTCTCGCACTGAGGCAAGCGAAAACCCCGGCGTGACCCGCCGGGGTTTTTCTTTGAACGACTTACATCGGCGATTTGGGGCAGGTGCCCGGGCGGCGGAAGAGCTGCCAGTTCTCTGCCCAGAAGATCACTGCCAGCGAAAGCAGTCCGCAGCTGAGGAAGCCGATCGCCATTGGCAGCGTGCTGCCATCAAAGGCCTGACCGACCAGCGCGCCGATCGCGGTGCCCAACACGGTGCGGAACGCCATCTGGAATGACGATGCCGCCCCGGCCATTGCGCCGAAAGGCTCCATGGCGATCGAACCAAAATTTGCACCGATAAAGCCGACCATCGCCATGTTGAGCGCGACGATGACGAGGAACAGCGCCATCGGCTCGCCCGGCAACAGCGCCGCGCCGATCTGCGCGGTCGACAGCACCAGAAACGCGAGCAGCGCCGATTGCGAGACCCGTCGCGCGCCAAATCGTTCGACGATCCGGCTGTTGAACCAGTTCGACACCGCCATCGCGCCTGCGACGGCGGCAAAGGCATAGGGAAACAGGTCCGGTGCGCCGAACACATCAGAAAAGATCTGCTGCGAGCTGTTGAGAAATCCGAACATTGCCCCCATCAGCAGGCCGCCCGCGGCGACATGGCCGAAGCCGGTCCGATTGAACACGACCTTGGACCAGGTGCTGCCAATGGCATCGAGCCGGATCGGGATCACGTTTTCGGGCCGCAGCGTCTCGGGCAGGCGCAGCCACACCCACAGGGCCACCGCGCTTCCCATCACCGCGAGCAGGATGAAGATGAACTGCCACTGCGCGAAATAGAGGATCAGCTGGCCGACGGTTGGCGCGAGCACGGGCACCGCCATGAACACGATGAAGATGATCGACATGAAGCTCGCCATCCGGTCGCCCGAGAAGATGTCGCGGATCACCGAGACTACCAGCACCCCCATCGCGGCGGCGGCAAAGCCCTGCGCGAACCGCAGCACCAGCAGCGTCTCGAAGTCGGGCGCAAAGGCGCAGGCAAAGCCGAAGATCACGTAGAACAGCAGCGAGCCCAGCAATACTGGCTTGCGCCCGAACCGGTCGCCGATCGGCCCATAGATCAGCGACCCGATCCCCATGCCCATCAGATAGCTGCTGATCACGAACTGGCGGTCGTTGGCGCTCGCGACATCGAACGCCGCGCCCAGGGCCGGAAAGGCGGGCAGGATCGAATCGATCGCGAGCGCGTTCAGCGCCATCAATGCCGCCATCATGGCGACGAGTTCGCGCGTTCCCAGGGGGAAGGCGGCTTCATTACGAGCTATTGCGGTCGATGCCATATCGAGTGTCTTTTCATTGTGCATCGCACCATAATGGGCGCTGGTTCGGCGATTGCCAACCGCGCGGACGGTTTCTATTTTGCTCAAACCCATGGAAGGCGCAGCCGATCCCCTTTCGCGCAAGATTATCCATATCGACATGGATGCCTTTTTTGCGAGCGTCGAACAGCGCGACAATCCGGCGCTGCGCGGGCTTCCAGTGGCGGTGGGCGGATCCTCGCGGCGCGGGGTGGTCGCGGCGGCCAGCTATGAGGCACGCGCCTTCGGGGTGCGATCGGCGATGCCGTCGGTGACTGCACAGCGGCGATGCCCGGACCTGGTCTTCGTCAAGCCGCGCTTCGACGTCTATCAGTCGGTCTCGCGCCAGATCCGCGACATTTTCGCGCGGCACACAGACCAGATCGAGCCGCTCTCGCTCGACGAGGCCTATCTCGACGTTACCGCCAACAAGCAGGCGATCGCTTCGGCCACCCATATTGCCGAGATGATCCGTGCCGATATTTACCGCGAGACCGGGCTGACGGCCAGTGCGGGCGTGTCGTACAACAAGTTCATCGCCAAGCTCGCGAGCGACCAGAACAAGCCCGATGGCCTGTGCGTCATCCGCCCCGAACAGGGGCCGGGCTTTGTCGCCGCACTGCCGGTCAAGCGCTTCCACGGGGTCGGTCCGCGCACTGCCGAGAAGATGGCGGCGCTGGGCATCGTCACTGGGGCCGACCTTGCGGCCAGGTCGGAGCAATGGCTGCTCCAGCATTTCGGCAGCTGGGGCAGCTATCTGCACGGCGCCGCGCGCGGGATCGACAACCGCCCGGTCCGCGCCGATCGCATCCGCAAGTCGATCGGCGGCGAACGCACCTATGGCGAGGACATCTGGACCGAGGACGGGCTGCGCGCCGCGCTCGAGCATGTCGCGGACATCGTGTGGGAGCGGGTCGAGCGCGCCGAAGGCCAGGGACGGACGGTGACGCTCAAGGCGCGCTTCGCCGATTTCCACACCATCACGCGCGCGCGCACCCTGCCGCAGCCGGTGTCGGGCAGGGCGATGTTCGGGGAGATCGGTCAGGCGCTGATCGATCAGATCCTGCCGTTGCACAATGGCGTGCGCCTTCTGGGACTGACGCTCTCGGGCCTGTCGCGCGCGGGAGACGAGGACGCGCAGGACGAACGCCAGCCCGAACTGCCCTTCGCCTGATTACCATCGGTCCGAGGGCGGCAGCCCATCGCGCACCTCGATGATCCTCCGCCGCGATGCATCGGCCAGCGCATCGGGCAGCGCATCGAGCGGAAAGAAGCGGGCCTCGAGCAGCTCACCGGGATCGGCCCGGGGATCGTCGCGGGTCTCGCCGACGACGATGGTGATCTGGTCGGGAAAGCCCTCATGGTGCGACAGGAACTCGCCATGCATGCGCGGGCTTTCCAGCCGGCACCCGGTTTCTTCGAGCACCTCGCGAATCCCGGCCTCCACCGACGTCTCGCCGCGCCCGACACCGCCACCGGGCAGCATGTACCGGTCGGTGGCGTAATAGCTGTGCCGGATCAGCAGCACCTCGCGCCCGCGCAGGACGACCGCCTTCACGCCCTGCGTGCGGATCTGGAACAACCGCCGAAGGATCAGCCGCACCCGGTGCGCGACGATATAGGCGAGGCGGAGCGGGGTCATGCCGTCGCTCCGAACCTCAGACGTCCAGATTGGCGACGTTCAGCGCATTTTCCTGGATAAAGTCGCGCCGCGGCTCGACGACATCGCCCATCAGCTGGGTGAACACCTCGTCGGTGACATCGGCATCCTCGACCTTCACCTGCAGCAGCGAGCGATGGTTGGGATCGAGCGTGGTTTCCCACAGCTGCTCGGCGTTCATCTCGCCCAGCCCCTTGTAGCGCTGGACCGCCAGACCCTTGCGCCCCGCGGCCAGAATGGCGTCGAGCAGCGCGGAAGGGCGGTTGATGACGAGGCCGGTGGCGATCACCGCTTCCTCGGCATCGTCCTCGCCCGCCTCGGCGGTTGCAGCTGCGGCCGAGCTGGCCTTCACCAGCCGGCTCGGGTTCAGATAGACCTCGGCAAATTCGCCCGCCACGCGGTGCAGCTTGCGCGCTTCGGCGCTGTTGAGGAAGGCAAGGTCGACGACATGATGGTCGGTCACGCCGCGCCAGAAGCGCTGCAGATGATAGCCGCCTTCGGCCGACAGTTCGCCCTGCCAGCGCGCCTCGGGATCGGCGCCGCCCATCCACTGGGCTGCCTTTTCGACCGCCGCCTGGCGATCGCCCTGCGGCATGTCCGGCGTCAGCGCGCCAGCGAGCGCGAGCCCCTCGACGATCAGCGGATCGTAGCGCCGCGGGATATAGGTCATCAGGCTCTTCATCCGGCGGGCATGCTCGATCAGCTCGCGCAGATCGTCGCCGCCGCGCACACCGCCAATGGTTTCAAGCACGCGGCCCTGCAGCCCGGCATCGACCAGATACTGGTCGAGCGCGTCGTTATCCTTGAGGTACACCTCGCTCTTGCCCTTGCTCACCTTGTAGAGCGGCGGCTGCGCGATGTACAAATGCCCGGCGCGGATGATTTCCGGGATCTGCCGGTGGAAGAAGGTCAGCAGCAGCGTGCGGATATGCGCGCCGTCGACGTCTGCGTCGGTCATGATCACGATCTTGTGATAGCGCAGCTTCTCGAGGTTGAAATCGTCGCGGATGCCGGTGCCCATCGCCTGGATCAGCGTGCCGACTTCCTTGGACGAGATGATCCGGTCGAAGCGCGCGCGCTCGACGTTCAGGATCTTGCCGCGCAACGGGAGAATCGCCTGATAATGCCGGTCGCGGCCCTGCTTGGCCGATCCGCCTGCCGAGTCACCCTCGACCAGGAACAGCTCGGACTTGGCGGGATCGCGCTCCTGACAGTCGGCGAGCTTGCCGGGCAGCGAGGCGATGTCCATCGCGCCCTTGCGCCGGGTGAGTTCGCGCGCCTTACGCGCGGCTTCACGCGCGGCGGCGGCATCGATGATCTTGGCGACGATCGCCTTGGCGTGCGCCGGGTTTTCCTCGAGCCATTCGGCCATCTTGTCGGCCATCAGGCTTTCGAGCGGCTGCCGCACCTCGGAGCTGACCAGCTTGTCCTTGGTCTGCGAGCTGAACTTGGGGTCGGGCAGCTTGACCGAGACGATCGCGGTCAGGCCCTCGCGCATGTCATCGCCGGTGAGCGAGACCTTTTCCTTCTTCAACAGCCCCGACTTTTCCGCATAGCCGTTGAGCGTACGGGTCAGCGCCGCGCGGAATGCGGCCAGATGCGTGCCGCCGTCGCGCTGCGGGATGTTGTTGGTGAAGCACAGGACGTTTTCGTAATAGCTGTCATTCCATTCGAGCGCGACGTCGATGGTGACATCGTCGCGCGAGCCCGAAATCGCGATCGGATCGGGCATCAAGGGTTGCTTGTTGCGGTCGAGCCATTTCACGAACGCGGCGATGCCGCCCTCGTAATAGAGATCGTGCTCCTTGGCCTCGGCATGGCGCTCGTCGCGCAGCACGATGCGCACGCCCGAGTTCAGGAACGCGAGCTCGCGATAGCGGTGCTCGAGCTTCTCGAAATCATACTCCTGCACGTTCTTGAACGTGTCCTGCGAGAACAGGAACGTGACCTGCGTGCCCTTCTTGCCCTCGGGCGCGGGGCCCATCACCGCGAGCGGCGCTTCGGCATCGCCATGGCGGAAGCGCATCCAGTGCTCCTGCCCGTCGCGCCAGATGCGCAGTTCGAGCCATTCGGACAGCGCGTTGACGACGCTGACACCCACGCCGTGCAGGCCGCCCGAAACCTTGTAGGCATTGTCGTCGCTCGTATTCTCGAACTTTCCGCCCGCGTGCAGCTGGGTCATGATGACCTCGGCGGCCGAAATGCCCTCTTCGGGATGGATGCCGGTGGGGATCCCGCGGCCGTTATCCTCGACCGTCACCGAATTGTCGGGGTTAAGCGTGATCAGCACGCGGTCGCAATGCCCGGCCAGCGCCTCGTCGATCGCATTGTCCGACACCTCGAACACCATGTGGTGCAGGCCCGAACCGTCATCGGTATCGCCGATATACATGCCGGGGCGCTTGCGTACGGCGTCGAGGCCCTTGAGAACCTTGATCGAATCCGCGCCATAGCTGTTGGTGTTGGCGGGGTTCTGGTTGTTTTCGGTGGAGGTATTGCTGGTATCTGTCATGAATTTGCCATAGCCGCGTACCCCGCGAAACCCAAGCATAACCGGTCAGTTTTGCACATATTTTCGATGGCACCCGGCCGCGTATCTTTCCCATGGCGATGGACCCGCCGCAGCTTGCTTGAATGCCGTCGGCGAAGGCTCTAGCAAGAGGACATGAAAGCTGCCCTGCTGCCCCTCGCCATTGCCCTGACGCTCGCCGGTTGCGCCGATCCCGAGCCCGCGCAGAAGCGCGCGCCGGGCGGGGTGCAGGCAGGCGAGCGGCTCGACGCAGCCCAGCCCAGCCCGACGGCGCGCGCGGTCAATATCGGCGAGGGCGGCGCGCGGTTCGCGGCCTGTCAGGGGCGCGGGCGCGTGGGCAACCTGCGCGGCGGTACATTGCCGGTGCGCGATGCGCCCTTCGAGGACGCCAAACAGATCGGCGAACTGACCGAAGACGCGCATGTCTTCATCTGCACCCGCAGCCTCGACCAGCAATGGCTGGGCGTGGTGGTGGCGGGCGAGGACGGGACGAAACCTGCCGCGGCTTCCCCGGCGCCTGTCGAGGGCACCGAACCGACCGGCGCTGCGGCGACTACGCCCGCAACCGGCGTCGATTGCGGTGTCACCGCCCCGGTGCGCGGCAAGCGCCCTTATGCCGGTCCATGCCAGAGCGGCTGGGTCGAGAGCACCTTTGTCGCAGTGGTAGCGCGCTGAGCGGTTTACGCTTCCGATAGCCTCTTTCCTCTCGTGCACGCTCTGGGCATAGTCCGGAGCGACAGACGCCCGACGGCGCGCAAGGAGAGGAATTCGCATGGACATTCGCGCGGAGCTTGAGAAGGAATTCGGCAACTGGCCTGGTATCATCGCCGCCTGGGGCAGGGAGCGCCCCGATGCCCCCGCGCTTGACGATGGCCAGCGGCAGATCGGCTGGGGCACGCTTTCCGATCAGGTCGATCGTATTGCGACGACACTGCGCGTGCTCGCCGACGGCCTCCAGCGCGGTCAGGCGGTCGCGATCCTCGGCACGACTTCGGTCGCCTATGCGCTGGCCTATCTTGGTGCGATCCGGGCAGGGGGCTGCGCCGCGCCGCTGACCACCAGCGCGACGCCGCGCCAGCTCGCCAACATGCTGGCGGATTCGGGCGCAATTCATCTGTTCATCGACCGCGAAAAGCGTGCAGAGCTGATCGCGAGCGGTGTCGACCTGGGCGAAGCGCGCCATATCATGCTCGACGCTGCGGACGGCGATGCGTCCGCGATGGACGGCTGGATGGCCGCTCCCGGCACCGCCCCCGATATCGCGCCACCCCAACCGGGCGACCCGTTCAACATCATCTATTCGAGCGGCACGACTGGCACGCCCAAGGGCATCGTGCATTCGCACGCAATGCGCTGGCGCCAGTCGGTCGCGGGTTTCCAGTCGATCTACAGCGAGAACGCGCGCGCGATCCTCTCGACCCCGCTCTATTCGAACACGACGCTCGCCGTGTTCCTGCCGACCATGGTGCACGGCGGGCTCGCCCGGCTGATGGGCAAGTTCGATGTCGGCCAGTGGCTCAGGGCGGCCGAGGCGATGCGCGCGACGCACACAATGCTGGTGCCGGTGCAATATCAGCGGCTGCTCTCGGACCCCGCGTTCGATGCGCATGACCTGTCGTCGATGCAGATCAAGTTCTGCACCAGCGCCCCGTTCAGCGCCGAGCTCAAGGCCGAGGCGCTGCGCCGCTTCCCCGGCGGGCTGGTCGAGATCTACGGCATGACCGAAGGCGGCGTCGTCTGCATGCTCCAGGCGCACAATTTCCCGGACAAGCTCCATACGGTGGGCCAGCCGGTCAAGGGGCACAAGCTCAAGGTCATCGACGAGAACGGCAACGAGCTTCCTCCCGGATCCAAGGGCGAGATGGTGGGCCGATCGCCGACGATGATGAGCGGCTACAAGAACCAACCCGACAAGACCCGCGAGATGGAATGGCGCGATGCCGACGGCCAGCTGTGGTTCAAGATGGGCGATATCGGCATCATGGACGAGGACGGGTTCGTCCAGATCGTCGGCCGCGCCAAGGACATGATCATCTCGGGCGGGTTCAACATCTATCCCAAGGACCTCGAAGAGGTGCTGATGCAGCAGCCCGGCGTCGCCGATGCGGCGGTGGTCGGCATGCCGTCCGAGCGCTGGGGCGAAACCCCGGTCGGCTTCGTCGTGGCCGCGCCGGGACATTCGCTCGACCTGGGCATACTGCTTTCAGAGGTGAATGCCGAGCTCGGCAAGACCCAGCGCCTGTCCGCGCTCTACCCGATCGACGAACTCCCGCGCAGCCATATCGGCAAGATCCTCAAAACCGACCTGCGCGCGATGCTGGCGGAGGGGGTATAGGGTTTCACGCGAAGGCGCGAAGGCGCGAAGGCGCGAAGGAGAATACCGCGATGCGCAATGTGGAGGAGCTTGCGAGCATTGCGGTCGATTGCGGGCTGCACGTCCATCGGGAGCTGGGGCCGGGCCTGCTGGAATCGGTTTATGAGGCAGTGCTTGCACACTGCCTCGAAGAAAGAGGTCTGGCGGTCCAAAGGCAATTGTCCATACCGATCAGTTTCCGCGGCTTGCAGCTCCGCGAAGGCTTTAAGGCCGACATTGTGATCGAAGGTGCGCTCATTATTGAAATAAAATCTGTCGAAGCCCTGTTGCCAGTCCATGGCAAGCAGCTGCTCACCTACCTTCGGCTTGCCAACATGTCTCTGGGCCTGTTGATGAACTTCGGCGGAGCTACTTTCAAGCAAGGCCTGAAGCGGGTCGTCAACGATCACAGAAACTTCGCGTCTTCGCGTCTTCGCGTGCACCACAATCCGCAAACGTCCTGAACGCGCTCACGCCTCTAGACTTGGCAAGACAGGGCAACTATCGGCTCATCCATGACCATCGCCCATGACGAATCCGTGCTGATTGTCGATTTCGGCAGCCAGGTGACGCAGCTTATCGCCCGCCGGGTGCGCGAGGCGGGGGTGTATAGCGAGATCGCCCCGTTCAGCAGCGCCGAAGCGGCGTTTCACCGGATGAAGCCCAAGGGCATCATCCTCTCGGGCGGCCCCGCCTCGGTCACCGAGGACGGCAGCCCGCGGGCGCCGGACGCAATCCTCCAATCGGGCCTGCCGATCCTGGGCATTTGCTATGGCCAGCAGACCCTGATTCAGCAGCTCGGCGGCACGGTCGAGGGCGGCGGCGAGAAGGGCGGCGAATTCGGCCGCGCCTTTATCGAGATTACCGACCGCTGCCGTCTGTTCGACGGCCTGTGGAAGGAAGGCGAGGCGCATCAGGTGTGGATGAGCCATGGCGACAAGGTCACCGCGCTCGCCCCCGGCTTCCGCTCCGTCGCCTCCTCGCCCGGCGCCCCCTATGCGGTGATCGCCGATGACGAGCGCTGCTTCTACGCGATGCAGTTCCACCCTGAAGTGGTGCACACGCCCGACGGTGCCAAGCTGATCGCCAATTTCGTCCGCCATGTCTGCGGCTGTCGCGGCGACTGGTCGATGGCCGAGTTCAAGGCCGCCAAGATCGCCGAAATTCGCGCGCAGGTCGGCAGTTCGCGCGTGATCTGTGGTCTTTCCGGCGGTGTCGACAGCGCGGTCGCGGCGGTGCTGATCCACGAGGCGATCGGCGACCAGCTGACCTGCGTGTTCGTCGACCATGGCCTGATGCGGATGGGCGAGGCCGACCAGGTGGTGAGCCTGTTCAAGGGCCATTACAATATCCCGCTGGTGCATGTGCAGGCCGAGGCGCTGTTCATGGGTGGCCTGGCGGGCGTCACCGACCCCGAACAGAAGCGCAAGTTCATCGGCAAGACGTTCATCGACGTCTTCGAGAGCGAGGCGCGCAAGATCGGCGGCGCGGAATTCCTCGCGCAGGGCACGCTCTATCCCGATGTGATCGAGAGCGTCTCGTTCACCGGCGGGCCGTCGGTAACGATCAAGAGCCACCACAATGTCGGCGGCCTGCCCGAGCGGATGAACATGAAGCTCGTCGAGCCGCTGCGCGAATTGTTCAAGGACGAGGTGCGCGCGCTGGGCCGCGAGCTCGGCTTGCCCGACGTGTTCGTCGGTCGCCATCCGTTCCCGGGCCCCGGCCTCGCCATCCGCATTCCCGGCGAGGTGACGCGCGAGCGCTGCGACATCCTGCGCAAGGCCGATGCGATCTATCTCGACGAGATCCGCAATGCCGGGCTGTACGACGCGATCTGGCAGGCCTTTGCCGTGCTGCTGCCGGTCAAGACCGTGGGCGTGATGGGCGACGGCCGCACCTATGACAGCGTCTGCGCGCTGCGCGCGGTCACCAGCACCGACGGCATGACGGCAGACATCTATCCGTTCGACGCGAGCTTCCTGCAGCGCACCGCGACCCGGATCATCAACGAGGTCAAGGGCATCAACCGCGTGGTCTATGACTATACGTCGAAGCCGCCCGGCACGATCGAATGGGAATGATTCCGCGTCTGGCACAGCCAGGCACCTGATGGCATGAAATGCCGCTAAGCCCGCGTAATTGCGGGCTTTTTTTTGTTTGTGTTTGGCACGATCTGGCAACGGGAGGAAGCGCCAAGCACCGTTTGAGCATGGCATTAAAGCTGGTATTATGGTTTGGCGATGCCATGATTGATGCCGATACCATGCTGCGTTCTTTTGTGTGTTCATGGTATTAATATTCTATAAGTTACTGTTTCGTAAGAAAAAATACGATAAATTCGAGATTTTTTCAGCATGGTATCGGAGACGAAGAAGGACAAGGTACATGCTGACCGATACCAAGCTGCGCAATCTCAAGCCCAGGGACAAACTCTACAAAGTGAATGACCGGGAAGGTCTCTATGTGGCAGTGACTCCAGCCGGCTCCATCTCGTTCCGTTACAACTACTCAATCAACGGTCGGCAGGAGACCATCACCTTTGGGCGTTATGGTGTCGGTGGCATCACCCTGGCCGAAGCCCGCGAGCTGTTGGGTGACGCCAAGAAGATGGTTGCGGCGGGCAAGTCGCCGGCCAAGGAGAAAGCCCGAGACAAGGCGCGGGTGAAAGATGCAGAGACGTTCGGTGCCTGGGCGGAGAAGTGGCTGCGTGGCTACCAGATGGCCGACTCCACCCGCGATATGCGCCGCTCGGTTTATGAGCGTGAGCTGAAGCCGAAATTCAGCAATCAGAAGCTGGTGGAGATCACCCACGAAGACTTGCGGGCGCTGGCTGATGCCATTGTTGAGCGAGGCGCACCGGCCACCGCCGTTCATGTGCGTGAAATCGTGTTGCAGGTATTTCGCTGGGCCATCGAGCGTGGGCAGAAGGTCGAAAACCCGGCAGAACTGGTGCGCCCAACAAGCATCGCTCGATTCGAGCCACGTGACCGAGCGTTGACGCCAGAAGAAATTGGGCTGATGTACCAGTACATGGAGCGAGTGGGCACAAGCCCAACAAACCGTGCGGCGGCCAAGCTGTTATTGCTGACGATGGTGCGCAAGAGCGAGCTGACCAATGCGACCTGGAGCGAGATCAATTTCAGCGAAGCGTTGTGGACGATTCCAAAGGAGCGGATGAAACGCCGTAACCCGCACCTGGTATTTCTGTCCCAGCAGGCTCTGGATATTTTCATTGCCATGAAAACCTTTGCCGGTGGTTCCGACTTCGTTTTGCCATCACGGTACGACTCGGATGCGCCGATGAGCGCTGCCACACTTAACCAGGTGCTGACGCTGACTTACAAGGCGGCGCAGAAAGATGGGAAGTCACTTACCAAGTTCGGACCGCATGATTTGCGGCGCACAGCCAGCACGCTGTTGCATGAGGCCGGCTACAACACCGACTGGATCGAGAAGTGCCTGGCGCACGAGCAGAAGGGCGTGAGGGCTGTCTACAACAAGGCTGAGTACCGCGAGCAGCGGGCGGCGATGTTGCAGGATTGGGCCGATATGATTGATGAGTGGACTTCGGGAGGCAGTAAGGGTTGATGTTTTTGCTATCTTTGATAGCATTGAAGTTGATGCCGTGAATTTATAAATAAGGCCGCCATTGGCATCGGGCAGGTCAATTACCGATTAGCTGCTTCGCGCAGCTACTCGATGAATAGCAACTATTCATTTGAGAGGTATTGACCCATGCAAAATATAAAGACCCTCATCAACAGGAAGAAGCTCCTGGAGATGATCCCGCTTTCGACACGAACAATTTATAACCTGGAGCAGCGAGGGGATTTTCCACGCCGTATCGCGTTAACCAGTAGAAATGTCGCCTGGGATTTGTCAGAGGTCGAAGAGTGGATTGAGGCACGTAAATCATCGGGTGATCAAGCTGCGCGACCTGGCCCTATAGAGGGCTAGTTATATGGCTCTTGATCTTATGGCGGCTTTCACGGAATTGCCGCCACCCATTGATTATGTTCTGCCTAATATGGTTGCTGGCACTGTTGGTGCTCTTGTGTCGCCTGGTGGGGCTGGTAAATCCATGTTGGCCCTTCAATTGGCTGCACAGATTGCAGGCGGGCCTGATTTACTTGAAATAGGCGAGTTTCCCACCGGGCAAGTGGTCTATCTGCCTGCTGAAGATCCACCGGCCGCTATTCACCATCGTCTGCACGCCCTTGGGGCACACCTCAGCGCAGCGGAACGGCAAGCCGTGGCTGATGGTTTGCTCATTGAACCCTTGATCGGTAAATGCCCAAACATCATGGCTGCTAGCTGGTTCGATGCTCTCAAACGAGCCGCTGAAGGTCGTCGCTTGATGATCTTGGACACTTTGCGGCGCTTCCACATTGAGGAGGAGAACGCTAGCGGGCCGATGGCGCAGGTTGTTGGGCACATGGAGGCCATAGCCGCTGATACAGGCTGCTCCATTGTGTTTCTGCACCACGCGAGTAAAAGCGCAGCCATGATGGGGTCGGGCGATCAACAGCAGGCCAGTCGTGGATCGTCCGTACTGGTTGATAACATCCGTTGGCAATCGTACCTATCCGGCATGACGCAAGGCGAGGCCGAGATACTGGGGGTCGATGATTGTCAGCGTGGGTATTTTGTCCGCTTTGGCGTCAGCAAGGCCAACTATGGCGCACCTTTTCAAGAACTCTGGTTTAGACGGCACGACGGCGGCGTGTTGAAGCCTGCTGTACTGGAGCGGCAGTGCAAGGTGAAAAGGAGACAGCGTGAAGAAGCCTAAGCATGACCTGACCCACGTCCGACATGATCCCGCGCACTGTTTGGCACCTGGCCTGTTCCGCAGCCTCAAGCGTGGCGATCGCAAACGCTGCAAGCTGGACGTGACCTACACCTTTGGCGAGGACGAATCCATGCGTTTCGTCGGATTCGAACCTCTCGGTGTAGCGCGACGATCAGGGTGAGAAGGTAGCGACGATCAGGATGAGAAGCGCTGA
>NZ_QKVT01000001.1:731010-782104 GCF_003426715.1 Blastomonas sp. UPD001
CCTTGCCGATCACGACACGATGGCGGTGGTCACCGCGACGAAAGACACGGCCAGCCGCCATGCCGACGCGCAAGGCGGTTTCCGCCGTCATCGCGCCTTCGTTGGCTTTGCCACGAATACCGTCTGTGCCGAAATATTTGCGCACCATAAGGTCGATTATCCTGTCGTCGGGTCGCCCTCAAAGGGGACATGCCTGCTGAACCGCGAATATAGAGAAATATCCCGAATGTGCAGTTAACGAATTCTTGCGGTTTCTTTCAGCGCCGCCAATACCGCCAGCCCGTCGCGCAAGGGGCGCGGCTCGTGTGTGCGGATGAAGTCAGCTCCACCTGCGGCGGCGGCAAGCTCTGCAGCGAGTGTCGCGGCCCCGACATCCCCCGGACCACGGCCTGTGAGCGCGCGCAGAAAGGATTTGCGCGAAACAGACAGAAGCACCGGCAAATCGAAGCGCAGCCGCAATTCATCGAACCGCGCCAGCACCGAGAGCGAGGTTTCGGGAGCAGCCCCCAGAAAAAACCCCATGCCGGGATCAAGGACAAGGCGGTTGCGTTTGATACCGGCACCCGTCAGCGCCGCGATGCGCGCGTCAAAGAACGCCGCAATGTGATCCATGATGTCGCCAGCGGGTGCCTCGCGCCGATCTGCCTGCCCGTCTTGCACCGAATGCATAACGACGAGTTTGGCAGATGATTTCGCCAATTGCGGATAGAACGCAGCGTCTGGAAAACCGCGAATATCATTGAGATAGGCCACACCACGCGACAAGGCATAGGCTTGCGTCGCGGGTTGATAACTGTCGAGCGAGACGGGAATGCCATCTGCCTTGAGCGCGTCCAGCACCGGCGCGATACGCGCGATTTCTGTGTCGGACGAAACAGGCGCGGCGTCGGGATTGCTGGATGCCGGACCGAGGTCGATCACATCTGCCCCCTCGGCCATCAGCTTACGCGCCTGCGCAATGGCTGCGTCTGGCGCCAGATACCGGCCTCCATCGGAGAAACTGTCCGAGGTTATGTTGACGATGCCGAAAATGATGAGCGATTTATTCATGGGGGCTTCTATAATAATAATAATCGAGCATGAGTCTCATACGGATGCTCGGGTCGAAAGGGAATCCCCAGGCGAGTAACCTGTTTGCGGTGATCCATTAGCTGCAGGAGCAGAAGAGCATACATCTGGAAGCAAAGCCAGGAAAGCGGCCTATGGAGCTGTGCGGCAGCGCTCAGTAGGCAATTTTTCAAAATATTGTTAAGCCTTTTCTGAGCATGGTATTTTTCATGGTATTACCAATTAGCAGGAAAATAAGCCATTGAATATAAAAGATAAAAATGTCTTGTTTACAATAGAGTGGGAATGACACTCCGCCAAATCCAGCGCGGGGTGGGAAGCTGATCGAAGCGGGGCAGGGTTCCGTATGCGTGTATTGGTTCTGGTCAAAGCCACGGGCAGCAGCGAAGCGGGTGAGCATCCCGAGCCTTGGACGTCGGCCATGATGGACGCCATGGGCAGGTTCAATGATGAGCTGCGATCTGCCGGAGTGTTCGTGATGGCGGCCGGCCTTGAGCCGAGCTCTGCGGGCAAACGCTTGCTCTGCGGCGATGCAGAGCGGCGGGAGGTTGATGGTCCGTTCTCCCCCACATCCGATGTCGTTGCCGGGTTCTGGATATGGGAGGTCCCGTCCATGGACGTCGCCATGGACTGGGCCAGGCGCTGCCCCGATCCCATGCCAACGCCAAGCTGGATCGAGATCAGGCCGATGCACTAGGCTCGGTCACGGCACCAGCCATTGGCCCAGCCATGCACCGTCCGGCTGCAAGCGGAAGATCGCGCGGCGATGGCCCGTGTGCGCGAGGTGGAGGAATTCGATCGTGTCGATCTCGGCCAGCAGCACCGCGAAATTGGCGCGGCCGGGGGCGACCTCGGCATCGTTCTCGGGCTTGCGACCTTCGATATCGGCAGGCAGGCCCGATACCGCGACATCCGAAACCGTGCCCGGTGCGGGATCGGCGAGATAGCAGCGGCGGGCGAACAGCGTCGCGTCGTTCCAGGCCTTGTCCGCCGTTGCGCCAGCCGTCTCGATCCGTCCGGTGCCCGATAAACGGAACTGGCGCTTGGCAGCCGGATCGTAAGCGAGCACCGAGATCGGCGCGCCGTTGCCCAGTTCTTCGACCTTGGCGGCCCTGCTGTCGGTATGGAAGCGCAGCGTCGCCGTCGCAGGATCGAATGAGCGCAGCACCATCACGCGCTGGCTGGGCGTGCCATCGGCGCGGACGGTACCGACCACCGGCGTGTGCATGGCGCTGCGACGGTCCTTGCTGGCGCGGCCGAGCCTGCGGAAGATATCGACGCGCACCGCGTCCAGATCGTCGATCACATCGTCCAGCGAATTCATTCCAGCGCCTCTCCTTCATGCGACAAGCCGATCTAGTCAGCGCCCAAGCTTTTACCAGTGGAAGTGCGCCTGCCCCTGCGCTAAAGCGCGCAGCATGAACGAGATCACGCCCATCGAGACGCCCGAGGGCCGCCCGGCCCGTGTCCGCAAGCCCGACTGGATCCGCGTCCGCGCGCCCACCAGCAAGGGCTTCAACGAGACGCGCAAGCTGATGCGCGACCTCAATCTCAACACCGTGTGCGAAGAGGCGGCCTGCCCCAATATCGGCGAGTGCTGGACCAAGAAGCACGCGACGGTGATGATCCTGGGCGACGTCTGCACCCGCGCCTGCGCCTTCTGCAACGTCAAGACGGGCATGCCGCGCAAGGTGGACACCAACGAGCCGCAGCAAGTCGCGGATGCCGCCGCGCAAATGGGGCTCGAGCATATCGTCATCACTTCGGTCGATCGCGACGACCTGGCTGACGGCGGCGCAAGCCAGTTCGTCAAGGTGATCGAGGCGCTGCGCCGCACCACGCCGAGCACCACGATCGAGATCCTCACGCCCGATTTCCGCAACAAGCACGAGGCTGCCGTCGAGGCGATCGTCGCGGCGCGGCCTGATGTGTACAACCACAATCTGGAAACCGTGCCCCGGCTCTATCCGACCATCCGCCCCGGCGCACGCTATTATGCGTCGCTGCGCCTGCTCGAGATGGTGAAGCGGCTCGATCCGTCGATCTTCACCAAGTCGGGCATCATGCTGGGCCTGGGCGAGGAACGGCTCGAGGTGCACCAGGTGATGGACGACATGCGCTCGGCGGATGTCGATTTCCTCACCATGGGCCAGTATCTGCAGCCGACGCCGCGCCACGCCAAGGTGATCGATTTCGTGACGCCCAAGGCGTTCGACGCCTATGCCGCGATCGCGCGCGCCAAGGGCTTCTTGCAGGTCGCATCGAGCCCGCTCACCCGCTCCAGCTATCATGCCGGCGAGGATTTCGCGCAGATGCGCGCGGCGCGAGAGGCGAAACTGGCGAAGCAGGCGGCGCGCTGAGGCGATCATGCCCTCGCACCGCGAAACCCGGCATCTGCCCTTCCGGCCCGACCAGATGTACGATCTGGTCGCCGATGTGGCGCGCTATGCCGAGTTTCTGCCCTGGGTGATCGCCACGCGCGTCAAGTCTGACAGTCCGCACGAAATGGTCGCCGACATGGTCGTCGGCTTCAAGCAATTGCGCGAGAAGTTCACCTCGCGCGTGCGCAAGCAGCCGGGCGAGAAGATCGAGGTCGAGTATCTCGACGGGCCGCTCAAGAACCTCGAGAATGTCTGGCAGTTCGCCAGCGACGGGCAGGGCGGCTGCACCGTCGATTTCTATGTCTCGTTCAACTTCAAGAACCGGTTGTTCGAATCGCTCGCCGGGCAGTATTTCGACCGCGCCTTCCGCAAGATGGTGAGCGCGTTCGAGACCCGCGCCGCCGAGCTTTACGGCAGCAGCAGCTCCAGCGCGACCATTGCCGCCTCCTGACGGATTTCGGAGCGGCTGAGCGAGGGATCGAAATTCTTCTGCTCGGCGCTGATGTCATTCTCGTTCTGGCCGCGCAGCGCGCAAGCGAAGACCACCGTTCCCACCGGCTTGCTCTCCGATCCGCCCCCCGGGCCGGCAATGCCGGTGATCGCGACCGCGACATCGGCATCCGAATGCTTGAGCGCGCCGCGCGCCATGCCCCAGGCGACCGCGACCGAGACCGCACCGAACGTGTCGATCAGTTCGGCGCTGACGCCGAGCGACTCGATCTTGGCCTCGTTCGAATAGGTCACGAAGCCCCGCTCGAGCACTTCCGAGCTGCCAGGGATCTCGGTGATCGCCGCGCAGACCAGCCCGCCGGTGCAGCTTTCGGCCAGCACGACCTTGCGCCCGGCCGCCGCATTTTCGGCGACGACACGCGCGGCGAGTTCGGTGAGCGACAGCGGGAAAAGGCTGGTCATTGGTTCGGACCTTCGCAGATCGTGAAGGGGTTGGACTTGGCCTGGCCCGGCTTCCTGTCGTTCTCGCCGAGCTTCAGAAACGCGACGAGCAGCTTTCCGACATTCTCGGGCGGGAGCGGCTCGAGCGCCGAATAGAACTCGTCAATCGTGCCGCAATCCTCGGGCTTGATCTCCTGCTCGACCAGCGCGCTGATCGTCGCGATCAGCAGCGGACGCACCACATCCGGGCTGGTGCCCTCGGGCAGCGGCAGTTCGAAGGCGGAAAGGAAGGCGCGACCAGCCTGCGGCCAGGCCTTGTCGGCGGCGGGCCGGTAGACCTGCGTGATCCGGGTCGCTGCATTGCGCAGCGCCGACCGGGCGGGAAGGTGCGGGGTGCAGGCCTTCTGCGCGCTGGCGAGCGCGTCGGGCAGCGCGCTGATCGCCACCGATTGCGCCTCGGCCGGGGTCAGGCACTTGGCCGCCTGCGCGGCATGCGCCGTCTGGCTGGCAAATGTGGCGGTGACCGCAAGCGCGGTCAGGCTGGGCATGAGGCGAAGCGAGCGGATCATGCGCTGGCATCCTTTGCTGATGGAGAGAAATGGGGAGCGAGGACCGTGGCGACCGCCTGGGCTGCGATGCCTTCGCCGCGCCCGGTAAAGCCGAGCCGCTCGGTGGTGGTGGCCTTGACCCCGACCTGATCGGGATGAAGGTTCAGGATAGCGGCGATACGCTCCTGGATCGCAAGCTTGTGCGGGCCGATCTTCGGCGCCTCGCAGATGATCGTCAGGTCGATATTCGCGATTTCCGCGCCCTTACCACGCACCAGCGAGGCGGCATGCGCGAGGAAGCGCGCCGAGTCCGCGCCGCGCCATTGCGGATCGCTCGGCGGAAAATGCTCGCCGATATCGCCCAGCGCCATCGTGCCCAGTAGCGCATCGGTGATCGCGTGCAGCGCGACATCGGCATCGCTGTGCCCGACCAGCCCGCGGTCATGCTCGATCCGGATGCCGCCGAGCCAGAGTTCCTCGCCGGCCGCCAGGCGGTGCACGTCATAGCCGAAGCCGGTGCGCGGCATGGTGGCAGGGCGGGGCGAGTCCATTGCGAAATCCTCGGCAAAGGTGATCTTCTTGAGCGCTTCATCGCCTTCGACCAGCGCCACGTCCAGCCCGGCCGCGCGCGCGATCTGGCTATCGTCGGTCGCCAGCACGCCTTTGGGCCAGGCAAGATGCGCTGAAAGAATGGCCTCGAAATGGAAGGCCTGCGGGGTCTGGATGCGCCACAGACCCGCGCGACCGACCGCAGCCTGCATCAACCCGGCATCCCCGCGCGCAAGGCTGTCCACCACCGGCAGCACCGGCACCGCGCCGGGCCGATGATCCAGTCCGTCGTCGAGCCGGTCAAGCACTGCCGATGACAAATGCGGGCGCGCGGCATCGTGGATGAACACCCGGTCGCTGCCGCCCTGCGCCGCGATCGCCAGCAATCCGGCGCGCACGGAATCGCGCCGCTCGGCACCGCCGGTGACGAAGCTGACATCAGCAAGCCCTGCCAGCGCCGCCTCGGCCAGCGCCTGCTGCCCTTCTCCAATCACCACCATGATGGCGCAACCGCGCTGCCAGGCCGCAAAAGCCTCGACGCTGTGCCGCAGCAGCGGCTTGCCCTGGTGAAGCGCATATTGCTTGGGAATATCGCCCCCGGCGCGCAGACCCTTGCCCGCCGCGACGATCAGCGCGGTACGGCGAAGGGCTGGCTGGCCCGCAAGGGACGGTGCGTCGTGCATCGGGCAGGGCGCATAGACCAAGTGCCGCTTGCTCGCCAGCGGCTTTGCGATTATGTGCGCTGCCTAAATATTAGGCATCACATCCCCATGACCCACGAACCCGCTCTCAAGCCGATCCGCATCGGCCCGCTCCAGATCGACGAACCGGTGCTGCTCGCGCCGATGACCGGCGTGACCGACATGCCTTTCCGCACGCTGGTGCGCCGCTATGGCTCGGGTCTCAACGTCACCGAGATGATCGCCAGCCAGGCGATGATCCGCGAGACGCGCCAGTCGCTGCAAAAGGCCGCCTGGCACCCGGTCGAGGAGCCGGTCTCGATGCAGCTCGCCGGCTGCGGCCCGTACGAGATGGCCGAGGCAGCCAAGCTCAACGAGGATCGTGGAGCTGCGATCATCGACATCAACATGGGCTGCCCGGTCAAGAAGGTGGTCAATGGCGATGCCGGCTCGGCGCTCATGCGCGACCTGCCGCTGGCGGCGAAGCTGATCGAGGCGACGGTCAACGCGGTCAAGGTGCCGGTGACGGTCAAGATGCGCATGGGCTGGTGCCATGACAGTCTCAACGCCCCCGAGCTCGCGCGTATCGCCGAGGATCTCGGTGCAAAGATGATCACCGTGCACGGGCGCACGCGCAACCAGATGTACAAGGGGAGCGCCGACTGGGCGTTCGTCGCCAAGGTCAAGGCGGCGGTGAAGCTGCCCGTCATCGTCAATGGCGACATCTGCAGCATCGACGATGCCCGCAAGGCGCTCGAGCTGAGCGGTGCGGACGGCGTGATGATCGGACGCGGCGCCTATGGCAAGCCTTGGCTGCTCGGCCAGGTGATGCACGCGCTGCGCACCGGCGAGACGCTGCCCGATCCCGATCTGGACGAGCAGTACGGTGTGATCGTCGAGCATTATCAAGCGATGCTCGAGCATTACGGGGCCGAGACCGGGGTCAAGATGGCGCGCAAGCATCTCGGCTGGTACACCAAGGGCCTGCCGGGCTCGGCGGAACTGCGCAACAAGATGAACACGCTCGACAATCCCGATCAGGTCCTCGGCATGCTGGGCGAATTCTACCGCCCCTGGCTGCGCCGCGCCGCCGCCTGATGGAGCCGCCGACCGGTCTGGCGCCGGACGCCGCCGCGCAGCTGCAGAGCCTGCCGATGGCGGTGGTGATGCTGCACGCGGACCGGACGATCGCAGCGGCCAATGCGGCGGCGGAAAACATGCTCGAACAGAGCGCGCGCCGTCTGATCGGGCGTCCGCTGTCCGAGTTCCTGCAGTTCGACGACGCCCGGATCGGGGCGGCGCTCAACCAGCCGGACACCAATCTGGCAGCGCATGGGATGCGTGTGCACATCGGCCGCACCAGCACGCGCAAGGTCGATATCTCGCTGAGCCCGGTGGGGCAGGGCGAGGGCTGGCAGCTGCTGGTGCTCAATGAATCGGGCGCCGGATCGCCGCTGTTCGACAGCGAGGCGGGCACCGAAGGCTTTGCCGTGCGCGGGCCCGACATCCTGGCGCACGAGATCAAGAACCCGCTCGCGGCGATCAAGGGCGCGGCGCAGCTGATCGAACGCCAGCTCGACGGGGCAGGGCGCCGGCTCTCCGGCCTGATCACCGCAGAGGTCGACCGCATCGCGCTGCTGATCGACCAGATGCAGTCGCTCACCCGCCGCACCGCCGCGCCGATGAAGCCCTGCAACATCTACGAGCCACTGGGCCGGGTGCGCGAGATCGTCGAGACCGCGCATCCCGACACCGTGCGCTTTGTCGAGCGGTTCGATCCCTCGATCCCGCCCGTGCTCGCCGATGCCGACAATCTGGTGCAGATCCTGCTCAACCTCATCACCAACGCGCGCGAGGCGATGGAGGGGCAGGACGGCGCCTGTATCACGCTGACCACCAAGTTCGTCAGCGGCGTGCGGCTGCGGCTGTCGCGCGACGATCGCTATATCCGCCTGCCGGTCGAGATCCGCGTGACCGACAATGGCCCGGGGATCGATACCGATATTGCCGAGGATATCTTCTCGCCCTTCGTCACGACCAAGAAGACCGGGCAGGGTCTGGGCCTCGCGCTGGTGCAGAAGCTGGTGCGCGACATGAATGGGCGGATCGTGCACGACCGGGATGCAGCGGCGGGGCTCACGCATTTCCGGCTGTTCCTGCCGCTGGCACCGCAAGAGGGCTGACGCATATGGGCAAGTCGATTCTGCTGGTCGAGGACGACCGCGCGATCAGCCAGGTGATCATGGCGGCGCTCGAAGCCGAAGGGTGCAGCGTCGACCATTGCACCTCGATCGCACGCCGCAACGCGCTGGTCGCGAACAAGCGCTACGCCGCGATCCTCACCGATGTGATGCTCGAGGATGGCGACGGCATTGCAACTTTGGGCAGCGTGCTCGAACGCCAGCCCGACACGCCGGTCATCGTGCTTTCCGCGCAGAACACGCTCGACACCGCGGTGCGCGCGAGCGAGGCGGGGGCGTACGAATATTTCCCCAAGCCGTTCGATCTCGATGAGCTGATCCGCGCGGTGCTCCAGGCGATTGCGCGCAGCGGCGACGTTTCGGGCAATGCCGATGCCGACCCCGCTGATAGCGGCCTGCCACTGGTCGGGCGCAGCGCGCCGATGCAGAACGTGTACCGCATGATCACGCGCGTGCTGCGCAACGACCTTTCGGTGCTGATCCTGGGCGAATCGGGCACCGGCAAGGAACTGGTCGCCGAGGCGATCCACCAGCTTGGCCATCGCAAGCAGGGGCCGTTCGTCGCGGTGAATATGGCGGCCATCCCGGCGGAGCTCATCGAATCCGAGCTGTTCGGCCATGAAAAGGGCGCGTTTACCGGTGCGGTGGCCCAGTCGATCGGCAAGTTCGAACAGGCGCACGGCGGCACATTGTTCCTCGACGAGATCGGCGACATGCCGATGCAGGCGCAGACGCGGCTGCTGCGCACGCTGCAGACCGGACGGATCACGCGCGTCGGTGGCCATCGCGAGATCGAGCTCGACGTGCGCTTCGTCGCGGCGACCAACAAGCCCTTCGGACCGCTGATCGAGGCCGGGCTGTTCCGCGAGGACCTGTACTACCGCATCAACGTGGTGCCGATCGACCTGCCGCCGCTGCGCGACCGGTTGAGCGACATTCCCGCGCTGGTCGACCATTTCCTCGCGCTGGCGGTGCAGGAGGGGCTGCCCAGGCGCAGCTTCGACGACAGCGCCATCGCCGCAATGCAGCGGCGCAACTGGCGCGGCAATGTCCGCGAGCTGCGCAACCTGGTCTTCCGCGCCGTGATCATGAGCCGCGACGACCTCATCACCGCCGATGCTTTGGGGAGCATTTTCGACGAGCCGGCGCTCGGCACCGGCGAGACGCGCCGCGAGGAGAGCGATTTCGAACAGGCGGTGAGCCGCTTCCTGCTCACCGAACGCCCGGAGAACGGCGCCGTCTATGACAAGGCGCTCGCGGCCTTCGAAATCCCGCTGCTCCAGGCGATCATGCGGCGCTGCGATGGCAACCAGGTCAAGGCAGCGGCGGTGCTGGGCATCAATCGCAACACTTTGCGCAAGAAACTGGTCGAGCATGGCCTGGCGAGTGCGGAGCTGCGCTGAAACGGTGGGCAAATGCGGTGATATCCGCTGACACTGCCGAAAGCTCTTGTATTCCGGCAACGCAACTGTTGTAAACTGACCACTATGTCTGCGTCTGATGCACTGCCCTCTGCCAGAAAGAGTCGAATGACCCGGCGCTTTGCGGTGATGATGCGTCGAGGCAGCCTGTTTCCGGCGCTCGAGATCGGCTGCGTCCTGCTTCTCGTCGGGATGCTTGGCCTGTCATGGTGGCTGGTGAGCAGCTACCAGGGCCGCCAGACAATGGTGCCCGCGCCGGTCACCGCGACCTTGCTGGTCGCCAATCTTGTGCCCGCCATGGCGCTGCTCGCGCTGATCGGTCGCCGCGTGGCGATCAGCCGCGCCAATGCCAGCGGCGAGCAGGGCACCGGTCAGCTCCACGTCCGCTTTGTCGCTTTGTTCTCGCTGATCTCGTCGATCCCGATGCTGCTGGTCGTCGTGATCACCTCGCTTCTGTTCCAGTACGGCGTCGAGTTCTGGTTCTCGGACCGCGCGCGCACGATGCTGGAAAATGCCAACGACCTGGCGCGCGGCTATTACGAGGAAGGGCGGCGCGACGTCTCTGCCGAGACCGTCGCGATGGCGAGCGATCTCAGGCAATATCTGCAGCAGACGCGGATCGACAGCCCCGAATTTGCCGAGGCCTATGTGTTCCAGGTCGCCGGGCGCAAGATGAACGAGTCGGCGATCGTCGAGGTCGGGTCCGACGGCGTGCTGCGGACGGCGGCAATCGTCGATCCGGACAACCGCACCTCGTCCGACCGGGTCAGCCCCGCGATCATCCGCCAGCTCGACAAGGGTGAGACAGCGGTCGTCTCGGCCGAGGCCGACCGGATCGAGGTGGTGACGCCGATCGACCGCCAGGCCAAGATCTATCTCTATGTCGCGCGCGCCTCGAACCAGCTGGCGCTCAGCCAGTGGGAGCGCGCGCAGACGGTGCTCACCGATTACAAGGCACTGTTCTCGCGCTCGCAGAACCTGCAGGTCCAGTTCAACATCGCGCTGTTCTTCGTCTCGCTGCTGCTGGTCGCGGTGGCGCTCTGGGCCGCGCTCAAGTTTGCCGACCGCATGGTGCGCCCGCTCACCGACATGGCGGGCGCGGCGCGCGATATCAGCACCGGCAATTTCGCGATCCGCGTCGACACCGCCAACCGCACCGACGAGGTCGGCGTGCTGGGCCGCGCGTTCAACCGCATGGCGAGCCGCCTCGCCGAGCAGACCTCGGCATTGATCCGCGCGAACAGCCAGCTCGACGACCGCCGCGCCTTTACCGAAGCGGTGCTCGAATCGGTCAGCGCCGGGGTGATCTCGGTCGATCCGATGGGCGTGGTGCGGCTAATGAACAGCACCGCGCAGCGGCTGCTGCAGACCGAGGTCGCGCACTGCCTGGGCTGCACCTTGTCCGACATCGCCCCGCCCTTTGCCCGGCTGGTGGGCGAGGGGACCGGCAAGGCGGTGATCCAGTATTCGCGCGAGAACGACCTGCTCACGCTCGCGGTGCGCGTGGTGCGCGAGCCGTACGGCATCGTCATCACCTTCGAGGACATCACCCAGCAGCTGGTCGATCAGCGCCAGGCTGCCTGGTCCGACGTCGCGCGCCGGATCGCGCACGAGATCAAGAACCCGCTCACCCCGATCCAACTCGCCGCCGAACGGCTCAAGCGGCGCTATGCCAGCAAGGTGAGCCAGGACGATGCGACCTTCGGCCAGCTGACCGACACGATCGTCCGCCAGGTCGGCGACCTGCGCAACATGGTCGACGAATTCTCCTCCTTCGCGCGGATGCCCAAGCCGGTGTTCCGCGAGGAGAATTTCTTCGATCTGGTGCGCCAGGCGATCTTCCTGCAGGAGGTCGCGCATCCGGCGATCCGCTTTGCTGCGGAAGGCGGGCACGAGGGCAGCGACCTGTGCTGCGATCGCCGCCAGATCGGCCAGGCCGTCACCAATATCCTCAAGAACGCGGTCGAGGCGATCGAGGCGCGGCAGCAGATCGAGCCAGGCTATTCCGGCGCCGTCACCGCAACCGTGTTCCGCCAGGAACCGTATCTGGTGCTCACGCTCGACGATAACGGCATCGGCCTGCCCGCAGACCGCGACCGCATTGTCGAACCCTATATGACCACGCGCGAGAAGGGGACGGGCCTGGGCCTCGCCATCGTCAAGAAGATCGTCGAGGAGCATTATGGTGAACTCTCGTTCGAACCCAATGATCAGGGGGGGACGCGGGTGACGATCCGCATGGACACGGTGCTGCTCCAGGCCGGCGCGCTGCAGGACGCGGTCGGCGATGACCAGCGCTCCGGCACCGAAAAGATGACCACCATGACTTCGCGACCGGCCCGGGCCCGCGCCGAGTTGAGCCCGACCGCGCAGGACAAGGAAAGCAATTGAACATGCCCCTGGAAATTCTCATCGTCGATGACGAGCGCGACATTCGCGAGCTGGTCTCGGGCGTGCTGGAGGACGAAGGCTATATCTGCCGCACCGCGGGCGGCAGCGACGAGGCACTGGCGGCGATCGACGAGCGCCGCCCTTCGCTGGTGCTGCTCGATGTCTGGCTCAAGGGCAGCCGGCTCGACGGGCTCGAACTGCTCGACGAGATCAAGGCGCGCGATGCCGATCTTCCGGTGATCATCTTTTCCGGCCATGGCAATATCGACACGGCGGTGTCGGCCATTTCGCGCGGGGCGATGGATTTCATCGAGAAGCCGTTCGAGGCCGAACGCCTGATCCACATGGTCTCGCGCGGCACCGAGACCGCGCGGCTGCGGCGCGAGAATGCACAGCTGCGCGAGAAGCTGGGCATTTCGGACGAACTGACGGGCAATTCGAGCGCGATCAACACCGTGCGCGCGACGCTCAAGCGCGTCGCCAATAGCGGCAGCCGCTTGCTCATCACCGGGCCCGCCGGCGTCGGCAAGGAGGTCGCAGCGCGTCTGCTGCACAGCTGGAGCGCGCGTTCGTCGGGCCCGTTCATCACGGTCAACTCGGCGCGCATGACCCCCGACCGGTTCGAACAGGAGCTGTTCGGCGAGGAGGACCAGGGCAAGCTGGCCACGCCAGGACTGCTCGAGCGCGCGCATGGCGGCACGCTGTTCCTCGACGAGGTCGCCGACATGCCCGAGTCGACCCAGGCCAAGATCCTGCGCGTGCTCACCGACCAGAGCTTTTCGCGCGTCGGTTCCACGCGGCCGATCAAGGTGGACGTGCGCTTCGTCTCTGCCACCTCGCGCAATCTGGAAAACGAGATTGCCGAGGGGCGCTTCCGGGAGGACTTGTTCTATCGGCTCAACGTCGTGCCGGTGGAGATACCGGCGCTGACCGATCGCCGCGACGATATTCCCGCGCTGGTCGAGCATTATGTCGCGCGCTTTGCCAGCGAGCACGGCATCACCCCGCCCGAAACGAGCAGCGAGGCGATGGCCGCGCTGCAAAGCTATAACTGGCCGGGCAATGTCCGCCAGCTGCGCAACGTCATCGAGCGGACGATCATCCTGGCACCACGTGGTCGTCTGGCGCGGATCGATGTCGACATGCTGCCGCCCGAGCTGGTGCAGGGCGATGGCGGCCGCGCTGCCGGAATTTCGAGCCTGATGGGGGTACCCCTGCGCGAGGCGCGCGAGAGCTTCGAGCGCGAGTATCTGAAGATCCAGATCCGGCGTTTCTCGGGCAATATCTCCAAGACCGCGGAGTTTATTGGGATGGAGCGATCGGCGCTGCACCGCAAGCTCAAGCTGCTGGGGCTGCACGACCGCTGAATTCCGCGCGAGAAACCGCAAATTGCCGCAAACTGGGCATTGGCGCGGTGCAGCATCCGCACTATGTATATCGGGCGTCCTCCAAGCGCAGCCGGGACGGGATGTGTCGCACCGGCTTTTCATGAACCGTGGCGCAACGTCGCCACCAAGACCGGGGGTCAAGAATGACCGAAAAGGCTCAAAACATTCAGGATGTGTTCCTCAACTCCCTGAGAAAATCGAAAATTCCCGTGACCATGTTCCTGGTCAAGGGCGTCAAGTTGCAAGGCATCGTCACCTGGTTCGACAATTTCTCGGTGATGCTGCGGCGTGATGGCCAGTCGCAGCTGGTCTACAAGCATGCGATCTCCACCGTCATGCCCGCGCAGCCAATCGACCTCGGCATGTTTGCGGGATTGATGGGGGCCAAGAGCGCCAAGAACCGCAACCTGCAGGAAGTGTTCCTGCGCACCGTGCAGGAAACCGGCGTTCCGGTGACCATGTTCCTGATCAACGGCGTGATGCTGCAGGGCAAGGTCGCGGCCTATGACCTGTTCTGCATGCTGCTGGAACGCGAAGGCATGGCGCAGCTGGCCTATAAGCATGCGGTGTCGACCGTACAGCCCAACGCACCGATCGACTTGACCGGTGACTGGGGCGATGCCGAAGGCGATGATGATTGACCTCGTGGATTGCGGGGGCGGACAAGGATAGAATTGACGTTTGACCGACCCGCAAACCCTTGAATTCGCGCGCGGCGCCCGCGCCGTGATTGCCTATCCCGATCTTGGCCGCCGCGGTTCCGTGGACGCGGATGCACGTCTGGAAGAGGCGAGGGGGCTCGCGCTCGCCATCGGCATTCAGGTCTGCGCCGCGCACGCCTTCCGCATCCGCACCGCACGACCCGCCACCCTGTTCGGCGGCGGTCAGGTCGAGATCATCGCGCACAGCCTGGAAGACGAGAAGGCCGAACTGCTGATCGTCGATGGCAGCCTGTCCGCGATCCAGCAGCGGAATCTGGAAGAGCGGCTCAAGGTCAAGGTGATCGACCGCACGGGGCTGATCCTCGAAATCTTCGGCGAGCGCGCGGCAACAGCCGAAGGGCGGCTGCAGGTCGAACTGGCGCATCTCGACTATCAAGCGGGGCGGTTGGTGCGCAGCTGGACCCATCTCGAGCGCCAGCGCGGCGGTTTCGGCTTTCTCGGCGGTCCCGGCGAGACGCAGATCGAGGCCGACCGCCGGATGATCCGCGACCGCATGGCCAAGCTTCGCCGCGAGCTCGAGCAGGTCAAGCGAACGCGCGGACTGCACCGCGAGCGGCGGCAAAAGGCGCCATGGCCGGTGATCGCGCTGGTCGGTTACACCAATGCGGGCAAGTCGACCTTGTTCAACCGGCTCACCAATGCCGGCGTGATGGCCGAAGACCTGCTGTTCGCGACGCTCGACCCGACGATGCGCGCGATCCGGCTCGATGGGGTCGAGAAGGTCATCCTGTCCGACACCGTCGGTTTCGTCTCGGACCTTCCGACCGAGCTGGTCGCTGCGTTTCGCGCGACGCTCGAAGAGGTGTTGTCAGCCGACCTCATCATCCATGTGCGCGACATGTCGCATCCCGAAGCGGACATGCAGGCGCAGTCGGTCGAGACGATCCTGGCCGATCTGGGGCTCGAACTCGACCCGGTGCTCGCGGGCGAGGGGCTCGCCGTGCCGCTGATCGAGGCGTGGAACAAATGGGACATCCTGGACGAGGAAACCCGCGAGCGGCTGGTCGCCACCTCACCGCGCGATCGCACGGTCTGCCCGATGTCGGCGCTCACCGGCGAAGGCGTTCCCGAGCTGCTGCGCGCAGCATCGCAGGCTCTGGTGATCGGCCATCGCGTGCACGAGGTAACGGTGCCGCGCCATGACGGCCAGCGCATCGCCTGGCTGCACCAGCATGGCGAGGTACTCGACAGCCGCGAGCAGGGGGATGATCTGGCGCTTTCGGTGCGCCTGTCGGACAAGGACTGGGGCCGGTTCCAGGCGCTATAGCTGGCTCTCGCCCTGCTTGGCGCGCTGCCACAGGGCTTCCTTGTCATCGAGCGACAGTCCCGCAAAGCCGTCACCGCCGATCGCTTCCATGGCACGGAAGCGGCGTTCGAACTTGGCATTGGCGGCGCGCAGCGCATCCTCGGCGCTGACCCCCATATGGCGGACCGCGTTGACCGCGGCAAACAGCAGGTCGCCGGCTTCCTCGGCGCGCTCGGCCTCGGTTTCGGCGTCGAGCAGTTCCTCGATTTCCTCGCCGATCTTCTCGATCGCACCCATGACGTCCGGCCAGTCGAACCCGGTGCGCGCCGCGCGCTTCTGGAGTTTCTGCGCGCGCATCAGCGCCGGCAGCGCGAGCGCGACGCCATCCATCGCGCTGTCCGCACCGCCGCTGCTGCGCTCCTCGGCCTTGATCGCTTCCCAATCCCAGGCCTCGACCGATTGGTCCGCAAAGATATGCGGATGCCGCCGCACCATCTTGTCGCTGATCGAGGCGATCACATCGGCGACCGAGAAATGCCCGGCTTCCTCGGCCATGCGGCTGTGGAACACGACCTGCAGCAGCAGATCGCCAAGCTCGTCCTTGAGCGCGGCCATGTCGTCGCGCGCGATCGCATCAGCGACTTCATAGGCTTCCTCGATCGTGTACGGCGCGATCGTCTCGAACGTCTGCTCGATATCCCACGGACAACCATGGTCCTTGTCGCGCAACCGCGCCATGATCGCCACCAGCCGGTCGAGCGGCACCGGTGCGTCGGGGGAAGCGGTCGATGGAACGGTCGGGTCGGTCATGAGCATAAGTCCGATAATATATATTATGTTAAATAGATTTCATTCAGCGGCTGGGCTGGCGCGGCACCAATATCATGCTGCTCCCCTCGACGCGCCAGCTTTCCAGCTCGGACAGGAAGTTCATGCCAAGCAGATTGGTGTCGCCGAGCCCGTCCGAAATCAGCACGTCATGGTCGCGCATCGCGAGCGATCCGACGCGCAGATCGGTGATCGACGCGCGGTCTGCCTCGACCATGCCGTTGGCGGTTTCTATCACGGTCCTGAGGCCCAGACCGCTCGGCGCTATCCCGGCGGCCTGAGCGGCCTCGGTCGAGATCGCGGTGAAGGTCGCGCCGCTATCGACCATGAACCGCATAGGACGCCCGTTGACCTCGGCGGTGACCCAGAAATGGCCGTCCTCGCTCTTGCGCAAGGTCATCGGCTCGCCCGTGATAGCCGGTGCGCTGGCGAGCCCGAGCTCGCCCGAGATCCGCTGCCAGATCAGCTTCATTTCGGGGCGAAAGCTCACCAGCAGGAAGATGAGCGCGAAGATGCCGATCCAGGCCAAGGCCATCTTGATCGTCTGCCCGATGGGCAGCGCGCGCGAGATCAGCGCGCTGCCGACCAGGACCAGCAGCATCAGGCTGTAGACCAGGCTGGCGGTATCACTCTCGCTCATGCCGCGATCCGGGCGAGGTCGACGACCAGCCCGTCATAGCCCGGCTGGACGCCTTCGGGCAGTTCCAGGCAGAGCGCGGCATAGTCGAGCGTCTTGTCCATATGCGTCAGCACCGTGTGCCGCGCGCCGCAACGTTCGGCCAGATCGAGCGCCATCGGCAGGCTGGCATGCGTCGGGTGCTTCTCGTACCGCAGGCAGTCGGTGATCAGCAAGTCGCAGCCGGTATAGAGCGCAACCATCTCGTCGGTGACATGGCTGAAATCGGTGGCATAGACGATGGATTGATCATGCAGGTCGAACCGAAGCCCGGTCGACAGCACCGGCCCGTGCGGCTGATCGACCGTCCGCACGGTCAGCCCGCAGATCGTCTGCTCGTCGCAGAGCGCGGCTGCCGCCACGGTGGCAGGATAGCCGTCGCCACCTTCGAAGACGTAATCGAAACGACTGACAAGGCTTTGCAGTGTATAGTCTTTGGCATAGCCGGCCACTGGCTGGCGCGTCCTGTGAAAGAGCGCGCGGAGATCATCAATACCATGGGTGTGATCGGCATGGTCGTGCGTCCAGACGACCGCATCGAGCGCGCCGATATCCTGGGTGAGCAACTGGTGCCTGAGGTCGGGCGAGGTATCGACCAGGATTCGCTGTCCATCATGCTCGACGACGATCGACACGCGGGAGCGGCGATTGCGCGGATTGGCGGGATCGCAGGCGCCCCAGTCATTGCCGATGCGCGGAACCCCGCCAGACGTGCCGCAGCCGAGCAGGATCGCCTTCACGGACGCGCCCGGCTGAACAGCGCGTAGAAGTTGCGCGACGTCGTCTCGCACAGCTGATCGTAGCTTTCGCCGCGCAGATCGGCGAGGAAGCGCGCGGTGTCGGCGACAAAGGCCGGTTCGCCCTGCTTGCCGCGGTGCGGAACAGGCGCCAGAAACGGCGCATCGGTTTCCACCAGCAGCCGATCTGCAGGAATGTCCTTAGCAACGGCCGCCAAGTCCCTGGCATTCTTGAAGGTGACGATGCCCGAGATCGAGATCGACAGCCCCATGTCGAGCACCCTGGCGGCGAAATCGGCGCTGGCGGTGAAGCAGTGGATCAGCGCAGGGAAGGCCCCCTTCCCCATTTCCTCGGCCAGGATTTGCGCGGTATCCGCCTCGGCATCGCGCGTGTGGATGATCAGCGGCAGGCCGGTCTGGCGCGCGGCGGCAATATGCGCGCGGAAACAGCGGCGCTGCTCGTCGCGGTCCGACTTGTCGTAATAATAATCGAGTCCGGTCTCTCCGATGCCGACCACGCGATCATCGCTGGCCGCGCGCTCGATCAGGCGCGCGGTATCCATATCGGGATGCGCGTCGGCCTCGTGGGGGTGGATGCCGATGCTCGCCCAGACATCCGCCTCGCGATGCGCCGTCGCAGTCACCTCATCCCATTCGCTGGCGCGGGTCGAGATGTTGAGCATCGCGGTGACGCCCGAGGCGCGCGCCCGCTCGAGCAGCACCGCCTGCTGCTCGGCCATGCCCTTGTAATTTAGGTGGCAGTGCGAATCGACCAGCATCAAGCGGCGTCTTCCGCCGGCAGTTCGATGCGCGGGAACAGCGGCTTGGGCGTGCTGATCGCGAAATCGCTCTCGGCCAGCGGAGAATACCAGTGCGACCCCATGCCCGTGATGCTGCGCACGTCATCGGGCACACCCATATGATCGAGCAGCGCCTTTGCGCTGGTCGGGATCACCGGCGAGATCGCGATCGCGAGCTGCGCGATCGCGATATAGAGCGTCGCCAGCACGGTCTGCATCCGCTCGGGATCGGTCTTCCTCAGCGCCCAGGGGGCCTGTTCGTCGACATAGGCATTGCACGCGAAGACCGCGCGCATCCAGGCTTCCAGCCCCTGCGACAAAGCCAGCTCACCGAACGCCTGGGGCAGATCGCGCTGCAGCGCCTCTTCCAGCGTCGCGAACAGCGCCGCATCTGCGGGCGTGTGGCCATGGACCGCAGGCAGTGCGCCATCGAGATTCTTGGCGATGAAGCTCAGGATGCGCTGCGCCAGATTGCCGAAGCTGTTGGCCAGATCCGCGTTGGCGCGCTGCGCGATCGCCTCGGGCGAATAGCTGCCATCCTGGCCGAAGCTCACCTCGCGCAGCAGGAAATAGCGCAGCTGGTCGACGCCGAACGCATCGGCCAGCGCGATCGGATCGACGACATTGCCGACCGATTTCGACATCTTCTCGCCCTTGTTGAGCAGGAAGCCATGGCCGAACACCTGCTTGGGCAGCGGAATGCCGGCGCTCATCAGGAACGCAGGCCAGTAGACCGCGTGAAAACGCACGATATCCTTGCCGATCAGGTGCAGATCCGCCGGCCAGTATTTCATCAGCGGACTGTCCATGTCGGGATAGCCAAGGCCCGTCAGATAGTTGGTCAGCGCATCGACCCAGACATACATGACATGCCCGTCGCTGCCCGGCACCTTGACGCCCCAGTCGAAGCTGGTGCGCGAGACCGAGAGCGGTCGCAGGCCCGATTTGACGAAGCTGACAATCTCGTTGCGGCGGCTATCGGGCTGGAGGAATTCGGGATGCTCCTCGTACAGCGCGAGCAGCCGGTCCTGATACTGATCGAGCCGGAAGAACCAGCTTTCCTCGACGGTCCATTCGACCGGGGTGCCCTGCGGCGAGGCCTTGCCCCCCTGCCCGTCCTCGACGAGTTCGTCCTCGCCATAATAGGCCTCGTCGCGGACCGAGTACCAGCCTTCGTAGCGATCAAGATACAGATCGCCATTGGCCTCCATCGCCTGCCAGATGGCCTGGCTGGCGCGGTGATGCTCATCCTCCGACGTCTGGATGAACCTGTCATAACTGACATCAAGTCTATCGCACATTTCCTTGAAATATTGCGACATTTCATCCGCGAGCGCGCGCGGCGTGGTGTCCAGTTCGCGCGCCTTTTGCAGCATCTTGAGGCCATGCACGTCGGTGCCGGTCTGGAAGCGCACGTCGCGCCCCATCAGCCGCTGGAAGCGCGCGATGACATCGGCGGCGATCGCCTCATAGGCATGGCCGATATGCGGGCGACCGTTGGGATAGCTGATCGCGGTGGTGATATAATAGGGTTCGCCCATGGCGGTGATGTCTGCCGTTTCTAGTCGAGGTTGGCCGGTAATGAGCGCCTATCTAGGCGGGGCCAGCCGTGCCAGCAAGCTGCCAATTTGGAACGCCACCGCCGAGGCATCGAGATTGAGCACCAGCGCGCGCGAGGCGAGCGCGCCGATCTCCTGCCAGGCGGCGATCGCGCCCGGCAGCCGGTCGTCGCGCAGATCGCGGATCCGGCGCGCAGCGAAGCGCGGTGCATAGGCGAGCAGCGCCTGGAACCGGTCGCGATTGGCCTTGTTGGCGACCAGCGTCCCGAGCGCCAGCCGCGCGCGATGCGTGCTGTCGCCATGATCGGCAATCTCGCTCAGCAGCGCATCGATCTTCGCCATGTCGAGCCCAGCAAAGCTCAGCGCTTGGCCCGGCGCACCCTGGCCGAGCCGCACCAGCGCCGCGATCTCGCTCTCGGGGAGTTCAGGCCGCCCCGCACGCAACGCATCGGCCATTTCCGCATCATCGAGCGCGGGAAAGTCGAGCACCAGGCAGCGCGAACGGATCGTCGGCAGCAGGCGGCCGGGATTGTGCGCGATCAGCAGGAACACCGTGTCCGCAGGCGGCTCTTCGAGGCTCTTGAGCAGCGCATTGGCGGCGTTGCGCTCCATCAGGTCGGCCGAATCGAAGATGATCACCCGGCGCTCGGCGAGGCTGGGGCGGACGGTGAGCCGTTTCTGCAAGGACCGGATCTGGTCGACCCTGATGTTGCGCGCGGTTTCGAATGGCTTGCCGTCCTCGGCCTTGCGCGCTTCCTTGTCGTCCTTGGGGCCTAGCGTGATGTAATGACAGTCGGGGTGCTTGTCCTGCAGCAGCAACCGACCCGAGGCACCGTCCATGTCGCCATCGAAATGGTCGCCGCGATGATCGGGCGAGCGCGTCAGCAGATGCGCGGCTGCGGCGAGCGCAAAGCTGCGCTTGCCGATGCCCTCGGGGCCCGCGAGCAGCCAGCCATGGTGCAGCCGCCGCGCCTGAAACGCACGCAGCAGCGTTGTTTCCGGCTCGGCATGGCCCTTCCAGTGCGCTGTCGAAGCCTTCATGACGTCATGCCATCAAAGGCTGCACGGCCGCGACGATGCGCTCGTGCACCTGCTCGCTTGAACCGCTGGCGTCGATGATACGGAAGCGCTGGGGCTCGGCCTCGGCAAAGCTGCGGAAGGCGGCAACAACCCTGGCGTGATAGCCAGCATCGCGCCCGCCGATCCGGTCGCTGTTCGCGCCGTCACGGGCCGTGGCGCGCCGCGCTGCCTCGTCCGCAGGCAGTTCGAGCAGGATCGTGCGGTCAGGCAGATAGCCTTCCGACCCGAACCGGTGGAGCGCAAGAATCGCCTCGTCGCCCAGCCCGCCGGCAACGCCCTGATAGGCCCGACTGCTATCGACGAACCGGTCGGAGATGACCCAGCCCCCCGCCTCGACCGCCGGGCGGATCAGCCGTGCGACATGGTCGGCGCGCGCCGCCGCGAACAGCAAGGCCTCGCTCCGCGCATTCCAGCGGTCGGCGCCGCCCTCGAGCAGCAGCTTGCGGATCGCCTCGGCGCTGTCGGTGCCGCCCGGCTCGCGGGTGACGGTGACATCACGTCCCTGGCCTTTCACCCAATCGGCGAGCAGGCGGATCTGGGTGGATTTTCCCACCGCCTCGCCGCCCTCGATCGAGATGAAGCGCCCCCGCATCTTCGGTCAGGCGCCGAAGAAGGACAGGATTCCGGCCCAGATGCGTCCGAAAAAGCCCGCTTCCTCGACTGCTTCGCCCGCGACCAGCGGCATCACCTGGCGCTGCATGTCGGGCGCGGACACGATCAGGCTGGCGACCTGCTGGCCCTTGGCGATCGGCGCCTTGAGCGGGCCCTGATAGACGACCTTGAGCGACACCTTGTCGGTATCCGCGGTGCGCGGCAGCGTCAGCGCCAGATCGCGCGGCGCGACGAGCGGCAGTTCGCGCGCGCTGCCCTGCTGCACCGGCGCGGTGTCGACGGTCCTGCCCTTGGCGAACAGCGGCACCGATTTCCACGCCTTGAAGCCCCAGTTCATGAAGCGCACCGATTCATCGACCCGGCCGTTGAAGCTGTCGAGACCTGCGACGACCATGACCAGACGGCGGCCATTCTGTTCGGCCGAGCCGGTAAACCCATAGCCGGCCTCTTCGGTATGCCCGGTCTTGAGGCCATCGGCACCCGCCACCTTGCCCAGCAGCGGATCGCGATTGGGCTGGGTGATGCCGTTCCAGGTGAAGCTGCCCTTGGAATAGAAGCGCTTGTACAGCTTGGGATGGTTGCGGATCGTCGCGGTGGCAAGCGTCGCCAGATCGCGCGCGGTCACTTGCGTCACGCCCTCGTCGGGCCAGCCGTTGCTGTTGCCGAAGCGGCTGTTGGTGAGCCCGATTTCCCTCGCCTTCTTGTTCATCATGTCGACGAACGCCTCTTCGGACCCGGCAATGCCCTCGGCGAGCACGACACAGGCATCATTGCCCGAAAGCGTGACGATGCCGTCGAGCAGATCGGCAACGGTCACCTTGCTGCCGACCGCCAGGAACATGCTCGATCCCTGGTTGTTCCACTTGGTCCAGGTCTCGGCGGATACGGGCAGCGTCTGGTCGAGCTTGAGTTCGCCTTTCTTGATCAGGTCGAACGCGACATAGACCGTCATCATCTTGGCCATCGAGGCGGGCGGAATCTGCTTGTCCGCATCGCGCGAGAACAGCACCGCGCCCGACGACAGGTCGGTCATATAGGCGATGGGGGCTTCGGACACATAAGAGGGGGCGGCAGCCGCCAGCGGCGTCGCCAGCAGCGAAAACAGGGTGAGACCGAGAATCGGGGTTTTCATGCGATATCCATGGTGTGCGTGTGGCAGGGACGCAGGCCTTTAGATGGCCCGTCTATGTCAGCGACCGGAGTCCTGCTGAATCTGTACCCCCTGATAGCCTTTGCGCCGCGCCAGCGTAACCCCTTCCTGCGCGGCATTCGCATCGGCATAGGGACCATAACGCACGCGGTGGAGCTTGCCATCGGCGCTGCTCACCGTCTTCGCGCCGATCCGCCTGGCCAGTTCGTCGGCGCGAGCCTTCGAGGAGAACGACGCGACCTGGACGAAATAGGTTCCGCCCGCAGCCGCTGGTGCGGCAGGCGCGGGATTGAGCGTCGCGCGATTGTCGCCGGTGCTGTTCTGCGCGGTCTTTGGCCGTCCGCCCGCACCTTCGCCCTCGACGATGAAGCGATCGCCGCCCTGGGTGCGCGGCGTGGACGGCGGCAGCTTGACCGCAGGAGCAGGCGCCACCGCTACAGGCTTGGCCGGAGCAGCGGGCGCCGGCATGGGCTTCGCCTTGGAGGCATCCTTGGTGGCCGACGGCGCGGGCGTGGGCTCGGCCTTCGGAGCCACCGCCAGATTGGCCGGCTTGGCCTTGCCGTCGAGCCTGCGCCGAAGCGGGACCAGCAGCGATTCGGGCGTGTCCATCCGCGCCGCGACGGGCTGCCCCTGTCGCAGCATCGCGCGTTCGGCCTCGGGCGGATTGACGCGGCGCACGCGCACCGCGAACGAACCCTGCCCCAGCACGCCCAGCTGCCGCGCCGCGCCTTGCGACAGGTCGAGCAGCCGCTCGGGCGCCACGGGGCCGCGATCGTTGAGACGTACCAGGATGGTCTTGCCGGTATCGAGCGCGGTCACCTCGACATAGCTCGGCAGCGGCAGCGTGCGATGCGCCCCGCGATACTCCCAGGGGCGGTTGTGCCACCAAGCCGGTGCGGGGGAAAGGGCGAACATCATGCACCCATCCCGCCATGGCCACGGTTGACCGGCGCTGAACCATCGCGCCATGTCGCGCGCAAGTTTCGCTTTCCAGATTTTACCACCTCGGCTAACAAGCCCGCCGCACGCCGGGCCTGCGCCTTGCCGCGTGCGTTGCCGGCCTGTGGAAGAGTGTCCGAGTGGTTTAAGGAACCGGTCTTGAAAACCGGCGAGGGTGCAAGCTCTCCGTGGGTTCGAATCCCACCTCTTCCGCCACCTGCTCCCACGAATTCCTGATCGGCCTGACAGCTCTCTAGTCGCTCAGCACTCGAGCAATGCGTTCCGCCACGGGTGCCCATGCGATGCCGCGTTCCGCGAGCCAGGCGTCGTCATAATAGGTGCAAGCGTACCGATCGCCGCCGTCGCAAAGCAGCGTCACGATACTGCCCGTCTGCCCCGCAGCGACCAGCCGATCGGCAAGCGTGAGGCAGGCGATGAGATTCGTGCCTGTGGACCCGCCGGCGCGGCGCCCCAGCATCTGCGATAGCGCGCGCATGGCGCCAATGGATTCCGCATCTCCCACCGCGATCATCCTGTCGATCACGCCCGGGACGAAGCTCGGCTCGAGGCGCGGGCGGCCGATGCCTTCGATCCGACTCGCACATCCATCCGGAAGCATCGTTACGGCGGGATCAGCAAAATGGCGATGGAAGACCGAATGCTCGGGGTCGGCAACGCACAGCCGCGTCGCGTGCCGCTGGTAGCGCAAATACTTTAAACTGGTACCCGCGGCCTTGAACTCCGCAGGACCAGGCGCCGTCGCCCACATGTCCCTTCATCTAAACCTACAATGTCAAAGAACCTCAACCGACAAAAACAGCGGACAACCAACCCTCCCCGTTCTCTCGTCCGGGGGATTGGACATCCGTGTATGTTGGCGACCGAGGAAACGTCAGTGCGTTCCCGCCGGTGGAGCGGCCTATATGGGGTGATTTGAGTCGGGTCAAACCCTTTTTTGCAGATTTTTTTCGCGTGGCGACAATTAGCTGGCATCAGCCCCCGCCAGCGCGGAGCTTCGCTGCCCACGGGAGGACTGCGACCACCTCTGCCCGATCGCAGTTCTTGCGCCGACAACACGCCAATCGGCCATTGGTTGCAGGCCATTTGCATCTCTCGCAAGAATATGTCATTCAATGTGCCATAATAATTCGGTTCTGGGAGATGTCATGCAGGTCTTGAGAACACCGGACGCGCGGTTCGCCGATATTCCCGATTTTCCGTTTGCCGCGCATTATGCCGAGATTGCCGATCCGACCGACGGCACGCGGATGCGCCTGCATTATGTCGATGAAGGCGAGTGTGATGCGCCGGTCGTGCTGATGATGCACGGTGAGCCCAGCTGGTGCTATCTCTATCGCTTCATGATCGGGCCTGTCGCCGCAGCCGGATATCGCGTCGTCGCGCCCGACCTGATCGGATTCGGCAAGTCGGACAAGCTCGCGAGTAAGAGCGACTATAGCTATGCGCGCCATGTCGCCTGGATGCGCCGCTGGATCGAGAAGCTCGACCTCAGGAACATCACGCTCGCCTGCCAGGACTGGGGATCGCTGATCGGCCTCAGGCTCGTCGCGGAAATGCCCGAGCGGTTCAACGGCGTGGCTCTTTCCAATGGCGGCCTGCCAGCGGGACAGGATGCGCCGCGCGCCTTTGCCATCTGGCGGGCCTTCTCCAAATACAGCCCGGTCTTCCCGATCGGTAGGATCATCGCCAAGGGCACGGCGCGCACGCTTTCCGATGCCGAGATCGCCGCCTATGACGCCCCCTTCCCCGATGGCCGGTACAAGGCGGGCGCACGAATCTTCCCCAGCTTCGTGCCTTTGGGGCCCAATGTCGCGGTGCCCGATCAGCTGAAAGCGTGGGAGGTGCTCGACCGCTGGGAGAAGCCTTTCCTGTGCTGCTTCAGCGACCGCGACCCGATCACCCGCGGCGGCGACGCGCTGTTCGTCGGCCGCGTGCCGGGGACCAGGGGGCAGAATCACTGCACGCTGAGCGGCAGCCACTTCATCCAGGAGGACGATCCGCAGGGCTTTGTGCGGTGCATTCTCGATGTGGCGGGACAGGCAAAGAGCTGAACTCGTGATCCGCGCCGGCCCGTCAGCCAGCGAGCGAAGCGCCTGCCAGGCTGAGATACAGGACAGGCTGCATGCCAACGACCGCGCCGATCAGCAGGACGACGCACAACAGGAGCCCCTTCGCAATGCCGCCCAGCCAGGTCTGGAACCACAGGCCCTCGCCGACGCGCAGGAACGAGATTACGAATACCAGCTGGAAAAAAAGGCCGGCATAGCCCTGGAACAGGGGAAGAAAGGGCAGCGGCCCGAGGAGCACGATCGGGATCGTCCAGACGTTGAGCAGCACGAACGTGGCACGCAAGCCTTTCCTGCGGTCCAGTCCGCTCCACCAGATCAGGAACGGGGCGCTGATCCCCGCATAAAAGAGCGACAAGATCGGTGTCGCGAGCAGCGACATCCAGCCATCCACATCATTGACGAAAGCTTCGCGGCTGCTGCCGGCCCTTTCCAGCCAAGGCGCCAGCAATCCCTCCGGTTGCGCCTCGATCAGCCCTTTGAAGCCACCGAGCAGGAACATGTAAAAGGTCAGCACGCCACATAGCGCGATATAGAAGCCCAGCGGGCGCTTGTATCGCCCGCCACCCGTCGGCCCCGCCTTCAGATAGGCTTCGAGCGCCACGCGCGGGCGTATCAGCAGGTCGCGAAAGGTATGCCATTCGGTTTCGCCGAAGCCGATCGTATCCTCGGCCAGATCGACCAGTCGCACCTTGTCTGCGGACGTGCTCGCATCGCTGCTCTCGATTTCGCTCACGACCGTTACTTCACCTTCGCCAGTTTCGGAGATCCGACGGGCGCGATACTGGGCTCGGCCGGAAGCCGGAGTCAATCACGGATGGCGTCGTGCGAGACTTTGGAGTTGAGACGCCCCCACGATACATTGCGGCGCCGAGGGCCCCAATCACCCCCCAATCAGATCCAGATATGCCACGACATCATTGTCGGTCGCGATGAACAGGCCTTCCTGCACTTCCGCCGGTTCGAGTTCGGCGAGGCGCAGCGCTTCGGACAGTGGGCCGTAGAACAGGGTGGAGGCCGCGCCGCCTTCGGCTTCGCCGTCGAGATGATAGAGGCGGACGCTGACCTGGTCGGAGGTCGAACGCATCAATCGTGCTCGCGCTTGGCGCCATCGAGCAGCCGCGCCGCGCGGATCTGTTCGCTTGCCTGGGCCACACGCTCCGCTCTGGTGCGGCCGAATTTGGCGCGGTTCGCGGCGGCGGTCGCCTCGTCCTGCTTGCGCCTGGCGGCCTTGCGCGCCTGGCGCAGGTTGATGATCTCGGCCACGCTCAGCCCCCCTGCCCTGCCTTTTCGGACATTTCGATGAAATCGCGCGCAAGGTCGCGTTCCGATCGATCCTCGAAGGTCGCGTCGATATCAGGGGCCTGGCCGAACAGGAACAGCATGCACCACAAGGCAAAGCGTTCGCCGGGCACGGTTGCCAGCCCCAGATCGACCTGCATCCGCTCGACCGCCGCCGGCACCGCCTGTGGGGCGATGGCGGCGGGATCGCGGGTGCCGAAATAGCGTTCGAGCTGGTCTTCAAAGGTCATGGCAACGACCCTTAGGCCGCATCGGGATCCTTGTGCAACCAGTCGGCATGGCGCGGGGCCTTTTTGGTGCGGCTCCATTCGTCGAGCATCAGCGGCGCGACGCGCTTCAACTCCTCGTAATGCTCGGGCTTGCCGATATTGCAGGCGAGCTCGACGCGATGGCCATTGGGGTCGAAGAAATAGATCGAGCGGAAGATGCCGTGAAAGGTCGGCCCAAGCACATCGATGCCCAGCCCCTCGATATGTGCCTTGGCTGCGAGCAACGCGTCCATGTCGGGCACCTCGAACGCGATATGCTGCACCCATTCGGGGGTGTTGGCATCGCGCCCCATTTCGGGCTGCTGCGGCAGCTCGAAGAACGCCAGCACATTGCCGCCGCCGCAATCGAGGAACACGTGCATATAGGGGTCATAGGCCCCGGTCGATGGCACATGGTCTTCGGAAAAGGCGCTGGTATAGGTCATGCCCAGCACCTTCTCGTACCATTCGACCGTCTCCTTCGCATCCTTGCAGCGATAGGCGACGTGGTGGATGCGCGACAGCGCGAAGGGCGCGGTCATTCCGCCGGTTCCTGCACCTTGAGCACGCCGCGGCGCAGCTGGTCTTCCTCGATTGACTTGAACAGCGCAGTGAAATTGCCGTTGCCGAAGCCTTCATCCTTCTTGCGCTGGATGAACTCGAAGAACACCGGGCCGATCTGCGGCTGGCCGAAGATCTGCAGCAGCAGGCGCGGATCGTTGTTCTCGGTCGATCCGTCGAGCAGGATGCCGCGCGCCTGCAGTTCCGCGACCGGCTCGCCATGGCCGGGCAAACGCTCTTCGAGCGCCTCGTAATAGGTCGCCGGCGGCGGGGCCATCAGCGGCGCGCCCAGCGCCTTGATACGGTCGAGACAGGCGATCAGGTCGTCGCAGATGAACGCGATATGCTGAATGCCCTCGCCATTATAGGCGCGCAGGAATTCGTCGATCTGGCCACCGCCCTTCGCGCCTTCCTCATTGAGCGGAATGCGGATGCGGCCGTCGGGCGCGGTCATCGCGCGGCTGGTGAGGCCGGTATATTCGCCCTTGATGTCGAAGAAGCGGATCTCGCGGAAGTTGAACACGCGCTCGTAGAACTTCGCCCAATGGTCCATGCGGCCGCCATAGACATTGTGCGTGAGGTGATCGATCATCTTGAACCCCGCACCGACGGGGAAGCGATCGACGTCCGGCAGATATTCGAAATCGATGTCGTAGATCGACAGCGCGTCGGGATTGTCGAGCGTGGCATAGCGGTCGATCAGATAGATGATCGCGCCGCCGATGCCGCGGATCGCGGGAAGGCGCAGCTCCATCGGGCCGGTTTTGGTTTCCACCGGCTCCGCGCCGCGCGCCAGCGCTTCCTTGTACGCATCGCGCGCTTTCCTGACGCGAAAGCCCATGCCGCAGGCCGAAGGGCCGTGTTCGGCCGCGAAATAGGCGGCGGGGCTAGCCGGCTCGTAATTGGCGATCAGGTTGATATCGCCCTGCCGCCACAGGTGGACGTCCTTCGAGCGGTGCTGCGCGATGCGGGTGAAGCCCATCGCGGCGAACACGGGCTCGAGCAGGCCCTTTTCGGGCGCGCAGAATTCGACGAACTCGAAGCCGTCCAGGCCCAGGGGGTTTTCGAAAAGGTCAGCCATTGCCGCGCACTCCTGCAGGATTTCAATTCCGGCAAAAGATAGCCCTCGGCCAAACTGGTGTCAAATGAAACCATCTGATTGCAGCGAGCACGCACGGCGAAGCGTGCCCCGCGAGGCGGGTTGGATCCGATCCTGATGCTTTTGGGAAAATGGCGCGCCCGGAACGATTCGAACGTCCGACCCTCAGATTCGTAGTCTGATGCTCTATCCAGCTGAGCTACGGGCGCGTTGGAGGGCTGCCAATAGTCAGCCCGTTCCGCCTTGGCAACACCTTTTTCGCCGCTTCCCGAAAATCATTCGCTCACCGCCGTCTGGCGCAGCGATTGCGCGATGATCGCCAGCAGCGGCAGATCGGCTGGCGGCATCGGCAGCTGGTAAAGCTCGTCCACTCTCGCCCATCGCAGCGCGCTGGCGTGCAGCGCGCGCGGCTCGCCCTGCCAGGCCGAGCAGCGGAACAGCAGCAGAATCAGGTGGCGATTGCCGAGCGGGGCGCTTGCAAAGGTCATCGGCACGCAGTCGGTAGGCGCAACCGCGATGCCCAGCTCCTCGCCCAGCTCGCGCGCGAGCGCCGCTTCGGGAGTTTCGCCAGGCTCGATCTTGCCGCCCGGAAACTCCCATAGCCCGGCCATGGCGGTACCTTCGGGACGCTGCTGCACCAGGATGCGCCCTTCCGGATCGAGCATAAGCCCCGCCACAACGGGGAAAAGTGTCGGATAATTTTCCATCGGATCGGCCCGCCTTAACGCTTTGGTAAGTCGAATTTGCAAAATTGCGCGTGGGGCAGATGGGACCCCGGCCATTTCACGGAAGCACCATGCTGCATTTTCTGACTCTCTTGGCCAGATCAAAGCGCGGCGCAACCGCCATCGAATACGGCCTGATCGTTGCCCTGATCGGCATCACCATCATTGTTGCGATGAGCTCGATGGCGAGCAACACCATCGCGATGTGGGGTTTTGTCGAAACCAAGATCGTCCCGCAGGACGAATGAGTGTCGGAATTTCAGACAACCGGGACGCTCTTAGGAAATTGGAAAGCTTTTTAATTTATTGCCAGACCGTCCAATCGAATTTCGCCAGATCGGACGGGGAAGTGAAGACCTCGAACAGGAGACCTGACATGAAGACCATTCGCAATCTTTTCGCCGACAAGAAGGGCGCCACCGCCATCGAATATGGCCTGATCGCCGCTCTGATCGCCGTCGCCGCCATCACCGCCATGAGCTCGCTGGGCACCAACCTGTCCGACACCTTCGACGAGGTCAGCACCAAGCTCGAAGAAAACAACACCGCCAACTAATCGCTAGCTGCGGCAAACGGACGAGGGGCGGCAGCGATGCCGCCCCTTTTTTTGCGTCAATAGGTCACGATCTTGACCTTCTGGCCGGCCGCCAGCGACGCATTGCTCGACAGGCCGTTCAGCGCCAGGAAGCGCTCGACCTTGAGATCGTCATAGGCCATGCGCGCCGCCAGGCGCTGTATGGTATCGCCGCGCGCCACCGTGATCACGCGCACCCGCCGCGGCCTGATCTGCGCAGCTTCCGCCCCCGCCAACCGCTGCACGCTCTGGAACATCGGGGCGAACACATCGGCCCTGCCCGCAGGCGTCAGCGCGACGAAATGATAGGCACGGTTGCTGGCAAAGGCATAGGCAAACACCGTCACATCGACGAGCTGCCGATTGGCGTTGACGCGCGCGGTCGCATAGGCTGCCGGGATGCCGTTGACCGTAGTGCGCTGGATCTGCCCGTAATCGATTCGCTGATTGCTGCCGCCGAGACTCGCAAAGGCCTGGTCGACATAGCGAGGCAGGTCACCCGAATATTGGCCGAGTGTGAACTGCGCCTGCGCCGATTGGCCGTTGATCGTCACCGCGCTGGTGCCGTTCTGCATGGCAAAGCCCTGGGGCACGGCGAACTTGAGACCGAGCTCGGGATGCAGGAACTGCCTGCCCTGCACCACGCCCTGCTTGGGGTCATCGCCGTAGAGCAACCCGTCGAGGCGGCTGAGGAACACGTCGCGATTGCGGGTGGTGCCGCTGAACCTTTGCGCAATCGTTGCCGCGCGGCTGACACGACGCGCCGGATCGGGATGGGTGCTGGCCCATTCGGGAACCGAGCGGGCATCGCCTCCCTGCGCGCGCGCATCGATCGCCTGCTGTGCCGCGAGCGAAGCCAGCATGCTCGACAAGGCCTGCGGATCGTAACCGGCCTGCGAAAGATAGCGTACGCCCAGATCGTCGGCCTCTTCCTCCTGCTTGCGCGAATATTTGAGCGTCAGCAACTGCGAGCCGGTACCGAAAATCTGCTGGCCGATCTGACCGGCGGCCCCATCGCCCAGCAGCACCGCCGCGCCGATCTGCCCCAGCAGACCGATGATGCTGTTGCGCTGCGCCGCCTTCTGACGCTTTTCGGAATGGCGCGCGGCGACATGCCCCACTTCATGGCCCAGCACGCCGGCCAGCTCGGCCTCGTCGTTCATCAGCGCCATGAGTTGGCGCGTCACATAGACATAGCCGCCGGGAATCGCGAAGGCGTTGTTGACCGGGCTGTTGAGCAGCGTGACGGTGAAATCGTCGCGGGCATTACCCAGCCCGGATTGTACCGCGATGCCCTTGCCGACCTGAACGACATAGCTGGTCTGCGGCACCTGATAGGCCCCGCCGAATTCCTCGAGCAGCTTGGGATGCACCTCGGCCCCCTGGCGCTTTTCCTGCGCGGTGATCGCCTGGGCCTGCATCGCCAGCGCTTCGGCCCGCGGCGCGACGGTGGGTGCGGTCAGCGCCGCCACGCCGACACCGGCCACGGCCATGATTGCCAGATGCTTGAACCGCGCCACCATTCTGCTCTCTCCCTCATCGTCTCAGGCCATGCCCTTGCCCCACATCATGCCGTCTGGCACGCACGGGATCAAATGGCGATGCCCGCACAACGACGGCGCGCGCAACCGGTTGCGACGATTTTACGCGGAGGTCAGAGCGAGCCGATCGCCAGGAAGCGTGCCTCGCGCGCAGCCCTGAGTTCGGCGGGACTCAGCTTCTTGAGGCTTTCGAGCTCTTCGCGGATCGCCTTGCCGAGCTCCTGGATGGCCTGGGACTGGTCGCGATGCGCACCGCCGACCGGCTCCTTGACGATGCGATCGATGACATTGAGCCGCTTGAGGTCGGCGGCGGTCACCTGCATCGCCTCGGCCGCATCGGCTGCCTTGTCGGCGGTGCGCCACAGGATCGAGGCGCAGCCTTCGGGCGAGATCACCGAATAGACGGCATGTTCGAACATCAGCACGCGTTCGGCCGAGGCCAGCGCCACCGCGCCGCCCGAGCCGCCCTCGCCGACGATCGCCGCGACCATCGGCACGCCCAGCGTCAGGCAGCGTTCGGTCGAGCGAGCAATGGCTTCGGCCTGGCCGCGCTCTTCGGCCTGCACGCCGGGAAAGGCACCCGATGTATCGACCAGCGTCACGACCGGCAGGCCGAACCGGTCGGCCAGGTCCATCAACCGGATCGCCTTGCGATAGCCTTCGGGCTTGCCCATGCCGAAATTGTGGCGGATGCGGCTTTCGGTGGTGTCGCCCTTTTCATGACCGATCACGACGACGCGCTGCTCGCCCATGCGGGCAAAGCCGCCCATGATCGCCTTGTCGTCGGCAAAGGCCCGATCGCCCGCCAGCGGAAGGAAATCGTCGAACATGCCCGCGACATAATGCTTGAAGTGCGGGCGTGCCGGGTGGCGGGCGACCTGAGTCTTTTGCCAGGGCGTCAGGCCCGCATAGGTCGAGGCCAGCAGCTTGCGCGACTTGGCGGCGAGCCGCTCGATTTCGCTCTCGATGTCGATCTCGCCGGTATCGGCGGTCTCGCGCAGCTCTGCGATACGCGCATCCAGCGCGGCGATCGGCTTTTCGAATTCCAGATAGCTTGTCATGCTCATGGCGCCATCGCCTAGCCCTGCCGCCGCCGCTCGGCAAGATTCATCTGCGCCAGAGGATGGCGGCGGTTGACCAGCTCGATGAGGCGACGGCTGTCGACATGCGTGTAGATCTGCGTCGTGGCGATATCGGCATGGCCGAGCAGCGTCTGCAACGTGCGCAAATCCGCACCGCCTTCGAGAAGGTGCGTGGCAAAGGCATGGCGCAGCACATGCGGGCTGACGCGCGCCGGATCGATGCCAGCGCTGGCCGCGAATTCCTTGATCAGCTGATAGAGGCGGATGCGGCTGATATGCCCGGTGCGCGAGGGGAACAGCCAGCGTGAATTCGCGGAAGGCACCGCGAGCCAGCGCTGCAGCGCCTCGCGCGCGCGGCCCGAAATGGGAACAAGGCGCTGCTTGCCCCCCTTGCCGGTGATCGACAGCAAAGGCCTGCCGGCGAGCGCAGCGCTGCGCGGCAGGCTGACCAGTTCGCTGGCGCGCAGACCGGAGCCATAGAGCAGTTCGATCAGCGCAAGCAGGCGGATATCGGCGGCGCGGGCCTCGGGGGCAGCGGCGCGTTCCTCGGCCAGCGAGAACAGCCGCGCGATATCGTCATGGCTCAATATCTTGGGCAGCGGGCGCTGCACCTTGGGGCGGGCCAGCATGGTCTGCGCCTTCCGCAGATCGCCGCCCAGCCCCTCGTCCTCCAGAAAGGCGAAAAAGCCCCTGAGCGAGGAACTCTTGCGCGCCAGGCTGCTCGCCGCGAGCGACCGCCAGTGATGGTCGAGCGTGGCGCGCGCGCTCTCGTCGGCCTGCGCCAGTCGCCCGCCGAGAATCTGCGAGGCCTGTTCGAGATCGCGCCGATAAGCCGCGAGGGTGTTGGACGAAGCGCCGCGCTCCGCCGCCATCATTTCGAGGAAACGGTCGATCAGCCGGGCGTCGTCGCTGCCCACGGGTCAGGCGCGGCTGACCGCTTCGGCTGCTATCATCCGCGCTTCGGCCTGGCGCCCCACCGCGCGCAGCGCAGCGACGACATGGTAGAGCTGGCGCGGGGTCATCGCCGACCAGTCGTTGCCCTGCATCCCCATGCCGACCAGCAGCGTCACCAGCCCGTCATTGCCCGCCGCCGCCGCAGCGCCGATCGCGCGGCTCCAGCGCGTCTGCCCGCCGAAACCGATACCCAGATCTTCAGCGAGCGAATCGCGGTCGGCGCTGCTCAGTCGCCCGAGCCCGGCCAGACCCGCAACCAGGAACGCGCTCTTGCGCGCCTCGGTGCTCTGGTCGTTGTCGAAAAACCCGCTGACGTCGGACGCCGAGACCTGCGCGCGTCCCGGAAGCGCGACCGAGAGCACCGCCCAACCCAGGGTGCCTTCTTCCACCACCTGCCGCCAGCGCGCCGCGCTGGTATCGAACCCTGCCGAGACCATCGAGACGATCAGGTCATCGGCATAATCGGCGAGGTCCTCCGACGGGGTGACGCGGGCAGCGGCATGCGCGGTGAGGATATGCGCCGAATAGCGCACGAAAGCATTGTCCGACCGGTCCCACAGCGCGCGCATTGCGCGGACCCGGTCATCGGCATCGGTCGCGACATAGGCGGTGCGCAACAGCGCCATGCGATCGCGCAGCGCCTCGTCGGTGCCCGGATCGTCGAAGGTCGCGCCATAGAGATCGACCATGTCGGCGCTCGACAGCATGCCCATGGCCGCCGCGACATCGGCCGCCTGCACGCGCGAGGCGAGCGGGGCCATCGGCGCGCGCGCACGCCAAGCCTGGAAGTTGCGGTCGGCGCGCGCGTAGAGCGCCTCGGGCGGTTCGATGCCGGCGGTCAGCGCCAGGCCGAAGCGCCAGCGGGTGAGCTGGTCGACATCGTCCCACTGTACCGTGACCGCACGCCTGCCGTTCAGGCTGGCGCCCACGATCTTCTCGGCAAGCACCACATCGATGCGGTCCATCGCGCCCTGGCGGCGTGCCCGGTCGATCTGCTCGCGCGCCGCGCTGCCCTCGCCCGAAAAGCCCGAACAGATCGCACGGATCAGCTGCCATTGGTTGCCCTTCGCGCTTTCCCCGGCAAACGGCAGCAGCGGGCACATGCCGAGCGGGTCGGCCGAGGCGACATAGCTGTCGAGTGCGACGTTGAGCAGGCGCGGGGTCGCCGCGGGCGGGTCGACAGCCTGCACCATGCGCACCGCGCCATCGGCCGAACCGATCCGCAGCAGCAAGGCCGCGCGCTCGGCGGCAGCGACTGGGTGAGCGCGATCTGCGCTTCAAGCTCTTCCTGCAGCTTGGCGAGTTCCTCGCTCAGCTCCTCATCGGTCGGCGCATCCTGGCCGGCGAGCGAGGGCAAGGGCGTTGCAGGCAGCGGGATAGCGCCCCCCGGCACGGGCTGTACCGTGCGGCCCGGCTCGGGCGGCGGCGGAGGTTCGGATTGCGACGGGGCAGGCGCGGGATCGTTGAAACCGGGCGGCAGCAGCGATTCCGGTGCCTCATTCTGGCCGATCACCGGCGCCGAGACGAACGCGATCGCCAACAGGCTGACACAGCCCAGAACCATCCCCCGCCGCATGAAATCAGCCTTCGGTCTGGGGGCCGCCCGCGGCGGAACCGCCCGTGGCAGCGGCAGGCAGCGGGATTGACTTTTCGACACGCTGGGTCGGCACCTCGCCGCCGCGCGACCAGGCCAGAGCCAGCAGACCGACCAGCGCCACGGCAATCACGACCAGGATGATCGGGCCCTTGGGGCGCCTGCGCCGTCCGTAATTCTGTCCGATAATGGCCATAGCCCAGATATTCTCCGTCCAAGTCAAGATAACTTGCGCCACCGCCTAGCCTATTTATAGGCTGCGCGGCAATGCTGCAGAACCGAAAATCAGACCCTGCGCGGCTGGCCGGGGATATCATGCGATGGCTCGACCGGCCCCTGGTGCTGGTGGGGTTGATGGGCGTGGGCAAATCGACCGTGGGCAAGCGGCTGGCCAGCGATCTGGGCATCGGCTTTGTCGATGCCGACGAGGAGATCGAGAAAGCCGCGCACATGACGATTTCCGAGATTTTCGAGCGGTTCGGCGAGCCCTATTTCCGCGATGGCGAGCGCCGCGTGATCTCGCGGCTGATCGACGGCCGGCCCCGCGTGATCGCGACCGGTGGCGGCGCCTTCATGAATGAAGAGACACGCGCGCTGATCCTGTCGGGCGCGATCGCGATCTGGCTCGATGCCGATATCCGCACGCTGGTCGAGCGCGTCAGCCGCCGCAACACGCGCCCGCTGCTGCGCAACGGCAATCCTGCCGAGGTGCTGACCCGCCTCGCGGAGCAACGCAACCCCGTCTATGCCCAGGCGCAGATCCATGTGCGCAGCAAGGACGGGCCGCATCACCGCACCGTATCGGCTATATTGGAAGGACTGGCCCGATGGCACGGCTGAACATCGCGCTGGGCCAGCGCAGCTACGACATTGTGGTCGAGGCCAATGCGCTCTCCCGGATCGCAGAGCATATCGCGCCCTGGACGCGGCGTGGGCGCAGCCTCTGGATCAGCGATTCCCTTGTGGCCGCACATCACTGGCCGAAGATCGAGGCGCAGCTCGCCAGCGCGGGAATCGAGGCGCATCTGCACGTCGTGCCCGCCGGCGAGGCGAGCAAGAGCTGGGCGGAACTGGCGCGCCTGGTCGACTGGCTACTCGCCATGGGGGTGGAGCGCAGCGACACCATCTTCGCGCTGGGCGGCGGGATGATCGGCGATCTGACCGGCTTTGCTGCCTCGATCGTCAAGCGCGGCTGCAATTTCGTCCAGCTGCCTACGACCTTGCTCGCGCAGGTCGATAGCTCGGTCGGCGGCAAGACCGCGATCAACACCGCGGCGGGCAAGAATCTGGTCGGAAGCTTCCACCAGCCGAAATTCGTGCTGATCGACCCGCAGGTGCTGGCCACCCTGCCGCCGCGCGAGATGCGCGCCGGCTATTCCGAGGTGGTCAAATACGGCCTGATCGACGATGCGCGGTTCTTCGACTGGTGTGAAGCCAATGGCGTAGCGGTGCTGGCGCAGCAACCGGACGCGCTGGAACGGGCGATCACGACCTCGGTCGCGGCCAAGGCGCGGATCGTCGGCGAGGACGAGCGCGAGACCAAGGACCGGCGCGCGCTGCTCAACCTCGGCCATACCTTCGGTCATGCGCTCGAGGCCGATACCGGCTTTGGCGAGCGACTGCTGCATGGCGAGGCGGTGGGCGTCGGCATGGTGCTCGCGCTGCTCTATTCGGCGCGGCGCGGCCTTTGCGATGCCCGCGATGCCGAAAGGGTCGCCGCGCATCTTTCCGCCTGCGCCATGCCGGTGACGCTCGCCGATGCCGGCGTGACGGCGGATGGTGCCGCGCTGGTCGATCATATGCGCCACGACAAGAAGATGTCGGGCGGGACTCTGCCCTTCCTGCTGCTGCGCGGAATCGGCCAGACCTTTGTCGCGCACGATGTCGATCTCGACGACGTGGCTCAGTTCCTCGACGAACAGCACCGCATCGCCGCACAAGCCCCGGTCTCGTAAACCTTCTCTTTAGGACGATGCGCTAGAAGACGCTCGTGGGGGCAGGCCGCGCGTCTGCCTGCCACACCAATGCCTCAAGCCATCGGAGCCACAGCCGAGTGTCGTTCGTCCAGCCCGGAGCCTTTGATCGCACCCAGCCCGAGGCGGCCCCGCCGCGTTCGCTGGAAGCCGCGATCGCGCGGGGGATGAGCGATACGCACGGGTTCGTGGCGCGTCTGGCGGATCGGGTCGCCCCTGCCCGCCCGGTCGATCTGGCCGATGCCGCCCATTTTCTCTGCCTGCTGCACGGTCGCTATCCCGGCTTGATCGATTATGCCGCGACGCGCAGCGCCGATCCGCAGGTCGGCAAATGGCTTGCGCGCGCATGCGAGGCCTTTGTCGGTGAGCGCGCGCTGCTGACCAAGCTCACAGTCGCGGCAGGGCCGATCACCAGCACGCCGGGCCAGGACAAGTGCACCCCGGCCATCCTCGCTCTGCGCAGCGCGCTCAATGCGCTGTCGCAATCCGACCGCCAGGGCTGTGCGCTCGGCGCCGCCTTCGCCCTGGTCATCGACTGGCACATCATTCGCGACGTGCTCGACGTGATCGCGCAGCGCACCGGGCTCGAACCCCGGCCCTCCACCCTGCCCTCGCGCGAGGAAACGCTCGATCTGGCGGCCATGGTCGGCAGCGACCGGTCCATCGGCCGCGCCATGGGGTTCGGCGCTTCGCAGATGCTGGTGCAGCACCACAGTTTCTGGGACATGCTGGCCGAGCGCGCGGAATTGCGCCGGATGCAGGACGGGCTCTGACAATCCTGCCCAGCCTTGCGGCGTCCTCAGCCTGACGCAAACGTAAACGTAAAGCAAAGACGCTGTCGCGGCTTGCCAAGCCCGTCCAAGCCCCTTATCGCTTAAACGCACAGTTAATAGCGGCAGGAAGGCGATGCTCATGCGTTTTGAAGGCACCAGCGACTATGTGGCAACCGATGACCTGAAGGTGGCGGTCAACGCTGCGGTTGCGCTGCGCCGCCCGTTGCTGGTCAAGGGCGAACCCGGCACCGGCAAGACCGTGCTGGCGCACCAGATCGCCGCTGCCGCCAACGCCCCCTTGATCGAATGGAACATCAAGTCGACCACCAAGGCGCAGCAGGGCCTGTACGAATATGACGCGGTCGCCCGTCTGCGCGACGGCCAGCTGGGCGACGAGCGCGTCCACGACATCAGCAACTATATCAAGAAGGGCAAGCTGTGGGAGGCGTTCACCTCGCCCCAGCTGCCGGTGCTGCTGATCGACGAGATCGACAAGGCCGATATCGAATTCCCCAACGACCTGTTGCAGGAACTCGATCGGATGGAATTCTATGTCTACGAGACCAAGGAGCTGGTGAAGGCACAGGAGCGCCCGATCGTCGTCATCACCTCGAACAACGAGAAGGAACTGCCCGACGCGTTCCTGCGCCGCTGCTTCTTCCACTATATCAAGTTCCCCGATCGCGAGACGATGCAGGCAATCATCGACGTGCACTTTCCCGGCATCCAGAAGATCCTGGTGCAGAAGGCGCTCGAGATCTTCTACGATGTGCGCGAAGTCCCCGGTCTCAAGAAGAAGCCCTCGACCAGCGAGCTGCTCGACTGGCTGAAGCTTCTGCTCCACGAGGACATGCCGCTCGAGGTGCTGCAGTCGCGCGATCCGAGCAAGGCGATCCCGCCGCTGCACGGCGCGCTGCTCAAGAACGAGCAGGACGTGATGCTGTTCGAACGCCTTGCCTTCATGGCGCGCCGCAACAGCTGATCTTCGCCGTTCGTCAGGGTGCGGTTTCGGCGCTGTCCGGTTCCATCACGAACCGCACCCGCTCGACGCAGCCGACCGCGCCCGGCCCCGCCTCCACCCGCGCCGATCGCAGCACCGCGACGGCCTGGGTGCCAAAATCCTCGCTTGGCTGGCTGGCCTTGACCTGGATATTGTTGATCTCGCCCCAGGGCGCGACGTCATAGGTCACCACCGCCCAGCCCTCGATCGACCGGCGGCGATAGGGCTCCGGAAAGCGCAGGACAGGCGGCGTTGCCCAGTCCCGACGTTCCGGACAGGTAGCACCGGCAGGCCGGAACGCGTCTTCTTCTGGTGCCGGTGGCGCAGGCAGCGTGCCGGCCGAGCGCCAATAGGAAAAACGGCACCCCGTAAACGCGCCCGACCAGTATCGCGTCTCGGCTGTCGCAGCCTGGCTGGCCTCATCGAGCGCAGCATTGCCCGAACTGGCAAGCGTCTCGATATTGATAGATGCTCCGTCCTGACCGACATCATAGCCCACCATCGACCAATCGCGGACGCCAGGTTCGGCGGGGGTCGCGCGAAAATTCGGGAATGCCCGGTTCCGCAGTCCTGCAGCGGCATCGCCCTTGCACGTTCCGGTCGCGAAAATGCGCTTCCAGGCCTCTGGTGGCAGCGGACCGGAGAGCTGATTGGCGGAATAGGCCATCAACGCCGATAGCGGCGCATCATCGATCGCCGTCAGTTCAGGCGAATAGACGATCGTGCAGCCCGTTTTCGCCTGGCCCGGCCTGAACCGGGTGGCGGCCAGCGCCGGTCCCAGATCATCCGCAACGCCAAAGGGGGTCGCCGCATTCCCCTTGCGAATGGCCAGGGGCCTGCCGTTGGCGTCTATGTCGAATGCGAAGCTGACAGGCGCGTATTTGGCGCTGTTGGGGTAGACCCTCTGCAGCCACGGCCGCTCGATCCTAACGACGCTCGCAGCCGTGCCGCCGCAGTTCACATCCCCTGGCGTCCAGGATAGCAGCGATGCAACAGCGGGAGCAGGTGACGGCGCAATGACGATCGGCGGTGACGGCACCGTGACGGCAGATGGCAAGGGCAAGGCGAGCGCGAAAAGCCTGATCATGCCCGAAATGGTGCCACGATCGATGACGAATGACGAGCGCCGACATGGCCCTGCCCCTGCCAAATGCGGCGAGATGAAACAGCTCTGGCGCCAGTTCGGGGCTCAGCGGATATAGGCGAGCTCGAAATTGCCCCAATAGCGCCCCTTGATCCACAGCGGCACGAAGATGTTGCGCAGGATGCAGCCGTCGCTGGCGGTCGGCTCGAAGCGATAGACGGCGGCGTAATAGCGATCGTGCTTGTGCGCGATGGCGCCGCTCGTGGTGTGATCGAGGACGATCATCCGGTTGCGGCAATGCGCGGCGTCGTGCTGGTGATCGCCGGTGGGGTGATGCGAACGTTCGCTGATATGCGTCGGCAGATAGCCGTCCTCGTTCGAGATCACCGCGCCATAGGCATGATTGTCCTGACCCCAGAAGCGATCGAGGATCGGACGGATGCGGGCGTCGGCAAAATCGTTGAACCGGTTGTCGAAGCGCTCCAGCCCGGGCTCGCTGCGCGGGCGATAGTCCCGGTCGAACACGTCGTCCTCGGATATCTGGCCGGCATCGATCGCCGTCTCGATCATGCTCCTGATCTCGTCGCAGGTCGACACGGCAAGCTCGACAAAGGGATTGTCGCGGTGCGACAGCCCGGTGTGGAGCAGCTGGTTGAAGACGACGTTCGACAGCCCCTCGAGTGCGTTGCTCTGGCTGAGCGCGTCATCGAGCTGGTTGCTGCACCCGGCGACGTCCTCCATGAACACGAACAGATTGTCGCACAGCTCGCCGGTGTCCGATCGCACGCCGGTGCTCGAATCGGCAATGGCATCGGCCTTGGTAGCGACTTCGCGCATCATGTTGCCAGCCTGGCGAATGGTGACGTCAATCGTCTCGAGATGCCGTTGCGCGCTGCGGCTCTGCTCGACGCCTTTTTCGACCTGCGCCATGAAATGACCTGCCTCGGTGCTGAGCGAATGCATCGTCCCGGCGATCCGATCGGTGACCTGCCGCGTGTCCTGTGCAAGCTTCTTCACTTCGGCCGCCACCACCGCGAACGTGGCACCCGCCGCGCCCGCGCGCTCCGCCTCGATGGCGGCGTTGAGAGCGAGCATGTTGGTCGAGCGCGCGATCGCATCGATCGTCCGGCTGGCCAGGATCACGTCGTCCATCGCATGGGCAAAGCGCTTGACGTCCTCGCCCAGCCCCTGGATCAGCGAGATCAAGTCGTGCAGCTCCAGCGCGGAGACCTGCATCGTGTTCGAGCCTTCGGCCAGATTGCGATAGGCCGCCTGGCTCATTTCGCGCGCGCTGGTGGTCGCGATAACCACCTGTTCCTGCTCCTGCGCCAGGTTCAGCGCAATCTGCTCGAGATAGGATCGCTTTTCGCCCAGCAGCGCCATGCGGTCGCGCACCGCCGCGACGATGCCCCCCACGCGCGATGCACCGATGACCGATTCGCCACAGCTTTCCGCCATTTGCTGGACGGCATCGCTGTCTGGCGGGATGATGCGATGCTGCTCCATCGGGGACCTTTGAACTAGCGTGATGGCATGGCGTAGCGGGTTATGGTTAAGGCGAGGTAAAACGCCTCGATCGCCGCTTCATGCTTGCCAGACGCGCCCCATGCGGGCATCGTCCAAGGCTGACGGAAACGTAAAGCAGCAGGACCCAGCGATGTTCTTCTCATTCATGGACGAATTGCGCAGCGCCGGCATTTCGGTGTCGCTCAAGGAACATCTGATCCTGCTCGAAGCGCTCAATGCGCAGGTCATCGAGCAGAGTCCCGAGGAATTCTACTATCTCTCGCGCGCGACGCTGGTGAAGGACGAAGGCCTGCTCGACCGGTTCGATCAGGTGTTCGCCAAGGTGTTCAAGGGCCTCGAGATGACTTTCCAGGGCAATGACAGCGCCACCATTCCCGAAGACTGGCTGAAGGCGGTGGCCGAGAAATTCCTCTCCGAAGAGGAGATGGAGAAGATCAAGTCGCTCGGCTCGTGGGAAGAGATCATGGAGACGCTGAAGAAGCGGCTCGAGGAGCAGGAAAAGCGCCATCAGGGCGGCAACAAGTGGATCGGCACCGGCGGCACCAGCCCGTTCGGCAATGCGGGCTACAATCCCGAAGGCGTGCGCATCGGCGGCGAAAGCAAGCACAAGCGCGCGATCAAGGTCTGGGAAAAGCGCGAATACCAGAATCTCGACTCCACCCGGCAGCTGGGCACGCGCAACATCAAGGTCGCGCTGCGCCGCCTGCGCCGGTTCGCACGCGAGGGATCGGCCGACGAGCTCGATATCGACGGCACGATCGATGGCACCGCGCGCCAGGGCTGGCTCGATATCCGCATGCGGCCCGAGCGGCACAATGCGGTCAAGCTGCTGCTGTTCCTCGATGTCGGCGGATCGATGGACCCGTTCATCAAGCTGTGCGAGGAGCTGTTCTCCGCCGCGACGACCGAGTTCAAGAATCTCGAATTCTTCTATTTCCACAACTGCCTGTACGAAGGCGTGTGGAAGGACAACCGCCGCCGCTTCACCGAGCGCACCAACACCTGGGACATCCTGCACAAATACGGGCACGACTATAAGGTGATCTTCGTCGGCGATGCCTCGATGAGCCCGTACGAGATCAGCCATCCGGGCGGGTCGGTCGAGCATTTCAACGATGAGGCGGGCGCGGTGTGGATGCAGCGCGTGGTCAACACCTATCCCGCCGCAGCGTGGCTCAACCCGGTGCCCGAGAACCAGTGGGGCTATTCGCAATCGGTTCGGATGATCAAGGACCTGATGAAGGACCGCATGTATCCGCTGACGCTCGAGGGGCTCGACGACGCGATGCGCGAGCTGGTGCGCAAGCACGGCAACTGAGCGGGCGCGGGCGGGCGCTCAGGCCTTGCCCGCGTAACGATCGGTCGCTGCAATCAGCTGGTCGAGGATGCCGCGCTCCGAATAGGCATGCCCGGCCCCTTCAATCAGATGGAAGTCCATATGCGGCAGCGCCTTGTGCAGCGCCCATGCATAATGCGCCGGGCACGGCATGTCGTAACGGCCATGCACGATCGTCCCCGGAATACCGCTCAGCCGAGGCGCATTGCGCAACAGCTGTTCGGGCTCGAGCCAGCAGCCATGCACGAAATAATGCGTCTCGATCCGCGCGAAGGCGAGCGCATAATGGCCATCGTCATGCTGCTCGCTGAGCTTCGGATCGGGGAGCAGTGTCACCGTCTCGCCCTCGTACAGGCTCCAGGCGCGCGCTGCCCTTACCTGCAGTTCCGGATCGTCGCCGATCAGCCGCTTGTGATAGGCCGCGAGCATGTCGTGACGCTCGTCCTCGGGGATCAGCGCGGCAAAGCGCTCCCATTTGTCCGGGAACATCTGCGAGACGCCGAACTGGTAGAACCAGTCGAGTTCCGGCTTGGTGCACATATAGATTCCGCGCAGCACGAGCTGCGAAACGCGCGCCGGATGCGTCTGCGCGTAGGCGAGCGCCAGCGTCGATCCCCAGGAGCCGCCGAACATCAGCCAGTCGGAGGCGCCCACCATCTCGCGGAGACGCTCGATATCGGCGACGAGGTGCCAGGTGGTGTTCGCGTTCAGTGCGGCATGCGGCGTCGAGCGCCCGCAGCCGCGCTGGTCGAACAGCAGCACGTCGTAAAGCGCTGGATCGAACAGCCGCCGATGGTCGGGCGAGCAGCCCCCGCCCGGACCACCGTGCAGGAACACGGCCGGCTTGGCGCCCGGCGTGCCGACCCGCTCCCAATAGACCTGGTGGCCGTCGCCCGTATCCAGCATGCCGCTGGCATGGGGCTCGATCGGCGGGTAGAGCGTCCGCACCGGGCGCTCCTGCCTTACTGCTTGCCGTGCCGGGTGTTGCTGGCCAGATAATCGCCATAGCTGCCGACATAGCTGTCGATGATCATCTGCGTCTCTTCATTGGCATAGCTCTCGGCCTCGGCCTTCTTGCCGCCATATTGCATCTCGGCCTTGACCATCAGATCGATCAGCTTGGTCTTCTCCGCCGGGCAAGCCGAAGCCGATTCCTTGGTGAAATCGGACTGCGCCTTCTTGGCATCCAGGCTCTCGTTGGTGAACTTGGTCAGGCAGTCGTTGAACTCCTTGCGCGCCGTATCGACCGGATCCGCAGCAGCCATGGTCATCGCCATGGCGATCAAAACAGTGAGACTCATGCTCTTCTCCCCAGAAAGCAGATTGTGCGCAGCAATTAGCACAAGCGCTCAAGCGGTTGGAAGCGGATTTGCGCCAATGTTGCGGCAATTTACCGCATATCCTGTCAGCGAATCTGGACACCGCCCTGGATTACCGCGTCGGCATTCTCCAGCTCGCGGACATTGGCCAGTGGGTCGCCATCGACCGCGATGATATCGGCATAGCGACCCACCGCGATCGCGCCGACATCCTGCGATTTACCCAAGGCTTCTGCGGCATTGAGCGTCGCCGCGCGGATCGCCTCCAACGGGGTCATGCCATATTCGACCATCACCTTGAACTGCCCGCCGGCGGTGGCATGCGGCATCACGCCGGCATCGCTGCCGAACACCATCTTCACGCCCGCGCGATAGGCCTTGCGGAAATTGTCGCGCTGGATCTGGGCGACCTCGCGGTCCTTGCGCAGATTGTCCTCGAGCACGCCGTTCTTCGCACCCTCAGCCTGGGTGTAATCGGTGTTGAAGATGTCCATCGAGAACCAGACCGGCGGCTTGCGCTCGGCGGCCAGGCGGATGCCCTCGTCATCGACCAGGCTGGCATGCTCAATCGTGTCGATCCCGGCGCGGATTGCCGCCTTGATCCCCGCTGCGCCATGCGCATGTGCCGCGACGCGCAGGCCCCATTGATGCGCCTCGTCGGCGATCGCGCGCAGTTCCTCCTCCGACAGCTGCTGCTGGCCCGGCTCGGTATTGCGCGAAAACACGCCGCCGGTCGCGCAGACCTTGATCACCTCGGCGCCATATTTGCGCTGCTCGCGGACCTTCTGGCGCAGTTCGACAGGGCCATCGCCCACCGCCGGCGACTTGGCCGCGAACGAGGGTGGCAGATAGGTCTGGTCACAATGCCCGCCGGTCGCGCCGAGCGCATGCGCCGCCGGGACGATGCGCGGGCCCACCGCCCAGCCCTCGGCGATCGCCTGCTTGAGCGCGACGTCGTTATAGCCTTCGGACCCGACATTGCGCACCGTGGTAAACCCGGCCTCGAGCATCGCGCGCGCATTCGAGGCGGCGACGAAGCTCCAGAAGCGGTCGGTGAATTGCAGGCTGTTATAGCCGCCATAGGTCGGCGAGCTGTCCAGATGGACGTGCATGTCGATCAGCCCCGGCAGCAGCGTCTTGCCCGACAGGTCGATGTGGCGGACGTCAGAACCCCAGCGCACCGTGCGCGCATCGGCGATCGAGGTAATGCGGCCGTTTTCCACGAAGATCGCGGGATATTCGGTGACCTTGCCGGTGACGACGTCGACCATCTTCGCCGCCGTGATTACCGAACGCTGCGGTGCCTCCTGCGCCGATACGGTGACAGCCGACGCGGCCAGTGCCGCGACGATCGAGAGAACGGATTTCTTCATGTCAGACCCCCTTGCCGCGCCTTGGCGGCTTTGTTCGTTTCACACGATTACAAGGCCTTGGGTGACAGGCAAGCGAAACCCTTGGCCTTGCCCCTTCCACAAATTTTTTGGGGTGGCCGCGCCCTTGAGCGGGGCCTAGCATCGCGACCATGGATACGCCCCTGCCCGATCTCCCCTGGTCGCTGACCGAGAAGGAGAAGCAGACGCTGCGGCTGATCGTTTGCGGCCATGATGCCAAGTTGATCGCGCGCGAGCTCGACCTTTCGGTGCACACGATCAACGAGCGGCTGCGCGAGGCAAGGCGCAAGATGGCGGTGTCGAGCAGCCGCGAGGCCGCGCGCCTGCTGCACCAGGCCGAGGATGGCGCGGCGCCCCCCAAAAGGCTTGGGGACATGCCAATAGGGGAGGCGCTGCACCGCGCTTCGGGCGATCAGGGGGCCACGCCGCAACCCGGCGTCGGCGCGCCGCCCCGGCGCTCCGCCCTGATGATAGGAGCTTTTGCCATGACCCTTGCCCTCGGCCTGATGGCCTTCGCCGCCCTGCCCCTGATGACCGCGACAACCGCCAATGCCGATGCCACCGAGCAGGCCGTAGATCAGCAGGTGGTAGACGCCGCGCGGCAGTTCCTCTCGCTCGTCGAGCAGAAGAATTGGGCGGAAAGCTATGCCGCCACCGGCAGCGCCTTCCGCCAGCTCAACACGCTGCAGGTCTGGTCCGATGTGTCCGAGCAGGTCCATGCTCGCTACGGCAAGGCGGTGTCGCGCACCCTGCTTGCCCATGAGAACCTCCCTGCCCCGCCCTCAGGCTATGAGGTGGTGAAGTTCCGCACCGTCTACGCGAACAAGGCCGAGGCAGTGGAGACCGTGACGCTGGACAAGGAAGGCGGACGCTGGGTCGTGGTGGGCATCACCATCGGCTGACGATCATTCGGCCGCGACCACGCGCTGCGGCAGCCGCGACGTCCGCGCCGCCATGGCCAGCGTCTGCTGATCAAGAGTCCTGAGAAAGGCCTGCGTGGCCTGATGGAGCATGCCCGTCAGGCCGCAATGGCTCTTGAGGATGCAACCGTCGCAATCGGCGAGCTGGATGCACGGTTCGGTGAGCCGGACCACCTCGCCCAGAGTAATGGTCTCCGCTGCCCGACCCAGCCGGAAGCCGCCCGACCTGCCCCGCACCGTCGCCAGCAGCCCAGCCTGCGCCAGCTGGTTGACCACCTTCATCGCGTTGTTGCGCGGAATGCCATGATCGGCGGCCACGTCGGCGATCGACAGAAGCCCGCCGCCGTCGCGCTCCACCAAAGCGGCATGAAGCAGGATGCGCAGGGCATAATCGGTATGCGCGGTCAGCCGCATCTCAGTTCACCTCAACATACATGCTTTCTACTTGCATGATTTTTGATGCCGCGTATAGATGCATCCACAACGCATCTTATCGGGAGGAATCATCATGGCCGAACCACTCACGGAAAACACCATTGCCATCGTCAAGAGCACGGCCCCGCTGCTGAAGCAGCATGGGCTCGCGATCACCAGCCGCATGTACGAGCGCCTGTTCGTGAACGCCGATGTGAAGCAGATGTTCGATCAGGCCGCGCAGGAATCGGGCGAGCAGCCGCGTCGCCTTGCCGCCGCGATCCTGGGCTATGCCGAGAATGTCGACAAGCTGCAGAACCTCACCCCCGTCGTCCAGCGCATGGTCGCGCGGCATGTCGAATGCGGCGTCAAGGCCGAGCATTACCCTTATGTCGCCGAAGCGCTGCTGCCCGCGATCCGCGACGTGATCGGCGAAGGCGCGACCGACGAGGTGCTCGCCGCTTGGGGCGAGGCCTATTGGTTCCTCGCCGACATCCTGATCGGCAAGGAAGCGGCATTGTACGAGGAAATCGCCGCCTGATGCGAAACGGGGCGGTTCGCGCCGCCCCGTCCCCGATCAGAAATGCAGCGCCCGCCCATAGGCGCTGAGCACGCCCTCGTGCATCATCTCGCTCAGCGTCGGGTGCGCGAAGACGGTGTGCATCAGGTCTTCCTCGGTGGTCTCGAGCTGGCGCGCGATGACATAGCCCTGGATCAGCTCGGTCACTTCCGCGCCGATCATGTGCGCGCCGAGCAGTTCGCCGGTCTTCGCGTCGAACACGGTCTTGATGAAGCCCTCGGCTTCGCCCAGCGCGATCGCCTTGCCGTTGCCGATAAACGGGAAGTTGCCGACCTTGACCTCGTGCCCGGCCTCCTTGGCCTTGGCCTCGGTCAGGCCGACACTGGCGACCTGCGGGCGCGAATAGGTGCAGCCCGGAATGTTCCAGGTCTCGAACGGGTGCGGGTTCTTGCCCGCGATATGCTCGACCGCGACCACTCCCTCATGGCTCGCCTTGTGCGCCAGCCAGGGTGGACCGGTGACATCGCCGATTGCGCGGATGCCGGGCACGTTGGTCTGGCCGAAGCCGTCGACGACGATATGGCCGCGTTCGGTCTTCACGCCCAGCGCCTCCAGCCCGATATCCTCGGTGTTGGGCACGATGCCGATCGCGACGATCGCGTGGCTGAAGCTGTGCTCCTCACTCTTGCCGTCCTTGGTCTTGATCTTGGCCTTCACGCCCTTGCCGTCGCTGGTCAGCGCCTCGACGCCCGCGCCGGTCAGGATCGTCATGCCCTGCTTCTTCAATGCCTTTTCCATGAACGCGCTGACATCGGCATCCTCGACCGGCAGGATGCGGTCGAGCATCTCGACGATGGTCACGTCCGCGCCCATGTCGCTGTAGAAGCTGGCAAACTCGACGCCGATCGCGCCCGATCCGATCACCAGCAGCTTAGCTGGCATTTCGGTCGGGGTCATTGCGTGGCGATAGGTCCAGATCCTCTTGCCATCGGCCTTGGCGAACGGCAGGTCGCGTGCGCGCGCGCCGGTCGCGACGATGATCTCCTTGGCCTCCAGCTCGCGCACCTGATCGCCCTGGGTCACAGTCATCTTGCCCTTGCCCGTCAGCTTGCCGGTGCCTTCGACCACGGTGATCTTGTTCTTCTTCATCAGGCCCTTGACGCCCGCGTTGAGCTGGCCCGAGACCGCGCGGCTGCGCGCGACGATCTTTTCCAGCTCGAAGCCCACCTTCTCGGCGGTCAGTCCGTAATTGCCGGCATGGCTCATGTAATGGAAGATTTCCGAGGTGCGCAGCAGCGCCTTGGTGGGGATGCAACCCCAGTTGAGGCAGATGCCGCCCAGCCGCTCGCGCTCGACGATCGCGGTCTTGAGGCCGAGCTGCGCCGCGCGGATCGCGGAGACATAGCCACCCGGGCCGGAGCCCAGCACTATGAGGTCGAAACTTTCAGCCATGGGCGGTCTCTTTCTTTCCGGTCTTATTGGGTTGATACGCCCGCGGACGGGCCATCGGAGGGGGAGGAAGACAATTTGGCGCCGCGCTTCATCAGGTCGTGATTGCACAGCATCCACACGATACCGGCGGCGGTTGCGGGGGCATAAGCCAGCTCGGCATAGGCGACCACTTCGGTGAGGAACAATACGAGCAGGAACCCGCTCTCCGCCGCGACACCCAGCAGCAGCGGCACGCGCAGCCATGTCGGCGCGCGGCTGCGATCGAGCACATAGGCGACGCCGGTCATGCACAGCAGAACGACGAACACCATGATAAAGGTGTAATAGGCATCTTCGGTGCCGACAAACATGTCGCTGAGATCCGCCGATCCTTCCTGGAACAACGTGAACACGAACCGGCTGGCGAGCGTCGCGATGCAGGTGGGCAGCAGCAGACGGCGGAAGAGGAAGGTGAGCATGGTCATGATAGGCCAATCTCCCGATAGCCCTCTCCCTTCAAGGGAGAGGGAGGGGCCCATTGCGCAGCAATGGGAGGGTGAGGGCCCTCGAGCGTTCGGAGAATTTCTTCCGTCACGGCTTCGACATTGTCCATGATGTCACAATTCCAGAAACGCAAAACACGATAGCCTTGTGCACAAAGAAAGGCATCGCGTTGCTCATCATGATTGCTGTCGCAATGTTGTGAGCCGTCGGCTTCAACGATCAGACGATGCTCCTGACACACGAAATCAACGATGAAAGGTCCGATCGGCTGCTGACGCCGGAACTTTGCGCCTGCCTGCTGGCGGCCACGCAGAACAGACCAGAGTTTGATCTCGGCGTCGGTCATATTGTTACGCAGCTTGCGGGCGCGAGACAGGGTCTGGTAACTATATTTCGGCTTCATGCCCTCACCCTCCCATCGCTGGTGCGATGGGCCCCTCCCTCTCCCTCAAGGGGAGAGGGGTTTCAAGGCCCCCGCTCAACTCAAGCCAGCATCCCCAGCGGGTTCTCGCACAGGTCCTTGAACGCTGCCATCAGCTGCGCGCCATCGGCGCCGTCGATGGCGCGGTGGTCGAAGCTGCCGGTGGCGCTCATCACCGTTGCGATGCCGAGCGCGTCATCGACGATATAGGGCCGCTTCTCGCCCGCGCCGATCGCCATGATCATGCCCTGAGGCGGGTTGATGACTGCCTCGAAATGCTTGATGCCGAACATGCCCATGTTCGACAGGCTGGCGGTGCCACCCTGATATTCGTGCGGCTGCAGCTTGCCGTCCTTGGCACGGTTCGCCAGCTCCTTCATCTCGGTCGAGATCGCGCCGACAGCCTTGGTCTCCGCGCCGACGATGATCGGCGTGATCAGGCCCGCAGGCGTGCTGACCGCGACCGAGATGTCGGCACGCTGGTAGCTGATCAGCTGGTCGCCCGCAAAGGTGACGTTGCACTTGGGAACCTGGATCAGGCTCTTGGCGAGCGCCTTGATCAGCAGGTCGTTGACCGAGAGCTTCACGCCCTGTGCCTCGAGCGCCTTGTTGAGTTCGGCGCGCAGCTTGAGCAGCTTGTCGAGCTGGACATCGACGGTGAGATAGATGTGCGGGATCGTCTGTTTCGCCTCGGTCAGGCGGCGCGCGATCGTCTTGCGCATGTTGGAGAGCTTGCTCGCCTCGTGCGGAATGTCGGTGGTGAACGGCGCGGGGGCGGCAGCAGGCGCTGGCGTCGGAGCCGGGGCGGCAGCGGCGGGCGCAGCGGCCTGAGGAGGGGGAGCCCCGG
>NZ_QKVT01000001.1:782204-790117 GCF_003426715.1 Blastomonas sp. UPD001
CGCAGGGGTCGGCGCAGGTGCAGGTGCAGGTGCGGGCGCGGCCTCCGCCTTGGCTTCGGGTGCCGGAGCGGGGGCGGGTGCAGGCGCCGGAGCAGCGGCAGCGGGCGCATCGCTCACATCCTCGCCCTCGGCCGCGATGATCGCGATCACCTCGCCCACCTTCACATTGTCGGTGCCGGCGGGGATCAGGATTTTCGCGACCACGCCCTCGTCGACCGCTTCGAATTCCATGGTTGCCTTGTCGGTCTCGATCTCGGCCAAAAGGTCGCCGGACGCGACGGTATCGCCCTCCTTGACCAGCCATTTGGCGAGCGTGCCTTCCTCCATCGTCGGCGAGAGGGCGGGCATTTTCAGATTGATAGGCATTGGGTGTCTTTCCCCCGATTCAGTGACCGGGGCCGTTCTCGACGCTTCAAGCCGTAGGGTCAAGGGGGCAGACCCTTGCCACACCCATCATTTTGGCGCAGTCTGCCGAGCAGCAAACGGGGCAGCGAAAATATGCGGGTGTATCTGGTCATCATGGATGAGACGAGCGAGGCGTTGACCGCACTGCGTTTCGCTTCGCGCCGCGCGCAGCATACCGGGGGGCAGGTGCATATCCTGGCGCTGGTGCCCAAGCAGGATTTCGTCGCCTGGGGCGGCGTGCAGGCGACGATCGAGGACGAGGCGCGCAGCCGCGCCGAAGCCCTGGTCACCGATGCGGCGGGCACCTTGTTCGAGGACATGGGCCAGCGCCCGATGATCACGGTGCGCATGGGCGATGCCACCAAGGAGATCCGCAATTACATGGCGAGCTGCCCGGATCTCGCGATGCTGGTGCTGGGGGCTGCCGCCACCGGCGCGCCGGGTCCGCTGATCACCCATTTTGCCGGAGCCGATGCCGGTGCCCTTCCCTGCCCGGTCACCATCGTACCCGGCGGACTTTCCGACGAGGAAATCGACCGGATGTCCTGATCCACCTCAGCGGCTCTGATGGCGAATATTGGCAGGGCGCCCGCGCCGCTTGATCGGCGGACGACCTCCGGGGCGGGTGCCGGGACCTTTCCCGCGCGGTGGCGGGCCGGGCATGTAGTTGCCGCCCTCGGGCAGTTCGAACTTGATCGCGCCGGTGACCGGATCGGCCTCGGCCAGCCGCAGTTCGAGCCGCTGCCCCACCGCATAGCGATCGCCGCTGGTCTCGCCGGTCAATGTCTGCGACGCCTCGTCATACCAGAAGCGCTCCGCGCCCAGGGTCGAGACCGGGACCAGCCCGTCGCCGCCAAATTCCTCGATCGTCGCGAAAAAGCCGAAGCTCTGCACACCGGTGATGCGCACCTTGTGAATCTCGCCGACCTTGGTGGCAAGGAACGCGGCGACATAGCGGTCGACGGTCTCGCGCTCGGCCTCCATCGCGCGGCGCTCGAACCCGCTGATCAGCTCGCAAATCCGGTCGAGCGAGGCGGCATCGTGCTCGGCGAGGCCGGTGGTCGGCGGAAGGTCAAGCTTCGGCGCGGGCGGCTGCTCCAGCCCATGCGCATCGACCAGCGCGCGGTGCAGCAGCAGATCGGCATAGCGGCGGATCGGGCTGGTGAAATGGCCGTAGGAGGCGAGCGACAGCCCGAAATGCCCCATGTTGCGCGGCCCGTAATAGGCCTGGGTCTGGCTGCGCAGCACCTGCTCCATCACCAGCGGCTTGACCGTATCGTCGCTGACCCTGGCGAGAATACCATTGAAGGTGGCGGGCCGCACGACCTGGCCGAGCGCGAAGCTGATATCGAACGTCGCGAGATAGTCCTTGAGCGCGACCAGTTTCTCGCGCGAGGGCGGTTCGTGGACGCGGTAGACGACCGGCGCCTTTTTCGCCTCGAGCGCCTTGGCCGCAGCGACATTGGCGGCGATCATGAAATCCTCGACCAGCCGGTGCGCATCGAGGCGTTCGCGGACGGCGACGCTGACGATCCGCCCGGCCTCGTCGAGCACGATCCGCCGTTCGGGCAGGTCGAGATCGAGCGGCTCGCGCGCCTCGCGCGCCTTGAACAGCAGCTTCCAGCACGCCCAGAGCGGCTTGAGAACACTGTCGGTCAGTTCGTGCGGCTTCGCGCCATCGATCGCCGCCTGCGCGTCCTCATAGGCGATATTGGCCGCCAGCCGCACCAGCGCGCGGGTGAAGCGCCAGCTCCTGAGTTTGCCCGAAGCATCGATGACGAGATGGCACACCATCGCCGCGCGGTCCTGCCCGGCCTTGAGCGAACACATATCCGCCGACAATATTTCGGGGAGCATCGGCACGACGCGGTCGGGGAAATAGACGCTGTTGCCGCGCTTGCGCGCCGCCCGGTCGATCGCGCCGCCGGGGCGGACATAATAGCTGACATCGGCGATTGCGACGATCGCGCGATAGCCGCCCGCATTGGCCGGATCGTCATCGGGGGTCGCCCAGATCGCATCGTCATGATCGCGCGCGTCGACCGGATCGATCGCGACGATCGGGATATCGCGCAGGTCCTCGCGATGGTCGGCGGAGAGTGGCAGTTTCGCTGCGCGCTCGGCTTCGTCGTTCGCCTCGGGCGGAAACTCGTGCGGAATGCCGTATTTGTGGATCGCGATCAGGCTGAACGAGCGCGGGGCGAAGGGTTCGCCCAGCACCTCGGTGACCTTCGCGCTGATCCGGTCGCGCTGGCCGTGCTGCTCGGCGAGCACCAACTGGCCCGGCTCGGCGTCGCCCGCGTCGGAGATCGGCACCATGCGGCGGATGCGCTTGTCGACGGGCTTGAGCCACAGCTTGCGCCCCTCGCCCTTCTCCACCACGCCGAGCAGCTGTTCGCTCGCGCGCTGGAGCTTCTTCATCACGAAGCCGCGATAGCCGCTGCCTGCCTCTTCGGTGCGCGCCAGCACCCGGTCGCCGACCGCCAGCGCCGAACGGCCGCGCTCGGAGAGGCGCACGCGCGGCATCGGCACGCCCTCGGCCTGCCAGTTGTCCGGTATCGCGATAAGATCGCGGCCGTCGGCCTCGATCACCTTGAGCACGGTGACCTTGGGCAGCCCGCCCATCTTGTGGAAGGCCCGGCCCTTGGCGCTGTCGATCAGGCCTTCATCGGCCATGTCCTTGAGCAGCGCCTTGAGAGCGATCTTCTCCGCGCCCTTCAGTCGGAAATGCTTGGCGATCTCGCGCTTGCCTGCGGCATCCTGGCTTTCGCCAAGGAATTTCAGGATCTCGTCGCGGCTGGGCATGCCCGCCGCAGCGCGATCCGGCTTTCCCTTGCCTGAGCGAGCGCCCGCCACCCCGAGCTCAATAGGCTCGGGCGAGCAGCACGCGCTCGACCGCAGGACCGCCGGTGAAGAAGCAGGTTGCGCCAGCCGGGGCCGAACCCTCGGGCGTGTTGCGGATGGTGAGCTTCAGCGCCTTCAGCTGCTCGACCACCTTGTCCAGCGCCTCGCCGGTCGGGCGGCACCAGTCCACCGCGACCCAGCCGGGGTACTTGCTGCCCTCGAAATGCGCCTTCAGCCCTTCGAGATCGGTCACGTCCTCGCGGATCTCGGCATCGAGCCGCGCCTTCGCCGAGCAGAACATCAGCGTCTGGATCTGGTCGAGCAGCGCCGGGGCCTGGCCGACGAACGATTCCCAGTGCATCGCCTGGTTGGCGAGCTTGCCGTCCTCGCCATAGAGCGAGTCGCGGCGCAGCATCGTCACCTGTTCGCCCGCCGCATCGCGGCCGCCGATTTCGAGGATGATCGGCGCACCCTTCTTGACCCAGCCCCAGCGCTTGGGACCGGCCTTGCCAGGCTTCTTGTCGATCAGCACGCGCAACGGCTCGCCGAACGCCGAAGCGTCGATCAGCGCGTTGCGGATCTTGGTGCAATAAGCGAGCAGCGCCTCGTCTTCGGGCGTCTCGCGCAGCATCGGCACGATGACGATCTGGTGCGGCGCGATCTGCGGCGGGACCTTCAGGCCATCGTCATCGCCATGCGTCATGATGACGCCGCCGACCAGACGCGTCGACACGCCCCAGCTGGTGGTGTGCGCGAACTGGAACTGGCCCTCGCGGTCCTGGAAGCGGATGTTCTGCGCGTGCGCGAAATTCTGACCCAGATAGTGCGAGGTGCCCGCCTGAAGCGCCTTGCCGTCCTGCATCATCGCCTCGATCGAATAGGTCGCGACCGCACCGGGAAAGCGCTCGTTCTCGGGCTTCTCGCCTGCGATCACCGGCATGGCGAGCGGGCCCTGCGCAAAATCGCGATACATCTGCAGGATGGTCAGCGTCTCGCTCATCGCGTCCGCCTCGTTCTCGTGCGCGGTATGGCCTTCCTGCCACAGGAATTCCGAGGTGCGAAGGAACATGCGGGTGCGCATTTCCCAGCGCACGACATTGGCCCATTGGTTGACCATGATCGGCAGATCGCGCCAGCTCTGCAGCCAGCGCGAGAAGGCGGTGCCGATCACCGTTTCCGAGGTGGGACGCACGACCAGCGGTTCTTCGAGCTTCGCCTCGGGATCGACGACCAGCGCGCCATCTTCCATCTTCAGCCTGTGGTGCGTGACGACCGCCATTTCCTTGGCAAAGCCTTCGACATGCTCGGCCTCCTTGGCGAAATAGCTCAAGGGGATGAACAGCGGGAAATAGCAGTTCTCGTGGCCCGATTCCTTGATCTTGCGGTCGAGCAGCATCTGGATGCGTTCCCAGATGCCATAGCCCCAGGGGCGCATGATCATGCAGCCGCGCACGCCCGATTCCTCGGCGAGATCGGCTTCCTGGATGACAGCCTGATACCAGGCGGCAAAATCTTCCTGCCGGGTGACGGGCAGTGCGTTCTTCTGGCTCACGTGAATTCAGTCCTGCAATCGAATGAGGCCCGCGTGCCTAGGCTTTGCCGAGCCAACAGGCAATTGCCTGTTTCCGTTCCAGGCCGCGAACCGGTTATTTCTTGTCGACAAGATCGTCGATCTTGCGCTGCATGGCCGAAAGCTGGGCCTTGAGCGCGGCGATTTCGTCATCCGACGAGGCGGCAACCGGCTGAGCCGGGCTCGCTGGCTTGTCCTTGCGCGGGCTGAACGCGCTCGATGCGGCTTCGAACATCGCCAGGTTCTGCCGCGCAAGCTGCGCGAACGGGCTGTTCTTGATGCTGCCTTCCATCGCGCTCTGGAACTTTTCCTGGTTCTTGCGAAAGGCTTCCATCGAGGCTTCGAGATATTGCGGGATCATCGACTGCATCGAATTGCCGTACATCGAGATCAGCTCGCGCAGGAAGCCGACGGGCAGCATCTGCTGGCCGCTCGATTCCTCTTCCATGATGATCTGGGTGAGGATGTTGTGGGTGATGTCGTCGCCGGTCTTGGCATCGACGACCTGGAAATCCTTGCCTTCGCGGGTCAGCTTGGCAAGGTAGTCCAGCGTGATATAGCTCATATAGCTCGACGATCGGGTGTTGTAGAGGCGACGGTTGGCGTATTTTTTGATGATGATGACATCATCCGAGTCCGAGGTGCCAGATTTGGCCATGCGTGCATCTCCCGTTCAATCCCATGGGACTGTAGCACCGCAGCATAGTGCACTGCAACATGCACCCCGCCCTTTACCACTTTTCCTGGTTCTGGCCCGCCAGCAGCTGGCGGACGATCCCCCGCGGCTGCTCCAGCTTTTGCAGGCGCTTGACCTTTATGGCCGCGCGGATCGCAGCTTTCTGCGCCAACCCGGGACAGTCTTGCTGCAACACGGCAAGGCCATGTTGCGCAGTGCAGCAGGGTTAACGCTCGAGCAGAGCGCAACATCCCCGCCGATCGTGTTCGTCCCCTCTCCCATCAACGCGCCGCATGTGCTCGACATGGATGCGGATTGCTCGCTGATGGGCTGGCTCGGCCGTCAAGGCCTGCCCTCGGCGCTGGTCGACTGGGGCACGACCACGCCCGAGCATCGCGATCACGATCTCGATCATCTCGCCACCCGGCTGCTGCTGCCGATGCTGCAGGCGTTAGGCCGCCCGGTGCATCTGGTCGGCTATTGCCTGGGCGGCATGATCGCGATGGCGGCCGCATGCCATATCGAGGTGCGCAGCCTGACGCTCATCGCCACGCCCTGGCATTTCGACGGCTATCCGGCCAAGCGTCGTGAGGAGCTGACCGCAATGTGGGAGCACCACCGCCCCGCCTGCGAGGCCATGGGGCTGGTGCCGATGGAGGTGATGCAACACGGCTTCTGGACGCTCTCGCCTGCCAAGCTGATGGAGAAATATCTCAAGTTCGCCGCGATGCCCGAAGGCAGCGCGGCGGCGCGACGCTTCGTGGCGGTTGAGGACTGGGCCAATGGCGGCGAGCCGCTGCCCTTCGCGCTGGGTGCACAGCTGTTCGAACAGCTTTATCGCGACGACCGCAGCGGCACGGGCGATTGGCATATCGACGGCGTCAGCATCGCGCCCGACCGGGTGCGCGGGCCGGTGATGGAGTTCGCCTCGGCGAGCGACGCCATAGTTCCGCTCGCCTGTTCGCCGGATGTGCCGCGGCGCGAGGCGCTGGCCTCGGGCCATGTCGGCATGGTCATCGGCGGCAGCGCGCCGACTACGCTCTGGCCGATGCTCCGGCAGTGGATATTGTCCCACGAAGCTTCTACATAGCGAACACGAGAATACCTCCCCAGTCTTTGGAGAACGCACATCATGTCGAGCATCGTCATCACTGCTGCCAAGCGCACGCCCGTTGGCAGCTTTCTGGGCGCCTATGCCGCTACGCCCGCGCATGAGCTGGGCCGCATCGCGATCGAGGCGGCGCTGGCGCAATCGGGCCTGTCGCCTGACGAGGTGTCTGAAGTGATCCTGGGCCAGGTGCTCACCGCCGCCCAGGGCCAGAACCCGGCGCGCCAGGCCTCGCTCAACGCGGGCGTGCCCAAGGAAGTCCCCGCCTATGGCGTCAACCAGGTCTGCGGATCGGGGCTGCGCGCGGTCGCGCTGGGCTTCCAGTCGATCGCCAATGGCGATGCCGATGTCGTGATCGCAGGCGGTCAGGAGAACATGTCGATGTCGCCGCACGCGCAGATGCTGCGTTCGGGCCAGAAGATGGGCGACATGAAGCTGGTCGACACGATGGTCTATGACGGCCTGACCGACGTGTTCAACCAGTATCACATGGGCATCACCGCCGAGAACCTGGCCGAGAAATACCAGATCAGCCGCGAGGCGCAGGACCGCTTTGCCGTCCGCTCGCAGAACCTTGCCGAGGCCGCGCGCGCCGAAGGCCGCTTCGCCGACGAGATCGCGCCGGTGACGATCAAGGGCCGCAAGGGCGATACGGTAGTGGACCAGGACGAGTACATCCGCGCTGGCGCAACCTATGACAGCGTCGCCGGTCTCAAGCCCGCGTTCAAGAAGGACGGCACCGTCACCGCCGCCAACGCCTCGGGGCTCAACGACGGCGCAGCGGCTTTGGTGCTGATGCGCGAGGAAGATGCCGCGAAGCGCGGGCTGACGCCGCTCGCACGGATCGCCAGCTGGGCGTCGATGGGGGTCGACCCGTCGATCATGGGCATCGGCCCTGTTTCGGCGAGCCGCCGCGCGCTCGCCAAGGCGGGCTGGAAGGTCGAGGATCTCGACCTGATCGAATCGAACGAGGCCTTCGCGGCGCAGGCGCTGTCGGTAACGCAGGAAATGGGCTGGGACCCGGACAAGGTGAATGTCAATGGCGGCGCGATCGCGATCGGCCACCCCATCGGTGCCAGCGGCGCACGCGTGCTGACCACGCTGCTCTACGAGATGGGCCGCCGCGACGCCAAGAAGGGCCTGGCGACGCTGTGCATCGGCGGCGGCATGGGCATCGCGCTGACGGTCGAGCGCTAAGCTGCCCGTCACCCCCGCGAAGGCGGGGGTCCCGCTGTTGCTTTCCCCGTAGCAAACAAGCGGGATTCCCTGAGTTCACGGAACAAGTGCAACACCTGCTAAGATGGTGTTGC
>NZ_QKVT01000001.1:790217-820344 GCF_003426715.1 Blastomonas sp. UPD001
AGCGCCCAGGCCATAGCCATCGGCCTTGACCGCCGCGCCCGCGCTCGCGTCGCCGCTCAGCCGATCGAGCGCACGCCAATTGGAAACCAGCGCCCCGCCATCGAGCACCAGCCGCATGTTCGCCTGCGCTGAAACGGCCTCAACCAATATCGTCCTGCCCCGAGGTTTCCGGCAGCCAGATCAGCGACACCGTGAACGCCATCACAACGACCGCGATCGTGTACCACAGGCCGGAATAGGCATCGCCCGTTCGCGCCACGATATATTGCGAGATATAGGGGAGGAAGCCGCCGAAATAGCCTGTGCCGATATGATAGGGGATCGACATCGAGGTATAGCGGATCTTGGCCGGGAACAACTCGACCATGATCGCGGCGACCTGGCCATAGGTCATCGCCGACAGCGCCACCATCAGCGCGACCGAGAGGATGATCAGCCAGGGCTGGCGGGAGGCCGGATCGGACTTGTCAGGATAGCCCGCCTTTTCCAGCGCCGCGACATAGGCCTTTTCGTCATAGCCGCGCACGACCGTCCCGCCGACGCTGAGCGCCACGGCCTCGCCTTCCACCTTGGTATAGCTGATGCCGCGCTTGCTGAGGAAATTGAGCGCCTTGGCGCATTCGGTGGTCTGCGTGCGCTGAAGCGCGTTGAACGCGCATTCGGGCATGGCGAGCGTCACGGGCGAGGTCTTGGTCGCCTGCTCGAGCGCCGGATTGGCCGCCTGCGCCATCAGGTGAAACAGCGGGAACAGCAGCACCACGGTCAAGCCATAACCAATCAGCAGCAGGCGCTTGCGCCCCACCCGGTCGGACAGCCAGCCGAAGAACACATAGAGCGGCGCGGCGAGCGTGGCGCCGGCGGCCATGTACAGCAGCGCATCTTCCTCGGCCACGCGTGCGGTGCCGGTCAGGAAATAGAGCGTGCCGAACTGCGAGGTGTAATAGATCACCGTCAGGCCCGCGGCGACGCCGAACAGCGCCACCATCACCCGCTTGATGTTGCCGGGATAGCGCAGGCTATCCATGAACGGGTTCTTCGAGGTCGATCCGGCGGCCTTCATCGCCTGGAACACCGGGCTTTCGGACAGCTTCATGCGGATATAGAGCGAGATCGCGAGCAGCAGGATCGAGATCAGGAACGGCACGCGCCAGCCCCAGGCGTTGAAATCCTCAGGGGTCATCAGCTTGCGCGTCGCCAGCACGCAGATCACCGCGAGCAGGAAGCCGCCCGCGACCGAGGCCTGGATCCAGCTGGTATACTGGCCGCGCTTGCCCGGCGGGGCGTGCTCCGCGACATAGATCGCCGCGCCGCCATATTCGCCGCCCAGCGCCAGCCCCTGCAGGCAGCGCAGCACCAGCAGCAGCGCTGCGGCCCAGACGCCGGCGGTGGCAAAGGTCGGCAGCAGGCCGATCGAGGCGGTCGCCCCGCCCATCAGCGAGATGGTGACGAGGAAGGTGTACTTGCGCCCCACCTTGTCGCCGAGATAGCCGAACAGCACCGCGCCGAGCGGCCGCACGCCAAAGCCCGCGCCGAAGATCGCCAACGAGGCGAGCGTCGCCGCAGTGGGATTGTCCGACGGGAAGAAGAGCTGGCCGATCAGCGTCGCCAGAATCCCGTAGACGAAGAAATCATACCATTCGAATACCGTGCCGAGCGAGGATGCGACAATCACCAGCCGATCGCGGCTAGCGTCGAAATCCTGCCCATCTGCTGCAGCCGTTGCGGCCATCCAGCGCTCTCCCCATCCAGTCCCCAAGGCGACAGTCTATGGAGAGGAATTGCGGCGCAATCAACTGTCCAGCCCGCACGCGGACCGGACAGCGATCACATATCCGGTAGATGGATTATTCCAGCTCGAGGATGACCGCGTCGACCGCCAGGCTGTCGCCCTCGGCGGCGCTGATCGTCTTGACCGTCGCGGCCTTTTCGGCACGCAGGATGTTCTCCATCTTCATCGCCTCGACGATCGCGAGCGGCTGGCCGGGCTGCACCTTGTCGCCTTCGGCCACGTGCAGCTTCACCAGCAGGCCCGGCATCGGGCAGAGCAGGAAGCGCGACAGGTCGGGCGGCACCTTCTCGATCATGTGCCGGGCGTGCTCCGCGACATGCGCAGGCAGCACCTCGAAGCTGTGCGTCGCGCCGCGCGCGGTCAGCGCGAAGCCGGTTCGCGTGCGCTGCACCTTGACCGCCAGTTCGTCGCTCTCCTCCTCGTCGCCGAAATCGGCCACCGCGAGCCGGTCGCCGGGGGTATAGCCCATCGACAGATCGACCACGTCGCCGTCGACCACGATGGCGTCCTCGCTGACCGAGACCTCCATCGCGATATCGCCCTTGCGCACGCGCCATTCGGATGGCGGGGTCAGGCGGTTGCCGAGCTGGTCCGAGACGCGCAGCGCGCGATCCGCCTCTGCGGTCGCGATAAACGCCGCCATCGCGGCCAGACGCCGCAGCAGTTCGGGCGAAGCCGGCGCGCCATGGAAGCCGTCGGGATATTCCTCGGCGATGAAGCCGGTGGTGATGTTGCCCGAACGGAAGCGCTCGTGCTGCATCAGCGCCGAGACGAAATCGAGATTGTGCCCCGGCCCCTCGATCTCGAACCGGTCGATCGCGGTAATCTGCCGGTCGATCGCATCGAGCCGGGTTTCGCCATAGGTGATCAGCTTGGCGATCATCGGGTCGTAATGGATCGAGACCTCGCCGCCCTCTTCGACGCCATCATCGACGCGCACGCCCTTCTTCTGCTTGGGCGGGTTGTAGCGGACCAGACGACCGATCGACGGCAGAAAGCCGCGATAGGGATCTTCGGCATAGACGCGGTTTTCGACCGCCCAGCCGGTGAGCTTGATGTCGTCCTGCGTGAACGCGAGCGGCTCGCCCTGCGCGACGCGGATCATCTGCTCGACCAGATCGAGCCCGGTGACGAGTTCGGTGACGGGATGCTCGACCTGAAGCCGGGTGTTCATCTCAAGAAAGTAGAAGCTGTCGCCGGTGGTGTCCGCGCCCGACACGATCAGCTCGACCGTGCCCGCGCTGTAATAGCCCACCGCGCGCGCGAGCGCGACCGCCTGCTCGCCCATCTTCTTGCGCATCTCGGGGCTGACGAACGGCGACGGTGCTTCCTCCACGACCTTCTGGTGGCGGCGCTGGATCGAGCATTCGCGCTCGCCGAGATAGACGATATTGCCGTGCTGGTCGCCCAGCACCTGGATCTCGATATGGCGCGGCTGCTCGATGAATTTCTCGATGAAGACGCGGTCGTCGCCGAAGCTGTTCAGGCCCTCGCGCTTGGTCGCCTCGAAGCCTTCGCGCACGTCCTGCTCGCTATAGGCCAGGCGCATGCCCTTGCCGCCGCCGCCGGCCGAGGCCTTCATCATCACCGGATAGCCGATCTCGCTGGCGATGCGCACCGCGTGCTCGGTATCCTCGATCTCGCCGACATAGCCGGGGACGACATTGACGCCCGCCTGCTTGGCGAGCTTCTTCGATTCGATCTTGTCGCCCATCGCGGCGATGGCATTGGGGGGCGGGCCAATGAAGGTGATGCCGGCGGCCTTCAGCGCCTCGGCAAAGCTGGTGCGTTCGGACAGGAAGCCATAGCCCGGGTGCACCGCATCCGCGCCGGTGGCCTTGCATGCCTCGATGATCTTGTCCGCCAGCAGATAGGACTGCGCGGCGGGCGACGGGCCGATATGCACCGCCTCGTCGGCCATCTCGACATGGGGCGAGCGGGCATCGGCATCCGAATAGACAGCGACCGTCTTGATGCCCATCTTGCGGGCGGTGCGGATAACGCGGCAGGCGATCTCGCCCCGGTTGGCGATCAGGATCTTGGTGATTGGCATGCTATGTCAAATCCACTTTGCGGGTCTTGCTCGACCGGAGTTGGGAAAAGATACTGCAGCGCCTCGGGCGAGACGCTGTGATAGATGGTGGCATGGGTCAGCTGCTGATGCGGCGCATAGCACCAGGCGCGGCCTTCGCGCGGATTGGCGGCAAGCGAACTGACCAGTTGGTCGGTCGCAGCCTGCATCTCGCCGCCCTCGTCGGCGATGGTGAGATAAAGGCGATGCGGCTTGAGCATCGGTGTCTTGAGCAACCCCGCCGCGCCCTGCGCGAGCCTCGCCTTGTCCCACCACAGGCTGGGGCTGATCGCGGCATAATGATCGAACAGATCGGGCTCGGTCAGGAAGGTCTCGACGATGAACAGCCCGGCAAGCGATTCCCCCATCACGCCGCTCTCGCTACTGGTGCGATAGCGCGATGCCACCATCGGCATCAGCTCATCGCGGATGAAACTGCGAAATTCGGCGGAATGGCCTGCCGTGGGATAGCGCTTGAGCAGTTCGGCATCCCTGGTCGGCCCGGTCAGTTCGCGCCGACGGTCCTGCGTCGCGATGCCGACCACGATCACCGGCTGCGACCGCGCCCAGAGCGCCCCGAGTGCGGTGGTGCCGACAACGTGGAGGAAATCCTGATCCAGCCCGCCATCTATCAGGTACAGCACCGGATAGCTCTTGCCCGATGTCGCGTAATCCGCAGGCAGATAGACATTCACCACCCGATCCTGCGCCAGCGGCTTGGACGCCAGAACGTGCGTCTCGCCAATGCTGATCGGCACCGGCTGCGCAGCGACGGGCGCAGCGCAGGCCAAAACGATACCGATCAGGGTGGCGAGCGGGCGGATCATGCAGTCGGCGATCCGATCGCAATCACGTCATGCTGAACTTGTTTCAGCATCCATCGCGCCCCAAAAGCCGAAGCCACGTGGGGAGAAATGGACCCTGAAACAAGTTCAGGGTGACGCATAGGAACGGCAAAGCTCACTCCGCCGCCTCCAGGTGCCCGTGCGGTTGGGCGGCCATCGCCTTCATTCCCAGCTTGGAGAGCAGCGCCGAATCCTTGTCGTCGCCGGCATTGGGCGCGGTGAGCAGCTTGTCGCCGGTGAAGATGCTGTTCGCGCCCGCCATGAAGCACAAGGCCTGGCAGCTTTCGGACATGCTCTCGCGGCCCGCGCTCAGGCGCACCATCGATTGCGGCATGGTGATGCGCGCGACGGCCACCGTGCGGACGAACTCGATTTCGTCGATCTTGGCCAGCGGCGTATCGGCGAGCATGTCGCCCAGCACCGTGCCCTTGACCGGGACCAGCGCATTGATCGGCACGCTTTCCGGATGCGGCATGGTGGCGAGCGCGTGGATGAAGCCGATGCGGTCGGCGCGGGTCTCGCCCATCCCGACAATGCCGCCGCAGCACACGTTGATGCCGGCCGAACGGACATTCTGCAGCGTTTCCATCCGGTCCTCGAAGGTCCGGGTGGTGATGACATTGGCGTAGTTCTCGGGCGCGGTGTCGATATTGTGGTTGTAATAATCGAGGCCTGCATCGGCGAGCGCGCGCGCCTGCGACGGGGTCAGCATGCCCAGCGTCATGCAGGTTTCCATGCCCATTTCGCGCACGCCCTTGATCATCGCGGCGAGCTTGGGGATGTCCTTGTCCTTGGGGTTGCGCCATGCCGCGCCCATGCAGAAGCGGCCCGATCCATGGTCCTTGGCCTGCGCGGCTGCCTGAAGCACCGCCTGCACGTCCATCAGCTTGGTCGCCTTGACGCCGCTCTCGGCATCCTTGGACTGGCTGCAATATCCGCAATCCTCGGGGCAGCCGCCGGTCTTGATCGACAAGAGGGTGGAAAGCTGCACCTCGTTGCGCGGGAAATTCGCGCGATGCACGCTCTGCGCCTCGAACATGAGGTCGTTGAACGGCAGATCGAACAGCGCGGTGATTTCCTCGCGGGTCCAGTCGCATCGGGCCTGCCCGATGCGCCCCTGCGCAGGCAGGGGCCCATCTCCAGAGCGCGCCACGAACGCAGCATTGGCGGGAGAGATCAGATGATGGGCCCCTGCCTGCGCAGGGGACCGGGTTTGGAAATCATTCATTCGGCAGCTTCCTGAAGAGGTGGCATGTTATGGCCGAGCAGCCGCAACACATCGGCGGCACATTCGACGACATTCGATCCGGGGCCATAGATGCCCTGCACCCCGGCATCGCGCAGATAGTCGTAATCCTGCGGCGGAATCACCCCGCCCGCGATGACCTTGATATCGTTGCGCCCGGCTTCCTTGAGGCCACGAATGAGTTCGGGGATCAGCGTCTTGTGCCCGGCGGCGAGCGAGGAGGCACCGACGACATCGACGCCGGTCTCGAGCGCCAGCACCACGGTTTCCTCCGGCGTCTGGAACAGCGGGCCGGAGACGACATCGAAGCCCATGTCCCCGAACGCCGAGGCGATCACGTTCGCGCCGCGATCATGCCCGTCCTGGCCCATCTTGGCGACGAGCAGCTTGGGTTTGCGCCCCAGACGGCGCTCGACCGCCTTGACGCCATCGACCACCTGCGCCCAGCGGCTATCATTCTCGTACGGCGCAGCGTAGACGCCCTTGACCGGCGTCGGGCGCGTCGCATAGCGGCCGAACACATCCTCCATCGCCTGGCTGATCTCGCCCAGCGTAGCGCGCGCGCGGGCGGCCTCGACCGCGAGTTCGAGCAGATTGCCCTTGCCTTTCGCGCCTTCGCGCAGCGCATCGAGCGCGGACTGGCACGCCGCCTCGTCGCGCGCGGCCTTGACCGCGTTGATCCGCGCGATCTGGCCTTCGCGCACCCTCGCATTGTCGACCTCGAGCGTTTCGAGCAGGTCTTCATTGGCGAGGCGATATTTGTTCACGCCGACGATCACGTCATCACCGCGATCGACCCGCGCCTGGCGACCGGCGGCGGCTTCCTCGATCATCGCCTTGGGCCAGCCCGCCGCGACCGCCTTGGCCATGCCGCCTTCGCTCTCGACGCGCTCGATGATCTCCCACGCCTTGTCGACCAGCTCCTGGGTCAGGCTCTCGACATAATAGCTGCCGCCCAGCGGATCGACGACCTTGGTCATCCCGGTCTCTTCCTGGATGACGATCTGCGTGTTGCGGGCGATGCGCGCCGAGAAATCGGTGGGCAATGCGATCGCCTCGTCGAGCGCATTGGTGTGCAGCGATTGCGTGCCGCCCAGCATCGCGGCCATTGCCTCGATCGTGGTGCGGATGACGTTGTTATACGGGTCCTGCTCAGTAAGCGAGACGCCGCTGGTCTGGCAGTGGGTGCGCAGCATCTTGGAACGTTCGTCCTTCGCGCCGAGCTTCGTCATCACCCGGTGCCACAGCACGCGCGCGGCGCGCAGCTTGGCGATCTCCATGAAGAAGTTCATGCCAATGGCGAAGAAGAACGACAGCCGCCCGGCGAACTTGTCGATGTCCAGCCCCGAGGCGACGCCGTATTTCACATATTCCATGCCGTCGGCGATGGTGAAGGCGAGCTCCTGCACCTGCGTCGCACCGGCCTCCTGCATGTGATAGCCGGAGATCGAGATGCTGTTGAACTTGGGCATCTCGCGGCTGGTATAGCCGAAAATGTCCGAGATGATCCGCATCGAGGGTTCGGGCGGGTAGATATAGGTGTTGCGGACCATGAACTCCTTGAGAATGTCGTTCTGGATGGTCCCGTCGAGCAACCTGCGCTCCACGCCTTGCTCTTCGCCCGCGACGATGAAGAAGGCGAGGATCGGGATCACCGCGCCGTTCATGGTCATGCTGACCGACATCTGATCGAGCGGAATGCCGTCGAACAGAATCTTCATGTCCTCGACGGTGTCGATCGCCACGCCCGCCTTGCCGACATCGCCGGTGACGCGCGGATGGTCGCTGTCATAGCCGCGATGCGTGGCGAGGTCGAACGCGACCGAAAGCCCCTTCTGCCCGGCGGCGAGGTTGCGGCGATAGAAGGCGTTCGATTCCTCGGCGGTCGAGAAACCCGCATATTGCCGGATCGTCCAGGGCCGGCCCGCATACATGCTGGCGCGCACCCCGCGCGTGAACGGCGCAAAGCCCGGCAGGCCGGGATCGACCGATACATCGTCCGCCGTATAGAGCGGCTTGACGGCGATGCCCTCGGGCGTGTGCCAGGTCAGGTCCTTGCCCTTGACCTCCTTGTCGGCCAGCGCCTGCCAGTCTGCGTATGCGGGTGTATCGGTCATTCTCTTGCTTCCCGTGTGTTGGATCAGCTGCCGGTAAAGTTCGGCTTGCGCTTCTGCAGGAAGGCGATGGCGCCTTCGCGTGCATCGTTAGTATCGCCCGCCAGCCGCTGACCTTCGGCCTCGCGTGCGAGCGCGGTGTGGAAATCGCATTCGAGCGCCTCGACCAGGTTCTTGCGCATGATGCCCAAGGCGACCGTCGGCATCGCGGCGAGCCGCTTCGCCAGCGCCATCGCCTCGTCCATCAGGCTGTCATGCTCGACCACCTTGTAGACCATGCCCCAGTCATGCGCCTTGGCGGCGGGGATCTTCTCGCCGAGCATCATCATCTCGGTCGCGCGCGCCTTGCCGATCAGCCGGGTGAGCATCCAGCTCGCGCCGCCATCGGGCACCAGGCCGATATTGACGAACGCCTGGAGGAAATAGGCCTTTTCGCTCGCGACAACGAAATCGGGCGCCAGGCCGATCGAGCAGCCGACGCCCGCGGCGGGTCCGTTGACCGCGCTGATCGTCGGGATGTGCAGCCGGTGCAGCTTGAGCAGCATCGGGTTGTAATGCTGGGTCAGCGCCTTGTAGCTGCCCTGCCCGCCCGAGATCGAGCTGTCACGCCCGCCGGAAAGATCCGCGCCTGAACAGAAACCCTTGCCCTCGCCGGTAATCACCAGCGCGCGCGCATCGCCCAGCCGGTCGAGCGCATCGTTAATCTCGTCCGCCATATTCAGCGAGCAGGCATTGAGCCGCTCGGGCACGTTGAGCGTGATCGTGGCAATCTGGTCGGCAATATCGAGCTTTATGGTTTCGTAGGTCATCCTGAACTCTCCCTTCTCGTTACCCCTCTCCCTTGATGGGAGAGGGCTGCGAAGACTTGGCGCTGAAAGCGCCTAGTCGAAGCTGGGTGAGGGTGAAAATGCGCAAGGCCTGCTCTGCCTCACCCTCATCCAACTGCGCCTAGCCAGCAAGCTGGCAAGGCTCCGTATCCTTCTCCCATCAAGGGAGAAGGTCTAGTGCTTCGGCGTCTCCATGATCTCGGTCAGCACCCCGCCCATGTCCCTGGGGTGCACGAAGAAGATCAGCGTCCCATGCGCGCCGATCCGCGGCTCGCCCAGCACGCGCTTGCCCAGGTCTTCGAACTCCGCCTTGGCCACGTGGATATCGGGCACCTCATAGCAGACATGATGCTGTCCGCCGCTCGGGTTCTTCTCGAGAAACGAGGCGATCGAGGCATTGCCCGGCAGCGGCTCGATCAGTTCGATCTGCGTGCCGTTCATCGCGCCATCCGCGCCCGGCGTATCGACAAAGCACACCTTCACCCCCTGTTCGGGCAGGTCGAAGGGTTCGTGGATCTTGGTCGCGCCCATGACATCGCGGTAGAACACGATGGCATCCGCGATCGAGGGCGTCGCGACGCCGATATGGTTGAGACGGCCTAGTTTCATTGCTTCGCTCCAATTCCGTCATGCTGAACGTGTTTCAGCATCCATTTCTCGTCTCGTGCCCAGCTTGATCCGGCGCAATGGACCCTGAAACAAGTTCAGGGTGACGTCGAAAACCCAAGTCGACCGCTATCACAGCGGAATATTGTCATGCTTCTTCCACGGGTTCTCCAGCGCCTTGTTGCGCAGCTTGCGCAGCCCCAGCGCGATCCTCCGCCGCGTCGAATGCGGCATGATGACCTCGTCGATAAAGCCCTTGCTGGCTGCCACGAACGGATTGGCGAAGCGCGCTTCATATTCCTTGGTGCGCTCGGCGATTTCCTCGGGCGTCTTGCCCCGGAAGATGATCTCGACTGCGCCTTTTGCACCCATCACCGCGATTTCGGCGGTGGGCCAGGCGTAGTTGAGATCGCCGCGCAGATGCTTGGATGCCATCACGTCATAGGCGCCGCCATAGGCCTTGCGGGTGATGACGGTGATCTTGGGCACGGTCGCCTCGGCATAGGCGAAGAGCAGCTTCGCGCCGTGCTTGATGATGCCGCTGTGTTCCTGCGCCACGCCAGGCAGGAAGCCGGGCACGTCGACAAAGGTGATGATCGGAATGTCGAAGCAGTCGCAGAAGCGCACGAAGCGCGCGGCTTTCTTGGACGAGTTGATGTCGAGGCACCCCGCCAGCACCATCGGCTGGTTGGCGACCACGCCCACGGTGCGGCCCTCGATACGGCCGAAGCCGGTGATGATATTGCCCGCATGGGTCGGCTGGATCTCGAAGAACTCGCCCTCGTCGAGCGTCTTGCGGATCAGCTCGTGCATGTCATAGGGCATGTTCGGGTTGGCGGGGATCAGCGTGTCGAGGCTGTTCTCGATCCGGTCCCAGGGGTCGGCGGTCGGCCGTTCGGGCAAGGCCTCGCGGTTCGACAGCGGCAGGTAATCGATCAGGTCGCGCGCGGCCAGCAAGGCCTCGATGTCGTTGTCGAACGCGACATCGGCCACGCCCGACTTGGCGGTGTGCGTCACCGCACCGCCCAGCTCTTCCTGGGTCACCACCTCGTTGGTCACCGTTTTGACCACATCGGGGCCGGTGACGAACATGTAGCTCGAATCCTTCACCATGAAGATGAAGTCGGTCATCGCAGGGCTGTAGACCGCTCCGCCCGCGCACGGCCCCATGATGACGGAAAGCTGCGGCACCACGCCCGATGCCAGCACGTTGCGCTGGAACACCTCGGCATAGCCGCCCAGGGAGGCCACGCCCTCCTGGATGCGCGCGCCGCCAGAATCGTTGAGGCCGATCACCGGCGCTCCGACCTTCATCGCCATGTCCATGATCTTGCAGATCTTCTGCGCGTGCCGCTCGGACAATGAGCCACCGAACACGGTGAAATCCTGGCTGAACACGAAGACAAGGCGACCGTTGACCGTGCCCGATCCGGTGACGACGCCGTCGCCGGGGATGACGGTGTCCTGCATGCCGAAATCGACGCAGTTATGTTCGACATACATGTCATATTCTTCGAAGCTGCCCGGATCGAGCAGCACGTCGATGCGCTCGCGCGCGGTCAGCTTGCCCTTGGCGTGCTGGGCCTCGATCCGCTTGGTGCCGCCGCCCAAATGCGCCTTCTCGCGCCGGGCTGCCAGTTCTTCCAATATGGCCTGCATCGCATCCTCTTGTGCTGAAATCGGGAGGCTTCTTTTCCAGCCTTTGCCCCCACAAGCAAATGTTAAATAGCGAACTTGCAAAGCCCGACTTTGCAAACTAGTCCGCAAGGGCCATGTCACGCCGCAAACGCCTTTATGCGGGCCAGCGCGTCCGCGCCGTCCGCCGCCATTCGGGTCTCAACCAGGCCGCGATGGCCGAGGCGCTGGGCATTTCGACCAGCTATTTGAGCCAGATCGAGAATGACGAGCGACCGATCACGCCGCAGGTGCTGACCCAGCTGTCGCGGCATTTCGCTTTCGAGATCGAGGACGCGCCCGAAGGCGCGCCCTCGCTCAACTGGCAGAGCCTGCTCGACGATCCGGTGCTGGCCGGGGTCGATGTCGATCCGGTGCGCTTCGCCCGCCTGCGCGACAGCCATCCGGAAATCGCGCACATCATCACCAACCTGTACCAGGGCTATCGCCAGGCGCAGGAGCGATCGGCGATGCTCGACGACAGCCTGGCGGCGACGGGGCAGCACAATGCGCGCCTGCCCTGGGAAGAGGTGCGCGACTGGTTTCACGAGGCGGGCAACTATATCGACCAGCTCGACCGCAATGCCGAGCAGATTGCCGGAGAACTGGGTGAGGACCTCACCCCCGACGGCCTGATCGCACGGCTGCAGCGCGACCATGGCATCACGGTCAAGCCGCTGCGCGCCGCCGATCCCAATGCCCCGCTCAGCCAATATGATGCGATAAGCCGGACGCTCTATCTGGCCGAGGGGATCGCGCCGGAATCGCGCTATTTCATGCTCGCACACCGGCTGATGGCGCACGAGATGCGCTTTGCCATCGCGATCCTCGCCGCCAATGCGAAGCTGAGGAGCGAACAGGCGCAGAAGCTGGTCTCGGTGGGGCTCGCCAATTATGCCGCCGGCGCGCTCGTCATGCCCTATGCGCGCTTTCGCGAGGCGGCGATGGCGTGCCGTCACGATATCGACCAGCTGACCCATCGTTTCGGGGTGAGCTTCGAACAGGCCTGCCACCGTCTCTCGACGCTGCAGCGGCCCGGCGCGCGCGGGCTTCCGGTCTTCTTCTGCCGGGTCGACATGGCGGGCAACATCACCAAGCGGCACAGCGCGACGCGGTTGCAGTTCGCACGCTTCGGCGGCGCATGCCCCTTGTGGGTGGTGCATGAAGCTGCGGCGATCCCCGACCGCATCCTGGTGCAGATGGCCGAGACGCCCGATGGCCTGCGCTATGTCTCGATGGCCAAGGGGCTGGTCAAGCCGTCGGGCAGCTATGGCCGCAAGCCGCGTCGCTATGCCGTGGCACTGGGCTGCGAAGTCGAGCATGCGCGGCATTTCATCTATGCCGACGGGCTCGATACCGCGGCCGCCGGAGCCGTGACTCCGATCGGCATCAGCTGCCGCACCTGCCCGCGCGACAATTGCGACCAGCGCGCCTTTCCGCCGACCGATCGTCCGCTGGTGATCGATCCCGACCGGCGCGGCATGGTGCCGTACCGGATCGGGTAACGATCAGCGCGGGCGCGCTTACTTCATCAGCACCAGCTCTTCGGCCATGCTCGGATGCAGCGCGACGGTATCGTCGAACGCCTGCTTGGTCAGCCCCGCCTTGACCGCGATGGCAGCAGCCTGAAGGATCTCAGGCGAGTCCGGGCCGATCATGTGCAGCCCCAGGATCTTGCCCGACGGTTCCTCGGTGATCATCTTGTACAGGCCACGCTCGGCCCGGTGCGCGAAGACGTTGCGCATCGGGCGGAAATCGGCCGAATAGACGCGGATATTGCCATAGCGGTTGCGCGCCTCCCCCTCGGTCAGGCCGACCGAGGCGATCGGCGGCTGCGAGAAGACGGCGGTGGGGATGCAATTGTAATCCACGGTCTTCGGCGTGCCACCGAACACGGTGTCGGCGAACGCCTGGCCCTCGCGGATCGCCACCGGGGTGAGTTGCACCCGGTTGGTGACGTCGCCCACCGCATAGATGCTGTCGCACGCGGTCTTGCTGTATTCGTCGACCGGGATCGCGCCCTGATCGTCGGTGGTGATGCCGACATGCTCGAGCCCCAGACCCTCGACATTGGGGACACGGCCCGTCGCCATCATCACGATATCGGTGTTGATCGGATCATGCCCCTTGAGGAACACGTCGAGCGTGCCGTCCTCGCGCTTCTCGATCTTCTCGAACGGGGCCTTGAACTTGAACTCGATACCCTTGGTCATCGAGATCTGCAGCAGCCGGTCGCGCAGCGATTCATCATAGCCGCGCAGGATCGTATCGCCACGGTTGACCACCGTCACGCGCGTGCCCAGCCCATTGAGGATGCCGGCAAATTCGTTGGCGATATAGCCACCGCCCGCGATCGCCGCACGGCGCGGCAGTTCCTCGAGATGAAACATCTCGTTCGAGGTCAGGCAATGTTCGGAACCGGGGAATTCGGGCACATAGGGGCGCGCGCCGACCGCGATCAGGATGTATTTCGCGCTGATTTCCTGCCCGCTCGCCAGCTTCACCCGGTGCGGCGCGATGATCGTCGCGCGTTCCTCGATGATCGTGACATTATGGTTGTTGAGCGTCGACTTGTACGCCGCGTTCAGCCGGTCGACATCGCCGAGAACGCGGTCGCGCAGCACCTGCCAGCTGAACTTCGTCCCCTCGATCTCCCAGCCGTAATTCTGCGCGTCTTCGAGGTCCTCCGCAAAATGCGATCCGAACACGAGCAGCTTCTTGGGCACGCAGCCGCGGATGACGCAGGTGCCGCCGACACGATATTCCTCGGCGACCGCGACCTTGGCGCCATAGGACGAGGCGATGCGCGAGGCGCGCACCCCGCCCGAACCTGCCCCGATGACGAACAGGTCGTAATCATAATCACTCATGCGAAAAACTCCTGGGAACCTTGTGTATCGGCCCCTTACAGCCCTGCCGCCTCGATCAGTGCAGCGGTGGAAGGGTCGAAATCGCCGGACTGGCGGTTGCCCATGGATTTGGCGATTTCCTTGCCCAGTTCAACACCGAACTGGTCAAAAGGATTGATCCCCAGCAGCATCGCATTGGCAAAGGTGCGGTGCTCGTAGAACGCGATCAGCGCACCCAGGCTCTGCGGATCGACATTGTCGAGCAGGATCGTCATCGACGGCCGGTCGCCGGGATAGCTGCGCTGCGGATCGTCGCTTGCCTTGCCCTGCATCAGCGCCGCGCCTTGCGCGAAACAGTTGGTGAGCAGCGCGCGGTGATGCGCCTCGTCGAACTCGTGCGCGCTGAGGCGCGAGGCGATGAACTCGACCGGCACCAGATGCGTGCCCTGGTGCAGCAGCTGGAACACCGCGTGCTGCGCATCGGTGCCGACCCCGCCCCAGGTGATCGGCGCGCTCGCCCGGCCGAGCGGCGATCCGTCGCGGTGCACGCCCTTGCCGTTGCTCTCCATCTCGAGCTGCTGGAGATAATCGGGCAGCAGCCGCAGCCGCTCGTCATAGGCGAAGACGGCGCGGGTCTGGCAGGCGCGGACCTGCGCGTAGTAAAGGTCCACGAAAGCCGCAAGCACCGGCATGTTGGCGGCGAGCGGTGCGGTGGCGAAATGCCGGTCCATCGCGAGCGCCCCGGCGCGGAACTCGGCAAAGCCGTGATTGCCCAGCGCCATCGCGACAGGAAAGCCGATGCTCGACCAGACCGAATAGCGCCCGCCCACTGTCTCGGAAAAGGGCAGGATGCGGGTCTCGTCGATACCGAACTCCATCGCCTTTTCGGGCGCGGCGGTCAGCGCGACGAGTTGACCATAGGGATCTTCCACTCCGCCACCGCGCAGCCAGTCGATCGCGCTTTCCGCATTCATCAGCGTTTCGGTGGTGGTGAAGGTCTTCGAGGCAATCGCCACGAGGGTCTTGGCGGGATCGAACCCGTCGACGGCTTCGGACAGCGCCTCGCCGTCGACATTGGCGACGACAGCGACATCATAGCGGTCGCTGTCGCGGCACAAGGCATCGATGATGAGCTTGGGTCCCAGCGCCGAACCGCCGATGCCGATATGCAGCACGTGCTTGATCTCGCCGAACACGCCCTGATCGATCGCATCGACCAGCGCCGCCATGCGCTCGTGCAGCCGCTGCGCATTCTCGACCGAATCCTCGGCGCCCATGCCGCGCTCGGCCGGGTGCTCGGCGGCGCGATCCTCGCTGGTGTTGATCTTGGCGCCGGCGAGCAACTGGTCGCGCATGCCCGCCAGATGCATCGCTGCGGCCAGCTCCTCGAACTTGCCGATCAGCGCGGCATCGAGATGCGTCTTGGAAAAATCGAACAGGATGTCGGTACCTGCCAGCGGGATGCGGTGTGACAGGCTCGCGACGCGCGAGGAATCATTGGCAAACAGCGTGGCCAAGGTCGGGCGCGGCAATTCTGCAATCGATTGCCAAATGGCTTCGGCTTGGACGGACATCGTGTACCTTTCAGGCTGGGGGCGCTGGGGCGGGGTTTAGCGGGCCGATCCCGGCTTGGCGAGAGGCTTTGCCCGCTCTCGATGGGACTTGACGCCGCATTGCGCGGTCATCAAAGGGGAAAAATGACCGAAACCGCCGCCACATCGCCCAAGCCCAAGTCGGAAACGGCGGACTTTCTGCAATTCCTGGTCAAGCTCGCGATCTTCTTCTTCATCCTGCGCAGCTTCATCGTCTCGCCGTTCAATATCCCGTCGGAATCGATGCAGCCGCGGCTGGTGGTGGGCGATTATCTGCTCGTATCAAAATGGTCCTATGGCTATTCGCGTTACAGCCTGCCCTTCAACCTGCCGCTGATCCCCGGCCGGATCTTCGCGAGCCAGCCCGAGCGCGGCGATGTCGTGGTGTTCAAGGCTCCACCGGGCGCGAGTGCCGACTATATCAAGCGCGTGATCGGCCTGCCCGGCGATACCATCCAGATGCGCGATGGCGTGGTCTGGCTCAATGGCAAGCCGATCGAGAAGAAGCGCATCTCTGACTTCGTCATTCCGGTCTCGCCCAACACGCGCTGCTATGACCGCAGCTTCGAGGTCGAGACGCCCGATGGCAGCCTGACGTGCAGCTATCCGCGCTTCGAGGAAACGCTGCCCAACGGCAAGCGCTACAACGTGCTCGACCTGATCGACGCGCCGCGCGACACCACCGAGGCGATCATCGTGCCCGAAGGCCATATGTTCCTGATGGGCGACAATCGCGACAACAGCCTCGACAGCCGCTTTCCCGCGGTCGAAGGCCAGGGCATCGGCATCGTGCCGCAGAAATATCTGGTCGGGCGTGCGCTTGTGACGGTGTTCTCCACCGATGGTTCGGCCAGCTGGTTCTTGCCCTGGACCTGGTTCTCCGCCGCACGCTGGGACCGTATCGGGGAAGGCTTTTGACCGCTGAGCCCGACCTGTCGGCGCTGCTGCCCATCATCGATCACCAGCCGCGCCAGCCTGCGCTGTTCGTCCAGGCGCTGACCCATGGCAGCACCGGCATCACCCCCGATTATCAGCGGCTCGAGTTTCTGGGCGATCGAGTGCTCGGCATGGTCGTCGCCGATCTGCTCTACACGCGCTTTCCCAAGGCGGCCGAGGGCCAGATGTCGGCCTTTCTCAACCGGCTGGTGTCGCGCGAGAGCTGCGCGCAGGTCGCCCGCGCCTGCCGGCTCGGCCCGCTGATCCGGCTGGGCAAGCAGGCGCGCGACGATGGCGGCGCGGGCAGCACCAACATCCTGGGCGATGTGGTCGAGGCGCTGATCGGTGCGCTCTATATCGATGGCGGGCTTGACGTCGCGCGCGGCTTTGTCGAACGGCACTGGGCCGAAAGGATCGGCGCGATCAGCGAAGCCCCGCGCCACCCCAAGTCCGAGCTGCAGGAATGGGCGGCGGCACGCAACCGCAAGACCCCGGTCTACACGCTGTTGCGCAAATCGGGACCGGACCATGACCTGCGCTTCACCGTGCAGGTCGAGATCAAGGGGCTGGGCATCGCCGAGGCGACCGGCACCAGCAAGCAGGAGGCCGAGACGCTGGCCGCAAAACAGTTTCTCGCGGAGCATGGACGATGAGCGAAGATACCAACCCCACTCGCTGCGGCCTTGTGGCCGTGCTCGGCGCGCCCAATGCGGGCAAGTCCACCCTGGTCAACCAGCTGGTCGGGCAGAAGGTCGCGATCACCAGCCCCAAGGCGCAGACCACGCGCACCCGGCTGCTCGGCATCGCGCTGGCGGGGCCGGCGCAGATCATGCTGGTCGACACGCCGGGCATTTTCGATCCCGATCGCCGCTTCGACCGCGCGATGGTCAACGCCGCCTGGGAAGGATCGGACGGCGCGGACGTGATCGCGCTCGTGGTCGATGCCAAGGCCAAGCGCTCCGACCGGCTCGAACGGCTGGTCGAACAGGTCGCCATGCGCCCCGAACGCAAGATCCTGGTGCTCAACAAGGTCGATATCGCCGCCAAGGACAAGCTGCTCGTCCAGGCGCAGCATCTGCACGCGGCGGGCGGGTTTGACGAGGTGTTTTTCATCAGCGCGCTGACTGGCGATGGGGTGGAGGAGCTCAAGGCCTGGCTCGCCGCCGCGATGCCCGAAGGCCAGTGGCACTTCCCCGAGGATCAGGTCTCCGACGCCAGCGAGCGCTTGCTCGCCACCGAGATCACGCGTGAGCAGCTGTTCAACCAGCTCCATGCCGAGCTGCCTTATGCGAGCGCGGTGGTTCCGGAGAAATATGTTACCCGCAAGGATGGCTCGATCGAGATCCACCAGCAGATTCTCGTAGCGCGCGACACCCAGCGTGCGATCGTCCTCGGCAAGGGCGGCGCGCGGATCAGGGAAATCGGCGAGAAGGCGCGCGCCGAGCTGTCGCGCGTGCTCGGCGTCAACGTCCATCTGTTCCTGCACGTCAAGGTCCAGGAAGGCTGGGACGAGGACCGCGAGATCTACGAGACGATCGGCCTTGGCTGGGTGAAGTAACCCAAGGCTATACGCCCGCGTCCGCACTCCCTATCTGGGATGGCACCATGACTCGCGTCCGCGTTCTCCTGTTCAATTCGGCGGTCGGCCCGTTCGATTACAGCGTGCCATCGGGCATGGACCTGCCCGTGGGCAGCGTGGTGCAGGTGCCGCTGGGCCCACGCCGGATCGACGGGATCGTCTGGGATGCAGGCGCGTTCGGCGCGGAGGAGATCGAGGCGAGCCGGTTGCGTCCGGTGCTGGCGCGCTACGACATGCCGCCGCTGTCTGAACCCCTGCGCCGCCTGATCGAATGGACCGCAGACTATTATCTCGCCAGCCCGGCGGCGGTGGCGCGCATGGCGCTGCCCAGCGGGTCGCTGCTCGGGCCGGGACGCTCGATCACCGAATATCGGCTGACCGGCGAGCCCCCTGCCCGCATGACGCCGCAGCGTCAGCAGGTCTATGACAGGCTGGGTGGCGAGCAGGCGACGGTGCGCGAACTGGCCGCGCTGGCGGAAGTGTCCGAAGGCGTGATCCGCTCGCTGGTGACGTCGGGGGCGTTCGAGGCAGTGGACGTGCCGACCGACCGCCCCTGGCCGCGCGCCGATCCCGAGCATATCACGCCTGCGCTCAACGACGAGCAGCGCGAGGCCGCCGACCGGCTTGCCCAGGCTGTGCGCGATGCCGAGCCCATGCCCTTCCTGCTCGATGGCGTCACCGGATCGGGCAAGACCGAGGTCTATTTCGAAGCGGTGGCCGAAGCGCTGCGCCAGGGCCGGCAGACGCTGCTGCTGCTGCCCGAGATCGCGCTGACCCAGCCGTTTCTCACCCGCATCGAAGCGCGCTTCGGCGCGGCGCCAGTGCCCTGGCATTCGGGTCTCAAGCAGACCGAGCGCCGCCGCGCGTGGAATGCGATCATCTCGGGCGAGGCGAAGATCGTCGTCGGCGCACGTTCCGCGCTGTTTCTGCCCTATGCGAATCTCGGCGTGATCATCGTCGACGAGGCGCACGAGACCAGCTTCAAGCAGGAAGACGGTGTGCGCTACAATGCGCGCGACGTTGCGGTGATGCGCGGGCGGTTCGAGGGCTGCCCCGTGGTGCTGTCGAGCGCCACGCCCGCGCTCGAGAGCCGGGTCATGGCCGAGGCGGGACGCTATGAGCCGCTCACCCTGACGCACCGCTATGGCGGCGCGCAGCTGCCGCGCATCGGCCTGATCGACCTGACGCAGGACCCACCGCCGCGCGGACAATGGATCGCTCCGCCGCTGCTCGAGGCGATGCAGGAGCGGCTCGCGCGGGGCGAACAGTCGCTGCTGTTCCTCAACCGGCGCGGCTATGCGCCGCTGACGCTGTGCCGTCATTGCGGGCACCGCTTCAAATGCCCCAATTGCAGCGCGTGGATGGTCGATCACCGGCTGTCCGGACGGCTCGCCTGCCATCATTGCGGCCATGCAGAGCCCTCGCCCAGCGCGTGCCCCGAATGCGGCGAGACCGATTGCCTCGTCGCCTGCGGGCCCGGGGTCGAGCGGATCGCCGACGAGGTCGCGGCGCTGATGCCGCAGGCGCGCCGCGCGATCGTGACCTCGGACACCATCTGGTCGCCCGAAAAGGCCGCAGAGTTCGTCGCGCAGGTCGAGGCACGGGCGATCGATGTGATCATCGGCACCCAGCTGGTCACCAAAGGCTATCACTTTCCCGACCTGACATTGGTCGGCGTGATCGATGCCGATATCGGGCTCGAAGGCGGGGACCTGCGCGCGGGCGAGCGCACCTTCCAGCAGATCGCGCAGGTCGCCGGCCGCGCCGGCCGCGCCGCCAAGCCGGGTGAGGTGTTCATCCAGACACGCCATCCCGATGCACCGGTGATCGACGCGCTGGTCCAGGGCGACCGCGAGGCCTTCTACGCCGCCGAGACCCAGGCGCGGCGCGACGCCAACGTTCCGCCCTTCGGCAGGCTCGCGGCCATCATCATCTCGTCCGAGGATCATGCCGAGGCGCACGAGGCGGCGCGCCAGGCCGGCGCGGTCGCACCCGAGCTCGACGGCTTTGCCGTCTATGGCCCCGCCCCTGCCCCCTTGTCGCTGCTGCGCGGTCGGTACCGCTTCCGGCTGCTCGTCCATGCCCGGCGCAATGTCGAAATGCAGCGGATCATTCGCGAATGGCTGCAACCGATGCGCTGGGCTCCAGGCGTTCGCGTCGCGGTGGACGTCGATCCCTATAGCTTTGTCTGACGGCAGCGCTATGAGGTTCTCCTCATGAACCCGATGCGCCTTATCGCCCTGCTGATCGCCGCATGTGCGGCGCTCGTCGCCGTACCGCTCGCCGCCGATCCCGCCGATATCCAGGCCGCCAGCCGCTCGGTCGTGCGCGTGGTGCTGGTGGCGGAAGAGGATGGCGAGACCTTCTATGTCGGCCATGGCAGCGGCTTTGCCGTCGCCCCCGACAAGATCATCACCAATGCCCATCTGGTCGCGCCGCTGCGCGAGGATGCCAGCATCCGCATCGGCATCATCCCGTCGGAAGGGACCACCACCTATGGCGGGCGTCTGGTCGCGATATCGGCGCGCAACGACCTCGCCATGATCCAGCTGGAGCGCGGACGGCTTCCGAGCCTGGCGCTGCTGCAGACGCCGCTCGACGATGGCGCGTCGGTCATGGCAATCGGTTACCCTGCGGCGGTCGACCGCGCGCAGGGGCTCGACGCACGCGAGACGGTCGCGCCCATGGCCCCGGTCAAGACGCCGGGCGTCATCTCGGGTGGAAGAACGACGCGCGATTTCGACACGATCCTGCACACCGCCGCGCTCGCCAAGGGCAATAGCGGCGGCCCGCTGGTCGATCCGTGCGGCCGCGTGGTAGGGGTGAACAGCTTCGGCTCGCTATCCGACGGCAACGATGCCGAATATGGCTTTGCCGTGTCGAACCGCGAGCTGCTGGGCTTCTTGCGCTCGGCCAAGGTCGACTATCAGCTCGCCGATTCGCCTTGCCGCTCGGTGGCCGAGCTCTCCGCCGAAGAGCGCGCTCGCTCGGCCGAGGCGGCCGAAGCCGCGCGCGAAAAGGCGCTGAGCGAAAAGGCCGAGCGCCGCGATCTGGAGGAACGCGCGCTCCGCGATGCCGAGCACGCCGTGATCAGCGCGCGCGAGAACCATATCGCCTTTGCCGCGCTGATGCTGGTGCTGGCAGGGCTCGCGGGCGGCGCGACCTGGGTGCTGCACGATCGCGGCGACATGGAGCGGCGCAAGATCGCCGCTGGCGCCACGGGCGCGCTCGCGCTCACCGCCGTGCTGATCTTCGTGCTGCGTCCGGGCTTCAACCAGGCCGAGGACATTGCCCTTGCCATGGTCAAGAAGGAACTGGGCGACAAGGACGAAGGCGCCGGCAGCCGTGATGGCACCTATATGTGCCGCATCGTGCCCGAGCGCAGCAAGATCACCAGTTCCAGCCCCGATCCGGTCGAGATCGGCTGGACCGGCACCGGCTGCGTCAACGATCGCACGCAATATGGCCAGGATATCGACGGCTGGACCCGCGTGTTCGTGCGCAACGAGGATCAGCTGGTCGCGATCAACCAGTTCAACCCCGACACGCGCGAGTTTCGCACCGAGAATTTCCAGCTCGGACTCGATGCGATGAACAACGCCCGCAAGATCCGCGCGCGCTACAAGGACAAGAGCTGCACCGCCGAACCCGACCGCATGGCCGAGCTCGAGGACATGCAGAAGGCCCTGCGCCAGGCGCTGCCGGCGCAACCCAACGAGGTGCTGACCTATAGCTGCACGCTCAAGCCCGCTGCCAAGTCCAAGGACTAGGGCGATCAATCGGCCTCGCGCTTGAGCAGCTCGGTCTTGATCCCCAGACCATAGGCATAGCCGCCCAGCGTGCCATCGGTGCGCAGCGCGCGGTGGCAGGGGATCAGCACCGCGACGGGATTGGCCCCGCAGGCCGAGCCTACCGCCCGCACCGCAGCAGGCTTGCCGATGCTGGCCGCGATCTGCGCATAGCTGCGCGTCTCGCCCGGCGGAATGTCGGACAGCGCCTTCCAGACGGCCTCCTGGAACGCGGTACCGCGCACGTCGACGGGGATGGCGGCGCCGGTGCGCGGGCTTTCGACCTCGGCGACGATCGCGGCCACGAATTGCGCTGCCTCGTCACCCGCCGGCTTCAATTCCGCGCCCGGAAAGCGCCTGGCCAGGGCTTCGGCTTCTTCCTCGAACGACAGGCGGCACACGCCCTTGTCGGTCCAGGCGACCAGCATACGGCCCAGCGAGGTGGCGGCGTGGCTCCAGTGGATCAGCACCCCCTGCCCGCCATTCTTCCAGACGCTCGGCTCCATGCCCATCCGTCCCTTCATCGTATCGTAAAAGCGCGACGGCGCGCTGAACCCTGCTTCATAGATCGCATCGACCACCCGGTCGCTCGTGCTCATTGCCTCGCGCGCCCGCTCGGTGCGCAGCGCCCGGGCATAGGCGCTGGGCGACAGGCCGGTATGCCGGGTGAACACGCGCTGGAAATGCGCGGGCGAATAGCCGCAGTCCGCCGCCAGCGACGCCAAGGCCATCGGCTCCTCGCTCGCGCGGATCGCCCGGATCGCGGCGAGCACCGCCGTCTCGTCGCGCGCGACATCGTCGGGCAGGCAGCGCTTGCATGCACGCAGTCCCGCCCCCCTGGCAGCCGCGCCATCGGCGAAAAAGCGCACATTGGCGCGCGCAGGGTGCCGCGCCGCGCACGATGGACGGCAATAGATGCCGGTGCTGAGCACCCCGGTGACGAAGCGCCCGTCGTGGCTCCGGTCGCGGCGCAGGACTGCGGCCCAGGCCGCATCCTCGTCCAGATCGATCAGCCCGCTCATGCCCGGTCCACCCTTGCCACGAAGCAGCCATGCGCTGCGTTGTGCGCGTGGATATAGGCGATCTCCGGATCGCCGAACAGATCGCGGATGCCGGCATCGGCCTCTCCCGGCGCGGCCAGTCGCGCCCCGCGCAGCATACCTTGATCGTCAAAAGCGCGCAGGCCCAGCGACCGCGCCTGCATGACCGGCGGAACCGCATCGCGAAATTCCGGCGCACGGTCGGATCGGCTGACATAGATCGCATAGGCGCTGCGATAGGGCGTGGCGACCTCATGGCTGACATGATGGAGCAGGATCAGCTCCTCGCCTGCCGGCGCATCCTCGAGTGTCACGCGACAGGGATAGCCCGGATGCCGGCTCGCCGTGACGCGCACGGCTTGGCGCTCGGCAAGCTCGGCATCGGACAGCGCGAACAGGGGCAGAAACTCGGCCGGCGACAGGCCGGCTATGCGATAGGTCATCGAACATCTCCTTCAAGCGATGTCCGAAGGCATAACGGACGCGTTGGCCCGCCGCGTCCCGCATCATGCGGTCAAAGCAGCGCGGTCAGGCGGCGCGCACCGCATGGGCGAGTTGCTGCATCTGTTCGCGCAGTTCCTGCGACTGGCGCGCGACCGCTTCTGCGGTCTGGCTCAAGGCCTCTGCCGACACATTGGCGTGCACCGACTTGTCGGTCAGCTCGGCAATCTGCGCCCTCACCTGCTGGCTGTTGGTCATCAGCGCCCGCAACGCGTCGAGAATATCGCGACTGGCGCCGTCCTGTTCGGAAACGGCGGCATCGATCCGGTCTGCATTGTGGCGAATCATGTCGACATGGCCATCGACCGACACCACAGCGCTCGACACCTGCTCGGTCATCGCGGCAATGCAACTGAGCCGCTGCTCGACCGAAGCCGCGGCACTCTGCGTCTGACTGGCGAGATTCTTGACCTCCTGCGCCACCACCGCGAACCCGCGCCCAGCTTCGCCTGCGCGCGCCGCCTCGATCGTCGCGTTGAGCGCGAGCAGATTGGTCTGCTTGGCGATATGCGTGATCATCGCGAGAATGCCCGAAATCTCTCCGGCGACCGCCTGCAGCTGGTCGGCCGTTTCGCGGCTGAGCCGGCTGGCATGGTGCGCGTCATAGATGTTTCGCGAGCTGTCCGCGACAAGTTCGCGCACGCCGCTTCCGGTGTCCTGCAGCCGCCGCCCGTGGCGGTCGATCTCGTGCATCGATTCGGCGGCGCGGTTCGCACGGTCGGCAAAATTCTGACTGAAGGCCTGGTGCTGGGCTGCATTGCGCTGCAGGTCCTGCGCCCCTTCACGCATCCCGGCGGCGGCCTTGGCCAGTTGGTCGGACAGCAGCGAAAGTCGCGCCTCGTAGCTTTCGAACAGCGCATCGATCGTGACCGCGCGGCGGGCCCGCTCCTCTTGCCATTGCAGCTGTTCGCGCTGAAGCTCGAGCTCGGCCTTGCGGCGGTCCTGCTCGGCCTTGAGGGCGCTTTCGGCCTTGGCATGCGAACGATGGATAGCCCGCGCTATCGCCCCGATCTCGTCCCGACGCCGCAATCCCAGCTTGCGGGCATTCACCTTGTGACGCTGCTCCGGCAGCGCATAGCGTGCGAGTGCCGTCAGCGGGACCAGGAAATCCCGGTTGGTGAAGCGCACGCACCAGCGCACGAAAAGCCCCGCCGCCAGCATCAGCAGCGCACAGAAGACGAGCGCCGCGATATAGATGGACCTCAAATTAGACAAGGTATCGCGCCCGCGCAGCCGCATTTCCGTCATCACCGCGCTGCTCGTGCGCAGCAGCGGATCGATGCGCTGATGGATCTCGATCGGAGCGGCCATGCGCCTGGTGCCGGGCCTAGCCATTTCGGCCCGCAAATCGGCCAGCGCGCGGTCCGCCGCCATCCGCTCGCGGCGCATGCGCCGCATTTCCGAGGGGAACTCGTCGGGCATCGGGCTGTCTTCAAGCCGTTGCCAGCGCTCCGCCAGGTTCTCCTGCATGTCGTCGAGCAAGCCGACGCCCTTTTCGCGTGGCAGCAATTGCCAATGCACCTGGCTCGCGACGGCAAGCCCCTCGCGATAGCCATCCATGACGGCCTGCAGGCGCACCGTGGGCTGAATCCGCGCGATCAGCAGTTGGCTGGTCGTATATTGCGTCAGGCCAACGACCGCGATGGCGCCGGAGGCGAGCAGCGCGAGCAGCATGAGCATCACCGTCAGGCCCAGACGGACCTTGGCGTGCACGTTCAACCGCTCCACACGCTTGATCAGATCGGAACGCGACAAGGCGAACTTGGACATTGCGAGTGTGATTCCATGACTGCGCCCCCTCGGGCAGATCAGGCGCTCACTTTGGGCCGGTGAAACGAAGATTTGGTAAACGCAGCTTTCATCATACTGCCATGAAACCGCATTTTTCTGCGGCACGGAACAGGCTGGAGCGATGTTTCCCGCCTGTCTTGCAATGCAGCAATATGAGTGCTAACCGCCGCGCCGACAGGTGAGGGAGGCCAGCGTCTCCTGCCAAGCGCCTGACGCTACATCATAACGGCAAGGGAAAGCATTCGCGTGGACATTTCCGGCGGGATACAGGCCAGTCTGGCAGGGCGTTACGCCTCGGCGCTCTTTTCGCTCGCGCGTGACGAAAAGCAGCTTGCCGAAGTCGAGACCAGCGTCGCGACGCTGCGCGCCGCGCTGAACGAGTCGGAAGATTTCGCCGCGCTGACCAAGAGCCAGACGATCAGCCGCGCCGCGGCCGAAAAGATCGTCGCCTCGCTTTCCGAAACGCTCAAGCTCGACAAGATGACCGGCAACCTGCTCGGCGTGCTCGCGACCAACCGTCGCCTCGGCCAGCTTTCGTCGATCCTCGCCGCCTTCGACCAGCTCGTGGCCGCGCATCGCGGCGAAGTGACCGCCGAAGTCACCTCGGCCTTCCCGCTCAGCGAAGCGCAGCTCGATGAAATCCGCAAGCAGCTGAAGGACCGCGCCGGTCGCAGCATCAAGATCACCGCGAAGGTCGATCCGTCCATTCTGGGCGGCCTGATTGTCCGCATGGGCAGCCAGATGATCGATTCCAGCATCAAGACCCGTCTCAACACGCTCAGCCAAGCGATGAAAGGCTAACACTCTCATGGACATTCGTGCCGCAGAAATCTCCAAGGTTATCAAGGATCAGATCGCCAATTTTGGCACGGATGCGCAAGTGTCCGAAGTGGGCAGCGTGCTGAGCGTCGGTGACGGCATCGCGCGCATCCACGGCCTCGACAACGTTCAGGCCGGCGAGATGGTCGAATTCTCGAACGGCGTGCAGGGCATGGCGCTCAACCTCGAAGCCGACAATGTCGGCGTCGTGATCTTCGGCTCGGACGCCGAGATCAAGGAAGGCGATGTCGTCAAGCGCACCGGCACCATCGTGGACGTCCCCGTCGGCAAGGGCCTGCTCGGCCGCGTGGTCGATGGCCTGGGCAACCCGATCGACGGCAAGGGCCCGATCGTCGCCGACAAGCGCATGCGCGTGGAAACCAAGGCGCCGGGCATCATCCCGCGCACCTCGGTGCACGAACCCGTGCAGACCGGCCTCAAGGCGATCGACGCGCTCGTTCCCGTCGGCCGTGGCCAGCGCGAGCTGATCATCGGCGACCGCCAAACCGGCAAGACCGCCGTCGCGATCGACACCTTCATCAACCAGAAGGCCGCCAATGCGGGCGATGACGAAGGCAAGAAGCTCTACTGTATCTATGTCGCCGTCGGCCAGAAGCGTTCGACCGTCGCGCAGATCGTGCGCCAGCTCGAGGAATCGGGCGCGATGGAATATACCATCGTCGTCGCCGCGACCGCTTCGGAACCGGCTCCGTTGCAGTTCCTCGCGCCGTATACCGGCTGTACCATGGGCGAATTCTTCCGCGACAACGGCATGCACGCGCTGATCGTCTATGACGATCTGTCGAAGCAGGCCGTCGCCTATCGCCAGATGTCGCTGCTGCTGCGTCGTCCTCCGGGCCGCGAAGCCTATCCCGGCGACGTGTTCTATCTCCACTCGCGCCTGCTCGAGCGTGCCGCGAAGATGAACTCGGCCAATGGCTCGGGCTCGCTCACCGCACTGCCGATCATCGAAACCCAGGCGGGCGACGTGTCGGCCTATATTCCGACCAACGTGATCTCGATCACCGACGGCCAGATCTTCCTCGAAACCAACCTGTTCTACCAGGGCATCCGTCCGGCCATCAACGTCGGTCTGTCGGTGTCGCGCGTGGGGTCGGCGGCGCAGACCAAGGCGATGAAGAAGGTGTCGGGCTCGATCAAGCTCGAGCTCGCCCAGTATCGCGAAATGGCGGCGTTCGCGCAGTTCGGTTCGGACCTCGACGCCTCGACCCAGAAGCTGCTCAACCGCGGCCAGCGCCTGACCGAGCTGCTCAAGCAGCCGCAGTTCAGTCCGCTGCCGTTCGAAGAGCAGACCGCCTCGATCTTTGCCGGCACCAACGGCTATCTCGACGCGCTGCCGGTCAACCGGGTCAACGAATACGAAGCCGCGATGCTGAGCTTCCTGCGTTCGGAGCATGCCGATCTGCTCGCCACGATCCGCGAAACCAAGGATCTGGGCGACGATGCCAAGGCGGCCCTCAAGGCCGCTCTGGACAGCTTCGCGAAGACGTTTGCTTGATGCTGTCGGGCCCCTGCTCAGGCAGGGGCCCATCTCCCGCCGATGGTGCGGGGTGACATGGCAGAAGATGGCCCCCGCCGTCGCGGGGGACCGAACAGGGTTTGAAGTTAGGACACCATGGCCAGTCTGAAAGAACTCAAGGGCCGGATCGCCTCGGTCAAGTCGACCCAGAAGATCACCAAGGCCAAGCAGATGGTGGCATCCGCCAAGCTGCGCAAGGCGCAGGCGGCGGCGGAAGCTGCGCGTCCCTATGCCGAGCGGCTCGAGCGCGTCATGGCCTCGCTGGCTTCGAAGATCACGATCAGCGAATCGAGCCCCAAGCTGCTCGCCGGCACCGGCAAGGATCAGGTGCACCTACTGATCGTGGCGACCTCGGACCGCGGCCTGTGCGGCGCGTTCAACTCGAACATCGTCAAGGCGGCCAAGCTGAAGGCTCGCGAGCTGGAAGCGGCGGGCAAGACCGTGATGTTCTATCTCGTCGGCCGCAAGGGCCGCGGCATGATCATCCGCGATTATGCCAAGCAGATCGGACGCTATTTCGACACCACCAACCTGCGCAGCCAGGGCTTTGCCGAAGCGCAGGCGATTTCGGCCGAGCTGATCGCAATGTACGAGCGCGGTGAGTTCGATGTCGCCCACCTGTTCTACAGCAAGTTCCGTTCGGCGCTGCTGCAGGAACCGGTCGGTCGTCAGATCATTCCCGTCGCCATTCCCGCGGGTAGCGCGGTCGCCAGCGATGCTGCGGTCGAATACGAGCCCGACGAGGAGGAAATCCTCGCCGAACTGCTGCCGCGCAACGTCACGACGCAGATCTTCGGCGCGCTGCTCGAGAACGCCGCGTCCGAACAGGGTGCCTCGATGACCGCGATGGACAACGCCACGCGCAACGCGGGCGATCTGATCAACCGGCTTACCATCGAATATAACCGCAGCCGCCAGGCCGCGATCACCACCGAACTCGTTGAAATCATCTCGGGCGCCGAAGCCCTCTAACCGTCCGAAAGCAGGAAACAGCTCATGGCAACCACCAACAATATCGGCAAGATCAGCCAGGTCATCGGCGCGGTCGTCGACGTGACCTTTGACGGCGAAATCCCCGCCATTCTGAACGCGCTGGAAACCGAGAACAACGGCCAGCGTCTGGTGCTCGAAGTCGCCCAGCACCTGGGTGAGAACACCGTGCGCTGCATCGCCATGGACGGCACCGACGGCCTGGTCCGCGGCCAGAATGTCACCGATACCGGCGCGCAGATTCGCATGCCCGTGGGCCCCGAAACGCTGGGCCGCATCATGAACGTCGTCGGCGAGCCGATCGACGAGCGCGGTCCGATCAACGCCAAGGCCTCGGCCCCGATCCACGCCAAGGCTCCCGAATTCGTCGACCAGTCGACCGAATCGGAAATTCTGGTCACCGGCATCAAGGTCATCGACCTGCTCGCCCCCTATGCCAAGGGCGGCAAGATCGGCCTGTTCGGCGGCGCGGGCGTGGGCAAGACCGTGCTCATCCAGGAACTGATCAACAACATCGCCAAGGGCCATGGCGGCACCTCGGTGTTCGCCGGCGTGGGCGAGCGTACCCGCGAGGGCAACGACCTGTATCACGAATTCCTCGACGCCGGCGTTATCGCCAAGAACGAAGCTGGCGAGGCGATCAGCGAAGGTTCGAAGGTGGCGCTGGTCTATGGCCAGATGAACGAGCCCCCGGGTGCGCGCGCGCGCGTCGCGCTGTCGGGTCTGACCATCGCCGAATATTTCCGCGACCAGGAAGGCCAGGACGTGCTGTTCTTCGTCGACAACATCTTCCGCTTCACCCAGGCGGGTTCGGAAGTGTCGGCGCTGCTCGGCCGTATTCCTTCGGCCGTGGGCTATCAGCCGACCCTGTCGACCGACATGGGCGCGCTGCAGGAGCGCATCACCTCGACCAACAAGGGTTCGATCACCTCGGTGCAGGCGATCTACGTGCCTGCGGACGACTTGACCGACCCCGCGCCTGCCACCTCGTTCGCGCACCTTGACGCGACGACCGTGCTCAACCGCGCGATTTCGGAACTCGGCATCTATCCGGCGGTGGACCCGCTCGATTCGACCAGCCGCGTTCTCGAGCCCCGCGTCGTCGGCGTCGAGCACTACGAAACCGCGCGTGCGGTCCAGTCGACGCTGCAGAAGTACAAGTCGCTGCAGGACATCATCGCCATTCTGGGCATGGACGAGCTCTCGGAAGAGGACAAGCTCACCGTTGCCCGCGCACGCAAGATCCAGAAGTTCCTGTCGCAGCCCTTCCACGTGGCCGAAGTGTTCACCGGCATCCCCGGCAAGTTCGTGTCGCTGGAAGACACCGTGAAGAGCTTCAAGGCGGTGGTCGATGGCGAATATGACCATCTGCCCGAAGCGGCGTTCTACATGGTCGGCGGCATCGACGAGGCCATCGAAAAGGCCAAGTCGCTGGCGGAAGCCGCGTAAGACTCACTTTAGCCCTCTCCCCTTGAGGGGAGAGGGTTGGGAGAGGGGAGAGCCCCCTCGCCTGTCGTGATAACATCGGAG
>NZ_QKVT01000001.1:820444-831008 GCF_003426715.1 Blastomonas sp. UPD001
GCCATCGCCATGCCTGCGCTGGCGCAAAAGGCCCCGTCGGACAAGCCCGCCGCCTTTTTCGGAGCCGGTTTTTTCGCCGGAGCCTTCTTGCCCTTCTTGGCAGGCGCCTTGGCGGCGCGTTCGGCGATCAGCAGCAGCGCCTCGTCGAGCGTCAGCTCGTCCTTGTTCTTGTCCTTGGGGATGGTCGCGTTGACGCTGCCGTCGGTGACATAAGCGCCATAGCGCCCGTCCATGATCTTGACATCGGTATCGGTCGCGGGGTTCTTGCCCAGCACCTTGAGCGGTTCGGGCGTGCCGCGCCGCGCGCGACCGCCGCCCGCTGCGGCCTCGGCGAGCTTGACCACCGCCGCGTTCATGCCGGTCTCGAACACCTCCATCGTGCCCGACAGCCGCGCATATTTGCCGTCATGTGCCAGATATGGCCCGTAGCGGCCGATGCTCGCGGTGATCGGCTTGCCCGTCTCGGGATGCTCACCGATCTCGCGCGGCAACGACAGAAGCTTCAGCGCCCATTCGAGCCCGAAATCCTCGCCCGGCACGTCCTTGGGGATCGATGCGCGCTTGGCGTCCTTGCCGTCGCCCAGCTGGACATAGGGGCCGAAGCGACCAGACCGCTTGCTCACCGCCTCGCCGGTCACCGGATCGGTGCCGAGCTCCTCGGGTCCACTATCGCCCTGATCCGCCTCGCCGCCGCCCTGGGCAAAGCGGCGCGTATATTTGCATTCGGGATAGTTGGAGCAAGCAACGAACGCACCGAACCGGCCGCCGCGCAGCGCCAGACGCCCCTCGCCGCATTTCGGGCACAGGCGCGGATCACCACCATCGGCCTTTTTGGGGAAGAGATAAGGCTCGAGGAACTTGTCGAGCTCGGCGGTGATCTCGGAAGGCTTCTGCTCCATCACCTCGGCGGTCTTGGGCTTGAAATCGCGCCAGAAGGCCTCGAGCACCGCGCGCCATTCCGCGCGACCGCCCGACACGTCGTCCAGCTCTTCCTCGAGGCCGGCGGTGAAGTCGTAAGCCACATAGCGCTCGAAGAATCGCTCGAGAAAGCCTGTCAGCAACCGGCCCGATTCCTCTGCGAAGAAACGATTCTTCTCGACGCGCACATAGGCGCGGTCCTTGAGCACCTGGATGATCGAGGCATAGGTCGAGGGCCGCCCGATTCCCAGCTCCTCGAGCCGCTTGACCAGCGATGCTTCGGAAAAGCGCGGCGGCGGCTGGGTGAAATGCTGCACGGCGTCGACCGATTTCTTCGCTGGACTGTCGCCCCTGGACATGACCGGCAACAGGCCGCCATCCTCGCTGTCGGGATCGTCGAGCCCTTCCTCGTACAGCGCGAGGAAGCCCGGGAATTTCACCACCTGACCATTGGCGCGCAGCGCGGTGCGCCCCGTGCCGTCGACCAGTTCGACGACCGTGCGCTCGAGCAATGCGGTCGCCATCTGGCTGGCGAGCGCGCGCTTGAAGATCAGGTCGTAGAGCCGCGCATGGTCGCCCGAACCGGCGCGATCGCGGCTGAAATCGGTGGGGCGGATCGCCTCATGCGCTTCCTGCGCGTTCTTGGCCTTGGTCTGGTACTGGCGCGGGGTTTCGGGGAGGTAATGACCCGAATAGCGCTCGGAAATCGCCTTGCGCGCTTCCTGGATCGCGCCGCCATCCATCTGAACGCCATCGGTTCGCATATAGGTGATCGCGCCGTCCTCGTAGAGGCTCTGCGCAATCCGCATGGTGTGGCTGGCGGAGAAGCCCAGCTTGCGCGCGGCTTCCTGCTGCAGCGTCGAGGTGGTGAACGGCGGCGGCGGATTGCGCTTCACGGGCCGAGTTTCGACCGTCTCGACGGTGAAATGCCCGGCTTCGACCTTGGCCTTGGCGGCTTCGGCGGCACCCGCATTGCCGAGCGAGAGCTTGTCGAGCTTCTCGCCCTCCAGCCGCACCAGCCGCGCGGTGAAGGCCTGGCCGTCCTGCTCCATCTGCGCGCTGACCGACCAGTATTCCTGCGCGGTGAACGCCTCGATCTCGCGCTCGCGCTCGACGATTAGACGCAGCGCAACCGACTGCACGCGCCCCGCCGATTTCGCGCCGGGCAGCTTGCGCCACAGCACCGGCGAAAGCGTGAAGCCGACCAGATAGTCGAGCGCGCGGCGGGCGCGATAGGCATCGATCAGGTCGGTATCGAGCTCGCGCGGCGCCGCCATCGCCTCGGTGACGGCCTTCTTGGTGATCGCGTTGAAGGTGACGCGCTCGACCGCGTTGGGCAGCGCCTTGCGCTTGCCCAGCACCTCGAGCACGTGCCAGCTGATCGCCTCGCCCTCGCGATCGGGGTCGGTCGCCAGGATCAGCCGGTCGGCCTTCTTGGCCTCGTCGGTAATGGCCTTGAGCTGGCGCGTCTTGTCGCCATAGGCTTCCCAGACCATGTCGAAATCATTGTCGGGATCGACCGAGCCGTCCTTGGGCGCAAGATCGCGGATATGCCCATAGCTGGCCAGCACCCGGTAATCGGACCCGAGATATTTTTCGATGGTCTTTGCCTTGGCGGGCGATTCGACGATAACCAGTTGCATGTAATGGATTTCCCGGAAGCTCTCACGTGTACGCGTAAGCTGGGCGGCGTTATCGGCATTCGTCAAGAGCGTCCAGTGCAGGCGTGAAGCCGGTCACACCAGCGACACTCGTCCCGCCGCATGCCGCTCGATCAGCCCGCCCAGTTCAAGGTCGAGCAGGATCATCTGCACTGCGCCGCTCTCCAGCGCCGATTGGCGCACGAGTTCGTCCACGCCGATCGGCGAGCGACCGAGCAGGTCGACCAGCAGCTGCCGCGCGGCATCATCGGGCTCGCGCTGCGGTTGCGGGGAGTAAGGCTGGACCGGCGCGGCAACATGGCGCGCCCGGCTGACGGTCATCGGCGAAACCAGCTCCAATATGTCCTCCACCCCCTGCACCAGCACCGCCCCGCCCCGGATCAGCTCGTTGCAGCCTCGCGAGCGCGAATCGAGCGGCGATCCGGGAATGGCCATCACGTCGCGCCCGGCTTCGGCCGCCAGCCGCGCGGTGATCAGCGAGCCGGACTTTGGCGCGGCTTCGACGACCAGCGTGCCGTGCGCCATCCCGGCGATGATACGGTTGCGATACGGGAAATGCCGCGCTAGCGGCTCGGTGCCCGGCGGCTGTTCGGCGATCACCAGCGCACGCTCGCCCATCTCGGCCTGAAGATTGCGGTTCTCCGGCGGGTAGCTGATATCGATGCCCGAGGCGATCACGCCGGCGGTGCTCGCCGGGCCGGCACCTGCGATCCGCAAGGCGCCCTCGTGCGCGCTGGTATCGATTCCCCGCGCCAGGCCCGAGACGACCAGAAACCCGGCCTCGGCGAGCTCGCCCGCGATCTGCCGGGCAAAGCGGCACGCCGAAGCCGAGGCGTTGCGCGCGCCGACCATCGCGATGCTCGGGCGCTGCATCAGCCGGGTGTCGCCGCGCACGGTGAGGATCGGTGGGGCATTGTCGATATGGCCGAGCAGCCCTGGATAATCGGCATCGTCGGCGAACAGATAGCGCGCACCTGCCGCCTCGACCCTTTGCGCCTCCTGCTCGGCCTGGCCCTGCGAGACGATGCGGAGCGGTCGCCCCCCGGCGCGCTGGACGAGATCGGGCAGCGCGTCGATCGCGGCGAGCGCCGAGCCGAACCGCACCATCAACTGCGCGAAACTGATGGGTCCGATGCGCTCGCTGCGCAGCAGCCGGATGCGCGCCAGATGCTCGGCGCTCAGCATGCGATGAAGCTCAGGCGGCGGGGGCTCAGGCGGCGGACGATCTGCCGATCTTTGGCTCGGTGCCCGCCATCAGCCGCTCGATATTGCCGCGATGCTTCCACAGCACGAACACCAAGGTCACGACGAACACCCACAGAGCCTGCTCCATGCCAAACCACCACGCCGCCACCGGCATCGCTGCCGCCGCGAGCATGCCGCCCAGCGACGAATAGCGAAAGGCAAAGGCGGTGCCGAGCCACACGACGGCGAAAACGATGCCGAGCGGCCAGTAAAGCGCAATCGCGATGCCGAGCAAGGTCGCAACCCCCTTGCCGCCGGCAAACTTGAGCCAGATCGGATATAAATGGCCCAGAAAAGCGCCCAGCCCGGCGAACGGTCCGCTGCCCGGCGCGATCGCCTCGGCAATCGCGATCGCGAGCGCACCCTTGCCCAGATCGAACAACAGGGTTGCAGCGGCCAGCCCCTTGCGTCCGGTGCGCAACACGTTGGTCGCGCCGATATTGCCCGACCCGATGCTGCGCAGATCGCCCGCACCCGCCAGCCGCGTCAGGATGATGCCGAACGGGATCGAGCCGAGCAGATAGCCCATCAGCATCAGCCCGCCCAGGGTCGCCACGGCCATGCCTGCCAGATCGCTCATCACATTCTCGTCCCGCATCCGCGCGGTTCATCCGCGTGCCATGCGTGATAGGCTGGCCGACGTTTTTGGCAAGCATGGTTGATCGCCTGCCCTGCGATGCTAAGCGTGGCGCATGACGCAAAGCCCATCGCCCGCGAGCGAGACCGACCCCAGAGCCCCGCTGCTGTTCTTCGATTCCGGTGTCGGCGGGCTGACCGTGCTCGATGCGGCGCGCAAGCTGCTTCCGGACGCGCCGATCGTCTATGCCGCCGATTTCGCAGGATTGCCCTATGGCGAGAAGACCGAAGCCGAGATCGGGGCGCGCGTGCCCGCGCTGCTCGGGCGGCTGGTCGAACGTTATCGCCCGCGCCTCATCACCATCGCGTGCAACACCGCGTCGACCATCGCGCTGCCCCAGGTGCGCGCCGCGCTCGACCTGCCCGTTGTCGGCACCGTTCCGGCGATCAAGCCCGCGTCCGAGATCTCGACGAGCCGGGTGATCGGCGTGCTGGGGACCGAGGCGACGGTGCGTCAGCCCTATGTCACCAATCTGGCGCGCGAATTTGCCAGCGATGCGAGCCTGCTGCGCTATGGCGCGCCCGAACTGGTGCGTGCAGCCGAGATGAAACTGCGCGGCGAAACGCCCGATCCTGCGATATTCGATCGCGCGGTGGCGGGTCTCACTTCGCAGGAGCGCGCGGTGCCGATCGACACGGTGGTGCTGGCCTGCACCCATTTTCCGCTGGTCGAGGACGAGCTCGCCCGCGCGTTCGCCCGGCCGGTACGCTTCGTCCACGGTGCCGAAGGGATCGCGCGGCGCGTCGCCTGGCTGACGCGCGACCAGCGGTTCGAGGGCAATGGATTGCGCTTCGTCGCCACCGGCCCCGCCGGCGCGATCGCTGCCTATCAACCCGCACTCAAGGCGCGCGGATTTGCCGCGTTCGATAGTCTTTGATCGACCCGCACGATCAAGCTGACGCCGATTTTCCATTGGCGTGATGGCCAAGCGAATGCTTAACCGACACGCGCTATAGGACGTTTTGTCCCATCAGTTGCGAGCCATTATCGCTGGAATTGCGGGATTTAGTTGCTATGAAGACGGCAGCTGATGCGCACGCAGATGGTCGCGGAATGGGTGAGGCGCAACGAGCTGCAACATCATATGTCAGGACCAGGGTGGCTGCGTGAACTACGACCAGATTTTCGAAGCGGCGATTGACCGGCTGCACGCCGAGGGCCGCTACCGGGTCTTTATCGACATCCTGCGCAACAAGGGCGCGTACCCCAATGCGCGCTGCTTCCACGGGCATAATGGCCCGAAGCCGATCACCGTCTGGTGCTCGAACGACTATCTCGCGATGGGCCAGCATCCCAAGGTCATCTCCGCGATGGAAGAGGCGCTGCACAATGTCGGCGCAGGCTCGGGCGGCACGCGCAATATCGGCGGCAACACGCATTATCATATCGAGCTCGAACACGAACTGGCCGATCTGCACGGCAAGGACGGCGCGCTGCTGTTCACCTCGGGCTATGTCTCGAACGACGCGACGCTCTCGACGCTGGCACGCATCCTGCCGGGCTGCATCATCTTTTCGGACGAGCTCAACCACGCCTCGATGATCGCGGGCATCCGCAATTCGGGCTGCGAGAAGCGCGTCTTCCGCCACAACGATGTCGAGCATCTCGAAGAGCTGCTCGCCGCCGAAGACCCGAACGTGCCCAAGCTGGTCGCGTTCGAGAGCGTCTATTCGATGGACGGCGATGTCGCCCCGATCCACGCGATCTGCGACCTGGCCGACAAGTACAATGCGCTGACCTATCTCGACGAGGTGCACGCGGTCGGCATGTATGGCGCGCATGGCGGCGGCATTTCGGAGCGCGACGAGGCGGCCGCGCGGCTGACGATCATCGAGGGCACGCTCGGCAAGGCGTTCGGGGTGATGGGCGGCTATATCGCGGCCGACCAGAAGATCATCGACGTGATCCGCAGCTATGCGCCCGGCTTCATCTTCACCACCTCGCTGTCACCGGTGCTGGTCGCGGGTGCACTGGCAAGCGTGCGCCATCTCAAGCAGTCGAGCGAGGAGCGCGAGGGCCAGCAGGCCGCCGCCGCGACGCTCAAGCAGCTGTTCCGCGACGCCGGGCTGCCGGTGATGGACACCACCACGCATATCGTGCCGCTGATGGTCGGCGATCCGGTCAAGGCCAAGCGGATCAGCGACATGCTGCTCGCCGAATATGGTGTCTACGTGCAGCCGATCAATTTCCCGACCGTGCCGCGCGGCACCGAGCGGTTGCGCTTCACCCCCGGCCCCAGCCATGACGAGGCGATGATGCGCGACCTCACCGCGGCGCTGGTCGAAATCTGGGACCGGCTGGAACTGCGCAAGGCCGCCTGATGGGGCTTGCGCCGCAACGCTACAGCCTTGGGGCCATCGTTCTCCACTGGCTGATCGCGGCGGCACTCGTCTTCCAGATCGTCTTTGCCGAATCGCTCGAGGGACCGCGCGGACCCGACCTGTTCGCGCGCTATCAGCTGCACAAGTCGGTCGGCATCACCATCCTGCTGCTGAGCGTGCTGCGCCTGGGCTGGCGCTTCATCGCGCCGCGCCCGGCGCCGGTGTCGGGGCCCAGATGGGCGATGACGCTCTCGGGATTGGTCCATTTCGGATTTTATTTCTTCATGATCGCCGCGCCGGCGACCGGCTGGATCATCGTTTCGACCTCGAGGATCAAGGTCGAGACGCTGTTGTTCGGCTCGATCCCCTGGCCGCACCTGCCGGTGCCTGCGAGCTGGGGCGAACCGGCGGAATTTCTCCACCATGTCATGCCCAATGTCGCGATCGCGCTCCTGGTGCTGCATGTCGCGGGCGCGCTGCGGCACCAGTATCTGCTCGGCACGCCGATCCTCGCGCGGATGCTGCCCGGCGGCCAGGGCAAGGCGATTGGCGCGCTGATGACGGCAGCGGCGATCATGCTGGGCGGCGTGGTGCTCGGCAAGCGCCGGAGGCCGAGCCGCGCAACTGGGTCGTCGCCAAGGGCGGCACGCTCGGCTTTTCGGCGCGCTGGAACGGCGAGCCGGTCGACGGCCGCTTCGCGCTCTGGACCGCGACCATCCTGTTTGCGCCCGAGGCGCTCGACGCCTCGAAGATCGATGTCAGCATTGATTTGGCCTCCGTCGATACCGGCGACGGCCAGCGCGACGGCACGCTGACCGGCAGCGATTTCTTCGATACCGGCAAGTTCGCCAAGGCGACGTATCGGGCCAGCAAGTTCAAGGCGCTTGGCGGCAACCGCTATCGCGCCGATGGCACGCTGACGCTGCGCGGGGTGACCAAATCGGTGCCACTCAACTTCACGCTCGACATAAGGGGCGACAAGGCGCGTGCCCGGGGCAGCGCCACCATCGACCGCACAAGTTTCGGCGTCGGCCAGGGCGATTATGCCAGCACAGCTGAAATTGCCGGGTCCGTTGCGGTGAGTTTCGACTTCCAGGCGACCGCACGCGATTGAACCGGCGCACGGGCGACTCCATATCGCCCGCATGACCGCTTCCCCGCACTGGATCGAACCCTTTCCCCATGGCATCTACGTGCGGCCGGCCGATGCGTGGATCGATCCCTCTCGGCCCGTCTCGCGCGCGCTGATCACGCACGGCCATGCCGACCATGCGCGCGGCGGGCATGACGCGGTTTGGGCGACGCCCGAAACGCTCGACATCATCAACCTGCGCTATGGCCGCTACACGGGCGAGAACGCGGTCGGCTATGGCGATGCGGTGGACCTGAACGGCGTGCGCATCTCCTTCCATCCGGCGGGGCATGTGCTGGGATCGGCGCAAATCCGGCTCGGATATCAGGGTGAGACCGTGGTCGTCACCGGCGATTTCAAGCGGCGGCCCGATCCCAGCTGCGCGCCGTTCGAACTCGTGCCCTGCGATATCTTCATCACCGAGGCGACCTTCGGCCTGCCCGTCTTCCGCCACCCGCCAACGCCGGACGAGATCGCCAAGCTGCTCGCGATGCTCGAGACGAATCCGCAAGGCTGCGTGCTGGTGGGGGCCTATGCGCTGGGCAAGGCGCAGCGCGTGATCGCCGAGCTCCGTGACGCGGGCTTCGATGATCCCATCTATCTGCACGGCGCGCTCGAGAAGATGTGCGCGCTCTATGGCGAGCATGGCGTCGATCTGGGCGAGCTGCGGCCCGTGGCGGGAACCGACAAGAGCGAGCTCATGGGCCGCGTCATCCTCGCCCCGCCCTCGGCGCTGGCCGACAGGTGGAGTCGGCGACTGCCCGATCCGGTCACCGCCATGGCCTCAGGCTGGATGCGCGTGCGCGCGCGCGCGCGGCAACGCGGGGTGGAGCTGCCGCTCATCATTTCCGACCATGCCGACTGGGACGAGCTCACGCAGACCATCCGCGATGTCGCCCCGCGCGAGGTCTGGGTGACGCATGGCCGCGAGGAGGCGCTGCTGCGCTGGTGCCAGTTGCACCAGATCCGGGCGCGTGCGCTGGCGCTGGTCGGGCGCGAAGACGAGGACGACGCCTGATGCGCGCCTTTGCCGCGCTCGTCACGCAGCTGGGCTATACCCGCTCGCGCAATGCCAAGGTCGCGCTGATCGCCGATTATCTGCGCGCCACGCCCGATCCCGATCGTGGCTGGGCGCTTGCGGCGCTGACCGGCGAGGCCGATTTCTCGGCGGTCAAGGCTTCGGCGGTGCGCGCGATGGCGATGGAGCGGGTCGATCCCGAGCTGTTTCGCCTGAGCCGCGATTTCGTCGGAGACACCGCGGAGACCGTCGCCCTGATCTGGCCCGAGACTGGAACGCCGACCAACGATCTGCGCCTCGCCGATGCGGTCGACAGCTTTGCGAACGTCAGCCGCGCCCGCGCGCCTGCGCTGCTCGCAGACTATATGGACCGGCTCGACAGCGACGGCCGCTATGCGCTGATCAAGCTCGCCACCGGGGCGATGCGCGTCGGCATCTCGGCGCGGCTCGCCAAGACCGCGTTCGCGCAGGCCTTCGGGCTTGATGTCGATGCGGTCGAGGAGGTGTGGCACGCTCTCGCGCCACCTTATGCCAGCCTGTTCGCCTGGGGCGAAGGCGGGCCACGCCCCGATCCCGAAGGCACGCCCTATTTCCGCCCGTTCATGCTCGCGCATCCGCTCGAGGACGGCACGGTCGATCTTGCCGATTATGCCGCCGAGTGGAAATGGGACGGCATCCGCATCCAGATCGTGCGCATCGGCGAGCAGGTGAGGCTGTTCAGCCGCGGCGGCGACGACATCACCCTCGCCTTTCCCGATATTGCACAGCACATGCCCATCGAGGGCGTGTTCGACGGCGAACTGCTGGTGCGCGGGCAGGCACAGATGGGCGAGGCGGCAAGCTTCAACGCGCTGCAGCAGCGGCTGGGCCGCAAGACGGTATCGGCCAAGATGCTCGCCGAAGCGCCTGCGTTCGTGCGGCTTTACGACCTGCTGATCGACGGGCGCGAGGACCTGCGCACCGCACCCTGGCATGTCCGCCGGGCGCGGCTCGAGGCGAAGCTGCCGGCGCTCCCCGCCGACCGGTTCGACCTGTCGCAGATCATCGAGGCAGCGGATTTTGCCGAGCTCGGCCGCATCCGCGACGGCGCGCGCGATGCCGCGATCGAGGGCGTGATGCTCAAGCGGCGCGACAGCCTGTACGTGCCTGGTCGCCGTGTCGGGCTGTGGTACAAGTGGAAGCGCGACCCGCTGACCGCCGATTGCGTGATGATGTACGCGCAGCGCGGCAGCGGCAAGCGGTCGAGCTTCTATAGCGACTATACCTTTGGCTGCTGGAACGACGAAGGCGAGCTCGTCCCGGTCGGCAAGGCCTATTCGGGCTTCTCGGACAGCGAGCTCAAATGGCTCGACAAGTTCGTCCGGCAGAACACCGTCAACCGCTTCGGCCCGGTGCGCGAGGTCGAAAAGTCGCTGGTGCTCGAAGTGGCATTCGATTCGATCCATGAATCGAAGCGGCACAAGTCGGGCATCGCGATGCGCTTTCCCCGGATCGCCCGGCTACGGCGCGACAAGCCGGCGGCCGAGGCGGACACGGTGGCGGCGCTCAGGGCGTTCATCACGTAAGCGACCAAAGCCCGTCACCCCCGCGAATGCGGGGGTGTGGATTCACGTTTGAAGTGCAACACTGGTT
>NZ_QKVT01000001.1:831108-848107 GCF_003426715.1 Blastomonas sp. UPD001
AGCAGGTGTTGCACTTGTTCCGTGAACTCACGGGGTCCCGCTTTTTCGGCGCGCGAGAGCAGAAGCGGGATTCCCGCGTTCGCCGGAAAGACGGGAAATTAGCCCCCGATCACCGCATATTGCGCATAGCCGCGATAAAGCGGGCGGTGGTCAACCCTGAGACCGCAGGCCTCGGCGACATGCTGCGCCACCAGACCCAGTTCGCGCCGGGGGCTCACCTGGAACCGCGCCAGCCAGGCATGGAGCCCCTTGGCAAACCAGCCCGGCAGATCATCCTGGGTTCCGAAATCGACAATGTGCATCCGCCCGCCAGGCGCCAGCGAATCTGCGGCCGCGGCAATTGCCTGCTCCCAGCCCGGGATCATCGACAGGGTGTACGAGCAGAATACCCGGTCGAAGCCCGGCAGACCGAACAGATGCTGCGCGCTGAACGCGGTGGCATCGCCCTTGGTCAGGAATATCCGCCCCTCGAGCCCTGCCTTGCGCACCGATTCGCGCGCGGCCTCGAGCATAGCTTCGGAAATGTCGAAGCCGAAAAACCGAGCGTTCGGATAGCGCCTGGCCGCGATAATCAGGTTGCGCGCGGTACCGCAGCCCAGTTCCAGCACCGTGCCTCCGCGCGGCGGCGCCAGATCGGCAATCAGCCGGTCTCGCCCCAGCAGATAATATTTGCGCGTCAGATCGTAGATATGCCGCTGCGTTCGGTAGATTGCATCCATCGCCTCGGCATGGCTGCGCGCCGGGGGGCGTGCCTCATTTGAGGACATAGAGGTGCACCCCGCCATAGATCGACGACCGGTCGCGCGCGGTGAAGCCGAGTGACTCTTCTGCGCGATAATCCCAGCGCGCCAGCAGATCGTCAGGAATCCGGCCCGGCAACAGGCTGGGCTCGGCAGCGGTGCGGAACAGCACGCGCGCACCGGGACGCGCGGTACGCGTGATCTCGGTCCACAGCGTGGTGAGCTGCTGGTCGCTCATCCAGTCCTGCGCGTCGAGCAGGATGTAGCGGTCGAGGCTGGCATCCGCGCTCGCCTGCAGCCGCTCGACGAAATTGGCGTGCTCGAAGCTGACCCGGTCGACCCGGGCGTGCACCGCTTCGTAATGCTGCGCCTGCAGATAGGGTGGCAGCGGCTGGTCCGGACCCTTGCCATAGCCGCGTCCGAACGCCTGCCAGGCGAAATAATTGTCGCGGATCGCGAAGTCGCAGGCGAGCTTCTCGAGGCGCTTGCGCAGCACATCGGCCATCTTCTCGTCGCCGGCCAGCGCATCGAACTGCGCAGGCGGGATGCCGAGCCCGAACAAGGCGGGCGGCTGATCGGTCAGCCAGCGGATGAACTTCTTGTCGAACACCGGCGCCAGATGCTGCTCGAAGATCGCGCGCTGCTCTTCGAGCGACTGCGCGCCGAGCATGCGCTTCAGGTCGATCTTGTACAGCCGCGCGAGCAGATGCGCGGTGCCGATGAAACCGCCGAGCAGGCCGCGCTTGTACAGCCCGCGCCCGACCCCGCCGATCCGCCTGCGTCCGGCCAGATCACGGCCCTCCCAGTAACGGCGGCTGGTCTCGTCGAGATGCGGGCGGATATGGCTCTTGTAGACGCGGACATTCTGCCGGCTGTCGGCCTCGGCGAAGAAGCGGTGAAAATGCGCGTAATCGGGCAGATGCTTTGCCGCCGCGATCTTGAGCTTGCCCAATGCGACATGCGCGGTGTTCAGGTCCACCGCGATGATCTGGGCGGGATCGGCCACCAGATAGGACAGGACGTTGCACCCGCCCGAGGCGATCGTGATGATGCGGCTGTCGGGCTGGATCTGCAGCGCCTCCATGTCGACCACCGGATCTTCCCAGATCTGCGCATAGACCAGCCCCTTGAAGGCAAAGGCGAAGGCCCGGTCGAGAAGCCCCTGCTTCGTCGTCGTGCCCGATTGCGTGACGGCTTCGACGATCTTGGTGTTGCGCACTGGTCCGGCCATGCTGCCCATCTCCCTCGCTGCATGTTGCGTGGAACGGTCGTTCCAATCGCGCCGCTAGGACGGTTGCGTGACCCGCGCATGACGGAACCGCGTCAGCCGCTGTCACATTTGCCCGGGCCACAGAATCAGAAGGCCCGCTGGCCTGGGGGGACCAGCGGGCCTGTGATGGGCCGGGCAAATGGAGGGGATCAGCCCGGCATCACCACGGTGTCGATCACGTGCACCACACCGTTGCTCTGCATGACATCGGTCTGGGTCACGATCGACTTGCCGCCCTTGGCATCGGTAAGGACGACATTCTGACCCTGCAGCGAGGCTGTGAGGGTTCCACCCTGCACGGTCTTGATCTGGGCCTTGCCACCGCCCTTCTTGATGAGCGCGACGACATCGGCTGCGGTCACCTTGCCGGCGACGACATGATAGGTGAGGATGCTGGTCAGCGTGGCCTTGTTCTCGGGCTTCACCAGCGTTTCGACGGTGCCGGCGGGCAGCTTGGCGAACGCGTCATCGGTGGGGGCGAACACGGTGAACGGTCCGGGCGAGGCGAGCGTGTCGACCAGGCCGGCAGCCTTGACCGCCGCGACCAGCGTCTTGAGGTTCGGCGCGGCGCTGGCATTCTCGACGATGGTCTTCGCGGGGTACATTGCGGCACCACCGACCATCGAATGGCCCTCATGGCCGCCCTTGTGGTGGTTGGCGATCGCGGGACCGGCAAGCGCGAGCGTCGCGGCGGCGGTGGCGGCGAGAAGGCTGGGGGCAAGAGTCTTCAGCATCAATATCTCCGTCTTTCAAACGTATCCTCATGGGGAAGTCCGGATACGGGGGCAGCTACGGAGCGGATTCGGGGCCGGATGCGGCGGAGATTAACAAAAGTGGAATAAGGGAGGATGCCCTACGTCCTTCACGACCGTCACCCCCGCGAGCGCGGGGGTCCCGCTTCTTCTTGAGCTTCGGCTGAAAAGCGGGATTCCCGCGTTCGCGGGAATGACGAGCCACACCGTCGGGGCGAACCCCGGATCAGATCCGCTGCAGGCGGCCCTGCGCCACGGCCGGCGCGCTCGGCTTGTCGGGATCGGGCAGCACCTTGGGCTCCATCGTCAGGATGAGGTTGCTCAGCGGATCGATGAACTTGCGATGTCCTTCGGGAATCTCGATCCGCGTCACCCCGCCGCGCATCAGACGGCCCAGACGGCGCGGCTGGCCGTCCTGGGGGACGATCCACAATTCGGGCTCGGTTTCGGTGACGGGCATGCCCTCGACACGCACCAGCATCTGTGACGTGCGGCTGTCATAGCGCGCGGTGAGCAGCAGCCCCTCGATCGGGCCGGTGAGCTGCGCCACCGCCATGTCGGGATTGGCAGGCGGGGTCTGCTTGATTGCAGGACCGGGCAGCACCAGCGCCAGCGCCAGCACCGCTGCCACAGCGGAGACGGCAAAGGTCGCGATCTTCCAGCCATTGCCGCTCGCCTTGGCCGGAAGCGGAGCCACCACCGACGCGGGTCGTTCCGCCGCCTGTTCGGCATCGATCAGGCTGTCGATCCGGTCCATCAGCCCGGCAGGCGCGGCCACCTCCGCGAAACCGTCGTAGAGCGGCGCGAGCCGCGCGCGCCAGGCCTCGACCTCGGCGGCGAAAGCAGGATCGGCGAGCATCAGGCGCAGCGCCTCGGCCCGCTCGGCGCCTTCGAGCAGGCCCAGAGCGAGTTCGGCGGCCATGGCAGACCGGTCGGGCATGGCATCACTGCTCACGCGACAGGCACTCCTTCAACTGCATCAATCCCCGGCGAATCCAGCTTTTCACGGTCCCCACCGGCTTGTCCATCGCCTCGGCAATCTCGGGATAGCTGAGGCCCTGATAGAATCCCGCCCGGATCGCGCTGGCCCGCACAGGTTCCAACTCGTCCAGGCAGCGGAAGATCTGCGCGCGCTCGCTGTCCTGCGCCAGCGCCGCCGACGGATCGGCCTGGTCATCGACCAGAGTTTCGGCGAGATCGGCAGGCAGCGGGTCTTCATAGCGCTGGCTTCTACGCCAGTCGATCGCGGCGTTGCGTGCGATGGCGCACAGCCAGGCGATCGCGCTCGCCTTGGCCGGATCGAACGACCCGGCACGCTGCCACACCTTCAGATACACGTTCTGCAATACGTCCTCCGCCGCGCCCCTGTCGATGCAGATACGGAGGCAAACGCCGTGCAGTTTCGCCGAGGTCATCGCATAGACCGTGCGCAGGGCATCGCGATCCTGCTGGGCCACGCGCAGCAGCGCGGCCTGCAGATCGGCGCGGCGTTCCTGGCTGGCGGGGGTCAACGGGCGCTCACGAGGCCAAAGCGCGCGAGAAAAGTGCCGGATCGACATTGCCGCCCGACAGGATGATCAATGTGCGATCGTCGACCTCGACCTTGCCCGAGAGCACTGCGGCGAGCGCGACCGCGCCGCCGGGTTCGAGCACCAGCCGCAGCCGCTCGTGCGCATGGCGCATCGCGCGGAACACCTCTTCGTCGCTCACGCTCACCGCCTCGGCCTTGCGTTCCTTGAGGATTTCGAAGGTCAGCGGCGAGACGACCGGGGTCTGCAGCGCGTCGCACACCGTGTTCGGCGCGTCGGCGGGCACGGGGACGATCTTCCCCTTGCGCAGCGACTGGCCCATATCATCCCAGCCATCGGGCTCGACGATCGTCATCTTCGCTCCGGGCATCGCGAGCGCAATCCCCGCGGAAAGTCCGCCGCCGCCGCAGCACGAGACGACGCGGTGCGGGTTGATCCCTGCCTGCGCGATGATCTGCACCAGCGCCTCGAGCCCGGTGCTGCCCTGGCCTTCGATGATCCACGGGTCGTCGAAGCTGGGCACCACCACCGCGCCCGTTTCGCTGGCGATGCGGTTGGCGATGGCGACGCGGTCCTCCGCGCGGCGGTCATAGGTGATGACCTCGGCGCCATAGCCGCGGGTGGATTCGATCTTCCGCTTCGGCGCGTCGGCGGGCATGACGATCGTCGCGCGGATGCCGAGCCGCTTCGCCGCCCAGGCGACGCCCTGCGCATGGTTGCCGCTCGAAAACGCGACTACGCCGCGCGCGCGCTCGTCTTCGCTGAGGTCGGACAGACGATGCCAGGCACCGCGGATCTTGAACGCGCCGATCGGCTGCAGGCACTCGGCCTTGCACCACAAGGTCATCCCCTCATGCTTCAGCGGCATCAGCGGCGTCGGCGGCAGGATCGCGGAAATCTTCTTCGCGGCGCGCTCGATGCCTTCGCGGCTGGGTTTGCGGTCCGGGGAAAGGGGATCACTTGGTTCTGTCATGCAGAGCCTCTATATGCACCCGCTGACAGCAATTCCAGCAATAAGGGAAAACGGACTTTGGGCAAGATTCTGGTGATCGGTGCGGGCGGCGTGGGTTCGGTCGCGGTGCACAAGATGGCGATGAACACCGGCATTTTCAGCGAGATCACGCTGGCGAGCCGCCGCATCGCCAAATGCGACGCGATCGCCGAATCGGTGCTGAAGCGCACCGGCGTGCAGATCGCCACGGCCGAGGTCGATGCCGACGATGTCGAGGCCACCGCCGCGCTGATCGCGCAGGTGAAGCCCGACCTGGTCTGCAATCTCGCCCTGCCCTATCAGGACCTCAGCATCATGGATGCGTGCCTGAAGACCGGCGTGCACTATATGGACACCGCCAATTACGAACCGCGCGACGAGGCCAAGTTCGAATATGGCTGGCAATGGGCCTATCACGACCGCTTCAAGGACGCCGGCCTGATGGCGCTGCTCGGATCGGGCTTCGATCCCGGCGTCACCAGCGTGTTTGCCAGCTATATCAGGAAGCACCTGCTCGACCGGATCGACACGCTCGACATTCTCGACTGCAATGGCGGCGACCATGGCCAGCATTTCGCGACCAATTTCAATCCCGAGATTAACATCCGCGAAGTGACCGCGCCGTCGCGTCACTGGGCGGATGGCGAATGGGTCGAAGGCCCGGCGCTCAGCCACAAGCAGGTCTTCGATTTCGAAGGCGTGGGCGAGAAGAACATGTACCTCATGTACCATGAGGAGCTGGAATCGCTCGCCAAGCACTATCCCGAGATCAAGCGCATCCGCTTCTGGATGACCTTCGGCGATGCCTATCTCAAGCATCTGGAAGTGCTGCAGAATGTCGGCATGACCCGGATCGACCCGGTGATGTACGAAGGCCGCGAGATCATCCCGCTGCAATTCCTGAAGGCCGTGCTGCCCGAACCCGCCTCGCTGGGCGAGACGACAAAGGGCAAGACCAATATCGGCGACATCGCCACCGGCGTGAAAGACGGCCAGGAAAAGACGGTCTATGTCTATAACATCTGCGACCACGAGGACGCCTATGCCGAGACCGGCAACCAGGCGGTAAGCTATACCACCGGCGTCCCCGCGATGATCGGCGCGGCGATGATCCTCACCGGCGCATGGAAGGGTGAGGGCGTGTTCAACATGGAACAGTTCGATCCCGATCCGTTCATGGACATGCTCAACCAGCACGGCCTGCCCTGGCAGGTCAAGGAACTGGCCGCGCCGCTGGCGTTCTGATGCACCCGGTCCCCTGCGAAGGCAGGGGCCCATCTCCTGCCGGTGCGCCCGGGCGAAAGCTCTGGAGATGGATTCCCGCCTTCGCGGGAAACCGATTTTGTAGAGGTTACACAAGCCCATGGAAACCAAGGCCGGTGATCCCGGTGCCTTTCGGCAATTCGACCTGAACCGCGTACCCTCGCCCGCCTTTGTCGTGGACGAGGCGGCGGTGCGGCGCAATCTGGCGGTGCTCGCCGATGTCCGCGACCGGGCGGGCATCAAGATGCTCGCCGCGCTCAAGGCGTTCTCGTTCTGGCAACTGGGCGATGTGGTCAGCGACTATCTCGACGGCACCTGCTCGTCGGGCCTGTGGGAGGCGAAGCTCGCTTCGCACCATTATCATGGCGAGATCGCGACCTATTGCGCGGGCTACAAGGCCGAGGACCTGCGCGAGATCCTCAAGCTCTCCGACCATGTCATCTTCAACAGCCCCGGCCAGATCGCGCGATTCGCCCCGCTGATCGAGGAAGCGCGGGCAGCGGGCCAGAGCTTCGACATCGGCCTGCGCATCAACCCCGCGCTGCCATTGGGCGAGACCGAGAAATACGATCCCAGTCAGCCGCACAGCCGCCTGGGCCATCCCATCGATCAACTGCGCCCCGAGCATCTCGAAGGCGTATCGGGCATCCATTTCCACTCGCTGTGCGAGCAGGATCTGGTGCCGCTGCAACAGATCTGGTCCAAGCTCGAACCCTTGCTGGAACCCTATTTCAACCAGCTGAAATGGCTCAATTTCGGGGGCGGCCACCATATCACGCGCGCCGATTACCAGCGCGACGAGCTGGTCGAGTTCCTGATCGCGGTCAAGGCGCGCACGGGCTGCGACATCTATCTCGAACCCGGCGAGGCGGTTGCGCTCGATGCGGGCATCCTGGTCGGCGAACTGCTCGACGTCTTCGATAACGGCATGAAGGTGGGAATCACCGACATTTCGGCGACCTGCCACATGCCCGATGTGATCGAGGCGCCCTATCGCCCCGCAATGCTCGGCGAACGGCCCGACGCAGAGCCGGTACGGCTCGGCGGCCCCTCGTGCCTCGCCGGGGACATTATCGGCGACTATGGCCTGCCCGTCCCGCTCGAGCCGGGCCAGCGCTTCGCGTTCCTCGATCAGGCGCATTATTCCATGGTGAAAACCAATACTTTCAACGGTGTACCGCTGCCTTCTATCTGGCTGTGGAACAGCGAAGACGAGAGCCTGCGCGAGATCGCCTCGTTCGGTTACGAGACGTTTCGCGACCGTCTGGGTTAGCAATTCGATAGCAATTTTTCCCTTTACACGCGGGGCTGCGGACCCTATTTCGACGTTCCGCTGCCCCAGGGGGACTTCCAATAACCGCAAGGCAGCCTTGTTGTTTGACTGTTTTTTTGGGGGTCCCTTGAGTTGCACGAATATCTTGATGCGCTGGAGCTGATTCAGGCTCTGAACCCGGCACAGCCGGTTACGCTGAACCGTCCGCAAGCGGCAACGCGCGCGGCCACGTTCTTTGTTGATCGCTTTCCTGGCAAGTCGCTCTATGCGGTCAAGGCGAATCCGTCGCCCGACCTGCTGCGCGTGCTGTGGAACGCGGGGATCACGCATTATGACGTCGCCTCGATCGCCGAGGTGCGGCTGGTCGCGGAAACGCTGCCCGATGCGACCCTGTGCTTCATGCACCCGGTCAAGACCCCCGAAGCGATCGCCGAGGCCTATCACATCCACGGCGTGCGCGTGTTCTCGCTCGACAGCCGCGAAGAGCTCGACAAGATCGTCGCCGCCACCGGCGCGCCCGACGATCTGACGCTGTGCGTGCGCCTGCGCGTCTCGTCCGAGCATTCGGAACTCAGCCTCGCCTCCAAGTTCGGTACCGAGCTGATCGATGCGCGCGAACTGCTGATGGCGACTCGCCAGGCGGCGGACAGCCTGGGCATCTGCTTCCATGTCGGCAGCCAGGCGATGAGCCCGCACGCCTATGTGCAGGCGCTCGACCGCGTCCGCGCGGCGATCGTCGATGCCTCGGTTACCGTCGACGTCATCGATGTCGGCGGCGGCTTTCCCTCGGCCTATCCGGGCATGCAGCCCCCGCCGCTGGAAGACTATTTCGCGATCATCGAGCGGACCTTCGAAAGCCTGCCGATCAGCTATTCGGCCGAGCTCTGGTGCGAGCCGGGCCGCGCGCTGTGCGCCGAGTACAACTCGATCATCGTGCGCGTCGATCGTCGCCGCGGCGAAGAACTGTACATCAACGACGGCGCCTATGGCGCGCTGTTCGATGCCGCGCATATCGGCTGGCGCTTCCCGGTTCGCTATCTCGGCACCCAGCGCAGCAGCACGACCGAGGATTTCAGCTTTTTCGGCCCGACCTGCGACGATATCGATTACATGGCCGGCCCCTTCCCGCTGCCCGCGGACATCAAGGCCGGCGACTATATCGAGATCGGCATGATCGGTGCCTATGGCGCCGCGATGCGCACCGGATTCAACGGCTTCGGCACGAGCGAGCATTATACGGTCGCCGACGAGCCGATGCAGTCGATGTACACCGGCGAGGCCCGCCCGCACTGGCGCGCCGACAATGTGGTCAGCATCAACCGCTGATCGCGCCGATCGGTTGCGATTGACAATCTAATAGCGCTGCCGCAGTTTCCTCTTCCATAAAGCGGGGGAGGAAACTGCTTATGTCTGCCAATGTTCTGACGCCAGCTGCCGTGCTGGTGCTCTGGTCGCTCGTCATGCTGTTCTGGATGGCGGGAACTCGGCTACCCAATGCGAAGAAGCTGGGCGTCGACATCTCGAAAGCTGTGGGCGGGCGCGGCAGCGATCTCGATCCGATGCTCCCGCCGCAAGCCGCGTGGAAATCGCACAATTACGCGCATCTGATGGAGCAGCCGACCATCTTCTACGCCACGATTGCCATCGTCGCGATCGCGGGCGCTGGCACCGATGGCGTCAATGTCGCGCTGGCCTGGGGCTATACCCTGATCCGCATCGTGCACAGCATCTGGCAGGCCACCGTCAACAAGGTGCAGACGCGCTTCCTGCTCTTCCTCGCCTCGACCTTCTGCCTGATCGTGCTCGCAATCCGCGCGCTGATCGCCACGCTGTAACGGAGCCGAACCCATGACTCAGGCTATCTTGCAACCCGTCGTCATCGAAGATCGATGTCGCCAATCTCAAGGGCGGCACCGGCAAGGACCTCGATGCTGTCCTGCCCCAGCCCGTGCAATGGAAAGCACATAATTACAATCACCTGCTCGATGAACCGACGATCTTCTATGCAGTGTGCATCGTGCTCGCGATCATCGGCCATGGCGAGGGGATCAACGTCGCGGTGGCCTGGCTCTACGTCGGCTTGCGCATCGTGCACAGCCTCGTCCAGGCGACGGTCAACCGCGTCGCCGTGCGCTTCCTGCTGTTCGCCGCGTCGAGCCTGTGCCTGATGGTGCTGATCTTCCACGCGGCGATCCCGATCTTCGACCTTCACCTGCATGGTTGATGGCCCGAAGATCCGCGCTGCCATCGTCCAGGCCGCACCGGTGCCACTCTCGGTCACCCAAGGTCTGGCCGCGCTGCCCGCGCTGATCGAACCGGCCCTCGATCATGGCGCGCAGATCATCGCTTTCGGCGAGACCTTTCTGGGCGGCTATCCGCTCTGGCTCGACGAAGCACCGGGCGCGGCGCTGTGGGATCATCCCGGCACGCGCGCGCTGCATGGCGTCCTGCTCGACGAAGCGATCCGCATCGGCGATCCGCGCCTCGCCCCGGTGCAGGATCTGGTCGATCGCTCGGGCGCGCTGGTCAGCATCGGTGCGCACGAGCGCGTGCGGTCGAGCCTGTACAACTGCCAGCTGCTGCTGCGACCCGGCCAGGCACCGATGATCCACCGCAAGCTGGTTCCGACGCATGGCGAGCGGCTGATCTGGGCGCGCGGCGACGGATCAACGCTCGGAACGCACGCCGCGCCCTTCGGGCCGGTGGGCAGCCTGATCTGCTGGGAGCACTGGATGCCGCTCGCCCGCGCCGCGATGCACAATCAGGGCGAGTCCGTGCACATCGCCGCCTGGCCGACGGTGCGCGAGACCTATGCCATCGCCTCGCGCCATTATGCCTTCGAGGGCCGATGCTTCGTGCTCGCCGCCGGAACGATCCAGAGCCGCGACGACGTGCTGCAGGGGCTCGACCATTGCAGCCTTGACGCCGCAGCCCGCACGGCCGCGCGCGACCTGATCGAGGCCATGCCCGAGGGGCAGCTGCAATTCGGCGGCAGCATGATCATCGCGCCCGACGCCATGGTGCTCGCTCAGGCCGGGTCAAGCCCCGAAACGCTGGTTGCCGACCTCGACCTTGCCAGTATCGGACAGGGCCTCGCCGCGCTCGATACCGACGGCCATTATGCGCGTCCGGATGTGTTCGAGCTGCGCGTCGATACCCGCGCGCGCGATGGCGTGGTGTGGAGCGATCAGGGCTGACGAACGAACAGGCTGACGAGCTCGACATGGGTCGACCAGCGGAACTGCCCCACCGGCCATAACGTATCGAGCACGAATCCGGCATCGCACAGGATGCGGGCATCGCGCGCGAAGGTGGCGGGATTGCAGCTGACATAGCAGACACGCCTAATCGACGATCCCGTGATGGCGCGCACCTGTTCCTCCGCGCCCGCACGCGGCGGATCGAGCACGAGGGCGTCGAGCCGATCGAGCATGTCGCGCTGGACAGGATTGCGGAACAGGTCGCGATGTTCGGTGAACACCGGCAGCTGGCGCGCATCGGCCGCGGCCTTGAGCGCCAGGATGGCGTCGCGCGCGGCTTCGGCGGCATAGATGCGGCGGCCCGGCGCGATCAGTTGGAAGGCGAAGCTGCCCAGTCCCGCGAACAGGTCCGCGACCATCCGGCAGCCATCGAGCGCCTCGCGGGCGGCCGCCGCCAGCGCCGCCTCGCCATCGCGCGTCGCCTGCAGGAAGCTCGCCTGCGGGAAGCGGACCGCGATGTCGCCGAAGCTGATCGTCGCCGGAACGGGTTCGTATTGCGTCTCCGGACCAAAGCCTCGATCGATCGACAGCCGCGCGAGCTTCTGCGCCTCGGCGAAAGCGGAGAGCAGCTCGTGCTGCGCGAGCGACGACGGTGCGAGGCCGGAGATCAGCACATCGACACCCTGGTCGATCTCGGTCAGCTCGACACTGCCGGAAATCCGCGATTCCGGCCATTTCGCGATCACCCCGTGCACGGCCATCATGACGTCATGCAGTCGCGGCGTCACGATCTCGCAGGTGCGGATGTCGATAAGATCGTGGCTGCCCTGCCCGGCAAAGCCCAAAGTGACCTGTCCGCCCTTGCGGACATAGCGCAGCGAGGCGCGCCTGCGGCTGCGCGGCGGCGACAGATGCACCGGGCGGACGTCGCGCGCGACGATGCCTTTAGCGGCGAGCGGCCCGGTGACACGATCGCGCACGAAATCGGCGAGCGCGGCATCATCGGCATGCTGCAGCTGACAGCCGCCACAGGTCCCGAAATGCGGGCAAGGCGGAACGGCATGATGCGGTCCGGGGATGATGCTGCCATCGGGCGCGATCGCATCGCCTGGCGCGGCTCCGGCGACATGGCGGCCCGATGCAGTGACGCCATCGCCACGCGCCGCGATGCGCACGATCGGATCATCGCTCAAGACAGGCCTCCAGCGCTTGCGGGAGGGCCGCGGCGAGCTGCAGCGCGCTGAACGCCGGACCCGAGATCCGCGCGGCCCGATCGTGCAGCCAGGCTGCCTCGGTCATGGCCTCGAACGGCTGTGCGTGCCCCGCGAGCCGCGCCGCGATGCAACCGGCGAGCACATCGCCGGTGCCTGCGACCGACAGCCAGGAACAGCGGCGGTCGGCGATCACTGCACGGCCATCGGGCGCGGCGATCACGGTATCGGCGCCCTTGTAGAGCAAGGAGGCATCGAGCTTGCGTGCCAGCGCGCGCGCGCGATCGACCTTGTTGGTCGCCTCGCCGGCTGCCTCACCCGCCAGTGCCTCGAACTCGCCCTGGTGCGGGGTCAGCAGTACCGGTGCGCCCCGCCCCTTCAGGCTCGCGAAATGACCGGGCAGCAGATGCAAGGCATCGGCATCGACAATCAGGGGATGGGGGCACGCCAGCGCGGTCTCGAGCAGCGAGCGCGCTTGATCGTCCCGCCCCAGGCCCGGACCGACAACGACTGCGCCGATGCGCGGGTCCCGCAACGCCTCGGCGACCGCAGCCGCATCATCGGCCCTTTGCCACACGATGTCGGCAGGCGATTGCGGCGGAGGATCACCTGAGCCGATCAGCTTCACATACCCGGCCCCTGCCCCTTGCGCTGCATGCACCGCGAGCAACGCCGCACCCGGCATCGCGCCGACCAGCACCGCAACCAGCCCGCGCCGGTACTTGTGCGAGCGCGCATCGGGCGCGCCGATGACAGGCCGGGCGATCCTGCGGACTTTGGCCGTTTCGGTATCGACGCCGATCTCGATCAGGCTGAGCGCGCCGCCATCGCTCGCGACGGGCTCGAGCAGATGCGCATATTTCCATGCGCCCAGCGCCAGCACTTGGTCGAACCGCAGCGGTTCGTTGAGCCAGATCGCACGGTCGGCATCGGCCCCGCTGGGCAGATCGATCGCAAAGCTGCGCCGCGCCCGGCCGACAAGTTCGGCGAAGCGATGCCAGACGACACCGTCGAGCGGGCGCGTCAAGCCGCTGCCGAACAGGCAATCGACGACCTGCGTGGCGGGTTCGGCCTCATCGAACCCTATGACCTCGCCACCAAAGCGCGCCCGAGCATGGCGTGCGGCATCGGTGCGCGGTTCGGTCAGTGCGGCGACCGTGACAGGCACCCCCTTCCTGCGCAAAAACTCTGCGATAACATAGCCATCGCCGCCATTATTGCCAGGACCGCACAGCACCAGCGTCGGTGTCATGCCGCCGATCCGCCAGATCATCTGGCCTGCCCCCTCGCCCGCGCGCTGCATCAGCGCGTCGACCGAGACGCCGCTGTCGAACACTGCCTGTTCAGCCGCGACCATCTCGGCGACCGTCAGCACGGCGGATCCGCGCTCAGCCACCGCCTGCGCCGGATTTGATTGTCGCGGGGATGCGATAACGGTCATCGCCGACCGAAAGCTGGATGCGCCCATCGGCGAGCGGGGTGATCACTGCCTGCTCGGCGCCATCGGCGGCGATCAGCCCGCGACCGTCGGTCACGATCTCGAACCGACGAAAACCGCCATCGGGGTGCCGCATCACCAGCTCGCGCCTGTCGCCATTCTGCACCCGCTCGACATCGCATTTCGGCGTGAACTCGGTATCGCCGCCCAGCGCGCAAGACACGCGGCTGTCGTCGCTTTCGGCCACCGCGTCGGGCTGGCGCTCGCCGGTACAGCCGGCCAGCACGGCGAGCCCCGCGGCAGCGATCAGCGTGTCAGATATCCGCATAGACATGGCGTTCCGCCTTCGCCCCCGGATGCGTCACTGCGCCCTTGCTCGCGGGGCCGACATTCTGCGCATAGCGCCACAAGGCGCCCGCCTGATAGTCGTTGGTGCGCGGCTGCCAGGCCTTTCGGCGCTCCGCCAGCACGGCCTCGTCGACATGCAGGTCGATCGTGCCCGCTTCGGCATCGATGGAGATGATATCGCCATCCTCGACCAGCGCGATCGGACCGCAATCGGCGGCTTCGGGTCCGACATGGCCGATGCAGAAGCCGCGCGTCGCGCCGGAAAAGCGCCCGTCGGTGATCAGCGCGACGCTTTCGCCCATCCCCTGGCCATAGAGCGCGGCGGTGGTCGACAGCATCTCGCGCATGCCGGGACCGCCCTTGGGCCCTTCATAGCGGATGACGATGACCGATCCTTCGCGGATCTGGCGCGCCTCGACCGCGGCGAAACACTCTTCCTCGCAATCGAACACCTGGGCCGGGCCGGTAAACTGCAGCCGCGCCATCCCCGCGACCTTGACGATGGCACCATCGGGCGCGAGCGAGCCCTTGAGGCCGACCACGCCGCCGGTGGGGCTCAGCGGAGTCTTGACGTCGTAGATGACCTTCTGATCGGGATTCCAGGTGACCTGGTCGATATTCTCGCCCAGCGTCTTGCCGGTGACTGTCATGCAGTCGCCGTGCAGCAGGTCATTTTCCAGCAGCGTCTTCATCAACATGTAGACCCCGCCGGCTTCGTACATGTCGCGCGCGACATAGCGGCCGCCGGGCTGCAGGTCGGCGATATAGGGCGTGGTCTTGAAAATCTCGGCGACGTCGAACAGGTCGAATTCGATCCCTGCTTCGCTCGCCATCGCAGGGAGATGGAGGCCGGCATTGGTCGACCCTCCCGTCGCCGCGACGACGCGTGCAGCATTTTCAAAGGCTTCGCGGGTGCAGATGTCACGCGGCCTCAGGTTCCGCGCGAGCAGTTCCATGACCTGCTTGCCCGCCGCGACCGCGATCTCGGCGCGGCTTTCATAGGGCGCAGGCATCATGTTGCTGTTGGGCAGCGACAGGCCGATTGCCTCGCCGACGCATGCCATGGTGTTGGCAGTGTATTGGCCGCCGCACGCGCCATGGCCAGGGCAGGCTACTTTCTCGAGCGCGATCAGATCCTTGAGCGGGCAGTTGCCCGCTGCGTGCTGGCCGACCGCCTCGAACACGTCCTTCACGGTCACGTCGCGGCCATCATAATGGCCGGGCAGGATCGATCCGCCATAGACGAAGATCGACGGCACGTTGAGCCGCAGCATCGCCATCATCATGCCGGGCAGCGACTTGTCGCATCCCGCAAAGCCCACCAGCGCGTCATAGCAATGGCCGCGCACCGAAAGCTCGACCGAATCGGCGATGACCTCGCGGCTGACCAGCGAGCTCTTCATGCCCTGATGGCCCATGGCGATGCCGTCGGTCACCGTGATGGTGTTGAACCGACGCGGCATGCCCCCTGCGGCGTTCACGCCTTCGCGGCATGCATCGGCCTGGGCATCGAGCGTGGTGTTGCATGGCGCGCTGTCGTTGCCAGCGCTGGCGACCGCGACGAAAGGCCGCGCAATCTCTTCCTCGGTCAGGCCCATCGCGTAATAATAGCTGCGGTGCGGCGCGCGCTCGGGCCCCACGGAGACGTGGCGGCTGGGCAGCTTCGACTTGTCGAAATTATGTGTCATGATCGGGCCTTTCTCTGGCCGCGCTCTTTCCAAAAAGCCGCGCGTTACGCAAGGCTATTGCGGCACGCGATGGCGACCGGGGCCAATATCTCGGCAATCCGGGCAGCGCCTGCGGGGTCCGAGACATGGTCCTGGCGCATCTCGACGCCCAGATAGGGCCGCCCCGGCGCCTCGGCATGGCGGTTCATCGTCGCATTGAGCAATGTGCCCGAATAGGGCAGCTGGTCGCCGACATGGAGCCCCTTTTCGGCGAGCAGAGGAATGGCGATCCGCGCCGCGCGGTCATCGCGGTTGTACAATATCCCGATATCCCAAGGCCTTGGTTCGTCCGGGCGAGTGGCGAGCTGCGGGGTGAAACTGTGCAGCGAGAGGATAAAGGGATTGTCCACGCTGGCCAGCATCTCCGCCACGGCGTCATGATAGGGCCTGTAATAGGCCGCGAGCCGCTCCTCGGGTTCCGCGGCCGCATTGCCCGGAATCGCGATGCCGTCGCTGGTCAGCGGGATCAGACCAGGCGCGTCTTCCTCGCGGTTGAAATCGATCACCAGCCGCGAGACCCGCGCCAGCACCGCACCGCATCCGATCGCTTCGCATAATGCTCGGGTGACCTCGGCGACGCCGATATCGATCGCAACATGCTGCACCATGACGTCCGCGGGCACGCCTAGATCGATGCCCTCGGGGACATGGTTGCTGGCATGGTCGGCGATGACGACGATATTCTCGCCGGCCAATCCTGACTGCGGAACAATGATTTCATAGGGTTGAAAACCGCTCATCGCACCCTTCCTGACATCAGCCACCATGTCGGCTGTTCGGCTGCCAGGGCCTGTTCCGCGGTGGAGCAAGCCTGTGGCGAATCGAACAGCGCAAAACAGGTCGCCCCGCTGCCCGACATGCGCGACAGGGTGGCACCGGGCACCGCGCGCATCCGTTCGAGGACATCGCCAATCTCGGGAACGAGCGCGCGCGCAGGCGCTTCGAGGTCGTTGCGGCCGTTGGTGATGACCGCCTCGAGGCTCGACGTGTCGAGCGGGCCGCGATCGACCTGGTCCCAGCCCCGGAACACCGGCGCGGTGCCAAGCGGGATACCGGGATTGACCAGCAGGATCGGCGTGCCCGACAGGCCGGGCAAATCGAGCGGTGCCAACGCCTCACCCCTGCCCTCGACGCGCAGGCTCTGGCTGATCACGCAGGCGGGGATGTCGGAGCCGAGCGTCTCGCCGATCGCGCACAGCTCCCGGTCGGAAAGATTGCAGCCCCAGAGTCGGTTGAGCAGGCGCAACGCGGCGGCTG
>NZ_QKVT01000001.1:848207-867994 GCF_003426715.1 Blastomonas sp. UPD001
AAAGTGTCCGCTATCGACGATCCCCAACCCACCCAAGTTCCCGAGCGAATTCGAGGGACAAACGGAGATTCGAAGCGACTGGGCAGCGCGGAGCACCAGATTGTCATCGCCGCTATCGAGGCCATGCGCGAAGGGCCCGTCGATCGTCAGCGACAGGCCGCCGTCCGCGCGAGGCGTGACGCTCAGTACATCCCCGCGGTCGACAAAGGCGAACAGGCTCTCGAGATCATGATAGCCATCCTCGCGCCGCCGCCGAACGTGCAGCGCGAGGTTGACCTTGGCATAGGCGGTTTCGGTCAGCACCGGGGCTTCGGACCTTGGAAATGGAGCCCTCCCCGCGCGGAGGAGGATTCCGGTCGATCACATGTTCGGGTAGTTGGGGCCGCCGCCGCCTTCGGGCACCACCCAGTTGATGTTCTGGCTCATTTCCTTGATGTCGCAGGTCTTGCAGTGGACGCAATTCTGCGCGTTGATCTGGAAGCGCGGATTGCCCTCTTCCTGCCCAACCACCTCGTACACGCCCGCAGGGCAGTAGCGCTGCGCCGGCTCGTCATAGAGCGGCAGGTTGACCTGGATCGGGATGCTCGGGTCCTTGAGCTGCAGATGCACCGGCTGATCTTCCTCGTGATTGGTGTTCGACAGGAACACCGAGGACAGCCGATCGAAGGTGATGACGCCATCGGGCTTGGGATAATCGATCTTCGGATACATGTCCGCCCGGCCCATATGCTTGTAATCGGGGTCGTGCTTCATCGTGATCGGCAGGCCGATGCCGAGCTGGCGCATCCACATGTCGATACCACCCAGCACGGTGCCGATGGTGCCGCCGAACTTGTCGACGCACGGCTCGACATTCTGGACCTTCTTCAATTCCTCCGCGATCCAGCTGGCGTTGAGAGTTTCCTGATAATCGCTGAGCTCATCCGAGCTGCGGTCGGCCTGGATCGCGCGGAACGCGGCTTCGGCGGCTAGCATGCCTGATTTCATCGCGGTATGGCTGCCCTTGATGCGCGGCACGTTGACGAAGCCCGCGCTGCACCCGATCAGCGCGCCGCCGGGGAACGCGAGCTTGGGCACCGACTGCCAGCCGCCCTCGTTGATCGCGCGTGCGCCGTACGACACGCGCTTGCCGCCTTCGAGGATCTTGCGGATTTCCGGATGCGTCTTCCAGCGCTGAAATTCGTGGAACGGCGAGAGATGCGGGTTCTGGTAAGACAGCGCGACCACGAAGCCGAGCGCGACCTGGCCATTGGCCTGATGATAGAGGAAACCGCCGCCCCAGGCATCGTCGAGTGGCCAGCCCTGGGTATGGATGACCCGGCCCGGGACATGCTTCTTCGGGTCGATGTCCCACAGTTCCTTCAGCCCGATGCCATAGACCTGTGGCTCGCAATTGGCCTCCAGATCAAACTGGCGCTTGAGGATCTTGGTCAGATGGCCGCGCGCGCCTTCGGCGAAGAAGGTGTAGCGCGCGTGCAGTTCGAGCCCCGGGGTGTAATCCGGCTTGTGCTCGCCGTCCTTGCCGATGCCCATGTCGCCGGTGGCAACGCCCTTGATCGAGCCGTCCTCGTTGTACAGGATTTCAGCTGCCGCAAAGCCGGGGAAGATCTGCACCTCCAGCTCTTCGGCCTTTTCGGCGAGCCAGCGGCACAGATTGCCCAGGCTGCCTGTATAGGTGCCCTTGTTGTGCATGAACGAAGGCGTCGTGATGTGCGGGATCGCCATCTTCTTCGACTTGGTCAGCACCCAGTGATGGTTCTCGGTCACCGGGGTGGCCGCCATCGGGCAGTCCTGATCGCGCCAGTCGGGGATCAGCTCGTCGAGCGCTTTGGGATCGAACACCGCACCGGACAGAATGTGCGCGCCGACTTCCGAGCCTTTCTCGATGACGCAAACCTCGATCTCGGCATTGTTTTCCGCAGCCAGCTGTTTGAGCCGGATCGCCGCAGCCAGGCCGGCAGGGCCCGCGCCGACAATCACGACGTCAAATGGCATGGATTCGCGTTCACTCATCTCGTGTTCCCCGTTGCTCAGGATAGGGCCTGTGCCATAAGGCGTGGCCATGGCCCTTCCCGTTCACTCCAATAGCGCTGCAGCGTGCAAGTCAACCCGCTTTGGGGCATCAACGTGCTGACACCGGTGAACGATCCGCTGCGCGAGGCACAAAGCCTGGTCGACTGGTGGCAGCTGGCGGGGGTCGAATGGGATTTTGCCGATACGCCCAATGACTGGCTGGCCGATGACGCGCCGCCCGCCCGTGCGCCGGCGGCACCGCGCCCTGCGCCGCAGCGCGCGCCGGTGGCCCCCGATCGCGCACCCGTTGCAGCCGTTGCCCCGGCTGCAGCGGACCTGGTTCTGCCCGAAACGCTCGAAGCCTTTGTGGCAGCCTGGAGCAGCGGAACGCTCGCTGCGGATGGCGGGGACGGACGCCATGTCGCGCCCGCTGGCAGGCAGGGCGCGAGACTGATGGTGCTGACCGGCGCGCCCGAGCGCGACGATCAGGACAGCGTGCTGTCGGGCCGCGCGGGTCGTCTGGTCGAAACGATCGCGCGCGTCTGCGGCTTCGCGGCGGACGACCTCTACCGCGCCTCGCTCTTCCCCCGACTGGTTCTCGACAACCAGGCGGCGATCCCGCATCTGGGTGTCTGGACCCGCATCGCCCGGCATCATATTGCGCTCGTCGGGCCGGAAATGCTGGTGGTTGCAGGCGAGGACACCGCCAGGGCGCTGCTCAGCCACGACCCGTCGCAAAAGCCAACCGATTTGCATTTTCTTAACCATGGTGACCGAACTGTCAAAACCGTGGTCACGCGCAAGCTCAGCCTGATGTTTCATCGCATCGCGCAGGAGAAGAGCATGGCGTGGCAGCAATGGCAGAAGCTGCTCGTGGAGTGAGACCTTGCTGAAGAAAGCGCTGATCATCGCCGGGGGTGCGGCCCTGATCTCCTGCCAGCCAGCCATGGCCGAAGAATCATCCTATAGCTATTTTTCCAGCCGGATGGCCAAGACGCAGGTCCCCGACTTGCTGTCCTCGTCCGAGCGCGACTATTATGCGCAGGTCTTCGGCGCGATCCGTGGGCAGAACTGGGCCAAGGCGAGCGAGCTGCTCGACGGCCGCGACAAGGGCGTTCTGCACGACATCGCCCGGGCCGAGCTGTTTCTCGCCGCCAATTCGCCGCGCGTCGAAATGGGCCCGCTGCTGAGCCTGCTCAACGCCGCGCCCGATCTGCCGCATGCCGAGCGCCTCGCGATCCTGGCAACCAAGCGCGGCGCGACGATCCTGCCCGATCGCCCGCAAATGGTGCGCATGGCGAATTTCGGCGGTCTGACCCGGCGAGGCAAGCCGCGTAGCTTCGCCGATGGCACCGTGCCCCCCACGCTGGCGGCGACGATCCAGGAACGCATCGTCGCCGACGATCCCGCCGGTGCGGCAGCGGCTCTGGCCGAGCAGGTCGATTTCCTGAGCCCCCAGGCGCGCACCGAGCTCCAGCAGCGCGTCGCCTGGTCCTATTATCTCGAGAACCGCGACCAGGAAGCGCTCGACATGGCGCGCGCCGCCACGCTGGGTTCGGGCGAATGGCTCGGCGAGGCGCACTGGACCGCCGGGCTGGCCGCGTGGCGCCTGGGCAATTGCGCCGCCGCGCTGCAGGGCTTCGAAGGCGCCGCCGCCAATGCCTGGAACGAGGAACAGCGCGCCGCCGGCTATTACTGGGCCTCGCGCGCGGCGACGCGCTGCCGTCGCCCCGATCTGGTCCAGGCCAATCTGCGCGCGGCCAGCCAATATGGCGAGACGCTCTATGGGGTTCTTGCGGCCGAGCAGTTGGGCCTGGCCGACAGCGCGATCCGCGCGCCCGATTTCAGCGACAATGACTGGAAGACGCTGAAGGACCGGCCCAATGTCCGCCGTGCGATCGCGCTGACGCAGATCGGCGAATCGACGCTCGCCGATCAGGTGCTGCGCCACGAGGCGCAGATTGCCGGCGACAGCGCGCACGATTGCCTGCTGCGCCTCGCGCGCGATTTGTCGATGCCGCAGACGCAGATGTGGCTGGCGCAGAACGGACCGCAGGGCAGCCGCCCCGATGCGTTCGCGCGCTTCCCCTCGCCGCGCTGGGTGCCGGTGGAAGGTTGGCGCGTCGATCCGGCTTTGGTCTATGCCCATACGCTTCAGGAATCGAACTTCCGCAGCGATGCCCGCAGCCCCGCCGACGCGCGCGGGCTGATGCAGGTGCGCCCCGGCACCGCGCAGGACATGGCGCGCGCGCGGGGCCAGTCGCTCGATGCGAGCGCGCTCTACCAGCCGGCGGTGAACCTCGAATACGGCCAGCGCTATCTCGAATTCCTCAACACCCGGCCCGAGACCCAGGGCCTGCTGCCCAAGATCATCGCCGCCTATAATGCCGGCCCGCTGCCGGTCAGCCGCTGGAACGAGAAGGTGCGCGACCATGGCGACCCGCTGCTGTTCATCGAATCGATTCCCTATTGGGAAACGCGCGCCTATGTCGGAATCATCCTGCGCAATTACTGGATGTACGAAAAGCAGGCGGGCGTGAATTCGAAGAGCGCGACCGGCCTGGCCCAGGGCATGTGGCCGCGCTTCCCGCATGCGGGCGGCATCGAGCTGGTGCGGCTCGACACGGTGCAGAACAACTGAGCGATGGCGATCGACGAATCGCGGGTCTTCAAGCCCATCAACATCGCGCTGCTGACCATTTCGGACACACGCACCGCTGCCGACGACACCTCGGGCGACATCCTGGCCGGGCTGATCACCGGCAAGGGCCATCGGCTGATCACCCGCGCAATCGAGAAGGACGATGTCGAGCGGCTGGTCGTCCGGCTCAACAACTGGATCGACGATCCCGAGATCGACGCGATCATCTCGACCGGCGGCACCGGCCTCACCGGACGCGACATCACTCCCGAAGCGCTCGACCGGGTCAAGGACAAGGATATTCCGGGCTTCGGCGAGCTGTTTCGCTGGCTCAGCTATCAGACCATCGGCACCAGCACGGTGCAATCGCGCGCCTGCGCGGTGCTCGCGCGCGGCACCTATATCTTCGCGCTGCCCGGATCAAACGGCGCGGTGAAGGACGGCTGGAACGGCATCCTCAACGAACAGCTCGACAGCCGCAACCGGCCCTGCAATTTCATCGAGCTGATGCCGAGGCTGCGCGAGAAATAGACCGTTTGCTTTTCCCCTGATCGTCACTCCCGCGCAGGCGGGGGCTCCGCTTTCCCGTCGCAACAAACGGTAGCGGGATTGTCGCGTGGGCGGGACTGACGAAAGCGATGGCCTTTGTTCCCGAAATGTTCTAAAAGCAGGGCATGTCTGCCCACCCGCCCCCTCTCAAAGGCCGAGGCGCACCACTGAACCGCGAGTCGGTGCGGTTCAACCTGCCGGTGCGCGAGGCCGATGGCGACTGGCTCGACCAGCGCGCGGCGATCGACGACAGCCCGGCGCCCTTGCGCACCAGCGTGACCATCGAGCATCCGCGATCGATCATCTCGCGCAACAGTTCGCCCGACCTGCCGTTCGACCAGTCGATCAACGCCTATCGCGGTTGCGAGCATGGCTGCATCTATTGCTATGCCCGGCCCACCCATGCCTGGCTCGATCTTTCGCCCGGGCTCGATTTCGAAAGCCGGCTGTTCGCCAAGCCCGATGCGGCCAGGCTGTTGCGCGCGACACTGCGCAAGCCCGGTTATGTGCCCAAGGTGATCGCGCTCGGCACCAATACCGACCCGTACCAGCCGATCGAGGCGGATTATCGTATCACCCGGTCGATCCTCGAGGTCTGCCTCGAAGCGCGCAATCCGGTGGCGATCACCACCAAGTCCGACCGCGTGCTGGGCGATATCGATCTGCTCACGGAGATGGCGCGGCACGATCTGATCGCCGTCGCGCTGTCGGTTACCACGCTCGATGGTGCGATGGCGCGCACGCTCGAACCGCGCGCGGCGTCTCCGCGCAAGCGCCTCGCCGCGATCCGAGCGCTGAGCGAGGCGAGCGTGCCGACGCATATCAACGTTTCGCCCGTCATCCCCGCGATCACCGATCACGAGATCGAGGCGCTGGTCGCCGCCGGGGCCGAGGCTGGCGCGCTCTCCGCCTCCTACATCCCGGTGCGGCTACCGCACGAAGTCGCGCCACTGTTCCGCGCCTGGCTCGATGCGCATTTTCCCGATCGCGCGGGCAAGGTGATGGCGATCATCCAGCAGATGCGCGACGGCCGCGACAACGACCCCGATTTCGGCTCGCGCATGCGCGGCAAGGGCCCCTGGGCCGACCTGATCCGCACCCGCTTCCGCCTCGCGGTCAAACGCGCGGGACTCAACCAGCACAAATGGGTACTGGACGCATCCCACTTCCGCGCCCCGGCGGACGGGTCGCAGGGCGAGCTGTTCTAAAGCGAGATATTATTTGCCAGCGGGTGTGATCTTCAGGTCGGTATAAAGAAACTCGCCCGTCGAGCAGATGATTCTGATTGCGGACAACGGTTGACCGATGATCATGCTGGTTTGCTCGCCCCCCACCGACATCGCAATCGCATTGCCATCATAGCGCATCGTGAAGGCCAGTTCCTGCATAGCCGGCTGGAGGCCGAAAGGTTCGGACTCGGTTCGCGACCCGGCTTTGTGTTCCTCCCATTGCAAGAACTGCACAGCACCCTTGCCAGCCCGCTTGTCGACCATCTTGGCGGGCAAGGCCTGCAGCATGAACCCTGCGCCAGCGGTCGGTGAATCGCTTGCATCCGCCAGACGGCTGACGGCGGTGAGGCGGGTCAATGGCGCCCATTTTCCAACTTCGGCCAAGGTGCGTACTTGTACCTTGCCCTGAATGTTGAAACCGCCTGACGGGACAGGCAGCACCAGCGACGAAAAATGGCCGGACGCAGTATCGCAATCATAGATGATGCCCTGATCGGCGGTCTGAGATGCGGTATTACCCAGCAGGACGAGCAGCAAGGGAGCTAATTTCTTCATAGGCACACAATTCGACAGAAGGCGTTTGTTTGCAACCCAATATCATCGCCAAATTGGTTCCAATGACCCAGCACCTGTAGCTGTCGAAATTCGATCCTTTTCGCTTCAGACGTCCGCCTGTCTAATGCGCGAATAGGCTGTTCGAGTCACAGGCAGTGCTTATCCCTTGTAGCCAAACGCCTCCTTCGCCAGCGCCACCAGTTCGGGATCGGCATCGGGCAGCGATTTGGGCACGCTCGCCTCGAGCCGCTCGGCGATATGCGTCAGCACGGCAACGCGCGCCGCCTTCTTGCTGTTGCCGTCGAACACCTTCCAGGGGGCCCAGCGGGTGTCGGTCTGGCGGAACATGTCGTGCATCGCGTCGAGATAGTCGGCCCGCTTGGCGCGGTTGCGGAAATCGTCGTGCGTCACCTTCCAGCGCTTCTCGGGGACGGACAGCCGGTCGGCGAGGCGCTTGTCCTGCGTTGCCTGCGTCACGTGCAGGAAGATCTTGATGATCGCGGTGCCGCCATCGACCTGCTGCGCCTCGAATTCGTTGATCTCGTCATAGCCGCGCTTCCATTCGCGCTCGCTCGCGAACTGCTCGACGCGCTCGACCAGCACGCGGCCGTACCAGGAGCGATCGAAGACCGAGATTTCGCGGCTGCCCGGCAGCTTCTGCCAGAAGCGCCAGAGGAAATGCCGGTCCTTTTCGTACGGCGTCGGCGCGCTGATCGGCCAGACCTGGAAATAGCGCGGGTCCCATTCCGCCGTCATCCGCTTGATGATGCCGCCCTTGCCCGCCGCGTCCCAGCCTTCCATGACGATGATCGCGCGGTGGCCGTGGACGATGTGCCGGGCATGCGCGTGCGACAGCCGCTCCTGCAGGTCCTTGAGCGCAGCATCATAGTCGCCGTCAAAGGCGGCGCCCTTCTCATAATCGGACAGCTTGATGGTCATGAGCCCGTTCCCCCCAGTCGCGCCTCGCGGGCATTATAGTCGCCTTCCGCCACCTGCCGCGCCGCGATCCGGTCGAAGGCCGCACGGATCGCCGGTTCGCGCGGCAGCAGCGTCTGCGCCTGGCGATAGCGGGTCAAGGCTTCGTCGAGTTCGCCGCGCTGTTCGGCGCACAGCGCAAGGTTGAAGACGATCGAACTCTGCCCCGGCACCTCGGTATCGAGCGCCTGCCAGATCGAGCACGCCTGGCCGGGGTCGCGGAAGGTCGCCTTGAGCGCATCCTTGAACCGGTTCGACTGGTCCTTGTCGAGCCCCTTGCGACCTTCGAGCACGCGGATGGCATCGCTGCGGAAGACCGGGGCGATGTCGGCCCTGACCTCATCCGCGACCTGTTCGACGAGCAGCGAGACCGTATCCGGCAGGCTGCGGCCCGGCTCGCGATCGGGGCAGATCACGACCTGATCGCTCTTGTATATCTGGCGCTGATAGACGATCGCGCCGTCGTCGATCCGCGCCAGGCGAAGCGACGGGTTGAGCGAGACGATCCGGCGATTGCAGCGGATCTTCACCTGCTCCTCGCGGATGCACTTGTTGTTGCCGTCGCGCTCGACGCATTCCTTGCGATTTTCCTCGACCGGCTGGTTCTGCACCTGGGCGTTGGCGATACCCGACAACAGGGCATCGGCCGGCGCGGTGGAGCGCTCGACCACCAGCTTGAAATAGGGCTGGCCATAGACGGTGACCTCGGCCAGCACGCCCTCGAGCGCGAATGAGAGCTCGCGTCCATCGCGACCGCCGAAGCGTTCGACGACCAATGAGCCGACCTGCGCGGCGTCGCGATCGCGTGCGGGATAGAGCGCATCAATCGTCAGCGTCTCGGCCTGGGCGGCGCCTGCCCATCCCAGCCCGGCCATGACCATCGCCAGGCGCTGCTTGCGCGCCCGTGATCCAAGTTTCTTCCGCATGCCTTCCGCCCCAGATTGCAGCGCCGCCGCAGCAGCGCGATTCCATTGAAATGTAACACAATCCTTGCCCAAGTCATGCGGCAAAGCTGTGCACAGGGTCACTGGATGACCGGTTTCAGGCGGGCAGGCAGGGCACGTCATATTGCTGCATGATCCGGTCCGCGCTCACCATCACCGCCTTTTCGTGGACAGCCTGCGCTAGCAGAAGATGATCAAAGGGATCGCCATGCAGAACCGGCAATCGTTCCAGGACGAACAAATGGGCGTTGGCCAGCGACAACAGCTCGAAACCAAATTCTGTCAATCGGGGAAAGATATCGGCAGGTCCAACATGCAACTTGCCGACGCGATGCTTGATTGCAATCTCCCAAAGCGAAACCTGGCTCACCAGCACGCAATTTTCCGGATCGGCGATGACGGCCCGCGACCGACGGGAAAGCCTGGAATCATCGTCCAGCCACCAGAGCATGATATGGGTATCGATGATGAGCTTCATGCAGGGCTAGCGTCAGGCCGTTTTCGGCCCATTGCCGTAATCCCAGGCTTCAAAACTGGCCAGAATATCCTCCGGCCATTCGTTGAAATCGTCTGCCATATGGATCTTGCCGCGCAGCGCGCCAGGCTGCCGGGGCTTTTTCAGCGGAACGAAGTCATCGGCAGGCGGAACTGCGGCATAGGGCATCGGCATCTCACGCACTCCGGCTGGGGGCGCGGGTGCGGGGGCATTGCCCGCTGCAATGCCCTGCAGATACGCCTTGACCATGGCCGAAAGCGATGTGCCCAGCTCGGCCGCGCGGATGCGGGCGAGCCGGTGCGTTTCGTCATCCAACGCGATGGTCACGTTCTTCATGACCATCGCAGTATCACAGTTTCACAGTCTGCGCAATGAGGCCTGCGTCAGCCCTTCTGGGGTTCGACCACGCGGATGCTGAGTTCGCGCAGCTGCTTGAGGCTGACCGGTGAAGGCGCACCCATCATCAGATCCTCGGCCTTCTGGTTCATCGGGAACAGCACGACCTCGCGGATGTTGGGCTCGTCCGCGAGCAGCATGACCATGCGGTCGACCCCCGGCGCCGAGCCGCCATGCGGCGGCGCGCCGTACTTGAACGCGTTGAGCATGCCCGAGAAGTTCTTCTCGACATCCTCCTTGCTGTACCCGGCGATCTCGAACGCCTTGTACATGATGTCCGGGCGGTGGTTCCGGATCGCGCCCGAGGACAGTTCGACGCCGTTGCAGACGATGTCATACTGCCAGGCGAGGATGTCGAGCGGGTCCATCGTTTCCAGCGCCTCCATCTCGCCCTGCGGCATCGAGAAGGGGTTGTGGCTGAAATCGATCTTCTTGGCGTCCTCGTCATATTCGAACATCGGGAAGTCGACGATCCAGCAGAACTTGTACACGCCCTGCTCGATCAGGCCGAGCTGCTCGCCCACGCGCGTGCGCGCTGCCCCTGCCAGCTTGGCCGCCTGCAGTTCCTTGCCCGCCGCGAAGAACACGCCGTCATTGGGGCCGAGCCCGAGCTCGGCGATCAGCTTGGCGGTGGCTTCCTCGCCATGGTTCTTGGCGATCGGGCCGCCGGGCACGCCGTCCTTGATGTTGATATAGCCAAGACCCGCATGACCCTCGCCGCGCGCCCAGTCGTTCATGTCGTCGAAGAACTTGCGGCTCATCGCGCCAGCGCCCGGCGCCGGAATCGCGCGGACCTTGCCGCCCGAGCCCACGATCTTGTCGAACAGGCCGAAACCCGACCCGACGAAATGATCGGTGACATCGCTGATCACCAACGGGTTGCGCAGGTCGGGCTTGTCCGAGCCATATTTCAGCATGGATTCGCGATACGGAATGCGCGGGAAGGTCCCGGCGGGCGTGACATGCTTGCCGCCCGAGAATTCCTCGAACACGCCCGCGAGCACCGGCTCAAGCGCCGCGAACACGTCGTCCTGCGTCACGAAGCTCATCTCGAGGTCGAGCTGGTAGAACTCGCCCGGGCTGCGGTCGGCGCGCGCGTCCTCGTCGCGGAAGCACGGCGCGATCTGGAAATAGCGGTCGAAGCCCGCGACCATCAGCAGCTGCTTGAACATCTGCGGGGCCTGGGGCAGCGCATAGAACTTGCCGGGATGGACGCGGCTGGGCACCAGATAGTCGCGTGCGCCTTCGGGTGACGAGGCGGTGAGTATCGGTGTCTGGAATTCGGTAAAGCCCTGCTCGACCATGCGGCGGCGCAGGCTGGCAATTACCTGCGAGCGCAGCATGATGTTGCGGTGAAGGCGCTCGCGGCGGAGGTCGAGGAAGCGATAGCGAAGGCGGATATCCTCGGGATATTCCTGCTCGCCCGCGACCGGCATCGGCAGTTCGTCGGCGGCGGACTGGACCACGACCTCGGCTGCGCGCACTTCGATCTCGCCGGTCGGCAGATTGGCGTTCACCGTCTCGGCCGAGCGGGCGACGACGGTCCCTGTCACGGTGACCACGCTCTCGACGCGCAGGCGCTCGAGTGCGGCAAAGGCCGGGCTGTCGCTGTCGGTGACGATCTGGGTCAGCCCGTAATGATCGCGCAGGTCGATGAACAGCAGGTTGCCATGGTCGCGCTTGCGATGGACCCAGCCCGACAGGCGGACCTGCTGGCCAACATCGGAAGCGCGAAGCGCGGTGCAGCTATGGGTGCGATATGCGTGCATGAGAACCATGGATCCTGATCGAGAAAGGGCGCTGAAGAGCCTGCCCAAAGGCAAGGCCAGCCGATAGCGCGGCTAACACCGTGCCGGTGCGCTTTTGTCAAGCTTTGACCGCGTTGGCCTGCCCGCACCGATCAGTCGATCAGCCCCAGATGCACCAGCGGATCGGAGCGGAACACCGCGATATCCGTCGAATCGGGCATCAGGCGGCGCTGCGCGATGCGGAAGCGCCGATAGTCGTCGCCATAGTCGCTGGCGACGCGCGCGGCATCGAGATCGTTGGTCTTGCCCCAATGGCGGGTGAAGCGAATGCCGAGCGCATCGAGTTTCGCCACCACCGCGCGATAGCTGCGATGGCTGACATCGCTGCGCGGCCCATCGAAATCGATCACGACATTGCTGTCGAAACGCGCCGGCGCGAGCAGCCCGCTCGCGCGCTGCATGAACCGCAGCGTCACCACCGTGCCCCCACCTCCGCTGAGGAATGCCTCGATCAGCGGATCGAACGCGCGCTCGAGGTCCGCTCGCGCCATCGTGACCGAGCCGTTGAACAGATTGGCGATCGGGTTGTGCGCCTCGGTGGTATGGCCCCAGGTGGCGATGGCTTCGGGATCGTCGATGTCGCGCTGCACCGCATAGCCCGCGCGCATCGCCATTTGCAGGATGTCGGCGCGCAGCAGATCGATCCCCGCCATCGCCTTTCCGATCAGGGTCAGGGCATCATAGCCGGCCCCGGTCAGCGGGCGAGGCGGCGGAGGGATGCCGGGGTCGAAATCGCGCAGATAGAGCATCCGCAGCAGCGCATCCTTTTCGAACGGAGCGAAGGGGTTGAGGATCACCTGCAGGAAATGCGGGTCCTCGTTGAGCCCATAGCCGCGCGAAAAGCCGCGAAAATCGCCCTGGGCCAGCCGCGTGATATCGGCGCGCGAGATCCGCGCGCGCTTCTGGATGTTGCGGACCATGTAGATCGGCACGCATTCGATCACCATCGCGGTGACAAAACCCATGGCACCGACTGCAACCTGGCAGGCGGCGAACACGTCATCATCGCGGAAGATCGTGCTGCCCGTTGCTGCGACAAAATCGGGCGACATGACCGGCTGGTGCGGCTCGACCCAGAAAATTCCCGAAGGCGTCACCACCTGCAGCGCGCGAATATGGTCCTGGATGCCGCCTGCGCCCAGCACGCTGCCGTGCGTTCCGGTGGCGCACGCTCCGGCCCAGGTCTGGCCGTTGCTGGCGCCGCCCGTGCGCAGGCTGAGCCCCAGTTCCTCGGCGCAATCGTTCACCTCGTCGACCGTCGCGCCCGCCTGGACCAGCATCAGCCGCGATGGGTCGATGCCGCGCGCGACATCGTCAGCATCGAGCCCGAAGCAGCGGTTGATGCGCCGTGTCTCGACCAGCCAACCCCCTTGCACGATCGCGATCGGCGAAGGCGACCAGCCCGCGCCCAGCGGCCTGAGCCTTGCGCCCGCGCGGCTGGCGTCGCGCAACAGCGCCAGCACATCGCCTGCCACCTCGCGCAGCACGGCACGCCCGGCCTCGCGCTCGCTGTTGCACAGTTCTATCAGATCGCCGAGCAGGGCCGATTCCGTGCCGTGATAATTGACCCAGCGACAGGGGCCGTGGCGCCGCGGCGGCGGCATCAGGCGCCGCCTACCGGGTTGTTGCCCGCGTGCAGCCGGTAATCGATCGTCACCCGCCGGACGAAGCCGAGCGTGACCAGCGACAGCAGGATCTGCCCGAAGCTCATCGAAAAGCGCATGTCGTTGATGCCCCGCCCGGCGGGATCGACCACGCACGCGCTGCGTCCGGCCCGCGTTGCAAGACCCCAGCCCAATATCGTCAGAATTTCACGACCACCACCGACCGGGCGAGAATTTTCCAGAACCAGAAAGGCATCGCCGCCCTGCCCAAGCAATTGCCCGACCAGCGCCAGAGCCAGAACAACGATGACGATCTGATACATCCACATGCTTGCCCCCAGCGCCATGAAACACCCACGTTACATACCGGAGAGTCCCATGATTCTCAAAGACGGCAAATATTTATTTTGATCCGATCCCGATTGATTGAAGCACCCCACGATGGTTTGCGGCGGCAGATGCACGCTGTATAGGTTGCCCATGAAAATCCATCCGCTGATTACCGACACCGATTCCCTCGCGCAGCTGTGCGACCGCCTCGCCCAATCCGATTTCGTTGCGGTCGACACCGAATTCATGCGCGAGAACACCTACTGGCCCGAGCTTTGCCTGGTGCAGATCGGCAATCTGGAAGAGGCAGCGGCGATCGATCCCAAGGCACCCGGGCTCGATCTGGGACCGCTGCTCGACCTGCTCACCGAAAATCACGACGTGCTGAAGGTCTTTCATGCAGGTCCGCAGGATATCGAGATCATCTTCAACCTCACCGGCAAGACCCCTTCTCCGCTGTTCGACACGCAGATCGCAGCGATGGCGCTGGGTCAGGCCGAACAGATAGGCTACGCGAACCTGGTCGAAAGCTGGCTGGGGCTGACCGTGGACAAGGGCGCGCGCTTTACCGACTGGTCGCGGCGTCCGCTCGAGGCCCGCCAGATCGATTACGCGATCGGCGATGTCACGCATCTGGCTAAGATCTTTCCCAAGATGCTCGACAAGCTGCGGCGCACCGGGCGCGGCGCGTGGCTCGATATCGAGATGGAGAAGCTCGGCGATCCGCGCCAGTACAAGCCCGATCCCGACACGCTGTGGCAGCGCATCCGTCCGCCGGGCCGCAGCGCGCAGATCCTCGGCCGGATGCGCGCGCTCGCCTGGTGGCGCGAGACCGAAGCGCAGGACAAGAACCTGCCGCGCGGCCGCATCATGAAGGACGAGACGCTGGCCGATATCGCCGCGCATCCGCCCTCGACCCAGGCCGAACTCGGCAAGGTGCGCGGGCTATCGGGCGCGTGGCGCGAGAATGACATCGGCGCGCGGATGATGGACGCGCTGTTCGCCGCACGGCCGCTGACCCATGCGGAAATGCCGCCCAAGAGTCCGCGCGGTCCTGCGCTGGGCAAGGAAGGCGCGCTGGTTGCCGATCTGCTCAAGCTGCTGCTCAAGATCCGCTCGCGCGAGATCGATGTGGCCGCCCGGCTGCTGGCGCGAAGCGACGACCTCGAGGCGCTCGCCGCCGGCGTGCGCAAGGGGCTGCCGATCCTCGAAGGGTGGCGGTTCGAACAGTTCGGGCGCGATGCGCTGGCATTGGTCGAAGGGCGCATGGCGTTCGCGATCGCCGATGGCAGGATCAAGATGACGCGCACCGAACTGGTTGCCGAACCCGAGGAAGTCGTCGCGGCGGCCCTCGCGGAGCAGCCATGACCTCGTACCTTCCCACGCTCAAGCAGCTGCAATATCTGGTTGCACTCGAGGAGCATGGGCATTTCGGCAAGGCGGCAGACGCCTGTTTCGTGACGCAGTCGACGCTATCGGCGGGGCTTCGCGAGCTGGAGACGCTGCTCGGCGTGGTGCTGGTCGAACGCACGCGGCGCGTGGTGCGCTTCACGCCGCTCGGCAACAAGGTCGTCGCCAAGGCACACCGCATATTGCGCGAGGCCGAGGAACTGGCCGATCTAGTCCGCTCCTCGGGCAAGCCGCTGTCGGGCGACCTCAGGATGAGCGTCATCCCGACGATCGCACCGTTCCTGCTGCCGCGGCTGCTGCCGGGCCTGCGCCGCGAGCAGCCCGAATTGAAGCTGTTCCTGCGCGAGGAGGTCAGCGGCGCGGCGGTCGAATCGCTGCACCACGGCCAGGTCGATTGCGTGCTGCTCGCGCTGCCCTTCCCGGCGGGCGATGTCGAACACGAGCTGCTGTTCAGCGACCCGCTCTATGTCGCCTTTCCCAAGGACGATCCGCGCGATCCACCCGAAAAAGTCGCGCCCGAGCTGATCGACGAATCGCGGCTGCTGCTGCTCGAGGACGGGCATTGCCTGAAGGACCACGCGCTCGCCGCCTGCAACCGGCCCGAACTGCGCGCGAGTGCGATGATGTTCGGCACCTCGCTGCACACCCTGGTGCAGATGGTCGACAACAAGCTGGGGCTGACGCTGCTCCCGCAGATCGCGATCGATGCTGGCATCCTGAACAACACCGATATCGTCGCGCGCCCACTGCTGGCCGACCATGCCTCGCGCGACATCGCGATCATCTGGCGCCGCAACAGCCCGCGCGCCGAGGAATTCCGCATGCTCGCCGACATCCTGCGGCGCGGCCATGCCGAAGGGAAATGCGCAGGGTAAGTTCTAGCTGAGCGGCGTTTGCTACCGTCACCCCCGCGAAGGCGGGGGTCCCGCTCCGCATCGATAGTTCACCAAGAAGCGGGATTACCGCTTGCGCGGGAATGACGAAGAACCATTCGTGACCCGGTCAATCCATGTGCTTGATGCCGACGCGCAGATAGTCCCAGCCTGTGACCAGCGTCAGGATCGCGGCGGTCCACAGGGCCGCGAGGCCCAGATGCTGCATCCAGGGCTGATCGGGAAATCCGCCGGAAAAGATCAGCGTGCCGAGCGCAAGCAGCTGCAGCGTGGTCTTCCACTTGGCGAGTTGCGACACCGGCACCGATACCTGCAGCCCGGCAAGAAATTCGCGCAGCCCCGATACGGTGATCTCGCGCAGCAGGATGATCAGTGCAGCGATGACGTGCAGCCCGTGGATATTGCCGTTCGCGCAGAGAATCAGGATCACGGCGGCGACCATGATCTTGTCGGCGATCGGATCGAGAAAGATGCCGAGCCTCGACACCGCGCCCTGCGCGCGGGCGAGATAGCCGTCGAAATAGTCGGTAATGCCCATCAGGCAGTAGACGACAAAGCCCAGCAGATAGCCGGTTGCCCATTCGGGCCACCACAGCAGCGCGGCCAGCAGCGGGACGGTGACGATCCGCGAGAGCGTCAGGATGTTGGGCACGGTGAGCATAGGCTGAGCGCCTCATAACCGCATTTGCCAGCAATGGAAATGGCTTGACCGCCCTGCCCGCGAACCCGATACGACGGCCAAGGCTTTTCGTATCGCCGCTTACCCGCACCAGGAGAGGCAGGACTGCGAAACCGCCGGACGGGTAAACCACCGAGGAACACGCAGAATGGCTTCAGCTGGCGCGCTTTTGAACAAGAGGCGCTTTCTACCCCTGTTCGTGACCCAACTGCTCGGCGCGTTCAACGACAATCTCTACAAGAACGCGATGGTGCTGTTCGTCGTGTACAGCGTGTACAACGACGAGACGGCAGAGACCTGGTTCAGCGCGATCGCGACCGCGATCTTCATCCTGCCCTTCTTCCTGCTCTCGGCGCTGGCCGGCCAGCTCGCCGATACGCGCGACAAGGCCGTGATCATCCGCATCGTCAAGTTCTGCGAGATCCTCATCATGCTGGTCGGCGGCACGGGGCTGTACATGGCCTGGGCGGGCACCGCGGTGCACACCGTCGCCATACCGCTGATGATGCTGGCGCTGTTCGCGATGGGCGTGCATTCGACCTTTTTCGGGCCGATCAAATACGCCATCCTGCCGCAGCATCTGAATGACGAGGAGGTGCTGGGGGGCACGGGGCTGGTCGAGGCGGGGACCTATATCGCGATCCTGCTCGGGACGAACCTGGGGGGGCGCCGTTCGACAGGCTGCCAGTGCAGGGGCGCTGCCTTGCCCTGTTCAAGGGCGGCAGGCTGGTCGATCAGATCAGCGGCTGAAAGCGCGTCGCCGGTCAGTGCAGCTTGAGCTTGGGCCGCACGATTTGGTTCACATGGCCGATGACGATCAACGATATGCCGCGCCACCAGCCGTGGATCGCGATCAGGTGCATGCGGTAGAGCGATTGATACGCCCAGCGCGCCAGCCGCCCTTCGACCGCCATGCGACCGCCGATCAGATTGCCCATCAGGCTGCCGACGGTCGAAAAGCGGCTGAGCGAGACCAGCGAGCCATGGTCCCGGTAGACGAAATCCTTGAGCGGCTTGCCTTGCTGCATCCGGCACAGATTGTCGAACACATGGCTCGCCATCTGGTGCGCCGATTGCGCGCGCGGCGGGATCGGGCGTTCCTGGCCGGGCAGCAGGCACGAGGCGCAATCGCCCAGCGCGAAGATATGGTCGTCCAATGTCGTCTGCAGTGTCGGGCGGACAACGAACTGGCTGAGCCGGTTGAGCTCGAGATCGCTCATCTCGGTGACGCCATCGGCACCCTTCACCCCGGCAGCCCAGACGATCAGGTCGGCGGGGATCGCCTCGCCCGCCCTGGTCTCGACCGAATGTTCGTTGACCTGCACGACCTGCGTATTCTCGCGCACGCTGACGCCGAGCTGCTCGAGCTCGTGCCGCGCCGTTCCTGCCAGCTCGGCATCGATCTGCGGCAATATGCGCGGCCCCGCCTCGAGCAGCGTCACCTCCAGCTTGCTCTCGTCGAACACCTCGAGGCCGTAATAGCGCAACGACTTGGCGGCGTTGTACAACTCGGCCGATAGCTCCACGCCGGTCGCCCCGCCGCCGATGATGCAGATGCGCACCCGCGCCTCGGGATTGCCGGTGTTATGCTCGTGATTGGCGCGCAGGCACGCGTTGAGCAGCTTCTGGCGGAAGCTGTCCGCCTGGCCGCGATGCTCGAGAAACTGCGCATGCTCGCGCACGCCCGGCACCCCGAAATCGTTCGAGACGCCGCCAAAGGCGAGCACCAGATAATCGTAGCGGATGCGGTGCCGCCCGATCACCTCCTTGCCCTGATCGTCGAGCAGCGGTGCGGTGACGATATGCCGCGTCGTGCGGTCGATGCTTTCGAGCGCGCCGTTGAAGAAGCGATAGCCCCAGCGCACCGCATGGCCGCCATAGCCGACCTCGTCGAGATTGGCGTCGAGCGAGCCTGCCGCGACCTCGTGCAACAGCGGCTTCCAGATATGCGTCAGGTTGCGATCGACCAGGATGATGTCATGCTTTTCGCGGCCATATTTGCTGGCATGCCTGCCGAGGCGGTGGCCGAGCTCGCGACCGGCATGGGCATCGGCGAATATCGCTCGGACCTCTACCAGGCCAAGGCGCGCGAGGCCGCTGCCATGGCCGCGACGACCATCGTCACCGAAAACGGCGAGGCGGCACGTGCTATTTACGACGGGCGCGGCAAGGCGCTGGTCGAGGCGATGGCCTTTGCGCGCGACCTTTCCAACGAACCTGCGAACGTCATCTATCCCGAAAGCTTTGTCGAACGCACCCGCGCCGCCTTTGCGGGCGTCCCCGGCGTAACGATCGAGGCGCTCGACGTGCCCGCGATGGAAAAGCTCGGCATGGGCTCGATCCTCGGCTCGGGACGCGGATCGGCGCGGCCGCCGCGCATGCTGATCGTGCGCTATACCGGCCGCGGCGCACCTTCGACGGGTCCGGTGGTGCTCGCAGGCAAGGGAATCACTTTCGACAGCGGCGGCATCTCGCTCAAGGCCGGGGCCGGCATGGGCGACATGAAGTTCGACATGTCGGGCGCGGCGAGTGTGGTCGGCGCGGCGCTAGCGCTTGCCAAGTCGCGCGCGCAGGTCGATGTCGTCGCAATCGCGGCACTGTCCGAAAACATGCCCGACGGTAATGCCGCGCGCCCCGCCGACGTGCTGCAGGCAATGAACGGCAAGACGATCGAGATCATTTCGACCGATGCCGAAGGCCGCCTCGTCCTCGCCGACGCGGTCGCCTATGCCGATGCAAAGCTCAATCCTGCGGCGATCGTCGACATGGCGACATTGACCGGCGCGATCATGACCGCCCTGGGCGACGATTATGCCGGGCTGTTCAGCCGCCACGATCCGCTCGCCGATCAACTGATGAAGGCAGGCGATGCCAGCGGCGATGCGGTGTGGCGGATGCCACTGCACCCGAGCTATGCCGAGGACACCAAGTCGACCATTGCCGATATCAAGAATTCGGGTGTCAGCGGCGCTGGTGCCGGCGCTGGCGCGCACTTCATCGGCGCGTTCGTGAAGCCGGAGACCCCCTGGGCGCATATTGACATTGCAGGCATGGCCTGGGGCGGCGCGAACGACCTCAAGCCCGCGGGATCGACCGGCTATGGCGTGCGCCTGCTCGAGCGGTTCGTGCGCGATTTCCAGCCGGTGCCCAAGGTGGCGGGCGAGTAGTTCCGCGCCGAGTTCCGCTCGCTGCCTATCCCGCCCATCATCATCACCCCCGCGAAGGCGGGGGTGTGGATTCACGTTTGAAGTGCAACACTGGTTTG
>NZ_QKVT01000001.1:868094-871206 GCF_003426715.1 Blastomonas sp. UPD001
TGTTCTCCCATCGCAACACCATCTTAGCAGGTGTTGCACTTGTTCCGTGAACTCACGGGGTCCCGGTTTGTTAATGCAGCGTCTGCAAGAAAGCGGGATTCCCGCGTTCGCGGGAATGACGTTGGGCTGTGACGCCTTGAGCTATACCCGCTCGATCAGCATCGCGATGCCCTGCCCCACGCCGATGCACATCGTCGCGATCGCATAGCGCCCGCCGGTACGCTGCAGTTCCTCGGTCGCGGTCAGCGCGAGACGTGCACCCGACATGCCGAGTGGATGGCCGAGCGCGATCGCCCCGCCATTGGGGTTCACATGCGCTGCATCGTCGGGCAGGCCGAGCTGGCGCAGCACGGCCAGGCCCTGCGCGGCGAACGCCTCGTTGAGCTCGATCACATCGACCTCGCCCAGCGTCACCCGCGCCCGTGCGAGCAGTTTCTGCACCGCCGGGGCCGGACCGATACCCATGATGCGTGGCGGCACGCCCGCCACCGCCGTCCCTATGATCCGCGCGCGCGGGGTCAGGCCATGGCGCGCCGCAGCGGCCTCCGACGCGACGATGAGCGCTGCCGCGCCATCGTTGACGCCGCTGGCATTGCCCGCCGTCACCGTGCCGCCGGGGCGCACGATGGGCTTGAGCGCACTCAGCGCCTCGATCGAGGTCATGCGCGGATGCTCGTCGGTATCGACGATCAGCGGTTCGCCCTTGCGCTGCGGGATGCTGACCGGGACGATCTCCGCCGCCAGCCGCCCCGATTCCTGCGCGGCGGCCGCGCGCTGCTGGCTGCGCAGCGCGAACGCATCCTGGTCGGCGCGGGCGATGCCGAAATCCTCGGCGACATTCTCCGCCGTCTCGGGCATCGAATCGACGCCGTGCACCGCCTTCATCAGCGGATTGACGAAACGCCAGCCGATGGTGGTGTCATAGACCGCATTGTCGCGGGCAAAGGCAGTCGCTGCCTTGGGCATGACGAACGGCGCGCGGGTCATGCTCTCGACCCCGCCCGCGATCATCAGATCGGCATCGCCCGCGCGGATCGCGCGCGCGGCGCTGCCCACCGCATCGAGCCCCGATCCGCACAGCCGGTTGATCGTCGCTCCGGCCACGCTCTCGGGGAGGCCCGCCAGTAGCGCGGCCATGCGCGCGACGTTGCGATTGTCCTCGCCCGCCTGGTTGGCACAGCCCATCAGCACATCGTCGATCGCGGCAGCATCGAGCCCAGGATTGCGCCCGACCAGCGCGCGCAGCACCACCGCCGCCAGATCGTCGGGCCTGACGCTCGCCAGCCCGCCGCCATAACGTCCGATCGGCGTGCGCACCGCGTCGCAGATAAAGGCTTCGGTCATGGCAATCCTCTCGGCTATCGATCCGGTGGTCTCAGCCCCGGAAATTATCCTTGGCGGCGCGTCGCTCGGCAAGCTCCTCGGCGGAGCGGGCGCGCATGAAGGGATTGGTGGCGCGTTCGAGCGCGATCGTGGTCGGCACGGTCGGTTCGCCGCGCGCGCGCATCGCGAAGACCTGCTCCATCCGCTCGGCCAGCGCCGGATTGTCGGGCTCGGCGACCAGCGCATAGCGACCGTTCGATTCGGTATATTCGTGCGCGCAATAGACCGCGGTTTCGCCGGGAAGCGCCGCCAGCCGCGTCATGTTGTCGAACATCTGCTCGGCCGTGCCCTCGAACAGCCGCCCGCAGCCCATCGCGAACAGCGTATCGCCGACGAAGATCGCCTGCTCCTCGGGCAAATGATAGGCGATATGCCCCGCGGTATGCGCGGGCACGTCGATGACATCGGCTCTGAGCGCGCCCAGATGCACGACATCGCCGCCCTTCACCGTCACGTCAAAACTGGCAATCCGCTCGCGCTCGGCCTCCGGGCTGGTGATCGCGCAACCGGTGGCCGCCTTGATCGCAGCATTGCCGCCGACATGATCGGGGTGCCAGTGCGTGTTCCAGATCTGCGTGATCGTCCAGCCGCGCGCCTCGGCCTCGGCGAGTACCGGCTCGGCTTCGGCGGGGTCGATGACGACGGTCTCGCCGCTCACCGGCTCATGCACCAGCCAGATATAATTGTCGGACAGGGCGGCGATGCGGGCAATTTCGATCATGCCAAGCGTTGTGCCCAATCGCACTGCGCTTGCCAAGGGCGCGTGGCACCTGATGCATCATGAAAAAGGGAGGTGGTGGCAGGGCTTGTACCGAACTTTAGCCCCATGCGATTGAAATTGTGTGGCATTTAAGGGGCCGCCCGAACATCTCCCCACAACGACCCCCACAAACTTCTCGATAGAACCTTGATTCGGTTCACGATTTTTGCCTCCAGATTTTAGCAGAATGGCGCTGTTTGTGAAGCGCTGGCGACCTATAGCGCCCAGAAGTGGGCCAAGACGCTCGGCCAAAATGAGGCTCAATCCTGCAGCGCAGGCCTGTGGTCGGATCAAAGGGAGCAACGCTGCCCCCTCCCCAGTTCTTGGTATTGACGACATCCAAGCGCGCTTCGCGCCGGATGCTGGAACACTGATGCATCCTGTTTGGGGTCATCGGTGCGGATGATGGTCGCCGGAGAGGTGCAAGTTGCACAACAGCTTGCTAGACTGTTCGAACGATGCGCACCGACCTTGATCATCTGCCCCCTCAAAAGCAGCGCGAGCTGGAGCGCGTGGTGCAGCTGATCTTCGAGGAGTTCGACGATGCCTTCGCGCTCGCCAAGCACGAGTGGAAGAAGGCCGGGCGCATCCTCAAGGTCATCCTCTATGGCAGCTATGCGCGCGGGACCTGGGTCGATGAACCGCACACCGCCAAGGGCTACCAGTCCGACTTCGATCTCCTCATCATCGTCAGCGACAAGCGGCTCACGGACCGGGTGAAGTACTGGTCCAAGCTCGATGAGCGATTGATGCGCGAGTACGGCCTCACCGGCACACTGCGCACGCCGGTCAATTTCATCGTTCACACCCTGCAGGAGGTGAACGACGGCCTCGCCCATGGGCGGTATTTCTTCATGGACGTGAAGGCCGAAGGGATAGCGGTCTACCAGTCCGACGACACCGAGCTGCACACGCCCAAGCCCAAAACGCCGACGCAGGCTCTAAACATGGCGAAGGAGTATTTTGAGG
>NZ_QKVT01000001.1:871306-882481 GCF_003426715.1 Blastomonas sp. UPD001
GTACAGGTCTGCTTCAATGAGCGCCTGTCGCGCGGTCTTGATCTCTTTTTCCGGCCTGTGGAGTTGATCGGCCACATCCTTAGGAGTGCGCCCCATTTCGATAAGGCGGTTGATCAGCTGTCCGTCACCGATCCAGTCATAGTCGAGCTTGGTCTCAGGGACGCCTTGCAGGCTTGCCTCAATATCAACGATCTCGTCTGCAGAAGCATCAGCCGGGAGGATCATCAACTCGACGTAGGTGAGGCCGAGCTCTCGCATCCCTGCCAGACGGCGATTGCCGTTGACGATTACGCCGGAGCTCGTTGCGAGTAGCGGGTCAATCTGCCCGTCCTTCTTCAGAACGTCGATGACCGGAACGACTGAGTCAGCAACGCCACGCCGCGAAAGCCTTGCCAAGATATCGTGCTGAACCTGCTGGACGCTTTCGATCTCCTGGCCAGACAGGAAATAGTCCGCAGGCAACCCTTCTCTCGCAAGGTACTCGTGCTGGTCGGTGTAGGTACGGAAGTTCTCCATCCGATACACCGGCAGATCGATTGGCACGCGTATGATTGGCAGCTCGTAGAGCTTGGCACGAAAATGGTGGAACGGCAGCGTGCGCTCGGGCGATCTAAGCGCCTTTGCGATCAATGCTTCGCGCTCCGCCGGCGCAGTCAAAGCAATCTCGTAGCCCATGCCCCAAGCTCTCTTATTCGAATGCGATCAACAAAATCGGGACGGTGATCACGCGATCGAAGGCGGTCATCTCCTTGCACACCCGCTCGGCATTCGCGACATTGCTTCCAATTATAGCCGCAGCTGCGCGTGTCGGGACTGCCAACGCCGCAGCTTCGATCCTGTCGCTTTGAAACAAATGCTGAAGCTTCAGCAGGTCGTAAGGCGCTCGGCTGATGTTCCCCGTCTGGAGCTGGAACGCCAGATCATCCTTCATCGCCGAAATGGTCAGGTTGAGATCCTGATCGATCTTTACGTCTTGCCCCCACCCTTCATTCCGAAACTCGGTCGCAATATGCTGCCTTATCGCGGGAGTGCACCTGCTTTTCAGCTTGATTCCCGGCGCTTCGAATATGTCTGTGATCCACTCGAAGAGATCGCGCTTCTGCCACTCCGCCCCGCCATTTCGGTGTTCGTGAGTGAAGGCTAATCTCATTCGCCAGACCTCTCGTTCGGGTTGTATATCGGCTTGTTCATCGGGCGGGTTCGGAGGATACCTGCTTCAAGCTGCGCAACCCGGTCAAGGGCAACATCAACATATTCTTGCATTAAATCGCAGCCGAAAGCGTTTCGTCCATTCTTTAGAGCGGCGATAGCCGATGACCCGACGCCCATGTAAGGATCGAGTACATTATCACCCGCGTCGGTCAGACTGAGAACAAGTCGCTCCACCAACCCGACAGGAAACTGACACGGATGATTGGTTTTCTCAACGTGGTTCGCCTTCACGTTGGGGATTTCCCAGATGTCGGAAGGGTTCTTGCCCAAGGGGTTGCTGGATAACTCTCCGCGCCTCGGGCCCTTGAAGTGTTTTTTGAAAGGGTACTTCGAAGGCACACGAACCGGATCGAGATTGAATGTGTAGTCATCCCCCTTGGTAAACCAGAGGATCGTCTCATACCGGCCAGAGAACCGTCGCTGGCAATGGAGTCCGTGACCAAACGTCCATACGATCCGGTTCCGAAGCTTCAGACCGTGGTTCTTGAAGAGCTCGTAGAGCAAGATGTCGAGCGGATATATCTCCCCGTCATCAACGTGATTGCCGACTTGCCAGCAGATAGACCCTTGCGGATGAAGGAGGCGTTCGGCTTCAGCGATCGTGGCCGCTTGTTGCTTGATATACAGGTCGATCGACGTTCGGCTCTCATATGCCTTTCCGATGTTGTACGGAGGCGACGTCACAATCAGCTTCATGCTCTCGTCGTCCTGCGACCGCATGAACTCAAGATTGTCCTGGCACTCGATCTGGACGGTGAGGGGCCGCTGCAACGCAATCACGTTTGGCGCAGCGTTATGCGGCTCCGGCCGAAAGGCCCGTTCACCAATCAGCTTGGCAGTCGGCTTCGCTGTCCGGCGCGATTTTCGCATAGAGAATTCCTCGTTCATGTGCACATGTTCTTTGTTTGTTCCTATGCCAAATTCAGCACCGCGAGTCTACCTTGGAGCAAGATCGCGACGACCTCGCAATGGCATGACCGACACAAAGCACAGATATCAGGACAGATCTAGCCTTATTCGAATGGCCAGTTGCTCGGATACACCGCTCCACCCCAATGCAAAGCCAGGTACGTTGAAACTTGAGTGCGCTGCCCTTCGGGCAACCTGCTCTATCCGCTGCGCGGACCGGGCCTGTCGTCCCGGCCCATCCGGGTGACGATCAGGAGCGCGGCAAGCGGAGCGGGAGTTCCCGGAGGACGCGCTCGGTCCCGCGCTGCGCGCTCCTGCGGGCGCGGTGTTCTTGTGCTGACCCGCAGGCGCTCTTGCCTCTCTCATTGCCGGACGCCCGCTGGCCCACTTGGCCCGCGCGCAGGGCGTCCGGCGGCTTCGCGCCGTGCAAGGGCGTCGTTTCTTTGTGCGGATCGCTGGCGCGATCCTTGACGCGGGAACACCAAGGGCTTTGCCCTCTCGTTCCCGAAACCCCAATAGATGCCTCCGTGTGGCGGGCTTCGCCCGCTGGCCCGCGCCAGGGCATCGATTGGGGTTTTCCCTCCCCCTCCCATCCTCGCCGGAAGGCAGGCCGTCATGGCAGAGCCATGCCTGCCAGCCGTTACGATGGTGCCACGCGGCGGCGGCGCGACTAATCCTCGGCGTAGGGCGCTGGCGGCGTCGTGGGCGTGCCGGAGCAGTAGGCACCCCATGCCTCCATCAGCCTGACGCGCATGCCAGGCTTCTCCTTGGTGCCGAGATAGGTCGTGCGGCGATAGGCAGCCTGCACTGCGTCGGGTGTCTTGTGGGCGAGTGCCGCCTCGACCACCGCGTTCGGGTAGCCTTCGTTCGCCGCCCAGTCGGTAAAGGCCGAGCGGAACCCGTGGACGTGGAAGGGTTCCTGCATGTCGCGCAGCACCTTGAGCAGCGTCATGTCGGACATCGGATTGCCTGCCGTGCCGGGGAAGACGACGTCCGTGCCCTCAATGCGCAGCGCGTCGGCCTTCTTCAGCACCGCGAGCGCTGCATCGGACAGCGGGACGTCATGCGCCCTGCTCCGCTTCATATGCTCGGCAGGAATCGACCAGATGCGTTCCTCCAGGTCGAACTCAGACCAACGCGCGAGACGGACTTCCTGTGATCGCGTGCCGGTCAGGATCAGCAGATCGAGCGCCAGACGTCCGAAGGACGGCTTGCGCCGCAGCGCGATCAGGAATGACGGGATAGCGACATAGGGCATCGCCTTGCGGTTCTGGGTCTGCTTGATCTGTCTGGGTAGGCCCCTCCCCGCCTTCAGGCTGTTGTTGCCGGACGGTGCCTCTGTCGAGCGCCAGCCCCTGGCATGCGCGAAGTCGAGCACCGCGCAGATCCGGTTGCGCACCTGGCGCGCGGTGTCGGGTATCTCCTGCCAGATCGGGGTGAGTACCGCGATGATATCGGCAGTCGTCACGCTTCCGGTCGGCTTGTTGCCCAGTTTGGGGAAGACATAGTTCTGGAGGCTCGCGAGCCATTGGCGGGTGTAGACCTCGCTTTTCCAGCCCGCCGCGTTTTCCGCATGATACAGGAGGGCCGCTTCCCTGAAGGTCACCTTGGCTGCGGCCTCGTCCTTCCTTTCGGCGAGCACATCGCGCTTTTCGACCTTCACGGCCAATCGGAGCTCATTGGCCTTCTCGCGCGCTGCCGCCAGCGTCACGAGCCTGGCACTGCCGATCCCGATGTCCCTTCGCTTGCCGTCCTGCTGGACCCGGAGATTCCAGTAGGCACCGCCGCGCTTGTCCACCTTGAGAAACAGACCGTCACCATCCTGATAGGTGCCGGGATTCGCGAGAGCCGTTCTGACCCCTACCGCCGAGAGTTTTCCCATCGATTTCTCCCCCACACTTTTCCGCATCGCGGCGAGGAACCACAGTGTGGGGGTAAGGGCTTTTACCCCCACATTACCCCCACACTGGGCGTCGGATGGGCATGGATCGCGACGGATTTGTGTGGATGGCGAGAGGCAATATACCGCAGAAAACCAAGGATTTCCATGGATTTTGGGGTATGCCGGAAGAAAGGGGGTTGGTGGACAGGGCTGGATTCGAACCAGCGTACGCTCTCGCGGGCAGATTTACAGTCTGCTGCCATTAACCACTCGGCCACCTGTCCACACATTCCCTGTGCGATTGGCCGTTCCGAAGAGGGCCGTTTCTGCCGAGAGGCGGTCCCTTGAACAATTCGCGCTTGCCTGTCAATGGCGACAGGACGAAAAGCTTGATCCAGCCACCCCGGCGACCTGTTCGCCCAAGAAAGATACAACCCAAGATGGCCAAACGCGGCGCACGCAACCGTAACCGCAAGGCGGGACTCGAAGGCGGCAAGCTGCCGCGATTCTGGGGGACGCACGCCTGCGAGGCGGCGTTCGCCAATCCCGAGCGGCAGATTCGCTGGATCCGCGGCACGCGCGAGGCGCTGGCGCAATTCGATCTGCCCACGGGCGTATCGGTCGAATATGCCGATGTCGCCGATCTCGCCCGGCTGGTCGCGCGCGATGCGCCGCACCAGGGAATCGTGATCGAGGTCGAGCCGCTCGACGACATGCTGCTCGGCGACGTGCTCTCGGGCGATCCGCTGCGTCCGCTGGTGGTGCTCGACCAGGTCACCGATCCGCACAATGTTGGCGCGATCTTCCGCTCCGCCGCCGCGTTCGATGCCGCCGCGATCATCACGCAGGACCGGCACGCGCCGCCCGAATCGGGGACGATCGCCAAGGCCGCATCGGGCGCGCTCGAGATCGTGCCCTGGGTGCGCGTGGTGAACCTGTCGCGCGCGCTCGAGGAAATGGCCGATGCCGGATATTGGCGCATCGGCCTCGCCGGAGAGGCTGAAGACACGCTGGCCGAGGTGCTGGGCACCGGACCGATCGCGCTGGTTCTGGGGGCCGAGGGCGAAGGCCTGCGTCACAATGTCGCGGGGCATTGCGATGTGCTCGCGCGGCTGCCGATCAGCAGCGCGATGGAGAGCCTCAATGTTTCGAACGCGGCGGCCATCTCGCTCTACGCGATTCGGATGGACCGGGGAGAGGGCTGATGCGCGCTGGGGGGCGGATGGGAATGCGGATACTGGCGGTCGCCGCCGCCGCCTGGATGCTGACCGGGTGCCTGCTGTCCCCGGGCAAGTTCACCGCCGACATGACCGTGCTGCGCGGCGGGGGTTTCAGCTTCGCCTACAAGGGCGATATCCATCTGCTCGGCCTGTCGCAGCTGATCGCGATGGGCGCAGCGCTCGACGACAGCAAGGCCGAGTTCACCCCCAGCCCCTGTTATGGCGAGCCGGCAGAGGTCGACGCGGCAGTGCTCAAGACCGCCTATGTCCAGGAAGAGCAGGGCTCCGAGGACAGCGAGGACTGGGCCGAGGAGGCGCTCGAGCGTGAATGCACGCCTGCCGAGATCGACAGCCAGAAGGAAGCCTGGGAAGAACAGCGTGCGGCCAAGAAGGCCGAGGACGCGAAGAATATCGAGATCTTCAAGGCGATGCTCGGCGGCATCGACCCCACCTCGCCCGACGCGATCGACGAGTTCATCACCCGGATCAAGAAGCAGAAGGGCTGGCGCGAGGTCGTGCACAAGGGCGACGGGCTGTTCACCGTCGATTATGCGATCTCGGGCCGGATCGACCAGGATTACAGCTTCCCGACGATCGAGAAGGTGCAGGGCATCACCCCGTTCATCGTCGCCACCGCGCGCACCAACAACGCCGTGCGCATCGACGCGCCTGCCTTTGCCGCAGGGGGGCAAAGCAGCTTCATGGGCGGGAATATGGGCGGCCTGATGTCGATCCTGCAGGCGGTGGGATCGTCGAGCAACAGCGAAGAGGCGAAGATCTTTGCCAATCTGCCCAAGCCCGACGGCATGTTCACCCTCCGCACCGATGGCGAAATCCTCACCAACAACACCGAGGACGGCCCCAGCGTCTCCGGCGCGCTGCGGGTGCTCGAATGGAAGGTCAATGCCAGGCGCGAGCGTGCGCCCGAGGCGCTGATTTCGCTCACCCCGGCCTGAGACCGGGCGCTATCTGGTTCAAACGGGTCGCACCTGTGCAAAGGACCGAGACATGAAATTCGTGCGAATCCTCGCCGCGCTGGCAGCGCCGCTGCTGCTGACCGGCTGCCTGCTCTCCCCGGGCAAGTTCACCTCGACGCTCGATCTGAAGCGCGATGGGACCTTCACCTTCACCTATGTCGGCGAGATCGTGGTGACCGACATGTCGCCGCCGCCCGCCGAGTTTTCGCCCAGCCCCTGCTATAGCGACGACACGGGCGACGAGCGCGAATGCACCGAGGCCGAACTGGCGCAGCAGCGCAAGGATTTCGACACGGCGCAGGCCGAAAGCAAGGGCGAGACCGGCATGGCCGCCAGTGCCATGGGCGGCGAGATGGGCGGGCTGGGCAGCGACGAGAGCATCGCCGAGCTGGTCGAGCAGCTGAAGAAGCAGCGCGGCTGGAACAAGGTCAGCTATCGCGGCAACCGCATCATCGATGTCGAATATTCGATCACCGGCAACAGCGCGCATGGTTTCGCCTTCCCGCTGGTCGATGGCGGCAATGCGATCATGCCCTTTGTCACCATTATCGCCCGCAAGGACGGCAGCGTGAAGGTCTCTGCCCCCGCCTATTCGGGCGAAGCGGGCGGGCGATGGCGGGTGCAGCCGATGCCAAGGGCAAGCCGGGCCAGCCCAAGCCCGAAGGCACGTTCACCATCACCACCGATGGCCGCATTCTCACCAACAATACCGAGGACGGCCCGACCATGGCGGGCGCGAACGCGACGCTGAAATGGATCGTCAACAGCCGCCTGTCCAAGGGCCCGGAGGCGCTGATCGGGCTTGCCGGTCAGTAAGCGGTCGCGTAGCGGTCCGGGGATGATCGGACCGCGATATGTCATCGGTGCGCTGGGCGCGCTGGCCGTTATGACCGTGTCGGGATGCATCGAGCGTCCCGAAGAACAGCTGCTGCGCCCGCCCGCCGAGCTTAACCGGGTGATCGAAGCGCTGGGCGGCCGCTCGGCCGGCGCGATCGCCAGCGAGGCGCGGCGCGGATCGCAGCAGCTGGTGCGACGGTCGGCGCGGCTGACCGCACCCGTGCTCGCGCGCGCGATCCGACATGGCGAGAGCCAGGCCGCGCGCGCCGGTGCCAAGCCCATCCCCGCCGACATGCAGAAGCTGCTCGCGCCCCATTTCAGGCCCGAGACGCTGTCCGCGACCCGCTGGACGGTGGGCACGGGGCGGGTCGATCTGGGCGCGATCGTGACCGAACAGTTCATGGACGAAGGCGCCATCGCGCTGAACCGCCAGGTGGTTTTCTCCAGCGCGCGGCTGACCGAGAATGTCTGGATGTGGGCGCACGAGCTGGCGCATGTCGAGCAGTACCGGCGCATGGGCATCGATCGCTTCGCTGCCGCCTATATTGCCGACTGGCGCGTCATCGAGCGCGAAGCCACCCGGCGCGCGGACCAGGTGACGGCGGCCATCCGCAAAAGCGCGGGCTGACACCGGCGACAAAAAGAAAGGCGGCACGATGCGCGCCGCCTTCCGATGTTTCTAGCATTTCAACCGGGGAGGGTAAGATGCGACCCCTGCCCGCTCAAAGCATCTGCGGCACCCTGACAGGATGCAGGGCAGAAGCGATCAGTTGACCGCGTCCTTCAGGCCCTTGCCCGCCTTGAACTTCGGCTGGGTCGAGGCCTTGATTTCCATCTTTTCACCGGTGCGCGGGTTGCGTCCGGTCGATGCCTTGCGCTTGCTGACCGAAAAGGTGCCGAAACCGACGAGACGGACTTCGCTGCCCTTGGCGAGTGCGCCGCTGATCGAATCGAACACGGCTTCCACCGCCTTGCTGGCGTCGGCCTTGGTGATGCCAGCCTGTTCGGAAACTGCCGAAATGAGATCGTTCTTGTTCATGCCGTGGGAACCCCCTGATTTTTGTTGAATATTGCTGAATCGCGGCTTTGAGGGGGCTGAGTAAGAACCGATTTGACCGGACTGTCAAAGGGAAAAGCGCGCATTTCCGGGCGTTTTGTCGCAATGTTACCGTAATGCGACCCCCGATGCGCGCTTCCCTTTCAGATGCTGCATTGCACCATGCAAATCAGTGTTTCACGGCTGCTTCCGCGATGTCTGTTGCGGCTACCGGCGGCTGCGCCGCAAGCTCGTCCGCCTCGGTCCAGTCGATCGGCACGAGCGGATCGACCAGGGCGACGCGCAGCACCTCGTCGACATGGCTGACCGGGATGATCTTGAGCCCCTGTTTGGCATTCTCGGGGATCTCGGCCAGGTCCTTCTCGTTCTCCTGCGGGATCAGCACCGTGGTGATGCCACCGCGCAGCGCCGCGAGCAGCTTTTCCTTCAAGCCCCCGATCGGGAGCACGCGACCACGCAGCGTGACCTCGCCGGTCATCGCGACATCGCGGCGTACCGCGTTGCCGGTCAGCGTCGAGATGATCGAGGTGACCATGCCGATGCCCGCCGAGGGGCCATCCTTGGGCACCGCGCCTTCGGGCAGGTGGATATGGATGTCCTTCCGCGCGAAGATGCTGGGCTTGATGCCATAGGCCGGCGCGCGCGCCTTGACGAACGAGAAGGCCGCCTGCACCGATTCCTGCATCACCTCGCCCAGCTTGCCGGTGGTCTTGATCGCGCCCTTGCCGGGCACGGTCACCGCCTCGATGGTCAGCAGTTCGCCGCCCACCTCGGTCCAGGCCAGGCCGGTCACCGCGCCGATGTCGTTCTCCGCCTCGCCGATGCCATGGCGGAACTTGCGCACGCCAGCGAACTCGGACAGGTTTTCGGGCGTGATCACCACGGCCTTGTCCTTGCCCTCGAGGATGCGACGCAGCGACTTGCGCGCCAGCCGAGCGATCTCGCGCTCGAGCGTGCGGACGCCCGCCTCGCGGGTATAATAGCGGATCAGGTCGCGCAGGCCTTCCTCGGTCAGCTCGAACTCGCCGGCCTTGAGGCCATGCGATTCCACCTGCTTGGCGATCAGGTGCCGCTTGGCAATCTCGACCTTCTCGTCCTCGGTATAGCCTTCGAGCCGGATGATCTCCATGCGGTCGAGCAGCGGCTGCGGCAGGTTCAGGCTGTTCGCGGTGGTCACGAACATGATGTCCGAAAGATCGATGTCGATCTCCAGATAATGGTCCTGGAACTTGGTGTTCTGTTCGGGGTCGAGCACCTCGAGCAGCGCCGAGGCCGGATCGCCACGGAAGTCCTGGCCAAGCTTGTCGATCTCGTCGAGCAGGAACAGTGGATTGCTGGTCCCGGCTTTCTTGAGATTGTTGACGATCTTGCCCGGCAGCGAACCGATATAGGTGCGCCGATGGCCGCGGATCTCGGCCTCGTCGCGCACGCCGCCCAGTGACTGGCGCACGAACTCGCGTCCGGTCGCCTTGGCGATCGAGCGTCCGAGCGAAGTCTTGCCGACGCCCGGAGGGCCGACCAGGCACAGGATCGGGCCCTTCAGCTTGTTGGTGCGCGCCTGGACCGCGAGATATTCGATGATCCGGTCCTTGACCTTTTCCAGCCCGAAATGGTCGTCGTCGAGGATCGTCTGCGCCTCGGCGATGTTCTTCTTGAGCTTCGATTTCTTGCCCCAGGGCAGACCGAGCAGCACGTCGAGATAGTTGCGCACGACCGTCGCCTCGGCCGACATCGGCGCCATGCCGCGCAGCTTCTTGAGCTCGGCCGTCGCCTTGGCCTTGGCCTCGGGCGAGAGCTTCAGCTTCTCGATCTTCTCGGCGAACTCGTTTACGCCGTTGCCGTCGTCGCCATCGCCATTGCCCAGCTCGGACTGGATCGCCTTGAGCTGTTCGTTGAGATAATATTCGCGCTGGGTCTTTTCCATCTGGCGCTTGACGCGGCCGCGGATCTTCTTCTCGACCTGCAGCACGCCGAGCTCGCCCTCCATGAAGCCGAACACCATTTCCAGCCGCTTGACCGGATCGTCCTCGGTCAGCAGGCTCTGCTTGTCCGCGACCTTGACCGAGATGTTCGCGGCCACCGCGTCCGCGAGCTTCGACGCGTCGTCGATCTCGGCCAGCTGCACCGCGGTTTCCGCCGGCAGCTTCTTGTTGAGCTTGGCATAATTTTCGAATTGCTCGACCACCGAACGCATCAGCGCATTGACATCGGTACCGCTGACGGCGCGTGCCGGAATGGTCTCGACCTCGGCGAGCACATGATCGCCGCTGGTCTCGAGCCGGTTCAGCCGCGCGCGCTCGCCGCCCTCGACCAGCACCCGCACGGTGCCGTCGGGCAGCTTGAGCAGCTGCAGCACGGTGGCGACCACGCCGATGTCGTAGAGATCATCGCGATCAGGATCGTCGCGCGCCGGGTCGAGCTGCGCGACGAGGAAGATTTCCTTGTCCTGCTCCATAGCGCGTTCGAGCGCAGCGACCGATTTGTCGCGGCCGACGAACAGCGGCACGATCATCTGCGGAAACACCACGATGTCGCGCAGGGGCAGCAGGGGATAGGTCTGGAACATGGTCAATTCGGTTCAATCCATCTGGGGTTGGTCACCGGGCATCCGGTGGCATCTCACCGGCCTATATGGTTGCCGGGTCTATCCACGACAAGCGATCCTGCACCCACCCAGGTTAACGCATTCAGAACGGAAGCTTGAAGCCGGCGGGCAGCGGCAGGCCCTGCGCCATCTTGCTCATTTCTTCCTCGCTCGCGCGATCGGCCTTGGTGCGGGCATCGTTGAACGCGGCGGCGATCAGATCCTCGAGCATCTGCTTGTCGGCAGGCACCATCAGGCTGTCGTCGATCGAGACGCCCAGGATGCGGCCCTTGGCGGTCGCACGCACCTTGACCAGGCCGCCGCCCGCTGCGCCTTCGACCTCGATCGATTCCAGCTTGGCCTGCGCCTCGTTCATCTGGCGCTGCACGGTCTGCGCCGCTTCCTGCGCAGCCGCCATCATCTCTTCCATGCTTTTCATGCCTTGGCACTCCGTGTTGGCAGGGTTTCGTCTCCATGTGGGGAGATTTCCGCCGCAG
>NZ_QKVT01000001.1:882581-895182 GCF_003426715.1 Blastomonas sp. UPD001
CGGGCGCGGCATGCCCTGCTGGCGCGTCCGCCAGCCTGCGCGCGAGCGTGCCCGGATCGGGCAACGTCGCCGCATAGAGCGCGCGTAACAGCGCCATCTCGCACGCCTCGCGCGGGACCGGCGCGCTCTCGATCTCGTCATGCCCCTTGAGCAGCAGCTGCCAAAGCCGGTGCAGGCTGGCATGGCCGAGCCTGCCCGCCCAGTCGGCGAGCGCGGCGCGGTCCTCCTCGCCATGCACGGTGCGCACCCGGCCCGCCGATTTCTGCAGCGTGATCGCATGCACCATCGCCAGCAGCCCGCGCATCACGGCGACCGGATCGACGCCCAGGCTGTGCTGCGCATCGAGATCGGCGAGCATCGCATCGGCATCGCCCGCGATCAGATGCGCGAACAGCCGCCGCATCGCGCCGCGATCGGACAGGCCCAGCATGCTGCGCACCTGTTCGGCGCGAACCTGCGGCGCGCCTTCGCTGGCATCGCCCCCCAGATCGGCATGCGCGATCGCCTGATCGAGGATCGACAGGCCGTCGCGCACCGATCCTTCCGCGGCATCGGCGATCATCGCGAGCGCATCGGGCTCGGCGGTGATCGCTTCCTTGACGCAGATCTCAGCAAAATGGCTGGCGAGCAGTTCGGACGGAATGCGCTTCAGGTCGAAGCGCTGGCAGCGCGACAGCACCGTGATCGGCACCTTGTTCACCTCGGTCGTGGCGAACAGGAACTTCACGTGCGGCGGCGGTTCCTCCAGCGTCTTGAGCAAGCCGTTCCATGCCTGTTTGGAGAGCATGTGCGCTTCGTCGATGATGTACATCTTGTAGCGCGCGGAGACAGCGGCATAGCGCACAGCCTCGGTTATCTCGCGAACGTCGTCGATGCCGGTATGGCTGGCGGCGTCCATCTCAATCACGTCGATATGGCGCCCCTCGGCAATCGCGACGCAGGGTTCACACACGCCGCACGGCGAAATCGTGGGGCCGCCCTGCCCATCGGGGCCGATGCAGTTCAGCGCCTTGGCGATCAGCCGCGCGGTCGAGGTCTTGCCCACCCCGCGCACCCCGGTCATGAGGAACGCATGCGCCAGCCGCTCGCGCCGGATCGCGTTGCCCAGCGTCTGCACCATGGCGTCCTGGCCGATCAGCTCGGCAAAGGTCTGCGGGCGGTATTTGCGCGCAAGCACGCGATAGGCCTGGCCCGAAGCGCCAGCGGGCGCGGCAATGGTGGGCAGATCGAGCCCGAGCCCGGGCATTTCGCCTGCGTCATTGTCGATATCTTGGGGCCGGGAATCGTCCATAGATGCTGATTAGCCGCTGCCGCCGGTGGATCAAACCGAAACCGCCCGCCTGTTCAAAACAGAGGGCCTGTGAAGGATGCGGCGCTGGAAGATGGTAGGAGCCGGACGACCCGCGGCGAAAATCGTTGTGGCTGCTTCCTTCCGGACCTGACCAGATTGGCGACGGCTACGTCCGCCCGACTCCCGAGCGCCATATGGCGAGTTGATGACGGAAAAGCAAGCCGGGCCGAAATTGCTATCAAACGCCCTGCATGTCATAGCTTTCGGCCGGAACGCGGCAGGTCAGGCTGCCCCATTCCTCGCGCAGGAAGATCTGGCATGACAGGCGCGAGGTGCGCGTCACCGCCACGGCGAGGTCGAGCATGTCCTCTTCCATCTCGACCGGATCGGGCAGCTTGGCGAAATCCGCGGGATCGATGATCAGATGGCAAGTAGAGCAGGCCATCTGCCCCTCGCACGTGCCTTCGAGCGGCTGGCCATGCGCCTGCGCGACATCGAGCAGCCGGTCGCCCTCCTTGGCCTGAACCGTCTGACGGCTCTTGCCGTCCGCGCTGATGAACGTCACCTCGATCATCGATCACCCCGTCTGCCGATTGGCCGCATCGACGATCAAATGCGCGGCGCGTTCGATTTCGTCAATGGTGGTATAGCGCCCGAAGCCGAGCCGGATCGACGAACGCACTTCCGGGCTCGACAGGCCCAGCGCGGTCAGCACATGGCTCGGGCGTCCCGAGCCGCTGGCGCAGGCCGAACCTGCAGAGAAGGCAACGCCGCGCACCTCGGACATCAGCCGCGCAACGTCGAGCCCGTCGCGGCGCAGGTTGAGGTTACCGGGATAGCGTGTGATCAGCGATCCGTTGACCTGCCAGTCGGCGAAGATCTCGAGCGCTCGATTGCGCAGCAGCGCGACGTGCGCCGCATCCGCGTCCGCCCGCTCCGCTGCGAGCCGTGCCGCCGCGCCGAACCCGGCGCACAAAGCGGGAGAGAGCGTGCCCGAGCGCAGCCCCTGTTCCTGCCCGCCGCCATGGATCAGCGGCTCGAGCGCCACACCCTCGCGCACCCACAGCGCTCCGATGCCCTTGGGTCCGTGGATCTTGTGCGCACTGATCGCGATCATGTCGGCCGCTTGCGGCAGCGCGACGCGGCCGAAGCCCTGCACCGCATCGCACAGGAACAGCGCGCCCGCTTCGCGCGCGATCTCGGCCAACACATCGACCGGCTGGATCACGCCAATCTCGTTGTTCACCAGCATCGCGGCAACCAGCGCCGTGTCGGGGGTGACGGCATCGCGCGCTGCGCCCATGTCGACCAGCCCGTCGCGGTCCACCGGCAGCAGCACGATGTCATGGCCCTGCCCTTCGAGCCACAGACAGGTGTCGCGCACGGCAGCATGTTCGGTCGCGATCGTGACGATCCGCCGGCGCGGCGCGAGCGCGGGCAACGCCCCCCGAATCGCGAGGTTGAGCGCCTCGGTCGCGCCGCTGGTGAAGATGACGCGTCCGTCCCGAGGCATCAGTGCATCGATCTGCCCGCGCGCGACCTCGACCGCGGCCGAGGCCTTGCGCCCGAGCAGGTGCGCGCTGTGCGGATTGGCCCATCCGCCCGCGCTCTCCGGCCCGCCGAGCCAGGGCTGCATGGCGGCAAACGCCTCGGGCGCAAGCGGCGTGGTCGCCTGATAATCGAGATAGATCGGGCCAGTCGCCATCAGCGCTTCGCCCGCGCTGCCATATCTCGCCACAATTCGATGAAGCGATAGACGTGCGCGCGTGTCGTTGACGGGCCGAAGCTCACCCGCACCACCTCGCCCGCCGCCTTCTCGTCCCAGCCCATCGCGGTCAGCACCGCGCTGGTCTTGAGCGTGCCCGAGGAGCACGCGCTGCCCGCCGAGACCGAGACGCCCGCCAGATCGAACTGGATCAGCTGCGCATTGGCCGCCATGCCGGGCATGCGATAGCTGCCGATGCTCGGCAGGCGCGGCGCATTCTGCGCGACGACCTCGCCGCCCGCGCCGCGAATGGCGCTGTCGAGCTGGTGGCGCAAGTCCGCCGCGCGGTCGGTCCAGTAGCGCGCATGGGTGAGCGCGGCGGCGAAGCCCATCGCGGCGGGCACATTCTCGGTGCCGCCGCGATAGCCCTTTTCCTGCCCGCCCGGGGGTTCGAGCAGCCCGAGATCGCGCACCAGCAGCGCGCCGATCCCCGGCGGCCCGCCCAGCTTGTGCGCCGAGACCACGATCATGTCGGCATCGGGCAGGGGCAACTTGCCCGCGCTCTGCGAGGCGTCGCAAAGGCTGAGCGCGCCGCCGTCGCGCGCCATGGCGGTGATCGCGGCATTGTCCTGGATCACCCCGGTCTCGCTGTTGACCGACTGCACCACCACCATCGGGCGTCCGCCGCAGGTTTCGAGCGCGCGCGCGAGGCTCGCCATCACCAGCCGCCCGTCGAGATCGACCGCGAGCCGCATCAGCGACCGTCCCGCGGGGATGCGCGTCGTCAGCCGTTGCACCGCGTCATGCTCGGTCGGGTTCACGATCCAGCCATCGGCCTTGCCCGCGAGCATGGCGAGCGAAATCGCCTCGCTCGCGCCGCTGGTGAGGATCACCTCGCCGTCCCAGTTCAGCGCGCCCGCAATCTGCCGCCGCGCCTCTTCGAGCGCCGCCCGCGCCGCGCGCCCATCGCTGTGCGGCGAGGACGGGTTGGCCCAGCGCTCGATCCCCGCGATCATCGCCGCGCGCGCCTCGGCGAGCACCGGCGTCGTCGCCGCATGGTCGAGATAGATGCGCGGCTGGTTCATCGGGGCAGCAGGCCGGGGAGGACGGGACAACGGTTCATCGCGTTCCTCTAACCGCAGTCAGGCCCGAATCCACGCATTTTGTTGCTTTTGCCCGAGCGGATTGCGTATAGCGCCCCTTCCCGGCAGCCGCTGCGACCCTATCTGAGGCTTCTGCCGCCATACTATTCACATGCCGACATCATTGTCGTTTCAGCCGAAAGAGCGCAAAACATGCCCGCCGTCATCTTTCCCGGTCCCGAAGGCCGTCTTGAAGGACGCTTCAGCCCTGCCCCCCGTCCGCGCGCGCCGGTCGCGATGATCCTCCATCCGCACCCCCAGGGCGGCGGCACGATGAACGACCGGATCACCCAGGCGCTGTACAAGACCTTCGTGCGCCGTGGCTTTGCGACGCTGCGCTTCAACTTCCGCGGCGTCGGCCGCAGCCAGGGCACGTTCGACAACGGTATCGGCGAGCTGTCCGATGCCGCCGCAGCGCTCGACTGGGTGCAGAGCTTCCACCCCGAAGCGCAGACCACCTGGGTCGCGGGCTTCAGCTTCGGCGCGCTGATCGCGATGCAGCTGCTGATGCGCCGCCCGGAGATCCGCGGCTTCATCTCGGTCGCGCCGCCTGCCAACATGTACGATTTCAGCTTCCTCGCGCCCTGCCCCGCCTCGGGCATCATCGTCCAGGGCGCCGCCGATACCGTGGTCACGCCCGGCGCGGTGCAGAAGCTGGTCGACAAGCTGCGCACGCAGAAGCACATCACCATCCACCATGACGAGATCAGCCGCGCCAACCATTTCTTCGAGCACGAACTCGACGATCTGATGCACTCGGTCGACAATTATCTCGACATGCGCCTCGCACCGGATTCGCCGATCCGGTGACGGCGCTCGCCGGACGCTTGGGTGCCTTTGTCGAACGGTACTGGCACGCAGGGCCGTGGGGTCGCAGGATGGTGCCACGTGATTTCATGGGGGCGATCCATGTCTGCCAAAACTGTTCCTTTCTCGCTGCTGCTGGCTGCAACCGCCTCTCTGGGCAGCGGACTGGCCCCTGCTCAGGCCCAGCAGGCGTCTTCGGGGGAAGAGATCGAGGTGATCGGCCGTCGCCAGACCGAAGAGCAGGCGCGCAAGGAAGCCAATGACTTCGTTCGGCGGACGGTGTCCACCGGCAGCGACGATCCGCTGGCGCGCTGGGTAACGCCGATCTGCCCGGCGGTGCTGGGCATCCAGCCCGAATATGCCGCCATCGTAGAGCGAAAGATCCGCGCGCTCGCCAAGGTGGCGGAGATCGACACCGCGCCTGCGCCGTGCAAGACCAATGTTGTGGTCAGCTTCACCACCAATGCCCCGGCCGTGGTCCAGCGGATCGCCAGGAAATCGCCACGCCGTCTGGCCGAAGTGCAGATTCCCGACCGGCCCGCGCTGCTCAATGGAAATGCGCCGGTGCGCTGGTGGTACACTACGCAGGAAACCAGCGTCGATGGGATAAGCGCGGTCGCCTCGGACGGTCTCGCCGCCAATGGCGGCACGGCCGAGGGTGGCGGCTCGTCGATCGGTAACGGACTTCCCACGGTCCAGGCCTATAGCTCTAGCATCGTGCGCACCCAGATCGTGCGCGCGCTGCGCAGCGCGACGATCGTCATTGACGTAAACCGCGCGCAGGGCGTGCCGCTCGACGCCGTCGCCGCCTATGCCGCGATGGTCGCGTTCGCCGAAATGAAGCCGGTGCAGACGCCGCCGCCAAATTCGATTCTCGGCCTGTTCGCGCCCGATGCACAGGTCGCCAGCGCCACCGACTGGGACATAAGCTTCCTCAAGGCACTCTATAGCATCCCTGCTGCGCGCGCGGGCTGGAAGCAGAAGCGCATGCTGGTCGGCAAGATCCTGAAGGACTCCGAAGCCGCGGGCCAGATCGACCATAATGAGGATTTGACCGAGGGGCTAAGCGAACCGGGGAAATAGCACCTGCGCAATGCATCCGCTTGTTGCTCAAGGTACACCGGTCGGCGGCGGCCCGACGCCCACACCTCCCGAATTGTTACCGCCATTCTGAATGTAATAGTTTGTTTGTAAAAAGACAGATCTCATTGCATGATGTAACGGCTGCGTATCGAGGAGGCTTCCATGTTTCCGAAACTGAAACTACGCCGTTCGATTATTTTCGGATGCTCATCCCTGCTTGCCCTGCCCGGCCTGAGCAGCGCGCAAGACGCGCCCACCGCGAAGCCCGAGATCGAAGTCCTGGGAGAACGTCAGACCGAAGCCGAGGCGCGCCGGGACGCGCATGATTATGTCCGCAAGACCGGCATCATCCGAAGCGACGATCCGATTGCCCGCTGGAGCGCGCCGATCTGCCCGAAGGTCATCGGCCTGCACGAAGACTATCGGCGCATCGTCGAGGACAGGTTACGCGGGCTCGCGCAGCGGGTTGGCGTCCGGGCCGCCGATGCCCCGTGCCGGACAAACATCATCATCAGCTTCGTCACCGACGCCAGGGCCACGGCGAGGCGCGTCGCCTCGCGCAATCCGGTGACCTTCAACGAAGTACCGCAACATGCCCGCGACGCGCTGATCAACGGCGATGCGCCGGTGCGGTGGTGGTATTCGACCGCGCTAGGCAGCAGCGACGGCGTCAGCGTTGCTCCGCAGATTTCGGGGCCCGAAGCGCTCGGGGCGGGCTCCGAACAGTCGGACTGGCTGCTTGGCGTCCCAGGCGTTCGCGGTTTCCGGCCATCGGTGGTGCAGACCCAGATCGTACGGTCGCTGCAGAGCGCGACAGTGATCGTCGATATCAACCGCGCCCAAGGCCTGCCGCTCGACAGCGTCGCCGATTATGCCGCGATGGTCGCGCTCGCCGAGTTGCAGCCTTGGGATCCGCCGACCGACTCGCTGCTCGCGCTGTTCGCCAGCGGCGGATCGCAGGCGAAGCTCACCGATTTCGACCTCAGCTTTCTGAAGGGGCTGTACGACATCCCCGCCGCGCGGGCCGGCTGGCAGCAGCGACGCATGCTGGTGGCAAGGATCATCCGGGATGCCGGGGAAGCGGGGCGTATCATCGCTTCGCCATGAGCACGATAATCATCTGAAGTGCCGCGCGCCCGAAGGTGCAGCGTTCCGTTCACGGGTATGAAGAACAAGGAGCTGGGTGATGAAGCGAATAAAAGAGATCCTGCCCGCTGCCATCTGGATACTGGCCATGGGCCAGGCGCCTGCCATCGCTCAAGCTGCCGCTTCTGCGCCCGAGCCACGGCGGCAGACGGAAATCCATGTCATAGGCCCCTCTTCCAGCCCGGCAGAATTGCGCAAGCAGGCGAACGATTTTGTCAGGCGAACCGGTGTCGCCAACGGCTCTGATCCAGTCGCACGCTGGATCGAGCCGGTCTGCCCCAAGGTCGTTGGCATCAAACCCGAACACGCCCAGATCGTCGAGACGCGGATGCGCGAGATTGCTCAGCTATCGGGGATCAAGCTGGGCAAGCCGGACTGCCAAGGCAACATCGCGGTCACCTTTACAACCGATGCTCGCGGTCTGATGCGGCAAATACACAAGAAAGCGCCCAGCCGTCTTGCGGAACTCGCCCCCGCTCGGCGCGAGCGCCTTTTGACCGATAATGTCCCGATCCGCTGGTGGTACAACAACCGAACGCAAGGCGCCGATGGCATGCGCGTTGCAAACTCGGACTCGCTGCTGGTCAGCGCGGATTCGACCGACGGCCGGACATTCAGTGCCGGGACTGGCGGCGAATCCGCCATCGGCAACGGAACACAGACCGTGCAGGCCTATCGCTCTTCGATCATCGGAACGCTGGCAATTCGCGCGCTGTTCAAGGCCACCATCGTCATCGACGTGAACCTGGCGCAGGGCCGCTCGCTCGATGCCGTGGCCGCCTATGCCGCGATGGTCGCCTTTGCCGAAACGACGCCAACCGACCAGCCGGTGCCCAACTCGATCCTGGGCCTGTTCGATGCGGGCAATGTCTATTCCGACCCGACCGATTGGGACATCGCGCTGCTGCGCACGCTCTACAGCATGCCGCACGACCGGGCAGGCTGGAAGCAGCGCCGCATGCTGGTCGGCGCGATCGTCAACCCGTCCGAGCGCCTGAACGAAGAAGAATGACCAGCCAATCGGGCCATTAGCCGACCTGAACCGTCTGCTCGATCGCGCCGAAAATCGTGTGTTCCTTGTCGTCGTGCACGTCGATACGCACGGTATCGCCGTGCTTCAGGAACGGCGTCTTCATCTCGCCGGTGGTGATCTTCTCGACCATCCGGACCTCGGCGATGCAGCTGTAACCCAGGCCACCCTCGCTCACCGGGCGACCGGGGCCGCCATCGCTGTCACGGTTGGAGACGGTGCCCGACCCGATGATCGAGCCCGCGCGCACGCGCCGCGTCTTGGCGAGGTGCGCGATCAGCACGCCGAAATCGAAGGTGCAGTCATCCGACGCCACCGCGCGACCAAAGGGCTTGCCATTGAGATCGACCAGCAGCTTGCGGTGCAGCTTGCCGTCCTTCCAGTAATCGCCGAGTGCATCGGGCGTCACGAACACCGGCGAAAAGGCGCTGGCCGGCTTGGACTGGACGAAGCCGAAGCCCTTGGCGAGCTCGTCGGGGATCAGGTTGCGCAGCGACACATCGTTCACCAACCCGACCAGGCGGATATAGCTGCGCGCTTCGTCGGGCGTCACGCCCTGCGGCACGTCGCCGGTCACCACCACGATTTCGGCCTCGAGATCGCAGCCCCAGGCCTCGTCCTTCAGGAGGATGGGATCGCGCGCGCCCATCAGGTCGTCCGATCCGCCCTGATACATCAGCGGATCGGTCCAAAAGCTCTCGGGCAGCTCCGCCCCGCGCGCCTTGCGCACCAGCTCGACATGATTCACATAGGCCGATCCGTCGGCCCATTGATAGGCGCGCGGCAGCGGCGCGGCGGCGTCATGCTCGTGAAAACGCTCGCGCGGGATCGCGGAATGCTCCAGGTCGCGCGCGAGAACCTCGAGATACGGGGCCATGCGGTCCCAGTCATCGAGCGCCGCTTGGAGCGTGGGCACCAGATGGCTGGCATCGGCATACCAGGCAAGATCGTTCGAGACGACGACGAGATGGCCATCGCGGCCGCTTCTGAGAGATGCAAGCTTCATGGGATGCGGCTGCCTTTTGCTGTTGCCGGGACGAGAAAATGCTGCGCGCAGCATAGTATCAATTGAAACTTGAACGCAAGCGCCGGGCGCCCCCGATCAATCATCGGTCAGCGCATCCGCGCGCGCCAGCAGCTTGCCGAGCAGCGCGGCGAGTTGCCCGCGCTCGTCGTCGTTCAGCGCGGTCATGATTTGCATGTCCATCTGCATCGCCAGCGGCATGATCTCGGCATAGAGTGTCTGCCCCGCCGCGGTCAGCGCCAGATGGTGCGAGCGCCCGTCGGCCATGTTCGGCGCGCGCTGGATCAGCGCCCGCTCGCCCAGCGTCTTGGTCGCGCGATTGACGGCGACCTTGTCCATCCGCGTCGCCGCCACCAGCTCGCGCTGCGTCGCCTCGCCGACATCGCCCAGCACCGCCATGACGCGCCATTCGGGGATCTTGAGGCCGAAGCGCGTGCGATATTCGCGCGCGATGAGGTCGCTCACCGCATTCGACGTGATCGAGAGGCGATAGGGCAGGAAATCGGCAAGGCGGGTGATGCTGCGGGTCATGTTGCGAATACCAGGCTATTCAATGTCCAGTTTCACGCCAAGCCAAATCGTGCGCGGCGTGGCTCGCTCGATGATGCCGGGGCCGCTGATGCCCGCCTGCACGGTCGTGTCGAACAGATTTTCGCCGCGCAGTTCGACGAGCAGGTTACGGTTGATCCGCATGGCGGCACGCGCATCGAGCGTTACCGCATCGTCGAGCGCGAGCTGGCCCAGATCGTCCTCGAATTGCGAGCCGACGTAACGCGCCGTGAGGTTGACGCCGCTATCGCCGCCTTGCGGAAACCAGCCGATCGATCCGGTGGCAAAGTGGCGCGGGACCTGCGCGGGCCTGCGTCCATCGATCGCCGCCTGACCTGGCGCAGCCTCGACCTCGGCGTCGACAAAGCTGTAGGCGGCGGCAAGCCGGACGTCGCCGATTTCGCCGCTCGCTTCGAGCTCGACGCCCATTGCCTCTACCGAGCCGAGATTCTGGCGTTGGCTGAACGCACCCGCCGCCGAAACGAAGCCCACCCCGGGAAAGGTTCCGGGCCCGCGCGCCAGTGTCACATTGGCGATGGCATTGTCGAGCCGGTTCCAGAAAACCGTCGCGCCCAGCCGGATGGTGTAGATTTCGTAATCGAGCCCCAGCTCGGCACCGCGCAGCCGTTCGGGGGCGAGCGCGGCATTGGCGGCGGTCGCGTCGGGTCCGACCCGGAAGGGACGGTAGAGCTCCCCGGTCGAAGGTGTGTTGTACTGGTCCAGGCTTTGCGTGACGGTGCGGCGGTCCGCGCTGATCGCACCGAAGCTGCTCTCGAAGCGGCGCATCTGGACATAGGCGAGCGCCGACCAGGGCAGTTTGCCCCGTCCCACCAGCCTCAGGCTCGCATCGGCGCCGTCGTTGCGGTTGTCGCTGAAGGCGAAGCCGCGCTCGCGCTCGTCGGTGAAGATGCGTCCGCTGGCCTGCAGCTCGGTGCTGGCACTGAGCGGCGCGACGAAGCGCAGGTTGACGCCGAGCTGTTCATAGGGCGCGGGACGATCGACGGGTCCGCGCTGTCGCGCGATCACCGGGGTGAACCCGTCGCCCCGAGCATATTGGGCAGAGATCGTCAGTCCGCCCTGCCCGAGTGCCTGCGTGGTGCCAATGCTCGCCTCGATCGATTCGCGGCTGCCATAGGCAAGGTCGGAATAGATATTGGACTGGTCGGGCGCGATCCCTGAGCTGTCGAGCTCGATCGTGCCCGCGAGCGCGCCGGGGCCATCGCCGCCGGTACCGCCGCCGCGCCGCACGCGCACGCTCGCCAGATTGATCGCGTCATAGCCGGGAAAGCTGATCCAGCCGCCGAACGGATCGCTCTGCGGCACCCCGTCGAGCAGCATCAGCACGCGGCTGGAAGCATTGCCGCCCAGCCCGCGCAGCGTGACTCCCTGGCTGGTCGGGTTGGCGCTGCGTGCATCCGATCGGCGGAACTGCTGCAGCCCCGGCACCAGCCGCAGCGCATTCTCGACCCGCTGGCTGGGCTCGTTCGCCAGCATGTCGGGCGAGAGGATGGTGACGCTATACGCGCGGTCGCCGATCGGGGCGTCGAGCGGGCGCCCGACCACCGTGATCGGCGCATCGGGCCAGCTGATCGTGTCGCCTTGCGGCTGCGCGTCCTGCGCATGCGCGGGGGCGAACGCGAGTGCTGCCAGTGCGACGCCGGAGATCAGATGGAGGTGCGAAGTCTTCACGCGGGCTTCACCCTTTCGGGATGCGCGGCGGCAAAGGCCGGTGTCGCCTGCAGCTCGGCATCGATCCGGGTCAGGCGCGGATAGGGCGTCATGTCGAGTTCGAACCGCCGCGCATTCGCGACTTGCGGCACCAGGCAGACGTCGGTGAGGTCGGGTGCAGCACCGCCGAACAGCCCGGTCTCGGGTGCCAGCTGCTCCAGTGCCGCAAACCCCTCGGCGATCCAGTGGCGATACCAGCTGTCGATCGCCGTCTGGTCCTGGCCCATCTCGTTCTTAAGATAATGGAGCATCCGCAGATTGTTCACCGGGTGGATGTCCGCGATGATGATCATCGCCCGCGCCAACACGCCAGCGCGCGCCACCGGATCGGCGGGGATCAGGCGCGGCTCGGGGCGCGTGGCGTCGAGATAGTCGATGATCGCCAGCGACTGGGTCAGGTCATGCCCGTCGATGTGCAGCATCGGCACCAGCCCCTGCGGATTACGCGCGACATAATCGGGTGCCTTTTGCTGGCGGGTCAGCAGGTCGGTCGGCACCGCCTGATAGGCAATCCCCTTGAGGTTCAGCGCGATGCGCACGCGGTAGCTGGCCGACGAGCGCCAGTAATCGAACAGGATGATGTCGGACATGGGCGAGGCTCCTAGGGGGCGGTTGGCCGGGCCGCGCACCATATGGGCAAGGCACGCCGATGCAAGGCTTGTTTCCCGGCGGCGGCGCGCTAAGCCTTGAACGATGACCCCCCTGCCTGATCTCGTGCTGTTCGCCAAATATCCGGTGCCGGGCTATGCCAAGACGCGGCTAGTTCCGGCCCTGGGTGCGGCAGGAGCCGCCGACCTGCATCGTCGCCTGGCGGAGAGGACCGTCGACATCCTGCTGCAGGCGGGCGCGCCCGTCGAGGTCCGCTTCGCGGGGGCGGCAGAGGCCGCGTTTCGCCAGTGGCTGGGCGATGGGGTCCGCTTGATCGCGCAGGTCGAAGGCGGGCTGACCGAGCGGCTGATCGACGCCGCGCGCGACCATCCGCACATCTTCTTCGGCGCTGACACGCCCGATCTGGATGTCGGGGTCGTCGCATCCGCCATGGCAGCGCTGCAGAACCATGATATCGTGATCGGCCCCGCAGAGGACGGCGGCCATT
>NZ_QKVT01000001.1:895282-925755 GCF_003426715.1 Blastomonas sp. UPD001
CTCTCGGCCTTGGCGTGGCCTTGCTGCCGACGCTCGCCGATTGCGATCGGCCGGAGGACCTGGCGCGCTGGCCGCAACTCGAGGCATCTGGCCGATGCGCGTGACGCTGCTGATCCCCGCGCTCAACGAGGCCAAGGCGCTGCCCGCGACCATCGCCAATGTCGCCGCGCTCGATCCGCCGCCCGACGAGATCCTGCTCGTCGACGGGGGTAGCGAGGACGATACGGTGGCGTTGGCCAAGGCGGCGGGGTGGCGCACCAAAGTCTCGCCCGAGCGGGGACGCGGGCCGCAGATCAATTTCGGCGTGGAACAGTCGAGCGGCGATCTGGTGTGCATCCTGCACGCCGACAGCCTGTTGCCCGCGGATGCCATCGCGCACATTCGCCAGGTGCTCGCAGACACGCGGATTTCGCTCGCCACCTTCCTCCCGATCATCCGCGGGGAGAAGACCCGCTGGTTCACCACCGCGCACAACTGGTGGAAAACCTATTACCCCATCGTCACCCACCCGCACCTGTTCGTGCGTGGCGTGCGGCTGCTGTTCGGCGATCATGCCATGTTCTTCCGCCGCGCCGATTACCTGCGCATCGGCGGCATACCGGCGGATGCCACGATCATGGAGGAAGCCGACCTGTGCATCGGCTTCGCGCGACTCGGCAAGCTCAGAATGACACGCAAGCCGGTCATTACTTCCGACCGCCGCATTGCGGCATGGGGGCCACTCAAGGCCAATTACATCTATCTCAAGGTTGGACTGGCCTGGACGTTCGGCATGCGGGGCCGGTTGAAAGGCATGTATCCCGATATTCGCTAGACGCCACCAGGCGGCGATACGTGCATGGCGCGCGACGACCGACTTTCGCATTTGAAATGGGGGGACCCCCCTATTTCGCACTTGCAACATAAACCTTGTTGTGCCATCCAATGCCTGAACGAAAAACTCCTAATGGGGAATATGAAAATGAAGATGTTCAAAGCCACTGTGGCCGCGATCGCTCTGACCACCATGGTCGGCGCTCCGGTCCTTGCCCAGGCAGCCGGTCGCGTGACCGCCGCTTCGAGCGAAGAGAGCGAAGCTGAAGGCAGCACCGGGATCATCATCGGCGTCGTCGCTGCTGCTGCCGTGATCGGCGGTATCATCGTCATCGCTGACGACGACGAGCCGAACAGCCCCTGATTTCATCAGGCGCACGCTAAACGGAAAAGGGCGGCTCCCAAGGGCCGCCCTTTTTTGTTGTGCCACGCCTCCACGATTCCGGCAAAGTCCGGCGCCGCAGCGGGATCGACGGGATCAGGACAGCGGCCCTCTGCCGCCGGCTCGGAGCAGCGCCCCATGAGAGGCAGTGATCGCAGCCACTGCTTACCGCTTTTTTAACCGGGACGCGGCTAGACCGAAGCTCTATGGTTCGCGGCCTCGCGCCGACGGGCCGACCACGATCGGGGATTGAGCATGCTGTCCGAGAAAAAGCCTGAAGTTTGCGTTCTGGGCCTGGGCTATATCGGGCTGCCGACCGCAGCGATCATCGCGCGCTCGGGCTGCCGCGTGCTCGGTGTCGATGTCTCCGAGCATGTCGTCAGCACCATTGCCGAGGGCCGTATCCATATCGAGGAAGTCGATCTGGACGGGCTGGTCCAGGGCGTGGTTGCGCGCGGCATGCTGCGTACCTCGCTCCAGGTCGAACCGTCCGATGTGTTCGTCATCGCCGTGCCCACGCCGTTCGACGACAATCACGCACCCGATATCAGCTATGTGCTGCAGGCCGCCAGCAGCATCGCCGCCGTGCTCAAGCCCGGCGACTGCATCATCCTCGAATCGACCTCGCCGGTCGGCACCACCGAGGAAATGCGCGACCTGATCGCCAAGCTGCGGCCCGATCTCAAGGTGCCGGGCCTGACCAGCGACATTCCCGATATTGCCATCGCCTATTGCCCCGAGCGCGTGCTGCCCGGCCGCATCCTCGAGGAACTGACCAACAATGATCGCTCGATCGGCGGCATCACCCCGCGCTGCGCGCGCAAGGCGCTGACCTTCTATCGCCGCTTCGTGCGCGGCGAATGCATCACCACCGATGCGCGCTCGGCCGAAATGACCAAGCTGGTCGAGAATGCCTATCGCGACGTCAACATCGCCTTTGCCAACGAGCTGTCGATCGTCGCCGATCGCATGGGGCTTGACGTCTGGGAGGTCATCCGCCTCGCCAACCGGCATCCGCGCGTCAACATCCTCCAGCCCGGCCCCGGCGTCGGCGGCCATTGCATCGCCGTCGACCCCTGGTTCATCATCCACGGCGCGCCGGACGAAACCCCGCTGATCCGCACCGCGCGCTGGGTCAATGACGGCAAGGTCGATCATGTGCTCGGCAAGGCTGGCGCACTGATCGAGGCCAATCCCAACGCCCGGGTCGCGTGCCTGGGCCTGGCGTTCAAGGCCAATATCGACGACTTCCGCGAGAGCCCGGCGAACAAGGTCGCGCTGGCGCTGGCGCAGAAATTCGGGGACCGGATCAGCATCGTCGAACCCTATGCCCAGGCCCTGCCGCCCGCTTATGATGGGCTGGGCGCACGGCTGATCGACGTCGACGACGCGATCGAAAGCTGCGACCTGTTCATCGTGCTGGTCGACCATGACGTGTTCAAATCGATCCCGCTCGCCGAACGCGCGGGCAAGATCGTCTACGACACCCGTGGCATCTGGCCCGACCAACCCGCCTCGCCCGAGCGTCCGAGCGGCCATTTGCGTCTCGCCGGCTGATCGGGCAGACCCTTACCCCATGACCATCATCGTCACCGGAGCCGCCGGGTTCATCGGCCATGCGCTGACCCGCGCGCTGATGCAGCGCGGCGAGCATGTCGTCGGCATCGACAATCTCAACCCCTATTACGACCCCGCGCTCAAGTATGCGCGCCTCGCCGACCTGGCGACGATCAACGCGGGGCGCTTCGATTTTCTCGAGCTCGATTTCGCCGACCATGAGGCGCTCGAATCCGCACTGTCGCCCTATCACCTGACGCGGATCGTGCATCTCGGCGCACAGGCGGGCGTGCGATACAGCATCGACAATCCGCGCGCCTATGTGCAGTCGAACCTGGTCGGGCATCTCAACCTGCTCGAAATTGCGCGCCACCGGCAGGTGGAGCAGTTCGTCTATGCATCGTCCTCGTCGGTCTATGGCAATAGCGACGTGGTACCGTTCAGCGTCGATGCCCAGGTCGATCATCCCATCTCGCTCTATGCCGCGACGAAGAAGGCGGATGAGCTGATGAGCGAGACCTATGCGCATCTCTATCGCCTGCCGATGACGGGGCTGAGGTTCTTCACCGTCTACGGGCCCTGGGGCCGGCCCGACATGGCGCTGTGGAAGTTCACCAGCGCGATCCTGCAGGGCAAGCCGATCGACGTGTACAACCATGGCGATATGCGCCGCGACTTCACCTATATCGACGATATCATCGCGGGCGTGCTCGCCGTGATCGACCATCCGCCGGCGGATGACGGCGCGGTCAAGCCCGGCGGCAGTGTCTCGCCGCACCGGCTGTACAATATCGGCAACAACCAGCCCGAGCCGCTCGGGCGGATGATCGACGTGATCGAGGCGGCGTGCGGCAGACCAGCGATCCGCAACCTGCTGCCGATGCAGCCGGGCGACGTCTACCAGACCTATGCCGATATCAGCGCGATCGCCGCGGATCTGGGCTATGCGCCGACCACCGGAATCGATACCGGCATCCCGCGCTTCGTCGACTGGTATCGTAGTTTCACGCGCAGCTGACTTGCAGCCCTGGCTCAGGCGCCGTAACCCTGCGCCAGGGCCCGACGTAGCACCAGCACCGCAGGAGATTCGACCCCATGCTCATCATCGAAGGTTGGCTGCAGTTCGCGCCAGGCGAAATCGACAAGTTCGCCGAAGCGGCACGGCAGATGGTCGAGGCGACGCGTCAGGAAGAGGGCTGCCTGCATTATGCCTTTGCCCGCGACATGAACGACCCCGACATCATCCGCATTTCCGAACGCTGGGTCGATCAGGCCGCGCTCGACGCGCATTTCGCCTCGCCGCACATGGCCGCATTCGGCGCCGGCCTCGCGCAGGTCGAGCGACTGGGATCGGACGTGAGGCTCTATGACGGCGACGAAGTTCGCCGCATCATGTAGGGCTTGCGGCCCCCGCCCCGCTCCACCATATCGCGCGCCATGAGCAAGGATAGCAGCAGCATGCCCGTGTGGCATGGAACCACCATCGTCGGCATCCGCAAGAACGGCAAGGCGGTGATCGCAGGCGATGGCCAGGTATCGATGGGCCAGACGGTGATGAAGCCCAACGCGCGCAAGGTGCGCCGGCTGGGCGACGGATCGGTGATCGGCGGGTTCGCCGGCGCCACCGCCGACGCCTTCACCCTGTTCGAGCGGCTCGAAGCCAAGCTCGAGCGCCATTCGGGCCAGCTGATGCGCGCTGCGGTCGAGCTCGCCAAGGACTGGCGCACCGACAAGTATTTGCGCAACCTCGAGGCGATGATGATCGTCGCCGACAAGGAGGTGACGCTGATCCTCACCGGCAATGGCGACGTGCTCGAACCCGTCGACGGCGTCGCCGCGATCGGATCGGGCGGCAATTTCGCGCTGGCCGCCGCGCGCGCGCTGATGGAATATGAGCAGGATGCTGAGACGATCGCGCGCAAGGCGATGAAGATCGCCAGCGACGTATGCGTCTATACGAACGACCAGCTGACGATCGAGACGCTCGACACCGGCGCCTGATGCCCTAGGGTCCGCAGCCATGCTGTGGCAGACGAACAGGCGGGGGTTGGTGACGGGCGGCGGTGCCGCGTTGTTGCTGGGGGGCTGTACGACAGGCGCGACGACGCGCCCGATAGCCGCGCTCCCCGCCTCGCCGATGTGCCTGCCGAAGGTTCAGGTCGATCCCAACCGCGTGATCCGAACCGTCGCCGGGCTGCGACCGTTCCGCCCGTCCGGCTTTGTCGTGCGTGCCGAGGCGCTGGGCGATACGCGGCTGGTGCACAATTACGGCCATGGCGGCGGCGGCATTTCCCTGAGCTGGGGCAGTTCGCGCCTCGCCGCCTCGCTCGGTCTGCCAGGTCATTCCGGCCCGGTCGCGGTGATCGGGGCCGGGATCATGGGGCTGACCACCGCGCGGCTGGTGCAGGAGGCCGGCTATCCGGTCACCATCTATACCGCCGCGCTGCCGCCGCAGACGACATCGAACATCGCGGGCGGCCAGATCTTCCCCACCGGCTATTTCGACGACGATGTCGCGACCCCCGAATTCCTGGCCCAGGCCGATATTGCCGCCGATTACAGCCGCAGGCGATTTCAGATCATGGCCGGCGACGATTACGGCATCCGCTGGCTGCCCACCTATGACCAGACGCGGCGGACCGGGCCGCTTCCGCCCGATCCGCGCTTTCCCGGACGCGTGCGGCTCGCTCCGGACGAGCCCCCCTCCCCCGCCGATAATGTCGTCCGCTACGAGACCATGTATGTCGAGACCGGGCGCTTTCTCGAGCGGCTGCTGCGCGACATCCGCGTGGCGGGCGGCAAGGTCGAACGGCGAAGCTTCAACACCCCAGCCGAGATTGCTGCGCTGCCGGAAAAGCTGGTGTTCAACTGCACCGGGCTGGGCGCGGCCAAGCTGTTCGGCGATCCCGAACTGGTGCCGGTGCGCGGCCAGCTGGCGGTGCTGATCCCCCAGCCCGAGATCCGCTATGCCTATGCGCTGGGCGGCGGATACATGTTCCCGCGCGGCGACGGCATATTGCTCGGTGGCACCTATGAACGCGGAGAGTATCTCGCGGAACCGCAGCCGCAGGATATTGCCGCCATCGTCGAATCGCATCGCCAGCTGATGGCGGGCTGGCGCTGCGCTTGAAGAGGGTAGCGCCACACCCCAATTTGTGAGCGCGAACCTCCCTTCCAGAGAAGACACTGAATGACCGATACGCTTACCCCGAAGAACATCGTTGCCGCGCTCGATGCGCATATCATCGGCCAGAAGGACGCCAAGCGCGCCGTCGCCGTGGCGCTGCGCAATCGCTGGCGGCGTCAGCGCCTGCCCGCCGAGCTGCGCGACGAGGTGACGCCGAAAAACATCCTGATGATCGGCCCCACGGGCTGCGGCAAGACCGAGATTTCGCGCCGTTTGGCGAAGCTTGCGGATGCGCCGTTCATCAAGATCGAGGCGACCAAGTTCACCGAGGTCGGTTATGTCGGCCGCGATGTCGACCAGATCGCGCGCGATCTCGTGGAGGACGCCGTGCGACTGGAAAAGGAGCGCCGCCGCGAGAAGGTGCGCGAGGCGGCGTCCGAAGCGGCGATGGAGCGGCTGCTCAATGCGCTGGTCGGCGACAATGCCAGCGAAGCGACGCGCCAGAGCTTCCGCCAGCGCATCGTCGACAATCACATGAACGATACCGAGGTCGAGATCGAGGTCGAGGCTGCGCCCAACATGCCGATGGAAATCCCCGGCATGGGCGGCCAGGTCGGCATGATCAACCTCTCCGACATGATGGGCAAGGCGTTCGGCCAGAAGCGCACCAAGCCGCGCAAGATGCGGCTCGCCGATGCCTGGGACAAGCTGATCGAGGAAGAATCCGAAAAGCGGATGGACCAGGATGACGTCGCGCGCGCGGCGCTGGCCGATGCCGAAGCGAACGGCATCGTCTTTCTCGACGAGATCGACAAGATCGCAGTGTCCGACGTGCGCGGGGGATCGGTGAGCCGCGAGGGCGTGCAGCGCGACCTCCTGCCGCTGATCGAGGGCACCACCGTCGCGACCAAATACGGCCCGATGAAGACCGATCATGTGCTGTTCATCGCCTCGGGCGCGTTCCACATCGCCAAGCCCAGCGACATGCTGCCCGAACTGCAGGGCCGCCTGCCGATCCGCGTCGAGCTCAAGGCGCTGAGCGAGGAGGACTTCTTCCACATCCTCACCCAGACCAAGGCCAATCTGGCGCAGCAATACAGCGCGTTGCTCGGCACCGAGGAACTCAAGCTCGAATTTTCCGAGGACGCGCTGCGCGAGGTCGCGCGCATCGCCGCCTCGGTCAACGAGACGGTCGAGAATATCGGAGCCCGCCGTCTGCAGACGGTGATGGAGAAGTTGCTGGAAGATATCAGCTTCAATGCCGAAGATCATCGCGGGGAGACGATCAATATAGATGCCGATTACGTACGATCGCAGCTGACAGGAATCGCCAAGAACACCGATCTCAGCAAATACGTCTTGTAGATTTTTCGGGGGTCATGTCGCTGAAATTGCAGATGGCATGCCGCTTTAGCGCCAAATTAACCATCGTCATGACACATGAGGTGTATGACGAACTGGACACTCTTGCGCAAACTGGCCCGGCTCAGGGGCCGGACTGAATTCCGGGCCGAAAGGCCCGGATTCGGTGCCGGCGATGGCATACCGCATCCCGAACTCCCCTCACTGACCATCACTGTCCACCATATGCTGCGCATCTGCAGCTGCAGCATCGACATGCTGCCCTGCGTTGTCACCGTGGCTCTGGTCCTGAACTGGGTCGCCTGGGGAACGCCGGGGCAGATCGCCACCCTGTCGGGCTCAGCCATCAGCGTGCTGTGCGTCCTGGCCCTGATCCCGCTGCAAGGGCCTTTGGCGCGCCTGGCGCAGGAGGATCGTCCGGACAGTTCCTCGCGGCTTGAAAAGCTCCATTTCCAGTTCCGTGCCAATGCGCTGATGTCAGGGCTGGGCTGGGCCCTGGCACTGGCCGGCCTGATGCTGTCGCGGAACAGTCATCTCGTCGAACTGGCCGTCCCCGTGGGCGTGGGCATTGCCGCGATCGGTGCGCTCAACTTCCTGCCCTTGCCCTCCGCCAACCTGTACTGGTTGAGCGCGATGATGGGCGGGCTGTTTACGGCGATCATGGCGACCGGATACAGGATCACCGTGTTCTTCTTTCCGCTGGCGGTGGTGTTTTCCATTATCATGTGGCGGAACACCGCCGCCCTGTGCAGCAATTTCGCTACCTATCTGCTGCAGTCGGACGAACTGGCCCAAGCGCGGGAGCGCGAATTCGCTTTCCGCCAGAGCGAAGCGGCAGCCGTCGCAGAACGCGACCAGCGCGCCCAGGCTGACCTGGTCAGGCAGCGCGAAGAGCATTTGGCAACGCAGCGCAAGGCGATGGCAGCGCTGGCCGAAGGCTTTGAGCATTCGGTCGTCCAGACCATTGACAGGCTGACCGACGCGCTGGCGCAACTGGGTACCAGCGCCGCCGCGCTGCACTCGATTGGCGAGGAAACCGACAGCAGCGCCACGCAGGTAACCGCGCGCGCGAGCAATGTCGGGCTTTCGGTGCAGCATGTCGCCACCGCGATCGAGCAGCTCAACCGGTCGGCCCAGGCGATCGCCCAGCGCGTCGATGCCCAGCATCAGGCCGCCGCTGCTGCACGTAGCGCGAGCATGTCCGGCAGCGTCGCGGTGAGCGCGCTTGCCACCCAGGCCGAGAAGGTGTCCGAGATCACGACGCTGATCAACGAGATCGCCTCGCAGACCAATCTGCTGGCGCTCAACGCCACGATCGAAGCCGCGCGCGCCGGCGAGGCCGGGCGAGGTTTTTCGGTCGTCGCGCACGAGGTCAAGCAGCTCTCCGGCCAGACGCGCGGGGCGATCCAGTCGGTCGACGAGACCGTGCAAGGCATTCGTGCGCGCATGGACCTGACCGAGATGACCATCGATTCGATCGCCGACCAGATCGATCTGGTGACGGAGGGCGCGGCGCATATCGCCAGGGTGATCGCCGATCAGGGCGAGGCCACGAGCGACATCCACGCCAGCAGCCTGCAAGTGGCCAGCGATGCCAACGCGATGGAGGAAACCGCGCATGCGGTCAGCCGCAACGCCCAGCGCGTGAAATCGGTGTCGGACGACATGCGGCTGGTCACCTCGCAGCTCGAGGAACAGGCACGCGCGCTTCGCGGGGCGAGCAGCGCTTTCTTGGCCGAGCTCAAGGCCGCCTGACGCTCCGGTCGCCGCATTTGTCGCGGCCCCGCTGGGCTTGCCGCGATTAGCGCGCTAAGCTTGCTGTCATGGGCCTGCGGTTTCATCGCATGTTCATCGGCGGGGCTTCACCAGTCCCGCTTTCGATCGAGCCTCCAGCCATGGAAAACGGCAGCGCATGCAGCACAGCTCCCAGTCCCAGCCCGCCGCGATCATCCGGCTTCTTGCGCGGGTGCTGGCGCTGTGCGCGGCGGCGATGCTGGCGATCCAGCCCGCCGCGGCCCAGTCGATCCTGCGCGATGCGGAAACCGAGGCGCTGCTCGCCGACATGTCGCGCGATCTGATTCTGGCAGCGGGCTTGCTGCCCTCGAACGTCAATGTCGTCGTGATCAACGACCGCAGCATCAACGCCTTCGTCGCGGGCACGCAGGACGTCTATATCCATAGCGGGCTGATCGAGGCGGCCGACAATGCCAACGAGGTCCAGGGTGTGATCGCGCACGAACTGGGCCATATCGCGCTCGGCCATTCGATCACCCGGTCGGAAAATGCCTCCAAGGCCGGCAACATCACCATATTGTCGCTGCTGCTCGGGTTGGCAGCGGTGGCGGCAGGCGCGGGGGAAGCCGGGCTCGGCATCATCGGGGCCGGGCAGCAGGCGGCGATGGGCAAGTTCCTGGCGCATACGCGCGGCGAGGAATCGGGGGCGGACGTCGCGGGCGCTAAGTACCTGTCGCAGGCGGGCCTGACCGGCAAGGGCTCGCTCGCCTTTTTCAAGAAGCTGCAGAATCTCGAGTTCCGCCTCGCGATTCCGCAGGAGGACAGCTACAATCGCTCGCACCCGCTTTCGGGCGAGCGCATCACGCTGCTCCAGGAAATCTACGAGAACGACCCCGCGTACGACACCCCGCTCGATCCGGCGCTCGAGGCGCGTTTCCAGCGGGTGAAGGCCAAGCTGGTCGGCTATGTCGCCGAACCCACCGAGACGCTGCGCGACTATCCCGAAAGCGACCGGAGCGTGCCCGCGCGCTACGCCCGCGCCTATGCCTGGCACAAGAGCGCCTACCCTGAAAAGGCGCTGGCCGAGGTCCGCTCGCTGCTCGCCGAGGCGCCGGACGACCCCTATTTCCTCGAGATCTACGGCCAGATCCTGCTCGAATCGGGCCGACCGAAAGAGGCGATCGCCCCGCTGCAAAAGGCGGTCGCCAGCACCAACGCCCAGTCGCTGATCGCCGGGGTCTACGGCCATGCGCTGATTGCCAGCGAGGATCCCGCCAATCTGCCCGAAGCCGAGCGCGTGCTCAAGGCCGCCGTCGCGCGCGATGCAGCCAATCCCTTCGCCTGGTATCAGCTCGGCGTGGTCTATGCCGATCGCGGCGACACGGCGCGCGCGGCGCTGGCGAGCGCCGAACGCTATGTGCTGCAGGGCAATGCTCCGCTGGCGCTGCAGAGCGCCGAGCAGGCGATGACGAGCCTGCCCCAGGGCAGCGCCGACTGGATCCGCGCGCAGGATATCGCGATCCTCGCCCGTGACGCGGTTGAACGCCAGCGCCGCCGCCGCTAAGCCGCAACCATCGACTGCATATCACCAACCAAGGGTTCGCCATGACATCGCAATCGTCTCCCTCCGGCGAGACCCGTTCAGGGAAACTGATCTTTATGGCCGCTGCCGCATTTCTCACGATGGATGCCGACAAGGCGGCCGCCGCTGCCGGGTTCGACAGCAAGGACAAGGCCGCGATCGAGGCGATCGTGCGCGCCTATATCCTCGAAAATCCCGAGATCATTCCCGAAGCGGTCGAGCAGCTGCGCACCAAGCAGGCGGCCAAGCGCATCGCCTCGGTGCGCAGCGATGTCGAAACGCCCTATGCCGGCGCCTTTGCCGGCAATCCCGACGGCGATGTCGTGCTGGTCGAATATTCGGACTTCGCCTGCGGATTCTGCCGCCAGAGCGTCGCCGACGTCTCGCGGCTGGTGGGCGAGGACAAGAATCTCAAGATCGTGTTCCACGAGCTTCCCATCCTTTCGGATGAAAGCCGCGTTGCTGCCGCCTGGGGCCTGGCCGCCGCGCAGCAGGGCAAATATTATCCGTTCTACAAGGCGATGTTCGCCGCTGGGCGCCCCAGCCAGACGACGATCGAACAGGCGGCCAAGACCGCCGGGCTCGATATGGCTGCCGCGCGCGGCTTCGTTGCCAGCAAGCAGGCCGAGAAGGTGCTCGACGACAATATCCGCATTGCGCAGCAGCTCGAATTCAGCGGCACGCCCAGCTGGGTCGTGGGCAACCGCGTGCTCAATGGGGCGGTGGGCTATGACGAGCTCAAGTCGGCAATCGCCGAAGCGCGCTCGGTGAAGAAGCCGGTCGGCTAGGCCATGCGCAAGGCCGCGTGCGCCTGGGCCATGGCGGGGCTGATGGCGCTCGCGGCCCCGCCGCTGCCGCCACAGGATCGCCCAAGGCCTCCGAATGGTCGCTGGCCCAGCTGCGCGCGGCGGACGTACGCGTGCTCAGCGTGGGTTTCCGGCTCGCAACCGCGAATGCGCCATTCTGCCGGAACACCGAAAACGCCGCAGGGATGACGCTGCACCATATCGGCCAGTATCCCGACGCTGCCGCAGCGCGCGCGACCTTCGGCTTTGCGAGCGATTACGCCGTGCTCGCCTTGGTCGCCGATGGTCCTGCCGCGCGCGCCGGTCTTCGCACCGACGATGCGATCGTCTCGCTCGACGGCTTGCCCCTTGTCGCTCCCGCCGAGGAACTGGCGGCGATCGATCAGGTCGCGGCCTATCGCCCGATCGCCTGGGCCGATGCCCGCTTGCGCGCAGCGCTGGACAAGGGCCCAGTGGCGCTCGGCATCCTGCGCGGCGGCAAGCCGATGACGGTCACCATCACCGGCACCCCCGCCTGCCGCAGCCGTTTCGAGCTGCGCCCCAGCGGTTCCTACGGCGCTTCGGCGGACGGCGACATCGTCGGCATCACCGTGCCGATGCTGGCCTTCATGGTCGACGATGACGAGCTTGCAGCGATCCTCGCCCACGAACTGTCGCACAACCTTCTCGAGCATCGCCGGCGGCTCAACGAGGCGGGTGTGCAGCGCGGGCTGATGCAGCAGCTCGGCCGCAATGCGCGGCTGACGCTCGCGACCGAGATCGAGGCCGACCGGCTGTCGATCTGGCTGATGGCGAACGCGGGCTACGACCCGCAGGGCGCGGTCCGCTTCTGGACGCGCTATGGCAGGCAGCGCGGCAAGGGCATTTTCTCGGCGCCCACGCATTACCGCTGGAAGAAGCGAGTCGGGCTGTTCGAAGACGAAATGACGCGAATGGCAGCCCTGGGGAGTGATCGGCGCAGCTGGCATCCGCCGCTGCTGGCAGCCCCCCCCTCACCGCTGGAATAGCCGCTCCGGCCATCTTGTTCCTCGTTTCGCCGCAAAAAGCGCGTCGTGTCACCGCACGCGTCGAGTCGCCTCAGGAACCCATCCACAGGCCTATCAGTCTCCGAGGGAACAGGGACGATATTCCATTCCTCAAGGAGCAACTCGATGCAATTTCACGCCAAGTCTTCGGGCTTCCGTCTGACGATCGCCGCACTGGCGCTCTCGGCTTCCACCGCCCTGGTGGCACAGCAGAGCACGCCGCTGCGCGCCGATGTCGCGAGCGAAGCCGAGGCCCTGCCCGATCCCGCGACGATGACCAAGGGGCCCGAGATCAAGGGCGTGCTCACCGCGCGTCAGGGCGACCGCATCCAGGTGCAGACCGCCGATGGAAGCCGCACCATCCTGTTCGTCAGCGACCAGACCCAGGTCCGCGCGACCGGCGGCCTGTTCGGATCGAGCCGCACCCAGCTCGACACCGGCGCGCTGCTCAACGGCCTGCCGCTGACGATCAAGACGCTGCAGTCGGGCGATACGCTGCTCGCCAGCCAGATCACCTTCAAGAACACCGATTTCAAGACCGCCTCGATGATCCGCACCGGCACCGCGCAGCAGTTTGCCGAACAGTCGGCCGCCACCGAGGCGCTGCGCGGTCGGATGGGCGATATCGACCAGTATAATGTCAAGGCGACGACCAACGTCTATTTCGACACCGCGCAGGCCAAGTTGAGCGATCAGGCCAAGGCGGAGCTCTGCGCCGCCGCCGGTTCGGCCGAACAGATGGACAATGCGCTGCTGCTGGTCGTCGGCTATACCGATGCCGATGGCGACGAGGAGTTCAACCAGACGCTGAGCGAAAAGCGCGCCTCCAGCGTGATCAACTATCTCCAGCAGGTGTGCAAGTGGAAGCCCTATCGCATGCTGACCCCGGCGGGCATGGCCGAGGCCGACCCGGTTGCGGACAACATGACCGAAGAGGGCAAGGCGCAGAACCGCCGCGTCGCGGTCAATGTGCTGGTCAGCAAGGCCGTGGACGGGCTGTACGCCGACAATTCGGCGCGCTGAACCTTTCTTCGCGACGAGGTGAATGGGGCATCCGCCTGGCGCGGGTGCCCCTTTTTCGTTCGCTCGCCTCAACCCCTCGGCGCGCTGAGCGCCATGCGGTTGCCTTCGCTGTCCTCGATCTCGGCGACGTACCCCGCCTCGCCTATGTCCTTTTTGGGGTACAAGACGGTCGCGCCCTGCGCGGTTGCGCGCGCGAGCGTTTCGTCGATATCGGCGACGTCGAAATACAGCAACGGCCCCGCCTTGGCCGGCTTGTACACATCGCCCTTGGCCAGTGCTCCGCTCGCTCCTGCCCCGCCATCGGCGCGCGGGAAAAAGGCCATCGGATAGCCGTCGACGGTTTCCCGTCGCAGACGATAACCGAACACCTCCTCATAGAAGCGCACGGCCCGGTCCAAGTCCTCCACCGGGATCTCGAAATGGACCACGGGATTGATCATGGTCTGCTGCCGCGTGCCGAGCGCTGGCGCGGACGCCTGTTCAGCGGGCGCGCAGGCCGCGAGCGCCAGCAGCAGGGGAAATGCCGGCACATTTCGACCCACCCCGATCAGGCCTGCTCCGCGACCTTGGCGTACATCGAGTTGATCGGGCGGGCCATCACCCGGCGCACCATCGGCTCGAAGAATTCGAGTGGTTCACTTTGATAGTCCGGGTCGAACGCGGCCTGGTCGTATTTCTCGCAGAATTCCGCGCAGGCGTCGAAGTAAGGCGAGCTGCGGAAATTCTCGCGCACGTCGCGGTCGCCGCCGATGAAATGGAAATAGTAATAGCCCTGGAACGCGCCGTGATTGGCGCAGATCCAGTGGATTTCCTCCGATACGAACGGCTTGATGATCGCGGCAGCGACATCGGGATGGTTGAAGCTGCCCAGCGTGTCGCCGATATCGTGGAGAAGCGCCATCACGACATATGGCTCGTCGCGGCCATCGCGGTGCGCGCGGGTCGCGGTCTGCAGGCTGTGCTGCAGCCGGTCGATCGGAAAACCGCCGAAATCGCCATCGAGCAGCCGCAGGTGCGCCAGCACCCGGTCAGCAAGGCCTCCGGCGAACTCGCGATATTGCCCGGCGATGATGGCCCAGTCCTCCTGCGTGCCGTTGGTCATCGCGGTGAACCTGGCCCGTGCCTCGGGTGCCAGTGTGTCGGTCATGGCGCATCCTTTCCTGTCTGTTCTTTCGGACAGGCTAACCCAGCCCATCCGAACATGCAAAAAATTGTGGGGGGATGGAGCGAAACCGGCTAGACCCGGTTTCATCATGGCGATGCTGCCCATCAAGCCGACACCGTTCTTCGCCAACAAGAACCGGGCCTTCTGGAACCTGCAGACCCTGGGCTGGGCGGGAGCCCTGGCGCTGCGCGGCATCTCCGGGCTCGCCAACGGCCAGCCGATCTCGTTTCTCGTGCCGATCATCATCGCGACGATCACCGGCTATTCGGTATCGCTGGTGATGAGCGTGATCTATCAGACGCTGATCGACCGCAAGCCGCTGGTCACCTGGGGCGTCACGCTGATCGTGCTGCTGACGGGGTCCGCGCTCTGGGCCTTTGTCGATGCCTGGGTCGCGACGCTCTATCGGCCCGGAAGCGACAGCAATTTCACCGCAATCCTGCTCGGCGCCTTCTATCTCGACCTCACGCTGCTCGGGGCTTGGTCGGCGCTTTATTATGCGATCAACTTCTTCCTGCGCATCGAGGAACAGCAGGACCAGATGCTGCGGCTGGAAAACCAGGCGACCAGCGCGCAGCTCGCGATGCTGCGCTATCAGCTCAACCCGCATTTCCTGTTCAACACACTGAACAGCATCTCGACACTGGTGCTGCTCAAGCAGACCGAGCCTGCGAACGCGATGCTGTCGCGCCTTTCCTCGTTCCTGCGCTATACGCTCGCCAACGAGCCGACCGCGCGGGTGACGCTCGATCAGGAGGTCGAGACGCTCAAGCTCTATCTCGATATCGAGAAGATGCGCTTCGAGGAACGCCTGCGGGCGCATTTCGACATCGAGACCAATGCGTCGAAGGCGCTGCTGCCATCGTTGCTCTTGCAACCATTGGTCGAGAACGCCATTAAATATGCGGTGACACCCAAGGAGGACGGGGCCGATATCAACATATCGGCGCAACTCATCGGACCTCTGCTGCGTATCACCGTAACCGACACAGGGCCCGGATTGAAGAAGCAGGGCGAGAAAGCCAATGCGTCAACCGGGGTCGGACTGGCGAACATCAGGGACAGACTGTCCCAGGCATATGAAGACAATCACCGGTTTGAGACACGATCATCACCCGGGGGCGGCTATAGCGTGATTATCGAAATTCCGTTTGAAACACGCGAACAAAGGCAATTACAGGCATGACCATCCGCACCATCCTGATCGATGACGAGAAGCTCGCGATCCAGGGAATGCAGCTCCGGCTGGAGAAGTTCGAAGACATTGAGATTATCGATACCTGCCTCAACGGCCGCGAAGCCATCCGCAAGATCAAGACGCTCAAGCCCGATCTGATCTTTCTCGACATCCAGATGCCGGGTTTCGACGGCTTTTCGGTGGTGCAGGGGATCATGGACATCGAACCGCCGCTGGTCGTGTTCTGCACCGCCTATAGCGAGCACGCGATCAAGGCGTTCGAGGCGCAGGCCGTCGATTATCTGCTCAAGCCCGTCGAGGACGTGCGCCTTGCCGACGCGATCGATCGCATCCGCGAGCGCATCCGCGACAAGAAGGGGCGCGAGGAAGCGGTCAAGCTGATGAACGTGCTCAACGAGGTCGCGCCCGACGCCGTCGAGAATCTCGATCTGGGCGAGGAAGACGAAGCCGCTTCGTCGAACCGCTATGAAAAGCTCATCAACATCAAGGATCGCGGACAGATTTTCCGCGTCGATGTCGACACGATCGAGCGGATCGACGCTGCCGGCGATTACATGTGCATCTATACCGGCGACAATTCGCTGATCCTGCGCGAGACGATGAAGGACCTCGAAAAGCGGCTCGACCCGCGCAATTTCCAGCGCGTGCACCGCTCGACGATCGTCAATCTCGGCTTGGTCCGCCAGGTCAAGCCGCACACCAATGGCGAGTGCTTCCTGGTGCTCGAATCGGGCGCGCAGGTGAAGGTCTCGCGCAGCTATCGCGACGTCGTGGCAAGGTTCGTCCACTAAGATCTGCTTCCGTTTGCCCAGATACATCGTCACCCCCGCGAAAGCGGGGGTCCCGCTTCCGCAGTACGCCCGATTGAAAGCGGGATTCCCGCTTTCGCGGGAATGACGATGGGTGGGCTATCGTCTTTCTGCAAAGAACGCCCTGAGAAGAGCAGCCGCTTCTTGTTCGCCGACGCCCGTATAGACCTCAGGCTTGTGGAGCACCGTGGGCTGATGAAACAGGCGCGGGCCGTGCTCCACCGCCCCGCCCTTGGGGTCGCCGGCCGCATAATGCAGCCGTGCGATCCGCGCGTGCGCGATCGCCCCCGCGCACATCGCGCACGGCTCAAGCGTCACCCATAAATCGCAGCCGGTCAGCCGGTCGCTGCCCAGCGCTGCGCAGGCCTGGCGGATCGCCATGATCTCGGCATGCGCGGTGGGATCGTTGCGGCCGCGCGGCTGGTTGTGCCCCCGGCCGATCACCGTCCCCTTGTGCACGACGATCGCGCCGACGGGCACCTCGCCCAGCGCCGCCGCCTGGCGCGCGAGATCGAGCGCAAGGGCGGCATGATGGCGGGCGGTATCCAGCGTCATGACATCCGCCTTGCCGCAATGCGGCTTGCGCCGCCAGCGGATTCGCGGCAGATACGGGTTATCGGCGCGCAGGCGGTTGACTTGAAGGTCATCTGACGCTAACCGCCCCGTTCTTCTAGCAAACCTATTGCATCAGGATTCTTTATCATGTCGCGCATCTGCGAACTGACCGGCAAGGGCCGGATGGTGGGCCACAATGTGTCTCACGCCAACAACAAGACCAAGCGCGTGTTCCTGCCCAACCTGCAGAACGTCACGCTGATGAGCGAAAAGCTCGAGCGCAGCTTCAAGCTCCGCGTGTCGACTGCCGGTCTGCGTTCGGTCGAGCATGTCGGTGGCCTGGACAACTGGCTGCTCAAGACCAGCGAAGACAAGCTGTCGGCGCGCGCTGCCAAGATCAAGCGCGAACTGCACAAGGCTGCGGCCTGATGGCCTGCCAGCGCACCGTGCTGATCGCCGGTGCGCTGGGCCTTGCAGCGCTGGCCAGTCCCGCCTCGGCGGGTACGCGCACCACCGCCGACGTCCTGTACTCGGAGAATCCGCAGGAACGCGCCTTTCAGGAGAGCGCGGGCTATAGCGATGCCGTCATCCTGCGCGACGGGACCATCTACCTGTCGGGCGTCGTCGTCGGCCCCACCGCCGACAAGGCCGCGTTCGAGCGCGTCTATCGTCGCATCAGCGACATCCTGCTGCGTGCCGGCGCGACCTGGGAAGATGTCGTCGACATCACCAGCTTCCACACCGACATAGAGCCGCAGGTTGCGGTCATGTCCGAAGTGCAGAAGCAGTTCATCACCCCGCCCTTTGCCGCCTGGACCGCCGTGCAGGTCAGCCGGCTCTATTCGCCCGGCGGCGTGACCGAGATCAAGCTCATCGCGAAGAAGCAGGTTCGCTGAATTCGAACTTGAGCAGCAGGTTGCGCTGCAACGACAGATAGTTGTCGTCCGCGATCACCCACAGGATTGTCCGCTTCCCTTCGCGATCGACCGCGATCCCTTCCATATTGTCGACCGGCAGCGGCGGCTTGAGCGTCGCGGTCACGCTGGGGCGCACCAACGCCCCGGGGCGCACGCGCCTGACATCGATCAGCGCGATCCTGGCGCTGACCCCCTCGGCATAATGGAAGCGGCGGTGCAGTGCGACCAGCCGGCCATCGGGCAGCTGTGCCACATCGGTGATGCGATACCCCTCGGGCGGCTGATAGGCGAATGACAAGGCTCTGGCCCCCGGTTCGGCCGGGTCGGAGCGGAAGATCAGCCCCACGGTCACGCCGGGCCGGATCGAGCGCGATTCGGCAAAGACAAGAAACCGGCCGTCGCGCAGCCGCACGATCGCTTCAGCTCCGCCATTGTCGGGCCATTCCTGCATCGCTGGCGGCTTGCCGGTTGCCTCGGCGCGGGCAAAGCCCGGGGCATAGCGGCGGATGCGGTGGCGCTGCTCGAAGCCCGCCCAATAGCGCCCGGTGACCGGATCGAAGGTCAGGCTTTCGGAATCCTGATCCTTCTTCGTGCTGCGCTCGCCCCTGCGCACGGGCAACGGTGCGATGAAGCTGTTCTCCGCCCTGCCCTTGGACGTGATCGTGAAGCCCGCGAGGATGGCGGCATCGCTGAGCGCGAGCAGACGCCCGTCGCCCATCGCGTGCAGCGCGGAAAACCCGCCGAATTCGCTATTGTCGCTGAACAGCTCCCACCCGCCGATCAGCGTCAGCGGCCCGTTGCCGATGCGATGTGGCAGCCTTGGCAGGTCGCGCGGCGTGCGCACGGTGATCTGCTGGCTGTCATTGCCGGGAATCGGCGAATCGGCGACGAACGCACCGGTTCCGAGGAAGAACAGCAGCGACGTGAGCGCGAGCCCGCGCCGCAGTGCTGCGCGTCCGCGCGGTTCGGGTTCGATCGGCTCCACCGCCCTGGCCTCCAGGTCACTCGGCAGCGAGCGGCCCCTCGGTGAACTGCAGCGCCGAAAGCCGCGCATACAGGCCGTTGCGTGCGGAAAGCTGATCGTGCGTGCCTTCCTCGACAATGCCGCCGTCGCTCATCACGATGATGCGGTCGGCCGAGCGGATGGTCGCCAGCCGATGCGCGATGACCAGCGTCGTGCGTCCCTGCATCAACCGCTCGAGCGCATCCTGCACCAGCTTCTCGCTCTCGGCATCGAGCGCCGAAGTCGCCTCGTCGAGCAGCAGGATCGGCGCATTGCGCAGCAGCGCGCGCGCAATCGAGATGCGCTGGCGCTGCCCGCCCGAAAGCCGCGCCCCGCCCTCGCCCAGATAGCTGTCGAGACCCTCGGGCAGCTTGCGCAGGAACTCCTCGGCATTGGCCGCGCGCGCCGCCTCCCAGATCTGCTCGTCGGTCGCAGCCCAGTGGCCATAGCGCAGATTGTCGCGCGCGCTCGCGGCGAACAGCACGCTTTCCTGCGGCACGAACGCCAGGCGCTGGCGGATTTCCCTGGGATCGGCGGAAGAGAGCGCAACGCCATCGATCCGCACCGATCCGGCCTGGGGATCGTAGAAGCGCTGCGCGAGCTGGAACAGGGTCGACTTGCCCGCGCCCGAAGGACCGACGATCGCGACGGTCTCGCCCGGCGAGACCTGGAGCGAGAAATCCTTGAGCGCCAGCGTTTCGGGCCGGGTCGGATAGGCAAAGCTCACATTCTGGAAGCTCAGCTGGCCGCGCGGCGGGACCGGCAGCACGATGGGATTGGCCGGAGCCTTGATCTCGGGCTGTTCGTTGAGCAGTTCGTTGAGCCGTCCGGCCGCGCCGCCGGCGCGCAGCAGATCGCCATAGACCTCGGTCAGCGCACCGAACGCGCCGGCGACCAGACCGCCGGTGAGCACGAATGCGGCGATGTCGCCGCCCGAAAGCCGTCCTTCGATCACGTCGATCGCGCCCTGCCACATGATCGCGGTGATCGCGCCGAAGATCAGCGTGATGACCACGGCGGTGAGGCTGGCGCGCAGCGTGATGCGGCGGCGCGCGGTGGCAAAGGTGGTCTCGACCGCCTCGCCGAACCGTGCAGCTTCGCGCTCTTCCTGGCCGAATGCCTGGACGATCTTCATTGCGCCGAGCACTTCGGTGGTGGTCGCGCCGACATTGGCGACGCGGTCCTGGCTCGAGCGCGCGACCTTTTCCAGCCGCCGGCCGATGAACACGATCGGCAGCACGACCAGCGGGATGCCGAGCAGCAGCATGCCGGTCAGCTTGGGCGCAAGCGAGAAGAGATAGACGATGCCGCCCACGCCAACGACCAGGTTGCGCAGTGCCACCGACACGGTGGTGCCCACCACCTGCTCGACGATCGCGGTGTCCGACGTCATGCGCGAGGCGATTTCCGAAGGCCGGTTCGTCTCGAAGAAACTGGGGGCAAGGCCCAGCAGGTTGCGCTGGACCGCGAGGCGGATGTCGGCGACCACGCGCTCGCCCAGCCACGAGACGAAATAGAAGCGCAGCGCGGTCGACACGCCCAGGATCACCGTGATCATGAACAGATAGCGGAACCAGCGGCCGATATCCTCGGTGCTGCCGCCATCACCGCCAAAGCCGCGGTCGATCACGAGCTTGAAGCCCGCCGGAATGGCCAGCGTCGCACCCGCAGCCACCGTCAATGCCAGCAGCGCAAAGGCGATCTGTCGCGGATAGGCCGCCGCAAACCTGGCGAGCATCGCCAGATTGCCGAGCTGGCGGGGATTGCCCCGCTTGCCCTTGCCGTTTCCGGCAAGCTCCGCGCCCGGTTCGTCGATGCCCGCTGTGTCGTTTGCAGCCGCCGCAGCCACCGCTGGATTCTGTGTTTCCGCCATGGCGTTGCGACTAGCAGGCCCGCCCGTCGCACTCAACGATTTTGGGCTTGCCGCGCCTGCGTCACATCACCGTTTCGGGACGCGAAGTTTACATCTCGCTAAACGCCTGTAACCGATTGATTAACCCGGTCGTGCCATGCTTTTTACCGGCAACCAGGAACGCTGCGCCTGCGTTAATCGCTTGTATTTTCGGTGGTGCAGCGCAACATTGGCAGGTGAGAGGCCGCCGGACAGAGCCGCACCAAGCGGACACGGCGGTTTGCAGGGGAATTTGATGCTTTACCACGCCTATGAACTTCAACGCTCGTTCCTTTCGAGCGCGAGCGCCATCGCGACGATGGGCGCGAACATGCTGAACAGCCCGCTCAACCCGATGACGTTTTTCGGCGGCGAGCCGATCATGGCCTCGGCGCTCGAGGTCTTCGCGCATGCCTCGGCGCCGCGCGGGAAGCCCGCGTTCGGCATCGGCACGGTCGAGATCGACGGCGTTTCGAGCGCGGTCGATGAACAGGTCGTGCTGGAACGCCCGTTCGGTGACCTGATCCGCTTCCGCCATGAAAAGCTGGCCAAGGATGCCCCGCGCCTGCTGATCATCGCGCCGATGTCGGGCCATTATGCCACGCTGCTGCGCGGCACCGTCGCGCGGATGATCCCACAGCACGAGGTCTATATCACCGACTGGGCAGATGCACGCGACGTGCCGCTGAAGGAAGGCCGGTTCGACCTCGACGACTATATCGACTATCTGGTCGGTTTCCTCGAGCATATCGGCCCCGGTGCGCACATGCTGGCCGTCTGCCAGCCTTCGGTCCCGTGCTTTGCCGCCGCTGCGTTGATGTCGGCGGACCAGCATCCGTGCCGCCCCAGGACGCTGACGATGATGGGCGGGCCGATCGACACGCGCGAGGCGCCCACGGCGGTCAACACCATGGCCACGCAGCGCCCGCTGGCCTGGTTCGAGCATAACGTGATCGCCAAGGTGCCCTTCCAGTACAAGGGCGCGGGCCGCAAGGTCTATCCAGGCTTCATGCAGCTCACCGGCTTCATGACGATGAATCTGGGCAACCACATGATGAGCCATTGGGAGATGTTCAAGCATCTGGTCAATGGTGACGGTGAAAGCGCCGATGCGACCAAGGATTTCTACGACGAATATCGTTCGGTCTGCGACATGACCGCCGAATTCTACCTGCAGACGGTCGAGAACGTGTTCCAGACGCATTCGCTGCCCAAGGGCGAGTTCATGCACCGAGGCAAGCGGATCGACCCGGGTGCGATCACCGATATCGCGCTGCTGGCGATCGAAGGCGAACGCGACGATATCAGCGGCCTCGGCCAGACTCGCGCCGCGCTGACGCTGACGCCGAAGCTGCCCAGGGCGAAGAAGAAATATCTGATGGCCGAAAGCGTCGGCCATTACGGCATTTTCAACGGCAGCAAGTGGCGCGAGCGGATTGCGCCGGTCGTCGAGGAGTGGATTGCCACCCACAATTGATCGCACGAATGGGCCGGGAGCGGCGTTTCAGGCTTGCCGCCCCGGCCCCCGCCCCCTATCGCCGCGCGCATGATCAAGTTGAAGACCGTGCGCGTCGAGCGCTTTGCCGTTGACGGCAGTTTCATCATCAGCCGCGGCGCCAAGACCGATGTCGACGTCGTGTATTGCGAGGTCACCGACGGCACGCATGTCGGCTGCGGCGAAGGCACGCCCATCTATTACGAGGGCGAGACTGCGGACCTGTGCGCCGAAGCCATCGACATGCGCGCCAAGCAGAACCGCCCGCTGACGCGCGAGGACCTGCTCAAGACCATGATGGAAGGCGCAGCGCGCAACGCGCTCGATGCCGCATTGTGGGATCTCGAGGTTAAGGCCACCGGCAAGCCGCTCTGGCAGCTGGCAGGCCTGCCCCAGCCCAAGCCGCTGGTCACCGCCTATACTATCTCGCTCAACGAGCCCGAAGTGATGAAGGCCGATGCCAAGAAGGCGGCGGCCAAGGGCTATCCGCTGCTAAAGCTGAAGCTCAATGGCGACGATGACCTGATGCGCGTCGCCGCGGTGCGCGTCGGGGCCCCCGATGCGCGGCTGATCGTCGATGCCAACGAGGCCTGGGAAGAGGTCGATCTGGAAGAGATGACGGGCGCGCTCAAGAAGCTGGGGGTCGAGCTGATCGAACAGCCGGTCGAGGCCGGGTTCGAGGAGGATCTGGAAGGCGTCGAAAGCGCCCTGCCCTTCTGCGCCGATGAGAGCTGCCATGTCGCCGAGGATATCGATCGCGTCGCGGCGACCTTCCAGGCGGTCAACATCAAGCTCGACAAGGCCGGCGGCCTGACCGAGGCGCTGCGTCTGAGCGAAGCGGCCAAGGCGCGCGGGCTGAAGACGATGGTCGGCTGCATGCTCTCGACCAGCCTCGGCATCCGTCCGGCCTTCCATCTTGCGCAGACCGCCGACTGGGTGGACCTCGACGGCCCGGCTTTGCTCAAGAAGGACCGCGCGGGCGGATTCCGGTTCGAGAACGGCATCATCAGCCTCGGCTGATCAGGAGTAATCCGCCGCCCGCCCGGACGCGATGGGCAGGCGGCGGAATTCCGGGGTCAAAGCGCGGTTTCGACGTGCTTGCCCTCGAGGTCCTTGGCCGACATCGTGCCGCCGAACGCCATTTTCAGCTTGCCCATCAGCGTCATGTCCGCCTGCCAGATTTCGATATGGCTGGGATCAAAGCGCAGCATCACCAGATCGGGATCGTTCTTGCCCTGATCGTACCAGGCCTCGACCGAGTTCGACCAGAACTTGTCGATGATCGCCGGATCGTTGTCGATGGTGAGCATGCCCGAGATGCACGCGAACAGCTTGTGCCCTTCGCCGACATATTGCGCCATGGCATCGTTGGTCGAGGTCAGGCCCTCGGTCAGTCGGCTCGAACGCGATCCGTAGAACCAGATCGGGCCGTGACGGCCGTCGAACTGCGCGGTCATCGGCATGCTGTGCGCGACCTGGGCTGGCAGGCCGAGCATCAGGAACGGGCTGCTCTCCAGCGCGCTCCAGAACGCATCGAGCGCCTCATAGGTATCTTCGGTGGAAGCATGGGGGGTGTCGGGGGTCATATCGTGCTCCTGTAACGGGTACAAAGGATACGACGGACCGCGACGCGCGTTCCCATGGCCGGCACCAGCCGCTCGCAAAGAAGAACCCGCCCCGGCATCGCTGCCAGGGCGGGTCGGCCAGAACGGCGATCAGAAGACCTCGAACAGGCCCGCAGCGCCCATGCCGCCGCCGACGCACATGGTCACGACGACATATTTGGCGCCGCGACGCTTGCCTTCGATCAGTGCATGGCCCGTGCAGCGTGCGCCGGTCATGCCATAGGGGTGACCGATCGAGATCGAGCCGCCATTGACGTTGAGCAGCTCGTCAGGAATGCCGAGCACGTCCTGGCAGTACAGCACCTGCACCGCGAACGCCTCGTTGAGCTCCCACAGACCGATATCGTCCATCTTCAGGCCGAAGCGCTTGAGCAGCTGCGGCACGGCGAACACGGGGCCGATGCCCATCTCGTCGGGCTCGGTGCCGGCCACGGCCATCCCGACATAACGGCCCAGCGGCTGCAGGCCCTTCTGCTCGGCGAGCTTGGCTTCCATCAGCACCGCCGACGAGGCACCGTCGGACAGCTGGCTGGCATTGCCCGCGGTGATGTTCATGCCCGGGCCCATGACCGGCTGCAGGCCCTTCAGCCCCTCAAGCGTGGTGTCGGCGCGGTTGCCCTCGTCCTTGGTTACCTCGACATCGGTCATCGTGACCTCGCCGGTTTCCTTGTTCTTGAACGCCATCTTCGCCTTCACGGGCACGATCTCGTCGTCGAACTTGCCGGCAGCCTGCGCGGCAGCGGTGCGCATCTGCGAGCGATAGGCATATTCGTCCTGGCGATCGCGGCTGATATTGTAGCGCGCAGCGACCGTTTCGGCGGTCTGCAGCATCGGCATGTAGATGTCCTTGTGCATCGCCAGCAGCTCCGGATCGGGGCCGACGCGCATTTCGGGGGTCTGCACCATCGAGATCGATTCGACGCCGCCTGCGACGACAACGTCCATGCGGTCGACGATGATCTGCTTGGCGGCGGTCGCGATCGACATCACGCCCGACGAACACTGACGGTCGATCGACATGCCCGCGACGGTGACGGGCAGACCGGCACGCAGCGCGGCGGTTCGGCCGATGGTGTGCTGCACGCCCTGCTGGAGCGCCGCACCCATCACCACGTCGTCGACCTCGGCACCCTCGATACCGGCGCGTTCGACGGCGGCGCGGATCGAGTGCGCGGCAAGCGTCGGCGACGGGGTGGCGTTGAAGCCGCCGCGATAGGCCTTGCCGATCGGCGTGCGGGCGGTGGAAACGATGACTGCATCACGCATGGAAATTCTCCTTCAAAGGCTCGCCCCTGTTCGATGACGAGCGGAAACGGGTCACACGAAAAACTGGCTGATCCATTCGGCCATCACCGCGGGCTTGTCCTCGCCCTCGATCTCGACCGTGAATTCGAGCGTCTGCTGCCACTGGCCGGGGCGCTTCTCCTCGAGTTCGAGCAGCTTGAAATGGCCGCGCACGCGCTTGCCCGAGCGCACCGGCGCCAGGAAGCGCACCTTGTTGCCGCCATAGTTGACGCCCATCTTCACGCCCTCGACGCGCGGGCAGTCCGACTTGGCCATCAGCACCGGGAACAGCGACAGCGTGAGAAAGCCGTGCGCGATGGTGCCGCCGAACGGCGTCATCTTGGCCATTTCCTCGTTCACGTGAATGAACTGGTGGTCGCCGGTCGCATCGGCGAACTTGTTGATCATGTCCTGATCGACCAGCAGCCATTCCGAGGTGCCCAGATTCTGGCCGACCATGCCCTTCATTTCCTGCGGGGAAATTGCGCTCATTCCTGCTCTCCTGTCGCTGTTCGGGCGTGAGTCCTGCCGCCACGCCATGCCATGGAATGCGCGTCTTTTGGCGCTTTTCCGCCAGCCATACAAGGCCAGACTGCGCGCCGCTACGGCAAGCGGGCGATGCAACGCAGTTTACGGAAACGGAAAGCGAACTCTGCCCCGCCGACTCGGGCGCAGGATCACTCGTGTTCCTGCATCGTCACCTGATACCCACCCTCGGGATAGGGCATGACCAGCCGACCATCGGGCGCGGCGGTGAACGACGTCTGCGTCGGATAGGCGAATTCGAGCTTCTCGGCATTGAACCGCTCGAGAATGGCGATGCCGATCCGGTGCCGCGTTTCGAACACCACCTCGAAATCGGCGCTCATCACGTCGAAATCGAGCTCGAAATCGATCGAGCTGGCACCGAAGCCGACAAAACCGCTGCGGATGAAGATGCCGCCTGCCTGCTCGACAATCTTGCGCAGCATGCCGGGGACGAGCCGCGCGCGGTCGGGCGCGGTCTGATAGATCAGCCCGATGCGATAGCGCGTCCGCCGCCGGTTGAGCCGCGTGTAGTTGATGATCTGCTTGCCGAGCAGATTGGTGTTCGAGATGATGATCTCCTCGCCATTGACCGACCGCAGACGCGCGCTTTTCAGCCCGATCTTCTCGACCGTGGCGGTGGTGGTATCAAAGCCGATCGTCTCGCCGCGCTTGAACGGCTTATCGAAGATGATCGAGAGCGCCGCGAACAAATCCGAGAATATCCCCTGCGCGGCAAGACCGATGGCGATACCGCCGATGCCGAGGCCCGCGATCAGGCCGGTGACGTTCACGCCCAGATTGTCGAGCACCATGATGGCGGCGATGGCGAACAGCACCACCGTGACCAGCAACCGGATCAGCGACATCGCATTGGCCAGCGTTTCGCTGCCCGCATCGTCGCTGCCCGAAGCGCGGCGCTCGATCATCCCCAGGATGATCTCGCGCGCCCAGATCGCCACCTGGAACACCGCTGCGACGGTGAACAGGAAGGTCACCACCCTGACGATGCCGTCGGGCGCTTCGGAGAAGCCCACCACCAGCCGCGCGGCGACCATGATCAGGAAATATTGCTTGGTCTTGGACAGCGTCCGCCCGATGATCGCGGCGAGCGACAGCCGGTCGGGCTGCTTTTCGGCATAAATACGGGCATGGCGCTGAAGATAGGCGAGCGCCAGATAGATCGCGGTGCCGACGCCGACCGCGATCGCGATTTCCACGGCATGGTCGCTGATCCAGTTCCACAGGCTGGTCAGCTTCTGCTCGACATTCGCGGCCGTGATCGGTTCAGGCAGGACGGGGGAAGGCTCTGCGGTCTTTTTCGTCGTCATCCCGCCGAGTTAGGGTTCACGCGGGCATTAGGCAAGTTTCGGCGCGGTGCGACCGTCGATCAGCGGACGAAAGGCGGCTTCCTTGCGACGACGCGCCAGATAGGTGTCGAGCCCGATCTGCATCGCGATGAGCATGTAGACGAACGGCTGGAAGGCGATGCCGACAAAGGCCGAGCCGACCATGAAGATGATCTGGCCGTTCTGCAGCGCGAGCGCCAGCGGGACCACCCATTTCTCGTCCTCGCGGTTTCGCTTGCGATAGATGCGCTGGATGATCTCCATCCGGACGACCCCGCCGAAATGGATGATCAGCCAGAGAAAGAGGCCCAGAAAGCCCTGTTCGCCCAGCATCTCGAAATAGCTCGAATGATAGGCGCGGCCCTTGTCGGTGATTTCCTGTTTCTCGATCTGCGTGTTGGGGCCATCGCCCTTGGCGGCGACGGTATCGAACTTCACCTTGTTCTGCAGATACGCCTCGAAGCCACCGCCCATCGGGTTCTGCTGTACATATTTCCAGGTCCAGGCCCAGACCGCGACGCGTGTCGAGGCACTCTGGTCGGCCTTGTACTCGCCGATCGTCGCCATGCGATCGGTAAAGCTCGCCGGCAGGAACGGCACCGCCGCCACCGCGAGCGCGGCCGCCAGCCCGGCATAGAGGAAGCGGTATCTGACGAAGCGCAGCATCAGCACGGCAAGCACGCCGATGCACACCAGCCCCGTGCGCGCCTGGGTCCCCACCGGGATCAGCAGGCAGGCGAAGATCAGCGCATAGGCAAAGGTCTTCACCCGCCAGTCGGGCGGAAAGATCGTGCCGTAATTGGCCAGCCACAGGATCAGCGGGATGATGCAGATCGCGACGGTCGAGATGATCGACCCTTCGTAGAGCCCGCTATTGTCGGAGATCAGCAGTTGCATCACGCCATAGCCGCCGCCCGAGACAAGCGTCTTGATACCGCCGGTGATGATGATCGAACTGGCGCACAGCACCATCATCAGCCCCAGGGCCTCGATGCGCAGTTTGGTGCGCAGCGTCAGCGGCAGGAACATCGCGAAGACCAGTGCCTTCCACACCCATTCCCATTTGCCCTGCGCGTCGATCGGGAAGTCTGCCGTGCGCGTCGTATAGGCGCACCACATGAAGAGCAGCAGCATCACGCCCTGGCGGAACGAGACGCGCACGTCCTTCTTGTCGTCGGCAATCAGCCAGCCCAGGAACGCCAGGCCGAAGACGATCAGCGACACCGGCACCGCATTGAGCATCCAGTAGGACAGGCGCTGCGGCGCGACGATATCGACATAGGCATAGGCGAGGACGAAGATGAACGGCCGCTTGAAGCCCAATGCCAGGAACGCCATCAGGAAGCCGACAAAGGCAAGGTCACGCATCGGTGCCGTCCCCTTGCCCCGGACGAACCGTCCGCTGGAAGAAGCCGCTACCGGTCTTGTCCTTTTCGGGCGGGTCTTCCCTGTCCAGATCGGCGCGCCAGACCAGGCGCCAGGCGGCAAGCGCCACCAGCAGGTGCGAGATCGCAATGGCAAAATTGTCGACCATGAACCCGCGGCCCTGCCCAGAACGTGTGACGCGCCGACCATGCATCAGTCGGCTTGCGGTTTACAGCCATAAGCGCAATGGGTTGACGCGGCGTTAATCCTTTTGCGCCATAGGCAGGCGCGCCATGACCCGGATCTTGCACGTTCTTGACCATAGCCTGCCGCTCCACAGCGGCTACAGTTTCCGCACGCGCGCGATCCTGACCGCACAGCAGCGCGCCGGGCTGGAGGTGCGCGGCGTGACCAGCGTCCGGCATCAGGCCTCGCTGCCCGCCGGCTCGAAAATCGAGGCGGTCGAGCAGCATGACGGCCTGACCTTTCATCGGACGATGGAGCCGGTTTCGGGGCCGCCAGGGCTGCGTGAATGGCGCGATATCGCGGCGCTCGCCCGCGCGACCGAGGCGACGGCGGCGATCTGGAAGCCCGATATCCTGCACGCGCACTCGCCCGCGCTGAACGGCCTTGCCGCGATCCGCGCCGGGCGGCGGCTGGGCCTGCCGGTGCTCTATGAAATCCGCGCCTTCTGGGAGGATGCGGCGGTCGGCAACGGTACCGGCAGCGAGACCTCCGCCAAATACTGGCTCACCCGCCAGATGGAAAACCGCGCGGTCGCGCAGGCGGATGCGGTGGCGGTGATCTGTGAAGGCTTACGCGACGACCTGATCTCGCGCGGCTTTCCTGGGGACAAGATCATGGTCTCGCCCAATGGCGTGGACATGGAGCTGTTCGGGACGCCCGTGCCTGCCGATCCCGCGCGCGCCGAGGCGCTGGGGCTGACCGGCAAGACGGTGCTCGGCTTCATCGGCAGCTTCTATCCCTATGAGGGGCTGGACGATCTGATCGCCGCGATGCCGCTGCTGATCGCGCGCGATCCCGACATCGGGCTGCTGCTGGTGGGCGGCGGCCCTGCCGAGGCCGAGCTGCGCGCCCAGGCGGAACGCTCGCCCGCCGCGCACGCCATCCGCTTTGTCGGGCGCGTGCCGCATTCGGAGGTCGAGCACTATTACAGCCTCACCGACATCCTGGTATACCCTCGCAAGGCGATGCGGCTCACCGAAACCGTCACGCCGCTGAAGCCACTCGAGGCGATGGCGCAGGGACGGCTGGTTGCTGCCTCCAATGTCGGTGGGCACCGCGAACTGATTACCGATGGCGTCACCGGCACATTGTTCGCACCCGACAATCCCCCTGCCATGGCCGAGGCGCTGGCCGGGCTGATCGCCGGGCGCGACAGCTGGGACGAACGCCGCGCCACCGCGCGTCACTTTGTCGCGGAAGAGCGAAACTGGGCGCGAAATGTTCAGCGTTATCAACCCGTTTACCAACACATGCTAGAACGGACCATGGGCAGGCGCATTTCCAGCGCGGCCTGATGACGATGGCACCAGGGTTTTAGCAGCATGGCGACACCGCAAGCGGATGAACAGGATGGCACCGGCGATGCCCGGTCGAGCGTCCTGTCGCGCCATCCCGCCGCGATTGCGCTGGGCGGGGGCGTGGCCGCCGCGTTCGGCAGCAGCTTCATCCCGATGAATGCCATCGAGGGCTTTGTCACCGCCTATGGCATAGCCGAACTGCTGCCCGCGGCTGCCCCGCCGCTAGGCGATACCGCCAGGCTGGCGCTGAGCGCGGGCATTGGCACACTGACCGCAGGAGCGCTGGTGGCGCTGCTGCCGCGTGCGGAGAGCGACGATATGGGATTTGAATCTGCCA
>NZ_QKVT01000001.1:925855-930021 GCF_003426715.1 Blastomonas sp. UPD001
GCCTGGCGCGGCGGCGTCGCGAGGCGCAGACCGGTCGCTCGGCAGCATCGGTGGCCGAAGCCAGTGCCCAGGTCTTTGCGCTCGGCAAGCCGCCGGTCGCCGCCTCCGATACGAGCGAGGCCGGTGGGCCCTTCCGTCTGCGACTGGGCGACGTGCCGCGGTTCGATGACCAGGGCATCGCAGCTGGCGAACCCGTCGAAGCCGAATTGCACGCGGCGGACACCGATGGCGAAGCCGCCAGCTTTCGTTCGCAGCCGCTCTGGGATGAAGAGGTCGACTATCTTCCGCCGGCGCTGCCAGACCATGGCGAAGAGCCGATCGCCGATAACGCGACCGCGCATGAACCTGCCGCGATCGACACGCCGTCGGATGAAGCGCCGGCTGCTGGCGCGACCGACGACGATATGGACGCCGCGCTGCGCGACGCGCTCGCCACTCTGCGTCAGCTTTCGGACCGCCAGCGCAGCAGCTGATCCGCCGGACGCGGGCAAAGAAAAAGGGCGGCGTATCGCTACGCCGCCCTTTTCTGTGTCAGCCCCGAGGCTGCCGGACGCTTACTGGCCCGGCGGCTTCTGGAAGGTGCCGTACTGTTCGTTACCCACAAAGCCCAGCTTGGTCACGCCGCTGCGCTTGATCACGGCGAGGACCTCGTCGGTGATCTGATAGCGCGAACGGGCATCCGGCTGGAACTGCAGTTCGGGTTCCGGATCCATGTTGCGGGTCTGCGCCAGAATGCCGGCCAGCTGTCCCTGCGATACCGGGGTGCCGTTCCAGGCAATGGTATCGTTGGTGTCGATGGTCAGCTTGTTCTTGACCGGTTCGATCTGAACGTCAGGCGGGGTCTGGCTATCGACCGGCAGGTCGATCTTCACCGCATGGGTCTGGACCGGGATGGTGATGATGAACATGATGAGGAGCACGAGCATGACGTCGATCAACGGCGTCGTGTTCATCTCCATCATCGGCTCGCCATCGTCCTTGCCGCCACTCATTGCCATATCAAGCTACTCCAATTCCTGTTTGCGCAGCGAAGCGCTCAACCTGCTTCGACCAGCGCGATGGGCGACGAAATGAAGCCCACCTTGGCGAAACCGGCGCGCTGCACGGTGAAGATGGCGCCGCCGATGCACCGATAGGGTGCGTTGACATCGCCGCGGATGTGCACTTCGGGAAGATCTTCTTCCTTCAGGTTCTCCACGCCACCGGCATTTTCAATGATCGATTCCAGGCGCTTCACAGCGAGTTCCTGAAGCTCGGCATTGTCGACCGGCGTCACGTTCACGTACACGCGGCATTCGCCGTTCGGGCTTGCGCCCGCAAAGCCTTCGTCACCGGGGCTGAGGCCATTGGCGTCAGTCGAGGAAACCGAAAGCAGGATGTTTTCGTTCTTCGTCTCGGTCGGTTCGAATTCGACGACCGGGATTTCCAGATCATCCACCGTCTGGATCACGACCGGAATCGCGATCAGGAAGATGATGAGAAGCACCAGCATCACGTCCACAAGGGGCGTGGTGTTGATGTCCGACATCGGCTTCTCTTCGCCGCCGGCGTCTCCAACGCTCATTGCCATCGCAACAAATCCTATTCTGTCATGCCACATTCTCCGGGGAGCGGTGGCTGTGCCACTGGCCGGGCAGGCGAACCTGCGAACGGCCAGTCTATCCGATGCAGCGCTGGCAAATCAGGGCCAGGCTGCGCGGGAGGGATGCGGCGCCCGAAAAGGCTGGCCCGCATCCCTGCCCGATGCCGGATTACTTCTTGATCGGTGCGGCGGCCGGAGCGGCGGGCTTGGCAGCCGGAGCAGCCGGAGCCTTGGTCGCCGGGACCACAGCGCCGTTCGAAGCCATGTAGCCCAGAACATCGGTCGAGAAGGCGCTGAGCTGAGCAGCGATCAGCTTGTTGCGAGCCTGCAGCCAGTTATAGGCAAGCACGGCGGGAACGGCCACGCCCAGACCCAGTGCGGTCATGATCAGAGCTTCACCGACGGGGCCGGCGACCTGGTCGATCGATGCCTGACCGGCGATGCCGATCTTGATCAGTGCGCGGTAGATACCGATAACGGTACCGAACAGACCGATGAACGGCGAGGTCGCGCCCACGGTTGCCAGGAACGGCAGACCACCAGCCAGCTTGGCGTTGATGGCAGCTTCCGAACGGCTCAGCGAACCGTGCAGCCAGTCATGCGCTTCGACCGGATCGGTCAGCTTGGCATGCTCTTCCTGTGCCTTCAGGCCGTCGTCGACGATCTGACGATAGGCGCTGTTCTTTTCCAGCTTGTTGGCGCCTTCCTTCATGCTGCCAGCGCGCCAGAAGGTTTCACGAACCTTGGCACCCTGCGAAAGCACCTTCTGCTGTTCGAACAGCTTGGTGAACAGGATGAAGAACGAACCGAACGACATGATACCCAGGATAACGACGGTGGCGTAAGCGATGACACCGCCCTGCTCCAGAGCTTCCGCGAAACCGAAAGCGTTTTTCGGCGCTTCACCTGCAGCCGCAGCCAGCATTTCAATCAACATCAAAACTTCCTCTCAGAAAATAGATAGAGCGCCGTCCAAAAATCCGGTGCGTCTAGAACCAAAACCCAATCCGCCGGAGCGGCATCCAGTCCAAAGTTACTTCGGAATTTCCCAGCGAACCGCGTTCGAATAGGTGTCCGAGATCGGATTACCTGCCTGGTCGAGTGCCGGCTTGAAGCGCGCCCGGCGGGTCACGTTCTTGCAGGTCGCCTCGTCAAGATCGGCATGTCCGCTCGAACCGGTCACCTGGCAGTCGGTGACACGGCCATCGGGGCCGATGGTCACGCGGAACCGGGTGGTGCCGGCACGCTCTTCACGAAGAGCGCGAGCGGGGTAATCGTTGGGGGTTGCCCAGCTTCCCGGATTACCGCGCGGCTGTGCACCCGAAGCCTTGGAAGGCGGCGGCGGCGCAGCGGGTGGCGGTGGCGGGGGAGCCACGATCGGCGTCGGCGTAAACACCGGCGGCGGAGTGTTGGTGGTGGTGATGACCGGCGCCGTGGTTGGCGGCGTCCGAACGATCGGCGGCGGCGTTACGACCGGCGGCGGCGTGATCGGCTGGTCCGGCGGAGGTGGCGGCGGCTCTTCCGGCTCGATCACCTCTTCCTCTACGTCAACGACGTTCAGCTTCTCTGCGACCGTCTTGACCGCACTATATGCAAGTCCTGTTACCAGGGCATAGATGACCACGATGTGGATCAATGCCACGATAACGAGGGAAACTATCTTGTTTCCGCTTGCCTGTTGATCAGCATAGGCCATTCAGAAACGACGCTCCTTACCCTAGTGAAACCCGTCATCCGGGGAGCGCCGACATTGCAATCCACGACACCCGGACAAACCAGCCGATGACCGCGGCTGGTGCATGGAACATGCAAGTTGCGGAACGCAACCCTTCCGGCTTGCTTCCCGCTCCCCCGCTGTGTTCCAGCCTCTGGTTTGTTTTTCTCTTGCCCGAAAGGGGATTTAACGCGCAACTTATCAGCAGGCAATCGCTTAAATGGATTCAGTTTGAATTAACCTTTGAGCCCCGACAGCCGCCTTTCCGCACAGCGAAAACGAGGAGTCTCCCCCATGCCGCACGCGCTCAACTCGCTTGCCGCCGCCACGGCCTTAACCATCGCAATTAGTGGCGGTTTTCCTATCGTATACGGCGCGAATGCACAGGTTTCATCCGAAACGGAGGGACCCGGCTATGTCGCTCTTGCAAGGCTCGCCGATGCCGCGCCGCAGGTGCTGCGGGTGGAGGTGAAGAAGACCACGGTGGTCGATCCGGAGCGCGCGCCCGACGTCGCTCCCGGTATGGCACGGCTGTTTGTCGAGGCGCAGGTATTGAATCTCATTCGCGGCAGACAGGGCGTCAGCGAATCGATTCGGTATCTGGTCGACGTGCCGCGCGACGCCCGGGGCAAGGTTCCCAAGCTCCGGAAGCAGCAGTTCCTGCTGTTCGCGCGCCCCGGAACGCGCGCCGGGGAAATCCAGCTGGTATCGAAGGACGCGCAGATCGCCTGGACGCAGGCCACCGAGCAGCGCGTGCGCACGATCGTCACCGAACTGGTCAGCCCGGGCGCGCCGCCCGCGATCAAGGGCATCCGCGAGGCGCTGCACGTTCGCGGCAATCTGCAGGGCGAAGGCGAGACGCAGGTGTTT
>NZ_QKVT01000001.1:930121-942634 GCF_003426715.1 Blastomonas sp. UPD001
CGACCCGGTGTCGATCACGGTGCTGCGCCGCCCCGGCCTGGCCGCGCGCTGGGCGGTATCGCTGACCGAGATCGTCGACGAGGCCGCCGCCCCGCCCCGGCGCAATTCGCTGCTCTGGTATCGCCTCGCCTGCTTCCTGCCGCGCGAGATCCCGGCGCGGGTGCTCGTTTCGGACACGCCCGCCGACAACGACCTGGCGCGGCGCGACTATAATTTCGTGCTGGAACAGCTCGGCCCCTGCCGCTGAGCGGACACCGGGGCCGGGCCGGGCCGCCCTGCCCCGGCCTCGACCCGCCTATTTGCCCGCCATGCCCATCTGCCAGAGGATGAAGGCGAACTCCTCGGCCGTTTCCTTGAGCGAATCGAACCGGCCCGACTTGCCGCCATGGCCCGCGCCCATATTGGTCTTGAGCAGCAGCACGTTGTCGTCGGTCTTGGTGACGCGCAGCTTCGCCACCCATTTGGCGGGCTCCCAATAGGTCACACGCGGATCGTTGAGCCCCGCCGTCACCAGCAGCGGCGGATAAGCCTGGCGCTTCACATTGTCATAGGGGCTGTACGATCGCAGCAGCTCGAACGCCGCCTTGTCGGTGATCGGATTGCCCCATTCGGGCCATTCGCCCGGGGTCAGCGGCAGGCTCTCGTCGAGCATCGTGCTGACCACGTCGACGAACGGCACATGCGCGACGACCGCGCCCCACAGGTCCGGATCGGTGTTCACGACCACGCCCATCAGCTCGCCGCCCGCCGAGCCGCCGCTCGCGGTCACCTTGCCCTTCGAGGTGTACCCCTTGGCGATCAGGCCTCTGGCGACATCGACGAAATCGTTGAACGTGTTGGTCCGCTTGGTCAGCTTGCCGTCGAGATACCATTTGCGCCCCAGATCGTCGCCGCCGCGGATATGCGCGATGGCATAGGCAAAGCCGCGATCGACCAGGCTGAGCCGGGTCACGGAGAAGCTCGGCGGCACCGCATAGCCATAGGCGCCATAGGCATAGAGGTGCAGCGGCGCGCTGCCGTCCTTCCTGAAACCCTTGCGGTAGATGATCGAGACCGGCACCTGCGTCCCGTCGCGCGCGGCGATCATCAGCCGCTCGGTCTCGTAATCGGCGGCGTTATAGCCCGACGGCACCTCCTGCACCTTGAGCACGGTCAGCTTCTGCGTCGCGACGTCATAGTCGTACACCGTGTCGGGCGTGACCATCGATTCATAGGTGAGGCGCAGCACCTGCATGTCCCATTCGGGATTGTCGCCCAAGGACGCGGAATAGCTCGCTTCGGGAAAGGTGATCGGCTGGACCTTGGCGGGGTTCGCGTAGTCGCGGATCTCGATCTGGTCGAGGCCGTTCCGTCGCCCCTCGATGACATAGAAATCCTTGAAGGCGTTCATGTCGGTCATGTAGAAATCGTCGCTGCCGGGGATGAGCGTGGTCCATTCGCCCGGATTGTCGATGCTCGCGGTGGCGAGGCGGAAATTCACATGCTCGTCATTGGTATGGATGAACAGCGTGCCGTCGCGCTCCTCGACATCATATTCGCGGCCCTTCTTGCGCGGGCTGACCAGGATCGGCTCGAGCAGCGGATTGTCTGCGGGCAGCAGGCGGATCTCGCTGGTCTCGTTGTCGCCAGTGGCGATGACGATGTATTTCTCGTTCGAGGTCATGCCGACATCGACGCGGAAACCTTCGTCGGCCTCCTTGTAGAGCAATATGTCGTTCGTCGTCGGCTGCCCGAGATAGTGGAGATGGGCATTGTTGGTGCGCCAGTTCTCGTTGGCCAGGCCATAGACCAGCGCCTTGCCGTCGGCGGTCCAGACCAGGCTCGAGAGCGTGCCGGGGATGACATCGGGCAGGATGGTGCCCGTTGTCAGGTCCTTGAACCGCGCCTCGAACCGCTCCGACCCGTTATCGTCGACCGAATAGGCGAGCAGCCTGCCATCGGGGCTGACCGAGAACGCCCCCAGGCGGAAATAGTCCTTGCCGCTGGCCAGTTCGGTCTCGTCTAGGATCAGCTGCTTCTCGCCGCCCGCGACGGGCTTGCGATACCATTTCTTGTACTGCGCGCCCTTGTCGTACTCGACCCAGTAGAGCCAGTCGCCGTCCTTTTGCGGAACCGAGCTGTCATCCTCCTTGATCCGCCCCTTCATCTCCTCGAACAGCGCGTCGGTCAGCGCCTGATGCGGTTTCATGGCCGCCTCGAACCAGCGGTTCTCGGCTTCGAGATGGGCCAGCACATCGGCATCATCGACCTTGGGATAGCCTTGGTCGCGCAGCCAGTGCCACGGGTCCTCGACGGTCACGCCATGGCGTTCGTAGCTATAGGGCCGCTGCTCGGCGATCGGCGGCTGGGACGTTTCGGGCATGGATGCACTTTCGTTGGCGGAAGCAGAAGAGGATATCGCCAAAGCTGCCATCAGGGCGGCTCCGGCGACGGCAGAGGACAAGCGCAGTCGAATCGGCATGAACGTTTCCCTTCGAACGTGTTCGAGACAGGACATTCCGCGGGCCGAGCCAGACTGGCGCTGGCTGCGGATTATCTCTATCTTGCCGCCCAACCGCTTTTGCAAGGAGTTGATACCCCGCCATGCTGATGTCCACCCATGAAGCCCGCCTCGCGGCGCTGCGCGACGAACTGAAGCGCCAGGGCCTCACCGGATTTGTCGTTCCCATCTGCGACGAGCATATGAGCGAATATATCGGCGCTTATGCACAGCGGCTGGAATGGCTCACCGGTTTTGGCGGATCAGCGGGCAGCGCGGTGGTGCTGTCCGACCGGGCGGCGATTTTCGTCGACGGACGCTATACGATCCAAGTGCGCGATCAGGTCGATGGTCGCCTGTTCGAATATGTCGGCACCGCGCAGCAATCGGTCGCCGACTGGTTGGGCGAGCACGCGCCCGAGGGTGCGGTGATCGGCTATGACGCCTGGCTGCACACGCGCGACTGGGTGAAACAGGCGAACGCGAAGCTGGCGAAGGTCGGCGCGACGCTCAGGGAAGTCAGCAGCAATCCGGTCGACGCGGTGTGGCACGACCAGCCCGCGCGCCCCGATGCGATCATGAAGCCGCATGCGCTCGAACATGCGGGCAAGGATTCGGCCGAAAAGCGCGCCGATGTCGCAGCCTGGCTGGCCGACGAGAAGCTCGACGCCGCCGTCATCACCGCGCTCGATTCGGTCGCCTGGCTGTTCAACGTGCGCGGCTGCGACGTCACGCATACGCCGGTGACGCTCTCCTATGGCGTGGTGCACCAGGATGGCAGCGCCGACCTGTATGTCGCGCCCGAAAAGGTGACCGACGATCTGCGCGCGCATCTGGGCAACCAGGTCGCGCTGCACGGTTATGACGATTTTCCCCAGGGCCTCGACGCGCTGAGCGGCAAGGCGGTCGCGGTCGACCCCGAACGCGCGGTCGCGGCGATCTTTGCCCGGCTCGAAGTCGCCGGCGCAAGGATCGTGGCGAAGCGCGACCCGAGCGTGCTGCCGCGCGCAATGAAGAACCAGACCGAGATCGAAGGCCATCGCGCCGCGCAGGCCCGCGACGGTGCTGCGGTGAGCCGCTTCCTGCACTGGCTCTCGATCGCAGGACCCGCGGGCGGCGAGACCGAGCTCTCGGCCGCCGCCAAGCTGCTCGAGTTCCGCGAAGCGACCGGCAAGCTGATCGACACCTCGTTCGACACCATCTCGGGCGCGTCGTCGAACGGCGCGATCTGCCATTACCGAGTCAGCGAGGAGACCAACCTGCCGATCGTGATGGACAGCCTGTATCTGGTCGATTCCGGCGGCCAGTATCTCGACGGCACCACCGACATCACGCGCACCATCGCCATCGGCACCCCCACGGCTGAGATGAAGCGTCGCTTCACCCAGGTGCTCAAGGGCCATATCGCGCTCGCCACCATCCGCTTCCCCAAGGGGACCACCGGCGGCCAGCTCGATACGCTGGCGCGGCAGTTCCTCTGGGCCGATGGCGTCGATTATGCGCACGGCACCGGGCATGGCGTCGGCAGCTTCCTGGCGGTGCACGAAGGGCATCGCCGCGTTCGGCGGCCAGGGCGAGCCGCTGCGCCCCGGTATGATCTGCTCGAACGAGCCCGGCTATTACAAGGCGGGCGAATTCGGCATCCGCATCGAGAACCTAGTGCTGGTCGAGCCGCTCGAGATCGAGGGTGCGGAGCTCGACATGCTCGGCTTCGAGACGCTGACCTTTGCACCGATCGACCGCAACTGCATCGAGCCTGCTCTGCTCAGCCCTGCCGAACGCGCCTGGCTCGATGCCTATCACGCCAGGGTCCTCGATGTTGTCGCGCCGCAGCTCGAGGGCGAGGCCTTGGTCTGGCTGGAGGCCGCCTGCGCCCCGATCGTTTGACGTCCGCGTCAATTTGGAGCGAACTGACCGCTTGACGCAAGCGGAATGCTGCGACGCACAATTGCCCCGCGTGCAATTGACGTCGCGGCAACGGTTAATTGCGTTGCAAGAATGTCACGCAGGCGCCGGATTCGCTTGGGTTTCCTAGCTTTTTGTTTGTGACAGTCGGGTGTCAGTCATAAGGACGGTCCAAAGCCATATCAGGCCCGGGGACAGGGCCGTTTTGTCAGCCACATTAGGGGAGAACACCCAATGACCATCACCGACACCCGCCTGAAAACGATCCTGCTTTCGGGTGCAGCGCTCGGCACGCTCGCCATGCCCGCCTCCGCCTTTGCGCAGGATGCCGCGCAGGACGCCGAGAACGCCGACAGCAACGTCATCATCGTGACCGCCTCCAAGCGCGAAACCACGCTGCAGGAAATCCCGATCGCGGTTTCGGTGACCAGTGGCGAAGACATCGAGGACGCGCAGGTCCGCGACCTGATCGACCTGCAGACCCTGGTCCCCAGCTTGCGCGTCTCGCAGCTGCAGAGCTCGGCCAACACCAACTTCATCATCCGCGGCTTCGGCAACGGCGCGAACAACCCCGGCATCGAACCGTCGGTCGGCGTGTTCATCGACGGCGTGTACCGCTCGCGCTCGGCCGCGCAGATCGGCGACCTTCCCAATATCGAACGCGTCGAAGTTCTGCGCGGTCCGCAGTCGACCCTATTCGGCAAGAACGCCTCGGCGGGTATCATCAGCATCGTCACCGAGCGCCCGCAGTTCGAATTCGGCGGCCAGGTCGAAGCGACCTATGGCAATTTCAACGCCCGCATCCTCAAGGCCGACGTGACCGGCCCGATCAGCGAGACGCTGGCGTTCAGCCTCGCCGGCAACATCAACAAGCGCGACGGCTATGCGCGCGACCTCAATCTCGGCATCAAGTTCAACAACCGCGACCGCTGGGGCGTGCGCGGCCAGCTGCTCTGGGAGCCGAGCGCCGACCTGTCGTTCCGCCTGATCGGCGACTATGACAAGATCGACGAGAATTGCTGTATTGCCGCCAATATTCGCGAGAACCCGCTGATCACCGCCGCGCTGCGCGCTGCCAGCGGCCAGGCCCGCCCGATCGAGGCCGCCGATCCGTTCTCGTATCGCGTGCGCAACAACATCCCCTCGACCAACGAGATCGAGAATTATGGCGCATCGCTGCAGGGCGACTGGAACGTCGGCGCGCTGACCTTCACCAGCATCACCGCCTATCGCGAAGTGCGGTCGCAGACCAACCAGGATTCGGACTTCACCAGCGCCGACCTGATCGGCCAGAACCTTGCCAACACCTCGATCGACACCTTCACGCAGGAACTGCGCGTCGCGTCGGACTTTGACGGTCCGCTGAACTTCCTGGTCGGTGGCTTCTATTTCAACGAAGACATCAAGTTCACCAACGACCTGCTCTTCGGCCGCGACTTCCGCGGCTATGCCAGCGCGCTGATCGGCCCCGCCGTCGGTGGTGCATCGGGCGTCGAAGCGCTGCTGGGCGTGCCCAACAACACCTTCTTCCGCCAGGGCCAGGGCATTTTCGACGACTTCACCTATGGCAACGATGCGTTCTCGCTGTTCGGTCAGTTCGACCTCAAGCCCACCGATCGCCTGACCTTCACCTTCGGCTTCAACTATACCGAGGACAAGAAGCGCGTCCGCTCGAACGTCGTCAGCACCGATCCGTTCTCGGCGCTCGATTTCGTCGCCATCGGCAACACGCTGATCACCCAGCAGGGCATCGCCACCACCGTCGGCCAGGCACTGCGCCTGCCCGGACCGGCCAATGCGGCGCAGATCGCGGCCTTTGCTGCGGCCCAGCCCGCCGCTTTCGGGCAGATCCAGACCGGAGCCGCCGCCTTTGCCCGCGCCAACAATACCAACCCGGCGGTCAATCCGCTGCTCGGCCTGCGCGCGCTGCAGTTCCTGCCGCCCTTCCTCAACTATCCCAACGCGGTGGAAAGCGGCCGGACCAAGGACGACGATTTCTCGTACACTATCCGTGCGAACTACGAGATCACCGACAATCTGAACATCTACGCCACCTATGCCACCGGCTTCAAGGCGACCTCGTTCAACCTGTCGCGTGACAGCCGTCCGTTCCCGAGCGACTTCATCCCGGGCTCGCCGGTCAACAACCCTGCCGCTTCACCGATCCGCAACGCCGGCCTGGCGCTGCCGAACCTGACCACCGGTTCGCGCTTTGCAGGCCCCGAAGAATCGGAAGTCTATGAAGCCGGCATCAAGGCGCAGTGGCCGCTGGTCGCGTTCAACCTCACGGTGTTCAAGCAGTCGATCAAGGGCTTCCAGAGCAACGTGTTCACCGGCACCGGCTTCGCGCTCGCCAATGCGGGCAAGCAGTCGACCTTTGGTATCGAGTTCGACGGCACCGTCCGTCCGACCGATGGCCTCAACCTGTTCGTCGCCTTCACCTATCTCGATCCGAAGTACGACAGCTTCGTCAACTCGGCCGTGGGCGACCTTTCGGGTGCGACCCCGGCGGGCATCCCTGCCCTGTCGGCATCGATGGGTGGTTCTTACACCTATGAGTTCGCGGGCGGCACCAAGTTCACGGTGCGCGGCGACTATGCTTATGAAAGCGACGTTCAGATCGCCGAAGGTCTGCCGGGCTTCATCGTCACCAACGCCAACGGCACGCGCAACTTCCAGCCCGCGCTGGACATTGCCCGCCAGTTCCGCCGCCAGACTGACCTGGTCAACGTCTCGGCCACGCTCGAACTGACCAACGGCCTCGAACTGACCGCATGGGCGCGCAACCTGCTCGACGACCGCTATATCTCGACCGTGTTCGACTCGGTTGCCCAGAGCGGGAGCATCTCGGGCTACCCGAGCCTGCCGCGCACCTATGGCGGTTCGGTCCGCTTCAAGTTCTGATCCATTCACGGTTTGACCGGGCTTGGTCGCAATCAGGTTGGCGCAAGACCCAACCGGTTGAAAACAGGGAAATCGGGGGGCTTCGTGCCCCCCTTTTTTTGTGGTGAGCATTGTGTATGCGGATCGCACGATCCGGAACGACAACAAGAGAGGGGAACAGCATGACGGACGCGCCCATCCGCGCCCATTATCGCAGCATCGCGCCCAAGCGCGTGCATTATCACGAGGTCGATATGCAGAATATCGTCTTCAACGCGAACTATCTGATGTACGCCGATATCGGCATCACCGAATATTTTCGCGCGCTCAACCTCGCGAGCGGCAAGCCCGAGAGCATCGGCTTCAATCTGTTCGGCCCCGATCACGACATGATGGTGCGCCACGCCGAGGTCGATTTCCGCGGCAGCGCGGTGGCCGACGACATCATCGATCTCGCGGTGCGGCTCAAGCGCATCGGGTCGAGCTCGCTCACCAGCGAGTGCGCGATCTTCCGCGGCGACGAACTGCTCACCGTGGTGACCATCAGCTATGTCCATTTCGCGATCGCGACGCGCCGCCCCGTGCCGGTTCCGCAATGGTTCAAGGACATGGCCGCCGCGTTCGAGCCGGTGCCGCCCGAAGGCGTCTGACCCTGAGGCCACAAGCCAAAGAAAAAGCCCGGTGTCGCCACCGGGCTTTTCTCGTTTGCGGATCAGTTGCCCGGCATGCCCGGAGGCGGAGCGCCCGGAGGGCCACCCGGGGCACCCTGGCCTTGCAGCTGCTGCTGCATCGCGCGCAGCTGGGCTTCGGGGATGAACTCGATCAGGTCGACATCGAACACCAGCAGGCTGTTGGCGGGGATCACGACCTCGCCGGTCTGCGGGTTCTTCTTCTCCTCGGCGCCATATCCCAGCTCGGGCGGGATCCAGAGGCGATACTTGCCGCCGCGCTGCATCCTCTTGAGCGCCTCGGAAAAGCCCGGGATCGATCCGGCGACCGGCATCGGCACGCGCTGGTTGGCATCGAACGGCGTGCCGTCCATCAGCGTGCCCTGATAGTTGATCAGCGTGACATCGGCATCGGTCGGCGAAGGACCGCTGCCCTTGGTCAGCTCCTTGAACTGCAGGCCGCTTTCGGTGGTCACCACGCCCGGCTCGTCGGCATTGCTCGACAGGAAGCCCGCGGCCGATTGCGGCACCGACTGCAGGCCGGCCCAGGCGGTTCCGCCCGCGACCGCGACGGCCGCAGCGACGCCCAGCCACAATTTGGTCAGCGAGCCTTTGGCCAGCGGCGGAATGGGAACGCGGGTAACGGACATGGCAGCCTCCGGTTATCGTACCACAAACCCCTGAAAAGCACCGCGAGGCCCCCACCTCGCAGTCCCATCAGGGGTCGTTGCGACGAATCGGCGTCCCCGATCCGTCAGGTTAGCGATGCTATAACCGGCTTATTTCGCGCCGTCACGTTCCATGCGCTTGCGCTCCAGCTTGCGTGCACGACGCACGGCAGCGGCCTTTTCGCGCGCGCGCTTCTCGCTGGGCTTTTCGTAATGCCGACGCAGCTTCATCTCGCGATACACACCTTCGCGCTGCAGCTTCTTCTTGAGCGCCCGCAGCGCCTGGTCAACATTGTTATCGCGTACGAGAATCTGCATAAACTTACGTCAGCTCCATTTCGATTCACGGCCTGCAAAACCGCTCGCGCCACGCCATGGGGCGCGGAAAACGGACTGCAAAGCCAAAGCTAGAAGGCCAATAATATAGGGCACGCCAGCCGCATGGCTGTCGCTCACGCGGGGCCGATACCAGCGCATCACGGCATTTTCAAGGAATTTCGCCGCGTTTCAGCCGAAAAAGCCGGGCTGTGCCTCGCGTGCATCAGCGGCAGGGGTGATGGGCAGTTCGACCATCGCTGCATCCGGAAACGGCCCGACCAGCCGCTCGGCCACTCCCCAATCGGCGCGCAGCCACTCGCCCAGGCCCTTGCCGGTCAGCATCACCGGCATCGCCTTGGGATGCACCGCGCCGACCAGCGCATTGGGCTCGCACGTCAGGAACGCGAAGCGCGCGCCCTCCTCCACCGGACGCCAGATCCCGGCAAAGGCGAAGGGTTCGCCCGATTCCAGCGCAAACCAGTGCTGCCGCTTGCGCTTCGTCACCGGATCGGGCGCGGCGCCATATTCGCAGAACGCGGTCACCGGCACCAGGCAGCGCCGCGCCGGGTCGCGCAGCGCGTTGCGCCACATCGGCGAGTTCAGGTTGCGCACATTGGTGATCGGCCGCTTGACCTCGCCGAACGGCGGCCAGCCCCAGCGCATCATCGCCAGCCTTGCGCCCGGCTCCTCTGAAACCAGCACCGGCGCCTCGTAATCGGGATAGATGCCCTCGAACGGCGGCAGGTTAGCCCCGCCCAGATCGACCGTGCCGAGCGCCGTACCGAACAACTGGCGGATTGCATCGGCGTTGCTTGTCATGCGATACAGGTTGCACATAGCCACCAAAGATAGGGACAGGAGAGCGCGATGGCCACCGCATTGAAGAACAGCCCGCAGATGACGACCGAAGAGCATGAGGCACGCAAGCTGCTCGCGTCGTGCTACCGCGTGTTCGACATGATGGGTTGGTCGGAAATGATCTACAACCACATCACCCTGAAGGTACCGGGCGAGGAAGACGCGTTCCTGATCAATCCCTATGGCCTGCATTTCAGCGAGGTCTGCGCCTCCAACCTGGTCAAGATCAATTCCGAAGGCGAGAAGCTCGACGGCTCGCCCTATCCGGTCAACAAGGCGGGCTTCACCCAGCACAGCGTGTTCCACAAGGAACTGCCGGACATGCACTGCATCATCCACACGCACACCACCGCGACCATGGCGGTCTGCTCGACCGAAGGTGGATTGCAGCCGACCAATTTCTATGCCTGCAACTTTATCGGCAACATCGCCTATCATGATTTCGAGGGCGTCACCGTACGCGCCGAAGAAGGCGAACGGCTGGTCGAGGCCGTCCGCGGCAAGCGCGTGCTGATGCTGAAGAACCACGGCCCGGTCGTCATGGGCCGCACCCTGCCCGAGGCGTTCATCACCTATTGGTCGCTGCAGCGCGCGTGCGAGATCCAGCTCGCCACCATGTCGATGGGCAAGCCGATCATCGTGCCCGACGAGGTGATCGCGGTCCACCAGCGCGATCTCAGCCAGGTGCAGCTGCCGATGGGCGCGGGCGTCCCCGATTTCGCCGCGATGGTGCGCAAGGTCGACAAGATCGACCCGAGCTGGCGCGACTGATCCGGTGCCGGGGCGGTTGGTGCACGGGTGACTTGCGCGCGCGGCTCGGATAGAGCGCTCACAGCATGACCAAGTTCACCGTCAACGACCGTCCGATCGAATACCGGCTCGATCCGCAGACCCCGCTGCTCTGGGCGCTGCGCGATGCCTCGAACCTTACCGGCACCAAATATGGCTGCGGCAACGGCGATTGCGGCGCGTGCATGGTCGTGATCGATGGCGAGGCGATCCGCTCGTGCCTGGTCAGCATCGCCGAGGTCGAGGGGCGCTATGTCACCACGATCGAGGCGCTGAGCCGCGACCGCAGCCATCCGGTGCAGCAGGCCTTCGTCGCCGAACAGGCGGTGCAGTGCGGGTTCTGCACGCCGGGGATGATCATCGCGGCGAGCGTGCTGCTGCGTAAGAACAGCGATCCCAGCGATGCCGAGATCGACGCGGCGATCCGCAACCTGTGCCGCTGCGGCACCTATCCGCGCGTCCGCGCCGCAATCAAGCGCGCGGGCCGGGTGATGCGCCGACAGGAGACGATCGCCGCCGCGCCGCCGCCGGGAATCTCGCCCGAGGATGCCGCGAAGGACGTGCCCGCGCTCAATCCGCCCGAGTGATCCGGTCGCGCTCGGCCTCGCTGGCGTAAAGGAATCGCAGCACACCGATTTCTGCCGCATTCTTGACCAGTTCCAAGTTGACCCAGGCGGCAAGATCCGCCCGATTGCGTCCTGGAACCGGCCAATGCACCGGTTCCTTCGCCAGCTCCGGCCTACGCTGAAGATCCGCCAGCACGGTTTGCCACGCATGGGTCAGACGGTCGAACTCCGCCCGAAAGCCCTCGGCGCTTCCCGGCCAGATCACGCCATGTCGATCCAGCGCACCATCGCCAAAGTTGTGATCCAGCGCCATCGACCACCAGTAGAGCATGTGCCAGCAGAGCCAGCCGATGCTCGGCGAACCGGCGGCATAGCTTTCGTCCTCGGGCCAGTCGGCGCGCCAGCCATCTTCCTGGTGCCAGACATGGGGCCCTCGTTCGGTCGGTCGCCACAGGCAATGGGCATCCTCGAGCGTATCGAGATGATAGCGCGCAAGCGCAAGCGCGGTGTCGTACTGCCGCGACAATAGGTCAATCATCGCCCGACCCGGGCATGGGTGCAAACCGCAACGCCTGTTCGAACACCGCCTCGAACATTGCGGGGGTCAGCCGCCCGGTCTGGGTGTTGTACCGGCTGCAATGATAGCTGTCGATCAGCACCCGGCCATCGCCCAGATCGTGCCGTGCATTGTGGCCGAACGGAAAGGCCGTGGTGCGCAGCCCCAGATGCCGCAGGAAGCTGTCATGCGCGATGCGGCCAAGCGCGATGAACACCTTGAGCTGCGGCAAGGCATCGAGCTGCGCGGACAGGAAGCGGCGGCAGGTGTTGATCTCGGCCGGCGTCGGCTTGTTCTGCGGCGGCAGGCACTTGACCGAATTGATGATGATGACGCCCTCCAGCTTGAGCCCGTCATCGACCCGCGCCCGATAGGTGCCGCGCGACAGGCCGAACTTGGCAAAGGTCGCGAACAGCAGGTCGCCCGCATAATCGCCGGTGAACGGCCGTCCGGTGCGGTTGGCGCCGTGCATGCCGGGGGCAAGCCCGACAATGCCCAGCCACGCGTTCGCGTCACCAAAGGCCGGCACCGGCGCGTTCCACCAGTCGGGGTGCTTCGCCTGGCATTCGCGGCGCAGCGCGACAAGGCGCGGGCAGAGCGGGCAATCGACCGGCGGTTCGGTCGCAGCGATCGGGCTTTGCTCCATCATCGCTTCGCGCTAGGCCATGCCGCATGGTCGAGGCAAGCCCGCATCACTATCTGATCGCGCTGGGATCGAACCGGCGGCATCACCGTCTCGGCTCGCCGCGCCAGGTACTGGACGCCGCCCTGCTCGCGCTGGAGAGCGATGGCATCGACGTGCTGGCAATCGCGCCGGTGATCG
>NZ_QKVT01000001.1:942734-958143 GCF_003426715.1 Blastomonas sp. UPD001
AACGCGTCGGCGGCATCGACGGTATCGAGGCTGACGAGCGCCAGCACGCCGCAATCCGTTGCCAGCGCGGGCAGCTGGGTCGGCACCTGCCACCGCCAGTCGAGCACCAGGATGTCCGCCCTGTCGGCCAGGCTCATGCCGATGGCCGAAACACGCCATCCTGCGGCTTCCACCAATGCTGCGGTCTCGGCCTCGTCGGCGACGATCGACGGCGCGGGGCTGGATGCCGCAGGCCAGTCGGTAAGGCGGAACCCTGCGTCTTCTGACATGCCTGTCCAGCCCCCCGGAATACCTCAATCCGCGAAGGGATCGCGGACCAATATGGTGTCCTCGCGCTCGGGCGAGGTGGATACCAGCGCCACCGGACACTGGATCAGTTCCTCGACGCGCTTGATATACTTGATGGCCTGCGCGGGCAGGTCAACCCAGCTGCGCGCGCCTGCGGTCGATTCGTGCCAGCCGTCCAACTCCTCGTAGATCGGCTGCACCGCCGCCTGGTCGCCGGCATGCGCGGGAAAATAGTCGAGCACCTTGCCGTTGAGCCTGTAGCCGGTGCAGATCTTCAGCTTGGGAAAACCGTCGAGCACGTCGAGCTTGGTGAGCGCGATTCCGGTCACGCCCGCGACGGCACAGCTCTGCCTCACCAGCGTCGCATCAAACCATCCGCAGCGGCGCTTGCGCCCCGTGACGGTGCCGAATTCATGGCCACGCTCGCCAAGCCGCTGGCCGGTTTCATCCTCCAGTTCGGTCGGGAACGGGCCCGATCCGACGCGGGTGGTATAGGCCTTGACGATGCCGAGCACGAAACCGCTCGCCTGCGGTCCCAGGCCGCTGCCGCCCGAGGCCGATCCGGTGATCGTGTTCGACGAGGTGACGAACGGATAGGTACCGTGATCGACATCGAGCAGCACGCCCTGCGCGCCTTCGAACAGCATGCGTGCACCGGCGCGGCGAATTTCGCCAAGGCGCTTCCAGACCGGCTGCGCGAATTCGAGCACGAACGGCGCGATCTCGGCCAGCTCGGCGACCAGCTTGGCGCGGTCGATCGGCGGTTCGCCGAACCCGGCACGCAGCGCGTCATGGTGCGCGCACAGCCGGTCAAGCTGCGGATCGAGCGCATCGAGATGCGCGAGATCGCACACGCGGATCGCGCGCCTGCCGACCTTGTCCTCATAGGCGGGGCCGATGCCGCGCCGGGTCGTGCCGATCTTGCCCTGGCCGCTGGCATCCTCGCGCAGCGCGTCGAGATCGCGATGGAAGGGCAGGATCAGCGGGCAATTGTCGGCGATCGCAAGATTGTCCGGGGTGATCTCGACGCCCTGGCCGCGCAGCTTCTCGACCTCGTCGCGCAGCGCCCAGGGATCGAGCACCACGCCATTGCCGATCACGCTGAACGTGCCGCGCACGATTCCCGAAGGCAGCAGCGAGAGCTTGAACACCTTTTCGCCGATGACCAGCGTATGCCCGGCATTGTGACCACCCTGGAAGCGGATCACCGCATCGGCGCGTTCCGCCAGCCAGTCGACGATCTTGCCCTTGCCTTCATCGCCCCATTGGGCGCCGATCACGGTTACATTGGCCACAAACCAACCCTTTTCGATGGTGGAGCGCATGGGGCCGCCACGCGCAAAGCGGGGCTGTCCTAGTGACGGCAGGCGCTGGCGTCCAGTGCGTTGCGCCCTTCGGCGATACAATTTGATGCACTTCGAGGATGGACCGGACCGGACCTGTCGCGGCAAATTGGCGCGCGGCAAGGTTTGGAGGACGACAGATGATGAAGAAAGGGCTGATCATTCTGGGCGCCGGACTGCTGATGGCACCGGTACTGGCGCAACAGGCACGCGAGGGCGGACGAATGCTGTCGCGCGAATGCCGGCGCGAAGTGGTCCAGCTGTGCGGCTTCAATCGCGGCGAGATGCGCGAGTGCCTGCGCGAGAAGAAGGATCAGCTCTCGCAGCCGTGCAAGGGCGAGATGATGCAGGCCATGGCGAAGCGCATGCGGCAGAACGATACGAGCGCCCAGACCACCGGCCGCGCGCGCACCATCGCCTATGGCAGCAGTGCCACGCAGCAGCTCGACCTGTATCTTCCTGAAGCCACGCGTCCGGCCAGCGGCTATCCGCTGATGGTCTTCGTCCATGGCGGCGGGTGGAGCAAGGGCAGCAAGGACATGGTCCAGCAGAAGCCCGATTTCTTCAACGCCAAGGGTTGGGCTTTCGCCTCGGTCGGCTACAGGCTCGTGCCCGAAGCACCGGTCGAGCAGCAGGCGGCCGATGTCGCCGCAGCGGTGGCCCGACTCAGGCGCGATGCCGCGACGCTCGGCATCGATCCGAAGCGGATCGTGCTGATGGGCCACAGTGCCGGTGCGCACCTCTCTGCGCTGGTCGGTACCGATCCGCAATGGCTGGGGCCGGACATCAGCGCATTGGCGGGCGTCATCCTGCTTGACGGCGCTGCATATGATGTCGCCGAACAGATGCGCCAAGGCAGCTTCATGACCAAGCGGACCTATGAGCCCGCCTTCGGCATCGAACCGGCACGGCAGGCCAGGCTGTCGCCGACGCTCCACGCCGCCGCCCCGAATGCGCCGCGCTGGCTGATCCTCTACGTCGCCCGGCGCGCGGACGCCACGGCCCAGTCGAACGCGCTCGCCCGCGCGCTGCAACAGGGCGGAGCCAGGGTGCAACTGACAGGCATGGACGGCGAGTCGCACATGACGATCAACCGAGAACTCGGCCAGCCCGGCAACCCGCAGACCGATGCCGTCGACGCGTTTCTGACGGATCTTTAAAGCGCGACAGCGTCCTGACCGACCAGGCGGTGGGTGCATCCGAGCGTGGCGGCTTCGTCCTCCGGCGTGATGGCCGCGACCGTTCGCCAGCCGATCGCGCGCAGCCGCGCGGCCGTGGCGCGATCATGCCCCACCGGCAGGAACAGCTTGCCAGCGCCCTGCACTTCGCTTTCGATGCCCAGATCGAGCAGCGCGTCGGGGTAGAGCGAAAAGCCGGTCGCGACCTCCTCGCCGCCCTTGCCGTTCGGAATGGCATAGGTGCCGCCGCGCCCCAGAGCGCCGGGACAGCCATCGGCATAGAGCGAGAAGCCGAACCAGCTCTGATATTCGAAGCCATGCCGCTCGGTCGGATCGAGCGTGACGGTGACATGGTCGGGCAAGGCCGCTGCGATCTCGCGCAGCGCGCGAATGCGGCTGGCCAGCGCGCCACCAGCATCGATCGCCGCCAGCGCATCGATAGCGGCCTCGAACGGCCCCATGGCATAGAGCAGCGGCAGATAGGCATCGGCGCCGAGCGCGGTCAGCCCGCCGGCATCCTTCATGTCGAGCTCGCGACGGACCGCACCGATCATGCCCGGCGGCAAGGGAAAGGCGCTGCTGGCGAGCGTATCGACCAGATCGGGCAAGGTCAGGTCGACCGTGATGCCGGTGGCACCCGCCTGGACCAGCGCCTCGATCGCGATCTGCACCACTTCCTGCGCGGCGGCGATATTGTCGTGCCCGATCAGCTCGGCGCCGATCTGGAGCCGCTCGCGTTCGGGCGCGAGCTGGTCCGAGGAAATCCGCAGCACCTGGCCGGCATAGCTCAGCCGCAACGGGCGTGGCGCCGACGCCATCAGCGTCGTCGCGACCCGGCCGACCTGCACGGTAATGTCCGAGCGGATGGCCAGCGTGCGCATCGAGGAGGGATCGACCATGCGGAAGAGATGCTGGCGGCCCGTGCCCTGCATCCGCGTGGCAAGCGACCGTTCATATTCCACCAGCGGCGGCGAGACCCGGTCATAGCCATGCGCCGAGAAGACCTGCATCGCATTGCGGGTCAGCCAGGCGGCCATTTCGGCGCGCGGGGGCAGCAGATCGGCCAGACCTGCGGGCAGGATATCGGGATTCGCGTCAGACATGGCGCTGCGCTTAGACGATAAGCGGCGATGGGAAAAGTTTGCAGGTGCCCCGGCGGGCGATCGCGCTCAAGGCCGGGCGGAGGCCTTGGTCATGGCGTCCTTGATCGCAAAGGCTTCGCGCGCCCAGTTCGAGCTGTGCGGAACCTGCGTGCTGATGTCGATCGAGGCATCGTAAACCAGAGGAAAAAGCTGCGTCTCCTCGCGCTCGACCCGCGCGAACATGGCCAGGATGCGTGCCTTGGCCGGGTGCCGATAGGCTTCCCATTCTGCCGCCACTCGTTCCTGGGTCCAGTATTTGCCCTGTTCGCAATAGTCGGCGTACAGCGCGGCGAGCTCCTGGTGGAATTCCTCGCCGATCGCGCGGACATGCGGCCGCGGATCGTTCAGCAGCTTGGCGTAGAGATAGCGGTCCTTCAGCGCGAGGTGCTGCATGACATGGCCGCTGAGCTGCCAGCGGGTTTCCGCCAGCAGTTGCTGATCGGGCATTTCGCTGCGGTCGAGCAAGGCCATGAGGCTCTCGCCTCTTTCACGCAGTACCGCGTGATCCAGCAACATTCTTTCGAGCATGCAAGCAGCCCCTTCAGGAGATGCCCCGGCATAGCACCGACAGATTAAGCTACGGTAAGCGATCTCGGTGCGTCTGAAAGCATGCCCGCAGGCCTGCAGGACGGCAGCGCCACCCTGCAGGCTCCGGGAAGGCGATCAGGCCGCCGACGAAAGGCGGACAGCCGCCATCTTGCCGCGACGATCCTGTTCCAGCTCGAAATTGACGCGCTGGTCGCGATCGAGCGTGTGCATGCCCGACGCTTCGACCGCGCTGATGTGCACGAATGCGTCGTTGCCGCCGTCATCGGGCTGGATGAAGCCATAGCCCTTGTCGGCGTTGAAAAACTTTACGGTGCCAATCGGCATAGTCATTTCCTTAAGAGTAGAACGCGGCAGGCCACCTGAAAGAGTGGACAATCCTTGCCGCGCGGTTGGAGCCGGACGTTCGATTGCGACCCCCAGAACGCCCGGCTCCGGCCATGGCGGGGGAAGATGAGGCAGCCGCACGGTGTCCGCGCCGCTGCCCGATGGCGTCAACAGGGCAGGAAGCTGCCGGGCTGAGGATAGGCGTGAATGTGCAGCCGCGCGCGATGCAGGCGGACATGGCCGCGCTGCGTCTCGCGCTCGCCGCCCGTGGGGGCATGAAGCGCGCGCAGCTGCGCGATGTGAAGATTCTCGAAGAGCTGATTGATATCGGGCAAGGCTGTCGCTCAATTTGCTGTACAAGCAAGAGCGTGGAGCAGCAGGGCCGCAGGTCTCTCAGTCGCGCGTAGGCTTGGGATCAGGATCGCGCGATGACGATGCTATAGCAGCAAATATGGAAAAAGTCGCATGCCAATTGCAGGAATTGTCAATTGTGCGACGAATGGCTCATTCGCCGCCCGGCGGCTTGCCGAAAATGTTGACATCATCGGGCCCGATCCAGCCGTTCATGTAATTGGCATAGAACAGCCCGAACGTCACCGCGGACACCAGGGTGGTGATCGCCATCACGCGCAGCGGTCTGAAATTGGCCGGCGCGCTATCGGCCTGGCCGCGCACCTTTTCCACGCCCAGTTCGTCCGCGGTCCGAATGCCGAAGGGCATCACGACAAAGGCCGTGATGACCCAGAACAGCAGATAGATGGCAAGGATGCTCGTCCAGCTCATGTCGAAATGCCCCTGATGACCACGCCCCAAATGGGTCAGGCGGCCTCGATCATCAAGACCGTGACCACCGGCTTCTTGCCCGTCCAGCGCGTCGCGGCGCGGCGCACGGCAAGGCGGATCGCCTCCTGCACGTCGTCGCCGGTCTGCGGCCCGCGCGGCTTGCCCTTGCCTTTCGCAGAGGGCTTTTCGATCGCTTCGCGCACATCTTCCACCGCCTCGGCGATGAAGGCGTCGAGATCGTCCTCGACCGGCAGGCCCAGCGGACGCAGCACCGGATCGCCGACCAGACGGCCCCTGGCATCGAGCGCCACGGCGACGCTGACCTGGCCGTTGAGCGCCAGCTTCCGCCGCTCGCCCATGGTCAGGCCGTCGGCGGGCAGTATGACATCGCCATCGAGCACCAGCCGTCCGGCGCGCTCGTGCCCGATCACGCCGGGTTCGCCCGGTGCCAGCCGCACGAGATCGCCGTTCTTCTGGACGACCGCGTGCGGAATGCCGAGCTCGAGCCCGAGCCGTGCCTGTTCGGCCATGTGCCGCATCTCGCCATGCACCGGCACCAGCACCTTCGGACGGATCCAGCGGTACATCTCGGCGAGCTCGGGGCGTCCGGGATGGCCCGAGACATGGATATCGGCCTGGCGGTCGGTGATCATCTGGATGCCGTCCGCCGCGAGCCGGTTCTGGATGCGGCCGATCGCGATCTCGTTGCCCGGAATGACCTTGGACGAGAAGAGCACGGTATCGCCCTCTTCGAGCTTGATCTGGTGATTGCCCTCGGCAACGCGCGCCAGCGCCGCGCGCGGCTCGCCCTGGCCACCGGTGGCGACGATCAGCACCTCGCGCCGGGGCAGGCCCATGGCGGTGTCGAAATCGACCAGCTCGGGCAGGTCGAGAAGATAGCCGTTCGCCTTGGCCACTGCGATGATCCGGTCGAGCGAGCGCCCGGCGACGCACAGCTGCCGGTTGGTCGCGCGCGCCACCTCGCCCAGCGTGTGCAGCCGTGCGACGTTCGACGCGAAGGTGGTGATGAGCGCCCTGCCCTTGAGCGGCTTGACCGCGGCGATCAGCGCGTCGCGCACCTCGCCTTCGGAGCCGGAGCTTTCGGGATTGAACACATTGGTCGAATCGCAAACCAGCGCCAGCACGCCCTCGTCGCCCAGCTGTGTCAGCGCTTCCGGGGTCGAGGGCACACCGATCAGCGGCTCGTCGTCGAGCTTCCAGTCGCCGGTATGGAAGACGCGGCCATAAGGCGTGTCGATCAGCAGCGCATTGCCCTCGGCGATCGAATGCGCGAGTGGCAGATAGCGGAAGCCGAAGGGGCCGAGCTGCAGGCTGCCATCATTCTCGACGACATTGAGCGTCACCTCGTTGACCAGCCCCTGCTCTTCCAGCTTGCGGCGGATCAGGTCGGCGGTGAACGGCGTGGCGAACAGTGGCACGCCGAGGTCCGCAGCCAGATAGGGCAGCGCACCGATATGGTCCTCGTGCCCGTGCGTCAGCACGATGCCGAGCAGGTCGTCGGCGCGCTCCTCGATGAACTCGAGATCGGGAAACACCAGTTCGACCCCCGGATAGGCGGGATCGCTGAACGTCATGCCCAGATCGACCATGACCCATTTTCCGTCACAGCCGTACAGATTGGCGTTCATGCCGATCTCGCCCGACCCGCCAAGGGCCAGGAACAACAATTCTTTACCGGGTGTCATCTAGTCAAAAAGCCCTTTCGGCGATCATCGCCAGCCCCTGAAGCGTCAGGTCCGGCTCGACCGCATCAAATATCGTCGTGTGCCGGTCGAACAGCACCGCCAGCCCGCCGGTGGCGATCACCTTGGCAGGTCGGCCAATTTCCGCGCGCATCCGGGCGACCAGCCCTTCCATCATCGCGACATAGCCCCAGAAAACGCCGATCTGCATCTGGTCTTCGGTATTGCGCCCGATCACCGATCCGTCCGTTCCCGGAATTTCGATGGCGATGCGGGGCAGCTTGGCAGCCGCACTGACAAGGGCATCGAGCGACAGGTTGATCCCCGGCGCGATGATCCCGCCCTTGTAAGCGCCGGTATAATCCACAACGTCATAGGTGGTTGCGGTACCAAAGTCGATGACGATCAGATCGCCGGGGTGCAAGGCGTGCGCGGCGATACTGTTGACCGCCCGGTCCGCGCCCAGCGAGCGCGGCTCGTCGACATCAATCTGGATGCGCCAGTCCGCAGGTTCGACCCCGGCCACCAGCGGTTCGACATCGAAATACTTGCGCGAGAGCATCTGCAGATTGTGCAGCGCACGCGGCACCACGGTCGAGATGATCACATTGGCGATATCCTGGCGAACATAGCCTTCGATCGCGAGCAGCTGGTTGAGCCAGACCGCATATTCGTCCGCGGTCCGCCGCGGGTCGGTCGAAATCCGCCAGCGTGCCTTGATCGTCCGACCATTGAACAGCGCGAACACGGCATTGGTGTTGCCGACATCAATCGCAAGCAGCATTCCGAGCACCCCTTACAAGAAATCTGATGGCATCAGCCGACAAGATCGACATCCCCGGCGCTGATCGTCTCGATGCGACCGTCTGCCAGGCGCAGCCGCAATGCGCCATCGGCGGCCAGTCCATCGAAAACCCCCTCGATGCGGTCGTCAGGCCCGCGCTGCACCGCCATCGCCTCGCCCGGCTTATGCGCGGCGGCGCACCAGACATCAAGCAGCGTTGCGGGCTCCACAGAACGCCACTGGGCAAGCCGGGCGGCGAAGCGATCCGCGAGCAGTTCGATTACGGCTGCCGCATCGATCTGCACCATCGCGCCGAGGTCACGCAGGCACGTCACCTTCCGTCCCGGTACATCGGGCGCGAGGGCCACATTCACGCCGATCCCCACCACGACCGCATCGGCGCGCCGTTCGAGCAGGATGCCGGCCAGCTTTGCGCCATCGACATGCACGTCATTGGGCCATTTCAGCCGCGCGCCACAATCGGGCACGATGTCCAGCATCGCGTCGTGCACCGCGAGCGCGGTGACGAAGGCGAGCAGATGCGCGGGCGGATCGTCGGGGCGCAGCCGCACCAGCGTGCTGCAATAGAGATTGCCGATCGGGCTCAGCCACTGGCGCCCCAGCCGTCCCCTGCCCCCATGCTGCTGCTCAGCGCGGAGCCAGAGCCCCTCGGGCGCGCCGGCATCGGCGCGCGCCATCATGTCGGCATTGGTGGAGCCGGTCAGCGCGACCGTTTCGATCACGCTGCCCAGAACAGTGCCTTGGCGGCGCCAGCGGTGACGGGGCTGAGCGCCAGCGTAGCGAAATAGCCGAGCGGCGAGACGAACAGCGCAGTGAGCGTCACCAAAGCCATGCGCGCGGCGGAATCGCTGGGCGCGATGACATCGGCGGGCTCGTCAAAATACATGACCTTGACGACCTTGAGATAATAGAAGGCACCGATGACCGAGGCGGCGATACCGATGGCGGCGAGCGGGATCAGACCGGCGGCGACCGCAGCATCGAACACCACGAACTTGCCCCAGAAGCCGAACAGCGGCGGGATGCCCGCGAGGCTGAACATGAACACGGCGAGCGCCGCCGCAAGGCCCGGACGGGTCTTAGAAAGGCCCGCCAGCTTGGCGATCTCCTCGACCGGACGGCCGTCGCGATCGTTCAGGTCGAGCACGCAGATGAAGCTGCCCAGCGTCATCGCGACATAGATGATCAGATAGGTCATCATTGCCGAAGCGCCCGCCTCGGTGCCGGTGGCGAGGCCGATCAGGATGAAGCCGACATTGTTGATCGACGAATAGGCGAGCAGACGCTTGATGTTCTGCTGACCGATCGCGGCGACGCCGCCCAGAATGATCGAGGCAAGCGCCACGAAGATCACGATCTGCTGCCAGACCGACTGCTGGCCGCCGAAGGCCTCGATCGCGACGCGCATGGTCAGCACCATCGCGGCGACCTTGGGGGCGGTTGCGAAGAAGGTGGTCACCGGGGTCGGCGCGCCTTCATAGACGTCGGGCGTCCACATGTGGAACGGCACCGCGCTGATCTTGAACGCCAGGCCCGAGAGGACGAAGACGATGCCGAACAATGCACCGGTCGACACGCCGTCGCTGAATGCCGTCTGGATGCCGATAAAGCTGGTGGTGCCGGTAAAGCCATAGAGCAGCGACATGCCGAACAGCAGGATGCCGCTTGCCAGCGCGCCGAGCACGAAATATTTGAGGCCTGCTTCGGCCGAGCGATCGTCGCTGCGCAGGAAGCTCGCGAGCACATAGGCGGCGAGGCTCTGCATCTCGAGACCGACATAAAGCGTCAGCAGATCGACCGCCGAGACCATAAGGCCCATGCCGATCGTCGCGAACAGGATGAGGATCGGGTATTCGGGGCGCATCAGATTGGCGCGCGCGAAGAATTTCGGCGCGACGATGATGCAGCCGATCGCCGAGAGGAACACGAGGATCTTCGACAGCGAGGCGAAGCGGTCCATGCGATACTGGCCGTAGAACGCGTCCGCGCCTTCGGCGAACGAGGGGTTCAGCAGGAAATTGAACGACAGCGCCAGGGCGCCGAACAGCGCGACCACGGTCAGCACGCTGACGAGGCGCGACGACTGAACGCCGCCCCAGGCCGCGATCAGCAGCAGGACAAGGCTCGAGATGCTGAGGACGATTTCCGGCGAGGCCAGCTGGAACCAGAGTTCGTAATTCATCAGTGATGGCCTTCTTCAGCATGGGCGGCGGGCGTCAGCGCAGGCGCCTTGCCCATCTTCACCTGCGCATCGCCCGCAGGCTTGACCGAGGCGAGGCGCGCTTCGAGCGCGCCCACGTCCTTGCGCATCGGCGCCATGAAACTTTCGGGGTAAACACCCATCCACAGCACGACGAGCGCGATGGGCAGCAGCAGCGCGATCTCGCGCTTGTTGAGATCGGGCATGGCAGCGACGTCGTCCGACTTGATCACGCCATAGGCGACGCGGCGATACAGATAGAGCATGTAGGCCGCGCCAAGGATGATGCCGGTGGTGCAGACGATCGCAGCCCAGCTCGACACCTCGTAGACGCCGACCAGCGAGAGGAACTCGCCGACAAAGCCGCTGGTGCCCGGCAGGCCGATCGAGGCCATGGTGAACAGCAGGAACAGCAGCGCATAGCGCGGCATGTTGATCGACAGGCCGCCGTAACGGTCGATCTCGCGGGTGTGCAGCCGATCGTAGATCACGCCGACGCACAGGAACAGCGCGCCCGAGACCAGACCATGGCTCAGCATCACCACCAGCGCGCCTTCGAGGCCCTGGCGGTTGAACGCGAACAGGCCGACCGTCACGATCGCCATATGCGCGACCGACGAATAGGCGATCAGCTTCTTCATGTCGCTCTGCACCAGCGCGATCAGCGAGGTGTAGACTACCGCGACCATCGACAAGGCGAACACCAGCCAGAGATAGTCGACCGAAGCCGCAGGGAACATGGGCAGCGAGAAGCGGATGAAGCCATAGCCGCCCATCTTGAGCAGCACGCCGGCGAGGATCACCGAACCTGCAGTCGGTGCCTGCACGTGCGCATCGGGCAGCCAGGTGTGCACCGGCCACATCGGCATCTTCACCGCAAAGCTGGCGAAGAACGCGAGCCACAGCCAGGCCTGCGCCTCGACCGGGAAGTCATAGGCCATCAGCGTCGGGATGTCCGACGTGCCCGCCTCGTTCACCATCCAGAACATCGCGATCAGCATCAGCACCGATCCGAGCAGGGTGTAGAGGAAGAACTTGTAGCTTGCGTAGATACGGTTCGCCCCGCCCCAGATGCCGATGATCAGGTACATCGGGATCAGGCCGGCTTCGAAGAAGATGTAGAACAGATAGATGTCCTGCGCGGCGAACACGCCGATCATCAGCACTTCCATCAGCAGGAACGCGGCCATGTATTCGCCGACGCGCGTCTGGATCGCTTCCCAGCTCGCGCCGATGCAGATCGGCATCAGGAAGACCGAGAGCATGATGAGCATGAGGGCGATGCCGTCGATGCCCAGCGCCCAGCTGAAGCGATCGAACAGCGCCGCTTTCTCGACGAACTGCCACTGCGCGCCGCCGATGTCGAAGTTCATCCACAGCACGATGCCAAGCGCCAGATCGACCAGCGTCGCGAGCAGCGCGATCCAGCGCGCGGCATTGGCGCTGACGAACAGGCAGGCGACCGCCGCCGCCATCGGCACGGCGAGCATCAGCGACAGGATAGGAAAGCCCAGTTCGTTCATGTCAGCGCACCATCAGCCAGGTCAGCGCGGCCACGAGGCCCAGCAGCATCACCAGCGCATAACTGTAAAGGAAACCCGATTGCAGCTTCATCGCCACGCGCGAACCGGAGGTGACCAGCACCGCAGCCCCGTCGGGACCGAAGCGGTTGATCGTGCCCTCGTCGCCGACCTTCCAGAAGAAGCGGCCCAAGGCGAAGCTCGGCTTGACGAAGATGTGGTTGTACAGCTCGTCGAAATACCACTTGTTGAGGAAGAACCGATAGAGCGGTGACAGCGCCGAGGCGAGCTTGGCCGGCAGGCTGGCGTTCACCAGATACATCAGAATCGCGGTCAGCAGGCCGATCAGCATCGCCACGGTCGAGGCGAGCTTCACCCAGAGCGGAACCTCGTGCATCTCGTGCATCAGGTGCGCGTTGAAGAACAGGCTGCCGTTCCAGAAGGCCGCGCCATGCTCGGCATCGATGAACGCATGGTGGAAGACGAAACCGGCGGCCACTGCGCCCACGGTGAGCACACCTAGCGGGATCAGCATCGGCAGCGGGCTTTCGTGCGGATGATAGCCGCCGGTGGTGTCCGCGCCGGCCTGGGCCGGGGTCTTGTGGACGCTGTGCTGAATATGCTCGGACTCGATCCAGCGCGGCGTCCCGAAGAACGTCAGGAAGATCAGGCGCCAGCTGTAGAAGCTGGTGAGCAGCGCCGCGAACACCCCGATGGTGAAGGCGAACTGGCCGACCTGGGTCCCGCTTGCGAACGCAGCCTCGATGATGCCGTCCTTCGAATAGAAACCGGCAAAGCCTGCGACGCCCACGATACCGACGCCGGTGATCGCCAGCGTGCCCGCCATCATCGCCCAGAAGGTGAGCGGGATGTGCTTACGCAGGCCGCCATAATAGCGCATGTCCTGCTCGTGGTGCATCGCATGGATGACCGAGCCTGCGCCAAGGAACAGCAGCGCCTTGAAGAAGGCGTGCGTGAACAGGTGGAACATCGCCGCGCCATAGGCGCCGACGCCCGCTGCGAAGAACATGTACCCAAGCTGCGAACAGGTCGAATAGGCGATGACGCGCTTGATATCGGTCTGCACCAGGCCGACGGTCGCGGCGAACAGCGCGGTGCACGCGCCGACGACAGTGACGACCGTGAGCGCGGTCGGGCTGGTCTCGAACATCGGCGACAGGCGGCACACCATGAACACGCCGGCAGTCACCATGGTAGCAGCGTGGATCAGCGCCGACACCGGGGTCGGGCCTTCCATCGCGTCGGGCAGCCAGGTGTGCAGCCCGAGCTGCGCCGACTTGCCCATCGCGCCGACGAACAGCAGCAGGCACAAAACGGTCATCAGGTCGAAGCGATTGCCGAGGAAGCCGATGGTCGCGCCCTGCATGCCGGGTGCGGCTTCGAGGATCGCAGGGATCGAGACGGTGCCAAATACCAGGAAGGTGCCGAAAATGCCCATCATGAAGCCCAGGTCACCGACGCGGTTGACGACGAACGCCTTGATCGCGGCGGCATTGGCGCTGGGCTTGCGGAACCAGAAGCCGATCAGCAGGTACGAGGCCAGGCCCACGCCTTCCCATCCGAAGAACATCTGGACGAGGTTGTCGGCGGTCACCAGCATCAGCATCGCGAAAGTGAACAGCGAGAGATAGGCGAAGAAGCGCGGCTGGTCCGGATCCTCGTCCATATAGCCCCAGCTATAGAGGTGGACGAGCGCCGAGACCGAGGTCACGACGACCAGCATCACCGCGGTCAACGTGTCGACGCGCAGCGCCCAGTCGAACTGAAGGTCGCCCGAGCGCAGCCAGGACAGCACCGGCACGACATATTCGGTGCTCGAACCGGACAGGAAGCCGAGGAAGATCGGCCAGGACAGGCCGCAGGCGACGAACAAGGCGGCGGTCGTTACCAGCTTGGCCGGGACGTTGCCGATGATGCGGTTGCCCAGGCCCGCGATGATCGCTGCCAGAAGCGGCAGGAAGACGATGAGGGTAATGCTCATGTGCCTCAGCCCTTCATCTGGTTGATATCGTCAACCGCGATCGTACCGCGGCCACGGAAATAGATGACGAGGATCGCCAGCCCGACAGCGGCTTCACCCGCAGCGACCGTCAGCACGAACATCGCGAACACCTGGCCCACCATGTCGCCCAGGAAGACGCTGAACGCGACGAGGTTGATGTTCACCGCGAGCAAAATGAGCTCGATCGCCATCAGGATGATGATCACGTTCTTGCGGTTCAGGAAGATGCCCAGCACGCCCATCACGAACAGGATGGAGCTGACCACGAGATAATGCTCGATACCGATCACAGCTGAACTCCCTGGCCAACCGCAGGCTGGGTATTGCGCGTCGCGTCTTCGGGACGGCGGCGGACCTGCGAGCCGATATTCTGCGGGCGAACGCCAGCGCGCCTGCGATGCGTCAGCACGATCGCGCCGACCATGGCGACGAGCAGCACGACGCCGGCGCTTTCGAACAGGAAGATATAGCGGGTGTAGAGCAGCTCACCGACCGCCTGGATGTTGCTCGCGCCCATGCGCGCGGGGTTGAGCGCGTGCTCACCGAGCGCGATATTGCCGGCGCGATAGGCGCCGATGCCGAACACCAGTTCGGCCAGGAACACGGCTGCCAATGCAAGGCCCAGCGGCAGGTTCTTCATGAAACCGCCGCGCAGCTCGGCAAAGTCGATGTCGAGCATCATGACGACGAACAGGAACAGCACCGCGACCGCGCCGACATAGACGATGACCAGCAGCATCGCGATGAATTCCGCGCCGATCAGCACCATCAGACCGGCGGCGTTGAAGAACGCAAGGATCAGCCAGAGCACCGAGTGCACCGGGTTGCGCGCGAGGATCGTGAAGGCACCGCTGGCGATCACCACCGACGCAAACAGATAGAAGGCAAAAATCTGGATCAAAGCTTTACAGCCCCCGATGCGCCCAATCGAGCTGGTCTTGTCTCAGGCCCCTGCCCGCCTCTCCCAGCGGACATCAGGACCATGCGTGAATCGAATTCGAGTGCGCCTTAACGATAAGGGGCATCGGCTTCAAGGTTGGCGGCAATGGCACGTTCCCATTTGTCGCCATTCTCTAGCAGCTTGCCCTTGTCGTAGATCAGCTCCTCGCGGGTTTCCGTCGCGTATTCGAAATTCGGCCCCTCGACGATCGCGTCGACCGGGCAGGCCTCCTGGCAGAAACCGCAATAGATGCACTTGGTCATGTCGATATCGTAGCGCGTGGTGCGCCGCGATCCGTCCTCGCGCGGCTCGGCCTCGATCGTGATCGCCTGGGCCGGACACACCGCCTCGCACAGCTTGCACGCGATGCAACGCTCTTCGCCATTGGGATAGCGACGCAGCGCATGCTCGCCGCGGAAACGGGGCGACAGCGGGTTCTTCTCGAACGGATAGTTGATCGTCGCCTTGGGCTTGAAGAAATATTTCAGCGTCAGCGCATGGGCCTTCACGAACTCATAGAGCGTGAACGCCTTGATCGTCTGCAACATGGTAATCAGACCCCGTATCTCGTCAGCATCAGGTAACCCGACACCAAGAAAATCCACAGCAGC
>NZ_QKVT01000001.1:958243-996064 GCF_003426715.1 Blastomonas sp. UPD001
AACGGTACCGGGGAACGGTCGCCTTGACCCAGCTGAAGATGAAGAAAAAGGCCGAAATCTTGAGGATCAGCCAGAAGATCCCCGGCACGGCATAGAGCGGCGCCCAATCGACCGGCGGCAGCCAGCCACCCCAGAACAGCACCGCGTTGAGCGTGCACATCAGCAGCACGTTGGCATATTCGCCGAGCCAGAACAGCGCGAAGGCCATCGACGAATATTCGGTCTGATAGCCTGCGACCAGCTCGCTCTCCGCTTCGGTCAGGTCGAACGGCGCGCGTGCGGTTTCGGCGAGCGACGAGATGAGGAACATCACCGCCATCGGGAAGAGCAGCAGGTTGAAGCCGTACCAGTTGATAAAGCCCAGACCGTGGCCGCGCTGCCCCTCGACAATGGAGTTGAGGTTGAAGCTGCCGGTCCACAGCACGACGGTCACGATGATGAAGCCGATCGAGACCTCGTACGAGATCATCTGCGCCGACGCACGCAGCGCCGAGAAGAACGGATATTTCGAGTTCGACGCCCAGCCGGCGATCACCACGCCGTACACGCCGAGCGAGCTCACCGCGAGAATGTAGAGCAAGCCGACATTGATGTCGGCCAGCACCATGTTCTGGTCGAACGGGATCACCGCCCAGCTCAGCAATGCCACGGTGAAGGTGATGATCGGCGCAAGCAGGAACAGGCCCTTGTTGGCGCTCGAGGGAATGATGGTTTCCTGCAGGAAAACCTTCGCCGCATCGGCAAAGCTCTGCAGGATGCCGAAGGGGCCCACGACGTTCGGCCCGCGCCGCAGCGCCATCGCCGCCCAGATCTTGCGGTCGAAATAGATGACGATCGCCACCGACAGCATCACCGGCAGCGCGATCAGCAGGATCAGGATGAGATTGGCGACGAACCAGCCCCAGCCGGTGCCCAGTGCAGATTGGAAAAACTCGGTCATTCTGCGGCCTCCAGCATCTCTTCGCCGTGCAGCAGTTCAGCCGAGCAGCGCTGCATCGTCGCCGAGGCGCGCGCGATGGCGTTGGTGAGATAGAAATCCTTGATCGGATAGCCGGCCTCGCCCGAAGGGCTGGCGGCGAGCTTGGGCGGCGACCAGTCGAAGCTCGCCAGACCCTCAACTCCGAGCGCAGGAACCGCCGCGATCATTGCTGCGCGGCATTCGGCAAAGCTGTCGAAGGGCAGCTTGTGACCCAGCACTTCGGACAGTGCGCGCAGGATCGACCAGTCCTCGCGGGCGTCGCCCGGCGCGAACACGGCCTTGTCGCTCATCTGCACCCGGCCCTCGACATTGACATAGGTGCCGTTCTTTTCCGGATAGGCCGCTGACGGCAGGATGACATCCGCCGCTGCCGCGCCCTTGTCGCCATGATGGCCGACGAACACTTTGAAGCTGCCGTCGAACTTGCCGAAATCGACTTCGTCCGCACCCAGCGCGAACAGCAGCTTAGGCCTGGCCGCGACGAGATCGGCGATCCCGCCCGGTTGCGCCCAGCCGAGCATCAGACCACCCATGCGCGAGGCCGCCATGTGCAGCACGTTGAAGCCGTTCCACCGACCGTCCTCGGTGTCGCGGACGAGATTGAAGCTCTCGGCCAGCGCGAGTGCCGCGCCATGTGCGCCCTCGACGGCCAGCGCACCGCCGCCCAGGATAATCGCGGGGCGCTTCGCACCCTTCAGCGCGTCAGCGACCGCATTGGGCAGCTTCGCGAGCAGGCTCATGTCGTTGCCGAGCCATTCGACCTTGTAGGTCAGGTCGGTCTCGGCGCCGATGGCATAGACCTTGGCACCGTGCTTGATCGCTTTGCGGATGCGCGTGTTGACCAGCGGCGCTTCCCAGCGCGGGTTGGTACCGACGAGCAGGATCGCGTCGGCGGTCTCGATGCCGTTGAGCGTCGAGTTGAAATTGACCGCAGCGAGGTTCGAAACGTCATATTTCAGGCCGGTCTGGCGCCCCTCGATCAGCGTCGAGCCCATCTTGGCCAGCAGCTCGCGCGCCGCGAACATCGTTTCGCAATCGAGCAGGTCGCCCGCGACTGCCGCCACGCTGGAGCCAGCGTTCACGTCGGCGATCGCCTGGAACGCCTCGGCCCAGCTCGCAGGGACCAGCTTGCCTTCGCGGCGGACATAGGGCTTGTCGAGGCGGCGGCGCATCAGGCCATCGACCGCATAGCGGGTCTTGTCGTGCGCCCATTCCTCGTTGACGTCGTCGTTGACGCGCGGCAGCACGCGCAGCACTTCTCTGCCCCGGCTATCGAAGCGGATATTGGTGCCGACCGCGTCCATCACGTCGATGCCGAGCGTCTTCTTGAGCTCCCACGGCCGCGCCTCATAGGCATAGGGGCGCGAGGTCAGCGCGCCGACCGGGCACAGGTCGATGACATTGCCCGAAAGTTCGGACGAAACCGCCTTTTCGAGATAGCTGGTGATCTGCATGTTCTCGCCGCGACCGATCGCGCCGATCTGCTCGGTACCGGCCACTTCCTCGGCAAAGCGTACGCAACGGGTGCAGTGGATGCAGCGAGTCATCACCGTCTTGATGATCGGGCCCATATACTTTTCGGTAACCGCGCGCTTGTTCTCGTCATAGCGCGATCCGCCGCGACCATAGGCGACCGACTGGTCCTGCAGGTCGCACTCGCCGCCCTGATCGCAGATCGGGCAGTCGAGCGGATGGTTGATCAGCAGGAATTCCATCACGCCTTCGCGCGCCTTCTTCACCATGTCGCTATTGGTGCGGACTTCCTGATTGTCCATGGCGGGCAGCGCGCAGCTCGCCTGCGGCTTGGGCGGCCCGGGCTTCACCTCGACCAGGCACATGCGGCAGTTGCCGGCGATGCTCAACCGCTCGTGATAGCAAAAACGCGGGATTTCCTTGCCGGCAGCCTCGCAGGCCTGCAGCACGGTCGCACCCTGGGGGACTTCGACCTCGATCCCGTCGACGGTAAGCTTAGGCATTCTTGTCTCCACCACCGGATGCGGCCAGCGCCCGGTCGTACAATGCAGAGGCGACGTGGTTGCGCACGTCGCGGATGTTGATCTGATAGGCAAGCCCGGTCGGCATGCAGTCCTTCAGCGCGGCATCGAAGCCCATCATCGCATCGCGCTCAGCTGTCGAATCATAGTCGGTCGCGATCAGCGCGCGCGCCTGAGAGGGCGAACGTGAAGCGAGGCACTGGCCATAGGCGATGACGAACTGTCGTCCGGTAGTTTCGGTGGGACGCGCCACGTCCTGCGCAGCGAGGCCTTCGGCATGCTGCGCCAGCGCCGCATCGGCCTTGAGCGCGGCTTCAGCAAGCGCACCGCGTGCCTCGCCGGTTCGCATGGTGATGAAGGCGCGGCCGCGCGTGCAACTGGCCGTGCCTTCCATCAGACGCTTGGCCACGCTGCGTTCCTCGTCGCTTCCCTGCTCGCTCGCCAGCAGCGCGCGCACGCGCTCGGGCTGCTGCTTCAGCACACAGGCGGCGAATTCGGACACCACCTGCTGCTTGGGCACCAACGCAGGCTCTGCCGCACCCGCCATTGCGGGAGCGGAGAGCGCTGCGGCTGCCAAGAGGGAAAGACCAAGGCGCGCCATGGCGATCAGCTCACCGCACCGCGCTTGGCCGCGCGATACAGCGCCTCTGCCATTAGCGAACGCGCCGAGGCATTGTCCATCGAGCTGAAGCTGGTCTTGGCGATGCATTCGCGCAGGCGCGGCATCAGCGCGGAAAGCGCCGCGCCTTCGTCGTTGCTCTTGGGCGCGGTGGCGATCAGCGCGCGAACTTCATCGAGGCTGCCATCGGCGGCGCAATCGGCAAAGCGCTCCTTCTCGCCCTTCTCGTCGCTGCGCACCTTGAGCGCTTCGACATCGGCGGAGGCGTAGCGCGTCCAGAACATCGCTTCGGCCAGGCTACCGCGCACCGAAAGACCGCCCAGCGTGAATTCGCCCGAAGGCATGCAGTCGAAATTGGCGTTGGTCAGGCTGCGCGACGCGGCGCGTTCTTCCAGGCTGCCCTGGGTCGTGGCCAGCAGCGCCTCGACATATTTGGGATTGCGCTTGACCGCGCAGAGGGCAAAGGCGCGCATCGTGTCGGCGCCGCCCAGCGCCGTGCGCTTGAGCGCGGCCTTGACCGCATCGTCGGGCACGTTCCACCAGCCAGCACCGGTCGCCAGCGCCGGAGCCGTCATCGAAGCCATGGCCAGCACGGCCAATGTCGCCTTTGCAAACATCCTCATTCTGCAGCCTCCATCATTGAACCAGTTCCCTGCTTCTCGATGATACGGCGCTCCATCTCGGGGCGGAAATGCCGGATCAGGCCCTGGATGGGCCAGGCGGCGGCATCGCCCAGAGCGCAGATGGTGTGCCCTTCGACCTGTTTGGTGACTTCGTACAGCGTGTCGATCTCGCGGATGTCGGCATCGCCGGTGCGCATGCGTTCCATCACGCGCCACATCCAGCCGGTGCCCTCGCGGCACGGCGTGCACTGGCCGCAGCTTTCGTGCTTGTAGAAATAGCTGATCCGGCTGATCGCCTGGACGATGTCCGTCGACTTGTCCATGACGATCACCGCCGCGGTGCCGAGGCCCGATCCGACGTCCTTCAGCCCGTCGAAATCCATCGGCGCGTCGATGATCTGCGCGGCGGGCACCAGCGGCACCGACGACCCACCAGGGATGACCGCCAGCAGATTGTCCCAGCCGCCACGAATGCCGCCGCAATGCTTCTCGATCAGCTCGCGGAACGGGATGCTCATCGCTTCCTCGACCACGCACGGCTTTTCGACATGCCCGCTGATCTGGAACAGCTTGGTGCCCTTGTTGTTCTCGCGACCGAAGCTGGCGAACCAGGCGGCGCTGCGGCGCAGGATGGTGGGCACCACCGCAATCGATTCGACATTGTTCACTGTGGTCGGGCAGCCATACAGGCCAGCACCCGCGGGGAACGGCGGTTTGAGCCGCGGCTGGCCCTTCTTGCCCTCGATGCTCTCGATCATCGCGGTTTCTTCGCCGCAGATATACGCACCCGCGCCGCGATGGACGAACACGTCGAAATCATAGCCCGACTTGGCCGCATTCTTGCCGATCAGTCCCGCCGCATAGGCCTCGTCGATCGCCGCCTGCAGCACTTCGGCCTCGCGGATATATTCACCGCGCACATAGATATAGGCGGCACGCGCGCGCATCGCGAACCCGGCAATCAGCGCTCCTTCGATCAGCTTGTGCGGGTCGTGGCGCAGGATTTCGCGGTCCTTGCAGCTGCCGGGCTCGGATTCGTCGGCGTTGATCACCAGGAAGCTCGGACGGCCGTCTTTCGATTCCTTGGGCATGAAGCTCCACTTCATGCCGGTGGGGAAGCCCGCACCGCCGCGTCCGCGCAGCCCCGAGGCCTTCACTTCCTCGATGATCCTGTCCTGGCCCCAGGCGATCAGGTCCTTGGTCTTGTCCCAATCGCCACGCGCCTCAGCCGCCTTCAGGTTCCAGGGCTGGAACCCGTAGACATTGGTGAAGATGCGATCCTTGTCAGCGAGACTCACGACTGATTACCTCCAGAACGGTTGCGGCTGAAAATGCCGAAACCGCCGAACAAAAACGCCAAAATCGCCCAGACCACCCATCCGTCGCCCTGGACGAACTTGAAGATCGCCAGCGCCAGAAAGATGATGCCGAGCAGCGGGACCCCGGCCTTGACCGGCGTCGTCATCCCCATTCCCCCCGATAGTCATGGTTGGCATCGACCATCTGCTTGAGCGTGGTCGGCCCGCCTTCGGGTTCGCTGGTGTGACGGCCCGGGATCTGGGTGCCCGGCTTGGGACTCTCGCCCGCTGCCAGAGCCTCGAGGATTCCGATCGTGCGATCATAGTCCAGATCCTCGAAATTGTCGTCGTTGATCTGCACCATCGGCGCATTGGCGCAATTGCCCATGCACTCGACCTCGGTCAGCGTGAACAGGCCGTCGGGCGTGGTCTTGCCCTTGACGAGGCCCTTGTTGGCGCAGGCGGCCATCACGTCATCCGATCCGCGCAGCAGGCACGGCGTGGTGCCGCAGACCTGCACATGATAGCGGCCCACCGGCGCGAGATTGTACATCGTGTAGAAGCTCGCGACCTCGTAGGCCCGGATATAGGGCATGTCGAGCATCGCGGCGACATATTCGATCACCGGGACCGGCAGCCAGCCCTGGGTCTGCGTCTCCGCACCCACCTGGCGCTGCGCGAGATCGAGCAGCGGCATCACCGCGCTGCGCTGGCGCCCTTCGGGATAGCGCGCGATGATCGTCTTCGCCTTGGCGAGATTCTCGTCGGTGAACGCGAACGCACCCCAGCGGGCGCGGGTTTCGGCTTCATCGGGGATATGGGCTGCGTCAGCCATCAGCGGACAAACTCCACGCGCGACACCTTGTCGCCTTCAAAACTGTAGATCGACATGACCTCGAACGGCTCGGCATCGGCCGAGCGCGAGACCTTTTCGTGCAGGACCACCGTCTCGCCAAGCAGATGGCCCGAGAGGATCTCGGCACGGTTCTGCGGAAACTCGGTGAACATCGCCTTGAGCCCCGAACGCACGCCCTCGCGTCCCTCGCGCAGCACCGCGCCGCGATAGCCCGCCTCGCAGGCATCCTCGGTCATCAGCGCGACATAGGCGTCGGCATCCTGCGCATTGTAATGCGCGATCATCGCCTCAGCCACGGCCAGCCGTTCGATCACCGGTCGCACTCCCCGAACACCACGTCGATCGCCCCCAGAATGGCGGTCGCGTCGGACAGCATGTGGCCCTTGCTCATGAACTCCATCGCCTGGAGATGGCTGAACGCGGTCGGACGGATCTTGCATCGATAGGGCTTGTTGGTGCCGTCGCTGACCAGATACACGCCGAATTCGCCCTTGGGGCTTTCGGTGGCGACATAGACTTCGCCCGCAGGCACGTGGAAGCCTTCGGTATAGAGCTTGAAGTGATGGATGAGCGCTTCCATCGACTGTTTCATCTCGCCGCGCTTGGGCGGAACCACCTTGCGGTCGAGCGAGGCGATCGGGCCGTCGGGCATCTCGTTGAGGCACTGGCGCATGATCCGCGCGGACTGGCGCACTTCCTCGACGCGGACCATGAACCGGTCATAGCAGTCGCCGCGCGTGCCGACGGGCACGTCGAACTCCATCCGGTCATACACATCATAGGGCTGCGACTTGCGCAGATCCCAGGGGATGCCGCTGCCGCGGATCATCGGACCCGAAAAGCCCCAACGCACCGCGTCGTCCTTCGACACCACGGCGATATCGACATTGCGCTGCTTGAAGATGCGGTTGTCGACCACCAGGCTCATCGAATCCTCGAACAGCTTGGGGAAGGTGTCGAGCCAGTCTGCCAGATCGGTCAGCAGCTTGAGCGGCACGTCCTGATGCACGCCGCCAGGGCGGAACCAGGCGCTGTGCATGCGCGCGCCCGAGGCGCGTTCGAAGAAGTTGAGGCAATCCTCGCGGATCTCGAACAGCCACAGGTTGGGTGTCATCGCGCCCACGTCCATGACGTGCGCGCCGAGGTTGAGCATGTGGTTGCAGATGCGGGTCAGCTCGGCGAACAGCACGCGCAGATACTGGGCGCGCAGTGGAACCTCGAGGTTCAGCAACTTCTCGATCGCGAGCACATAGCTGTACTCCATCGCCAGCGGCGAGCAGTAATCGAGCCGGTCGAAATAGGGCAGAGCCTGGAGATAGGTCTTGTACTCGATCAGCTTTTCGGTGCCGCGGTGCAGCAGGCCGACATGCGGATCGATGCGCTCGACGATCTCGCCGTCGAGCTCCATCACCATCCGCAGCACGCCGTGCGCCGCAGGGTGCTGGGGCCCGAAATTGATCGTGTAATTCTGGATTTCCAGATCGCCGGTGGTCGAATCCTGTTCGACCAGACCCTCGACGGTCATGTCCTGAAGCGACTCGGCCATCACGCCTTATCCTCCTTGGGTGCGTTCTCGCTCGGCTTGGCGGCCTCCTTGTTGGCGGCCGCGCCAGCGCCGGTGTCCGACGGCTTGTCGGTCGTCTTGGGGATATCGGCATGCGGCGGACCGCCCAGCGATTTCTCGTCGCCCGGAAGCACGTAATCCGCGCCTTCCCAGGGCGAGGTGAAATCGAAGTTGCGGAAGTCCTGCGCCAGCTTCACCGGTTCATAGACCACGCGGCCCTGCTCTTCGGAATAGCGCATCTCGCTATAGCCGGTGAGCGGGAAGTCCTTGCGGAAGGGATGGCCGCGAAACCCGTAATCGGTGAGGATGCGCCGCAGGTCACGATTGCCGGCAAAGATCACGCCGTACATGTCGTACACTTCGCGCTCGAGCCAGCCGGCCACTTCCCAGATATGCGTGACGGTGGGCACCGGGGTGTCCTCATCGGTCGTGCACGCGACGCGGATGCGGTGGTTCTTCGTCAGGCTCAGCAGGCAATAGACGACCTCGAACCGCTCGGCCCGGTCGGGATAATCGACGCCCGCGATTTCCATCAGCTGCTGATATTCGTGGACGTCGCGCAGCAGATCGAGCGCTTCGGCCACCGCCTCGCGGCGGACGGTGAAGCAATACTCGCCCTGGGTGAAGCGCGTCGCCAGCAGCCGGTCACCCAGCGTGGCGGCGACGGCATCGCCCAGGCCATCGAGAACGGCATAGCGTGGCGCCGAATGTCCCATGTACGTCCCTTAACGTGCGTAACGATTCCGGCCCGCCTCCACGACAGGCCCATCACTCAAATCAGCGCTCGATCGTGCCGACCCGGCGGATCTTGCGCTGCAACTGCATCACGCCGTAGAGCAGAGCCTCGGCGGTCGGCGGGCAGCCGGGGACATAGATGTCCACCGGAACGATGCGGTCGCAGCCGCGCACCACCGAATAGCTGTAATGATAATAGCCACCGCCATTGGCGCAGCTGCCCATCGAAATCACGTATTTCGGCTCGGACATCTGGTCGTAGACGCGGCGCAGTGCCGGGGCCATCTTGTTGCACAGCGTGCCCGCGACGATCATCACGTCCGACTGGCGCGGCGAAGCGCGCGGCGCGACGCCGAAGCGCTCCATGTCGTAGCGCGGCATGTTGACATGGATCATCTCCACCGCACAGCAGGCCAGGCCGAAGGTCATCCACCAGAGCGAGCCGGTGCGCGCCCATTGGAACAGCTCTTCGGTCGAGGTGACAAGAAAGCCCTTGTCCGAGACCTCGGAATTGATGTCGTTGAAGAAACCGGCGTCAGGCAGCGTCCCGGCAGGCGGAACGACCGCGCCGGAGGTGCCGGTGACGAGCGCCGGATTTTGCGGATTTACTCCCAATCGAGTGCTCCCACTTTCCATGCGTAAATCAGGCCGATGACGAGTTCGAACAGGAACACCATCATCGTGAGCCAGCCGGCCCAGCCGATCTGTTCGAGCGAGACTGCCCAGGGGAACAGGAACGCCGCTTCGAGATCGAAGATGATGAAGAGGATGGCGACGAGGTAGAACCGGACGTCGAACTGGCTGCGCGAATCCTCGAACGCGGGGAAGCCGCATTCATATTCGCTCAGCTTGGCGACAGTAGGTTTGTGCGCTCCTGTGAGCCGCGACACCCCGATCGGCAGGAAGACAAACGCCACCGACAAGAGCAGAGCGACCGCCAGGAACAGCAGGATCGGCAGATATTCGGCCATGCGCGCGTCCCATTCGTGCGTGTTGCTTCGGGCGTCTTTAGGCCAGCAATCCCGCTATCGCAAGCCGCAAGACCCCCCTTTTTTGCGGCGATGCACAACAGGGCGGAAGGACACGAAAGTTGCGCTTTTCAGTGCCTTTCGGCACAATCCATGCCGGGCGGGAGCGCTAGACAAGGGGCGCGGCGCGGGGGATGCGCCGCTTTTGGAGGGACTCGAAACGATGAAGGGTTTGAAATCGGCCGTTTTCGGCATGGCAACGGCACTGGCAATGGTCTGCGCGGTGCCCGCATCGGCACAGAATGTCAGCGCCACGCGGCCAGACAGCATCGCCGCCGTCCTCAAGGCCCGCGGCCTGCCGAGCGAACTGAAACAGGGCGACGGCAACCCCTATATCCGCAGCGCCTATGACGACATGCCGTTCCTGATCGCGCTGATGAACTGCGACGATGCCAAGGCCAATTGCGCGACGGTGCAATTCTATTTCGGCTTCAACGACCGCAAGGGCTTCAGCCTCGACAAGCTCAACGAATGGAATGCCAAGAAGCGCTTCGTCCGCGCCTATCGCGACGACGACAACGATCCGGTGCTGGTGATGGACGTCGATACCGACAAGGGCGGCATTCCGCAGGCGGTGTTCAACGAGAATCTGAGCGTCTGGCTCGACCAGATGCAGCAATATCGCCGTTTCGTGACGGAGTGACCCCTCGCCAAAGGATTATCGTCACCCCCGCGAAAGCGGGGGTCCCGCTTCAATCGAACAATGCCTGCCAATAGCGGGATTCCCGTCTTCGCGGGAATGACGGGGAAGTGCCTGAAACGAAGGTTCAGCGCAACGCGCCGACCAGCAGCTTGTGCAGCCGCGAGTGCAGCGCATCGTTGCCCGCGATCACCTGCTGGCGCTCGATCGGCTGGCTGCCGCCGCGGAAATCGGTGACGAAACCGCCCGCCTCGCGCACCAGCAGGATGCCTGCCGCGACATCCCAGGGCTTGAGACCGCTTTCCCAGAAGCCGTCGAACTTGCCCGCCGCGAGCCAGGCCAGGTCGAGCGAGGCCGCGCCGAACCGGCGGATGCCGGCCACCTCGGGCGCGATCGCGCCGAAGATGCGCGTCCATTCCGCCATGTCGCCATGGCCCAGGAACGGGATGCCGGTCGCGATCAGCGCCTCGCTGAGGTTGCGGCGGCCCGAGACGCGCAGACGGCGGTCGTGCAACCACGCGCCGCGCGACTTTTCCGCCCAGTAGCTCTCGTCGGTCACCGGCTGGTAGATCAGCGCGGCGCTGATCTCGCCCCAGCCCTTGCCGTCGAGCGCCGGTTCCTGCACCGCGATCGAGATCGCGAAATGCGGGATGCCGTGCAGGAAGTTGCTGGTGCCGTCGAGCGGATCGATGATGAAGCGCGGCTTGCCCGGCTCGGCGGGAATGTCCCCGCCCTCCTCGAGCAGGAAGCCCCAGCCGGGACGCGCCTTGCTCAGCTCGTCATACAGCACGCGCTCGGCATGCTGATCGGCCTTGGACACGAAATCCGCCGGGCCCTTTTTCGAGACCTGGAGATGTTCCACCTCGCCAAAGTCACGCCGCAAGCGGCCGCCGGCCTTGCGCGCGGCGCTTTCCATGACACGGATGATGGCAGAAATGGCAGGCATGAATTCAGGTCCGATCAGTCCGCCTTGCGGACATATTCCTTGGCATAGACATCGACGACAATGCGCGTGCCGCTGCTGATATGCGGCGGCACCATCACGCGCACGCCATTGTCGAGGATCGCCGGCTTGTAGCTCGACGAGGCGGTCTGGCCCTTCACCACCGCATCGGCCTCGACGATCGTCGCCTCGATCTGATCGGGCAGCTGCACCGAGATCGGGCGCTCGTCATACAGCTCGAGCGTCACCTGCATGCCGTCCTGGAGGAACGCAGCCTCGTCACCCAGCAGCTTTTCGGCGATCGTGATCTGGTCGTAGGTTTCCTGGTCCATGAACACGAAGCTGTCGCCATCGGCGAACAGGAACTGGAAGTCCTTGGTGTCCAGACGGACCTTCTCGACCGTGTCGGCGCTGCGGAAGCGCACATTGGTCTTGCGGCCGTCTTCCAGGTTCTTCATCTCGACCTGCATGAAGGCGCCGCCCTTGCCGGGCTGGGTGTGCTGAATCTTGGCGACCTTCCAGATGCCGCCTTCATATTCCAGAATGTTACCGGGGCGAATATCAACACCGCTGATCTTCATGCGAGGCTCGTTTCCATTGGATTTCAGGGAATGGACAGGCCCTCTAGGCGCATGATGCGGGCATGGCAAGCGCTTTGGCGCGCACCGGGGCGCGACCCTGACCGACGTATCGCATTGGTCGGTCGGCACCATCCGCCTGTCGATATGACACCAGCATGACGGTTTCTTCCTATCTAACACTAGCTGCAGATAGTAGATGAGCTGCAGCCCCAAAGCTGCTATGACGTTGCCGGGGATTGGATTAGACGATCATGCCATTGTTCAGCATCAAGACGCCCGCCGCCGGCATTTTTGGCCGCACCCGCAACGAAATCGCTTCGGCGCATTCGGGGCGCGGCGAAGGCACGCCCGATGTCGAGGAGTTCGAGGCGGATTTCGTCAGCTATCTCAACCGGCTCGATAGCTCAGGGCGCGTCTGTGCGGCGGTGTTCGGCCATGATCGCAAGGAATTCTCGCACGGCTGAGGCCTCGCCATCGGCATGGTTCCAGACCCCGGCTGACACGGCCACAAAATCCGCCCCCGCCTCGATCAGCGGCGCGGCATTGGCCACGGTGATCCCGCCGATCGCGACACAGGGCAGTTCCATCATCGACGACCACCAGTGCAGGATCTCGGGCTCGGCCTGATATTTGGCCTGCTTGGTCTCGCTGGGATAGAAGGCCCCGAAGGCGACATAGTCAGCGCCCGCTTCCCCTGCCTCCAGAGCCAGATGCCGGCTGTTGTGGCAGGTGACGCCGATCTGCGCGTCACGCCCCAGCACATCGCGCGCCTCGCGCGGATCGCCATCGCCCTGCCCCAGATGCACGCCATCCGCTCCGAGCCGCTTGGCGAGCGCGATGCTGTCATTGACGATGAAGGCGCAGTCCTGCTCGGCGCAGATCGCCTGGAGCGGCGCGGCGAGCCGCGCGGCGGCATGCTGGTCGATATCCTTGACCCGGAACTGGAACGCCGCCACCGGCCCCGCCTCCAGCGCCGCGCGAAGCCGATCCGGGAAATCCCCGCCGACATCGAGCGGGGAGATCAGATAGAGCTGGCAACCGGGGTCAGGCATGCGATCAGGCCACCGATGCGGCGTGGATCTCGTCGATCGCGCCGCCGAGCGAGGCATCGAATTCCTCATCGCTCATCTGGTGCTTGAGATCGTTGAGCAGAGCGCGCGAGAAGCTGGCGATCACGCCGGGATTCTTTGCCAGCTCGACACAGGCTTCGGCGCGACTGAAACCACCCGACAGCGCAACGACGCGGACCACCGCCGGGTGTGCGACCAGATCGGCGAACAGGCCCGGCTGCGCAGGCAGCGAGAGCTTGAGCATCACGCGGCGGCCTTCGGGCAGCGCGTCGAGCGCCTTCTTGAGCTCTGCATTGAGGATTTCGTCGCACTGGGCGCGCGTCTCGCTCTTGATGTTCACTTCGGGCTCGATGATCGGGATGAGGCCGTGGTCGAGGATTTCACTCGCAACCTCGAACTGCTGCTTGACGATCGCCGCGATGCCGCTTTCCGATGCCGAGTTGATCACCGAACGCATCTTGGTGCCGAAGATGCCCAGACCCTTGGCGCGATCGAGCAGGTCACCCAAACCGCCGATCGGCTTCATCAGCTGCACGCCGTCGGCTTCGTCTTCCAGACCCTTGTCGACCTTGAGGAAGGGCACCACGCCGCGCTCCCACAGCAAGGCGGGCACCGGCTTGCCGCCGGCCTCTCCGTCCATGGTGCGCTCGAACAAGATCGCGCCGATCACCTTTTCGCCGTTGAAGCAGGGCGAGGTGACGATACGGCTGCGCATGCCGTGGATCAGCGCGAACATTTCCTCGTCATTGCTCCACGCGCCGTCCTCGATGCCATAGCCCTTGAGCGCCTTGGGCGTCGAACCACCGCTCTGGTCGAGCGCGGCGATAAAGCCCTGGCCCGATTCGATCTTGGCCAGCATCTCATTGAAAACAGCGGTGTCGGTCATGGTCACTCTTCCCTGATTTTAGGCTTATTGGTTGATGGTTGCCGATCGGCGCTCAGCTTTCGAGCGCCTTGACGCCGGGCAGTTCCTTGCCTTCCATCCATTCGAGGAAGGCGCCGCCAGCGGTTGAAACAAAGGAGAAATCGTCCGCCGCACCGGCATGGTTGAGCGCCGCCACGGTATCGCCGCCGCCCGCGACCGAGACCAGCGTGCCCTCGCGGGTCAGCGCGGCCGCGGTCCGCGCGAGCGCGACGGTCGCGGTGTCGAACGGCGGATATTCGAACGCGCCGAGCGGACCGTTCCAGACCAGAGTCCGGCAGGTCTTGAGCACGTCGGACAAGGCCTCAACCGCCGCCGCGCCAACATCGAGGATCATCTCGTCGGCCTCGACCTCGTGCACATTGGCGGTGCGGCACGGCACGTTCGCGCCGAATTCCTTGGCCACCACCACGTCATAGGGCAGGTGCACCGTGCACCCTGCAGCATCGGCGGCGTCGAGAATGGCGTTGGCGGTATCGGCGAGATCATGCTCGCACAGCGACTTGCCGACATCGACCCCGCGCGCGGCGAGGAAGGTATTGGCCATGCCCCCGCCGATGATCAGATGATCGACCTTGCCGACCAGGTTGGTCAGCACGTCGAGCTTGGTCGAAACCTTCGATCCGCCGACCACCGCCGCAACCGGGTGCTCGGGCTTGCCGAGCGCGGCTTCGAGCGCCTTCAGCTCCGCCTCCATCTGCCGACCGGCAAAGGCGGGCAGCACATGCGCCAGCCCTTCGGTGGTCACATGCGCGCGGTGCGCCGCGGAAAAGGCATCGTTGACATAGAAATCGCCGAGCGCTGCCATCTGCTTCGCCAGCACGGGATCGTTCTTCTCCTCGCCGGGGAAGAAGCGGCTGTTCTCGAGCACGGTGATGCTGCCCGGATCGAGCACGTCGATTGCGTGACGATCGGGCGATTCGAGGAAGCCGACCGGACGGCCCATCACGTCGGAGAGCGCGTGCGCGATCGGGCGCAGTGTGAACTCGGGATCGACCTTGCCCTTGGGGCGGCCGAAATGCGCGAGCACCAGTACCTTGGCGCCGTGATCGGCGAGTTCCGCCAGCGTCGGCATCGCCGCCCGCAGCCGGGTGTCGTCGGACACCCGGCCTTCGTGGATCGGCACATTCAAGTCTTCGCGAACCAGGACGGGCTTGCCCGCCAGTCCGTGGCGGTCGGCAATCAGGTCATCGAGGGTCTTGAACATGCGCTGGCGTCCTCTCCTTGTCTTGTCTGCCGCGATCAGATCAGCCCGGCGATCACGCCTGCGGTATCGACCATGCGGTTGGAGAAGCCCCATTCGTTGTCGTACCAGCTGATCACGCGGACGAGCTTGCCGTCGATTACCGCGGTTTCCAGGCTGTCGATGGTCGAGCTGGCCGGATCGTGGTTGAAGTCGATCGAGACGAGCGGCTCGTCGGTATAGGCGAGCACGCCCTTGAGCGGACCTTCGGCCGCGGCCTTGAGCGCGCCGTTGATTTCCTCGACCGTGGTGTCGCGGCCCGGGGTGAAGGTGAGGTCGACCAGGCTGACATTGGGGGTCGGCACGCGGATCGCCGATCCGTCAAGCTTGCCCTTGAGCTCGGGCAGCACCAGACCCACCGCGCGCGCGGCACCGGTGGTGGTCGGGATCATCGACATCGCGGCGGCACGCGCGCGGCGCATGTCGCCATGGATCTGGTCGAGGATCTTCTGGTCGTTGGTATAGCTGTGCACCGTGGTCATCAGGCCGCGCTCGATGCCGACCAGATCGTTGAGCACCTTGGCCATCGGCGCGAGGCAGTTGGTGGTGCAGCTGGCATTCGAGACGACCAGATCGTCGGCGGTCAGCACGTCATGGTTGACGCCGAACACGATGGTCTTGTCCGCGCCGGTGGCAGGGGCGGAGATCAGCACACGCTTGGCACCTGCGGTCATATGCGCGCTCGCCTTGGCCTTGTCCGCGAAGAAGCCGGTGCATTCGAGCGCGATATCGACGCCCATCTCGCCATGCGGCAGCTTGGCGGGGTCGCGCTCGGCAGTCACCTTGATCGCCTTGCCGTTGACGATCATGCTGTCGCCTTCGGCGCTCACCGTGCCGGGGAAGGCGCCATGGACGCTGTCGCGCTTGAACAGCAGGGCATTGGCCTTGGCATCGCCCAGATCGTTGATCGCGACCAGCTCCAGATCATGGTCGGTGCGCTCCAGGATCGCGCGCGCGACCAGACGGCCGATGCGGCCAAAACCGTTGATTGCAACCTTGACTGCCATGGGAATTCTCCTGCTTCCAATTCGTTGTGTTTGGGGTCAGCCCCAGTTCAACCCTGCCCCAGTGCGGCGCGCACGGCGGGAGTGATCTTGTCGGGCGTGAGGCCGAAATGGTCGAACAGTGCCTCAGCCGGGGCCGATGCGCCGAAGCTGTCGATCCCGAAGGCCAGCCCGTCGCGGCCGACATAGCGTTCCCAACCGAAGGTCACGCCAGCTTCCATCGACACCTTGAGGACATCGGCGGGCAGCAGATCGGCGCGGTAGCTCTCGGGCTGCGCGTCGAACAGCGACCAGCACGGCATCGACACGACATCCGCACCGATGCCCGCCGCTTCGAGCTGGTCGGCGACAGCGAGCGCCAGCGACACTTCCGAACCCGTGCCGATCAGCACCACCTGGCGCTTGTTGCCCGCGGTCTTGATGCGATAGGCGCCGCGCGCGCACTGGTTACCCTCGGCCTCGACACGGCGGAACTGCGGCAGGTTCTGCCGGGTCAGCGCAAGCACGCTCGGGGCGGAGGCGGACTGCAGCGCCAGCTCCCAGCATTCTGCCGTTTCCACCGCGTCGCCGGGGCGGAAGGTCAGGAGATTGGGCATCATGCGCAGGCTCATGACATGCTCGACCGGCTGGTGGGTCGGTCCGTCCTCGCCCAGGCCGATGCTGTCATGCGTCATCACATAAATGACCCGCTGGCGCTGCAGCGCGGACAGGCGGATCGCGGCGCGGCAATAATCGGCGAACACCAGGAAGGTGCCGCCATAGGGGATGACCCCGCCGTGCAACGCGAGGCCGTTCATCGCAGCCGCCATGCCGAATTCGCGGATGCCGTAATTGACATAGCGGCCGGCATAGTTGGTCGCGTTGAAGACGCCGAGCCCTGCGGTCTTGGTGTTGTTCGATCCGGTAAGGTCTGCAGAGCCGCCGATGGTTTCGGGCAGGCGCGGATTGATCGCTTCGAGCGCGAGTTCGGACGCCTTGCGCGTCGCGACCTTCTGCGGCTCGGCGAGCAGGCTCGCGACATGCTGCGACAGGCTGAACCCTGCGGGCAGTTCGCCCGCCATGCGGCGCTTGAACTCGGCGGCCTTGTCCGACGCGGCGAGACGTTCTGCCCATGCAGAATGCTCGGCAGCCCCGCGCTGACCAAAGGCCTTCCATGCATCGCGAATGTCGTCAGGCACGATGAACGGAGCGTGCTGCCAGCCCAGCGCCGCGCGCGCGGCATCGACTTCGGCAGCGCCCAGCGGCGATCCGTGTGTCGCCGAGGTACCCTGCTTGTTGGGCGCCCCCTTGCCGATGACCGTCGCACACGCGATCAGCGACGGGCGCGGATCGGCGATCGCGGCATCGAGCGCGGCGCGGATCGATTCGGGGTCATGGCCGTCGCAATCGACGACATGCCAGCCCGCCGCAGCATGACGCGCGCGGATGTCCTCGCTGGTCGACAGGTCGGTCGCGCCGTCGATGGTGATGCGGTTGTCGTCCCACAGCACGTTGAGCTGGCCGAGCTTCAGATGTCCGGCAAGGCCCACCGCCTCGTGGTTGATGCCTTCCATCAGGCAGCCGTCGCCGGCGATTACCCAGGTGCGGTGATCGACCAGGTCGCTGCCGAATTCGGCGTTCAGGTGCCGCTCGGCCATCGCCATGCCGACCGCCATCGCCAGGCCCTGGCCCAGCGGACCGGTGGTGCACTCGACGCCGGGCAGCTCGAAATTCTCCGGGTGACCCGCACATGGGCTGTGCAACTGACGGAAATTGCGGATGTCCTCGATCGTCGGGCGCGCATAGCCGGTGAGATGCAGCAGCGAGTAGATCAGCATCGATCCATGCCCGGCAGACAGCACGAAGCGGTCGCGATCGGCCCAGTCGGGCGCGCTGGCATCGAACTTCAGATATTCGCCGAACAGCACCGTGGCGACATCGGCCATGCCCATCGGCATGCCGGGATGGCCGCTGTTTGCGGCCTGAACACCATCCATCGACAAGGCGCGAATGGCGTTGGCGAGATCTTGAAACTGAACGGACATCGCCCCTTGAAACTCCCTGCTGATCCTCGATCAGAGCCTAGATGCCTGCGCGAAAACAGGATTTTGCATATGCAAATGCGCAGGCCGAGTCGGCTTTGGCGTCACCCTTTGGTGTCCATGGTGCACCGCGTCAAGTTCCGCAAAAGCCCCGCTTTGACCAAACGTTGCTTTTGCGGCATTTGTTGATAAGCTCATTCCATGGCAAATGAACGACTTATCCTTGCTATCGGACAACTGGAGCGAGCATTGTCACGGCTGGAATCGGCGCATGTCGGTCTCGCCGAAAACCTTCAATCGCACACCATCGCCGCCAGCGACGAGCTGATCGAGCGTCATGCGCAGCTCAAGGCCGCCGCCGCCGAGGCGCTGGCCGGGATGGATGCGCTGCTGGCCAGGGCGGAGTAACCGCCATGCCCGATATGCGCCTCACCATTGCCGGACGTCTCTACAGCGTCACCTGCCAGCCGGGCGAGGAACAGCATCTCGCGCGGCTTGGCGCCATGCTCGACGCGGCGGCGCGCAAGGCGAGCGCGACCGGCGGGCTCACCGAGACGCGGACGCTGCTGTTTGCCGGGCTGCTGCTGGCCGATGAACTTGCCGAGACGCAGGACCGCGCGGCCGAGGCGCTCGCGGCCAAGGCCGCCCAGGCCGAGCCCGCCGCGCCGCAACAGGGTGATCTGCTGGCGCACGACAACGATACCGAGCTGGCCGCGCGCGCGATCGAGAAGCTGGCAAAACGGATCGAGAATCTGGCGGCGGGGCTTGAGAACCACGGCGCCGCGTCCTAGATCATTGACGGGACTGCCTGGTACGAGCTGCAGAGAACATCCCTGAGGCGATACATCTTCCAAGGGAGCTGTCCCTGTCCTGGCTCCGGCCAGAGGCACACGGCGCCCACCTGACGTTACTGGCGTCAGAGGATATTCCAGCAAACGGCCGAGGCGGTTCCAACCGGTGCCCGAAAGGCGGGCCCCCCTTTCCTTCCAGAGACTTAAGGGTGCGCGCTTGACCGACATCATCAGCCAGAAGCGCGAGATGCGGCGGGCGATGCGCGCCGCGCGCCTTCAGCACTGGCAGGCGCTTCCGCAGACCCATCGTGCCCTTATCTTCGGCCGTCCGCCGCGCGCCATCCTGCCGCTGATCGAGGCGGCGGAGGTGGTCGGATTGTACCATGCCGTGCCTGGCGAGGTTCCGACTCAGCGTTATGCGATGCACCTGCTCGACATGGGCAAGATGATCGCCCTGCCCTGGACGCCCGAGCATGCAGGACCCATGATCTTCCGCCTGTGGACCGGCTCCGAAGAGACGCTGGAAAGGGGCTCCTGGGGGCCGCAGCCGCACAGGGCGATGCCCGAAGTGGTGCCCGATGCGCTGTTCATGCCGCTCGTCGCGTTCGATTCGGCGCTCGGTCGGCTGGGCCAGGGCGGCGGCCATTACGACGGCTGGTGCGCGGCGCATCCCCGCACGCGGCGAATCGGTCTGGCCTGGACGGTGCAACAGGCCGATGCCGTGCCGACCGACGCGCACGACATGCCGCTCGACGCGGTCATCACCGAGCAGCAGGTGCTGCTGCCGATCAACGAGAGAGTTCTGCCATGAAGCCGACCATGCGCAAGCCCGTGGGCATTTTCGCGATCCTAGGCATCATCACCGTCTGGGCGGTGATCGTCGCCAGTTTTTCGAGCGTGATCGGCAACTGGCACATCGCGGTCCAGTCGGTGATCTATTGCATCGCCGGAATCGTCTGGATCGCGCCGATGCGGCCGCTGATGATCTGGATGGAAACAGGCCGCTGGCGGGCCTGATCGCTTCACCGATTTTCGAATGATTTCCAACGCATGCAGGTGACCATTGCGGTGATCTATCACCAGACCAATGGCGCGAGTGACGGGGCTCGAACCCGCGACCTCCGGCGTGACAGGCCGGCGCTCTAACCAACTGAGCTACACCCGCATCGCGTTGGAGCGCTGCCACTAGAAGCGGTCTCGCCGCCTGTCAACAGCCTCTTTCAATTTTTCCCCCGAACCGGCGAAAGCGGCTCGGTCGCAGCGGTTTCGGGGTCGCGCGGCTGCCGCGTGAGCGTGCCCGATTCGAACAGGAATCCGGCAATGTCCGGCTTGCCCGCAGCCGCCACGACGGTCTGGATGATGATCAGCAGCGGCACCGCCAGCAGCGCACCGGTCGTGCCCCACACCCACGCCCAATAGCTCAGCGACACCAGAATCAGCAGCGGGTTCATGGTCAGGCGGCGCCCCAGCACCGCCGGCGTGATCAGATTCGCCTCGACGAGATGGAACACGATCTGGACGCTGGCGGGAATGAGCGCGGTGCCCAGGTCACCGAAGCTCATCAGCCCGCCCAGCGCCAGCAGAATGGCCGCCAGCACCGGCCCCAGATAGGGGATGAAATTGAGCAGCGCGACGATGCCGCCCCACATCGCCGGCGATTCCATGCCGAGCATCCACACCACGATGCCCACCGACAGGCCGAGCAGCAGATTGATGACGGTGATGGTGGTCAGGTACGCCGAGGTTGCGGAAACGACATTCTGGATGACGCGCGCGGTCGCCATCGCGCCGGTGAAGCTGCCGCGGCTGTTGATCGCGTTCTCGCGAAGCTTGGTCCAGCCGGCGAGAAAGAAGAAGATCAGCAGGATAACGAACGCCATTTGCAGCGCGACGGCGGGCGCGGCGCTGGCGAACAGGTCGAGCAGCGATTCGGGCGAGGCGGTCGCCGCCGCCTGCGCCTTGACCATCGATCCCGACACCAGCCGTGTCGTATCGTCGACGAATTTCTGCAGGTCCGAATAGAGATCGATCAGTGGCGCGAGATTCTCCATGATCTTGGGGATCCGATCGGGCAGCCGCAGGAACCAGTCGGTCGCGGGCACCACGATCACCGCGAGCGCGCCGTTGGCGATCGTCAGGAACAGCACCAGGCACAGGAACGCCGCCGCCATCGAGGGCAGACCGCGCCGCTCCATCCATTCGAGCGCAGGCACCAGCGCGATCGACAGCACGATCGCCACCGCCAGCGGCAGGAAGAATTCCGCCCCGGCGCGCATCGCGAAGGGAAAGGCGAGGAACAGCGCCACGCCTGCGATCAGGGCGAGCGCCGCCAGCAGGCGGTCACGCCGGAGTTCATCGGTTACCGTGCGATCGGAAGGGGGTAAAGACATGCGCGACTGGGCCCTCGGCCCGAAAACCGGGCTGTTTCCGGGCTATATCTGCCCGCGCGCCAGCGCACAATCCGGCGCCGGCGATTCCTCTTTCCTGCGAACGCGTTAACCATATGTTGGAAGGTCCGCCTTACCCGTCCTGTCAGCCGGACCTATCCCGGCGGGGGCAAATCGGGGAATTGAATGCTTCTGCGCACCGCACTCGCGCTGACCGCCATGCTGATGCCTGGCGCGGCCCTGGCATCGAGCGATGTCATGACCAAGGCTTCCATTTTCGTGGAGCGAATCGATCCGCAGGGCACCGGCGCACGCCGCGTGCGACTGGAACCCGCGCGCCAGGTCAGCCCGGGCGAACGGCTGATCTATGTCGTCGAATATCGCAACACCGGCAACCGCCCCGTGCAGGGCTTTACCGTGACCAACCCCCTGCCCCGCACCGTGCGGCTCGACGAGACCGTCGATGGCAGCGAGCTGGTCTCGATCGACGGCGGCCGCAGCTGGGGCCAGCTCGGAGCGCTGCGCGTATCGCTCGGTAATGGCAGCTGGCGCCCGGCCAATCCGGAAGACGTCACGCACCTGCGCTGGCGCGTCGGCGACACGCTGATGCAGGGCGAAACGCGGCGCGTGACGTTCCGGGCGATCGTGCGCTAGATTCTGGAAAACCAGTCGGCCGTCATTCCCGCGAACGCGGGAATCCCGCTTGCTAGCAGACGTTCACGAAAAAGCAGGGCCCCCGCATCCGCGGGGGTGACGACACAGAGCCTTCAGGCTCAATTCAATCCGCGAAGATGTAGATCGGCGTCTCGATCCGGCGCTTGAGCGCCTGGACGAAGCTGGCGGCGTCATAGCCGTCGACTACCCGGTGATCGCACGAGATGGACAGGTTCATCATCTTGCGGATGACCACCGCGCCATCGACCACCATCGGCCGTTCGACGATCTTGTTCGGGCCGATGATCGCGACCTCGGGCCGGTTGATCACCGGCGTGGTCGCAATCCCGCCGAGCGGCCCAAGCGAGGTCAGCGTCAGCGTCGAGCCCGACAGCTCCTCGCTCTTCGCCTTGCCGCTGCGCGCCGCCTCGGCCAGCCGCGCGATCTCGCTCGCCATGTCCCATACGCTTAAGGATTCGGCCCCGCGCAGCACCGGCACCATCAGCCCGGCATCGGTCTGCGTGGCGATGCCAAGATGCACCGCGCCGAAGCGGGTGACCACATTGGCCTCGTCGTCGTAGCGCGCGTTGAGCATCGGGTATTCGCGCAGCGTCTTGCAGATCGCGGCGATCAGGATCGGCAGCGCGGTCAGCTTGGGCCTGGACCCGCGCGATTCGTTCATCTCCGCGCGCATCTCCTCCATCTTCGTCACGTCGATTTCCTCGACATAGGTGAAGTGCGGGATATGGCGCTTCGATTCGGCCATGTTCTGCGCGATGCGCTTGCGCATGCCGATGACGCGGATCTCCTCGTCCGCTGCGCGGCCAGGCCCGGCGCGCGTGCCGCCAAAATTCAGATAGGCGTCGAGATCGGCATGGCGGATGCGGTTGCCCTCTGCCGGGCGCACCTTGGCCAGATCGATCCCGAGATCGCGCGCGCGCTGCCGCACCACGGGCGATGCAAGCACCTTCTCGCCACCATGATCGCTCGCCTGCGAAGGCAGGGGCCCATCTCCGGAAGCCGCCTTGGGCACAACCGGCGCGGCGCTCGGAGCAGGTGCAGGAGCCGCTGCCTCAGCCGGCGGCGCCTTGGGCGTCTCGGCCTCGATCACCTCCGGCGAAGGTGCGGCTTCCTCTTGAGCAGGAGCATCCACCGCCTCGCCCTCGGTCTCGATCTCGACCAGCATCGATCCGATCGCGATCACGTCGCCCTCGGCCCCGGCGACCTTGCGGATCACGCCCGAGACCGGCGATTCCATCTCGACCGTCGCCTTGTCGGTCATCATGTCGGCGATGCGGCCGTCTTCCTCGACCCGGTCGCCGACCTTGACGTGCCACGCCACGATTTCCGCCTCGGCAATGCCTTCGCCGATATCGGGCAGGTTGAAGGTATAGGTGGCCATCAGCGTCAGTCCTTCATGATCTTGGCAATGGCGCGACCGATGCGGATCGGGCCAGGGAAATACGCCCATTCGAGGCTGTGCGGATAGGGCGTGTCGAAGCCGGTGACGCGCTCGACCGGCGCTTCGAGATGGTAGAAGCAGCGCTCCTGCACCAGCGCGGAGAGTTCTGCACCGAACCCGCTGGTCCGCGTCGCCTCGTGCACGATCAGGCAGCGCCCGGTCTTCTTCACCGAGGCCTCGATCGTCTCGATATCGAGCGGCAGCAGCGTGCGCAGGTCGATCACCTCGGCATCGACCTTGTTCGCCTCGACCACGGCAAGCGCGACATGCACCATGGTGCCATAGGCCAGGATGGTCAGCCCCTCGCCTTCGCGCACCACATTCGCCTTGCCCAGCGGGATGCGATAATGGCCGGTCGGCACGGCGGACGCGGCATGCTTTGACCAGGGTTCGACCGGGCGGTCGTAATAGCCGCTGAACGGACCGTTGTAGATGCGCTTGGGCTCGAAGAAGATGACCGGGTCATTGTCCTCGATCGCCGAGATCAGCAGTCCCTTGGCGTCATAGGGGGTCGACGGGATCACCGTCTTGAGCCCCGCGACATGGGTGAACAGGCTCTCGGGGCTCTGGCTGTGCGTCTGGCCGCCGAAGATGCCGCCGCCAAAGGGCGAGCGCACCGTGATCGGCGCGATATATTCGCCCGCCGAGCGATAGCGCAGCCGCGCCGCTTCGGAGATCAGCTGGTCGATGCCGGGATAGATATAGTCGGCAAACTGGATCTCGGGCACCGGACGCAGCCCATAGGCCCCCATGCCGACCGCGACGCCGACGATACCGCATTCGCTGATCGGCGTATCGAACACGCGGGTCTTGCCGTATTTCTTCTGCAGGCCCGCAGTGCAGCGGAAGACGCCGCCGAAATAGCCGACATCCTCGCCCATGATGACGACATTGTCGTCGCGCTCCATCATCACGTCGAGCGCGCTGTTGATCGCCTCGATCATGTTCATAGTGCGGGTGTCGCTCTGAGCCTCGATCACTTCGGCCATTTTGCGGCCCTTTCTTCCAGCGCCTGCGCCATCTGTTCCCTGAGATGCCAGGGCAGTTCCTCGAACACGTCCTCGAACATCGTTTCGAACGGCTGGTGCATGCCGTGGCCGAGGACGCCGTTCTTCTCGGCCTCCTTGGTCGCGGCCTTGACCATCTCGGCAAGCTCCAGGTCCATCGCGGCGTGGCGCTCCTCATCCCAGATGCCGAGCGCGATGCAATGCTGCTTCAGCCGGTAAATCGGATCGCCCAGTGGCCATTCGGCGCTTTCCTGCGCGCTGCGATAGGCGGAAGGGTCGTCCGAGGTGCTGTGTCCTTCGGCGCGATAGGTGAAATGCTCGATCAGCGTCGGGCCCTTGTTGGCGCGCGCACGCTCGGCGGCCCAGCGGGTCGCGGCATAGACCGCGAGTGCATCGTTGCCGTCGACGCGCAGCCCGGCAATGCCATAGCCCAGCGCGCGCGCGGCAAAGGTCGTCCGCTCGGCCCCGGCAAAGCCCGAGAAGCTCGAAATCGCCCATTGGTTGTTGACGACATTGAGGATGACCGGCGCGTTATAGACCGAGGCGAAGGTCATCGCGCTGTGGAAGTCGCCTTCCGCGGTCGAGCCCTCACCGCACCAGCAGCTGGCAATGCGCGTATCGCCCTTGATCGCGCTGGCCATCGCCCAGCCTACCGCCTGCGGATATTGCGTGGTCAGGTTGCCGCTGATCGTGAAGAAGCTGAGTTCCGGCACCGAATACATGATCGGCAGCTGGCGGCCCTTCAGCTTGTCGCCCGCGTTCGAATAGATCTGGTTGACCATCTCGACCAGCGGATAGCCGCGCCACATCAGGATGCCCTGCTGGCGATAGCTGGGGAAGACCATGTCATCGCCCTGCATCGCGGCGGCGGCGGAGACCGAGGTCGCCTCCTCGCCGGTGCATTTCATGTAGAAGCTGGTCTTGCCCTGGCGCTGCGCGCGATAAAGCCGCTCGTCGAACGCACGGGTCAGCGCCATGGTGCGCAGGATCTTGAGCAGCGTGTCGGGGGACAGTCGCGGGTCCCAGGGGCCGACGGCATGATGCTGCTCGTCGAGCACCCTGACAAGGCCGAACGCGGCATCGCGCATCTCGTGCGGCGAGATCGCCTCGTCGGGCCGTGCCATGCTGCCCGCTGCGGGGACGACGACATCGCTGAAATCGACCGGATCGCCGGGGCGCGAGCGGGGCTCTGGAACGTGCAGCGCAAGCGGCTGCAGGTTCGTGCGGACGGGACCATCGGCCATCAAATATCCTCTCGGGCAGGCGGGCAAACCGTCGGAAGTGGCTCTTGCTGGCCTTTCGACTAATTGCCCTACCCCGACATATTATTTCAAGATTCGCGATAGGTCAATAGTGCTGCCCTTCACACCGCGACGGGGGCAGCGATATGTGCCTGCGGCGCGTAATCGCGGACCTCGAAATCCTCGATCCGGTAATGGAAAATGCTGTCGGGCCGCCGGTTGATCGTCAGCTTGGGCTCGCCCGAAGGCGCGCGCGCCAGCTGAGTTTCGACCAGCTCCTGATGGTTGAGATACAGGTGCACGTCGCCCCCGTTCCAGATCAGCTCGCCCGGCTCGAGATCGCATTGCTGCGCGAGCATGCGGGCGATCAGCGCGGCGGAGAAGATGTTGAACGGCACGCCGAGCGCCAGATCGCACGAGCGCTGATAGAGCAGGCCGGTGAGCTTTCCGTCGGCGACGAAGAACTGATAGGTCTTGTGGCAGGGCGGCAGCGCCATCCGGTCGAGCTCGGCGACGTTCCAGCCCTCGAAGATATGGCGAGCTGCGGCAGCGCCTCGCCCCAGGCGCCGGGCGCGGACAATGCAGGGTTGCCCGAGATCACGACCAGCGCCTTGACCTGCCCCTCGCCCGGCGTGGCGATTTCCTCGGGCAGCAGCGCGCACGGGAATTCGCTGATCACCTCGGGCCGGTTGCCGATGCGCGAGCGGAAGCGGTCATAGGTGCCCGGCCCCGCCCCCGCGACCAGATCGACCACCGGCGAGGAGAACATCACCCCGCCCTCGCGATCGAGATTGCCGGTGGCGATGTTGAGCAGCTGGATCAGCCAGAGGTTGAGCGTGCCCGCTTCGGTCACCGAAACGCCCATGCGCCCGTAGACGATGGCCGGATCGCCGCTGCCAAGCTTCGCGGCGAGATCGCGGATGACGCTTTCGTCGATCCCGCAATGCGCGGCGAGCGGCGCGACCTCGAAGCCGCGAATCGCCTGCCACGCCGCGTCCCATCCCTCGTCCAGCATCGGGGCGAGCCTGCCCGGCGCGACCAGCCCGGCCTCGTCGAGCGCCTTCAACAGCGCGAGCAGCAGCGCGGTATCGGTGCCGGGGCGGATGAAATGGTGCGCATCGGCAATCTTCGCGGTCTCGGTGCGGCGCGGGTCGACGACGACCACCTGCCCGCCACGCGCCTGCACCGCCTTCAGCCGCTTCTTCACATCGGGCACGGTCCACACGCTGCCGTTGCTGGCGAGCGGATTGCCGCCGATGATCAGCATGAACCTTGTGCGGTCGACATCGGGAATCGGGAACAGTGCATTGTGCCCGTACATCCACATCTGCACCAGCTGGTGCGGGATCTGGTCGAGCGTCGAGGCCGAATAGAGCGTGCGCACGCCCAGCGCCTTGCGCAGCACGCCGGTCTGCGTGCCGGTGGCGTAGTTATGCGCATTGGGATTGCCCATATAGAGCGCGGGCTGGCCGCCGCTCGCGATGATCCCCGCCATCCGCGCGCCGATCTCGGCAAAAGCGGTCTCCCAGTCGATCTCCTGCCAGCCCTGGGCGGTGCGCTTGATCGGGCGGCGCAGCCGGTCGGGATCGTCCTGAAGATCGGCCAGCGCGGTCGCCTTGGGGCAGATATGGCCTCTGGAGAGCACATGATCGGGATTGCCGCGGATCGACACGACCTTGCGGCCCTGCACCTCTACCAGGACGCCGCAATTGGCCTCGCACAGATGGCAGGTGCGCGCGTGGATGCTGATGGCCGATTCGCTCGCCATGATGGTCTCTCCCTGGTCGCTTTGGGCGCAAGGCTATCAGCCGCCCGCCCCCCTGACCAGCCACCGGGAAACCGGCGTTTCCGTAGCGTATGTCAGGCGAGGATGGCAGATGGTCAGGGTCGCTTGACATGGTCAGCGAATCACGACATAAAGTCAGGGTCACATGACAAAAAGTCAGCGTACTGCGACACCTGACAGAAAGTGATCAAGGATGAAGAACCGGCTGAAAGTGCTGCGCGCCGAGCGCGACTGGAGCCAGGCAGAACTGGGCGCGCGGCTCGATGTCTCGCGCCAGGCGGTCAATGCGATCGAGACGGGCAAATACGATCCGTCGCTGCCACTGGCTTTCCGGATCGCGCGGCTGTTCGGCATGGCGATCGAGGAGATTTTCGATGATGGATGCGATGGAGGCAGTCATGGTTGAACAGGATTGGCAGGCGCGCGCCAGGCAGCGGCAAAGGCGCATCAACACCGTCATCGGCGCGCTGTTCGCCGTCGGGCTGGTCTGCGGCTTTCTCGTCGGCTTTTTCGAGGACGACAAGGCCGGGCTGGTCGCCCCCAACAGCATCCCGCCATGGCTGGCGGTCACCAGCGCGATCGTGTTCATCGTCGCGGTCAGCTTTGGCTCGTGGAAGCTGATGAAAGAGTCCGACGAGCACGAACGCGTCATCCACACCAAGACCACCGTGGTCGCCGGCAATGTGATGCTGATCGGCTTTCCCGCCTGGTTCGTGTTGTGGAAGGGCGGCATCACCCCCGAGCCCGATGCGCTATGGCTGTTCATGGCTGGTATCATCAGCAGCATGATCGCCTTTGCCTGGTACAAGTTCCGTTAAACCTGCTCCCCCTACCCCCATCAGAAGAGGATGACCCCATGACCAAGTTGTTGAAGAGCCTGAAATCGGGCGCGGCCACGCTCGCGATTGCCGCCATCGCCACGATCGGCTTTGCCAGCGAGCCGCTGCTGGCGCAGCAGCCGACCTCTGTCGCCGAAGCGCTGGGGGCTGCCCCCGCGCCGGAGCCGAAGGACGTCAACCCGGCGATGTGGATGGTGCGTGACAAGGATACGACCATCTATCTGTTCGGCACCGTGCATGTGCTGCGCCCCGGGCTCAACTGGCTGAAGGGCGACATCAAGACCGCGTTCGACGCCTCGGACGAGCTGATCCTGGAAGTGCAGGAACCGTCGGACCCGACCGCCATGCAGGCAACCGTGAACAAGCTGGCGACCAACCCGCAGGGCGTCACGCTGCGCAGCCTGTTGAGCCCGCCGGTGCTGACCAAATATGAAAAGACGCTCGGCACGCTCAACATCCCGCCGGTGGCACTCGACCAGTACGAACCCTGGTTTGCCAGCGTCACCCTGACCACGCTGCCGCTGATGATGAAGGGCTATGACCTCAACAGCGGCGCGGAAAAGGTGCTGACCAGCGCGGCCAAGGCGCAGAAAAAGCCGCTCGGCCAACTCGAGACGATCGAGCAGCAGCTCGGCATTTTCGACAGCCTGGGCACCAAGGAGCAGATCGAGTTTCTCGACGTGACGCTCGACGGCGTGCCCGAGGTGACGACGCAGATCGACGCGCTGGTCGATGCCTGGGGCAAGGGCGATCAGGCGACGCTCGACAAGCTTATGAACGAAGGCATGGAAAGCTATCCCGGCCTGTACGACGCACTGCTGACCAACCGCAACGCGAACTGGGCCAAGTGGATCAAGGCGCGGATGGAAAAGCCCGGCACCGTGTTCATGGCGGTCGGCGCGGCGCATCTGGTCGGCAAGGACAGCGTGCAGGCGCAACTGGCGAAAGAGGGCATCCAGAGCGTTCAGGTCACCAGCAACTGATCTCCCCGGATCGTGACCTGCCAGGCCCCGTCAGCGCGCTCGCGCTGACGGGGTTTGCCGTTCAGAGACTGGCGTTGCGGAAACAGGCGCGGACTTCGCGGACGAAGATATCGGGCACTTCCAGCGCGGCAAAATGCCCGCCCTTGTCCACCTCGTTCCAGTAAATCAGGTTGCTGAACCGCTTCTCGGCCCAGCGACGCGAGGTCTGGAACAGTTCCTTGGGGAAGATCGTGCCGCCGGTCGGCAGGCTGATCGGATCGAACCCCATTTGCGAGAAACTGTGCCAGTAGAGCCGCGCCGACGAAGCCGCCGAATTGGTCAGCCAGTAGAGCGTGATCGTGTCGAGCAGCGCATCGCGGCTGAAGCCCGAAAACTGGTCATCGCAATCGGACCAGTTGCGGAATTTCTCGAGGATCCAGGCCATCTGCCCCACTGCGGAATCGGCGAGTGCATAGCCGATGGTCTGCGGCCGCGTCTTCTGGATCGACGAATAGCCGCTTTCCTTTTCCTGATAATATTGCATCCGCGCCGCCGCGCGCTTTTCCAGATCGCTCATGTCGCCCAGGGTGGCAGGATCGGGCAGCGCGAGTACCATGTTCGAATGCACCGCCGCGCATGCGCCCAGATTCTGCCGCGCGATCTCCAGCGTCACGCCCGATCCCCAGTCGCCGCCCTGCGCGAAATAGCGCTCGTATCCCAGCGCCAGCATCAGGTCGTTCCAGACCTTTGCGATCTTCGGGATCGACCAGCCGGTCTCGCTCGGCTTGCCCGAAAAGCCGAAGCCGGGGAGCGAGGGAATGACGAGATGGAAGGCGTCCGCCGGGTCCGCCGGGTTGGTCAGCGGCTCGATCACGGCCATGAATTCGAGCACCGATCCCGGCCAGCCATGCGTCATGATGAGCGGGCGCGCGCCCTCATGCTTTGAGCGGATGTGGAGGAAATGGATGTCCACCCCATCGAGTTCGATCAGGAAATTCGGATAAGCGTTGAGCGCCGCCTCGCATGCGCGCCAGTCGTACTGCTTGGCCCAATAGGTCGCGAAATCCTGCACCACGGCAAGCGGAATGCCCTGGTCCCAGTCGTCGACCTGCTCCTTGTCGGGCCAGCGAGCGGCGCGGATGCGCGCGTGAAGGTCGTCGATCGCGGCTTGCGGCACGTCGATGGTGAAGGGGCGTATCTCGGTCATGCCGCAAGGCTAGACCGCGCCCCTCCCCCTACGCAACTCACAAAAGCTCAGACAGGCCGCGCGCCCGATCCCTTGCCGCCGCGATTGGCATATTCCTGCGTGCCGAGGTGATAGACCTTGTCGCCGCCGAGCACCGCCTGGTTGGAATAGGTGAAGCCCGGGGTCAGGGCGCGATACAGGTCGTCGAAATTGCGCTCGACCGTCTTGCGGAACAGCTCTTCGAAGCTGTCGATGACGAAATAGGTCGGCTGCATGTCCGAGATGACATAATCGGTGCGCATCACCCGGTCGACCTCCAGATGGATGCGGTTGGGCGACTGCGCCTCGACCGAAAACACCGCCTCGAGCGGGCCCGACAGGATCCCCGCGCCATAGGCCTTGATGCCGTCGGCCTCGCGGATCAGCCCGAATTCGACCGTGTACCAATAGAGCGCGGACAGCGCCTTCAGCCGGTTATACGCCAGCGCCTTCCACCCCGCGCGGCCATATTCCTGCATATAGTCGGCATAGACCGGATCGGTCAGCATCGGCACATGGCCGAACACGTCGTGGAACACGTCGGGCTCGGAGATATAGTGGAATTCCTCGCGCGAGCGGATGAAATTGCCCGCCGGAAAGCGCCGGTTGGCGAGGTGATAGAAGAAGACGTGATCGGGAATGAGCATCGGCACCGGCACCACTGACCAGCCGGTGATCGCCTGCAATTCCTCGCTCAGCGCCCCGAAATCGGGCACGCCGCCGCGCCCCAGATCGAGCCGGTCGAGCCCTGCCAGGAAGCTGCTCGCAGCACGACCAGGCAGCACGTCCATCTGCTGCGCGAACAGATCGTCCCAGATGGCATGTTCTTCCGAGGTGTAGGCGCGCTGCTGCGGCTCGAGCCAGTCCTCGCCGAGGTGCGACGGGCGCACCAGCGGCGCGACGAAGGTTTTGGCAGGGACATCGGGAATGACGGAATAGTCCATAGCACCGGGCTTGATGAGCAGGCTTTCCATGGCTTTCCCCTGTTGAATGCTGGAGCGGGATATATAACACCGGCCAAGCGAAAAATCCTGCCTCATTCTTGCCCACGGAGCGCACAAGAAAGAAGGTTCTTCCAATTTCAAGCCGGAAACGGCAAATCCTTGCCATGATTGATCTGGACGCAGAAGATATCCGCATCCTGCGCGCGCTGCAGGACAATGGCCGCATGACCAATGCCGAACTGGCCGAAACCGTCGGCATGTCGGCCTCGCCCTGCTGGCGGCGGGTGCGGCGGCTGGAGGCGGACGGGGTGATCCGCGGCTATGCGGCACGGCTGAGCAGACGGGCGCTGGGCCTGGGCGTGCTCGCCTATGTCAGCGTCGAGATCGCCGACCATGGCGAGGCGGTGACGCGAGACTTCGAGGCAGCGGTGGCCGATCTCGACGAGGTCATCGCCTGCCACCAGGTCACCGGCGGCGCGGACTATATCCTCACCGTGGTCAGCCGCGACCTCGACAGCTATGCCGATTTCGCGAACACGAAGCTGCGCCCGATTGCCGGCATCAAGGCGATCAGTACCAGCTTCGTGCTGAAGGAGGCGAAGGCGCAAGGCGGGTTGCCGGTTTAGGGCAGGTTCGGGGATTGGCTGTCAGGGCCTTGGCGGCGAGTTATGGGGAAAAGCTGCCGCTAGCTGTCCACCCTAAATGGATGCTCACGATTGCCTTCGATGAACGCTGTAACCTCGCGAAGTCGCTCCGGATAAGGCTCCACGTGTCGCCAGCCCGTATGCGGGATAAACCTGAAACCGGCTCCCCACAGCAGCTCAACCTTCTTCCACTGCTCCATGTCTGACTTCTTTGGCGCTTTGAACGCTCGCCCCATCAAATGCAACGGCCCGCCGCATTGGGGGCAAATGGCCCTGCTATCCTCAGAAATCTTCCAAGATTTGCGGCAATCGAAGCACGCATGCGCGACCAAGTAATCTGGCCCGCGAGGCCGGACACCAGCATCGGGACCGGGGATAGCTCGGTTCCCAATCGCTTTGCGGATTTCCATGCGCTCAGTTTTCGAGGGCGGATGAACCATATATAGCCAAGTACAGCATTCTACTGATTACCGGAATGGGGTCTATTGCAGAACGGCAGCTTTTTTCCAGCAAGCCGCCAAAGCTGCCACTCCCTCCGCTCCGCCTGAGCACGGTCGAAGGCCCCGCGCCACGGTCGACACAACACACAAAGTCACCCTGAACCCATCGACTACGCTCAGAACAGGCTTGCTTCAGGGACCATTTCTCCCCACGCGGCTTCGGCTGCTGGGGCACGATGGATGCTGAAACAAGTTCAGCATGACGGCTCATTAACCGAATGGTACGCGGAGCATAAGTTTCGTTCTCTATTGCCAGTCAACCAGTCAGTAATCTGCAGGGACCGGCTTTACGCCAGCAGCCTTTGCGCGGGTTTCAGCGCGCGCGAGGGCCGACCGTTTGCCCTCTGTCCGACGCGCACCGCCATTACGGCAAGACACCATAGCCGGCATATCACCGCCCGGGGCCAATGCTGCTTTACGCGCCTGAATGCGCTTCAGATATGACGCGAGTTCAACCGTGTTCATAGATCTGCTGATAGCCCAAGATGGCCGGGATTGCCAGATTCTTCGGCTATTCGCCGCGCCAGATAGTCGATATCCAGCCCATCGGCGAGAGCGAAGAGAGCCTGCGCCTGGTGCAGCATCGACATATCACCGCCAGCAACCTCGTGCTGCCCTAGCCGGTCCGCGATCATGTCCTCGACCGCTGGCAGAACCAGCGCCGCACCATCCCGGACGGTCAATCTGAGACAACGCGCCCGGTCTGCCCGCCCATCGAAATAGCCGCCCGAGACTTGCTCGACCGCAAATTGGGGATGATCGGGGTGATACCAACCACGACCATGCACTGCCTTGTCGTCGTCAACAAAGCCCGCTGCAGCCATCGCATGTTCAAAGGCGGTGTCATTTCCTGCAACGACATCAAAGTCCGCAGACATGAAGGCACCATCGGTATGAATGGCGGCCGCTGCACCGCCTACCAGCACGGCCGGATGGCCCGTTTCGGCCTCATAGGCTGAAAATGCTACTGCCAGCGGAAACAGAGCGGCAAGATATTCAGGCGGCAACGACATGCAGAATATTCCTCAAGCCCCGAGTGCCGTTGGCTGCTTCCTCCGGATGGTGGGACAGTGCTGGAATCAGCTTGCCGGCACAATCACCCCATAGAGATCATGCTCGTCGGTATCCTCGACGAGCACATCGACGAACGATCCCGGCTCCAGCCCTTCCGGCACATCGCGCAGGTAAACATGGCCGTCGATCTCGGGCGCGTCGGCCTGCGAGCGGCCGGTGGCGCCGATCGAGCCGTCTTCCTCGTCGGGCTCGCCGATCTCATCGATGATCACGGGCAATGTGCGCCCCACCTTGGCGGCGAGTTTCGCGGCGCTGATCGCGGCGGTCTTTTGCATCAGCCGCTGGTAGCGCTCTTCCTTGATCTCTTCGGGCACCGGATCGGACAGGCTGTTGGCCGCCGCGCCTTCGACCGGTTCGAAGCGGAAGCCGCCGACGCGGTCCAGTTGCGCCTCGGCCAGCCAGTCGAGCAGATACTGGAAATCCGCCTCGGTCTCGCCGGGAAAGCCGACGACGAAGGAAGAGCGGATGGTGATATCGGGCGCGATCTGACGCCAGGCCTTGATCCGGTCGAGCACCTTGGCCTCGTTCGCCGGGCGCCTCATGCGCTTGAGGACCGACGGCGCGGCGTGCTGGAACGGGATGTCGAGATAGGGGGTGAGCAGCCCTTCGGCCATCAGCGGGATGACCTGGTCGACATGCGGATAGGGATAGACATAATGCAGCCGCACCCAGGGGGCCTTGCCCTCCGCTGTGCGCAATTGCCCGAGCTCGCGCGCCAGATCGGTCATGTGCGCGCGGGCCTGGCGGCCCTTCCACTCGCGCGGTTCGTGCCGGGTATCGACGCCATAAGCCGACGTGTCCTGGCTGATGACCAGCAGCTCGCGCGTTCCCGCTGCGACCAGCTTTTCCGCCTCGCGCAGCACCGCATCGATCCGGCGGCTGGCGAGATCGCCGCGCAAGGACGGGATGATGCAGAACGAGCAGCGGTGGTTGCAGCCTTCGGAAATCTTCAGATAGCTGTAATGGCGCGGGGTCAGCTTGATCCCGCCTTCGGGCACCAGATCGATGAACGCGCCGCGCGCCGGCGGAGCGGCATCGTGCACCGCCTGGACCACGTCCTCGTACTGATGCGCGCCGGTGACCGCAAGCACATCGGGGAAGCGCGCGCGGATGACATCGGCCTCGTTACCCATGCAGCCGGTGACGATGACGCGGCCATTCTCGGCCATCGCCTCGCCGATCGCCTCGAGGCTCTCTTCCTTGGCGCTGTCGAGAAAGCCGCAGGTGTTGACCAGCACGACGTCCGCGCCGGCATAATCGCCGGACATCTGATAGCCATCGGCGCGCAGCTTGGTGAGGATGCGCTCGGAATCGACCAGGGCCTTGGGACAGCCGAGCGAGACCATGCCGACTTTCGGCGGGGCGGGAATAGTGATGGGGCTGGACATGATGGCCGGGCGCATAGGCGTTTTGCGCGGCTTTGTCATCGGGGAAGTCTTGGGCGGAGATTGGAAGCGTTTGCGATAGTGGCAACTGCAAAGCGCAACGTCCCTCGACTTCCCGGCAAGCCGGGAAGTTTATCCTGAGCTGCTGGCTTGCCAGCCCGCCGAAGGGCTCGGGAAAGCGGGAAGGTTGGCAAAGGGACTAAACTACTAATCCGTTTGTCCCGAGCGAAGTCGAGGGACGTATGCGCTAAGGTTGCGGGCCGGGCGATCCCACATCAAACAGCACCCGCCCCACGGTATAGGCCGCGAGCGCGCCCGCGAGCTGCGACACGATGAACAGCGGCACATCGTGCGGAGCGATTCCGGCAAAGCTGTTCGAGAGCGACCGCGCCACCGCGATGGCCGGGTTGGCAAAGCTGGTCGAGCTGGTGAACCAGTATCCTGCCACGATATACAATGCGACCGCCGCGGGCACATTGTCGGGACGGTATCGCACCGCGCCCAGGATCGTCAGCAACAGCCCGAAGGTGGCGACGAACTCGCCCGTCCAGTTGCCGATCCCGGCGCGCGCCTTGGTCGAATATTGCAGGATCGGCAGGTCGAACATCAGATGAGTCAGCCAGATGCCGATGATGCCGCCCGCCAGCTGGACGACGACAAAGGCCAGAGCCTCGCGCGTCGCGATCTCCCCGCGCAGCCGCATCACCAGCGTCACCGCCGGGTTGAAATGCGCACCCGAAATCGGCCCGAATATCGTGATCAGCACATAGAGGATCGCGCCGGTCGCCAGCGTGTTGCCCAGCAGCGCGATGGCGACGTTCCCGCCCGCCAGCGCCTCAGCCATGATTCCCGAACCGACGACACAGGCGAACAGCAGCGCCGATCCCAGCCCTTCAGCGATCAGCCGCCGCGTGCCCTGCCCCATGTGTCGCCCCCTCGAATCGCCCGATCGCTGCCAGCCGACGCTGGAGCACCTGAGGATCGCCTGCAAGGTCCAGTTCCAGCAGCGCCTCGATCCGCGCCCGCATCTGCTCGTACGCGGTCTCGAATGCCGCGCGCTGGCCGTCGCCCTCGACCGCAGCCGGATCGGCAATGCCCCAGTGCGCCTTGACCGCGCGACCGGGGAAGATCGGGCAGACTTCCCCTGCGGCATTGTCGCACACGGTGATGACGATATCGATCGGCGGCGCGCCGGGCGCGGCGAATTCGTCCCAGCTCTTGGACCGGAAGTCGCCCGTGATCCCGCGTTCGGCCAGAACCTGCAAAGCCATCGGGTGCGGCGCGCCCTTGGGGAAGCTGCCCGCCGAATGGGCCTGGAGGCGCCCGCCGCCCATATGGTTGGCGAGCGCTTCGGCCAGGATCGAGCGCGCCGAGTTGCCGGTGCACAGGAACAGGATGCTGGTCATGGTGCGTGGGCCGCTCACATCGTCGGGCAGCAGGTGTTGGCCGGCGCGCTCAGGGCACCCTTGGCCAGCGGGCCGGGGTCGCCATAGACCGTCGCCTCGCCATCGGTGTAGAAGGCTTCCCATACGATGCCATTGGGATCCTTGACCCAGCTCTTTTCCGAGCGGGCATAGCAGCAGGTGGTCCTGCCTTCTTCCAGCACCGGCTGGTCGGCCTTGGCGAGCCCGGCATAGACCTGGGCCAGTTCCTCCGTATTTTCCGCCTGAATGCCGAGATGCTCGATACCCTCGCTGGCACCGCAGCCGGCGACCGAGATGGCGAAATTGACGCGCGGATCGTCGAGTTGCCACTTGGCGTAATCGGGCTTCACCACCGTCGGCTCTGCGCCGAACATCGCAGAATAGAAGGCGATCGAGCCATTGAGATCGCGGGTCTTGGCGTGGACGTGCATGCGCTTCATCGGTCTTCTCCTTGGATGGGCGGGTTCAGCAGCCGGAGCCCCGGCAGCAATTTTCGGTGAGGAAGCCGACCAGCGCTGCCATCGCGGCGAAGTCGGCGGAATAGATGAGCGACCGGCTCTCGCGGCGCTGCACGATCAGCCCGGCCTGCATCATCTGATTGAGATGGAAGGACAATGACGAGCGCGGGATTCCGAGCCGGTCTGCCAGGTCACCCGCGCTCACGCCCTCGGGGCCGGCCTCCACCAGCAGGCGGAAGGCGGCGAGCCGATGCTCCTGCGCCAGCGCGGCAAGCGCGGCGATGACCGCAGCGCTGTCGAGCGCGCGGACGTCTTCGGACGGAGAAAGGGGCGAACAAGGGGCGAGCGTCGATTCCATATTTCCAATATTATGGAAATAAAACCGTCTGTCAACCCGTCGCAGGGTAAACCTTTCGTCAACCAATTTGCCGCAATTTTGCCGCGATGGCCCCCCGCTCTGTCCCCTTGCCCCTTCTGGCGATGGCCGCCGCGTTGTTCATCGCGGCGCCGCCCGCGAACGCACAGGAGCCGCTGCTGCAATGCGTGCCCTATGCCCGGCAGGTCAGCGGCATCCAGATCTATGGCGATGCGCACAGCTGGTGGCAGCAGGCGGAAGGAAAATATGCGCGCGGTCAGCGGCCTGCAGTCGGCGCGGTGATGGCGTTCAAGCCCTATCGCTCGATGCAGCTCGGTCATGTCGCGACGGTCGCCAAGGTGATCGACAAGCGCCGGGTGCTGCTCGACCACGCCAACTGGTCTCCGATCGACGGGCGCAAGGGCCAGATCGAGCGCAATGTGCTGGCCGAGGATGTCTCGAGCGCCAATGACTGGAGCGAGGTGCGCGTCTGGTACGCGCCGATCGGCGGGCTCGGAACCACGCGCTACCCGGTGCACGGCTTCATCTACCCGCAGGGGCGC
>NZ_QKVT01000001.1:996164-1017662 GCF_003426715.1 Blastomonas sp. UPD001
TTTGCCTATGCGAAGGAAGGGCGATGGGCCGCCGCGGCCGACGCGTTTGTTTCCGCCGCGCGCGATGCCGAGCTGGCCCGCGACAAGCGCGCCGCGAACCTCTGGACCCAGGCGGGCAATGCTATGCTCGCGACCGGCGATGCCGACAAGGCGCTGACCTATTTCGATGCCGCGATGGCACAGGGCGTGGCGCAGGGGCTGCTGCTGGGCGAACTGCATCTCGACCGCGCACGCGCGCTGGTGGTGGCGGGCCAGACCGACGCGGCGGAGATCGCGCTGGCCGAGGCGCACAAGCTCGCGCCGGAGGACCCGCTCGCCTGGCTGCTCTCGGCGACGCTGGCGCGCCGGCTGGGCAAGCTCGAGCGCGCGCAGGCGGATATCGACATCGCCGCGCGGCTCGCCCCGCACGACCCCGAAGTCGCGCTCGAAGCGGGCAATATCGCGGCGAGCGCGGGCAAATACGACGTCGCCCGGCGCAACTGGACCCAGGCGATCGAGATCCGCCCCGAAGGCCCGATCGCCAAGACGGCGCGCGGGCATCTGAGCGAACTCGACCGGGCCGAGGCAGAGACGGCGGAGACCGCCGCAAAGCCGTAAGTCTCTCCCCTCCCCAGGGGGAGGGGAGAGCGATGGTCAATCCAGGTAGAAATCCACCGTCGTCACCACGCGGACCTTCTTGTACGGCGTGTCGCTGACCCCCCAGCTGCCGCCGCCATCGCCGTCGCGCGACTCGACCGAGAAATAGCCCTGGGTCGCGCTCTTGATGCCGCCGACATCGGTGCCGCTGTCCTTGGCGAACTGCTCCGCCGAGGCACGCGCATCCTTGGTCGCTTCAGCCACCATCTTGGGCTTGATGTCATTGAGCTTGGTGAAGCTGTACGCCATGCCCGATCCTTCCTCAAGCACGACACCGCGCCGGATCAGGTCGAACTGGCGCTTCACCGCAGCCTGCGCCTTCTTGATGTCGTTGGTGCGCAGCGACATGCGCTGGCGGATGGTGTACGTGGTCGATCCGTAATTGTTGTTGAACTGCGATACGTTGGCACCCGTGGGCTGCAGCGCGTCGCCATCAAAGCCGAGCTCGGTGAAGAAGCCGCGCAGCGCCTTGGTATCGGCATCAATATCCGCCTGCGCGCTCGCCAGGTCATCGGCCTGGGCCGAATAGGCGATCGTCCAGGTGGCAAGGTCCGCGGTCACGTCCTTCTCGGCAAGGCCGCGCACGGTCACCGAGCGGTCCGCCTGCTTGGCGCGCAACAGGCCATCGCCGAGCAGATAGCCGCCCGCGACCATGCCGATCGCTATTATCCCGGCCCCTGCGAGAAACACATTGTCGCGCACCCAGCCGCGCCTGCTCGATCCGTCCGATCCCCCACCATCAACCATGTCCGAAAGTCCTTCCAATGCCTTGCGCGCCGCCTATATCTGCGGGGCACATCCACCCCCCGACGACACGATGGATCGATTAGCCGAGCTGCGATGAACCGTGTCTTAACTGCGATGAATTGAGGCCAGTATAATGACCAAATATCTCCACACGATGATCCGCGTCACCGATCCCGACGCAACGATCAGATTTTTCGAGCTGATCGGGCTCAAGGAAGTCCGCCGCTTTTCCAGCGAGCAGGGCCGCTTCACGCTGATCTTCCTGGCAGCGCCCGGCCAGGAAGGCGTGGCCGAGGTCGAGCTGACGCACAACTGGGACCCCGAGGAGTATTCCGGCGGGCGCAATTTCGGCCATCTCGCCTATCGGGTCGAGAATGTCTACGAGACCTGCCAGCGGCTGATGGATGCGGGCGTGACGATCAACCGCCCGCCGCGCGACGGGCATATGGCGTTCGTGCGCAGCCCCGACGGCATCTCGGTCGAACTGCTGCAGGAAGGCCATCTCGAGCCCGCCGAGCCCTGGGTCTCGATGCCCAATACCGGCAACTGGTAAGCCGCTGGCGACGCGCGGCGCGCTGGGTTATACTGTCTGGCTTCGGGGGCCGAACAATAGGATGACGACCATGCGCACCATGCCCATCATGCTCAGCCTCGCCGCGCTCGCCTGCGCCACCCCGCTGGTCGCATCGGACAGCCGCGACGCGGACATCCGCGCGCGCACCGCCGCTGCGATCGCCAATCTCGACGAGCGCGGTCAGAAGCTCGCGAACAACTATCTCAAGGACCGGGTGGCGGGCGACCCCGTCTCGTGCATCCCGCGCACCCGCCTGCGCCGCTCGACCGCCGCGAGCGACGATGTGCTGCTCTATGACGACGGCTCGGTGGTGTACGTCAACACGCCGTATCTCGGCTGCCCCCGCGCCCGCGACAACACGATGATCTCGCAGACCCCGATCGGCCGCCTGTGCTCGGGCGACATCGTGCTGGTCCAGGACCTGCGCATCAACGTGCCCCTCGGCAGCTGCGCGCTGAGCGAGTTCGTGCCCTATCGCAAGGTGAAGAAGGGGGGCTGAGCCCGTTGCGGTGGTGCTGACCGCGATGATCGGATATGCCACCGGGCGGCAGGTCCCGCCTGCCCCGCCAATGACCGAGGCGACCAAGCTCGATTTCAACTTCATCCGCGCCTCGATCGCGCTGATCAAGGCGACCACCAGGGTGCGCCGCGTGTTCCTGGCGATCGTCGCGATCAGCTTCTTCTGGACCATCGGCGCGGTGCTGTTCATACAGTTTCCGCCGCTCGCCAAGAACGTGCTGACCGCAAGCAAGGAGGTCGCGAGCCTGTTCCTCGTGGTGTTCTCGATCGGCGTCGCGATCGGATCGGTCGCGATCAACGCTCTGCTCAAGGGCACCGTCTCGGCGCGCTATTCGCCGGTTTCGGTGATCGTCATGGGCTTGTTCGTCGTCGCCTTCTTCTTCGTCTGCCGCCAATGGGTGCCCGACCAGGCGGGCTCGTTGTTCAGCGTGGGCGAGTTCGTCACCCATCCGATGGCGATCCCGCTGCTGCTCTCGCTGCTCGGCATCGCGGTGGCGGGCGGCATGTTCGTCGTGCCGCTCTATGCCTTCCTCACCACCACCGTGCACAAGAGCGAAGCGGCGCGCACGATCGCAGCGAACAATATCGTCAACTCGGGCGCGATGGTGATCGGCTCGCTGATCGCCATCGGGCTCAGCGTGGCCGGGCTCGACGTGATCTACCAGCTGCTGCTCAGCGCCGCGATGTGCGTGATCGCTGCATGGCTCGGCCAGCTGCTGCACAAGGCGAGCCTCGAGCCGCATGGCGAGCACGAGATGGACGTCTGAGGGCGGCTATTCGACGACGCGGACCAGCTTGCGCTCGAGCGGAGCAAGCACGCCGGACAGTTCGTGCCCGCGCTTGAGCACCGCGCCGCCTTCGCCCACCAGTGCCCATTGGCCCTGCTTGCGCCGCAGCGCGGGCCGCTTCTCGATGCGATATTCGGGGCGCTCGGTGGCCCGGCGGAAGGCGGAATAGATCGCCGCGTCGCGCCCGAGATCCATCGCATAGTCGCGCCACAGCCCGGCGGCGACCATCCGGCCATAGAGATCCAGAATACGGCCGAGCTCTTCCCGGTCGAACCCGACCTGGCCCGGTGCTCCCGGCACCGGCAAGAGCGATACGTTCCCGCCGAGGCTCAAGCAGCCGTCCCGCTGTCGCGATCAGGCTCGGCAGGCCGCGCAGCGCGGCGGGCCTCGTCGCGCTCGTCGATCAGCTGCGCGATCCGCTCCTGCATCTGACGGATTTCGCACTGGAGCAGTTCAAGCTTCTGCGTATTCGGGTCGAAGGTCTGGCTGCAGGGCGTGCCATATTGCACGAAGCCGCGCTGCTTTTCGGCTGCATCGACCGGGGTCGGGCGCGCCGGGATACCGACCATCACCGATCCGGGAGTGACGTCCTTGGTCACCACGGCATTGGCGCCGATCCGCGCCCCCTTGCCGATGGTCACCGGCCCCAGGATCGCTGCGCCGAGACTCACGATCACGTCGTCCTCGATCGTCGGGTGGCGCTTGCCGCCGACGCCATCGGTCGGGTTGCGCCCGCCGAGCGTCGCGCCCTGATAGATCGTGACATTGTCGCCGATCACCGCTGTCTCGCCGATGACGACAAAGCCATGGTCGACAAAGAAGAACCTGCCGATCTGGGCACCCGGGTGGATGTCAATCGCGGTCAGGAAGCGCGAGATGTGATTGACCAGACGCGCGAGAAAATAGAGCTCGCCCTTGAACAGCCAGTGCGCAACGCGATGCAGCCCCAGCGCGAGCACGCCCGGATAGAGCAGGATTTCCCAGCGCGAGCGCGGCGCGGGGTCACGGGCCCGGATCGAATCCAGATATTCGCTCAATGCGCTAAACATGCGCTATCCCTTTGAAACCGTGTTTTGCTGCAAGATAGACGCTGGCAGGGCAGTTTACCAGTACCAGCGCTCAGATTGCGACGGCGCGAAGCCCCAGAAACTGCGCCAGGCGCCGGTGGCGGCGCTCGACGACCTCGCCCATCAGCGCCCTGTCGCGGGGTTCCAGCACCAGTTCGAGCGCATCGCCGTTGCGCTGCAGCCGCGATCTGCGCAGCACGTCATGCGTGCCGGCGGCAAGCCGCTGGGCAAGCCGCATGGTCAATCCCCAGGCGATCGCGCGGTTCAGCATCGCGTCCGTCGCGACATGGCGATCGAGCGGAAACGGCCGCGGCCCGCCGCCGAAATTGGTGTACAGCGCCTGGCCGATCATCGATCGTCCGATCACGTCGATGCCGACCCAATTGCCGTGCAGCGCGATTTCCAGCCCGCGTTCGGCGCGAAAATCGGGGCTGGCCTGCCAGGCGACGTCGGACAGATGGCACGCGGCCATCAGCCAGCGCTGCCATTCGGGCGGATCGTCGCCGAACAGCGGCTCGATCCAGTCGAACAGCGGCCGCGCATCCTCGCCGAAGCGCGACTGCAGCTGGCCGAAGCGTTCGGTCGCGACCAGCAGCGGGTCGCGCTGGCGCACCTCCGGGTCCATCCGGGCGTACAGCAGGCCTTCGCGCAGCCCGAAGGAGGAGAGAACGAAGGCGCTGGGCTTCACAAGCTCGCGCATCATCCGGAGCAGCGCGATCGCATCGGGCAGCGTCTCGATGCGCGACGGCGCGAGCCCGGTGGCTTGCCGCACAACATCCTTTTCCATCGCGCGGAAGCCGGCCAGTACCTTTTCGGGTCGCGCGACATCGATCCGGTACTGGTGCAGCACCTTGAGCGGATAGGCGGTCAGGTGCATGTCGAGCCGCCCGAACGCGCGCCACGAGCCGCCGACGAGATAGAAGGGCTTGCCCGGATGCGCGACCAGCCAGGGATAGGCGGCCACCATCTTCTTGAAGGTGCGCGACAGGGCGGCAGAGTCGCCGCGCCGGATCGCCGCCGCGCGCAATACCCCGAGCGGCAGCGTCGCGGTATCGAGCACCTCGCCACCCGCGACGCGCGCCAGATCGAGGCTGCCGCCGCCCAGGTCGCCGACGATGCCATCGGCGTCGGGAATCGCCGACAGCACGCCCATGCCCGCAGTGCGCGCCTCGTCATCGCCCGAGAGGATCGTGATATCGAGCCCCAGCGCCTCGACCTTGCGAGTGAATTCCTCCCCATTGCCGGCATCGCGCACCGCCGCGGTCGCCACGCACACGGTCTCGTCGACATCCATTTCGCGCGCGACGATGCGGAAGCGTTCGAGCGCCTGGATCGCGCGCGCCATCGAGGGCTCGTCGATCATTCCCGTCTCGGCCAGCGAGCGCCCGAGCCCCGCCATCACCTTCTCGTTGAAGATCAGCGCCGGATTGCGCCGTGGGCCCGAAAAGACCACCAGGCGCACCGAATTCGAACCGATGTCGATGATCGCGGTGCGATAGAGATGAACCGGCTGGTTCTGCTTGCGAATGAAGAAGTTCACGGGGCGCGGGCTCAATCGCTCTTGGCGGCGCGCCGGTCATGAAATAGCGATGCAGATTGAAGGGTTTGTCGTCGGTTCTTATGCGATGATATTGACCATCGGCATCGAGCTCCCAACTCTGTTCGTTGTCGAGGAGATTGGCGACCATGACCTGTTCGAGCACCTGATCGTGCACGGTCGGATTTTCGATCGGCAGCATGTACTCGACGCGGCGGTCGAAATTGCGCGGCATCCAGTCGGCCGAGCTGATAAACACCTTCGCCGTGTCGTTGGGCAGCGCATCGCCATTGCCGAACGCCCAGATGCGGCTGTGCTCGAGGAACCGGCCCACCACCGACTTGACGCGGATATTGTCCGACAGGCCCGGCACGCCGGGGCGCAGACAGCAGATGCCGCGAATGATCAGCTCGATCTGCACGCCCGCGCTGCTCGCCGCATAGAGCTTCTCGATCATCGCGGGATCGACCAGCGAGTTCATCTTGGCCCAGATCGCACCGGTGCGCCCGGCCCGGGCCTCCTCGATCTCGCGATCGATCAGCGCGATCAGATCATGGCGCAGGTCGCGCGGCGACATCGAGAGCAGTTCGAGCTGCTCGGGTTCGACATAGCCGGTGATATAGTTGAACAGCTGCGCCGCATCACGCCCCGCGCGCGGATCGGCGGTGAAGAAGCTGAGATCGGTATAGATGCGCGCGGTGATCGGGTGGTAATTGCCCGTGCCGAAATGGCAATAGGTGCGGAAACCCTCGGGCTCGCGCCGCACCACCATCGAGATCTTGGCGTGGGTCTTCCACTCGATAAAGCCATAGACCACCTGCACCCCGGCGCGTTCGAGCGCGCTGGCCCAGAGCAGATTCTGTTCCTCGTCGAACCGCGCCTTGAGTTCGACCACCGCGGTCACCGACTTGCCCGCCTCGGCCGCGGCGATCAGCGCGTTGATCACCGCCGACTGCTTGCCCGCGCGGTAGAGCGTCTGCTTGATCGCCACCACATCGGGGTCGGCCGCGGCCTGCTTGAGGAAGGCGATCACCACCTCGAAGCTCTCATAGGGGTGGTGGACGACGATGTCCTTGCTTCGGATCGCTGCGAAACAATCGCCGTTATGTTCTCGGATTCGTTCGGGAAAACGCGGCGTATAGGCCGGGAATTTGAGATCCGGCCGGTCCTCGTCGACCAGCGCGGCAAGATCGCCGATGCCGAGAAATCCGTCATCGGACGACTTGGTCCCGCCTTCGTGCAGCAGATTGTCGTCGAGCAGCTGCGCCAGCCCCCTGTCCATCAGCCGCGAGGTTTCGAGCCGGATGACCTGGCCGCGCCGCCGCCGCTTGAGCGCGGTACGGAAATAGAGCACCAGATCCTCGGCCTCTTCCTCGACCTCGATGTCGCTGTCGCGGATGATGCGGAACAGCCCCGATCCGCGCACGTCATAGCCGGGGAACAGCTTGTCGGCAAAGGCGACGACGATCTTCTCGAGCGCCAGGTACAGCCCCTGCTCGCCCGCAATGCGCAGGAAGCGCGGCATGGTGGCGGGCAGCATGACCAGTTCGCGCACCGTCTTGCCGTCCGACCGGCGCTTCAGATCGAAGATCAGGCTCAGCCCCTTGTTGGGGATGAACGGAAAGGGATGCGCCGGATCGAGCGCCTGCGGGGTCAGCACCGGAAAGATCTGCGTGACGAAATGCTCGCGCAGCCAGGCGCGCTCCGCCTCGCCGAGATCATCGACATCGGCCTCGACAACGCCGTTATCGGCGAGGAGCGTGCGCAACTCGCACCAGACGCGCTGCTGCTCGGCGTTCAACCGATCGACCGCGCGCTCGATCGCGGCGAGTTGCTGGACTGGCGTGCGCCCGTCGGCCGAGCGCTCCTCGACATGCTGCGCCACCTGGCCGACCAGCCCGGCGACGCGGACCATGAAGAATTCGTCGAGATTGTTGCCCGAGATCGAGAGAAAGCGAAGCCTTTCGAGCAGCGGATGACGCGGATTGCAGGCTTCTTCGAGCACCCGGTCGTTGAACGCCAGCCAGCTCAGTTCGCGGTTGAAATAGCGCCGTTGCGATTCGGAAGCGCTCGCCGGTTTCGCTTCGATTTCAGTCGGTTGGGCTGCCATCGGTTCCTGCCAGTTTCGCCAGTGCCTCGCGCACCAGTCTTTGGCCGATCGGGCGCTGCATTGCCAGCGCCATCTCGTCGATCGTGCGCGCCAGATCGCGGATGGCAGGATAGGAACGCTCGGTGCGCAGCGCGGCATAATGCGCCAGAGCATCGGGCAGCGCGAGCCCGGCGCGCGCGAGCAGCTTCTGCAGCAGCAGCTGCGCCATGTCCTCGTCGGGCGGCGGGATCTCGATCAGCAGCGAAGCCCCGAGCCGCGAGAGCAGGTCCGGCAGCCTGATGCCCCATTCGCCCGGCGGCTTGCTCGCCGCGAACAGCACCGGCAATCCTTGCGTCTGCGCCCGGTTCCAGGCGTGGAACAGCGTCTCGTCGCTCTCGCCATCGGCATTGTCGATAAAGCCGCCGCCCGAGCCGCCGGCAAAGGCCCTGCCGATCACGGTCTTGCCCGATCCCGCCGGGCCGATCAGCACCGCCGCGCCGAAGGGCAGCCGGGTCCAGTCGAACAGCCGGTCGATCGCCGCGCGGTTCGAGGCGGTGACCAGGAATTCGCTGTCACCGTCCGGTCCGGCTGCCGCGAAGGGCAGAGCGAACTGGCGCGTCATGCTTATCCCCCGCCGCCGGGTGCCGGAGCGGCGCGCGAGATACGCAGCACCCCGGGCCCCTGCTGGACGCGATAGCCGCGCGCCTCGAGCGCGCCGCGCAGCGCATCGATATCGATCTGGGCGTTGACCTGCATCACCGATGTCCCGCCAAGCGCCAGGCTGGCGGTGCTCGCGGAATTGACGCCCGGAATGCCACGCACCAGGCGTTCGCCCGCCTGCACGGCGGCGACATCGGGCGTATCGAACTGGATCGAGATGATCTGCGTGCCCGTGGTCAGGCCGCCGGGTTCGACCGGCACGTCTTCGGCCAGGGTCTCGTCGAGCAATTCCTCGACCACCTCGACCGGCTTTTCGATGATCAGCGACGAATCGGGGCGAAGCTCGCCCGAGCGGACCGCGCCGGCATAGATGCGATCGAGCCGCTTGATGCCTTCATCGAGCATCGCGGCCAGGCCGTCGCTGTTCCGCGCGCGCAGGGTGAAGCTACCGAGCAGCCGGCTGTCCGGGCCGAAGCGCGCGGCGAAGCGCCCGGTGATCGGCCCGCCGGGATACTGCCGCTTCACATGCACCACCGGGACGACCACGTCGGCCGCGCCGAACTGATCGAGAATCAGGCGCCACCAGGTGCGGCTGCGGCGTCCCGACTGCGCGGCGTTGACGAGCAGCGAATCCGCGCCCGAGCCATAGGGGCGGATATAGTCGACGATGCTCTCGGCGGTGCGATAGCGCGCCCAGGCGGCTTGCCAGGGCGTACGGTTCTCGAAGGTCTGGGCCGAGCCGCCGCTGATATAGATCGGCACCACCAGCATCGGAGCCGATCGGAGCACCGATCCGCTGACGCCGAGCAGTTCGCCGGCGCGCGCGCGATCGAACAGCACGCCCAGCGTCGCGATATAGCGGCGCGGGCCGATCTGCTCGTTTTCGACGACGATCGCCGAGACAATGCCGTCGAGCGCCGAATCGCTGAGCTTGGGTGCCGCGCCCGAACGGTTCATCTGCGACCACAGCTTCTGCCAGCCCTTGCGCTGGGCCTCGCGCCACGCGTTGGAACGGGCCTCGTCGGCATTCTTGCCCGAGCCGTCGACCTTGACCCCGCTCACCTCGAAATCGCCGCCGCTGGCGATCGGCGGAATACCGCGATCGCCCTCGATCTGGGCATAGACCAGCGCGCCCGCGCCGAGCAGCAGCGCGAACGGGGCGATGGCGATCCAGGCGCGCGCAAATCTGGGCGCCGGACGTTGCAGGGGCAGGCTGGTGATCAATGTATCCTAGCTTCAAACAACCGCGCGAAAACGAGCTTGGAGCCCCCTGCCCGTCTCCGGCGGCGGCGTGGCCGCTCTTTTGGCGACAATGGCGTGGAAATCCAAGCGAGAAGTCGCTAACCGCTCTGGCCATGACTGACAAGACCGGCAACGAGCCCAACCCGACATCTTACAGCTATGCCCAGGCGGGCGTTTCGATTGCCGCCGGCAACGCGCTGGTCAAGGCCATCGGCCCGCTGGCCAAGGCGACTGCGCGCCCCGGCGCCAATGCCGAACTGGGCGGCTTTGGCGGCTTTTTCGACCTCAAGGCCGCAGGGTTCAGGGACCCGCTGCTGGTCGCCGCGAACGACGGCGTAGGCACCAAGGTCAAGCTCGCGATCGATCATGACCGGCACGATGCGATCGGCATCGATCTGGTCGCGATGTGCGTCAACGACCTCATCGTCCAGGGTGCCGAGCCGCTGTTTTTCCTCGACTATTTTGCCACGGGCAAGCTCGATACGGGGGTGGCCGAACGCGTTGTCGCGGGCATTGCCGATGGCTGCAAGCTCGCCGGCTGCGCGCTGATCGGCGGCGAGACCGCCGAGATGCCGGGCATGTATGCGCCGGGCGATTATGACCTCGCAGGCTTCTGCGTCGGCGCGGTCGAGCGCGACGAGGTGCTCACCGGCGACCGGGTGAAGCCGGGCGACGTGCTGCTGGGCCTCGCCTCATCGGGCGTGCATTCGAATGGCTATTCGCTGGTCCGCCGTCTGGCAGCGGACAAGGGCTGGAAGATGAATCGCCCTGCCCTGTTCGATCAGGAGATTTTGCTCATCGATGCGCTGATCGCGCCGACGCGAATCTATGTCGCCTCGCTGCTGCCGGTGGTGAAATCGGGCCGGATCGCCGCGATGGCGCATATCACCGGCGGCGGCCTGCTCGAGAACATCCCACGCGTGCTGCCAGAGGGCGCGCACGCGCATGTCGATGCCGATGCCTGGACGCAGACGCGGCTGATGGCGTTTCTCCAGGCGCAGGGCAATATCGAGCCCGAGGAAATGGCGCGCACCTTCAACTGCGGTATCGGCATGGTGCTGGTGGTAGCCGGAGGCGATGTCGCGAGCGTCACCGCCGATCTGGAAGCCGCAGGCGAGACCGTCCACCGCATCGGCCGGATCGAGCCCGGCGACAAGGGCTGCACCGTCAGCGGGTCGATCGAGACCTGGAGCGCGAAAGCAGCTTGGAGCGCCACCCATGCCGGGTAAGGCTACCCCTTTCCCCTCCCGCTTGCGGGAGGGGCAGCGCGGTTCACCGCGCGGGGTGGGCCGGTTCGATGGCTCGCACATCCCCATCCCGTCTTCGCCGTCGGCTCAGCCACCCCTCCCGCTGGCGGGAGGGGAGAAATGAAGGCAAAGGTCGCCATCCTCATTTCGGGCAGCGGCACCAACATGGCCGCCCTGCTCTATGCCTCGCGCGCGCCGACCTGCCCTTATGAGGTGGTGCTCGTCGCCTCGAACGATCCGGATGCGGGCGGGCTGAAGCTGGCCGCAGCCGAAGGCGTCCCGACCTTCGCGTTGTCGCACAAGGGCATGGACCGCGACAGCTATGACGCCGCGATGGACCAGGCGATCCGCGCCTCGGGTGCCGACCATGTCGCCCTTGCTGGATACATGCGCATCCTCACCCCCGGGTTCGTGCGACGCTGGGAGGGCCGGATGCTCAACATCCACCCCTCGCTGCTGCCGAAGTACAAGGGGCTGCACACGCACCAGCGCGCGCTTGACGCCGGTGACACGGTCGCCGGCTGCAGCGTGCACCTGGTGACGGCCGAGCTCGACGACGGCCCGGTGCTCGGCCAGACCGAGGTCGCGATCGTGCCCGGCGACAGCGCCGAGAGCCTCGCCGCGCGCGTACTGATCGCCGAGCACCAGCTCTATTCGCGCACGCTTGCGGAATATGTATCGCGCGAGAGCGATCCCGACTGGATCGTCGCCAAGGTCGGCGAACTGGCGCTGGCGCTGCCCGAGACCGACGCGCGGCCCTCGCACGGCGCTCCGGGCTGGCGCGTCGGTGGCGAAAAGACCGGCAAGTATTTTGCCTATGTCTCGATCCACCATCATGGCGAGGAAGCGATCGCGTTGCTCGTCAAGACGAGCGGCGCGGACGAGCAGGCGGCTCTCGTCGACCAGGATCCCGATCTCTATTATCTGCCCAAATTCTACGCGCCTTCGGGTTGGATCGCGATCCGGCTCGATACCGGGCGCACCGATTGGGACCATATCGCCGACTGGCTGCTCCGCAGCTGGCGCAGCGTCGCACCGAAGCGGCTGACCAGGTTCATGGATATCGCGGCGGAATTCTGATCGGCGGGGTTACCTGCGGGCCTCCACCCAGAGTCGGCCCAGCATCAAGTCGATCTCCTGAGGATCGAACGGATCTAGCCCCGAGCCGGGATAGAAGGTCATCTCGCCAAAGCGCGGTGCCCCGTCGATCTCGTAGAAATCGACGCGGACGAAATCGAAGCCCTGCCCCAGCGTTTCGGCTGCCTCGATCATCCGGTCGAGCGATCCCGGCCTGGCGGGGTCGGCATCGCGCGTCGGTGAGGAGAACCGCCGCCATTGGCGGTCGAACAGCATCCAGCGGTGCCGCGTCTCGCGCTGCAGATGCACCTGGATGCACGCTACCTGACCGGCGAAGACATAGAGCTTGTAATCGACGGGAAGCTGCCCGTCCGCGCCGATAAAGGGCTCGACCAAAAGGCCGCGCGGAATCTCGCGATAAAGCCATTCGTCGAGCCATACGCCATAGGGCTGGGCCATCCAGGCGCCGCTCCTGCGCCGGATTGCGTCCCAATCGTCGTGCGAAGAGCGGACGAAAGCGCGTTGATTGCAGCCATGGCGGGATTTGACGACCAGCGGCAGCGGCCAGACCGGGTTGGCCGGCAGCGCGTCACCCTGCCAGAGCGTCGGGGTAACCCAGTCGCTTCCAAGCCGATCAGCCACATAGGTCTTGGCGGCGATCTTGTCCGAGCAGACCGGCAGGCGCGGGTCGCGGTCGGACAGCTTGCGGTGCTGGACGAATTCGGTGAAGCGCCGGGGATTTTGCAGGTCCGGCAGGCGATGGTGCCGCCACAGATAGGTGATCGCGATCCGCATCCGGGCCAGGCGGTCGCTGGTGCCGCCGACGGGCGGCGATGCCAGCGCTGCCGGGTTCAATTCAGGCCCGGCAGCGCGCGGCATGATGATCAGCCGACGATTTCTTCCGGCTTGAAGAAATAGGCGATTTCGATCGCGGCATTTTCTTCGCTGTCCGAACCGTGCACCGAGTTCGCTTCGATGCTCTCGGCCAGTTCCTTGCGGATGGTGCCGGGTTCGGCATTGGCGGGGTTGGTGGCGCCCATGATGTCGCGGTTGCGCTTCACGGCGTCTTCGCCTTCGAGCACCTGCACGACGACGGGGCCCGAGATCATGAATTCGACCAGTTCACCGAAAAAGGGACGCTCGCGGTGCACGGCGTAGAAGCCCTCGGCCTGTTCCTTGGTCATGTGGATGCGCTTGGAAGCGACGACGCGCAGGCCGGCCTCTTCCAGCATCTTGGTGACCGCACCGGTCAGGTTGCGACGGGTGGCGTCGGGCTTGATGATCGAAAAGGTCCGGGTGACGGCCATGGGGATGCTCCTGCTTTAGGTGATATGCCTCGCGCACGCATGGCGCGATTCGCCGCCGCCCCTAGCGGGCCACATTGTGCGCTGCAAGAAAAACCGCTGCGCGCGCCGAGTCCGCGCCGCGGATCAGCTCTGCCCGGCGATCAGCGTGATCATCGATCCCGCATCGCCCGGCGCGACCTGCAGCGTGAACGAGCCCTTGTCCTTGGTGCCTGCAATCGCGCGCATGTCGCCGGTGGTGATTTCGGTTTCGATCTTGAAGCCCTTGCTCTCGACCGACTTGCGATACCAGCCGAGAACGGCATCGGGCTTGGCGTCGCTTTCCATCACGACCATCGCCCCCGTGTTGCCATCGCTGTTGCTGTTCATCGTCGAGACGACCTTCGCGCCGGGATAGATTTCCAGCCCGAATGGCAGCTTGGCGTCGGTGTCGCCCGCGTTGATGTTGACGGTGGCAGACCCATCGGCGCTGGTGATCTTGACCTCCGAGGCGTCGCCATCGCCCTCGCGCGTGACCTTCACCTCATTGCCTTCGGCGTCGCTGTAGACGGTCTTCTCTCCGCCGCAGCCGGCGAGCACCAAGAGCACCCCCGCTGCCATCCAGGACTTGCGCATTCCACCGTCTCCTTATGGTTCGCGCGCATCCTGACGCTTGCCGGGGGTCTGTTCAACCCATTTGCCGCCATCCTGCTTCCAGTAGTGGCGCTCGAGCCCCTCGCGTTCGCCCAGCGCCAGCCAGGCCTTGCGCGCTTCGGCAATGGTCGCCTCGCCGAACAGCAGGAACACGCGGTCGAAGCCCAGCGCCTCGTCGCGCCACACCCCGTCGGCGAGTGCGATGAACCGGGCGCCATTGGCAGGCTCGACCCGATCCGCGAGCAGGATCGGCTGGATCTGCGGGTTCGGCGCGTCGATATCGCCATGCGCCAGGAAGCTGTCGGGCTTGAGCGACCACAGGGCGTCGCTCAGCGCCTGGCGATGCCCAGCATCGGCCGACAGCACCAGCATGCGCTGCCCGAGCGCCAGCGTGCGCTCGGCGAGCAGCGGCAGCACCCGCTCGGCGCTGTCGCGCGTCAGGTGATAGAAATCGACCTGCATCCCGACCCCTTTGCATCATGCATCGTCATTCCCGCGAAAGCGGGAAGCCCCCTCAGGCAGTGACCCGGGTGCAAGAGCGGGACCCCCGCCTTCGCGGGGGTGACGTCGAAATCAGCCGCCTCTAAGTTCGGATCACTTCTCGAAATTGTCCGCAATCCACTGATTCAAAAGGCGAACACCATAACCGGTAGCCCCCTTGTCCCAGACCGGGCCGGGCTTGTCGGCCCAGACCATGCCCGCGATATCGAGATGCGCCCACTTGACGCCGGGCTTGATGAAGCGCTGCAGGAACTGCGCGGCGGTGATCGATCCGCCGCCCTTGGCCCCCACATTCTTCATGTCGGCAATCGGGCTGTCGATCATCTTGTCATAGGCGCTGCCGAGCGGGAAGCGCCACAGCGGATCGCCCGCCAGCTTGCCCGCCGCGGTCAGCTTTTCGGCCAGGCCGTCATCGTTGCTGAACAGCCCGGCATGCTGGTCGGCCAGCGAGATGATGATAGCGCCGGTCAGCGTCGCCAGATCGACGATATATTCGGGCTCGTAATTTTCCTGCGCCCAGTGGAGCGCATCGCACAGCACCAGACGGCCTTCGGCATCGGTGTTGATCACTTCGATCGTCTGGCCCGACATGCTGGTCACCACGTCGCCGGGGCGCTGCGCATTGCCATCGGGCATGTTCTCGACCAGCCCGCAGATGCCCACGACATGCGCCTTGGCCTTGCGTCCGGCGAGCGCCTTCATCGTGCCCGCGACCGCGCCTGCGCCGCCCATGTCCCATTTCATGTCTTCCATGCCGGCGGCCGGCTTGATCGAGATGCCGCCGGTATCGAAGGTCACGCCCTTGCCCACCAGCACCACCGGCTTGGCATGCGCATCGCCGGTGCCGTTCCAGCGCATCGCGATCAGTCGCGGCGGGCGCACAGAACCCTGTGCCACCCCGAGGAGCGCGCCCATGCCGAGCTTCGCCATCTCCTCCTGGCCGAGCACGGTGATCTCGACACCCAGCGACTCGAGATGCCTGCAGCGTTCGACGAAGCTTTCCGGGTAGATCACATTGGCCGGTTCGGTGACCAGATCGCGGGTAAAGGCGACGCCCTCGGCAATCGCGGCCTGGTCGCTCCAGACCGCACCGAGGCCCGCCGGGCCGTTCACGACGCCGATCTCGCCCAGGCTCACCTTCTGCTTGGCGGGAAGCTTGGTGCGATAATGATCGTGCGCCCAGCTGCGCAGCGTCGCGCCGAACAGGAACTGGCTGGCGCCCTCGCGATTATGGCCGAGCGCGCCCAGACCCATGTCGACCGCCAGCGATGCCACGCCCGAACGCTGGTATTTCGCGACGAGCTGGCCACCTGCGCGCTCAAGGTCGGTGCGCGACTGGCCGCCGGTGCCGACCAGCGCCACGCGCAGGGTCTTGCCGCCCTGGGCAACAAAAATGTCGAACACTTCGCCCGCGCCGCCTTCGAAGCGCGCCGCTTTCGCTCCCTCGATCACCACCGCGCCAGAGTCGAGCGGGAGGCTGAGGCTGGCGAGCTCATCCTTGGCGACGGGAAAGGCGATCACGGTGTAACTGTCTGCGGAAGCGTCGAAAACTATGTTCATCAAGGGTCCCCGGAAGGCGGGCCGGTCGGCCGGTTAATCGATTGTGAACCATGTCGCGCCTATGGCTGACGGGCGCAAATTGGCGACACGGCGCTGCGGGCCATATTGGTGGCCGATCGCAGCATGCAAGCGATAGGACAGGTTCGGTTTGTTTGCCAGCATTTGCCGCAGCCTTGCACGGACCATCGAAAGCGGTTTGCGCTCGGGCTTTTGCGGTGCAATAGGCGCGATTCTGGCGTGGTCCCGCCCCACGATTCTCGGGGGCCAGGGTCCGGCCATGAATCGACGGATGGCTGGCTTGCGCTTTTCAAGGACAGGTTTGATGCTGGGATCGGCGCTGCTCGCGGCGCAGGCCGCGCCTGCGCTCGCCGCCGATCAGGCCGCCGCGCAACCGGTCTGCACCCGCACCAGCTATCTGCTCGGCGAAAATCTGACCTTCACCCGCAAGGACATCGTGCAATATGCCGATGACCAGACCGCGCCCGCCACCGGTGCCGCCGGCGAGGAACAGCAGGTCATCGAATTCACCGCCGACCGGTTAGATTATGACAGCAATGCCGATGTCGTGACCGCGAGCGGCAACGTGCTGCTGGTCCGCGCCGACCAGTCGCTGGTCGCCGACAGCGTCACCTGGGACCGCAAGACCGGCCAGGTGCGCGCCAATGGCGGCGTCCAGATCACCGATGCCGAGGGCAACAAGCTCTATGGTGATTCGATCGAGCTGACCGAATCGATCCGCGACGGCGTCATCGAGAACATCCTGGTGGTGCTCGAAGCGGGCGGCCGCATGGTCGCGAGCCGCGGGACGCGCAACGACGGCGTGATCACGCTCGAAAATGCAGCCTATTCGGCATGCCTGGTCGAAACGCCGACCGGCAAGCCCAAGCGCCCGAGCTGGCAGCTGCGCGCGATCAAGGTGGTGTACAATCCCGCCGACAAGCGCGTGCGCTATGACGGGGCGCGGCTCGAACTGTTCGGACTGCCGGTCATCCCGATGCCCGGGCTCAGCCATCCGGTCGGCGAGGGCAGCGGCTCGGGCATTCTCGTGCCCGATATCCGCTTCAGCCAGGCCAATGGTGTGCAGCTCAGCCTGCCTTATTACATCAGCCTTGCCCCCAATCGCGACATCACCGTCACCGGATCGGTGTTCACCGAGGCGCTGCCGATGGTCAACGCGACCTATCGCGCGCTGACCGATCGCGGAGCCTATCAGATCACCGGCTATGCCACGGCGGGATCGCGCATCCCGGTCGGCGCGGGCAATGTCGCGCCGGACAGCCAGAACGATTTCCGCGGCTATTTCGACGCGACGGGCCGCTTCCAGCTCAACGAGGCGTGGAGCATCGGCGGGTCGATAAGGGTCGTCACCGACCGGACCTTCCTGCGCCGTTACGATGTCAGCCGCGACGACCGGCTGCGCTCGACGATCGAGGCCGAGCGCATCGGCCCGAACAGCTATTTCTCGCTCGCCGGATGGGCGACGCAGACGCTGCGCGTCAACGATCCGCAAGGCCAGGTGCCGATCGCGCTGCCGGTGGTCGACTGGCGCTATCGCCTGCCCGACCAGGTCGCGGGCGGCAAGGTCGAGTTCCAGCTCAATACGCTCGCCATCGGGCGCACCTCGGGCCAGGACACGCAGCGGGCCTTCGCCCAGGCGCGCTGGGATCTGCGTCGGCTCACCAGCCTGGGCCAGGAATTCACGCTGACCGCGCTGGCGCGAGGCGACGTCTACAACAGCAGCGAGAACGCGCTGACCAACACGCTGATCTATCGCGGCGAATCCGGGCTCAAGGCGCGCGCCAGCGGCTCGATCGCGGCGGATGTGCGCTGGCCGTTCGTCGGCGAGGCCTTTGGCGGCACCCAGGTGCTGAGCCCGCGCGTGCAGGTGGTGGCGACGCCGACCACCGGCAATCTGGAGCTGCCCAACGAGGATTCGCGCGCGATCGAACTGGAGGACAGCAACCTGTTCGCGCTCAACCGGCTGCCCGGCTATGACCGCATGGAAGAGGGCGTGCGCGTCGTCTATGGCGTCGAATGGTCGCTCCAGCGCCCCGGCATGCAGCTGAACGCCGTGGTCGGGCAAAGCTATCGCTTCGATGACGAGCGCGATTTCCTGCCCGAGGGCACTGGGCTCGGCAACCGCACCTCGGACGTCGTCGGCCGGCTCGACCTGAAACTGCGCAACTTCATCCGCTACACGCACCGCTTCCGGCTGGACAAGGACAATCTCGCGGTGCGCCGCAACGAGGTCGACATCACGGTGGGCGGACGCCAGACCTATGTGCAGGTCGGCTATTTGCGGCTCAACCGCGATATCGGGCCCGAGATCGAGGACCTTCAGGATCGCGAGGAACTGCGCGTTGCCGGTCGCGTGCGCGTCGCGCGCTACTGGTCGGTCTTCGGCGCGGGCGTGGTCGATCTCAGCGATCGCGAAGAGGACCCCCGGCTGCAGGCAGACGGCTTCCAGCCCATCCGCACGCGGCTGGGCGTGGCCTATGAGGATGACTGCCTCGAGCTCGGCGTCACCTGGCGGCGCGACTATATCCCGGTGGGCGATGCCCAGCGCGGCGATACCTTTCTGTTGCGCGTGGCCTTGCGCAACCTTGGCTTTTGATCGCAAAGGCGATATTCACCGCCCCGCTCAGCCACGGTTAAGCCGATTTTGGGCAAGGGGTCGCTTTGTCCCTATCAGGAAGATATGAGCTTGCACGCATTGAACACTTTCGCGATCCGAACCCGCAAGCTGGCCCGGACCACGCTGGCCACCGCGCTGATTGCGGGCCTTGCCCTCCCTGCCACCGCCCAGACGGTGAAGGATGATGCGGCGATGCCCGACACCTCGCTGAACGTGCCCGAGGGGCTGACGATCTTCGGCCAGCAGGACCCCAATGTCCGCCGCGCCACGGCCATCGTCAACAGCGAGATCATCACCGGGACCGATATCGACGAGCGGGTCGCGCTGATCCTCGCCGCCAACGACGCCCCGGTATCCGATGAGGAGCGCCAGCGGCTGCGCCTGCAGGTGCTGCGCAACCTGATCGACGAGACGCTGCAGATCCAGGAAGCAGCCGCGAACGACATCAAGGTCGATGAAGCGCAGGTCGAGCGGACTTATGCGCAGGTCGCCCAGCAGAATTTCCGCCGCGACACCACCGCGCTCGACAAGTATCTTGCCAGCATCGGCTCCTCGCCGCGCTCGCTCAAGCGCCAGATTCGCGGCGAGCTCGCCTGGCAGCGCCTGCTGGGTCGCAACGTGACCCCGTTCATCAACGTCTCCGAAGAGGAGGTGAAGGAAGTCATCGAGCGGCTCAAGGCGAACAAGGGCACCGAGGAATATCGCATCGGCGAGATCTATCTCTCGGCCAATTCGCAGAACCGCGCCGAGGTTGCCAAGAACGCCGCGCAGATCGTGCAGCAGCTTCAGCAGGGCGGTTCGTTCGTCGCCTATGCGCGCCAGTTCTCAGAGGCCTCGACTGCCGCAGTCGGCGGGGATCTGGGCTGGATCCAGCTGGGTCAGCTGCCGCCCGCGCTCGGCGTCGTCGCGCGTGACATGCAGGTCGGCCAGCTCGCCGGACCTATCGAGATCCCCGGCGGCTTCTCGCTGATCTATCTCATCGACAAGCGCCAGATCCTCACCGCCAACCCGCGTGATGCGCTGCTCGGGCTCAAGCAGCTGGCGATCGCCTTCCCGCCCGGCATCAGCGAGGCCGAAGCGACGCGGCGGGCGTCCGAGTTCGCCACCGCCACGCGGCAGATCAAGGGCTGCGGCGCGGCGGACGAGATCGCCAAGCGTCTGGGCGCCACCGTTACCAACAACGACCAGGTGCCGGTGCGCGAGCTTCCCGCCCCGCTGCAGGACACGCTGATCGCGCTGTCGATCGGCGAGGCGACCCAGCCTTTCGGTTCGGTCAAGGACGGCGTGCGCGTGCTCGTGCTGTGCGGCCGCGACGACCCTGCTGCCGATGGCGGCCCGAGCCCCGAGCAGCTGATGGCGAACATGGAAGAGGAAAAGGTCAACCGCCGCGCACAGATCTATCTGCGCGACCTTCGCCGCGACGCCGTGATCGAGTATAACTGATGCTTGCGGGCCGGGCCCAAGCGTGACGCAATTGCTGGCCATATCGGCCGGTGATCCCGCCGGTATCGGCCCGGAAATCATCGGCAAGAGCTGGGACGCACGCGAGGCCGAGGAGCTGACGCCGTTTTTCGCGGTGGGCGACCCGCGTGCCTTCGAGGCCGTGTGGCGTGGCCCGGTGCAGGTGATCGGCGACCCTGCCGAAGCGCGCGAGGCGTTCGCGTCCGCCCTGCCCGTGCTACCCGTCATCGACAGCGGCATCGTGATCCCCGGCGAACCCGATCTCGATGGCGCGCGCTGCGCGCTGCAGGCACTCGAAATGGGCGTGGGCTTGGCGCGTGCGGGCACGACTTGCGGCATCGTCACCGGGCCGATCTCCAAGATCCAGCTGCAGAAGGTCGGCTTCAACTTTCCCGGCCAGACCGAGTTCATCGCCGAAGCCTGCGGCGTATCGCGGCAGAATGTCGCGATGCTGCTCGCCGGGCCCGAACTGCGCGTCATCCCGATCACGGTGCATATCGGCATTGCCGATGTGCCCGCCGCGCTGTCGATCGAGCTGATCGTCAACCGTGCGCGCGCGGCGGCCAAGGGCATGGCGCGCAATTTCGGCATCGAGCGCCCGCGCCTCGCGATGGCCGGGCTCAACCCGCATGCGGGCGAACAGGGCAGCATGGGACGCGAGGAGATCGAGATCATCCAGCCCGCGATCGAGCAGCTGCGCGACGAAGGCTTTCTGGTCGCCGGTCCCCTGCCCGCCGACACGATGTTCTACGCGGCCGCACGCGCGCGCTACGACGTGGCGCTGTGCCAGTATCACGATCAGGCGCTGATCCCGGTCAAGGCGTTGCATTTCGACGATGCAGTCAACATGACGCTGGGCCTGCCGATCGTGCGTACCTCGCCCGATCATGGCACCGCGTTCGACATTGCCGGCAAGGGCCTCGCCAGCCCGCGCTCGATGATCGCCGCAATCCGCATGGCGGGCGCGGCCTGGACGCATCGCCAGACATTCGACAGCTGATGCGCACGCCGGTGACTGCCCTGCCGCCGTTGCGCGATGTCATCGCACGCCATGGCCTCGCCGCGAGCAAGGCGCTCGGGCAGAATTTCCTGCTCGACGAGCAGCTGCTCGACCGCATCGCCGCGGTTCCGGGCGATCTCGACGGGCAGGATGTGCTCGAGATCGGCCCTGGCCCGGGCGGGCTGACCCGCGCCCTGCTGCGCGCGGGCGCCCAGGTCACC
>NZ_QKVT01000001.1:1017762-1027141 GCF_003426715.1 Blastomonas sp. UPD001
AGGTCACCGCGATCGAGCGCGATCGCCGCTGCCTGCCCGCATTGGCTGAACTGTCCGAGGCCTTTCCCGGCCAGCTGAAGGTCATCGAGGGCGATGCGCTCGAGCTTCCGCTGGCAAGCGTCATGTCGGGTCCCTGCCATATCGCGTCCAACCTGCCCTATAATGTCGGCACCGCGCTGCTCATCGGCTGGCTGAGCGGACAGGACTGGCCGCGGCTGGCGATGAAGGTGCATCGCAGCGCCTTCACCCCTCCGCCCAAGGTCATGTCGGCGATCGTCCACCTGACGCCTGCGGCCATGCCCGAAGGGATCAAGGCCGCGCGGCTCGAGGCGATCACGGCCGCGGCGTTCGGCCAGCGGCGCAAGATGCTGCGCCAGAGCCTCAAGGGGCTGCCCGGCGCGCTGGCGGCGCTGGAAGCGGTGGGAATCGATCCCGCGCGACGGGCGGAAACGCTGAGCGTCGACGAGTTTCTGGCGGTGGCGCGGGCGATGGAGACGGCCTGAGCGATTGCGCAACCATACCGCTTCCCCCTTCCCTTTCGCCGAAACTCGGTTAGCATCCCCTCCCGAACCGCCAGACGACCGGGCAGCAGAGCCGGCGCGGCGCAAGGATGAGGAGCCTGCCCATGTACGACCTGATCATTCGCAACGGCATGATCTATGACGGCCTGGGCGGCGCGCCCTTTGTCGGCGATATCGCGATCAGCGGCGACACCATCGCGGTGGTGGGCAAGGTCAACGGGCCGGGCCGCCAGGAAATCGATGCCGAAGGACTGATCGTCACCCCCGGATTCGTCGATGTCCACACGCATTATGACGGCCAGGCGACCTGGGATGACGTCATGGCGCCATCGTCCTGGCACGGGGTCACCACCGTCGTGATGGGCAATTGCGGCGTCGGTTTCGCGCCGGCCGCGCCCGACAAGCACGAATGGCTGATCGGTCTGATGGAAGGCGTCGAGGACATTCCGGGCACCGCGCTCGCCGAGGGGATGAGCTGGGACTGGGAGACTTTCCCCGAATATCTCGATTCGCTCGAACGCCTGCCGCGCACCATCGATATTGGCACGCACGTGCCGCATGGCGCGGTGCGCGCCTATGTGATGGGCGAGCGCGGCGCGGCCAATGAGGAGCCGACCGATGCCGATATCGCCGCGATGTCCAGGATCGTCGAGGATGGTCTGCGCGCCGGTGCGCTCGGCTTTTCCTCGTCGCGCACCGTGCTCCACAAGTCGATCGACGGCGAACTCGTCCCCGGCACGACCGCGACCGCGCGCGAACTGATCGGCATTGGCCGCGCGATGGGCAATGTCGGCTATGGCGTGTTCGAAATGGCTTCCGACCTCGTTCCCGAATGGAAGGAGTTCGACTGGATGACCTCGCTGTCGAAGGAGACCGGGCTGCCGGTGACCTTCGCCATGCTGCAGTCGCCGATGAAGCAGATGCACTGGACCGAGCAGATGGCCGCGTGCGAAGAGGCCAACCGCACCGGTGGTCATGTCGTCGCGCAGATCTCGCTGCGCGGCACCGGCGTGGTGATGGCGTGGCGCGGCACCGTCCACCCGTTCGTCCAGCGCCCGAGCTGGCAGGCGATCGCGCACCTGCCATGGGACGAGCAGCTGAGCCATCTCAAGGACCCGGCGTTCAAGGCAAAGCTGCTGGCCGAGGACAATCTGCCCCCGCCCTCGATGGACACGGCTGCGCTGTTCATGCTGGTCACCGCCGGATGGGCGCTGCAATTCCCGCTGGTCGACGGCTTCAGCTACGAACCGACGCGCGAGGAAAGCATCGCGCTGGTCGCCGATGCGGCGGGGCGCGATCCGGCGGAATATGCCTATGACGTGCTGATGGAGAATGACGGCACCGGGTTCATCTATCTGCCCATTCTCAACTACCAGGACGGCAACCTCGAATTCATCAAGGGGCTGCTCGAGCGCGACGATACCGTGGTCTCGCTGTCGGATGGCGGTGCGCATTGCGGCACGATCTGCGATGCTGCCGCGCCGACCTTCCTGCTCAGCTACTGGGCGCGCGACCGCAAGGCGGGCACGATCCCGGTCGAACTGGCGGTCAAGCGTCAGTGCCACGATACCGCGCGGCTCTATGGCCTCAACGATCGCGGCGTGCTCAAGCCCGGCTATCTCGCCGATCTGAACGTGATCGACTTCAAGCGGCTGCGGCTCTCGCGTCCGTGGCTGGCGTTCGATCTGCCTGCCGGCGGCAAGCGGCTGCTGCAAAAGGCCGAAGGCTATGTTGCGACCATCAAGTCGGGCGAGATCACCTTCCGCGACGGCGAGGTGACGGCGGCGCGCCCCGGCACGCTGATCCGCGGCCCGCAGAATGTCGAGCAGCGCGTCGCCGCCGAATGACATGGCCAGGCTGGCCACTGCCGGGTCACCGCGCGGCTGTGGTCTAGCTGGCAATCCCCCGCTGGGAACCCGACCGATACCGTAGAAACCCTGTATTTCACCCTTTGTTAAGCGAGAAAGCGCTGGATCGGAGGGTTAGAGCGCAGGAAATTACTATGTCGGTTCAACGGGATGCCAGCAAGTTTCGCGATGGAGCCAGTCCGATCGGCGATGAGGAAGGTCACCGGCTCGATCGCGAGCTGGCGATGCTGCAGAGCCGCAGCCTCTTGCAGAGCGGACGCCTGCAGCAGCTTGCGGCGCTGGCCGATTTCCAGCGCGAAGCGCTCGATGCCGCTGCGATCGTTGCCGTCACCGACCGGGCCGGGCGCATCAAGTCGGTCAACGCCAAGTTCTGCGAACTCAGCGGCTATTCCGAGGCCGAGCTGATCGGCGCGAACCACCGCATCCTCGCTTCGGGCGAGCATGATCGCGCTTTCTTCCAGAACCTGTATCGCACCATCTCGCGCGGCGATGTCTGGCACGATGTCATCTGCAACCGTGCCAAATGCGGGCGGCTCTACTGGGTGGACACCACCATCGTGCCGCACCGCGACCGGTCGGGCTATACCGCGATCCGTTTCGACGTGACGCCGCAGAAAGAGGCCGAGCAACGGCTCTGGCGGCTCGCCAATATCGATCCCCTTACCCGTCTCGCCAACCGCCGCCGCTTCCTGGAGCTGATGGCGGTCGCCACCTGCAAGGGCCTGCCCTTTGCGACCGCGATCCTCGACATCGACCATTTCAAGGACATCAACGACAGCGCCGGGCATCATGCCGGAGATCAGCTGCTGGTCGCCGTAGGCGAGGCGCTGCGCGCGGAGCTCGGCGAATGCGACTCCATCGGCCGGCTTGGAGGCGATGAATTCGCCGTCATCCTGCACGATGAGGATGGCACCCAGCTGCAGCATCGGCTCGACAGCATTCTCGTCGCGCTCCAGCGCAAGCCAGTTTCCGGGGTGGAGGACTGCACCATTCAGGCGAGCATCGGCGCGGCGCTGTTCCCGCAGGATGGCAAGGATGCCGCGAGCCTCTTGAAGAGCGCGGACCTGGCGCTTTATGCCGCCAAGCAATCGGGCCGGGCCTGCGCGCGCCGGTTCAAGCCCTCGTATCGCGAGGCGGCAGACCAGCGCGCCGGGCTTCGCGTGGCGATCAGCCATGCGATGGAGCGCAACGAGCTGTTCATTCTCTACCAACCGATCGTCAATCTGGCAGGCGACCAGCCGATGGCGTTCGAGGCGTTGCTGCGCTGGCGCCGCACCGATGGCAGCATCCAGACCCCGGCGACATTCGGCGAGGTGTTCGAGGACGAGCAGATCGCCGCCGAGATCGGCAATTTCGTGCTGACCGAGGTGCTTGGCCAGATCGATCGCTGGAAGGCCGAAGGCGTGCCCTTCAAATGGATCGCGATCAACGCGACGCTGGGCGATTTCCGCGCGCGCGCCTTTATCGATCGCATTGCGGACGCGGTCGAAAGCGGGCGGATCAGCGGCGAGCAGCTGTGCATCGAGATTACCGAAGGCATGCTGCTCGATCGCGGCGCCAAGGCCGTGCGCGAGGCGGTCGATCGGCTCAACGCGCTCGGTGTCGAGATCGCGTTCGACGATTTCGGCACCGGCTTTGCCTCGCTCACGCATCTGCGCCAGCTGCCGATCAACCATGTCAAGATCGACCGCAGCTTCATCGAGGCGATCTGCGTAGACGGCAAGGACCGGGTGATCGTCGAAAGCGTGATCGATCTGGCGCACCGGCTGGGGCTCAAGGTGGTAGCAGAAGGCGTCGAGCAGGATGCCCAGGCACGGCTGCTGCGGCGACTCGAGTGCGACAGCATCCAGGGCTTCCTGATCGCCCCGGCGCTGACCGAGGCACTGGCGACCGATTTCGTCCGACGCGATGGCGGCGGCTGAGCCGTTGCCGCGCCCGGATCAGGCCTCCGGGTGCACGCGGACGATCGCGCCGCGCGGCTCCAGTCCGGCCTCCAGCGCGATCTGCACCGCCTCGGCGAGGCTGCGCACGCCCAGCTTGCTCATCAGCTGCGCAGCGGGCCGATGACCGTTCACGGGCGGCGCATCGAGCAGCCGGCATCGCAGCGGTTCGCCCTCGGCAAGCACCAGATGGTGCGACCCGCCGGGCGCAACATAGACCGTGCCCCGCTCGATCGGCATCCTATCCTGCGCCTCGACGACATGCGGCCGGCTGTGCCGGTTCATGCGGTCGGCAAACAGCATCGTGATGCCGCAGGGCATGTGCTGCACGATCAGCACCGGAGGACCGTCCGCGGGCAGCTCGGCCACGATCCGCTCGATCGCCTCCACCCCGCCGGTCGAGGCGGCGATGGCGACGATCGTGCCGTTCCACCGATAGCCAGACTGCACCGAGCCGCTGCGGACGCGCGCTGCGGATGCCATGGCCACGCTCATGCGCCGCACCATGACGGACCCGGCGACCGCACAGCCCTTGCGGAACGGGCGGTGGCCGCATAGCCATCACATGTCGCAGGCAAGAAGGGATGCTGCATGGCGCATGGCCCCCCGCGATCGGTTCCTAGAATTCGGACCAGTCTTCGGACGGGTCGGTGTTGATCGCGACGGCGAGGTTGCCTTGCGTCATTGTCCGCGCGGATGCCCTGGCGGGGCGACGCGCTGCTGCGACCCTGGGCATCTCGCGCACGGTCGAACCCCGGCCCGGTGCTCCGCCTTCCAGCGAGAAGTGCGAGACGAGCCCGGAGAGCTGATCGGCCTCGGTCGCCAGGCTGCGCGCGGCTGCGGTCGATTCCTCGACCATGGCCGCGTTCTGCTGCGTCATCTTGTCCATTTCGCTGACCGCGGTGTTGACCTGTTGCAGGCTGTTCGACTGCGCCGCTGCAAGCTCCGAGATATTGGCCGCGAGGCCCGCAATCTCGGCGACCTTGCCGACGATGCTGTCCAGCGCCTCGCCCGACTGTCCGACCAGCTCGACCCCGCGGTTGACCTGACGCGAGCTTTCGCTGATCAGCTCCTTGATATGCTTGGCCGCGTCGGCCGAGCGCTGCGCCAGCGCGCGCACCTCGTTCGCGACGACGGCAAAGCCCTTGCCCGCATCGCCCGCGCGCGCGGCCTCGACCCCGGCATTGAGCGCCAGCAGGTTGGTCTGGAAGGCGATTCCGTCGATGACGTTGATGATCTTCGCGATTTCCTGCGCGGAACGCTCGATATCGTCCATGGCCGCGACCGCCTCCTTGACGACCGCACCGCCGCGCGTCGCATCGGAATGGGCTTCGGCGACCGACCGGTTGACATGCGCCGCACCGTCGGCGGTCTCGCGCACGCCGCCGGTCAGCTGGTCCATCGCCGCTGCGGTCTGTTCCAGCGAAGCCGCCTGCTGTTCGGTGCGCGAGGACAGGTCATCCGATGCCTGGCTGATCTCGATCGACCCGGTATTGATGCTCTCCGCCGTCTCGGCGACCTGGGCCAGGGCCTCGTTGATGCGGCTGCGCATGAACTCGAAATCCTGCTCCACCTTGGAAAAGGCGGGCGGCAGGCCCTGGAGACGCACGGTGAAATCGCCCTTCGCGAGCGATTCCAGCGCCTGGCCGACCTGGGAGATGACGGCCAGGCGCTGGGCTTCCTCCGCCCGGAAATAGCTGGAAAGGGCAATATCCATGTCGAGCAGCGCGCATTTGACGAGCGTGCCGATGATCTTGCCGAGATTGTTGCCCGCGAGCCGCGCGAGCGGCGAGCCGGCGACGGCCTCATGGATAAGCTGTTCTAGCACCATGGCATAGCCGCCGATATACCAGGTTGGCGCAAGGCCGATCCTGGCATGGACGCTACCGATCTGCTCGGCCTTGCCGAAATAGCTCTCGCCAATCTGGTTCGAGAACAGTTGAACCCAATGGTTAAGCTGCTTGTCGCGAGCATGGTCCATGTTCTGCTTCGACTTGAAGAATTTGGCCACGTCGGGCGTCGCGGCGATCTTCTCGTAAAAGTCGGCCAGCGCGCCGGGCGCGTGCTTCTGCAACAGCTTCAGGATGCGAGGAAAACTCTTGTAGTCCTTGCCATCAATGCCGAAAAACGAAAGTCTGTCCTGATTTGCCGATGCGGTGTCCATGGCCCTATCCCCATTAAACTATGGGGTGGAATAAGGCCCTGCAGCGTAAACAAAGCCCTAAATACGGTATATCTACGGTAGCTGCGACAGCAAGAAACCTTGGTTAAGAAACAGAATCACCGGATCGGGTCCGGAATAACGTTTCAGAACGGCTTGACCGTTCCCAGAAAGCAGATTCCCGCGATCGTGACCCAATAGACATAGGCCATCAGCCTGCCATAGCCGATCTCGCGCTCGAGCGCGGCCTCCTGCACCGGATCGGGTCCGAGCGCGAGAATGCGAAACCGAGTGGTCCAGCGGCGCATGATCCAGCGCAGCCCCAGCCCGATGCACAGGGTGAAGCCGTAAAGCGTGAGCTTGGTGGCGTACCAGCGCATGCCTTCGCTCGCCTCCAGCGGGCCGTGCCCCAGCAGCGAGGCGATGCCGATGGCGAAGATCGCGGGGATCAGCAGATAGCGGATCGCCTCGTCGATCTTGGTCAGGGTGATGCCGATATCGGTCTCGCGCCGGAAGAACGCCCCCCAGCACAGCCCGAGCCAGCCGGCGACAAACAGCCACATCGCGGTCAGATACCCCCCGCCAAAGGGCTGCAGGCCATAGATATGCCCCATGTGCAGCCCCAGCGGGAGCAGCAGGATGATGCCGGTGCGCGCCAGGATATCGATGCGATAGGCGGTTTCCATGTGCCGCCGGCGCTCGTCCAGCGAGAGCGCGCGGTTGATGACATTGTAGCTCGACTGGAACACGCCCCATTCCCCGCCCAGCCAGTAGACCATCGCCAGGATGTGCACCCAGCGCAGCACCAGAACCTCTTCGATCACCCGTCATCCCCCTCCTTGGTCGAGCCGGCCCGCCGGCTCGCAGATCACCGCGCCGAAAGCTGCTCGACGATGTCCATGATCGGCGGGTCGGGCTGTTCCATCGCCTCGACCTCCTGCTGGAAGCCGCGCATCACCCTGGCGATATAGGCGCGGGTATCCTCGCCGCGTTCCTCGCCAGCGATCCGGTCGGGCGCATAATCCTCGATATCGCGCCGCTTGAGGCTTCCGCCCGCCTCGAGCAGCCGCTCCAACGTATCGAGCCGTTCACGCGTCGCGGAAAGCTCGGCCATCAGCGCGAGGCTCAGCGAATACAGGCGATCCACCGCAGGCTCGTCGAAAAAGGCGGGGCGGCGGCCCTTGGCGCGTGCGCCCGATCGGGCGATCCAGTCCAGTCCTTGCGTCATGCTGCCATCTCCTGCGCAGGCGCGGCCTTCCAGGCGCCATAGGCGTTCCAGATGGCCGCGCGGCCATAGTCTTCCTGCCCGCCATCGGGCGACGGCGGAAAGATCGTGGGATCGACCACGGCGCGGACGCCGATCGAAAACTGCTCCTCGGGCGAGAACCCGGCGTCCTGCATCACCTCGGTCATGCTCACCCCGTGCATCGCCGACCAGAAAGGCTCGTTGTTGTTGAACGCATCCCAATCGCGCATGAACTGTTCGAACAGCGGCATGTCCGGCCCGTATTGCGGCTGCTCGACATGCAGCATGAGCCCGCCGGGCTTGAGCACGCGCCAGGCTTCGGCGAGGATGCGCGGCATCGATGCGGCGGAGAGCTCGTGCAGGAACATCGTCGTCTGCACCCAGTCGAAATGATTGTCGGGAAAGCGCGACAGGTCCTCGCCATCGTCCTGGACGAAGCGGATATTGGTGACGCCGAGCCCCGCCGCCCGCGCCGCGCCATAGCGCAGGCTTGCGCCCGCAGTGTCGATCGCGATCACCTCGGCCTCGGTATAGCCCTGCGCAATCGGCACCGCATTGTGCCCGATGGTGCAGCCGATATCGAGGATGCGGCGGGGCGACCAGCCGGGCCGGTTGGCCTTTACCCAGGCGACGACCGCCTGCCCGCCGCCATCGTTGAGCGCTCCGAGCGCGCCGCCGGTCGTGGCGAACAACCCGACATCGTAATTCGCGCCCACCGTGACATCGCCGGGGCGCTCCTCCGAATGATAGCCGCCGGGCTGGCAGTGGATGTCGACACAGGTCTGGTAATATGGCTGCGCGATCGCCGGATCGAGCTCGAGCTGGCCCGAATGCTCGTTGAACTGGCGCGCGAGCGCATCGAGCTCGTCGAGCTGGCGCAGCACCGTCTGGCGACCGTTCATCTGCCGCATTTCCATCGAGTTGCGCTTGAGCGCCGACCAGGTGCGGTGGAACGGATCGCGGTTCATCTCATCGCGAATCTCGTGCCGATCCACCGGATCGCGGCCATGCTCGGCGCGGAACGCAGGCAGTACGCGGCTTTCATAGGCCAGCTGGTTGCCGCGCCCCAATGTGCCCGAGACATAGCGGTTGAAATGCGTGAGGAAATTGAATCTCGCCGCCTCGTCATGCCGGGTGCGCGGCATCATCGGGTGGCGGGCGAGAGCGGTATAGGGGGGCGGCAAGTCCTTGGTCATCGTCTCGGGGCCCTTCGGTTGCCGTGCAAGACGCAATGCCTGCCGGACAGGAGAGACCGGACACCGTCGGCGCGGCACCCGGAGCCAAGATTTGTACGGACAACTTTGCTCGCGGGATTTGATCCGGATCAAAAATCACGCAAAAAATGCAGCGATCCTGCGGCACAAGAACGGCGGAGTGGTGCGCCCGACAGGATTCGAACCTGTGGCCCCCAGATTAGGAATCTGATGCTCTATCCTGCTGAGCTACGGGCGCACTGCGCTGCGGTTTAGCCAAGCGGGGGCGGCAAGGCAATCGTTTCGGCGGCCTGCCGCGGTCAGTTCTTGGCGTCGGGCGGGATCACCGGAAACGGCAGCGGCGCGACGGCGACGCCTTCCTCGACCAGCGCTGCGGCCTCGTCGGGATCGGCCTGGCCGTGGATCGGCGCATGGTCTTCCTCGCCATAA
>NZ_QKVT01000001.1:1027241-1061204 GCF_003426715.1 Blastomonas sp. UPD001
CGCGGGCGGTCCCCCTCCCCCAGCGAGCTGGGGGAGGATTTTAGCTCAACGTCAAACCGTCGGCAGCACGTGGTCCCGGAACTGATCGCGCAGCGCCGTTTTCAGCAGTTTGCCGGTCGCGCTGTGCGGGAGCGAGTCGACGAACACGATGTCATCGGGCAGCCACCATTTGGCGACATGCTGCGAGAGATGCGCGAGGATCGCGTCCTTGCTCGGGCTGGTGCCGGGCTTGGGCACCACCAGCAGCAGCGGGCGCTCGTCCCATTTGGGATGCGGCAGGCCGATCGCGGCGGCTTCCGCGACATCGGGCATGCCCACCGCCGCGTTCTCCAGATCGACCGAGCTGATCCATTCACCGCCCGACTTGATCACGTCCTTGGCGCGGTCGGTGATCTGCATCACGCCATCGGGATGGATCACCGAAACGTCGCCGGTATCGAACCAGCCATCCTCGGTCAGCGCATCCTGTTCCGCCTTGAAATAGCGCTTGATGATCCACGGCCCCCTAATCTGGAGGCGGCCGCTCGACTTGCCGTCGCGCGGCAGCACCTTGCCCTCGTCGTCGACCACGCGCAATTCGACGCCAAACGGAACCCGGCCCTGCTTGGTGACCAGATCGAGCTGCGCCTCGAAATCGAGATCGTCCCAGTCGGGCGACGGCGCGCCCATCGTGCCGATCGGCGAGGTTTCGGTCATGCCCCAGGCATGGTTCATCCGCGCACCCATCTTCATGATCCGCTCGCACATCGCGCGCGGCGCGGCCGACCCGCCGATGGTGACCACCTGGAGATGTTCCGGCTTCTTGCCGGTGGCATCGATGTGCTGGAACATCGCGAGCCACACCGTGGGCACGCCGGCCGAATGCGTCACCTTTTCCGCATTCATCAAGTCGCACAGCACGGCAGGATCGTTGACGGCGGAAAAGACGAACTTGATCCCCGCTGCCGCGCCGGCAAAGGGCAGGCCCCAGGCCGCGGCGTGGAACATCGGCACGACCGGCAAGGCCACCGATTGCGGCGACAGGCTGAACACCGCCGGCTGCATCTCGGCCATCGCATGGATCACGGTCGAGCGGTGCTCGTAGAGCACGCCCTTGGGATTGCCCGTGGTGCCCGAGGTATAGCAGAGCATGCACGGGTCGCGTTCGGACCCTTCGTGCCAGCGATAGCCTTCGTCGCCGGTGTCGAGCAGCGCCTCGAAGCCCTGCACGTCCGATCCGGCGGGCGGGTCGAAACAGACATAATGCTCGATCGTCGTCCAGCGGCTCTTCATCTTGTCGATGATCGGCTGGAACGCCGCGTCATAGCACAGCACCCGGTCCTCGGCATGGTTGGCGATATATTCGAGCTGTTCCTCGAACAGCCGCGGGTTGATGGTGTGGATCACCCCGCCCATGCCGATCGCGCCATACCAGGCGACGAGATGGCGGCTGTGGTTCATCGCGAGCGTCGCGACGCGGTCGCCGGGTTGCAGGCCCAGTTTCACCAGCGCGCTCGCCAGCCGCCGCGCGTCGCGCGCGATGCCCGCCCAGTTCGTTCGCGTTTCGCTGCCATCGGCCCAGCGGGACACGATCTCGCGCCTGCCGCTCTCACGCTCGGCATGGTCGAGCAGCCGCATCACGCGCAATTCATAATCCTGCATGCCGCCAATGATCATTCTTCTCTCCCGATGGTCTGGCCTTCGCAGGAGGCCGGTTCGATGGGGAGAGAGAAAGCCCGAAGCGGCGGCCAAGTCAACCGACGAGGCGCAATTCCGGTCGGCCCGCCGCGAGCTGCTCGATATCGCGGACGTTGAGCCCCTCGACCAGGCGCAGCGCCGCCTGCGTTTCGGCATCGAGCCGGAAGCGGTTGCCAAGGCACACCGGCATCACCCGGCCCTCGCCCATGATCAGCCGCGCGTGCAGTTCGTCCTGCCCGCCACCGGCAGGGCCGACCAGCTCGGCGAGCCGCGCCAGCGCATCGGGATGGTGCACGTCGACATGCGCGCGGTGCCGCAGCACGACCTTGATCTGATCGAGCGGGCGCGCGCGGCGGATGGTCGCGCGCGGGGCCTGTTCCTCGCTCGACCGGTCGAACTCGAGCTCGACCAGCAGGCACGCCGATTGCGCCGCCCATTCGGGCATCGAGGCGACGATCTCGTCATCGAACGAGCTGGCCGAGAACTGGCCGCTCTCGTCGGACAGGTCGACCATCACGAAGGTGCTGCCGCGCTTGGACTGCCGCCGGTTGCAGCCTTCGACCAGCGCCGCGACCTTGGCGGTCTTGCGCTCTCCGACGCGCACCTCGAGCGTGTCGACCAGCAGCTGATAGGGCCGCGCGCCCTGCGCCTTGGCGGTCGCGGCAAATTCGGTCACCGGATGCGCGGAGAAGAAGAAGCCGAACGCCTCGCGCTCATAGGTCATCTTCTCGCCCATCGCCCAGGGCTTGGCGGGCGCAAGCCGCAGCGACTGGCCGGGCTGCTGGACATCGCCGAACAGCCCGCCCTGCCCGCTGGTCCGCTGGCGCTGGGCTTCGGCGGCGACCGCCATCACCGTGTCGGCCGAGGCGTGGACAACCGACCGCTCGAGCCCAAGGCCATCGAAGGCGCCTGCTGCGGCCAGGCTTTCGATCTGGCGCTTGTTCACGGCCCCGGCGTCGATCCGGTCGGCGAGATCGCCCAGGGACTTGAACGGCCCGCCGGCCTGGCGCGTCGCGACCACGCCCTCCATCGCCTTTTCGCCGACATTCTTGAGCCCCGCGAGCGCATAGCGCACCGCCAGCCCTTCCTCGGTCTGCTCGACCGAGAATTCGGCCTCGCTCGCATTGATGCACGGCGGCAGGCAGGCGATGCCGAGGCGGCGCATGTCATCAACGAAGATATTGAGCTTGTCGCTCTGGTGCATGTCGAAGCACATCGACGCGGCAAAGAATTCGTGCGGGTGATGCGCCTTGAGCCAGGCAGTCTGGTACGCGAGCAGCGCATAGGCGGCGGCGTGCGACTTGTTGAAGCCGTATCCTGCGAACTTGTCGATCAAGTCGAACAGCTCGTTGGCCTTCTTCGCGTCGATATCGTTCTTGGCAGCGCCCTCGACGAAGCGACCGCGCTGCTTGTCCATCTCGGCCTTGATCTTCTTGCCCATCGCGCGGCGCAGAAGGTCTGCATCGCCGAGCGAATAGCCCGCGAGCACCTGCGCCGCCTGCATCACCTGTTCCTGATAGACGATGATGCCGTAGGTCTCCTTCAGGATATCCTCGAGCAGCGGGTGGGGATAGGTGATCGGCTCTCGCCCGTTCTTGCGCGCGCCAAAGCTCGGGATATTGTCCATCGGACCCGGGCGATAGAGCGACACGAGCGCGATAATATCGCCGAACGCGGTCGGCTTCACCTGCGCCAGCGTGCGGCGCATGCCTTCGGATTCGAGCTGGAACACGCCGACCGTATCGCCGCGCTTGAGCAGCTCGTAGGTCTTGGGATCGTCCCAGGGCAGGCGCGACAGATCGACCTCGACGCCGCGCTTGGCCAGCATCTCGACCGCCTTGTGCAGCACCGATAGCGTCTTGAGGCCGAGAAAGTCGAACTTCACCAGCCCTGCGGTCTCGACATATTTCATGTCGAACTGGGTGACCGGCATGTCCGATCGCGGATCGCGATAGAGTGGCACCAGCTGCGCCAGCGGCCGGTCGCCAATGACGACGCCGGCGGCATGGGTCGAGCTGTGCCGCGGCAGGCCCTCGAGCTGCATGGCGAGGTCGAACAGCGTCTTGACCTCGGCATCGTCGCGATATTGCTGGCGCAGCTCGTCGACCCCGGCGAGCGCACGGTCGAGTTTCCACGGATCGGTCGGGTGGTTGGGGACGAGCTTGCACAGCCCGTCGATCCGGCCATAGCCCATCTGCAGCACGCGCCCCGTATCGCGCAGCACCGCGCGCGCCTTGAGCTTTCCGAAGGTGATGATCTGCGCGACATGGTCGCGGCCATATTTGGCCTGGACATAGCGGATCACCTCGCCGCGCCGCGTTTCGCAGAAGTCGATATCGAAGTCGGGCATCGACACGCGCTCGGGGTTGAGAAAGCGTTCGAACAGCAGGCCCAGTTTGATCGGGTCGAGATCGGTGATCGTGAGCGCCCAGGCGACCGCCGAGCCCGCACCCGATCCGCGCCCCGGACCCACCGGGATATTGTGATCCTTGGCCCATTTGATGAAGTCGGCCACGATCAGGAAATAACCGGGAAAGCCCATGCCGACGATCACGTCGACCTCGAACGCGAGCCGGTCGAAATAGGCCTTGCGTTCTTCCTCGGTCAGGTCGGGATACGCCTCGAGCCGCTTTTCGAGCCCGGCAAACGCATCGGCGCGCAGTTGCGCGGCCTCGCCCTCGAGATCGCCTGCGAGGCTGGGCAGGATCGGCTTGCGCTTGGGCGGCGCATAGGCGCAACGCTGCGCGACGACGATCGTGTTGACCAGGGCTTCGGGCAGATCGCTGAACAGCTCGCGCATCATCGGCGCGGACTTGATCCACGCCTCGGGCGAGCTCCGGTCGCGATTGGCGGCGCCGACATATTCCCCGCGCGCGATGCACAGCATCGCATCGTGCGCGGCGTGGAAGCCGGGATCGGCATAGCAGGCGGGGTTGGTCGCGACGAGCGGCAGGCCGCGTGCATAGGCCAGATCGAGCTGCGCGTTTTCCGCCAGCGTCTCGATCTCTTCGCCACGGCGGCACAGCTCGATGTAGAGGCGATCACCGAACAGCGCCTGAAGCTGGTCGCAATAGCGCTCGGCTTCATCCTGCTGCCCGGCGGCGAGCAGCTTGACCAGAGCCCCCTCGCCCGCGGCGGTCAGCGCGATCACGCCCTCGGTGCGGCCCTCGAGCCGGTCGAACGGCACATGCGCGGGCAGTTCGAGCGGACGGTCGAGATGCGCGTGCGAGACGAGATCGCACAGATTGTCATAGCCCTTCGCGTTCTGCGCATAGAGCGCCAGCCAGTCGAGCGTGGGCGATGCGGGATTGCTGCCCGGCCGCGCGACGCACAGCAGCGTCCCGACGATCGGCTGGATGCCGGCATCAAAACAGCCATCGGCGAAGGCCATGCCCGCATAGAGCCCGTTGCGATCGGCGAGGGCGATCGCGGGAAAGCCCCGGTCGCTCGCGGTCTTGGCGATCGCCTTGGGCTCGATCGCGCCTTCGAGCATCGTATAGGCGCTGAACACGCGCAGCGGGACGAAGGGTTCATAGGGCATGGCGTATTGCTATCGCTTCTCGCGCGATTCAGGGAAGCCCGATCACTCCCCGGTGGATAAATCCCTGGCCGCGATCTTGCGCCGCACGTCGCGGACGGTCGACCAGATGCCGTAAAGGATCAGTACGGCAAGGAAGACCCACACCCAGGCGGGAATGTTGCGCCCGGCGATCGCCAGATAGACATAGGCCGAGACGAAACAGGCGCCTGCGCACAGCACTGGCAGCACCGTCGGCTTGCCCGCGCGCGCGTTGCGCACCAGCCAGGCGATGCTCGCCAGGAACAGCGGGATCGCGCCGATATAGATGCTCGCGAAAATCACAGGATTGACGCCATATTGCGCGCCCAGTCCGTTGGCCCAGGTGCTGATGGCGTCGATCATCGGTGCGGTGTCCTTGCTGTCAGGTCATTGTTCCACGTCACCCCCGCGCAGGCGGGGGTCCCGCTTGTGCGCCGAATTGGCGAGAAAGCGGGATTCCCGCCTTCGCGGGGATGACAAGGCTATAGCAGAATTTTCGACTGCCGCACGCGCAGCGTTACAGCAGCTTCTCGATATCCGCCTTGAGCTGCTCGGGCTTCACCATCGATCCGTAGCGCGCGACGACATTGCCCTTGCGGTCAATCAGGAACTTGGTGAAATTCCACTTGATCGCGCGGCTGCCCATCAGGCCGGCCTGCTGGCTCTTGAGATATTTCCACAGCGGATCGGCTTCCTCGCCATTGACCGCGATCTTGGCGGAGAGCGGGAAGGTCACGTCATAGGTCAGCGAGCAGAAATTGCGGATTTCTTCCGCATCGCCCGGTTCCTGCGCGCCGAACTGGTTGCACGGATAGCCCAGCACCTCGAACCCGCGATCCTTGTATTCGCGATGCAGCGCCTCAAGCCCCTCATATTGCGGCGTAAACCCGCATTTGGAGGCAGTATTGACGATCAGCAGCACCTGACCCTGATAATCGGAAAGCGGCTTGGTGCTGCCGTCGGGCAGCGGCATCGTGTAATCGAAAACGGTCATGCGATCCTTCCATCGTGCAGGCGGACAACCCGGTCCATGCGCGTGGCCAGTCTTTCGTTATGGGTGGCCACCAATGCCGCGCTGCCCTCTTCCCTTACAAGATGCAGGAACTCGTCGAACACTCTGTCCGCGGTCGCCTCGTCCAGATTTCCGGTCGGTTCGTCGGCAAGAACGACCTTCGGTCGGTTCGCCAGCGCGCGCGCGACCGCGACGCGCTGCTGCTCGCCGCCCGACAGCTGGCTGGGCCGATGGTCGAGCCGCTGGCCGAGCCCGAGACGGGAAAGCAGTTCCGCTGCCCGGTCCGATGCCTCGTCGCGGGTGCGGCCCATGATCAGCTGCGGCAGCACGACATTCTCGCGCGCGGTAAAATCGGGCAGCAGATGGTGAAACTGATAGACAAAGCCCAAAGCCGTCTTGCGCAGCCGGGTGCGCCCGTTGCTGTTCAGTTGCGCCGCCTCTTCGCCCGCGATGCGGATCGATCCCGTAAAGCCGCCCTCGAGCAGGCCCACGGCTTGCAGCATTGTCGACTTGCCCGATCCCGAAGGTCCGAGCAGCCCGACGATCTCGCCCGGCTCGACCGCGAGGTTGACGCCCTTGAGCACGTCGATGGTGACGCCGCCCTGCACGAAGCTGCGGCGGACATCGGTGAGCAGGATGACGGCATCACTCATAGCGCAGCACCTGCACGGGATCGGTCGAAGACGCCTTGAGCGCCGGGTAGAGCGTCGCGAGGAAGCTGAACAGCAGCGCCATGGCGGCAATGCCTGCCACCTCGAAAGGGTCGGTGCGGCTGGGCAGTTCGGTGAGGAATCGGATCGACGGGTCCCAGAGCTGCTGACCGGTCACGAACTGGACGAACAGCACGATGCTCTGCCGGAAATAGAGGAAGACGAAACCCAGCCCCAGCCCCGCGACCGTGCCGAGCGATCCGATGATCAGCCCCACGGTGATGAATATCTTGAGCAGCGAGTTGCGGCTCGCCCCCATCGTGCGCAGGATCGCGATGTCGCGGGTCTTAGCGCGCACCAGCATGATCAGCGAAGACAGGATGTTGAACACCGCGACGAGGATGATGATCGACAGGACGATGAACATCGCCACACGCTCGACCGCCAGCGCCTCGAACAGCGAGGCGTTGATCGTGCGCCAGTCATTGACCACCGCCTGACCGCGCAGCTTCGCCTCGAGCGGCGCGAGGATCTCGCGGACCTTGTCGGCATCGCGCGTGGTGACCTCGATCATGCCGACCTGATCGCCGAGCAGCAGCAGCAGTTGCGCATCCCTGATCGGCATGATCACGAACGCCTTGTCATAATCATAGACGCCGATCTCGACGATCGCGGAGACCTCGTACAGGATCTCGCGCGGTACCGTACCGAACGGGGTCGAGCGCCCCGCCGGATTGATGATCGTGATCTTGTCGCCGATATTGACGCCCAGATTCTGCGCCAGCCGCGAGCCGAGCGCGACCTTGGAGGCGCCCGCCTTGAGCTCGGCGACCGAACCCAGCACCGTCTTGTCCTTGAGCGCGGCGATATCGGGCGCATCGGTGCCGCGCACCAGCACCGCCTCCACGCGGCCGTCGAAATTGATCAGCAGCGGCTGTTCGATCAGCGGCGATGCCGCGACGACACCGTCCATCCGCCGCGTTTCCTTCAGGATATCCTGCCAGTTGTTCAGACGCCCGCCATAGCCCTGGACCACGGCATGGCCGTTGAGCCCGACGATCTTGTCGAGTAGCTCGGCGCGAAAACCGTTCATCACGCTCATCACGATGATCAGCGCGGCAACGCCCAGCGCCACCGCGACCAGACTGATCCCCGCAACCAGGAAGATGAACGCCTCGCCCCGCCCGGGCAGAAGATAGCGCTTGGCAATCGTCCATTCGAATGTGGACAGCATGGGGGAGAACCGACCTTTCGGGACACGCGCCGGCCGAGGGGATCAGCGGCGCTGCTGGGCTTTTTCCATTAACCAGCGCATGCGGGGCTGACAATGGCTGATCCCTGAACGAACCCCTGTTGCACATAAAACACAGAAAGGATCAAAAATGAGGGCAAGCCGCGAATTCCGCTAGCTTCGACCGGCGCGTTACGGAATCATGACAACGCGGATCAAGCGGCTACGGCCATGGGTTCGGGGATAGTTTCCGTCGTTTTGGGGAAAGCGGCGGTTACCTAGGGTTCAGGATTTGCGAGCGAGCCTTTCGGGCATCAGCGCGCGATATGAACCTGATAAAGAGCGTCCGGGTCTTGGGGGCCGGACGCTCTTTTTTCGTCCGGCAGACGCACCAGGCCATCTCGCGCCGCCGCTTTCGCCCTTCCAAAAAAATCATCTTGAAACGCGTTTACCAGCGCCTAGATTCGTCACGTGATCCACGCCGTCAGGGTGGTTCACGATATCGGAAGCGCCGCAGATGCGGGCTTCAACCGTTTGAAATCGCTTGAATAAGGATTTTGAAGATGAACCGTTTTGATTTTACCCCCTATCGCCGCACCACCGTTGGCTTTGACCGGCTGTTCGACTTGCTGGAAAACCAGGCCCGGGCTGCGCAGGGCGATAACTACCCCCCGTTCAACATCGAGCGCAGCAGCGATGACGCCTATCGCGTGACCATCGCGGTTGCCGGTTTCAAGCCGAACGAGCTCGACATCACCGCTCAGCAGAACCTGCTGGTCGTGTCGGGCCGCAAGGCTGCCGAGAGCGAATCGCGCGGCAACTTCCTGCACATGGGCATCGCCAACCGCAATTTCGAGCGCCGCTTCGAGCTGGCCGATTTCGTGCGGGTGAGCGACGCCAATCTGGAAGACGGCCTGCTGACCATCGATCTGGTGCGCGAAGTGCCCGAGGCGATGAAGCCCAAGAAGATCGCGATCAACGGCACCCCCAAGCTGCAGGTCGTCGAGGCTTCGACCAAGGACGAGGGCGACAGCCAGGCGGCATGACGCCGGACGCCCAAGGGTAATATGCAACGGGGTGGGTCGGAAACGGCCCACCCTTTTTTGTGCCCAGCGCGCCGCCGACATCGGGAATGGCCAGGATTTCGGCTGCATTGCCCGGATTGACCGAGCCGCCATAGAGAATGCGCACGCCCTGCCCGGTCTCGCCCAGCTTCTCCACCAGCGTTGCGCGCAATGCGGCGTGCATCGCGGCGATATCGTCCGACACCGGCACGCGTCCGGTCCCGATCGCCCAGACCGGCTCATAGGCGACCGAAAGCCAGTCGCCGCTGGCCGATCCGGGCAGCGACGCGGCCAGCTGCGCGGTGACGATGGCAATCGCGTTGCCGGAATCGCGCTCCTCGAGCGTCTCGCCGACGCACAGGATCGCGCCCATGCCTGCGGCGTGCAGCGCCTCGGCCTTGGCGGCGACATCGGCATCGCTTTCACCCTGGTCGGCGCGGCGCTCCGAATGGCCGACGATCGAATAGGTCGCGCCCGCCTCGCGGATCATCGCGGCCGAGAGGTTGCCGGTATGCGCGCCCGACGCCCTGGCGTGGCAATCCTGCGCACCGATATGCACCTTGCCCGCGGCGGCGGCAAAGGCCGCGATCAGCGTCGCGGGCGGGCAGATACCGACATCGACATGGGGATTGGCCGCGGCGGCCTGCGCGATCGCCTCGAGCACCGCGACATCGGCCGCGCTGCCGTTCATCTTCCAGTTGCCGACGATATAGGATGCTGTGCTGGCCACGATGCTGTCTTCCCCTTTTGCATTGTCTGCCCCTTGTCGGCAGTCTTATGGGGGGCGCGGCTAGCAAATCGCAGCCCGCTTGACCAGCCATGGGCGCTTCGGGTGGAGCCGGGGGCAGTTTACAGGCGCCGGAGCGGCGGCAAGGGTTGAAGCGCGCGGCAAAGCCCCCTAAAGCCAGCCCGCATTTTCACGAGGCCGGGTCCCTGCCCCCTCGGCTCTTTGGCGGACTGACCGATGATCACCTTTTTCCGTTCGTTCTTCAATTCCAGGATCGGGGTTGTCATCAGCCTGATCTTCCTCGCACTGATCGCGGTTGCCTTTGCGGCGTCCGATGTCACCGGCGGCGCGAGCTTTGGCGGAGTGAGCAGCGAGAGCGTGGCGCAGATCGACGGCGAGGAGATCGGCACCGGCGAGTTCTCGAACACCGTCACCAATGCCTTCAACCAGTTCCGCCAGCAGAACCCGCAGCTCGACATGGCCGCGTTCGATGCCCAGGGCGGCATCGACGGCATTCTGGAACAGATGATCGGCAGCTATGCGACCGCGAATTTTGCCGACAGCATCGGCCTGGGCGCGAGCAAGCGCCTGGTCGATAGCGAGATCGCCGGCATCCAGGCATTCAAGGGCGCCGATGGCCGGTTCGACGAGACGCTGTTTCGCAACGCGCTCGCGCAGCAGGGGCTGACCGAAGCGCGCGTGCGCGAGGACATCCGTCGCGGCCTGCTCTCCGACCAGCTGCTGCTGCCCGCCACATTCGGCGCCAAGCTCTCGCAGCAGATGGCGCTGCCTTATGCCGGACTGATCCTCGAAGGCCGCGAGGGGCAGATCGCCTTCGTGCCGTCCGCCGCCTTTGCCCCCAGGACCGCGCCGACCGACGCCCAGCTGCAGAAGTTCTTCGCCAGCAACGCCGCGCGCTACCGCATTCCCGAACGCCGCGTGCTACGCTTCGCCACCTTCACCACCGACCGTTTCCGTGATCGGGTCAAGGTCAGCGACGCAGAGATCGCCGCGCTGTACAAGAAGCGCGCGTCCGAATTTGCCGCGACCGAGAAGCGCGATGTCGAACAGCTGATCGTGCCGACCGAGGCCGCTGCCAAGGCGATCGCCGCGAAGATCAACGGTGGCGCGAGCATGGCCGCTGCGGCGAAGGATGCGGGGCTCGAACCGATCGACCTCGGCCTCCAGTCGAAGCAGGACCTGACCAGGAGCACCTCGGCTGCCGTCGCCAACGCGGTGTTCGCCACCGGCGCGGGCAAGGTCGCAACGCCTGCACGCTCGCCGCTCGGCTGGCATGTCGTGCGGGTCGACAGCGTGAGCGCGATCGCCGGGCGTTCGATCGAGCAGGTGCGCAACCTGCTCGAGAACGAGATCGCGCAGGAAAAGCTGCGCCAGACGGTGTCCGATTTCACTGCCGACGTCGAAGACCGCATCGCCGATGGTGCCTCGCTGGCCGATATCGCCAAGGACGAGAAGCTGGAGCTGCAGGTCAGCCCCGAACTGCTCGCCAATGGCCAGGCGCCGGGCCAGCCCGGCTTCGCGCCCACGGGTGCCTATCAGGCGATCCTCCCCGTTGCTTTCGGGCTTGAGGAAGACGCCGAGCCGCAGCTGGTCGAGGTGCAGCAGGGCAAGGAATTCGCGGTGTTCGAGGTGCAGGAGATCAAGCGCGCTGCGCCGCCGCCGCTCGCCAGCATCCGCCAGCGCGTCGCCGCCGACTGGGCGCTCGCCCAGGGTCTCGCCTCGGCGCGCAAGCTGGCCGACAGCATCGCCAGGTCGTCGCGCACGCCCGCCGCGCTGCAAAAGGCGGTTGCCGGCGCAAGCGTCCCGCTGCCGGGCATCGAGCAGATCGCCACCAACCGCCAGACGATCATGCAGCAACAGGGCCGCGTGCCGCCGCCGGTGGCGCTGCTGTTCAGCATGGCCGAAGGCACCACCAAGGTGCTCGAAGGCCCCAACCGCACCGGCTGGTTCGTGGTGCATCTCTCCAAGATCAATCGCGGCGATGCAAGCAAGGTGCCCGAACTGATGGCGGCGACCCAGCAGCAGCTTGGCCAGGTGATGGCCGACGAATACGGCCAGCAGCTGCTCGCCGCGCTGAAGGCCCAGGCCAATGTGAAGCGCAATCCGGAAGCCATCAAGCGGGTGAAGGACCAGCTGACCGGTCGCAATCGGGAAAATTGATGGCGGGCCTTTCCAGCCAGAACAGGGAACAGGCCGCCGAAGCGCTGGCCGCGGGCCGATCGACGCTGATCTGGCGGCGGCGCATCGCCGACACCGAGACCCCGGTTTCAGCAGCGCTCAAGCTGATCGAGCCCGAGCGCGGCGACTTCCTGCTCGAATCGGTCGAGGGCGGCGAGACGCGCGCGCGGCACAGCTTTGTCGGCCTCGCGCCCGATCTGGTGTTCCGCGCCTCCGGCCATTCTGCCGAGATCAATGCGCGCTGGGCAACCGATCGCGCGGCGTTTGCGCCCTGCGAACGGGGCTCGCTCGATGCCCTGCGCGCGCTGGCCGAGACCTGCCGGATGGACGTTCCGCCCGAACTGCCGCGCGCGCTCGCGTTCCTGGTCGGCTATTTCGGCTATGAGACGATCGGCCTGGTCGAGAAGCTTCCGCGCGCACCGCAATCGGACCTGGCGCTCCCCGACATGCTCTTCGTGCGCCCCACGGTGCTGCTGATCTTCGACCGGCTCAAGGACGAGCTGTTCCTGATCGCACCGATCTGGGCGGGCAGCGGCGATCCCGATCAGGCGATGCTCGCCGCCGAGGAGCGGCTCGACGCGGCCGAACGCGCGCTGCACGCCCCCCTGCCCGCCTCGGTGCGCGACGCCTCGCTCGATCCGGAAAGCCTGACGCCGCAGCCGGTGCTCGCGTGGGGCCGCTATGGCGAGATGGTGCTCAAGGCCAAGGACTATATCGAGGCGGGCGACATCTTCCAGGTGGTGCTCGCGCAGCGCTTCACCGCGCCGTTCGCGCTGCCGCCGATCGAGCTCTACCGCGCGCTGCGCCGGGTGAACCCCTCGCCCTTCCTGTATTTCCTCGACCTGCCCGGCCTCGCGCTGATCGGATCGAGCCCCGAGATCCTGGTGCGCGTGCGCGATGGCGAGGTGACCATCCGCCCGATCGCGGGCACGCGGCCGCGTGGGAAGACGCCGGCGGAAGACCTGGAAAACCGGACAAGCCTGCTCGCCGATCCCAAGGAACTGGCCGAGCATCAGATGCTGCTCGATCTGGGCCGCAACGATGTCGGCCGCGTCGCGGCGGCGGGCACGGTGCGCGTCACTGACAGCTTCACGGTCGAACAGTACAGCCATGTGATGCACATCGTCAGCAATGTGGTGGGTGCGCTGGAGCCGAGCCGCGATGCCATCGACGCGCTTTTCGCGGGCTTCCCCGCCGGCACCGTCAGCGGCGCGCCCAAGGTCCGCGCGTGCGAGATCATCGCGTCGCTGGAGCCCGAGACGCGCGGTGCCTATGCCGGCGGCGTCGGCTATTTCGCGCCCGACGGATCGGTCGACAGCTGCATCGTGCTGCGCACCGCGATCGTCCGCGACGGCACGATGCACGTCCAGGCGGGCGCAGGCATCGTCGCCGACAGCGTGCCCGAATATGAACAGCGCGAATGCGAAGCCAAGGCCGGCGCGCTGTTCGCCGCCGCGCGCGAAGCCGTCCGCCTCGCCAGCGAACCGGGATACGGGCAATGATCCTCGTCATCGATAACTACGACAGCTTCACCTACAATCTCGTCCATTACCTGATGGAGCTGGGCGCGGACGTGCGGGTGGAGCGCAACGATGCCTTGAGCGCGCGCGAGGCGCTGGCGACCAATGCGCAGGCCTTCCTGATCTCGCCCGGCCCGTGCACGCCCAACGAGGCGGGCATCTCGCTCGATCTGGTTGCGGCCTGCGCCGATGCGGGCAAGCCGCTGCTCGGCGTGTGCCTGGGCCACCAGTCGATTGGTCAGCATTTCGGCGGAGAGGTCGTGCGTGGCGGGCTGATGCACGGCAAGACCTCGCCGGTGGTGCATGACGATAGCGGGCTGTTCCAGGGGCTGCCCTCGCCCTTTCTCGCCACGCGCTACCATTCGCTGGTGGTGCCCGAGGCGAGCCTGCCGCCGGAGATGATCGTCAACGCGCGCGTCGAGGCCCAGCCGGGCGAGACCGCGCATGTCATGGGCTTCCGTCATGCGACGCTGCCGATCCATGGCGTGCAGTTCCATCCCGAAAGCATCGCCACGGAGCACGGCCACCGCATGCTCGCCAATTTCATGACGCTGGCGGGGCTCGAGGTGAAGCCGATGCGCGAGGACCTGCTCGCATGACCAGGCTGCCCGATACCGCGCATCCGCTGAGCCGCGATACCGCCGCCGAGGCCTTTGCGGCGATCCTCGACGGCACGGTGAGCGACGAGGCGATTGCCGAATTCCTGATTGCATTGTCCGAGCGCGGCGAGACCGCGATCGAGATCGCCGCCGCCGCGCAGGGCTTGCGCGACCGGCTGATCCCGATCGCCGCGCCCGCCCATGCCATCGACGTTTGCGGCACCGGCGGCGACGGGCATCACACGCTCAACGTCTCGACCGCAGTGTCGCTGGTCGTCGCCTCGTGCGACGTCCCCGTTGCCAAGCACGGCAACCGCGCTGCCTCGTCCAAGGCGGGCGCGGCCGATACGCTCGAGGTGCTGGGCATGGACATGGCCGCCGCGGGTGCCTCGGCCGAACAGTCGCTCGCCGAGATCGGCATCTGCTTCCTGTTCGCGGTCAACCACCATCCGGCGATGCGGCGCATCCAGCCGATCCGCCAGAAGATCGGCCGCCGCACGATCTTCAACCTGATGGGGCCGCTCGCCAATCCTGCCGGTGTGCGCCGTCAGCTAATCGGCATCGCGCGGCCCGGCTATGTGCATGTCTATGCCGAGGCGCTCGAGATGCTGGGCACCGAACATTCGCTGATCGTCTCGGGCGACGAGGGGCTCGACGAGCTGTCGCTGGCGGGCGGCAACGAGGTCGCCGATATCGGCCCCGATGGCGTCATCATGAAGCGCTGGCAGGCCAGCGATGCCGGCCTGCCGACGCACCCGATCGAGGCGATCCGCGGCGGCGATGCGGCGCATAATGCCGCTGCCTTGCGCCGCCTGCTCCAGGGCGAGACCGGGCCGTATCGCGATGCGGTGCTGTTCAACGCCGCCGCCGCCTTGCTGATCGCGGGCGAGGTCGAAAGCCTCGCCGAAGGGGCCGAGGAAGCCGCCGAGGCTATCGACAAGGGGCTCGCCAACGCGCTGCTCAACTGCTGGATCGATTTCACGAAAGCCGCCGCATGAACAAGCTGGAAGAGATTTGCGAGGTCAAGCGGCAGGAGGTCGCACGGCGCAAGACCCTGATGTCGCAGGCCGAGCTCGACCGTCGTGCCGCCGCTGCCACCGCCCCGCGCGGATTTGCGCGCGCGCTGCTGGAAAAATCGCGTGAGGGCTTCGGCCTGATCGCCGAGATCAAGCGCGCGAGCCCCTCCAAGGGCCTGATCCGCGCCGATTTCGACCCCGCCGCGCATGCCGCAGACTATCAGGCCGGCGGCGCGGCGTGCCTTTCGGTGCTGACCGACGAGCCCTATTTCCAGGGGCATGACGATTATCTCGTCGTCGCGCGCGCTGCATGCGCCCTGCCCTGCCTGCGCAAGGACTTCATGGTCGATGTCTGGCAGGTCGCCGAAAGCCGCGCGCTCGGTGCCGATGCGGTGCTGATCATCGTTGCCGCGCTCGACGACGCGACCATGGCCGAGATCGAGAGCGCCGCGATCGACCATGGCATGGACGTGCTGGTCGAGGTGCATGACGATGCCGAGATGGAGCGCGCGCTCAAGCTCCGCTCGCCGCTGATCGGCATCAACAACCGCGACCTGCGCAGCTTCGTCACCGATATCGCCACCACCGAGCGGCTGGTCGGCATGATCCCCGAAGGCCGCATCGCGGTGTCCGAAAGCGGCATCAACAGTCATGCCGACTGCACCCGGCTGAGCGGGCACGGGGTGCGCTGCTTCCTGGTCGGCGAATCGCTGATGCGCCAGCCCGACGTGACGATCGCGACGCGACAGCTGCTCACCGGAGCGGCGGCCTGATGGACAAGCTCACCCATCTCGACGCCACCGGCGCGGCACAGATGGTCGATGTCTCGGCCAAGCCCGATACGGTTCGCGAGGCGGTGGCCGAGGGCGTCATCGCCATGGCCCCGGCGGTGATCGCCGCGATCCGCGCGGGCGACATCAAGAAGGGCGACGTGCTGGGCACTGCGCGCATCGCGGGCATCATGGCCGCCAAGCAGACCAGCAACCTGATCCCGCTGTGCCACCCGCTGCCGATCGCCAGCGTTTCGGTCGATTTCGATTATGTCGAGACCGGCGTGCGCGTCGAGACCCGCGTGCGGACCAACGGCAAGACCGGCGTGGAGATGGAGGCGCTGACCGCCGCGAGCGTCGCGCTGCTGACGATCTACGACATGGCCAAGGCGCTCGACAAGGCGATGGTCATCGGACCCGTGCGGCTGCTCGCCAAGAGCGGCGGCAAGTCGGGCGACTGGACCGCCGGCTGATGGCGGGCGGGCTGATCGCGCTCGACGAGGCGCGCGACCGCCTGCTTGCGCTTGCTGCACCCCGTCCCCCCGTTACGCTATCGCTGGTCGACGCGACCGGCCTGACCCTGGCCGAGCCTCTGCTGTCGAAGCGCAACCAGCCCGCCGCCGATCTGTCCGCGATGGACGGCTATGCCGTGCGCAGCGCGGACCTGCCCGGCCCCTGGCGAGTCATCGGCGAGAGCGCGGCGGGGCGGCCCTTTTCAGGCACGATCGGCGCAGGCGAGGCCGCGCGCATTTCCACCGGCGCGATGATCCCCGACGGCGCCGACTGCGTGGTGGTGCAGGAGGATGTCGCGCGCGACGGCGACCGGCTGACGCTGACCGGCGATGGCCCTGCGGCGCCTGGCGCGCATATCCGCCGCGCAGGGCATGATTTCGCGACCGGAGCGCTGCTCGCCGCCGCCGGCGCGATCATTGATGCACGGCTGATCGCGCTCGCGGCGATGGCGGGGCATGGCGCGCTCAGCGTGTTTCCGCGCCCGCGCATCGCGATCCTGAGCACCGGCGACGAGCTGGTGCCGCCGGGCCAACCGCTCCCCTCGCCCGCGCATATCCCGGCGAGCAATGGCGTGATGCTCGCCGCGCTGCTCGCGGGCCTTCCCTGCGATCTGATCGTCCCGCCGCTGCTGCCCGATGACCGCGCGACGATCACGGCCGCGCTGCAAGAGCACAGCCAGGCCGATATCATCGTCACCACCGGCGGCGCATCGGTGGGCGATCACGATCTCATCCAGCCCGCGCTCACCGATGGCGGCGGCGCCGTCGATTTCTGGCGGATCGCAATGCGGCCGGGCAAGCCGGTGATGGTAGGCAAGCTGGGCGATGCGATCGTGCTCGGGCTGCCGGGCAATCCGGTGTCGGCCTATGTCACCGCGACGCTGCTGCTGCTGTCGCTGGTGCGCCAGATGCTGGGATATCAGGCACTTGTGCCGGTGATCTCGCAAGCAATCGCAGGCGATCCCTTCCCCGCCAACGGCCCACGCCAGGATTTTGTGCGTGCGCGCTGGCATGACGGACGGCTGGTGCGCCTCGGCAACCAGGACAGCGGCGCGCTGCTCGCGCTGCACCGGGCCGATGCGCTGGTGGTGCGCCCCGCGCATGCAGCCGCCGTCCAACCGGGCGAACCGATCGACTATATCGCGCTTGCGCAGCCGACTTGACACAAGGTCTTGACCTGACCGTCTTTGTTTCGTAATTGTTCCGTATTCGTTCGAACGTAGGTTCGGCGCAGAAAGGAACATCGGCGATGCTGACCCGCAAGCAACATGACCTGATCCGCTTCATCCAGGAACGGCTGGAGGCCGATGGCGTCTCGCCGTCGTTCGAGGAAATGAAGGAAGCGCTCGATCTCAAGTCCAAGTCGGGCGTGCACCGGCTGGTCAGTGCGCTCGAGGAACGCGGCTTCATCCGCCGCCTGCCCAACCGCGCGCGCGCGCTCGAAATCCTGAAATTGCCCGAGGCGAGCGTGAAGCCGCGCGAGAAGGAATTGGCCGCCGCTGCCGCCGCGCGCGCCGACGCCGCGAGGAGCAATATCGTCAGCATGGACGCGGTGCGCAAGGCGGTGTTGCCCGAACCGGCGAACAGCAATGTGCTCGAGATCCCGCTGCACGGCCGCATCGCCGCCGGTGCGCCGATCGAGGCTTTCGAGGGCACCGAGATCCTTCCCGTTCCCGCCGCTTTGCTCGGTGCAGGCGAGCATTATGCGCTCGAAGTGTCGGGAGATTCGATGGTCGAGGCGGGCATTCTCGACGGCGATTTCGCGCTGATCAAGCGCACCGAAACCGCGCGCGACGGCGAGATCGTGGTCGCGCTGGTGCGCGGCGAGGAGGCAACGCTCAAATATCTGCGCCGCGAGAACGGCCGCATCCGGCTCGATCCCGCCAATGCGTCCTATGCGCCGCAGTACTACGCGCCGCACGAGGTGCAGGTGCAGGGCAAGCTGGCAGGCCTTCTGCGCCGCTATCACTGATGCCGAACGCGGGTCCGGCGCGCGCCGGGCCCGTTTTGCTCACGCGCCGTCTCAGGTGCGCGTGAGCCCCATGTCCTCGAGCAGCCGCCCCATATGCTGCTTGAACGGAAAGAACCCCTTGCGCGCGTGCGGCCAGAAGGTCTCGTCCCAGTCGCGGCGGACCTGGACGAGTTCGATCCCTTCGCCCTGTAGTGCCCTGGCGATGTCCGCCAGCCGCGCCGCTACCGGGCCGACCGGCGCATAAGGCGTAATGACCCGGCTGACACCGGCGGCGCGTGCCGCCTGCGCGACCGCCCCGGCGTCCAGCCCATCGACCTGCTTCACCGGCCCGGCACTCATCTCGCCGAGCAGAGCGGCCATGTCGCGGGCCGCCTCGGCGACGAAGCCGCGTGACCTGTCGCCCCAGAGCAAAGCGGGATCGGCCGCGATGCAAATGCCCCGGATATCGGCTCCGCGCCAGAGCGCCGCATCGGGCGCCATGTCCTCGCTGGTCACCAGCAGCAGCGCCGGAGCGCCCTGGGCGGACCCCGCTTGCGGCAGCGGTGACGCGGCTGGCACCGGCGCTTCGGTCAGCGGCTCGGCCCTCTTCGCCAGTCCCTTGGGCGCAAACCGCCCGCCGGTATGGCGCGCGATATTGTCGTCGGTGGCGAGATAGGTCTTGCCCGCGGTCTGCAGGCCCGCGACCCAGCGCCAGGACAATGTGTTGCTCGCCGCATCGGCATCGACCAGATGGCGCAAAAAGAAATCCGCGCCCAGCGTCCAGGGCAGCCGCAGCGTGAAGATCCAGACCGAGGCGAACCACATGCGCGCGTGGTTGTGCAGATATCCTGTCTCGACCAGCTCGCGCGCCCAGTCGTCGAAACCCTCGATTCCGGTGCGCCCCCCCTCCGCCTGTTCGAGCGCGCGGACATTGCGCAGCCGCTCGCGCTGGTCGTCGCGCTCGGCGAGGAAGCGCGTCCAGATGCCGGGCCGCATCTCCAGCCAGCCCTTCCAATAGGTGCGCCAGAGCACTTCCTGCACATATTTCTCTGCCGCCGCGAGCGAATGCTGCTCGAGCACCGCCGCGCAGAGCTCCTGCTCGCTCAGCAGGCGATAGCGCAGCCAGGGCGAGAGCCGCGACACCGCGCTCGGCCGGTCGGGCCCGAGATCGCTGTTGCGCCCCTCGGCATAGGTGCGACCAGCGCGTGGCACGAAATCCTGCATCCGCTTGAGCCCGGCGGCGCGCGTCGGTTCGAACAGTCCGTTCATGCCCGGCGCTCCCGGAAAAGGCCTTGCAGACGTGGTCTGATCCTCAGGAAACGCAGATAGGCCCGTTCGAGCAGCGCCAGCACCGGCATCCAGCGCGCGATGAGGCCGAGCGGACGCAGCAATGGAATGGCGCGCCACATCGCCGCGAAGGCCGCCGCGCCCGAGAGCATCACGCCCTTCTCGCGCGCATGGAAACGTTCGAGCAGCGCCTTGCGGTCGAGCGGGCAAGAGCCGCCGGGCGTCGATACGTCGATAAAGGCGATCGCCCCGCGCCGGTCGAGCCGCCGCATGAGCGCGATCTCTCGGGTGCAGAGTGGGCACGCGCCATCGTACCAGACTTCCAGCTTGTTCCCGTGCACGCGCGCCACCCCATATGGTTCGTCTTTGGTCGAGATAGATACGCGCTGAGCTGTCGCAACGGATGCGCCCTCGCAAATGGGGCCATATCCGGCATCCACCGATCCCGATTAATGGGAAATTTTCCCAACAGTCAGCATCCGTTCATGTCGAGCGAGCCTCTCAAATAAGCTATTCCACTGTAATTCCTACCCTTTTTCGGTTTGGCACGGCCTGTGCAGTGTATCTGGCATCTCCGGACGAACGGTTCGGAACCACCAGATACAAACGAAAGGACACCATCATGACCCTCTTCTCGAACGCCCAGAGCCAGATCGCCGCCGTCGCCCTCGCGATCCTGACCTCCAGCCTGTTCATCGCCGCCAGCGTCGCCCCCGGCGTCGTTGCCTGATCGGCAGCCCGCACCTCACACCGAAATCGAAAGGACCTTCCCCATGAACATTCTCGCAACCGCTCTTGCCACCATCTGCTCGGTCATCCTCGTCGCCACCAGCGTCGGCCCCGGCATCATCGTCTGATCGACACCGCTCCAGCCAGCGTCCACACAGGAACCACCATCATGAACGTCATCGCCACCGCTCTCGCCGCCATCTCGTCGGTCGTCTTCATCGCCGCCAGCATCGGCCCTGGCGTCGTCGTCTGACCGACCTGAGGCCCGACTACACCGCAGCGCCGACCAGCCTGCCAATCCCCGCCGTCAGCGCCATGGCCAGCGCACCCCAGAAGACGACGCGGATCACGGGACGTGCCACCGGAGCACCCCCGGCCCGGGCGCTGATCGCGCCCAGGAGCGCGAGGAACAGGATCGATCCTGCCGCCCCGCCGACCACCATCGACCCCATCGGCAGCAGACCCGCGAGCAACAGCGGCAGCAGCGCGCCGACCGTGAAGGTCAGCGCCGAGGCCAGAGCCGCCTGAAGCGGCCGCGCCGCGGTCAGATCATTAATGTGCAGTTCGTCGCGCGCATGGCTGCCCAGCGCGTCGTGCGCCATCATCTGCTCCGCCACGAGATCCGCCGTCGCCGGATCGACCCCGCGCCCGACATAGATCGCCGCCAGCTCGGCGCGCTCGAACTCCGGATCGTCGACCAGTTCCGCCCGCTCGCGCGCCAGGTCCGCCGCCTCGGTATCCGACTGGCTGCTGACCGAGACATATTCGCCCGCCGCCATCGACATTGCGCCCGCGACCAGCCCCGCCGCGCCCGCGACCAGCAGCGCCTGCCGGTCCGCGCCCGAGGCCGCGACGCCGAGGATCAGGCTGGCGGTCGAGACGATCCCGTCATTCGCACCCAGCACGGCGGCGCGCAGCCAGCCGATCCGTGCGATCTGGTGGCTTTCGGCATGCATCGGTACTCTTGGCATGGTCTTTCCCCTGAGCGTGCCGCGGCGGCACCATTGCTTAAACCCAGCCTTTGATGGAATCAAAAGCTGGGTCTAACTTTCTGTTTTACCGTGATTTCCGAGCCGTGAAATGTTCCATTTCACTCGAAATCACTCTAGAGTTCGTCGCTGATCCAGATGCTGTGGCTGTCGATGAGGATGCGCGTGATCGCGCGCAGCGCCTCGGTGCGCGCCTGCACCTCCGCGCGGAACATGTCCTGCGTCTGGCGCTCGGCGAGCAGCAGGTCGGCCAGATCGATCGCGCCCAGATCATAGCCCTTGCGCAGCTTGAGCACAGCGGCAACTTGCGCCTTGGCGCCATCGCGGCTGCGCTGCCAGGCGGACCAGGCGGCATCGGCCTGGACGACATCGGTATCGGCCATTTCCTGCACGTCGAACGCCACCGCCATCGCTTCGGCAGCGGCGGCCGCCGCCTCGCTGCCCGCGCGGTCGCCCTCGACGGTGGCGATTGCCGTGATCGCCAGCCTGCTTGCGATCACCGTGGTGCTGGCGGCGAGGCTGCCGGGCAATATCTTCGCGGCCAGGCCAGCGCCCGCAGGGCACTGAGCCCGGTTCAGGGCTGGAAGGTCAGCGACCCGCGCCGTTCGAGGAAGCGCCAGCCTTGGGCGGTGGCGACGAAACGGTCGAGGAACGATCCGACCAGCGGCGCTCCGCTGCCGGTGAACAGCAGGATCGCGCTTTCACCCCTGGCATGCTCCGCGTCCTCGACGTCGATCACCACATTGCTGCAGAAATGCCGCGTGGTGCGCGGCGGACGCGCCTTGAATGCGGCGAGAATGGCCTCGTGCCCCCGAATCTCGGCATCGGGCGCGGTGGGGCGCGTCATCAGCCCGTCGGGATGATAGAGCGCGACCACATCCTCCCAGCGATGCGCATCGTTGAGGTTGGCATAAAGCGCGACCAGCCGCGCGCATTCCCATTCGATCGCCTGCCGCTCCGCCGGGGTCACAGCCGCGCCGCCGCGATATCCGCGCCCTCGCGCATCGCCTTGAGCTTCTTCGCCGTGACCAGCGGGTCGATCTTGCCATAGCCTGCGAACGTGCCGAAGCCGCAATCGGTGCTGGCGATCACCCGGTCCGCGCCGACGATCCCGACGAAGCGCTCGAGCCGCTGCGCGATCAGCTCGGGATGCTCGACATAGTTCGAGCAGGTGTCGATGACGCCGGGCGCCAGCACCTTGTCCTCGGGGATGGCGGCATCGCGCCACACGGTCCATTCGTGCTCGTGCCGGGGGTTGGCGCCTTCGAACAGCACCGTGCCCGGCCGCGCCGAGAGCACGATATCGACCACCCGCTCAAGCGGGATGTCGTGATCGTGCGGGCCTTCGTAATTGCCCCAGCAGATGTGCATCCGCATCCGTTCGGGCGGGATGTTCGCGGTCGCGGCATTGAGCGCCTCGACATTGGCCGCGGCGACCTTGAGGAAGTCCGCCTCGCTCAGGTCCTGATAGCCGGTATGGCGCGACATCGCGAGATCGGGGCAGTCGAGCTGCAGGTCGAACCCGGCGGCGACGATGGTCTCGTATTCCTCGCGCATCGCATCGGCCAGATCGGCGAGATAGGCCTCGTGGCTGGGATAATGGCGGTTGACCTGGAACGCGGTGATGAGCCCGGGCGAGGCGGCATTCATGAACCCGCGCGCACCCTCGCCATGCGCGTCCATCGCGGCGCGGAAGCGGCGGATGTCGTCGTGCAGCGGCTCAAGCGTGACCAGCTTGACCGGCCCGATGCACGAGGCGCGCACGAATTCCTGGCTGCCCATGATCGCCGACAGCTTCTTTGCCAGACCGGGCACCTCGGCAAGGTCGGCGGCGGGCTTGCGGTCGATATGCCCGCCAAAGCCCGACAGGCGCTCGATCATGTAGGTGGAATAGCCGACCTTGCCCATCTCGCCGTCGCTGACGATGTCGACTCCGCAGTCGCGCTGGAAGGCGACCGAGCGGTTCACTGCATCGGACACGGCACGGTCGAATTCCGCCGCGTCAAAAGGCTTGCCAGCATCGCGCGCGAGCAGCAGCTCGGTGAGCTCGGGGCCGCGCGGCATCGACCCCACATGTGTTGTCGCGATAACGGCCATGCATTTCCTCTCCTGATCGTTCGGGCCCCGGGTTGCGGGGCCTGGATGCGCCTTGCTCTGGCACAGCTTGCCCGCGCTTCCAAGCATTAATGGATCCAATAATGCTTGTGGCGGGGGCTGCTCCGCGCCGAGCGAGCAAGGGTCTTCATTCTGCGCGCAGCGTGTCACGGCGCCGTTTTGGTCGTCCGATCGGTCGGCCCATGCTTCGGGCAATGGGCCACGGGCGGAGCTTGCGACAGATCGGCGAGGTGGCCTTGCGGGCGCGCGCTTGGCGCGGAATCGACATGCCCTGCGGCCACCGAGCGCTGCCCGACGGGCACGGCGAGGCGCTGGGCTGCGCGATCACAGATGGGTTCCGGGCGATGCAGCGCGTCCTGCACGCGCTGCGCCGCCTTGCGGTCAGTCGAGCCCGAAACTGGTATCGATGATCCGCGCGGCGAGCGGGTCGCCGCTGCCATCGGTTTCCTTCGCAATCACCCCATCGACCGGGGCGGAAAGGCAATAGACCATCTCGCTTCCGGCCAGCTTGCGCTCCGCCTCGCCGCCGAGCATCCGCGGCACGATCTGCATGAGCAGCTTGGTGCCGAAGCCCTCGGGATTGGGCGCTGCCTCGCCAGCCGCGCCGGGCAGGCCGCGCTCGTTCCAGACAAAGGTGAAGCGACCATCGTCGACGCTCCAGCGCACGGCGACGTCGACCTGATCCGAGGCGCCCAGACCGTATTTCTGCGTGTTCGTCGCCAGTTCGTACAGCGCGAGGCTGAGCTGCTGCGCCGCCACCGGGTCGACTGCCAGCGCCGGACCCGAAACCGAGATGCGCGGCCCATAGGTGCTCCTCAGCACCTCCAGCCCGCTGTTCACCAGCTGACCCAGCTCTGCCGAGGACCGGTCGCTGCGCGCGATCGCGCGGGTGGTATCGGCGAGCGCGCGAACCCGCCCCAGAAACGCCTCCAGAAATTCGCTCGTCCGCTCGGTCCCGCGCGCCGATTGCGTGGCCAGCGAATGCACCACCGCAAGCAGGTTGCCGCTGCGATGCACCGCCTCGCGCGCCTGTACCGCCAGCGCGGCGGTCGCGCGTTCGAGCTCGCGCGTGCGCTCCTGCACCTGCCGGTCGAGCGAGGCGAGCGTCGCCTTGTGTGCGGCGATCTCCTCGCTCAGCGTCTGGTTGACCGCCGCCAGCGATGCGGGCGAGGGCAGGCGGATGATGTCGGGGATCAGCCGGAACAAGACCACCGCCGTGGTCATCGACACGATGCCGGTGGCCAGCTTGACCCAACCGGTCCAGGGATAGATCGGAAACCACAGGGTCACGATGCCCAGCAAATGGGTGAGCCCGCACAGCAGGATGAACGAGGCGAACAGCGCCACCAGCCCGCCATGCGGCACCTCGGTGCGCTTGCGCAGCACGCGCAGCAGCGCGATGGGGATCGCGGTATAGGACAGGAAGATCAGCAGGTCCGATCCCGCCCAGAGCAGCACCAGCCACGGCTCCCACAACAGGCACATGCCGTGCGGCATGTAGCCGCCATAATCCATGGTATGATCCATCCGGCCCGCTCCTGCCTCAATCGAATCAACGCGATAGGCAGCCGCTCACCGCCCGCATCAACCTGTGATGCATAAGCGAACATTCTGCGTCCGAACAGCAAATCCGCTGGTCGGTTCGTCCGCCGCGACCCCGCCTGCCTTGCACGCTGACCGCATGGTGCGATCCGGATGTCCACTGGTCCGAAACAAGGTCGTGACTGCACGAGAGGCGATTTTTGCAGCACTTCATCTTCAGATTGGGGGCAATCGCAAGTGTTTGGCCAGGCAATGCGCCGGAGCGATAGTTTCATTTTACAATTCGTGCCGCAAGCGCGAGCAACGGGACGCCACTTTAGGGCTTCGCGAGGCGAATTGTGAAATTTTGGGGCGACTGCGACTTGATCAAACAGAAGCCCGCATACGGCTTGCTGCGCTATTGAAGTATCTTAACATTTTGCTAACGTTGGCATAACTGAGATTGAAATTGGCCCGCGCGACTCGGCGCGTCCACCAAGTCGAGGGGGCAGTATGGCGTCAGGTCTTTTGGCGCGCGCAAACAGGCAAGTGGCTGAAGTGGCTGCTGTTTTTTGTGCCGAGCGAGCATTTTCTACCCCCTCAATCAACCGCCCGATCGATCCTGCGACGCATCACGGGCTGGCAGGGCCCTAAGGACTGCATCCTTCGCTGGCTGATTCAAACCGGGTCGCAACTGGTTGCAAGTCTGAGATTGAGGGGAATTTATGCAGTCGATCCGGAACCGCGGCGCAAGCCGCGCGGAGCGTCGTGATCGCGCCATGCCGCGTCGCCACGGGTTGTTCAGCACCACTGCACTGATCCCCGCGATTGCGGCGCTGGCAGGCGGCGCGATGATGGTTGCGCCTGGCAAGGCGCAGGCGCAGACCGTGGTGACATCGGGCGCGGTTGCCAACGGCTTTGGCGACAACACCCTCTGTCTCGATCCCGCGCGCGACCTTTGTCCGATCGATCTGGGCGCGAATGACGACACTGCGCCGGTAACAGTCACCAGCTTCGCAACCGCGAATGCCGGCCGCTCGCTGCTGATCGGTGGCGGCGACAATGTCCCACTGTTTGTGCCCCCCAATGGGGATGGCGATTATGTCTTCAACGGTGTTTCGAACGCGGATGGAATCGTTCTGAGCAAGCCGGTCACGATTTTTCAGGCCATCGGCGCAAGCTCTTTTCAGGACGGCGCGATTACCGAAACGGGCGGCGCCCGGGCGATCCGCAAGACTGGCGACGCAACGCTCTTCCTCACTTGTGGCGGCCCCTGCCAGACCAATACCTATTCCGGCGGGACATTCGTGGACGCGGGAGTGCTCGCCTGGAACAGGGATAATGCGTTCGGTGCTGCTGGCACCTCGGTCACGATCGCGAACGGGGCTGGCGTCCGCTTTACCGCCAATTCCTTTTCCTCCGATCGTCCGTTCAATCTGACCGGCGGGACGGCGCTGCTCCTCGTCGACACGAACATCACCGGACAATTGACCGGGCTGATCTCGGGAGCGGGCGGGCTAAACAAGCTCGGCCTTGGGACCCTGGTCCTGACCGGCAACAGCAACAGCTATCAGGGCGGGACCTCGGTAACTCAGGGTACCCTGCAGGTTTCGAGCGATGGCAATCTGGGGGCTGCATCCGGGGGCGTGACGTTCAATGGCGGCACCCTCTCCACGACCACTTCGTTTGGCACGAACCGCACGGTCACGTTGGTGAGCGGTGCCGGAGGCATCGCCCCCGGAGCGGGCACCGCGCTGACCCTGAACGGTTCGGTCACCGGTGTGGGCACGTTGAACCATATCGGCGCAGGCACCCTGGTACTGGCGGGGACCACCAACTATTCCGGCGGCACGTTCATCAACGGCGGCACGCTGGAAGTGCGCGATGGCAGTTCGCTGAGCACCGGCAATGTCGCCAACGATGGCGCGCTGCTGTTCAACTATGCCAACCCGGTGACCATCGCCAATATCATCGGTGGCGCTGGAACGCTGACCAAGACCGGTGCGGGCACGCTCACGCTTGCCGCTTCCAGCAACTATACCGGCGTGACGACGGTCAGCCAGGGAGTGCTTGCCATCAGCAATCCCGCCGCGCTCGGCACCTCTGCGGGTGGCACCACGGTGGCGAGCGGCGGCACGCTCCACCTCATGGGTACTGCGACCGTTGAACCGGTGACGCTCAATGGCGGCGGGCTGACCTTCCAGGGCGCGAACAATTCGATCAACGGGCTCACCCTGGGCGCAAACAGCACCATTTCCAGCATCGATACCACCAATGGCGTTCAGATGAACGTCAATGGCACCATTTCGCTGGGCAGCAATACGCTGACAGTGGATGGGCGCGGCCGGGTTTCGCTGAATGGCAACATCAGCGGCACGGGCGGCCTGACGGTCAGCAAGTCCATCTTTACCGCGCTGGACCTGAGCGGGAACAACAATTTTTCCGGCGAATTGAGGATCAACACCGGCTCGGTTCTGCTGAATGGCGGGTCGGCGATCGGTGACACCGCGCCAGTCTACATCAATTCCGGTGGCGATCTGCTGGTCAACGCCAGCGAGACCATCGGCTCTCTCGCGGGTGACTTTGTCGGCGCGCTGGTGCGCAGGTCGGTTGCGGGCAATGCCGTCCTGACGATCGGCGGCAACAACACTTCCACGCTGTATGCCGGATTGATCACCCATAATCAGGGCTTCGGCGCTCTCGGCATCACCAAGATCGGCAGCGGCACGCTGACCCTGACCGGCAACAACGACTATCAGGGCGATACCACGATCTCTGCCGGCACGCTGAAGATCGGGAATAACGGGACAACGGGCTTCTTCGGTGTCGGCAATATCATCCTGAATGGCGGAACGCTGTCGATCAGCCGCAGCAACTTCATGGGTATCGGCAATATCATCTCGGGTTCCGGTACCGTGGAAATCGACGGGGATGGGGTCATCCAGCTGTCGGGTTCCAGCACCTATATGGGGCAGACCTTCATCCGCAAGGGCTCGGTGATCATCGAAAACAACAACTCGCTGGGCTCTGCGACCAGCGGGACATCCGTTGCCGCCGGTGCCACCCTTGCGTTGCAGGCCGGGATTTCGGGGCTCAACGACACCCTGGTCCTGGCCGGTACCGGGGTAGGCGGCGCGGGTGCGCTGCGCAATCTGTCGAGCAACAATACCCATCTGAACACGATCTTCTTCACCGGCGACACGCTCATCACATCCGATGCTGGACAGCTAGATCTTGCAGGACCGCTACAGGGATCGGTGATCTCCAGCGTGACTTTCGGCGGTGCCGGTACGGTCTCGTTGCGCGGCCAGATCCTCGGCGGCCTTTCCGGGCTGACCAAGACCGGCAGCGGCACGCTGATCCTGGGAACGGGCTTCAGCCCATCGAGCTACAGCGCCGGGCTCAATCTGGCCCAGGGCACGCTCTCCGTGCAGACCAATCTGGGTGCGGGCTTCGGCACGATCCGCACCACAGGCTCGGTGATCGACTATCTGGGCGGCGTGACCAGCGCCGCGCCTGTCGAGGTGAATTCGAACACCACGCAGCTTCAGGTCCTGTCCGGCACGGCCACCTTGTCGGGGATCATTTCCGAACTCAACGGGCCGCGCCCGATCGAGAAGATCGGTGCAGGGCAGCTGAACCTCACCGCGGCGAACAGCTATACCGGCGCGACCACGATCACGGCGGGCACATTGTCGATCGGCAATGGCGGAACGACAGGATCGATCGCCAGCAACTCGATCATCAACAACGCCGCGCTGGTCTTCAAGATGATCCGCCTGTTGTCCATGCCACCGGCCCTGCCCGGCAAAGCTGACAACTGCCTGACGGCGCGCGCCTAGGGAGCGAAATCGAGGATCAGCGATCGCCGATCGGGATCGGTGCGCAGGCACCCGCCATGCACCTGCATGATGCGCTGGACGATGGCGAGCCCCAGCCCGGCGCCATGCGGGCTGGCATGATCGGCGCGCCTGGTGCGCTGTACCAGCGCGGCCAGCTGCTCTGCCGACAGCCCCGTACCGCCATCGGCGACGCGCACCGACGCGCTGCCATCGAGCACCACCCGGACCGTCCCGGCGGGCGGAGTCACCCGCACCGCATTGTCGATCAGGTTGCGCAGCGCCGCGCCAATCGCCTCGCGCCGCCCGCGAACGTGGGGCACCGGCGCTTCGCAGAGCAGCTCGATCATCCGCCCCTCGGCAATCACCATCGGCGCAATGCGCGCGATCACGTCGCCGGCAAGCTCGGCCAGATCGATATCGTCGGTCGCGATCGCCGCGGCTTCCTGCGCGTCCATCTGCGCGAGCAGCATCAGCTGGTCGATCAGCCGCCGCATCGCCGCGACATCGCCCTTGAGCCGCGCCGCCTGCTCCCCTTCCATCCCGTCGAGCTCGAGCATCATCGCCGCCAGCGGCGTGCGCAGCTCGTGCGCGACATCGGCGGCAAAGGCCTCCTGCTGCGCCGCAGACTGCTCGAGCCGTCCGAGCAGCGTGTTGACCGCGGTGGTGAAGGGCAGAATCTCGGCGGGCAGATTTGCATCGTCGATGCGGATGTTGCGGTCCTGGTCCGACACTGCGTTCAATCGCTCGGTCGCATCGGCGAGCGGCTGCAGCGCGCGGCGCATCACGAAATGGATCGCCAGCATCATCGGTATGGCGAGCGCCAGCACTGGCAGCACGACATGCTCGGCCATCTCGCGCAGCGCCGCGCGCAGCGCATCGGGCGCGGACATCGCGGCAAAGCTGCTCCAGTATTCGAGCAGCACCGCCGCGAGCAGCAGGAAGGTCCCGCCCGACACGACGATGGCAAGCCCGCGCGCCAGCGAGCGGAAGATCGAGGGTGTGTGGCGCTCCATCATCCGCTCCGCAGCATATAGCCGACGCCGCGCACCGTGTGCAGCTGCCCGGCCAGCCCCGCCTCTTCCAGCTTGCGACGCAGGCGTGAGACGATCGCCTCGACCGCATTGGGCGTCACCGGTTCGTTGAAGCTGTACAGCGCGTTCTCGATCGCCTCACGCACCACCACGCTGCCCAGCCTCCGCATCAACAGCTCGAGCAGATCGGCCTCGCGCCGCGACAGGTCGATGACCCGATCCTCGATCCGCGCCTCGCGCGTCACCGGGTCGAAGCGCAGGGCGCCGCTCTCCAGCAGGTTCATCGCGCGCGGCCCCGGGCGGCGGAGCAGCGCGCGCACGCGCGCCGCCAGCTCCTCGATATCGACCGGCTTGACCAGATAATCGTCGGCCCCGGCATCCAGACCGGCAATCCGGTCCTCCAGCCCGCCCCGCGCGGTGAGCATCAGCGCCGGGATCAGCTGGCGCAGCGATCGCTGCTGCTGCAACCAGGCAAGGCCGTCGCCATCGGGCAGCCCGAGATCGAGGATGATCGCATCGAACGCAGCGCTGGCGAGCGATTCCTCCGCCGTCGCCAGGTCGGGCGCGGTATCGCAGATGAACCCGCGCCGCCCCAGCCCCTCGGCGATCAGGCCTGCCAGCCGGCCATTGTCCTCGACGATCAGCAGGCGCAAGGCACGGCTCCCCTCTCAATCCCCGTCATCGGCCTGCCCGGTATGGTGGTGCGCCAATATCCGGTGTTCGCCATGTTCGGCCCCTTCGCGCGATCCGGGCAGGAAGGCATCGCGATCATAGCGGGTGATGCCGAACACCGACAGGCCGACAATCGCGAGCGCGGCAATATTGGCCAGCGCACGGCGCGAGCGGGGTTCGCGGCTTGGGATCGCGCCCAGCGCGGGCTTGCGCCCGGTGACCATCGCCCGCGCCAGATTGTCATGCGTCAGCACCGACATCACCACCACGCCGACCACATGCACGACGATCAGCCCGAGCAGTCCGAAGGCCAGCGCCTCGTGCCATTCCTCGTCGCCGCCGCCCATGGTCATGCCGATGCCGGTCCAGGTCACCGCCGCAGTGCCCGCGAGCAGCGCCAGCACGGCAAGCCCGCCCAGCGGGTTGTGTCCGATCGATCGCTGCACCCTGCCCGCGATCAGCGCGCGCACATGCGGCACCACCGCGCCGGGCCTGACGAAATCGGCGAAGCGCGCGTGCGCATTGCCGATAAAGCCCCAGCACAGCCGGAAGATGATCAGCACCGCGACCACCCATCCCGCGACCATATGCCAGGTGCCAAGCGGGCTGCCCTCTTCGGACGAGACGAACGCCAGCGCGATCGCGCCGACCAGCGACCAGTGGAACAGCCGCGTCGGCGCATCCCAGACGGAAAGGGTCGCAGCCACGGATTGAGTCGAATTTGCCATCACAGCCTCCTATGCAAACGGTATGGCAGCGACAGCTGACGACAGCCTGACGGAGACGCAATGAACCCCCTGTATCGCGACATGCCGACCACGATCTTCGAGGCGATGTCGATGCGCGCGCGCGAGACCGGCGCGATCAATCTGGGCCAGGGCTTTCCCGATGGCCCGATCAACTCGGCGGTGATCGCCGCAGCCTGCGATGCGCTCCACCACCGGTCGAACCAGTATCCGCCGATGATCGGCCTGCCCGAGCTGCGCGAGGCGGTGGCGGGCTGGTACGCGCGGCGCCAAGGGCTCGATCTGGCCGCAGACGAGGTGGTCGTCACCTCGGGCGCGACCGAGGCCATCGCCGCCGCCTTGCTCGCGCTGATCGTGCCGGGCGACGAGGTGCTGCTGTTCCAGCCGCTCTACGATGCCTATCTGCCGCTGGTCCAGCGCGCGGGCGGCATCGCGCGCATCGTCGACATGGACCGGTCGACCTGGCGCATCGACCCTGCCAGCCTGGCAGCCGCCATCGGCCCGCGCACGAAGCTGCTGGTGCTCAACGATCCGATGAACCCGATGGGCACCTGCGCGCATCCTGACGATCTGGCGTTGCTCGCGCAGGCCTGCGTGGAGCACGATCTGATCGCGATCTGCGACGAGGTGTGGGAGGCGCTGGTTTATGACGGCGCGCAGCACCGGTCGCTGATGCAGCAGCCCGGCATGCGCGAACGCACGGTCAAGATCGGGTCTGCCGGCAAGATCTTCGGGCTGACCGGGTGGAAGCTCGGCTGGATGTGCGCCGCCCCGCCGATCGCGCGCGTGCTCGCCAAGGCGCACCAGTTCCTCACCTTCACCAGCCCGCCGCACCTGCAATGGGCGGTCGCCGAGGGGCTGAACAGCCAGGATGACTGGATCGCGTTGGCGCGCGCCGAGCATCAGGTGAGCCGCGACCTTTTCTGCGCGGGCCTGCACGCCATCGGCCTTGCGACGATCCCGTCGGCCGCCACCTATTTCGTCACGGTCGATCTCGCCGCATCCGAGGTGCCGCTCGGCGATGTCGCATTCTGCGAGGCGATCATCGGCCGGGCCGGCGTCGCCGCGATCCCGATCTCGGCCTTCTACGCCGAGCGCGCCCCCACCCACCTCGTCCGCTTCTGCTTCGCCAAGCACCGCACGACGCTGGAGGCCGCGCTCGACGGCCTGGCCCGCGCGCTGCCGACGCTGCGCTGAACGGGTGAAATCGTTGAAAATGGTCGGGGAGACAGGATTCGAACCTGCGACCCTCTGCTCCCAAAGCAGATGCGCTACCAGGCTGCGCTACTCCCCGATCCGGCCAGGTGGTACCCGGTTCCTGGTGGTCTCGTACCGGACGGACTGGTGGGCCCGGAGGGACTCGAACCCCCGACCTAGCCGTTATGAGCGGCCAGCTCTAACCAACTGAGCTACAGGCCCGTCCCGGCTGTGCCAGAGGCGCGGTTAGCCCAGCGCAGGGCTGCATGGCAAGCGCGAAAAGCGCATGACCTGCCTTGCGGCGCGTCAGACTCCGCCTTCAGCGCACGATATTGGCGTCGATGTCCGCGATGCTGGTCGGCTTGACCCCGCGCTGCGCGAGATAGGACAGCACATGGTGCCACCAGTCGTAGAACGCGGTGACGTCCTCGTCCCTGCGGACATAGGGGGTGTAGCCGGCCTTGAGCGAGGGCGAGTGGAACGAGAAATTGAGGATCGGCAATCCGTCGTCGAGCGCGATGTCGATGCCGCGCACCACCTCGTCGATCGAGATGCCTTCGGGCGTCAGCGAAATGCGCTCGAGCAGGCGCCCGCGCGCCATCAGCGACTTGGTGACGCCGGCCATCTGCGCGAGCGGGAAGAACGTGCCCTGGCGCCGCAGCAGCCCCCAATAGACCGAGGTCACCGGCAGCTCGACAATGCCGAGCTTCCGGTCGAGCCAATAGGGTTCGAGCGGATAATGCGAGAAATCGGGTCCCTCGGCCTTGCTGTAATCGAAATTGGCGCGCACCGAGGTATCGAAGCGCACCCCCGCCTCGCGCAGCAGGTTGAGCGTCTCGCCGCCGATGCTATAGCGCCCGGCGCGATAGGCGATCGGCTGCTTGCCGGTCGCTTCGGTAATCGCATCGCGCAGCGCGATGAACTTGGCGCGCTCGAGTTCCTTGGGCAGGTTGCCGGCATAGGTGTTGCGCTGGGTCACCTCTTCCTCGAACGGCGGGTTGACCCAGGGGTGCAGCTGGATGCCGACCTCGGCGCGCCCCTCGCGCACCAGCCGGCCATAGATGTCCTTGCCCCGCGGGTCGGAAATGATCGGCCAGTCGACGAGATACAAAGGCGTTACGCCATAATCCTCGCACAATTTCTGGAAATCGGTGATCGCCTCGACGGCTTCGAGCGAATAGCCTTCGCGCTTGATCGGCCGGGTCCAGTCGAACTCTTCCTCGACATCGACCGTCACCAGATAGCGCTGGCCGAAATCGGCCGAAAAGCGGACAAAATCATCCTTGCCCGGCAATCTTGCAAAGGTCATTCGCTCATGTCTCGCAGCGTCGCAAAGGATCGGCTTGG
>NZ_QKVT01000001.1:1061304-1091569 GCF_003426715.1 Blastomonas sp. UPD001
CGAGCTGCTGCCAGCCATCGCGACGCGGCGGCTCCTGCTCCATCGCCTGGCGGATGCGGACCTCCTGCAGCGCCTCGATCCGCTTGACGATCTCGCCGATGCTCTGCGGGCCAGCGGACACCGGGACGGGTGCCGGCTCAGGTTCGGCCATCGGTTCGGGTTCGATCTCGGCTTCGACCAGCGCCAGCGGGTCAGGCTCGGGTTCGCTCGCGACCTCGGGTTCGCGGATCGCTTCGGCTTCGACCGGCGGCGGCGCGGCAGGTTCGGCTTCGGCGGCTTCGGAAGCATCAGCGACCGGCTCCGGCGCGACGGGGGCCGCAGTCTCGGCTGCCACCAGAACCTCGGCGGCGGGCAACGCGGTATCGTAAAGCCCCAGCTGGTCAAGCAGCGCCTGGGTGCGCGGGCCGAGATCGCGGCGGTGGCGCAGGAAACCTCGCGCGCGCGTCGGCAATGCGGGGACCAGGGCCGCCCAGCTGGCATCGTCGAGCCGCGCCGCTCGGATCGCGGCGCTTGCGATATCGGGCCGTTCGGAGGCGAGATACTGGACCAGCACCGGCGAGACCAGCCGCCCGGACAGGCATTGCACCGTCAGCAGCCGATCGGCCTCGCTGACGCTGCTGCGCAATTCGTGGATCCGGGCGAGCGCGGGCGCATGGCGCGCGTCGAGATCGTTGCCGCCGATCTGCCCCAGCAGATCGACCAGCTGGCGATATTGCGCCACCGCAGCCGCGCCGGTGGGAACGCTGCCAGCCAGAACGGTCGAAAGGCGGTCGTCATAGCGCATCGGCTTGGAAATGGTCCTTGGATAGCCCGACAGTCCGGATCGGCGGGGCGTGTCCGATACACGCAGCCGACCGGTGGAGACAAGGGATAGCCCTGTCCTTTCACCCGCGAAAGGGCGCTTTTTGTCGCGTCGCAATGTGGGACAATTGCGTTACCGAATAATTATATTATAGGTAGGTGGCGTGATGTTGCGGATTATTTCTGCCGCACGCCCAAATACCGCAGTATGCGCGTGTCTTGCGATGCCCAGGCATCTCCAGCACGTGCATCTGCCGATCAAAGCCAGGGGAAAAATCGTGTCAAGTCTGGACCATATCGACCGGCAGCTGCTGACCCGGCTCCAGGATGAGGGGCGGATCACCAATGTCGAGCTTGCGAGCCGCGTCGGCCTGACCGCACCGCCCTGCCTGCGGCGCGTGCGCGCGCTGGAGGAAGCCGGCATCATTCGCGGCTATCATGCCGATATCGATCCGCAAAAGCTGGGCTTTGCGATCACGGTGTTCGCGATGGTCAGCTTGAAGAGCCAGGCCGAAAGCGACCTCAAGGCGTTCGAGGAACATGTCAGCACGCTGCCCCAGGTGCGCGAATGCCATATGCTCAACGGCGAGATCGACTTCATCCTGAAGATCGTCGCGCGCGACCTTCAGGAATTCCAGGCCTTCCTGACTTCGAAACTGACCCCGGCGGCCAATGTCGCCAGCGTCAAGACCTCTCTGACCATCCGCACCAGCAAGCAGCAGCCGGGCGTCCCGCTCGACGAATAGGCCGCAGCGAGCAGACATGAAAAAGGCAGGCGGGGCGCCCGGCCCAGCCTGCCTTTCTCGTTTCTGTGCCTCGGGAAAGGTCAGGCGGCCGGAGCCGCCGCGCCGGCACCCGACTTCTGGTCGATATACAGCGTCCACAGCTTGGCAAGCGGCGCGCGAACGCCGGTGACGCCGGTCAGCGTCTGACGCGCGGGATCGTACTTGCCCTGCGCCACCTGCGCGATCGCCTGGATCATCAGCGCGCGCTCCTTGTCGGTCGCACCCTTGGTGACCGCGAGCGCGGCCAGTTCCTCGGCCTCGGCATATTGCTTGTTGGCGAGCAGCGCGTCGGCGGTCGCCAGCGTGACGGTCGCGGTCGCCTTGCCACGCGAATCGCGCACCGATTCGGGCAGCGTCGCGACATATTCGCCGCGCGCGCCGTTGGCGGTGGTCAGCGCATCCTTGAAATAGGCATTGCCGTCGGTGATGATGCCAGCAGCCTTGCCTTCCTCGATCAGCGCGATCACCTCGGTCGGGCGACGCGCGGCGCCGGCGGCCTCGATATATTCCTGATAGTCGCTGGCGCTGGTCATGCCGCCCGCCATGCGCAGCAGCCGCATTGCGTCGAGATTCTGCTCGCTGGTAAAGCTGCGATTGTCGGCCTGGACCGCCTGGACGACCTCATGCCATGCACCCTTGCCGCCATCGGCGCGCAGCAGCAGATTGGCGAACACGCTGCTGTCGCTCTTGGTCGCGCGCGCGATCTGGAAGCCGCGCTTCGCCCAGCTCGCCGCATATTGCTTGGTACCGGCCAGGTCGCCTTCGACCGCGCGCTGCAGATAGGGCAGACCCGCTGCCGCGACCGGCGCGTTGGCAGCATCGATGCTGCGGCCACCCGACTTGGCGATCGCCTCGCCGAAATGCGCCTCGGCGAGCTGGAACAGGTTGACCGGACTGTTCTGGCCCGCCTGCACGGCGGCGGTGAGATACTGGCGCGCGCGGCCGAAATCGTTCTTGAGCAGCGCCTTTTCGCCGATGAAGCTGTTGAAGGTCTTGGTTTCGGCTTCGGTCGCCTTGCCGCTGGTCAGTGCCTGCTCGATGCCCTTCATCTGCATCGCCTCGTCATTCTTCTTAAGGCCGATCTGCAGCGTCATCTTGCCGGTGAGATATTTCTCGTCGGCGCTGGCAGCGACGGCGGCGGCTTCATTGAGCTTGGTTTCGGCGGTGACGAAATCATTGGCACCAAAGGCGGTCTGTGCGGCAGCAAAGGCGTTGCGGAACTCGGCGCTCAGCTCCATCTGCGGCGCTTCTTCCTTGCCCTTCTTGCCCTTCTTCTCCGTACGCTGGGCAAAGGCACCATCGACCGGCAGCGCCAGCGAGACGGCGGTGGTTCCGGCGAGTGCCAGCATCAGGGCCATGTTGAAACGGGAAATGCGACGCATGTTATCCTCCGAACTAAAACACGGCAAAGCTAGAGCTGCCGATCACGTATCAGCCTTTGGCGGCCGGTTGATGAAGCCGTCCTTAATGACTCTGGCAGGAACGGACAACGACCTTTGCGGTTCCTGTCCAAAAAGCCGATGGTGGCGCACGCGCGGCGCCGAAAGTTAACTTCGCTCCGGCGCCTCCGACGGCCTTTGCATCGGTTCGTCGCTGGTCTATGCGCTGGCCGTCATGATCATCCTGCTGTCCCCCGCCAAATCGCTGGATTTCGATTCGCCTGCCCCCGCCGTCGCGCCTAGCCCGCCGCGCTTCGAGCCCGAGACCGAGCGGCTGGTGAAATCCGCCGCGCGGCTGAGCAAGGCGAAGATGAAGCAGATCATGCCGGTGTCCGATGCGCTGATCGATCTCAACTATGCGCGCTATCGCGGCTTTTTCGATCAGCCCGAGCGGCCTGCCGCCTTCGCCTTCAACGGCGATGTCTATACCGGGCTGGAGGCGAAGACGCTCGACGAGCCCGCGCTCGACTTCGCCCAGCATCATGTGCGTATCCTGTCAGGGCTATACGGGCTGCTGCGACCGTTTGACAGCATCCGGCCCTATCGCCTTGAAATGGGCACGCGCTGGGCGCCGCGCCACAGTTCGCTCGTGGCTTTCTGGGGCGACCGGATCGCGTCCGCCATTGCCGAGGATCTGTCCGCGAGCGGGAGCGATACCGTGGTGAACCTCGCCAGTCAGGAATATTTCGCCGCCGCCGACAAGGGGCTGGCGAAGCGCGGCATCCGCGTCATCACCGCTGATTTCCGTCAGCAGGGGCCCAAGGGCCCGCGCTTCGTCAGCTTCGATGCCAAGCGCGCACGCGGCATGGCGGCGCGCTTCCTGTGCGAGCACCGGCACGGCGATCCCGAAGCGCTCAAGGGCTTCGACAGCGACGGCTATCGCTTCGATGCCGAGGCGAGCGACAACGACGTGTGGCGGTTCGTGCGCGCGTGAGCCGCACCAGCGTCATTATCGGAGCCTCGGGCGGCATCGGCGCGGCGTTTGTCCGCCAGGCCGAAGGGCAGCATCTCGGACAACCGGCTCGGCGGCTGGTACGGCTATCGCGCGGCCAAGGCCGCGCTGCACATGACGATCCGCAACATCGCGATCGAATGGGGCCGCCGCAACGACCAGGCGATCGCCGTCGCGCTGCATCCCGGCACGGTCGATACGGGCTTGAGCAAGCCTTTCCAGGCCAATGTCGCCGAAGGCAAATTGTTCGACCCGGACCAGAGCGCAGCCATGATGCTCGACGTGCTCGACCGGCTTTCTCCGGCCGATTCGGGCGGTATCTTCGCCTTTGACGGCAGCGCCATCCAGCCCTGATCTTGGCGCACCGCCAAGCGCCTGTTTTTCCTGTTGAAAAATACCCGTAAAACGCCCGCAAAAGCTGGCTTTTCCGCACTCCGTCGCCTAGAGCCGATCCTGACGCGAAAGCGTCACAAAAGGCATAAAAGGCGCATGGAATGAACGATACCACCGCACCAGCGGAACCCAGTGAAATCGAACGCATCGACATCGTCGACGAGATGCGGTCGAGCTATCTCGACTATGCCATGTCGGTCATCGTCAGCCGCGCCCTGCCCGATGTCCGCGACGGCCTGAAGCCCGTCCACCGCCGCATCCTTTTCGCCAGCCAGGAGGGCGGCTTCGTCGCCGGGCGCCCCTATCGCAAGTCCGCCAAGATCGTCGGCGACGTGATGGGCAACTATCACCCGCATGGCGACAGCGCGATCTACGACGCCCTGGCGCGCATGACGCAGGACTGGTCGATGCGCGTGCCGCTGATCGACGGCCAGGGCAATTTCGGATCGATGGACCCCGATCCGCCGGCCTCGATGCGATACACCGAGGCGCGCCTCGCCAAGGTCGCCAACAGCCTGCTCGACGATCTCGACAAGGACACGGTCGACTTCACGCCCAATTATGACGGGTCGCGCGACGAGCCGCAGGTGCTGCCCGCGCGCTTCCCGAACCTGCTGGTCAACGGCGCCGGCGGCATCGCGGTCGGCATGGCGACCAACATTCCGCCGCATAACCTCGGCGAAGTGATCGACGCGTGCCTGGCGTGGATCGACAACCCGATGATCGAGCTGGAAGATCTGATGAAGATCGTCCCCGGCCCCGACTTCCCGACCGCGCCGCTGATTTTGGGCCAGGCGGGCGTGCGCAACGCCTATTCGACCGGCCGCGGGTCGATCATCATGCGCGCGCGCCACAAGATCGAGGAAGGCCGGGGCGACCGCCGCTCGATCGTGCTCACCTCGATCCCGTTCCAGCTCGGCAAGAACAGCCTGGTCGAGAAGCTCGCCGAAGCCGCCAAGGACAAGCGCATCGAGGGCGTCAGCGACATTCGCGATGAATCGAACCGCGAAGGCGTGCGCGTCGTCATCGACCTCAAGCGCGATGCGACGCCCGAAGTCGTGCTCAACCAGATCTGGCGGCACAGCCCGGCCCAGTCGAGCTTCCCGGCGAACATGCTGGCGATCCGCGGCGGCCGCCCCGAAGTGCTGCCGCTCAAGGAGATCATCGAGGCGTTCGTCCGCTTCCGCGAGCAGGTCATCACCCGCCGCACGAAGTTCGAGCTCGCGAAGGCGCGCGACCGCGCCCATATCCTGCTCGGCCTGGTCGTCGCGGTGACCAACATGGACGAGGTGGTGCGGATCATCCGCTCCTCCGCCTCGCCCGCCGAAGCGCGTGCGGCGCTGATCGCGCGACAATGGCCGATCGAGGAGATTGCCCCCTATATCCGGCTGGTCGAGGCGATCGAGGCCGAGATCGAGGGCGATACCTATACGCTCAGCGACATTCAGGTGCGCGCGATCCTCGACCTGCGCCTGCATCGGCTGACCGCTCTGGGCCGCGACGAGATCGGCAACGAACTGAAGGCGCTTGCCGCGAGCATCGAGGAATTTCTGGCCATCCTGGGCGACCGCGCCAAGCTGTACCAGGTGCTGCGCGACGAGCTGATTGCGGTGAAGAGCGAGTTCGCCACGCCGCGCCTGTCCGAGATCGCGCCGGCAGCCGACGGCATCGACGATGAGGACCTGATCGAGCGCGAAGAGATGGTCGTCACCGTCACGCTGCAGGGCTATATCAAGCGCACCCCGCTCGATGCCTTCCGCGCGCAGGCGCGGGGCGGCAAGGGCCGTTCGGGCATGGCGACCAAGGACGAGGATGCCGTCACCAGCATGTTCGTCACCTCGACGCACACGCCGGTGCTGTTCTTCTCGACGCACGGCAAGGTCTATCGCCAAAAGGTGTGGCGCCTGCCCGAAGGCGGCCCGGCGACGCGCGGACGGCCGATGGTCAACCTGCTGCCGCTGGCGCAGGGCGAGACCATCCGGACCGTGCTGCCGCTGCCCGAGGACGAAGATACCTGGGCCGATCTGCACGTGATGTTCGCCACCGCCAACGGCACGGTGCGGCGCAACTCGATGGATGCGTTCACCAACGTGCCCACGAACGGCAAGATCGCGATGCGCTTCGACGAGGGGTCGGACGACCGGCTGATCGGTGTCGCGCTGCTCACCGAGGGCGACGACGTGCTGCTCGCCACGCGCCAGGGCAAGGCGATCCGCTTTGCCGCAACCGATGTGCGCGAGTTCCAGAGCCGCACCTCGACCGGGGTGCGCGGCATGACATTGCGCGAAGGCGACGAGGTGATCTCGCTGTCGATCCTGGGCGGCTTCGATGCGACCACCGAGGAGCGCGACGAATATCTGCGCGCCGCGCCCTGGAAGGGCAATGACGCCGAGCCGACGCTCTCGCCCGAACGGATGCAGAAGTTTGCCGAGGCCGAGCAGTTCATCCTCACCGTCTGCGCCAATGGCTATGGCAAGCTGTCCTCGGCCTATGAATATCGCCGCACCGGTCGCGGCGGCCAGGGCATCACCAATATCGACAATATCGAGCGCAACGGCCCGGTGCTGGCGAGCTTCCCGGCGCATCAGTCGGACCAGCTGATGCTGGTGACCGATCAGGCCAAGCTCATCCGCCTGAGCCTCTCGACCATGCGCGTCATCGGCCGCAACTCGGCGGGCGTGCGCCTGTTCAACGTCGCCGACAACGAGCATGTCGTCAGCGCCGCGCGCATCGCGGAAGAGGAAAACGGCGACGTGGCCGAAGAAACGGCCGAGCCGGCGAGCGAATAAGCCTCAGCGCTGCGGCACGATATGATCGCGAAACCAGCGGGCGACCTCATCCTCGGTGAGGTCGCCTGCGGCGAGCGCTAATGTCATGACGACAAGTTCCGCCTCGGTAATCTCGAACGCGACACCGTTGAGCAACAGGAAGGTCAACGCGACCACGGCCGCACTGCGCTTGTTGCCATCGGCAAAGGGATGGTTTCGCGCCAGGCCAAAGGCGTAAGCCGCCGCCAGATCAGCTGCATCGGGCTCCCCATAAGCTGCAAGATTGAGCGGGCGCGCCAGCGCGCTCTCGACCAGTGCGGGATCGCGGATGCCGCTCAGTCCGCCATGCTCGGCAATCTGCTCGTCGTGCAGGGCCAGGACCACATCCTGCCGCACCCAGATCCAGTCAGCCACCTCACTTGGCCAGTTCGCGCAGCGCGTTGCGATAGCGCGCCATCACGTCGCGCGCTGCCGACATCTGCTTGTCGAAATCCGGATCGGCGGATTTGAGGGCGATGCCATCGGCCTGCTTGACCACCGACACCTCATCGCCTTGCGCAACGTTGAGATGCGCCAGCACGTCCTTGGGGAGGATGACGCCGGTCGAATTGCCGATCTTGATGAGTTTGAGAGGCTTGTTCATACGAATGTTATAACACGCGTGCGTCCGGGCTTCAACCGGCGAGCCGTGGGTCCCTGTGACGCAGGCTCTGGATCACCCCTGTGCAGATCAGGAACTGGCCGAAATAATAGAGCGGCCAGATAAGCCATTCGGGAATTATCGAGCGTTCGAGCGGCCCCAGCCGGGCGAAGATCAGCAGGTCCGAGGCGACGAACAACAGCGCGCCGGTGCCGACGCGATAGCGCGGGAAATCGCTGGTCCAGGCCATCGCCGCCATGACCGCCAGGAACAGGCTGTACAAGGCGATGCCCCCTGCCCTGCTCCGGTCGATCGGCAGCGCCCAGGCGATCAGCACCACGCCCGGCACCAGCAGCAGCGCGAACAGCCGCTGGCTGAACGTGACGCTCGCCCGGCGGTGCCGCGCATAGAGCCAGATCGCGACGACATGCCCCGCCATGAAGGCGAGCGCGCCATAGATCATGTCGATCTCGATAGCCATGTCGCCGATCGCACCCAGCGCCATCACGCCGCCGATCAGCTGCCCGTCGCGCGAATGGTGGCGCGCAAGGGCGAACACCGCGAGAAAGCCGACGCCCAGCCCCTTCCACAACATCAGGTACAGTCCCGGGATCGGCGCATCGCTGACGAAATAATAGCTGATCGCCGCGACAAGGCTCAGCAGCAGCCAGGGCCGCGATTCCGCCAGTGCGCGCTTGACGACCATGTGCTCTCACCCGGTTTGCGTCCGCCCCCCTGATGGCACCGAAAGAGGATCATGCGCAAGCTGGGCAAATGCCATCGCACACGCTATCTGCACCCGCATGAGCAACAGCGACGATTTCCAGCACCAGATCCACATCATCGGCGGGGGCCTCGCCGGGTCCGAAGCGGCATGGCAGCTCGCCCAGGCGGGCGTGAAGGTGCGCCTGTCCGAAATGCGCGGCAGCGGCGACATGACGCCCGCGCACCAGACCGATGGCCTGGCCGAACTGGTCTGCTCGAACAGCTTCCGCTCCGACGATGCCGATCGCAACGCGGTCGGCCTGCTCCACCAGGAGATGCGCACCCTGGATTCGCTGATCATGGCATCGGCGGACAAGGCCAAGGTTCCCGCAGGCTCGGCGCTGGCTGTCGACCGCGACATCTTCTCCGATATCGTCACCAGGGCGTTGAGCGAGCACCCGAATATCCGCATCGTGCGCGAGCGGATCGACAGCCTGCCGAGCGAAGGCCCGACGATCATCGCCACCGGCCCGCTGACCGCGATGTCGCTCGCCCAGTCGATCGGCGCGGCGACGGGCGAGGACGCGCTCGCGTTCTTCGATGCCATCGCCCCGATCGTCCACCGCAACAGCATCGACATGGACATCTGCTGGATGGCGAGCCGCTGGGACAAGGTCGGGCCCGAAGGCGACGGCAAGGACTATATCAACTGCCCGATGGACAAGGACCAGTATCTGGCCTTCCATCGCGGGCTGATCGAGGGCGAGAAGACCGAGTTCAAGGAGTGGGAGAAGGACACCCCTTATTTCGAGGGCTGCATGCCGATCGAGGTGATGGCCGCGCGCGGCGTGGACACCTTGCGCTTCGGTCCGATGAAGCCGGTGGGGCTCGACAATCCGCGCACCGGGCGCTGGCCCTATGCGGTGGTGCAGCTGCGCCAGGACAACAAGCTGGGCACGCTGTGGAACATGGTCGGCTTCCAGACCAAGCTCAAGCACGGCGCGCAGGTCGAGTTGTTCCGCACCATTCCGGGGCTGGAAAAGGCCGAGTTCGCGCGGCTGGGCGGGCTGCACCGCAACACCTTCATCAATTCGCCGCGCCTGCTCGATGGCCAGCTGCGGCTGCGCAAGGCCCCGCATATCCGCTTTGCCGGGCAGATTACCGGCTGCGAAGGCTATGTCGAAAGCGCGAGCGTCGGGCTGATGGCGGGGCGCTTTGCCGCGGCCGAACTACAGGGGCGCAGCCTCGAAACGCCGCCGGTGACGACCGCACTCGGCGCGCTGCTCGGCCATATCACCGGCGGGGCCGAAGCGAGCGACTTCCAGCCGATGAACGTCAATTTCGGCCTGTTCCCGCCGCCGGAAGACAAGGTGCACAAGAAGCAGCGCAAGGAGGCTTACACCTCGCGCGCGCGCGCCGACCTGCAAGGCTGGCTGGCTGGCACCGGCGAGGCCGTCGCCGCCGAATAATCAGCATTTGCACCGCTGCACCGGACGCTTGGGCCGGGTGGTGGCGAATTCCTCGGGCGACAGGCGTCCGTTGCGGTCGCCATCGGCCCGGGCGAAGCGATCCGAGGTCGCGACCGCCCATTCCTCGAAGGTCAGCAGATTGTTGCCGTCCTTGTCGAGCGCCTTGAACGCCTTGGTGCGGCTGGCGAGCAGTTCCTCGCGGGTAATGATGCGGTCGGCATTGCGGTCGAACCGGGCGAAGCGGCGTTCCTCGCGCGTCAATTCGGTGGCTTCGGGCGGCGCGGGACCGCGCATCTGGCCGGGATCGGCCATCGGAAGGCCGCTGTCCTGAGGCTCTGGGGGCGGCGCGGCAATCTCGGCCAGCTCGTCATCCTGCTGCTGCGCCCGGATGAGGAAGAAGCCGCCGACCAGCAGGGCGATCGCCGCCAGTCCGCCGAAAAGGATCCGCATCCCCCTGCCTCCTTGCCATCAGCCGCTCACCACCCGGTCAGCCCGTGCCAGACCAGCCGCACGAACAGGCCAGGCCCGGCCCAGGGACGATCCAACCGGCCCCGGGCGATGTCAAGCCGCACCGCGCGGGCGATGATCGAAAGCGGGCGCAGCCGTGCGGGCAAGCCGATCCGCGCCAGCGCCTGCGTATCGACCGCCGCAAAGGCCGTATCGAGCGCGGGCGTGCGCCGGTGGAAGCGCACCATGTCCCACAGCGCCCAGGCGCGGCCGATGCGCGTCAGATCGCCGGCCTCCCCGCCCGCCAGGCTTGCGAAGGCCGCAAACAGCTGCCCCCTGCCCTCGGCAAAATCGGCCACGGCGGCGCTGTCCTCGATCTCGAGCGCCGCCTCCCAGCCGCGGATCACGGGACCCAAAGCTTCGGCAAGCACCAGCCCTTCCGCCTCGAGCGGGGCCAGGCATGCCAGCACCGGATTGGCCGACGGACGCGCCGCCGCCGGCTTGGCGAGCATATCGTGCCACCATTGCAGACGGATCTGCGCCAGCATCGGCTCGCGCGCCGGCAGCACGATCCCCGCCATCTGTGCATCGAAGGCGAACAGCGCCCTGGCCCAGTCGCGCACCTCGCGATCACCATAGCTGCCGGCCAGCGTCACGAGCGGCGAAACGGAGGTTTCGGTTGGGGCCATGGCGCGCGCAGTCCCGCAATTACCGCGCCAAATCAAGGTAAACTTGGGCTTAACCATCTCCCTTTGAGGGCTGCTTACCATTGTCCCGATACAAGGCAGGCTGCGTCTAAGGGGCATTAACCACATCATGACCATCCGCCACACCGAAGATCAGCGCTCTGGCATCAGCGCGCGGCACGATGCCGCGAAGGCCAGCGCGCGCCCGGTGCTGAACCGGCTGCTCGCATCGAAGCGCGGCAACGTGCTCCCCATTCTGGCCGCGAGCATCCTGCCCATGGCGGCGATGATCGGCGGCGCGGTGGACATGAGCCGTGCCTATATGGTCAAGTCGCGGCTGCAGCACGCATGCGACGCCGGCGTTCTCGCCGGTCGCCGCGCGATGGCCGCCGCCAGCTATACCGATGCCGCCAAGGCACAGGCGCGGGACTTTTTCGACGTCAACTATCAGCCGGGCTATAACGACACCACCGATGTGACGTTCAACACCACCAACGTTTCCGGCACCAGCCAGGTCACCGGCACCGCGTCTGCGGTCATGCCGACCACGATCATGGGCATGTTCGGCAAGGAAACGATCGACATCGACGTCAACTGCCAGGCCGAACTCAACCTGACCAACACTGACACGACGTTCGTGCTCGACGTCACCGGATCGATGCTGGACACCATCCCCGATGGCAGCGGCGGATCGATCGTCAAGATCACCGCGCTGCGCAATTCGGTGATGAGCTTCTACGACACGCTGGCCAATGCCTCGTCGGGCAGCAACGCGCGCATCCGCTATTCGTTCGTGCCCTATTCGACCAACGTCAATGTCGGCGAACTGCTCTATGACGCCAATCAGCAGTGGCTGATCGGCGGCACGACCGGCGATACCTGGGCCTATCAGTCGCGGCGGCCGATCTGGAATATCAGCACGACGACCAATTCGGTCGACTGCCAGGTCTATGGTGGCAACCAGTCCTTTGCCTGTCCGAACCGCCCGCACAGCTCGGTCAGCGGCGGAGGCACGAACATCTCCCGCACCAACTGCGGCAACTACGGCAACAATGTCGGCTGGCTCTTCGGCTTCAGTCCGAACCCGCCAAACAACCCAAGCACGCAGACCTCTGGTAATGTGACCACGAGGATCACCTACACGGCCTATAGCTGGGGGGGCGCAGCGCCATCCTGGAGCGGAACCAATAACCGGCAATGCGTGCGGCAGCGCAATATCGAGACGACCACGGTCACCCAGTCCGCGACATGGCAGGCTGGTGCCACGTTCTCGCACTGGGAATATGGCCAGTACAGCTTCCCGGTTCGCGCCTTTGTCCAGTCGATCAAATCCGCCAACCCCGCGGTCACCACGCCCAGCGAGGTCGATGGCAGCACCAGCCGCTGGGGCGGTTGCATCGAGGAACGCGACACGCTCGCCGCGGCCAATTTCGCCAGCACGTCGAGCGGCATCACCGCCGATGGCAGCCTGAACGCGCATGACCTGAACATCGACGCGGCACCCAACAGTGCTGCGACGAAATGGCGCCCCTATTGGGAAGAGGTCTATTTCTTCCGCAACGACGGAACCAAGATCAAGGACAAGGGCAGCGGCTACACCGCCTGTCCCAGCAAGGCGACGCTGCTCGCCACCATGACGCGCGATCAGGTGCAGACCTATGTCAACAATCTGGTCGCGGTGGGCGGCACCTATCACGATGTCGGGCTGCTCTGGGGCGCGCGCCTGGCTTCGCCGCAGGGCATCTTCCAGTCGACGGTCAATGCCAATCCAGGCAATCCCGGATCGGTCAGCCGCCACATGATCTTCATGACCGACGGTCAGCTGACCAGCTACGACTTTGTCGCCAGCATGTATGGTGTCGAGATGTACGACCGGCGCGTCACCGGCGGCAGCAACGATCCGACACAGCTCGAGCGGCAGCGCCGGCGGTATCTGGCGATCTGCGAGGCGATCAAGTCCAAGGGCATCCGCCTGTGGGTGATCGCCTTCGGCACCACGCTGACCACCGACATGACGACCTGTTCCAGCAGCGGCAGCTCGTTCACCGCGGCGAACAGCTCGCAGCTCAACACGGCGTTCCAGAACATCGCCAAGCAGATTTCGGAACTGAGGTTGACCCAGTGATGCGTTTTCCCGCCTTCATTCGCCAAGCAGGCCGGGATCGGCGCGGGGTAACCGTGACCGAGTTCGGCCTGATCGCGCCCACCTTCCTGATGCTGCTGCTGGGCGTGTTCGACCTTGGATACACCGTCTATGCCAAGGCCATCCTCGATGGCGCGGTGCAAAAGGCGGGGCGCGACGCCGCGCTGGAAACGGGCACGATGAACATCGCCAATCTGGACTCCAAGGTGAAGGAAAACCTGGGCGCGCTCGCGGCCGATGCAACCTTTACCTATACCCGCCGCAATTATCGCGACTTTGCCAAGGTTGGCCTGCCCGAGGATTTCGAGGACAAGAACAGCAACGGCCAGCGCGATGCGGGCGAGTGCTTCACCGACGAGAACGCCAACGCGGTGTGGGACCGGGACCTCGGCAAGGTCGGGGTCGGCGGTGCGCGCGACGTCGTGCTGTACGAGGTGCGCATGTCCTATGACCGCAAGTTCCCGCTCTATGCGCTGGTCGGGCTGCCCGGCGAGGCGACGCTCAAGTCCGCCACCGTGCTGCGCAACCAGCCCTATGCCAGCCAGAATGCCGAAACCAAACAGGTGATCTGCACATGATGACCGCCGCTGTTGTTGCTGCCCCCGCCGCGAAGGCGCGGCCCGGCTTCGTCACCCGGACCCGCGATCTGGCGCGCCGGCTGAAGCGCGATCGCTCGGGCCTGGCGCTGATCGAGTTCGCCTTTTCGCTGCCGATCTTCATCGGCCTGGGTTTCTATGGCGTCGAGGTATCGAATCTCGCGATCACACAGATGAAGATGAGCCAGATCGCGCTCAACATGGCCGACAATGCTTCGCGTATCGGAACGCTCAATTCCACCCTGGGTGCCAAGGTGATCAGCGAGGACCAGATCAACGACGTGTTCCAGGCGGCGGCGATCCAGGCGGGGGCGGCGGGCATCTATCAGGATGGCCGCACCGTGCTGTCGAGCCTCGAGGTCAACGCCAATGGCGGCCAGACGATCATGTGGCAGCGCTGCAAGGGCATATTGTTCGACGATTCCGACTATGGACCCGAGGGCACCGGCAAGACCGGCACGAGCTTTGCCGGCATGGGCCCGCCGGGCGAGAAGATCGCGGCAAGCACCGGCACGGCGGTGATGTATGTCGAACTGACCTATGTCTACGAACCGCTGTTCGGCAACATGTTCATGGAAGACAAGGAGCTCCACCAGGAAGCCGCCTATACCGTGCGCGACGCGCGCGAGATCGGCAAGCCGCCGTCGGACAACGTGTCCGCCGCGCGCAAGTCGACCTGCGACAAGTATGACGCCATCCTGCCGCAGACCAGCGATGCCGAGATCGCCGCAGCGAACGCAGCGGCAGATAATGCCAAGCAGAATGATATGAAGGACGGTGTACTCGACGGCAATGCCGGCAAGGGCAACAACAAGGGTATCTGCGTTGCAGGCCTTGTCTGCGTGAAGATCTGATACGGACCGGGCGGTGCAGCACCGCCCGGTCCGTCGTCATCAGCCCTTGTAGGTGACTTTCTTCACCGCCGCGATCACGCGGGCGCTGTCGACCAGCGCCAGCTTTTCGAGGTTCGCGGCATAGGGCAGCGGCACGTCCTCGTTGGTCACGCGCAGCACCGGCGCGTCGAGATCGTCAAAGCCCTGCTCCATCGCCACCGCGCAGATTTCCGACGCGATCGAGCAGACCGGCCAGCCTTCCTCGACCACCACCATGCGGTTTGTCTTCTTCAGGCTCTGCAGGACGGTCTCGGTGTCGAGCGGGCGCAGCGTGCGCAGGTCGATGACCTCGGCGTCCACGCCTTCGGCCGCCAGCTTCTCCGCCGCTTCGAGCGCGACACCCACGCCGATCGAATAGCTGACGATGGTGACATCGCTGCCTTCGCGCATGATCCGCGCCTTGCCGATGGGCAGGACGTGATCGTCGAGCTTGGGCACATCGAAAGTGCGGCCATAGACCAGTTCGTTCTCGAGGAACACGACCGGGTCCTCGGTGCGGATGGCAGCTTTCAGCAGGCCCTTGGCATCGGCGCTGTCATAGGGCGCGATGACGATCAGGCCCGGCACGCTGGCATACCAGGGGCCGAAATTCTGGCTGTGCTGCGCACCGACGCGGCTCGCCGCGCCATTGGGACCGCGGAACACCACCGGGCATCGCATCTGGCCACCCGACATGTAGTTGGTCTTGGCCGCCGAGTTGATGATATGGTCGATCGCCTGCATCGCGAAGTTGAAGGTCATGAACTCGATGACCGGACGCAGGCCGCCCATCGCCGCGCCCGCGCCGATGCCGGCAAAGCCATATTCGGTGATCGGCGTGTCGATCACCCGGCGCGCGCCGAATTCCTCGAGCAGACCCTGCGTGACCTTGTACGCGCCCTGATATTCGGCGACTTCCTCGCCCATCACGAACACGCGCTCGTCGCGGCGCATTTCCTCTGCCATCGCATCGCGCAGCGCCTCGCGCACCGTGGTCGGCACCATCTCGGTGCCTTCGGGGATCGCCGGATCGCTGACCTGCGCGCGCTTGGGCGTTTCGGGCACGATCTGGACATTCTCGGTCGGGGGCTTGGCCGCTTCGGGTTCGGGTTCGGTGGTCCGCCGACGCGTCCTCGCCCTCGCCCGCGATCAGCGCGATCACCGCGCCGACCTTCACATTGTCGGTGCCTTCGGGGATCAGGATCTTCGAGATCGTGCCCTCGTCGACCGCCTCGAATTCCATCGTCGCCTTGTCGGTCTCGATCTCGGCCAGGATGTCGCCGGAAGCGACGCTATCGCCTTCCTTGACCAGCCACTTGGCCAGGGTCCCCTCTTCCATGGTCGGGGACAAGGCAGGCATTTTCAGTTCGATGGCCATCAATATTGCTCCACCAGCACATCGGTATACAGTTCGGACGGATCCGGCTCGGGCGAGGTTTCGGCAAAGTCCGCCGCCTCGCTGACGATCGTGCGGATTTCCTTGTCGATCGCCTTCATCGCGTCCTCGCTCACGCCCATCTTGAGCAGCTCCGCCTTGGCCGCCTCGATCGGATCGGACTTTTCCTTGACGTTCTGCACTTCCTCGCGGCTGCGATACTTGGCCGGGTCGGACATCGAATGGCCGCGATAGCGATAGGTCTTGAGTTCCATCAGCAGCGGGCCGTTGCCGGCGCGGACATATTCGAGCGCCGCCTCGGCCGCACCGCGCACCTCGAGCACGTCCATGCCGTTGACCTGCATGCCGGGGATGCGGAAGGAATCGCCGCGGCGGTAGAATTCGGTCTCGGCGCTGCTGCGCGACACCTTGGTGCCCATGGCATAGCCGTTATTCTCGATCACGAAGATGATCGGCAGCTTCCACAGCGCAGCCATGTTGAAGCTTTCATAGACCTGGCCCTGGTTCGCCGCGCCATCGCCGAAATAGGCCATGCACACGCCGCCGTCCTCGGAATATTTGTGTCCGAAGGCCAGGCCCGCGCCCAGCGGCACCTGCGCGCCGACGATGCCGTGACCGCCATAGAATTTGTGCTCGGTCGAGAACATGTGCATCGACCCGCCCTTGCCGCGCGAGATGCCCGCGCCGCGGCCGGTCAGTTCGGCCATGATGATCTTGGGATCGATGCCATAAGCCAGCATGTGCCCATGGTCGCGATAGCCGGTGATGACGCTGTCCTTGCCCGGCTCGAGCGCCGATTGCAGGCCGACCGCGACCGCTTCCTGGCCGATATAGAGGTGGCAGAAGCCGCCGATCAGGCCCAGGCCATAGAGCTGGCCCGCGCGTTCCTCGAACCGGCGGATCAGCAGCATCTCCTTGTAGAAGTGCAGCAGTTCCTCCTGGCTGGCCTCATAGCGCTCGGGGTTGCGCGGACGCGGATGATTGCTGCCCTCTTCGGGCAGGACCGGAGCTTTCGATGAGGCCTTTGCGGGCGGTTTGCGAACGGGCTTTGCAGCGGGTGTCTTGACCAAGACGGAAAACCTTTCACGCTGATGGATCAGTGCCATGCGGCAGGGGGAGGATTGACCCCCTTCCTATAGAAGCAGAGCAAAGGTTTACGCAACGGCCAAGGCGGTTTTTGCGCAATATTCCCGCAGCATCGATGCTTTTGCGGCGTCGCTTATTTCAGCGGAACGATGACCTCGTCGGGATGCGCGACATTGAGCTCGCGGCGGACCAGCTCGCTCACCAGATCGGGATCGACCGCCTTGGGGTCGAGCAGGTTGACCCGGTTGCGCAGCGCGTCCCGCTGCTTCTGCAGCCGCGCGAGCTCGACCTTCTGCACCTCGAGCCGCTGGCGATAATCGCCCCAGGCGAGCACGCCTGTCGGCCCCAGCAGCGCATAGGCCGCAATGGCGAGCAGCGCGACGAGCGAGATGCCCGGCGCGATCGCCTTTTTCGCGGGTTTTATGACAGGTTTGCGGGACGACATCGGTCCCTTGAATCACAATTGATTCGGGCTGGCAAGCCGAAACGGCCAGCCCGAATCAAATATGCGATCAATGGCTTACAAGTCGTGGAACAAAATCGGATTTGCTCAACGGAAGATGGCAGCACCCGCATAATGCGCCGATGCGCCCAGCTCTTCCTCGATGCGGATGAGCTGGTTGTACTTGGCCAACCGGTCCGAGCGTGCGAGCGAGCCGGTCTTGATCTGGCCGCAGTTGGTGGCGACCGCGAGATCGGCGATGGTCGCATCCTCGGTCTCGCCCGAACGGTGCGACATGACTGCGGTGTAGCCTGCGCGATGCGCCATGTTCACGGCTTCGAGCGTTTCGGTGAGCGTGCCGATCTGGTTGACCTTGACCAGCAGGCTGTTCGCCAGGCCCTTTTCGATGCCCATGGCGAGCCGCTCGGGATTGGTCACGAACAGGTCGTCGCCGACCAGCTGCACCTTGTTGCCGAGCAGCTCGGTGACCGCGAGCCAGCCCTCGAAATCGTCCTCGCTCATGCCATCCTCGATCGAGCGGATCGGATATTCGGCGCACAGCTTGCCGAGATAATCGGCCATTTCGCTCGGAGAGAGCGAAAGCCCCTCGCCGCTGATCTCGTACTTGCCGTCGCGGAAGAATTCGGTGGCGGCGCAGTCGAGCGCGAGCATCACGTTCTCCCCGGGCTTGAACCCGGCCTTTTCGACCGAGGCCATGATGAAATCGAGCGCAGCGCGGGTCGAGGCGAGATTGGGGGCAAAGCCGCCTTCGTCGCCGACCGCGGTCGCCAGACCCTTTTCGTGCAGGCCCTTCTTGAGCGTATGGAAGATTTCCGAACCCCAGCGCACCGCCTCGGCCAGGCTGTCCGCGCCGACCGGCATGATCATGAATTCCTGGAAATCGATCGGGTTGTCAGCATGTTCGCCGCCATTGATGATGTTCATCATCGGCACCGGCAGGACGTGTGCGGAGACACCACCGACATAGCTGTAGAGCGGCAGGCCGCGCGCGTCGGCAGCGGCCTTGGCCACCGCCAGGCTGACGCCCAGGATCGCGTTCGCGCCGAGGCGCGACTTGTTCTCGGTGCCATCCAATGCGATCATCGCCATGTCGATATCGCGCTGGTCTTCGGCGTCCAGACCGACGATCGCCTCGAAAATCTCGCTGTTGACCATGTCGACCGCCTGGGTCACGCCCTTGCCGAGATACATGGACGTGTCGCCGTCGCGCTTCTCGACCGCCTCATAGGCACCCGTCGACGCCCCCGAGGGCACGCCCGCGCGCCCGAAGCTGCCATCTTCGAGCAGCACATCGACCTCGACCGTGGGATTGCCGCGGCTGTCGAGAATCTGGCGGGCGTGGATGTCCATGATCGCGGTCATAAGCGGCACTCTCTCCGGTTGTCGGGGGTGGAAATCTGCCGCCCCTCTAGGGGCTGGACCGTCGGTTTGCAACCGTTGCAGGCGCTCGCCGCCCCGCCGTGTAAAGTCGGCTTGCTGCGCCTGCGAAAGCGCTTGAAAATATGCCCGGACAGGCCAGAATATAACTTGGGCAAGCGGAACCGTGGCAGCGCTTCATGCGTCTGCCCTCAAGCTTGAGGAGGAATTCATGTCCGAAGAAGAGACGAAGCCCGAAGCAGAATCGGGGGCCGAAGCCGCGCCGAAGAAGCCACGTGCCAAAAAGGCGGGGAGTGCCAATGGCGAGACCGGGGCTGCATCCACGAAGACCGCCGCGCCCAAGCGCAAGACTGCGCCCAAGCCCGGCGAGACGAACGCCGAAAAGCCCGACATCACCCCCACCCCGAACAGCGCGGTCCTGGTATCGAGCGGTGCTGCGGCCGCCGGCGCCACCGTCGCATCGCAGTCGAGCAACGCATTCCAGCAGGTTTCCGAAAAGGTAAGCGCAATGATTCCCGAAGACGTGAGCGGCAAGGCCAAGGACGTGGCGAGCGATGTCAAGGACATGGCCTGCGACGCCGTGAACAGCATCGCGCAGATCCTGAACGACAGCGCCGGCGCGATCGATGACAATATCGGTCCCAAATATGGCGACTATGCCCGCAGCGCGGCGCAGAGCGTAACCGATGCGGCCGAACGGCTGCGCGCCAAGCCGGTCGAGGAAATCGCCGAGGACACGCGCGAATTCGTCTTGGTGAGGCGGTGGGAGACACGCCCGGCCTGCTTGAGCAGCTGCATGGCCTCTATGCCGACGGCCGCGAGCTGATCGACGCCGAGATCAGTTTCCAGAAGGCACGCATGGCCGCCGCCGGGCGCCAGGTGCGCGCCATGGCGGTGCTGGTCTTTGTCGGGCTGGTGCTGATCGGCTGCGCGTTGGGTGCGCTCGTCGTGGGCACGATGATCGCGCTGATCCCCTATCTCGGTGCCTGGGGCGCGATGGGTGCAACCGTGCTCGGCACGCTGGCCCTGGCGGCGATCGCCTTCTGGTTGGCGGTGCGGCGCATCGGCAGGGTCGGCGCGCTGTTCGCCAGCGAGGATGTTCCTTCCGAAGAGCCGAAAGCCTCTGCATGACCGAACCCGTCGAAACGCCCCCGCACGATCATGGCCACGAGGATGATGGCGCCGAGAGCCTGGCCGAGGTCTCCGCGCGCCGTCTGGCGGCGCGTAGCCAGTGGCAGAAGGCGCTTGCTCGCGCCAAGGACCGTTTCGCTCCTGCCAATCTGCGCGATGAGGCTATTCACACTGCTGCGGAAAAGATTGGCGACGCGGCGGACACGGCAGCGGGTCTCGCCTGGGCGCACCGCGGCAAGCTCGCGCTGGCCGGACTGCTGGGCGGGCTGTTCCTGGCGCGCAAGCCTGTCGGTAAGGCCGTCGCGCCGCTGGCCGACCAGGCCAGGCACCAGGCCGCGAAGGCGCGCGAGGCGCTACACAAGCCCGGCAAGCGCTGAACGCGCGCGACAGGGCTGGAAAATCCCGCGCAACCGCATTATGGCGCGCCGCAGCAACGCGATGGGGCACGGCACGCAACGGCCCCTCGCACAGGAGAGGATGCCACCCGGCATCCGGTTCATCTGTCAGGGACGCATATTCACATGAGCAAACTTCACCTCGTCATGGGCGGACGCGTCAGCGACCCCCAAACCCTTGATTATTGCGAACTCGACAAGATGGACCTTGTCGGCGTCTATCCCGATTATGCCAGCGCCGAGGAAGCCTGGCGCAGCAAGGCGCAGGCCACCGTCGACGATGCCGAAATGCGCTACGTGATCGTGCACTTGCACCGCCTGCTCGACCCCGAAGAAACGCCTGCAGGCTGAAGCGTCGGCCGTTTCAGGGAATGTCGTGACGCGGCCGCCGGACCTGGTGGCTGCGCACGAGCGGCACGGCGAGCAGCAGTCCTGCCGCAAAGCCGCCGATATGCGCCCAGATGGCAATGCCCAGCGCGGTGCCCGCAAAGGCATACTGGCTCAGCAGGTTAATGCCGGTCCACACCGCCATCAGCCAGGCCATGTGCACCGCAAGCTGCGGGACCGGGCCGATCGCGGGCGGCTTGCGGCGTGAAAAAAGCAGGAAATAGGCGGCGAGCAGCGCCGAGATCGCGCCGCTGGCCCCCACCACCGGCACCAGCGCCGTCGGATCGATTGCATAATGGACGGCGGCGGCGGCGATGATCCCTGCGCCATAGAGCAGCAGATAGCGTTCCCAGCCGAGCGCCATTTCGACCAGCCGGCCGATCACAACCAGCACCAGCATGTTCATGGCGAGATGGAACAGCCCGGCGTGCAGAAACGCCGAGGTGAACGGGGTCAGCCAGACCGGGACGATCCACGGAAAATCGACCGGCAGCGCGCTGGTATGGCCGTACAGCGTGTCATGCAGCCGCGCCGACCAGAACCCGCCCTCGACCTGCATCGGCTCGGTCCAGCCGGTGGTAAAGCCCACCAGCCAGACCAGCACATTGGCGATCACGAGAAAGTTGGTTGCCGACCGCTGCGGCACGGCGGGCATGGTTCAGATGAACTCGATCTTGGACACGAGGTAGAACTTGTCGCCCGAAGGCACGCTTACCTCGACCTCGTCGTCGAGCTGGCGGCCGATCAGCGCGCGGCCCAGCGGGCTCGAATAGCTGATCCGGCCCTTGCGCGCGTCCGCTTCCGCTTCGCCGACGATCTGGTACTTGACCGGCTTGTCGTCTTCGTCGAGCAGCGTCACGGTCGCGCCGAACACGATCTTGTCGCCCGAAAGCGTGGTCGGATCGATGATCTGCGCGCGGCTCAGCTTGCCTTCGAGATCGGCGATGGTCGCCTCGACCTGGCCCTGGCGTTCCTTGGCGGCATGATATTCGGCATTTTCCGAAAGATCGCCATGCGCACGCGCTTCCTCGATCGCCTCGACGATCAGCGGACGCTCTTCCTTGAGCGCCTTCAGCTCGCGCGAGAGCTTTTCATATCCTTCTGCCAGCATCGGCAGCTTATCGACGGTTGCCATTCGGCATATCCCTTCATCCTTGGCTGACGCGAAGCCGAACGTCCGACAATAATGCCTTTAGCGGCCCTCGCACGGGGCCGCGTCAGGGTAACGACTTGTCGGGGGGCTCAAGCGTCAGGCCGTATATTATAGGCCTGAAGCGGCTTTACTTCAAGGCTTGTCGCCGCAAGCGACGCCATGGCCTTGACCGCGGCGACGCTGGCGGCCGCCGTGGTGAAGTACGGAATCTTCCCCGTCAGCGCGCTGGCGCGGATCGATTGCGAGTCCTTCAGGCTCTGCCAGCCCTCGGTCGTGTTGAAGATCAGCGCGATCTCGCCGTCCTTGATCTTGTCGACGATATGCGGGCGGCCCTGTGCCACCTTGTTCACCTCGGTCAGCGCCACGCCATTGTCCGAGAGATAGCGCGCCGTCCCGCCGGTCGCGACAATGTCCATGCCGAGGTCGATCAGCCCGCGCGCGGCTTCCAGGATCACAGGCTTGTCGCTGTCCTTGACCGAGATGAACACGGTGCCCCTGGTCGGCAGCGTGAGCCCTGCCCCGATCTGCGCCTTGGCAAAGGCGGTGGCGAAATCCTTGTCGATGCCCATGACTTCGCCTGTCGACTTCATCTCGGGGCTCAGCACCGGGTCGACGCCCTGGAAACGCGCCCAGGGGAAGACCGCCTCCTTGACCGCCATATGGCCGATATTGCGGTCGATCACGGGCAGATTGGCCAGCATCTCGCCCGCCATCACGCGCGCGGCATATTTGGCCACCGGCTGGCCGATCGCCTTGGCGACGAACGGCACGGTGCGGCTGGCGCGCGGATTGACCTCGATCAGGTACACCTGCCCGTTCTTCACCGCGAACTGGATGTTCATCAGCCCGCGCACCTTCAGCCCTTCGGCGAGCAACCTGGTCTGGCGCTCCATCTCGGCGATGATGTCGTTGCTCAGGCTGTGCGGCGGCAGCGTGCAGGCGCTGTCGCCCGAATGGACGCCGGCCTCCTCGATATGCTGCATCACGCCCGCGATCGCGACGTCCTTGCCATCGCAGATCGCATCGACATCGACCTCGATCGCATCGCGCAGATACTGGTCGATCAGCACCGGACTGTCGCCCGAGACCTGAACGGCGGTGGCGATATAGCTTTCGAGCTGCGCCTGGCCGTCGACGATCTCCATCGCGCGGCCGCCGAGCACATAGGACGGACGGATCAGCACCGGATAGCCGATGCGGTTGGCGACCGCGATCGCCTCTTCGCGGCTGCGCGCGATACCGTTGGCGGGCTGCTTCAGGCCCAGCCTGTCGACCAGCTTGGCAAAGCGCTCACGGTCTTCGGCCAGATCGATCGCATCGGGCGAGGTGCCGAGGATCGGGATGCCCGCATCCTCGAGCGCCTGGGCGAGCTTTAGCGGCGTCTGCCCGCCGAACTGCACGATCACGCCGACCAGTTCGCCGGTCGAACGCTCGACATCGAGCAGTTCGAGCACGTCCTCGGCGGTCAACGGCTCGAAATACAGCCGGTCCGAGGTGTCATAGTCGGTCGAGACGGTTTCCGGGTTGCAGTTGACCATGATCGTCTCGAACCCGGCGTCGCCGAGCGCGAAACAGGCATGGCAGCAGCAGTAGTCGAACTCGATGCCCTGGCCGATGCGGTTCGGCCCGCCGCCCAGGATCACGACCTTGCGCCGCTCAGTCGGCTGGCTTTCGCATTCGGGCTCGCCGAATGTAGGGGCTTCATAGGTCGAATACATATACGGCGTCTTGGCCGCGAATTCGGCCGCGCAGGTATCGATGCGCTTGAACACCGGACGCACGCCCAGCTTGTGGCGCAGCGCGCGCACCTCCTGCTCGGTCACACCGCCGGTCATCGCGACCACGGCATCGCGCACCAGGCCCGATCCGCGCGCGATGGCATGGCTCATGCCCGGGCGCAGATGCGCCGACTTGAGCGCGAGATAGGCGAGCCGCTTGTCCGAAAAGCCCATCGACTTGAGGCGGCGCATCCCCGCCGCATCGCGCGGCAGGCCGTTTTCGAGCACCTCGGCCTCGGCATCGACGATCTGCTTGATCTGTTCGAGGAACCAGGGATCGAACTTGGCGACGGCATGGATCTGCTCGACGGTCATCCCCTCGCGCAGCGCCTGCGCCGCGATCAGCAGCCGGTCGGGCGTCGCCTGGCTCAATTCGGCGACGATGTCCTCATGCGGCGCACCGACGAGATGATCGACGAAATTGAAGCCCGACAGGCCGGTCTCGAGGCCGCGCAGCGCCTTCTGCACCGATTCCTGGAAGTTGCGGCCGATCGCCATCACCTCGCCCACCGATTTCATCGCGGTGCCGAGCAGCGGGCTCGATCCCTTGAACTTCTCGAAGGCAAAGCGCGGGATCTTGGTGACGACATAGTCGATGGTCGGCTCGAAGCTGGCGGGCGTCGCGCCGGTAATGTCGTTGGTGATCTCGTCGAGCGTATAGCCCACCGCCAGCTTGGCCGCTACCTTGGCGATCGGGAAGCCGGTCGCCTTGGACGCCAGCGCCGAGGAGCGCGACACGCGCGGGTTCATCTCGATTACGATCAGGCGGCCGTCCTTCGGGTTGACCGCGAACTGCACGTTCGATCCGCCCGTCTCGACGCCGATCTCGCGCAGCACCGCGATGCTGGCCGAGCGCATGATCTGATATTCCTTGTCGGTCAGCGTCAACGCGGGCGCGACGGTGATGCTGTCGCCGGTGTGTACGCCCATCGGATCGACATTCTCGATCGAGCAGATGATGATGGCGTTGTCGTTCCTGTCGCGAACGACCTCCATCTCATATTCTTTCCAGCCGAGCAGCGATTCCTCGATCAGCACCTCGGTGGTCGGCGAGGCATCGAGCCCGCCGGTGACGATCTGGACGAACTCGTCGCGATTGTACGCGATGCCGCCGCCGGTGCCGCCCATGGTGAAGCTGGGGCGGATGATCGAGGGCAGGCCCGTGCGCTCGAGCACCGCGAGCGCCTCTTCCACCGTGTGCGCGATGCCCGAGCGCGCCGATTCCAGCCCGATCTTGTCCATCGCCTCGCGGAATTTCTGCCGGTCCTCGGCCTTGTCGATCGCCTCGGCCTTGGCGCCGATCAGTTCGACATCATATTTGGCCAGCGTGCCATTGGCATCGAGCGCGAGCGCGGTGTTGAGCGCGGTCTGCCCGCCCATGGTCGGCAGCACCACCAGCTTCTCATGGGGGCGCTCGGCGCGCTCCTTGGCGATGATCTTGGCAACGATCTCGGGGGTGATCGGCTCGACATAGGTCGCATCGGCCATGTCGGGATCGGTCATGATCGTGGCGGGGTTGGAGTTGACGAGGACGATGCGATAGCCCTCCTCCTTCAGCGCCTTGCACGCCTGCGTGCCCGAATAATCGAACTCGCACGCCTGGCCGATGATGATCGGGCCGGCGCCGATGATCAGGATGCTGTCTATGTCGGTGCGCTTGGGCATTGTTTATTGTGCTCTCTTTGTATACATTGATTGCATTGATATCATTTTGCGGAGGCCGCGATGGCCAGCCTGACAGTCCGTAACCTGCCCGACGAGGCCAAGCTACGTTTCCGCCAGGTGGCGGCCGCGCATGGCCGTTCGATGGAAGAGCATCTGCGCCAGCTGGTGATCGAGGCAGCGGGCATGGCGCCTGTTGCATCGGCGGTCACTGATGCATCGGTGCCGTTCCAAAGCTTCCCGCCCGAAAGAACGCCCGAGGCCATCGCCGAGAGCCGCGCGCGGATCGAACGGCTGATCGAGCTGGGCCGAGGGATCGACTGGGAGCCCGAACCGCGCAAGCCGGAGCCGCTGACCAATTTCGAATTCGACCCGAAAGACTTTGAGTGATCCTGGTCGACACCAACGTTTGGAGCGAGATGGTTTCCCGCAATGGCGAGCCGGACGTGATCGCCTGGCTCGCCGACAACGATGAACGCCTGTTGCTGTCGGTTCTCGTCATTGCAGAAATCCGGGCGGGCTTCGAAAAGCCCAACGCGCGGTCGTTCCGACCGCGTCTCGAACGCTGGCTGGCGCAACTGGAAACAGACTATGCGGACCGCATCATCGCGTTCGATCGCCATGACGCGCATGTCTTCGGCCAGCTTGCGGCCCAGCGCACTTTGGGCGGCAATACACTCGATGCGCAGATCGCCGCGCAGGCCATAGTCCGCAACATTCCCGTCGCCACGCGCAACACGGCGGATTTCGCCTGGACGGGCGTCCGCCTGATCAATCCCTGGCAGGATTGACCGCGCCATCAATGCACCGTGCCGGTCTGGGCTTCGCAGCCCCAGCCGTCATATTCGAGGTCGAACAGCTGCTCGATCTGCAGGCAGAGCTCGGTGAGAGCGCGGATCGACTTCTCGTCGACCGCCTGCACCCGCTCGAGGAACAGCCACGGATCGCCGCCCTCGGCGTCATCCTCATGGCCGAGCTCGGTCAGCCCCAGCTCCTCCGCCGCCTCGGACAGGCGCTCCAGATTAGCTTCCGATCCGCGAAAGCTGACGTCCACCGAGCGCCGGATGCTCGCCTGATCGCCATTGGCGGCCAGACTGCGCAGCACGTCCTGATCGGCGGCCCATTCCAGCTCCATACGGGCAGGATCGACGGGGGGGAGCTTCAAAACCATATCACTCCCAATCCAAGGTTAGAGCTCAATTGCAGCTGCATCGGCGTGAGCTGAGGCCATCGCGTTCTTGTATAGTCGCGAATACTCCACATCACAGATGCCGCTTCGCAAGTTCGGCAAGCTGCTCAATGGCTTCCTTACTCAGCCGAAGAGTCTGTGACACCTTTCCAGGAATATCGCGGTCGGCAGAACCCACCGTGTTGATCTGAATAAACTTTTCGCCGTCCTGACCCTGAATCGACCAGCCGCCCTGAGTTTCGGTATGCCTAGCATTTGCCTTGAGGTCGATTTGCTCAAATCTTCTAACGATTGCCATCAGCGGAGCCCTCCCACAAACTTCTCGAACAGATAGAAACTGTCCTGCGGGCCCGGTGAGGCTTCGGGATGGTATTGCACGCCGAAAGCATTCTTGTCGGTGAACGCGATGCCGCAATTGCTGCCGTCGAACAGCGACACATGCGTCTCGACGACATTGGCGGGCAGTGTCGCGGCGTCGACCGCAAAGCCGTGGTTCATGCTGGTGATCTCGACCACGCCCGTCTCGAGCCGCTTGACCGGATGGTTCGCGCCCCGATGGCCCTGGTGCATCTTGAGCGTGCGCGCGCCGGCGGCGAGGCCGAGCAACTGATGGCCGAGACAGATGCCGAAGATCGGAATGTCGCGTTCGAGCAGACCCTGGATCACCGGCACCGCATAGACGCCGGTCGCGGCGGGATCGCCGGGGCCGTTCGAGAGGAACACGCCCGCCGGTTCGAGCGCGAGAATGTCTTCGAGCGGGGTCTTGGCCGGGACCACGGTCACCTTCGCGCCCGCCTCGACCAGCGAACGGAAGATATTGTGCTTCGCGCCATAATCGATCGCGACGACATGGGGGCGGCTGGGAGCTTGCCACCCTCCGTTTGTCCCGAGCGAAGTCGAGGGACCTTCCGCAACCGTTCCACTGCATCCCTCGACTGCGCTCGGGACAAACGGGACTGGGTTGCTGTAGCCGCTTCCCAAAGTCCATTTGCCGCCGTCCCAGCCGCGCGTCTCGGCACCGGTGACCTCGATCGCGAGGTCCATGCCCTCGAGCCCCGGCCAGCCCTGCGCCAGCGCGAGCAGAGCTGGCATGTCGAACACGCCATCGGGGGCGTGCGCGATCACCGCATTGGGCGCGCCGGCCTCGCGGATGCGGCGCGTCAGCGCGCGGGTATCCACGCCCGAAATGCCGATCTGGTTGTTCGCCGCCAGCCATTGCGAGAAATGCTGGGCGGACCGGAAGCTGCTGGGGTTGGTCACGTCCTCGCGCACGATGCAGCCCAGCGCATGCGGTATGTCGGCCTCGATATCCTCGGGGTTCGCGCCGACATTGCCGATATGCGGGAAGGTGAAGGTGATGATCTGCCCGGCATAGCTCGGGTCGGTCAGGATTTCCTGATAACCGGTGATCGAGGTGTTGAAGCACACCTCGCCCGCCTTGGCGCCTGCGGCCCCGAAGCCCCTGCCCCAGATCGCGGTGCCATCGGCCAGCAGCAACAGGCCGGTCGCGCCTTGGGGTTGAGCGGAGGTGGTGGCGTGCGCCATGGATCGTGTTCCTTGCCTTGCGGTATGAGTCGCGAATGTGCCGGGCCGCAGGATATGGCAGGACAAGGCCGGGCCATAGCCCCGTGACGCTTCCTGCCGGACAGCGGCCAAATTGGCGGGTCACTAGGCGCGCGGGGCTTGCACGGTCAATCTATGAAAAACATTTTTATCCGGCTAGGTTGGGAGCTTGTTCCAAAATCCACGGGAAAAGAAAGGTTCGCGCGCATGATTCGCGATTCGCTGAAAGCTGCGCAGGTCTCTGCCATGAAGGCCGGCGACAAGGAGCGCACCGCCGCCGTCCGGCTGATCCTGGCCAAGATCAAGGACCGCGATATCGAGCTGCGCACCCAGGCCGCGCCGGCCGATGACAATGCGATGGTCACTGAAGTGCTGCAGAAGATGATCAAGCAGCGCCGCGAATCGATCGCCATGTACGAACAGGGCGGCCGCGCGGAACTGGCCGCGCAGGAAGCGGCCGAGGTCGCGGTGATCGAGGAATTCCTGCCCGCGCAGATGGACGAGGCGGCTGCCAGGGCTGCCATTGCCAAGGTCGTCGCGGATACGGGTGCCGCAAGCCTCAAGGACATGGGCAAGGTCATGGCCGAAGTAAAGGCGCGCCACGGCAGCGAACTCGACATGAGCAAGGCCAGCGCCTGGGTAAAGGAGGCGCTCGCGGGGGGCTGAAGCCTTCCGTCCCCCGTGTGTCCGGAGGCAACCCGCTGCAATGACCCTCTCCCCGCAATGGCTGGACGAATTGCGATCGCGGATCACGCTGTCCACGCTGATCGGGCGGCATGTGAAGGTGCAGCGCGCGGGGCGCGAGTACAAGGCGTGCTGCCCGTTCCATAACGAGAAGACGCCGAGCTTCACGATCAACGACGACAAGGGCTTCTACCATTGTTTCGGTTGCGGAGCGCATGGGGATGCGATCCGGTTCCTCACCGATCACCAGGGGCTGGGCTTCATGGATGCGGTCAAGGAGCTCGCCGCCGAGGCCGGGATGGGCGTGCCCGCCCCCGATCCGCGCGCCGCGCGCCAGGCCGAGGCGCGCGCGACGCTGCACGATGTCTGCCAGGCGGCGCAGGACTGGTTCGTCGCGCAGCTCGGCAGCGCCGCGGGCGAAGAGGCGCGCGCCTATCTCAGGAACCGGGGCCTCACCGCCGAAACCATCGCGCGCTTCGGCATCGGCTTTGCGCCCGACAGCCGCACCGGCATCAAATCGGCGCTCGGCCATCTGGACGAAGAACTGCTGATCGAGGCGGGGCTGCTGATCAAGGTCGACGATAAGGCCCCGTACGACCGGTTCCGCGGCCGGATCATGATCCCGATCCGCGATCCGCGCGGGCGCGTCATCGCATTCGGGGGGCGCATCCTCGGCGCGGGCGAGCCCAAATATCTGAACTCGCCCGATACGCCCCTGTTTGACAAGGGACGGACGCTCTACAACCTGCACCTTGCCGCGCCCGCCTCGCGCCAGAGCGGGCGCGTGGTGGTGGTCGAAGGCTATATGGACGTGATCGCGCTCGCCCAGGCGGGCTTTGGCGAATGCGTCGCACCGCTCGGCACCGCGCTCACCGAGCATCAGATCGAGCGACTGTGGAAGATGGTCGACCGTCCATTGCTCTGCTTCGACGGCGACAATGCGGGACAGAAGGCCGCGATGCGCGCCGCGACGCGCGCGCTGCCCCTGCTGAAGCCAGGGCTGTCACTGGGCTTCGTTTCGCTGCCGGGCGGGCAGGATCCCGATGATCTGGTACGCGCCTCGGGCCCGCAGGCCTTTGCCGCGTGCCTCGACCAGGCGACCGGACTGCTCGACCATCTCTGGTCGCACGAACTGGCCGCGCAGCCGCTGACCAGTCCGGAAGCGCGCGCCGGGTTCAAGGCACGGCTCAACGCGCATGCCGACACGATTGCCGATGGCGACATCAAGGCGCTCTATCGCCGCGAGATCGGCCAGCGCTTTTCCGACCTGTTCTTCGCCGCGCGTGCGCCCTCGCCTGCCCGCCC
>NZ_QKVT01000001.1:1091669-1123938 GCF_003426715.1 Blastomonas sp. UPD001
ACCGAGCGAGGAATTGCGCGCGTTCAGCCGCCAGCCGATGAGCGACCTGATCGTGCGCGGGGTGCTCACCGGCCTCATCCAGCGCCCGCGGCTGATCCACCGCCACAGCGAGGCGCTCAGCGAATTCGTCACCCTCGCCGACCGCTGGGCGGCGCTGCTCGACGCATTGCTCGATGCCGCGCATCGGTCCGGCGCGGACGGTCTTGATCCGCCCATACTGATGACCATATTGCAGTCCAAGGGGCTGGCAGACGCGGTGGACAGGCTGAAATCGGGCGGAAAGCCGCCCTTTTCCTTCTGCGTCCCGGTGGGCGAGCCAGCCGATCAGTTGCGCGAGGCCCGGATTGCGGAAGACTTTGCCGAGGCGATCGAAGTGATGATCACCCGCCCCAGGCTGGAGGCGGCGTTGCAGGATGTGACGCGCCGATTCGAAAATGACATGCAAGACGGTTTGTTTTTGGAGCAGCAACAGCTAAGGGCAAGAAAGGTAGCGTTTGACCAGCGCCTGATCGAATTGACGGAACGAGGCTGAGACGGACAGGCAGCGATGCCCGCACCGCCGTCACATCCCGCTCGGAACGATCGGCCAGTTGACGCGAAATATTTGAAACGGACCCCAGCGGTCTGATAGCAGAGCAAATTCTCCGCAGCCTTGGACGCAGGCCGCGGCGGCACAGGTGACAGGAAGTACGCAAATTGGCCAAGGAACCGAAAGACCCCAAGACCGACGGCACCGATGCCCCGCTGATCGACCTCAACGAAGCCTCGGTCAAGAAGCTGCTCGCGCGCGCCAAGAAGCGCGGTTACATCACCTATGACGAGCTGAACGAGGCGCTGCCGCAGGACCAGATGTCGTCCGAGCAGATCGAGGACGTGATGTCCGCGATCTCCGAAATGGGCGTCAACATCGTCGAGAACGACGAGGAAGGCGCCGAGGAACAGCCCGCCGACGATATCGACGCCGCCGATGACGGTGCGGATTCGCTCAACATCGCTCCCGAAAAGAAGAAGGAGACGATGGATCGCACCGATGACCCGGTGCGCATGTACCTGCGCGAGATGGGCGCGGTGGAGCTGCTCAGCCGCGAGGGTGAGATCGCGATCGCCAAGCGCATCGAGGCCGGTCGTGACACGATGATCCTGGGCCTGTGCGAAAGCCCGATCACCTTCCACGCGATCATCGAATGGTCGACCGCGCTCAACGACGGCGAGATGCAGCTGCGCGAGATTCTCGATCTCGACGCGATGCTTTCCAAGGAGCCCGCGCCCGAAAGCCTGTCCGAGGACGGCGAGGACGATGGCGAGATCAGCGAGAAGACCGCCGGTCCCAGCTTCAAGGACGAGGACGAGGTCGAGGAAGTCACCGATTCGGAAGACGACGAGGACGAGCTGACCGAGCGTCGCACGCGTCGTCCCGAAGAGGATGACGAGGAAGACAACACGCTGAGCCTTGCCCAGATGGAAGCGCAGCTGAAACCGGCGGCGCTCGAGAAGTTCGCGCAGATCACCGCGCTCTTCCGCAAGTTCGAGAAGATCCAGGGCGAGCGGCTCAACGCGCTCAGCATCGGCGACGATTTCCCGGCGGCGAAGGAAAAGCAGTATCAGAAGCTGCGCGAGGACCTGACCGCCGAGGTGGAATCGGTGCAGTTCCACGCGAACAAGATCGAATATCTGGTCGACCAGCTCTATTCGTTCAACCGCCGCCTGACCGCGCTGGGCGGGCAGATGCTGCGCTTGGCCGAGCGTCACAAGGTGCCGCGCAAGGATTTCCTCGACCGCTATGTCGGACACGAGATGGACGAGGCCTGGCTCGAATCCATGGCGGGCATCGACAAGAAATGGGCCAATTTCGTCGCCAACGAGGCGAGCGCGGTCGATCGCATCCGTGCCGAGATTTCGGACATCGCGGCCGCCACTGGCATGTCGCTCGGCGAATTCCGCCGCATCGTCAACATGGTGCAGAAGGGCGAGCGCGAGGCGCGGATTGCCAAGAAGGAAATGGTCGAGGCGAACCTGCGCCTCGTCATCTCGATCGCCAAGAAATATACCAATCGCGGGCTGCAGTTCCTCGACCTGATCCAGGAAGGCAATATCGGCCTGATGAAGGCGGTCGACAAGTTCGAGTATCGCCGCGGCTACAAGTTCTCGACCTATGCGACCTGGTGGATTCGTCAGGCCATCACGCGTTCGATCGCCGATCAGGCGCGCACCATCCGCATTCCGGTGCACATGATCGAGACGATCAACAAGCTGGTGCGCACCAGCCGCCAGTTCCTGCACGAGCAGGGCCGCGAACCGACGCCGGAAGAGATGGCCGAGCGCCTCTCGATGCCGCTCGAAAAGGTCCGCAAGGTGATGAAGATCGCCAAGGAGCCGATCAGCCTCGAAACGCCGATCGGCGACGAGGAGGATTCGCACCTCGGCGATTTCATCGAGGACAAGAACGCGATCATCCCGGTGGACGCCGCAATCCAGGCGAACCTCAAGGAGACGGTCACCCGCGTGCTCGCTTCGCTGACCCCGCGCGAGGAACGCGTGCTGCGCATGCGCTTCGGCATCGGCATGAACACCGATCACACGCTGGAAGAGGTTGGCCAGCAGTTCTCGGTCACCCGCGAACGCATCCGCCAGATCGAGGCCAAGGCGCTGCGCAAGCTCAAGCACCCGAGCCGCTCGCGCAAGATGCGCTCGTTCCTCGATCAGTAACCGGCCAGTGGCCATGCTGCCGCCAGGAAGGCCCCGCGGTCTTCCTCGCGGCAGAGCTTTGACATCATCGAAGCCGATGCCCCGAGGGGCATGTTCAGGCCGGCAGTTCGCCTGAGCGCTGCGGCTTGGCTTCCACGCTGCGCCCGGTCACCTCGGCGAACCTGGCATGGTATTTCGGGTGCTCGGTGCCCATCCACTTGTCCCACCACGTGAAATACAGCCCGTAATTGGTGTTGAAGCCGCCATTGTGGTGGAGGTCGTGATGGACCGTGGTGTTGATCCAGCGGGTCAGCGGCGAGGACAGCCACCAGCGCGGGAAGAATTCGAAGCCCGCATGGCCCATGGCATTGCGGATGATCTGGAAGTTGAGCCAGGTGAACATCACCCAGCCCGGCGTCGGCACGAAGAACTGCCAGATCGGCACGAACAGGAACATCACCGCCGCCTCGGGCATCGCAAAACTGTATGCGGCCCAGGGCGTCGGCGTGATCGAGCGATGGTGCGCACGGTGGAAATACCGAAACAGCCTGGGATGGTGCATGAAGCGGTGTGCCCAGTAGAAATAGGCATCGTGCGCGATGATGATCCCTGCAAGGATCATGAGATCGATCCCCAGGCCGAAGCCCTCGCCGAACACGCTGTACAGCAGCCCGACCTCGCGCCCCCAGATCAGGAAGCACGCGCCGATCACATAGACGAACACCGATTGCAGCGATTGCAGGAATTCGCGGCGCATGTCGGCGGTGGTCGCCTCGCGCGCCTGGATTTTGCGCGCCTTCACCGCCGTACGCCGCAGCAGCCACACGATCGCGAAGGTCACCGACGCGGCGATGAAATAGCGGCCGAAGTCGAAGGTAAATATCTGATGGCCCCTCGTCAGCAGGATATCGAGGGGTGGAAAGCCGGTGTGCATGGTCGGGCCCTTTCGCGGATGACGATCAGCATCGTATCAGCCGTCAGTCTATGCATGGCTTTCGCGAAAACCGGCTAGCCGATTTCGAAATCAGCCAGTCATCCGCGCGCGATATTCGCTTGGCGTCATCCCTTCGGCCTCGCGAAAGGCGCGGTTGAAGGGCCCTAGCGAACCGAAGCCTGCATCGAGTGCGATCGTGATGATCGGAACGTCCTTCTGCGCTGCATCGGCCAGGGCCGCCTTCACCTCCGCCAGGCGATAGCCGTTGAGGAAGGCGGTGAAGTTGCGGTGGCCAAGCTGGCCGTTGATCGTGCGGCGCAGCCTGTATTCCTGTTCGCCCAGCTCCGCGGCGAGCTTGGCGATCGACAGCGTCTCGTCGCGGTGCGGCATGTGGGTTGCCATGTGGCGCAGCAGCCTTTCGGACAGGGGGTCCGCCATCGGTTCCGCCGCGGGCTTGACCAGAGTCACCGGCGGAGGAGCAGCGCCGAAAAGATCGGCCTGGCGCATCCGCAGCATCGCTGCGCAAAAGCCGAACACCGCCAGCAACGCCCCGCTCGCGATGACGCGCTTCGGCTCGAGCGATCCGCCCGGAAAGATTGCTGGCTCGGCGACCTCGAGGACAGCGATGAGGATGACGTGCACGGCCACGACACCGACCAGCAGCGGCCGGATGCGCCGCCGCCGCTCGACCAGATCGCCTTCCCGGCTCCGCCAGACTTCCCACAGCGCGGCGGCGGCAAAGGCGAGCATGAACACGCGAAACAGCACCCCCGAAACAAGGTTGATGATCCCCCCGCCAGCATGGCTCAGCTGGACAACCAGCGTATTGACCACGGACAGACCGACCAGCATCGCGCTGACGGCCGTCACCCGCCTCTCGTCGTTGAACCACGCCTTGGCGAACAGCCAGAACAGGCCCGGCGTGGCGCCGGCGCCCAGCGCGAACAGGAGATTGACGATACTGCGCTGGTCAGCAAGGCTGGAGGTCACCAGCAGATAGCTGCAGATCGCCGCGTTCATCGCCACGGCGAGACGCGCGGGCACATCCTGCCAATGGTCGCGGATCAGGATCCAGCTCCACAGAACCAGCAGCGCAATCGATCCGCCCCGGGTCATCTGATCGATATGTTCGAAAGCCGTCATCGCATCCTGGCTGCCAAAGCGCGGCCGCCGCAGCAAGCCGATTCCGAAATCGACCAGCGGGCATGGAATCGATCGGCCTCGCCCGATCCGGAATCGGCCAGCCGGATTTCAAAACCGGCAGGCATCGCTGCGCGGCTTGCGGCCACCTGCCCCCTGCGCCGCCCAGCACCGGGACGGCCGCAATCAGGAGACTCGACATGAAAGCTTCTATCGCTGCGCTCGGGCTGGCCGTGCTTACCCTGCCCCACGCCGCTGCATATGGTACCGAAGCGGTTCCGGTCAGAACCGGCGACCTCGACCTCGCGTCGGACAAGGGCCAGGCCCGGCTCGCGCTGCGCATCCACCGCGCCGCCCGGGCGGTCTGCGCGGTGGGGGTGCCGCGCGGCCTGCCCGCCCGGCTGCGATCCGAGCGCAGGTGCATCAGCAAGACACAGGCTGACGCTCTGGTCGCGGCTCGGAAACTGACCGCCGCCCAGTCCGCCAGCGCGCTGGCGGCTGCTTCGGCCAGGTGACGTGCTGGCAGCACCCTTGCCCGCGCGCCCGGCTGACCAGGGTCGCAATCCCCTTTGCGACTCGATTCGCATTCCAATCGGTGGCGCCGGCCCGATCACTGCAAACGAGGCTCAGCTGGTCGGCCGACCCGCGAAACGCGACCGCATGACATTTTTTCCCACAAATCTATTCATTTATATCAATGACATAGACGCAATCCTCTCACATTTGAAGTAAACGCAAAATTTACCACGCCCGCCTAGCCGTTGAGGCATCGGGGCGATGGGAGCGACCCCGACTTGAGGTTGCCGGCGTGAGGGCGTCGGTTTGAGTAGGGGAAAATTTCATGTCCAAGACAGCCTTGTTGCTGGTTACATCCTATTGCGCGCTGGCCGCACCCGCATGGGCGGCGACGGCGACCACCGAGTCCGAGAGTGCGTCGTCCGAAGCCGATGCCACGCAGCAGAATTCCGCCGAAGCGCCCGCCAAGCCCGCGCAGGAGCTTTTCTCCACCGGCGTCGCCAAGGGCCGCGACCGGCTCGACAGCGCAACCTCGACCAGCGCGCTGCGCCGCGACGACATCACGATCCTGGGGCCGCGCCCGATCGGCGAGGTGCTGCGCACGATGGCGGGTCTGCGCGTCGCGACCAGCATCGGCGAAGGCAACAACAACTACACCGTGCGCGGCCTGCCGCTCGCCGCCGGTGGATCGAAATACATGCAGATTCAGGAAGATGGCCTGCCGCTGCTCGAATTCGCCGATCTGTTCAACGTCGGCGCGGACGTCTATCTGCGCAACGACCTGACCGTGAACGCGATCGAGACGATCCGCGGCGGCTCCGCCTCGACCTTCGCCTCCAACTCGCCCGGCGGGCTGATCAACATCCTCTCGCGCACGGGCGATGTCGAGGGCGGGTCGGTCCAGCTCACCACCGGGCTCGATTTCGATACCAAGCGCGTCGATTTCACCTATGGCGGCAAGCTGGGCGAGAACACCCGCTTCCATATCGGCGGCTTCTACCGCCAGGGCGAAGGCCCGCGCAACAACGGCTTTGACGGCTGGAAGGGCGGCCAGGTCAAGTTCAACATCACCCGCGAGTTCGAGAACGGCTATGTCAGGCTGTATCTGAAATATCTCGACGACCGCTCACCCACCTTCGCGCCCTATTTCGCCAACATCACCGGCACCAACGCCAATCCGCGCATCCGCAGCTTCCCGGGCTTCGACCTGCGTGACGACACCATCCTGTCCTCGTTCCTGGGTCCGATCATCACGCTCGACCAGAACAACAACCCCGCCGCCTTCCCGGTCGCGACCGGACAGAGCGCGGAATCGAAGTCGATCGGGCTCGAGGGCCAGTTCGATGTCGCCGGCTGGACAATCACCGAGCGCATGCGCTACGCGGCCAATGGCGGCGATTTCAGCCGCGGCTTTCCCAACACCGCCAATACGGTGTCGGCCTTTGCCGCAGGCCAGGGCGGCCTCGGCGCGACCGCGCGCTATGCGAGCGGGCCTCTCGCCGGGCAGCTGATCGACCCCAATGGCCTGATCAACGGCAACGGACTGCTGTCGCTCTATTTCTTCTCGTTCGTGCGGGCGCGCTCGCTCGACAATTTCACCAACGATGTCCGTGCCAGCAAGGTATGGGACCTGCCCGGCGGCAAGCTGACCACCACGGTCGGCGGCTATCTGGCGACGCAGGACCTCAACACCACCTGGCTGCACACCGCGATGAACATCGACGCCAATGGCGACAACGGCACCGCGCAGGTCGACATCTTCAACGCCGCCGGCCAGCCGCAGACGCTCAACGGCTATTTCGCCTTTGCCCGCGCCTCCAGCCTGTTCCGCCGCGCGTTCGACGTGAACTACAAGGTGTTCGCGCCCTATGGGTCGGTAAACTACCATTTCGGCAAGATCGCGATCGGCGGCAGCCTGCGCTACGACATCGGGCGGGTGCGCGGCACGCTGGTCGGCGCGGACCTCAACAACGGCAGCGTCGGCCTGATCACGCAGGACATCAACCGCGACGGCGTGATCAACCCGGCCGAGCGGCGCGTCGCCTTCCTGCCCTTCACCCAGCCCGCGCCGGTCAACTATAACTACGGCTATCTCAGCTATTCGGCGGGGATCAACTATCGCGCGGCCGAGCCCTTCTCGCTGTTCGCGCGCTACAGCAAGGGCGCGCGTGCCAATGCCGACAAGGTGCTGTTCACCCCGCTGATCAACAATGCCACCGGCGACATCCGCAGCAACACCGACAAGCAGGACGATGTGAAGCAGTTCGAGGGCGGCTTCAAGTTCCGCAAGCATGGCTTCACCTTCAACGCTACGGCGTTCCGCGTGACAGCTGCCGACCATAATGTGCTCAACGGCGCGGCGAACCGGACCGACCGGCGCTATCGCGCCACCGGCGTCGAGATGGAAGGTGGTATCCAGAAGGGACCGTTCAGCCTATTGATCGGCGCGACCTATACCAAGGCGAAGATCACCCGCGACCTGCTCGACCCGACGCTGACCGGCAAGGAGCCACGCCATCAGCCCGACTGGACGTTCTTCGCGACGCCTTCGGTCGATCTGGGCCGGGCGGTGATCGGCGCCAGCATTGCCGGTGTGACCAAGAGCTTCGCGCAGGATTCGAACCTGCTGGTGATGCCCGGCTTCACCACGGTCGACCTGTTCGCCCAGGCCAGGCTGTTCAACGGCGGTACTCTCCAGATCAACGCCAACAACGTGTTCAATACCCTGGGCATTTTCGAGGTGAACCAGGCCAGCGTGCCCGCCAACGGCATCGGCTTTGCCCGCGCCATCAACGGACGCACGATCTCCGCCTCGTTACGCTTCGATTTCTGATTTGGCTCAAGGGCGGAAGCGGTCAGGCGCTGTCGGGGGGTCCGGCAGCGCCTGACTGCGTTCTGGCAAGCGCCGCCATCTTGGCGCCGGTGCTGGTCTGGGTCGCGCAAGGCAGGAAAAGGGTCATCGTGGTGCCCTTGCCGAGCTCGCTCTCGATCCCGAGCCCGCCGCCCGATTGATGCGTGAAGCCGTGCACCATCGACACGCCCAGCCCCGTGCCCTTGCCGACTTGCTTGGTGGTGAAGAACGGCTCGGCGACACGCGCCAGCACATCGGGCGGCATGCCGGTGCCGCTATCGATCACGCTGATCGCGGCATAATCGCCATCGGCCAGGTCGCGGGGGCAATCGCTTCCAGGCGCGCGCACCGCCCGCGCGAGTATGCGGATCGCACCGCCATCGGGCATCGCATCGCGCGCGTTGATCACCAGGTTGAGCAGGGCGGACTGAAGCTGCGCGGGATCGGCCAGGATCGCCCCGGTGCCGCCGTCCTCGCTGACCTCGAGCGACACGCCCGAACCCGCCGAGACGCGCAGCAGCGGCTCGAGCTCGGCAAGGAACGCGGCGACGTCGATCCGCTCGGGCTCGAGCCGCTGCTGGCGCGCGAAGGCCAGCAGCTGCTTGACCAGCCCGGTGCCGCGCATTGCCGCGTTGGTGCTCATGTCGATCAGCTTGAGCGTCTCGGGATCGTCGAGCCGCCGTCCGATCAGCGAAAGCCCGCTCAGCACCGCCGCCAGGATGTTGTTGAAATCGTGCGCGACGCCCGCGACCAGCCGCCCCATCGCCTCCATCTTCTGGCTGCGGATCAGCGCATCCTGCGCCGCCTCGCGCCGCGCGATCTCCTCGGTCAGCTGGGCATTGGCCTGGTGCAGCGCCGCGGTGCGCCGCGCGACGGTGATTTCCAGGTCGTCGGCCAGCGATTGCAGCGCGCGTTGCGCCTGCACGCGTTCCTCGATCACCGTTCCCGAGGGGATCAGCCCGGTGATCTCGCCAGCGCTGTCGCGCAGCGGCGCGAGCTGGAAATCGATCGTCACCAGCGCATCGCCCAGCCTGACCGGCACGTCATAGCGCACCACCGCGCCGCCGCGGGCAGCGGCGATCGCCCGTTTCAGCTGTTCCTGCAACTCCGGGTCATAAGACCACCACGGGGCTTCCCAGAACGGCCTGCCCGCGACCTCGGAGAGGTGCAGCCCGGCGGCATCGAGCGGGGCGCGATTGGCATAGTCGATGTCGCCGTCGAGCGTCAGCACCCCGACAAAGGCGAAGAGCTGATCGAGCACGCGGCGCAGCCGGTCCTCGCGCTCGCGGATCTCGCGCTCCTGGATACGGCGCTCGGTCACGTCCTCGCAGATGATGCCGATGCCGCTGACCTCGCCCTCGCCGACGAAGATCGGGTAGAACTGTTCGCGCCATTCGCGGATCTGCCCGGGATAGGCGAGCGTGGTGCCGATGATGGCGACATCGCGCAGCGGCTCGCCGGTCTCGATCACCTGGAGCAGCATCGGCTCTGCGGTCTCGCGCAGATCGGGCACCAGATCCCAGACCTTCTTGCCGACATGCTCCTCGGGCGAGAAACCGTTCATGTCGGCCAGCGCGGGGTTGACCCGGACGAAGCGCAGATCGCGATCTACCAGCCCCAGCCCCAGCGGGGCGCGCGCATAGAGCGCATCGAGTTCGGCAACGCTGGTCGCGTCCTGCACGCGTGAAGCCCGAAATTCATCCACCAGATGCTCCCGCTTCATCGAATCGCTCGCCGGACAAGGGTCCGGCAACGGCAGCGCCTTCCGCTCCGATCCTGGTCTATGCGTCCAAACCGCATGACGTCCAATGAAATGTGCACAGACAACAGCAAAGCCGCACCGACAAACGCCGGCTCTCCAGACCACGCTATTGCTATTATTGATATATGTTAATTACCCCGATCGATGGCGTTTCGTCGGAACGAACGCCGATACGAACTGGCGAACATAGCCGTCCGGCAGATGAAGACCAGAAACACCATAGCCGCTGGGCCATTGCTGATGCGGCATGTAATACGTGCCGAACCAGCGATCGATCATCGGCAGATGGACGGCGAAATTCTTGTCCGTCGCCTCGGGCTCGATCGCATGATGCCAGTGATGGTAGCGCGGCATGGCGATCCAGCGTTCCAGCCAGGCGGTTTTCGGCGCGAAATTGGCATGGATGAACACCGCGTGCAGCGATACGAAGCCGAGATAAGCATAGGTCGCGATCGGATCGAACCCCAGCATCACGATGGGCAGCAGCACGAGCCCGCGGGTGACGATGACATCGACCAGATGCAGCCGCGATCCGGCGAGCCAGTCCATCTGCTCCACCGAATGGTGCACGCGGTGGAAGCGCCAGAGCAACGGAACGGCATGAAACGCGCGGTGCACCGCATATTGCGCCAGATCCGCGAGCAGCACGATCAGCGCGGTCTGGCGCAGGAAGGTCGACTTGCCGCCCATGTTCGGGCCGGAGACCAGCCACAACCGGTCGCGCTCGGACAGGTTCGCATCGTTGGCGACGAACGCCTGGCCCGCCTTGCGCAGCGCCGCCTCGACCACCGGATGCCGCCCGCCCTCGATCGCGATCTCGGGCGCCTCAGTGAGTTCGGGGCAGCAATAATCGCCCTCCGCCGCCATCTGGGCATGGCCGCAGGCGACATCGATCCGCGCAATCGCGGCGGCGGTGCGGGCGATGCCGTCGCGCGCGGCGATCACCTCTTCACACAGCCCCTCGAAATGGGCCTCTTCCGCCGCCTGGGCGTGCGTTCCCGCCTGGGCGATGCGCATCGCCTCTTCGTGCAGCGCGGGCGAATTGAAGCGCACCGCCCCCGCCATGGTCTGGCGATGGGCAAAGCCGCTATCCGCCTTCATCAGCGCATCGGCGCGCGCGGCGGGCACCTCGATGAAATAGCCGAGCACCGCATTGTGCCGGATCTTGAGCGCCTGCACCCCGGTCTGTGCCTTGTAATCGGCCTCGAGCGCGGCAATCGCGCGGCGCGCGTTGCCCGAGGTGTCGCGCAAGGCATCGAGCGCGGCATCGTAGCCGCGCGCGATATAGCCGCCCTGTTGGCGCTCGGTGGGCGGGCTTTCGACCAGCGCGCGGGTGAGATGCTCGACCAGCGCGCCATGGCCCTGCATGTCGGGCAGAAGGCGCTGCATCAGATCGGGCAGGTCGGCGGCCTTGCCGAGCCGCTCGCGCAAGGTCCGCGCGGCGCTCAGGCCATCGCGCAGCTGGCCGAGATCGCGCGGGGAGCCGCGCCCGGCGACGACGCGGCCTAGCGCGCGGGCGAGATCGGGGATCGCCTTGAGCGCCTCGCGCACGCTCTCGCGCAGCAGCGGATCGGCATGGAACCATTGCACCAGCGCCAGCCGGTCGCGGATCGCAGACAGGTCGGTCAGCGGCGCGCCGAGATCGCTGGCCAGCAGCCGCGCGCCCGCGCCGGTCACCGTGCGGTCAATCGCATGGACGAGTGATCCGACCCGCCCGCCCTGCTGCGAACTGAGGATTTCGAGGCTGTCGCGCGTCGCCGCATCGACCGCCATGTGCTGCGCGACCTCGTGCCGGCGTGGCGGCGCGAGGAACGGCATTTGCCCGCGCGAGACATGCTCGAGATAGGCGAGCAAGCCTCCAGCGGCCGCCAGTTCGGCGCGGCTGAAACTGCCGAAGCCGTCCAGCGTCGCGACGCCGAAATGCGCCTTCAGCCGCCGCTCGCCCTCGATGCTGGAGAAATCATGGCCGGGGCGCAGGATCGCGCCTTCGCTGAAAGGATCGGCACGATCTCGGCAGACAGATCGGCAGCGCTCGCCTGCATCAGCTCGAACCGCCCGGTCGAGATGTCGCACATCGCCAGGCCGAAACCGCCCTCGGCACTGGCGAGCGCGACCAGACGGTTTTCCGAGCGCGAATCGAGCAGCGCCTCTTCGGTCAGCGTGCCGGCGGTGACGAAACGGACGATCGCGCGCTGGACCAGCGCCTTGGAGCCCGCGCGCGCCTTGGCCTCGGCGGGCGTTTCGGTCTGTTCGGCGATCGCGACGCGGTGCCCCGCCTTGATCAGCCGCGCGAGATAGCCTTCCGCGCTGTGCACCGGCACACCGCACATCGGAACCGGATCGCCACCATGCGCCCCGCGCGAAGTCAGCGCGATATCGAGCACCGCAGCCGCGGCCTTGGCATCGTCGAAGAACAGCTCGAAGAAATCGCCCATCCGGTAGAACAGCAGGCAATCGGGCGCCTCTGCCTTGAGCGCGTGATATTGCGCCATCATCGGCGTGGGGGCGTTGTCGGACGGGGCGCTCATCGGCTTTCCGTTACCCGAGCCGGAAGCGCCACGGAAGCGCGAGTTTTCCCCAGAACGGATCAAAACCCAAACCCTCCCCTGCAAGGGGAGGTGGATCGCCATAGGCGAGACGGAGGGGTGTCACCCTCGCACAGACGTGGACACCCCTCACCGCTTCGCGCGCCCCCCCTTGCGGGGGAGGATATGGAAGATTACGCCGCCACCCGCAGCTTGGCCTTCACATCCTCGGCAACGAACGCCGCGCAGCGTTCGCCGATCATGATGCTGGGCGCGTTGGTGTTGCCGCTGACGATCTTGGGCATGATGCTGGCATCGGCGACATAGAGCCCCTCGACTCCGCGCAGCCGCAGGCGCGGATCGACCACGCTGCCCTCGTCCGATCCCATGCGGCAGGTGCCGACCGGGTGATAGACCGTGTCCGCGCGGTTGCGGATCAGCTCGTCGAGCGCGGCATCGTCGTACAGATCGACCGGATGGCGATCGACCGGATCGTAATCCGACATCGGCTGCGTCTCGAAGATGCGGTGCATGAAGCGCACCCCCGCGCGCAGCACCGCCATGTCGCGATCGTCCGCGAGGAAATTGGGGTCGATGCGCGGCGGCGCGGCGGGATCGGCGCTGTTCAGCGTCACCGTGCCCTTGCTTTCGGGGCGCAGCACGCAGGCATGGCACGAGAAGCCATGGCCCTTCACATTCTCGCGGCCATGATCCTCGAGCACCGCAGGGACGAAATGGAACTGCACATCGGGTGCGGGCGCATCGGGCATCATCTTCCAGAAGCCGCCGGCTTCCGCCCAGCAGGTGGTGAGGATGCCGGTGCGCTTGCGGCGATGCTCGAGCACCGCGCGCGCCATGCGGGTGACGCCGGTGAGCGAGCTGCCGAAACTGTCGGTCGATTTGGTCGCGAAGCCCGAGACATAGTCGATATGGTCCTGCAGGTTCGCACCCACCTCGCCGCGATCGACCAGCACCGGAATGCCGTGCTCCTTGAGCATGCCGCCCGGGCCGATGCCGGACAGCTGCAGGATCTGCGGCGATCCGAACGCGCCTGCAGACAGCACCACCGCGGCGCGGGCGAAGACCTGCACCACCTTGCCAGCGCGTTCGAACTCGACGCCCTTCGCCCGGCCGTTCTCGACGATGATCCGCCGCACCAGCGCATGCGTGCGCACGTCGAGGTTCGCGCGATCCGCCGCCGGTTCGACATAGGCGCGCGCCGCGCTCCAGCGCTCGCCGTTCTTCTGCGTGGTCTGGTAGATGCCGAAGCCTTCCTGCTTCGCGCCGTTGAAATCGTCGTTCAGCGGCAATTGCAGCCGCCGCGCGGCCTCGACAAAGGCATGGCTTCCAGGATTGGCCCATTTCTGGTCGACCACCGAGAGCGGGCCATCGCCGCCATGGTGCGCATCGAATGCGTGCGACGAGCCATAGCGCGCATTGCCTTCGGACTTACGGAACCAGGGCAGCACGTCCTTGTGGCTCCACCCGGTCGCGCCCATCGCTTCCCAGTTGTCGTAATCCCAGTGGTTGCCGCGAATATAGACCATCGCGTTGATCGCCGAAGAGCCGCCCAGCCCACGCCCACGCGGTTGATAGCCGGTGCGGCCATTGAGCCCCGGCTGCGGCACCGTCTCAAACTGCCAGTTGGTGTTCTTCGGGAGGAACGGCATGAAACCCGGCGTCTTGACGCGCACGCCGTTGTTGCGGCCGCCCGCCTCGATCAGGCAGACCGACAGCGAGGGGTCTTCGCTGAGTCGCCCGGCGACCGCACAGCCTGCGGACCCGCCGCCGATCACGATGATGTCATATTCGCTCATGCTCTCTCCCATTTTTGTTCTTGGTGCCGATCACGGCAGGGTATTCAATCGCCTCCGCTGGATGACCACCAGATGACCGGCATCGTCGCTCTCGACCCCGGCAATGTGGAACCCTGCCGTCAGGTTGACGATGATCATGCGGTTGTTGGTGGCACGGGTGCGCGTCTCGACATTGTGATAGCCCTGCACCGCCGCCCAATCATGCTGCGCCTGCATCAGCCGCGCGGCGATGCCCTGACCGCGCGCTTCGGGAACGACGCCGCCCAACCAGGAATAGAGCAGGTTGGGCCCGCGCCGATAGCCGATCTTGAAACCCAGAGCCGCGCCCCCATCACCGTGGGCGACGTGCAGCACGGGATCGATCAGCCCTGGCAGGCGGCGCGCGAGATAATCGGGATCGAAGCTGTCGAATATCCGGGTGCACAAGCCGGCCAGCATGGCCTGCTGGCCTCTGACGCTCTCCCCTTCGAAAAGGGAGAATTCCGGCTGGCCGGCCCCGCGCGCCATGCGGCTATTCCGCTGGCTCTAGCGTGACATCGCCCGGCAGGCGCGATGGCGCCTGCCCCCCCTGCCGCGCGGCCCAGGCGGCCTTGATGCTGTCGCTGGTCTCGCGGCTGTTGTCGTGGCTCCAGCCGGGCGGGCGGAGCAGATAGTTCAGCTTGTTGCCCAACCCCGGCGCGGACCAGATGTCGCGCGCGATGCCGACCCATTCGTGAAACGCCGCCCATATGAGGTTGAAGCTGCCCAGCTGCTTGACGATGCCGTAGCGGATCGGCTCGTCGTCGCGCTCGGGCACGAAGGTGCCGAATATCTTGTCCCAGACGATGAACACCCCGGCATAGTTCGAATCGAGATAGCGCGGGTTGATCGCGTGGTGCACGCGGTGGTGCGACGGTGTGTTCATCACCGCCTCGAACCAGCGCGGCATGCGCTTCACCGCCTCGGTGTGGATCCAGAACTGGTAGATCAGGTTGATGCCGCCGCAAAAGGCGATCATCAGCGGATGGAAGCCCAGCCAGAACAGCGGCAGGCTGACCAGCAGCCCCGGCGTGAAGAACCCGGTCCAGGTCTGCCGCAGCGCGGTCGAGAGGTTATAATGCTGGCTGGAATGGTGGATGACATGCGCCGCCCACATCCAGCGGACGCGGTGGCCGAGGCGATGCAGCCAGTAATAGGCGAAATCGTCGAACACGAACGCGATCGGCCAGGCCCACCAGACGAAACCGATGTCGAACAGGCGATACTGGTACACCCAGAAGGCGAGCGTAAGCGCCAGCCCCCCGGTCAGCGCACTCGCGACAGTGCTGCCCAGCCCGAGCGCGAGCGAGGTCAGCGTGTCGCGCGGCTCATAGGCCCTGCGGTCGCGGCGGCGCACCCACCAGATCTCGACCAGCATCAGCAGCACGAAGGCCGGGATGGCAAGTTCGGTCGGGTTGGGCAGGTCGGGAATCATTATGCAAGCTTGCTTACATCATTGTCAGCAGCCTGTCAGCATCCTGTTTTGACAGTGCGAGTGAAACATGTCCGAAGCGCGGATCGCCGGTCTCGACCTTCCAGCCCTCGCTGCAGCGGTGCGCGCGCAGCGGCCTCGGCAGCACGCGTCCGGCGCAATGCGCGCCGTGGCGCTTGAGGATGACGACGCGGCCATCGGTGCCTTCGACGAGCGCCGCCTCGCCATCGTTCGACATCAGCACCGGGCCGGATTCGAATCCCGCAATCTGCTCTTCGGCGATTCGCGCAGCATCGGCGGCATCGCCGATCCGGTTCTCGCCCAACTGCAGCAGCCAGACCAGGCCCGCGACCGCCAGGATCGCGGCGAGCGAAGCGAAAAGCAGCATCATGTTCATCGGCCATCGTCCCCATGTCCGGCCGGGTCTTCGCCCGGTCCGAGGCCGAGAATAGCACCGCAGGCGCGCGTATGAAAAGGCCAGGAAAGCGCGGCAGGGCTTGATTTGTGCAGCGGGGCATGACAGCGGCTCGCGGACATTTTTCTCGCATATGTGGAAGACCGGGCCGTGGCCGACATTGAACAATTGCAGCAGGATTATCTGGCGCGCATCGCCGATGCCGATCTTGCCGCGCTGGAAGACATCCGCATCGCAGCTTTGGGCAAGCAGGGCGCGATCACCGGGCTGCTCAAGACGCTGGGCGGCATGAGCCCCGAAGAGCGCCAGGAACAGGGCCCGCGGATCAACGGCGCGCGCGAAGCTGTCACCGCCGCCATCGCGGCGCGCAAGACGCTGCTCGCCAGGGCCTGTTTCGATCTCGAATACGGTCCGTCCTGCATCGAGGGCAGCGCGCTGACCGGGCTGTCGACCTCGACGGTGCGCGACCCCGCGCTCGCGGCGCGGTTCGAGGCGGCGGTCGATCCAACGCTCGCGGCGGCCTGCGAAGAAGGCCGCCTCGGTGCTTGTGCGATGCTCGGCGACTTGCTGCTCGGCCGTCTCGGACCCAAGGATATCGCCCGCATCACCACCCTCGCCGACAAGGCATGCAGCGGCGAGGCCATGCGCGGCTGCGCGCTGGCCGCCGATCTTGTCCGCCGCACCGACGCCAGCGCCGAAGGCTGGGACAAGCGCTATGCCTATCTCGATCGCGCCTGCGCCGCGCAATGGGGCTATTGCAGCGATCTGGCCGATCTGATGCGCGCCGCGCCGCCGATCCGTTCGGTCGACAGCGGCCTCCTTTTCCTCGCCGATATCAAGGCCTGTCTCGCCGAAGCCGAGGAGCATTGCTGGTGGCTGTACGAACCCGCCGCAAGGCTCAACGCCAACGAGCTCGGGCAGCTGGTGGAGACCTTCGATCAGGCCTGCCTTCATCTGCCGAGGCCCAGCGCCGAGATCTGCGCGTCTGCCGCGAGCAACCATCTGGAACGCGCCGAAGCCCTGGCCGCCAGCGCCGTCGCCGATCGGGGGGCCGCGCGCCGCCTGTACCAGCGTGCGCTCGAACTGCCCGAGGCGAACGAGGACAATCCGACCGCGCACAACGAGGCGCGGGCGTTTCTGGCCGGAAACTGAACGTCAGGCGGCGATGCTGCCGACGGCATCATCCTCGGCGAGCAGCCAGGCTTCGGCCTCTTCGATATCGGTGAACATGCGCGCGGCCCGTCCTTCGCTCGCGCGCAGCAATTGCATCCGCGCCAGCGACTGCGAGAACACGAAGGCAAGCTTGCGCGAGCGATAATGCGGCCCGGAGAGCACGGCGCCGAACGCCTGGACGATGTCCTGCGGCTGGATCTTCATGTCGCGCACATCGACCAGGGTCACATGCTCGTTGGGACCACAGGTCAGCCGCTCATGCGCGGCATTGCGCGCCGCGACGAAGCGCTGGACGTCGGCGGCCACGAAAAAACCGGCGAGATACTGCCGGACCATGTTGGTCGAAGGATCGACCGTGATGCGAAATACTGCCCCCATATCGGCGGGATATTTGGCGAACGTGAAGATTCGGTAAGCGGTGCTCCGCTCTCGCGGCACGCCCGCTAGTACAGGTGCAGTTCGCGAACGCCGTCCCAGGCGGCCTCGTCGACCCGGGTGAGCGCATCGAGATCGACCGGCTGCGCGGCCGCATCATCGACCCATTCGCGCAGGGCCGGGCCGCCGTTGATCACGTCGATCGCGAGCTTGCCGAGCTCGTATTCGTACGGGAAATCGCGCCAGAGCGGGTAATCGGGATAGAGCGCGCGGATGGCCTTGAAGCCGAGCGCCTGGACGCGCCAGGGGCGGAAGGCATGATGGTCGTAGAACTTGCCCTCGGCATGGATGTGCACGCCATGGCAGAGCTGGCCGACATGCTTGTGGAAGGTCGGCTCGAACCAGATTTCGCGCAGGGCGCAGCCGGTGAGCCAATCGGGCGCGAGTTCGCGCATCTTCGCGATGACGCGACGCGCATCGATGTCGGGCGCGCCGAACAGCTCGAGCGGTCGGGTCGTCCCCCTGCCCTCGCTCAGTGTCGTGCCCTCCAGCATCACCGTGCCGGCATAGGCGCGCGCCATGTTCACGTTCGGCGCATTTGGGCTGGGATTGACCCAGAGCCGGTCGGTGGGCCAGCCGAAGCCGGGCGCGGCCTCGGGCTGCCAGCCGCGCATCTCGACCACGCGATAGTCGACATCGAGCCCGTAATGCCGGATGAACCAGTGCCCCATCTCGCCCAGCGTCAGCCCGTGGCGCATCGGCATCGGCCCTGCGCCGACAAAGCTCTCCCAGCCGGTGCGCAGCGTCAGCCCCTCGACCGGGCGCCCGGCGGGATTGGGCCGATCGAGCACCCAGACCGATTTGCCGTGCTCGGCGGCGGCCTCGAGAATGTAGAGCAGCGTCGTGACGAAGGTGTAGATACGGCAGCCCAGATCCTGCAGGTCGATCAGGATCACGTCGAACGTGCTCAGCATCTGCCCGGTCGGGCGGCGCACCTCGCCATAGAGGCTGAACACGGGAATGCCGTGCACCGGATCGGTGAAATCCGGGCTTTCGACCATATTGTCCTGCTTGTCGCCGCGCAGCCCGTGCTGCGGCCCGAACGCGGCAGTCAGCTGGATATCGTCGAGCGCGGCCAGGGCATCGAGCGAATGCACGAGATCGGCGGTCACCGAGGCGGGATGCGCGAGCAGCGCAGCGCGGCGACCCTTGAGCGGCGCGCGCAGCTCGGGCTCTGCCAGAAGACGATCGATACCGAAGAGCATGGGGGCCTCGCGCAGCTTGATGGACGAGCGGGTTCTTTAGCCCAGCCGCGCGGCAAAACAATCCGGGTGGTGAAAATCGGGCTTGCCCGGCGGATGCGCGAGCGACCAGTAGCTCTTGGCTCCGTCGGTGGCTTCGATCACGGCGGTGACCGCCAGCCGCCACGGCGCTGGGCCGAGCAGCGCATCGAGCCCGGCGAGCGGGATCTTCGCGGTCCACCGCCCGGCTGCGCCCGCGATCTGCGGATCGGCCGATACGGCGAAATCGCGCATGCCGGCGCGGTAATCGTCGAACGCATAGGCCGCCCAGGCGCCCGACGGCGCGAGGTTGAACTCGGCATAGGCGGGGCCGAGTGTCGATCCGATGAACGCCTCGAAGCAAGTGTGCTGCCACAGGCCATCGCTGCGCCCCTGCGCCGGGGCGGGCCAGAGTATGCGATTGCCCGGGTCGGTGATGTGGTAGGCGATGGTGAGCACCTGATGGTCAGACACGGACCAGCCAACCGACAGGGCCACGCCGTCGGGTGCGGGGAAAGCGGGATGGGCGTAAAGCTGCAACATGCTCACAACCTTCCCGACCAACCACCCGCAGTTCAACCTTTTTCGTCATTCCCGCGAACGCGGGAATCCCGCTTCTGCGCTGACGCAGAGGCACAAGCGGGACCCCCGCCTCCGCGGGGGTGACGGGGTTGGGCGATAAGGGACAAAGCGAAAATGACGGAGTTGGCGCGCCGGTCCCGCAATGCTAGACTGACGCAAACGTAAAGCGCAGCAAGCGCATCGGGAGAGCATCATGGCGCTGGTCAAGGCCGCCAATCCATCGCAGATCTTCGGGCGCGAGGCATTTCGCGACCTCACCGCCGTGTCGCGCTGGAAGGGGCTGGCGCTCGTCGCGCACGCCTGGGCGACGATCGTCGCGCTCGCCTGGGGCGCGGCCTGGATCGGCACCTGGTGGGCCTGGATTATCGCGATCGTGCTGATCGGCGGACGGCAACTCGGCCTCGCCATCCTGATGCACGAAGGCGCGCACGGGCTGCTCCACCCCAACCGCGCCATCAACAACTGGGTCGGGCAATGGGTCACCGGTGTGCCGATGGGCACCGATCTGCACGCCTATCGCACCTATCACCTCACGCACCATCGCTATACGCAGCAGCCCGAGGACCCGGACCTGTCGCTCTCCGCGCCCTTCCCCACCACGCGCGCCAGCCTGATGCGCAAGGTGTTTCGCGACCTCACCGGCCAGACCTTCATCAAGCAGCGCGGCGCGCAACTGGTTATGGCGATCAAGGGGTTCGGTCCGGGGGCCAAGGAGCAGAACCTGTTCATCGGCAAGGTGACGCTGCGCTTCCTCGCCGCGCAGATCGTGCTGCTGGCGCTCTCGTTCGCCACCGGCCTCGGCGCGCTACCGTATCTCATCTGGCTGATCGCGATGGCGACGACGTTCCAGCTGTACCTGCGCATCCGCAACATCGCCGAACATGCCTGCACGACCACGGGCAGCGAGGATCCGTTCACGCATGCGCGCACCACGCACGCAAACTGGCTGGAGCGGGCGACGGTCGCGCCCTATTGGGTGAATTTCCACAGCGAGCACCACCTGTTCATGGGCGTGCCCTGCTATAACCTGCCTCGCGCGCACCGCATGCTGGTGGAGGCAGGGCATGCCGGGCGGATGACCATCGCGCCCGGCTATGCCGCGGTGATGCGGCAGGTCGTCCGACCCGCCGCATGACCTGACGCATCATGCCATTTCGGCGCTGGCCTTTTCGCTGACCATCTCGGCAATCGCCTTGCCGAAAGCGGGCAGATCGTCGGGGCAGCGGCTGGTGATGAGATTGCCGTCGACCGCGACCTCCTGGTCGACATAGTTCGCGCCGGCGTTCTTGAGGTCGGTGACGATCGACTTGTAGCAGGTCAGCGTCTTGCCCTCGACCAGCCCCGCCTCGATCAGCAGCCAGGGCGCGTGGCACACGGCGGCGACGGGCTTTCCGGCATCGGCAAAGGCCTTGATCAGCGCGAGCGCCTCGTCCTCGACGCGCAGCAGATCGGGGTTGATCTGGCCGCCGGGCAGCACCAGCGCATCGTATTGCTCGACCCGCGCGCCCGAAAGCGGCGCGTCGACGCTGACGCTCTGGCCCCAGTCGTCGCCCTTCCAGCCCTTGATTTCGCCGCTTTCGGGCGAGACGATGGTGACATTGGCGCCCGCGCCCTTGAGGTCATCGCGCGGCTGGATGAGTTCGGATTCCTCGAAACCATGGGTGGCGAGGATGCAGATATTGCGACCGGAAAGATCGGGAAGGCTCATGGGGGTTCTCCTTTGGGGTTTCACCTCCCCTACGGATGCCCCTGGATGCCGTTCCCTAGAGCCATTTCGCCCATTTGAAGCGGATGTACAGGCCGATGCAGATCGTCACCATCAGCCCCACGACCAGAAAATAGCCGTATCGCCATTGCAATTCGGGCATGAATTCGAAGTTCATCCCGTAAATCCCGGCGATCGCGGTCGGCACCGCGAGGATCGCGGCCCACGCGGCGAGCTGGCGGGTGATCACGCCCTGGCGCTGCTGTTCGAGCAGGCCACTGGTCTCGATCACCGAGGTCAGCGTGTCGCGCAGTCCCGCGACGCGATAATCGGCACGGCGGACATGGTCGTGCAGGTCGCGGAAATAGGGATGGATATCGGCATCGATCTGCGGCAGCTCGAGATGCATGCAGCGATTGGCGACATCTTGCATCGGGCTCAGCACGCGTTGCAGCCGGAACAGGTCGCGGCGCAGCGAGAAGAGCTGCGCGGTCTCCTCGCGGTTCAGAAAGGCATCGAGCGAGCGATCCTCGATGCCCAGCACCTTGTCCTCCAGGATGTCGATGACGTCGAGATAACCGTCGACGATGAAATCGAGGATCGCGTGCAGCACGAAATCGGCCCCGCGCTTCAGCAGCCGGGGCGTCGCCTCCAGCTTCTGGCGGATCGGGCCATGGTCGCGCAACGATCCGTGCCGCACGGTGACGATGAACTGACGGCCCATGAAGATCGCGGTATTGCCATAGGTGATCGCGGTGTTGCTCTCGCTCTCGTCGAGATGCACGGTGCGCGCCACCGCGAACAGATGCTCGCCATATTGCTCGATCTTGGGCAAGTGCCGCCGGTCGAGCGCGTCTTCCACCGCCAGCGGGTGCAGCCCGAGCTGCGACTGGATCGGCATCAGTTCGGCCTCGGTCGGCTCGTGCAAGCCGATCCACAGCAGGTCGGCCGGGTCGTCGAGCGCGGGCAGCGGCTGGGTCAGGTCGATATCGCGCACCCGCTCCCCATCGCGATAGAGACGCGCGGCGATGACGGTCACCGGACGGAAGCCCGTGTCAAACCGTCTCTCCCGTCCGCCCCAGCGCTTCGGCGATCAGCTTGCGGGTATTGGCGATGCCGTACAGCGCGATGAAGCTGCCCATGCGCGGGCCCTGCTCGCTGCCCAGCAGCGTCTCGTACAGCGCCTTGAACCAGTCGCGAAGGTTGCCGAAGCCGTACGCTTCGTCCTTGCCGATGGCATAGACGATGTTCTGGATGTCCTCGGCCGATGCGTTCTCCGGCAACTCGGCCAGCTCGTTGTCCAGCCGGGTCAGCGCGTCGATCTCGGTCCCCTCGGGCCAACGCCGCTTGAGCGTCGGCGCGACAAAATCGCGGCCATAGTTCACCGCATTCTCGATCAGCCCGTCGAGCTCGGGATGCGTTGCGGGCGAGACGCCCGGCGCATATTTCTGCACGAAGCCCCAGACCAGATCCTTGTCGTCCATGCCCGGCAGGCTCACGACATTGAGCAGCAGGCCGAAGCTCACCGGCGGGCTGCCCGCAGGCACGTCGCCCGCATGGATATGGTGCGCGGGGTTGCCCAGCCGCTTGTCGGCATCCTGGCCGTGCCAGTTGTCGCGGAACTGGAAATATTCGTCCACCGCGCGCGGGATCACGCCCAGGTGCAGCTGCTTGGCCGCCTTGGGTTCGCGGAAGATATAGAAGGCCAGGCTGTTCTCGCTGCCGTAGCGCAGCCACTCCTCGATCGACAGGCCATTGCCCTTCGACTTGGAGATCTTCTCGCCCTTCTCGTCGAGGAACATCTCGTAGATCATGCCCTCGGGCTTCTGGCCGCCGAGCACGCGCGCGATCTTGCCCGATTGCACGCCGCTATCGGTCAGGTCCTTGCCGTACATCTCGTAATCGACGCCGAGCGCGACCCAGCGCATCGCCCAGTCGACCTTCCACTGCAGCTTCGCAGCCCCCGACAGCACCGATTGCTCGATCGTCTCGCCCTCGTCGACGAAGCGCACGATCCCGGCCTCGGCATCGACCACCTCGACCGGCACCTGCAGCACCACGCCCGACCTGGCGCTGATGGGCATGATCGGCGAATAGGTCGCGGCGCGCTCGGCACGCAGCGTCGGCAGCATGATGTCGAGGATTGCCTGATAGTTGCGCAGCACCCCGCGCAGCGCGTCGTCGAACGCGCCGCTGCGATAGCGCTCGGTCGAGGAGACGAACTCGTAGTCGAAGCCGAACTGGTCGAGAAACGCGCGCAGCATCGCGTTGTTGTGATGCGCGAAGCTTTCGAACTTGCCGAACGGATCGGGGATCTGCGTCAGCGGCTTGCCCAGATGCTGGCGCAGCATCTCGGGATTGGGCACATTGTCGGGCACCTTGCGCAGCCCGTCCATGTCGTCGCTGAACGCCACCAGCCGGGTCGGCGCGCCGTTGGTGAGCGTCTCGTACGCGCGGCGCACCAGGGTCGTCCGGAACACCTCCTGGAACGTGCCGATATGCGGCAGGCCCGACGGACCATAGCCGGTCTCGAACAGCATCGGCCCCTGCCCCTCGGGCTTGCCATTGGGATAGCGTTTCAGCAGCTTGCGCGCTTCCTCGAACGGCCATGCCTTGGATCGCATTGCAGCTTCGCGATACGCGCTCACACGTGTTTCCTTTTCGTTCCGATGTCGCCATATAGGGCTGATAATGATCGCTTCCCTAAACTTTCCAGCCCTGCATGCAAGCCATAGCGCGATCTGGTTCGCGCATCCCGGCGAGCCTGCGGTGCGCATCGCCAAGGGCGAGGCGATTGCCCGCGCGGCCGAGACGCCGCTGATCATGCTCAACGCGCCGCTGGTGGCGCAGCGGCTGGGATATCCCGAGCTCTCGGGGCTCGATCTGCTCGAGCTGTTCGCCTTCGTCCACCCCGCGCAGTTCATGGTGCCGACGCCGATGGGGTTGGCCAAGGCGCTCAAGCTCGAGCTTCCCGCGCGGTTGCGCTGGCCCTGGGCGGGGCTGGCCTCGCGCCATCTGAAGCAGCCGGAAAAGGCCGAACGCTGGCTGTTCTCGCGCCTGCCCGAATGGGAGGAGCAGGCCCCACGCCCGCAGCCGCGCCAGATCAGCCTGGCCGAAGCCGATGCCGAGGCGCAGCTCGAGGCGCTGACGGGCGCCGGTGCCGAACGCCGCGAGGGCCAGCGGCAGTTCGCGCGCACTGCCGCGCACATCTTCGCCCCTCGCGAGCGCCGCGCCGAACCGCATATGCTGCTCGCCGAGGCGGGCACCGGGATCGGCAAGACCCTCGGCTATCTCGCCCCCGCCTCGCTCTGGTCGCACGGCGCGGGCGGAACCGTCTGGATTTCAACCTATACCAAGGCGCTGCAACGCCAGCTCTCGCGCGAGACCGAGCGGATCTATGGCAGCGAGGCCGAGTTCCGCAAGCGCGTGGTCATCCGCAAGGGGCGCGAGAACTATCTGTGCCTGCTCAACCTCGAGGACGCGTTGCAGGGCGGCTTCCAGAACCGCGCCGCCGTGCTGGCGCAGTTGGTCGCGCGCTGGGCCGCGTACAGCCGCGATGGCGACATGATCGGCGGCGACCTGCCCGGCTGGCTCACCACGCTGTTCCGCCGCGCGGGTGTCACCGCGCTCACCGACCGGCGCGGCGAGTGCGTCTATGCCGGCTGCCCGCATTACCGCAAATGCTTCATCGAGCACGCCGCGCGGTCAAGCCAGCAGGCCGATCTGGTCATCGCCAACCACGCGCTGGTGATGGTCAACGCCGCGCGCGCGCGCGAGCAGCAGGGCCGCCCGACGCGGATCATCTTCGACGAAGGCCATCATCTGCACGATGCCGCCGATTCGATGTTCGCGGTCGCACTGACCGGGCAGGAAACGGTCGAGATGCGCCGCTGGGTGATGGGGCCCGAGGGCAAGTCGCGCGGGCGCCGCCGCGGGCTCGCCGCGCGCCTGTCCGACGTCGCCTCCTATGACGAGGCGGGTGGCCGCGCGATCGACGCGCTGCACCAGCCGCTGGTCGCTTTGGGCCGCCGTCTCGAAGTGCTGATCGAGGACCCGCCCGACTGGCTCGACGGCCCCGCGCGCGCGCGGATCGAAGGCGCGCTCGCCTCGCTCGGCTGGCGGATCGACCTGCTCGCCGCCTGGGCATCGCTGCTCGGGCGGATCGGCGGCCCTGCGGATCCCGATTTCGTCGACTGGCTCGCGCTCGACCGGGTAGAGGGGCGCGAGTACGACATGGGGCTGCACCGCCGCTGGCTCGACCCGGGCAAGCCGCTGGCCGAAGCCGTGATCAAGCCCGCGCACGGGGTGCTCGTGACCTCCGCCACGCTCAAGGCCGGCGAGGACTGGACGCCGGCGATGATGCGCACCGGCGCGGTGCATCTGGAAAGGCCGCCCGAACTGTTCGAGGCGCGCAGCCCGTTCGATTATGCGAACCAGGCCGAGGTGCTGATCGTCACCGATGTGAAAAAGGGCGACATGGCGGGACTGGCAGGCGCCTATGGGCGGCTGATCGAGGCCGCAGGCGGCGGTGCATTGGGCCTGTTCACCGCGATCAAGCGGCTGCGCGCGGTGCATGGCCGCATCGCCGACCGGCTCGCGCAATCGGGCCTGCCGCTCTATGCGCAGCATGTCGACCCGATGGAGACCGGGACTTTGGTCGACATCTTCCGCGACGATCCGCGCGCCTCGCTGCTCGGCACCGATTCCCTGCGCGACGGGGTCGACGTGCCCGGCGATTCGCTGCGGCTGGTCATCATGGAAGGCGTGCCCTGGCCCAAGCCCGACATATTGCACCGCGCGCGCAAGCTTGCGGGCGGCGGCAGCAAATATGACGACATGATCATTCGCGCGCGGCTCGCCCAGGCGTTCGGACGGCTGATCCGCCGCGCCGACGATCGCGGGCGGTTCGTGATGCTGTCCTCCGCCTTTCCCTCGCGTCTGCTCAGCGCCTTTCCGCCCGGAACGCCGGTGCGAAGGTGCACGCTTTCCGAAGCTTTACAAGCGGTGCAATCTGGCGTTTCTGCGCACGCGAACGAGGGTGCGCGAATCGATCCCGTGACGGGACCGGGGGGAGAGATGCGATGAAAAGGCTGACCTTGCTGCGGCACGCCAAATCGGACTGGCTGGACCGCTCCCTGCGCGATTTCGATCGGCCGCTCAACGCGCGCGGGATCAAGAGCGCCAAGGCGATGGGCTATTATGCCGCCGAGAAGAAGATGGTGTTCGACGCCGTCGTGGCCTCGCCCGCGGTGCGCGTCACCGAGACGATCGACCATTTCGAGACCGCCTATGGCCAGACGCTGCACCCCGACTGGGACCGGCGCATCTATCTCGCCTCGTCGGTGACGCTGATCGACGTGCTGCGCGGGGTGGATGACGGCGCGAACCATGTGCTGATGGTCGGGCACAATCCGGGGCTCGAGGATCTGGTGTTCGATCTGGTGCCCGATGACGGGTCGAGCCCGCTGCGCGATGTCGTCGAGGAGAAATTCCCCACTGCCGCGCTTGCGATCATGGACATCGCGATCGATCACTGGTCCGAACTCGACAACCGAACCGCGAAGCTGATCGAGGTCACCCGCCCGCGCGATCTGGACCCCGAGCTGGGGCCGCAGGACGACGACTGACGCCATGGCCAGAACGCTGCCCGAGACCATCCTGCGCCGCGCGGGGCCGGACGATGCCGCCAAGCTCGCGCTGATCGGCTCTGCCACCTTTCTCACCGCCTTTGCGCACGACCATCCCGGCCAGGCGCTGATCGACCATTGCAGCGTCGAACATGGCGCGGCGCGCTATGCCGCCTGGCTCGAAAAGCCCGATTATGCCTTCTGGCTGATCGAGACGCCGCTCGGCGCTCCGGTCGGCTATGCGATGATGAGCCCGCCCGAACTCGATATCGAACCCGATGCCGGGTCGGTGGAGCTGAAGCGCATCTATGCGCTGTCGGGCTGGCAGGGCGCAGGCCTGGGCCGCAGGCTGATGGACGCGGTGATCGACGAGGCGCGCGCGCGCGAAGCCACGTGCCTGTATCTGTGCGTCTATACCAACAATCCCGATGCGCAGCGTTTCTACGAACGCTTCGGCTTCGAACGCGTCGGGCAGCAGCAGTTCATGACCGGCAATGTGCCGTTCACCGACTGGATCATGCGTAAGCCGCTCTGAGCGGCAGGTGACGGTGGTTCAGGCGGCCTCGAGCGCCGCAGCCAGCCGGTCGCGGATCGCGCGCAGCGCGGCCAGGTCGATCGCAGGCGCGGTCGACGCGGAAGGCGCCGGCGCTGCGGCAGGCGCCGGTTTGGCGCCCTTCCCCGCGAGATATTGCCGCGCGCCGCGCACGGTAAAGCCTTCGCGGTTGAGCAGCCGGTCGATCGTGCGCAGCGTCTCGACATCCTCGGGCCGGTAATAGCGCCGCCCCCCGGCACGCTTGAGCGGCTTGATGCTGTCGAACTGTGCTTCCCAATAGCGCAGGATATGCGGCTTCACCCCCAGTTCGGTCGAAACCTCGCCGATTGTGCGCATCGCGCCCTCGGCCTTGCCGGGGGTGATGGCCGGATCAGTCACCCGCCATGATCCTTTCCTTCATGATCTGGCTGGCGCGAAAGGTCAGCACGCGGCGCGGGGTGATCGGAACCTCGACCCCGGTCTTGGGGTTACGGCCGACGCGCTCGCCCTTGTCGCGCAGCAGAAAGGTGCCGAAGCCCGAGATTTTCACGTTCTCGCCGCGCTCGAGCGCATCGGTCATGTGGTTCAGCACCGATTCCACCATCTGCGCCGCATCTGCCCGCGACAGCCCCACCTGATGGTTGATCGTATCGGCCAGATCGGCCCTGGTCAAAGTTCCCACTGAACGCATCGCCCCGTCTCCTTACCCGCGACTGCAAGAATAGCGAATCGAAGTTATAATGGCAAATCGCGCCTGTGTAAAAACAGTGCGAAAAGAGGCTATTGCGCGACAAATTTGCGTGAGGTTAATAGCGGATTACCGCCGCCCCCCAGGTCAGCCCACCGCCCATCGCCTCGAGCACCAGCAGGTCGCCGCGCCGGATGCGGCCGTCGCGCACCGCAGTGTCGAGCGCGAGCGGAACCGAGGCCGCCGAGGTGTTGGCATGCTGGTCCACCGTCACCACCACCTTTTCTGGCGGCAGACCCAGCTTGCGTGCGGTCGCATCGAGAATGCGGGCATTGGCCTGGTGCGGCACCACCCAGTCGATATCGGCGCTGGTCAGGCCCAGCCGGTGCAGCACCTGCTCCATGACTTCGGCGAGATTGACCACGGCATGCCGGAACACCTCGCGCCCCTTCATCCGCACCTTGCCGACGGTGCCCGTGGTCGAGGGGCCGCCATCGACATAGAGCAGGTCGTGATGGCGGCCATCGGCGTGCAGCTGAGTCGTCAGGATGCCGCGTGCGGCGCTATCGCCCTCCGCGGCGGTTTCGAGCCCGAGCACGACCGCGCCCGCGCCATCGCCGAACAGCACGCAGGTGCCGCGATCCTCCCAGTCGAGAATGCGGCTGAAGGTTTCCGCGCCGATCACCAGCGCGCGCCGGGCCATGCCGGTGCGCAGCATGCTGTCCGCAACGCTGAGCGCATAGAGAAAGCCCGAGCAGACCGCCGCGACGTCGAAGGCGGTGCCGCCAACCATCCCGATCGCCGACTGCACCTTGGTCGCAGTGGCGGGGAAGGTGTGGTCGGGCGTCGCTGTCGCAAGCACGATCAGGTCGATATCGCTGCCTGCCAGTCCTGCGGCTTCGAGCGCCCTGTTGGCCGCGGCGATTGCCAACGTGCCCGTGGTCTCTTCAGGCGCAGCGATATGGCGGAACTTGATGCCGGTGCGCTCGGTGATCCACTCGTCCGAGGTATCGACGGTCTCGGCCAGTTCGGCATTGGATACCCGCTTGGCTGGCAGTGCCGATCCCGTGCCGAGAATGACACTGCGCGTCGCCGGAGCCTGAAAAGTCATTTGGGAAATTCGCCCGATCCGTTGGAAGCGACGCCGTTGCTGGCGATCGCGCTGGTATCAAAGTCCTTGAGCACATCGCCGATGCGCTGGGTGATATTGTCCTCGACCAGCCGCGCGGCGACCTCGACCGCGTTGGCCACGCCCTTGATGCTCGCCGATCCGTGGCTTTTCACCACCACGCCGTTGAGGCCCAGAAACACCGCGCCATTATGGTTGTTGGGGTCGAGATGGTGCTTGAGCAGTTCGGTCGCGGGGCGCGAGATCAGGAAGCCGATCTTCGAGCGGAGCGACGACTGGAAGCTGCGGCGGAGCAGATCGGTGACGAAGCGCGCGGTGCCTTCGAGCGCCTTCAAGGCGATATTGCCCGAAAAGCCGTCGGTGACGACGACATCGACATCGCCGCGCGAGATCTTGTCCGCCTCGGTGAAACCCTGGAACTGCATCGGCAGGTGCGTCGCGGCGCGCAGCGCGGCGGCGGCATCGCGGATCGCCTCGGTGCCCTTCGATTCCTCGGTGCCGATATTGAGCAGTCCGGTGCGCGGACGCTCGAACCCGAAGATGATCTGCGAATAGACCGCGCCCATGATCGCGAACTGGACGAGATTGCGTGCATCGCACTCGGTATTCGCGCCGAGATCGAGCATGACCATGTCGGTCTCCTCGAGCGTCGGCAGCAAGGCCGCGAGCGCGGGCCGGTCGATGCCGGGCATGGTGCGCAGCGCCAGCTTGGACATCGCCATCAGCGCGCCGGTATTGCCGGCGCTCACAGCCGCGCTGCAATCGCCGGACTTCACCGCCTGGATGGCGAGCCCCATCGAGCTGTTCTTGGATTTGCGCAGCGCCTGGCTCGGCTTGTCCTCGCCCTTCACCACCTCGTCGGTGTGGAGGATCTCGGACGCCGCGCGCAGATTGGGGTGATTGTCCAGGCCTGCCTTGATCTGCTGTTCGTCGCCGACCAGCAGAAAGGTGAAGCGGTCATGGCGGTGGCGCGCCTCGGCCGCCCCGCCCAGCATCACCCGCACGCCTTCGTCACCGCCCATCGCATCGATCGCGATCCGCGGCTTCATCGGCACCGGTTAATCCCCCTGAAAAAGTGCAAAGACCGTCTGATGAGGATCAGGCGACTTCGAGCACCTCGCGGCCATTGTAATGGCCGCATGCGCCGCAGACATGGTGCGGACGCTTCAGTTCACCACAGTTGGAGCATTCGCTGAACGCGTCGATCGTCAGCGAATCGTGGCTCCGGCGCATGCCGCGCTTGGAGGGCGAAGTTTTTCTCTTAGGAAAAGCCATGGCAGCCTGCTAACCTTAAATTGCTTGTCAATCAATGCGATAATGCCAAGTCGTCCCAACAGGAAGCAACTGGCGCGACCTGCCGGTGGAGCGACACGGCCCATTCGCGTGCGAAGGCGGCGCTATAGCGAAAATCTCGTGCGTTGCAAGCATTGTCGCGCTACGCCGCTGCGGAAAGGGTTGCCGGGTGGAGGCAACCGCGAACGAGGGGACGACACGCATGAACCTGCCGCTGACACTGACCATGGCCGCTGCTGCCGGATTGATCAACCTGTGGCTCGCCATCCGCATCGGTCAGGTGCGCACCAGCCAGAAGGTGAGCGTGGGCGATGGCGGCAACGAATTCGTCATCCGCCGCATGCGCGCGCAGGCCAATTTCGTCGAGTACACGCCCTTCGTGCTGATCCTGATTGGTGCGCTCGAATGCTCGGGCTATGCCGCGACCTGGCTGTGGGTGGTCGGCATCGTCTACATGATCGGCCGGCTGGCGCACGGGCTCGGCATGGACGGCGGCGCGTTCAAGCTCGGCCGGATGATCGGAACGCTGACCTCGATGCTGACGCTGCTCGGGCTGTCGGGCTATGCCATCTACGTCGCGAGCATCATGCCCGCCGCCTGACAATCCATCGCGCTCGGGGGCGGCGCCTACCCGCCCCGGAGCAGCTTGGCTCCATAATCGCGCTCGAACAGGTAGAGCGCGGTGCGCGCCGCCTGGCCGCGCTCGCTATCGAGCCCGCCATCGCGGTCCATCAGCAGCCGGGCATCGTCCGATGCCGTGCCGATCAGGCGCTGCACCTGTTCGGGGCTGGCGATGCGGAAGGCGCTGTCACCCGACTGCCGCGTGCCGAGCAGCTCGCCGCCGCCGCGCAGCCGCAGATCCTCTTCGGCGATGTGAAACCCGTCCTGGCTCGAGCGCATCAGCGCGAGCCGCGCGCGCGCAGTCTCGCTGAGCGCGCTTCCGCGCAGCAGCACGCAGACCGATTTCTGGTCGCCGCGCCCCACCCTGCCGCGCAGCTGGTGCAATTGCGCCAGGCCGAAGCGCTCCGCCGCCTCGATGATCATCAGCGTCGCATTGGGCACATCGACGCCGACCTCGATCACCGTCGTCGCGACCAGCAGCGCGGTCTTGCCGCCGGCGAAGTCCGCCATCATCGCATCCTTGCGCTCGACCGGCATCTGGCCGTGCACCAGCGAGACCTTGCCGGGAAAGCGCTCGGCGAGCTGCGCCGCGCGCGTTTCGGCGGCGGCGAGGTCGCTGGTCTCGCTGTCCATCACCAGCGGGCAGACCCAATAGGCCTGGCCGCCGCGCTCGATATGCCGGGCAAGGCCGTCGACGATCTCGGACAGGCGATCGTCGGCGATGACGCGCGTCTCGATCGGCTGGCGGCCCGGCGGCAGTTCGTCGAGCCGCGAGACGTCCATCTCGCCATAATGGCTGAGCGTCAGCGTGCGCGGGATCGGGGTCGCGGTCATCGCCAGCAGGTGCGGGGTCGCCCTGCCCTTTTCCTGCAGCATCAGCCGCTGCGACACGCCGAACTTGTGCTGCTCGTCGATCACCGCGAGCGCGAGATTGCGATAGCGCACCGCCTCCTGGAACAGCGCGTGCGTGCCGATGACGATCTGGATCGAGCCATCCGCGAGCCCCATCAGCGTCGCCTCGCGGGCGCGGCCCTTGTCGCGCCCGGTAAGCACCGCGATGCTGACCGGCAGGCCCGAAAGCATCCGCGAGATCGTGTCGAAATGCTGCCGCGCGAGGATTTCGGTCGGCGCGAGCAGCGCCGCCTGCCCGCCGCATTCGACCGCGTTCA
>NZ_QKVT01000001.1:1124038-1165496 GCF_003426715.1 Blastomonas sp. UPD001
GCGAAAGCTGTGCGGCCAGCACCTTGTCGACTGCAGGCGCGATATCACCGGTCTTCATGCGCAGGAAGCCGCCGACGACATAGTCCAGGGTGATCCGCGTGCCGCCCTTGACGGGCTTGAGCGTCAGGGTCATCGCGCCGGTCACCGCCTCGCTTTGCAAGGGCCCCAGCGCGCCCGAGAGGCGCAGCAGCCTACCCGGATCGACATAGAGGATCTGCATGTGCTGCACGCTGCCGCGCAGGGTGCGCTGCGGCGCGCCGCCTTCGGTTGTCGTCTCATTGGGGATCAGCTCGCAGAAACAGCCGCCCGCCTGCGCATCCATGTACAGGTTTTCGGCATTGCCGGTCCATGTATGGTCTTTGTCCCACCATTTGGCGGGCGTGCGCAGCATCGCGAAGGTCGCATCGGGATCGGTCGCGACGGTGACGCTCGCCTGCACGACAAAGCCGTTATCGGCCTGCTGGACGACCTCGGCCCGGGCGGGCGTGGCGGCCAGCGTGGTGGCGGCCAGCATAGCGGCAAGTGCGGCAAAAGCGGTGCGCATGGACTATCCCCTCGATCAACCGCTCAGCCATGCCGCCGAATGCGCGCCGGGGCAAGGGGGGCGTGCAAGCCACGCCCCACCCGGCGTGCCGGGGAAATCAGGCCAGCACGTGATCGGCCACGAAGCCGTTGCGCTGGCGCTCGAAGCCGAAATTGCTGGTCGGCCCATGACCGGGCACGAACACCGTGTCGTTGCCCAGCGGCCAGAGCTTCTGCGTGATCGAATCGATCAGGTCCTTGTGATTGCCGCGCGGAAAATCAGTGCGACCGATCGAGCCCTGGAACAGGACATCGCCGACGATCGCGAGCTTCGATGGCGCGTGGTGGAACACGACATGGCCCGGCGTGTGACCGGGGCAATGGATCACGTCGAGCACCAGATTGCCGACGGTGACGGTATCGCCGTCCTTCAGCCAGCGATCAGGCTCGAACACCGACCCGGCGATGCCGTAATTGCGGCCATCGTCATCGAGCCGCGAGATCCAGAACCGGTCTTCCTCGTGCGGCCCCTCGATCGGCAGGCCGAGCTCCTTGGCGAGCGTTCCGGTCTCGCCGCAATGGTCGATATGGCCATGCGTCACCAGCAGCTTTTCCAGCGTTACCCCCGCCTGAGCCACCGCGGCCTTGAGCCTGGGCAGATCGCCGCCCGGATCGACGAGCGCGCCCTTCATCGTCTCGGTGCACCAGAACAACGTGCAGTTCTGCTGCAACGGCGTCACCGGAATGATCGCCGCGCGAAGCGGCGGCTGGGCGGGGTTGGCGGATGCGTCGGTCATGTCAGGCTATGTGGCAAGGATGGCCGGTGGGTGCAAGTCCGGTCAAACCCGCCGCCCCGCCCAGATCACGCGGCCAACAATATGAACGCTTTCAGGCGCGAGATCGGGGAAGCTGGGGTAGAGCGCATTGTCCGAGGTTACCGACAGCCGCCCGTCGGGACGGAAGGCAAGCCGCTTGACGATCAGCGCGTCGTCCATGCGCAGCACATGGATGCCGTCGCGGCGGGGCGAGCCCGCGCCGTCGTGCATCGCGACCAGGATGTCGTCGCCGTCGTTTAGCGTCGGGGCCATGGAATCGCCCTCGACCGCGCCGGATGAACTGCTGGATATAGGCGGGGTTCTTGCCGAGCAATTGCGACACGCCAGCGAAGCTCACCCCGCGCGCCGCGATCAACCGCTCCAGCGTCTGACGAACATCCTGTTCCATATGGGACATATATAGCATCACGATCGATTTTCTCAAGGATATTTCCTACATCATCCGAATCAATTATAGGATTATTCCTACGATCGTCCTGCGAGCCGTCGCCCGCGTCGAGACTAGAAGGAGAATGCCGATGCCGCTGTTGCGCCTGGTCGAAAATTTCCTGCGGGAAACGGGGATGCCGCGCACCCGCTTCGGCCGCCTGTCGGCTGGCGATCCGCGTCTGGTCGACGACCTGCGGCGTGGCCGCGAACCGCGCAAGGCCTTGCGGAATCGAATAGAACATTTCATGAACATCAATCGAGAGGAACAGGCATGATCCACCAGAAGATTCGCCACGATCCCGCGACCGCGCTGATCCGCGCGGTGCTGACGCTCGCCCGTGGTGAAGCGCAGCTCGAGGAGCATCGCGGCACCGCCTGGGCCAGCGCAACCTTCACCGGCATGCGCCACGTGATGCGCGTGACGCTGACCGGGCGCGAGGGCGTTGCGGCCGGCGAATGGCTGGCCAGCATGCTGCCCGAGCACGAGTTCCAGATCGCAGGCCATCTGGTCGCCGACATTGCCGTCAGCGCCATCTACCGCCGCGAGGAAGGGACGCCCGCGATGACGCTGACCATAGAGGCGCTCACCGTCGAGGCAGATTGAGCTGAAATCGCCTCAATCCTGCCAGCGCTCGCGGATCGCTGCGGCATTGGCGGCCAAGTCTGCACGCGAATAGCGCAATCGGGCCGAGGAAACAGCGTCCCCGTCGAAACCGGACAGGGCAATGGCCGGCGCGGCCCCGCGCGATTGCTGCGCCGCCCGCGCCAGCTGCTCGGCAAGCGCAGCGTCGAACAGCGCAAGCCCGCTGAATTCACGACCCACCAGCCCCATTTCGCGGAAAAAATCGATGAGATAATAAGGCGTGATCGGCTGGTGCCGCTCGAGGGCCCGGCTGGCCGTATTCCAGGTTTCTGCGGCATCACCGACCGGCACGCCGCCGCCCAAGTCGCGCAGCCCGAAATTGCCCGGAATGAGCGCCACGATCAGCGCGAGCGCATCGCTCCCGATCAGCGGGGCGATGGCGGAGACGAGCACATCGGCCCTGCCGGGAAGGCTCGTCGGGGGCGGCTCGCCTCGCAAGCGGCGCAGCAGCCCCCGCAGCAAGGCTTACTGCCCCCGCGCGCTGAGCATCGCCGGACGCGGACCCAGCCAGTCGGCCATGGTCACGGTATCGCTGACCTTGTACGGACGGCCCGCCTTGTTGAGGAAGAGCTTCTCCATCTCGGTCCGGTTGAAGGGCCGCGAGCCCAGGCGTCCGAAGATCGCCACCTGGCCGCCCGATTCATCGACGCCGCGGTCACGATCGAGACCCTTGGCCACCGCGATGGCGGGCGTCGGCGTCCGGGTCCACGCGATCAGCTCGGGCCTCGGATCGGGCGAGAAGCCGTAGAAACTGGGCTGGCTCGATGGCGAGGTCAGTTGCAGCACCTTCATCCCGTTGCGGCCATCGGCGACATAGGCGAACAGCGTCGCATTGGTCGATCCGACGATCACGTCCTCGGCATCGGTGAGCTGCCCCCCGGCATTGTAGCGCATATACTCGCGCGGCGCTTCGGGATTGGTGACATCGAGGATCACCAGACCGTCCTGCTTGGCCGCGACATAGGCGAAGGTGCGCGCGAGATAGAGCTTTCGCGCATCGGCGAGCCGCACGGTGCCGCTGGGCACCGCCACCGGAGCCTCCAGGCGCGTGATGTCGAACAGCTTGATGCCGTCAGCGTCCGTGACCCAGAGATAGCGGAACTGCACCGCGCTCGCCCGCGCATCTTTGAGCGGCAGCACCGCCATCAGCTGCGGGTTGAGCTTGCTGTAATCATAGTCGCGCGGCGCATTGGGCGGGATCGGATCGGACAGGCGTACGACCACGAGCCCCGCATCGGCGGTGATATAGGCATAATCGCCCGCCAGCGTGATATGCCGCGCACCCTTCAGCACATTGTCCGGGTTCCAGGTCAGCGTGCGCTTGAAGAAGTTGTTGCGGAATTCGCCATCGGCCAGCGTGTCGATATTGACCGCGATCAGGCCTTCGACGCTGTCGGTGACGAAGGCGTAATGATAGACCGCGTGGAACGGCTGCTCCTGATTGGCCTCGCGCATTTCCGGCGTGTTGCGGCTCGGAGCGATCGGCTGGGTCGTCGCGATCGCCATGCAGGTCGCGTTGGTGGTCTTCACATGCGTGTCATGGCCCAGCGGTGAGAACGGCGCGCGGATGATCCGCTCGGAAAAGCCCTTGTTGCCGATCGAGGCGATGTCATAGGCGCGGAAACCACCCTTGCCTTCCGCGACGAACATGTACTCGCCCCGGTTCTGCAGGCAGTTCACGCGGCCATCGGTGCCCTGGACGACATTGGCGAATTCCTCGCGCGCCTGGGTTTCGCCCGACAGGCCGTCGCTGAAGATCGGGCCGCGCGTCCAGTTCTTGAGCTCGCGTCCGTTCTGCTCGACATGCTGCTTGTAATAATCGGGATAGGCATAGCGGTGCAGATAGGATCCGATCACCGCCTGCGGCTCGTCCCATTCGGTGACGCGCACCGCCTCGAACCCGCCCTCGAGCCCGAACCAGCTGTTGAGCCCGACAAAGTTGACGAAATTGGTGCCGAGCAGCAGGAGCTGCGACATCACCGCATTGTTATCGTTCGCCTCGCTCAGATGGCAGTCGGTGCACTGCTTGGTCTCGGTCTTGCGCACCGTGTGCGGGAAGTGCGGCGCGAAAGCCTGTGACGAGAAGCCGGGCGCCGAGATCGGCGGCTGCTGCACATAGATGCGTTCGCGGTTGATATTGGTCGAGGACAGGATCAGCGCCGAGGTCGAGCGGATCGGGGCGATGATATTGCCCTTGCTCGTCTGGTGGCGGCCGATCTGGAACATCTCGTCACGCGCGACCTGCGGGTTGTAGGTCGCATAGTTGCGCGTCTCGTCTTCCTCGTACTTGTGGACCTTGGCCTTCCAGTTGGCCTCGATCGGCAGGTGGCAACCGCCGCACGAGGTCGTCCAGCTCAGATGGCAGGTGAAGCACGCCATCTTGTCGGTATCGTGCGCGCGGTTCTCCTTCGAGACCGCAAGCCCGAAGCCGTATTTGCCGGTTTCCGCCCCGTCCTTCGCCATCAGCTTGGAGCGTGCGGCCTTGGGGTTGAAATCGGGGCTGTCGGGATTGACCGCGTCCTTGACCAGGCTGACCTTCCACGACAGTTCGGGGTCGAGCACCGAACGCTGGATCAGCACGCGCCGACCGGTCGCGTCCTTCATCCATTCGAAGCGGCGCTGCCCATCGGGATTACGGATCAGCGACAGGTTGTTGCCCTTGGGCCGCGCAGCGAGGTTCGAGGTGAACAGCGTGGGGTACGCATCCGCCGTGCCGTGGCAGTCCTTGCAGCCGATCTCGACGGCATTGGCGACCTCGCCATAGATCAGCCCGTTGCCGTGCCCGTCCTGGCTGAAATGGCAGTCGACGCACTGCATGCCGAGTTCGGCATGGATGTCCATCATGTGCACCGCCTTGCCCGGATTGGTCCCGACGGGGACGAACTTGCCCTCACCCGCCTTGCGGAATTTCTCCGGATCGTCGGGCGAGACCATGTTGGCGGTATCGGTACCCCAGGTCGCCATGTTGCCTTCGGCGTCGAGCAGGTTGCCCTTGCGGTCGCGCTTCAGGATCGCGCGGAAGTTCCAGCCATGGCCGTGATAATCGGCAAACTGCGTGTCCTTGGCCTCGGTGTTGAGGTCGTAGACGTTGCGCACGAACTCGATGTCCGACCACAGGCCGCGCGGCGATGCGCCCTCGGGATTGCGGTCGAGCGTCGCGCGCACTTCCTTGGCGGTGGGGTAATGCTGCTTCTTGTAGATGCGCTGATAATCCTCTTCCGACATGCCCTCGGGCTTGGGCGCGCGGTTCTCCGGCCCCGGCCACAGCAGCGGCGCGTCGGATTCATAATCCCACATCGTGTAGCCGAGATAACTGTTCAGGAAGATGTTGGGCTGGTGCATATGGCAGTTCATGCACTGCGCGGTCGGGATCGCCCGCGTGAACGCGTGCTTGAGCGGATGGCCCTTTTCCTTGAACGCCGCCTTTTCGGCATGACCGGCCTTGGCGCCATGGCCATCGCCGCCGCCATGCGACGATCCATGCGCATCCGCGCCCTCGGCGAGCGTGGTGCCATGGTCACCGCCATGGCCGCCTGCTCCGCCATGCTCCTCATGATGCTCGGCCGCGTCATAGTCGCCATAGCGACCCGGGCGCTTCTGGCCTTCGGTCAGGCTGTTGATCGTCGGGTCGTCGGTGATCGTCTGTCCGTCGCGACCATATTTGGCATAGACCAGGCTGTGGCGCGGTTCGCGGTCATTGGCATAGACGACATGGCACGCCGCGCAGCCCGAGGAGCGGTAGTCGCCCGGCTGGTCGTTGGTGCCCATCTGCCACAGGAACGGATCGTTCAAGCGGGTCTTGTGGATGTTCAGAACCGGAATCGCGACGCGCAGGCCGGTGCCGGGGCCGCGGTTCGACTGCTTGAGATCGGGACGGCCCGGCTCTTCCAGACGCTGGATGATGCCGACGCTGTTGGGCAGGCCGATTTCCGGGAAAGTCGGGTTGATGTTGCGACCGCCGCGCTCGAACACGCGGAAGATGTCGCCCGGCGGAATGATGTGCCAGGTCGGCAGCGGATACATGACCGGCAGCGCGCCGCGCGCCTTTTCCGCCTCGGTCACCGTGCCGTGCGCTGCGCCCGGCTCGGTCGCGGCGGACTTGATCATCGCCGGCTTGCCGTCGCGGGTGAAGCTTTCCCCGAACATGTAGTTCTTGAACGGCACGATCCCGTTATTATAGGCCGCGCCGCCCCACAGCATCGCGCCGGTCGCCATCAGCGAGCGTTCGGACGCCTCGATGATCTCGATATGGCAGGCCCCGCAGGATTCGCGCACAACACGGTAATCCGACGGGTTGACGAAGCGGATGAACTCGGGCGCTTCCTTGGCGAGCAGCGCGTAGGAGCGCTGCGGGTTGGCCGAGCTCGGCCATTTCCACGCCACCGGATATTTGGGCAGGACATGGCTCTTCATCAGCGCGTCCTGATACGGCAGGCTGTCACGACCCCATGCGTTGTCGCCCATCACCGTGGCATCGCCGCCATGGCAATCGGTACAGCCCAGCACCACGGCGGGCGAGGCATGCATCGTCTTGTGGTCGCTGGCGGTGTGGCACGACTGGCAGCCGACGCTCTTGGCATCGGCCTCGGCCCATTCCTGGTTCTCGGGCGCGGGCGGCGTGAACGTGTACTTGACCTTCTGCGCCTTTTCCTTGCCCGAGGCGAGCAGCTGATCGGCGGGAAGCGCAGCGAAGGTGGCGAGCAGCAGGCTCGCCAGCAGCAGCTTCCAGTTGAAGGCGGGCATAACGCCGCGCAGCCGGTCAGTACGCCAGGATCGCATTGAAAAGCACCGAATAAAAGAGGTCTGACTTGCCCGATTGGGTGAACAGGTCGCGGAAGCCGCGCGAGGGGTCGAAGATCGCGCCCGACAGGCGGAACACCAGATTCTGGTTGGCATTGGGTCGCCAGATCGCCGCCGCCGAGACATCCCAGCCGATCGATGCGGGCACCGTGCCCTCCTGGCGCAGCGCCTCGATCGTGTCGGTCTTGTGGAACCACAGATGGTTCACGTTCGCCGACAGCCGGGTCGTCGTGCTGAGATCGAAATCCGCACCCGCGCCGAGCAGCACCGTGCCCGGATTGTTGAAGTTCGACTGGCCCTGCTCCTTCGAGGAACGCAGGTTGTTGAGGATGCCGTTGCGGGTGTTGACGCCGACCGCGCGGCCGCCGCCGGCAAACGGGATCACCTGACGGATCCAGTAGCTGGTATCGGCGCCCGCAAAGATCGGGTTCTCGAAGATCGCGTCGAACCCGGCCTCGGTATCGTTATACGGGTTGCCGTCGCCGCTGGCGAACAGCCCTTGCAGCCGGAAGCGCGCCCAGTCATTGTCGTAGCTGACCTCGGCCGCGCCGAAATAGCTGCGGATCTTGGCCTCGCGGCTGGTGAAGAAGCTGTTGCGGTCCTCGCCGAACGCGCCATAGGCCTGGCCGGTGATGTTGATCCGCCCGATACGGCCGTCGATCGCGTAGCCGAGATACACGACATCATATTCGCGGCTGCGCAGGTCGCCAAGCAGCGCCGGACGCACCGGGAAGCCGTTGTCGTCGATCTTGAGCTCGCGCCCGCCTTCGCGGTTCATGTTGTAGGTGACGGAAAGCTGGCTGGTCAGGCCGACCACCGGAAAGTCCTGACGATAGACATTGGCGAAGAACACCCAGTCGTCGCGCGGGGTGTCGACCACGCTGTTCAGGCCCGAATTGGTATCCTTTTCGAGCCGCCAGAAGGCACCGAGGTTGAACTGGAAGCGGTTGTTGTCGCGGTTGCCGAACAGACGGATGCCGAGCTGGTTGTCCTGGAACAGGAAGCCGCGAAAATCGGCCTGCATCGGCTGGACACCCGCGCGTAGCGAGATGAAGTCGTAGCGCGAGCTGTCATACTGGCCGAGGTGATAGTCGATAAACGCTTCCTGCACGCCGACGAAATGGTCGGTGCGGTGCGTCGGGCGCGAGGGCTCGACGAACAGGATGCGGCGTTCGTTGACATCGACATAATTGACCTGCGCGGCCAGCACGAGGCGATATTCGATCGCGGGCGGCTTGTACGCGGTCTCGCCCTTGAGCAGCGAGAAGCCCGCGATCACGGTCTGCGCGAGCACCAGCGAATCCGCGCGACCGAACACGTCGAGGCTGCCCGGCCGCGCCGTGGTCTGCACACCCACCGGGGTCGGGAAGCTGCGCGGCTCGACCACGGTGTCCGACACCACATTGGCGATGAAGAACCAGTCGTCCTCCTTCAGGAAACTCGGGCGCTTGCCCTCCGGAAGCGGCCGGTCGCCCTTGAGCACGTTCTGATGATAGGGGTCGAGCTTCGAGCGGCAGACGTTCGACAGGTTCGGATACAGGCCGTAGATCGATTGGTCGCCGCCCTTGGTCGGGCAGAGCGACGTCACGATGCGCCAGCGGTCGGGCACCGGGAATTCGTCGGTCGGAAAGGCTTCGGGCGCGGGCGCGCGCACCGCACCGGGATTGTCCTGCGTCACCCGATCGGGCAGCTTCTTCTCCAGACCCGGGCGGCGGCGATCGTCGATCAGCGCCTCGTCGGCATCGATCGTCTCGGTATCGGCGGCGGGCGGGGTCGGCAGCATCGCGCCCGGCGCGGGCGGCGCTTCCTGATCGGCAGTGAGCAGCAGTTCATCCTCGCCCATCCCCAGATCGAACAGGCCGGGATCGCCCATCCTGCGGGGCGAACTGAGCCGGTGCGGGGCAGGCGCAACGGCGAGGCGCGGCGCGACCGCGCTGGGCGCCGCCGGAACCTCCGCCTGCTCGGCCATCCGCGTCAGGGCGAGGCTGCGCCCCAGATCGGCGGCGACCAGCGCGGCAATCGCGGTCTGCGGCCCCTGCTGGGCCACAGGCTCGAGTATGGGATCGCCGACCACATCGCCAGTCCCGGCGAAAGCCACGATCGGGATGAGGGCGACGAGCGGCACGGTCATCTACAGACCCTCGCAGACGTTCTGGGTGTTGGTGTCGAGGAACGGCGCGAACGGGCAGCTGACATAGCGCAGGCGCACCTGGGCGTTGCCGACATTCACCACCACCCGGTCAGCGCGGCGATCGGCGGCGGCATTGCCCACCGATCCGACGCGCTGACCGCCATTGTTGAGCCCGAGAAACGCGACCATGTCGTCCTGGTCGATGCCGTCACCCGACACGCCGATGCCCCCGACCAGCACACCGCCGCGATAAATCGGCACGCCGCCCGGGAAGATCTGGATGCCGTTCTGCAAGCGGTTCTGCCCGGCCGCCGCATCGGGCAGACTGGTGCAGCGCTGCGCGGTGTCGGTGGCGGAAGCCCCGGCGACGAACTGCGCATGCTGGATGATGTTGCCCGCGACGAGCTGGACCTGCAGCCCCACGGCGAAGGGGTTGAAATCCTCGATTGGGCGCGAGAGCGGTCCAGGCGGGCGGCCGAGCTCGCCATCGGGGAAATAGGGCCGTGCCAGATTGCCGACGCTGCGATTGCCATAGGCGAAATTGCCGGTCAGCGCCTGCGGATCGTTGAGGAAGGTGCGCATCGCCTGGACGAACGGCGCCACCCCGCCGCCCGCCGCAAGCAGGTTTGCGCCGGCATTGGGGTTGGAGAAGAACATCGCCGTGCGCGCCTTTTGCAGCGACACGTCGGTGCCGAAGATCGGCGCATCGGGCGAGCGGACGATGCCGAGCACCTGACCGTGCGTGTCGACCACCGAGATCGTCGCTTGCATGCGGCTGTCGAGCGGGCGGCGAATCTGCGCGCGCGCGCGGGTCAGCACGGTGAACGCCTCTTCCAGGATCGCGCGCACCTCGGCGGCACTGAGCGGCTGGGTCACCGATGCGCCGTCGGTCCCGGCGCGGATCGGGAAGCGCGGGTTGCCCGCGCCATCGGTCAGGATGAACGCGTCGCTGTTCGCGAACTCGGCCGCGCGCGCCGCGCGGATGCCCGAAGCTTCGGTGCCATAGGGCGTGCCTGCAATGATCGCCGCATTGGCATAGCCGCGCACCGCGATGAGAGACCCGGCGCTGCCGTTGATCGCCGCGAAATTGGTCGCGAGCGGGCCAATATTGGCGGTGGTGATATCGCTGAAGCGCAGCGTGGTGCCGTCCACCGTGATCCGGTCGGCGCGGATCGCATCCGCGGCGGCAAAGCCCTGCGTCCCGGCAAAGGCGATCGCCTCTTCCGCGTCATTGTCGACATCGAGGATATTGGGGTCGAAGCCGTAATCGCCATCGCCCATGACGCCGATCGCGCCGACCACCACGCCATTCTTGTACAGCGGAAGCCCGCCCGGGTCCGCCGCGAGGCCGAGCGGCGAGCGCTTGGGGCCGATGAACGCGCTGGCCCCACCGGCCGAGAGGAAGCGCGACGACAGGTCCGAACAGGGCAGCTGGCTGAACTGCACCCCGAACAGCGGGCCGCTCTCCAGCCCGCGAGTCGATGGCGCGGGCGGGAAATGCTGCTGGACGATCTGGCTTGCGGTGCGGGTCGAGAAGGCATTGCCGCCGCTCGACAGATAGGCACCGGTCACCGCCTTGGAGATCGACGCCATTTCCGCGGGCACATCCAGACCCTGCGCATCGACGAACGGGTTGTTCAGCCCCGCCTCGGTCATCGCGCTGGTGGCGTCGGGCTGGGCGCGGGCGTGGTGCCGCTGCTATTGCCGCCCCCGCAGGAGCTCAGCACCAGCGCCATTGCCGCCAGCGATGCCGTAACCTTGCCAATTCGCATCATGCGCGCACACTCCGCCCGGATGCGACCCGGCCTGCCATCCCTGAACTGAACTCACCAAAACGTCCCACTTCGGTCATCTCCCTGCCCAGCCGGTCTTATTGCAGCGACCGGATGGTCCGCACTGCGCCCCCCAGCGCCCGGCGGAATTCGAGCGGCTTGTAGCCATTGGGCTCTGCCACGGCGGCATAGGCCTGATTGATCTGCGCCCTGAGCGACGTCGCGGCGCCCCCCGAGACCTGACCCTGGTTCACCAGACCGCTGAGCAGCGTATCGACCGCCATCACCGCCTGCACGCTGCCTTCGTAATCGGTATAGCGCGGGCTGATCGCCTCGCTGGCAATCGCTTCCATGATCGAGAAGGTCTGCGCGCGGGTGAAATCGCTGCGGCTGAACTGATCTGCCAATGCCATCGCGGTCTGGCGCAGCCGGTTGGCCGCCTCGACCGCCGGACCGCGACCCTGCGCCATCGCGGCATGGAAGGCGCGCGCCTGCGATTCATACTGCTGCGCGAGCCCGGGTGCAGCGATCCGCACCGCTGCCGAGAGCATGATCATGTTCTCGTCATTGTAAGGCGGCATGCCGGTCGGGATCGGGCGACCCGGGTTGGCAAGCTTGGTGGGCCGCGCATCTTCCTCGTCAAAGATGCGGCGATGGCAGCTATGGCAGTCGAAGAAGTAGAATTCGGGGAAGACGCCTTCCTGGCCGATACCGGGCTTGCCGAACAGGCTCAGCGAGCGCTCGAGCGCGATCGCCTGGCCCACGGCCCACATGCGCATGCTGTTGGTCTTGCCCTTGCGCTGGCGGTAATCGGCATCTTCGTCATGGTGCTGGGTCAGCGTCGAGAACAGGTCGAGCTCGAACGAGATTCGCGGATGCCCCGCCGCCATGATCCGGTGATTGACGAACTGGCCGGGCGCATCGTTGCCCAGATGGCAGTCGAGGCACACGCCCGCGCGCGCCTGCGCGCTTTCGAGCGGGATCATGCCCTGCGACACGTTGCGCGCATGGCTAGTGCCGGTAGCATAATGGCTCGACAGCCAGCCCGACGCCGCGCCGTGACAGGCTTCGCAGCTTACGCCGGACCTGGAACCGCGGACCCCTGGACGCTGCCGGGGTCGAATGGCAGCCGAGGCACATCGCGGCCGAGCGCGGATCGCCGATGCCCAGCTTCTTGCCGATCGCCAGGCTGCGCGGCTCGCCCAGAACGCGGAAGGCGCGGCTATGCGCGCCGCCGGGGGTCGATTCTTCCTGCCAGCGCCACAATTCGTCCTGGCGCACAACCTCGCCATCGGCCTCGTTGCGTCCATGACAGGTCGATCCGGCGCAGCTGCCCACGCCCATATGCGTGCCGCGCGCCGCCATGCTGGCGCCCTGCGCCTCCAGCCGTTCGGCGGCTGCGAAATTCGCGATGAAGAAAGCGCCGATCGCCAGAGCAAGACAGGCCATGCCTGCGATTGCGGCACGGATTCCACCCACGCGTTGAACGGCCCAAAGCCATGATTTGTGCATCGTCGCTTTTACCCCCGGCTCCGTGAGGAACCGGCCCCCGATAGACTAACGATGCGACCCCTTAGTCTTGTCTTGCCGTCTCTTATCGCCGGTTCGTCCAGCAGTTTCAAGGCAATCCTTCAGGTCACGCCGCAAAAATCTGCGGGCGCGGACGGGCCTCTCCTTTCCGCCGCCATGCTTGCCGCAGCGCAGCATATTTGCCATGGTCACCGATAGATAAGGGAGGGCAGTGATGACACTCGGCTTGGGATTCGCAAATGGCGCATGGCTCGGGCATCTGTCGTTCATGATCCTGGCGATCGCGCTGATCGCGCCGCCGATGCCCTGGATGCGACTCGGCATCGTGCTCTCGGCCCTCGCCGGGCTCGGCTATGCTCTGGGCTTTGCCAATGATCTCGGCCTTGCCCTGTGGTTTCTCGTGCTGCTGGTGATCGGCGCGTCGATGCTGCTGCGCTATCTGATGGCCGAGCGCGGCTCGCGCTTCTCCGCCGAGGAAGAGGCGCTGCGCGCCAGCTTCATGGGCGAGATGACCCGCGCCGGAGCACGCCATCTGATGGACCAGGGCAACTGGATCACCGGTCGCGCCGGCGAGGTGCTGATCAACGAGGGCGAGGCGATCAGCCATCTGTTCTATCTGCATGACGGCGAGGCGGAGATTTCGCTGCACGGCGCGCATGTCGGCAGCGTCACCAGCGGCGACCTGATCGGCGATGCGACGGCGCTCAGCGGCGAGCCTGCCACCGGCACGGTCACGCTCGCCACCGACAGCCGCTTCTGGTGCGTTTCCGCCCCCAAGCTGCGGCAATATCTGGAACTGCACCCCGACGCGCGCACGGTGATCGAGCGCCAGATCAACCAGGCACTCGAGGGCAAGCTGCGCGCGGCGAACGCGGCGCTCGCGGGCGGTTGAGTTTACCGCCAGGGCAGCACATCTCGTCCCTCGACTTCGCTCGGGACAAACGGAGAGAGAGTCCACGTCGAACCGACCATGGCTCCCGGCAAACCACTCGGCTACTGGTCGATTTAGGTCGTGAAGGACACGGAACACGACGAGCCTGGTTTGACTACGTCCGTTTGTCCCGAGCGAAGTCGAGGGACGTAGCGAGCAAACCGCTCGATCAGGCTATTGCTGCGGCTCGAGCACCTGGCCGATCACGTGCACCATGCCGTTGCTCGCCGCCAGGTCGGCCTGCTGGATCGAACCGACATCGCCGCCGGAATCGGCCAGCCGCACCTGGTCGAGCTCGATCGAGGCGTTGATCGTCTCGCCCTGCAGCGTGGTGAGTTCGATGCTACCACCCTTGTCGCCGATCTGCTTGCGCAGGTCCGCCGCCGTCAGCCGGCCGGGGATGATATGATAATTGAGCACCGCCGCCAGGCGCGCCTTGTTCTCGGGCAGCAGCAGGTCGGCGAGCGCATCGACGCCCAGCTTGTCGAACGCGCCATTGTCGGGCGCGAACAGCGTCATCGGCTTGTCCGCCGCCAGCGCAGCGCTCAATTCCGCCGCCTTGATCGCGCGCGCGAGCGTCGACAGATCGGGGTTGCGCAGCACCACCTCGTCGACGCGCAGGATGGCATCGGGTTCGTCGGCGGCCGCCTCCTTGACCTCGAGGCTGGCCGGATCGACCCGCTTGACCGGATCGCCGCCGCCATCATGGCTGCCGCAGCCCGCGACCATCAGGGTCAGCGTCAGAAGGGATGCTGTGGCAGTCAAACGCATGTCGGTCTCCAAATCATCGCGCGATCAGGCCTCGTGCTGCTTGTCCAAGAAGACGAAGTCGCGCTCCAGGCTGAGCATATGGGCACCGCCATCGACGAAAAGCAACTGGCCGGTAATCGCAGGCTCCCCGGCCAGATAACGCACGGCGCGCGCAATGTCTCCCGGAGCCGACAGGCGGTGCAGCGGCATGCGCTCGGCAAGGCGCGCCATCTGCGCATCGTCATAATCGCTGGTCGCCAGCGTCAGGCCGGGCGCGACGCCATTGACCCGCGCTTTCGCGCCGAACGCCCGCGCCAATGTTCGGATCGATTCGGCCAGCGCCTGCTTGGAGAGGGTGTAGCTGAGCTGGTCGCCATTGGGATTGCGCACGCGCTGGTCGATGATCTGCACGATCACGGGCACGACCCCCTCACCTGCCCCGGCCACGACCGCGCGCGTCAGCAGCATCGGCGCGAACAGGTTCACCGCGAAATGATCGGCCAGCATCTGCGCCGACATGCTCTGCCAGTCGTCATATTCGAACAGCGAGGCATTGTTGACGAGCAGGTCGGGCGCGCGACCGAAATGCGCGGTCACCCGGTCGATCAGGCCTTGCGGGGCATCGCAATCGGCCAGATCGGCGGCATAGCCCTGCCAGTCGGTACCCTGCGCTTCCAGCGTCGCAGCGAGCTCGGGCTCGGGCGTCAGATCGCTGCGCCCATGCAGGGCCAGGGCGTAGCCCGCGCGCGCCATTTCCATCGCGATGGCAGCCCCCACCCGGCGAAAGCCGCCGGTGACGAGCGCCAGCGGGGCGGGCTTGCCGCTCACCGGCGCGTCCGGGTCAGCGTGATGCCGATCGATTCGCCCGCTTCGGCAATCGCCAGCTTGATGATCTTCACCTTGAGCCGCCAGATGCGCGGATCCTGCAGGAACAGCGTCTCGATGACATGATCGGCCACCGCCTCGATCAGCGTGAAATGCACACCTTCAGGCAAGGCGGTCGAGGCCGCGTGCTTGAGGTCCATGTAGTTCTTGGATGCGCTGAGCGGCGTGTCGGGCGCATAATGGTCCTGCGCCCGCATCTCCGCCCAGATGGTGAAGCGCAGCGGCTGGGGCAGCTTGGTCTCTTCCGAATAGATGCCGGTCAGGACGTTGACGTCGAAATCGGCGACCTCGAGGATCAGGCTATCGGGTTGGGTGTCGGTCAAATGCTGGGCCTGTTCTAGTATGTCTTCATCGTCACCCCCGTGCACGCGGGGGTCCCGCTTGTCTCTTGCCGTCGCAGCAGAAGCGGGAATGACGAGGGGATTTTCAGCTGCCCAGCGCGTTGGCAAATTGCACGGCTGAGCGCAAGTGTTTCACCCGTTCGACCAGCGCGCGAAGATCGCGGTCGGCAGCAGGCGCCCACCCGATTTCTCACGCACCGCCAGCTCGCCGATCTCGATCCGTCCCGGCAGATCGGCGAAATGCGCCGCGAGCAGTTCGCCCAGCGCCAGCGCCGACATGCGCACCGCATAGACGGTGAGGAACAGGCAGGACGAGCGCTCGTCGAGCAGCCTGCGGCAATCGGCGATCAGCGCGGGCAAATGCTCCTCGAGCTTCCACACCTCGCCCTCGGGGCCGCGTCCGAACTTGGGCGGATCGAGCAGGATCGCGTCATAGCGCCTGCCCCGGCGCACCTCGCGCGCGGCGAACTTGACGCAATCGTCGACCAGCCAGCGCACCGGCAGGTCCTCCATCCCCGACAGCGCGGCATTGGCGCGCGCGGCCGCGACCGATTTCTTCGAGGCATCGACATGCGTCAGCTCGGCCCCGGCGGCCGCCATCGCCAGTGTGCCGACGCCGGTATAGCCGAACAGGTTGAGCGCCCTCGCCCGCTCCTCGCCCTTGTGCGCGGCGATATGCCCGCGCAACCAGCGCCAGACCGGGTCCATGTCCGGGAAGAAGCCGAGATGCCGGAACGGGGTGTTGAGCGCGGTCAGCCGCACCTCTTCCCACGCGAGCGACCAGCCTTCGCGCGGCACGGTCGGCTCGAGCTGCCAGCGCCCGCCGCCATCCTCGTCCGATCCGGGAATGAACGCGCCATCGGCATCCCAGTCAGGCAACCGCGTCGGCCACATCGCCTGCGGTTCCGGGCGGATGAAGCGGTACGGCCCGTAGGACTCGAACTTGCGCCCGCCGCCGCTGTCGATCAGCGTGTAGTCCGCGCGCGGTTCGCCGATCATCAGCAGCGGTTGCGGGTCGAACTCGGCCATGCGCGCGCGTCAGCCCTTTGCCGGGACCGCGCGCTCGGCGATATAGTCGCGCACCGCGGTGTAGTCGCCGGGCAGCTTGTCGAACTTCTCGGCGCGCTCGAACAGGTCGCCGACGCGTGCAGGCAGGCGCGGGCGCAGGCCGGTGGCGCGCTCGACCGCATCGCGGAACTTGCTGGGGTGCGCGGTCGCCAGCGTGACGCAGGGGATCGCGCGGTCGATCGTGCCCGCATCCTGCAGGCGGTGCGCGGCGCCCAGCCCGATCGCGGTGTGCGGATCGATCATCTGCCCGGCCTCGTCCCAGGCACGGCGCATGGCGATGCCCATTTCCTCGGGATCGATCCGCGCGCTCGAGAACAATGCTTCGGCACCAGCGCGCATCGCGGGCGAAAGCTGCATCGCCTTGCTGCTTTCGAAGCCCTTCATCCGCGCCGCGGTCAGCGCGCCATCGCGGCCTTCGAGGTCGAACAGGAGCCGCTCGAAATTCGAGCTGACCTGGATATCCATCGAAGGGGCCGCGGTCGGCGTCACGCTGCCGGCGGAATAGTCGCCCGCGCTGATCGCGCGGTGGAGGATGTCGTTGACGTTGGTCGCGACGATCAGCCGCGCCACCGGCAGACCCATCTGTGCTGCGACATAGCCCGCGAACACGTCGCCGAAATTGCCCGTCGGCACCGAAAAGGCGACCGGGCGGTGCGGCGCGCCGAGCTGCAGCGCGGCGGCGAAATAATAGACGATCTGCGCCATCAGCCGCGCCCAGTTGATCGAATTGACCGCAGACAGGCTGAAGCGTCCGGCGAAATCGGGATCGCCGAACATGCGCTTCACCATCGCCTGGGCATCGTCGAAGCTGCCGTCGATCGCGATATTGTGGACATTGGGCGCGAGCACCGTGGTCATCTGCCGCCGCTGGACGTCGGAGACGCGGCCATCGGGGTGGAGCATGAAGATATCGACCTTCTCGCGCCCGGCCACCGCATCGATCGCTGCCGATCCGGTATCGCCCGAGGTCGCGCCGACGATCGTCAGATGCGTGTCGCGGTTCGAGAGGAAGCGCTCGAACAGATGGCCGAGAAGTTGCAGCGCGACATCCTTGAACGCCAGCGTGGGGCCGTGGAACAGCTCGAGCAGCCAGTTGCTCTCATCGACCTGCACCAGCGGCGTCACCGCCTTGTGCGAGAAGCGCCCATAGGCCGCCTCGCACAGGCCGCGCAGCTCGTCCTCGCTCAGGCTGCCAGCGACGAAGGGCGTCATGATGCGCACGGCGAGCTCGACATAGGACAGCCCGGCCATGCCGGCGATCTCGGCATGCGTGAATTTCGGCCAGGTGCGCGGGACGTACAGCCCGCCATCGCTTGCCAAACCTGCCAGCGTCACGCCCTCGAAATCGAGCGCCGCGGCTTCCCCCCTGGTGCTGATATAGTCCATGGGGTGGACCCGTTAGCGGTCCTGCCCCCTGCATGCAACCAATGCGTTATGGGAGACGGGCCCCGCTCAGTCCTCTTCGGGGCTTTCATAGAACATCAGCACCGCCGGACCTTCGGGCGTTTCGATCAGCCCGTGCTCGACAAAACCGGCGTTCACATAGGCGTTGCGCGCGCGCTGGTTCTCCGGATCGGGATCGATGCACAGCACGCGCACGCCTTGCGCATTGAGCTGCTTGGCGAGCATCGCGAGCAGCCGGGCGCCATGGCCCTTGCCGATCAGCGAGGGGATGCCGATGAAGCAATCGACCGCACGCGCGCCCTGCGGCAGGTCCTGCAGATGCTTTTGCGGCCAGGCGTGCACCTCGAAATGCTGGATATAGGCGATCGGATGGCCATCGAGCATGCCGATCAGCTGCACCATGTCGGGATTGTCCATATCCTCGATGATCAGCTGCAGCTCATGGGCGGGGTCACCCCACCATTGCTCGACCTCGGGAGTCTTCAGCCATTGCTCGAGCATCGGCAGGTCCGAATGGGTGACCCGATGAAAGCCGTAATAATGTCCGCCCTGCATGGTCTCTCCTTGCGGCGTCACGCGGACATGGGGGATCGTGTCCGCCTTGCGACTGCCAGACCATATATAACGGCAGCAATGCCAGCGAATAAAAACCATTGTACCGCATAGGCCCAATGGTTGTTGGGAATGTCCTCGGGCGAAGGCTTCTGGACGGGCTGCAGCCCCGCAACCGGGGGCGCGGCGACCAGGCGGATCAGCGCATTACTGTCCGGCGCAATGATGCCGCTCACCGGCCCACCGGACCAGGCAGGATTGTCGGGACGCTGCGACCACCCGGCGACGACCTGCGCGCCAGGCCCTTCGGCACCGGTGCGGCACGAAGCGATATGCACCCAGCCCGATGCGCCCGACGCGCTGCGCCCGCTCGACGAGCGCCAGCCCGCGACCTCGAGGCAATGGACGCTCGATCGGCGATAGAGCGGCAGCGCACTCGCATCGGGCACCACGGGCCAGGCGACCGGCGGCCTGTCGACGGCGGTGCGATATTCGGCGAGCAGCGCCTCTTTCCACGCCATGCGCTGAAGCTGCCAGATGCCCAGACCGATCATGATCGCAATGGCGATGCCGACGACGAGCGTGGGAATCAGGGGAAGCCGCTTCATCGCGCGTCCTGGCGGCCGTCGTCGAGCCGTCCCTCGCGCACCTCGGCGCGTGCCTCGTGGATCAGCATCGCCGCCTTGGAGACACGCAAACTCAGGATCACCAGGGCGAAGGTCAGCGGCACCCAGAGCAGGATATGCACCCAGAAGGGCGGGCTCGCCTGAACCTGCAGAACCACGGCAAGGGCGGAGATCAGCGCGCCGATGACGAGAATGAGGAACGCCGCAGGCCCGTCGCCGACATTATAGGCGGTGAAATCCTGCCCGCAGGCGCGGCACCGTGGGGCGAAGCGGACCCATCCCGCGAACAATGTGCGCGATCCGCAGACCGGGCACTCGCCGGTGAGCGCAGCCTGGATCAGCGGCGAGCGCGGGCTCGTGCCCTCAGGCACGTCCCATGCACCAGGGATCGGGGTTCCAGTCGACGGGCGGCGTCACGACGCCCGGTTGCGGGAACTGGTGCTTGAAGGTGAACGCGTGCGGGCTGGGACCGAATCTGTCGAGCCGCCACAATGCGGCCAGCCCTTCGTCGACGCTGGGGACATGGCCCGCGGGCACCCACCAGAGCGCCTGATAGGCATTGTCCATCCGCTCGATCCATTCGCGCCTCCGCGCCATCACCGGGGTATGCGCGCTGCGATAGACGAAGTCGAACAGGCTGGCGGGATCGCGCCAGACCGACATGTTGACGACGAAGCGCGGGTCGGGGGTCGGCTGCAGGTCCACGGCATTGCCGCTGTCGCCCTGCAACCGCCAGATATAGCCGTCGGACTGTTCGGCCAGGGCATTGATGCCGTCGAGCATCCCCATGAACCCGGCCACCGCCGGGTCATCGGGATGCGCGATCAGCCGGGCGACATTGATCTGGGCGATATGCCAGCCAGGCTGATCGGTCATCACGGGGTCTCGAGATTATCAGTGGGTTGCAGCGCCCCAGCCACCCCAGACATAGATGACCAGGAAGAGGAACAGCCACACCACGTCGACAAAGTGCCAGTACCAGGCAGCGGCTTCGAAGCCGAAATGCTGCTTGGGGGTGAAGTGACCCTTGTACGCGCGCACCAGGCAGACGATCAGGAAGATCGTGCCGACCAGCACGTGGAAGCCGTGGAAACCGGTCGCCATGTAGAAGGACGAACCATAGTTCAGGTCCTTGAACGGGAACGGCGCGACCGAATATTCATAGGCCTGCACGCAGCTGAACACGACGCCGAGGATGATCGTGAGCCACAGGCCCTTGATCAGGCCGTCGCGGTCGCCGTTGATCAGCGAATGGTGCGCCCAGGTGACCGTGGTGCCCGAGCAAAGCAGGATCAGCGTGTTGAGCAGCGGCAGTTCGAAGGCATTGAGCACTTCGACGCCCTTGGGCGGCCACACGCCGCCGATCACGTCCGCGGTCGAGGGGAAGAGCGAGAAATCGAACCAGGCCCAGAACCAACCGACGAAGAACATCACTTCGGAAGCGATGAACAGGATCATGCCATAGCGCAGGTGCAGCTGCACCACCGGGGTGTGATCGCCCGCATGCGCTTCCTTCACGACCTGCGCCCACCAGCCGTACATCGTGCCGATCACGCCGGCGACACCGGCATAGAAGACGATGCCCGAGGTATCCATGCTGTGCATCCACAGGATGGCGCCCACCGCCATGACGAGTGCCGCCATCGATCCGGCAAACGGCCAGATGCTGGGGGGAAGAATATGATAATCGTGGTTCTTTGTTCCGGCCATCTCTCTGGTCCCCGTCGTCCCTTAACGTCTTGAACTAAGCCCTTAACTGCCCTTTTTCGCCTGGTCCAGCGGGTAAAAGGTGTAGCTGAGGGTAATCTCTTCGATATCCTTGGTGTCCGGATCGGTGAGGATCGCGGGATCCACATAATAGATCACCGGCATCCGCACCGTCTCTCCGGGGGCAAGCGTCTGTTCGGTAAAGCAGAAGCACTGCACCTTGGCGAAATAGCGTCCGGCCTGGGTCGGCGTGACGTTGAACGTCGCGGTCCCGGTCACTGGTTTGCTCGACAGATTGGTCGCAGTGAACGCCGCCATGTCGCGCGCGCCGATGGTAATCTTCTCGGTCGGGTTTTCGGGCTTGAACCGCCACGGCAATGCCGACGAGACGTTCGAATCGAAACGGATGGTGATCGGCTTGTTGGTCACGGCGACATTGGCGGCGGCGGCTTCGCTGACCTTCATCGTCGTTCCGCCGAAGCCGGTCGCCTCGCAGAAAATGCGATAGAGCGGCACGGCAGCATAGCCGAGGCCCAGCATGCCGATCGCAAGGCACAGTGCGATAATGCCTGCGCGCCGGTTGCGACGCGCCATTTCGGGGCTGATGGTCGCTGCGTTCATCCCCACACCCCGATCTTGACGATGGTGATGACATAGAAGAGCACGCACAGCGCGACGAGAATGCCCGCCATGAATAGCGCGCGGCTGCGCTGGCGCGCGCGCAGCTGCGCGAGCACCTCGGGATCGTTGAAATCGGGCGTGGGCCGATCGGTCATCCCGCGATCACCGGAACGACGGCGCGGTCGACGACCACGGCGGCGAAGATCAGGAACAGATAGACGATCGAATAGGCAAACAGCTGCTTTTCGGGCTTCAGGCTGTCACCCTCGCCCGCCGTGCGGAAGCCGACGCGCGCAGCGAGCGCGACGAAGATCGCCGACAGCACGAACGCGCTGATGCCATAGGTCCAGCCGACCAGGCCGAGCGCCGCCGGAGCCATCACGGTGGCAAGCAGCACCAGCGAATAACCGAACACCTGATGGCGCGTGGACTTTTCGCCCGCGACATTGGGCATCATCGGAATGCCGACGCGCGCATAATCCATCTTCACGAACAGCGCGAGCGCCCAGAAATGCGGCGGGGTCCAGAAGAAGATGATCGAGAACAGCAGGATCGGCAGCATGGTGACATCGCCGGTCACCGCCGCCCAGCCGATCACCGGGGGGAAGGCCCCTGCTCCGCCGCCGATGACGATATTCTGCGGCGTGTTGGGCTTGAGCCAGATCGTGTAGATCACGGCATAATAGAAGATGGAAAAGGCCAGGATCGCAGCGGCGAGCCAGTTGACCGCCAGGCCCATGATGACCACCGAGAAGCCCGACAGCGCCAGGCCGAACTGCAGCGCGGCCTCGCGGTCCATGCGTCCCGCCGGGATCGGGCGGTTGGCGGTGCGCTTCATCAGCGCGTCGAGATCGGATTCGTAATATTGGTTGAGCGCGGCAGCACCGCCGGCGCCCATCGCGATGCACAGGATCGCGACGAAGCCGATGACAGGATGGATGTCGCCGGGAGCCGCGAGCAGGCCGCACAGCCCGGTGAACACCACCAGGCGGATCACGCCCGGCTTGGTCAGCGCCCAGAAATCGCGCCAGTGCGCGGGCATGAGCACGCCCGGCTGGGCGGTCATGGCGGCGCTCTGCCCCTGAATCTGCTGTACGGCTTCGGTCATGCTCATGTCACTACCCATATGGCAAACCCCTCGCCTTTAGGTCGAGGGGTGCCGGGCCGGATGGGACAATGTCCCGATCCGGCCCTGTCAGCGGTGCAACGCTGCTGCGGTCACTTGATGACGGGCAGCGTTTCGAACTGGTGGAACGGCGGCGGGCTGGACAGCGTCCATTCCAGCGTCGTGGCACCTTCGCCCCAGTAGTTGCCTTCGGCACGACGGCCGGCAACCAGCGCATAGGCGATGTTGATGAAGAAGATCAGCATGCCGGCAGCCATGATGGCGTAACCCAGCGAGGCGATCTCGTTCCAATAGGCATAGGCTTCCGGATAGTCGGGGTAACGACGCGGCATGCCCTGACGGCCCAGGAAGTGCATCGGGAAAAACAGCACGTTCACGCCGATGAAGAACACCCAGAAGTGCAGGTGGCCCAGCGCTTCGCTATAGTGGCGGCCGCTCATCTTCGGGAACCAGTAGTAGAAACCGGCGAAGATCGAGAACACCGCGCCCAGCGAGAGCACATAGTGGAAGTGCGCCACCACGTAATAGGTGTCGTGCAGGTTGTCGTCGACGCCGCCATTGGCGAGCACGACGCCGGTCACGCCACCCACGGTGAACATGAAGATGAAGCCGAGCGCCCAGACCATCGGGGTCTTGAAGCTGAGCGAACCACCCCACATCGTCGCGATCCACGAGAAGATCTTGATGCCGGTGGGCACCGCGATAACCATGGTGGCGGCGGTGAAGTACATCTTCATGTTGACCGACAGACCGACGGTGAACATGTGGTGCGCCCACACCACGAAGCCGACGACGCCGATGGCGACCATGGCATAGGCCATGCCGAGATAGCCGAACACGGGCTTCTTGGAGAAGGTTGCGATGATGTGGCTGATCATGCCGAAGCCGGGCAGGATCATGATGTACACTTCGGGATGGCCGAAGAACCAGAACAGGTGCTGGTACAGGATCGGATCACCACCGCCAGCGGCGCTGAAGAAGGCCGAGCCGAAATTGCGGTCGGTCAGCAGCATGGTGATGGCCGCGGCCAGAACCGGCAGCGAGAGCAGCAGCAGGAACGCGGTGACGAGCATCGACCACACGAACAGCGGCATCTTGTTGAGCGTCATGCCCGGAGCGCGCATGTTGAAGATGGTGGTGATGAAGTTGATCGCGCCCAGGATCGACGAGGCACCGGCAAGGTGCAGCGAGAGGATCGCAAGGTCGACGGCCGGGCCGACCGAACCGCTGGTCGACAGCGGCGCATAGACCGTCCAGCCGGTACCGGCGCCCAGACCCGAACCGCCGGGCACGAAGGTCGAGCCGAGCAGCAGCAGGAAGGCCGGGATCAGCAGCCAGAACGAGATGTTGTTCATGCGCGGAAAGGCCATGTCCGGCGCGCCGATCATGATCGGAACAAACCAGTTGCCGAAGCCGCCGACCATGGCGGGCATCACCATGAAGAACACCATGATCAGGCCGTGCGCCGTGATCAGCACGTTCCACATGTGATAGGCCTGATCGAGCGTGGCTTCGCTGCCCTGCATCATCGTGGCCCAGCCCTGCAGATACTGCACGCCGGGTTCGGCGAGCTCCATGCGCATCAGGCCGGAAATCGCACCGCCGATGATCCCCGCGACGATCGCGAAGATCAGGTACAGCGTACCGATGTCCTTGTGGTTGGTCGACATGAACCAGCGCTGGAAAAACGCGGGCTTGTGATCGTCATGTGCATGATCATGGTCATGCAGATCGGCCGGATTGGCGGCAATCGTGGTCATGGTCTTGCCCTGTCCTTACTGAGCGGCAGCGGGAGCGGCGGCCGGGGCAGCAGCAGCGGCGACTTCGTCACCCTTGACGGTGCCACCCTGTGCACGGACCCATGCATCGAACTTGGCGCGCGGCAGCGCCTCGACGGCGATCGGCATGAAGCCGTGGCGCGCGCCGCACAGTTCCGAACACTGGCCGTAATAGACGCCCGGCTCCTTGATGGTCAGCATCTTCTCGTTCGAACGACCGGGAACGGCGTCCATCTTGAACCAGAGCGAAGGCACCGCGAAGCTGTGGATCACGTCCGATGCGGTGGCGATGATGCGGATCGGCTCGCCGGCGGGAACGACCATGCGGTTGTCGACCGCGAGCTGGTGCGGCTCACCGCGCTTGGCGGCTTCGGCTTCGTCGAGCATGTTCGACACGACTTCGAAATCGCCATTGTCGGGATAGCTGTAGCCCCAGTACCACTGATAGCCGGTGACCTTGACGGTGACGGCGTCGGCGGGCGCGGGCTTGTACTGCTTGGCGAGCAGGTCGATCGACGGAACGGCGACGCCGACCAGGATCAGCACCGGGACCAGCGTCCAGATGACCTCGATCGCGGTGTTGTGCGTCACGCGCGAGGGGTTCGGATTGGCGGCAGCGCGGTAGCGGACCATCACCCAGATCAGCAGCGCGAGCACCAGCAGCGAAATCGCCACGATGATCGGCAGAAGCACCGATGTGTCGAGCCAGTGGGCATATTCACCCAGTTCCGAATATTGCTCCTGGAAATCCACGCCCTTGTCGACGGGCATGCCCTTGCCGGCGGTGGGCGCCATCGGCGTGTAGCTCGAATCGAGCGCCGGGGTGGCGGCGTCGGCAGGAGCAGCTTCAACTGCAGCGGCAGGCGCGGCAGCAGCGGGGGCAGTTTGCGTGCTCGGCGTGGGGGCCGTTACCGGCGGAGCGGGCGGCGTCTGGGCCAGCGCCATCGGCGCGGTAACGAGAACAAGGGCTGCGAAACCGAGAGATTTCGTCCAAGATGCGAACGCCATTCGTAGAATGTCCCTGTATAGGCAGGGCATCCGTCCACGTCCCATAGTGCCGGATCACTGCCGTGTTTGCGTCATAGCTACCGGTGCCTATACGCAGGCTTGCCGCCAGTCTCAAGCCAATCTAGGGATATTTTTTAATCGCCGGTTCAGCTTGCTGACACCCTCCCCCCGGCGACGCTACGTAAAGGGTAAATCGCGATGCAGGATGATGAAATTCTGGCAGAGTTCCGCGCCAGCCAGGCCTTGCTGGAGGGGCATTTCATCCTGTCGTCGGGCCTGCACAGCGCGCATTATCTGCAATGCGCGCGCGTGCTGATGGACCCGATGCGCGCCTCGCGGCTGGCGAGCGCGCTAGCCGCCCGGATTCCGCGCGATATCCGCTCGCAGATCAACCTGGTGATCTCGCCCGCGATGGGCGGCCTTATAATAGGGCATGAAATGGGCCGCGCGCTGGGCGTCGAGGCGATGTTCGTCGAGCGCCCCACCGGCACGTTCGAACTCCGCCGCGGATTCGCGATCAAGCCGGGGCAGAAGGTGTTGCTGATGGAAGACGTCGTCACCACCGGCCTGTCCTCGCGCGAAGCCATCGCCGCAGTCAACGCGGCGGGCGGCGAAGTGATCGCGGCGGGCGCGCTGGTCGACCGCTCCGCCGGAGAAGTCTCGCTGGGCGTGCCGTTCTTCCCGCTGATTTCGCTCAATTTCCCGAGCTATCCTGCCGATGCGCTGCCCCCCGAGTTGGCCGCCGTCCCGGCGACCAAACCCGGCAGCCGCAAGGAACCCGAGGCGGCATGAACCGCAGGAGCCTGGCTCTGCTCGCCGCGCTGGTGCTCGGCGCGGGCGTGCCTGCGCCAGCGATCGACCCGGCGGCGGTCGATGCCGCGCTCGATCCGGTCAAGGCCCCCGGAACGGTGCTGATCGCGCGCGGCGACACTGTGGTATACGAGCGCGCTTTCGGGCGGGTCGATCCGACCGGTATGGCCGAGCATCAGCTCGGCCAGGTCTGGCGCTGGGCGTCGGTGACCAAGCAGGTCACCGCCACCATTGCGATGCAGGAGGTCGCCGCCGGACGGCTCGATCTCGACGCGCCGATCATCAGGTACCTGCCCGACAGCAAGGCGCCCCATGCCGAAACCATCACCTCGCGCATGCTGATGCAGCACATTTCGGGCCTGCCGCGCACCGACGAGGCTCCGGTCGGCCGCGATGACTGGCCGGTCTTCTACTCGGTCGATCTCGACAGCCCCGAAACCGGCCGCGCCTGGTGCGAGGGACCGACGAAGCGCAAGCCGGGACAAGAGTTCTTCTACGGTGACTGCGACTTCATCATGATGGCCGCCGTGATCGAGGCAACGAGCGGCAAGTCCTATGACGCACTCGTCGCCGAACGCATCACCCAACCGCTGGGCCTTGAGAGCGTAGGCCTGTTCCCGCGCGCCGAACCGGCAATGCCGGGCTTTGCCGAGGGCAAGCCCGAATCGACCGCATTCCGGCTCGAGAATTTCGGTGGCGCGGGCGCGCTCTATGGCACCACGCACGACCTGCTCGCCTTCGATCGCGCGCTGATGACCGGCAGGCTGATCCCCGAGGCGCAGCGCGCGCAGATGTGGGACGGCAAGCCGCAATATGGCTATGCAGCGCTCGGCCAATGGTCGTTCGCCGTGCCCCTCAAGGATTGTGGCGACACGCCGGTGCGCATCATCGAGCGGCGCGGTTTCATCGGCGGGGTGGCCTTGCGCAACATCATCCTGCCCGACCAGGACATGGTGATCATCATGACATCGAACCGTGCCGAGGCTGAAGCGGCCTTTGGCGAGATCTGGCAGCAGGCCGGCATCACCCATGACGTGATGCGCGCCGCCCTGTGCGCCACCGGAGCCCCGCAATGAGCAACCATATCCGCCTCGGCGTCAATATCGACCATGTCGCCACCATCCGCAACGCGCGCGGGGGCGATCATCCCGATCCGATGCGCGCGGTGCGCATCGTGCAGCAAGCGGGCGGCGACGGCATCACCGTGCACCTGCGCGAGGACCGGCGGCATATCCGCGACAGCGATCTCGACGCGATCATGGCGGGCGCGACGCTGCCGATCAATCTCGAGATGGCCGCGACCGAGGAGATGCTGGCGATCGCGCTGCGCCACAAGCCACACGCCGCATGCATCGTCCCCGAAAAGCGCGAGGAACGCACAACCGAGGGCGGGCTCGACGCGGCAGGCCTGCACAATACACTGATGCCGATCGTTTCGCGGCTTGGCGACGCGGGCATCCGCGTCAGCCTGTTCATCGAACCCGAGGCGCGGCAGATCGAGGCGGCCATGCGGCTCGGCGCTCCGGTGGTCGAACTGCACACCGGGCGCTATGCACATCTGTGGCTCGACGACGACCGCGAAGGCGTCCAGGCCGAGTTGAAGCGCATCGCCGACGCCGCAGCGCTCGCATCGAAGAACGGTATCGAGCCGCATGCCGGACACGGGCTCACCTTCGACAATGTCCAGCCGATCGCCGCGATCCCCCAACTCGCCGAGCTCAATATCGGCCATTATCTGATCGGCGAGGCGATTTTCGACGGTCTGGAAGCGAGCATCCGCAAGATGCGCCAGCTGATGGACGAAGCGCGGTGATCATCGGGCTCGGCTCCGACCTGTGCAATATCGAGCGGATCCAGAACTCGCTCGACCGCTTCGGTGCGCGGTTCGAGCAGCGCGTCTTCACCGAGGTGGAACAGGCCAAGGCGAACCGCCGCCCGTTCACCAAGGCAGGCACGCTCGCCAAGCGCTTTGCCGCCAAGGAGGCTTTTTCCAAGGCGGTGGGAACAGGGTTCAAGGCCGGAGTGTTCATGAAGGACATCGGCGTCGTCAATGCCCCTTCCGGCGCGCCGACACTCCACCTCACCGGGGGCGCGAAGGCACGGCTGGACAGCATGATCCCTCAAGGCCATTCTGCCTTCATTCATCTCACGCTCACCGACGATCATCCATGGGCTCAGGCCTTCGTCATTATCGAGGCGCGGCCCGTTGACTGACAGCCCCTCGCCCCGTCCGGACCCGAAAGACCCCGAAATGGCACCAGATTCTTCCGATATCGCGATGGAAGCCAAGGACGCGCGCGCGGCCGAGGTGGAAAAGCCGGTCAACTGGTTCGAGGAGATTCGCGGGCTGTTCCTGCTGCTGCTCGCGGTGCTGGCCTTCCATTCGCTGGTCGCCAAGCCCTTCTACATCCCCACCATGTCGATGATGCCCAATCTGCTGGTCGGCGACCGGCTGGTGGTGACCAAATATCCCTATGGCTGGTCCTGGGTCTCGGTCTCGTTCCACTTGCTGCCGCCGATGAAGGGGCGGATCATGGGATCGACCCCCGAATATGGCGATATCGTCATCGCCACGCCGCCGGGCGTGAAGAGCGACTATATCAAGCGTGTGGTCGGCCGCCCCGGCGATACGATCGAGGTGCGCCAGGGCCGCCTGATCCTCAACGGCAAGGAAATCGCGCGCGCGGTTCAGCCCAATCTGATGCTGCCGGTCGACATCAACTCGCCGTGCAACGCCAGCGACTTCCCGATGCTCAAGGCGCGCGGCGCCGACGGCCGTTATTATTGCGAGCTGCCAATCATCCGCGAGACGCTGCCCAACGGCGTGTCGTACAACACGATCGATCTCGGCCCCGATTATCCGCTCGACAATTACGGGCCGTACAAGGTGCCTGCCGGCCATGTCTTCCTGATGGGCGACAATCGCGACCGCAGCGCCGACAGCCGCGCGAGCCAGCAGGAGCTCGGTCTGGGCGGCGCGGTGCCGCTCGAGAATATCGGCGGCCGAGCGGAGATCGTCACCTTCTCGCTCGACGGCAGCACCAGCTGGAACCCGATCAGCGAAATGACGGCGCGTGGGTCAAGGTCTATGTGGGCTTCCGCTTCGCCAGCAGCATTTCGGCGATCTTGTAGGTTCGCTCATTGTCGACATCGACCGCATAGGCGCCTTCGCTGAGCAGCAGCGCGCGGACCTTGACCTTGAAGCGGCGCGAGATGGCGGCCATCGCGCCATCGACGCTCCACCAGCCGAGCCGGAAGCGGATGAGGTTGAGGATGCCGAACGCCTGCGCAATCCGCCCCTTGGTCTTGATGAACTGCCCCCCTGCCCGGAACGCCTCGGCGGCGCGGAACGAGGCCGCGTCGCGCAGCCAATAGGCATTGCAGTTCGAGATCGCCATGTCGGAAAATTCGTAGAAGCGCCGCTGCGCCTCGGGATGTTCGGCCAAGATGCTCGACTTTTCGGCGATCGCGATCACCGCGCCCGCGCCCTCGCGCATGCCGAAATCGTGCATCGACCGGATTTCCTCCGCCGTCACCAGCACATTGTCGCCGGTGGTGATCAGCATCGGAAAGGCCTCACCCGCCTCCTCGATCACCGCCTCGATACTCTCGACAATGCCCTCGCGCGACACGCTCATGCGCAGCCGTCCGCTGGCCGTGAGCTTCTGCACCGCGGGCAGGTCGGCAACCACCGCCGGATCGTGGATCGACACCCAGATCGGGCTATCGGGCCAGGCATTCTCGACGCCTTCGAGCACCCATTGCAGCAGCGCCTTGCCCTGGATCGGAACGTTGCACTTGTGCGTGACGCCCGCCGCCTCGGCCAGCGGATCGAGCTTGCCATCGCGCTTGCCGGCGAGGATCACGATTGTCGGCGATGTCATGCTAAACCCTTCATGCGATGATCCGGCTTCGCGCGGCCTATAGGGCGGCAAGGCGCCGCTAACAACCCGCTGCGCCCTCTTCCCTTTGGCGTTTCAGACGTTAAGAGCCATTCGACTGAACTTTCGCTGAAGGACCGAAAATGGGGGAAACGCTGAACATCGCGCTGGTCGGGCTGGGCACCGTGGGCGCGGGCGTGATCCGTCTGGTCGAGGAGAACGCGGCGCTGATCGCGCGGCGCGCGGGCAAGCCGATCCGCATCTGCGGGATCACCGCGCGCGACCGGTCCAAGGATCGCGGCGTCGACCTGTCGCGCTATGAATGGGTCGACGACATGGGCGAATTCGCCACGCGCGCCGATATCGACGTGGTGGTCGAATTGATCGGCGGCGCGGACGGCCCTGCGCTGACGCTCGCCAAGGAATGCCTGAGCGGTGGCAAGGCCTTCGTGACCGCGAACAAGGCGATGGTCGCGCATCACGGACTCGACCTGGCGCAACGCGCAGAGACCGCAGGGCTCGCCTTCAAGTACGAGGCGGCGGTCGCGGGCGGCATTCCGGTGATCAAGGGTTTGCGCGAAGGCGCGGCGGCGAACCGGCTGAGCCGCGTCTACGGCATCCTGAACGGCACCTGCAATTTCATCCTCTCGGCGATGGAAAAGACCGGGCAGGATTTCGCCGAAGTGCTCGCCGAAGCGCAGGCGCGCGGCTTTGCCGAGGCCGATCCCAGCTTCGACATCGATGGCGTCGATGCCGCGCACAAGCTGTCGATCCTGGCCGCGCTCGCCTTTGGCACGCAGCTCGATTTCGACGGCATCGAGCGCAGCGGCATCCGCAAGATCCTCTCCGCCGATATCGCGCAGGCCGCCGCGCTCGGCTATCGCATCCGCCTGATCGGCATGGCCGAACTCGACGGCACCAATGGCGATGCGCAGCTGTTCCAGCGCGTCCACCCCTATCTGGTGCCGATGAACCATCCGCTCGCGCATGTCGAAGGGTCGACCAACGCCGTCGTCGCCGAGGGCAATTTCTCCGGGCGCCTGCTGTTCCAGGGCGCGGGCGCGGGCGATGGCCCGACCGCGAGCGCGGTCGTCGCCGACCTGATCGACATTGCGCGCGGCGAGATCGGCCCCGCCTTCTCGATGCCGGTGCGCGAGCTCGACAAGGTCGCGCGCGCCGAAACCGGGCACCGAACCGGCAAATGCTATCTGCGCTTCGAGGTCGCCGACCGGCCCGGCGTGCTCGCCGAGATCACCGCTGCCATGCGCGATGCCGGCGTCTCGATCGAAAGCCTGATCCAGAAGGGCCGCAGCCCCGATGGCAGCGTGCTCGTCGCCATGGTGACGCATGAAGGCCCCGAAAGCGCGGTCGCGGCAACCTTGTCCGCGCTCAAGGGTTCCCCCAGCTTGCACGCCGATCCGCTGGTCGTGCACATTCTCGGAGACTGACCGATGCCTTCAGGCCTTGCCGCGCTGCTCGACGATGTCGCCGCGCTGACCCGCCTTGCTGCCGTGTCGCTCGACGATGTCGGCGCAGCGGCGGCCAAGGCGGGCACCAAGGCCGCAGGCGTCGTGGTCGACGATGCGGCGGTCACCCCGCAATATGTCACCGATTTCACCCCGGATCGCGAGCTGCCGGTCATCTGGCGGATCGCCAAGGGATCGTTGTTCAACAAGTTCATCATATTGCTGCCCATCGGGCTGATATTGAGCGCCTTTCTGCCTTGGGCGATCACGCCCATCCTGATGGCGGGCGGCGCGTTCCTGTGCTTCGAGGGCGCGGAAAAGATCATCCACAAGCTTAGCCACCATCAGGACACCGCCGAAGTGGTCGAGCAAGTGCACGACATGTTTGCGCTGGAAAACGAGCGCGTGAAGGGTGCGGTCCGCACCGACCTGATCCTGTCGGCAGAGATCATGGCGATCGCCCTCGCAGAGGTCGCCGACCGGTCGATCGCGATGCAGGCGGGCGTGCTTGCGGTGGTCGGCCTGCTGATCACCGCTGCGGTCTATGGCGCGGTCGGCCTGATCGTGAAGATGGACGATTTCGGCCTGCACCTCGCGAAAAAGCCCTCCGCCGCCGCGCAGGGTTTCGGCCGCGGCCTGGTCAAGGCGATGCCGATCGTCATGTCGGCGCTGGGCATTATCGGCACCGCAGCGATGGTCTGGGTCGGCGGGCAGATCATCATCCACGGGCTTGCGGTGTTCGGCGTCGCTGGCCCCGAGCAACTGATCCACGACATCGCGGTGGCCGCAGGCGAGGTGGTTCCGGCGGTTGGAGGTCTGGTCGAATGGCTGGTCGGCGCGATCGGTGCGGGCATCGTCGGCCTGGTGATCGGTGGCGTGATTGCGGCGATCTACAACGCGGTCAAGGGCAAGGGCGCGCACTAATCTCTCTCCCCGCCCGCGTGCGGGAGGGGAGAGAGTCACGCCGTTATCTACCAGCCCGCGAATACACGTTCACGGTCGCATCCCCCAGCAGCGCGTCCCCGATCGGCACGAAGCCCAGCTTGGCCGCGACATGCTCCGAGGCGGCGTGTCCGGGGTCGATGATGCAGCGCACCTCGTTTCCGCCCAGCGAGCGGTCGTTCCAGGCCATGACCGCTGCCATGGCCTCGCTCACCAGCCCCCGGCCCCAGAAGTCCGGCGCGATCGCCCAGCCGGCCTCCGGATAGCCGGTGAGGAGATCGATGCCGCGCTCGAAATTGGCGAGCCCCCCTACCCCCACCAGCGTATCGGTCTGCCGGTCCGTGAACAGCCAATAGCCATAGCCGGTAAGCGCCCACAGGCCGTGCATGCCGATGAAGCGCAGCCAGCTTTCGTTGCGGGTGCGCGGCTTTCCGCCGATATAGGCGGTCACCCGCTCGTCGGCCCACATCGCCGCATAGGCGTCGAAATCGGCCTTGATCGGCGCACGCAGCCGCAGCCGCTCGGTCTCGATCACCGGAATGTCGGTCATGGCCCCTCGCCCTGGTCGGGATCGCGCGCCTTTTCCGCCGCCTCGGCCTCGCGCGCCTTTTGCAGATACTCCTCGTCGACTTCCGGCAGCTTGGAAAAGTCGATCATATAGGCCTTGGGCGGCGGGCATGGCGGGATGATGCAGCCCAGCCCCATCGTCGCCTTGCCCTTGAAGATGCCATCCCCCGCCACATCGGGCGCAGGCGGCGGACCGCCGGTGGCGAGACGGCCCTCGGTATCGGCCGGCACGCGGAATTTCGCCCCGGCATCGGCCTCGCCGCAGACCACGATGTCCTTGCCGGCGGCGCTCGGCGCGCAACGCTTGGCACGCTCTTCCTTGCCGGTCCATTCGTCGGCCTTGCGAATCAGCTGCTTGACCTTCGCCTCGACCGGATCGGGCTCGCGCTTCTCGGGCTCGGGCAGACGCGTGTCGTCCTGCGCCTCCAGTGCGAGCGCCACCGGCGCGAAAACCCCCGAAATGGCGAGCGCGACGGCCACCAACAGCATTCTCGACAATGCAATAATGCTCCCTTATGGACCGGGCGCAACGCACCTGGCCTGAAAGCGCAACTGGTGCCCCACAACAGAAGGATGACCCGCCTGCCATGTCCAGCGCAAGCCTGAAAGCGACGCCCGCCTCACAAACCCCGCAGCTCGACCGCGTGCTCGTGCTCGAAATGGTCCGCGTGACCGAGGCGGCGGCGATCGCCGCATCGAACCTGATCGGGCGCGGCGATGAAAAGGCGGCGGACGCTGCGGCGGTCGAAGCGATGCGCGCGGCGCTCAACGGGCTCGATATCGACGGCACCGTGGTCATCGGCGAAGGCGAGCGCGACGAAGCGCCGATGCTGTATATCGGCGAGAGAGTAGGCCTGGGCAACGAAGGCGCGCCGCGCATCGACATCGCGCTCGATCCGCTGGAAGGCACCACCATCACCGCTAAGGCCGGCCCCAATGCGCTCGCCGTGCTGGCGATCGCCGAAAACGGCTGCCTGCTCAACGCCCCCGATGTCTATATGGACAAGATCGCGGTCGGCCCGGGCTATCCCGAAGGCGTTATCGACCTCAACAAGACCCCGACCGAGAACGTCCAGGCAGTGGCCGCCGCCAAGGGCGTGCAGCCGGGCGAGATCATCGTCTGCGTGCTCGACCGGCCCCGCCATGCCGATCTGATCGCCGAACTGCGCGGCCTGGGTTGCGGCATCATGCTGATCCCCGATGGCGATGTCGCGGGCGTGATCGCGACCACCAACCCCGAAACCACGATCGATCTGTACATGGGCTCGGGCGGCGCGCCCGAGGGCGTGCTGGCGGCAGCGGCTCTGCGCTGCGTCGGCGGGCAGTTCAAGGGACGACTGTTGTTCCGCAACGATGACGAACGCGCGCGCGCGCGCAAATGGGGCATCGAGGACCTGAACGCGGTCTACGACCTGACCGACCTTGCCAAGGGCGACTGCATCTTCGCCGCGACCGGCGTGACCGACGGATCGCTGCTCCAGGGCGTCAAGCGCCGCCGCGACGGGATCATGACCACCGAAACCGTGGTGATGCGTTCGGCGAGCGGCACCGTGCGCTGGGTCAAGGGCGAACACCGCATCGCGCGCTAAGGCCGCGCAAGGGCGGCTGACACGGGGATCGTTCAGCCCCGCGCCAGCCGCCCCGCGAGCCGCGCGACCAGAGCGGCACGAACTGTCTCGGCGTCCCCCGGCACCAGGCAATCGGCCTGTTCATAACCCGCGCGACGCAGCAGCGACCGGACCAGCGCCGCGCGGTCCAGCGATTTGTCCGCCGCCAGTTCTTCGGCAAGCGCATCGACGATCCACAGGGCGGCACGATTCATCACATCATCCTGTGTGCCATTCGCTCGTGTAACGGCGGCGCGGTCCAGCAATTCCAACATGCTGCTGCCATGCGCGCATGCGCCCCTGGCCCCAAGCCGAGTGACGCGGATATCCTGCATTTGTGACGAACGTCAGGCGGCCTGCGCGTTGTCCGTGCGCCGTGATACGGTATCATCCAGATCGGATTCATCGCCCGCCAGCGACCGCATCTGCCCGGTCAGTTCCCGCGCAAAGCGCCGCCCCATCGGCGCTTCGGCACCACTGGCGAGCAGCGCCAGAAGCGCCCCGCTGGGCTTGCGGCGGTACCCCCGGATGGCCGATCGGCGACACAGCGCCGAACGATGGATGCGCATGAACTGCTCGGCCTCCAGCTGCGATTCGATGGCCGCGAGAGTCGATCGTACGAGGCCGTTGGCGCCATTTGTCGCATGGATGCGGACATAATTGCCTTCTGCCTCGATCCACTCGACATCGCCCTGGGCGATATGGAGCGTCTGCCGGCCCGTCTTGACCCAGACCCCCTGGTCGAGCGCCCCATCCTGCGCTTCCCCGATGGCGAGGCGATCCACCGCCTGCTGCTCGGCCTCTGCCAGTGCGGTGCCATAGCTCAGTGCCAGCCAGGCCGCGAGGCCGGTGCCGAAATAACCGCTCCACAAGAGGATCCACCGCAAGTTGCGCGCGGCAAGATTGGCGCTTTCGTGCATCACCCAGATGTCGAACGCCATGGCAAGCACGAACAGGACGGCAAGCCCGGGGAGCCCGACCAGCGCCATGCGGTGCAGCATCGGCAGCCCCCGCCGGGCCCCGGCGCGGCCCCGGATCGCGAGCCAGAACACCAGCGCGCCTGCGGCGATCAGCACGATCCGCTTGGGGTGGTAGAGGTCGAACACCTCATCCGGATTGAGCGACGCGCGAAAGGCCGAAATGGCAAAGGTGCTCAGGCAGAACAGCAGCGCCGCCGCGCCCGCGCTGCGCAGCAGACCGGGGCGCCGGTCTGGCAGGTCTTGCGGATCGGTCGGGAAATGGGCGTTGGGCAACTTCATTCTGGCGGCAGTCCAGGGCTTGTCCTATGGCGCATGGCAATATTGCGGGGGCGGCGTGGAGGGGCCTGGTGGCCCCTCGCTGGCTGCGTCCTATCAGCCGGGAGATTGAGGGAAATGACCATTTCGATCAACGACTTCGATTTGGGACAGTTCGTTGCCGCGACGCTGGCTGAGGACCTGGGCCCCGACGGACGCGATGTGACGTCCGAGAGCGTGATCCCTGCCGATGCACGGTTCGACGGCGTCATGGACGCACGGCACGCCATCGTGGTTGCAGGCCTGCCGATCGCCGAAGCGTTTTTCCGCGCGCTCGATCCGGACTGCACGGTGCAGCGGCTGGTCGGAGAAGGCGATGCGGTCGAGGCCGGCACCGATATCCTTTCGGTCTCGGGCAAGGCGCGAGCTTTGCTCACAGCCGAACGGTCGGCGCTCAACACGGTGCAGCATCTCAGCGGCATTGCCACCCTCACCCGCCAATATGTTGATGCGATCGAGGGTACCGGCGCGGTGCTGCTCGATACCCGCAAGACCATTCCGGGGCTGCGCCTGCTCGAGAAATACGCGACCCGCATGGGCGGCGCGAAGAACCATCGCATGGGCCTGTGGGACGCGGCGATGATCAAGGACAATCATGTCGCGGTCGCGGGCGATATCGGCGAGGCGGTGCGCCGCGCGGTGGCTGCAGGCATCGGCCAGATCATCGTCGAGGTCGACCATGTCGAGCAGATCGAACCCGCGCTGGCCGCCGGCGCCACCCATTTGCTGCTCGACAACATGGCACCTGCCACGCTGCGCGGCGCGGTGACCCTGGTCGGCGGACGCGTACCGTGCGAGGCCTCGGGCGGCGTGACGCTCGAGACGATCCGCGCGATCGCCGAGACCGGGGTCGACTATATCTCGGTCGGCCGCATCACCCAGTCCGCGCCCGCCGCCGATATCGGGCTCGATTTCAAGGCGGCGTGATGCGCGGCGCGGCGGCCCTGATTGTGCTGGGGATCGCGGTCGCTCCTGCGCCGCTGCTCGCCCAGGCCTATCAATGCCGCCTGCCCGAGCGGCTGAGTCCCCTGCCCGCTCCGCAACGCGGGCGCGATGCGGTCAAGCGCGTGGTGCCGGTCGCCGGCTATACGCTGGCGCTGAGCTGGTCGCCCGAATTCTGCCGGGGGCGCGAGGACGATACGGGCCAGGCGCTGCAATGCAGTCGCCGTTTCGGCGAATTCGGGTTCGTGCTGCACGGCCTCTGGCCCGAGGGCAGGACCGCGGTCTATCCGCAATATTGCGCGACGCCCCCGTCGCCTGTGCCGCTGTCGGTGGTCCGGCAGAACCTGTGCGCGATGCCGTCGCAGCGGCTGATCCAGCACCAGTGGGACAAGCATGGCAGCTGCATGGCGCGCGACCCGGCGCGCTATTTCCAGACCGCGACCCGGCTGTACCGGTCGGTCAGGCTGCCCGACATGGAGCGTCTCTCGCGCCGACCGCTGACCCAGGGTATGCTCAAGCGCGAGATTGCGAAGCTCAACCCGGGAATGCCCGCGACCGCCATCGCACTCAAGGCAAACACGCGCGGCTGGCTGCAGGAAGTGCGGCTATGCCTGGGGCTCGATTTCCGTCCGCGCGCCTGCCCGGCGCATGTCCGCCAGCCACGCGGCGACACGATGCTGAAGATCTGGCGCGGGCTCTAGTTCGGCCGCACCAGCACCTCGTCCGCCTGTAGCGCCTTGCGTCCCCAGACGAGCACGAACACGCACAGCCCGATGATGATCGCGAACGATTCGAGCGGCGCGATATTGTACAGCCACACCCCGATCGCGGGCGCGATGATATAGGCCGCACCGTTGACCGAGGCGACGATGCCCGCCACCTGTCCCTGCTCCGCCCTTGTCACCGCCAGCGAGGAACCTGCGGTAAAGCCCGGGCGGAAAAGGCCAAATCCCAGCGACGCGATCGCAAAGCCCAGTGTGATGGCATTGAGGCTTTCCGAAAAGGCGACCATCGTGCAGCCGCTGGCGGCGAGCGCCATGCCCCAGAGCGTCGAGGTGCGCGGGCCCATCTTGAGATACGGGATCAGCCCCCATTGCGCGAGCAGCGTCGCGAACGCGCCCGCCATCAATACCAGTCCGGTCGGGCCCGCCGCCAGCTCGGGGGTGGCGCGCAGGTCGAGCCGGTCGAGCAGCATAAAGCCGACCAGCCCCAGGATCATCGCATTGGCATGGCCACCGACCAGACCCGCGATCAGCCAGGGCCGCAGCCGCGCGTCGCGCCACGACAGGCGCTCGACCACTGGAGCAACCGGCTCGGGCTCGGCATCATGCTCGTCCGCATCATAGACCTCGCCGGCCGCGCCCGAACTCATCGGCTCGGACACCAGCCGCCCGCGCGCGGCATAGCTCGGCGTGTCGTCGGGCAGGCGCAGCTTCAGCGTCACCAGCACCAGCAGGCCGAAGGCGGCAAAGACGAAGAACGGGCTGGGCAGGCCGAGATAGGGCAGGATGATCAGCGGCGCGAGCGCAGGCCCGATCACGGTGCCCAGACCGAACGACGAGGAGATCATCGACAGCGCCTGGGTGCGCTCCGCCCGGCTGGTGCGCGCGGCGACATAGGCCTGGACCGCCGGCGGCCCTGCCGAACCCAGCCCGCCATACAGGCTGCGGAACAGCGCGAAGATCAGCATCGTCGCAAGGGCCGAGAGATAGCCGTGCAGCCCGGCGATCAGCGTCAGCCCGCACAGCGCGAACGAGGATATGAAGCCGAGCAGCCCGAGATTCATCAGCGCCTTGCGCCCGCGCCGATCGGACATGCGCGCCCAGCGCGGCGCGCAGATCATCCACAGCAGTGCCGACCAGCTATAGGCCAGGCTCACCCAGAAATCGGCGACGCCCAGCCGCGTGCCGATCGCGGGCATCACCGATTGCATCGCGGTGTTACCTGCCGCGGTCACCAGCATCACGGTGAACAGCAGCGCCATGCGATCGGCCGGCAGCTTCTGGCTCGCCTCGATCGGAGGTTCGGGGGTCTGCTGCACGTTCATGGCCAGGCATAGCCCCGCTCGATCCTCGCCACATGCAGCGTGTAACGGTCGTACCAGCGGTCCCGCCCCGCCTCGCGCGCGGCACGATGTTCGGGATGGTCGCGCCACGCCCTGGCGCTCGCATCGTCCGCCCAATAGCTCACCGTGATGCCGAATCCGCCCTCGCTACCCGCATGGTCCATGCCGAGATAGCCTGGCTGGCGCGCCGCGAGCGCGTCCATCGCCTCGGCCATGACGCCATAAGCCTCGGCATCGCGCCCGCTATGCTGCGCAGCAAAGATCACGGCGATGGCACCGTCGGGGTGAATCCGGGAATCCGCATTTCCGCTCATGCGCGCTGGTCTAGGCGCTCGGGGCCCGCTTGCAAAGTACTGCTATGCAACACTGATACACATGATTGCTTTGGCCGCACCAATCTGCAATTGTGGCGTTTCGTTGACAGCCAATTCGAGGGGTTTTGCATGCATTCTACGGACCTGGTCCAGCTGCCGTTGCGGCAGCGGATAAAGGCGCGCGCGGAGCGGGTTTTCGGGGCCTGGGGCGTTTTTGCGAGGGAGTTCTTCAAGCATCCACGCATGGTCGGATCGATCGTTCCCTCTTCCGACCGCACCATCCGCAAGATGCTGGGTCCGGTGGACTGGCAAAGCGTCCAGCTGTTCGTGGAATATGGCCCCGGCGTCGGCACCTTCTGCCGCGCGGTGCTCGATCGCCTGCCGCGCAACGCCACCTATATCGCGATCGATACCAACCCGGATTTCATCCGCTATCTGCGCAAGACCGTGCCCGACAGCCGCTTCATCGCGGTGCATGGATCGGCGGCGGACGTCGAGGCGATCATCGCCGCGCACGGGTTCGACCATGCAGATTACGTGCTTTCGGGCCTGCCGCTCTCGACCCTGCCCGATGGCGTCGCCGATGCGATCGCGCAAGGCACCTATCGCGCACTGCGCCCCGGCGGCGCGTTCCTGGTCTACCAGTTCACCCGCTTCACCAACCAGCTGATCCGTCCCTATTTCGACCGGGTCGATCGCGGTTTCGAAAGCTGGAACGTGCCCCCCTGCTACCTGTTCTGGGGCTGGAAGGCAGGCGGCGAGAGCGCTCAAACGCCTACCTATCATTGACTCGCAAGCCCGCAGCCGCTAGGGGCCGCCTTTCCCTCATATTCGCATAGAGTCTGGAGCCCGTTCATGGCGCGCGTTACCGTTGAAGATTGCATCGACAAGGTCACCAACCGGTTCGACCTGGTTCTGCTCGCCGCGCAGCGCGCGCGCGAGATCAGCGGCGGTGCCGAACTGACCATCGACCGCGACCGCGACAAGAACCCCGTCGTCGCGCTGCGCGAGATCGCCGACGAGACGATCCTGCCGGAAGATCTCAAGGAAAGCCTGACCCAGTCGATGCAGAAGGTCCAGGTCGACGACGACGACGATGCCGACGAAATCGGCTCGCTGAGCCTCTCGGCCGAAGCCCTGCGCCTGACGGCCTCGGCCCCGGCGCGCACCAGCAGCATGGGCGGCGATTTCGACGCCTGATCTGGTTGGCGCAAGAGTTGCAAGAAGCCGCGCGAGCCGAATGGTTCGCGCGGCTTTTTTGTGGGTGAAGAACCGGCCACGTCCCATGCTTCCAGCCGTCACCCTGAACTTGTTTCAGGGTCCATTTCTCCCCACGCAGCTTCGGCGACTGGGGCACGATGGATCCTGAAACGAGTTCAGGATGACGAAGGGAGGTGGTGTACGCAACCTCTGCACGCCCGGGGCAGTTCAAGCTTGTCGAAAGCCCTGCGCCACCCGCACCACCCCCGCTCATCCCTGAACCAAGTTCAGGGCAGGCTCTGCGCCGCGGGCTTTAGCCCGCGAAGTCGAAGGACCCGCGCCCACGTTGGCCGTATAGCGGGGCCTTCGACAAGCTCAGGCTGAGCGGGGGTGGGGCGGATTTGGGATCGTGGCGGAAAAAACTGCCGTTCAACAAACGACCTCATTGCAGACAATTTGCTCGTATGGTCAGATGTCTGGATGAGTGGGAACCCTTCTTATAATGCGCTTCAGAATGAAGTTTGCGTGGAATGCGGTTGGTGCGGTGGTATTGTTGATGGAAAGACATCCCACGTCGATAACTTCATTCCTGAAGCAGGTCCTGTAAGCGCAGACCAATTCGTAGACTGGTTGTTTCTTGCGGAGGGAATGGACCCCTCCGAAGATCCTGAAAAATGGCAGGCGAGCAAAGAAGATCTACGCCACGCATTTATTCGCCATAGGGGAGCCGAGATTGTAGATGCCTCGATGCTCCAATGGGATGTCGGTTAACCATCGCATCTGTGACGTCTCCGCAGTTCTGAGCGCGGCAAAAAGCAGACATCGCCAAAGTGTGGCCCCAGTAGATTCTAGATACTCGAAACGACTGAGCAACCCGGCGCGCTCACCCCCACCCAAACCCTCCCCCAT
>NZ_QKVT01000001.1:1165596-1168644 GCF_003426715.1 Blastomonas sp. UPD001
ACTGGATGTCGCCGCTCGCACCCGAAGAGACCTTGTCATAGCCGAAGATCACTTCCTCGGCGACGCGGCCACCCATCGAGACGGCCAGGTTCGCATACATCTTGTCGCGGTGATAGCTGTACACGTCGCGCTCGGGCAGACGCATCACCATGCCCAGCGCGCGACCACGCGGAATGATCGTCGCCTTGTGGATCGGGTCCGATGCAGGCTCGTGCACCGCGACGATGGCGTGGCCGGCCTCGTGATAGGCGGTCATGCGCTTCTCGTCCTCGGTCATCACCATGGACTTGCGCTCGGCGCCCATCATGACCTTGTCCTTGGCCGCCTCGAACTCGCTCATCGCGACCAGGCGCTTGCCCCGGCGCGCGGCGAGCAGCGCCGCCTCGTTGACCAGATTGGCAAGATCCGCACCCGAAAAGCCGGGGGTGCCCCGCGCGATGGTGCGCGCGTTGACATCGGGTGCCAGCGGCACCTTCTTCATGTGCACCTGCAGGATCTTCTCGCGACCTTCGATATCGGGCACCGGCACCACAACCTGGCGGTCGAAACGGCCCGGACGCAGCAGCGCGGGGTCGAGCACATCGGGCCGGTTGGTCGCCGCGATGATGATGATGCCTTCGTTGGCCTCGAAACCGTCCATCTCGACGAGCAGCTGGTTGAGCGTCTGCTCGCGTTCGTCGTTCGAATTGCCGAGGCCCGAACCGCGATGGCGACCGACGGCGTCGATTTCGTCGATGAAGACGATGCACGGCGCGTTCTTCTTCGCCTGTTCGAACATGTCGCGCACGCGGCTCGCGCCGACGCCGACGAACATCTCGACAAAGTCCGAACCCGAAATGGTGAAGAATGGCACGCCCGCCTCACCCGCGATGGCGCGGGCGAGCAGCGTCTTTCCGGTGCCGGGCGAGCCGACCAGCAGCGCGCCCTTGGGAATCTGTCCGCCGAGCCGCGCAAACTTGCTGGGATCGCGCAGGAACTCGACGATCTCCTGCAATTCCTCGCGCGCCTCGTCGATACCGGCGACGTCGGCAAAGGTCACCTTGCCGGCCTTTTCGGTGAGCAGCTTGGCCTTGGACTTGCCGAAGCCCATAGCGCCGCTCGCCCCGCCGCCTTTCTGGACCTGGCGCAGCACGAAGAAAGCGATCGCGATGATCAGGATGAACGGCAGCGACTGGAACAGGATCGCGACGAGCAGGCTCGGCTGCTCGATCGCCTTGCCGCTATAGTCCACGCCCTTCTCCTCGAGCAGCGGGATCAGCGTCGGGTCGTTCTCGACGCGCACGGCGGAGAACGCTTCGTCATTGACATAGGTGCCGGTCACACGGTCGGACGAGATGACCACATTCTTGACCTGGCCATCGGCCACGCGATCGCGGAAGGTCGAATAGCTGATCGAACTGCCGCGATCGGCCGAGCCGCGCGTATCGATGAGCGAAACGACCACGAGCAGGCCAATGATCACCCCCGCCCAGATGAGCATGTTCTTCATCCAGCCGTTCTGGTTCGAACCGGGATCCTGATCGTCGTTCATCACAAAGCCTTTGCAGCCATCAACCATGATCAAGATAGGCTGCTAATCCTGAATGACAATATAATCCGCCCGCGCTTTGGCGTGCGATCGTCATTATTCTGCCGCATCGGGCCTTGCAGAAGCGCCGCGCGGCGGGGCCGGGCGCAGATGCCAGCCCTGCCCGTCCGCTGCCGGGCCGCACAGCACATCGCCGATCATTGCCTGCCCCCCTCGCTGGAGCGTCTGCAACAGCCGGTCGAGCGCGGGGCCGCGCACTGTGATATCGCTCTGGACCCGCGCCAACGCGAGCAGCAGCAGTCGCCGCAGCAGCGCGGGCGGGTAATCGGTCTGCACCAGGCGCACACCCGCGGGAACGCGCACCAGCACGGCCTCGGCCTCGCGCATGGCGATCCAGTCGAGCGCCTCGCTCGCTTCGGCCAGCGCGCTGGCCGATCGCCCGGCTATCAGGGGATCGACCGCGTCGAAGCCCTGCAAGGCCTGACGCATCCTGACCCGGTCGTAATCGGGATTGGCATTGCTCGGGTCCTGGACAAAGGGGATCCCGCGACCCTCGCAATGCGCGACCAGCTCGGCCTTGCGAAAGCCGAGCAGCGGACGCGAGGCGCATCAGGACCGTCTCGAGCTGATCGTCGGCATGATGCGCGGTGACGATGAATGCCGCGTCGATCGAATCCGCATGCGCCTCCAGCAGCGCATAGCGCGCCGCGCGCGCCGCCGATTGCACGCTGCCGGTGATCGGCGTCGCAGGCCGGAGCAGCGCATGATCGATAGCGTTATTCGCGCAATGGTCCGCAACCATGGCGGCCTCATCGACGCTTTCGGGACGAAGCCCATGGTCGACCGTGGCGGCATGGACCGGCCCCGGCCAACTGCTGGCGATCAGGTCGAGCATCGCCATGCTGTCCGGCCCGCCCGAGACGGCGAGCAGAAGCCGGGCATCGCGTGCTTCGGTGAGCCGGGTGAGCGCCGCGACGACGCGTGTCAGGTCCGCGTCACTTGCATCCGGCATTGCGGCGCCCGGCGACGAGCCGGTCCGACAGGCGCCCTGCCGCCACCTCGGGATAGACTTCTGCCAGCTCGGCAAAGGCCACGCAGGCCTTCGGCTTCTCGTTCAGCTTGATCAGGGATTCGCCCAGGAAATAGAGGCTCTCGGGTGCGCGATCGCCCTTGGGTTCCTTCTCGTAATTCTCGGCGAACATCTTGGCCGCGGCACTGGGCTTGCCATCGTCGAGATAGGCGCGCCCCAGCAGGTTGCGGGTATAGCTGGAGCGCTTGTGCCTGGGATGCTTTTCCAGCGTGAAGCGAAGCTGCGCCTGCGCCTCGGGGAAGAATTTCGCTTCCCACAGGCGATAGCCATACAGATAGGCATCCTCGCCCGCATCGGCGCTTTGCGGCTTTTCGATCTTCGAGACCGCTGCGATGCGTTCGGCGCTGGGTGCGGCCGCAGCCGTGGTCGCAGCGGCGGGCGTGACCGGACGCGTGGTCGCGCCACCCGCGCCGGGCGCGCTCGGCGTGAC
>NZ_QKVT01000001.1:1168744-1195512 GCF_003426715.1 Blastomonas sp. UPD001
CTTCGCCTGCTCCTCGAGCTGCAACAGGCGCTTTTCGAGCTGGCCGATCTTGAACCCGTTCTCCTCGGTCTGCGCGGTCAGCCGGGTGATCTGCGTTTCCAGCGTGTCGACCCGCTGCAGCAGGTCGGTCAGCGGCGCGCTGGCCGAGACTCCATTGGGCGTCGGTGTCGTTGCCGGGGCGCTGATCTCGGGCTCGAAGAACCGGTCGGACGCGCCCGGAAACACCTTGCGCTGCACCGCGCGCATTTCCGATTCCAGCTTCTTCACGCGCGGCTCGAGCGGAGCCGCCTGCGCGGCCGCCGGGCTGGCCGAAGCGATCAGCGCCGCGACCATCGTGCCCGCCAGCAACCGGGCAGTACGACCGATCCGACGCGGAAAAACGGGAGAAATTCGGGCGATCATCATGTCGGGCTCCAGCTCGAAAGAAACATCATGCGGTGCAAGCTATAAGGCCGTCGCGGCATTCGTCAAAGCCGCGCGGCAAAAATTGAATGTCATGACGTCACTGAACCGCGGTTGACTGAAATTGCCGCTTGCGGCCTGGCATGCCGGCCTGCTTTCAGCCCTCGGTCGTCGCCGACGTGCCTGCCTGCGACGCCTCTCCAGCGGGAGCGGGAGCGGCGGGGCGAGCCATCAGCGCGGCCGCGGTCACCGGCACGTCCTTGACCGCGATTTCGGATGTGCCGAGCGGTGGTACCGTGCGTCCACCCACGGTAATCTCGAATGCGTCGGGTCGACCGGTCCAAACCTGCGGGTTGACCGCGTCGGCCGGCACGACATATTGCTCGCCAAGCGCCATCTGCTTCTGCATCAGCTGCTTGCCTTCGCCATCGTAGAACTTGATCCAGATATTGTCTTCGGTCGCGGTAAACACGACCTCGGCCTTGGGATCGACCGCCGGCGCCGTCGACACCGCGCCAGCAGGCCTGGGCCTGGCGGGCGCCGCATCGCTCGCCGATGCCGCGTCGGCCGCCTGGGCGAGTTCCTCGACATTGGCCGCCGGGAACAGATAGCTGCGCCAGATTCCGAAACCGGCGAGCAGGATCACCGCCCCCGTCACCGCGGCGAGCAGCGCCAGCTTGGCGGACGGGACCTTGCTCGGCTCGTCGAGATCGAACTGGGTGACCTCGCGCGTGGGGACATGCGACGCACCGCCCAGCGCGACGCGAATCTGCTGGGCAATCTCCTCTTCGGGCAGGTCGACCGCGCGCGCATAGGCCTTGCCGAAGCCGATCGCATAGGTGCGACCGGGCAGCGTCTCGAACTTGCCCGCTTCCATCGCCTCGAGATGGCGCATCGGGATGCGGGTGCGCGAAGCGATATCGCTCAGCGCCAGATTGTGCGCCACACGAGCCGCAGCCAGCCGTTCACCGACATGCGCTGGGGGGAACAGGTCACCCGTCGTCGCACCATCGTCGGATGACGCAGCATTCGCGTTATTGGCCGTGTCGGACACGTTTGCGCTCCCGATCCGGGTGGCCCCGGTTATTCTGTTTCGCTCCATGGGGGAGAAACATGAACCAACCTCGAAGTCAACGCAATTGGCCGATTCTTAACCTTCCGGGGCATGAAAACAGGTGTAACATCGGTGACATGCCAGCACGAGCGCAAAGGATTGCGGCTCAGCCCAGTTCCACGCCCTGCGCAATGGCCCAATCCTGCAGCACCTCGCGCATATTGGCAGGGGGATAAGCCAGCATCTCGTCCATCTTCGCAGCCGCCGACTGCAGGTCGAGCGAGCGTACCATCGCCTTGATGGGCCCCACCGCGGCAGGGGTGATCGACAGCCGGCGAATGCCCACCGCAAGCAGCGCCAGTGCCTCGAGCTGCCGCCCGCCCATTTCTCCGCACACGGTCAGGTCGATGCTGTACGGCTCGACCGATTTCACCACGCGGCGGATGAAGCGCAGGATGGCGGGCGAGATCCAATCATAGCGCTGCGCGAGCTTGGGATGTGCGCGATCCGCCGCCAGCAGGAACTGGGTCAGGTCGTTGGTGCCGATCGACAGGAAATCGATCTTCGGCCCCAATATGTCGAGCGTCTCGGCAAGCGCAGGCACTTCCAGCATCGCGCCGAACCGGATGCGGTCGGGCAGCAGCTTCTTTCGCCCTTTCAGGAACAGGAGCTGGTCGTCGAACACCTGGCGCGCCGCATCGAACTCCCAGGGTTCGGCGATCATCGGGAACATGACGTTCAGCGTGCGCCCGGCCGCCGCCTCGATCAGCGCGCGCGCCTGCACCTTGAGCAGCCCGTCGCGCTCGAGCGCGACGCGCACCGCGCGCCAACCCATTGCGGGGTTTTCCTCGCCCGGTCCATCTTCGCGCAGATAGGGCAAGGATTTGTCGCCGCCGATATCGACGGTGCGGAAGATCACCGGCTTCTCGCCCGCCGCCTCGAGCACGTCGCGATAGAGCCGCAGCTGCCTTTCGCGCTGCGGCAGCGTGGCGGACACGAGGAACTGGAACTCGGTGCGGAACAGCCCCACCCCATCGGCCCCGGTCACCGCGAGATGCGCGATATCGTCGCGCAGGCCCGCATTGATCAGCACGTCGATGCGCGTTCCGTCCCTGGTGCGCGGCTCGACATCGCGCAGCGCCGCATAGGCGGCCTGCTTTTCGCGGCTGCGCAGGAACTTGGCCTCGAACGCCTCGATCACCTGCGGTGCGGGTCGGATGAGCACCGAATTCTCGTTGGTGTCGATCAGCAGATGGTCGTCCTGCCGCACCTGGTGCAGGATGTTGCGCATCCGGCCCATCACCGGGATGCCCATCGCGCGCGCGACGATGGTGACGTGCGCGGTCAGCGACCCTTCCTCGAGGATCACGCCCTTGAGCCGCCGCCGGTCATATTCGAGCAGTTCGGCCGGACCCAGATTGCGCGCGATCAGGATCGTGTCCTGCCTCAATCCCATCTGCGCGGCGGTGCCGATCTGGCCCGAAACGATGCGCAGCAGCCGGTTGGACAGGTCCTCGAGATCGTGCATCCGGTCGGCGAGCAGCGGGTCGTCGATCTGCCGCATCCGCATGCGGGTGCGCTGCTGCACGCGCTCGATCGCGGCCTCGGCGGTGAGGCCGCTGTCGATCGCCTCGTTGATCCGCCGCGACCAGCCCTCGTCATAGGCGAACATCTTGTAGGTCTCGAGCACCTCGTCATGCTCGCCGCCGGTACCGAATTCGGCCTGGCTCGCCATCTTGTCGATCTGCTCGCGCATCTTGATGAAGGCCGAATAGACGCGCTGGCGCTCGGCCTCGACATCCTCGGCGACGACATGCTCGATGGTGATGCGCGGCTGGTGGAAGACCGCCTTGCCGCTGGCCAGCCCCGCGACCAGCGGAAAGCCCATCTCGCGCTGCGAATGCGTCAGCTCCGCACCGCCGTCGAACGCCCCCTGCGCATCGACAAGCCCGGCATTGGCGATCAATTCGGACAGCACCATCGCCACCGTCTGCATCGCCTCGATCTCGACCTCGAGATAGCGGCGCGGCTCGACATGCTGGATGCACAGCACGCCCACCGCGCGCTCCATCCGCACGATCGGCACGCCGGCAAAGCTGTGGAACTTTTCCTCGCCGGTTTCCGGGCGATACTGGAAATCGGGATGCGCGGTCGCCTCGGCCAGATTCAGCGTCTCGACATTCTTGGCGATCGTGCCGGTCAGCCCCTGTCCGAGCGCCAGCTTGGTGACGTGCACCGCCTCCTGGTTGAGGCCGCGCGTCGCGAATAGCTCGAGCACGCCTTCGCGCAAAAGATAGATCGAGCACACCTCGCTGTTCAGCGAATCCCCGATGATGTCGACCACCTGGTTGAGCTTGGCCTGCGCGTTGGTGCGCGCGGCCATCACATCGTGGAGCCGGGTCAGGATGTTGCGGGCGGCAAGCGTAGCGTTGATCTGGGCTTCGGACATGCCAGCGGTCTAGCACGCAGCGGCGCGGCGCGCCATCCGGGCAACCACCCGTTTTGGGGGTGATTTGGCGATGGACGGCTTGATTGCTACAGTGTAGCAACACAGCAATACACAATGTGCTGGGAGGCTGCCTTGCCTGATCATTCGCGTGACACCCGTCGGCCTGCATGGGCCATCCCCTTCGCCGCTGCGCTGAGCCTCGCCGCTGCGGCGCCGGTTGCGGCGCAGGACTATCGGCAGGGCTTTCATCCCGACACGCTCAAGGGACCGCCCCAGGGTGCGCCGAACGAGGTGCTCGTGCTCGCCACACCCCATCTTTCCGGGTTGCCCGACAACATCACGCCCGCAAAGCTGGGCGCCCTGCTCGCGCCCTTGCTCGATCGCCTCGCCGCCTGGAAGCCCAGCGCCATTGCGACCGAGAACCTGTCGGGCCTGCAATGCGACAGCCTTCGCCGCTATCCGCAGCGTTATGCCGAAACGGTCAGGGACTATTGCTTCGACCCATCGGCGGCAGCCGCAGCGACCGGGCTGGACGTGCCCGCCGCCAATGCCGAGGCCGAGCGTCTGCTGGCAAACTGGCCGGCGGCGCCATCGCCCGCCGAGCGGCGGCATCTCGCCGCGATCCTGCTCGCGGCGGGAGAACCCGGTTCGGCGATGGTGCAATGGCTGCGATTGGCCCCCGGCGACCGCAAGCCAGCCGATGGCCTGACCGAGCCCCTGGTCGCATCGCTCGACAAGATGCTGGCACGCCGAAACGAGACCTATCAGATCGCGGCGGCCTTGGCGGCGAAGCTCGGACTGGAGCGGCTGTGGAGCGTGGATGACCACAGCGCCGATACACCCCCACCCAGCGACCCCGCCGAGAGCAAGGCCTTCGAACAGGCCATCACCACCGCCTGGGACAATCCGGCCACCCGAATGCGCAGGCAGATGAGCGATGCGCTGGAGGCCCGCCTGGAGCAACCCGATGGCATGCTGAACCTGTATCGCGCCTATAATGCACCCGATGGCCCGATGCTGGCCTATAGATCGGATTTCGGCGCAGCACTCGCCGATCCTTCGCCGCAGGGCTTTGGTCGCCAGTATCTGGGCTTCTGGGAAACGCGGAACCTGCGGATGGTCGCGAACATGCGCGACGTGTTGGGCCGCTATCCGGGCACGCGGATGCTCACCGTCGTGGGAGCGTCGCACAAGGGCTATTACGAGGCCTATCTCGACCAGATGCACGATGTCCGGCTGGTCGATCCGCTGGCGGTGCTGCGATAAGAGCGGCAAGCTGCGCCCCCGTCGCCCGACGCGCGCTCTGCCCCCGGTCGACAAAAGACCTTGCAGGCGCGCCGGGCGGTTTTGCGGTCGCCAGGCCCCCCGGCCGACAACCGCGGTAATCAGATCAGCCGATCAATGCAGGCTGATCTCTTCCTTGATGCGCAATTTCTGCTTCTTGAGCTTGGCGATCAGCGCCGTGTCGGGCGCAGGTCGGCGTTCTTCGTCGTGGATCATCCGTTCGATACCAGCATGCTTGGCCTTGAGGGCTTCGGTATGACTGTCGTTCAGCATGTATGTCTCCTTCGACTCGTTGCCTTCTCATCTTGGGGGGATGATCTAAACATAAAATTTCCGGCCTGTCTGTGGCGTTATGCACAGGCGCGCTTGCATTGCGGCGAAACATTCCATAACCGCGATAACCGGCAGGCCTTGTGCCTGCGCTATGGCGATTCCGTGCCTTTTCCGGGCCGGGCTGTGGTGGGGAAAGGGCGCGGATGTGACAGAGGAAGAAGTCCGGCAGAAGCTGGCCTCGCTGCGCATCGAACATCGCGACCTCGATCATGCCATCGTCGCGCTCAGCAACGGCGGCACGCCCGACATGCTGCAGCTGGCTCGGCTCAAGAAGCGCAAGCTGCTGCTCCGCGACCAGATCGCGATCCTCGAAGACTATCTGATCCCCGATATCATCGCCTGAGCGGGTTCACGCCTGACGGGACGGGTGTTCCGACTTGACACAAAGCCCCGGATTGGCGGCTTAACCATGTCTTTGCGCTGTGCAGTCCCGCGCGGATTTGGCAGATAACGCCCATGGAAAGCGTTCAATCCCCTTTCACCGCCAAGCTGGTCGAGTCGCTCTATGTCGAGGCGATGGTGCTGGCCGACGAGGCTCGCTCCTATTTCGAACTGACGGCCGAGCAGCAGGGAGTCGCGCAGCAGGACGAGATCCGCATCGACATGTCGTGCGAGTCTTTGCGCGTGACCACGCGGCTGATGCACTCGATCGCCTGGTTGCTCAACCAGAAGGCTTTTTTTGCCGGCGAGCTTTCCGAGCACCAGCTGCGCGGGCGCAGCCGCTCGCTCGGCAAATGCAGCAGCAGCGATCCCTTTGTCGTCGCCCGCCTGCCCGCCGAGGCACAGCGACTGGTGCACGAAACACAGCATCTGCTCGATCGGCTGGTGCGGCTGGAAAGATCGCTCGAGGCGGACCGGCTGGGATTTGCCGAAGTCCAGGCGATGCACCCGATGGTGCACCAGATGCAGGCGCGCCTGGCCAGCGAGCTCGCCTGAGCCGGGACACACGCTCTCTCCTTGAAATGCCCGATTGCAATTCGCCCACGCTCGTTTAATCGTGCGATTAAACAGACGCCGGACGCGATCCGGCGGAAAGGAGAGCGATGCAGGGTTTTCCTACCCGGGCGGAAGACATCAGCCGCGACTGGTTGCAGTCTGCGCTCGACACGGCCAACGCGCTCGATGGCGCACAGATCGCATCAATCGACGTCGCGCCGATCGGCACCGGCCAGGTCGGCGATACGGTCAGGATCGCCCTCAGCTATGATCGCCCCGCCCCGCACGCCCCCGGCTCGGTAGCCGCCAAGCTGCCCTCGCGCGATGCTACCAGCCGCGCGACGGCGGCGCAGCTGCGGCTCTACCTGCATGAGGTCAATTTCTATGCCCGCGTCGCCCCGCTGATCCCGATGCGCGTGCCCAGGGCCTATTGCGCGCAGATCGACGATACGGGCAGCAACTTCATCCTGCTCTTCGAGGACCTGAGCCCGGCGCAGGTCGGCAACCAACTGGCACCCTGCACGCTCAACCAGGCGCGCGCCGCGATCCGTCAGATGGCGCTGCTGCACGCCTCCACCGAGGGGCTGGCGATGCTGGACGAAGACTGGCTGCAACCCGATGTAGCGGCGCGCGAATGGATCATCCAGGCCTATCCGGGCGCGCAGGCCATGTTCCGCGACCGCTATGCCGGCCAGATCGAACCCGAATATCTCGACATCTGCGAGCAGCTCGCAGCGCATTGCGCCACCTGGTTCCAGTTCACTCCGGCAACGCGCTGCATCGTCCATGGTGATTATCGGCTGGACAACATGCTGTTCGACATTCGCGGCGGCGAAGAACCCATGGCGGTGGTGGACTGGCAGACCTGCGGCATCGGCGGCGGCACCAGCGATCTGGGCTATTTTCTCGGCACCGGCATCGGCGGCGATATGCGCCGCGCGCATGAGGACGAACTGGTCGAGCTCTACTGCACCGAGATGACACGGCTGGGCGTCGCGCGGTCGCGTGCGGACATCTGGGACGATTACCGCATCGGCGCGCTGTCGGGCCTGTCGACGGCGGTGTTCAGCGCCGCCTTTGTCGAGCGCACCGCGCGCGGCGATGCCAATTTCCTGTCCATGGCGCGCGGCGCGTGCAGCCTCGCGCGCGATCATGACAGCATCGGCGCGCTGCTGCGCCACTCGGAAAAGCGAGCGGAGACAAGCCCATGCTGACCAAGGGTGATGACTTTCCGCTGCACCAGACCGCCGAACCGATTGCCTATTCGGGCACCGACCGCAATTTCTATGACCGCTATTTCTTCAACGGCTACAATCCCGACGGCAGCGGATTTTTCGCGCTGGCTTTTGGCGTCTACCCGCATCTCGATATCGCGGATGCCAGTTTCTCGTGCATTCGCAATGGCGTGCAGCACAATCTTCACGCCTCGCGCGAACTCGGTATGGAGCGGATGGACCTCCAGGTGGGACCGATCCGGATCGAGGTCATCGAGCCGCTCAAGCTGCTGCGTGTGCAGGTCGATGGCGAGGGGATCAGGGCGGACCTCATCTTTACCGGGCGCGCCTTCCCCATCGAGGAGCCGCGCTTCACCTTCCGCAACGGTCCGCGCACCTTCATGGACTATACCCGGATGACGCAGAACGGCCATTATACCGGCTGGATCGAGGTCGATGGCGAGCGGATCGAGGTCGCGCCCGGATGCAGCGGCACGCGCGACCGCAGCTGGGGCGTGCGGCCAGTGGGCGCGGCAGACATGCAGCCGCATTCGGCCAGCCGCCAGCCGTGCTTCTTCTGGCAATGGACCCCGGTCAATCTGGAAACGCGCAGCCTGTTCTTCCACGTCAACGCGCACCGCAGCGGCACGCCCTGGAACACGCGCGCGGCGATCGCGCCCGATGGCGCGGCGCATGACGGCTTTGCCGAGACCCCCGCCGCGCGCATGGTCACGCATCACCAGCCGGGCACCCGCTGGCCGTCGGGCGGCGAGCTTGCCATCAAAACCGAGAACGGGCCGCTGACCGTGAGGTTCGAGCCCGTGCAACGCTTCCAGATGCGGGGCCTGGGCTATACCTGCCCGCGCTGGGGCCATGGCCTTCACCACGGCGCGCTGGCGGTCGAGCGCGAGGATTTCGAGCTCGCAGCGCTCGATCCGCTCGCGCCCGATATGGGCAATCTGCACGTGCAGATCCTTTGCCGCGTCACCACCAGCGATGGCGAGAGCGGCATGGGCACGTTCGAGCAGCTCGTGCTCGGCCCCTACAATCCCTGGGGGCTGACCGGCTATGTCGACACGCCGGTCAGCGGCTAAACATCACTTGCGATAGACGCGCACGTTCTTGCTGCGGTGATGCACCACCGGAGCATGATGCGCGGGTGCACCCTCGGTCACCACCACGGTCTCGTTGCAGTTGCAACTGCCCGGGGTGATCGTGATCGTCGTGACGATCGGCGGCGGGTAATAGTAATAATAGCCCGGAGGCGGCGGCGGATAACCGCCGGGCTGGCCCGGAGCCACCGCGCCCTGCTGCGCGAGCAGGCGCTTGCAGCGCTCGCGATCCTCGGCCTTGTCGATCAGCATGCCCGCGAGCGCGCCGACGCCCGCGCCGATCAGCGTTCCGCCAGTGCGGTTGCCGCGTCCGGCGATGCGGTTGCCCGCAAGGCAGCAGGCTGTCGTCGTAATTATAGGGGTCATAATCGGGCGAATAGGTCTGCTGCACCACCGTGGTCGCCGTTCCCGGCGCGGCCTGCCAGTTGACGCCCTGGACCGTGTCATAGACCCGGCCCTGGCGATCGGTCAGCACCGCATCGTCATAATAGCGCGACCAGCCATAGCCCGGCGCCGGACGCGGCAGGCGATAGCCTTGCCAGTTGGCGATGTAATAGGTCGGCGCGATCCAGACACGGGGCAGGATGAAGCCGCGGAACGGGCGCACATAGGCCGGCGCTCCGACGGGGAAGCGCAGGCCATAGCCGGGACGCACTACCGCGGTGCCCTTGAGCGCGCTGGCCTGGCTCAGCGCAAACCAGCCCGATGCCGCGCGCTTGAGGGCCGAATCGGCGGCTTGCGCGGGCATGGCAGTGGCAGCGACCGCCAGCAGGCTGGCTCCGATCGCGGCATGGCGCATCATAGCAAAGGCGCGGCTCTTCATGGTTAACTCCCCTTGGGCAAACACCAGGCGATCCGGATCGGCTATGCGCATCATGGCGCATTCCGGCCCGGATTTGTTAAGCCTTTGTTAGCATTTGCAAGGCGAGCGCACCATTGCGCGAATGTAAAACCGGCGCGCAGCGACGCCCCTGTTTCAATTTGGGGCAAGACGCGGCGTCAGGGTAAAGGCCGGGTTAAATCCGCCCGGCCAGGCTCCTGGCCAGCCGCTCGATCCCGGCCTGATCTTCGGCGTCGAACCGTCCAGTGCGGGGGCTGTCGAGATCGATGACATGCGTGACCTGGCCGTCGTGTAGAACCGGAACGACCAGTTCGGATTGGCTCGCCGCATCGCACGCGATATGGCCGGGAAAGGCATGGACGTCCTCGACCCGCTGCGTCTCGCCGCTGGCCGCCGCCGTGCCGCACACGCCGCTGCCCAAGGCGATGCGGATGCACGCGGGCTTGCCGACGAACGGGCCGAGCACCAGCTCGTCCTCGACCATGCGATAGAAGCCCGACCAGTTGAGATCGGGCAGGAACTGCCAGATCAGCGCCGCGACATTGGCCATGTTCGCGATACCGTCGGGCTCGCCCTCGACCAGCGCCATGGCGGCAGAATGCAGGTCGTCATATAGCTGTGCCTTGGGAGCGTCGGGGTCGATATCGAATGCATACATGGGTTTAAGTCCGATAATTGGGAGTCAATCGAAGCTCACGCGGCCGCGATTCTTCTTGATGGTGGAACGGTTCTTCTTGCCTGCCAGCCGCTCGGTCTTGCCGACCCGGTTGAGGCGCGACTTGGCGCGAACCGCCGGCAGATCATGCGCTTCGGCGAGCAAGGCGGCAAGCCGTTCGCGCGCCTCGCGCCGGTTCGCCTCCTGCGTGCGGTGGCTGCGCGCCTGGATCACCAGCTCGCCATCCTGATTGATCCGGCTGCCCGCGAGCGCGCGCAAACGGCTGTACACCAGCGGCGGCAGGCCGAGCGCGAAGATGTTGACGTGCAACTGCACCGCCGTCGCCACCTTGTTGACATTCTGCCCACCGGGCCCGGATGCGGTGATGAATCGTTCGGAAACAATGGCATGGTCGGGGATATGGATATCAGCCATCAACATCCTCCGGCTCGGCAAAGCCCAGCTTGCGAAAACGATCGGGCAAGCGAGCGCTGGCGGCGATCGGCGGCTTGCCGTCGCGCGGCAGCGTGAGGCGCGCGGCGTGGAGCATCATCCCCGCCGGATCGCTGCGGCCATAGACCGGGTCGCCGACAAGCGGCTGGCCCAGGCCGTGCAGCGCGTGCACGCGGATCTGGTGCGTGCGGCCCGTTTCCGGACGGAACTCGATCAGCGTCCTTCCCTCGACCGTCACGATCTGCCGCCAGTGCGTCACCGCACGCTTCCCCTCCGGCGATGGCACGATCCGCCAGCCGTCGGCTGCGCTGCTCGTCTTGGCGAGCGACAGGTCGATGGTGCCGCTCTGTTCTTCCGGCAAGCCTTCGATCACGCCCCAATAGACCTTGCTCACCGCACCGCTTTCAAAGGCCGCGCCGAAGCGCTTCAGCGCCTTGGCATGGCGCGCCAGCAACAGGCATCCCGACGTGTCCTGATCGAGCCGGTGCACCGGCTGAGGTTCGCGTTGGAAGCCGAAGCGCAGCGCGGGGAGGAAGTCCTCGAGGCTGCGCCCGCCCTTGCGCGGGCGGCTCACCGGCAGCCCCGCCGGCTTGTCGATCACCAGGGCCTCGCCATCGCTGAACGGCAGCGCTTGCTCGGCGCAGAAATCGGGAAAGGCCGGCGGCATGACGTCAGGCCGCTTCGGCCAGCGCCATGCTCTGCGCGAACAGCTCGATCGCGCGCAGCCGGTCGTGCTGGTGATAGGCGTTGCACGAGATCATCACCTCATCGGCGCCAAAGGCTTCGGCCAGCGCCAGCACCTTGCTTCGCACCGCGTCGGGCGTGCCGAAGGCGGCGATCCGCGCCTGCGCGCCGATGATCATTGCCTCGCGCTCGGTAAAACCGATGTCGCGGCTTTCCTCGGGCGACACCGCCGGCTGCGTCCCGCCGCCGAGCAGCCGTGCGATGTTGAGAAAGTAGTTCTTGCGCAGGAGCTCGGCATAGCCGGCATCGTCGCAGGCAAAGGCGGTGGTCGCGAACATCACATAGGGTTCGGCGAGCTGCGCGCTCGGCCGGAAATGGCGGCGATACAGATCGGTGAGCTCGGGGCCGGCTTGCGGATTGATGAACAGCGCGAGCGCGTAAGGCAGGCCGAGCGCACCTGCCAGCATCGCACTGTCGGGGCTGGTGCCGAGGATCCAGACCGGGACATCGCCCGCGGGCTCGGGACTCAGCCTTGGCTCGGTCAGGTCACCGCCGAGATACCCAACCAGATCAGCGACTTGTTGCGGAAACTCGCGAAACGATGGCGGGTGCGGGGCGGACAATGCTGCGGCGACGCGCATCTCGCCGCCCGGGGCCCGACCGACCCCCAGATCGATCCGGTTCGGATAGAGATTGCTGAGCACCGCGAACTGCTCGGCAACCTTGTAGGCGCTGTAGTGCGGCAGCATGACGCCGCCCGAGCCGAGCCGGATGCGCTTCGTATGCGCCCCGATGGCTGCCATCAGGATTTCCGGCGCGCTGCCGCACAGGAAGCGGCTGGCATGGTGTTCGGACACCCAGAGCCGGTGATAGCCGAGCGAATCGGCGAGCCGCGCCGCTTCGAGTGTCGCCTCCAGCGCAGCCTGGGCGGGGACATCGGCAAAGCGCACCGACTGGTCGAGAAGCGAAAAAAGCGTCATGCCCTCAAGAATAGGGCTTTCGGGGCGGGTCACAAGCCCATGGTGTCACCCGCCCCGGTTAAAACCCTCCAGCGTCAGTCTTCGCGCACGTCCTGCTGTCGCACCCCATCGCGATTGGGGACGCTGGCAGGGCCGCGCGGCGAGGTCCGCTCGATCATCTGCGGCGGGCGCTGCGGCCGTTCTGCCCGTGGCGGTCGCTCGGCGCGCGGCGGCGGCGTGAAGCCGGGCTGCCATAGCCGCCATAGTCACCATAGCCATAAGCACAGGCGGACAGCGACGCCGCGCCCAGCGCCAGGGTTGCAATGCGAAGCGCGCCGGCGCGCGCATTCTGCAGGAAGGAAACAGGGTTCAACGCATCATCCCCTAAGCCGCAATCCGGGCGCGGCGGGCCGCCGGAGCGGGGCTCCGATGTTTCGTTCATGGAAGCCCCCAGTTGAATTAACGATGAATGGCGGTTCGGATGCGACGGATCGCTTGCTAACATCCATGTCAGTTGATATTTTATGGAGCGATCAAAACCGAGCAGAGGATTCCCCCATGGCCACCGTGATTGCTCCCCCGCGCGAGATGTTCCCCGATCACACCATCCAGCGCGACAGCGGCAATCCGCACTGGACGCGCATGCCCGGCCCGGGATCGCTCGATCATATTCCGGGCGAGGATGGCCTGCCGGTCGTCGGCGTCACCTTCAGGATGCTCGCCGATCCCGAGAAGTTCGGCAACGAGATGCGGGAGAAATACGGACCGGTCTATCGCACCAATGCCTTTGGCCGCCGCCAGGTCGCGCTGTTCGGGGCCGATGCCAACGAGCTGGTGCTGTTCGACCGCGACAAGCTGTTCTCGTCCGAACAGGGCTGGGGTCCGGTGCTCAACCTGCTGTTTCCGCGCGGGCTGATGCTGATGGATTTCGACCATCACCGCGCCGACCGCCGAGCGCTCTCCATCGCGTTCAAGCCCGGCCCGATGCGGCACTATTCGGAAAAGCTCAACGAAGGCATCGCCGCGCGCGTCGCAGAATGGTCGAACCGCGACATCCTGTTCTACAGTGAAATCAAGAAGTTGACGCTCGACCTTGCGGCAACGTCTTTCCTGGGCATTCCCTGGGGGCCCGAAGCCGACAAGATCAACAAGGCGTTTGTCGACATGGTGCAGGCCTCGATCGGGGTGGTCCGCCGTCCGCTGCCCTTCACCAAGATGGGCCGGGGCGTCGCGGGGCGGAAGTTCCTGGTCGATTATTTCACCCCCGAGGTGCAGAAGCGCCGTGAGCAGCAGGGGCCGGACATGTTCAGCCAGTTCTGCCGCGCCACCCGCGACGACGGCAGCCTGCTCACCACCGACGAGGTGGTCGATCACATGAACTTCCTGATGATGGCGGCGCACGACACCATCACGTCTTCGGCGAGTTCGCTGATCTGGCTGCTCGCGCGGCACCCCGAATGGCAGGACAGGATTCGCGCCGAACTGCTCGAGCATGCGCCTGCGGGCACCCCGATGCCCTATGATTCGCTGCCCGATCTCGAGCTCACCGAAATGGCATTCAAGGAAGCGCTGCGGTTGATCCCGCCGGTGCCTTCCACCCCGCGCCGCGCGCTCAGGGACTTCGAGTTCGGCGGCTATCGCATCCCTGCCGGAACCCCGGTCAGCATCAGCGCGGCCTTTACCCACAAGCAGGAAGAGCACTGGCCCGAGCCGCACCGGTTCGACCCGATGCGCTTTACCGCCGAAGCGACGCGCAACCGGCACAAATATGCCTGGGTGCCCTTCGGCGGCGGCGCGCACATGTGCCTGGGGCTGCACTTTGCCTATATGCAGATCAAGGTGCTGCTGCACCATATCCTGAGCCAGCACCGCATCGTGACCGAGCCGGGCTATGCCCCTGAATGGCAGGCCTGGCCGATCCCCCAGCCGCGCGACGGACTGAAGGTGCGCTTCGAGCGGATCTGACGGCCCACGAACACAAGATTGCTCGTCACCCCTGCGAAGGCGGGGGTCCCGCTTCCTGCACGCCTGCTCTGCCAAAGCGGGATTCCCGCGTTCGCGGGAATGACGATAGAGAACGGGGGTTGCGCGGGGCAGCGCCTGCGCTAAACGCGCACGCAATCGCAACAGGAGACGCCCGAAATGCCGCAGCTTGTCCTTATCCGTCACGGCCAGTCGCAATGGAATCTGGAAAACCGCTTCACCGGCTGGTGGGATGTCGACGTGACCGAGAAGGGCGCGGAGGAAGCGCGCGCCGCCGGGCGGCTGATGCGCGACAAGGGGCTAGATTTCGACATCGCCTTCACCTCGCTGCAGACCCGCGCGATCAAGACGCTGAACCTGGCGCTGGAAGAGATGCAGCGGCTGTGGCTGCCGGTCGAGAAGGACTGGCGGCTGAACGAGCGCCATTATGGCGGGCTGACCGGCCTCGACAAGGCCGAGACCGCGGCCAAGCACGGCGACGAGCAGGTGCATATCTGGCGCCGCAGCTTCGACATTCCGCCGCCGCCGCTCGACGCCGGATCGGAATTCGACCTGTCGAAGGACCGCCGCTATGCCGGGATCGCGATCCCCAATACCGAGAGCCTGAAGGACACGATCGCGCGCGTGCTGCCCTATTGGGAAAGCCGCATCGCACCCGAGCTCGAGGCGGGCAAGCGCGTGATCATCTCGGCGCACGGCAATTCGCTGCGCGCGCTGGTCAAGCACCTGTCGGGCATTGCCGACGACGCGATCACGGGTCTGGAAATCCCGACCGGCCAGCCGATCGTCTATCAGCTCGACGACAATCTGGCCGAGGTCGAGCGCTATTATCTCAGCGAACGCTGAGCGATACGATCAGGCGAAATGCGCGTCGTAATGGTCGATCTCGGCCAGCAGATGCGCTTTCGCCTCCTCGTCGAGGAACGACCCGCTGAAGCTGTTTGCCGCGAGCGTGCGCAGCTCGGCGCGGCCGAGATCGAGCGCGGAGGCGATCGCTCGGTAATTGGCGTTCACATAGCCGCCGAAATAGGCGGGATCGTCCGAATTGACAGTCGCGCGGATGCCGGACTCGAGCATGCGCTTGACCGGGCTCTGGGCGATCTCGTCGATCACGCACAGTTTCAGGTTCGACAGCGGGCAGACGGTAAGCGTCATGCCCTCGCTTACGATCCGCTGGACCAGCCCCTCGTCCTCGAGCGCGCGATTGCCATGGTCGATCCGGTCGACATGGAGGATGTCGAGCGCCTCGTGAACATATTCGGGCGGTCCTTCCTCGCCGGCATGCGCGACGACCTTGAGCCCCAGCGAGCGCGCGCGGGCAAAGACGTTGCGGAACTTGCTCGGCGGGTGGCCGACTTCGGAAGAATCGAGACCCACGCCTGCGATCCTGTCGAGATAGGGAATAGCCTCGTCGAGCGTCGCCTCGGCGCTTGCCTCGTCGAGATGGCGCAGGAAGCATAGGATCAGCCGCGACGTGATCCCCCATTGCTTCTCGCCATCGGCCAGCGCGTCCGAAATGCCGATGATGACATCAGCGAACGGCACGCCGCGTTCGGTATGGCCCTGCGGATCGAAGAAGATCTCGACATGGCGGACATGGTCGGCATGCGCGCGCTCGAGATAGGCCCAGGTCAGGTCGTAGAAATCCTGCTGCTTGAGCAGCACCGGCAACACCATCTTAGCAGGTGTTGCACTTGTTCCGTGAACTCAGGGGGTCCCGCTATTCTCACCAACCAGGAAGCGGGATTCCCGCGTTCGCGGGAATGACGAACCAGACAACCCGCTTCACTCCCCCAATATGATCCCCGCCCCGGGCTTGTGCATGCGGATTTCCTCGACGCTGAGGCCCACGATCTCGTGCGGGAAGACCAGCCATTGCTCGGTCTCGTGCACGTAATAATCGGGCGTCATGTCGGTCTGGTTGCGTGAGGGCTTGTAATAGACGGTCGCGATCCGCCAGTCGTGCGGCATGTTGTAGCGGCACTTGGCGGCGAGTTCGTGGATGAAGGCCTGGATCGACTTGCCGCTGTCGAACACGTCGTCGACCACCAGCAGCCGGTCCTCGGGGCTGAGCGTGTCGACAAGATAGCCGAGAGCATAGACGCGCACGTCCTTGCTCTGCTGGTCGATGCCGTAATAGCTCGCGGTGCGGATCGCGATATGGTCGGCATCGACGCCATGATATTCGAGCAACTCCTGCACCGCGATGCCCACCGGCGCGCCACCGCGCCAGATGCCGACGATATGCGTCGGCTGATACCCGCTCTCGATGACCTGCATCGCCAGGCGATAGCTGTCTTCGAGCAGGGAATTGGCGCTGATATAGTGTTTCTCGATCGACATGGAGCGGCGGACTCGCGTTAGGGGTCAGCCGTTTATCCACCATCTGATCGCATAGGCAACCGTCCCGACGACTCCGACCGAGATCAACCAGAGCGCCGCCATCCAGCCGAGCTTCTGGCCGAGCGGCCGGGCGTCGCCGCGATCGGGATCATCGCTATCGCCAAGCATCAATGATAGCCCTCGTCCCCCACCTTGCCGCGGAACACCCAGTAAGCCCAGGCGGTATAGCCGATGATCAGCGGGACGATGAACAGGGTGCCCACCAGCATGAACGCCTGGCTGCTGGGGTGCGTCGCCGCGTCCCAGATCGTCACCTCGTCGGGCACGACATAGGGGAACATGCTGATCCCCAACCCGATCATGCCTAGCAGGAACAGACCCAGCGTCAGCAGGAACGGCGCATAATCGTGGCGCAGCCGCAGCGAGCGGAACAGCAGGAAAGCGATGACGGCGACGAGCAGCGGCACCTGCGCCGAGAACAGCACGCTGGGGAAAGTGAACCAGCGCGCGAAATATTCGGCCTCCAGAAATGGGGTGTAGAGGCTGACCGCGCCGAGCGCGGCGAGGGTTGCGGGAAACAGCTTCCAGCTCATCCGGAAGGCGTGATCCTGCACCGGGCCTTCGGTCTTCATGATCAGCCAGGTCGAGCCGAGCAGGCCATAGCCGATCACCGTGCCGATGCCGGTGAGCACCGAATAGGCGCTGAGCCAGTCGAGCCAGCCGCCGGCATAGGCGCGCCCTTCGACCTCGACCCCCTGCAGAAGCGCGCCCAGCGTCACGCCTTGCGCAAAGGCAGCGACAAGCGATCCCGCAGTGAACGCAAAATCCCAGAACGGCTGGTGACTGGGATCGCGCCAGCGGCCCTCGAACGCCACGCCTCGCAGCACCAAGCCGAGCAGCATCGCGATGATCGGCGGATAGATCGCGGGCAGGATGATCGCATAGGCGAGCGGGAACGCGGCGAGCAGCCCTCCCCCGCCCAGCACCAGCCAGGTTTCGTTGCCGTCCCAGACCGGGGCGACCGAATTCATCGCCTTGTCGCGCTCTGCCCCGCGCCCGAGCGCCGGAAAGATGATGCCGATGCCGAGATCGAACCCGTCCATCACCACATAGGCGAACACGGCAAAGGCGATGATGAACGCCCAGACGATGGTGAGGTCGATGGTCATGCCCCCTCCTCCATCATGGTGCCGCTGCGGCCGCGCTGTGTGCTGTCGGCGGACGCGGGCGTGATCCCGGCGCTGCGCAGCGGGCCCGATGCGGCGGCTTCCTCGTGCCCGGTCGCGGGCTTGCTCATCAATTTCAGGATGTAGGCGGTCCCTGCCCCGAACATGATGAAATAGGTGACAATGAACGCGACCAGCGATGCCCCGACCGCAGGAGCGGCGAGCGGCGAGACGCTGTCCGCCGTAGTCAGCAGGCCATACACCGTATAGGGCTGGCGGCCGACCTCGGTCGTGATCCAGCCGGCGATCACCGCGACAAAGCCCGATGGCCCCATGACCATCGCCAGCCGGTGCAGCCACGGCCAGTCGTACAGCCGGCCTCGCACCCGCGCGAGCAGGCTGAACATCCCGATCCCGAGCATCGCAAAGCCGATGCCGACCATCACGCGGAACGACCAGAACACCATGCCGACCGGGGGCCGCTCGGCTTCGGGCACGGTATCGAGCCCGTTAAGCGGCGCGTCGAGATCGTGCTTGAGGATCAGCGACGACGCCTTGGGGATCTGCACCGCATAGTCGACGCGCTGCTCGGCGCTGTTCGGGATGCCGAACAGGATCAGCGGCGCGCCATCAGGATGGCTCTGGTAATGCCCCTCCATCGCCATGACCTTGGCCGGCTGATGCTCGAGCGTGTTGAGCCCGTGCATATCGCCCGCAAAGATCTGCAAGGGGGCGACCAAAGCTGCCATCCACATCGCCATCGAGAACATCCGCTGCGCGCGATGATCGGCCTTGTCCTTGAGCAGGTGATACGCACCGACCGCGCCGACGACGAACGCGGTGGTGAGGTACGCCGCCATCACCGTATGGACGAGCCGATAGGGGAAGCTGGGGTTGAAGATGATCGCCAGCCAGCTCTCGCCCGGCACGAACTGGCCATTGGCGGCGATCTCATAGCCGGTGGGGGTCTGCATCCAGCTGTTGACGCTGAGGATCCAGAAGGCGGAGATGAAGGTGCCGACCGCGACCATCAGCGTCGCGGTGAAGTGCAGCTTGCGGCCCACCTTGTCCATGCCGAACAGCATGACGCCGAGGAACCCGGCCTCGAGGAAGAAGGCGGTGAGCACCTCGTATGCCATCAGCGGGCCGATCACCGGTCCGGTCCTGTCCGAAAAGACCGACCAGTTGGTGCCGAACTGATAGGACATCACGATGCCCGAAACGACGCCCATGGCAAAGGCGATCGCGAAGATCTTGCGCCAGTATTTGAACAGGTCGAGATAGGTGTCGTCGTTCGTCTTCAGCCACAGCCCCTCGAGCACCGCGAGATAGCTCGCAAGCCCGATAGAGAAGGCCGGGAAGATGAAGTGGAAGCTCACCGTGAAGGCGAACTGGATCCGCGCCAGCAACAGCGCGTCGAAACCGTCGAACATCGGCGCGATCTCCCGTCTCGCTCCGCCGCCGAACCTGTGGCGGGGCTTGCCGGCCAGCGGCCGGTCCCTGTCACATGTCTATGACAGGGGGCAGGATGCCACAATGCGACAGATTGTCCAAGCGTGGCGGCGCGCGATGGGTCACGCTTTCAGATATTTGCTGAAATGCGCCAGCGTCCGCTCCCAGGCGAGCTTCGCCGCCGCCTCGTCGTAGCGCGGGGTGGTGTCATTGTGGAAGCCATGGCTGGTGCCCGGATAGAAATGCGCTTCGTAGACCTTGTTGTTCGCCTTGAGCGCTGCCTCGCAGGCCGGCCAGGTGGCGTTCACCCGCTCGTCATTCTCGGCAAAGTGGATCAGCAGCGGTGCCTTGATCGCGGGAACCTCCTCGGGCCTGGCCTGGCGTCCGTAAAACGGCGCGGCGGCGGCGAGATCGGGATAGGCGACAGCCAGAGCATGGCAAACGCCGCCGCCATAGCAGAAGCCGGTGACGCCGACCTTGCCCGTGCTCTGCTTGTGATCGCGCAGGAATTCGAAGCCGGCGAAAAAATCCTCCATCAGCTTCGCCGGATCGAGCGAGGCCTGCATTGTGCGGCCCTCGTCATCGGTCCCGGGATAGCCGCCCAATGACGTCAAGCCGTCAGGGCCAAGCGCCAGATAGCCCGCCTTGGCCAGACGCCGTACGACATCCTCGATATACGGATTGAGCCCGCGATTTTCGTGCACCACGAGCACGGCAGGCAGTTTGCCCTTCGCGCTGGCGGGCCAGGCCATCAGACCTTTTACCGTGCCATGCCCCTCGGGGCTCTTGTACTCCACCCGCTCGGTGCGGATCGCCGGATCGTCGGGCGCGACCTGCTGCGCGAGCGCATAATCGGGGCTCAACTGGCTCAGGATCATCGCACCCGTCACGCCCGCTGCCGCATAACGCCCGGCCTGCCAGATGAATTCGCGCTTGCTCAGCTTGCCGTGCACATAGCCATCGAAAATCTCGAGGATATGCGGGTCGAAATCGCTGGCGCGCATCCGGCGGGGGGTGCTGGTCTCGGTCATCGATGATCCTCTCTCGATCAGGCAGGCGGCAGGTCGCCAAAAGCTGCAAGCGCGGCGCGGGCGATTTGTTCCCCCCATTCCTGCACGAAATGGCCGCCATCGGGAATGATCATCGGTTCGGGGCATCCGCGGATCAGCGATCGGAGCCGCGCCATCGGCTCTGTGCCCAGCACCGGGTCCGCCGCGCCGACCGCCATGAAACTCTCGCCCGACCATCGTTCGGACCAGAACCGCGCCGCCGCCCGGCCATGCTCGACGCCCGGCATGTCGGGCGAAACGGGCACCAGCGCGGGAAAGACCTGCGCCCCCGCCTTGTATTCCGGCCCCGGATAGGGCGCGTCATAGGCGGCGATCTCCTGTTCGGTCAGATGCGGCGTGCCGCGCGCGATGATCCGCCCTACCGGAAGATCGGGCGTCGAGAGGGCGTAATTCTTCCACGCATCGAAACCGGGGCCGGGGCTTTCGCCCTGCCCTATCCCGGTGTTCATCACGATGAGCCGCGAGAGGCGCGCTGCAAAACCGGCGTCCACCGGCAGCGTCAGCCCCAGCAGCCCGCCCCAGTCCTGGACCACCAGAGTGATGTTGCGAAGCTCGAGCCGCTCGACCAGCCGCAACAGATGGTTGCGGTGAAAGTCGAAGCTGTAATCCTGCTGCCTGACCGGCTTGTCCGAACGGCCGAAGCCGAAGAGATCGGGCGCGACCACCCTTGCCCCGCTTTCAAGAAAGACAGGGATCATCCGGCGATAGAGGAACGACCAGCTCGGTTCGCCGTGCAGGCAGAGGAAAACGCGGTCCGCATCGGCAGGCCCGGCGTCGATCCAGGCGGCGCGCAGTCCCTCATAGCCCGGCAGATCATCGGCATAGTGCACCGGATAGTCGAAATCCGGTACGGCGGCGAACGCCTCATCCGGGGTCCGCAATGCTTGAATGGTCATGATCGCCTCTCCTTCTGCCTGGCCTTTTGCCCTGTTTCGTGCCCCGATGCAGCGGCGTCACGAGCGCATGACGAAACCGCTAGGCCAAGGGGAATGCTGACCGGACCGATCGGTCCAGCCACGAAAAAGCGCGGAAAATCGAGCTATCCACGCTCGACCATGCTGCACAGCATATCGCTGACCAGGGTAACCGGCGCGGCGTCATGGCGGCTGCGCGCGAGCACCAGCGCCCCTTCCTGCGCGGCGATGATCGTCGCGGCCATGTCGCGCGCGCGCGCCACCGCGATGCCTTCGGCCATCAGCCAGCGCGCCAGCCGCATCTCGATCCGCTGATAGGCGATCCGTACCGCCTCGCTGAGCGGGCCATTGGCCCCGCCCTGCTCCTGCCCGATCACCGCGAGCAGCGAGCCATCGAGCCAATCGGTTCGCTGCAGCCACGCCGCCGTTACCTCGGACAGACGCCGCAAGAATCCGATCATATCGAGCCCGCTGCCCGACAGCCGGTCGATCGCGGCGAGCGAGGATTCCGCGATCCGCGCAACGCAGGCTTCGGCCAGTTCGGGCTTTCCCCCTGGAAAATGATGGTAAAGCGAGCCCTTGGGTGTTTCCGACAGCGCCAGGATCTCGGCCAGCCCGATCGCGTGATAGCCACGCTGCTGGAACAGGCGGGTCGCGACGCTGATCAGCCGGTTACGGGTCGGGTGCATGTCGGATGCCCCATCGGCAGGGCCGGATTGGGCGGCAGGATCGAGCAAAAAGGCCAGCATAGACCGACCAGTCTAGCGGGGTGCCGGAGGCTGTCAAGCCAAGGGCCTTTTTCCAAGCAGCGCAGGGCCCAAGGGCCGCCATTTGACCGGCCGAGGCCCGCAAAAAGGCATGCTCTCTCCGTTATTTTGGTGCCCAGGCGTATTAACTTTTTGGCAACCTGTAGGTAATCTCCGTTCATAAATCGGTAAACACGCGTTTAAATTTGGATAATGGGACGACTGGTCCAAAAGCGACGGAACGGGCTACGGGGCCAGCATTGCGAGAGCAGCCTCGAAGCCTTGTAAATTCTAGCGTATAACTGACTGCTTTTGCGAGTGTTTTTTGAAGGGGCATAAAGGTAAACAAGAGATAAAGGCGTCGCGTTTATCGGTTAACCAAGTTTACCAAATCCTTGCCTGCGTTGCCCGGACCGATCGCTCCACCAGAGGTCCGGTCAGAACCGTGATGTCTGGTCCGACTGGTCCATTAACCATTTATCCATCGACCAGACGGTCCAATCGCTCGCTTTCAGCGCGCAAAAGGCCCCCGAAGGGCACCCGACAAGCCCCTCGGAAGCGCCGAAACGGCCTGTCCGACCACCCGATGGGACCTGCCGGGCTGGACCATCCGGTTTGCCACCCGACCGGATGGTCTTCCGGGACCGCCGCAATTGGACTGGTCGGTCTAGAGGCCACTCGGGTCCGGTCGCCCCGGATAGCCGACGCATTGCCCCTGGCGAGCCCCCTGCCCTTCGGCCATTGCAGCACGCTGCCAGCATGTTACAGCTATTGGCACGGATCCGGGGCTTAGATGCGGTCCACCAGAAGGGGGCAAGGCCATGACGCAGACAGACCGTCACCTCACGCTCGATGCCATTCGCGGCTTTGCGGTGATGGGCATATTGCTGCTCAACATCGTCGGCTTCTCGATGCCCGACGCCGGCTATGTGAACCCTGCGGCTTGGGGCGGCACCGATCCGCTCAATGCCGGGGTCTGGGCGGTCAATTTCGTGCTGTTCGATGGCAAGATGCGCGGGCTGTTCAGCGTCCTGTTCGGCGCGAGCATGCTGCTGGTGATGCAGCGCGCCGAAGCTTCGGGCCAGAACCCGCGCAGCGTGCACCTCAACCGGATGGCCTGGTTGTTCGTGATCGGCGCCGCGCATTTCATTCTCTTGTGGTGGGGCGACATTCTGGTTCCCTATGCGATCTGCGGCACGCTTGCGCTGCTCTTCGTCAACAAGGACGTGAAGCAGCTGCTGCGCTGGGCGATCATCTTCTATGTGCTCTATTTTCTGATCACGCTGGTGATGGTCGGCGGCGGCTGGTGGCAGGCGATCCAGGCCGCCGCACCCGGCGCCGACCCGGATCTGATCAAGGGCACGCAGGAGATGCTGGCGAGCTTCGGCCAGCCCGGGACCGAGGAGATTGCCGAGAGCCTGAAAACCTATCGCAGCGGCTGGCTGACCATCGTGCAGCACCATCTTGCGATTTTTCCCGGCTCACTCGCCAGCACGCTCATCTTCTTCACGCTCGACACACTGGCGATGATGCTGCTGGGTATGGCGATGCTGAAAAGCGGATTCATCCTGGGTCTGTGGCAGCCCGCGTTATACAGGAAGATCGCCCTGCGCGCCTTTGCCATCGGCCTCCCGCTCATGATCGCCCTGGCCGTCTGGGTGATGCTCAGCGGCTTCGATACGGTCATCACCTTTGGCGCCTTTTTCAGCTTTTCCTTTCCCTTTCGCGTGGTGATGACCGTCGGATGGGCGGCGGCGCTGCTGTGGCTGGCGGTCACTTACCGCGACCATGCGCTGATCGCGCGCGTCGCGGCCGCGGGCCGCGCAGCGTTCAGCAACTATCTCGGCACCAGCCTGCTCATGACCTTCATCTTCTATGGCTGGGGCCTCGGGCTGTTCGGCCAGATCGATCGCGCGACCGCGATGCTGTTCGTGCTCGCCGCCTGGGGAATCATGCTGACATGGTCGAAGCCCTGGCTCGAGCGCTACCGTTTCGGACCGGCCGAATGGCTGTGGCGTTCGCTCGCCCGCCGAAAGCTCCAGCCGATGCGCTTGCGATAGAATCGCAAAAAGACTGTTGCGATGCGTTCTCAATATCGCTATCTCCGCGATGACAGGAGAGACGCATGGTTGTTTGCATCTGCAATGCGATTCGGGAACAGGATCTGAAGGACGCCCTGCGCGATGGCGCGGCACGCCCCGCAGAGGTTTACGCCCGGCTCGGTCGGCGTCCCAAATGCGGCCAGTGCCTGTCGTTTGCGCAAAGCATTATCAGCAGGGAAACTGCGACCGCCTAGCAATAGCCTGCTAAATTCCGGTTGAAATTCAAGTATTTCCCGCGCTGCAGCGGCTTCCCTTCCGTACAAAACGGCGCTATTGTGCGCTCCTGAAATCATCACATCCGCATAAGCCGGGACGAGCCATGCGGTTACAGGAGCACCATCATGAAGGGCGACCCCAAGGTCATCGAATTTCTCAACGACGCGCTCAAGAACGAGCTGACGGCGATCAACCAGTATTTCCTGCATTCAAAGATGCTGGCCAATTGGGGCATCAGCAAGCTCGCCAAATACGAGTACGAGGAATCGATCGACGAAATGAAGCACGCCGACAAGCTGGCGGACCGCATCCTGTTCCTCGATGGCCTGCCCAATTTCCAGCTGCTCGGCCGGCTGAAGATCGGCGAGACGGTGGAGGAAATCCTCCGGGCCGATCTTGCGCTCGAAAACGAGGCGATCCCGCTCCTCAAGGAAGGCATCGCCTATTGCGAGAGCGTCCGCGATTACGGTACGCGCGACCTGCTCGCCTATATCCTCAAGAGCGAGGAAGAGCATGTCGACACGATCGAAGCGCAGTTCGACCTGATCGAGCGCATGGGCATCCACAATTATATCCAGCTGCAGTCGAGCCCGGTCGAGGATTGACCGCCACGAGCCGGGGCGGGCGCGATCCGTCCCCGGCCATGCCCCGACGTCAGAGGATTACTGCACCGCCGCAATTACCTTTACCATTTCGCTGGCCATCTGATTGCGATGGACCGCAGCACTGCGGTTTACCGGGATATTGTACAGCGCCTTGAGCATGGCGCGGTCGAGATCGGTCATACCCGCCGGCCTGTCCTGCGCCTCCACCTGAAACAGCGATACGATGCTGCTGGCGTCCGGGGCGGCATCGAGACGCGTTCGGGAGAGGATACCGAACGCCAGATAGTCGCTCAGGGCATCGAACGAGACGTTCGCCACGCGCGGCACATCGACCAGGATGGTAACGCCCTTGATGCTCAGTTGAGCAGGGCTGTTAATCCTGCTGAGCGCCCCCTCATTGAGCACCGGCAGGTCCATCAGTGCCCCTGGAGCCTGCGCCAGACCCGATGCATTGGGCGAAGCACCTCGCCCGCCGAGCCCTTCGATCACCTGCCCATAGAACCAGCGCACCGGCCAGCCGGGCTGTGAGAGCGTACGGCGCTGGTCCTTGGTCGATGTCTGCAGCAGGTCCGGGCGCTTCTGCTCGAACATGGCAAAGGCGGCATCGCTGTCCTGAACGAACATCATCAGCACGTTGGGCGCGCAATCACCGCTGGCCACCCTTGCCCCGATATCGCGCGCCGTGGCCTCGATCCGGTCGATCAGCGGTACCGCGACTTCCGGACGCAATCCGATGGCGCCGATGCACAGCGGGTCTGCCCAGCGCGCATTCTGGTCGGCCTGCGGCACCGCGAGAACCGCCCGCGTATAGCGCCGCGCCATTTCGAACGCCTGGCCGCGGGTCATCCGGGTCCCGGTGACGACAATGGTTTCGTCTTCGTCTGCCGCAGACTGAGCCATGACAGGACCTGCCAGCATAGACCCCAATGCCAAAGCAGCGAGAAATTTCCGATATCTCATAAGCGGCTCCTTGCCTGACCAGACGACCGGCCCTGAAACCGGTCGATACTGCACCTGAAGATCGCAAATCAAAGCCCCCATCTGAATATCACTTCCACACCGTCTATCAAGAAGCTTTAATATTCATTTTAGATGAATAATGCTGCAGAACAATCTGCAAGTTTCTGCAGAAACGGCTGGTCACAGACACAGGTAATGGGCCATGAAATAGGGCGCCTGTGGCAACTGAGTGCCCGTGCACCTGATTTACCGCGATGCTTGCCCCGAATTTGCGAATGGACTGCTTCGGGGGCGTAAGGACTTGGCTTCGCCCGCGCCTGACCGCAACGGCGCAGCAAAGCAAGGCAGACGCGGCAGAATTTCGCGGTAGACCGGGTGCGGATCTGCCATTAACCTCCCGATTAAATCAGAACGAGAGGAAGTTGCGAGGATGAGCGATACTGCGGAGATCGAGCGCGAAATCACGACGGCAGACGGGCCCTTCGTCCGCCCCGACGTTGCGATGCTGCTGGCGATGATGTCGGCCGCCGGCGCGCCACCGATGAACGAGATGGCGCCCGCCGATGCGCGCGAAGCCTATCGCATGATGCGCATGGTCGGCGATGCCGATCCCACACCGCTCGCGATCATCCGCGATCTGACCTGCCCCGGGCCGAAAGGCGATATCCCGCTGCGCTATTACGACGCGCGCGAAAGCCGCGAGGCGGGCCCGGCGATCATGTTCTTCCATGGCGGCGGCTTCGTCATCGGCGATCTGGAGACACACCACCCCTATTGCACCGAGCTGGCGGCGAAGATGGACCTGCCGGTGATCGCGGTCGATTATCGGCTCGCG
>NZ_QKVT01000001.1:1195612-1198648 GCF_003426715.1 Blastomonas sp. UPD001
GCAGGAACTGGGCCTCGACATCACCGGGCTGGTCTTCACCGGCGACAGTGCGGGCGGGAACCTCACCATCGTGGTCACCCAGGCCCTGGTCGCAAGGCCCGCCGCCGTGCCGGTGATCGCCCAGGCCCCGCTCTATCCGGTGGTGGATTCGAGCCAGACCGGCGGCTCGTTCACCGAATTTGCGGAAGGCTATCTGCTCACCGCCGACGCGATGAACTGGTTCAACGACAATTACGCCGCGACCCCGGGCGATGTCCGCAACGACTGCATTCTCGGCGATCTGGCGAGCCTGCCGCCGACGCTGCTGGTGACCGCCGGGCTCGATCCGCTGCGCGATCAGGGCCGCGATTTTGCGGCGCGCTGCGTCAAGGCGGGGGTCGACATGACCTATATGGAGATGCGCGGGACGATCCATGGCTTCATCTGCCTGCGCAAGGGCATTCCCTCGGCGCAGGCCGATTGCGATGCGATCTTCCGCGGCATGAAGGCCATGCTGAACCGGTAGCAGAAGGGAGCGCGTGCGATGCGCAGCAGGTTGTTCCAGACAGGGCTCGCGCTGGTTTTGCTGGGGATCGCCGCGCCCGATTCCGCAATTTCGCAAACGGCTCCGCAAGTTCGCAATGCACCCGACTTCGCGGGCATCATCGCCGGCTATCGGACGCAGCGGGCGAAGGATCCGGATAGCTGCTGCACCTATTCCGCCCCGGTCTTCGGGCGCGAGGTGCGCTTTCATCTGTTCGGCACGTTCGAGCCCGCCTATGAAGCGAAGAACGACCGGCAGATGATCCTGGAGTTCGTGCCGCAGGGGGAGAGCGTCCAGAACTGGACGCGGATGATCACGCTTTCGGCCTTTCGCGGCACTGGCAGCGCCCCGATTTCCACCGCCGAGATGCAGCAGCGCTTCTTCAACACCAATCGGGGCTGCGAAACCGCCAGTTTCTCGCGCGTGATCGCCAGCGGCAGGTTCGCTGACGGCACCGAATATAATCTGTCGAGCAATGGCTGCGGCTCGACTGCGGCCGGCGGCTATCCGGGCGCGGTTTCGGGCCGCGGCGAGCAGTTCGTCGCCTTGCTGCTGCGCGATGCCGAGAATGTCGCGGTGCTGCAATATGCCGAGCGCAGCGCCGGTTTCGACGCCGACAAGCCGCCGATCGGCGATGACGCGGTCGAGGCTGTCATGAGCCGCTTTCGCTCCATCGCATTTTGCCGCGGCAAGGCAGTGCCGAACGATTGCTCCATTGCCTTTTCCGCCCGCTGACAGCTAAGGCTGGGCCCATGAGCGGATTCGACAGCCTTCCCTATCGCCCCTGCGCGGGCATCATGCTGGTCAACCAGGACGGCAAGGTGTTCGTCGGCCAGCGGCTCGACAGCAGCGTCGAGGCCTGGCAGATGCCGCAGGGCGGGATCGACCCGGGCGAGGAGCCCGAGGTGGCCGCCTATCGCGAACTGGGCGAGGAAACCGGCATCGCGCCGAACCTGGCAGAGATCATTGCCCGCTCGCGCGAGGAGCATCTCTATGATCTTCCACCCGAATTGATGGGCAAAATCTGGGGCGGCAGATATCGCGGGCAGCGCCAGCACTGGTTCCTGATGCGCTTCATGGGGACCGATGCCGATATCAATATCGAGACCGAGCACCAGGAATTCCGCAGCTGGCGCTGGGCCGATCCGGACAGTCTGGAGGGACTGATCGTGCCTTTCAAGCGACGGTTGTACCGCGCGGTGGTGGAAGAGTTCCGCCCGCTGATCTAGGCTGCGGCCTTGTTTCTATCCCGGGAGGCCGATCGCGACATGCTGTTTCGCAGCGCCCTGACCAGCGCGCTCGTGCTGTCCGCCTGCGTGGCGCATTCCGCAGTTGCCCAGACGCCCGACGCGGTCGCGAGGCTGATTGATGCCGCGTTGCAATCGGGCGATGCCGCCGGGCTCGACGTGGTCGTCCGCTATGCCAAACAGGCCTATCCGCAATCGGCGGAATCGATCGACGCGCAGATTGCGGCCTTCCGCGCCGTCAATTCGGCCGCAGCCCCCGCCCCAGAAGCCACTCCCGTCGTGACAGCCGCCCAGCAAGCCAAGACCGAGCAGGCCAAGTTCGAACAGGCTGCCGCCATCAAATATTCGGGCGAAGGCGAACTGGGCGCATTCACCACCACCGGCAATGCGCCGGGGATCGGGCTCGCCGCCGGACTGAAACTGACCGCCGAGGGTGAAGACTGGCGGCTCGGTCTGCTCGGCCGCGCGGATTATCAGGAAACCAGCAATGTCGTGGTGCGCGAGCAGTATCGCTTCAGCGCCGAGCCGAACTACAAGTTCAACGAACGCGGCTATGTCTATGGCCTCGGACAATATGAGCAGGACAGGTTCCAGGGCTTTCATGCGCGCTACAGCCTGTCCGGCGGCGTTGGATACAGTATTCTGACCGATGAAAATGCGAAGCTGAGCGTCAAGGCGGGGCCGGCCTGGCGCTTTACGCAGCTGGTCACCGGCATGGACGAATCGGTGGTGGCGGGCCTGGCCTCGGTCGACATCAAGCTGAAGCTGACCCCGACGATCCAGCTGACCGAGGCGGCGAGCGCCTATGTCGACGAACAGCGCAGCACGCTGTTTTCGGTCGCCGCGCTCGATTCGCAGCTGATCGGCAAGCTGAAGGCGCGGCTATCCTATACCATCCAGTATGAGTCGAACCCGGCGCTGGGCCGCGCGCCCACCGATACGACCAGCCGGCTGACGCTGGTCTACGGTTTCTGATCTGCGGATCAGTTGCCGCCGCTGGCGACGATATCGACTTCGGTTCCGCCATTGGCCATGGGCTTGAGGAACAGCACATAGGCTGCCTCGCCCTTGGTGCCGCCGAGCACATGGTCGCCGCCGCGCAGCTGATATTCGGCCGAATAGCCGCCGCGCTTCGCCTTGGTGTAGTAGAAGTCGACCACGTTCTTCAGCGCGGCGGGCGTGGTGAAATTGACCACGCGGATATTGCACTGGCGGTTGGCGACGCCGGCCGCCTCCTTGACGTTCGCGCGCGGATAGACCGCGAAA
>NZ_QKVT01000001.1:1198748-1204816 GCF_003426715.1 Blastomonas sp. UPD001
CGCCGCAACTCACCGCGCGCGCCGCGACCAGCCTGATCGAGCTGCCCGACCTGAAGGCCTATCCCAGGGTCATCGCCGATAGCGGCTGCGAATACCGCATGGAAGGCGCCGAGGACCGTGTCGAGCCGCTCGGCCAGCGCAACGGCAAGGATATGGCGCTGGTGCTGATCGCGTGCGATTCGGGCGCCTACAATTTCGGATCGGCGGTGATGATCGCCGAGCGCCCGATGGAAGACCCGAACGCGAAATGGACCTTCCGCAAGGCGAAGTTCGAAACCCCGACCGGCTGGGGCGACGAGGAGCAGGTGGCGCAGGTGGTCAATGCGAGCTTCGACCCCGCCACCGGCACCCTGTCCGAATTCGCCAAGGGCCGCGGCATCGGCGATTGCGGCACGGCGAGCAGCTATGCCTGGGACGGCGAGCAGTTCCGCCTCGTCGAACGCCATCTCATGGACGATTGCCGCGGTGCCTGGGACTGGCCACGCGTCTGGATCGCGGAGGTCTCGGTCGTCAGGTAAGCGTCACAGCGTGCGTGTCATGCACATGCTGAACGGATCCTCGGTATAATCGCCAAAGGGCGGGCATTCGGCAAAGCCGTGCTTGCGATAGAGCGCGTGCGCCGCGTGGAAGGGCTCGGGCTTGCCGGTCTCGAGGCTGAGCCGGGCATAGCCCCTCGCCCGCGCCTCTGCCATCAGGTGCAGCAGCATCGCCTCGCCCAGTCCGCGCCGCAGGAATGCGGGATCGGTGCGCATCGATTTCAGCTCGCCATGGCTCTCGTCGATCTGCTTCAGCGCTCCGCACGCGGCGAGCTGGCCATCGACGCGCAGCGCGTAGAAGGTGACATCGGGCGCGCGCAGCCGCTCGACCGGAAAGGCATGGACCGAACAGATCGGCGAATGCTGGACCATCTGATCCAGATGATAACGCAGCAGCGCGACGATATCCTCGCCGGTCAGGTCGTCTTCTTCGATGGTGATCGTCTGCTGCATGTCCAAGCCCCCTGGAACCTTTCTCCACGCCCGGACATTGCGATGAGAGGCGCGCACAATCCACACAAAGTTTGCGCGAGACCCCAAAGCCGCCTAATCGCGGCGGCTCAATCCCCGCCTGATCCGGAGCTGTCCCCATGTCGAACCCCCCGCCCGACACCACCAGCGAAAGCCGCTGGTCGCTGGTCATCCATGGCGGGTCGGGGCGGTTCGAGCGCGGCCGGCTGAGCGCCGAGACCGAAGCCGGCGCGCGCGCCGGGCTCGAGCGCGCGCTCGCCGCCGGGTCGGCGGTCCTTGCTGCTGGCGGCAACGCGCTCGACGCGGTGCAGGCGGCGATCGTCGTGCTCGAGGATGACCCGCATTTCAACGCCGGACACGGATCAGTCTATACCTATGAGGGCAAGATCGAGCTCGACGCCGCGGTGATGAGCGGCGCCGACCGCGCCGCAGGCGCCATCGCCCGCGCGCACCACACGAAGAACCCGATCCTGCTCGCGCGCAAGGTGCTCGAGGACAGCCCGCACGTGATGCTCTCGGGCGAGGGCGCGGACCGCTTCTCGGCGGAATCGGGGCTGGTGCAGGTCGAGAACGCCTATTTCGGCACGCCCGAGCGCAAGCGCCAGCTCGACGAGATGAAGGCGAAGACCAGCGGCTGGTTCGATATCGACATGAAATACGGCACCGTCGGCGCGGTCGCGCGTGACGTGCATGGGCATGTCGCGGCAGGAACCTCGACCGGCGGGCTCACCGGCAAGCGCTATGGCCGGATCGGCGATTCGCCGCTGATCGGCGCGGGCACCTATGCCGACGACCGCTCGTGCGCCATCTCCGCCACCGGCGCGGGCGAATATTTCATCCGCGTCGGCGTCGCGCACGAAATCTGCACCCGCATCCGCCTGAAGGCCGAGGCGCGCGCCGAATTCCTCGCGCACGAGGCCGAGCGCGGCGGCACGATCCTCGACGAGGCGGCACGCGCGAAGCTGATCGCCACCGCGCTGACCGGGGACGAGGTGCAGGAGATCGTCGATGCGGTGATGGCCGAGATGGTGGGTCTCGGCGGCACCGGCGGGCTGATCTACCTCACTCCCTGGGGCCATCAGGGCTATGCTTTCCATACGCCGGGAATGTATCGTGGCATGGCCAGCAGCGACGACGCGCGCAGCGTCGCGGTCTATGGCGACGAATAAGCAATAACAGGCGAGGACGTTTGATGACTGGCAATTCCCCCCGCACCGGCGGACGCATTCTGGTGGACCAGCTGGTGGCGCAGGGCTGCGACCGCATCTTCACCGTGCCGGGCGAGAGCTTCTTGGCGGTGCTCGACGCGCTGCACGACGTGCCCCAAATCGACACCGTGGTCTGCCGCCAGGAAGGCGGCGTCGCCTTCATGGCCTGTGCCGATGGCGCGATGACCGGGCGGCCGGGCGTCGCCTTCGTCACGCGCGGTCCGGGCGCGACCAATGCCAGCATCGGCGCGCATGTCGCCATGCAGGACAGCAAGCCGATGGTGCTGTTCATCGGCGATGTCGACCGGGGCATGCGCGACCGCGAGGGCTTTCAGGAGGTCGATTTCCAGGCGATGTTCGCGCCCTTGTGCAAATGGGCGGCGCGGATCGACGATGCCGCGCGCATCCCCGAATATGTCGCGCGCGCGTTTTCGGTCGCGATCTCGGGCCGCCCCGGCCCGGTGGTGCTCGCGCTGCCCGAGGACATGCTCAAGGACGTGGTCGAGACCGCCGACCGCCCGCGCGTCACCCGCCCCGCGCAGCCCGTCTGCCCGAACGGCTTTGCGGTGCTGATGGAGATGCTGGGGGAAGCCAAGGCGCCGATCGCGATCATCGGCGGCGCGGACTGGAGCCCTGCGGCGCGCGCGCATTTCCAGATCTTCGCCGAGCGCATCGGCCTTCCGGTGGCCTGCGCCTTCCGCCAGCAGGATGCCTTCGACAACGCCTCGCCGGTCTGGGCGGGCAATCTCGGCTATGGCCCCAACCCCAAGCTGGTCGCGCGGGTGAAGGCTGCGGACCTGATCCTCGCGCTCGGCGCGCGGCTGGGCGAGGCGACCACCGATGGCTATACGCTGATCACGCCCGAACATCCCGGCCAGACGCTGGTGCATGTCCATCCCGATCCGAACGAGCTCGGTCGCGTCTATCGCACCGACCTGCCGCTGTGCGCCGATATGGACGAGTTCGCCGAAGCCGCCGCGCTGTGGGACGAGGACGAGGTGCATTTTGAAAGTGGGGCCGAGGCGCATGCCGAATGGCTCGCCTTTTCCGACCCACAGCCGACCGGGGCAGCGCTCGATCTCGGCCAGTGCGTCAAGGCGATGCGCGATTTGATGCCCGCCGATACCGTCATCTGCAACGGCGCGGGCAATTTCTCGGGCTGGTGGCACCGCTATTGGCACTATGGCGAAAAGCCGAGCCAGCTTGCCCCGACCGCGGGCGCGATGGGCTATGGCGTGCCCGCCGCCGTCGCGGCGGCGCTGCGGCTGAAGCACCGCAAGGTCGTGGCGCTGGCCGGCGATGGCGATTTCCTGATGAACGGGCAGGAACTGGCCACCGCGGTGCAATATGGCGCCGACCTGCTGGTGCTGGTGATCGACAATGGCGCGTACGGCACCATCCGCATGCACCAGGAGCGCGAATATCCCGCGCGGCTCTCCGCCACGACGCTGCACAATCCCGATTTCGCGATGCTCGCGCGCGCCTATGGCGGCTGGGCGGCGACGGTCGAGCGCACCGAGCAATTCGCCCCCGCGCTGGCCGAGGCGCTGGCGCAGCCGGGGCTGAAGCTGCTGCACCTCAAGACCGAGATCGAGAATATCGCGGCGAGCGGGGCGACGGTTTCGGGGCTGAGGAAGCGCTGACCGGACAGACCTTCTCCCTCGATGGGAGAAGGATACGAAGCCTTGCCGCGCGCAGCGCGGCTAGGCGCAGTTGGATGAGGGTGATGCGCGCTGGCGATGGCGCATCGACCCCCTCTCCCAGCTCCGGCTAGGTTCGCTTGCGCTCACCAAGCCTGCGCAACCCTCTCCCTCGAGGGGAGAGGGGTAAGGATGTGCGCGCTGACCGAACAAACCTTCTCCCTTGATGGGAGAAGGTTACTAAGCCTTGCCAGCTTGCTGGCTAGGCGCAGCTGGATGAGGGTGATTTGCGCTAACGGTGGCGCATTTTCACCCTCACCCGGCTTCGACTCATTCTCTCCGCTTATAAGTCTGCGCAGCCCTCTCCCATCGAGGAAGAGGGATTGAATACCCTGCGCACAAAAAAACCGGCCCTCCTGCTAGCGTAGGAGAGCCGGTTTCCTTGGTATCAGCCAAAGCAGATCAGCCGATCACACCTTGTCGCCGAACGCGCCCTTTACGTCGCCGGCAAGCTTCTGGGTCTTGCCCTTGAGTTGCTGCGCTTCGCCTTCGGCTTCGAGTTCGGGGTTGTCGGTCGCGGCACCAATGCCTTCCTTGACCTTACCGGCCAGATCATTGCCAGCGCCTGCGGCCTTGTCTTTGAGTTCACCCATGGTTTCGCTCCTTCTTTTCAGCAAGACAGTGAGGCTTGCCTTCGGAGTACTTACGCAGGTCAGGAATACCCGTTCCCCGCCATGTTCAGGATTTCCTTCCATTCATCGCTAGTAACCGCCGCAACCGAAAGCCGCGACTGGCGCAGGATCGCCATTTCGGCGAGCTTCGCATTGGCCTTGATCGCCTTGAGCGACACCGCGCGCTCCAGCGGCTCGACCGGCTGCACCTTGACCGCGACCCAGCGCCCGCTTTCGTCCTTGGGGTCGGGGAACGCCGCCGCGCTCACCCGCATGATCCCCACCACCTCCAGTCCGGTGCGCGAATGGTAGAACAGCGCCAGATCGCCCTCGCGCATGGCTTTCAGGTTGTTCGAGGCCTGCGCGTTGCGCACCCCGTCCCATGTCCCTTCGCCGTCGCGCACGAGATCGTGCCAGCCATATTCTTCGGGTTCGGACTTCATCAGCCAATATTGGGTCATGATTTTTCCCGTCTGAGCGCCTAAGGGGGCGCATCGCTCGATCTTCGAGACTCAGCTATTGCGGACCGCATCATGATACAACTGCCCATTCTCTCGCTCACCGACGAACCTGCCGCGCTCGCGCAGAAGCTCGGCGACAGTTTCTCGACCTATGGCTTTGCGATGATCAAGGATCATGGCCTCGACCCCGCGCTGGTGCGCCAGGGCTGGGACAAGACCGCGGAATTCTTCGCGCTGCCCACCGAAGAAAAGCGCCGCTATTACGACAGCGAGGCTGGCGGCCAGCGCGGCTATACGCCATTCGGCACCGAGATCGCCAAGGATGCCAAGGCGCATGACCTGAAGGAATTCTGGCATGTCGGGCGCGAGATCGATCCCGCAAGCCCGATCGCGCACACCATGCCGAAAAACGTCTGGCCCGAGCGCCCCGAGCATTTCCGCGAGACCTTCGAGCCGCTGTTCGCTGAGTTCGACCGGGTGGGCAACATCATCCTGTCGCGCATCGCGGTCTATCTGGGGCTCGATGCGAACTGGTTCGCACCGGCGGTGCACGAGGGCAATTCGATCCTGCGCCTGCTCCACTATCCGCCGATGGACGCCAGCCAGGGCGAGGAAGGCGCGATTCGCGCGGGCGCGCACGAGGACATCAACCTGATCACGCTGCTATTGGGCGCCGAGGAAGGCGGGCTCGAGATTCTCGCCAGGGATGGATCGTGGATCGACATGCGTCCGCCCGAAGGCGCGCTCGTCGTCAATGTCGGCGACATGCTGCAGCGGCTGACCAACCATGTGCTGCCTTCGACGACGCACCGCGTGCGCAATCCCGCGGGCGATCGCGCGCGCTACAGCCGCTATTCGATGCCCTTCTTCCTGCACCTGCGATCGGACTTCCCGATCCGCACGCTCGAAGGCTGCATCACCGCCGAACGGCCCAACCGCTATCCCGATGCGATTCTGGCCGATGACTATCTGCACGAGCGGCTGGTCGAGATCGGCCTGGTCAAGGCCTGAGCTTATTGCACCTGCGCGCGGCGGGGGTCAGTCTCCGCCGCCGCAGCCTCCGCAGCCGCTGCTGCAGCCG
>NZ_QKVT01000001.1:1204916-1211812 GCF_003426715.1 Blastomonas sp. UPD001
CGCGGACGCCATCGCCTGCTGGCCGATTTCGGTCGCGACCTGAGCCATCGAAGGCGTCGCCGACAAGGCCAGCATCACCGGCTGGCCGGGATCGCCCGCGACCGGGGTCACGCCGAGCACCGATGCCACCCGCTGCGCATGCGCATCGGGATGCGCGATACGCGCCCATTCGGCGATGCGGTCCTGCGCGACCTGCGGATCGAGATCCTGTCCGGCCATGATCTGCGCCTCGCGCCAGCGCCCGTCGAGCGCATAGGCAAAAGCGAGATTCTGCCGCACCTTGGCGGTATTTTCTCCAGAACGGATGAGCTGTCCGAGGACTTCGACGCCCGATTTGGTGTCGCCGGCCAGCGCCAGCGCCAGACCGTAATCGCCCGCCGGAATGCTGTCCTTGTGTTCCTGCAGCAGCGCCTGCGCGGCGTTGGTGCGGCCCTCCGCGACGTGCATCAGCGCCAGGCTGATCACCGTGCGCGCGCTCGCATCGCCCAGCGCCAGCGCATCGTCGAGCGACTGGCGGGCGGAGGCGAAGCGTCCATTGGCGAGATAGGCCTGGGCGAGCGTCTTGCGGAGTTCGGCATTGCGCGGATCGAGCGCGACGGCGGCTTCGGCCTTTTCGAGCGCCTTGTCGGACTTGCCCGAGGCCAGCGCCTTTTGCGCGGAAGAGGACAGGCTCTGCGGACGGCCAGCGCCCGAGTGCGCCGAGCAGCTCACCAGCACGCTGCCGACCAGGATGGTCGATGCTGCCAGCTTGAGCGCCATCGCCCGGTTGATCTTAGCTCCGCTTGCCATAGCCCTGTTCCCTTTTCGTCGGCCCCGACCTGCCTGCCTTCGCCCTCAAAGCGTTGCTGATCGCGTCACGCGACCTGCCAGGTCTTCTATTTCGGTCATTTTGGTTAACAATTCGTCAAGCGCCGCCGTGACGAGCTGCTGCGCCGATTGCCCGCTCACCGCGCTGGCCAGCCGAAGCTTGAGATGGCGCTCGCTGTCGAGCCGCAAGGTGAAGGCCGCGCGGCGGGCCGAGGACTGGACCGCAGCCGCGACCACCTCCTCCATCACCGCCTGCTTGCGCTTGCGCGGCTTGGCGGAGAGGACCGGCGCAGACGCAGGTTCGGCCACAGGTACCGGTTCGGCAACGGCCACCGGTTCGGGCGCGACGACGGCAACCGGCTGGGGCGCTGCAAGGGGCGCGGGCTCGGGCATCGCCACCGGTGCGGGCTCGGGAGCCGCGACCGGTTCGGTGAGCCGCTTGGCAATCTCGGCCTGCTGGCGCACGACATCGGGGATGACGGGCGCCGGAACGGGCGGCAGTGCAGCCTCGACCGGGACGGTATCGGGGATCGCGCCTGCAAGCAGATTGCCGTAATGCGGCGCGCGCTCCTCGTGCGCCGGATCGACATCATAGCCCATGTCGTTCCAGCCCAGATCGTCGTGCAGGCCGTGCCCGCCCGGCGTCAGCCCGGCGGTTCCCAGCGTGCCGAGCCCGTCCATGCCCTGGCGGCGCATTGCGGGGCGCGCGGCCCCCTTGCGCGCGAGCAGCCCGGACGAAAGCGATGCCATTGGTTTGGGTTCGGCCATAAAGCTCATCCTTGCCCCCGTAACTGCATCACGATCCGGCCACGCGGCGGCCGAAGCCACCCATCGGGCGGATGGCACCGGGCGCGACGGGCGCGTTGGGCACGGCGAACACGGTGCGGCGGAAATTCTTTTCGAGCCGGTCCGAGATATAGGTCCACAGCGCGCGCACCTCGCCGGCGGATTTGCCGTTGGGGTCGACCTCCATCACCGTGCCGGGCGACCGTGGTCTGCGCAAAGGCCGGATATTCGGGCTCGCGCTCGTTCCACCAGTCGGCGAGCGAGCCTTGCGGATCGATATCGATCAGCACCACCGGGCCATCGCCTGCCAGCTGCGCCTGCACGGCCAGATGACCCGAAAGGGTCGTCTTGCCCGATCCTCCTTTTTGAGATGCCAAAGCGAGTACGCGCACTCCAAACCCCCTGTCCGGTCCATTCGGTTAAGGGGAAAATGCGCGGAGGCAGCTAATTTTGAGTTAACACGGACCTTGCCATGGCGTCGGCACGCCCGGATTTCGGGACTTTGAGCACGCTTTCAAGCCTTCTTGATCGCTATATCAACGCTTTGCTAACCTCTCGTTAGCTATAGCGATTAAGGCATGCAAAGACCGGGGCGTCCGGTATGCAGCCGCGTTTGCGCCTGATAGGATCGGCACACGGCTTTACCATATGCGATGGAGCAAGACCCGCATGGCACGTTCGACAAAAATTTCCCGCAATTTTCCCGTCCTGGGCGCTGCCTTGCTGGCGCTCGCTGTGTCCAGCCCGGCGCTGGCCGACGTCAAGGCCGGGGTCGATGCCTGGGAGCGGGGCGATTTCGCGAAGGCCGTCGCCGAATGGCGCGATCCCGCCGCCAAGGGCGATGCCGATGCGCAGTTCAACCTGGGCCAAGCCTACAAGCTGGGCCGCGGCGTGCCGATGGATCTCAAGCAGGCCGAGGCCTGGTACAAGAAGGCCGCCGATCGCGGTCATGTCCAGGCGGCGGACAATTACGGGCTGGTGCTGTTCCAGGACAATCGCCGCGACGAGGCGATGCCCTATATCCGCGCCTCGGCCGACCGGGGCGAACCGCGTGCGCAATATGTGCTGGGCACCGCGATGTTCAACGGCGACATTGCCGAAAAGGACTGGGTGCGTGCCTATGCGCTGATGACCCGCGCTTCGGCGCAGGGGCTTCCCCAGGCCTCGCGCAGCCTGGCGACGATGGACAAGTATATCCCGCTTGCCGAGCGCACCAAGGGCACGCAGCTCGCCGCGCAGCTTGAGCGCGACGCGGTGGCCGCACGGCAGAAGCTGGCGGGCGCTGCCCAGGCATTGGCGATCACCGCGCGTGCGGCCTCGGTGGCATAGCCCCGGCCCCAATGGTTGCGCGCGATCCAGTAGCCGAGTTCGACCTCGCCGCGATCGGTACGGCCGAGGCCGCAGCTGCCGATCAGCGTCTGCCCGGCATCGCCCGGCAGGGTCAGCAGATAATGCGGGCAGAACGGGTCCTGCGCGCGCGCGGCGAATTCGCGGGCGTCTTCAGGGGTATAGGGCCAGGGCGCACGGGCAAGATTGCACACGATGCGCTCGTCGTTGATGCCCGCGAACAGCGCCTCGGCATCTTCGGGCCAGACCGGCCGCAGCAACAATCTTTGCGTTCTTGCAAACATTATGTCTCTCCTGTGTTGTCCGCGCCCATGCCAGCCAAACATGACAGGCTGGAGTCAGCGCGGTGACAGGGAGACAAAAAGAAAGGGAGACGGGACGGACCCCATCTCCCTGTCATCTGGTCCGGGTGTTTCACCGGCCGGGGTCATCCCTGTGAGAGGACGACCCGTCATCGATCGTCCGTTATTCGGCGGCTTCCGCCATCGCCGGGGCGACTACCGATACGTATTTGCGGCCAAGGCGACCTTCGTGGAACTTCACGCGGCCTTCGGTGAGCGCAAACAGCGTATGGTCCTTGCCCATGCCGACATTGGCACCGGCATAGACCTTGGTTCCGCGCTGGCGGATGATAATGTTGCCGCCGATGACGGGCTCGCCACCGAACTTCTTCACGCCGAGACGACGACCTGCGGAATCACGACCGTTGCGCGACGAACCGCCTGCTTTCTTATGTGCCATTTCTCAAAACTCCTTGGGTTCGCGCGCGATCAGGCGTTGTCAGCCGACGAATCGGTGTCAGCGGCCTTCTTGGTGGCAGCCTTCTTGGCCGGAGCCTTTTTGGGTGCAGCCTCGGCAGCGGGGGTTTCGGCAGCAGCTTCGACCGGAGCTTCGGTCTTGGCGGCAGCGGCCTTCTTCGGCGCAGCCTTCTTGGCTTCCTCGCCCACGGCGACGATGCGCAGGATCGTGTGCTGCTGACGATGGCCGAGCTTGCGGCGATAGTTGTGGCGACGCTTCTTCTTGAAGATCACCACCTTTTCTGCCTTGGCCTGCGCGATGATCTCGGCGGAGACGACCACACCGGCCACATCCTTGACCTCGCCGCCGTCACCGGTGAGCAGAACGTCGTTCAGCGCAATGACATCGCCAGCCTCGCCGGCCAGCTTTTCTACTGCGATTTTGTCTCCGGCTGCAACGCGATACTGCTTGCCGCCTGTGCGCACGATAGCGAACATGGGTTGTCTCGTTTCTGTTAGCTTCAATCGGGTTCCGGGCACGCAATTTGCGGCGATCATCTGCTTCGTCTTGCCTGTTGCCAGACCCGAATCGGCAGAGTGAAAACCACTGCCCTGCGACGGGATGTCCCGCGCCGGAAAGCCATGCCCGTTAGGTGAAAGCGCCGGTCCTGTCAACCGCTGCGGCGGCTTTTTTGGCCCCATGCCCGCGCTGCGGCGCGCCGCTCCGGCAAGCCGGTTGCCGATGGCGTGCACCTGTCCTAGAGCCTTGGACCATGAAAGTCACCCCGGCAAAGCTCGCCCGTTCGTTCACGCTCCTGTCGCCCGCGCTGCTGACCGCCTGTCTGCAGCCGATGGCCGAGCTGCCATCGCTCGAGCGGCGCGAGGTCGAGCTGCGCGATCGCGAGGCCGAGGCCAAGGCCCCGCCGCCGCCGGTCGAGAGCATCACCGATCCCGCGCTCGCGCGCGAGCTGACCGCGATCCTGGCGCGCGCCGACAAGGCCGAGGCCGATTTTGCGCTCGCGCGGTCCGCCGCGCAGCAGGCCACCGGCGCGGCGCGCGGCAAGGAGGTGGGCAGCGAGGACTGGTCGGTCGCACAGACCCGGATCAGCGCGCTCGATGCGCCGCGGCGCGAGCTGGCGCAAATCCTCGGTGATCTCGAGGAGCTCTATGTCGCGAGGCTGCAAAAGGAAGCGGCGGGCGAGGTCAAGCCCGGCGGCAGCGACCAGATCGAACAGGCGCGGGCATCGGTGCTGGCGCTGCTGGAAAACCAGGACGAGGTGATCGGCCGGCTCAAGGCCAGCATCGCCGGTTGACACCCTTTTACACGAACCGCGGCTCGGTTCGTCGCAACCCTCGTTGGCGCGGCACGTAGTGCGTGCATCGTTCAACAAGGAATTTGCGCCATGAAGTCACTGTATACCGCCACCGCCGCCGCCGCGCTGATGCTGACCGGCAGCGCCGCGCTCGCGCAGACCGATACCGGCGCGCAGGACCAGCAGCGCTCGCGCCAGCAGGAGCGGCTCAACTCGATCTTCGGCGCCTTGTTCGGCGACCGCACGGGTTCGACCCAGTCGATCGAGGCGCAATGGTCGTTCGGGCGGACGCCGCTGGCGACGCAGCGCGCGCAGTTCGAGGCGCGGGTCGATGCCGATGTGCGTTCGGGCCAGATCGACCGCCGCACCGGTGACCGGCTGAAGAGCGAATATTATGATCTGGTCCAGCTCGAGGCACGCTATGGCGCTGACCGGCGCTTCACCGTGCAGGAGCGCGAGGATCTCGCCGAACGCTATGGCCGCCTGACCCAGGTCATCGCCGACGGCAGCTATGGCGACGAATATGAATCGGATATCGGCATTTCGGTTGCCGACGGCCAGACCGAGTTCAACCAGCGCGTCGATGCGCAGGTCACCGCGCGCCGGATCACCCGCGGTTCAATCGGCCTGCATCGTCACCGGCGGGCGGCCATCGCCCTGGGTGATGACGACGATCGTGTCGCCCGCGCGCAGGCTGGCGCTTTCATCGTCGAAAAAGCCATAGGGCTTGCCTTCGCGGTAGATTCGCACGCCGATGCCGTCCTTGATGTCCTTCAAGGGAATGCCGATTTCCTCGGTGCGCACCGCGCGCTCGATCAGCACCACGCGCCCGCTCGACGAGGCCAGATCGGCGAGATAGCTGCTGATATGCGGCCCGCTGCACGATCCCGCGAGCAGCAGTCCGGCAAAGCTCACCGGGTTGATCACCGTGCTCGCCCCCGCCTGGCGCGCGAGCAGCTCGTTGTCGCCCGCACGGATCACCACGCTGATCGGCACGTCGGGGGCGAGATGGCGGATCGTCAGCACGATCAGGATCGAGGTATCGTCGCGCCCTGCCGAGACGATCGCCGAACACGCCCGGTCGATATGCACGTCCTTCAGCGTCTCGTCGCGCGTCGCATCGGCGTTGAGCACGTTGCAGCCCATCGTCTCGGCCTTGGCGAGCGATTCCTCGGACTGGTCGACCACGACGATGCACGACGGATCGGTGCCGCGCGCCACCAGCTCGCGCACCGCTTCCGACCCGCTGGTGCCGAAGCCCAGCACCACGATATGCCCCTTCAGGCGCTGCTGGATCCTGCTCATCTGCCATTTTTCCCATGTGCGCTTGATGACGAAACTATAGGCGGTGCCGACGAAGATGAAGATCACCAGCACGCGCACCGGCGTCACCAGAACCGATTCGATCAGCCGCGAGCGGTCCGATACCGGCGCGATATCGCCGAAGCCGGTGGTGGTGACCGAGATCATCGTGAAATAGACGACATCCAGGAAGCTGATATGGTTGTCGACATTGTCCTTGAGGCCCGCGCGGTCGATCCAGTGGATCAGGATGACGAACCCGATCAGGAAGAAGGCGATGCTCAGCCGCAGCGTCACGTCCGCCCAGACCGGCAGGCGCGCCGCGCGTTTCAGTAGCGCGCGTGGCTTGATTTCGGAATCGCCCATCCGCCTGGCTCAGCCGCGCGGCAGATAGAGCAGAGGATCGACCGGCTTGCGGTCCTTGCGCAGCTCGAAATGCAGCTTGGGCGTTTCGGCAAAGCCGCTCTGGCCCGCCGCGCCGAGCACCTGGCCCGCCTTCACCGCCTGGCCGCGGGTCACGTCGATCCGTTCGGCATGGCCATAGGCGCTGACCCAGCCGCCGCCATGGCTGACCAGGATCAGCCCGCCATAGATCGCGACCTCG
>NZ_QKVT01000001.1:1211912-1214200 GCF_003426715.1 Blastomonas sp. UPD001
CCACAGGTTCGGCCAGCGGCGGCGCTGCCGGTTGGCCCGCCTCGGTAATCTCGGGTTCGAGCGATTGCGGCGTCATGCCGCCGGGTATGCAGCCCGCCACGCCCAATGCCGCCAGCAAGACCAGCCGCTTGTCGATCCTTCCGTGTCCCCACACCATGAGAGCATGTCTAGCACGGTTTGCAGGCTTTGCCACCGGGCAACGCAGGATTTACAAGGCTCTCATTTACAAGGGTTTCGCGGTTCATTCCGCCGCGAAGGTCGCGGTCAGCGCGGCGATCGACTGGTGATGAGTCAGGTCGAGATGCAATGGGGTCACCGCGATATAGCCGTCGGCCACCGCTTCCAGATCGGTGCTGTGCGCCGGGCTCGCCTCGGCCGCGCCCAGGCCGAACCAGTGATATTCGAACCCGCGCGGATCGGTATTGGTGACGATCTTCAGCCGCCCGTAATCGCGAAAGCCCTGGTTGACGACCTTGACGCCCAGCACCCGATCGGCGGGCAAGGCAGGGAAGTTCACATTGACCAGGGTGCGCGGCGGCATCGGCTGGCCGATGATCTTGCGGATAACCTGCTCGCCCCAGCGGATCGCGGCGTCGAACGAGACGTCGAGCCCGGCGCCCTCGCGCGCATAGACCTGGCTGAGCGCGATCGACGGGATGCCCGCCAGCGCGCCCTCCATCGCGGCGGAGACGGTGCCCGAATAGGTCACGTCCTCGCCCAGGTTCGCGCCGCGATTGACCCCCGAGAGGATCAGGTCGGGCGGATTGTCCTGCATCAGCCGCGCCACCGCCATCATCACCGCGTCGGTGGGCGTGCCGGTTACCGCATAATGCCGCTCGCCATGCTGGTGGACGCGCAAGGGCCGGGTGATGGTGAGCGAATGCCCCGCGCCCGACTGCTCCTCGGCCGGCGCGACGATCCACACATCGTCGGACAGCGCACGCGCGATCTCGGCGAGCACCGCCAGCCCCGGCGCGTGGACACCATCGTCATTGGTCAACAGGATGCGCATATCGGGTCTCCGGACTAGAGGTTCGCGGGTCCCCTAGCCCGAAGCAACCGCCTGTACCACCGCCGGTTTAACACGCATGCAACATATGCAAAAAATCGCACGGCGGGTTTCCGTTGCGACTCGACGCGCCAGCAGCAACGCGATAATGTCGATGGTGCAGCGCAAAAAACAGGCATTCCCGGCCGGGCAACCAGCCGGGTTTCACGTCTAAAAAGCCGGGAAGATGCCGATAACCGGGCGCGTAATCGCAGAGGGAGACTATCCAAGATGGATTCGCTGGTTTCAACCGAATGGCTCGCCAACGAGATGGGCGCTTCGGATCTCCGCATCGTCGATGCGACCAAGTTCCTGCCCGATCACGGCCGCAACGCGCTCGCCGAATATGAAGCCGGCCACATCCCCGGCGCGGTGTTCATGGACCTGGAAGAGCTGGTCGACAGCAACGCCGCGGTCGAGAACACGCTCCCCCCTGCCGAGAAGTTCGCCAGCCGCATGCAGTCGCTGGGCCTGGGCGATGGCAGCCGCATCGTTCTCTACGATGACAGCCCGCTCAAGTCCTCGGCCCGCGCCTGGTTCATGCTGAACATGTTCGGCGCGCACGCCGTCGCAATCCTCGATGGCGGCATCGCCAAGTGGAAGGCCGAGGGCCGTCCGCTCAAGTCGGGCAAGGAAAGCCTGCGTCACCGCCATTTCACCGTCTGGGAAGACCGCAAGAACGTCCGCACCAAGGCCGACATGCTCGCCAACCTGCACAGCAAGGCCGAGCAGGTAGTCGACGCGCGCCCGACCGCGCGCTTCACCGGTGCCGAAGCCGATCCGCGCCCCGGCATCGCCTCGGGCCATATCCCCGGCTCGGTCAACCTCCCGCACAGCGCGCTGTTCAACGCCGATGGCACCTGGAAGACCGGCGACGACCTCAAGGCCGCGTTCGAAGGCGCCGGCATCGACATCGCCCAGCCGATCGTCACCACCTGCGGTTCGGGCATGACCGCGAGCGTCGTCGCCTTCGGCGCGCACCTGCTCGGCAAGACCGACGTGTCGCTCTATGACGGCAGCTGGGCCGAATGGGGCGCCGATGCCGATGCCCCCAAGGTGACGGGTTGACCTGACCTTATCCTCTCCCTTTACGGGAGAGGAAACAGAGCCTTGGCAGCTTGCTGCCTAGGCGGCGTTGGAGAGGGCCCAATCCCCTCTCCCACTGCGACTAGGCCCGCTTCGCGGTCCAAGTCTCGTTGCCCTCTCCCGCAAGGGGAGAGGGCGGAGTTCAGTCCATGCC
>NZ_QKVT01000001.1:1214300-1229866 GCF_003426715.1 Blastomonas sp. UPD001
CCGGTGGCCGCCGCGCGGAATGGACCGGGACCGCGGAGCAGCCGGGCGCGGTGGTCAACCCGCCGGTTTGGCGCGCCAGCACGCATCTCTATCCCGATACAGCCGCTCTCAAGTCCGGCCCGCAAACCAATGAGGATGGGCGCTTTTTCTACGGCCGCAGGGGCGCGCCGACGCAATGGGCGCTCGCCGAGGCGCTGACCCAGCTCGAACCGGGCGCGCATGGCACCATGCTCTACCCCTCGGGCGTCGCCGCGATCACCGGCGCGCTGCTCAGCGTGCTGTCGCCGGGCGACGTGCTGCTGATGACCGACAGCGCCTATGATCCCTCGCGCAGCTTTGCCGATGGCCTGCTCAAGCGCTTCGGCATCGAGACCCGCTATTACGATCCGCTGACAGGCTCCGGAATTTCCTCGGAAATCTGCGAGCGCACCCGCGCCATCCTGATGGAGAGCCCCGGTAGCCTGACCTTCGAGGTGCAGGATGTCCCCGCGATCTGCGCCGCCGCCCGCGCGGCGAACCCGGACATCGCGCTGCTGATCGACAATACCTGGGCGACGGGGCTGTTCCTGCCCGCGCTCGAGCTCGGCGCGGACATGAGCATCATGGCCTGCACCAAGTACATCGTCGGCCATTCGGACGTGATGCTGGGCTCAGTCAGCGCGACCGAGCGCTGGTATCCGCGCCTCCGCCAGACCGCGCAGGCATTGGGCCATGTCGTCTCGCCCGACGATGCCTGGCTCGCGCTGCGCGGCCTGCGCACGCTCGACGTGCGGCTGCGCCAGCACCAGGCCTCGGCGCTGCGCATCGCGCACTGGCTGGCCGAGCAACCCCAGGTCTCGCGCGTGCTGCACCCCGCGCTCCCCTCCTGCCCCGGGCACGCCATCTGGCAGCGCGACTTCAGGGGGTCGAGCGGGCTGTTCTCGTTCGTGCTCAACGGCGGGTCGGACAAGGCGCGCGCGGCGCTGATCGACACGCTGACCCTGTTCGGCATCGGCTATAGCTGGGGCGGGTTCGAGAGCCTCGCCATCCCGGTCGACCCCGCGCGTTGCCGCAGCGCGACGCCCTGGCCGCCCGAAGGCGATGCCAACGCGCTCGCCGTGCGGCTGCATATCGGGCTCGAAGATACCGACGACCTGATCGCCGACCTTGCCAAGGGGCTTCACGCCTTTACCATGGCGGCATGACGGCAGGAATATCCGCACTGTTCATGCGCTGGGGCTGGATCGAGCGCCCCGACGACCTGCAATATCTCGAAGGCATCCTCGCCGCGCTGATCGCCACCACCGCGCTGATCATCGGCTGGGGTCTCAGCCGCCTGATCTATCTGCGGCTCGCCGCGATCTGGGAGCGCCGCGCAGGCTATGAAAGCCAGCTCGCGCGCCGCCGCATCCGCGACATGGTGCGCCGCTTCACCACCGCGATGCTGATCGGCATGGCACTCAATCTCTACGAATGGAGCCTGATCGCCTCGGTCATCTTCGGCCTCACGCTCGCGATCTCGCTCGCGCTGTTCGTCAACGATCTGGTGCGCGGCGTGCGCATGCCCGACTGGCTGGGCACCTTCCTCGGCCTCGCCACACTCATCTCGATCCTTGCCAGCATGTTCGGCGGGCTCGACCCGATCACCACCGCGATGGACCGCGTCGGCTTCGATCTTGGCGAGAAGCGCTTCTCGCTGCTCTGGGTGGTGACGATCGCGATCACCATCCTGGTGCTCTACACCGCCGCACGCGTGGTCAACCGCATCGCCGGGCACATCATCGGCAGCAGCGACGGTCTGGACCCGACGCAGAAGCTGCTCGGGCAGAAGATCGCGGGCGTCGTGGTCATCGTGCTCGCCTTCTTCATCGGCATCGACACGCTGGGGATCGATCTCACCGCGCTCAGCTTCTTCTCGGGCGCGTTCGGGCTCGCGATCGGCTTCGGGTTGCAGAAGACGATCGGCAACCTGTTCGCCGGCATCATCCTGCTGCTCGACCGTTCGATCAAGCCAGGCGATGTCATCGCGGTGGGCGACAGCTTCGGCTGGGTCAACAAGATCGGCGTGCGCGCGGTCTCGGTCATCACCCGCGACGGCAAGGAGCATCTGATCCCGAACGAGGACCTGATGACCACGCCGGTCGAGAACTGGTCCTATTCGGACCGCAACGTGCGCATGCGCATCCCGCTCGGCGTCAGCTATTCGAGCGACATGCAGCTGGTGCAGGAACTGCTCTACCGCGCGGTCGACGAAGCGCCGCGCGTGCTCAAGGACCCTGCCCCGCGCATCTGGATGACCGATTTCGGCGACAACAGCGTCAACTGGGAAATCCGCGCATGGATCAGCGATCCCGAAGGCGGCATGGGCAATATCCGCGGCGACGTGCTGATGCGCGTGTGGACGCTGTTCAAGGAACACGACATCGAGATCCCGTTCCCGCAGAGGGATTTGTACATCAAGGAAATGCCGGGGATGGGCAAGCCTGCGCCTGAAGACGCAACGCCCCCGCACATCCCCCGCTCAGCCTGAGCCTGTCGAAGGCTCCGCGCCAAGCGAAGTCCCAATTGCCGTCACCCCCGCGAAGGCGGGGGTCCCGCTGTTGCTTTCCCCGTAGCAAACAAGCCTGCGATCTCGCTGCCCGCCAGCGCGCCGGCTGCGCCACCGATCAGCAGGCCGGTGGTGCCATTGTCGCGGCGGCAATAATAGCGGCCGTCGTTGCCGCGCCAGTACTGACCGTTCCAGCCGCGTGCCTGGCGCCGATCGTAACGACGATCGTAGCGATTGTCCCAGCGATCGCGGCCATAGCCACGATCATAGCCGCGGCGGCCCCAGTCGTCGTCATAGCCGCGCCACTGATGGGCAACGGGCGCACGATAATCGACGCCATAGGTCTGCGCTGCGCTGGGGGCGTAGCTGGCGACCGGGGCTGCCATGGCAGGAGCGGCCGAGATGGTGACTGCACCGGCGGCGGCAGCAGCAAGAATGAACTTCTTCATAATCTGTCTCCCTTGAGACCGGGACAGCGCCGATTCGCCATCCGTTGTGTTCATATTTAAGGGAGTGAAACTGAACGGACCGTGGGAAGCTCGTTCATCTGCCAGCAGGTTTTGATGAAGGGCGTGGTATTTCATATCATATAGGCCCGACACCCCATTTCGTCACCCCCGCGAACGCGGGGGTCCCGCTTTACACCGCAAGACACGCGCAAAAGCGGGATTCCCGCGTTCGCGGGAATGACGTCGAGAGGGCGGTACCGGCACAGGCCCACCCTCTTCACGGTCACTTTTGCGGGCAGATCAGGAACTTCTCTCCCGTCGCCTTGGCATAATAGCGCGCAACGATATCGGCCTGCAGCGCCTCTTCCAGCGACAGCTCGTCGGTATAATGGCTGGCAAAGGTTGTCTTGAGCTCCTCCGCGACCCGGTTGCGCAGCCGCATCGCGACCTCGTTGCCCGCCTTGGCGAGGAAATTGGGGAGCAGCCAGCCGCCCACGCCCCACGCCATGCCATAGCCGCGGCTCAGCACCGTGGGCGAGGTGTCGAGCCCACCATAGAGGTACACCTGCTTGTGCTGGACCGAGCCATAGATGCTATAGGCGCCGGGCGTGCGCGCGGCGGCGCCCTCCATCGCGGTGAGGATGTTCGAGGCAAGATTGCCGCCGCCGGTCGCATCGAACGCCAATGTCGCGCCGGTCGCGTGGATGGCGTCGGTCAGGTCGGCCATGAAGCTCTCGCTGCTCGAATCGACGATATGCTTCGCGCCCATTCCGCGCAGCAGCTCGGCCTGTTCGGGCTTGCGCACCACATTGACCAGCTCGACGCCATCGGCCTGGCAGATGCGGTTGAGCATCTGGCCCAGGTTCGACGCGGCGGCGGTGTGGACCAGCGCAGTATGGCCTTCCATGCGCATCGTCTCGATCATCGACAATGCGGTCAGCGGGTTGACGAAGCACGACGCGCCGTCGCGCGCGGTGTGGCCATCCTTCAGCACGAGGCACATCATCGCCGGGGCCTTGCGATATTCGGCATACATGCCGCCGCCCATCACTGCGACGACCTTGCCGATCAGGCTCTGCGCATAATCGCCCGACCCTGCGGCGACCACGGTGCCCGCGCCTTCGTTGCCGACGGTGAGCGCCTGGCCGATGCGCGCCTTCATCACGCCCATGCCCTGGGGCGAGATCGGCGCGCTGAGCTTCGTGTCCTTGCCGCTGCCGCTGCTCGTTGCCTTGGCCATGCTCGCCCAGCCGAACATCACGCCCTGGTCGGACGGGTTGATTGGGGTCGCTTCGATGCGGATCAGCACATCGTCCTCGCCCAGCTCGGGGATCGGCTTGTCGACCAGTTCCATCGTCAGCTCGCCCTCGGCGCTGACGGTCGAGATCATCTGCTTGTAGGTTGACGGAAGCGTCATGGCGGGGTCTCTCCAAAAGGGTTGTTGTATGATGCTCCCATGTGCCAAGCCTTGGCCGACAAAGCCACCCATGACGCGCAGAAAGTGCCTTTTCCTTGCCCCGGCTGATCCTGTTCAACAAACCCTATGGCGTGATTTGCCAGTTCAGCGGCGATGGCTCGCGCCCGACCCTGGCGGATTTCATCAACGTGCCCGGGGTCTATCCCGCCGGACGGCTCGATCAGGACAGCGAGGGGCTCGTTCTGCTCACCGATGACGGCCGGCTGCAGGCGCGCATCGCCGATCCACGCCACAAGCTCGCCAAGACCTATTGGGTGCAGGTCGAAGGGGCGATCAGCGACGACGCGCTTGCGAAATTGCGAAACGGGGTGATACTCAAGGACGGGACGACGCGCCCTGCCCTCGCCGAGCGGCTCGATCCGCCCGATCTGTGGCCGCGCGACCCGCCGGTGCGCTTCCGCAAGACCGTGCCCGATGGCTGGATCGCGCTCACGCTGCGCGAGGGCAAGAACCGTCAGGTGCGGCGGATGACCGCGGCGGTGGGCTTTCCCACGCTGCGGCTGGTGCGCTGGCAGGTCGGCGACTGGACGCTGCAAGGCCTTGCACCCGGAGCGTGGCGGGCGGTCGACGTCCGCTAAGCGACGGATCAGTCGTCCTCGTCAAAGGCGATCGCACCGCGATTGGCGAGGTCGAGCAGCAGCGCCAGCACCGCGTCGTCAGGCTCGCCGATCTCGACCTCATGCGCAGCGCACATGGACTCGGCAAAACGCGCCGCCGCACCGGTGCAGGGATAGGCTTCCCCATCGACGAACAGCACCAGCCCCTCGCCTTCGCGAACGAAGACGAACCGGCTTGCGAAGTTGCGAAGCACCCGCCCTGCCTTGGCCGCGCGGCGCACCTGCGCCATGGTCAGTGGCGTTTCCGGGCTCCAGTCCATGTCCGGATATTTGGGTGCGCTATTGAAACCGCCGAACCAGCGCGCAAATTCGGTGCGATCGGCGAGCTTTTCGAGCACCATCGCCTGCAAACGCTCCAGCGCGTCGCCCGTGATCTCTCCGGGGTGCGATTGTAACGGTAACATCGGGTCGGCATAGCGATCGTCCTCACCCAGCCCGTCGAGCACATGGTCGCTCCAGCCGGTGATCAGCTCGGCCCGCGAGGGAGCGCGAAAGCCGATCGACAGCGTCATGCAGTCATCGTCGAGCGCAACGCCGTCATGCGCGACGCCCGGCGGGACATAGAGGATATCGCCTGGTCCCAGATCGTAAACCGCCTGTTCGTCGAACCGAGCGAGCAGCCGCAACTCCTGATGCGGCCTGAGCGGAGTTGCATCATCGCAATGCTGACCGATCCGCCAGCGCCGCCGACCCCGGCCCTGGATCAGGAACACGTCATATTGATCGAAATGCGGCCCCACGCCGCCGTCGGTCGTGGCGAAGCTGATCATCACATCGTCGATCCGCCAATCTGGCACGAAGCGAAATTGCGAAAGCAGCGCGACGACTTCGGGCACGTAATGATCGACAGCCTGCACGAGCAGAGTCCACGGTTGCGCGCCCAGGTCCGCAAAGCGCTCGGCATCGAACGGCCCTTGCTCAAGCGCCCAGCTTTCTGGGCCCTGCTGCACAATCAGCCGCGATTCTACCTCGGGCTCGCATGCCAGCCCCGCCAGCTCGTCAGGCTCGATCGGACATTGCCAGGCGTCCCACGGATTGCAAATCAGCAAAGGTGCACGCTGCCAGTGCGTGGCGAGAAAGGCGACGGGATCGAAGCGGGCAAGTTTCATGCGCTCCCCATTTCAGCGCATCCCACCGCCGTCCAGCGATTTCACCCCAGCAGGTCGTGCTTTTTCAGACAGTGGCGCAGCTGGTCGTAGCTGAGGCCGAGCGCCTTGGCGGTCTGGCGCTGGTTGTAGCGGTGGCGGGCGAGCGCCGCCTGGAGGATGCGCTTCTCGTGCGCGTCCACGGCGCCGCGCAGATCGTCGATCGCGTCGAAATTGAGCGTCTGGTCCATGGTCGCGCGCACGCCGGGATCGGACAGCGCGGCATCGATGACCTCATCGCACGGCGATTCCCCGCCAGAGGGCGCGCCCGAGCGTGTCATCGGCTTGGGTTTCCAGGGCGATTCGAACGGATCGAACACGATATGGTCGACCGGGCGCTCGAAATCGTCCCAGCGATAGACCGCGCGCTCGACGACATTGCGCAGCTCGCGGACATTGCCCGGCCAGCTGTGCCGCTGCATCGCCTCGGTCGCCATCGGGCCGAAGCCGGGCCAGCGGTCCCAGTCGAGCTCGGCCGCCATGCGCCGCCCGAAGAAATCGGCGAGCACCATCACATCGCCCTCGCGCGCGCGCAGCGGCGGCAGGGTCACTACCTCGAACGACAGCCGGTCGAGCAGGTCGGCGCGGAAGCGGCCCTTGTCGACCAGTTCGGGCAGATGCTCGTTGGTGGCCGCGACGATGCGCACATCGACCTTGATCGATCGCGACGAACCGATCCGCGTCACCTCGCCATATTCGACCGCGCGCAGCAGCCGCTCCTGCGCGCCCATGCTGAGCGTAGCCAATTCGTCGAGGAAGAGCGTGCCGCCATCGGCCTCCTCGAACCGGCCCTGGCGCGCGCGCGTCGCGCCGGTAAAGGCGCCTGCCTCGTGCCCGAACAGTTCGGCTTCGATCAGCGTCTCGGGCAGCGCGGCGCAATTGAGCGTGATCAGCGGTCCGTCCCAGCGCGAGGACAGGCGGTGAAGGCGCTCGGCGATCAGTTCCTTGCCCGTGCCGCGCTCGCCGATGACCAGCACCGGACGGTTGAGCATCGCCGCGCGACTGGCGCGCTCGACCGCGTCCAGAAACGCTCCCGATTCCCCGATGAACTGACTGCCCCGTTCCATGCGCCAAGAGATAGTGCAAAATCCCAACTCGTGGCAATCCCAACCAACAAGCTTGTTCAGCAAAAATCTCAAGCTATTGATTTATCGTGCTTTTTCAATTTGGCACGCTCCCTGCAGTGCTTCCGGCAACACCGACACAAAGCGGTTCAAGGGAGAAAGACAGTGAAAACCACCAATGCTTCGAACGCGAACAGCCAGGATCAGGACAATGTCCTCAAGTCCACGCTGATCACCACGGTCGCCGCGCTGGCGCTGATCACCACGCTGTTTCTCACCGCCTTTGCGAGCATCGAGGCCGTCGCCTCGCCCGTCCATCACAACGGAGATGCCCGCGCACTCGTTTCCGTCCGGTACCTTGCCTGACGGATTTGGCCGGGACGCTTACCCCCCCCTTGCCCCGTCCCGGCCAATCACTTTCCACTGCACTGCAAAAGGGGGTAAGGTAGACTTGGATCCGGTCCGCCTGAATTTACGAAACGGAGTTTTGGCCATGGGAATTTTCTCTCGCACCCGCGATATCATCGCAGCGAACGTTACCGAATTGCTCGACAAGGCCGACCCGGCAAAGATGATCCGCATGATCATCCTGGAGATGGAAGAGACGCTGGTCGAAGTCCGCGCCTCGGCCGCCCGCACCATTGCCGATCAGAAGGAAATGAAGCGGCATGTGAACAAGCTCGAGCAGCTGCAGGCCGACTGGACCGAAAAGGCCGAGCTCGCACTGTCCAAGGACCGCGAGGACCTGGCCCGCGCCGCGCTGCTCGAAAAGAAGAAGGCTGCCGACATGGCCGATCAGCTCAACGTCGAAATCGCGGTGCTGGATGACGCGCTGCGCGCTTCGGAACAGGATATCGCCAAGCTGCAGGCCAAGCTGCGCGAGGCGCGGATGCGCCAGAACAACATCATGAGCCGCCTGGAAAGCGCCGAGAACCGCGTCAAGCTGCGCACCATGTACAATGGCGACAAGGTCCGCGAGGCATTCAGCCGCTTCGACCTGCTGGAGCGCCGCGTCGATATGGCCGAGGGCCGCGCCGATGCGCTGGGCATGGCCGAGGACGAGCGCAAGGTGCTGGGCCAGCGCAATCTCGACGACGAATTCGCCGCGCTCGCCGACAGCGACAAGGTCGACGAGGAGCTCGAAGCCATGAAGCGCGCGCTGAAGAAGGAGGGCTGATCCGATGGAAGAAGCACTGACCGCGATCTTTATCGTCAGCATCCTGTTTATCGGCCTGCCGTGGATCATCTTTCACTATATCACGAAATGGAAGACCGCCGCGACGCTGACGACCTCGGACGAGACGCTGCTCGAAGAACTGCATGCGATGGCGCGCCGCCTGGACGATCGCATGGACACGGTCGAGCGGATCATCTCCGCCGACAATCCCGACTGGCGCCCGGCGCGGCTGACCAGCGCAGACGACCAAGACGATTACGGCCTGGAACAGGTCGAGCGCATGCTGAAGGAAAGGGTGAGGAAATGAGCCGGCTGGACAAGTACAAATATGACGCCCCTGCTCCGCGCAAGACCAAGTTCTATCGCGACAAGCAGAACGGCAAGTTCATGGGCGTGTGCGCCGGGATTGCCGACTATACCGGGATCGACGTGGTCTGGATCCGCGTCGCCACGGTCCTGGTCACGCTGATGACGGGCTGGGCGCTGGTCGGCTATCTGCTGATGGGCATGTTCGCCGACAAGAAGCCAGCACATCTCTACACCGACGATCAGGACCAGAAATTCTGGCAGGGCGTGCGCCAGTCACCGACCCGCACCGCGCGCGACGTCAAGGCCCGGTTCCGCGAGATCGACCGACGCCTCGCCGATGTCGAGCTGTTCTACACCGCCAAGAACACGCGCCTGGCCGACGAGATCGAAAGCCTGCGCTGATCAGGGCCAGGCACAACAACAAGGTATCAGGAGAATATCATGAGCTGGGGTGGACCGGGTTTTGTCCTTTCGATCATCATGCTGTCCATGGGAGCCTGGGTCATCACCACCTGGATCCGCGCCAAGCATGGCTATCCGATCGAGGATCAGTGGACCGGCAAAGTCATTGAACGAACCGATCCTGACGCTGATCGAAAAATATCGCTGCTGACCAACGAAAACGAGCAACTGGTCGGCAAGATCGGGCGGCTGGAAGAGCGGATCGCGGTGCTGGAACGCATCGCCACCGACGCCAACAGCTCCAGCGTCCGCCTGGCCGACGAAATCGAACGCCTGCGCATCGAGAAGGACCCCGCATGACCGAGAAAATGATGCTGTTCCAGACGCTGGGCCCGATCATTTCGATCGTCGTGGCCATCGGCACCGCGGGATGGGTCGCCAATACCTGGCTGCGGATCAAGAACGGCTATCCGCTGGAAAGCAGCTGGGGCAAGCCGATCTATCCCAAGACCGACCAGGAATCGGTCGAGCGGATCAAGCTGCTGAGCCAGGAAAATGCGCAGCTGCGCGCCGAGCTGGGATCGATCAAGGACCGTCTGGGCAATGTCGAGCGCATCGTCACCGATGACGCGCACCGTCTGACCCACGAAATCGAGGCCCTGCGCGACAAGCGGGCCAACTGACCATCCGGGCGGGCCGAACGGCACGCAAGACCGAAGGACTGGGGAAATAGCATGCCTGACTGGATCATCTTCTTTCTGATTGTCGTCGCCCTTCCCGTTCTGGTCGGAACCATGGGCGATGCCTATCGGCGACATTTGAAGTTCAAGGAAAAGCAGCTGGACGCGCTGAACAAGGAAACCGCGGAAAAGGCTGCGCGCTACGCGGCGCAGACCGAACGGCTCGAGCAGCGCGTGCGCACGCTCGAGCGGATCATCACCGATGGCCGCAGCGACCTTGCCCAGCAGATCGAGGATCTGCGCGACGCTCCGCTGAACTGACAGCATATACGGGGGTTTTTTGAGATGTTCGATCTTGATGCGCTGCTGGTCCTGATCCCTTTGGCGCCCTTCATGCTGGGCGGCCTGGCGATCTGGACCAAGCATCAGCGCAAGACATTGGAATTGCAGATCGAACTGGCCAAGGCACAGGCCGTCGCCAGACCGCCCGTCGATGACCGGATGGAGCAGCGCCTGCGCACGCTCGAACGCATCGTCACCGATGGCCGGGGCCGCGACGACCTCGCCCAGCAAATCGAAAATCTTCGCGCCAAGCAGCTAAGCTGACAGCAAGGAATCACAGAATGTTCGACAATCCTTTTTCCATGGTCGTCGCGATCGTCTTCATCGTGATGATCGCGAACGTGCTCAAGGCCCGCTACAAGGCGCAGCACGGGATCATCGAGGACGCGGTAGGCAACCAGAAACGCACCACCCTGGCGGACAATGCAGAAACGCAGCGCCTGCGGGAAGACGTCCGCGTGCTCAAGGAGCGCGTGCAGGTGCTCGAACGCGTCATTACCGATCAGCGCCAGACGAGCGATCTGAGCCTTGAAATCGAGAAGCTGCGCGACCGCTGAAGCGGCACGCACATCACCAACCGGGCGGCGGGGGCCGTAAAGGGAAGAAGATGGAAAGCGCCTATCTCTATATGACCGTGGCAATGTCGGGCTTGCTCGGAATTGCCCTGGTCTCATCCACCTTGCTGCGCGGCTGGCGCGAATGGCTGGCGTTCAAGCGCCACGAGATCGAGGCGCACTCGCCGCGCCCCGATGGCGGATCGCCGTCGACGCACTCGCGGATCGAGATCGCCGATCTCAAGGAGCGCATCCGCAAGCTTGAAGCCATCGCCGCCGGGGTGGAGCTGTAATTTGCGCGCGGCGGGGTGACTTTGCCCCGCCGCGTCGCTATCTGCGCCGCCATGACGAGCGCACCTGCAAGCATAGCCGACCTGGCCGAAGAATATGAATTTCTCGATGCCGATGACCGTTATCGGCTGATCATCGATCTGGGCCGCACGCTCGATCCGATGCCCGATGCGCTCAAGACCGACGCGACCCTGGTGCGCGGCTGTTCGGCTTCGGTCTGGGTCTATCCCACCAGGCTCGACGACGGCCGGCTGCATTTCCTCGCCGATAGCAACGCCGCGATCACCAAGGGCATTATCGCGCTCGTTCTGCTCACCGTGCAGGACAGGGCGCCGGAGGCGGTTGCCAGCGCCGATATCGAAGCCGCGCTCGCGCCGTTCGATCTGAAAAACCAGCTCTCGTCGAACCGGACGCAGGGCATCCCCAACATGATCGCGCTGATCCGCGAGACCGCGGCGCGGTACAACGGCTGAATCCGGCCCGTTCCGGCCTCAGGGCGTCGGCGCGCTGTCCCTGACCAGCACGAGTTCGGAAGGCTCGTCGCCCGTCACCGCGCGATAGGTTTCGGTCCGACGGAGCTGACCCGGCTGCCCGAAGTCGAAACCAAGCGCGACCAGATACGATTCGCTGGCAGGATCAAGATCGGCTGCATCGAGAAACCGCCACTCGATCGTCTTGCTGCCGTTTGTTGGCTTGGCGAGCAGGCGCGGCTGATTTCCCTGGGGGCAATAATGGACGGCCATCAGGCTGCCGCCATCGCGGTGGTATATTGTCAGCGAGTGCGGCTTGTCTCCGCGCAGCCATTCCTCGACAAGCACCGTCCCGGCCGCTGTCAGCGAAAAGCGGATGCGCAGCGGCGATTGCGGCTTGTCGGCGACGCGCCAGGTGCCGACCAGCGCCTTCATCCCATCGAATGCCGCCGCAGCGCTGTCGACCGTTCCGACGGCTTGCGAAACCGGCTCTGCCGAAGCTGGCGCAGCGCCTGCGAGTGCCGAGCCAGCAAGTGCCAGGATTTGCCACACGCCCATCAATATCCCATCACAATTCGCCCCGCGACGCAAATATCGGAGCGCCTTTTCAGAGATTTAACCAGCCAGCGCGACCCTGCAAGCGCCTTGCGATCGGGCGTTGGGCCTGACCGCATTTGACGCCGCCCCTCCCCCGCACCATATAGCCCGCCATGACCACCGCCTTCGACACGCCGCCCGTCCATTTCACCCTTCCCGGCCAGGATGCGCGCGGGCGGTTCGTTCGGCTCGACAGCGTGCTGCGCGAGATTCTTGCGGCGCACGATTACCCCACCTCGATCAAGCTCGTGCTCGCCGAGGCGATTACCGTTTGCGCGCTGATCGGGTCGCTGATGAAGCAGGATGGCGGCCAGGTCACCATCCAGGCGCAGACCGAGGGCGGCATCGTCGAGCTGCTCGTCGTCGATTATCGCGGCGGCGAGCTGCGCGGCCATGTGCGCTTCGATGCCGACCGGCTCGCGCGGCTCGGCGCGAACCCCTCGCTGTTCGCGCTGTTCGGCAAGGGCTATCTCGCGCTCACCTTCGACCAGAGCTACGGCAAGGGCCGCTATCAGGGGATCGTGCCGCTCGACGGAGATTCGCTCGCCCAGGCGTGCGAGAGCTATTTCACCCAGTCCGAACAGGTGCCGACGATGATCCGGATCGCGATCGAGAGCGATGCAACCGGCTGCCGCAGCGCCGGGTTCCTCGTCCAGCACTTGCCCGAGGGCGAGGAGGGCCGCGAGCGGTTGCACGTGCGGCTCGACCATCCGCAATGGGAGCATGTCTCGATCCTCGCGGGCACGCTCAGCCATGGCGAGATGCTCGATCCGGCCCTGAGCGGGCGCGACATCCTGTGGCGGCTGTTCCACGAAGAGGACGAGGTCCGCACGGTCGATGGCGCGCCGCTGGTCAAGGGCTGCCGTTGCAATATCGACCATATCCGCGACGTGATCGGCCGCTTCCCGCCCGAAGAACAGGCCGAGATGGTCGGCGATAGCGGCACGATTGCGGTGGATTGCGCGTTCTGCTCGCGAATCTTTCATATCGATCCTGCCAATCCGGCGGGATGACCGGCGCGCGGGCGAGCCGCAAACCCGCCATAATTATCAAATGATTTCGCCATCTTCTTCGGTTAGATGAGCGCTATTGCCTGGGGCAAGAAACCTGAATCGGGTCGCACGCCATTGACTGTGCCCGCCGCGCTGAACGGCGGGAGCCAACGATAGGGTTAACCCGAATGAATCTCTCCCCCATCCGACTGAAATGGTTTGCCGCGCCCGTGATGGCGATCGGCCTGGGTGCCGTTTCCGCCCCCGCCCAGGCGCCCGAACTGGCCATGCTCAACAAGATCCAGCCCGGCTTGTGGAACCTCAAGGAACGCGGCACCGCCCAGAATGGCGATCAGCTGTGCGTGCGCGATGCGCGCAAGCTGCTGCAACTGCGTCATCGCGAATTGCAATGCAGTCGCTTCGTCGTCTCGGACGAGCCCGACGAGGTCACCGTGACCTATCGCTGCCCCGGCGGCGGTTCGGGACGAACCACGATCAAGTACGAGGGCCGCGGCCTGGTGCAGATCGAATCGCAGGGAATCGCGCAGAACTCCCCCTTCGCGTTTGCGCTCGAGGGGCGTTACGCGGGAAGCTGCACCGGCTGATCGTTAGCAAGGCTGCACCCTTTCTTAACCATCGCCGGGTTATGAGCGTCGCGTGCCGGACTCGGTACGCTTTCCTCCATTCAGGTCGCAAGACCTCCCTGGGCCGCCGGACACATCCGCGCGGCCCATTTTTTTGAATTGCCCGGACCGGCGCTGCGCCATATGCGCTATCGCATGAGCGAACCCCAGAAAACCGCCGTCGTGCTGCTCTCGGGCGGCCTCGATTCCATGGTATCCGCCGCGCGGGCGCAGGAGGCGGGCTTTGCCGTGGCGGCGCTGACCATCGATTACAACCAGCGGCACCGGGTCGAGATCGAGGCGGCGAAAGCCATCGCGGCAAGGATCGGCGCGGTGCGGCATATCGTGCTGCCGCTAGACCTGCGCCAGTTCGGCGGATCGGCACTGACCGACGATATCGACGTGCCCAAGACCGGCGTCGGCCCCGACATTCCGGTCACCTATGTGCCCGCGCGCAACCTCATCTTCCTGTCGCTGACGCTGGGCTGGGCCGAGGCGCTGGGTGCGCGCGACATCTTCATCGGGGTCAATGCGCTCGATTATTCGGGCTATCCCGATTGCCGCCCCGAGTTCATCGCCGGGTTCGAGCGACTGGCGGACCTCGCCACCAAGGCGGGCGACCAGGGCGAGCCTTTCACCATCCACGCGCCGCTGCAATATCTGGGCAAGGCCGAGATTGCGGCAGAGGCGAACCGGCTGGGGCTGGACCCCGCGATGAGCTGGTCCTGCTATGACCCGACGCCCGATGGCCGCGCCTGCGGCCTGTGCGACAGCTGCAGGTTGCGCAAGCAGGGCTTTGCCGATGCCGGGCTGACCGACGGGACGGTGTACGCGGCCTGAAGCACCGTCATTCCCGCGCACGCGGGAATCCCGCTCTGGCGCAGTCGCTGAACCAGGTAGCGGCGCCCCCGCCTGCGCGGGGGTGACGGCAAAACGTCGGGGATTTATTCCGCGATCGAGCCTTCGAGCTCCGGTTCGGCGGGCCTGGGCGCCGGTGGCGCGGGCCTGGGTGTCTCGGCAGGCCGAGCTTCCGCATCCGCCGCCGCGGGTGCGGCAGGCCCAGCCACACCCGGAACCGGCGGCAGGTCCGAAGGATCGGCGAGCGGCGCGTCATTGGGCAGCAGCTCCAGATCGGGCAGCTCGTCGCTGATCGTGCCTTCGGGCGTGCTGCCCTGCGCGACGGCGGCCTTTTCGGTTGCTTGCTGGTCGCAACCGGCGAGCATCAACGCAGCGAGCGTTGCTCCGAGAACCACTGGCTTCAGCGTCATGTGTCACCCTTCCCTTTGCCACCGCTTTGGCACGCGCCGCCAAGCCCCGCAAGAAAAGCGTCGCGGTTCCGTGCGAGCGCGGCGTCGAGATCGGCCATCGTCGCCTCGATGCCCAGATCGGCGAGGCTGGTGACCGGATATTCGGCGATCCCGCACGGAACGATGCCGCCGAAATGCGCCAGATCGGGGTTCACGTTGACCGCAAAGCCGTGCATCGTCACCCAGCGGCGTACGCGCACGCCGATCGCGCCGATCTTCGCCTCCTGCCCCGCCCGGTTGTCGGTCCATATGCCGACGCGCCCCTCCGCCCGACGCGCGGGCACGCCGAGATCGGCCAGCGCGGCGATCACCCAGCCTTCCACCGCATGCACGAAGCAGCGCACGTCCTTGCCACGCTGGCGCAGATCGAGCAGCACGTAACCGACGCGCTGTCCCGGCCCGTGATAGGTATAGCGACCGCCGCGCCCCGTATCGAAGACCGGGAACTGCTCGCTGAGCAGCTCGGCGGGGTCGGCGCTGGTACCCGCCGTGTAGAGCGGCGGGTGTTCGAGCAGCCAGAGCAAGGCCCCCCCCCCCCCCCCC
>NZ_QKVT01000001.1:1229966-1234545 GCF_003426715.1 Blastomonas sp. UPD001
GGAGGGGAGAGATGGAATGCGGAACCTGCCCCCCAAGGAAGGAAGTTCACCCGATCAGCGGCACGTGCGGTGCGCAATCGCGCGGGATCAGCCCGGTGATGCGCGGGTCGGGCAGCAGCTCGATCTCGCGCCCGGTCGGCACGAAGCCCTGCGCGATATAGAAGCCGAGCGCCCTGGGATCGTCGAGCGTGCAGGTGTGCACCCAGACGCGCTCCACCCCGCCGCGCCAGGCGAGGCCGAGCGCCTGGCCCATCAGCCACGTGCCGAAGCCCTGGCCGGTGAGCTGCGGGATCAGCCCGAAAAAGGCGATCTCGCAATCGGCGGCCTCACGGAAATCGAGCTCGAGCAGCCCGATCTCGATGCCCCTGGGATCGAGCACCGCGAAGATCTCGACCGCCGGATCGGCAAGGATTGCCTCCAGCGCCTCATCGGCCATCGCCAGCCGCGAGAACCACAGCCAGGGCTCGCCGACGCGGCGATAGAGCGCGCGATACTTGTCGATGCCCGGCGCCTTCCAGCGCTTGAGCCGCAGTGGCACCGGCCGGACCGGGCGCGGCCCCGGTCGGGCGCGCATTTCCAGATGCGTCACCACCGTGGCGATCTCGCCCGGCGCGACGGGGAGGAAGCGCGAGCTCATGCCCGGCCCGCCAGTCCTGCCGGCGGGCCGGACAGCGGATCAGAGCTCGGGCTCTTCATCGCCGCCCGAATCGTCTTCCTCGGGCTCGTCCTCGGGTTCATCGGCTTCCTCTTCCTCGGGCTCGTCGGCCTCGTCGGCCTCATCCTCGCCCTCGTCGACTTCGTCCTCGGCCTCATCGGCTTCCTCGGCTTCCTCGGCTTCCTCTTCGGAGTCCTCGGATTCTTCCGCCGATTCCTCCTCGGACGATTCCTCGCTGGTTTCCTCGGAGCTTTCCTCGGACGATTCCTCGGTCACCTCTTCGGAGCTTTCCTCATAGCTTTCGCTGGTCTCCTCGTACGAGGATTCTTCAGAGGTGATCTCGCTGACATAGCTTTCGGAGGTGATCGTCTCCTCGATGATCGTCTCGCTGTACGAATATTCCTCGACGATGACCGAACTATATTCCTCGTAATAGGTCGCATAGCTGAAGCTCGGGGTCGAATAGGCGACCCACGAACCCACCGTCGCCAGATCGATCACCGCATCGAACAGCGCCAGCGTGATCTCGGCCGCGGTGCTGAAGCGCGCATTGTTGCGATTGCCGCCGAACTGGAACGCGCTGTCGCCCTTCTTGAGGAAATAGAGCACGTGCGTGTCGACATCGATCGGCTTGAGTACCCGCTTGCCGCGCACGTCGGTGATGATGTCCCCGGGCACGATCTTGTTCTTGGCGGCAATGCCCTTGGGATCGGTCGAGATGACGAGCACGCCATTGACCCTGGGCTTGATGCCGAACTGCGAGCGGACTGCCGGGGTCAGCTCCATCAGCGTCGCGTCGATCGCGCGCGAGACATAGGGCTTGGGCAGCTTGGCCGCCTGGGCAGCCGCGGTCGGGGCCAGCGCGACCGATGTCATCGGTACGCCAAGGGCCACCGCCGCCAGCGCAGCGCCGGACAGCAGCGAGGTGCGCGCACACGCGCGCGTTACAGACTTGAACATGAAACCCCCAATCAGGGCCGGGCTGATGCGGGGGAACGATTTATCCGGACCCGCAGCCCCCTGCGAGTCGGCCCCGCGCCGGCGCGGCGAAACTGCACCAATGCCGCGCACAAATCCAGCAGGACCGGTCGATCAGCCGCACAATATTGACACGAATGTCAACGAAAGACGCAGTTCACCCCGGACCACAGATTGGTCACCTTCGCCTTGGCCCCGGTGCCATCGAGAATGCCCGAAAGCCCGGCGGCGTTGAACTCGGTGCCCAATGTCGTCTGCTCGATCTTCGCATCATAGGCACCGAGCAGATCGGCGCGGGTGGACCCGATGCCGATGCCGCTGATCGTGGTGAGCTTGGGCGAGGGCTTGCCGTCCTTCCCCTTGGCGGAGGGGCCCTCGGACTCGTCAAGCGCCCAGCCCGCGAACAGCCCGTCGAGCGCGTAGAGCGTGAGCCCATCCTTCCAGCTGAGATAGGCGAGCGGCCCTGCCCCGCATTCTTCGGCGCGGCCAGTCTCCGCCGGCCCCTTGAGCTTTTCGGTGACGAGCTTGAGCTGATCGAGCGGCACGCCGAACGCAAGCGGGCGGGTCGCACCGCTATCGGGATCGATCAGCCGCAGCCCCTCGCCGTCGAGGCTGATCACCGGCGGATGCTGCGCCGCGCCCGGTTGCGCCGCGACGCCGCCTTCGGACAGGTCGATCTGCGGATGGCCCGGCGGCAGCTCGATCCCGGCATGCGGATCGCCCTCGGCCGGTTTCTCCGCCGGTTGCTGGCACGCGGCGAGCAGAACGGTGGCGAGAACGGCGGTGGCGAGGCTGTGCGGCCTGAAGCTGCGGATGGGCTTGGTCATGGCGGCGATGATTAAACCTGCCACCGCGCAGCGCAAGGCGGCATTTGCGCCGCCTGCGCGCGAGCGAGCGTCAGCCGTTGGAGAGCATCAAGGCCGGCTTGTCGTCGCTGCTCGCGATCTGCGGCGCGATGACCTTGCTCTTGTGGCGGAACTGGCCGTCGACATGGCCGCCCTGTTCGATGGTGATCGTCTCGTAGCTGACATCGCCGGTGACATTGGCGGTCGCGGTGATGACGAGATCGCGCGCATCGACCGATCCGTTGACCGTGCCCGCCAGCCGCGCGGATTCGGCGGTGATCGCGCCATGGATGCTGCTCGCCTCGCCCTGCACCAGCGAGGCGCAGGCAATGTCGCCTTCCACCCGGCCATCGACATGCAGGTCGACCTTGGCCGAGATATTGCCCGTGATCACCACGTCCGCGCCGATGACCGAGAAGGTGGAATGGCCGACCATGCTGTTTCCTGACCTGTTCGAGCGGGGGTTAGCGGGTGGCGTCGTCGGTCCGCTGTTCGGCGACGGCTTGGATCTTGAGAACATCGCGATTGGCCTCCAGAAACGGGCGCGGGTTCATGGCGCGGTCATTGTGGCGCACCTCGAAATGGAGGTGCGTGCCGGTGGAACGACCGGTGCTGCCCATGCCGCCCAGCCGCTCGCCCTTGTCGACCTTCTGGCCGACGCGGACGCCGATCGACGACATATGCGCATAGCGGGTGACCAGACCGTTGCCGTGCGCCACTTCGACGCAATTGCCATAGCCCGATTTGACGCCGGCGAACACGATCTTGCCCTGTGCTGCGGCGAGGATCGGCGATCCGGGCGCGCCCTTGAAATCGATGCCGCTGTGCAGCGCCGCAGCGCCGGTGAACGGATTGCGGCGATAGCCGAAGCCGCTGGTGATGGCGGGCGCGAGAGCGGGCGTGCCCGAGGGGATGGCGACGAGCCCGCGCTCGAGCGCGTCCATCCGCGCGAGCGTCTGGCCCAGCGCCGTGAAGCGCGGATCGAGCCGAGCATTGCCCGAACCCTTGAACGGAATGAACGGACCACCCTGCGCGCTGGCGCTGGCCCGGGCGACGGTTTCGGGATTGAGGCCGAACTTGCGGATCGCCTGTTCGGCATTGCGTGCGCGGACGGTTGCGGCGCGGGTCAGGCGTTCGACGAACGCGATCTGGCGCGCTTCCATGCGGGCGAGCCCTGCGGCCTCGGGCACCATCGCGCTGATCTTGCGCGCGGTCTTTGCGGCCTCGTCGCTGCTGCCCTGCTCGGCGCTGCCGACGACGGCGCTGGCATCCTCGCTCGCGGCCTGCTCGCCGATATAGCTGGTGACGATGTCCTCGAGGAACGCCTGACGTTTTTCGAGATCCTGCGCGACGTCCTCGACCGACGAGCGATAGGCCTTGACCCGGCTGGCCGAGCTTTCGATCTCGGCCTGGCGCTGCACCAGCGCCATGCGCTCCATGCTGATGCTATACTGGCTGACCAGCATCGCGAGCGTGATGACCAGCCACAGCAGCAGCGCGGCGACGACAGCCCCGGCCACCGTCATTTGCAGACGTGCAGAAACCTTGACGAATTTGATCTGTCCCTGCGACCGCATGAAAAATTCGCGATCAGGGAACCATAGCGCAAGCGCGTCCGTTACGCGCTTGCGCATCGTTAGAATGCGCATGCGACCCGTTCGACCCTTAAATTTAACCCCGCAGCGCCGCTAGCAAAGGGTCTGACGGATAGCGAATCGACTCCCGCGGCTTTGCCACGAATCGGACGAGTCGTGCGGTGAGTTGCAATCTGACGTGAATTTTCCGCAATTTTCCTGTCATTCGGGCTGCCAGAATCGTCGCAGCAAACGGTTGCGAGTCGTTTTTTTCCTATATTTGCGACGAACCGAGTCGCGGCTTGGAACCTTTTGCCCTGGCTGTTACACGCCGCAGCCATGATTCAAGCCGTCGCCAGCACCGCCAGCCCCTCGCCCCAGGACGTGATCAATGCCTGCTGCGCCGCCGCGCGTGATGCCGCAAAGCAGCTGCGCAGCCTGCCGGACGCTGCCAAGGCCGACGCACTGCGCGCCGCCGCCGCCGCACTGCGCGAAGATGCCGCCATCATCCTGGCCGCCAATGCGCG
>NZ_QKVT01000001.1:1234645-1238540 GCF_003426715.1 Blastomonas sp. UPD001
CTGAAACTCGACGACGCCAGGCTCGCCGCGATCGCCGACAGCGTCGAGGCAGTGGCGGCGCTGCCCGATCCGGTGGGCGAGGAGATCGACCGGCGCACCGCGCCCGCGGGCATGACGCTGCGCCGGGTGCGCGTGCCGATCGGCGTTATCGGCATCATCTATGAAAGCCGCCCCAATGTGACCGTCGATGCTGCGGTGCTGTGCGTTCGGTCGGGCAATGCCGCGATCCTGCGCGGCGGCAGCGAGGCGATGCACAGCAACCGCGCGCTGCACGCCGCCCTGGCGCGCGGCCTTGCCGCAGCGGGCCTGCCCGAGGGCGCGGTTCAGCTGGTGCCGACCCAGGACCGCGAGGCGGTCGGCGCGATGCTGGCGGCGGCGGGCGCGATCGACCTCATCATCCCGCGCGGCGGCAAGTCGCTGGTTGCACGCGTCCAGGCCGATGCGCGCGTCCCCGTGCTCGCGCATCTCGACGGCATCTGCCACAGCTTCGTCCACGCCAGCGCCGACCCGGCCATGGCAGAAGCGATCGCGCTCAACGCCAAGCTGCGCCGCACCGGCGTGTGCGGGGCGATGGAGACGCTGCTGATCGATCAGGACTTTCCGCATGCCGCCCCCCTTCTTGCCGCGCTCGCCGATGCAGGCTGCGAACTGCGCGGCGACGACATGGCGATGGAACTGGAGCCGCGCGCGGTCTCCGCGAGCGAAGAGGACTGGGACACCGAATATCTCGACGCGATCCTCTCGGTCGCGTTCGTCGAGGGGCTGGACGGCGCGCTGGAGCATATCGCGCGGCACAGCTCGGGCCATACCGATGCGATCATCACCAGCGACATGGTCGCCGCCGCGCGCTTCCAGTCGCAAGTCGACAGCGCCATCGTGATGGTCAATGCCTCGAGCCAGTTTGCCGATGGCGGCGAATTCGGCCTGGGTGCCGAGATCGGCATTGCCACCGGGCGGCTGCACGCGCGCGGCCCGGTCGCGCTCGAGGGGCTGACCACCTACAAATGGCTGGTCGACGGCGAGGGCCATATCCGCGCCTGAGCGCCGGTTGCAGCCCACACGTATACAATGTATACATGGGGCATGAGCAAGTCGCAGATCATCACCGCCCGTATCGATCCCGAGGTCATGGAACTGGTCGACCGCGTCGCCAAGGCGCAGGGCCGCAGCCGCTCCTGGCTCGCCGCGCGCGCAATCGAGAAGATGGTGCGCGCCGAGGTGGCGATGATGGACTTCATTCAAGAGGGCGAGGACGACATCGCCGCCGGCCGCTTCCTGACGCAGGAGCAGATGGAAGAGTGGGTCGCCAACTTGCGCTCCGAAGCCAAGGCCAAGATTGCCGAGCAGGACGCCAAAGCCCAGCAAGAGCAAGATAAAGCTGCGTGATGCGCGTCACCTGGTCGCTGCGCGCGCAGGACGATTTCAATATCATCTACCGGCAGGCGCTCGACGACGACGCCCGATATGCACTGAATCTGGTCAGCGCGCTTGAAAAGGCCATCGCCCGCCTGTCCGAATATCCGCAGATCGGCACGCCGGTCGGATCGGCGGATCACCGCAAATGGCGCCTGGGACGAACACCCTTCCTGATGATCTATCGCACGAGCCAACAGGGCAAGCACATCCTGCGCGTCCTTCACGAGCGCCAGGACTGGAGCATCGCACCATGAAGGGCCGCCCTGTCCGCACCGGCCTGATGGGCGGGTCGTTCAACCCGGCGCATCGCGGGCACCGGGCGATCAGCCTGTTCGCGATGGAGGCGCTGGGGCTCGACGAGATCTGGTGGCTGGTCAGCCCGGGCAACCCGCTCAAGCCGGCAAGCGACATGGCCCCTCTCAAGGCGCGGCTCGCCTCGGCGCACGCGATGACGCGGCGCAGCCGGATTCGCGCGACCGGAATCGAGAGCGAACTCGGCACGCGCTACACCGTCGAGACGCTTGCAAAGATCAAGGCGCGCTACCCGAAACGCGATTTCGTCTGGATCATGGGCGCGGACAATCTGGCGGGATTCCACCGCTGGAAGGACTGGCGCACGATCGCGCGGCAAATGCCGATTGCAGTTGTCGCGCGTCCGGGATATGATGGCGCTGCCATTTCGGGCCCCGCAATGGCCTGGTTCGGGCATCGTGTCCGTCCCCGCAGCCAGGCAAGAGACTGGACACGATGGAGTTTGCCAGCGCTTGTGCTGATGCGCTTTCGTCCTGATCCGCGATCCGCCACGGCCCTGCGCCGTCAGGATCCCGACTGGTTTCTGGATTACGCCGACACCATCGTGCGCGATACAGTAACCCGGCAGGTCTTTGCGTGACAGCCGGTCCCGCCACTCCGCCCGTCCCCCAGGACATGTCCTTCAACCCGCCCATGTTCATCGGGCGCTGTCGCAACTTTTGCGGGCCCGCGTTCGTTTTTCAGATGCCTTTGTGCAAGGAGCTCCATTGACCAATCTTTCTCAAGCCCATCCATCGGTTGCCAGCCCGCCCCCGTCGGCCACCGATCTGCAACTGGCCGAAGCGACCAAGCTGCACGCGCTGGTGATGCAGTCGCTCGACGACGATCAGGCGCAGGAGGTGGTTTCGATCCCGCTCGCGGGAAAGAGCAACATCGCCGATTTCATGGTGATCGCCTCGGGCCGTTCGACCCGCCAGGTCGCCTCGATGGCGCAGAAGCTGGCCGAGCGGATCAAGGAAGCCGGCGGCAGCGCGCGGATCGAAGGGCTGACCAATGCCGACTGGGTGCTGATCGACGCGGGCGATGTCATCGTCCACCTGTTCCGCCCCGAGGTGCGCAGCTTCTACAATCTGGAACGCATGTGGGCCTTTGGCGACGCGCCCGAGGCTCCGAACGCCTGAGCCTGTAACAGGCCGGGGGGCTGAGGCAGCATGCGCCTGCACATCATCGCGCGCGGCAGGATCGGCCGGTCGCCCGAGGCCGAGCTGGTGCAGCGCTATGCCAAGCGCATCCAGTGGCCGCTGGCGGTCACCGAACTGCCCGATCGCGGCGGCAGCGTGCCGCCCGCGCCGCAGGGTAGCCGCACGGTGATGCTCGACGAACTCGGCAAGCAGCTGACCTCGATGGAAATCGCCGAGAAGCTCGGCCGCTGGCGTGACGATGGCGTGCGCGAGACGCGCTTCCTGATCGGCGCGGCGGACGGCTTCGACGATGCGGAGCGCGCGAATGCCGATCTGCTGATCGCGTTCGGCAAGGCGACCTGGCCGCACATGATGGCGCGCGCGATGCTCGCCGAACAGCTCTATCGCGCGACCAGCATCCTCGCCGGTCATCCCTATCATCGCGAGGGTTGAGGTGATGCGGCGGCGCTCATTCGGTCTGGCGATGATCGCCGGTGCCGCGATCTTCACCGCCCTTCCCGGCAGCGCCGCCGCGCCCGTCCGTCCGGTCAACCTGCTCGACCAGGAACGCACCGCGCTCGCCCGCGCGCTCGCCGATGCGAAAGCCGCAGCCCGGCGCAGCGCCACGCTCGAACGCCAGGCCGACAGCGCGGTGGCCGAGGCCGACAAGGCCCGCGCCGAAGCGCGCGTCGTCGCCTCGCGCGTGCAGCAGGCCGAAGCCGAGATTGCCGCCGCCGAGGCGCGGGTGAAGATCATCGCGACCTTGCAGCGCGCACAAAGGGCCCGTCTCGCCGCGCGTCAGCAGCCGCTCGCCCGGCTCACCGCCGCGCTGCAATCCATGGCGCGGCGGCCCACCGTGCTCGCTCTGGTCCAGCCCGGATCGATCGACGACATGGTGCGCGTGCGTGCGGTGCTCGCCACCACGTTGCCCAGGGTCGAGGCGGAGACGGCGGCGCTGCGCCAGGACATCGCCCGCTCTCGCGATCTCGCGCGCCAGGCGACCCGCGCCGCGGCGCTCCAGCGCAAGGGCCGCCAGCAGCTCGCCT
>NZ_QKVT01000001.1:1238640-1248071 GCF_003426715.1 Blastomonas sp. UPD001
TGTCGGCGGCTGGACCAGCCTGATCACCGGGCTCGCGCGCACCCGGCTGAAGGTCGGCGAGCGCGTCGCGCAGGGCGATCCCATCGGCCGCGCCGCCGAAATCCGCCCGCGCATCACCGTCGAGCTGCGCCGCAACGGCCGCCCGATCGACATTGCGGCGCTGATCGCGTGAGCGCGCGTTCATCCTGCCGCAAGCAAAGCGCTTTAGCCTCGATGCCGCTGGTCGAAACGCGTGGCGCGCCGGTGGCAAAGCATCTGGCATTTGCGGGCGCACGCGACTAGATTGGCAGCGCCGCGCGAGGGGTAAGCGCGATGTCTTTGCCTGGGGAGTGCCGACGCCATGATCATTGGCGGCGTCGCGGCACGATCCGGGCCTGGTACCAAGCCGGTCAGAACAAGGTTGCACTCGATGATGAAATCCCGCCTCGCCCGCGCCTCTGCCATTGCCCTTGCGGTGGCCCTGGTGCCGATCACCACCTCGGCCATTTCGCAGGTCGAATCCGATACCCAGGCCGAGATCGCGAAATTCGTGGACATTTTCGAGCGGGTGAAGACCGATTATGTCGAGCCGGTGGATGACGACAAGCTGGTGCGCGGCGCGATCGACGGCATGCTCGCCGCGCTCGACCCGCATTCGAGCTATCTCGACGCGCGCGATTTCGCCAATCTGCGCACCCAGACCGAGGGCATGTACGGTGGCCTGGGCCTGTCGGTGACGATGCAGGACGGCGCGGTCAAGGTGATCGCCCCCACCCGCGAGACCCCCGCCGACAAGGCCGGGATCAAGGCCGGCGACTATATCACGCATCTCGACGGCAAGCTGATCTATGGCGGCACGCTCGACGATGCGGTCGACCAGATGCGCGGCGAACCGGGCACCTCGATCAAGCTCACCATCGTGCGCGAGGGCCGCGACAAGCCGTTCGACGTCACCATCACCCGCGCGATCATCGACCTGAAGCCCGTCACCTGGGAGGTGAAGGACGATATCGGCATCATCACCATCGCCAGCTTCACCTCGAGCGTCGGCGAGGATGTGAACCAGGCGATCGCGGATATCGAGGCGAAGCTGGGCCGCAAGCCGGTCGGCTATGTGCTCGACATGCGCTCGAACCCCGGCGGCCTGCTCGACGAAGCGGTTGCGGTCTCCGACGTGTTCCTCCAAAAGGGCGAGATCGTCTCGCAGCGCGGCCGTCACAAGGGCGATATCGAACGCTATTATGCGCGTCCCGGCGACAGCACCGGCGGCCTGCCGCTGATCGTGCTGGTCGATTCCGGCTCGGCCTCGGCTTCGGAAATCGTCGCAGGCGCGCTGCAGGATCATCGCCGCGCGCTGGTCATGGGCGAACGCAGCTTCGGCAAGGGATCGGTGCAGACGCTGCTGCCGCTGTCGCGCACCTCGGCGCTCAAGCTCACCACCGCCCGCTATTTCACGCCCTCGGGCAAGTCGGTGCAGGAAGGCGGGATTGAGCCTGATATCGCGGTGCCGCAGATTTCCGACCCCGATTACAAGACGCGGATGAAGCTGCGCGAATCCGATCTGCGCGGGCATCTGATCAACGAGATCGGGCTGGACGACAAGGATCTGGAGGTCGACAAGCTCGACGATCCGCGCTTCACCATGACCACCGAGCAGCTCAAGGAAAAGGGCATCGAGGACTTCCAGCTCTATTATGCGCTCGCAACCTTGCAGCGTACGACGCTGGCGAGTTCGCGGCTGGCGGCAACCCGCCCGGTCGCGGCGCGTTCTGCTGCTACGGGGCGTCCGGTGACGCGCCGCAACTGAACCGTTCCTTTTCAAAGACCTTTATTGCCGGGGGCCTGACCTGATGACTTCGCGCGCGCCGCGTATCGCCGCATGGCTGGCGTTTCTTCTGCCTGCATCGCTGCTGGGCGGAGCGCTGATCAGCCAGTATGTGTTCGGGCTCTACCCGTGCGAGATGTGCTACTGGCAGCGCTGGCCGCACTGGGCCGCGCTGGCGCTGGGCGGCATCGCGGTGCTCTCGGTCAAGCGCGTTGAGGGCCTGGGCGTCGCCATGGCCGCGCTCGCCGCGATCGCGATCGCGGTCAGCGGGCTCATCGGCGGTTTCCATGCCGGGGTCGAATATGGCTGGTGGGAAGGGCTGACCCGCTGCGCCACCGCAGCCCCGGTCGGCGGCAGCACCGAGGACGTGCTCAATTCGATCATGGCCAACCCGCTGGTCCGCTGCGACACCGCGCCGTGGTCGCTGTTCGGCATCTCGCTGGCGGGCTATAATTTCCTCTTGTCGCTGGCCGGGGCGAGCGCCATCTATCTGCTGCTGCGCCGCAGAAAGACCGGGACGATTGCCGCATGATGACCCAGGATAACGAACCGCTCCAGCCTGTCCGCAAGGAGCTGGACCTGTCGGAGATGATCCGGGTCAACCAGGCGGGCGAATATGGCGCGACCCGCATCTATGCCGGGCAGCGCGCGGTGATGGGCGATCATGTGCCCGAAGCGCGCGCGATCGCCGGCATGGCCGAACAGGAAGAGGTGCACCGCGCCTTTTTCGACAAGCTCATGGCCGAGCGCGGCGTCCGTCCGACCGCGTTGCAGCCTTTCTGGAATGTCGCCGGCTTCGGCCTGGGCGCGGTGACCGCGCTGATCGGACCCAAGGCGGCGATGGCCTGCACCGTCGCGGTCGAGACCGAGATCGACCGGCATTATGCCGAACAGCTCGAGGAACTGGGCGACAGCGACCCGGAGCTGAGCGCCGCCATCGCCAAGTTCCGCGACGAGGAACTCGAGCACAAGGATCGTGCGCTCGCCGAGGGAGCCGAGCAGGCCTTCGGCTATCCGGTGATGAGCGCGGTCATCCGCATGGGCTGCCGTGCGGCGATCGCGCTTTCGAAGCGCATCTGATCGCATGATCACGCGCCGTTCATCCGGCACAGGCTATTGGCCACAGACGACAAAGTTCAAGTGGAGGACGACATGACGAAGACCGGCACCCTGGCAGCTTTGCTGCTGATCGGAACGGCCTTCGCCGCGCCCGCAACCGCGCAGGAAAATGCGGGCGACAAGGTCGTCCAGAAGATCGTCTATGGCGATGATGCCTGCGAGCCTTCGAGCGACCCGAACGAGATCGTCGTGTGCATGCGCATGGACGAACAGGAGCGCTATCGCATCCCCGAAAAGCTGCGCAGCGACCCCAATTCGATCGCCAATACCAGCTGGACCGAGCGCGTCCGCTCGATGGAAACCGTCGGCAATTTCGGCACCGACAGCTGTTCGCCGGTGGGTGCCGGCGGCTTTACCGGTTGCACGCAATCGCTGGTCCAGGCCGCCCGCGCCGAAAAGAGGCAGGGCGAGGAAGCGATTGCCGGTCGGCTGATCGAGGAAGAGCGCCAGCGTCGCCTGTCGAACATCGACCGCGATGCCGCCGCCGTCGAGGCGCGGCAGAAGGAGATCGAGGCACAGCTTGACGCGCGCAAGGCCGAGCGTGAAGCTGCGGCGGCCGCGATGCGTGCACAGGCCAATGGCGAGGAAGTCCCGCCGCGTCCCGAGCCCGAGGCCCCCTCGCCCGAATGATCCGGGTCTGCGCATGGCGCAACCGACTTGCATGACTAATACACCTGCTCCATAGTGGTGCAGGCGATGGCGACTGCCTCGCGAACAGGGAGCGTGTGCGTCTATGTCGGCAGGTTTGGCGGAGGATCTGGTTTTCGCACCCCCATCTGCGGATGTCCTGAGCGCCGGTCTGCACCCGCTCGACAGGCGCTATGTCAACGTCATCCGCATCATGACCGCGCTGGTGCTGCTGCCGGTGATGATCGCCGCGACCGTCAGCGAGTTCGCGCTGGTCGCCGAGGGCGTGGGCGAGCATGGCATGATCATCGCGCCCGCGCTCGCGCTGTGCGCGTTCATCCTGGTCTTCCTGCCGCAGCGCAAATGGAAGCGCTGGGGCTATGCCGCTAGCGACGAACAGCTGCGCGTCGCGCGCGGCTGGATGTTCCGCACCGACACCATCGTGCCGTTCAAGCGCATCCAGCATATCGACCTGGGCGAAGGCCCGATCGAGCGGCTGTTCGGGCTGGCCAGCCTGACGGTGCATACCGCCGGCACGCACAACAGCATCGTCACGCTGCCCGGACTGGCGCGCGACCGCGCCGAGGCGATGCGCGACGCGATGCGCCTGCATATCCGCCGCGAGGCCGAATGAGCGACGCCTTCAGCGCCGATCCGCCCATCGTGCTGTCCGCCACGGACACGGCCAGCGAGCGGCGCCTCCACCCATTGACCCTGATGCTCAACCTGGTCCGGCAGGTACCACAGGCAATTCTGGGGCTGATCGCGCTGCGCCTTTCTGGGCCCGACGAGCTGAGGCCATGGGTCGGGCTGTTCGCGCTGCTGGCGCTGCTGGCGATGGTCGGGTTCGAATTCTATCGCTGGTGGCGCTTTTCGTACCGGCTCGATCCGGAGGAACTGCGCATCGCCAGCGGGGTGTTCAGCCGCAACGTCCGCTCGATCCCCTATGAGCGCATCCAGGACGTCAATCTGGAACAGGGTCCGCTCGCACGGCTGGTCGGCCTCGCCAAGGTCCGGCTCGAGACCGGCAGCAGCGGCAGCGGTGACGAAGGCGCGCTCGATTCGGTCGATCTCGCCGAGGCCGAGCGGCTGCGCGACGTCATCCGCCTGCGCAAGGCGCAGCAGGCCGATGGCGCGCGCTCGGGCGAGAGCGAAGCCGGTACCGGGGCGATGGCCCTGCCCCAGACCGATGCGCCGCTGCTGTTCGGCATGGACATGAAGCGCATCCTGATCGCTGGCTTTTTCAACTTCTCGCTGGTGTTCTTCGCGGTGGTCGGCGCGGTGGTCAACAATCTCGACTTCCTGATGCCCGATGACTTCTGGAATCCGCGCCGCCTGCTCGATTTCCTGGGACTCGACGACCTGTTCGCGCGGGCGTGACCCTGCCCGCGCCCGAGCTTCCGCCCGCTACCGCCAACCGCTGGACCACGCTCTGGGGCGCAGCCATGGCCGAAGCCGCGAGCGCCGCGCTCGGCAGCCCTCCCCCGCTCGACCTCAGCCTTTCCGACCCTGCCATGACCGGCGAAACTGCCGCGCAGCTCGGCGGAGTCTCGCTCGCCCTCGGCCATGTCCGCCTGCCCCGCGCAGGCGCGATCGAGCTGATCGACGGGTTCGAATCGGGCGACTGGTGGGTGCAGGATCTCGCCGCCAGCCTGCCCGCGCGACTGCTCGGTCGGGGCGAAGGCCGCAGCGTGCTCGATCTGTGCGCCGCTCCCGGCGGCAAGACGATGCAGCTTGCTGCCGCCGGCTGGCAGGTGACCGCGCTCGACAATTCGAACAAACGATTGAAGCGCCTGCGCCAGAACCTCAAGCGCACCGGTCTCGATGCTGCGACGATCACGGCAAATCTGCTCGAATGGCGGCCCGACGACCAGGCCGACGCCGTGCTGCTCGACGCACCGTGCAGCGCCACCGGCATTTTCCGCCGCCATCCCGACGTGCTCTATCGCATCGCCGCGCGCCATATCGACGATCGCGCCAAACAACAGGCGGTTCTGCTCGAGCGCGCCTCCAACTGGGTCAGGCCCGGCGGCGTTCTGGTCTATGCGGTCTGCTCGCTCGAAAGGGCCGAGGGCGAAGATGTCATTGCGCGCTTCCTCGCCGAAGACAGCCGCTATGCCATCGATCCGGTACGCCCCGAAGAACTGCCCGCCGGCGTGACGCCCGACTCGCTGGGTCAGGTGCGCACGCTGCCGGGCATGCTCGCGGACGCAGGCGGGCTCGACGGCTTTTTCATGGCTCGGCTGCGCCATAACGGCTGACTGTCCGCGTCTGGGCCAAATCATGTGGAAAAGCGCCGCAAAGCGCCTTGCTCCACAAGATGTTGAGGGTTAAGCGGCTAGACCTATGCCGCAGCCCCCATTGATAGCCCCGTCGATCCTGTCTGCCGATTTCGCGCGTCTGGGTGAAGAGGTGCGCGCGATCGATGCGGCGGGCGCGGACTGGATCCATATCGATGTGATGGACGGGCATTTCGTGCCGAACATCACCATCGGCCCAGCGGTGGTGAAGGCGCTGCGCCCGCACACGGCCAAGCCGTTCGACGTGCATCTGATGATCTCGCCGGTCGACCAGTATGTGCAGGCGTTCGCCGATGCCGGCGCGGACATCATCACCGTGCATCCCGAGGCGGGACCGCATGTCCACCGCACCGTGCAGCTGATCAAGTCGCTCGGCAAGAAGGCGGGCGTGGTGCTCAACCCCGCGACGCCGGCCAAGATGCTCGACTATCTGATCGACGAGGTCGACCTCATCCTGGTGATGAGCGTCAATCCCGGCTTTGGCGGGCAGAGCTTCATTTCCAGCCAGCTGCGCAAGATCGAGGCGATCGCGAAGATGATCGCGAAATCGGGCCGCGCGGTCGATCTCCAGGTGGATGGCGGTATCGATACGGTCACCGCGCCCCAAGCGGTGAACGCCGGCGCCAATGTGCTGGTCGCAGGCACCGCCAGCTTCAAGGGCGGTCCCGATCGGTATGCCACCAATATCCGGGAGCTGAAAGGCCAATGAGCGATGTCCTGTCCGAGAGCCGCCGGACAGGCGCCCGTGCAGCGCAGGCCAGCGAGGACGAGCGCCGTCTGCCGCTGATCGGTGCGGGGCAAGAGGCCCGGCCCGATCTGATCGACGACAGCCCGCAAGCTGGGCGCAAGCAACTGGTGCGGCTCGAGAATGACCGTGGCCTGTCTCTGACCGAAAGCGTCGTCCATTATTTCTATCGGCTGACCTGGCGCACCCCGCTGCACAAGCTGCGGCTCAAGGGTCGCTCGCCGCTGCGGCTGCTGGCCGCGCCCGACGATCCGTTTCCCGGCGATGCGCGTCGCGGCAAGGCGATCCGCGCCGGGTTCTTTCAGGTTGCCGGGCAGCGGATCGAGCTCGCCAAGCTCAACTTCGCGACGCTGCAGGCCCCGCCCGAAGCGATCGATTATATCCACAGTTTCGCCTGGCTGCGCGATCTCGCCGCCGCAGCCCCGCGCGAGACCTGCGTGCCGATTGCCGAGAAGCTGGTCGATGCCTGGCTCGATGCCAATCTCGAAACGGTCGCCGATCCGGCATGGCGCGCCGATCTGGCCGCACGCCGCATGCTCAATTGCGCCGCACACGCGCCGCTGATCCTTTCGAGCAGCGATCTCGTCTATCGCTCGCGGGTGCTGCGCAATTTCGCCAGCACCGCACGGCATCTCGACCATGTCGCCGACAAGGCGCCCGAAGGGCTGGCGCGGGTCATCGCCTGGGCTGGCGTGGTCGGTGCAGCGCTGCTGCTGCCCGATGGCGAACCGCGCCGCATCTTCGGCGAGGCCGGGCTCAAGCGCGCGATCGAGGGCTTCATGGGCGAGGATGGCGGCGCTCTGTCGCGCTCCCCGCTCGCGCAGATCGAGGCGATCAAGATATTGTCGATGCTGCGCGCGGTCTATGCGGCGCGCGGCGAATTGCTCTCGCCGATTGTCGAACTGGCGCTGAGCCGCGCGGTCCCTGCCCTGCAGGGACTGACGCATCATGACGGAAGCCTGGGCAGCTGGCAGGGCGCACCGGGCATTTCGGCCGAGACCATGGCGGCGCTGATCCGCGCGAGCGGCATCCGCGCGCGGCCTTTGCGGGATGCGCGGCACTGGGGCTATCAGCGCGTGCCCGCCGGACGCACCGTGGTGCTGGTCGATGCCGGAACCCCAGCCATGGCGCGGCATGCGGTGATGGGCTGCGCCTCGACGCTCGCGTTCGAGATGAGCCACGGCCCGCACCGGCTGATCGTCAATTGCGGCGGCGCAAGCGCGATTGCGCCCGACATGCCGCCCGAGCTCGCCAAGGGGCTGCGCGCCACCGCGGCGCACTCAACGCTGTGCCTCGACGATACCAACAGCACCTCGGTGCTGCCCAAGGGCCAGCTCGGCAAGGGCGTCGGGCTGGTCGAGCTCGACCGGCGCGACAGCGACGATGCCGCGCGGCTCGACATGACGCATGACGGCTATGCCCGGCGCTATGGCCTGATCCATCGCCGCCTGCTGGTGCTGCGCAGCGACGGGCGCGAACTGCGCGGCGAGGATGTGCTGCTGCCCGCTGCCAAGGGCGGTTTCGGGCGCGGCTTCGGGCGGCAGAAACAGGGCGATGTGCCCTTCGCGATCCGCTTCCATCTGGGCGTGGATGTCGAGGCGCATCTGGCGACCGATGGCTGGGGCGTGTTCTTGCGCGTCGCCGATGGATCGCTCTGGCAGTTCCGCTCTGCCGCCAGCAAGGTAACGCTCGAGGAAAGCCTCTGGGTGGACGAAAACGGGCAGATCAGGCCCAGCCAGCAGATTGTCCTGTCCGGCACCGCATCGGTGGGCGGCGGGAATTACGGCTGGCTCATCAAGCATATGGGATAATCACGTGACCGACATTGCGATCAAGCGCGCGCTGCTTTCCGTCTCCGACAAAAGCGGCCTGGCCGAACTCGGCGCCACTCTGGCGGCGCATGGCGTGGAGCTGATCTCCACCGGCGGCACCGCCAAGGCGCTGCGCGATGCGGGCCTGGCCGTGCGCGACATTTCGGAGATCACCGACTTTCCGGAGATGATGGACGGCCGCGTCAAGACGCTGCACCCGATGGTGCATGGCGGTCTGCTCGCGGTGCGCGACAATGCCGAGCATGTCGAGGCGATGGCAGCGCACGGCATCGGCGCGATCGATCTGGTCGTGGTCAACCTCTATCCCTTCGCCGCGACCGTCGCCAAGGGCGCCGAGCGCGACGAGATCATCGAGAATATTGATATCGGCGGCCCGTCGATGGTGCGCTCTGCCGCCAAGAACCATGCCTTCGTCACCATCGTCACCGATCCTGACGATTATGCGACGCTGGCGCAAGAGATGCAGGCGAGCGGTGGCGCGACCACGCTCGCCTTCCGCCGCAAGATGGCGGCCAAGGCCTATGCGGCGACGGCGGAATATGACGCGATGATCGCGAGTTGGTTCGCCTTTGCCGACCAGGGCGAGATGTATCCGGAAAAGCTCTCGGTGCCGTTCCGCAAGGGCCAGGCGCTGCGCTATGGCGAGAATCCGCACCAGAGCGCGGCGCTCTATCTGCCCGCCTTTGCGCCGGGCGGATCGCTCGCCGACCATCGCCAGGTCCAGGGCAAGGAGCTGAGCTTCAACAACCTCAACGACGCCGATGCCGCGCTCGAGCTGGTCGCCGAATTCCGCGACGGCCCGCCGACCGTGGTGATCGTCAAGCATGCCAATCCGTGCGGCGTGGCGAGCGGCGACGATCTGGTCAGCGCCTACAAGGCGGCGCTGCAATGCGACAGCGTGTCGGCGTTCGGCGGCATCATCGCGGTCAACCGCCCGCTCGACGGCCCCACCGCTGAGGCGATCAGCGACATCTTCACCGAGGTCGTCTGCGCGCCCGATGCCG
>NZ_QKVT01000001.1:1248171-1261296 GCF_003426715.1 Blastomonas sp. UPD001
CGCCGCGCCACTGGCTCGCGCTTTCGTCGGCCGGGTTCCATCCAGGCGCACCGATCGGGGCCGCATCGAACGTGCCGCGCGGCGCCGGAGCGGCGATCGCCGGCGCCGTGCCCGTCACGAGCATCGCGCCCGCCGCGCCCAGACCTGTCAGTGCTTTCAACATTTGCATTGCCTTTCTTTCGGCAAGGCCCCGGCGCGATGGCGCTGTACCTGAAGGATAATCGGTTTAGGCGGTTCAGCCTGTCACCAGGCTGAACCGCCAGGGAGCAAGAGGTGAGACCTGAATCCTAGCGGAAATTGCCGAGCCCGCTGAGACGCACATCATACACCCGGCCCCGATCCACGAAACAGGTGAAGCGACCGCGATCGGCCCCGCCGCGCCAGCGTCCGCCATCCACCACGATACGGCCCTGCACGCGCAGGCCGAAACGGGTGCGGTCGATATCGCGAACGTCGGTGACGCGAGCAAAGCGGCCGAAGCGACGCGCTTCGATCTCGGCGGCGCGCACGCACTGGTTCACCGCGCGATCGCCGCGCCCGCCCCAGCCGCCTCCGCCGCCCCAGCCAGGGCCTCCGCCGTGCCACTGCGCTGCGGCAGGGCTCGCAGCCGAAAGGGTCGCTGCACCGATCAGCAGCGCCGACCCGAGAATTGCTTTGAACTTTGCCATGGTCCCGTTCCTTCCAACCATTCCGCCAAGGCTGGCGGGCAGGAACAGGTGTACCGATTCGCCGCTGTTGCGAGCCTGAATTGGCCTGACAGCGAATGTTCAGGTTTCTAGCGCTTTAAATGAACGGGCCGACCATCAGACCCAGGCCAGCCGCCAGCGCCAGAACTTCGATCACCGGGCGCCTGAGCCTGAGCAGATGGACCATCGCGAGCACCGCGAGACACAGCGCCAGCCAGTTGAGCGATAAGGGCTCGGGCCAGTCGAACCGCAACGGGCCCAGGCGTCTCTCCGATACTTCGCGGAAAATCACATGCAGTGCGAACCAAAGGCTGAGATTGGCGATGACGCCCACCACCGACGCGGTGATCGCCGCGAGCGCTCCCTTCAGCCGCCGCGCGTGCTGCAGCCGGTCGATCCACGGCGCGAAGGTGAAGATCCACAGGAAGCACGGCGCAAAGGTCACCCACAAGGTCACCAGCGCGCCGAGCACCCCGGCGACCAGCGGCGTGAACGGTCCTGAATCACGATAGGCCGCGAGAAAGCCGACGAACTGCGTCACCAGGATCAGCGGCCCCGGCGTCGTCTCCGCCAGGCCCAACCCGTCGGCCATTTCGCCCGCGCTCAGCCAGCCGAAGCCCTGCACCGCTTCCTGCGCCATATAGGCGAGCACCGCATAGGCGCCGCCAAAGGTCACGATCGCGAGCTGCGAGAAGAAGAGCCCGACCTGCATCAGCACATGATCGTCGCCCAGCGTGACCCAGATGACGAGCAGTGGCATCGCCCAGATGGCGCCCCATGCCGCAATCGTGCGCAAGGTGGCGGCGATCAACGGGCGCGGCGTGCCGTCTGCGCCCTGCCCGCCGGCTTTCAGCGCCAGCCAGCCCGGCCGCCAAGTCGCGGCGAGCCATCCGGCTAGCCCCGCCCCCAGCACCACCAATGGGAACGGAAGATCGAACAGCGCCAGCGCGACGAACGCGATAGCCGCCAGCGCGCGCTTGAACCCCGTATCGAGCGCGCGCCCCGCGATCCGCAGCAGCGCCTGCACCACGACCGCGAGCACCGCCGCCTTGATCCCCAGGAACAAAGCCGCGAACCAGTCGAGCCCCGCTGCCGCGACATAGAGCATCGACAGCGCCAGGATGATCGCGACGCCGGGCAGCAGGAACAAGGTTCCCGCCATCAGCCCGCCGCGAAGCCCGTGCAGCCGCCAGCCGATATAGGTCGCCAGCTGCTGCGCCTCGGGCCCCGGCAGCAGATGGCAGAAATTGAGCGCGTGCAGGAATTGCGGCTCCTCGATCCAGCGGCGCTTGTCCACCAGCTCGTCATGCATCAGCGCGATCTGCCCCGCCGGCCCGCCAAAGCTCAGCAGCCCGATCCGCGCAAAGACGCGCACGCTTTCCCCGAATGTCGGCTGTTCGCTCTTCATAAACCCCGCAACCGTTCCTCCGCGCCTTGGCGCGGATTGCCATGAACGGCAAAGCTTGGGAGCTGAAAGCACCTGACCGGGGGTTCGCCCTGCCCCGGTGGGTCAAGGGCTATCAGGTGACTGGGAGGAATGGAAGAGGGTGGCGGCTCGAACTTGGACCGACACCGTGACCTCCGCTCGGCCTGAGCCTGTCGAAGCCCCCGCGCTACCCGTCGGATCACCCCAAGGTCATCCTGAACTTGTTTCAGGACCCATCATGCCGAATGGGCCTGAGCCGCGCAGGGATAAATGGCCCCTGAGCCAAGTTCAGGGTGACGATTGAGGCGGCTGGCAGCACAATACGCAAAACAAAAACCCCGGCGGTCGCCCGCCGGGGTTTTCGCAAATTCCGAACCGGATCAGCCGATCACAGCTTTCCGGTCAGTTCCGGCACCGCAGTGAACAGGTCCGCGACCAGGCCGATATCGGCGACCTGGAAGATCGGGGCGTCCTCGTCCTTGTTGATGGCGATGATGGTCTTGCTGTCCTTCATGCCCGCAAGGTGCTGGATCGCGCCCGAGATGCCGACCGCGACATAGACTTCCGGCGCGACGATCTTGCCGGTCTGGCCGACCTGATAGTCGTTGGGGACATAGCCTGCGTCCACCGCCGCGCGCGAGGCGCCGATGCCCGCGCCGAGCTTGTCGGCGAGCGGGGTGATCACTTCCTCGAACTTCTCGCCCGAACCCAGCGCGCGGCCGCCCGAGACGATGATCTTGGCGCTGGTCAGCTCGGGCCGCTCGCTCTTGGCGATCTCGGCGCCGAGAAAGGTCGAAAGACCCGCATCGGCAGCACCGCCCACGCTCTCGATCGCGGCCGAGCCGCCCTCGGTCGCCGCCTTGTCGAACGCGGTGCCGCGCACGGTGATGACCAGCTTTGCGTCCGATGATTCGACCGTGGCGATCGCGTTGCCGGCATAGATCGGACGGGTGAAGGTCTTCGGCCCTTCGACCGAGAGAATGTCCGAGATCTGCATCACGTCGAGCAGCGCCGCGACGCGCGGCGCGATGTTCTTGCCGGTGGTGGTGGCGGGCGCGAGGAACGCGTCGTGGCTTTCCATCAGCTTCGCCACCAGCGGCGCGACGTTCTCGGCCAGGCCGTGCTCGAGCGCGGCGTCGTCGGCGACATGCACGGTGGCGATGCCCGCGACCTTGGCCACCTGTTCGGCGACCGCGCCGCAGCCCTTGCCCGCGACCAGCGCGTGCACTTCACCCAGCTTGCCCGCCGCCGTGACGACCGCGAGCGTTGCATCCTTCATGACCGCATTGTCATGCTCAACCCATACCAGCGTCTTCATGCACCGACTCCCATTTCCTTGAGCTTGCCGACCAGCGCGTCGACATCGGCCACCTTGATCCCGGCGCTGCGCACCGGCGGTTCGGTGACCTTGAGCGTCGTCAGGCGCGGCGCGATATCCACGCCGTAATCGCCCGGCGTCTTCACATCGAGCGGCTTCTTCTTCGCCTTCATGATGTTGGGCAGCGAGGCATAGCGCGGCTCGTTGAGGCGAAGGTCGGTGGTGACGATCGCGGGCGTGCCGAGCTTGACGGTCTGCAGGCCGCCATCGATCTCGCGCGCGACGGTGACGCTGTCGCCTTCGACCGCCACGGTGTTGGCAAAGGTCGCCTGGCCCCAGCCGAGCAGCGCGGCCAGCATCTGGCCGGTCTGGTTGCTGTCATCGTCGATCGCCTGCTTGCCGAGCAGGATCAGGCCGGGATTTTCCTCGCCAGCCACCTTGGCGAGCAGCTTGGCGACCGCGAGCGGCTCGACGGTCTCGTCGGTCTCGATCAGGATCGCGCGATCGGCACCCATCGCGAGCGCGGTGCGCAGCGTTTCCTGCGCCTTGGCAGGCCCCACCGACACGGCGACGACCTCTTCCGCCTTGCCCGCTTCCTTGATCCGCAGCGCCTCTTCGACGGCGATCTCGTCAAACGGGTTCATGCTCATCTTGACGTTGGCCAGGTCTACCCCGCTGCCATCCGCCTTGACCCGCGGCTTCACGTTATAGTCGATGACCCGTTTCACGGGCACAAGGATCTTCATGGCGCTTCCTTCCCTAATGATCGTGAACGCTATCTAGTTTCCGTTCACGTAAACGTCAAGTGGTGGCGTTCAGCTCATCCTCTCCCTTTACGGGAGACGATATGAAGACTTGGCAGCGCCGCTGCCTAGTCGGAATTGGAGAGGGCCAGTGCTGGGCGCAAGCGCAGCGCACTCACCCTCTCCCAGCTTCGACTAGGTTCGCGTTCCGCTCACCAAGTCTTCGCAACCCTCTCCCGTCAAGGGAGAGGGTGTGATGGTGTTATCAAGCCGCCTGCTTGACCTGCGCGACGATCTTCTCGGCGGCATCGCCCAGATTGTCGGCGCTGACGATCGGCAGGCCGCTATTGGCCAGGATGTCCTTGCCCTGCTGCACGTTGGTGCCCTCGAGGCGCACGACCAGCGGCACCGACAGGTTCACTTCCTTGGCAGCCGCAACAATGCCCTCGGCGATGATGTCGCACTTCATGATACCGCCGAAGATGTTGACCAGGATGCCCTTCACCGCCGGATCGGACAGGATGATCTTGAACGCTGCGGTCACCTTTTCCTTGCTCGCGCCGCCGCCGACATCGAGGAAGTTGGCGGGGAACATGCCGTTCAGCTTGATGATGTCCATGGTCGCCATGGCGAGGCCCGCGCCGTTGACCATGCAGCCGATATCGCCGTCGAGCTTGATATAGGCGAGGTCGTACTTGCTCGCTTCGACCTCCATCGGGTCTTCCTCGGTCTCGTCGCGCAGCGCCTCGACATCGGGGTGACGATAGAGCGCGTTCGAATCGAAGCTCATCTTGGTGTCGAGGACGAGCAGCTTGCCGTCCTTCGTTTCCACCAGCGGGTTGATCTCGAGCATCGCGCAATCGAGGTCCATGAACGCGGTGTACAGCTGCTGCGCCAGCTTGGCGGCCTGCTTGTTGAGGTCACCCGAAAGCTTGAGCGCGAAGGCCACGGCGCGGCCATGATGCGGCATGAAGCCCTGGGCCGGGTCGATGGTGATGGTGGTGATCCGCTCGGGCGTGTCGTGCGCGACCTGCTCGATGTCCATGCCGCCTTCGGTCGAGACGATCATCGCGACGCGGCCGGTCTTGCGGTCGACCAGCATCGACAGATAATATTCGGCGGCGATATCGACGCCGTCGGTGATGTAGAGGCGGTTGACCTGCTTGCCGGCATCACCGGTCTGGATCGTCACCAGCGTGTTGCCGAGCATTTCGCCCGCATCCTTGCGCACATCGTCGAGCGACTTGGCGAGGCGCACGCCGCCCTTGGCATCCGCGCCCAGCTCCTTGAACTTGCCCTTGCCGCGACCACCTGCGTGGATCTGCGCCTTGACGACATAGAGCGGTCCGGGCAGCTTTTCGGCGCCTGAGACGGCTTCATCGACGGTCAGCGCGGCATGGCCGGCCGGGATGCCGATGCCATATTTCGCGAGCAGTTCCTTGGCCTGATATTCGTGGATGTTCATGAGGGCTCCCATGCCTTTCTGATGTGGCCGGGCGGACGACTCGATTTCGGTCCAAACCCGACCGTTAATCGGTCGATGAACGTATGTGCGGGCGCTAAAGCATAGACGCGCGGCAAAGGAAACCCTTGAAACCAACGTGGCGTGGCGGATTTTCGTTCGCTAGTTGCGCACCGCGCAAATGAGCCCCGACGAGCTCACGACGCCCAGGATCTCCGGATCGCCCAACGCCCTGGTACGGCGCAGGAATTCGTCGAAATTGCCCGCCTGTTGCAGCTTGCCCAGTCGGCCCAGCCGCTGCAACTGCGCCAGCGACAGACGGTCGACCATGCGGCTGGCCATGCAGGCGGAAACCGGGCGGCTGAGGCCGGTGCGCTCCAGCGCCGCTCGGGTGCGCGCCTCGGGAGTGGCGCAGGCGGTAAGTGCGAGGATCGCAGCCCCGAGCGCCGCCACCCGGGCTGCGCGACGAAAGGCTGCGATCCGAAGCACCATGACCGGCCGGCCTACTTTGCGGCCTGCGCGCGCTCGATCGCCTCGGAGATGATGCGCCGCGCCTCTTCGGCATCGCCCCATTTGCCGATTCGCACCCATTTCTCGGTTTCGAGATCCTTGTAGTGGGTGAAGAAATGCTCGATCTGCGCGAAGACGATGTCGGGCATGTCCTCCTTCTCGCGCACATCGGTATAATAAGGGAAAGTCGCAGTATCGGGCACGCAGACGACCTTCTCGTCGCCGCCATGTTCGTCTTCCAGGTTGAGCACCGCGATCGGGCGCGCGCGCACGACCGATCCGGGCATGAACGGCGAACGGGCCACCACCAGCGCGTCGAGCGGATCGCCATCGGGCGACAGCGTGTGCGGGATGAAGCCGTAATTGGCGGGATAGCGCATCGGCGTGTGCAGGATACGGTCGACGAACAGCGCGCCCGAATCCTTGTCGAACTCGTATTTCACCGGTTCGCCCCCCGTGGGCACCTCGATGATCACGTTGACATTGTTCGGCGGGTTCTTGCCGATCGGAATTTCTTTGATAAGCATGAAGTTGGGTGCCTTTGTTCTGTTATCCCCGCAAGAACGTGCTGCCCGTTCCTTCAGCATTCAGCGGGTTTGCGGCGCAAGCAGGCGATCAAGGCCGGTTTCGCCCTGCCCCGTCTTGCGGAGCGCCGGATAGCGCAAGCCGCCCCGATAGGAAAGTGCGGTTTCGCGGTATCTCTTGCCGCGCTTGACCAGCAGGTCGACCGTGCCGGTGGTTGTCGTCGCCGCGACCGCCGCCTTGAGCGCCTCGCCGGAATAGTCGCGCCCGGCCACCCCGGTGATCTGATCACCGACGGTCATGCCCGCCGCAAAGGCCGGGCTGCCCCACATGACCTGCGCGATCTTGCCGTCCTTCTCGACGATCAGGCCGATCGAATGGCTGAGATCGGTCGTGCCCGATGCCGCTTCGCCCGAGCGGATGAAATTGCTCGCTTCGGGCCCATAGACCAGTTCATAGCCGCCCAGCGCAAAGCCCTGCTTGCTCACCTCGGGCGTTACCTCGAACACGCGGGTCTGGAAGAAGCCCTGCCAGTCATAGGGCTGCACCGCGTTCAGCGCCGCGATGACATCGGGCAGCTCGTAGGTCACCACGCCCCAGTCGCCCTCGCGTCCGCCGAAGAAGCTGCGCGCGAAATCCTGGAGCGAGCGGGCATTGCCCGATTCGCGGCGGATGATCTGGTCGGCCTCGAGCCAGATCATCATGCCCTCGTTGTAATAGTCCTCGCTGCGCTGATAGCTGGTCCAGCCCTTGGGGCGGCGCGCGGCGATGATCGGATCGTGCGTGGTATCGACCAGCGGACGCCAGTCGCGCCCTGCCCGGCGGTCGAGCCCGGCGGCGATGCTGGCAAAGGCATCGAGCGTGTCCTGATAGGTGAACAGCCCCGATCGCGCGCCGAGGACATAGCCCCAGAACTGGGTCTGCCCCTCGTAGACCCAGAGCAGGTCGTCGCGGCTCGGCGTGCGGAAATCGGGCGCCCAGATGCCCTGCGGACGGCGGTGCTTGCCGTTCCAGCTGTGCGTCATCTCGTGCGGCAGCAGGTTGCGCGATCCCGGCCCCTTGGCCCAGTCGGTGAAATAGCCGGTGCCGACGCCATTCTCGCTGCTGCGATGATGCTCGATCCCGATGCCGCTCATCTCGTCGGACAGCGACAGCAGGAAGTCGTAACGATCGTAATGGCGGACGCCGAACAGATGCTCGGCCTCCGCGACCAGCCGCTTGTGCGCCTCGATCTGGTCGGGGGTGGCGGCAAGATATTCGGGCGCATCGGCGACGACGTTCAGCGTCACCTTGTCCGACAGCGGCCAGCTCTTGAAATGCGCGCCGGCGAACATCGGGCTGTCGACCAGCGTGTCGTAATCGACGCGTTCATAGGCGATCCTATTGCCGGCGGTGCGCTTGGGGCGCATCGCGCTGCCCGCCTGCCAGCCCGTCGGCCATGTCACGATCGCATCGACAGGGATATTGCGGGTGAAATAGCCCGCCGGGTAAAGCGACACATTGTTCCAGCGCAGGTTCATCATCTTGGGCGCGACGACCACGCGGCCCTGGTTGCTGGCGGTGGGGCTGACGAACTGGAACTCCGCGACGACCTCGCGCACGCCCTTGGGCAGGGTGAGATGGAACGCGTTGACGTCGAGCGAATCGCGCCGCCAGGCGAGCGGCTTGCCACCGGAGCTGAACTTGAGGCCGACCAGTTTCTCGATCTCGCCGCGCGGCGCGTGGTTGCCGGGGAGCCATTGCGGATAGAGCAGCGTGAACCGCCCCGCCGATCGGGCATTGTCGGGCACGGGGATGGTCTGCTTCATGCTGAAGATCGCGCGATCGACATCGGTCGCATCGACCTCAAGCGTCATCACGCCGGGAAAGGCCGTGTCACGCGCGTCGGGCACCAGATCGGCGACCGGCACAGGCTGGGGCTTGCTGTTCTGCGCGGCGGCAGGGATTGCCAGCAGGGCGAGGGCGATGGCGGTGGAAGCGATGAAATGACGCAATTTCAGGACCCTTTGATACGTGCATGTTTTCCGCACCATAAACACGGCTGCCAAAAAAATGCACCCGCCGGTTTGGCGTCGCCTCAAAAAGTCGTTAATGGCGGCGGAATATGGGCAAGATCAAAACACCAGGCGCGATCCGCGGGACGCAGGACATATTCGGCGAAGATCAGGAACGGTTCGGCCATGTCGTCGAGACTTTCGAGCGCGTACGCCGTCTGTACAATTTCCGCCGCGTCGAAATGCCGGTGTTCGAAGCGACGTCAGTCTTCGCCCGCTCGCTCGGCGAGACCACCGATGTCGTGTCGAAGGAAATGTATACGTTCGACGATCGCGGCGGCGATTCGCTGACGCTGCGCCCCGAATTCACCGCCGGGCTGGTCCGCGCGTATCTGACCAACGGCTGGCAGCAATATGCGCCGATCAAGCTCGCCACGCACGGTCCGCTGTTCCGCTACGAGCGCCCGCAAAAGGGCCGCTATCGCCAGTTCCACCAGATCGATGCCGAGATCATCGGCGCGGGCGAACCCCAGGCCGATGTCGAGCTGCTGGTCATGGCCGACCAGATCCTGCGCGAACTCGGCATCAGCGAAGGCGTGACGCTCCAGCTCAACACGCTGGGCGATGCGGCGAGCCGCGATGCCTGGCGCGCCGCGCTGATCGAGCACTTTCAGGCGCATAAAGGCAATCTCTCGCAGGAATCGCAGGATCGGCTCGAGCGCAATCCGCTGCGCATCCTCGACAGCAAGGAGCCGCAGGACCGCCCGATCGCCGATGCCGCGCCCGATATCGATGCCTTCCTCACCGACGAGGCCGCCGCGTTCTTCGACAGGGTGACCAGCGGGCTCGATGCGGCCGGCGTCGCCTGGAAGCGCAACGCACGGCTGGTGCGCGGGCTCGATTATTATCGCCATACCGCGTTCGAATTCGTCACCGACCGGTTGGGCGCGCAGGGCACGGTGCTCGGCGGCGGCCGCTATGACGGGCTGATCGAGAATCTGGGCGGCGCATCGACCCCTGCCGTCGGCTGGGCGGCGGGAATCGAGCGGCTGGCAATGCTTTGCGATTTCTCGGACCGCGATGTCGGGCTCGAGGTGATCATCGCGGTCGAGGACGATCGCGCGCTGGGCCAGGCGACCGCCGCACAGGCACGGCTGCGCAACGCGGGTATTTCTGCCGACATGATCGCCACCGGATCGCCGCGCAAGCGTTACGACAAGGCGGCAAGGATAGACGCCAAAGTGCTGATTTCCTTCCAGCATGATGGTGATCGGGCCAAGGCCAATATTCGTTCTGCACCGGGAAGTGAATTGCACGCCAGGGTCGAGACTTTGTTGAACGGTATGTCAACGGTTTGATGGCACACAGCATGACAAATGCCGTTATACTGCCGACAAGCAGCGGGTCAGCGTGCGGATTCGCGCTGCCAGACTGGGTGGAAACTCGGGGGGAGAAACAGGAATGACCCGGATTTCCGGTGAACGGATCGCGCAGATCGAGGCGCGCTTCGGCAAGTTGCAGGCGCTGATGGCCTCGGGAACGCTGGTCGGCGACGAATTCGTCCAGACCGCGAAGGATTATGCCGAGCTCGAGCCCGTGGCCCGCGCCGCCGCCGAGGTTCGCCGCCTGCGCGCCGAGCTCGAGGTGCTCGAAGGGCTGATCGGCGACAGCGAATCGGACCCCGATATCGTCAAGCTCGCCGCCGCCGAGGCCGAGACAATCCGCGAGCGCCTGCCCCCTGCGGAGAAGAATCTGGCGATCAGGCTGCTGCCGCGCGACAGCGCCGACAACCGCCCCGCAATGCTCGAGATCCGCGCAGGCACCGGCGGTGACGAGGCCGCGCTGTTCGCCGGCGATCTGCTGCGCATGTACACGCGCTTCGCCGAGGAACAGGGTTGGAAGATCGAGATCCTGTCGGCCAACGCCGCCGATGTCGGCGGGTTCAAGGAAGTCATCGCCTCGGTCAACGGATCAGGCGTGTTCGCCAAGCTCAAGTTCGAAAGCGGCGTCCACCGGGTGCAGCGCGTTCCGGTGACCGAGAGCGGCGGGCGCATCCATACCAGCGCGGCCACCGTTGCCGTGTTACCAGAGCCCGAAGAGGTCGATGTCCAGATCAACGACAATGATCTGCGCATCGATGTCTATCGCGCATCGGGATCGGGCGGCCAGCACGTCAACACCACCGACAGCGCTGTGCGCATCACGCATATCCCCTCGGGGCTGGTGGTGACGCAGCAGGACGAGAAGTCGCAGCACAAGAACAAGGCCAAGGCGCTGAAGGTGCTCGCCGCGCGGCTGTACGAGCTTGAACGCAGCAAGGCGGCGACTGCCGAGGCCGATGCGCGCAAGTCGATGGTCGGTTCGGGCGACCGCTCGGAGCGCATCCGCACCTACAATTTCCCGCAGGGCCGCGTCACCGACCACCGCATCAACCTGACGCTGCACCGGCTCGACGAAATCCTTGAAGGCTGGGGGCTGAACGAGTTGATCAATGCGCTGACCGCCCAGGACCAGGCGGCGCGCCTGGCGAACATGGATATGGCGGGGTGAGGTTTTCGGGATCGAATCTCAACGTCACCCCCGCGCAGGCGGGGGTCCCGCTTCCTTTCAACACCGGCGCACAAGCGGGATTCCCGCGTTCGCGGGAATGACGCAGAGCGCAACGATCGCCGATGCCTTGCGCGAAGCGGCGGCGGACCTTTCCGGAATATCCGACACCCCCAGGCTCGATGCCGAGCTGCTGATGGCCGATGCGCTGGGCATCGATCGCGGCCAGATGCTGCTGATGCGGACGCGCGACCCGGTGCCCGCCGGCTTTGCCGAGCGGCTGGCGCGGCGGCAGGCGCATGAACCCGTCGCCTATATCACGGGCAGGCAGGATTTCTGGACGCTGACGCTCGCCGTCTCGCCCGCCGTGCTGATCCCCCGCAGCGACAGCGAGACGCTGATCGAGGCGGCGGTTGAAGCGCTGGCGGACCGCGCCCCGACGCGCATCCTCGATCTCGGCACCGGATCGGGCGCGCTGCTGCTCGCCGCGCTCGCCGAGTTTCCGGACGCCACGGGCATCGGGCTCGACGCCAGCGCGGCCGCGCTCGACATCGCGCGCGCCAATGCCGAGGCAACCGGCCTGGCGGATCGCGCGCGGATGGTGCTTGGCGATTGGCGGGCGGAGGGCTGGACCGGCGCCCTGCCCGGCGCGTTCGACCTGATCCTCGCCAACCCGCCCTATATCGAAACCGATGCCGTGCTGGCACCGCAGGTCATGGCGCACGAACCGCACAGCGCGCTGTTCGCAGGCGCCGAGGGGCTCGACGATTATCGCCGCCTGATCCCTGCCCTGCCCGCGCTGCTCGCCGATGGCGGCGTCGCGATCTTCGAGATCGGCGCGAGCCAGCGCGAGGCGGTCTCGGCGATCGCCGTCGCACACGGTTGCAGCGTCGAATGTCGCCGCGATCTGGCCGGCCATGACCGTGCCCTGATATTGCGCCGCCTAGCCGCGGCCTGATATTTCGCTTGGCAAGGGCCTGGCGACCCGCTACCACCGATACAGCAAGAACGCTGATGCCGGCGAAGGGCCCATCACGCTTGCTGACCCCAATCATCTTGTTCGGGCAGCTTATCACGGCCACTCAAAGCGGATGAAAGGCTTGGGACGCGCGGCGCGCCTTTGGGCAGCGCCTGCACGGACGCGCAGAGGACACGCAGGACACTTGCGACTGATAAGGAAGCGTCAACTTTGAACAACAATCGTGGAACGAGCCGTCGTCGCGGCCGTGGCAATAACCGTCCGCAGAACAATGGTCGCGGCGGGGGCATGGATCAGGGCAACCGGATCGACAGCCGGGCGCGCGGCAATGCCACGCAGATGCTCGAGAAATACAAGAAGATGGCGCACGATGCGCAGATGAACGGCGACCGCGTCGCCACCGAATATTATCTGCAGTTTGCCGACCATTATTTCCGCGTGCTCGCCGACAACCGCGCTCGTCAGGACGAATATCGCCGTCCCCGCGAGGACCAGGGCCGTGACCTTGGCGGCGACTATGCCGATGACGAGGACGATGGCCTCTACGGCGCGCCGCAGGGCCAGGGGCAGCGCAACTATGCGCAGGACCAGGCCGATGATGCGAACGCGCGCGGTCAGGACGATGATGGCGAGGAGCAGGACGAGCCCCGCAACCAGCGCCGCGACAATCCGCAGCGCCAGGATCGCCAGAACAGCGATCGTCAGGGCAATGAGCGGCGTGAACGTCGCCCGCGCGCCGAGCGCGAGGACGCCCGCCGCGAGGACACCCCGCGTCAGGAACGTGCGGAGCGTCAGCCCCGCCAGCGTCAGGATGCCGAGGCGCGCCAGGACGAAGCCGTTGCCGCTCCGGCACCGGTCGAGGCTGCCGATGCAGGCGATGGCGATGCCAAGCCGCGCCGCACGTTGCGCGGTCGCGGTCGTCCGCCGCGCGCCGCACA
>NZ_QKVT01000001.1:1261396-1295773 GCF_003426715.1 Blastomonas sp. UPD001
GAGGGGAGATTGCAAAATCACCGCAGCCGGAACGTCCCCGTGACCACGGTGAAGCACTGGCCCGCCAGCACCGCGCGGTCGCCGTCGAGCGTGCAATGGAGCAGCCCGCCGCGCTGACTCGCCTGAAACGCGGTGAAGCTGCTGCGCCCGAGTCGCGCGGCCCAGAACGGGGTCAGCACCGCATGCGCCGAACCGGTCACGCTGTCCTCGTCGACGCCCGCTCCCGGCACGAACACGCGGCTGAGCACATCGGTATCCTTGCCCGGCGCGGTGCAGATGAACTGGTGATCGCCCAGCGCCGCCAGCGCCTTGAAGTCCGGCGAGAGCGCCAGCACGTCATCGGCATGGTCGAACAGCAGCACGTTGTAACGGCCGGGATGGACGTGATATTCGCTCGGCAGGCCGCCCAGCAGGCTGGTCCAGTCGGGCAGCGAGCCAGGTTCGGGCGGCAGCGCGGGCAGCGAGAGCGACAGCATCTCGCCGTCGCGGCTGACGCTCAGCACCCCGGCCTTGCGCGTCAGGAAGCGCACGGTGTCGCCGGCAAAGCCCTGTTCGAACACATAATGGCCTGAGGCAAGCGTGGCATGGCCGCACATCGCGATCTCGACCGCCGGCGTGAACCAGCGAAGCTCATACTCCGCCTCGTCGCTGTCGACCGGAACGATGAACGCGGTCTCGGCGAAATTGTTCTCCTCGCCGATCGCCTGCAGCACTTCATCGTCGGGCCAGGCGGCGAGCGGCATCACCGCTGCCTGGTTGCCGGTAAATGGACGGTCGGCAAACGCGTCGATATGGCAATAGGGCACGGTGTCGGGCAGGTCGGTCATCGCGAACATCCTTACGGGTAAAGCAGGCCTTCGTCCCAGCCGCTTGCGGTGCGGGTGAAGACGCGGCGGTGGTGCAGCCGGTGGTCGCGATCCTCCCAGAACTCGATCCGCTGCGGCGTCACGCGGAACCCAGACCAATGCGGCGGGCGAGGCACGGGCTTGTCGGCGAACAGCTTCTGCACTTCGGCAAAGCGCTGCTCGAAGATGCGGCGGTCAGGCAGCGGGCGCGACTGGTCCGAGGCCCAGGCCCCCAGCTGCGAATCGCGCGAGCGGGTGGCGAAATAGGCATCCGCTGTCGCATCGTCGACCGGAGTCACCGGACCCTCGATGCGGATCTGGCGGCGCAACGACTTCCAGTGGAACAGCAAGGCAGCATGCGGATTGTCAAGCAGTTCCCCGCCCTTGCGGCCCTCGTAATTGGTGTAGAAGACGAACCCGTCGGGCCCATGGCCCTTGAGCAGCACCATGCGCACCGACGGATGCCCATCGGCATCGGCGGTGGCGAGCGCCATAGCGTTGCTGTCGTTGATCTCGGTTTCGCGCGCCTTGATGTACCAGTCGTTGAACAGCACAAAGGGATCGTCAGCCATGTCCATCCTGTCTCGTTTCAAGGCCGGTTGCTTGACTGCCTTAGCCATATAAGACAGTGATATGCCGGGCCTGCGCGGCTTATGGCGCAGCCGCTGGCGGTTGAACAGGGTTTTGCGAAGGGGAGCGCGCGCCGATGTGGGAGCAGATTTTCGGGATCGCCAACCTCGTCGCGATGATCGCCTGGGCGGTGCTCATCCTCGCCCCGCGCCGCGACATGGTGATGCAGGCCCTGTTTTTCGGACCGGTCCTGCTGCTCGCGCTGGGCTATGCGACTGGCCTCACCCTCGTACTGACCGGCGTCGTGCCGACCGGCGGCGGCGCGGATTTCTCGACGATCGAGGGCGTGCGCGCCATCTTTGCCAGCGATGCCGGAGTGACCATCGGCTGGGTCCATTATCTGACCTTCGACCTGTTCGTCGGGCTGTGGATCGCGCGCAACGCCGATGCGCATGGGCTCAGCACCCTGAAAGGACGGCTGATTCAGGCGCCGATCCTGTTCTTCACCTTTGCCGCAGGGCCGTTCGGGCTCGCGCTTTACATCGTGCTCCGGATGATTTTATGGCGCGGCCCTTCCGACCGCCGCATCCCGGCTTGAAAAATGCCCTGCCCCTACCCCAGATATTGTTGTAAATCGGCAACAATGGATAATTTCACCAACAATGGCGACCACATTCATGGCTGATCCCTATGCAATTCTCGGCGTGTCCAAGGGCGCGAGCGAGAAGGACATCAAGAGCGCATACCGCAAGCTCGCCAAGGAGCTGCACCCGGATTACAACAAGGACAATCCGGCCGCAGCCGCGCGCTTTTCCGAAGTCACGCGCGCTTATGACCTGCTGTCCGACAAGGACAAGCGCGCGCGCTTCGACCGGGGCGAGATCGATATCGACGGCAACCCGGCGGCGCCCTTCGGCTTTGGCGGCGGCGGTTTCCGCCAGCAGAGCCGGTCGAGCGACAATGCGGGCTTTTCCGGTTTCGGCAATGACGGCATCGACTTTGCCGACATTTTCGACGGGCTGTTCGGCGGCTTTGGCGGTGGGGCGCGTGGCAGCAGTTCGGGCCCCTATGCCGGCGCGCGCCAGAGCGCGCCCAAGGGTGCCAATGTCGCCTACAAGATGGCGGTCGATTTCACCGATGCCGCAACCTTGAAACCGCAGCGGATCACGCTGGCCGATGGCAAGACCATCGACCTCAAGCTGCCCAACGGCGTCGAGACGGGCACCAACATGCGCCTGTCTGGCAAGGGCCAACCGGGACCCGGCGGCCCCGGCGACGGTATCGTCACCATCGAGGTGCGCCCGCACCGCTTCTTCCGCCGCGACGGCGACAATGTCCGGCTCGACCTGCCGATCACGCTGAAAGAGGCGGTCGCGGGCGGCGAGGTACGCGTTCCCACCGTCGATGGCGCGGTGATGATGAAGATCAAGCCGGGCAGCCAGTCGGGCCAGCAGATGCGCCTCAAGGGCAAGGGCTTTCACGGCAAGAACGGCGTGCGCGGTGACCAGATCATCGAGTTGCAGATCCGGCTGCCCGAGGGCGGCGATGCGGCACTGAGCCAGTTTGTCGAAGGCTGGAGCACGAATTACGATCCGCGCGCCGGGCTGCTGGGCTGAGCGTAGCGCGACGGAATGGCGATCAGCGATCTGACCCGGCCCGACAAGCGCCAGCAATTGCTGGCGACATCGCGCGCGATCGTGATCGAGGTGGCCGGTAACGTCATGACGCATGGCGGCGTGGTCGCGGGCAATTTCGCGTATCTCGCGCTGCTCAGCATCTTTCCGTTCTTCATCGTCGCAGCGGCGCTCGGCGGCGTGTTCGGACGAAGCGAATATGGCGCGGAAGCCGTGCAGGGCTTCCTCGCCGCCGTTCCGCCCAGCGTCGCCTCGGTGCTCGCCGCGCCGATGGAAGCGGCGATGTACGCCCGCACCGGGGCGCTGCTCTGGCTCGCCGTGCTGGTGGGGCTGTGGACCACCGCGAGCCTGATCGAATCGATCCGCGCCGTGATCCGCCGCGCTTATGGCACCGAGAGCAACAAGCCCTTCTGGAAATTGCGATTGGGATCGATGGCGCTGATCATCCTTGCGGTGATCGCGACGATGCTCGCGCTGAGCGTCCAGGTCGTGCTCGCGGGCGCTGCGGAAGTGATCGCCACCAGCCTGTATTTCCCCGGAGAGCCGCTGGCGCTGGTGGTGCTCAGCCAGCTGTTCACCTTCGCGGTGCTGCTGCTGATGCTCTATCTCGTCTATGGCATGCTGACCCCGCTGCGCTATCGCGAGGCGGGCCATCCGATCTGGCCCGGCCCGGTGTTCATCGCGGTCTGGTGGATGCTGTGCCTGGCGATTCTGCCTCGGTTTCTCGGCACCTTTGCCGATTACGACCTGACCTATGGCAGCCTGGCGGGCGTGATGGTGAGCCTGATTTTCTTCTTTCTCATCGGCCTTGCTATGGTAATCGGGGCCGAATTGAACGCCGCCATTGCGCGGGCGCGCGGCGGATTGCCGCAGAAAACGGACAAGAACTGAAGGATCATGACATGGACGGACTGATGAAGGGCAAACGCGGCCTCATCATGGGGCTTGCCAACAACAAGTCGCTCGCCTGGGGAATTGCGCAGAAGCTCGCCGAACATGGCGCCGAGCTGGCGTTCAGCTATCAGGGCGAGGCGCTGGGCAAGCGCGTCATTCCGCTGGCGGCAGAGCTGGGCAGCGATTTCACCTTCGATTGCGACGTGTCGGACATGGCCGCGCTCGATGCCGCGTTCGAGACGCTGGCGGCGCGCTGGCCGACGATCGATTTCGTCGTCCACGCCATCGGCTTTTCGGACAAGAACGAACTGCGCGGCCTCTATGTCGATACCAGCCTCGACAACTTCCTGATGACCATGAACATCTCCGCCTATTCGCTTGTCGCCGTTGCGAAAAGGGCGCGCGCGATGATGCCGAACGGCGGCTCGATCGTGACGCTGAGCTATTATGGCGCGGAAAAGGTGATCCCGCATTACAACGTGATGGGCGTCGCCAAGGCCGCGCTCGAAACCAGCGTCAAATATCTCGCCAATGACCTCGGCCGCGAGAACATCCGCGTCAACGCCATCTCGGCAGGTCCGATCAAGACGCTGGCGGCGAGCGGCATCGGCGACTTCCGCTACATCCTCAAATGGAACGAATACAACGCGCCGCTGCGCCGCAACGTCACCATCGACGACGTGGGCGGCGCGGGCCTGTATCTCTGCTCCGACCTCTCCTCGGGCGTCACCGGCGAGACGCATCATGTCGATTCGGGCTATCATGTCGTCGGCATGAAACAGGAGGACGCCCCGGACATCGCGCTGGATTGAAGCGCCGTGCCGACGGTCCTGCGAGAGCGTGGCTTCCGGCTCTTTTTCTATTCAGACGAAGGAAGCCCCCTCGAGCCCTGTCATGTCCACGTGACCAACGGCGACGGCGAGGCCAAGTTCTGGCTTGGTGATGAAGTATCGGTGGCCTATAATCACGGGCTGAACCGGCGCGATCTGTCGATGGCCATGCTTATCGTCCGCGCCCACCGCAGCGTATTGGAAAGGGCTTGGCATGGATATTTCGGTTAGCCCGACCTCGGCGCATTGCGATGACGAAACTTTGTGGGTCAACCTTTCGGACGGACGCACGCTTGGCGTCCCGCTGGTCTGGTTTCCGCGGCTGCTGGATGCGACGCCGGAACAGCGCGCCGCGGTGACCCTGTCCCCGCGTGGTCTTCACTGGGAAGAAATCGACGAGGATATTTCGGTCGCAGGGCTGATTGCCGGTCGCGGCGACCAGACCCGCCCCTCCTCTCGCGCCGCCTGACAGCCTGCGCCGGATTGATTGAACCATGACCGATCCCGCTCTGTGCAAGAAGCTGGGCTGCAAGCCTGGATCGGTTCTCCTGCTCATCGATTGCCCCGCGGCCGTCGCTTCGCGGCTTCCCGAGGGAGAAGCGGCGGATCAGCCCACGCTCATCCTGGCCTTCGTGCGCGACAAGGCGGCGCTAAGCGCGACCGCGCCTGGCGCAATCGCCGCCTATCGGCGCGGCGCGGCCTTGTGGTTCGCCTATCCCAAGAAATCGGGCTCGATCGTCTCCGACATGTCCCGCGATGACGGGTGGGACAGCCTCTCCGCACTGGACCTGCTGCCCGTCACCCAGATCGCGATCGACAGCGACTGGTCGGCGCTGCGCTTTCGCTATCGCGACGAGATCGCCAGGCTGACGCGGGCCAGCGATTTTCCCGGCAAGGCTGCGCGCGGCGATTGAAGCCTCGCGGCTCTCTGGACAGCGCGCGCGCAATGCCGCAAAGCGCGCGCGACCCTTTTCTGCCTGACGGGACAGCCGCATGAGCTTCAACACCTTTGGCCGCGTTTTCCGCTTCACCACCTGGGGGGAAAGCCATGGCCCCGCCTTGGGCGCCGTGGTCGATGGGTGCCCGCCGGGACTGGGCCTTAGCGAAGCCGATATCCAACCGTTTCTCGATGCGCGCCGCCCCGGCACCTCGCGTTTCACCACGCAGCGGCAGGAGCCCGATGCGGTGCGCATCCTCTCGGGCGTATTCGAGGGACGCACCACCGGCACGCCGATCAGCCTGATGATCGAGAATGTCGACCAGCGATCGAAGGACTATGGCGAGGTCGCCAAGGCCTATCGCCCCGGCCATGCCGATTATGCCTATGATGCCAAATACGGCTTTCGCGACTATCGCGGCGGTGGCCGGTCGAGCGCGCGCGAGACGGCGGCGCGCGTCGCGGCAGGCGCCATTGCGCGGCTGGTGATCCCCGAGGTGACGCTCATCGCCTATGTCTGCGAGCTCGGCGGCGATGCCATCGATCCGGCGCGCTTCGATGCGGCGGAAATCGGGCGCAACCCGTTCTTCTGCCCCGACGCGCAGGCCGCGAAGTGCTGGGAGGCGAAGGTCGATGCCGCGCGCAAGTCGGGCAGTTCGCTGGGCGCTGTCGTCGAATGCGTCGCGACAGGCGTGCCCGCCGGCTGGGGCGCCCCGCTTTATGCCAAGCTCGACAGCGAACTCGCCGCCGCCTGCATGTCGATCAACGCGGTCAAGGGCGTCGAGATCGGCGACGGCTTCGCCGCTGCGCGGCTCAGCGGCGAGACCAATGCCGACCCCATGCGCCCCGGCGCGGACGGCGCGCCTGAATTTCTCGCTAACCATGCCGGCGGCATCGCGGGCGGCATCTCGACCGGCCAGCCGGTGGTGGTGCGCGTCGCGTTCAAGCCGACCAGCTCGATCCTCACCCCCGTCGAGACGATCACCCGGCAAGGCGAGGCAAGCGAGATCGTCACCAAGGGCCGCCACGACCCCTGCGTCGGCATCCGCGGCACCCCGGTGGTCGAGGCGATGGTGGCGCTGGTGCTGGCCGACCAGAAGCTGCTCCACCGCGCGCAGTGCGGTTGAACGCGGATTTCCCTTACCGCTGAACCACCTGTGCCGTAGCGGCAGTTGACGCTTACGTCACATTTTGTCGCAGGGAGATTGCCTCTGCGGCGCAAACATGGCTAGCATGGCTTTCATAAGCGACCGCCCACCCCAAGGTCAGGCTGCGGCGCGACAGGAGAGTGCATGACCGTCCCCCGCGACCCGGCAGCCGATGCCGGTGTGCCGCCGACCATGGCCGCAGCCCCGGTAACATCTTCTGCCCCTTCCCCTTCGTCGCTCCAGGGCGCATCCAGTCCGCGCGTGATGCTTTGGACGCTGATGATCATCTATATCTTCAACTTTCTCGACCGGCAGATCGTCTCGATCCTGGCGGAGCCGATCAAGCGCGATTTCCAGCTTTCCGATACCCAGTTGGGCCTGATGACGGGCCTCGCCTTTGCGCTCTTCTACACTTTGCTGGGGATCCCGATCGCGCGCTATGCCGACCGCAGCACCACCAACCGCGTCTCGCTGATCGCCTGGTCGGTGGCGATCTGGTCGGCAATGACCATGGCCTGCGGCGCGGCGCGGACCTTTCCTCAACTGCTGCTCGCGCGCGTCGGCGTGGGCGTGGGCGAAGCTGGCTGCACCCCGGCGGCGCATTCGCTGATCACCGACAGCGTTCCGGCCGACAAGCGTTCTTCCGCCATCGCCTTCTATGGCCTGGGGATCCCAATCGGGTCGCTGCTCGGAATGGTGATCGGTGGCGGGCTGGCCGATGCCTATGGCTGGCGCACTGCCTTCTATGTCGTGGGCATGCCCGGCGTGCTGCTCGCGCTGCTGGTGCCGTTCCTGATGAAGGAACCGCGCCGTGCCGGAATGCTCAAGGGGGCCGCCATGCCCGCCGCCAAGGTGCAGATTCCGGTCAAGGAGGCGCTAAAGGAACTGGCCACCTCGCGCTGCTTCGTCTTCCTGTGCATCGCCGGCGGGCTGATCGCGTTCCTGTCCTATGGCAAGGGCGTGTGGGTGGCGGTGCTGTTCATCCGCAATTTCGGGCTCAGCCCGGGCGAGACGGGGCTGTATCTCGGCGTGACGCTGGGGATATCGAGCATGATCGGGACCTGGGGCGGCGGCAAGCTGGCCGATCATTTCGGCAAGCGCGACCGCAAGCACCTGCTCACCGGCCCTGCCATCGCCATTGCGCTCGCCGCGCCGATCCTGTTCCTGGCCTATTCCGCGACCGACTGGCGCGTCGCGCTGGCACTGCTGGTGCTGCCGACGGCGATGAACATCATGTATTACGGACCCGTCTATGCCTGTGTGCAAGGGCTGGTGCGGCCGGAAGCGCGCGCGGTGGCGGCTTCTGTGATGCTGTTCTCGCAGAATCTGATCGGCCTCGGCCTCGGCCCGCTGTTCTTCGGGATGATGTCCGACGCGTTCCAGCCCTATGCGGGGGAAGACAGCGTGCGCTGGGTGCTCTATGGCGCGGCTTGGCTGGGACTGATCCCCGCCTTCCTGTTCTGGCGCGCGAGTTTGCGGCTGACAGCGGAACTCAAGAGCGGCTAGAGCATAGTCCGTCTTCAAGCGACAAGGGGGGGCTGGCAGCCTTGGACGACATCAGGCTGTTTATCGAAACCTGGCAGGCGCCGATCGGCCTGACCATCCTGGCGTTGATGTTCATTGGTTTCGTGCTGGAACGCTTCCCGGCGGCGGTGGTCGCGATCCTCGGCGCCTGCGCCTTCCTGTTCCTCGGCATCATCGATTCCAGGCAGCTCTTTTCCGTCTTCTCGAACAGCGCGCCGATCACGATCGGGGCGATGTTCATCCTGTCGGGCGCGCTGCTGCGCACCGGCACGATCGATGCGATCGCGGGCGCGATCATCAGCCGCGCCGCGCGGCATCCGCGGCTGGCGGTCGCCGAAATGTTCCTGGGCGTCTATGTCGCCTCTGCCTTCATGAACAACACGCCGGTGGTTGTGGTGATGATCCCGATCATCCTGCGCCTGGCCCAGGCGACCGGCTATTCGGCCAAGAAGCTGCTGATCCCGCTGAGCTTCATCTGTATCCTGGGCGGCACTACCACGCTGATCGGCACGTCGACCAACCTGATCGTCGATTCGGTCGCCCGGGGGAGCGGTCTGCCCGGTTTCGGCATTTTCGAGATCACGCCTTATGGCCTGATCGCGGGCGTTGCCGGCATGATCATGCTGGCCGTGTTCAGCAGCTGGCTGCTGCCCAAGGACGAGGCAGCGCCAGCCGGGAGTACCGGAAGTGACGAGGTCTTCCTGACCGAACTCACCATCCGCAACGCCTCGACGCTGCGTGGCAAGCCGCTCGGCGAAACCGCGATTGCCAAGCGCGCCAAGATCCAGGTCACCGCGATCAAGCGCGACGGCCGCTATATCCGCCACCATCTGGCGAGCGAGATCCTGCAGCCCGACGACGTGGTGGTGATCCGCACCGACCTTCCCGAACTGATGTCGCTGCGCAAGAGCCAGGACTTCAAGGTCGGCATCGTGCGCAAGGGCGATGTCGGGCCGATGGGCGAAGTCGTGGTCGAGGCGATGGTCGCGCCCAGCCACCCCAGCATTGGCAACCGGCTTTACGACATCCCCTTCCTGTCGCTGCTCAACGTGCGCATCCTCGGGCTGAGCCGCTATCGCAACCTGCCGCGATCGGACCTGCCCAATGCCAAGATCCATGCCGCCGACAAGCTGGTGGTCACCGGCTCGAAGGCGGATATCGCGCGGATGTACGAGAATCCGAACCTGTTCGGCATCACCAATACCAGCGCGCGCGCCTTTCGCCGCGACAAGGCCCCGCTTGCCATCGGCGCGCTGGCAGCAGTCGTGATCCTCTCGGCGCTCAACGTGCTGGCGATCGAAGTCGCGGCGATCCTCGCGGTCGGCTTCATCCTGATCGCGCGCTGCATCGATGCCGAAGAGGCGTGGAGCTCGATCGACGGCAATGTGCTGGTGCTGATCTTCGGCATGCTCGCGGTCGGACTGGCGCTGGAGGAAGCGGGCAGCGTGACGATGGTGGTCAACGCGCTCGCGCCCTTCCTCGTCGAGGCGCCCGTCTGGGCGGTGGTCTTCGCGGTCTATGTCGTTTCGGTCCTGCTGACCGAGATCATCACCAACAATGCGGTGGCCATCCTTGTCACGCCGATCGTCATCAAGCTGGGCGCGGACCTCGGCATCGATCCGCGCCCGCTGGTCATCGCGGTCATGTTCGCCGCGTCGGCCAGCTTTGCCACGCCAATCGGCTACCAGACCAACACTCTGGTCTATGCCGCGGGCAACTATCGCTTCACCGACTTCTTCAAGGCGGGCATTCCGCTCACCATCGGCGTCGGGCTGGCAACCTGTTTCGCGATCATTGCGTTGAGCTGATGACACCCGCCGCGATGCCCCTGCACGGTGGCATTTCGTCCTAGGCGGGTAACCGCATCCGGGGACGCAGCTTGAGCCTTTGGTTCCGTATTCCGCTTTGGCAGCGCGTGGTCGCCGCGCTCGCGCTCGGGATCGTCACGGGTCTGGTCTGGGGCGAAGGCGCGGCTTCGATCAAATGGATCGGCGATCTGTTCATCCGCGCGATCAAGATGCTGGTCGTGCCGCTGATCTTCTTTTCGCTGGTCGCGGGGGTCGCCTCGATCGGCGATCTTCGCAAGCTCGGCGCGGTCGGCGGACGGGCGATGCTGCTGTTCCTGATCACCGGCCAGCTGGCTGCGGTCCTCGGCCTCGCCATGGGCACGCTCGTCCGGCCCGGCATAGGCGTCGATGCCAGCCTGGCCGGCTCGACCGATCTTCCCCCCGCGACCGCGACCAGCCCGACCGACACCATCCTCAAGATGGTGCCCGACAATGTCGTCCAGGCCATGGCGACCACCGACGTGCTGGCCCTGATCGTGTTTTCGCTGTTGCTCGGGATCGGGATATTGATGGCGAAACAGGAGGGCGAGCCGGTCGCGCGCATCTTCGATTCCGGTGCGGTCGTGATGCAGAAGGTCACGATGATCGTGATGGAACTGACCCCGTTCGGCGTTTTCGCGCTGATGGCCTGGGTTGCCGGGACCTTCGGGTTCGAAGGTCTGGTGCCGCTCGCGAAGCTCGTGGCGCTCAACTATCTCGGCTGCGCGATCATCATCCTGGTCTTCTATTCGGTGATGATCCGCTTCATCGCGCGGCTGCCGGTGATCGATTTCTTTCGCGGCATGGTCGATGCGATGGCGGTCAGCTATTCGACCGCATCGTCGAATGCCACGCTGCCCGTCACCCTGCGCTGCACCCAGCGCAATCTGGGCGTGTCGAGCAGCGTGTCGAGCTTCGTCATCTCGCTCGGCGCGACCATCAACATGAATGGCACCGCGATGTACCTTTGCCTCGCCACGCTGTTCGGTGCGCAGATCTTCGGCGTGGACCTGAGCTGGGCCGATTATGCGATGATTGCGTTCACCTCCACCCTCGGCGCCGTAGGTGCGGCGGGCATACCCGGCGCCGGCCTGATCATGATGGCGCTGGTGTTCGGTTCGGTCGGGGTACCGCTGGAAACCATCGCGCTGGTGGCAGGCGTCGATCGTATCATGGACATGATCCGCACCACCACCAACATCACCGGCGATGCGGCCGTGGCCGTCACCGTCGCGTCCATGACCGGCGAACTGGACCGGGCCGAGATGATCTCGGCCGATGATGTCTGATTAGCCGCCCTTGGGCTGCTTGATCAGCTTGACCGGCGTGAACTGGCCCAATCCACAACTCGCCCCGCGCTGGAAGCCACCGCCGACATTCTGCAACACCGTGATGATGTCGACATTGCAAAGCTGGGTCAGCGAGGTCGAGTAGGTGAAGGACCGCTCGAAACCGAGCGATCCGCATTGCTGCGGCAATTCGTTGCGATAGACCTTGCCGCCCGCCATCATAAAATCGATCGTCTGATTGTCGCGGACCTGGCTGCTGCGGATCTGCGCAAGGTTGATGCAGCTAACCGGCTCGCCGACCACTTCGGCCGGCGGCACGCGCGAGGGCTTGGCGGGCGTATCCTCTGCATAAGCGAAGGACTGCACCGCGAACAGCGCAGCGCCGGTGACGATAAGGCCGGCAGCGATCAGGCGGCGGGGTGCGGGCATGGCGAATCCTTTCCGTGGCGGAACAGGTCTGATCATGCGCCGCTCACCCTTGCATCGCGATGAACGGTGGCGCGTTTCAGCCCGCCATCATCTCCGCCAGCACCGCCAGGCAATCGTGCGCCAGCAGCTTTGAGCGTTCGGGGCTCCAGGCCTGATCGGGGCATGGCAGATCATCATTGTCCTTGAACGGCATTTCCAGCGTCATCGATACGCAACCATGCGATGCGCCGAAGCGCTCGGCGAGCTGGTTGGTCGACATGGAGAGGTTTGCCCGGCCGGCACTGGCCTTGGGATAGCCCTTGGCGGTCTGGAAATCCGGCGTGCGCGCGGCGAGCAGGTCGCGATAGCGATTGTATCGCGCGCCCTGTTCGCCGGTCCAGGACGGAATGCCCTCGAACCCGGCGATGAAGACATGCGGGATCGCCTCGTCGCCGTGCACATCCATCGCCCAGTGCACGCCGGTGGCGTCCATTGCATTGCGGACACAGAGCACTTCGGGGCTGCGCTCGAGGCTGGGCTCGTGCCACTCGCGGTTGAGGTTGACCCCCGCCGCGTTGGTGCGCAGATGCCCGCGCAACGAGCCGTCGGGGTTCATGTTCGGCACGATGTGCAACGTGCATTTCTGGCGCAGCAGCCGCGCATGGGGATCGGCGGGATCGGTCAGCTTCTCGAGCGCGCCTTCCATCCACCATTCGGCCATGGATTCGCCCGGATGCTGGCGCGCATAGAGCCAGACCTGCAGCGGCCCCTCGCCCAGCTCCAGGCAATCGATCGGCTGGCCGTCGAGGCTGAGGCCCAGCTCGCGGTGCTGCACGCCGGGGCGGCTCGCCATCTCGGCGACCAGATCATGGTGCCGCTCCATCGAATAGGGCGCGAAATAGGCGAACCAGGCGACGCCCGTTCCCATCTGGTGGCGGATGGTCAGCGCACCAGCGGCCGCGTCATAGCTGGTCTCCGCACGGCCCCAATAGTCGCGGTCCTCGCTGACACAGGCGCGATAGCCGGGCCAGCCATCAGGATAGGCGGATTCGCGCAGCCCCGTGATGACCAATTCCAGATCGGTCCCTGGCTGGGCCGCGACGCGAAAGTGAAACCATTGGAAGAAATCCGAATCCTTGTCCCTGCGAATCGCAAGTTCGGCGCGCCAGCCGCCATCGGGCAGCTGGGCCAGACCATGGTTGACGATGTTTCCGGAATCGAAGGCAGCGGTGATGCTGGGGGTGTAGGCGTGAGTCATGGCACGCTGATAGTCGCTCCGGACTCACCGGGAAAGCCGGTAAACAGTCCCTGCGCCAGTTTCGCGGCGTTGAGCTGCGTCTCTGCCATGGGCGAGCCTTCGCGCGCCTCGACACTGGCGCGACCCTCCCACAGGATCGCGCCATCGCCCGCGCGGATATTGGCGAACATCTCGGTCACGACCTCGCCCTTGGGGCGACCGCCCAGGTTGATGCCGATGCCGACCCCGACGCCCGAGCCGAAACCACCGGTTCCGCCCCCCACGCCCACCGTCACCGGGCCGCGGTCATTGCCGATGGGGGATAGCACCGAGCGTTCGACCCGCACCGTCGCGGTCTGGATATCGGCAGCATCGCGCGCTCCGACGGGCAGCACCTGATAGCCGATCCGCTCGAGCTCGCGCTCCACCGCAGCGGCATAGCTGCGATATTCGAGCGCGTTGCTGTCCATCCCCTCGCCCGCGACGACGCGAATCGCGCCGCGCCCGAGTTCGCCCGCGCGGTCGGGCGAGACGAAGCGTACCGCCTCGACCGGCCCAGCGGGGGAAACGCAGCCGCTCAAGGCTGCACCCATGGCAAGCGCGGCGCACAGCACCACCGCGTTCGATCTGCGAAGAAAAGCCATGATGTTTGCGCCCTTTCCCGGTTCAGGCCTTGCGCGCCTGCCCTGTCGATGCCTAACCCAGTTCGCGATGAATGGCCAATGAAGCGGCCAAAAAATTGCCTCGCGCAGCCGCTGCGATGCTTGACTTTACCCGCCCCTCCACGTATCCGCGCCGCTTTCCGGCATGGATGTTCCGGCCCGGCGAACGCGCTGCTGCGCTTGGCCACGGACGCCATGACCCCCATCCGATTTCAATCAAGGGCCCACGTCATGAAGATTCGCAATTCGCTGAAGTCGCTCAAGGATCGCCATCGCGACAACCGCGTGATCCGTCGTCGCGGCCGCACCTATGTGATCAACAAGACCAACCGCCGCTTCAAGGCCCGCCAGGGCTGATTGTGGCCCGTGGCGTTCCTCCGGGGGCGCTTCGGAACAGGTCTGATACGAGTTCAAAGGCTCCGGCAGGCTCCGGGGCCTTTTGCTTGCGCGCTTGAGGGGGCACGAATGCAGCCAGTGAACGCGATCATCTTCGATGTGGGCAATGTCCTGTACCAATGGGACATCCGGCATCTCTACGCCAAGCTGATCGACGACCCGGCGACGCTCGATCATTTCGTGACCACCGTCGTCACGCCGGAATGGCATTTCGAGCACGACGCCGGCCGACCACTGGCTGACATGGTTGCGGAACGGACTGCAGCATTTCCAGATCATGCCGAACTGATCGGCCATTATGTCCCGCGCTGGCTGGAGACAATTCCGGGACCGGTACCGGGCATGCTCGATCTGGCAGAGAAGCTCGCGCTGCTGGGCTATCCGCTGTATGGCATCACCAATTTCGGCGTCGAGTTCTGGGACATGTTCCGCCCGACCGCGCCGATCTTCGACCTGTTCCAAGACATCGTGGTGTCGGGCGCGGAAAAGCTCGTGAAGCCCGACCCGGCGATCTACCGCCTCGCGATCGCGCGTTTCGCTATCGATCCGGCGCGTGCGCTGTTCATCGACGACCGCCAGGACAATATCGACAGCGCCATCGCCTGCGGCCTGCAGGGCCATGTCTTCCGCGACCATGCCACGCTCGAGGCGGAGCTGATCGCGCGCGGCGTGCTGGAGATTGTGACTACTTGAGGGTCACGGATTGTGGTATGCTTGGCTCATGCAGATGTCGATCCGAGAAGCCAAGGCCCGTTTTTCCGAAGCCATCGCTGCCGCCATGCGGGGTGAGCGGGTGGTTATAACGCGCCATGGCCGCGCCGTTGTCGAACTGACCATTGCGCAGGGCAAGCGGCCACTCGATTTTGCCGCCGCCGATGCCTATCTGTCGGAGATTGGCTGGAACTCAAGCGCCATGAAGCTTCCCCAGAATTTTGATGATCCTGCGTTCAGTCGCGATGTCTTGGGTCTTGAAGATTGAGGCTGCTGCTCGACACCCATATCGCCTACTGGCTTGCGGTCGAGCGCGATGCCCTGACAGGCCATGAACTGGCGGCACTGACTACTATCGATAACGAAATTCTGGTTTCCGCGATCGCAATCTGGGAATTGCGGCTGAAATGGAACAGCTTCCATGTGTCAGGCGCGCGCAAGGGGCCAGGCGATCCGACGCCGGTGCTTGGCGCCCTGAAGCGGATGGGTCTCGAAGTCATGCCGCTCGACGCCCAGACCGCCGCGACACCGCTCCTCGTGCCGATTGCGCACAAGGATCCGTTCGACGAGCTCCTGCTGGTCCAGGCGCAGCAGAGCGGCGCGCGGCTGCTGACGCGCGACCGCACCCTGCTCGGCCATCCGCTGGCCTATCAGCCGCAATAGACGCTCAGCCCTTGTAGCCCTTGAGTTCCTCGCCGGTCAGCGTGACGATATGCAGCACGTTGGTCGATCCCGGCGTCCCGAACGGCACGCCCGCCAGCGCGATGATGCGGCCGCCGGCTTCGCCGAAGTGATGGCGCAGCGCCATGCGCTTGCCCTTGCCGATCATCTCCTCGAAACTCCCGATATCGCGGGTCACCACAGGATAGGCGCCCCAGAGCAGGCCGACGCGCCGCGCCGTCTCGCGCGATGGGGTGAGCACCATCACCGGCACCGAGGGGCGCTCGCGCGACACGCGCCGCGCGGTCGATCCGGACAGGGTGAAGCACACGATCGCGCTCACCCGCACCGTATTGGCGATCTCGCTGCACGCCGCCGACAGCGCATCCGCCGTCGTCGCATCGGGCAGCGTCTCGATGAAGTGCACCCGCGCGGCATAGCCGGGGTCGCTCTCGACCTGGGTCGCGATCCGGTCCATCATGCCCACGGCGAGTTCGGGCCATTCGCCCGCTGCGGTTTCCGCCGATAGCATCACTGCATCGGCGCCGTCATAGACCGCATTGGCGACGTCCGACACCTCGGCGCGGGTCGGCGACGGGCTGGTGATCATCGATTCGAGCATCTGCGTCGCGACGACTACCGGCTTGCCCGATCGGCGCGCGGTCTCGACGATGCGCTTCTGCATCACCGGCACCTCTTCGGGTGCCATCTCGACGCCCAGATCGCCGCGCGCGACCATCACCGCATCGGACAGTTCGATGATCGCATCGAGCGAGGCCAGCGCGGCGGGCTTCTCGATCTTGGCGATCAGCGCCGCGCGTCCTCCGATCAGGCTGCGCGCTTCTGCCACGTCATCGGGCCGCTGCACAAAGCTGAGCGCGATCCAGTCCGCCCCCATTTCAAGCGCAAAGGCCAGGTCGCGCCGGTCCTTCTCGGTCAGCGCCGCCATCGGCACCAGGCTGTCGGGGACGTTGAGCCCCTTGCGGTCTGAGATGAACCCGCCGACCTCGACCGAGCAGAGGATTTCGGCATCGCCGGGGCGCAGCACGCGCAGCACCATCTTGCCATCGTCGATCAGAAGCCGCTGACCCTTGCCAAGCGCCGCGAAAATCTCCTTGTGCGGCAGATACGCGCGCTGGTCGTTGCCGGGTTCAGGGTTCGAATCGAGCGTGAAATGCTGGCCGTGCTTGAGAAACGCCTTGCCGCCCTCGAACGTGCCGACGCGCAGCTTGGGGCCCTGCAGGTCGCACAGGATCGTGATCGGGCGCTGCAGCCTGGTCTCGATCTGGCGGATGGCGTTGATCGTCGCGGCGTGCGTCGCATGCTCGCCATGGCTCATGTTGACGCGAAAGGCGTCGGCCCCGGCGCGGAACAGCTTCTCGATCATTTCGGGGCTGTTGCTGGCAGGGCCCAGGGTCGCCAGAATCTTGACCTTGCGGCTGCGCTTGGCGATAGTCTTGCTCATAGTCTTCCCTTGAACTGGTCTCAGCCGCGGACCTTTGCACGTCTCCACGGCGCATTCGGCTCCTGCTTAGGGCAGAGCGCCGCCAATCGCAAAACCCAACTGGAAAAAATGCCATGACCGATGCCGCCCCTGCCCCGCCGATGGAAGTCGACATTCCCGACGAGGTCGCCGCCGCCGCCTTCCGCCGCCTGGTCGCGCATCTGCGCCATCGGCACGATGCCGAGAATATCGACCTGATGGGGCTCGCCGGATTCTGCCGCAACTGCCTGGCCGACTGGGTGATGGAGGCCGGCGGCGCGCCCGACCGCGATGCCGCGCGCAAGCTGATCTACGGCATGGACTTCGCCACCTGGAAATCGCGCTATCAAGGCGAGGCGAGCGACGAGCAACTCGCCCGGATGAAGGAAAGCGTGGCGAAGAACGCTCACGCCCATTAAGGGGGCGCTCCGATTGATTCCGTGCCGGGGATTCGCCCGGTGCTCCCACCCTTTTGCTGAAAGAATCTTGCGATGAGCGAACCGATTGCCGCCGACGACCAGCTGCGCCTTTTCATCGAACGCATCGAGCGCCTTGAAGAAGAGCGCAAGGGCGTCGCCGACGACATCCGCGATACCTATAACGAGGCCAAATCGCAGGGCTATGACGCCAAGATCATGCGCCAGATCATCCGGCTGCGGAAGATGGAGCCGCACGATCGCCAGGAAATGGAAGCGATCCTCGACACCTACAAGGCCGCTCTGGGCCTCGGCTGATTGCGCGATGGCGGCGTTCGACATCCGCGACGGTCACCCCGACGACGGAGCCGCGCTCGCCGCCATCTATGCCCCCCATGTCGAAAACAGCTGGGTCAGCTTCGAGACCGAAGCGCCCGATGCCACCGAAATGGCGCGGCGGATCGCCGATTACGGCCAGTCGCACGCCTGGCTGGTGGCCGAACGGGGCGGCGACATTCTGGGCTATGCCTATGCCAGCCCGCACCGTGCCCGCGCCGCCTATGCCACCTCTGCGGACATTGCGATCTACATCGCTGATCATGCCCAGGGGCACGGCGTGGGCCGCGCGCTTTACACCGCCTTGTTCGATCGGCTGCGCGCGCGATCGAATCATGCCGTGTTCGCGGGCATCGCGCTTCCCAACCCCGCCAGCATCTCGCTGCACGAGGCGATGGGCATGGTGCCGGTCGGCATCTATCGCGAGGTCGGGTGGAAGCTGGGCGGCTGGCGCGACGTCGGCTGGTGGCAGCGGTTGCTATCAGCCGCCCCGCTGGTGTAAAGGCCCGCTCCAGCACGTACATCCACCCATAAAGCAGGCAGAAATCCGCCATGGCAGGCCATAGTAAATTCAAGAACATCATGCATCGCAAGGGCGCGCAGGACAAGAAGCGCTCGGCCATGTTCTCCAAGCTCAGCCGCGAAATCACCGTCGCAGCCAAGATGGGACTGCCCGATCCGGACATGAACCCGCGCCTACGCCTCGCGGTCAACGCCGCCAAGGCGCAGTCGATGCCCAAGGACAATATCCAGCGCGCGATCGACAAGGCCGCAGCCGCCGGCGGCGAGGATTACGAGGAAATCCGCTATGAGGGCTATGGCCCCGGCGGCATCGCGCTGATCGTCGAGGCGCTGACCGACAACCGCAACCGCACCGCGACCAATGTCCGCACTGCGTTCAGCAAGAATGGCGGCAATCTGGGCGCATCGGGTGCCGTCAGCCACGGCTTCGACCGCATGGGTCTGATCACCTATCCAGCCAGCGCGGGCGACGAGGAAAAGGTGCTCGAAGCCGCGATGGAAGCGGGCGCAGAGGACATCGAATCGACCGAGGACGGTCACGACATCTGGACCAGCATGGAAGACCTGCACGCCGTCGCCGGAGCCCTAGAAAAGACCCTGGGCGAAGCCGAGAGCGTCAAGCTCGCCTGGCGCCCGCAGGTCAAGGTCGATGTCGCAGAAGGCGACGCCCAGTCACTGTTCAAGCTGATCGACGCGCTCGACGATGACGACGACGTGCAGACCGTCTGGGGCAATTACGAAGTGTCGGACGCGGTGATGGAGAAGCTGGGTTAACGCCTTCTCCACCGCCGTTTGTCCCGAGCGCAGTCGAGGGACGTTGTGCGACGTCCCTCGACTGCGCTCGGGACAAACGGGACTTTCGCCAACGCCATGACCATCATCCTCGGCATCGATCCCGGCCTCGGCACCACCGGGTGGGGCGTGATCCGCTATCAGGGCAATCGGCTGAGCCATATCGCCAACGGGCAGATCAGGACCAACGCCAAGGCCCCCCTGCCCTCGCGGCTGCTCGAGCTCGATACCGCAGTCGCCGCGATCGTCACCGACTATCGACCCGATGCAGCGGCGATCGAGGAAATCTACGTCAACAAGAACCCGCAGACGACGCTCAAGCTCGTCCAGGCGCGCGGGGGCCTGTTGCTGAGCCTCGCGCGCGCGGGCCTGGGCGTCGGCGAATATGCGCCGCGGCTGATCAAGAAGGCGATCGTCGGTACCGGCGCGGCCGAAAAGGTGCAGATCGACGCGATGGTCCAGCGGCTGCTGCCCGGCGTGCAGATCGCAGGGCCGGACGCGGCCGATGCGCTCGCGGTCGCGATCACCCATGCGCATCTGGCGGGCTTTGAGAAACTGCGCTAGGGCATTCCTCTCCCTCGACGGGAGAGGATAGCGAAGCTTGCCGCGCAAGCGGCTAGCGCAGCTTGGAGAGGGTGGAGCGCCCCCTCACCCAGCTCCGACTAGGGCGCGAGCGCCCAAGTCTGCGCAACCCTCTCCCGCGGAGGGGAGAGGGAATGAAGCAGAATGATCGCCAAGCTTACCGGATTGCTGGACAGCACCGCGCATGACCATGCGATAATCGACGTGGGCGGCGTCGGCTATCTCGTGTTCGCCTCGTCCCGCACCCTGGCAAACCTCGGCGCGCGCGGCGAGAAAGTGGTGCTGCACACCGAGATGCAGGTGAGCGAGACCGACATGCGGCTGATCGGCTTCGCCTCGGCCAGCGAGCGCGATGGTTTCCGCCTGCTCACCAGCGTGCAGGGCGTGGGATCGAAGGTGGCGCTCGCCATCCTCTCCGCGCTCAACCCCGAGGAACTGGCACGCGCGGTGGCGCAGGGCGACAAGGCAATGATCGCGCGCGCGCAGGGCGTCGGCCCCAAGCTGGCGGTGCGCATCTGCAACGAACTCAAGGACAAGATGGGCGTGATCGCGCTCGGCCCCGGCGGCATGGGCGCCCCCGTCCCGGTGGGCAGCCACGCCGCCGACGCGGTCTCGGCGCTCCAGAATCTGGGCTTCAAACCTGCCGAAGCCGCCCGCGCGGTGGCGGAAGCGGAGGGCGAACTGGGCGATGGTGCTACCCTGGATGCCCTGGTGCGGCTGGCGCTAAAGAAGGCGGCGCGGTGATGAGTACTCCGAAGCTGAGTTGCCGCATTCCAGCGGATTGGGTAGGAGATTTAAGTCAATGTCTATTTGACTGGCAGACTCTTGAGGGTGGAAATCTTGCCTTGGCAGCAGCAGGCCTCAGCATCGTGTTTCTCCGCCGCCAAATTACCCAATCCGACAGGCAGCACCGTGAGGAGATCGAACGCCGCCATCGAGCCGCTAGAATGAGCATGCCGTTAGCCCTGGCAGCAATAAGCGAACTCACTCAAAATGTAGCAGATACGCTTGCGGATAGATTCGAAAAAGCCGGTAACAACGAATTTGATGCAGCTGTAGACGAGCTTTTGGACGCACACCCGCTCAAGCTGGGCTTTGAGCCTGTCGAGATTTCTCGTGAGATCACATCTGCATTCGGCATCTTCATAGAAACATTGGATGACGGAACAAATGCGCGTCATGTTGCAGAGTTGATAGCGAGCCTTCAGATAATGATTGCTCGTTTCAACGGCTTTAAAGTCAGTCAGGCGGCAGCCGATCTGGGCATGATAAACCTCATGATTGATGTAGCGAAGGTTCGTTTCCTGACTGAATCTATCTATAACTACGCGCGGTTTGTTGATGATGCAGCGTTCGGCGTCGTTGGAGTTATTTCGATCGACAATGCGTGGGATAGTATCCTCCGCTGCGCAAATGGTCTGATTTTTTCAAGACAACGGCCTGAACATTTCTTTCAGCCGTTTAGCGAAGCGATTGGAGTCAAAAAAAAGAATAGGCAATCGCCTTGGAACGAAAAGTTCGAAATATGACCACAGACCGCCTCCTCACCTCCGACCGCATCCCCGAAGATCAGGATGCGGCGCTGCGTCCCAAGACCCTGGGCGAATTCATCGGCCAGGCGGCGGCGCGCGACAATCTGCGCGTGTTCATCGAGGCGGCGCGGAGCCGGTCGGAGGCGCTCGATCATGTGCTGCTGTTCGGCCCGCCGGGGCTCGGCAAGACGACGCTGGCGCAGATCATCGCGCGCGAGATGGGCGTGGGCTTTCGCGCGACCTCGGGCCCGGTCATCGCCAAGTCGGGCGATCTGGCTGCCTTGCTCACCAATCTCGAGGAAGGCGATGTGCTGTTCATCGATGAAATTCACCGGCTCAATCCGGTGGTCGAGGAGGTGCTCTATCCCGCGATGGAGGACCGCGCGCTCGATCTGATCATCGGCGAAGGTCCGAGCGCGCGCAGCGTGCGGATCGACCTGCCCGCCTTCACCCTGATCGGCGCGACCACGCGCCAGGGGCTGCTCACCACGCCGTTGCGCGACCGCTTCGGCATTCCGGTGCGACTCAATTTCTATACGGTGGAAGAGCTGGAACTGGTGGTCAGCCGCGCGGCGCGGTTGCTGGGCCTGTCGATCGCCAGGGACGGCGCGACCGAGATCGCTCGGCGCGCGCGTGGCACCCCGCGCGTGGCGGGACGGCTGCTGCGCCGCGTGCGCGATTTCGCCAATGTCGCGGGCCATGCGACGGTCAACGCCGCTGCGGCCGATGCTGCCCTCACCCGGCTCGAGGTCGACAGCCTGGGGCTCGACGCGATGGACCGGCGCTATCTGATGATGATCGCGGACATCTATCGCGGCGGTCCTGTCGGCGTCGAGACGCTGGCGGCGGGGCTGTCCGAACCGCGCGACACCATCGAGGACGTGATCGAGCCCTATCTGATCCAGCTCGGCCTGATCGCGCGCACAGCGCGCGGCCGCTGCCTCAATGCGCGCGGATGGAAGCATCTGGGGCTCAACCCGCCCGAAGGTTCGCAGGAAGGCCTGTTCGACCTGTAGCGGTTATTCCGCCGGAACCGTCACGCCGCTGCCGTAGCGCCGCGCGGTGCGGTTGCGGCGGAACCAGAAGCTCCACACAGCGAGCGATCCCAGCAGGCTCAGCGCCAGCCCGACCAGCGTCATCACCAGCTTGTAGGCCAGCCCGCCCACCTTGGCCGCGTGCAGCGGGTAGAAGGTGTTGAACGCCTGCGCCGCGCCAGGCAGGGTCAACGCATCGCGCGCTTCGATCAGTTCGCCGGTATCGGGCGCGAACCACAGGGTCGTGCGGCCGTTGGGCAGCCATTCCTCGGCCTGCTTCATGCGCAGCGTGATCGGCTTGCCCGCCTCTTTCGGCAGGCTGAGGATGCGGATTTCCGCATCGGGGAAACGCTCGCGCGCTGTCCTGATCATGCGCGCCCAATCGGGTTTGTCGGCGAGCGCGCCGACCTGCGCCTCGGGGGCCTTGAAAGAAGCCTCGATGGTCGCGGGCGCCGATGGCCCCAGCACTAGCGCGCTGACCGGGCGGAAGATCATCGTCGTGCCGGTGAACATCACCAGCAGCAGCAACGGCGCGAACACGATGCCCAGATCGCGATGATGCCGCAGGATCGCCGGGCGGCTCAGGCGCTTGGGCAGCAGGCGAAACGCGAAGGTCCTCCGCGTGCGCCACCATAGGACCGTGCCGCTGATCACGAAGAACAGGCCGCAAAGCCCGGCTATGCCGCCGACGATCTCGCCGGTCTCGCCCGCCAGCAGATGGTGGTGCAGATCGAACAGGAACAGCTCGGGCCGTTGCCACGGATCGTCCCAGCGCGTGACGATATTACCCGCCTGGTCGGCATAGGCCCCCGCTTCCTTGCCGAAGGACAGCCGGTCGAGCCCGAAACTGTCGGTCGCAAAGACGACACTGCTCGGCCGCGCCGCGGGATCGGCCATCATCTGCTCGGTCGCCGCGATGATCGTGGGCGTATCCTGTACCTGCTCATCGCTGGCATGCGGGAGCATCACCAGCGCATCGCGGTGGATCAGGATCGTCCCGCTCAGCCCCAGCATCAGCAGCACCAGGCCGACCAGCCCGCCCGTCCAGCGGTGCAGCAGGTCGAGCGTTTTCATCAGAAGCGCATGTCCCAGGCGAGCGTCATCGTCCGCCCGCGCCCGGCGAAGAAGGACAGATTGTCCGTCGGCAGCCGCACATCGCTGTTATAGTCGATATACTGGCGGTTGAAGATGTTCTGCGCGCTGAGGATGATGCGCCCCGGCCCGACATCATAGCCCAGATAGGCATCGGTCAGCGTGTAACCGCCGAAATCGTTGCGCGGATCGCGCACCAGGCCGTTGAAAGTGCGCGAGAAATAGACCTGGGTCTGCACCCGCGCCGATACCCTGCCCCGGTCGAAACTGGCAGCGAGGTTGAGGCGATCGGGCGAGATGTTGGTGCCGTCGAGATCGGTATCGACCCGGTCATCGCCATTGGTGTCGGTACGCCCCAGGATATGCGCATAGCCCGCCGACACTCGCAGCCCGTCGATCGGAAGCTGCACGCCGAGGTTGAGCTCGAGCCCCTTGATCTCGATCCGCTGGCGCTGGACGTCGAAAATGCCATCGGGCCGCGCGACGAGCAATTGGCCGCGGGTGCTCGACGACCAGAAATAGCTGACGCTGGCGTCGAGCGGACCGCGCTTCACTTCGGCCCCGATTTCGCGATTGTTCGAGATGATCGGGCTGATATCGAGGAAATTGTCGAGATCGACCCCGCGCGTGCCGATGGCGCGGGTGATGCGGCCGACATCGGGCACGGTAAAGCCCTCGGCATAGCTGGCATAGAGCCGGATGCCTTGCGCCGGTTCGATGATCACGCCGCCGTTGAACAGTACGTCGTCGAACTTGGGGCTGCCGCCGCTGACCAGTACCCCGCCGCGCGGCGTGGTGGTGGTGGCGATCGTGGTATAGTCGTCGATCTTGATCTCGACATTTTCCCAGCGCGCGCCGCCCGCGAGCCGCACCAGGCCGTCGAACAGCTTGAGGTTCGCCTGCGCGAACGGTGCAAGGCTGCGGAAATCGGTGGGCGGCACCCAGATGCGCCCCGTCGCGATCAACCGCTGCTCGGTCTTGTCGAACAAGGCGTCGAAACCGACGATCGTGGTCAGATCCTCGAAGCCGGGGATCGCGCGTTCATAGCTGATCTTGCCGCCCAGCTTGCGCGAACGGTTCTGCGACTGGTCGAACAGCGTGCCCACCGGCGCGATGCGCACATCCTGGAAGGTCGCGATCGGGCCGAGTTCGCCGCCAAAGGTATCGCGGGTGCGGTTGAAGAAGATCTGGCTGACGAAATTGCCGCCGCCCAGATCGGTATCGGTGAGCGATAGCGCCACGCTTTCGGTCCGGTTGGCCGCAGGCTTGCCCGGCGGCGTGCCCCTGACCGCGCTGGTCGGCAATCCCGTCAGGCGATTACCGGCCACCGCGACATAGTCTCCATCGCCCTTGAGCTCGTAGCGGCTGGCCATCAGGTCGAGCCGGGCCGTCGGGGACAGCGCATAGCCGAAGCGCCCAAACAGCGAGATGGCGTCGGACGTCTGGGTTTCGCCCTGGGTGAGGTTGATGCCAACATTGCGCCCGCGCGCATCGTAGAACACGCCGCGCCGCTCATAGGAGGCCCCGACCGTCGCATCGAAGCGATCGGCCTTGTACTGCACCAGGCCCGCCGCCTTGGCACCGAAGCCGTCCGAGCGGAAGTCGTTGTCCGCCGTGCCCTGCAGCAGCACGCGGCCCGACAGCCCTTCCTGCTTCGGCGCGCCGACGGTCACCTGATTGACGATCCCCCCGGTGCCGCCGATGCCCTGCAGCGCGTTGGAGCCGTAGATCAGCTCGACCTGCTCGATGAAGAAGCCGTCAATGGTGAAGCCATCGCGGCTGCCGTCGCGCAGCGGCGTCGACTGGGGAATGCCGTTGATCGCATAGAGCGGCGAGCGACCGCGAAGGGTTTCCCCTGCCCCCGATAGCTTTCCGCGCGTCGGCGAGAAGGAAGGAGTCAACGTGGCGACGGCATCGGTGACCGAGCCCGACAATATGATCTGCTGGTCGAGCGCCTGCTTGTCGATGATATCGATTGTCAGAGGCAGCGCATTGGGCGGCAGGATCGTGCGCGCCGCAGTGACGACGATCTGCGCGCCGTCCGCACCTGAAGCCTCTACGCTGTCCGTATCGTTTCGTTCGCCACCTGTCTGCGCCAGAACTGGCTGCGACACGGAGGAAGCCAGAAAAATTGCAAGCACCCGACAGAAATTCATGAGTCACCCCTTCTTCTGGGGAGGCTCTATCAAGGCCAAACCACTATTGCAACGGATTTGCATTAGCTAGCATTGAGTAGCAAAGTCGGTCCGGTGCCCATGCAGCAGGCAAAGAAAAAGGGGCGGGTCTTACGACCCACCCCCCAATTTGTTGGTTGCTGAACCCTGAAGGGATCAGAAGCGCAGGCGAGCTTGCACACCGAAACGACGACCCAGCGCGTCGTAAGTCGACGGGAAGGTGTTACCCGAGTTGAACGAGGTCGTACCAGCTTCCGAACCGACCAGCGGCGGCTTCTTGTCGAAGATGTTCTGCACGGTCAGCGTAACGGTCAGGTTCTCCATCAGGTCGAAACGCGTCGTGATGTCGAAATAGTCATACGACGGGATCGTGTTGAAGTTTTCCTGGTTGGTGTAGCCAAGCGGCACGCCAGTGAACAGGTCCGGGGTAGCCGCAACGCCATCGTTGAAGAACTCGTACTGGAACGAGTCGATGTGACGCCACAGGAGCGAGACGTCTGCACCTTCGAAGCCCAGGGTCGCACGCGTCGTCCACTGGAATTCGGGCTGCAACGAACCGCAGTTGACACTGAAGATGCCCACACAGTCACGGTTGATGCTGGTCGGGGTCGACTGGAAGGTCGACTTGTTCGTCCAGTTACCGACAAACGACAGAGCCAGATCGGCAAAGCCGAGGTCACGACGATAGTTCATGGTCAGGTCGATACCGTCGGTCGCAAGGCGACCAAGGTTCGAAAGACCGACGAACAGACCTGCAGTGGTTGCCGGGTCACCGTTCAGACCACCGGTGATGGGGTCGCGACGGATGATCGTACATGCCGGGTTGTTGACGCTGGGTGCGTTGAAGCAGGCATCGAGCGCATCATCCGGCGACGGCGTGGTGATCGCGCCGCTGATCTTGATGTTGTAATAGTCGATCGTCATCGAGAAGCCGGGGATGAACGAAGGTTCAAACACGGCACCGATGGTGTAGCTGTTCGACTTTTCAGCGCCCAGAGCGAGGTTGCCGCCCGACGTAGCGTTTGCCTGACCTGCGATCGGAACGTTGATCGAGTCGACGTTGCCGGCATTGGCTCCCTGCGCAAGGCAGACGTCACGGACAACGCCGGTCGGCGCTGCGCGGAAACGCTGGCCTGCATCGTTGATCGAGGCGCAGGGGTCATTGGTAAGACTGGTCAGGCCCGTGTTCACCGGCGAGAAGAGCTCGCTGATGTTCGGAGCGCGGACGGCGCGGGCATAGAAACCGCGGATCTTGGCACCGGTCACGGGGGTCCAGCTACCACCGGCCTTCCAGGTGGTGGTGGTGTAGCCCGGGCTGGCCGGATCATCGACGGTGTAGTCCGAATAACGGATACCGGCCTCGATGGTCAGATCTTCGAAGAAGGGCTTGCCCTGAACGACCGGAATGACGAGTTCGCCAATGGCTTCGTACACGTCGTACTGGCCGTTGATGTTCGGAGCAGCGCCACCGGCACCACCGAGATCACCGCTGCGTGCCAGCGAGTCCGAAGCCTGCTGGGCGGTGTACTTACGATATTCGCCGCCAACCGCGAAGGAAATCGGGTCGTTGGCGAACGGGCTCGCAACGCCGAAATCGCCGGAGACAGTTGCACGGGCCTGAGCCAGCGTGGTCTTGGTCTGGACGGTCGATTCGGCCACCAGGAAGTTGACCATCGCGGGGGTCAGTCCACCCTCGGTGGGGGTGAAGATGTTCAGAGGAACGCAGCCGTTGCTCGTGTCAAGGCAGGTGTTGGGGTTGGTCGCCAACAGACCCTGACGGAAGCGCGAGTTCAGCGTGTAGCCCTTGATGGTCTGCACCTGGTCCGACTGACCATAGCTACCGAACACGTCGAAATCGATCGTGTCGGTGATGCCGCCACGGATGCCGAGCTTATAGTCGAACACGGTGTTCTGGTAGTTCGAGATACGCGGACCGGCTTCCACAGCGCGACGGAACAGCGCGGTGGTGATCGTGCGATAGTTGGGGTCGGTCGGGCTGGTCGCCGTGGCTGCCGCAGTACACTGCGCCGCGGTCAGCGGCTGGGTGCCTGCAACGGCTGCGTTGAAATCGAACGCATTACAGAACTGGTTGCGGATGCCGGCGGGCAGGAACGGGTTGCTCAGCGGAATGGTGACCGCGATACCGAACGAGCCCGAGGGCGCGATGATGGTGTCGACGGTGTTCTTCGAGAACAGGCCGCGGGTATAGACTTCGATCCCGTCGGTCACTTCGTACTTGGCAGCACCGAAGATGTTGAAGCGCTCGAACGGAGTCTGGAAGATATTGTCCGGCGAGAAGTTGAACGGCGCATAGGTACCAACCAGCGCGTTGCCGGCGGGGTTGATCTGCAGCGTGCCCGATCCAGGCAGCGTCAGACGCGAGGGAACCGCAGTACCCGAACCTGCACCAGCGCCGCTGAACGAACCGATGGTGTTCTGGCCGATCTTGCGATCACCCTGATAGACCGGGTCTGCCTGCTGATAGCCGACGCTCAGCACGACGTTACCGCGGCCATCGTCGAAGTTCGCGCCGGTGGTCACGTCGAAGCGGACGGTGTGGCCATCGCCCTGCTCGGTGATCTGCGACGCAGCGGTCACTTCAAGACCGGCGAAATCCTGGCGGGTGATGAAGTTGACGACACCCGAGATAGCGTCAGCACCATAAGTGGTCGACGAACCACCGGTCAGCACCTCGACGCGCTCGATCAGGGCGAGCGGAACGTTGTTCAAGTCGAACTGGCCAGCGAGCGTTGCCGGAACGAGACGGGTACCGTCGAGCAGCACGACGTTGCGGTTCGAACCGAGGCCGCGCAGGTTGACGAACGAGTTACCGCCGTTGCCGTTGTTCACCGCCGAACCGATCGAGGGAACAATACCCGGGATTTCACGCAGGATTTCTTCGGCGACGTTCGACTGCAGCAGGTCGATTTCATCGGACGAGGTCACGTTGACCGGAGCAGCGCGCTCGATGTTCGGGTTCGAAATCAGCGAGCCGGTGACGACGATGGTCGAATCACCCGATGCAGCCTGATCCTGTTCCTGGTCCTGGTCCTGCGCGAAGGCAGGCGTTGCCAGCGATGCTGCACCGACGAGGAGGCTGGTGCCAAGCAAGCTCAGCTTAAATTGCGTCTTCATGTGGTATTTCCCCTTGATCGCCCCGCCGCGAAGGCATGGCTAAACCCAGTTCTGGAAGGTCTCATTGGCCCACCATTTGGCTGGTGTAGGGCAAAGCACGAAAGTTGCGCAACCTCGGTTGGCGGAATTTCAACGCTTTTCCAGCGCATGTAGCATAAAAGTCACACGCCTTTCATTGCGGCGCAGCATAACCCGGCCATGCCCCCCGCCCTCCATGGTCGCCGCACCGCAGCGGTCACGCCAAAACGGTTTGCACGAACGCGGCGCGTGGTTATGCGTGTCGCAACGCTTACCAGAGGAAAGAGACAGGATATGAGGCAGGGAACCCAGATTATCACGGGCGCTTTCGTGATCGCCGCACTGTTGTCCACGCCGGTGGCAGCGCAGGAGCGAAAGAAGTCGCCCCCTCCCCCCAGTCCCGAACTGTTCGAGGCGCTGGAAGCGTGCCGCGCGATCGCGGACAACGTCCAGCGCCTCGCCTGCTTCGACGGAACTTCAGCGAAGCTGTCGGCGGCGGTCGATGCGAAGCAGATCGTTGTGATCGAGGAAAAGGAGGTCAAGAAGACCAAGCGCTCGCTCTTCGGTTTCCGTCTGCCCGATCTGTCGATCTTCGGCGGCAACGACAATGACAGCGAGGAGGACAAGACCCTCGTCACGACGATCAAGAGCCTGGGCAGAGCGGAGGGTGGCCGCTGGAATATCGGCATTCCCGAAGGTGCCGTCTGGCAGACGACCGAGGCGATGACGTTCAACCCCAAGGTCGGAGACGCGGTGGAGATCAAGACAGGCGTGATGGGCGGCTATTTCCTTCGCGTCGGCAAGAAGCGCGCAGTGCGGGCCAAGCGGATCGAATGATCGCCCCCACAGCAACTGTCACCAAAAAGGCCGCGCCTCTCCCGAGACGCGGCCTTTTTCGTTCGCCCCTGCGCGATCGACCCGCAAGGGCGATCGCGCAGAGTTCATTTCATCAGAACTTCGCTTCGGCTCCGACATAGAAGAAGCGTCCGACGTTGTTGTAGATACCCGAACCGGCGCCCGTGCCGTCGAGGCCCAGCGGCGGCTGGCGATCGGTGATGTTGTCGACACCGCCATAGAAGCGGAAGCGCTCATCCACATCCAGGCCAGCACGAATGTTGTGATAGACCACGCGCGGATAGAAGTTGCGCGGGAACTGGTCGAGATTTTCCGGCGGACGGCCCTGAATCGAACGGAACGATTCGATGGTGCCGATCGCCATCTTGTCGATGAACTGCATGCGATAGCCCACATCGAACTTGCCGAAGTCCATATCGACATTGAAGTTCGCGGCCCAGCGCGGATCGCCCAGTTCCAGCAGCAGCTGGTTGCGGAAGTCCGGCTGGTTGATGTCAGTGAAGTTATCGCGCCGCAGCACATAGGTGACCACAGCGCGCAGGTTCAGGCGAATATCGCCGTCGGTTGCGGTGTAGCTGATGTCGGCGTCGATGCCCGAGGCCTTCTGCTTGGCGAAGTTGAACGGGCCGGCCAGGAACGAATTGTCATTCGGTCCCACGACATAGTTCACCGTGCCACCACCGACGTTACGGTTCTGCTGGCCCTGGAACGTGCCGTCGGGACGACGGAAGACCGCCGCGCAGAACTGATTGTTAATGCCGCTGGGGCTGTCGTAGCACTGGTTGATGATCGTCTGAGCCGCCAGCGTGAAGATCACGTTGTCGATGGTGATGTCATAATAGTCGACCGACACCGTCAGACCGGGCAGGAAGCGCGGCTGCGCCACGAAACCGACTGTGAAGCTGTCCGATTTTTCCTCGAACAGGTTCGGGTTGGAACCGTTGAGGCCGCGGATACCCGACGCCGGGATGTTGGTGAACGGAACCGTCACGCCATTGACAACTTCCGTCACCGGAACGCCGGCTGCAGCGCAGTTGCGAACACGGTTCGGGTTGTTGTTGATGTTGTTCTGGCCGCACGGGTCGATCAGGCCGTTCAGGAAGGTCTGGCTCGGCGCAGCGAACAGGTCGCTCTGCGTCGGAATACGAACCGAACGGGCATAGCTGCCGCGGATGCGCAGATCCGGTACCGGAGCCCAGACACCACCGATATTGTAGGTATAGACCGTACCCGAGTTGCCGATATTGTAGTCGGCGACACGGCCCGCAGCGTTCAACGACAGTTCGTGGAAGAACGGCATGTCGGCGAGGATCGGGATTTGGATTTCACCAAAAGCCTCGTAGCTCGTCAACCGCGGAGGGTCGAAGATCGGGATGGCATTCAGGAAGGTCGCACCCGAACGCGTATTGAAATCGAATTCCGAATAAGCGGTTTCGTCGCGATATTCACCGCCGATCGCGAAGCTGACCGGACCGCCGGGCAGTTCGAACAGCTGCGAAAGGTCACCCGCAACGAACGCTGTAGCATTGATCTGCTCGGCGCTTTGGACGCGCGTGGAATCCACGCCAAAATAGTTCAGCGCGGCCTGGGACGGCTGCCCGTTGCCGAACAGGTTGACCGGGACGCATGCCGGGTCATCGTTGGCGGCGGTCGCGTCGGCATTGATGCCGCAGACGATCTGGCCGGCAGCATTGCGGACGGCATTGATCGAGTTGTTGTACTGCGCGACGTTGACGTTGCCTTCGGTGCGATAGAAGGTTTCCAGGCGGCCATAGTTCAGCGCGACTTCGTACTTCCAGTCGTCGTTGAAGGTGCCTTCGAAGCCGCCGACGATGCGGAAGGTTTCACGCTGGTGATCCTCGCCGCGACCGCCAAAGTCGACGTTGAAGCGCTGTGCCGTGAAAGTCGTGGCACCCGGTGCCAGCGACTGGACCAGCGTATTGCGGGCCTGTGTCGTCAGGAAGGGGTTGTTGATGCTGAAGGTGTTGTTGAAGAAGGTCGGCTGGCCTTCCTGAATCGCGTTGATGCGGACATATTTCGCTTCGAGAAACGCGCGGAACCCTTCGCTGAACTCATAGCTGGCGAGCGTGTTGACCGCAATGCGTTCCAGCTCGGGATTGAGCTGGCCGGTCAGCCGCAGCGTCGAACCGAGACCGCCCTGCGAGTTTGCCGAACCCACGGTGCGGAAATCCTGGATGACGTCGTTTCGCGCGAGCGTGCCATCGGGCAGGAACACGAAGGTGAAGCCGAGCGGCTGGCCGGTGTTGCTGAGCAGGCCATTGCAGTTCAGCGCGCGGCGAGCAGCGTTCGCGGCCGAGGCCGGAGTCGGACAGGCCGAGGTGTAGAGACCGCCTTCCGAGATGTTGTTGTTGCGGATGCCGCGCAGGAAGGTGTTGTCGAAGCGTCCATTGCCCGAAGCCGGTTCACCGATCGTGTTGTCGGTCAGCTGGAACTGGTTACGGCCCGAGAATGCGCCGTAAACGGAATCGCGATCCGTATAGTACAGGTCGTTCTGGAACGAATATTCCACGTTGACGGCCACGTTACCGCGACCTTCGGCGAAATTCTCACCGGCGGTCAGCGATACGAAATAGGAACCGCGGTCCTTCTCGCCCGAGATACCACCCTGCGCGCGCAGACGGATGCCCTCGAAATCGCGCTTCATGATGAAGTTGACAACGCCGGCCACGGCGTCCGCGCCGTACACGGCGGCGTTACCGCCGGTACCGATATCGACGCGCTCGACCAGATCGGTCGGGATCGTGTTGACGTCGACGCTGGTCGGAACGCCCGGCTGCGAGGTGATGTGCCGACGACCGTTGACAACCACCAGCGTGCGGTTGGTACCCAGACCGCGAAGGTCGAGCAGATTGAGGCCGGCGGTGCCGATGAAGCGGGTCGAGTTCGACTGCGCGAAAGTGGAACGCAGCGCAGGCAGATCGTTCAGCGCGTCACCGAGCGACACGTTGCCGCCTGCGGCCAGGTCGGCAATGGTGATCGACGTGATCGGCGCCGGAGCATCGACATTGGGGCGGTCAATACGCGACCCGGTCACGACGATCGCCGTCGCATCGACTTCATCCGAAGCCGCTTCCTGGTCCTGGGCTTCCTGTTCCTGGGCGAAGGCCGGCGTGGCGGTCAGCGCGATCCCCAGAACTACCGGGGCTACCCCGGCAAAGAGGCGTGAAGAAATTCTCATGTGATGCAACCCCTGTACGGTAATGTGCAATGCGCAAAACAAGGCGCTCGGGGGCCGAAACTCGGCGAACTGACACCAGCCGGTCTCCCCAGACCTTGGGGTCAGCTAACTGTCGGCATTGCAGGATGTAAAGCGTCGGGGGGCATCATGGCGCCAGTTTTACGCCAATGTGTAACATGAACGCCACATTTACCGAAACGCGCACGATCGTTGCGAAATAAAATTATTTCATTGCGCCATAGGACCCACCAGAAGTTGCGGATCGATTCTGGCGTCGTTCCACTTCATGCTCCAGTGCAGGTGCGGCCCGGTGGCGCGACCTGTCGCGCCGATTCGGCCGATCGGTTGGCCCTGGCGGACGGTGTCACCCAGTTTCACGTCGATCGCCGACAGGTGGAGAAACGCGCTGTTCAGCCCCATGCCATGATCGATCATGAGCAGGTTGCCTTCGAGCGAGAACGGCGTCGGCGCGGCGAGAATTCGTCGCGGTGGCGGCGCGTCGCGGTTGAAGCCGAGCAGGAACGCGCCGTCGGGCGCAACCGGGACGAGACGCGGCCCGTGGCGGGCCAGATAAACTGCTGCCGCCAGCCTGCGCTGTCCGATTGCCGGGCACGCGCCGCTTCGATCATCTCGAGTTCGGGCTTGCGCCGCGCCATGAAGGCCTCGCTCGGCACCCCGCCCCGCGCCGCCACCGCGACGAATTCTCGCCGCCAGGCCCGGGGCTCGACCGTCAGCGGCTCTGTCACGACCTGGCCATCGGCAAAGGTCACGGTCAGCACGCCCAAGTGCGGCGCGTCGCGGTTGAAGCCGAGCAGGAACGCGCCGTCGGGCGCAACCGGGACCTTGACGCCATCGAGATCGAGCGCGGTCACGCCCTTTGGCGCCGTGCCGCGCAGCAGCGCCCCCTGCACCGGCGCACCGCTCAGCCTGATGCCGCTGGACAAGGGCCGCATCGCGCCGAAGGGACGGGTGAGAAAATCCGGACCGCTGGGCGCGGGCGCGGCCGATTGCGCTGGTGCAGGCTGCGGCGCGGACTGGGCGAGCACCGGGACCGCCATCGCAAGCATGGCGAGACTGCCAAAAGCCAGTGCCCCCCGCATGCGATCAGCCCTGGCCGAGCGCCGCGCGCACCGAAATCTCACAGCTGGCATAAGCCTCCTGCCGTTCGACGCTCCAGTAGCGGAGCTCTTCCAGATCGATCTTCTGGCCGGTTTCGGCGCACAGCACATGGTCGCCCGCGCTGAGCAGGCGGAAACCGTTGGGCATATAGTGCACGCGGGCGACACGATCGCGGTTGGACATCAACATGGGGTCATCATGCTCCTGAAAGGCTGTATTGCAGCTTTACCGAGGGCTGGCTGCGGTCTTGCCGGCAAAGATAAGCGATCCTGCGCGCCAGCGCAAATCTACAGGAAACTGGCCTGGCGCGGCTCGGCGGCCCTGGGCTTCGCCTTGGCCGCAGGCGCCGGCGAGGAGGGTGGCGGGGGCGCGCCATCGGCAGGCGCGACATCGAGCGTGCCATCGCGGAAATGCAGCGTCAGCCGCGGTTCGCGCGAAGCGGCTGCCTTGTCGATCAGCGTGCGGCCATCGCTGGCGGTGACGCGCGCATAGCCGCGCTGCAGCGGCGCATCGGGAT
>NZ_QKVT01000001.1:1295873-1308129 GCF_003426715.1 Blastomonas sp. UPD001
AGCGTCGTGTCGGTCTCGTGCCCAACGGCGGAGATGACCGGGATGACGCTCTCGGCGATCGCGCGGACCACCGGCTCCTCGTTGAACGCCCAGAGATCCTCGATCGAGCCGCCGCCGCGCGCGACGATCAGCAGGTCGGGCCGCTCGCCCTCGGGCATCGCGCCAAAGCCGCGCACCGCCGCCGCGACCTGGCCCGCAGCCCCCTCGCCCTGCACCAGGACAGGCCAGAGCAGCACATGGCTGGGGAAACGATCCGCCAGCCGGTGCAGGATGTCGCGGATCACCGATCCGGTCGGCGACGTCACCACGCCGATGGTGCGTGGCAGGAAGGGCAGCGCGCGCTTGCGCTGCTGGTCGAACAGGCCTTCGGCGGCGAGCCGCGCCTTCAGCTTCTCGAGCAGCTGCATCAGCGCGCCCTCGCCCGCGAGTTCGAGCGATTCGATCGTGATTTGGTACTTGGACCGGCCGGGAAAGGTGGTGAGCTTGCCGGTGGCGATGACATCCAGCCCATCCTCGGGCCGGAACGGCAGCCGCTGCGCCGTGCCCTTCCAGATAATCCCGTCGATGACCGCCTTGTCGTCCTTGAGCGCGAGATAGCAATGGCCCGATGCCGCGCGCTTGAAGCCCGAAATCTCGCCGCGAATCCGCACATGCGAAAACCGGTCCTCGACCATGCGCTTCAACTGCCCGGAGATTTCCGAAACCGACAGCGGCGGGGCGTTGTCGCCGGGGGGCATCTGGGCTAACAGCCCGCCCGAACGTGAAGACACATCATCTGAAAAGGGGTCGGGCATGAATATCCTGCTGGTGGGAAGCGGTGGACGCGAACATGCCCTGTGCTGGAAACTGGCGCAATCCCCGCAGGTCGAAAGCATCTTCGCCGCGCCCGGGAATCCGGGGATAGCCGAACATGCCAGCTGCGTCGCGCTCGATGTGACCGATCATGCAGCGGTGGCGGCCTTCTGCGCCGAAAAGGCCATCGGCCTGGTGGTGATCGGTCCCGAAGCGCCGCTGGTGGATGGCTTGGCGGATAGCCTGCGCGCCGCCGGTGTGCCGGTGTTCGGCCCTTCGGCCAGGGCGGCGCAGCTCGAGGGGTCCAAAGGGTTCACCAAGGCGCTGTGCGACCGCGCCGGCATTCCCACCGCGCGCTATGTCCGCGCCAGCCATCGTGCCGAAGCGCAGGCCGCGCTCGCCGGGTTCGACCTGCCCGTCGTGATCAAGGCGGACGGGCTGGCCGCGGGCAAGGGCGTGATCATCGCCGAGACCGCCGAGCAGGCCGAGGACGCGATCGGGCACATGTTCGCCGGAGCGTTCGGCGAGGCCGGGGCCGAAGTGGTGATCGAGGAATTCATGACCGGCGAGGAGGCGAGCTTCTTCGCGATCACCGACGGCAGCGCGATCGTCGCCTTTGGCTCGGCGCAGGACCATAAACGGGTGGGTGAAGGCGATACCGGGCTCAACACAGGCGGCATGGGCGCGTACAGCCCCGCACCGGTGCTGACGCCCGAGCTCGAAGCGCAGGTGATGGAGCGGATCATCGCGCCCACCGTCGCCACGCTCGCGGCAGAGGGCATGCCCTATTCGGGCGTGCTGTTTGCCGGACTGATGCTGACCGGCGAAGGCCCCAAGCTGATCGAATATAATTGCCGCTTCGGCGACCCCGAATGCCAGGTGCTGATGACCCGGCTGCAGAGCGATCTCGCCGAACTGCTGCTCGCGACCGCCAAGGGCGAGCTTGCGAGCTGCCCCCCTCCCCGGCTGTCGGACGATTATGCCCTGACCGTGGTGATGGCGGCCAAGGGCTATCCCGGCACGCCCGAAAAGGGTGGCGCGATCACGCTGGGCGATGTCGGCACTGCCAAGGTCTTCCACGCGGGGACCGCGCTGAAGGACGGCACGCTCGTCGCGAATGGCGGCCGCGTGCTCAATGTCACCGCGACCGGCGGCAGCGTCACCGAAGCGCAGCGTGCCGCCTATGCCGCTGTCGATGCGATCAGCTTCCCCACCGGCTTCTGCCGCCGCGACATCGGCTGGCGCGAAGTCGCGCGCGAGCGAGACTAAAGCGCCGCCAGCACCGCGTCGCCGATCGCGACGGTGCCCATGTTGCCGCCGAGGTCCGCGCCCAGCGCGCCCGCGTTGAGCGCGCTCGCCACCGCCGCCTCGATCCGTGCAGCTTCGGCTTCCAGGCCGAAACTGTGGCGCAGCATCATCGCCGCGGAGAGGATCATCGCGACCGGATTGGCGAGGCCCTTGCCCGCAATGTCGGGCGCGCTGCCGTGGATCGGCTCATACGCGCCCTTGGTGCCGAACGCGGTCTGCTCCGCACCCAGCGAGGCCGAGGCGAGCAGGCCGATCGAGCCGACGCACATGCTGGCCTGGTCGGACAATATGTCGCCGAACAGGTTGCCTGTGACAATGGTGTCGAACTTGCCCGGCGCGCGGACGAGCTGCATCGCGGCATTGTCGACATACATGTGCTCGAGCGTGACATCGGGATAGTCCGCCGCGACCTCGATCATCACGTCGCGCCACAGCTGCGAGGTCTCGAGCACATTGGCCTTGTCGACCGAGCACAGCCGGCCCGAGCGTCCCTGGGCGGTGCGGAACGCAACATGCGCGATACGGCGGACCTCGCTCTCGCTGTACGACATGATGTCATAGCCCTCGCGCTGGCCGTCACTGGTGGTGCGCATGCCCTTTTCGCCGAAATAGACATCGCCATTGAGTTCGCGCACGATCATCAGGTCGATCGCGCCCGCCACCTCGGCCCGCAGCGAACTGTGCGCTTCCAGCCCCGGAAACACCTTGGCCGGGCGCAGGTTGGCGAACAGACCCAGCTCCTTGCGCATGCCCAGCACCGCCTGTTCGGGGCGCAGATGCCGCTCCAGCCCGTCGCACGCCGGATCGCCCACCGCACCGAACAGGATCGCATCGCATTCGCGCATCAGCGCCAGCGTCTCGGGCGGCAGCGGATGACCATGCGCGCGCCAGGCGGCAGCGCCGACCAGCCCGTCGTGCAATTCCACTCCCGGCAGATCGAGCGCGCGCAGCACGCGCACCGCCTCGGCCATGATTTCAGGGCCGATGCCGTCACCGGGGAGAATGGCAATTTTCATGGGGTCATCCTGTCTGTTGTGGAGGCGCGCATAGCGTCCAGCGGCGCATTTCCGCAACATTGTTTTGCTCGGGACGAATTCAGACCGCCATGCGGCGCACCCGGTCGAGAAGCATCGCGCGTGCGGCGAGCGCGTCGGCGCGGCGATCGGTGAAGAACTGGCGCTCGATGAAATGGCCGGTCAGCGCAAAGCCCTGCATCAGTTGCTCCCAATCGGGCTCATCAGCGCCGGTCATGAACGCCGGCAGCACGAGCAGCTTTTCGGCATAGACCCCGGCGGCATGCACCGACACCGCACGCCCGGTGCGCGGGCTGACATAGGCGAGGTCCGCGCGCTCGCCGGTCACCGCGCAACGCTCCAGATCGAGTCCGAAGCCCAGTTCGGCCAGCAGCAGCGCCTCGTACCGCACCATCGCGCGCAGCCACCAGCGGGCCGAGGGGGCGGCGCAGACCAGATCGAGCAAGGCCGCCAGAGCCGCATAAAGCCGCGGAAACGGCTGATCCTCCGGCGCGACGGTGGCGGTGAGCAGGGTCACCCATTCGAACGCCGCCGCAGCGAGCGGCTCGCTGTAGAAGGGCGCGCGGCTCTCCGCGAGTTCGACCGTCAACCCGGCAAGCTGATCGTTCACCCGGCTGCGCAGCTCCGCCGTGACGAGGTTCGCGGGCATCAGCACCGGGCGCAGGGCCGTCGACCGCCCTCCCCGCACATAGCCCGATTGCAACCCATGATCGGGCGTGAACAACCGCACCACCGCCCCATGCTCCCCATGCCGCCGCACGGTGCAGATTATGGCAGGGGTGCGGATGACGGGCATGCCCCCACCTAATCCAGATCAGGAATCCGATCCAGCTTGTCGCCGACCCACACCTTGATGAGCGCTTTGATAGAAACGCCCCGCCTTTCAGCAGCCAGATCAAGTCGGCCCTTCATTGCCGGGGGCAAATTGAGAACGACACGTACCCTATCGAGATCTTTCGCCGCCACTCGCACCTCATTCCTGCCCATCGAGGCAATCCTGCAACGAAAGCGAAAGTAGGCGATCAGCCTACAAGAATACAGGTCCGCCGGAACAGTCGGCTCGAAAATGGATGCAATGATTTAGACGAATTCCACGGCCGCACCTGACCTTGCCGAGGCCTCGGCAGCGCGCATCAAGACCGTCAGGCAATAGGCTTCCACCCCGTATTGCTGCCAGAGCGGACCTGCTTGCGCAGGATTATCCGCAAACTCCCATAGCTGCTCGTCTTGCGTTGTCAGTCCTTCAGGAAGATCGATCAGCGACGCCAGTAAATGGCACTCTTCCCACAAAATGGGCGCAGAGCCCACCATGTAACCGACACCCTCGCGCTGCGGCACACTGCGATCAAAAATGACGTTCTCCAGTCGCCGTGGAAGATAAAAGCCTTCACAGTCGGAATGCAGAAGCAAATGAGCAAACGGCGGTGCCGTCCTTGGCTTCACGAAACGTGAAAACAGCCCGCGTCTCTCAGTTGCCGCGATATACGCGTTATGCTGGGCATAAAGCTGGTCCAGAAGGGGGATTTGATCGATATCGGCATGAGGCACTGGTGGAGGCAATGCACCTTCAATCACCCAATGCGCTGCGAGCCGGCGAACCATGTGTAGACCGTTATAACCCCACATCTGCGCTTCGAATACATCGCCATCCGCGATTTCCAGAGGTTCGTGATGCGGGGGTTGGCCTGCTTCGACAAGAACTTCATTCAGGGACAGAAAAGGTTCAAAAATCGGCTGGAATTCTTCATCCGAAAGCTCTTGGCGGGATTGAGCGAGCCAGCCAACAACTACATCCAGTCCCATAAAATATCATCCGCCAGAAATTGAAATTGATCGTTAAATCATCCCCGGAAGAAATCATAGATGCTCTGCGCCATCGCCTTGGAGACGCCGGGGGCCTTTTGCAGGTCATCCAGGCTGGCGCTGCGCACTGCGCGGGCGGTGCCGAAGTGCATCAGCAGCGCGCGCTTGCGGGCCGGGCCGATGCCGGGCACGTCGTCGAGCGGGCTGGTGGTCATCGCCTTCTTGCGCTTGCCGCGATGCGCGCCGATGGCAAAGCGGTGCGCCTCGTCGCGCAGGCGTTGCAGATAGAACAGCACCGGGCTGTTCACCGGCAGCGTGAATTCGCGGCCATCGGGCAGGAAGAAGGTCTCGCGGCCGGCATTGCGCTCGGGCCCCTTGGCGACGCCGACCAGCGGCACATCGTCGATGCCCAGCCCTGCCAGCGCCTCCATCGCCGCCTTGAGCTGACCCTTGCCGCCATCGACCAGCACCAGATCGGGCCAGTCGCCGCTGCTGCGATCGGGATCCTCGTTCTGCGCGCGCGCGAAGCGGCGTTCGAATACCTCGCGCATCATCGCATAGTCGTCGCCCGGCACCGTCTCGGCGCGCTTGATGTTGAACTTGCGATAGGCCGCCTTGCGAAATCCCTCGGGCCCCGCGACGACCATCGCGCCCAGCGCATTGGTGCCCTGGATATGGCTGTTGTCATAGACCTCGATCCGGTCGGGCGGACCCTCGAGCCCGAACAGTTCGGCCATTTCGGTGAGATGCTTGGCGGTGCTGGCGCTCTCGGCGACGCGGCGCTGCAGCGCCTCGGTCGCGTTGCGCTGCGCCTGGTCGATGAGCCGCTTGCGTTCGCCGCGCTGGGGGACGAGCAGTTCCAGCTTGCCCGTTCGGTTGGCGGACAAGGCCTCGAGCATCAGATCGCATTCGAACGGCTGCCGGTCGGTCAGGATCAGCTTGGGCGCGGGCATGTCCTGATAGAATTGCATCAGGAAGCTGGTGAGGATTTCCGCCTCGTCCATGTCCTGGACGTGCGCCGGGAAAAAGCTGCGATGGCCCCAGTTCTGCCCGGCACGGATGAAGAAGGCCTGGATGCAGACGGTGCCGCCCTGGCTCGCCATCGCGAACACATCGGCATCGGCAATGCCCTGCGCGTTGACCGCCTGGCTGCCCTGGATGAAGGTCAGCGCCTTCAGCCGGTCGCGATAGGCCGCCGCGCTCTCGAAATCGAGCGCCTCGGCCGCCGCCTCCATCTTCGCGCCCAGCTTGGCCTGCACCTCGGTCGACTTGCCGGTGAGGAAGGCGCGCGCATCGGAGACCAGCGCGGCATAATCCTGCTTGCTGATTCGGTCGACGCACGGCGCGGAGCAGCGCTTGATCTGATAGAGCAGACACGGGCGCGAACGGTTGGCGAAGAAGCTGTCCGAGCACGAGCGCAGCAGGAACAGCTTCTGCAGCGAGTTTAGCGTGCTGGTCACCGATCCCGCACTGGCGAAAGGCCCGAAATACTGGCCCTTGTATTTCTGCGCGCCGCGATATTTGGACATGCGCGGAAAGTCATGGTCCTCGCGAAGCAGGATATAGGGGAAGCTCTTGTCGTCGCGCAGCAGCACGTTGTACGCGGGGCGATAGCGCTTGATCAGCTGCGCCTCGAGCAGCAGCGCCTCGGCCTCGCTGTTGGTCGTGACGATCATCATCGACCGGGTGAGCGAGACCATGCGCTGCAACCGGCGCGGCAGCTTGTCGACCTGGGTGTAATTGGTCACCCGGTTCTTGAGCGCGCGCGCCTTGCCGACATAGAGCACATCGCCGCGTGCATCGAGCATGCGGTAGACGCCGGGGCGGGCCGGCAATGTTTTCAGCGTGCTGCGGATCGCCGCGATACCGGTGTCGAGATCGGGCGCATCGGCACCGCGCACGCTGTACGTCGCCGCTTCCTCGAGAAAGCGGTCGGGCGCGCGCGGGTTGCTGTCATTGGGATGAGCGGGACGACCAGCCATGAGCGTGCATGTGGCGTGGCGGGGTCAGGAGGTCAATGGGGTGAAACCGATACCCTCTCCCCCGCGCGGGAGAGGGTTGCGCAGACTTGGCAGCTTGCTGCCTAGTCGGAGCTGGGAGAGGGGGAAGCAGCACTACGGTGCCTCTGCCTCACCCTCATCCACTGCGCCTATTCGGCTACGCCGACAAGGCTCCGTATCCTTCTCCCCTCAAGGGAGAAGGTGCCGGCGCATCAATTCAGCCGGGTGCCCAGCTCGGCGACGGTGCGGTCGACCAGCGCCTGGTCGGCCTCTGCGCCATGGTTTTCGGCGATCAGCCTGGCGGCGGCGCCGGTGGCGGCCTTGGCGACCTTTTCGCGGATTTCGGCGACGGCAGCGCGTTCGGCGGCGGCGATCTTGTCGGTCGCCATCTTCTGGCGCCGCGCGATCAGGTTTTCCGCATCGGTGCGCGCCTTGGCGAGCACGGCTTCGGCTTCGGCCTCGGCGCGGGCGTTCATGTCCGCCGCTTCCTTCGAAGCAGAGGCCAGCTTCGCCTCGTACTCGGCGCGCAGCTTCTCGGCTTCGGCACGCAGCGCCTGGGCCTCGTCGAGTTCGGCCTTGATCCCGGCGATCTTGGCGTCGAGCGACGCGGCGACCGCAGCGGGAACCTTCTTCCACAGGATGATGCCGATCAGGACCAGCATCGCCGCCGAGACGAAGAAAGTGGCGTTGAGCAGATGGACGCCGCCCACCGAGGGATCGGCATGTTCGCCCGCCGCAGCGGCAAGAATGGCGATATCAAGCATCGGCCAGCGCTCCCTTGACCGCACGATTGACCTGCGGCTTGGTGATCTTTGCCGGGGTCAGCCGGGCGACGATATCCTGGGCGGCTTCGACGGCCACTGCCTCGATCTCGGTCAGCGCGGCGGTCTGCTGGGCCGCAATCGCCGCTTCGGCGTCGGCCAGATGCAGCGCGATGCCGGCATCGGCCTCGCGCACCTTGGCTTCGGCCTCGCGCGCGCCCTTGGCCTTGGCTTCCGCGGTCACGGCGAGCGCCGCGTCACGGGCCCGGGCATGGGCCACGCGATATTCTTCCTCGATCTCGTCGGCGCGCGCGTGCGCCGCCTTGGCAGCAGCGATGTCGCCGGCGATCTTCGCCTTGCGCTGATCGACCGTGCCCTGGATCTTGGGAAACATCGAACGCCCGATCACGAAGTAAATCAGCCCGAACGTGATCACCAGCCAGAAAAGCTGGGACCCGTAAGTGGTCATGATCTGGTCTATCTGGGGCATATCGAAGCTATCCGTGGATCAGAATCTTGGGGTGTGGACGGGGCCGATGCGATGACCGGCCCCGGTCCGACACAAATCAGGCAACGAAGATCAGGATCATCGCCACGACGAACGCCAGCAGGCCGAGAAGTTCGGCAGCGGCGAAGCCGATGAACAGGCGGCCCTGCTGGCCGTCGGCGGCTGCCGGGTTGCGCAGAGCGCTTTCCAGGAACGAACCGAACACGTTACCCACGCCGATGGCGGCCATGCCGGCACCGATTGCAGCCAGGCCAGCGCCGACCAGTTTTGCAGCTTCTGCGTCCATTGTAATACTCCTTAAGAAACTCGATTGGATGGAAAATTTCAGCGAAAAGAAAAAGGCTCAGTGCAGGTTCACCGCGTCGTTGATGTACAGCGAGGTGAGCAGCGCAAAGACATAGGCCTGGACGACGGCGACCAGGATTTCGAGCGCGCTGATGCCGACCATCAGCGTCAGGCTGGGCAGGCCGACCAGCAGACCGTAGCCGATACCGGCATTGGTCGAATTGATGACGAAGCCGGCCAGCACCTTGAGCAGGATGTGGCCAGCGGTCATCGCCACGAACAGTCGCAGGCCGAGGCTGAACGGACGCACCAGGAACGAGAGCAGCTCGACCACGAAGATGAACGGGATCATCGGGAGCGGCGTGCCGTGCGGAACGAACAGCGAGAAGAAGTGGAAGCCGTGGCGCGCAAAGCCGACGATCAGCACGATCGAGAAGCTGACGATGGCGAGAACGCCGGTGATCGTCAGGTGGCTGGTCACAGTGAACGGATGTCCGCCGATCACGCCGATGGGGATCAGACCGAGGATATTGGCGAACAGGATGAACATGAACAGCGAGAAGACATAAGGCGCGTACTTGCGACCTTCGGCGCCGATATTGGCGGTCATCATGTCGTCGATGAAGCCGGTAAAGCCCTCGACCATCAGCTGCCAGCGGCCGGGCACGAGCTCGCGCTTCATGCCGCCCTGCATGAACACCCAGACCGCGACCAGCGTCAACAGCATCCACAGGGCGCTGTTGGTGAAGGTGATGGTCTGGCCAGCAAGCTCGAACCCACCATTGAAGATGGGCGCGATCTCGAACTGGTGCATCGGGTCGATTTTGCCTGACTCGGCTGCCACAACCTTACCTCTTCGTCTTAATCTTCAGGCTTATCCTGCGGAGACTGCTGGTTTTTCAGCCCCGCCGAATATGCGTTGGAAACCCGGATGATGTTCCTGAAGGCCACGATGATCCCCAGAGCGAGGAACGTGATCAGGAGCCAGGGCGATGTGCCCAGCCAGCGATCGAACAGCCAGCCGAACAGCAAACCACCTGCAATTCCCCCCAGCAGATCGGCGAGCACCCGGTTGCCAAGTCGATAATTCGCATCGACCCCGCTCCCCTTGCCGCTCGCTTCGGCCTGCTCCCGCTGCGTGATATCGCGAAGCCGATCACCAATCTGATCGATCCGCGCGTCGCCGCCGACAGGGTCTTGCCCGGGTTCATTCTCTGCCATGTGCTTTACTCCCTGTTATCGGGCCTGGGCCTACGATGTTCAAAAAGCACGCAACCGGCAGCGAGCGGACCCGCCAAGGCGCGGCCCGTTTAGAAAGGGCTGGTGCCCAAGTCAATGGTCATGCTGCGGTGCGAGAAGCCGCACGAAAAAGCCCGGATTTCCGAAGAAATCCGGGCTTGATCTGCGTTAATTGCGTGCGTTGGCTCAGGGGCAGCGTGCGTCGCGCACCGGCGGACCGGCATCCCGAGTCTTCCAGCTGCCATCGGGCGCCTGGTATTTTTCGCCCGGTTTGGTGCGCGCAATGGTGTTGCAGCCCGCAGTGAAAGCGAACTGCTCGACGGTCGATCCTTCGGCCGAGGCGCGCTCGGTATAGACCTGCTTGCGCTTGAGATTGATGTCGCTGACCAGCTTCTGCAGCTGTGCATCGCCGCCGCCGACCAGGCCCAGATAGCCATCGGGCTTCTCGCCGACGCTGCCGTTCTCGCGCGCGGCTTCATAGGCCGGGTCGCGCTGCGCCATCGCGGGCATGGCCAGTCCCAGCGCCACCGCGCCCAGCAGGCCTGCCTTCAAAATCGCCCTGTTCATCAGAAAATCTCCGCATTCTCGTCGATCACCTCTTTGGCCTTGCCATCGAGCCGATAGACGACTTCCTGTTTGATATTGATGTTGAGGTTGATGACGATCGGCTTGTCGGGAGCCGTCACCGTCACGCACCCGCCCAGCAATGCGGTGGCCAAAGCCAGAACCGCCATCTGCCCCCGCAGGTTCCTCAAAATCGCCATCCTTGTCGTGCCCTTCATGGACGATCCTCGCTTTCTGGGGGCTGAATGCCCGGTTTTGCTGGCGTTGTCGAATTCCCGGAACGATTGCCGGGACCGGGATTGTTGACCTGACCCGGCAACAGCCCGAGCACGCCGGGGTCGGTGATATATTGCGTGTCGTACAGCGAGCGCGCCGAGGTGATCAGCTGGAGGAAGGGCGCAGCGATCGTCACGTTGAACTGCAGCGGCAGCTTCTCGACCTGCCGGGTGAGGAAATTGCGCGATGCCCCCTCGCCCTGGCTGAGGCCGTCGAAGCGGATCTTCGTGATGACCTCGCCCGCCAGATCGCCGTCCATCTCGACGACGAGATAGCGATAGCGCAGCGATCTCAAGGCGTTGAAGGCGAAATTGGCCATCGTGCCAAGGTCTTCATAGGTCAGCTCGCCGACATAGGCGAGCGTGCCGCCATCGCCGATCACCTCGAGCCGGCCGCCGCGCACATGGCCGCCATCCTTGTCGAATACGATCGGGATGACCCCGGTAAACTGGCCGGTGGCGTTGATGTTCTCGAAATCGAATCCGGCGAGGAACTGCGCCGCATCGACCCGATCCACGCGGAAGACCAGGCGGCGCGGCTCCTCGCTTACCAGATCGACCATGCCCGGATCGAGCAACAGCCTTCCGCCGGCAAAGGGCCATTCACCGCCTTCGACGCGCATCCTGAAGCCGGGCAGAATCTGATAGCGAATCAGTCCGTCGTAGACCGCAAAGCCCGGATTGACCTGCGCCAGCCTGACCGTCTGTCCGGGAGCCGTCTCGAAGCCCAGCAGATCGGTAAACGCGATGTCCCCCGCCAGTCCGGTGACCGGGCCGAACGCGGCGGCGAAATCGAGCGAATCGGTGCGGAAGCGACCGGTGCTCGACGTGACGCCTTGCGCAGACCAGTCGATCCGACCCTGCCCGGTCACCAGCCCGCGCGTATTGGCGATGATGCCGAGCACGATATTGCTGACCATCTCGGGCTGGAGCCGGTCATCGAAGGTCAGGGCATCAACGAACAGATCGGCATGACCCGTCACACTGGCGAGGTCATGCGCGATCGCGACGCGGACGACGGGCCGCAGGGTCTGCGGCTCGTCGAGAATGCCGGTCACCGCGATCCGGCCATCGGCGAGCGTCAGCTGCATGTCGTCGGTGATCAGCGGCTGGAAGCGTGCGGGCGCCTGGCGGTCGCGCAGCAGCCATTCCTCGCCCTGCACGTCGAGCACCGAATCGGCGAAAGACCAGCGCCCGCTGCCCCGGGTGAGCAGCAGCGGTACCGCGCCGATCGTCGCCTCGGCATCGGCATAGGCCCCGCCGAGCGCCCCGCCGAGATCGACGCTGAAATCGCCCGCAGTGATATGCGTGCCCGATGGCGCCGGGCCGATCAGCAGATCGACGTCGCTGAGGCGGGCACTGCCCGGAAAATCGAACCGTACCGCACCTGCTGCCAGCAACAGGTCGGAAGAACCCAGTTTGCCTTGCAGCCGCGTCGGCCCTGAAAGCCGCGCCGCCATCTGCAGGCCGCGCGCCCCCGTCCGGACGATCGATCCGCCGCGATCGGGGCACAGGGTGAGCGCCTGCCGCCCGCTGACGAAATTCGAGACGCGCAAGCGCTCGACCCGGACGGTCTGGCACCCATCATACATCGCAAGGCCGCCGGCCTGGCTCCAGCGCCCCTGGAGCGGGAGCGCGAGCCCGTCGACCCGGCCGCCGGGCAGCGGCCCCGAAAGCCGCGCCGCGC
>NZ_QKVT01000001.1:1308229-1329409 GCF_003426715.1 Blastomonas sp. UPD001
CCGTGGCGTTAGCGCCGGTGGAGACGGCACGTGCCATGCCCTGCCCCAGGCGCGCACCAATTGCTGCCAACTGACCCTTGAAGCCGTCGCGCAGATTGCCCTGCCCATCCGCCTTCACCCCGATCGTGCCATAGGAGCTTTCGATCCGCACGCGCGTGTCGCGCAGCGTCAGATCGAGCCGGGGCAGCCGGAACGGCTCCTGGCTGTCGGTATAGAGCAGCTTGTCGAGGCTGCCGAAGCTGACGCGCCCCTCGTCGAGCCGCCCATAGCCGCGCAGCCCCTCGACGATCACCTGGTCGATGCGCAGGCCGAACAGCCCGCCGCTGACATCGACGCTCAGCCGCGCGATCGTCGCATCGGGGCGCTTCGGATCGCCGAGCACCAGATTGCGCACCGTCTGCCGCCCGACGCCGATCGATTCGATGTCGTAGCGCGCCTCGATCCCGCGCGCCTCGAGTTCGTTACCGATCAGGTTGCGCGCAATATCCTCGCGCTGGGTCCAGGCGACGAGCCCCGCCAGACCGAGCAGCGCGACACCGTACAGCGCCGCGCGCAGCGGCCAGGCCATCCGTCGCCACGCGCGGACCTGCCGCTCGGGCGGGATCGCCTCGGCCTGGATATCGGGGTCGGTCATCGTCACCTGCATGGCTTGCAAAGCATCGCGTTGCAACGACGCAGCGGCAAAGCCGTTCCGACAAAGCGTTTGCCCGGCTGGGGGCGAAAGATTAACCTCAAGCCATGCCCTCTTCGCTGCCCCTGCTGGCCGATGCCGAACTGCCCGATCTGCCTGCGGGCGGGCATCATGGCGCAGGGCATCGCGCCCGGCTTAGGGATCGCTTGCTGAACACCGACGGAACCGGGCTGCATGATCATGAAATCGTGGAATATCTGCTGACGCTGGCGATCCCGCGGCGCGACACCAAGCCGCTCGCCAAGCAGCTGATCGACCATTTCGGCTCACTCGCCGGCGTGCTCACCGCCGATGGCGATTCGCTGCGCGCGGTGCCCGGGATGGGCGAGACCAGCGCGGCGGCGCTGAAGATCGTCCAGGTTGCAGCCCGACGGCTGGTGAGCGAACCCGTCCGCCGCCAGCCCATCTTGTCGAGCTGGCAGGCCTTGCTCGACTATCTGCGGCTCGACATGGCGCATCTCACCCGCGAGCGGGTGCGCGTGCTGTTCCTCAACGCCAAGAACATGCTGATAAGCGACGACGTGATGTCCGAAGGCTCGGTCGATCAGGCGGCGATCTACACGCGCCAAGTGATCAAGCGCGCGCTCGACCTCGGCGCGGTGTCGCTTATCCTCGTCCACAACCATCCTACTAGACCCACATCGATCACGCTCGATCACGCCCAAGCACATTGAAACACCACGATTTTTGGGCTTGAAAAGCTTCCGGTGACTGGGGCAAACTGAGGGCGGTAATTGGGGGATCGGAGCACATTCCGACCCCAATAACCGACTGACTACCGCCCTCAGTTTTCGGGAGACGTAGCATGGGCAGCCTCACCGATGGCGCGATCCGGCGCAGCATCAAGGACGTCGAACTGACCGGAAAGCAGAAGTCCCTGGCCGACGGCGAGGGACGCGGCGTGGGCCGCCTGGTCCTCGTCGTGCGGCCGATGCCTAAGCGGGTGCTGGCGGAATGGATGGCCCAGCAATGGCGCGACGGTAAGCGGATCAAGGCGAAACTCGGCGACTATCCATCGATGTCGCTCGCCGCAGCCCGAGAGGTTTTCAAGCGCGACTTCGCGGACGCGATCCAGAAGGGTCGGAGCATCAAGATCGTCACCGATGCTCGGCCCGGAACCGTCGCCGACCTTTTCGAAGCCTACGTCGCCTCGCTCAAAGAAGCAGGTAAGCCGTCCTGGAAGGAAACGGAGAAAGGACTGAACAAGGTAGCCGACACTCTTGGGCGCAACCGCCTTGCCCGGGAGATCGAGCCGGACGAGGTGACGGAGGTGCTCCGCCCGATCTTTGAGCGTGGGGCCCCTGCCATGGCGGACCACGTCCGCTGCTACATCCGCGCAGCTTACAGCTGGGGAATGAAATCGGAGCACGACTATCGAAACACGTCGCCGCGCCGATTTCGACTGGTCTACAATCCGGCGGCAGGTATCCCGACTGAGCCTAAGGTCGTCGGGTCCCGGTGGCTGGACGAAGATGAGTTTGTCCAGCTCTGGCGATGGCTCGAATGCCCCGACGTGCCGGTGCACCCGCCCTATCTGCGGGCCGTTCAGATCCTGATGCTCACGGGCCAGCGGGTCGAGGAAATCGCGCGCCTTCACAAGGATCAGTGGGATTCCCGCGAACGAATTCTCGACTGGTCAAAAACCAAGAACAGCAAGCCTCATGCGGTCCCTGTTCCGTCCTTGGCGGCGGAGCTTCTCGATTCCATTAAGCCGAACGAACATGGGTGGTTCTTCCCCTCGGCGAAGGATCCATCGAAGCCCGTCAGCCATGGGACGCTCTATGCCTTTATGTGGCGCCAGCGCGACCGCGGCGTCATCCCGGTCGTGACCAATCGCGACTTGCGGCGAACGTGGAAGACGCTGTCAGGCAAGGCTGGCGTGCCGAAGGAAATCCGCGATCGCATTCAGAACCATGCGCTGCAGGACGTTAGCTCCAAGAGCTACGACCGCTGGAACTACATGCCAGAGAAGCGAGCTGGCATGGCGCGCTGGGACAAGTTCGCCCGCACCATGCTGGCCAAGAAGCCCGTCCGCCGGCCAGCGAAGCAGGCGGCGTGATCTCGCGCGTACTTATGATCGTGGCGTGCGTCTTGGCCGCTGGGGCGGCTGCGACCCCGGCAGCTGCGGATCCGTGCACAGCACCGGTCCCCACTCGCGCCGGTCACTCCTTTTCGGGCCAGGTCCGTTACGTGGGTGACGGCGACGGCCTGTGCGTCGGCGATTCCCCAGATCCGACGACTTGGATCGAGGTCCGCCTGGCGGATTTCGATGCGCCCGAGCTTCACGCCCCAATCGGAGCGCGTGCCAAGGCAGCACTGGAAGATGTCGCTCTCGGCCGCGGGGCCTTCTGCACCGCGGTGCGTGGCCGCAATGGCCGCGTGCAGGTCTATGACCGCGTCATCGCCGTCTGCCAGATCAGCGGACGATCGATCGGAACATTGTTGCGGCAGATCGGCGCGCCTCAGGGCGGCCGCTAGCCCGAGAACCTGTAGCTCCCTAGGCTCACCCGCTGTCGCTCGAGCGTCCAAGCTCCTGTGGACCCGCTTCGCACAGACGATGAGATACTGCCTCGGTGCCGAAGCAACATGCCGGCCATCGCCGACCCCGCGCGGGCTGATCCCGCAAACTCACTGTAACCAGCTCGCGGGAATGAGCTTCTCGCCCTTCCTCCATCGCTCGATCACCGCCGTTGCGAACCACTCCGGCTTTAGGTCTGCGTGATCCATGATGATGATCTGCAGCTCCGGCGCGAGTTCGGCCGCTGCATCGGCCGCCAGCTTGAAGAGCTGCAGCACGGCGGTCTGGTCCTCGTCGGAAAGCCCGTCGATTGAACCTTCCGCATCGCGGTCCGGTGGATAGTGAGCTTGAGATGGCTGGTCGAAAATGATGAACCCCGGCACGGGACGCTTCTTTTGACGAAACCATTTATGGAGAGCCAGGTGTGCCAGGACGTGGTAGCCGACCCAATTCTCGCCGCTTCCCATCCGGAACAAAGGGACCGGACCGTCAAGAGTATCAGCGACGACCGTCAGGGCCCTGATGTCGAGCCTTAGCTGGCTACCTCGGTGCTCCAGTTCCAGATCGTCAGAATACTGGGTCATGTAGCGGCCGATAATGTTCAAGAAGGCATCAAGCTTTTCCTTCATCGCTTCGGCGTCGAGCTCCCGCTCCAGCGCCGCAACCCGAATCCGGCTTGCCGCGATGGCCGATTTCAGCCCTGAGCTGGTGTCGGCGGTGCTGGCGGTCTCGACATACTGAGTGATCTTTCCGGTTGTTCGCGCCTGTAGAATGAAGCTGTCCTGTTGAACGCGGAGGATCTCGTTCTCCCTCATGCGCAAGAGCGCCGCCGCTGACCCATCTGGCGCGAACCCTGTCGTCAACAGGACGAACTTGATCCTGAAGGGCGCCTCGACGTCTTCCGTCACGCGCTTGGTCCAGATGAGCAACGTTTTCCACAGATCGACGCTGGCATCCGTCAGGTTGCCCAGCTTGCCCACATGGTGCTTGGTCTGGATAAGCTGTGTCGGCTCACCGTTGACCTCGAACCCCACATCGTCGAACTTCTCGATCGAAATCTCCAGTTGGGGCGACTTGGCGATAGCCTGAAGACCGGCGAGCAAGGCGTAGCGGCATTGAAAAAGGTAGCCAGTCGCCGAAGCGCTGGCTTCGTGCGTGCTGGCTGGCTTCATCCCTGGCTCTGGCCCCTACTCAAATGAAGATTCCTTCGGTTCGGTAATTACAGCGATCACCTTCAATGTAAGTGACCGCTCGTGCAATACAGAATGCCCAGTCCTGTCCCCCATCATTCATCTGGGGGAGTATGTCCGAGTTCCACCGCCTTCCGGCGCTGTCCCGCGCTCAGCGCGCTCCAGAAGCGATGAACCCGGCGTGTCGGCATCTGTCGCAGGTCCTCGATGTGCTGGGCGCGGCGAAGCTCGACCTGAAAGAAGGAGGGGTGGTGGTCGATCCGAAACGTCCGAAGCTTCCAGAACACCACGGCGGCATATTTGGGCGTGAGCTTCTTGTTGCGCCGGTAGTAGTCGAGCGCGCCCGACAGCACCGGGTTGACCTCCTTCGTGGCGAGCTGTTCCAGCGCACGGATGCAGGACTCCAGTTGCATCCGCTGGGTAAGTTTGGCCAGATGGCGCTTTGCCTCCTCGGGCGAAAGGCGCCGGCCATTCTCCATGACGGCGACGTCGAATTGAAGTATGCAATGTGAGCCGACCCAGAGCGCTGCCTCGGTATATGGGTTGGCGATCTCGAAGTGATATCTGAGGTCCTGCTGGCCGCACAGTTCGCATGTCTCGATCGGTGTCTCGTGGTCGACCGTGTTTTCGGTGAAGGACCACTCGGCGAAGGCGGCAGGCAGCGTGTCGGCCACCGAAAGGGGCAGAATGCTGTCGCGCACGCGCTGGCTGTAGCCTCCCACTTCTCATCAGGCCTCGTTATTTAAGCTGACTTACCTTAGCCCATTTCCTATTTAAGCCAAGTGGGCATTGCTTAAATAAGGGTGGGTTGCCATAATCGGCGCACATGGTTGATCCCGAACCCAATCAGCGGCTGGGCCGCTTTGTCGAAACCCCCGTCGCCGGCGAGACGGTGCGTGCCTTCGTGCCGCCGCCGCTCCCCCCGGCGCCGCCGATCGACGTGCTCACGCTGCTGGACCGTTTGAGCCTAGCTGAACGCGCGCTGGGCCGCCTCGACGGCATAACCATGCTTTTGCCGCGCCAGGAGCTCTTCCTCTACATGTATGTGAGGAAGGAGGCCGTCCTCTCGTCCCAGATCGAGGGAACCCAATCCACCCTTACCGACCTCCTGCGCTTCGAGACCGAGGCGCAGGCCGGGCAGCCGATCGACGACATCCGCGAAGTCTCGAACTACGTCGACGCAATGATGTATGGCCTGGAGCGGCTTGAGGACTTGCCGCTGTCGCTCCGCCTGATCCGCGAAATGCACGCACGGCTTCTGCAAAGCGGGCGGGGCGGCACCAAGAGCCCGGGCGAATTCCGGCGCTCGCAGAACTGGATCGGCGGCAGCCGACCAGGCAACGCGCTTTTCGTCCCGCCTCCAACGACGGAGTTGGATGGCTGCCTCGACGCCCTTGAACGCTTCATGCACGAGGACGAGTCTCGACTGCCGGCGCTGATCAAGGCGGGCCTCCTGCACGTCCAGTTCGAGACGATCCATCCCTTCCTGGACGGCAATGGCCGTATCGGGCGTCTGCTGGTGACGCTTTACCTTTGCGTTCACGGCGTGCTGCGAAAGCCGCTGCTCTACCTGAGCCTCTATCTGAAGACCCATCGCGCCGACTATTATAGGCTGCTTCAGGAGGTGCGCGAACACGGGGCTTGGGAGGCTTGGCTGGACTTCTTCCTGACCGGCGTTGCGGATACGGCAAACCAAGCCTTCGACGCCGCGACCCGGATCGTCGAACTGTTCAAGCACGACCGCGAACGCATCACCGGCGAGAGCGAACGCCCTGGCTCCGCGCTGCGCATCCACGATCTCCTTCAGCAGAACCCCTATCTCACCGCAAACCTGCTGGTCGAGCGAACGGGCCTGTCCGCGCCCACCGTCAACGCCGCGCTTGCCGATCTTGAACGCCTCGGCATCGTCGAGGAGGTGACCGGCCGGCGGCGCGGTCGCGTCTTCGGCTATCGCCGCTATCTCGCAATCCTCAGCGAGGGCACCGATCCCCTGCCCGCAGCCTAACCCGAGAGAAAATTGTGCGTCTAGAAAGCGTCACCCTGTCCGGCTTCCGCTGCTTCGGCCCCGACCCGATCACGGTGCCGATTGCCTCGGAGATCACCGCCGTCGTTGGTCCGAACGCGGCCGGCAAGACCGCGCTCCTCCACGCCTTGTCGAAGCTGTTCGGCGTCTCGCGCGCACAACGCACCGTGCAGCGGTCGGATTTTCATGTCGGAGCTGACGAGGACATCGATGACCGTGAGCCGAAGGACCTGTTCATTGACGTGTTGATCGGACTGCCCGAGCTGGCCGACGGCACCGCCACGCCCGAAACCATCGCACCGTCATTTCGGCACATGCAGCTCGAGCGTGCAGACAAAGCACCGGTCTGTCGCTTGCGGCTCGAAGCGCGTTGGGAGGACGACGGAACCGTCGAGGGCGAGGTGTCGCAGGAGCTGTTCTGGGTCGATACGCTCGACGACAATCCCCCGGACGACAAGCGCCACCCCGTCTCTGCGGCCGATCGCGGCCTCATCCAACTCTACTACACCCCGGCCAGTCGCGATGCCGCCGCTCAGATCCGCGCCACGACCGGAGCGCTCGCCGCGCGCCTGCTGCGCGCCATTGAATGGTCATCGGACACCGAGGACGCCGTAAAGGGCGCGAGCGAAGATCTGGCCACCGCGTTTGAGGGCGAGGCAGCAATCGCGGCGATCGCAAAGGCCCTACAGACACGCTGGTCGGACCTCCATGACGATGTCGTCGACACCAAGCCTCGGCTCAGCCTCGTTAGTCGTAGGTTTGAAGAAATCGTCAGCAAAATCGCGGTCATCTTCGACCAAGGCCCCGACGGCCAAGAACGCGGCCTGGACGCGCTGAGCGACGGCCAACAATCGCTCTTCTACTTCGCGCTGGCCGCGGCCGTTTTCGACCTTGAGCGCCAGGTCGTCGCGGGCAAGGTCGAAGGCTTTCTTGACGACCAGCTGCGTATCCCCGCACTCACGCTGTTCGCGCTGGAGGAGCCGGAAAACCACCTGTCGCCGTACTTCCTTGCCCGGATCATTCGTCAGGTCCGGTCGCTCACCGACGGCGGGGGCGCCCAGGCGATCGTCACCAGCCATTCCCCGGCGGTTCTGAGCCGGGTCAACCCGCGCGAGGTTCGCTACTGCCGCAGCGACCCGAAGACGCGCGTCTCGTCCGTCAAGAAGATCAAGATGCCGACGGGCATAGACGAGGCGGCCAAGTTCGTCCGTGGCGCCATGCTCGCCTACCCGGAACTCTACTTCGCACGCTTCGTCCTTCTCGTCGAAGGGGACTCGGAGCGGATCGTCCTCCCGCGTCTCGCCGAAGCGCTCGACCTCCTGATCGATCCTGCCTTCGTCGCGATCGTGCCGCTGGGCGGGCGCCATGTGCAGCATTTCTGGCGGTTGCTGACGCACCTTGGCATTCCACACGCGACTCTGCTCGATCTCGACCTCGGCCGTAGCGGCGGCGGCTTCGGCCGGGTGAAGACCGCGATCGAGAAACTTATCGAATTCGGCGTGCCGAAGGCTAACCTGCTCAAGATCGAAGGCGGCATGTTATCGGACGCCGATTTCGCCAAGATGCACACGTGGCAGGATGCCGATGACCGCAAGCTGCTCAAGGGATGGGTCGACTGCCTGAAGCCTCACGCCGTCTACTTCTCCGCGCCGCTCGACCTCGACCTGGCGATGATCGCGGCTTTTCCCGACGCCTATGAAGCAGTTATACCCAAGGGGGGCGGACCCAAGATGGCCGTCGATAAGGCAGCCGAAGTCGTCCTGGGCACAGCTGGACCAGGGCTCGCCCTCTACACCGGACCTTACAAGGACTACCCGGATCTGCTGCCCGCCTATCGCTACCACTTCATCACGAACAGCAAGCCGGCGACACATCTCGCGGCGCTCACCCACATCAAGACCAAGGCCTTGCGTGAGGACATGCCGCCGTTGCTTTCGGAACTTCTCAACCATATCGCCAAATGCCTGCGGCGAGACTGACCATGGCGGTGCTTGCGCGACGGGTTCGACCCGACGATTGGAAGCCGATCGGTGTCGACGCCCTCGAAGCGAACGCGATCAAGGTGGTCCGCTCCACCGACAACCGCTCGGTCATCGCCGGCCCCGGTGCGGGGAAGACCGAGCTCCTCGCACAGCGCGCCGCCTATCTTCTGCAGACCGGCATCGCGCCGCCGCCGCGGCGCATTCTCGCGATCAGCTTCAAGCGTGACGCCGCGACCAATCTCGCCGCCCGCGTCCGCCAGCGCTGCCATCGCAGCCACGCCGGCCGTCTCGATTCGATGACCTTCGACGCGTTCGCCAAAAGCCTGGTCGACCGGTTCGGCCAAGCGCTGCCCGAGCGATGGCGACCGCGACCCGACTATGAACTCATGTTCCCAAACGATACGGCCTTTCGGGGATTTCTGTTCCAGGATGTCGGTACGCCTCCGAAAGCCATAGGCAGCTACGCTGACCTCCAGGCGATCTCCATCAAGACATTCGAGCGCTCGCTGCTCGTAGGCTCACCGCTTCCCGTTCTGGGCTGGCCTGACCCGACAGTCGGCCAGTGGGCGGCGGATCGATTCTGGCAATCGTCGCTGCACGAGGGAAAGAAGACCTTTCTGTCGTTCCCGATGATCGGACGGCTCGCCGAACTGCTCCTGCGCGTCAATCCGATGGCGCGCGACGCCCTCCGTTTGACCTACTCGCACCTGTTCATGGACGAGTTCCAGGACACCACCCAGATCCAATACGATCTCGTGCGAACGATCTTCCTCGGAACCGATGCAGTGATCACTGCAGTGGGAGACAATAAGCAGCAGATCATGCGTTGGGCGATGGCGATGGACGATCCATTCTCCGCGTTCGACGCCGATTTCGGCGGCAAGCGCACGCCGCTCTACAACAACTATCGGTCGTCGCCCGAGCTCGTGCGCATCCAGCATGTCCTCGCGCAAGCGCTAGACGCTCGTGCGGTAGAGCCCGTTTCGAAGACGGCAACCACGATTGCAGGCGAAAGCTGCGCAATCTGGGACTTCTCGAGTCCCGAGATCGAAGCACAGCGGCTGGCCCGGTTCGTCGCCGGCGAAGTGAAGGCCCATGCGCTCGGCCCTCGCGACTTCGTCCTGCTCGTGCGCCAGAAGGCGGTCGACTATGCGGCCGTACTCGAGCCAGCCTTTCGAGCCGCGGGAATCCCGCTTCGCAACGAGGCCGGAACCGTCGGCGCCGTCATGTTGCAAGAGCTTCTCGCGGAAGAAGCATCAGAGCTGTTGGTCAAGGTTCTACGTCTTGCCATGACGAAACGCGCAGGTCGGCATTGGACCGAATGCCAGGAGGCGCTGGGGGCTTTGCGCGGGATTTCTCCCGAGGACGAAGCCGCCCAGGCAATATTCGCCCGCGAGCTCGACGCCCAAGCGACCCAGCTCAGCGCCGACCATCCCGAACCGCCAGCGTCCAAAGCCGATGCGCGGACCATCGTTGATGACGTCCTTTGCTTCGTCGGCCGTGAACGGCTGATCGCCGTTCATCCCGCCTATGCGCAGGGCGGGTGGTTTGAGAAGGTCGTTGAGGCCACCGCAGTGCATCTGCACGGGTCATCGGCCGACGCCGCAGATTGGACGGAGACCCTCGACACCTACGAAGGCCTGCATGCCATTCCGCTCATGACGATCCACAAGAGCAAGGGGCTCGAATACCATAGCGTCATCTTTGTCGGGCTTGATGACGGCGCCTGGTGGAGTTTTGCTGGCGACCAAATGGAGGCGACCGCCGGCTTCTTCGTCGCGTTCACGCGGGCCAAGCAGAGGGTGGTCTTCACCTACTGCGCCAAACGCGGGGCGCGCACCAAGATCGCCACCCTCTACGGCCTTCTCAGCAAGGCCGGCGTTCAGACCATCCAGATAGCCTGAAATCTCCGTCCAGCCCGAGGCACCGAGATTCAGGTTCAAGAATTGTGAGGCAGCTGCTTTCTGGCTCCAATTGCCCCGCCAAATCTACGCTGGGGCGCGGCGTCGCCGCCGCCGTTACGCTACTGTTCCGCCTTCCAGAGAGTAGGATAATGCCGAATGAAGCCATCCGGCGCGAGTTTGAGGAGGCCTTCGTAGCTGGCGCTCGGTGCCTCGTACCAGAAGGCAGATTCGCCACGTCGCGTGTATCGCTGGTCCAGTTCGGTCAACTCACCTGTCTCGGCATCGAGCCATGCAACAGAGATGTGAGCGGCGCAGCCTTGAGCGATCGGAACGCGACGAAGCTGTTGCAGGTTCGTCGCAGGCGTGAACCCGAGATCGAGATCAACGAGATGATCCAAGCCGTGCACGACCTCCCCGTTCAGCGTCCACTCAGTCCCCTGTCGAACGATGAGGTATTCGATAGGTCGGCGCCCAAGGAAACCCCGAACGTCTCCGCGCACCGTTTTCCAATCGGCGCCACATTCGACGCGATAGGCAATGCACGCCGGGCCTTCCTTACGGCGAAAGACGGCGGTTCCTTCGATACGCCAACCACTACCGCACTGCTCCAAACGGCACGCGTCGTGACCGAGCGTATCCAGCCGTCGCCAAAAGGCAGTTGCCACGATAGTCACGTTCGACCTCCGGATCGGATCATCATTGTGGTAAAGCGTAGATGTAGTGCTCATCTTCGCCAGCCGTGGCCCATCACCTCGACCTGATGCGAGCGGCACGGACAATTTCATGATTGGCGCGAGAGCCCGTCGCTACGCGGCTCAGGGGACGGCAGTCTCGAACTGAATGTCACCGCCCAAGCTTGGGCCAAGCGCCGCCTCGGGCACATCGGCGTGGCGATCCTCTTCGGTGTAAAACCGGGAAAAGTGCTTGCCCAGGATTTCGCCCGGCGAATAGCCCTTGATCCGCTCCGCGCCTGGATTCCAGCTCGACACGCGGCCCTCGCGGTCGAGCAAGTAAATCGCGTAGTCCACAACGCTTTGGACGAGCACCTCGTAAGCAATTTTTGGGGCCGAACTTGCTTTTCATCGCACTGAAAGCTTATCGCCCAGGGAGGGCAACCCGCAACGTTCGGACCAAAAGCAGACCGACCTTCTTCCTACGCCGATACCACTGCAGCCGCGACCCTGAAACCGCCCCGCGTCCCCCACCCGCTGGTCGTCCCAGAACCTCGCATTCGCGCGCGAGGTGCTTCAATTTCCCGGACCGGGCGCTCCTCCTCCCTCGCGAAATATTCTCGCGCGCGACCGCCAGGGGAGACGCACCCGTCAATCGCACCGCCGTACCGCAGAGTCAGTTCAACAACCATGTTCAGAGATATGGCGTTCCAGCGCGAGCCGGGCGCCCTCCGATTCAACCCGCGCCTCGTCGACACGCCGTTGCAGTCGGTCGTATTCCTCCTTTGCAGACGTCGCCAACTTGCCTTGAAAAACCGTCACAGCGCGTGAAAAACTGGCCGTTTTTGCTTCGTAATCAATGACCAGGCGCGCCTTTTCTTTGCAGTCCATCGTTTGCTCTTCGCGCTCTTCGCCGACCTCAGATGTCAGACTCCGGCTTTCCGTTTCGCGCTCTCGCCGCCACTTCGCTTTTGATGCGATTGAGCAGAAGCGAGTGATCGTAGGGCTTCGACAACAGCGGGCCGTCCTCGCAGAGGTCCTGCGCCTTGGCGGCCGCCTTCTGGACGGTGCCGGCGAGAATGATCTTTGCGTCGATACCGTTCGACCGCATCCAACGCGCAAGACCGAAGCCATCGATCTTGCCGGGGCTGCTCACGTCGGCCAGCACGATGCCGATGGCAGCGCTGCCCGTGGTCAGCACCTCAACCGCTTCATCGGTATTCAGGGCTTCAACCACCTTATAGCCGCAGTCGCGCAAATATTCAGCGAGCGGCTTCCGCACGAGCACGTCGTTCTCCACCAACAGGATATGGGGACTAGTCATACCGCTTCACTGTTCGACGTGAAACCGCCCCCCGCGTCGTCCAGAATGGCACGGATTTTCTGAGCCACGTCGCCAAGTACATAGGGCTTCGTCATCAGCGGCGTTCCGTCGATCTCGCCCGGCAGCAGATGCCCAGACGTCAGGATCACCGGGATATGCGGGTAGAGAAGCCGCACCTGCTGGGAAAGGCCTATGCCATCCAGCGACCCTGGCATGCGCACATCCGAGAAGACCAGCCCTACATCGTTATGTGACCGCAGGTATTCCAGAGCTTCGTCGGCTGTACCAGCCTCGATGACATGGAAGCCACAGTCTCTCAGGTAGTCGCATATGACATACCTTACCAAAATCTCGTCTTCAACGACGAGTATCGACGTGCGTTCTTCTTCCGAGTCGGATGCAGGCTCGATCATCTCACCCCCTTTCCGACACAATGCCCAAGCTGGTCCCAGGTTCCTGGAGCGGCACGAGCCGGGCGCCGTAGCGCGCCTCGGCGCACAAAAAGGACGGACTGGCCGACGGAGCGCGTGACCGGTAGGAGTGATCAGGGTGGGGCAGGCAGATGCAGGAAACTCTCGTGCAACACCTCCGCAGCATGGGCGGAAATTTCTGCGCATCGGCAGAACGATTCGACGGGACTGACGGGGGCCGCACCGACGAGCATGTGTTCCAAAATCTCCATTGGGGATTGGAACTGTTGCTGAAGGCCTACCTTCACCATCGCGGGTGGACGGATGCGCGCTGCATCGCAGATGTCCGACACGATCTCGGCAAGGCGCTCGCCGCGTGCGAGCGGGAGGGGCTCGAGGGTATCGACCCCGAGATTCGCGCCTTGCGGCGCGTGATCCTCGCGTTCCTTGGTATGCCAAGGCGGTCTGCGCCGCGATCGCAGCGTATGCGCTTTCACCGATCGACCTGATCCCCGACTTCATCCCCGTGCTCGGTTATCTGGACGAGATCGTCCTGTTGCCGCTGGCGATCCTCCTTGCTGTGCGCCTGGTCCCACCTCAACTCATGGCCGAGTTTCGCGCGAAGGCCGACTCGCGAGCGGACCGTCCTGTCAGCTGGGTGGCAGCCGCGTCCATCGTCATCCTCTGGATCGCGGCCGCGATCCTGCTGCTCTGGCTGTTTTGGTCGAGGCCTATGACAGGCTAGAGCGCCGCGTTTTCCGCGCATCCTGCCCCGCAAGGCGCCCATAAGAGGATGAGGGCAGCGGCTATCGCCGTGACGGGTTGAGGGTCGAGAGAGAGGCTCCCGGCCGGCTCGTCATGGAGATGAGTCATGACCGAAGTTGAAGTCCTGGATACCCGCCCCGATGCGCGTGGCGGCTACAAGGTCGATGTCAGTCGAGGTGAGCGAATCGGCCGCGTGTCGTCCGAGTGGTTCAACCGACCGGCCGACGAACGCTACCTATCACTGTCCGAGCTGATGGCGTCGGTGAAAGGGCGGGCCGCGCGCAGTCGCACCCGCACCGTCGAGAGCGCCGCCGTTCGCGTCGAAGCCAGCCGCGACAATGCCGAGCGGCTCGACCTGGTGCTGCCCGGCTCCGAGGCGCCGGTCGCCCCCACGCACTGGAGCTTCGGCCAACTCGCCGCGCTGGTCGGCGCGCCGGCCGCCTATCTGCGCCAACTTCCGGCGCCGCTGGCGGGCATCAACCTACAATACGGCCTCACCTCGCACCGCGCCTTATCCTGACTCTGTGATCCTGTCTCAGAATCATGCATTGGAGGCGCCTCACCACGGCTCCGGTGAAGCTCTTCAGACGTCCGGGTCAAGCGTTCCCGCAGCGTAGCGAGGACAACGCTTGACGCGGCGGCGGCACGACAAGCTGTTCATGGGGTGCAGGCTAAGTCCTGCACCCCTGCCACGCGGCGAGCGGGAGAGCGCGAGGGGAACCCCTCGCATTCTAAACAATGAAGTTGCGCCGAAGGCGCTCCGCTTGGGTATCGTGCGTGCATTTGTATTTTACCGATCTTGACACTATTTCGCGTCCGCTTTTCCTTGATGACCTTGCAGTGAGCCTCGCGCCCGGTGCGCTCGACGCGGTCGAGCGCACCGGGCTGATTCACGGCATGCCGTTCATCCTGATGGATGACGGCAGCTACGATCTCGCTCTCAACCGGTTCTTTCGTGCCTGTCCTGCTATGGGAGCGCGATCGCCGAACACGTGGCGCTCCTACGCCCGCGACATTCTCGTCTGGGCGCGCTTTCTTGTCGAACGGCGCGGCGGCAAGACGGTCTGGCAGGCCGGCCGCGACGATGTCCTGGCCTTTCACCGGGCGCGTCGGCTGTCGGCAGCTCCCTACCGCATCTCGGCTGCGACTTTTCGACGACGAAGCCGGTGAGATACTGGATGCCCGCGGTTTCGCCCAGCTGCAACCAAACGAGGCCGGCGAAGGAGACTCCAAGCACGATGTAGCCTGCCGAGAGCACGAGGCTTTCGCGCACGCCAATCTCTTTCTGCTTGCGATGCAGGACACCGAGGTCCAGCGCGAGCAGCACACCGACGATCGACACAAAGCCCAGCCACATCCAAGCGGGGTTGCCGAGCCAATCGAGCAGTAGGAATTCCAAATGCCGCCTCCCTGTCATGGAGTGCGGCTCGATCGGGAGCGTAGGATCGGACCCGGGCATCGAGCGCACTCGATGCGGTCCGACATCACGACCATCATGGTCGCCAGAGGGGCCCGGCCCGCGACGGTCATATAGGAAGCGCCCAGACTAGCCACAAGGGAAGATGCTTCAAACGCAAAGATCAGATCGGCCTTACAGCCTGACCACGCTTGATCGGCAATCTCATCACTGGATCCGCGCGGTCATTCGGCTCATTTCTGCGCCGCGTTGCACGCTGTGCTGGAGTTGCTTGAAAAGCGGACCGTGGGCGACGATCGTCGACCACCCGACCGAACGAGCGCGGCCCGTCCGATTCTTATCCGTGGGTGTCCGCGGCCACTACCACCGCTTGTCCGCCCTTCCCGTCCGAAGGTGAAAGTCCCATTCGTAGCGGGCAACCGCATGCGCCAGCGTGCGGAAACCTGCCGGAACGTGTTCGCACCGCCTTGTGTGATCCTTGGCTAAAAGTGCGTCGGCGGGCGCCGCGAATGCGAGATGTGGAGCTAAGCATGGACCCTAGGAGATATCTCACTGCCGAAGAAGTCGCGGAGCGCTACCGTGGCAGCATCTCGATAGGCACTCTACGCAACTGGCGGGCTATGAGAATCGGGCCGACTTTCATCAAGATCGGCAAAGCCGTGCTGTATCCCGTTGACGAACTCGATGCCTGGGACGAGAAGAACCGCGTGACCTGCCGTGCATCAACGCGCCTCGGCATGAGGGGTCAGGATCACCCAGGTGCACGATTTGCCGATCTCAGTTGCCGACCTCACCCAACTTACGCATCACCAATTTCTAGCGCAACTACAGCAGGTTAGTCGATCATAGCAGACTCCTGCACAACCACCCCAGCGGCAATCCGCAGCCGAGCAAGCAGGACATCCAGATCACCCGCGAGATCATCGAGGCGGGCAAGAGGCTGGGCATCGGCGTGCACGACCATATCATCATCGGGCTGGATGGGCACAGCAGCATGCGGTCGATGGGGCTGATCTGAGCTGTTTATCGGTCCCCTGCGCAGGCAGGGGCCCATCTTCTGACCGTGCCGTCAGACACTTTCGGGCTTCGGCACTGAACCATGGGAGCCCAGTTTCCTTTCATGCACAATGACCGGCAGGAGATGGGCCCCTGCCTGCGCAGGGGACCGCGAAAGACACGAGCATTGCGCGCCCCCGAACACGCCCCTTCCCCTCCTCCTCCGCTTCCGTCATAGACCCGCGCCATGCCTGGCCCCAAGCGCCAGCAACCCCGCGCAACGGTGCGCAGCACGCTGGGTGCGCTGCTGCCCGACCGGCTCGCCGCCACGCTGAGCGAGCGCATTGGCGGCGGCGATGGCAGGCTCGCCGATACGCCCGACCGGGTGCTCGGCGAGGCAGAGAAGCGGCTCTCCGGCTGGACCTTCCACCCCAACGGCACCGAAGGCTATGCCAAGGCCGAGGTCACCGCCGGCGGTATCGGCACCGATGGCCTGTCGTCGCAGACCATGGCGGCGCGCAAGGTGCCCGGGCTCTACGCCATTGGCGAGGCGGTCGATGTCACCGGATGGCTGGGCGGCTATAATTTCCAATGGGCATGGGCGAGCGCGCACGCCGCCGGGACGGCAATTTAGAACCATTTCGGTGGTATTCAGCCACCCAGCGCCGTTATTCAACCGTTTGCAATTACATCCATAACGGATATTTTTCGCAGCATCGCTTTGGATAAGCGAAAATTTACCAGTGCGTCCCATGTTCACCCGCGATGTCGGTGTCTTTGCCTCCCCCACAAGACCCTGCACGGCCAGCTGATAGCGGGATCAGCCTGGCCCTGCTCGTGCAGGGGGCGGTGGTGACGCTCGCGCTGCTGGCCGCCATTCTCGCGCCGCCGGAGGAAGGGCCGATGATGGTCATTCCGCTGGATGGTGGGCGAATGGCCCAGACCATGGCCTGGGCATCGGGTAATGGGTCCGCCCTGCTGGGCATCGGCCCCTTGCCCGGCTCGGTCCTGGTCTACGGCAAGCGCAAGCAGGTGACGCAAGCCGCCTGGCAACACAACAGCATCGTCGTCAAGGCACCCGCAATTTTCTGCGGCAGTTTGTCCTCTACACCCAGGAAGAGTTGATCGTCGCATGGAACTGACCGGAATTCGCAAGAACGGCGCCTTCGCGCTGATCGTCATCGCCTGGCTGTGCGTCGCCGTCATCGCCGGGATCAGCGTTTACGCTGGCAGCGGCTGGGCGCCGGTCGCGATCGCGGTGGCCGTGACGCTGATCCCCAGCCTGATCGTGCGCAGCGGCCGTGCCGACAGCACCGCGCGCATCATCCTGGGCGGCACCCTGCCCGTTTATCCCGCGATCATGCTCTACCAGGCCGCCGGCAGCACCCTGCAGATGGATGTGCACATGGTGTTCTTCGCGCTGCTCGCCACCCTGGTGGTGATGTGCGACTGGCGCGCGATCGTCGCCGGGACGGCCGTCATTGCGGTCCACCATCTGGGCGCGAATCTGCTGATCCCCGCCTGGGTGTTTCCCGATGGCGCCGATCTGCCGCGCGTGCTGCTGCATGCGGTGATCGTGCTGATCGAGGCGGCGGTGCTCATCCAGATCTCGCTCCGGCTCGAGCAGATGATCGAGCGCCAGGCCGAAGCGCAGCGCGAAGCCGAACGGCTGGAGCAGGAAGCCGCCAGCACCCGCGACGCGATCGCCGCCAAGCAGAACCGGGTGATCGGCGCGCTCGGCCAGGGGCTCAAGGCGATGGCGCGCAACGATCTCACCGCGCGGATCGACCAAGCCTTTCCTGAGGAATATGAACAGCTTCGCGCCGATTATCACGACGCGCTCGAAGGCATGCGCCAGTCGCTCGAGAAGATTTCGGGCGTCGCCACGCGCATCGACGAGAGCGCCGGCGATGTCAGCCATGCCTCGAACGACATGGCCGATCGCACCGAGCGGCAGAGTTCGACGCTGCACGACACCGTGAACACCATCCGCACGGTCAGCGACTCCATTTCGGACACCGCCAATCGCGCGGTCGAGGCCCGGCACGTGCTCGACGCGGCGCAGGGCGAGGCCGAAAAGTCCGCTGGCATTGTCGAGCGTGCCCGCGTGGCGATGACCAATATCGAGCATTCGGCGCGCGAGATCGATCAGATCATCGAGGTGATCGAGGGCCTCTCGTTCCAGACCAACCTGCTCGCGCTCAATGCCGGGGTCGAGGCGGCGCGCGTCGGCGAAGCGGGCAAGGGTTTTGCCGTGGTCGCGTCCGAAGTGCGCGCGCTCGCGCAGCGCTCGGCGGACGCCGCGCAGGACATCAAGACCAAGATCGGCGCGTCGAACGAGCAGATTGCGCTCGGCGTGTCGGTGGTCAGCGAAACCAGCGAGACGCTCGAGCGGATCACCACGCGCATCCTGCAGATCAGCGAGTTCGTGTCGACCATCGCCGGTTCGGTCGAAAGCCAGGCGGCGAAGCTGCGCGAGGTCAACGGCACCGTCGGCGCGCTCGACAGCATCACCCAGCAGAATGCCGCCATGGTCGAGGAAACCAGCGCCGCCGCGCGCTCGCTCGCCGAACAGTCGCGGACGCTGGCGCAGGAAATCAGCCGCTTCCGGCTGTTGCAGAGCGGCGCCCACACGGCCTCGCCTGTGCTCGCGCGCGCGGCCTGATCGCGAGGGCTCCAGGCCGGACTTGCATCCGGCCGGGCCAGTCAGCGGGTGCGGCAGCGCCCCGTGTTGGTGTTCTCGATCACGCCGTCATCGTCATAGCGGATCTGCATCGTGAAGCCGTCCGCCGCGATCGACCGGACGGTCGCCGCATACCATTTGTTGTCGCTCCAAAGGCAGGCGATGCGGCTCCCGGGCCGCCAGTCGAACGGGCGCACCGTGTTCGCCTGTCGGGTTTCGACATCGCCATCGTCGAAGCGGATCGTGACGATGCTGCCGGTGCGCGATTCGATCACGCCAGGGTAAAGCACCGTGCTGCCACGCCAGGGCGAAAGCACCCAGTCGCCCACTTCCTGCGCGGCCATACCGCCGGGCAGCGCAAATGCCGCCACCATCGCGACCGTCGTAATCGCCTTGTGCCTCATCGCCATATCCTCACTCCCTGTTATTTCGGCCCAGGATACACCCATAATGAGACTGTCTCAATCGCGGCGCCGGACAAGGGCGGGCGAATAAGATTGTGCAGCCGGGGCAAAACGTCTAAGGGCGCAGGCTTGCAGCGATGCCGGATTTTGGGCCTCGCGCGCGGTTTCGCCGAAGATGCGGAGCCTTCGCATCTTCGACACGAATTGAAATCCCATGCCTTTTGATACCGTTCCCGCCGTTCTGTCGGACGCGCTCGACGCGCACGGCTATGACACGCTCACCCCCGTCCAGCAGGCCGTGCTGGAGCCCGAGGCGCAGGGCCGCGACCTGATCGTCTCGGCGCAGACCGGATCGGGCAAGACCGTCGCCTTCGGCCTGTCGATGGCCGCCGAGCTGATCGGCGAAGACGGGCGGGTCGTGCAGGGAACGGCCCCGCAGGCGCTGATCATCGCGCCGACGCGCGAACTGGCGCTGCAGGTCAGCCGCGAATTCATGTGGCTCTATGGCCCCGCCGGCGCGCGCATCGCGACCTGTGTCGGCGGCATGGACGCCTCGCGCGAGCGGCGCAACCTCGGCTATGGCGCGCAGATCGTGGTCGGCACGCCGGGCCGTTTGCGCGACCATCTCGAGCGCGGTGCGCTCGACCTTTCGGCGCTCAAGGTTGCAGTGCTCGACGAGGCCGACGAGATGCTCGACATGGGCTTTCGCGAGGACCTCGAGGAAATTCTCGACGCAACGCCAGAAGGCCGCCGCACCCTGCTGTTCTCGGCCACCATGCCCAAGCCGATCGTCGCGCTGGCCAAGCGTTATCAGCGCGATGCGCACCGCATCTCGACCGTCAGCGAAGAGCGCGGCCATGGCGATATCGACTATGTCGCCTGCACTGTCGCGCCGTCGGACACCGAGAATGCCGTGGTCAACCTGCTGCGGCTGTACGAGGCGGAAACCGCGATCCTGTTCTGCGCGACGCGCGACAACGTGCGCCACCTGCATTCGAGCCTGATCGAGCGCGGCTTTTCCGCCGTCGCGCTGTCGGGCGAGCACAGCCAGAACGAGCGCAACCAGGCGCTGCAGGCGCTGCGCGACCGCCGCGCACGCGTCTGCGTGGCGACCGACGTCGCCGCTCGCGGCATCGACCTGCCCGGCCTGTCGCTGGTGATCCATGTCGAGCTGCCGCGCGATGCCGATACGCTCAAGCACCGTTCGGGCCGCACGGGCCGTGCGGGCAAGAAGGGCACCGCACTGATGATCGTGCCCTACCCGCGCCGCCGCCGCCTCGAGCAGATGCTGCGCGGCGCGAACATCCCGGCGCAGTGGATCAACCCGCCCTCGGCCGAGGACATCCACCGGGCCGATCGCGAGCGCCTGCTCGAGCGGCTGCGCGCGCCGGTCGAGGCCGAGGACGCCGATCGCGAACTCGCCCAGGCGCTGCTCGCCGAGCGCAGCGCCGAGGACCTCGCGGTCATGCTGGTCCAGGCGCACCGTGCGCAGATGCCCGCGCCCGAAGAGCTGATCGACGCTTCGGCCCCGCCGCCGCAGCGCGATCGTGGACCGCGCCCCGGCTTCGAGGACACGATCTGGTTCGAGATGAACATCGGTCGCCGCCAGAATGCCGATCCGCGCTGGCTGTTGCCGCTGCTGTGCCGCCGGGGGCATATCACCCGCGGCGAGATCGGCGCGATCCGGCTCGGCGACGACAGTACCCATTTCGAGATTCCGCGCGCCGTCGCGGATCGCTTTGCCGAGGCGGTCAAGCGCACCTCGGGCGGCGAGGACGGCGATGAGGGCAGCGTGATGATCACCGCCGCCGATGGTCCGCCCGCCTATCGCCCGCGCTCGGGACCGCCGCCGCGCGGCGATCGCCGCGACGGATCGGGATCGGGCAAGCAGGGACGCGGCAACGCGCCGCTTCGGCCGCGTTACGAAGCGCGCACCGATGGTGACCGCCGCTCCCCGCGCGAGGATGGCGAGCGCAAGCTCTATGGTGACCGCAAGCCCGCGGGAGAGCGCAAGCCGTTCGGCGAGAAGAAGCCGTTCGGGGACAAGAAGCCCTTTGGCGAGAAAAAGCCCTTTGGCGACCGCAAGAGCTTCGGCGACAAGAAGACCCAGGCCGATCGCGCTTCCTTTGCCGACAAGCCCGCACGCGGACCGCGCAGCGACGCCCCGCGCGCCGGTGGCCCCGGCGGCAAGCCGCGCTTCGA
>NZ_QKVT01000001.1:1329509-1358708 GCF_003426715.1 Blastomonas sp. UPD001
CCTCCCGCCAGCGGGAGGGGAGAGGGCTTGCGCTGATCACGCTGCCGCCCGTTCGCGGACGGTGCGGAATTCGATCTTCTTGTCGTACGGCGCGCCGCAGATCAGGCGCTTCACATAGATGCCAGGCAGGTGGATCGCATCGGGATCGAGGCTGCCGGTCTCGACGATTTCCTCCACTTCGGCGACGCAGATCTTGCCCGCGGTCGCCATCGGCTGGTTGAAGTTGCGCGCGGTCTTGCGGAAGATCAGGTTGCCCGACTTGTCGGCCTTCCAGCCCTTGATGATGCACAGGTCGGCATAGATGCCGCGCTCCAGGATATAGGTCTGGCCGTCGAACTCCTTGTGCTCCTTGCCCTCGGCGACCTGGGTGCCGACGCCGGTCTTGGTGTAGAAGCCGGGAATGCCCGCACCGCCTGCGCGGCAGCGTTCGGCGAGCGTGCCCTGGGGGCAGAATTCCACCTCCAGTTCGCCTGCCAGATATTGCCGCTCGAACTCCTTGTTCTCGCCGACATAGCTGGAAATCATCTTCTTCACCTGGCGCGTGCGCAGCAGCTTGCCAAGCCCCTCGCCGTCGATCCCGGCATTGTTCGAGGCGATGGTGAGATCCTTGGTCCCCGCGTCGCGGATCGCGTCGATCAGGCGTTCGGGAATGCCGCACAGGCCGAAACCGCCTGCGCAGATATGCATCCCGTCGAACAGCAGACCTTCCAGAGCGGATGCGGCGTCGGGATAGATTTTCTGCATGACGGATGTCTCCCAGTCAAAAGGGTCTTGGATCGGCGACCGGACGGCCACCTTGGATGATTCGAGCGTCCCGTTTCCGCCTAGCGCCCCGCCCCGGCTTTTTCCAGCACCGCTTGATTTGAATCAATGCACTTGGGTCCGCTTCCGGCGCAATTTGGTTACGTCGAAAGAGGAGAGCGCGTGATGAAATCCATTCTGGTTTATGCCGATGGCGGCAAGGCATTCGAATCCCGTTTGCAGGTGGCGCTGGACCTTGCCCGCGCGCAAAACGGGCATATCACCTTTCTGCAGGCGACGCCCTTGTCCGGGTTCATCGTGATGGACCCGATGGGCGGCAGCTATGTCCCTGCCGGCATGCTCGAACAGCTGCGCGCCGACGAGGAAAAGGTCCGCGCGATCGTCGAGGCGCAGATGAACATCGAAGGCCTTCCCTGGGACTGGACCGCCTATGACGGCGACGTCACCCAGGCGGTGATCAGCGCCTCGCGGCTGGCCGATGTCATCGTGCTGTCGCTCGACAATGCCGAGCGCAACGTGCGCCCGCATCCGCTGCTGTCGATCGCGGATGTCGCGGTCGAGACGCGCTGCCCGGTGCTGGCGGTACCGACGACGCTCAAGTCGCTCCACACCGGCGGGAAAATCCTGATCGCCTGGGACGGCAGCCACGAGGCGGCCAATGCGCTGCGCCAGGCGCTGCCGCTGCTCCGAAACGCGGGGTCGGTGCATCTGGTGACGGTGGTCGAGCCCAAAAAGGCGGGCGGCTTCCCCTCGACCGAGGCATGCGAATATCTCTCGCGGCACGGCGTGTGCAGCGAGCTGATCGAGCGCGAACGCGGCCTGCTCTCGATCGAGGAGATCATCGAGAATGTCGCGGGCGAGATCGGCGCGGACCTGCTCGTCATGGGCGCGTTCGGCCATAGCCGGTTGCGCGAAACGCTGCTCGGCGGCGTGACGCGCTATTTCCTCAAGGATTCGAACATCCCGCTGCTGCTGGCGCATTGATCGCCAACAGCAGGGCCGCGCGCGTCAGAAACGCGCGCGGACGGTGAAGCGGGCGTTGATCGGCTCGCCGGTGGTGATGTTGTTGTCGTTGTGCGAGGCGGGGAAATAGCGCGTGTCGAACAGGTTCTCGACATTCACCTGCGCCTCGATCCGGTCGGTCAGCCTGAAGAACAGCGCCGCATCGACCCGGGTGAATGCGGGCAGCCGCACGGTGTTCGATATGCTGGCAAACTGGCTCGCCTGGTGCGTGACGCCGAGGCCGAAGCCCAGCCGCTCGTTCACGTCATAGCGGTTCCACAGGCTCGCCATGTGGCGCGGGACCTGTCCGATCCTGCGGTTGTCGACCACGCCTGCGACGACACGGCCGCGCTCATCGGCATCGAGATAGCTGTACCCGGCATTGACCTGCCAGCCGGGCAGGATCTGCCCCGTGAACTGCGCCTCGAAACCGCGGGTGCGGCTGCCGGTGATGATCGAATTGGCGGGGTTGGCCGGATCGACCACGACGCCATTCTCGCGGTCGAGCTGGAAGATCGCCGCCGAGACGCGCAGATTCTCCGCAATGTCCCATTTCGCGCCGAACTCGTAATTGTCGAAGGATTCGGGCGCAAGCGTCGCCTGGGCCGGGGTCAGCGACAGGAACTGATCGCCCGAACGCGGCAGGAAGGTCTTGGTATAGCTGGCATAGAAGGACATCGCCTCGACCGGCTTGAAGATCAGCCCCAGGCGCGGCGACCATTCGCTATCGGTGCGCGACAGCAGGCGGTTCGCGACAATGTCGTTCACGTCGATCTCGAACCGGTCGTGGCGCGCGCCGAGGACGATATCGAAATGATCGCCGATGCCGATCTGATCCTGAAGATAGACCGACCACACGCTGACTTGCGATCGCGTGTTTCGGTTGTTCACCGGGAAGCTGATCGCGGGGATGACCAGCGGATCGCTAAAGGCAAAGGTCGTGACATTGGTGCCGCTGGTGGCGAAGCGGCCATTCTGCCGCTGGTTCGCCGATTGCTGGTCGCCATATTCGAACCCGGCGAGCAGCGTGTGGCTGATCGGGCCGGTCCGGCCGGTCCAGACTAGATTGCCCTGGACGAAGACATTCTCGCGCTGCTGCGCGTCGCGATAGGAATCGAGCGTGACGCGGCCGGCGGCGAGATTGCTCGCGGTCGGGAAGAGATTGCCATAGGCCTTGTCGTAATCGGCATATTGCACGGTGAGATCGGCGCGCAGCGTATCGGTGAAGCTGTGCTCCAGCCGTCCGCGCAGGATATGCGCGGTCAGCGTGGTGGTGTTGAGCTGGGGCGAACCGAAGAACGTGCGGTAGAAGCCGCGCACCGGACGCGCCGGAGCGGCGACGGTGCCGCCGGTGGTCGCCGGGATGCCGCGGTCGACGATGCGATCGTCATCGACATATTCATAGGACAGCAGCAGCCGCGTCCTTTCGCCCAGCGCCGCACCGATGGTCGGATTGATCGCAACGCGGTTTCCGCCGAAAAAGTCGCGATGGCTGTCGAACTCCTCGTACATCGCGTTCAGCCGTACCCCGGCGCTATCGCCGAGCGACGCATTGATGTCGCTGGTGAGCGCAAATGCGCCGAACGTATCGACCGAGGCCGATCCGCCGAAGAAGGATTCACCCAGTACCGGGGTCTTGGTCACGCGGTTGACCACGCCGCCACCGCCGCCGCGCCCGAACAGCAGCGCGTTCGATCCCTTGAGTATCTCGACACGCTCGAGATTGTAGAGCGGGCGATAGTACTGGACGTCGTCGCGGATGCCATCGACGAAGAAATCCGCAGTGGTATCCTGGCCGCGGATCGAGATCTGGTCGCGGTGCCCCTCGCCCTGGTTCGACGAGACACCCGGGGTGTAGCGCAGCACATCGGCAAGATCCTGCAGCGCCTGATCCTCGATCTGTTCGCGCGTATAGACCGAAATTGCCTGGGGAATGTCGACCAGCGGCGTCGGCGTCTTGGCCGCGCGCACGATGTCGAGCGCGAGATAGCCCTCGTTGCGCCCCGTCACGATGATTTCGCGCTGGTCGTCTGCTGCAGCGTCTTCGCCCTGGCCGGCATCGCCAGAGGACTGCGCAACAGCCGGCGCAGCGAGCGCAAGGAACGAAACCGCGCCGGCAGCCGCCAGCAAACGTGACTTCAAGAGCATCGTACACCACCTCATGGCCGCCGCCTTGGTCTGGCAGCGATTCTCGTTCTCAATGCGGGCGCACTAATGATAAGCATTCTTAACTGCAATGGAAAATTGCGACGAACCGTTGCGCGCGGGCCGGGGTCAGGCAATGCGCTGGTCTTGATGGGCCATTGGCACTAGCATGCGATCTGGCCGTTGATGGCGCGAGGACCCTTACCTGATGTTCAAATTCCTGAAATGGCTGTTCATCCTGCTGGTCGTCGCCATCATCGGGCTGGGCATCTGGAGCTATGCGCCCGATATCGAGCCGAGCGAGCTGCAGGCGCAATATGGCGGTCCCCCTTCGCGCTTCATCGAGTTGCCCAACGGTCAGAGCGTGCATATCCGCGACGAGGGCCCGCGCGATGCGCCCGCCATCCTGCTGATCCACGGCTCCAATGCCTCGCTGCACACCTGGCAGGGCTGGGCCGATGACCTCAAGCGCGACTATCGCGTCGTGCGATACGACCAGCCGGGGCACGGACTGACCGGCGCGCAGATCAAGCGCGATTACAGCACCGAGGCCTTTCGCGATACCGGGGCGGAGGTGATGAATGCGCTGGGCATCAACCGCTATGTCGTTGCGGGCAATTCGATGGGCGGCTGGGTCGCGTGGAACATCGCGCTGAAATATCCGCAGCGCGTTGCCGGGCTGGTGCTGGTCGATGCTTCGGGCGCGCCCGAGGCCAAGCCGACCAGGGTTCCGATCGGGTTTCAGCTTGCACAAAGCGCCGCGGTGCGACCGGTCCTCAAGATCTTCACCCCCCGCAGCATCATCGAGCAGAGCCTGCAGCAGAGCGTCGGCGATCCTTCAAAGGTCACACCCGAAATGGTCGATCTCTACTGGAGGCTGTTGCGCCATCCGGGCAATCGCGAGGCGACCGTCGCGCGCGGCGATTTCCCGCGCAAGCCTGCGACGGCCGTCGAATTTGCCGGGTTGACCATGCCGTCGCTGATCCTGTGGGGGAAGAAGGACACGCTGATCCCGCTTCCCAACGCCACCTGGTTCGCGCGGCAGCTGCCCAACGACACGCTCGTCACCTATGATGATCTGGGCCATATTCCGATGGAGGAGGACCCCAAGCGCACCGTGGCCGATTTCCGCGCCTGGCTTGAAAAGACGGGTCTGAACCGGACTGCAACACCCGCGACACAATCCATCGCTAGCCCGGTGACTGCGCCTGTTGCCGCTGCACCTGTCAATACCGGGGTAACGCAAACGGGGGGCTGACATGGGGGACCGGATGCACAGCGTGGCCGTCTACAATCTGAAGGGCGGCGTGGGCAAGACGACCAGCGCGGTCAATCTGGCCTGGTGCTCGGCGGTCCTGTCCTCGCGTCGCACCCTGTTATGGGATCTCGATCCACAGGGGGCCGCGAGCCATCTGATCGGCGACGACAAGGCGATGAAGGACGAGGCGCGCTCGATCTTCGCACGCGATGTCTCGCCCGAAAAGCTGGTGCGGCCCTCGCGCATTCCGGGGCTCGACCTGCTCGCTGCGGACCACTCGTTGCGCGGGCTCGACCGGATGCTGTTCGAGATCGGCAAGGCCAAGCGCTTGAAAAAGCTGATCGAAGGGCTGGGCAAGCATTACGACCGGATCGTGCTCGATTGCCCGCCGGGGCTCAGCGAGACTTCGGATCAGGTGCTGCGCGCAGCCGATCTGGTGATCGTGCCGATCATCCCCTCGCCGCTGTCGCAGCGCGCCTTTGCCGAGGTGCAGCATTATCTCGACGGCAAGTCCGGACGCCGCGCGCCGATGCTGCCGGTGTTCGTGATGGTCGATCGCAGGCGCGCGCTGCACAAGCAGGCGCTCGAGGCCTATCCCGACTGGCCGGTCATCCCGATGGCGAGCGCGGTCGAGCGGATGGCGGAAGAGCGGCTTCCGGTGGGGGCGTTCGACGCGAAAAGCCCGGCGGCGCAGGCTTATGCAAGGCTATGGCAGGGGATCGAGCGCAAGCTCGCCGATCAGAAGGGCAGCGGATAACGCGCCAGTATAAGCGCGCTCGCACAGCCCGAAACGAGCACGAAGCGCAGCACCGCGAACCAGCCGGTATCGGCTTGCGAAGGGCGGGCGGCGATGGCGATGGCTTTGCGCATGGGCAAAGGATGCGCCGCGATTGCTAATATCGCGTTAAAGCGGTCTAGCGGATCTGACGGATGTCCACGCCGACATCCAGGCCTTCCCACTGCCGGTCCGCGGTCAGCACCGGCAATCCTTCGCGCCGCGCCAGTGCCAGGCAGGCCCGATCGCCCAGCGAAAGGCCGCGATGGCGAGTGGCTGCGCGCAAGCCTGCGGCGTCGATGGCTTGGTGATGATCGAGATCGACAACCTGCAAACCCAGCTGCAAGAAGAATGCCTCTGCTTTCGATACCGTCGCTCCGCCATCGACCAGGCGTGTCAGCACCTCAATGACATTCACTGTGCTGACAAGGCTGTCGATCAGTTGCGCGGCTGCCGTGTCGCCGCCGGGTTCGCCCAGCAGAATAGCCAACACGGCAGACGTGTCGAAAACAGCCACGATTACTCTCGCGCCGCTTCAGCCCGTTTTTCGGCGAGAAAGTCGTCAACTGTGAACGGCTTGGTGATGCTTTCCCGCACCGCCCTTTGCAAGTCGCGGATTAGGTCTGCATGCGATCGGACGATGATACCGCCATCCTCCCTTCGTTCGAGGTAGACGCGATCACCCTCCGCAAAGCCGAGCTCGCGGCGAAGTTCCGCCGGGATGACGATCTTGCCGCCCTTAATGATCTTGGCCGAATAGGTCATGCGTGCCTCCTTGGGTCCTGGATGGTATCACAGGACCCAAACTGACTCAACGGACCCTATTGGTCGGTAGCCCCCCAGTTGCCTTCGGCATCCTTGGCGACGATGGTCAGCGAGCCCGGGTCGATTTCAGCGAAATCCTGTCCGAAGTCGAAGAACCAGGCAAAGCCCTGCGCCGCGCGCCAGAAGCGGAAGCCTTCATCGAAATAGCCAAGGTCGCCGCACACCGCGACCGGGCTGCCGTCCGCCGTATTCGATCCCTTGGGGTCGGTATCGACGACAAAGGCATCCTTGGGCCAGCCTTCGATATTCGCCGGCCGGGCGTTGCACTTCGCCGCCTCCTTCGGATCCTCGATCACCGAGCGCGCGCGCTGGGTGATCGCCTGCGCCGGCTCGCCTTCTGCGGTATAGAGATAGCCGATGGTGAACGGCTCGGGCATCTCGTCCGACATGGCCGACTTGATCAGCTTCACCTCGGCGCGCTCGGCGCCGCCCGCGATCTCGATTTCCGCCGCCTTCCTTCCGCAGACCAGACCGCGATAGAGCAGCACCTCGTCGGCGGGGAGCGCGGCCTCCATCACCTGCCATTCGCAACCATCGGGCGCTTGCGGAGATGCGCTCGCGTCCATGTTCATGTAATTGACGGCGCGACCCTTGCACAGGCCGGTCAGCTTGAGCTTCTCGCCATCGTCGGCGCATGCGGCATCGGCGGTCTTGTCCGCACCTGCTGCCGCCTTGTCGTCGGCCCCGCCGCCACAGCCCATCAGCGACAGGCTGAGCATGCCAACCAGCATCCATGTACCACGCATCGCAATTCTCCCGGTGAGCGGGCAGATCCGGTCCCCGCGCCCCCAGCAGGCAGGGTCCGGATCTGCCGGAAAAGGTCAGCCTTCGCTTTCGCCCTGTGCGCAGAAGGTGACGAACGTATCGGCCTCGCCCTCGGCAGGCGTGCCGACGTTGATGGTGTTCATGCCGAAGGACAGCACCTGCTTGCCGGCAAAGGCGGCCTTGAAATTGTCGGGCAGCGGCGCGCTGCCGCTGGCAAAGCCGTCGCCACCTGCGGGCACCATGATGCTCAGCACCGGTTCGCCGCCATCGGGGGCGAGGGTGAGCGCGATGTCCTCGGGGATGCGGGCGAAGCCGGGGACTTCGAACTCCACCGTCTTGCTGCCATTGGCGCATTTCAGCGTCGCGAGCGTCTTGTCTGCGCCTTCCACCAGCGACATCACGGTCTTGCCCTCTTCGGCCGATACCGCCCAGAGCGGACCCTGGGCAGCAGGCGCCACTTCAGCGGTGGCTTCACCCTCGGCAGGCGCCTCTGCCGCCTTTTCGCCGCCGCACGCCGCAAGCGCAGACGCCATCATCGTCACGCCCAGAAGGCGCAGGCTGATCGGTTTCATCGCAATTTCCCCATCTCGATCCCGTCGCAGGCCCTCCCCTGCGATCCGGACGCGAAACTAGGGGGCTGCGCCCCGGCGGCAAAGCGCAATCGGGCCGCCCTGTACGGCTGTACAGGGTGCCGGCGGTCAGCCGGCCGCGAGACGGTCGAGCGCCTCGCCCTCGATCCGCCAGGGCTCCCAGCCCTTCGAATGGTGCGCGCCGATATGGGTGTAGAACGCGCGCGCCTTCTCGTTCCAGTCGAGCACCGCCCAGTCCATCCGCGCACAGCCGCGCGCCCTGGCTTCCTTGGCCAGCGCCGTCAGCAGCGCGCGCCCGGTTCCGGTACCGCGCGCGGCTTCGGCCACGAACAGGTCTTCGAGATAGAGCGAAGGCGCGCCGGTCCAGGTCGAATAGGTGAGGAACCACAAGGCCAGCCCGACCGGATCGCCGTCGCGTTCGGCGATATGCGCGAACACCTGTGCGTTCTCGCCGAACAGTGTCGCGCGCAGCGATTCCTCGGTCGCCTTTACAGCATCGGGCTCGCGCTCGTAGACTGCGAGCGCGATGACCATGCGCAGGATGGCGGCTTCATCGCCCGGGCGGGCGGGGCGGATACGGACGGTCATGTCGGGTCCGCTTATTCCGCCGCGACCGGCTCGGCATTGCCTGCGTCGCTCGCCTCCGCCTCGATCTCGGCCGCCTTGGCCTCGACCAGCCTGACGATATGCTCGACCATGTCCTCGTCCTCGACCGTATGGTCGGTGACGCCCGACAGGTACACCATGTGCTTGCCCTTGCCGCCACCGGTGAGACCAATATCCGTCTCGCGCGCCTCGCCCGGGCCGTTGACGACGCAGCCGAGCACCGAAAGCGACAGCGGCGTGTTGATATGCTGCAGCCGCTCCTCCAGCTTCTGCACGGTGCGGATCACGTCGAAGCCCTGGCGCGCACAGCTGGGACAGCTGACGATGCGAACGCCGCGAGTGCGGATGCCGAGCGATTTGAGGATCTCGAAACCGACGCGCACCTCTTCCTCAGGCTCGGCGGAGAGCGAGACGCGGATGGTATCGCCGATGCCCGCCCAGAGCAGGTTGCCGATGCCGATCGCGCTCTTCACCGTGCCGCCGATCAGCCCGCCCGCCTCGGTAATGCCTAGGTGCAGCGGACAATCGACGGCGTCGGCGAGCTGCTGGTACGCCGCGACCGCGAGGAACACGTCGCTCGCCTTCACCGCGACCTTGAACTCGTGGAAATCATGGTCCTGCAGCAGCTTGATATGGTCGAGCGCGCTTTCGACCAGCGCCTCGGGGCACGGCTCGCCATATTTCTCGAGCAGGTCCTTCTCGAGGCTCCCTGCATTGACGCCGATGCGGATCGCACAGCCATTGGCCTTGGCGGCATTGACCACCTCGCGCACGCGCTCCGACGATCCGATATTGCCCGGGTTGATGCGCAGGCACGCCGCGCCCGCATCGGCGGCTTCAAGCGCGCGCTTGTAGTGGAAATGGATGTCCGCGACGATCGGCACGCGCGAGGCGCGGACGATCTGCTTCATCGCGGCGGTGGATTCGACATCGGGGCACGAGACGCGGATGATATCGACCCCGGCCTCTTCGCAGCGGCGGATCTGGTCGATCGTCGCCTTCGCGTCGGAGGTCAGCGTGTTGGTCATCGTCTGCACGCTGACCGGCGCATCGCCACCCACCGGCACTTTGCCGACCATGATCTGGCGGCACTTGCGCCGATCGATATCGCGCCAGGGTCGCAAAGAGGGGTTGTGGGCCGACATGAATTGTTCTCCAAGAGTATGCGGACGCTATAGTCGCTTCGACCGGCTTTGGCGAGATGCGCGGGCGATAGAAAAGGGGACGCTGAATACCATGAAAACCGTGATGAACCTGGCGCTGGCCACGGGCCTGGCCGCTCTTGCAGCAGCGACGACCCTGCCTGCCACGGCGCAGGCCCCTGCCCCGCAGCGCACGCCCAACGAACTCGCCGCGCGCCAGCTCTACAGCGATGTCGTCGGCATCCGCACCGCGCGCGGGCACAAGCAGATGGGCGTGATGACCGGCTATCTCAAGGAGCAGCTGCTCAAGGCCGGTTTCGCCGAAAGCGACATCACGATCACCGATTATGACAGCGAGGGCGAGCCCACCCAGGGGCTGGTGGTGCGCTATGCCGCCAAGGGCAAGCCCAAGGCGGGGCCGATCGTGTTCCTGGGCCATATGGACGTGGTCGAGGCGCTGCCCGAGGACTGGGAGCGCCCTCCGTTCAAGCTCGTGGAGGAAAACGGCTATTTCTTCGGTCGCGGATCGCTCGACAACAAATATGGTGTCGCGACGCTCACGCACAATTTCATCCGGCTGAAAAAGGAAGGCTGGGCGCCCAAGCGCGATATGTATCTCGTCTTCTCGGGCGACGAGGAGACCGGCATGATCTCCACCCGCGCGCAGGCAAAGATGGTGGCGGAAACGATCAAGCCGGCGCTGGTGCTCAACGGCGATGCCGGCGGCGTGGCGATGACCGAGGATTTCAAGCCGGTCATGTACCAGGTGCAGGCGGGCGAGAAGACCTTCGCGACGTTCGAGCTCACCGTCACCAATCCCGGCGGCCATTCGTCGCGCCCGCGCGCCGACAATGCGATCTACGAACTCGCGCAGGCGCTCGGCAAGATCCAGGCCCATCGCTTTCCGGTCAATGCGAGCCCCCTGGTGCGCAGCTATTTCGCCGCGATGGGCAAGCTGACGCCGGGCGAGATGGGCCAGGCGATGCAGGCCTTTGCCGCCAATCCGGAAGACCCCGCCCCGCGCGCCAAGCTGCTCGCCGATCCTGGCATCTCGACGCAGATGCGTACCACGTGCGTTGCCACCATGCTGCGCGGCGGCCATGCCGAAAACGCATTGCCGCAATCGGCGACCGCGACGGTCAACTGCCGCATCATGCCCGGCGAGGGCGGCGCGGCAGCGACCCAGGCCGCGCTCGCCAAGGCGATCGGCAATGACGGCGTGAAGTTCAAGCTGATGACCGATGTGGTCGAGAGCCCCGAATCCACGCTGACGCCCGAGGTGCGCGCCGCGATCATGGCCAGCCTCGATGCGCGCTATCCCGGCCTTCCGATCGTGCCCGAGCTGTCGTCGGGCGGCACCGACGGCATGCACTATCGCGCGCTGGGGATGAACACCGTGGGCATCGGCAATGCCGCGATGCGCAGCGCGGATATCTTCGCGCACGGCCTCAACGAACGCATCCGCGTCGAGGATTTCTACAAGGGTCTCGACCACTGGTATCTGGTCATGAAGAAGCTGGCGGGCTGATCTCCGCCCGCACAAGGAGCAAGTCCATGCCTACAGTGCTGATTACCGGTGCCAATCGCGGTCTCGGGTTGGAGTTTGCCCGGCAATATGCCGCCGATGGCTGGACCGTCGTTGCGACCGCGCGCGATCCGCAAGCGGCGGAAGCGCTGGCCGCCACCGGCGCTGAAATCCACGCCTATGATGCCCTGAACCCACAAGCGCTGGAGGAGTTGAAGGCCGCTATCGGCGACCGCGCGATCGATGTGCTGATCGCCAATGCCGGAATTCTGGGCCCGCAGCAGTTCGACCGGGAGAAATGGTCCGAGACGTTCCTCGCCAATGTCATCGCGCCGACCGAATTGGCGCTGCGCCTCAAGCCCAATGTGCTCGCCTCGGACCAGCGCAAGATGGTAGCGCTGTCCTCGATCCTGGGCAGCATTGCCGCGAATGACAGCGGCGGCATCCTTGCCTATCGCAGTTCCAAGGCAGCGCTCAACGCGGCCTGGCGCTCGCTGGCCATCGACTGGAAGGACAGCGGCCTGACACTGGCGATGATCCATCCCGGCTGGGTGCAGACCGATATGGGCGGCCCGGGCGCGCAGATCGATCCATCAACCAGCATCGGCGGCTATCGCAAGGTGATCGCCAGGCTCAGCGTCGCGGATAGCGGCGCCTTTCTCGATTATCAGGGCAATCGGCTCGACTGGTAACGCGATCAGGGCGCCGTCTGGAACGGCTTCGCCTCTGCCAGGATGAGCGCGAACCAATCGTCGGGATCGGTCCATTCGTGCCGCACCGTCCAGCCGCCCGCGCGCAGCAGCAGTCGCGCGTCGCGAGGGCCGTATTTGTGGCTGTTTTCGGTATGGATGGTCTCGCCCTGGCGCATCGAGAAGCGCTCGCCGAGCACGGTGAAGCTCAGGTCTTCCATCGCTTCGAGGTGCATCTCGATCCGGGCATAGCCGTCGTTCCAGCGCGCGACATGGCGGAAGCGATCGACAGGAATCGTGCCTTCCAGTTCGCGGTTGATGCGGTGGAGCAGGTTGAGGTTGAACCGCGCGGTCACCCCCTGCGCATCGTCATAGGCGGGGATCAGGATATCGGGAGACTTGATCCGGTCCATGCCGATCAGCAGCAGCGATCCGACGCCCAGCGTCTCGCGCATCGAGCGGAGCAGGTCGAGCGAGCTGCGCGCGACCATGTTGCCGATGGTCGAACCGGGAAAGAAGCCCAGCTTGGGTTCGCCTGCCACCGCCTCGGGAAGCTTGAGCGGCCGCATGAAATCGCCCTCGAGCGGGTGCACGGCCAGGTCCGGAAAGTCACTGGCGAGCGCAGCGGCGGATTCGCGCAGGAACTCGCCCGAAATGTCGATCGGCACATAGTGCTTGCCCTGTACAGCGCGCAGCAGATGCGGGGTCTTGACCGAGGAGCCCGAGCCGAACTCGACCACCGCACGGCCCTTGCCGCCCATCTGGGCCACCTCGCCGCAATAGCGCTCGAGCAAGCCAGTCTCGGTGCGGGTGGGGTAATATTCGGGAAGGTCGGTGATCGCCTCGAACAGTTCGGAGCCGGTCTTGTCGTAGAACCAACGCGCCGGGATCGCGCGGCGCGTGTCGCGGAAACAGGCTAGAACGTCGGCGCGGAAGGCGGGGTCGGCTTCACCCGATGCGGCTGCGGTCTGGGCTTCGGGCGAGTCGATCAGGGTAGCCAAGAGAGAGTCTCCTGTGCGGGGTCAGCTGAGGTCCTTGGCGAGCCTGAGACCGGTGAACTGCCAGCGCTGATGGGGATAGAAGAAGTTGCGATAACTGGGACGCACGGAACCGCGCGGGGTTGCACAGCTCGATCCGCGCAGCACGAACTGGCCCGACATGAACTTGCCATTATATTCGCCCACCGCACCCTCTGCCGCCCGGAAGCCGGGATAGGGGCGATAGGCGCTGCCGGTCCATTGCCAGACATTGCCGAACATCGCCGCCGCCGCATCGGCGCGCGGTCGCACGGGTCCGGCTCGGTCGAGCTGGTTGCCCGAAACGGGATCGTGCGCCGTTGCGACCGTCTCCCATTCCTGCTCGGTCGGCAGACGCGCACCCGCCCAGCTGGCATAGGCGTCCGCCTCGTACAGGCTGACATGCGTGACCGGTGCGGCCGGATCGACGCTGCGCAGGCCATCGAGCCCGAACTGCATCCAGCCGCCGTCCTCGTCCTGCTGCCAGTAGAGCGGCGCGCTGATGCCTTCCGCCTTCACCCAGGCCCAGCCATCGGACAGCCAGTGGCGCGGGTCGCCATAGCCGCCATCGGCGATGAACGCGGCCCATTCGCCATTGGTCACCGGGCGGCTGGCAAGCGCATAGGGGGTGAGCAGCACCGCATGGCGCGGCCCTTCGCAATCGAACGCGAAGCCCTCGCCCGCATGGCCGATCTCGACCTGCCCTGTCGGCCCCTCGATCCATTCGAGCGGCGCGGTCTCGACCGAGGCCATCGGCACTGCAGGCCAGACCGCGGGATGCAGCGGGTTCTGCGCGAACAGGTGCAAGAGATCGGTCAGCAAGAGCTCCTGATGCTGCTGCTCGTGGTTCAGCCCGAGTTCGACCAGATCGAGCGCCTCGTTACCGAGCGTTGGCAAGGCGGCCTGCACCGCCGCATCGACATGCGCGCGATAGGCGCGGATCTCGTCGAGCGAGGGCCGGGTGAGCATCCCGCGCCGGGGCCGCGCATGCCGTGCGCCCTCGGCCTCGTAATAGCTGTTGAACAGGAAGGCGTAATTCGGATCGAAGGCTTCGTAGCCCAGCACATGATCGCGCAGCACGAAGGTCTCGAAGAACCAGCTCGTGTGCGCCAGATGCCATTTGGCCGGCGAGGCATCGTCCATCGACTGGACGGTGGCGTCGGCATCCGACAGCGGCGCGACGAGATCGAGCGTAAGGGTGCGTATCTGGGCGAAGCGGTGAGCGAGGTCGGCTTCTCGGGAAACTGCGCGTCCGGGAGAGGACGTAGCGCTGGAGATCATCATTCTACCCCCTATCCGTCATTCCCGCGAAAGCGGCAATCCCGCTATCCTGTCCGAAGCCGAAAAGCGGGACCCCCGCCTTCGCGGGGGTGACGATACTGTAATCACCCGTCCAGTGCACGGGTGTGACAACGCTATTATCGCGAAGCGCCCGGCACCCAGAGCGGGTCGTTGCCATTGTTGATCCGGCGCGCGAGGACGAACAGATAGTCCGACAGCCGGTTCACGTAGATACGCGCCTGCGGGTTGATCGATCCCTCGTGCGCGGCGGCGACGAGCGCGCGCTCGGCGCGGCGGGCGATGGCGCGGGCGAGATGCACCGCCGCCGCGGCGGGGCTGCCGCCGGGCAGGATGAAGCTGGTCAGCGGCGGCAGGCTGTCGTTGACCGCATCGATGCGCTCCTCGAGCCAGGTCACCTGGCTGGGCACGATGCGCAGCACCATTTCGGACGGGGTGAAATCCTCGCCGGGCGTCGCAATGTCGGCGCCCAGATCGAACAGGTCGTTCTGCACGCGGATCAGATCGGCGGCGAATTCGCTCTCGCCCAGGGCGACGACGGCCAGGCCCAGCGCGCTGTTCAGCTCGTCGACATCGCCGATCGCCGCCATGCGCGCCGAATGCTTGGGAATGCGCGAGCCGTCGACCAGCCCCGACGTGCCGTCGTCGCCGGTGCGCGTGTAGATCTTGTTGAGCTTGACCATCGTACTGCGCCCCCGCCGCCCCCAGGGCTCAGCGGTTGACCAGCAGCAGCACGGCGACCGCGGCAATCGCCATCGCCTGATATTTGACGCGCGCGAACATCATCTTGTTCTGCATCTGATGGCTGCGGCCGACCCCGGGGTTTTTGAGGTCCTCCTCGGTCATCTGGATGAAGGCGACAAGGCCGCGCACGAGGCTGACCAGAACCATGATTGCCAGAGCGACAATGCCCAAGATGATGATGACGTTCATGGCAGGCTATATGAGGGCTCAGCCCAGGAAATGCCAGACGGAAGAAGCCCTTTCCGCAAATTTTCCAGCAGCGAAGGACCATCCACCCCCTGTTCCCGCAACAGTGCCAGCGCGGCCGCGCCCTCGCTCTTGGCGAGCTTGCGCCCGTCAGACCCGGCGAGCAGCCGGTGGTGGCGATAGAGCGGCACCGGCAGACCCAGCAGCGCCTGGAGCAGCCGGTGGACATGCGTCGCGAGGAACAGGTCGCGCCCGCGCACGACATGGCTGACCTGCTGGTGCGCATCGTCCAGCGTCACCGCGAGATGATAGCTGGCGGGCGCATCCTTGCGCGCGAGCACGACATCGCCGAACAGCGCGGGCCTTGCGGCTTGCTCGCCGGCGCCCATGTCGTGCCAGACCAGCGCGCCCGTCTGCGCGAGCGCCCTGCGGACATCGAGCCGCCAGGCATGCGGTTCGCGCGCCATGCGATCGGCGCGCTCCCCGATGGAGAGCGCGCGGCAGGTGCCGGGATAGACCAGCCCCTCGGGGCCCGGCTGCGCGCCGGCCGCGGCAATCTGGCTGCGCGTGCAGAAGCAGGGATAGACGAGGTCCCGCGCCTTCAGCCCGGCCAGCGCCGCGTCATAGGCAGCAAGGCGCGACGACTGGAACAGCACATCGCCATCCCATTCCAGCCCCAGCCAGCGCAGATCGGCAAGGATCGCCTCGACGAGTTCGGGCCGCGAGCGCACGCCGTCGATATCCTCGATCCGCAGCAGGAACGCACCGCCCAGCTGCCGCGCGAGGTCGTGCGCCTGGGCTGCGGCATAGGCATGGCCCAGATGCAGCGCACCATTGGGGCTGGGCGCAAAGCGGGTGCGCATCACCGCGCGCCCTTCCGTCCCTTGGGTGCAATATGCGGACTTATCACCATATATTGTGGAATCGCCCCCTTGACCTTGGCCGCACGCTCATGCTGATTAACCGTAAATCGAGCACTTTCAGGATTGTCACGGGGCTGTCACGCATCAGGGTTTATAGGAAGCGCAGCGGACGAATGGGAGAGGGTTTGAGCCGACCATGTTTCATCCCGACTTGATCGAACGGGCGGTACGCGATCCGCAGCCGGACATAGGCCGGCATCCGGACAGCTGCCCCGCCCTTGTGTTGAACGCCGATTATACCCCCTTGAGCTATTACCCCTTGAGCCTCTGGCCGTGGCAGACCGCGATCAAGGCCATCTTCCTCGACCGGGTCGATGTCATCGAGACCTATGAGCGCGAGGTGCACTCCCCGACGATCCAGATGAAGATCCCATCGGTCATCGCGCTCAAGCAATATGTGAAGCCGTCCGAATATCCCGCTTTCACCCGCTTCAACCTGTTCCTGCGCGACCGCTTCCACTGCCAATATTGCGGATCGCCGCACAACCTCACTTTCGATCACGTCGTCCCGCGCCGCCTTGGCGGCAAGACCACCTGGCAGAACGTCGCCACCGCCTGCGCCCCGTGCAACATGCGCAAGGGCGGGCGCACCCCGGCGCAAGCGAACATGCGCCTGATGGTCCAACCGATCCGCCCGACCAGCTGGCAGCTCCAGGAACGCGGCCGCGCGTTTCCGCCGAACTACCTGCATGAGAGCTGGCACGACTGGCTGTATTGGGATGTCGAGCTGGAGGCTTGAGGGGGCAGTTGAGGGAGCTGCCAATTTTTGCGTCAGGCAAAAGCGAATTGCTCAGCGGCGCGCAGCTACCAACCGCCTCCCCAATATTCCGCAATGCCACCAACGGCAAAGCCGATGCCCACGGCCAAAATAAAGCCTGAATATCCTTTGATGGCGCGCCGCATGTAAAGACTGCGCCATTCTGTCTTGCGAAAACCTGCCGCCCACATCGGAAGCCAGTATCGTGTGCCATATGCCCATCCGCCTATCGCCACAACCGCTGCAGCGATGAATATGGCCAACATTGCTTGGGCGAGGACGGACATGATCACGATGGTAATTCAATTGCACCCATCCGCAAGCGGATGATCTACAGAATAATCGATTTCTCGTCATTGTAGCATGACTGCACCCCACCTCCGCTCAGCCTGAGCTTGTCGAAGGCCCCGCTAAACGGCCAGCCTAGGCGCGGGTCCTTCGACGACGCGGGCTGCGCCCGCTGCTCAGGATGAGCGGGGGTGGTTAGCGGCATGTCTGCGAAATGGCCGGATCACAACAATGAAACGGAGCGCGTTCCCCTCCCTGCAAGGGAGGGGAACGCGCGACATCAGGGCCGTGAGACGTCGGGACGCTCCACCGTCTCGCCGCCCAGCGCGCGGTAGAGCGTCACGCGGTTGCTCGTCTCGATCAGCTGCGTGGTCAGCAGCGTGCGCTGCGCCTGGTAGAGCGATCGCTGCGCATCGAGGCTGGTGAGGAAGGAATCGAGCCCGCCACGATAGCGCATGTCGGTCAGACGGAAACTGTCCTCCGCCGCATTGACGAACGAGCGGTTGGCCCGCAGTTGCTCGGTGATCGTCCCGCGCCGCGCCAGCGCATCGGCGACATCGCGGAATGCCGCCTGGATCGCGCCTTCATAGCCCGCCAGCGCCGCATCGCGCTGCGCCTGGGTCTGCGCGACGCCGGCGCGCGCTGCGCCGCCCGCGAAGATCGAATAGCGCACCGTCTCGCCCACCGAATAGTTGAAGGCCGCGCCGGTAAACAGGCTGGAGAGCGCGTTGCTCGCCAGCCCCGCGAGCCCCGTCAGCGTGATGCGCGGGAACAAGGCCGCGCGCGCCGCGCCGATCTCTGCATTGGCCGCGCGAAGCTCGTATTCGGCCTGCAGCACATCGGGGCGGCGCAGCAGGATGGTCGAATCGATCCCGGCGGGCAGCACGCGCACCGCCTCGCCGGCATCGGCGATCGACCGCGGCAGCAGTGCCTCGTCGAGCGGCGCACCGACCAGCAGCTGCAGCGCATTGATGTCCTGCGCCAGCGCCGTGCGCTGCTGCGCGATATCGGCTTCGGCCGTGGCGAGGATCTGTTCGGCCTGGCGCAGATCGGTGCGCGGGGCGATGCCGCCATCAAGTCTCAGCCGGGTCAGCTTCACTCGCTCACGCGCGTTTGCGGCGGTGTCCTCGGCGAGCGTGAGCAGCGACCGGTCGGCAGCATAGGTGAGCCAGGCATCGGCGACATCGCCGATCAGCGTGAGGCGCGTCGCGCGCGCCGCGGCCTCGGTGCCGAAATAGCGGTTGAGCGAGGCGTCCGACAGCGACTGCAACCGCCCGAACAGATCGAGCTCGAACGCGGTGGTGCTGATATCGGCGGTATAGCGCGTACCCGCGGTCGACCGGCTCGCCGTCGGGCTGTTGCCGATATCGACATCCTGATTGCGGTTCTGATTGGCGGTCCCGTTGTCGAACTGCGTGCGGTTGGCCTGCGCGCTGATCTGCGGCAGCTGCGCGGCGCGCTGGATGCGGAACTGCGCGCGTGCGGCCTCGATATTCGCGGCCGCCACGCGCAGGTTGCGGTTGTTGGCGAGCGCCTGTTCGATCACCTGCACCAGCCGCGGATCGGCGAAGACCTCGCGATAGCTCATCACCGGCAGCGCCGCCTCGTTCTGCGCGAGATAGGCATCGCCCACCGGCCAGGAGGCGGACACCGGCAGGTCCGGCTGGACATATTTGGGCGCCATCGAGCAGCCCGACAGCAGCGCCAGCGCGATCAGCGGAGCCGCGCGCCTCATGCGGCACCCTGCCCCGGTCTGGGCTCGCCGATGTGCAGCTTCTTCAGCGTGTCGCGCGTCGTCCGGCGGACGAGCACGAAGAACAGCGGGATGAAGAAGATCGCCAGCACCGTTGCGGTCAGCATGCCGCCGATCACCGAGGTGCCGATGGCGATGCGGCTGTTCGCGCCTGCCCCGCTCGACAAGGCCAGCGGCAGCACGCCGAAGATGAAGGCAAGGCTGGTCATCAGGATCGGGCGAAGACGCAGCCGCGCCGCTTCGAGCGCCGCATCGATCACCCGCGCGCCGCGCTTTTCGGCCTGTTCGGCGAACTCGATCACCAGAATGGCGTTCTTCGCCGCGAGTCCCATCGTCGTGAGCAGTCCGATCTGGAGATACACGTCGTTCTCGAGCCCGCGCAGCGTCACCGCGAATATCGCCCCGACCAGGCCGAGCGGGATCACCAGCATCACCGCGACAGGGATCGTCCAGCTCTCATAGAGCGCGGCGAGGCACAGGAAGACGACGAGCAGCGACAGCGAATAGAGCAAGGGGGCCTGGCCCGAGGACAGCCGCTCCTGGAACGACAGCCCCGACCAGGCGACGCTGACACCCGGAATCTGCTTCGCCAGTTCCTCGATCCTGTCCATCGCTTCGCCCGAACTCTGGCCCGGCGCCGCCTGCCCTTCATACTGGAAGCTGGGATAGCCCTGGAAACGCGACAGTGTCGTCGGCGTGGTCGACCAGCGGGTGCGGGCAAAGGCGCTGAACGGGGCCATCTGCCCGTCATTGCCGCGCACGAACCAGCGGCCAATATCGTCGGGCGTCGCGCGATAGGGCGCGTCGGCCTGGACGAACACGCGCTTGACCCGTCCGCGATCGATGAAATCGTTGACATATTGCCCGCCCCAGGCGGCAGAGAGCGTGGTATTCACGTCATTCTGGTTGAGGCCGAGCGCGGCGAGCTTGGGCTGGTCGATATCGACCTGCAGCGTCTGCACGTCGGGAAGCTCGCCGAGCCGCACCCCTGCCAGAAGGGGGTCGTTCTCGGCCAATTCCAGCAACTTGTCACGCGCTTCTGCGAACTCCTCGCGGCTCATGCCGCTGGTATTCTGCAACTGCAGGCTGAAGCCGTTGGTCTGCCCCAACCCGCGGATGGCGGCCGGAACCAGCACGTTGACCTGCGCATCGCGGAAGGCCGAAAACGCCTCGGTCGCGCGCTCGCTGATCGCGTCGGCCGAATCTTCCGCCGCGGTGCGCTGCGACCAGTCGACGAAATTGACGAAGCCCTGGCCGGTATTCTGCCCCGCCGCGCCCTGCCCGCCGCCGGCGACGCTGAACATCACCGCGATGTTTCGGCGCTCGTCGTTCAGCATGTATTTCTCGATCGCCAGCTGCACCTCGCGGGTACGCCCCTGAGTCGCACCCGCGGGCAGACGGAACTGCAGGCGCGCCGCGCCCTGGTCCTCGGTCGGCAGGAAGCCGGTCGGCAGTCGGACGAACAAGGCAACCAGCAGCACCAGCACCACCGCATAGATCGCAAGGAAAATCCATTTGCGATCGACCACCTTCTCGACCGCGGCGACATAGCGATCGGTCCCGCGCGCAAAGCCATGGTTGAACCAGCGCTGCGCGCGCTCCAGCCTGTCCGCGCCCCAAGGCCAGCGGCGATGCAGGCCGCTCTCGGCATCGGTGCCGTCATGCCGTTTCTGCTTAAGCAGCGTTGCGGTCAGTGCCGGGCTGAGGATCAGTGCGACGAGCGCGGAGAGCACCATCGCCGAGACGATGGTGATCGAGAACTGGCGATAGATCACCCCCGTCGACCCGCCAAAGAACGCCATCGGCAGGAACACGGCGGAGAGCACCACGGCGATCGCGACCAGCGCGACCTGGATCTCGCCCATCGACTGGATCGTCGCTTCCTTGGGCGTCATCTCGGGATTTTCCTCGAGCAGACGCTCGACATTCTCGACCACGACGATCGCATCGTCGACGAGCAGTCCGATCGCCAGCACCAGCCCGAACAGCGTCAGCGTGTTGATCGAGAAATCGGCGAGATAGAAGATCGCGAACGTGCCCAGCAGCACCACCGGCACCGCGATGGTCGGGATCAGTGTCGCTCGCCAGCTCTGCAGGAACACGAACATGACGATGACCACCAGGATCACCGCCTCGATCAGCGTCTGCACCACCTCCTCGATCGAAAGCCGGATAAAGGCCGTCGAATCATTGGCATAGGCGACGTTGTAACCCGGCGGGAAGCTCGCCTTGGCATCGGCAACCGCCTGTTTCACCAGATCGGCGGTGGCCAGCGCATCGGCGCCCGGCGCGAGCGAGATGGCAAGCCCCGCGCCCGGATGGCCGTTGATCCGGCTCGATGCAGAATAGTTTTCCGCGCCCAGTTCCACCCGCGCGACGTCACCCAGCGTGACGATCGCGCCGGTCCGCTCGGACTTGAGGATGATTGCCTTGAACTCGTCCACGGTGCGCAGCCGAGATTGTGAGGTCACGGTGGCGTTCAGCCGGTTGGTTTCTGGCTGCGGCAGACCGCCGACCTCGCCTGCGGCGACCTCGGTATTCTGGTTGCGGATCGCGGTGATGATATCGCCCGGCATCAGCCCGACCGAGGCCAGCCGATCGGGATCGAGCCAGATGCGCATCGCATATTGCGAGCCGAACACATTGGTTTCGCCGACGCCCTCGATGCGCGAGAGCGTATCCTGCAGGTTGGAGACCAGAAAATCGGAAACGTCGATATTGGTGCTGCGGTCGGTCTCGTCATAGACGCCGACGATGAACAGGAAATCGGGGTTCGACTTGGTGACGCGCAGCCCCTGTTGCTGCACCTGCTGCGGCAACCGGGCGAGCGCCTGCTGCACCTGGTTCTGCACCTGGACCTGCGCGATATCGGGGTCGGTGCCCTTCTCGAACGTCGCGCTGATCGTCACCTGTCCGCGCGATGTCGAGCTCGAGTTGAAATACAAGAGGCCGTCAATGCCGGTGAGTTGCTGCTCGATGATCTGGGTGACGCTGTTTTCCAGCGTCTCGGCCGAAGCGCCGGGAAAGGTCGCGCGGATGTTGACCTGGGGCGGCGCGACATCGGGATATTGCTCGATCGGCAACAGGTAGATCGCACCGACCCCGGCCAGCATCGTGATGATCGCCAGCACCCAGGCGAAGATGGGCCGCTCGATGAAGATGCGCGACATCGCCGCGCCTCAGCTTTGCTTGTCGGGTCGGGGCGCCGCGATCACCTGCGGCTTGCTGGCGGGAACGGGACGGATCGGCGCGCCGGGTCTGATCTTGGCGAGGCCCTGCACGATCACCTTGTCGCCGGGCCTGAGGCCGCTCGTGACGACCCAGTCGTTGCCGACGGCACGCTCGGCCCGGACCTTGCGCTCGGCCGCCGTGTTGCCGGTACCGACCACGAACACGCTGGCTTCGCCGCGCGCATTGTGGGTGACTGCGGCCTGGGGCACCAGGATCGCACGGGTGTTGATCGCCTGGTCGAAGCGCGCGCGCACGAACATGCCCGGCAGCAGCAGCCCTTGCGGATTGGCGAAGCGCGCCCGCAGCGTCACCGTTCCAGTCGCCGCATTGACCATCACCTCGGAAAACTGCACCGTCCCGCGCGGCCCGTATTCGCTGCCGTCCTCGAGGATCAAGGACACCTCGGCACTCGCGGGTGCCGCGCCGCCCTGCGCCAGCGAACGCCGCAGCGCGAGCAGATCGGCGCTCGATTGCTGGATATCGACGAACACCGGATCGACGCCCTGGATGACCGCGAGCGGCTCCGCCTGGTTGCCGGTGACCAGCGCGCCCACCGTGAACAGCGACCGCCCGATCCGCCCGCTGATCGGCGCGGGCACACGGGTGAACTGCAGGTTGACATTGGCAGTCTGCACCTGCGCCCGGCCCTGCTGCACGGCGGCGGCGGCCTGGCGCGCGGCGGCCAGCGCATCGGTATAATCCTGCATCGCCACAGCCTGCGCTTCGGCCAGCGGCTTCAGCCGTTCGGCGCGGATGCGCGTGGCCTCGGCATTGGCGATGGCGCTGTTGAGATTGGCGCTCGCCTCTGCGGTCGCGGCGCGATAGAGCCGCTGGTCGATTTCGTACAACGTCTGCCCGGCGCGGACATACGCGCCCTCGGTGAAGAAACGCCGCCGTATCAGCCCCGTGACCTGCGGGCGAACCTCGGACATCTCGAACGCGGCAACCCGGCCTGCGAGCTCGACCGCGACCGGCACGGAACTGGCGCTCGCCACGACGAAGCCGACCTCCGGCGTGGGGCGCTGCCGATCCTGATCCTCGTCTCCGCCCGAACAGCCGGCGAGCGCCAATGCCGCCAGGCCAGCAAGGGCATAGCGCGCAAGGAACGTTCGTGTGAGGCGAACGGAAAGCGGAATGGCTAACTCGCAGAAATCTGGGGGACACCGTATACGATGGTATGTTCGTATCTAGCGGGTTAACCCATGATAGGGCAAGATTGTTTCCTTGTTCGCAAATTTTTTGCCGGATTTCGCTAAAAATTCCGGCTCAGGCGTGGCCAACCTCCTTGATCGGCACGCTGGCATCGGCGAGTTGTTCAAGATCGAGCGGGATCGCATCGAGAATGGCCTTGCGCCCCTGCACATAATCCTTGGTGGCGTTGACGCAGTCGAGCGCGATCACCTTGCCCCCGCGCAGATACACGACCGAAAAGCTGCGGCTTGCCGGGTCGCCGCGCACCAGTTCCTGATCGTAATCGACCGAAAGGCCCACGGTCTGAAGCCTGAGGTCATACTGGTTCGACCAGAACCACGGAATGGCATTATACGCCTGCGCCTGATCGAGGATGTGCGCGGCGGCAACCTTGGCCTGGTCGTTGGCATTCTGCACCGATTCCAGCCGGATGACGCGATCGTTCGCAAACGCATTGGCATGCGCGGCGCAATCGCCGATCGCATAGATATCGGGCAGGCTGGTGCGGCAGAATTCGTCGACATCGACGCCGTTGCCGCCGGCCGCTCCCGCGCTGATCAGCGGCCCGGTCTGCGCGATGATGCCGATGCCGACGATGATCATGTCCGCCACGATCCGCTCGCCATTTCCGCACTGCACCGCGACCGCATGACCCGACTCGTCGGTCTCGATATGGTCGACGGTATAACCGGTGCGCAGATCGACGCCGTGCGCACGATGCTCTTCCTCGAAGAAGGCCGACAGCGCGGGCCCTGCGACGCGCGACAGCACGCGGTCGAGCGCCTCGATCAGCGTCACCTGCTTGCCGAGCTTGCGCATCACCGCTGCGGCCTCGAGCCCGATATAGCCGCCGCCGATGATCGCGACGCTGCTCGTCGCGTCCATGCGCGCCATGATCCTGTCGACATCGGCCCGGGTGCGCACCGCGAACACGTTGCGCGCATTGCTGCCCTGGCAGTCGAGCATCCGCGGGGTGCCGCCCGTCGCCCAGATCAGCTTGCCATAGCTCACGCTCGCACCGCCGCTCAGTGTGAGGCTGTGCGATGCCGGATCGACCGCGGTGACCCGCTTGCCCAGCTGCAGGTCGATCCCCCGCTCCGCCCAGAAGGCTTCGGGCCGCAGCAGGATCCGCTCGAACGGCTTGTCGCCGGCGAGATACTCCTTGGAGAGCGGCGGGCGCTCGTAGGGCGGGAAGGATTCGTCGCCGATCAGCCCGATCGTGCCTTCAAAGCCCATCTGGCGCAGGCAGATCGCAGCCTGGGCGCCGGCATGGCCTGCCCCCACAATGGCGATGTCATAGCTGTCCTGCACGGCACTCCCTCCTTAGATCCAGCCCATGGCCGTTACGGCATCGCCAGCCATCTGCCGGTTGCAGACCCGGAAAACAAGCCCGCAAGCGCCGCAGGGAATTCTTGGCACGAACAAAGTGCAATTTGGTTTGACCGCAGCGCATCGGCCAATTATAGGGCGCGACCTGCACCGGCCAACGGCCCGTGCCTGCCGGGATGGCGGAGTAGCTCAGCTGGTTAGAGCGGCGGAATCATAATCCGTAGGTCGGGGGTTCAAGTCCCTCCTCCGCTACCATCCGATACGACGAAATCAGCATCGCCCGCAGCCGACCGGGGCATGGGTTACGGCCTGCGATGTCGCCATTCCCCCGCACGCCCGCAATGCGCGGAAAGCCATAGAATTCCATACCGAAAGTCTGGTCGCCGGATCGATGTGCAGGCGCAGCCAATTTCACTTTGCGACGAGCCGAGCATCAGGGTTAACCCAATCTTTACTGGCCGATCCAATTTATCTAGCTGAAATTCAATTATTTTTTGAAGAGGTGGCCGTCGATGCCGCGCGCCCTAGCCTTGTTCCGTCGAGTGCACGTCCTTCGCAACAAGGCTGGTCTGGCGTTGATCGAGTTTGCCTTCAGCCTGCCGATTTTCATCGGGCTCGGCTTTTACGGGGTCGAGGTTGCCAATCTGGCCGTCACGCAGCTGAAGGTCAGCCACATCACCCTCACCCTTGCCGACAACGCGTCCCGGATCGGCACGATGAACTCCCAGCTCGGTTCCAAGCAGGTCCTCGAAACGCAGATCAACGACATCTTCCAGGCTGCCGATCTTCAGGCAGGCAGGTTCAATCTCTATGGCCAGGGCCGAACGGTCGTCTCCAGCCTCGAAATGAACGGCCAAGGCGGACAGACGATCATGTGGCAGCGATGCAAGGGTCAGCTGGGCGAGGATTCGATCCATGGCGAGGAGGACATCGGCAAGAACGACAAGGGGTTCATGGGAATGGGATCGGCCGCCAAGCGGATCGCCGCGCTGCCCGGCACCGCCGTGATGTTTGTCGAGACCTTCTACGAATATGACCCGTTGTTCGGCGAGATGTTCATGGACGCGAGGACGCTGCATAACGAAGCCGCCTATATCGTCCGCGATCAACGCCAGATCGGCCAGAAGCCGCTCTCCGATACCAGCGATACCCGCACCTCAACCTGCGACAAGTTTGACGACATGCTGCCGCAAAGCCCTGAACCCAAGCCGGGCGACGAGAACAAGTGCACCAAGCGCGTCCACAAGGATCACTATCATTGGAATTGCCCGAAGGGCGTCAAGGGCAAGGGCAAGGGCAAGGGCAAGGGCGACGATGATGACGAGGACGACGACGATGATGACGATGACGACGACTAGCACGCGGACGGGATATGCCGACCCGGCCGGCCCCAGACTTGCGGGAGTTTCCGGATATACTGAGCGCGTTCGCACATAGCCCCTGCATCGATTGCGATAGCTTTCCCCAGCCTACGCGATACAAATTCACGGTGCGATATGCCTGATTTATAACATAATGTCTGGACAGCTGACGCCGCCTGCCGATAGGCAGCGGATAGGGCGCGGATTGCATGGGGTTTTGGCCGCGCCGTCATTCGGGTGTCATTGCAATTGACAGGTACATTCCTTGAACCAGCCGGCAGACTCTGATCGCAGGCTGGACGGCTGGAAGGCGATCGCGGGGTATTTCCGCCGAGACCGTACGACCGTGATGCGCTGGGCACGCGAACGGGAGCTTCCCGTTCACCGTCTCCCCGGCGGCAAGCAGGGGTCGGTGTTCGCCTATGAGCATGAATTGGCCGCCTGGGCGGGACGGGCAGAACAGCGCGATCTCGAGGAAGGAGGCCTGTCCCAGCCCAGACCAGCGGCAGGAACGGCTGCAGCGCATCCTCCATCTCCGATGAATGCATCTTCACCCGTCGCTGCAGCCTTGCCGCCCAGGCGCGGCAAGCGGCTGCTCGTGGGCGCAGGCGTCGTCATTGCGCTGGCTGCGCTCGTCGTCGCGACCATCGTGCTGACCGAGATGATCGCGCCTGCCCCTTCGCCCATCGAGCGGGCGGCGGCGCTGCCGCATGACAAGAGCGTCGCGGACGATTATGTCGCCGCGCGCGATCTGTGGGCACGGCGCACCCCGGAGGATCTGCGCAAGGCGATCGCGCTGTACGAAAAGGTCATTGCCGCCGACAAGGATTTCGCGCCAGCCTATGCGGGCCTCGCCGAAGCGTGGCTGATCTATCGCGAATATGGGGCCGCGACCGAAAGCCGGGCGTACAGCGCGGCCAAGTCCGCGGTCGAACAGGCGCTGGCGCTCGACAACCAGCTGGCCGCCGCACATCGCGCCAACGGGTTCATCCAGTACTGGTGGAGCTATGACGCGCAGCGATCGGTCGATTCGTTCCGCCGCGCGCTCGATCTCGATCCGCGCGACGGCCTCACGCATTTCTGGTACGCCAATGTGCTGTCCGATCTCGGCCAGGATGCCGCCGCCCAGCGCGAATATGATACGGCGCAGTTGCTGCTCCCCGGCACGCCCGCCATTGCGGTCGAGCGTGCCTGTGCGCACTGGCAGGCCGGACGGGACCGGCGCGCGGTGATGGAGCTGGAACAGCTCAAGTCGCAATATCCGTCCGACGCCACGATCCGCAACTGCCTTGCCTGGGCGCATATCTCGCGCGGCGACATCAAGGCTTATGCCCGCGAATATCGCGCGCTCGCGACCCTGCGCGGCGTGCCCGAGATGCAGAAACTGTCCGCGGCGCTCGACGCGGCGATTGCGCGCGATCCCGCGAGCGCGCATCTGGTGCTGGTCGCCGAAGCGCGGCGCGAATTTGCCGAGGGCGAGCGCAAGACGCGCATGACGCCGGCCTTTCACGCCTCGTGCATGGGCGATCGTGCGACGCTGGTGACCTTGCTCAAACAGGCGTCGGCGCTGGGCGAACGCTGGTATTCGGCCACGCTCAACAAGCGCATCGCCCAAAAGTGGCGCGGCGATGCCGAGGTGCAGCGGCTGCTGCGCAAGGTGGTGATCGCCACGCCCAAGGTCGACCTGAGCTGATCGAAGCGCCGGATCGCACCCGTTACCCCGTCATTTTCCGGCATTTGCGACAATTTGCCACAGCGCGATTGCGGGCGGTCGCCCCTAGACTGGCCCAGGTCTGATCGACGGCGTCCGGGGTAATTCGTCGACCCAAAACGGCTGCTGGCCAACCTTCGTGCCCGGGCGTCGGCGATCAGGCAACCGGCGACGAATCCCCTGCGGAGCAATCCATGGCGCGAAACTGGCCTGTCCTGCTGCTGTTTCTGGCGGTAGCAGCGCTCGTGCTGGTACTGCCGCGCCATACGGCGCGCGCGCAGATGCTGGCCTTTGCTTCTCCCATGGATGCGGCGTCCCAGGGCCGCGTGCGCCGTGTCCAGTCCGACCTCGCGCGCCATGTCGAAAGCTGGCAGGGCGCGCGCGATTGCCACGCCCCGGCCCGCGCCCGCGCTGCGCTCAAGCCCGTGCTTGCCCGCTGGCTCGGTGGCCGGATGACCGATCGGCCTACCGAGCGGCTCGCGCGCTGGGGCTATCATTCGGGCGATATCTGGCACGAGGCGCAGGTGATCGGCGGCCAGCCGCAATGCCGCGCCGGCTTCCGCCGCGTCATCGCCTTTGCGGATTTCCGCTAGTGGATTGATTTTGACATTTGCATCCCTTTGCGGCTGGGATAGGTCTGCAAATGTCAAAATCGGAAAATCCACTAGAATCAGAAAGATCTAGTGGTCCGAAGAGATTCTGACATTCGCGCACAGCCTGGCTTCACGCGGTACCGAATGTCAGAATCGGACCACTAGCTCACCGGATCAGGCCTCGGCGAGCAGACGCTCGCTCATCTCCCACAGCCGTTCGGCGCTGTCCTGCTCGACCGCGTGCGGCTCGACATCGCGGTAGCGTACCGGCGTTTCGCCCGACAGCGTGGCGATGTTGCAATCCTCGCAATAGACCCCGCCCCTGCCTTCGAGCAGCGGGCTGGTCGCCGCCCAGAGCGTCGTGGTGCAGCCCTGGGTCGGCGTCTTGAACATCGCGCGGGCGCCATCGGAAATCTCGCCCTTCTCGTTGAGCCAGCCGAGCGCGATCATCTCCTCGGTCGGCAGATGGCGCTGGAGCGGGGTGAAGATGCCGCCCGGATGCACCGCAAAGGCCTGGCCGCCGCTGTCCTTCAGCCGCGCGTTGAGGCCGAGCGCGAACAGGCTGTTGGCGGTCTTCGACTGGCCATAGGCCTTCCACTTGTCATAGCTGCCATCGGTCCAGTTGGGATCGTCCCAGCGGATGTCCGAAAGCTTGTGCCCGGTGGACGACAGTGCCACGACGCGGGCGCCTTCGGTGCGCTGGAGCAGCGGCAGCAGCGTTGTCGCGAGCGCG
>NZ_QKVT01000001.1:1358808-1366037 GCF_003426715.1 Blastomonas sp. UPD001
GTTCGCTGTGGCGGCCGAACGGGGAATCGACAGGCTTCTGGTGGTCGGCGATCATCGGCAGCTCTCCTTGCGCGCGTGGCGCTTCAGGCGAGCGCCTCTTCGAGCGGACAATAGGCATAACCCAGATCGTCCGCCACCGCCTTGTAGGTCACCCGGCCGTTCCAGACATTGAGGCCCGCCGCGAGGTGCGGATCGCTGCGCAGCGCCTCCTTCCAGCCCTTGTCGGCCATGCGCAGCATGTGCGGCAGCGTCACGTTGTTGAGCGCATAGGTGCTGGTCCGCGCGACGGCACCCGGCATGTTGGCGACGCAATAATGGACGATGCCATCGACGACATAGGTCGGGTCGGCATGGGTGGTGGCATGGCTGGTTTCGAAGCACCCGCCCTGATCGATCGCGACATCGACCAGCACCGCGCCGGGCTTCATCGTGCCCAGCATCTCGCGCGTGACCAGCTTGGGCGCGGCCGCGCCGGGGATCAGCACCGCGCCGATCACCAGATCGGCCTGCGCGACGCAATCGGCGACATTGGCGGCATTGGCAAAGCGCGTCTTGGCGCGCGCCTCGAAATAATAGCCGAGCTTTTCGAGCACCTCGGGATTGCGGTCGAGGATCGTCACGTCCGCGCCCAGCCCTGCCGCCATCTGCGCCGCGTTGAACGCCATGCGCCTTTTCGAGCGCGGTCGCGCCCGCCTGGATCGACATGCGCCCGGCCACCTGGCTCATCGGCTTGAGCAGCGGCAGGCCGCCATGGATGTCGGTTACGGTCTCATACGCGATGCACACCGCCCTGGAATCGACCAGATCCTTGGTCTGCTCCGGATCGGGCGCGAGGTGCAGATAGGTGAACAGGATCTGACCTTCGCGCAGCATCGCGCGCTCGACGCTCTGCGGCTCCTTGACCTTCACCACCATCTCGCATTCGGAAAAGATCTCGGCCGCGGTCTCGATCATCTTCGCGCCTGCGCGCTGATAGTCGCTGTCCTTCGCGCCGATGCCCAGGCCCGCGCCCGATTGCACCCATACCTCGTGCCCGTGCTGCACCAGTTCGCGGGCGCTTTCGGGCGTCATGCCGACGCGATATTCGTGGTTCTTGATTTCCTTGACGGTGCCAACGCGCATGACAGTCTTCTCCTGCTGGTATTGTTTCCCCCGGCCTTAGTCCGACCTCCAGCCCTGCGCGACCGATTTTGTTACTTTATTACATTATTGCGTAATCTTCCGAATCGGAATCGGAATGTTGCAGATATCCGCCGCCCCGGCGGGGATATTGAAGAACGCATCCTGCCGATTGGCGCGCGCCTTGGCATAGGCGGCAAACGACTCGCTCAGGCTGTCGAGATATTCGAGCCGGGGTCGTTCGGCCTCGGGCAGCTCGGTCGCCAGCCGGACCGACCGGATGACGGTGCGCTCCTCGGGCGTTTCGTAAAAGCCCAGTGCCCCGGTGCCGCGCGGAAGGCTGGACAGGTGCTCGATCCCCTCGACCACCCGGCCCACCAGCGCGATATTGCGGTCGAGATGACGCGGCGCGTGGCCGATCACGGTGTACAGCTCTGCCCCGCTGCCCATATCGGGCGAAAGGTTGCGGCCCACGCCGACCATGCCATAGCAATGCACCGGCCAGGCATCGTATGTCGGCGGGACCCCGGCCACCGCCCCGGTTCTCGCCCTCAGTCCGTTGGCCATCGGCCATGACTTGTAGAAATGCGGATTGCGGACATAGCTGTCCGGCCCAAGCACCGGCGGCGGGCTGCGAAACTCGCCCAAGGGCCCTGGCCCCTCATGGTTGGGAAGGTCCGCCACATAGCCGTTCCTGTGGGGACTGCCCTGGTCGACCAGCGGTGCGACACCCTTGGGCAAGGGCCGCGCCCTGGCCGTATCCTCGCCATCGGGATCGCCCCATTGGACGACATAATTGTCCTGCACGCGCACGATGGCCAGCCCGTCCCACCAATGCGCGGCGGCAAGCTTGCGGATATTCGCCACCCATGGTTCGCTGATCGGGGCGGCGATCAGCTGGATCACCACGCGGCGCGCCCTGCCCTTCGCATCGGGCGCCAGGTCCATCACCAGCAGGTCTTCGGGCGCGATCTTCACCCAGGCCGATGGCGGCGCGGCAGCGACGATATCGTTCGGCCCCGGACGGTCGGGCGGCGGATCGGCGGCAGCCAGGAGGCACAAGGGCAGAAGCGCGGCGGCCGAGCGCAGCGCAAGGGTACGGAATCGAGAGACTGTCATGCCACCGACGCTAACACGGCGCTCCGGCTTGCGGAACCGCCTGCGGCGATGCATTCTGGGTTTCGGGTCGGGAGGGAGACTCGCATGCCATTGTCGGACCATGACGACGACGACACGCCGCTGGCGCTGCGCAACAGCCGCTCGACGCTCGACCGGCTGCTCGACGAGATGATCGAACAGCCCGAGAATCTGCCCTCGATCGCCACGCGCATTCACGAGGTGTTCGGCGAGACCCGGGCGATCATGGTGCTCGACATGAGCGGCTTTTCGCGCACGACGCAGCGCCACGGCGTGGCGGCGTTCCTGCTGATGGTGCACCAGATGAAGCGGCTCGCGCTGCCCGAGATCGAGGATCACGGCGGGCTGTTGATCAAGGCCGAGGCTGACAATCTCTACTGCCTGTTCGACGAGACCGACGACGCCGTGCGCGCCGCGCGCGGCATCATGCGGCAACTGAACGCGGCGAACATGGTGCTGCCCGAAGAGCGCAAGCTCTATGCCTCGATCGGCATCGGTTATGGCGAGGTGCTCAACATCGACGACCACGACATATTCGGCGACGAGATGAATCTCACCTGCAAGCTGGGCGAGGATGTGGCGCAGCGCAGCGAGATTCTGCTCACCGAAAGCGCGCGCACGACGCTGACGCTCAAGCATGTCGAAACCCGGCCCGAACAGGTCAGCATTTCCGGGCTGGTGCTGGGCTATCACGTCGTCGGCTGACCGCGCCGCGCGCGTCAAACACCGCTTGCGCGGTGCAGCGCTTGGCTATAGGGGGTCGCCTTCCAGGACATGCGGAGCGGTGGCCGAGTGGTCGAAGGCGCTCGCCTGGAAAGTGAGTATACGTCAAAAGCGTATCGAGGGTTCGAATCCCTCCCGCTCCGCCACTGATATTCGATCTGGTCGGCCGGTCTCGGACCAATGCTGCTGGACTGCATTTCGACCCAGAACAGCAATTCCGGCAATGTCGAGGCAACGGACCGCCTCGTGCTGCGTCCGATGTGCGAGTTGGCGTGCCTCATCTGCTCGCCAGCCTCTGTTTCGTGATCCGCGATGGGTGGGCAATCATCACCCGCCAGCGCGCAGGAGGATTCGAGCGTCGCGGACGCAACGATTGGTGCAGTGCAGCGTAACGGACCTGAAAGATCAGGAGGCGCAGCATGTTTTTTGCCGGTGAGACGCAGCACGAGAGCCAGCCGGGGTGCAATGTCGTCTCACTTCCACGCCGACAATCGCCCCGCCGTATCAGCATCATCAGCACCTATGCGCCGAGAAAGTGCGGGCTCGCGACCTTTGCCGCCGACGTCGTGGAACAGGTCGGGCGCTATTTCGATCACGTCACGTTCGATATCTGGGCGATGACCAGGGGTAGAGGCGAAAGCGGCGCCGGCGTTCGCGAGATCGTCGCCGATGACCGCGAAAGCTATCGCGCTGCAGCATCCGACATCAACGCCGCGGCCACTGACGCGGTCTGGCTTCAGCACGAATTCGGCATCTATGGCGGACCCGACGGAGAGATGGTCATCGATCTGGTCGATCGCATCGCCGCTCCATTGATCGTGACCTTCCATACCGTGCTCGAAAATCCCTCGGACAACCAGCGCCGGATCATCGACCATCTGGTGGCCAGGGCATCGCGGATCATGGTCATGAGCCCGCTGTCGCGCGAACGGCTGATGAGCCGGCACCACGCCCCCAGCGAAATCATCGACGTCATCGAGCACGGTGCGCCCGATCGTCCCTTCGGCCGGGAAGCCATTTTCAAGGCAAAGCACGATCTGCGCGATCGCCCGGTGCTGACCACCTTCGGACTTCTCGGACGCGGCAAGGGCCTCGAGACCGTGATCGAGGCGCTGCCCGCCATTCTCAAGGCCCATCCCGATGTCTGCTATCGGATCGTGGGCGCCACCCACCCCAATCTCGTCGCCTGCGAGGGCGAGGCCTATCGCGACGAACTGAAGATGCTCGCCCAAGGCCTCGGCGTTGCCCACGCGATCGAATGGGAAAACCGGTTCCTCGATACCGACGAATTGCTCGACCAGCTCGAGGCCTGCGACATCTATCTGACGCCTTATCCCAATCTGCAGCAATCGACGAGCGGCACGCTGAGCTATGCGGTGGCGCTGGGCAAGGCGGTGGTGTCCACGCCCTATATCCATGCCCGCGAGCTGCTGGCCGACGGAACGGGCGTGCTCATCGAACCGCAATCGGTTTCGGGCATTGCAGAAGCGGTATGCGCGCTGCTTGCCAACCCCGATCTGCTGGCTGCCCAGAAGCGGCGGGCCTATGAGCGCGGACGGCTGACCATCTGGCCCAGATTTGCCGAGGCCGTCGAACTGATGATCGAAAGGACCGTGGCACGGCCCTTCTCCAAGGTCGCAACGGCGCAGCCCAGCTTCGATGCTGTGCGCCGGATGAGCGATTCGACCGGCATTCTGCAGCACGCGATCGGCACGATCCCCGATCGCCGCCACGGCTATTGCCTCGACGACGCCGTTCGCGCGCTGATGCTGGTCAACGTCACGACCGCGATCGGTCGCGGCGAACAGGTTGATCGCTCGATGGTGCTGGCCTCGTTCATCCAGCATGCCTGGAATGCCGACCTGGGCCGCTTCAGGAATTTCATGAGCTTCGAACGGCAATGGCTGGAAGAGCGCGGATCGGACGATTCCAACGGGCGCGCGCTCTGGGCCTTGGCGCATACAGCGGTCCACAACCCCGATGCGCATGTCCGCGATTGGGCCATCCGCCTGTATGACGAGGTTCTCGACCACATCGCCAGCCTCGACAGCCCGCGGACGCTGGCCTTCATCATTCTCGCCTGCACCACCATGCTGGGACACCGGCCCGCGCATGGTCCCTCACTCCAGGCCGCACAGCGCGGCGCTGGCATTCTTGCACATCTGCTGGAACAGTCGCGACGCCCCGACTGGACGTGGTTCGAGGCGGTGCTGGCCTATGACAATCCCCGCATGCCACAGGCGCTGATCCTCGCAGGGCATGCGCTCGGTCGCGCCGACTGGCTTGCGACCGGGTTCGACACGCTGCGCTGGATCTGCGAACGCCAGACGGCGGCGGCGGGTCATTTTCGACCGATCGGGTCCGAAGGGTTCGGCATCCCCTACAGCCATATGCCATTCGACCAGCAACCGGTCGAGGCGCAGGCCGCGCTGGACGCCTGCGCCAGCGCCTATGCGATCGATGGGGGGCAGCATTGGCGCGACCATGGACTGGCTGCCTGGAAATGGTTCTTCGGCGCAAATGACCGTGGTGAACCGCTGGCAGATCCTGTCAGCGGGCTGTGCCGGGACGGCATCAACCCGAGGGGAGCCAATCTGAACTGCGGGGCGGAAAGCATATTGGCGTTTCAGTTGGGCTATCATTCCGTGATAGCGCTGGTGCCGGACTTGGACCAGCATTCGGGAGACGCTGTTGACGCGAACAACAAACAGGCTGCGCGGACCATTGCATATCCATGATCAGCGGCTTTCTGCCGATCCCTCGCGGGTGGTCCTGCGACCATTCCACCTCAGCTGGCACGCCAGACAAGCGGAAGACAATCGCGCGCTGAAGCTCGTCGACGCCATCGCGACGCTGACCGAGGAAGAGGTCGACCTGGAATATGGCAAGGTGCTTGCCGATTTCAGGGACCGGCACTGGCAGACCGAAGCCATGTTTGCCGAGCGATGGGCCGAGGTCCAGGCGGTGCTGAACCTCGACAAGGCCCGCTTTTCACCCGTGCGGCAGAAGCTCATCGGCGCGTATTTCTGCCACGAATACGCTTATGCAGCCGCTGCGCTGATGAACCCTTCGATCGTTCCGCATCCCGATCAGAGCGGATGCGAGGGAGGAGCCGTTCGCTTCATCATGTCGCTGCGCGCCGTCGGCGAAGGCCATATCAGCTCGATCGCGTTTCGCGAGGGAATTGCCCTGCCTTCGGGCCAGATCGACCTGTGGCCCCAGAGCTCGTGGGCGACGTCGGTGGAGCTGGACAATACCAGCCTGACCGATAGCGACAGCGCGGTGGCGGTGCATCGCAATGTTGACAGCAGCCTTTCCAATACCGTGATCTTTCCGGTTACCGAACAGCAACGCAACGGGCTGGAAGATCTCCGACTGGTCCGCTTCCAGCACGACGACGGCCAATACGAGTGGATCGGGACCTATACGGCCTATTCGGGTTCGACCATCCGGTCGGAACTGCTGCGGACGACCGACTTCAGACGGTTCATCCTCGAACCGATCGACGGCGAGGCGGGCCGGAACAAGGGAATGGCCCTTTTCCCTGAAAAGATCGGCGGTCAGTTCGCCATGATCGGTCGGCAGGACGGGAAGAACCTGTTCCTGCTGCAGAGCCCGCAGCTCGACCGCTGGGAGGGAGAAGGCCAGCTCATCATGGAGCCCCGCTATCCCTGGGAGTTCATCCAGATCGGCAATTGCGGCAGCCCGATCCGCACGCCGCACGGCTGGCTGCTGCTCACGCACGGCGTGGGCGCCATGCGCAAATATGCGCTGGGCTGCGCGCTGCTGGACCTTGAAAACCCGTCCAGGGTGATCGCCCGCACGATCGAGCCGCTGCTCACGGCCGAAAATGCGGATCGATCCGGATATGTGCCCAACGTCATCTATACCTGCGGCGCCATGCGGATCGAGAACCAGCTGATCATCCCGTACGGAATTTCCGACAGTTCGGTGGGGTTTGCCAATATCGCCATTGCCGATCTGCTCAAGACGATGGGATGACTCGCCGTTTAGGCACCGCGCTAAAGTCGGGGGCGGTGCCGAAATCGGCAGGATCGCTGGAAATCACGATTCACCCGCAAATCAGGGGACCAGCACGACCTTGATGCACGCGCCGCGCGCCTGAATGGCAATCGCCTGGTTGATGTCGGCGATAGGGAATAGCGGGATCAGCCGGTCGAAGGGGAAACGCTCGGCGGCGTGATGCGCGATCGGCTCGGGAATGAACGGCTGCGGGTCCTGTCTGGGTG
>NZ_QKVT01000001.1:1366137-1401842 GCF_003426715.1 Blastomonas sp. UPD001
AGCGCCTTGGCCGCTGGATGGCGGTACGCGGATATCTTGGCAAAAACGTGCCGCTGTTGAAGCATGTCGCCGCAAAGGCAGGGCAGCGCGTCTGCCGGATCGGCGGCACAGTGACCGTCGACGGCCGGGCGGTCACGCGCGCACTGACACATGACCGGCTTGCACGTCCGCTGCCCGTCTGGCGCGGCTGCCGGACGCTTGGAACCGACGAGCTGTTGCTTCTCAACCCCGAGCATCCCGACAGCCTTGATGGCCGCTACTTCGGCCCTCTGCCGACAGCAACCGTGCTCGGTCGCGCGATCCCCATCCTCACCCGACTTACGCCCGACGCGCCGCTGATCTGGCGGTGACGGCCATCGTCCAACTTCAACTGAAAGGACCATTCCCATGCAGATCGGCAGCTTCATCCGCACCGACAAAGGCTTCGAAGGTGTCATCGAAACGGCGACGCTCGATATCCGTATCTCGCTCATCCCGGTTGAACCCGGTGGCGCCGACAAGGCACCCGACTGGCGTGTTCATCGCGGTAATGATGGCGAAGGGCCGGAAGTGGGCGCGGGCTGGAACGAGAGCGGTGAGCGCGCGGGGGATTACGTCTCGCTGCGCATCGACGATCCCAGCTTTCCGCAGCCGATCCGCGCTGCCCTGTTCCAGAATGTGAGCGATCCGGCATCCTGGTCATTGCGCTGGAATCGTCCGCGCAAGGCCCGTGAGCAGGACTGAGCCGATGCGTCCTGCCGCGATCAATCGGCTTTTGAACCTGCGTTTGCGAGCCGCATCTCTCACCGTTCCCGCACTGCTGGCCGCGTTGCCTATCGGCAATTCACCGGCATTGGCGCAGGACGCAAACCCTCCGCCAGCGCCGCCCGCCGTCACCCATCCCCATGCGCCGCATGTTACTGACGCGGCACGGCGGTTCGGCATTCCTGAGGCTTGGATCTGGGCGGTGATGCGCGTCGAGAGTGCCGGAAACGCCCGCGCCGTTTCGCGCGCAGGGGCGATGGGCTTGATGCAGATCATGCCCGCAACGTGGGCACAGCTTCGTGTGCGCCATGGGCTCGGCACTGACCCGTTCGATGTGCGCGACAACATCATGGCAGGTGCGGCCTATCTGCGCGAAATGCACGACCGCTACGGCAATCCGAGCGCAATGCTGGCGGCCTATAACGCCGGGCCGGGGCGCTACGACGACCACCTTTCGCGCGGCCGTCCGCTGCCCGCCGAAACAGTTGCATACCTGGCGCGGCTTGGGTCAGTCACAGGCAACGAAAGTGACGTAGAAATGGCTGTCGTCGCGCAGCCTGATCGCTTTGCGTGGCGTCGTTCGGCGCTGTTCGTTCGCTCGTCCGCAGCCGCGTCCGACGCTGACATGGCGCGACCGGAGAAGGAGATTGTCGCCGCCAATAAGCCAATCTCTGCGCCCGAAGTGGGCAATCCTTTGCCACCCAATCCGCCGACTGCAACGCCGATCGACAGCCTCTTCGTTCCCCGCGCTGGCGCGGGTCGATAGCAATGATCGCCACAGTGTTCAGACGGCTCATTCAAAAGGAAATCAGGATGGATCAGGAGGGAAAGGACCTGAGAAGACGATTGCAAGATACAAGCCGCACCCCGTTTCGCCGGAAAACCGTTGGTTTTCTTATGGCTAACATGGGGGCGTCGGTCGGCGCGCGTGCCGCTCGGAAGGAAAAAGCCAGCAAAAACAACACGCCGAACGGCACCATCGCCGGTTTTCCGCGGAAAGCGGCCCGGCCGTGAGCAAGGAGCGCGAGTTTCGCGTCCGGCCGGGCAAGGCCAAGCGCAGCAAGGCGGGAAGCCGCAATGCGCGCGGCCTGGTCGCCGAGGTGCTGCGCGTCGCCGCGATGAGCGGGGGCAACGGGCGTCGCGCTTGGAGCGGGCCGACCCGCCGCGGCCAGTCCAACTTTGGGAAGGGCCGCACCGCTTTCGCCCGCAGCCGCCTTTTGGGGTCTGGCCGTCGGGTGCTGGTGAAGGCGCTCCCCGTCCGCCACCGCATCGGTAGCCGTCGCATAGCCCCGCTATCCGCGCACGTTGCTTATCTGAAGCGAGAGGGTGTCACTCGCGACGGCTCGCCGACGCACATGTTCGACGCCGAATCCGACCGCGCCGACACGTCCGCGTTCGCCGATCGCTGTAAGGACGACCGGCATCATTTCCGGATCATTGTGTCGCCAGAAGATGCGGCAGAGTTGAGCGATCTGCGCGATTATACGCGCGACCTCGTTCGCCAGATGGAGACCGATCTGGGAACGCGGCTCGATTGGGTCGCGGTCGATCACTGGAATACCGACAATCCGCACGTGCATCTGCTCGTTCGCGGGCGCACCGATCAGGGCACCGATCTCGTCATCGCCCGCGACTATATCGGCCACGGCCTGCGGTCACGCGCCGAGGAGTTGGCCTTCGCCGAGCTGGGGCCAAAGCCCGAACTTGAGGTCCACCGGGCGCTCGACCGCGACGTGACAGCCGAACGCTGGACCCGGCTCGACAACGAGATCGGCCGCGCCGCTGACGAACTGGGCGTGGTCGATCTGCGCCCTGAACGCCCCGGCCCGGACGATCCGCGCCTGCGCCGGTTGATGGTCGGACGGTTGCAGCATCTCGAAACGATGGGCCTCGCCGCCGAGGGCGAGCCCGGCCAATGGGCGGTCGCCGACGGGGCACAAACGAAGCTGCGCGATCTGGGTGCGCACGGCGACATCATCCGCACGATCGGCGCGGCGCTGCGAGAACACTGGCACGATCGCCCGCTCGACAGCTACGCGGTCGTGAACGGCCCGCCCGAGAAGCCGATCGTCGGCCGATTGATCGACAAGGGGTTACACGACGAGCTGACCGGCACGGCCTATGCCGTGATCGACGGCACGGACGGGCGCACCCATCATGTCCGGCTGCCCGGCATCGAAACGCTGGAGCAGAGCCCCGCGCTCGGCGGCATTGTCGAGCTGCGCGCGATCGGCAAGCCCGGCGAGCCGAAGCCGACGTTGATCCTTGCGACGCGATCAGACCTCGACCTCGCCGCGCAGGTCAAAGCACACGGCGCAACCTGGCTGGACCATCGCCTGATCGAGCGCGGCGCGGGCATCGCCGATGGGGGATTCGGAGCCGAGGTACGCCGGGCGATGGACGCCCGCACCGACCATCTTGTCCGCGAGGGACTGGCGCGGCGCTTCGGCGAGCGCACTGTGTTCGAACGCGGGATGCTCGACACGCTGCGGCGGCGCGAGCTGGACTCGGTGGGCGCGAAGATCGCGGGCGAGACCGGGCGGGCTTACCGGCCGACGCAAGCGGGTGAGAAGATCGCTGGCGTCGTCCGCCAGCGCCTCGCGCTCGCGTCGGGTCGTTTCGCCATGATCGAAAGCCTCGAAGCAAATGGGGGCCTTGGCTTCCGCCTCGTGCCGTGGGCGCGCGGCCTCGACCAACAAATTGGCTGTCAGATCGCGGGCGTGGTCCGCGACGGCGGCGGCCTCGACCTCGCGCTTGGCCGCAAGCGCGGCCTTGGCCTCTAACCCATCAAGGAGCCCTCTATGTCCGCTACTAAAATCCTTTGGGGCCAGATCATCGTCGTGTTCCTGATCGTCCTCGCCGGCGTATGGAGCGCGACCCAATGGACCGCTGCGGCGCTCGCCTATCAGCCGGAGCTGGGCGCGCCCTGGTTCACGGCGTTCGGCTGGCGTGTCTATCCGCCGCCTGCCTTTTTCTGGTGGTGGTTCTCGTTCGACGCCTACGCGCCCGACATCTTCCAGACCGGCGGCCTCATCGCGGTGTCGGGCGGGTTCGTGTCGATCGTCGTGGCGATCGGCATGTCTGTGTGGCGCGCGCGTGAATTGAAGAACGCCGAAACCTATGGCTCGGCGCGCTGGGCAAGTCCGCGCGAGGTCCGCGCGGCCGGACTGCTCGGTGATGAAGGGGTGGTGCTGGGCAAGCTTGATGCCGACTATCTGCGCCATGACGGACCCGAGCATGTGCTGTGCTTCGCCCCGACCCGTTCAGGCAAGGGCGTCGGGCTGGTGATCCCGTCGCTGCTGACTTGGCCCGGCTCGGCAATCGTTCATGACATCAAGGGCGAGAACTGGCAACTCACCGCCGGCTTCCGCGCGCGCCATGGCCGGGTGCTGCTGTTCGATCCGACCAAGGCTGCGTCGGACGCCTACAACCCGCTGCTAGAGGTGCGGCGCGGACAGTGGGAGGTGCGCGACGTCCAGAATGTCGCCGACGTGCTGGTCGATCCCGAAGGCAGTCTTGAGCGCCGCAATCATTGGGAGAAGACCAGCCACAGCCTGCTGGTCGGCGCGATCCTGCACGTCCTCTATGCGGAGTCCGACAAAACCCTGGCGGGCGTCGCTGCCTTCCTCTCCGATCCGGCGCGCACGATCGAGGAAACGCTGGCCGCGATGATGGCGACGCCCCACTTGGGCGATGCTGGCGTCCATCCCGTCGTCGCCAGCGCGGCGCGCGAGCTGCTGAACAAAAGCGACAATGAACGATCGGGGGTGCTGAGCACCGCCATGTCGTTTCTCGGCCTCTACCGCGATCCCGTCGTGGCGACCGTCACGCGCGCCTGCCAGTGGCGCATCGCAGATCTGGTCGAGAGCGAGCGGCCCGCCACGCTCTACCTGGTCGTGCCTCCATCCGACATCTCGCGGACCAAGCCGCTGATCCGGCTCATCCTCAACCAGATCGGACGCCGGCTGACCGAGGAGTTGACGCCCAAGGGCAACCGCCACCGCGTGCTCTTGATGCTCGACGAGTTTCCGGCGCTGGGGCGCTTGGACTTCTTCGAGTCCGCGCTAGCGTTCATGGCGGGCTATCGGCTCAAGGCGTTCCTGATCGCGCAATCGCTCAATCAGATCGAGAAGGCTTACGGCCCAAACAACGCCATTCTCGACAACTGTCATGTGCGGGTGAGCTTCGCCACCAACGACGAGCGAACCGCCAAGCGCGTGTCGGACGCGCTCGGCACCGCGACCGAAATGCGCGCGATGAAGAACTATGCCGGGCATCGCCTGTCGCCCTGGCTCGGGCATTTGATGGTATCGCGATCGGAGACGGCGCGTCAGCTCTTGACCCCTGGCGAGGTGATGCAACTCCCGCCCGAAGACGAGATCGTCATGGTGGCGGGCGTGCGTCCGATCCGAGCGAAGAAGGCGCGCTACTTCCGCGATCGACGGTTCGCCGAGCGGATCGTGGAAGCGCCCACGCCAGTGATAAGCGAGGTCCGGCCCGATGACTGGACCGGGCGCGCCGTTGCCGCCGACCCAACCGACGTGGCGCGGATTGTCCGCGAACAGGAAGATGCTGCCAATGGTGGGCTACGCCGCGAGCCGGAGATTCCTGAGCATGTTGCCATCGTACCCGAGACACCGCGTCCGGCGGCGCGCGAGTTCGATGTGGTCGACGACGGCCCCGATGACGCTGTCCAGCAAGCGGCGGTGCGCCGCCAGATGCAGGGGATTGCGCGGCAAGCTTCGCTCGACCCGAGCGACGGCATCGAGATGTAGGACATTGCCATGCGAACCCGACTGAATGTCTATTTCCCACCCGCTCTCGCCAAGCAGGTCGACGAGCTAGCGATCCGGCGGCGCATTTCGCGCTCGGCGATCGTGGAGGCGGCGGTGGCGTCTTACCTGTCACCGGACGGTGCTGATCGGATGGAGGCGGCGTTCTCGCGGCGATTGGATCGCCTCACCCGGCAGGTGCAGCGGCTGGAGCGCAATACCGGCCTGACCACCGAGGCGCTGGCGCTGTTCGTCCGGTTCTGGTTTTCCGTAACCCCGCCGCTACCAGACGAGGATCATGCAGCCGCGAAGGTGAAGGGGCGCAAACGCTATGAAGGGTTCGTTGAGACGCTGGGCCGCCGTTACGCGAGCGGCAAGAGCCTTCTCGAGGAGATACCTAAGGACTTCGAGCAACCGGTCAGCGAGCCCGACTAGCTGTGAAAGAGCGCTCCAACCTCCCGTGTCAGAGTTGCTCGCGGCAACGCTCCGCAACGTCCTCAAGATGCTGCGCCGCGTCGCGGGCCCGCTCGGTTCCATAGCTTTCGGAGAGGTTTACCAATGCCTCGCCAAATGGCCGATACAACGCTGCTAACGATTGCCAAACCCGCGGTGTCGCCTCCACGAGCAACGCCCGCCGGTCGTGGGGTGACGGCCTCCGGCGCACGAAGTCCTTCCTCTCGAGCCGATCGAGCAGAACCGTCACCGACCCGCTCGTCAAATCGAGCGCTTTACCGATCTGCGTTGGAGATACAGGTCCATTCTCAAGAAGATGCAGGCACCGAAGATCGTTGCGTGACACGGCGAGAGCTTTCGCTGCCTTTGCATCCAAGGCATCAACTGCCGAGTGCAAGGCCCGGCAGGCAGCCACAATCCCGGCTGCGTCATCGGGTCCTTCCCGATAGTTCGGCTCATCGCTCATCAAAAAACGTTTGACCGCACAGGAACCGTTAGGCAAGTATCTTGATAATCAAGTTATCTGTCGCGTGGGATCGGAGGAGTGCATGCTTGTGTGGAGTCTCGTCGCTGCGGCAACGGCCGGCATCGGAATTGCCACCTTTGCGACGCCGCACGTGGTCGAGTATGTCGAGACGGTCGTCATCAAAGGTCGGCCCAAAGATATTTACGACGCCATCCGCTATCAGCGGCGGTTGATGGAATGGTCGGCCTGGCCCCCGGAAACCGGATCAGCGTGCCGAGTCGAGGGAGAAGACGGTGCAATCGGGGCGCGGACGGTCTTTATCGACAAGCATGGCAAGCGCTTCGGCCATCAGGAAGTGACGGCACTGACGGACAGCGCGACGGTGAGCTTCGTTCTGGAAAGCAAGGGGCCGCCACATAAACCCGAGCTTCATTTCCACCTGTCCCCAATGAGCGACGACACGACGCTAGTAATCGCTCATTTCCGCAACGACATCGCGCCGCCGTTCAATCTCGTGCAGCGCCTGTTCGGCATCGTTCGATGGACCCGCGAGATGCACCGGAAGGATCTCGACGGCTTGAAGCGTTTCGTGGAGAAAGGGGAAACCTATCTCGGGAACACAGCTGTCGCGGCATGAACAGCGGCGCGCCAATCTATCCCTATTCATTTGAAGCGCCGATCGAGAAGTTCGGAGTCGGGAGGGCGCGCAAGATTTGGTACAATGTCCTGTTTCTTCCCGATGCCTTGCGAAGCGAGTTACCCTTTGGCCTATATCCGCGGTTGCGGGTCGATGGCGAGATCGCCGACGTACCGATGAGCAACGCGTTCATTCCCGCTGGAGACGGTCGAAACTACGTCATCGTCGCCCCCAACGTCCTTGCTGATGCTGGCGTTACGCTTGGCAATCAGGTCGAAATGCGCTTTCGCGTAGCCGATCAAGATCGCGTCGACGCACCACACGAGCTCCTTGCAGCGCTTTCCGCAGACTCCGAGGCAAATGAACTATGGCAACAGTTGACGCCGGGAAGAAGGCGCATGGTTGCGCAGCATGTGACGTCGGCGAAAACCGTGGAGACCGGCGAACGCCGTATCCAAGAGGCACTTGAAGCAATAACAAAACATGGCGGCGACATGCGCGCCTGGCGCAAAGACACGAAAGCTTCGCGCCAAGGCGATGGGCTCATCGAAACGGTTGGGCAACTTTACGCAAGCGGCAAGAGCTTGCTCGACGAAATCTCCACAGATGTCTGGCCGAATTCTTCGCGTAATGCCGACGAAAGCTGATGCACCGAAAGACCTTACTCTGCGGGCTGGAGCGCTCGTGAAATCTGCGTTTGTCCTCGGGCACCATGCCTGCGACGCGCCAAAAGCTTGCGCCACCATAGCACATAACCCGTGACAACGAGCAAGCAGGTCGCAATCCCCGCCATCAGGATAAGGATGCGCCCGGTCCAGCCGAACGCCTTGCCGCTGTGCAGCGGATATTGCCAGGCGACGAGAACGTCGCCCGCCGTGCCTTCGCTGAAATGCATGTCGCCAAGCACCTGCCCGCCGCGAGCGTCCACGGTGAGCGTGCGTGCGCCATAGTCTGCGACCAAATCGCGCTCGTCATGTGCGAAGATGGACCACAAGCCTTTGGCGGCATCATAGCCGAGGCCTGAGGCTTTGAGCCCTGGCCGTGCCGCTTGCGCCGCCGCCAGCGCCGCATCTGCATCGACCGGCGGGGCGTAAAGCGGCTCCGCCAGCGTCGGGTGGGTTTCGGCAACGGCAACCGTCGGCGCGCTGATCGGTTTGAGCACGGCCATGAATTCGTCATGGAGGTTGAAATAAACTCCGCTGAACGCCAGCACCGCAGTGATGGGGAGCATCCACATCCCGCCCGAGCGGTGCAGGTCGAAGGTGCGCTTATACCCCCGGACGTTCTTGCGCAGCTTGAAGGTGTCCGTCCATTGCTTCGCCGAGCGGAGTGCCAGCGGGACCGCGATGAAATGGTCGATCGTCCATAGCATCGCGAGGATGCCGAACAGCCAATAGACCCATTCGCCGCCGTGCAGTTCATAATGGAGCTTGTAGACGAAGGGCATGATGCTGGAGCGTTCGAGCGTCCATTCGCCGTAGACGCGGTCGCCCTGGATCCGCATGCTGGCTGGATCGACATAGACCTCGCGTCCGTCCTCCCCCACAGCGCCTGGGCTATCGGCACGGTCGTTGAGATAGACGAGCATTGTGTCGCCCGCGCGCTGCGGCAGCCGCAAATAGGTTGCCGTCGCGCCCGGATGCGCCGTTTCGGCCGCAGCCAGCACCAGCGCGAGCGGCGCGTCCACCGCTGACGTACTTAACCGCGCCTGGAACAAGTCAGGGTTCAACGCCCGGTCAAGCTCTGAGTAAAAGACGAGAAAACAGCCGGTGAAGGCAATCACAAACAGCCAAAGCCCGCCCACGATGCCGAACCAGCGATGCCAAAGAAGGAAAGGCCGAGCACGCATGGCTAGAACGCGACCTCCAACGAGGCACGCAGTGTGCGAGCCTGGCCGAAGATTAGCCCGCCATAAAAATCGACGCTCTCGAAATGACGCTTGTCGAGCAGGTTCTGGACACCGACGCGCGCCGTCATACGGGTCGCACCCGTATCAAACGTATAGCGCGCACCAAGGTCGAAGATGGTGTGGCCCGGCAGTGCGAAGTTATTGGCGAAAGTCACGAACTTTCGGCTATCACCCTGCACGCCGCCCGTGACGTAAAAATTGGGATCGAGCGGCGTGCGCCAGTCGGCAAACAACGAGTAACGCCACTTGCCGATACCCGGGATTCGGCTGCCGACATTCTCTGCCGCTTCGGCGACCTTGGCGTCGAGATAGGTGACGCCGCCCGCCAACCGAAGGTTGTGTGTGACGTTGCCCAGCACCGTGAACTCGACGCCGCGGTGACGCCTTACGCCATCCTGTACGAACAGATTGGCGCTGTTGACGTAGGCCAGCCCCTGGTCGATCTGGAACGCAGCGAGCGTGACAAGAGCACCACGACCAAATTCGTGCTTCACGCCAAGCTCGATCTGCTCGCTCTTGATCGGCGGGAAGGGCTCTGGCCGAAAATTGGCCGCCGTTTCCGGCGGGGTCTGACCTTCCTCCAGACCCGTCGCGTAACTGGCATAGAGCGACGTGCGGTCGAGCGGCTTCCAGACTACGCCGAGAACGGGACTCCACGCGTCATCGTCGAAAGTCTCTTCGCCCGTGTCGGGATTGTAGCCGCGCAAGGTGGCATAGGTCACACCGCCGAGCAGGTCGAGCCGGTCGTTGACCGACAGCGTAGCATTGACGAAGGCTGTGTGGCGCCTCGACGCGAAGGCGCCCTCGAAGCTGCCGGGCGTCCCCGGCGGAGGCACAAAACCAAGGATCGTCTCGCCAGTGAACAGATTGCCGCGCCGCGTACCGCCGAGATACTCGGACGCGTCGGCGAAGAAGTAGCCGTTGCGGAAAGCGGCGCTTCGGTCGTCGTAGATGTACCCGAGCGAAAGTGCAGCACCAATCCCCAGCAGTGAGAAGGTGCCGTCGACACCGGCCGAAACCGCTTTGTAAGACGGCTTGAAGCTCTCTATCGTGTAGACGCTGAGCGTGTAGCTGCCGTCCGGCTGCAGATCGTTGGCTTCCCCCGACGTATACGGAACATCCGCGTCGACTTTGTGCCCGGACAGGCGGGCCGTCCAACCCTCGGCGAACCGCCAGCTGGCACCCAGCCGATAGACGCTTTGGGAGCGATCCTCCACGAGCCACGGCTGGGCGTTCGTATCCTCGGGATCGACCAGAGGCAGCAGCGCGCGGGCGCGCTCGACGTCACCGCCAAAGGCTCCGTTGAAGAGGAGGCCGAAGACGTTGTTGCTGTTCTCGAAACGCTCATACTCTGCTTCGAGCGTGAGGTCCGGGGTCACCCGCCAGTCGAAGATGCCGCTGTAGAGCCGCTGCTCGCCTTTGACATTGCGGCGGAAACTATCGATCTCGTTGACGAACAGGTTCACGCGCACACCGAACCGGCCGTCGGGTCCGAAGCGGCCGCCCGCGTCGAGCTGGCCGTATAGCGTACCGTGATGGTCGCCGCCGAACAAAGCGAACCCGCTGAATGTCTCAGTGGGGCGCTTGGACACGACATTGATGACGCCGCCCGGCGAGTTGAAGCCGAATCGGAAGCCGGACAGGCCCTTGAAGACGTCGATCCGGTCTTTGTTCTGGAACGGCACGCGGACCTGCGCGCTCGTTGGCAGGCCCTCGCGGTATATGAGGTTCTGGTAGAAACCGCGAATGTTTACCGTGTCGTCGAATTGCGGAAAAGCAAGCACCAACGAGGGATCGTTGCGCGCGACGTCGGCAAAGCTGATCGCTTGCTGGTCGCGCAAAAGCTCGGAGCCTAGCGAGTTGACGGAGAACGGCGTGTCCAGCACCGGCTTATCCGGCAGTACCGTCGAGCTGACGGGTGAGCCGCGGTAGCCAGTCACGATGATACTGTCTGATTGCGCGCTTTGCTCAAGTTCTTGTTGAGCGGTGTCACTATCGGATGCCTGCGCGTATGCCGGCGTTACAACCAGCAGGGAGCCAATCGCCGAAGCAGAACCCAGCAAAAACGATGAACGAAAACTAGGCACCACGAATCAAATTCCCCCGCGCAAAATTCATGATGACTCCCTATCTTTGATGCAAACGCCTCGCAATAGCGAATGTGAAGCTCGGTGGTGCAGAGAGCAGTTCGCCGAGACGTCCATCGGCAATGTTTGAGCGAAATGGCGAGGGAGTCTTCTCGAAATCGGCAAAAAGGATGGTAGGTCGCCGAATCCTATCGATCAGCCAGATTAAGGTCGTCGGATGAAGCCGACAGGATGCGAGGTAGCCGCCAGCACCGTATATACCGCCGCCTCTACTTCGCCCATAACTAACTGTTGCAACCCAAGTATTTCTGCGTCTCTTGCTGTGCCCCGACAGCCGGGCGGCGGTTCGCCCGGTCCTTTTGAGGGGCCTGGCCTTGAGCGTCCATCCGATGCAATCCGAGGCCAAGACGCGCGGCGCGCGGATGCTCCGCACGGCGCTCGGTTCGTCGATTGCGGCGTGGCTCGACGACCCCGCCGTCATCGAGGTGATGCTGAACCCCGACAGCCGGTTATGGCTCGACCGACTCGGCGAAGGTATCACCGACACTGGCGAAACGCTCTCCGCCGCCGATGGCGAGCGCATCGTGCGCTTGGTCGCGCACCACGTCGGCGTCGAGGTTCACGCCTGGTCCCCGCGCGTCTCTGCAGAGCTGCCGGAAGGCGGGGAGCGGTTTGAGGGCTTGCTTCCGCCCGTCGTCGCTGCCCCGGCCTTCGCCATCCGCAAGCCCGCCGTCGCGGTGTTCACGCTCGACGACTATGCCCGCGCCGGGATCATGTCGGCGGCCGAGGCCGAGGCGCTGCGCCACGGCGTCGAGACACGCGCCGCTTCTTGCGCCAGCTGCGCCTTGATCTCGCCCATCTGGGTCAGGCCGAGAGTGCGGCCCACGCCGGTGGGGTCGATTGCATATTCGGACGGCAGCACGATGGTGGTCAGGATGACGCCAGCGGTGACGATGGCAAAGCCACTTGCCTTCAGCAATTGGCCGGTGGTGGGCAGGTCTTCGAGACGGGGGCGTTGGGAATTGAACATGGGAGGGCTCCTCGACAATGGGGATCAGCTGGCTGCAAAACCGGCTAGTTGATAACCGACCAGCACAAAGCCGGCAGTCATCAGCAGAGTGTTGGCGGCAAAGGCGTAGCGCATGAAACTGGCGGTGCGGCGCCAATATCCCATGACAATCAGGATCGCGCCGAGCGCCAGCAATTGGCCAATCTCCACCCCGATGTTGAAGGCGATCAGATTGGGGATCAGGCCATCTTGCGCAATTTGAAACTCGATGATCTTGGTGGCAAGGCCAAATCCGTGGAAGAACCCGAACACCAATGTCGCCACCTTGGTATTGGGTTGAACACCGAACCAGCGCTGGTAGGCACCGAGGTTGTCGAGCGCCTTGTAGACCACCGACAGTCCGATGATCGCGTCGATCAGATAGGCGTTGGCGCTGATTCCGGTCAGCACGCCGAACAGCAGCGTGGTTGAGTGGCCGATCGCAAACAGGGTCACATAGATGCCGACGTCCTTCATCCGATAGAGGAAGAAGATCACCCCAAACAGGAACAGCAGGTGGTCGTACCCAGTGACCATGTGTTTGGCTCCGAGATACAAGAAAGGGAAAAACAGCACCCCGCTGCTTTCTTGGATATAACCCTTGTCCCCCTCGGCGACATTGTGGGCATAGGCGTCCACCGACACGAGCAGCAGCATGGCCAGTGCCAGAATGGAAAATATGATCCAGCGTCGCAAGGCTGGAGAGGTTGGCGATAATTGAGCGATCATGGCGCGGTATCCTGATTATTGAACGGCGGGACGGCGGCGGAAACGATCCCGCCAAGCTGGCTTTGGATTGTCAGCCTCACCGGTCCTCTTTGCGTGGACCAGAGCGTAAAGCGCGGGCAGCACCACCAGAGTCAGGATGGTTGAAGAGACAATCCCGCCAATCACCACACTGGCCAACGGCCGCTGCACTTCCGAGCCGATTCCCACATTCAGCGCCATCGGCACAAAGCCAAGTGATGCCACGAGCGCGGTCATCAGCACGGGCCGTAACCGCGTCAGCGCCCCTGCACGGATGGCATCTTCTAGGCTGCGGCCCTCCTCGCGCAATTGCTTGATGAAGCTAAGCATCACCACGCCATTGAGCACCGCCACGCCCGAAAGTGCGATAAAGCCCACCCCGGCCGAGATCGAAAAGGGTATGCCGCGCAGCAGCAAGGCTGCCACGCCGCCCGTGAGGGCCAGCGGAACGCCGGAGAACACGATGGCCGCATCGCGCAGGGAACCAAAGAGCGCAAACAGCAGACCGAGGATCAGCAGCAGGGTGATCGGCACCACGATCTGCAACCGCTGGGTGGCTGATTCGAGCTGTTCGAAGGTTCCGCCATATTCGACCCAATACCCCTCAGGGAGATCGGCATCGCGCGCCACCACTTGCTGGACTTCGGCAATGAACGACCCCAGATCGCGCTCGCGAACATTGACCGTCACAACCGCACGGCGTTTGCCATTTTCGCGGCTGATCTGGTTGGGCCCGGTGATGTCGGTGATCGTTGCGACTTCGGATAGCGGCACAGTTTGCACCGCCCCGCCCGCGATCCCGCCACCGGGCAGCGGAATAGGCAGGCGTTCCAGCACCGTGCGATCCTGCCGCAGGTCTTCGGACAGGCGCACGACGATGTCGAACCGCCGGTCGCCTTCGAAAATCTGACCCGCGTTGGCACCCGCAGTAGCTGCGGCCACCACTTCCTGCACCGCGCTGACATTGAGGCCCAGCTGGCTTAGGCGCGTCCGGTCAGGGACAATCTCAACAAACGGCAAGCCGGTCACCTGTTCCGCCTGCACATCTTCCGCGCCATCGATGCTCGAAACAATGCCAACCACGCGGTCGGCCGCTGCTGACAATTCGTCGAGATCATCGCCTACGATCTTGATCGCAACATCGGACCGAACGCCCGCGATCAGTTCGTTGAACCGCATCTGGATGGGCTGGATGAATTCATACCGCGAACCCGGCACGTCGCGCTGGATTGCCTCGTTCATCTCGGCAACCAATTGTGCTTTGGGCTTGCGCGGGTCGGGCCATTCGTCGCGCGGCTTCATGATGATGAAAGTGTCGGCCACGCTGGGCGGAACTGCATCGGTTGCCACGTCGGCAGTCCCGATTTTGGCGAACACCAGGCTGACTTCCGGGAACTGCTTGATGCGGTTTTCCAGTGCGGCCTGCATCTGCACTGCCTGCGTCAGGCTGGTGCCCGGAATCCGCAGGGCGTGCAGCGCGATATCTCCTTCATCGAGGTTGGGGATGAACTCCGAGCCCAGCCTTGTGGCTGCCACCCCGCTCAGCACCACAAGAGCGCCAGCGAGCAGCAGCACCGTGACGCGGGCGCGCAAGGCCCAATCGAGCAGCGGAGCATAGGCCCGGTTGGCACCGCGCATCACACGGCTTTCCTTCTCCTCGACTTTGCCGGTGACAAACGTTGCCACGGCGGCGGGCACGAGCGTGAGCGACAGCAGCGCTGCTGCCGTGAGCGCCAGCACAACGGTGATCGCCATTGGATGGAACGTCTTGCCCTCCACGCCGGTCAACGCAAAGATCGGCAGGTAAACGATGGTGATGATGGCAATGCCGAACAGGCTGGGCCTGACGACTTCTGCCGAAGCGCTGGCGGCAAGGCTGAACCGTTCCTCACGGTTCAACAAGCGGCCAAGGCTGTGTTGCGCTTCGCCAAAGCGGCGCAGGCAATTCTCGACAATGATGACAGCGCCATCGACAATCAGCCCGAAATCGAGCGCACCCAGGCTCATCAGATTTCCCGACAAGCCGCCTTCAACCATGCCTGTAATCGTCATCAGGAAGGTGATCGGAATGACCGCCGCCGTGATCAGAGCCGCGCGGATATTGCCCTGCAGGGCAAACAGCACCACGATCACCAGTAGCGCGCCTTCGGCAAGGTTCTTTTCGACCGTCCCGATCGTGGCTTCCACCAGCACTGAACGGTCATAGACGGTGACCGCAGACACTCCTGCGGGAAGAGACTGGTTCACGACCTTCAGTTGCTCGGCCACTGCCACGCTCACATTGCGCGGGTTTTCGCCGACCAGCATATAGATCGTGCCCAGCACCACCTCGCGCCCGTCCTTGGTGGCCGCGCCCTGTCGGATCTCCGAACCGATGGAGACATCGGCGACATCGGCGATCCGTACAGGGGTGCCGGCACGAAAGGCGACGATGATGCCCGATAGATCCGCTTCGCCGGTTGCATTACCCGGCACCCGGATCACCGATTGCGCGCCCGACCGCTCGACATAGCCCGCACCCACACTGGCATTGTTGCTTTCCAGGGCCTTCGTCAGATCGGCCACAGTCAGGCCGAAGCCCGACAGGCGAGCAGGGATCGGCGCAATCACATATTGGCGGCGATAACCGCCAACCGAGTTGACTTCGGTTACGCCGGGAACGTTGCGCAATTGCGGCCGCACCACCCAGTCATGCAAGGTGCGCAGATCTTCCGCCGTGTAGGGGGTTCCATCGTCCTTGCGCGCGCCCGGTTTGGACTCGAGCGTATACATGAAGATTTCGCCCAGCCCGGTCGCAATCGGACCAAGCGCGGGCTCCATTCCGGGAGGCAGGTTTCCAGCCACACCTTGCAGGCGTTCATTGACCAATTGCCGCGCGAAATAGATGTCGGTCCCGTCATCGAACACCACGGTGACCTGGCTCAGGCCAGCGCGCGAAACGGATCGCGTGTAGTCCAGCCCCGGCAGACCCGCCAATGCGGTTTCAATCGGCAAGGTGATACGCTGCTCCGCCTCCAAGGGCGAGAAGCCCGGCGCGGCTGTATTGACCTGCACCTGTACGTTGGTGATGTCGGGCACAGCATCGATCTTCAGCCGCCCGAAATTGTAGATGCCCAGCCCTGCAATCAGCAGCGCTACAACAATAACCGTCCATCGCTGCCGGATCGACAGCCTGATGATATTCTCAAGCATGATGTCGCTCCTCAGTGATCGTGGCTCGCGCCGGCTTTTTCGATGTCGGCCTTGATGACGTAGCTGCCCTTGGTGACATAGGCCTGCCCCGGCTTGATCCCGCCCAGCACCTCGGTCCATTCCGGCCCGCGCGTGCCCAGTTCGAGCATCCGGACTTCGTAAGTGTTGCCCACCTGCGCGAACACCACGGTGAAGTCGCGGAACGCCTGCAATGCCTCGGTCCGCACCGCCAGCGGCACCGGCCTGCTCTGGATCGTCACCACCCCGCGCACCCGCATTCCGGGTCGCCAGAACCCGTCGCGATTGGGCAGACTTGCGCGTGCCAAGAGCGCCCCGGTGGCCGGGTCAGCGCCGGGCAAGAAACTGCCCAGGCGCGACGTCACTGACCGATCACCTTCAAGCAGGCCAAGCTGAATTTCCTGCCCAGCGCGCACCCGTTCCATATCGCGCGGGAAAATGGGGAACACCGCGCGCATCCGGTTGGGGTCGGCAATCACATAGATCGGATCACTTCCGGCAACATCACCGACATTGGTGCGCCGCTCCACAATCACGCCGCTGACCGGCGCGGTGATCGCATAAATCTGCATGCTGTCGGCGCTTTCGACCCGCGCAAGCACTTGTCCTGCCCGAACGGAATCCCCCACATTTGGACCGGCACTGACCACCCGGCCCGGAAATTTCGCACCCACGTTGGATGTGGCGGAAGGCTCCAACTCAACATAGCCGATGATTTCAATCGTTTCGGACAGGCTGGCCGGGCCAACGCGCTCGGTGGTTATCCCCGCCGCCTCAGCGGCCTGCTTGGGGAACGTCACCCGGCCCTCGTATGAGGCATATTCCCAACGATGGCGGCGGCCGCCTTCACGTGCGGCGACGGTAACGTCAAAGCTGTGTGGTTCGCTCACCACGCCGTCGCCCCGCAGGAAATCCTGTTCAGCAGCAAACTTGAACGTGTTGACCTCTCCGTCGAGCCGTTTGAGCTGGATGGTCAGATCAACATCGCCCGGCGCAACCGGCTTGTCGCCGCGATAGGCGTAGACGCGGTACTCCGACGGCACGCCGTCTTCGAATATGGTGACTTCCAGCGCAAATTCGCCATCGCGCAGCATCCGCCCATTGTGGGGACCGCGCTCATATTCCTCTGGAGCAGCGCCTTCGGCTGCCTCGCTGCTTTCAGCCGGGGCATCACCGCAGGCCGTCAGCGAGAAGAGGAACAGCGCCGCAATCGTCAGTTGGAAAAGTCTCATTGTGATGCCTCCTCGGCCAAATTGCTGAAGCGACCGGTCAGGCGGTCCAGTTCAACCTTTGCTTCATGATATTCGCGTGCAGCGTCGACAGTGCGCATGGCAGCATCGACGGAGGCGGTTTGCGCAGCGGCCAAATCGGCAAAGCTGAAGAAGCCACGCTGATAGCCGACACGAACTTCGCTCAAGACTTTCTCAGCGAGGGGAAGCACCTGAGTCTGGATGGCGTCAGCTTCGTGCCGCGCTTCTTCGACCCGTTCGGCAGCAAGCGTGATAGCGCGTCGGAGGTTGAACATTTCAACCTCCCGTTCAGCATCCACCCGCTGCCTTTCGGCCTGGGCTTCCGCCACACGCGCCTCGGCAAGTCGCCTTCCGCCGAGCGGCACCGAAACCCCGAAGACAAAACCAACATCGCCCGTGCCGATAAAGCGCGGCCCGCCGCTGAGGGTGACATCGCGAACGGAATCGGCCTGACGAACGGCGATGGCTGCGTCAGCCTGCGCACCTCTTGCCTGATAAATTGCCGTGATCAGTGGCGATGGTTCATTTGGCCCGGCAACAGGAGCGAGATCCAGAAATCTGCCTATCGGGACGATCAGCCCGTCTGCATTCCCGCCCCACCATTGGGACAACCGAACCAATGCCGCGTCACGCGCATGAACGGCCAGTTCCAGGTCGACCTCGGCCTCCGCAACGCTGGCCCGTGCCCGCGTTCCAGCGAAGATCGGATCGCGCGCCGATGCGACACGGCGATCAACTTCCTTTGAAACGCTTTGAGCAATTGCCAGGCGCTCGCGGGCTACACCGATGGCGGCTTCGGCCGATTGCACCTCAACATAGGCAAGCTGAACGTCGGAAATGATCTCAAGCCGTCGGACAACTGCCTGCGCTAGGGCAACATCAATCTGACGGTCGGCAAGAGTGACCCGCGCCTGACGTTTGCCGCCGCGTTCGATCTGCTGGCTATAGGTTCCGGTGATTTGGAACTGGTCGTACAGACTGTCGGACGGCGGACCGAAGTTTTCGGTCGCAATCTCCAGACTGGGCCTTGGCGGCAGGTCGGCGGCAGCACGATTTGCTTTAAAGGAATCGACCTGCGCAGCAACTGAAGCAGACTGCGGCGCAGATGTAAGCGCACGCCGAATGGCCTCTTCCAGCGTCAAGTCCTGGCCAAATGCAGGTGATGCCATCAAAGCGGCAAATGCTGCCGGCAAAAGCATCGCTTTGCGGGCAGCGTGCGTGCAATTGCACGCACGTGTTCGGGAAAACATGGTAAAAAAACCTTGATCGCAAGCATGGGAATGTCCCACGCCTGCTCAAGGCGCGGGAACTCAGGCGGCCAGTCTCAACACCATGGGAGGGCGCTCTGGGCCCGCGACGGCAATGCCGTCAACATGCCGATTGCCAGCGGGCGCGCGCAAGTTTTCCAACAGCATGACGCCAAGCAATTCAACCGCAGATGTCGCCAAAAGGCTGGGACCAGTATCACCATGATGATGATGCCCACCGGCAATGTCGCGGCGTTCTTGATCATCTGATGCATCGGCAAGGTCATTATCAGCGTGGTGGCCAACCTCAATGGGGAGCACTTCACTTAGCACCGAATGTTCATGTGCCGACGACTGAATCCCAGAATGCTGAATAGTGTTTGCCAACTGCGAGGCGGAACTGCCCGCATACACGAGCGCTAACGCCAAGCACAGCAAGGCGAAAAGGCGCTTCAGGCGAGAGATTTTTATGCCGACCACAATCATCCCTTAAACCTGAGTGTAAGGTGGTGCAAGAAATTAGAACCTAGTGAGGGTCGAGCGTTGGTGATGCGAAAGCACGAGATTGACATCACCAAGGAGGCCAACGCTTCCCGGGCGTAGTGAAAGCTAGCGAAAGTTGCTTCTCCACCGCGGTTCATGACTGCGCTCAATACCCCAAGCCCATTCAACGCATTGGTAACGGGGAGCCAAAGGCTGCAACGTCAGCTTCCATTCGGTTGGTCGATATTGGCCGCAGACATGGATAGGGTTGTCATGAGGCAACCAATTTGGAGAACCAATGGAAGAACAGGGTGTTGCGGGATTGACGATCAGCTTTTGCCGAGTGCTCTGACTGGCGCTTCAGCTTCAGACTTTCAAAGCGAGAACAAAAAAAAGCAGGTGTCCGGTCACTGACCGGACACCCGCCCTTACACTCTTGGCAATGCCTTACGGGCAGCAGTCCATGGCCGCATCACAGCAAGCGAGCACAAGGTCGCAGCAAGACATAGCCAAGGCGGCAACCTGATCCGGCGCGGCGGCGAAGGCTGCCGAGCTGGAACCAAGCAAGACAGCTGCAGCGATGATGTACTTTTTCATGATGTTATTTCTCCGTTGATGTTGAATTGATTGGATTAGCGGAGCATTCGCGGGGGCGGCGGTTCCGGCCCTCCGTTTGGCAAGGGCGGAGAATTGGCGAGAAGCAGGAGAAAGGTGAGCGACGGCAGATCGCGGGCCTCAAGAGTCGAAACGCGGCTAGCCGGGAGCGTCTGGCACAAGGCAAGGCAATAGCTCTGACACTGCCCGCGCTCGTCATTCATGCAATCGCCGCATTCACCAGCGTCCGCGTTCATTTCGGCCATGGGAGCGCAGCCATTTGCTGCATAGGTTGCCTCGACGGGAAGCAGCGCGATCATAATGGCCGCGAGATAGAGAAAGAGGCGATGTGACACTGTGGCGGACATAGTCAGAAGTTCGCTCTGTTCAAAGCCGTTGTTACACACGGGGAAGCGCAGAATGGCGATTATCTGAGGGCTCATCGAACCAACAACGCGAGGCACCATGCAATTGCGGGAACCACTTGTCCACCGAACCGAGCGGCGTCTGTTAGCGGAAAGCTTGATAATGCCAGCTTCGCAATCACGCGATACACGTTGATCACTATGCACAGTTGGCTCGACGAGGCCATATCCGACGATAAATCCCTCATTCTGCGCCGATTCGGGAGCGGACGCGGATGTCAGCAGCTTAAACCGGAGTCGCCATTTATTACGTTAGATTGACTAGAGGCATTTGCGTACCTCCAGGGGCCGACAGCGAACCGTCGCCAACGTCCAGCAGAAAAGGCCCTTGAAAACGTCACTTTTTCGAAGTTAACCCTTGGGCGCTCGAAGGAGACCAATGACGACGGGGCATTGTAGGAAACTGTCCTATATTTGCGCTGCAAGTTGCAATGTGTAGCAATGACCTGTCGACCAGGGTGACGTTTAGTGGACTTCATCGTATCCCCGTTTTTAAGCTACGATTTCCGGAATTCACTTTCCCTTTGGCGACCTACCCGACAGCGATCTCTCCATGGGTTTGATCTGGCCGGGACCGGCTTTGCCTCGTCCCCCTAGCCGCAACAGCGGGCTTACGACTTTCTTCCCCTGACCTGCCCACCCCACGCGGCAAGCCGCACGGGGGCCCCGAGCGAACGGTCATTCCTCGCGAGACAAGAAACTCGCCGCCCGCCGTCCTTCGCTAGCGCTGCGGCCGCAAGCGGTGCGGCGGCGTCCGTCCCGGCCGTTGGATCACCCATCGAGACCGCAATCGGGCGGTTCGATCCAAGGAAAGGAACTTCATCATGGCAACCATCGGCACCTTCAAGAAGACGGCTTCGGGCGAATACACCGGCGAAATCGTCACTCTTTCGGTTCAGGCCAAGGGCGTCCGCATCATCCCGCAGGACACTCGCACCAACGACAACGCGCCATCGCACCGGGTTCTCGTCAATCGCGCCGAGATCGGCGCCGCCTGGAGCAAGACCTCGAACGAAGGCCGCGAATATCTCGCAGTCAAGCTCGACGATCCCAGCTTCAACGCGCCGATCTACGCCAACCTCTTCGACGACGAAGGCGGCGAGACCTTCAGCCTCATCTGGTCGCGCCCGAACGGCCGTCGCAACGACGGCTGAGTCGACCAGGCGCCCCGCCCGGACCACCGGGCGGGGCGCTTCGCTTTCTCAAATGCGCACATCGGACGAAACCGCGACTGGCATTATTCCCCGTCACGATCGGGCCGGCGAAGCAAGTCGGCAGCTTCAAGCCCCAGTTCGCGTGCCAGTCGTTCGACAACGTCGATTCCCGCCGAATAAACGCACCGTTCGAGCGCGCTGATATAGGTTCGGTCGATCTCCGCCCGATGCGCCAACTCTTCCTGCGATAGCCCAGCAACGCGGCGAGCGCGGCGCAAGTTTGCGGCCAAAACCTCTCGTATCTCCATGGATACGAAAGGCAATCATTGCAGAGCATTCAACCACGGAGTATTCTCTACAAAGGGTATCTGAGGAGATCGTGTCGGTGAAATGCGCTGGCAAAATGACGCCGGCTACTGCTTCGCAACGAAGGAATGCCGTCCAGATTTTGGCTCCGATCCTGCAGAAGGCGCGTTCAGCTATGCATGACTTGCAAGTATTTTCCGGCGGTCGTTCCGTTATTGCAGTCGCGGGCAAGAGGGGGGATTCGATGCCATGAACTGCCGTTTCGACGACCTTGCACCGGACATACCGGTGATCACGCCTTATGACGAGGCGCACCTTACTGACTATCTGCGATTGCTCGACGCTGACGCCGACGGAGCCGATTGGCGAGAGGCAGTCGCGGTCATTTTCGACATCGATCCTGCCCGGGAACCGGAACGCGCCGAGCGAATGTACGCCACTCATCTGGCCCGCGCGCGGTGGATGACCGAGGTCGGCTACGCCCATCTGCTGGCGCGCGACAGCGAGCTAAAGCATTAACGTTTCAGTCCATTTTGGCAAAACGTCAGCGCATCGCATGCATGGCAGCATGCAGCTTTGACGCTTTTCGATACGCAAGGGCATTGCCACGCTAGGGTCCGCGGGCCGCGACGGTCGCGGCCGGGAGACTGTCATGCCTGGGTCGTCGAACAAGCGTACCAATAGCAGTGAGAAGGCGGCCGAGAAGCTCGGTCGCGCCGAACTCGCCGCCGAATTTCTGAAGCGCAACCGCAACTACCGCGCCGAACATGCGCAGATGGAGCAGCAAATAGCGCGCGGATCGATTGCACGCCAAGCCGCCGAAGCCGCTTTCGCGCGGCGCTGGGGGTTGTCCTTTCGCCTATGCGCCAGGTGACCTTGCCGACACGGTGATCTGGCGGCCAGAGCTGACCGCCGTCACCGTCATTCTTGATGCAGCGCCGGACGGTTTTGGAAATGCCAAAGCTGTCGATCCGCTGAAGCTGGGCGCGCTCCTCGCCGATCAGGCGGGGGTTGAGGGGCGGCATGTCGTCGTCGCCGACCCGGACGACGAACATTCGCTTTGGCTGCGCGATCCGACGCCCGGTCAGCCGCTGGCGGCGATCATCCCACTCGACAAGGATTTCACGACGCGGGTAACGAGCCTGTTGCGCTTCCATCGCCGATTGTTCGGTAAGCAATCGGGGCCCACGGCACGCGGATGGCTGCTTAGCCGCTACCGGCAAGCACGCCTCGCCATGATGCTTCAGGCGCTCGATTTGCGCATGTCAGGGGCGAGCTATCGCCAGATTGCCGCCGCTATGGGCCGCGAAGACGATGCCGAACTGCCAGCGACCGAATGGAAAACATCGGCCGGGCGGTCGTTCGCAATCCGGCTCGTCCGCGACGCCACTGCGTTGATGAACGGCGACTATCGCAAGCTGCTGCGCATCCGCTGAATTAACTTTCGCGGCTCTCGGCAGGGGTGGTCACATCCCCGCGATCACAAATCTTCATACTCCACCTCTCCGGGCGCGCTTCGTCATTTTCGCCTCCTGCCACCCCCGACCGCAGGAGCCCAACCTTGCCTGATACGACGCATAATCTGCCGCCCCGGTATCTCCGGACACCGGAAGCCGCCCGCTTCCTGGGCCTGTCCGGGCGAACGCTGGAGAAGCACCGCTATTTCGGGACCGGGCCAACCTATCGCCGTATCGGCGGGAGGGTGGTCTATTCGGTCGACGACCTTCAGGCCTGGGCTGATCTCGGCACCAAGCATTCGACCAGCGAGCCGGGCCAGAACGACCTGCTTCCGCGCGCCAATTCGCCCTTCGCGCGGAGTCGGCAATGACTGTCTCACCAACACACCAGCGACACGGCACCCCGCGCCCCGACAAAATGACCCACGTTCAACTGACGTGGATTGAGAAGCGGATCGAGCACTGGATCCGCTTCGGCCGGATCGCCAAGGACGAAATCGTCGATCGCCGTCGCCGCATTGTCAGCTTCCGTCCCGGCGGCATCTTCGCGTTCGTTCGCTGGTCCGCCAATGACTATGGCACGGTCAGTTCGCGCATCGGCATCGTGCGTGCCGTCGGTGCAGACGAGCCGTTCACCACGCTGCCATGCGTGCAGCCCGGCGGCGACATCCTGCTCTCCATCGAGGGCTGGCCAAAGGTCTCCCAGGTGCTCGGTCACATCGACGCGGTAGACAGCGCGGGCGTCGATCCCTGCGACGCAGCCCCCGATCATTGGCGACACGTCCACAACCGCATCGCCGCCGGACATCAGCCGCGAGCCTACACGATGGAGCGCCACCGGGCGTGGCTCAAGCGGCGGGAGATCGAGGGATGACTCGCCGATTTTATGCGCGCGCGACAGCCATTGCTGCTGCTTCATTCGCCCTGTCATTCGCAGCGATTGCGGTGACCGATCCGTTGCCTTGGATCGTCTGGAACGCCAGCGCGAGCGCGCCGATCGGGCTTTACCGGATACAGCCAGACCGCGATCCGCCGCTCGGCACACTCGTCGCCGTGGCACCGCCACAGCGCCTTGGCCGCTGGATGGCGGTGCGCGGATATCTCGGCGAAAACGTGCCGCTGTTGAAGCATGTCGCCGCCAAGGCAGGACAGCGCGTCTGCCGGATCGGCGGCACAGTGACCGTCGACGGCCAGCCGGTCACGCTCGCGCTGACACACGACCGGCTTGCGCGTCCGCTGCCCGTCTGGCGCGGCTGCCGGACGCTTCGAGCCGACGAGCTGTTGCTTCTCAACTCCGCGCATCCCGACAGCCTTGACGGCCGCTACTTCGGCCCTCTGCCGACAGCAACCGTGCTCGGCCGCGCGATCCCAGTCCTCACCCGAAACACGCCCGATGCGCCGCTGATCTGGCGCTGACCTCCTGTCTCACACTCCAACCAAAAGGAACATTCCCATGCAGATCGGCAGCTTCATTCGCACCGACAAAGGCTTCGAAGGCGTCATCGAAACGGCGACGCTCGATATCCGCATCTCGCTTGTCCCGGCTGAGCCCAGTGGCGCCGACAAGGCACCCAACTGGCGTGTTCATCGCGGTAATGACGGCGAAGGGCCGGAAGTGGGTGCGGGCTGGAACGAGAGCGGCGAGCGGGCCGGTGATTACGTCTCGCTGCGCATCGACGATCCCAGCTTTGCGCAGCCGATCCGTGCGGCGCTGTTCCAGAATGTGGGCGATTTGGCGTCCTGGTCGCTGCGCTGGAGCCGCCCGCGCAAGGCCCGTGAGCAGGACTGAATCGATGCGTTCTGCCGCGACCAATCGGCCTATGACCCTGTGCGTGCGCGCCGCAGCGCTGACTGCCGCCGCACTGCTGGCCGCGTTGCCAATCGGCCATGCACCGGCAGTGGCGCAGGAAGCGAACCCGCCGCCTGCGCCATCCTCCGTCCCTCATCCCTATGCACCGCATGTCGCTGATGCGGCGCGGCGGTTCGGCATTCCGGAAGCGTGGATATGGGCCGTGATGCGGGTGGAAAGTGCTGGCAATGCCCGCGCCGTATCGCGCGCCGGGGCCATGGGCCTGATGCAGATCATGCCCGGGACCTGGGCGCAACTTCGTGCGCGCCATGGGCTTGGCTCTGATCCGTTCGATGTACGCGACAACATCATGGCAGGTGCGGCCTTTCTGCGCGAAATGCACGACCGCTACGGTAATCCGAGCGCTATGCTGGCGGCCTATAACGCCGGGGCGGGGCGCTACGACGAACACCTTTCGCGTGGGCGTCCGCTGCCCGCCGAAACAGTTGCATATCTGGCGCGGCTTGGGTCAATCACCGGCAGCGATAGCGTTGTCGAAGTGGCTATCGCCGCTCCGCGTGATCGCTTTGCGTGGCGTCGTTCGGCGCTGTTCGTCCGCACATCCGCAGCCTCAGCAGAAACTGGCTTGGCGCGACCCAAGGACAAGATCGCTGTTGCCGATAAACCAACCTCCCAGTCCGGAGCCGGGAATTCGACGGCACCTGGTCGGCCGATTGTAACGCCGATCGACAGCATCTTCGTTCCCCGCGCTGGCGAGGGTCGACCGCAATGATCGCTGCAGCAATCAGAGGGGTAGTCCGGATGGAAATCAGGATGCATCAGGGAGAAAAGTGCCCGAGAAGTCGATTGCAAGATACAAGGCGCACCCCGTTTCGCCGGAAAACCCTTGGTTTTCCATGGCTTCACACGGGGGCGTCGGTCGACGAGCGTGCCGCTCGGAAGGAAAAAGCAAGCGATTTCAAGGTATATGATGGCACTATGCGCCTTTCCGGGCGGGAATCGGCAAGGCCATGAGCGAGGACAACACGTTCCGCGTCCGGCCAGGCAAGGCCAAGCGCAGCAAGGCGCAGGGCCGCAATGCACGCGGCCTGGTCGCCGAGGTTCTCCGTGTCGCCGCGCTCCATGGCGGGACGAAGCGCGCAGGCTGGGGTGGACCGCGCCGCCGTGGCCAGTCCAGCTTCGGGAAGGGCCGCACCGCGTTCGCGCGCAGCCGCCTGTTCAGCTCCAACCGACGCGTGTTGGTGAAGGCGCTGCCGGTACGTCATCGGATCGGCGGGCGGCGCGCTATGCCGCTATCCGCGCATGTCGCATATTTGAAACGCGAAGGGGTGACCCGCGACGGCGCGCCGACCCAGATGTTCGACGCCGAGTCCGACCGTGCTGACGAGCGCGTTTTCGTCGAGCGGTGCAAGGATGATCGGCACCATTTCCGCATCATCGTCTCGCCCGAGGATACGGCAGAGCTCACCGATCTTCGCGAATACACCCGCGATCTCGTCCGCCAGATGGAGGCCGACCTCGGCACACGGCTCGAATGGGTCGGGGTCGATCACTGGAACACTGACAATCCGCACGTCCATTTGCTGGTGCGCGGGGTCAACGACCAAGGCCAGGATCTCGTCATCGCACGCGATTATATCAGCCACGGCCTGCGCTCGCGAGCCGAGGAACTGGCGTTCGCCGAGTTGGGGCCAAAGCCCGAGCATGAAGTTCAGCGCGCGCTCGATCGCGACGTAACGGCGGAACGATGGACAAGGCTTGATACCGAGATCGGCCGCGCTGCGGACGAGTTGGGCGTCATCGACCTGCGACCCGAGCGGCCCGGTCCCGACGATCCACAGATCCGCCGGCTGATGGTTGGACGCCTGCAGCATCTGGAGAGGATGGGGCTTGCCGCCGAAGGCGAGCCTGGACAATGGGCGATAGCGGAAGGTGCGCAAAACAAGCTGCGTGAGCTCGGAGCCCGCAGTGACATCATCCGGACCATCGGCAACGCCCTCAAGGATCGTGGGCAGGAGCGCCCGCTCGACAGCTACGCCGTCGTGAGCGGCGCGCTGGAAAAGCCGATCGTCGGCCGGCTGATCGATAAGGGGTTGCATGACGAACTGACCGGCACGGCCTATGCCGTGATCGACGGAACAGACGGCCGCACCCATCATGTGCGGTTTCGCGGTATCGAGGCGCTGAACACCAGCCCGCCGCTTGGCGGCATCGTGGAGGTCCGCGCAATCGCCAAAGCGGGCGAGCCGAAGCCGACGCTGCTACTCGCCACGCGATCGGTTCTGGACTTGTCCGCCCAAGTGAGAGCGCGCGGCGCTACCTGGCTTGACCATCGGCTGATCGAGCGCGGTGCTGGCGTCGCCAATGGTGGGTTCGGCGCAGAAGTGCGCCGGGCGATGGACGCCCGCACCGATCACCTTGTCCGGGAAGGGCTGGCGCGGCGCTTCGGCGAGCGCACGGTCTTCGAGCGCGGGATGCTCGATACGTTGCGCAAGCGTGAGCTGGACTCTGTTGCGGCCAGGATCGCGGGCGAGACGGGGCTGACCTACCGACCAACCCAAGCCGGTGAGAAGGTGGCTGGCGTCGTCCGCCAGCGCCTCGCGCTCAGCTCTGGTCGCTTTGCCATGATCGATGACGGCTTGGGGTTCCGCCTCGTGCCCTGGGCCAGCACGCTCGAACAGCAGCTTGGTCGCCAGGTGTCGGGACTCATGCGCGCGGGCGGGGGCATCGACTGGGCATTGGGCCGCAAACGGGGCCTCAGCCTCTGACCGGAAGGAGACGTCAATGTCCGCAACCAAAATTCTTTGGGGTCAGGTCATCACCGTGTTTCTGATCGTGCTCGCTGCCATATGGGGCGCGACGCAGTGGACCGCAGCGGCGCTCGCCTATCAGCCGGAGCTTGGGCCGCCGTGGTTCATGGCTTTTGGATGGCCGATCTATCCGCCGCCCGCCTTCTTCTGGTGGTGGTTCAGCTTCGACGCATATGCGCCCCACATTTTCCAGACCGGTGCCTTCATCGCTGCATCGGGCGGGTTCGTGTCGATCGCTGTCGCCATCGGCATGTCGGTGTGGCGGGCGCGCGAGCTTATGAACGCGGAGACCTATGGCTCGGCGCGCTGGGCGACTGAGAAGGAGGTGCGTTCCGCTGGTCTCCTCGGTCCGAACGGCGTGGTGCTCGGCAAGCTCGCAGGCGACTATCTCCGCCACGATGGCCCGGAGCATGTGCTGTGCTTCGCGCCGACACGAAGCGGCAAGGGCGTGGGGCTAGTCATCCCGTCCCTGTTGACATGGCCGGGTTCGGCGATCGTCCACGACATCAAGGGTGAGAACTGGACGCTGACTGCTGGCTTCCGCTCTCAGCATGGCCGCGTGCTTTTGTTCGATCCGACCAACGCCGCATCCGCCGCCTACAATCCGCTGCTGGAGGTACGACGCGGTCAATGGGAAGTGCGCGACGTGCAGAATGTCGCCGACGTGCTGGTCGATCCCGAAGGTTCGCTGGAACGCCGCAATCATTGGGAAAAGACCTCTCACTCGCTGCTGGTCGGCGCGATCCTCCACGTCCTCTACGCCGAAGCCGACAAGACACTAGCGGGAGTGGCCGCATTCCTTTCCGACCCGAAGGACGAGGTGGTCGTGATCGCTCACGAGATCGGTCACTCGGAACTCCATCACGATCCGCGCAACGAGGTACGAAACGTCCAGGCGCAGCTTGGCGGGGACTCCATCGACAGCGGCGCGGGTGTGGTCGAGGGTTATTCGCCGCGCGAACGCAAGGAGTTGCAGGCAGATATCTTCGCCGGCGAATTCCTCTGCCCCGCCGACTGGTTGCGCACCGAAATTGTGGATAGGGCGCGTCGCCCTTCGGAAGTCGCCGAGGAGTTGGGCCTTCCCTACGGTCTCGTCCTCAACCAGGCCATTCGCGCCCTGTTGCTGCCGCCCCTTCGCGAACCGAACGAGCGCGGCCCGTCCGTTCTGATCGAGCTTGATGAAAGCCAGAAGCAGGCGGCGACCTGGGATGGTGGTCCTCTCCTCGTTGATGCGGGACCGGGGACGGGCAAAACCCGCACGCTCGTGCACCGGATCGGGCATGTGCTTGACCAGGGCGCCCTTTCAGGTTCGATCCTGGCACTTACCTTCTCGAAAAAGGCTGCTGAGGAGATGCGTGAGCGGCTTTCCGAGTCTCATCGGGACGCGGCGATCGAGATGTGGGTCGGGACATTCCACGGCTTCGGCCTGGAGATGGTCACCAAATGGCCTGGCCGTCTCGGACGCACGGCCGGCGTCAAAATTCTCGATCAGACTGCCCAGCTGGCGCTTCTTGAAGCCAACCTCTCGCGCCTTCCGCTGCGCTACTATCAGAACCTGTTCGAGCCAACTGCCAGAGTATATGGCGTCCAAGGACGATGCACTTGTGGTCATTCGCTGGTCTCAGGACCAAGGCCACACCGTATATGAAGCCCTTGCTCGACTGGACGAGATTGAGGGCCTGAGCGAGACCGGTCGTATGGGTCTGCGCAAGCTGGCGGAGCATCTTGCCGGCTTGGGTCCGACCACCTCGCCATGGGCGCTGCTCACGACGTGGCTGTTCGAACGCAGTAACTATCTTCGGCCCTTGCTGGAGGCTCCGGACGCTCAGGCGCAGCAGAAGCTGATCGCGATTTATCAACTCCTCAAGGTGTGCAGCGAGCAACATGATGTCGAAGGACACGCCAATCTGCGCGACCCGGGCCGCAAGGCCTTGCTCGAACGCATCCGCCGCATTGAAGCGCTAAGCCAAGACAGCCGGTATCGGGCTGTTGTCTCGGAAGCTGCGGATTTCGACGCGGTGCGGGTGATGACGATCCATGGGAGCAAGGGGTTGGAGTTCCGTGGGGTGCATCTGCCGGCGCTTGCGACCCGTTACATGCCGACCAATCGTCAATGGGTGCGCTGTCCCCCGCCGGCGACACTCGGCAAGCTCACTATGCAGAAAGAGGACCACGACGCAGAAGAGGAATGCCTGTTCTTCGTAGGCCTCTCGCGTGCGCGAGATAATCTTTGCCTGACCCGGGCCGAGCGCTACACCCAAGTCAATGCCAGCGCGTCGAAGTTTCTGGACACCGTCTCTCGTCATCTTCAGGTGAGGCGTTTCAGTGGTCCGGTGCCTGCGCTCAAAGCGACGCGGGTCTGGTCGCCTCTTGCCCAGCGCGAGGGGTATGACGAGCGGGAACTAGATGTCTATCTGAGGTGCCCGGCGCGCTATCGCTACGAAGTACTGGATGGTTTGCGCGGGGGACGGGATTCGTCCGCCTATCTGCGATTCCATCGCTGCGTCCACCGCACGATGGGCTGGCTTGAACAGCAAGGCGAAAAAGGCCAGCCGACGAGCCCCGACCAGGCATTACAGGAACTCGCTCGCCAATGGGCGGAGCACGGCCCTGGTGGTCATGGATTCGAGAGTTACTACCGCGCCGCGGCAGAGACGATGGTGGTGTCCATCGCTCGCCTGATCGCCTCCGAAACAGGGACCTATGACCGGGAGCCGTGGTCGGTGCAGGTCGACGGCAGGACGATCAACTACACGCCGGACCGGGTCGTCATCGCGCCGGATGGTCGGGTGCGCGTTCTGCGAATCCGCACGGGCCGCAAGACGAAGTCCGAGCCGGACAACCGCGTCTATGCGCTGATTCGAAAGGGCGCCGCCCAGCGTTACCCAGGTCGCTCCATTTCGATAGGAGCCTATTATCCAGCAACGGACGAATACGTTCCAATGGCCGCCAAGAACGACGATAAACTGCTGCGGGAATATACCGCGGCGATCACCGCAATCGAGCGCGGTGAGTTCCCGGCGATCCCCGAAGCGCGGCAATGCCCGAACTGCCAGTGCTATTTCATCTGCGGCGTGTGAGCCCGCCAGCACTGCTTCCGGTTTTTCCTCACTGACTTCGCTCCTTTCATAGGACGCCATCGAGGCGCCGGAAAGGATCGACCATGACCACCATTGTTTTCATCCAGGTTCATGAGCGGGAAGGCCTCATCGAGGCCGAGCTGCCGCAGGACCCGACGCACGAGCATCTGCACGGCGCCATCGCCACGCTCGGGGTCGAACTCGACGACGACACCTTCATCTTCATTGATGAGGAGGAAGAGCCGCTGGTGCACAAGCACCATAAGCCCCTGCCGCCGATCAAGCGCGGCTGCCGCATCCACGTCAGCAAGTGCCGCAAGATCAATGTGACGGTGCACTACCTCGAGAAGACCGAGGAGCGCACCTTCGCCCCGGGCGCGCGGGTCAAGAAGGTCAAGGCCTGGGCGGTGGAGAAGTTCAAGCTCAACCACCACGACGCCGCCGAGCACGTGCTCCAGCTTTGCAATTCGACGGACCGCCCGGCGACCGATACGCCGCTGCACGAGCTGACAAATGCGCCGGCCTGCTCGGTGTGCTTCGACCTCGTCCCCGAAAAGCGCGTCGAGGGCTAGATGAACGTCGCGGTCTCACCAGACCGGCTGCTTCTCGAACAAGATCTCGCCGCACCGGAATTCCGGTGCGGCGAGATCGAGGGCCGCTGGAGACATGTGTCCACCACCTGGCCGCATGTGATCATCGCCGTAAGTGCGGATGCGCGGCCTGGCGCGCCCGGCGAGTACGGCTTCCGCTTCGAGTGTTCCGGCTATCGCCAGAGCCCGGCAACGGCTCAGCCCTGGGACCTCCTGGCCAACCGGCCGCTGCCATTCAGCCAGTGGCCGACGGGCAGAGCGATCCTTCCGTCCATCTTTCGGCCCGATTGGAAGGGCGGCCAGTGCCTTTACCTGCCCTGCGACCGCTTCTCCATCGAAGGCCATGACAACTGGCACAACGAACATCCCAGCCGGCTCTGGCAGCCGCGCCGCGGGATCATCTGTTACCTGGAGCAACTGTATGACCTTTTCCATCAAGGCGACTATTCGGGCGTTCGTAGCGCCTAATCACCGCGTGAGCTGCCCGCGGCGGCTGTGGGACGCGGTAACGCGCGAACTCGACCGCCGGGGAAAGCGGGTCCATGAAGCAGGAGCCTTCCTTCTGGGTCACGCCAACGGTGAGCGTCGGGAGGTGACCGATGTCGTCTTCTACGATGACCTCGACCCGCAGGCGTATTCGACCGGCGTCTGTGTCCTACACGCCCCCGCTTTCGCGAAGCTCTGGTCGCTCTGCCGGGAGCGCAAGCTCACCGTGGTGGCTGACGTCCACACCCATGGTGGGCGCGCGATCCAGAGCGAAGCGGACCGAACCAACCCCATGGTGGCCCGTGCCGGCCATGTCGGCCTGATCCTGCCCGATTTCGCGGTCGCACCGATCCGCTGGGATCGGGTGGGTATCTACGAATACCGGGGCGACCACCAATGGCACGACCGCTCGCCCCGGGTGCGCCGTGGCTTCTTCTACACCGGCCTATGGAGCTGACATGACCGAGCCGCTTTACATCTCCCTTCACCGCACCGCCAAGTATTTCATGGACAGTGGGCGCGTGCAGACGACCGAGGAGGCCATGGATCTCCTGAAGTCCTTCGGTCTCACCATCGCTGTCGGCCCCGAAATCCACACGAGCCAGGCCGCGCAGGTCGCCCTTCTTACCTTGGTGAACCTGGCGCGCCGTACCTTCCTGGCGGGCGTCGAGATCGTCGGGCTGACCGATGCGCCGGTGCTTACCGGGCTCGCGCTGGAGACTAGCCTCACCGATGCGGTGTCGAATCTTGGCGGGCGTATTGCGTCGCGTGCCCGATCCGATTGGCCGGTGGCGGTCATTGGTGCAGTCCAGATGCAGACGCCTGAGGCCCGCGCGTGGCGCGTGACCTGGCAGGGTTGGCGCGGAGGTGTGGTCCCGGTTCGCGATGGTTGGGCGATGAATGATGACGCGGTCATGCCGCTGGCGCCGGCCTTGGCGGCGGCCGTCTGCGCGGCTGAGGTGTTCGCATTGCATGCCGGTGATCACCCGCTGGCTGGGAAACGCGCTTCAGGTCTCTCGCTCTGGCGTCCGGAATCCGATTGGACCGAGGCCGACGAAACGGAGCCAGTTCTGGCGTTCCTGCCCTCGCGATTGTGGCTCATTGGTCTGGGCAATCTCGGTCAGGCTTATTCCTGGCTCCTGGCTTGCCTGCCTTATCCGCCCAGCGGGCTGGAATTGGTGTTGCAGGATTTCGACCGCCTAGCCTTTTCCAATGACAGTACCTCCATTCTCACCAACCTTGATGTTTTGGGCCGCATGAAGACGCGACGCGCGGCGGAGTGGTTGGAGGCGCGGGGTTTCACGACGTATCTCGAAGAGCGCCGGTTCGGTGCTTGGACGCAGCGTCAGGTCGATGAACCCGCTGTGGCGCTGTGCGGGGTAGACAACGCAACCGCCCGTGCCGCTCTGGAAGATGCCGGGTTCGAACTAGTTGTCGAGTCTGGGTTGGGTGCCGGCCCGCAGAGCTTCCGGAATTTCTCCATGCACACCTTTCCCGGGCCTGGCCGAGCAAGCGAACTTTGGCCCACGACGCTGTCCGTGGAAACGTCGGACGTATCGCACATGCCGGCCTACTCGAACCTCAAGGACAAGGGCGTTGATGCATGCGGCCTCGCGCAGCTCGCGTCACGAACCGTCGGAGTTCCGTTCGTCGGCCTAGTGGCCGCGGCGCTAGTGATCTCAGAACTTTTGCGCCGCCTGAATGGGGGGGCGTCCTACGAGGTGATCGCAGGTTCAGTCACATGTTTTGGGGACGTAGAGGCATGCGCCGGAGAATCGGGAATATACGAATTTGGCTTCTGTACCGTTGAGATCAAAACCGGCGATTCCGCCGGTGAAGGGCCTAGTGCCAACGCCGTTGAGGCCTGACAAGCGGAGCGCAGGCTTCGCCATCCGCTGCTGGCAATTCAGGCGGTCGACCTTTACTCGCGCTATCGAAGCTTTTGGACAAGCGGCAGTATGTCGCCCTAACTTTCCACGACCTGCCGTTCCGGTCTGTCCGCAAAAGGAGAACGCTCGAGTGTAGGCATTCGCTGCCCGACCAATGGCCGGTTTTGGCGTAGCCGGTCGTTCTCAATCGCGGTGTCGTCCGGCAGGAATGTCCCATAATACGACATTACGTGTCCGGCTCCTCCCGACCTAGTTTCGGTCGTTCAAATAAGTCACTGCGAAAACCTGCTTCAGACAAAAGCGGCCGATGGGACGACACGGCGTTTGTCGTCAGAACCCCATGTTTAACCTTATGCCCATACGTGTATCGGGTGCATCTTTGGACAGACCGGCCTTTGCATCAACACCGAACTGCAGCCGGTTCGTGAGACTGGTGGCAAAACCCAAACCGACGGATTGATTGTCCTCGATCTGGTTGGTGGCAGCTTGGTCGTAATTATAGGACAGCCTAACGGAACTCAAATTGCTGACGACAAACTGGCTGCCGACGGCGCCGGACAAGGTGTTGCGAACATCAAAACCTTCGGGCTTGCCGATGACATTGTAGCCAGCGGTAACGAAGGGGATTACGTTGCCGAAACGCTGCGAGATTTGGCCATTGATACCGAAATCTACCTCGCCTGTACCTAGAGCAGATTCCGATCACTCTGGCTCATACCCTGCGGCGATATGCGGCACGACGGCCTCGATACCGTGCCGCTCTTGCAGCCTCTCCCGGAAGAATGGCTGCTCCATAGTGAACCGGGTCGCGAGCAGGAGGGGACTGTGGCTCTCCGCCCGCTTGACCGCGGCGGCTGTCGAGTCCGCGATGTGCAGCACGGGCAAGCCGGATGCCCGTTCTACGGCGTCGGCCATAAGGTGCATGGTGTTCGTGCAGATCACCAGCACGTCCGCACCACCGGCCGGCAAGCGTTGGGCCGCCTCCGTCATCAGCGCCCTCGCGCCGTCCCAGTCACCTCGGTATTGGTGCTCGGCGACCTCCGCGAAGTCGAACGACGACAGGAGCAGCTTGGCTGAGTGCAGTCCGCCCATATGCTGGCGGGCAAGTTCGTTCAGGTGGCGGTAGTAGAGGGCGGTGCTCTCCCAACTCATGCCGCCGATAAGGCCAAGCGTTCGCATCTCTTCTTCCGTCGTGTCCTAGATGCCGCGCGGTGCCTTAAGGCAAAGCAACCTACATCCGCGCGGAAGGCGGGGCAGTCTGCGCCAGATAGGCGTGGATCTGTGCGATAACCGATGCCCCTTCGCGGAGCGCCGCCTCCGCCACGAGCAGCGCGCGCGCCTGGTCGGTTGACAGGATCGAGACCTCGCCCGCCTCGAGCATGTCGGCACCGACCAGCGCGAGGCGGCTCGATAGGCCGTTGATTTCGCCCCACAGCGAGCCGGGCCTATCCTCCGCGACCAGTGAAGAGCGGCCGGCGCCGTCGTGCTGCCGCACCGCCACCCGACCGGAGAGAACCGCGATCAGCCCGATCTCGCGATCGCCGGTGGTGAAGAGGGTCTCTCCTCCTTCCAAGATCCGGCTACCGCTGAAGGCCGCGATCCGAGCCATCGTTCCTGCGTCGAACACCAGGAACATCTCGTCGTGGCGTGGTCCGGGATCGCTCTTGTCGGTCACCTTGGAGGTCCTCTGCGCGGCTTAGTCCGGCCTTACCACGACCTCCGCCGTTGAGCGATCGGGGCTGCCCTGCGCGAGCGCGACGAAGGCGTCCGCGACGCGCTCGGCCGGCAGGCCGGGCGAGCCGACCTGGCCGGCGATGGTGACGGTTCCGACGCGGATGCCGAGGGGAGCGAGTTCGTCCGCCAGCATGAGCGCGAGCGCGCGGATGGCTCCCTTACCGATGGACAGCGAGGGTGCTTCGGCCGACGGATGCATCGAGAGGCCGCCGCCGGTGAACAGGATCGCCGCCCGCTGGCCCATGCGCTGCGCCGCCCAGCGCGCGGCCACGAAGGCACCGACGACATCCGTGCGGTAGTCGGCGATCAGTTCCTCA
>NZ_QKVT01000001.1:1401942-1441442 GCF_003426715.1 Blastomonas sp. UPD001
GGCGAGGGTAGTGGACCCCTTTGCATAAGCGTTCCCGGCAGCGCCGCCACCTCACGCCCTGTCAGCGTCGCGAGACGCGCATGTGCGGCGGCAGCGTCTGCCTCGATTATCGGACGCGCCGCTCGGGTCGCAGCCAGCCTTCCTTCGGCTCGGTCGACATCCAAATCCGATGCTACCCCTAGCCGGCGACGGGTGAGGATCAAACTGACGAGCTGCTCCTGAATGTCGGCGTCTTCGGCATTGAGAGCGAGGAGTCCCTGCGCGTTCCGCAATTCCAGATAGGCCTCTGCGGTATCGGCCAGCACAGCGAGGCGAACATCCTCGAGCGATGCTCCGGCCATCTGGAGCCGCGCCACGGCACCTTCGATCGACCTGCGCTGCCCGCCGAACAGATCGATCTCCCAGCTCGCGCGATAGGAAAGATCGTAGAGATCGATGTCGCGCACCTCGATTCCGGGTGGAAGCACACCGAGCCCCGCCACAGCAGGCCGGGTCCGGTCGTAAGAGGCTCGTGCTTCACCGACTGGCAGCCGATCAGCGCGGCGCGCCTGCAAAACCGCCTCAGCCTGCGTCAGTCGCGCTTTGGCGGAAGCAATCGTCCGATTGGCAGCTAGCGCATCCTCCATCAGGCTGTTGAGGACAGGATCGCCGAAGCCGTGCCACCAGGTCGCGATCGCCGGTCCTTCGTTGTCGGGTGCAGAGTTCAGAAACTTGGCGCCGCTTGCGGCAAGCGGGGCTGCCGTTGGCGGACCAGCATAGTCCGGGCCGACTGTGGTGCATGCTGGCAACAGCGCCAGAGCGGAGGCGACCGCAGCGCCTCGAATGGTCGCATATCGCATCAGTGCATCGCCATGCCAGCACCTTCGGCTGGCTTTTTGAGGAGAAGGACAGCCGGGATCACCGCAATCATCGCGATCCCGAACAGCCAAAAGCAATCGGCATAGGTCATCACCAGCGCCTCCTGCCGAACGAGAATGCCGAGTTGTCTAAGTGACGCTGCCTGCGCCGAAGCTGCGTCCATGCCTTCAGCGATGAAGGGAGCCGCGCCTTGCGTCAGCCGCTCTGCGGCGAGGGCGCTGTTCGCGGTAACCGACTGACCGATCTGCTGCGCGTGAAATTGGGAGCGAGTGTCGATCAGAATGGCGTTTCCGGCAAGACCGATCGACCCGCCGAGATTACGCGCGATGTTGAAGAGGCCTGAGGCGTCGGCCGTGTCCTCAGGAGTGATGCCAGCGAGCGCGGCCTGGCTCAGCGGGAGGAAGATCAGCGTCTGACCGATCCCGCGCACCACCTGCGACCAGAAAAACTCGTCGCGCCCGGACTGGGCCGTCAGGTCGAGATCCATGAAGCAGCTCGCGGCGAACGCGAGCAGGCCGATCGCAACAAGTGCCCGGGCGTCCAGCACCTTGGAGAGCAAAGGAAAGAAAGGGATGACGAAAACGGCGGCCGCGCCCGAATACATCGTGACTATGCCCGTCTGCTCCGCGTTATAGCCGGAAATGGTGCCCAGGAAGACGGGGAGAATGTAAAGAACGGTGTAGAAGGCTGCGCCCATGATCACGCTGACGATGAAAGCGCCCGCAAAGCTGCGGTCGGCGAGCAGCCGTAGCTTCAGAACCGGTTCGGCGCGCCGCAACTGGGACCAAACCGTCAGCACTGCACCAACCGCCACCACGAAGGTCAACTGGATGATATGCGCGCTCTCGAACCACCCCTCGCGCTGGCCTTCCTCGAGGACGACGGTTCCCGCACCCAGAAAAAGCGTCAGACCGGCGATGCCGATCCAATCGGCACGAGGCAGCTCTTCGAGGCGCGCAGGCTCTGAAGGCAGTGCCAGGCTGAGCATCATGACCAAAACGATACCGACCGGCACATTCAGGAAAAAAAGCCAGTGCCAGCTGACGTTATCGGTGAGCCACCCGCCGAGCAGCGGTCCGAACACCGGAGCCATGATCGTCGTGATCGCGAAGAGTGCAAAGCCCTGGACCTGTTGGTGGGCGGGCAGGCGCAGCGCGATGATCGTCATGGCCGAAGGGATGAGCGCACCGCCGAAGAAACCCTGACCGACCCGGCCGAGAACCATTGTGCCGAGATTGTCGGCAAGACCGCAAACAACCGAGAAGGCCACGAACAAAATGGCGCACGCAACCAGCAGACGTCGCAACCCGAACACGCGAACCAACCAGGCGGTGAGCGGAATCATCACGATTTCGGCGACGAGGTAGCTGTTGGCGATCCATGTGCCTTCCGTACCGGACGCGCCGATCTCTCCCTGGATTTGCGGAAGCGACGCGTTGACGATCGAAATGTCGAGCGCCGCCATAAATGCACCGATGATACCGGCCAACACCGCGATCCAGTCCGATAGACTTGCATTGGTCGGCGCCGATGTCGCGTCCGCCGCCCCCGACGACGGAACGCGCTCGCCTGTCGTATCTGCGATTGCCGCCGTCATTGCGGCGCGCTGCGCGTATCGACCGCAACCTCGGTCGAAAGTCCCGGCGCCAGCCGCGCGGCCTGAGCAGGCGTTGGCTGCAGGCGAATGCGCAGCGGTACGCGCTGAACGATCTTGGTGAAGTTACCGGTCGCGTTTTCGGGACGCAGCAATGCGAAGGTCGATCCCGTGCCAGGGGCGAGACTGTCCACGACCCCGGCAATCGTCTCTCCTGGCAGCGCGTCGACCGTCACCTCGACGGGCTGACCCGATCGTATCCGCGCCAGCTGTGTTTCCTTGAAGTTTGCCTCGATATACAGACCGGACGTTGGAACGATCGTCATGAGACGTGTGCCTGCCTGAACATATTGGCCGGTTTGAACGGTGCGGTCGCCCACACGGCCTCCTTGAACGGCGCGTATTTCCGTTGCAGCGAGATCCAGTTCGGCAGCCGCCAATCTGGCTTCTGCTGCCGTAATGGCAGCACGCGCCTGCTCAAGCTGCGCGCGAAGCGTGCCCACACGCTCGGACGCGGTACGGACCGTCGCCGATCCCGCCTGTAAACGTGCAGCGGCCTGCGCACGCGCTGCCAGTGCCTCGTCGCGTCGTTGCAGCGTGTCAGCACCAGCATCGGCCAAGGCGCTGAAACGACGCGCCTCTGTTTCAGCCAGCGATGCTGCACTTCGGGCAACCGATGCATTCGCGCGGGCCTCATCGACTGCCGCGCCCTGCGCCCGGATTTCGGCTTGAACGCGGAGCAGATCAGCCCTCCGGGCGGCGACCTCGGCGCGCGCGGCCTCGACAGCAGCAGCAAACGGCGCGCGGTCTATCGTGACAAGGACGTCTCCCTGGAAGACCGCACGATTGTCCTGGGCGAGCACCTCGCTGACATATCCGGCAATCTTTGGGGCAACCGTGACGCTGTCAGCAGCCACATATGCATTATTGGTCGTTTCGATGAATCGACCCTTTGACCACCAGGACCAACCCCAGATGGCGGCAGCGATGAGCGCTCCGAGTCCGACCAAACCTAGAATCACCTTCACTTTGGGCGATTTCAGCGGCGAGTGCTTGGTTGGGGCGGTCGGTGTATCATCCTCGACAGTTGTATCGGCTGAGGTCACTGCGTTCACGGCTGAACCTCCGCCTGAGCGATCGCCGCAGCCTTTCGTGCCAGAAACCCGTCGTTTAAGAATGGACCGAACGGAATGACGGTTAGCAGCGCTGTTCGCACGACTTCACTGGCCCGCCACCCGCCGGCGGCTGCCGCTTCGGTAAGCATCAAAAGATAAGCAACAAATGCGACGCCGTGGACCGGCCCCATCAGTCCGACAAATCCCGGCTCGCCACCAAGATATTTGAGCGGCACAGCAACGCCGATAAGCGTAATCAACGTCACGCCTTCTATCCGCGATGCGACGCGCAGCCTGCCCATCGGCGTGCGCATATCGATGGGCACGCTCATCTGGGTTCGATCCGTGATCATGCGGATGCTGCCGTGCGGTGCCGAAGAAAGGCGCGGCGAGCGTGCTCTCGAATAGCCGTTGCTAACGGTCCGTAAGCTTCGATCGAGGCCTTGGTCATTTCCGGACCGGCCAATTCGGGTGTTCCCACGCCATAGGGGGGACGCGGATCATATTCGATGGTTAGCTCTGCCATCTTAGCGACGTCGATGCCGCGAAGACGCTCGAGAACCGCAAACGCCGCTTCGAAGGACCCCGTCACTGGCCCCGCTGAAACGAACTTCCCGTCAATTACGATCCTTCCGCCGACAATCGGGATTGCGCCAACGTCGGCAAGGGCATCGAGCATCTGGAAGTTGGTGGTGGCGCGGCGACCGTCGAGCAGACCTGCGGCACCTGCCAGAAAGGCGCCCCCACACACAGTGATCACTGCGGGCGCTGAAGCGGCCTTGGCCTTGAAGAATTCCAACACCTCATCATCGTCAACGACTTCGTGAGGGATTGCGCCGACGACCAACACATCGACGTCGGGACAATCCGCGAAAGACGTCGTGGCACGGGTCGGCCAAGTCGGCACCCCCATCAGTTCATCGGTCGACTTCCCGACCAGATGGATCTCGACGTTGGGCGAGATGCCGAACACAGTATGCGCACCGAAAACGTCCATCGGTACGAAGCCGGGGCATACCAGGATCGCCACCTTGAGCGTCTGTTCGGGAGGTATTGGGGTCATAATGGTCTCCATCGGGAAGGGTTCAAAAACGGAGTAGCGGACGCCACCAAGGCGTTGCGGCAAGGCTAAGTCCCAAAGCGATCGTGAAAAGCCATGCCCCGCGCCGAGAGGCGCCCCGCCGCACCGACATGCCGGCGGCGTGCGCGAAGACGACGACGCAAAGCATCGCCGCGAAATGCACCAATCCGAAGAAGCGTGCGTCGCTGTCCGAAAACCCATCCCGCATTGCCGACCGGGTCACGGGGCTGAGCCAAAGATAGAGCAACAAGCCGATGGTCAGTTGAACGTCGACCGCAACGACCGCCAGCCGCGATGCTGGCCCTGATCCGCGGCCTCGGAAGGTCGCGATGATCGCAGCAAGCAGCGCACCGAGCACAACCCACCGCCATCCGCCATGCAAGCTGAGGACCGGGGCATATAGCGAGGCAGCGAGATCCGACATGCGACTCCAAACATAGAGCGATCACTCTATGTTTGTCGCTTATCGTGTCGCCCTCTGCCAGGTCAAGAACTTTAGAGCGTTTGATCTAGATTATTATGCAGGCATGGCTGGCTAAAGCTCCGCCATTGTGCTTAGAGTGTTCACTCTATCTACGTCAGGGGAAGGGTATCTTGCGCAAGGCCAACGCTGAAAAGACGGAGAAGCGTCGGCGCCAGGTTCTCGACGCCGCAACCCAATGCTTCCGGGAGAAAGGGTTCGCGGGCGCATCCATCGCGGACATTTGTCGGGAAGCGGGCATGAGCCCCGGCCACCTCTACCACTATTTTGCCAGCAAGGACGATATCGTCGCCGCCATCGCCGAGGAAGACCGCGCCGCTGCTGCTCAGACAATGGGGCGCCTTGCCGAGGAAGATCAACTTATTGATGCGCTCCTGTTGTCGCTCAACCCGGCCGTTGATCTGGGCGACTATGCAATCGACGGCGCACTTGCCTTCGACGTATTCGCTGAGGCAGGCCGCAACCCACGTGTCGGAGCTGCGGTGCGTTCGATTTACCGGGAAGTGAACGACGGTCTGGCAGCCTTGATCTCGGAAGCGCAAGCCAAAGGGCAAATCCCCTCGTCGATTGATCCGCACGGCGCGGCTTTAACAATTACCGCCCTTGTCGAAGGCTTGGTCGTCATGGGTGTGTCCCACGACGACACCGAACTGGCGCGCGCAACACCTACAGTAAAGCGCATGATCCGTGCGGCACTCGGCGAGACCGACATAGCGTCGGACGACCGGCCTGCGCCGATCCGGACGCGGCGAGCACGGCGCGGATGAAAGGTCCGTTCAGAGGTCGGATTGTAAGCGTCCGGCCGAAGCCGTTGTCGGCAATGGCCGGCTTTGGAATGCAGACGAAGGCACCGGAATGACCGGGTGTGTGTGGTTTCCTGCCGCTCGACCAATCACTCGATTAGATCAAAAGGAATGGCCCCTGACTGGCTTCCTCAGTCCGGGCCTTGCACCGCACTGCTCTCAATTCGTTACCTGCCGGTGCATTTGCTCTTGCAGAGCCCTGACCTGCTATCGCCGATCGTCGAAACGTGCGCTTGCGGCATCGTTGTCCTCGTCCTTGGCCCGTCGAAACCGCAGCCGATTCCGAATCCGTCGAAATGACGACACTCCGAGCACTACCGCGCCCAAGTAGAGTCCTGCTTCGGTAGTCACCGCGGCTGCGGCGACCATCATCGTCCATTCGGTCAGGCCCGGGTCCAAAATCAGCCAAGCGGCGGCGAGTGTCGGCCACGGCAGGAAGATCAGCGCCGCCACTCCGAGCACAGCGACCCGGCGCTTGGTGCCCTGAACCATTATTGCGGCTCCGCGCGCGCCTGCCGAAGCTCGGCAGGGCACAGCAGTTTGCCATTGTTCAGCACCGCACGGACTTGCCGAAGGTTCGCGAAGTCAGCGAGCGGGTCAGCCTTAAGTATCAGAATGTCAGCTTCGTGGCCGGGCTTGATCCTGCCGGTGCGCCCCTCGATTCCCAGCAGTCGAGCGCCGTCAACCGTCGCCATCCGCAGCACTGCCCAAGCTGGGATTCCGGCCTCGAGGTGCAACTCCATTTCACGCGACAAGCTGATCCCGGGAGCGATGAACGGATTCGCGAGGTCAGAACCGATCGTCATCGGAACGCCCGCCTCGTGGAGCCACCGGGTCAGGCTGAGCACCTTAGGCCAGACTGCCTGCGCCCGGCGGTAGTCCTGCTCCTTCCATCCGAGATCGAAGCGGAAACCGGCTTGCCAGTTTGCCGCCATGTCGGGGTGCACAAAGGCGAGATCGCGATCGCGGATCTCGGGCCTGTCTCCCCAAAAGGCTGGTTGAAAGGCGACCAACGTCGCATCGATGAACACCTTTTCGCGCGCCAGCGTCTCAATCATCTCCCGCACCGGCTCGGCGTCGAAGTCCGCGGCCTCATACCACTCGAAGGACTGGAAGAATCCCTCGCGGCGCTCTTTTCGATACTTCATGCGCCGATCCTCCGGCAGGAGGTCCGGGCTGATCGGCATCATATGAACAATCGAATCGATTCCGATTTCGGCTGCACGGGTCCAGCTGACATCCGACAGATGGGCAATGGTCTTCCGGTTCGCTGCATGTGCCGTATCAATGCCCTCCTTCAGCTCTTCCTCGGACAAGTTGGTGTAGAGTTTGATGAAGTCTGCGCCGGCCGTTGATTGCCTGCGGACGATGTCGGAGACGCTGAGGTCAGGCGCTGGCCGGGATACCAGTCCCTCGATCGGTATCGGGGAGCGATCAATCACCTCTCCCGCGTGAAAGGCTTCGGGGCCGTCGAGCAGGCCTGCGGCAATGCGGGCGTCGTAGGCTTGGTTCGCTGCCATGTCGCCGCCGGGATTGCGGATCGTGGTCACTCCGAACGCCAGCAGATGGCGTGCGTTGTGGGTGACGACGTCGGGCCTGTGCGCAGCGACCATCTTTAGACCGCCCTCGGTTTCGATCCGCATCGGTCCGAGCGTCACATGGGCATGGGTGTCAATGAGACCGGGCATTGCAAAATGACCACGATAATCGTGGAGCCGGACGTTAGGCGTTGCCGGCGGCTGTCCGCGACCCACCTCCACAATCTGCCCTGCCTCTACTACGATGTAACTGTCAGGCTGCACCGTTTCGGTAGCTGGGTCGATAATTGTCACGCCATAGTATAGATCGCGTACCGGCGATTGCGCTCCGGATGGCGTCAGTATCAGCATCGCCGCTGCCAGGGCGATTGTCATTCGAGTCTTCACAAGCGGTCTCCAACTTTGGATTTGCTTGTACAGTCGGTATCAGGACCGATTTTCTTACGCGGTCGAAGAACAAATATTTTGTAAGTTTCCGGACGAGGCGCAGACTGAATAGCGCGTGAGCCAGCTCGATGACATCATACGCGATTATGGCGCGTCGCTCGCTCGAATCGCCGCTTCGTACGAAGCGGACAAGGTGCTGCAGGAGGATCTGCGACAGGACATGCTGCTTGCGATTCACCAAGCGCTGCCCCGCCTTCGCTCGAAGGAGAAGCTTGCGCCCTTCCTGTTCCGGATCGCCCACAATCGCGGAGTCTCGCATGTCATCCGCGAGTCTGAGGCCAAGCGCCGGAAGACCCAGTCGCCGCCGTCCGCCGACCCGGAAACACCGGAAGCGCGATTGATCGAATCGGATCGATCACGCCAGCTGGCAGCGGCGGTCCGGCGACTGCCGCTGCCGTATAGGCAGGTGATCACTCTGGTCCTTGAGGAGCTGGCTTATGTGGACATCGCCGAGGCGTTGGGAATCAGCGTTTCCAACGTCGGTGTGAGGATCAAGCGCGCAAAGGCGTTGCTGAAGGAAATGCTCGATGAATGACGACGATCTCCTGGAGATGATGAAGGTTCAGTGGCGGCAGCAGCCAGTTGACATGAATCAGGCGCGTAGCCTGATAGCCCGGCGTGAACAGCAGATCAGACTCTGGACATGGTTGAATAGCATTGGGGTCGTGGTGACGATCGCCGCCTTTGCGTGGTTCATCGTGAGCGCCTGGAACGGGGAGGAGGCGCTCTTTCTGTTTGGAGCGGGGGCGCTGCTTGTCGCCTTGCCGTTCATGCTCATAGAACATTGGTGGCTTCGAAAGCATCGGACCGCCGGGTCTCTCGAGACCCCGGACGCTGTCGTGGGCCAGGCACGGCGTCAGGCCGAGCTCATGCTGCTAATCCTTAGGGGCTCGCGGCTGGCAGCAGCGATACTTCTCACTTGCGCAGCGGCTGTCTGGGCACTCCACGCGTTCGCAGCGGTGAGCTTGGGCTCCGCGATGGTTCTGTCGCTGGTCTGGGCCGCTACCGCCGGGTTGCTGCTGCTTTGGCAGTGGCGGCGGCGCCGGTTGACTGAGGCGGAACTTGCCACCTGCGACCGCTTTGCTGCCGAGCTGAAGGGCGCGGAATAGGAGCAAAAGTTCCGCGATTGCCCAACACTCGGGGAGGAACCGGCCGCCGACGTCGGTTTCAAGGGTGGGCGTTTGCTGAACGGCAGCTTTTGTCCAAAAATGGTGAGATAGCTGTCCGGCAGCTTTTAGGCGCCGACGGGTGGGGACCGCATGTCCACAACTGGGTGGAAAGGCGAAAGGCGGCTTTTTGCCTTACCCGTTGAGTTAGCAACCCGAATCAGCAATCTTAATCATGATGTTATTTTCAGAGACGCTCGATCCTCGGCCGACCCAAATCATCGTGCTCAACGGGGTGAGCAGTGTTGGTAAGTCCTCAGTGGCTAAAGCTGTTCAACGAATCGCTCGAAAGCCGTTTCTTCTCGGTCAGATGGATGACTTCCTTTCGATGTTGCCTTCTCGGGCCATCGAGCAAGAAGATGGACTGGTCCCCGCGCAGGCCATCCAGCACGATGCGGATCTTGTCCTTGGCCGAGAAGTGGCGCCGGGTCTGGCGCCGAATGTCCTTCACCACCTGCTCTGCAGTGGCCTTCGCCAACGATTTTGCATTGGAGGATGTGGGCTTCAGCTTCGTTCCTTCGTCACTACGACGAAGCCCACATCCTTCTTGAATCACAACCTCAAATCTGTGCCATTGATGCTGACGGCGGACACGTGCCGATCATGAGGCGAGACGGCGAATACCATCCAAAGCAAGTCCGGCACCGACGACGATCAGCAACGGCGACAATATCTTCGCAAATGCCCAATCAATCGCGCGACGCATACGGCCAAAGAATAGTGTGCTCGCGTTTTCGCTGAGCGCCGCACGAGCAACGATAAGAACAATAAGAGGTGCACAGTAGAGGAGGTTGTACCAACCCAAAGCCAGTCCTATCGTCCAATCGTCGAACCTACCGGCCTCGATCTGCGAAATCGCCCCGAAATAGGGAAGTGCGCTCGCAAGATCGGCAACTGTCGAAGCGACCGCAAAGCCGAGCGTTGCCTGAACCGACAGGTCTGTCGGCGGAGCGAATGGTGTTCCCGCCGCAGCTTTGCGCAGCGACCAGACACCAAAGATTAGCGCGCCGACCCCGAGAATGACCTCACCCGCAGGAATTGCCCAGCCAGGTAGCAGCGGTAGCACCTGCGCGACGAATGCGCTCCACCCGAGCAAAAGAACCACGCCGCCGGCAAGATAGGTGGCGAAGGTGCCAAGCAAAAAGGCGATCGACCGACGCATCGGCCGCGGCGTGCCGAGGAGATAGGCCTGCGCTGCGATGGTGAAAGGATTGAGCGCGTCGACGAGCGCAAGTCCGCTCAGCACGGCAAGGAGGGCGAGCGTCACGGATGGACCCCCGGCAAAGGTCCCTCGGACGAAATCAGCACAACAGTCCTATTTCGGGCCTTCATGGCGGATGCCACCGCGCCAGTATCGACATCAATGGCCAAAGGGCGACGCCTCACACGATCACTCAGCGACGAAAGCGTGCCGAGCTCAACCATTTGAAGGCTGCATGCGTTCAGACTCGGGAACGATCATATGGGCGTCGCGCGGCGGCTTGGTGATCAGGCGGCCCAGTCTCGGTGCCAGCCACATCTCGAAGTTGTCGACGAACTCGTAGACTACGGGCACCAGGACGAGGCTCAGCACCGTCGAGGAAATCAGCCCGCCGATGACGCCGACCGCCATCGGCTGGCGGAACTCCGCACCCTCGCCATAGCCGAGCGCGGTCGGCAGCATTCCCGCCGCCATCGCGATCGTCGTCATCACGATCGGACGGGCGCGCTCGCGGCACGCCTCGATCAACGCGTCGTGCTGGCTCATCCCTTCGCGCTCGCGCTCGATCGCAAACTCGACCAGCAGAATCGAATTCTTGGCGGCAAGGCCCAGCAGCATTAACAGCCCGATCATTGCCGGTAGGGTGAGCGCGAGGTTCGTCAACAGCAGCGCCGCGAACGCCCCGCCGAGCGAGAGCGGAAGCGCGGTCAGGATCGTCACCGGCTTGAAGAAGCTCTTGAACAGCAGCACGAGCACGCCGAACATCAGCCCGACGCCCGCCAGCATCGCGGCGATAAAACCGCCGAAAAGGTCAGCGAAAGCCTCGGCATCGCCATATTCCGCCTGGCGAACACCGGCGGGCAGCGCCTGCAGGGTCGGCACCTTCGCGGTTGCCTCTAGGGCTTGGCCGAGCGTTGCGCCGTCGCGCAGATCGGCGCGGATCGTCTCGCGCCTCTCACGATCGAATCTTTCAATCCGGCCGGGGCCGGCTTCGAAGGAAATGTCGGCCACCGCCTCCAGCCGCGTATTCTTGCCGCTGGCCGTCGGAATCTCCAGGTTGCGTAGCGCGTCGAGGTCCGCGCGGGCACGGTCTGGAAGTGACGCACGCACCGGAATTCGTCGCTCGCCAGCCGATACTTTGGCGACATTGGCATCGACATCGCCAATCGTTGCCACGCGCGCGATTGTCGCGAGATCTTCGGCGGTCACACCAAGCCGGGCGGCCTCTTCCATCCGTGGCCGGATGACGAGCTCAGGGCTGCTCTCAGGCGTCACTGGCCGAACGTTTGCAAGCATCGGCAGCGTCCGGAGATCACGCTGCACGGCTTGTGCGGTCTGCGCCAGGGTTACACCATCGCGCCCAACGAGGGTTATCTCGACGTCTGCCGGCGTTCCACTCTCGCCAAAGGTGTTGACGCGCACGCCTGGGATTGAGCGGAGCACCGGGCGGATGCGATTGCGGAATTCGCTGGTGGTTCCTGTCCGGTCTTCGCGGAATACGACGGTCGCTGTCGCGGTCGTGAAATCCTGGCCGCCGACATTGGCGAACACCAGCTCGACGTCCGAGTCGCGGCGCAGAACGCGGGTGAGATCGCGAACGGCGTTGTCCATTTCGTTTCTCGTCGTGCCCGGGCTCGCCTGGACGTCAAGCACCAGCGAGGTCGGATTGCTGGTTGGCACGAAGCCCGTTGGGATCAGCGAGGCGAGACCGAGCGAGCCAATAAAAAACAGCACGCCAAACAACAGCGACATCTTCGGGTGGCCAATCGCCCATTCGAGCACCTTACGGTAGACACCCGTAAACGGCTTGCGCGGTTTGGCGTGCTTTGCCGGGACGAGGAAATAGGCGGTCAGGAGCGGCGTCAACATCCGCGCCACGAGCAGCGAGAAGAGGACCGCGACCGCGACAGTCAGACCGAACTCGCGAAAATACTGTCCTGCGAGCCCCCCCATCAGCGATACCGGCAGGAACACGACAACGATCGTCATTGTCGTTGCGACCACCGCCAGCCCGATCTGGTCTGCGCCATGCAGAGACGCCTCATAGGGGCTCTCTCCACGCTCGATCCGCTTCTCGATGTTTTCGATCTCGACGATCGCGTCGTCGACGAGGATGCCGATCACAAGGGTGAGACCGAGCAGCGTCACGAGGTTGAGCGAGAAGCCCAGCGCGCTCATCACGGCAAAGGTCGGGATAAGCGAGATCGGCATCGCCAGCGCAGCGATGAGGGTCGATCGCCACTCGCGCAGGAACAGCAGCACGACCACCGCAGCGAGCACCATCCCCTCGATCAAGACGTGGACGGTCGAGGTGAAGCTCGCTCGCGTGTCGCCGACGGTCGAGACGATCTCGGTGAAGGCGACGCGGGGGTGCTCCGTACGGAGCTTGTCCATCTCCGCCTTCACCTTGTCCTCGACACGGATGTCGCTCGACGGCTTTGTCTTCGTGATCTCGAATGCGACGACCGGGCGACCATTCAACCGTGCAAAGCTGCGTTGCTCGCTAGCGCCATCCCCGACGTCGGCGACGTCGGTCAGTCGCACGGTGCGGCCATTCGCGATCGGCAACGTCAGCGCTCGCAAAGCCTCGACGTCGCGGCCCGGACCAAGAACACGCACCGTCTGCTCGGAGCCGCCGATCTCGGTGCGGCCACCTGGATTGTCGGCCACAAACGACCTGAGCGCTTCGTTGACCGCAGGCGCGGTCAGGCCATAGGCCGCGAGCCGCGCGGGATCGAGTACGATATTGACTTCCCGCGTCACGCCGCCGACGCGTCGGACATTGGCGACACCCTCGATCGATTGAAGCCGCCCCGCAACCGTATCGTCGACGAACCAAGACAGGTCGGTCGCTGACATACCTGGCGAGGCAACGGCATAGGTCAGGATCGGCAGGCTGTCGGCCTCGATCCGCTCGACAATCGGCTCGTCGATCGTGCGCGGAAAATCGGCGCGCACCCGGTCGATCGCGGTGCGGACCTCGTCAGTGGCTTTCTGTTCGTCCTCGCCGATTTCAAACTCGACGGTGGTCTGCGATTGACCGAGTGTGACGGACGAGATGACGTGCTTGACGCCCGGTATGCTCGCAACGGCGTCCTCGGCGACACGCGTAACCTGTGTCTCGAGCTCGGCTGGCGCGGCACCGTTCTGGGTAACGGTAATCTGGACGGTCGGGAACGACGTGTCCGGAAATTGCTTGATCGGTAAGCCAAGATAGGCGGCGATCCCGGCGATGGTGATCGCTATGAAGAGCACGGCCACCGGAATTGGATTGCGGATCGACCAGGCGGAAATCGCCATTTTCATCGCGGAGCTCCCACGGCCCGAACCTTGTCTCCGGGAAGCACCAATGCCCCACCGTCGAGAATGATTCGCGTACCGACCGGCGGGCCTTCACGCAGTTCGACCCAGCCTTTGGCGCGTGCTCCGGTGCGAACGGGTACGCGGCGCACGCGGTTATCAGCAGCAACGGTTGAAACGACAGCGCCGCCGGCCTGATAGAGGACTGCGCGCTCCGGAATTGCGGGTGCCGCAGAGCCATCCTGGGTCAAGCGAGCCGTGGCGAAACCGCCTGACTTGATCCGACGGTCGGTGGGCAGGAGGATGCGCATCTGGCCCAGCTTGGTCTGCGGATCGATACGAGGCGCGATGAGGCGCACGGTTCCCGTCAGAGACGTGCCTTCCGGGAGATCGACGGCTACCTCTTGGCCGATCTGCACTTTGGCAAGCTCGGCCTCTGGTACTTCGGCAACAAGCTCGAACCGGGCATCACGCGCGATGCGGAAGTATGGTTCACTCGTTCCCACGCCGGAGATGTCGCCGGGACGCAAGGCACGCGCGAGGACGAGTCCTGATACAGGGGCGCGTAAAGTGAGACGGTTGCGCCTTGTTCGAAGATCCCGAAGTTGTGCCTCTGCGGCGCGCGCTTCGAATTGCCGCTGCGCAATCGTTTCTTCGGCGATGACCCCCTTTCCGGTGAGGTCGCCAACTCTTGCATATTCGCTTCGCGCCCGTTCGGCCGCAACTTCGGCACGGGTGATTTCGCCTTCGATCAGGGCACCGTCAAGCACGGCAAGAGGCTGTCCCGATCGGACGTAGTCGCCTTGGTCGGCAAGCACGCGCAGAACCTTGTAACCCGAGAGCTCGGCTCCGACCGACGCTTCCTCACGCGGCTCGATGATACCCGATACGGTGATTCCGCTGGCGATCGGTCGCATCTCGACCGGGACTGTATTGACGGCAAGAAACGGCTCCGATGGAGCGGGTTTGCGCGGCTCCTCCTCATTGGAGCAAGCGGCCAGAAGGAGAACTGCGGTAAGGACAATCTTGTTCATCGCTTCGGGCTTTCGAGAGATTCCGAGCCTGACGGCCAACCGCCGCCAAGCGCCTTGAAACTGATTACTGCGCGGCGGAGTGCCTCGATCCGGGCGGCGGCCAACGCCTCGCGGGAAGAGCGCCAGCTTCGCTCGGCATCGAGCAACTGCTGTAGATCGTTGAGACCGCGGTCAAAAAGGGTCCGCTGTGCGTCGAATGCCTGCCGAGCGCGCGCTTCCCCGGCCGTAAGCAGTGCGACACGTTTGCGATCGGCCGCTAATCGCACGAGCGCCTGATCGGCCTCCGAGAACGCTGTCTGAACAATCTTTTCGTAGTTCGCTGCCGCCTGGTTTGCGCGTGCGGTCTGGGCACCAAGTTCCGACAGCAACCGCGGACGGTCCAACAGAGGTAGCGTCAGCCCGCCGCCGAGCGTCCATGTGATGATACTATATTCGAAGTCACCAGTGGCCGCGCTCAACCCGGCACCGGGATTAAGGGTCAAGCGGGGAAAGAGGTCGAGACGCCTGATCTCCGCATTGGCGACGCTTGACCTGAAGCGCGCTTCTGCCTCACGCACATCGGGTCGGCGTGTCAACAGCTCCCCTGGTAGCGTCGTTGGGACAAGCGGCGCGTCGACCAGCAGATCGCCGATCTGCAATTCGTCTGTCTGCGCCCGATCCTCGCCGGTGAGCACGAGAAGCGCCCGCTTGGCCGCGGTGAGTTCGGCCTCCAGCGCCGCAACCTGCGCCTCCGATTGTCCGCGATCGGCATCAACACGCGCTACGTCGGCGTCTGCGGCGAGTCCGCGCTCCGCTCGAATACCGATGACGCGGCGAAGGTCTGACTGGATTCGCGCCGCTTCACGCGCGTCGGCCAGCTGCCGCGTCAGGCCGCGGGCGGCGAACAGCGCGTCGGCGACATCGGCAGCCAGTGCCGCCCGCGTTCCTTCATAGGCAAAACGCGCGGCGAACAGGTCGGCATCGGCACCCGTTCGTGTCGCCGCGCGGCGCCCAAACAGATCGAGTTCCCAACTGAGGTTGAGGTTAAGATTGGCGTTGGTGGTGTTCCCGCCCGTGAACGCTGCCGCACCGCCCGGAAAACCGGGTTGCTGGTTGCCATCGCCCGGCTGCGTTGGCGTGCCGCCACCGCCGGGAATGATCCCGCCATCGCCGGAAAGCACAGTCTGGCGCTGGGTCGAGAGATTGCCCTGGAGATCGCCTTGGACGCCGAACCGTGACAAGGCACCGGCGCGGATTGCTCGCGCCTCTTCGAGCCGGGCGAGCGCCAACCGGGCGTCAGCCCCGCGGCTCAACGCCTGCTCGATCAGCCCATCAAGTTGGTTATCGCCGAACAGCAGCCACCAGCGGTCAAGCTCGGCTGGCGAAACCGCCGTTTCCGCCGTTGCTTCGAACGAAGCAGGGGTCGCAATCTGCGGATTACGAACAACAACAGTCGGTGCACACGCTGTCGCCGCCGAAGCGGCGACAGCAATACAAATCGAGGCTGGCAGTCGGGCCATCAAAAGCCCTGCCGGATACCGATCATGGCCGAGACGCTCGAGAGGCGCGGCTCATATTCGCCCGGCAGTGCGCCGGCCAGACCGTCGACACGCAGACTGCTCGTCCGGGTGTAGCGCGCACCCAGCTCAATGGTCGTGCGCTCCGCAGCCTTGATGCCGACACCGGCGTCAAGGTGCCATTGGAAGCCCCAGTCCTTGTCGTCGAAGCGGGCGACCGCTGCAGGCGTGCCGAACGACCGGATCAACCTTGCGTCGACACGCGAAGCACCGATGCCGCCGCCGATGTAGGGGACGACCGTATCGCTCACGGGAATGTCCGCATAGGCGCTCAGGCCGAGGTTCAGATTGCGGACGCGGTCGTCGGGATTGAAACCGCCGCCCGACCGCTCGTTATCGATCTTGGCCGTCGTGTATCCGACGGTGCCCTCGAGTCGGAAATTGCTGATTTTGTATCCCACCCCGACTTCGCCGGTGAATCCCGGCTTGAAATCGATATCGTCGTTGAGAATGACCGGGGCCTGATCGCGGGATTTGAGATCGCCGTCGATTGCGACCCCCGCGCGCACGACGCCATAGGGTCCCTGATCTTGCGCCTGCGCCGCACTGGTCGCAGCAAAAGGCGCGACGCAAAAGGCCACCGCTGCTACGATGGTTTTGGACTTGAACATGACTTTATCCTTCTCGTGACCTCGCCGGGAGATTGGCGATGGCACGCATCTGGTAGAGTTCGATGAAGGCCTAAGCGCAGTTCGATGGAGGAACGATGGACCCGGCAGCTCTCCACCAAATCTCCACATCGCCGTCCGAAGATCGGCGCGGAGACGGTCTCATGAACACGCGCATTCTCGTCATCGAAGACGAACGCGAAATTGCAGACTTGCTGGTCGCCTATCTTGAGAAGGCGGGCTTCGAGGTTGCGCGCGCGACGAGCGTAGCTGACGCTATTCGCACGCATGCCCAGCTCAGACCGGACCTGATGCTCCTCGACATTGGCTTACCGGGCGGTGACGGGCTCGATGTCCTGACGACCGTTCGGCGTCGTTACGAGACCCCCGTTATCATGGTGACCGCGCTCGATGACGACGTGACCAAATTGTCGTCACTCAGAATTGGCGCCGACGATTACGTGCAGAAGCCGTTCAATCCGTCAGAGGTCGTGGAACGCGTTCGTGCTGTATTGCGCCGGACCCAAGGCGCAGCAGGTCGCCGCGTCATTCATACCGGACCGCTCATCGTCGATACCGATGCGCGCGTCGTAACTTGCCGCAGTGAGGACGGATCCGAGGGCGCGCGGGTTCCGCTGACACCGACGGAATTTGAAATCCTGGCGCACATGGCGCGTCAGCCCCGGCGTGCCTTCAGCCGATCCGAACTGCTCGAAGCGGTCGCGCCCGACAGCGAGGCCTATGACCGTGTCATCGATTCGCATCTCTCCAAGCTCAGGAACAAACTGCTGGCGGTCGGGTGCGACAACATTATCGAACCGGTGCGCGGGGTGGGATATCGGCTATGGCCTGGGGACTGAATCGCATCTCGACGCGCCTTTGGGCGCTGACTGCGTTTATGTCTGTCGTCACCCTAGTCGTGGGTGTGAGCTCGTTCTACTTCGCGACCTATTTCGAGATGCTCGGCATGAAGGAGCGGATGCCGCCAGGTATTCGTGCCGAGCTGGAGGAGATCGTCGCGCGCGGCGAAAAGGGCAGCGATCGCTATTATGAGATCTACGATCGCTACACCGGCGACGAGATCCAGACACAGGATCTCGGCTTCATCTTCATGATCGCAGTGGTCTCGACAGTCGTCGGCAGCGGCCTGTCGTTTTTCATCTCACGCCGGATCAGCGGGCCGATCACGGAAGTCGCACGCGCAGCGACCCGGGTGTCGCGCGGCGAACGGGCCGTGCGGATTGAACATGCAGGCGCAGGCGAGATCGGCGATCTGGTCAGCAGCTTCAACAAGATGGCCTCGGAAATCGAATCCTACGAACGGGAACGCACGGTCCTCACCGCCGGTATTGCGCATGAACTGCGCACGCCCCTCACCATCCTCAAGGGTCGGCTGCACGGCCTTTCCGACGGCGTGATCGATCCCGAAGCCGGCGAGGCCGACCGGCTGCTGCGTCAGGTCGACCAATTGCTTCGCCTTGTCGAGGACTTGCGAACGCTTGCGCACGCCGATGCCGGCGAACTGCAACTCGATCTGCGGCGCTTCGACCTGGGAGCCGTTTGCCAGACCGTCGCTGCCGACTTGCGGCCCCAGGCTGCAAGCGCAAAGGTCGAACTGATTTGCGAAGTTGAGCCGCTGACGGTCCGCGCCGACCCGTTGCGCGTTGCCCAGATCGTCACGAATCTCGTCACCAACGCAATCAAGCACGCACCCGAAGCCAGCAAAGTTCACATCGAGGTAAAATCCGGCGAGCGTAAAGCGATCGTCAGCGTATCCGACGAGGGGACGGGCTTTGTCGAAGCCGATCGGCTCCGGATGTTCGTACCCTTCTGGCGAGCCGGAGCGGACAAGGCCGCTGGCCGGCCCGGAAGCGGCATGGGCCTGGCGCTCGCCTCCAAACTGGCGGAAGCCCAGGGCGGGCGCATATCGGCTGAAAATCGCACCGATCGCTCAGGCGCACGCTTCTCGCTCTTGCTGCCTTTGGCGTAAGAGCCTCCAACACCCGACCTTAGCACGGGCATCGAACCAAACATCTGGAAAGAAGCGGGCGTTCGCGTGGTGAGGGCATCGCGGACCCTGAACATCCACGGCAACTCCATCCAACCTCCACCGATGCCTTCGAGCCTGGCGGCACAACAAGGAGCTAGCCATGCGCCAGTCCAAGTCCGCCTTTGTCCCGCTGGTCTGCGTAAACTTTGTACTCGCAGCAATTCTTTATGCCATCGTCGCAACCGCATGATTTGACCATGGAGGCTCCACGATCCCTCCATCGAACTAGGCATAATGATCTGCGGAGGTCATCCATGTCACCAAAGATTGCCATTTGCGCCTTATCGCTCGTCGTCACAGCTTGCGCAGCGGGTCCCGCGCCGCGAACCGGTTTTTTGAGTGACTATAGCGGTCTCGAGCCTGTCGGCTCCTCCGACTCGTTACTTGAGCAGCGTCCTCCTGCGGATTTCGATCCGCGCCGTTTTAACGCCGTCATGATCGAACCGACCGAAGTTCGGGTCGAGGACTTGAGCGAAGAAGACAAGACGAAGCTGTCAGACGTTTTCCGCGAAGCTCTGATCGAGCGGCTTGGCGGAGCGCTGCCGATCGTGGAGCAAAGTGGTCCCGGGGTGTTTAGGGTGCGCACAGCCATCGTTGATGCGCGCAAGGCCAATGTCGCGATCAATGCCGTGACGTCGCTTCTCGTTGGACCTGTCAGCAATGGCGGTGTGGCTGCGGAAGCGGAAGTCCTTGATGGCGGCACCGGCGCACGCATCGCCGCGCTGTCCTGGTCGCGGCGAGGCGGCAAGATCACCGAGGTGGGCCTGTCCTACACGCAACTCGGCCAGGCCCGATCAGGCCTTCGCTCATTCGCCAAGCGCCTTGCCGACCTCTTCAGCCCTCCCGCAGCGCCCACGGAGCAGACTGACCGTCGTCGGTAAGCATATTCAAAGGAGAAGAGCTATGAACGACGATCAGTTGAAAGGAGCCTGGCGCCAAGCCGAAGGCTGGATCAAGGAGCAGTGGGGCCTCCTGACCGACGACGACCTCGCCATCATCGAAGGTCAGACCGAACAACTTATCGGCCGCATTCAGGAGCGATACGGCGTCGAACGCAGCAAAGCGGAGCACGACGTTCGCGAATGGTTCCAGGCGCGCTTCGGGTCGTTCCGATAGCCTGGGCGTGGGCTGCGGTCGAGACGCCCCCCATCCATGACGCCGCAGCCCGCGCATTTTTTATCAAACTTTGCATCACGAGGCCAAAATGTTGCGACATGTTCTTTCGATCAGCATCCTGCTCGCTACCGCCAATTACGCTGTCATGGCGCCGGCAACAGCGCAAACCGCCGCTGCCCCAACCTTTTCCGCCAAATCAAAATTGGGTGAGTTGATGGACGACCCGCGAGCCATGGCAGTATTGCAAAAGCACATTCCCGACGTGATGGCCGATCCGGAAATCACGAAGGGCCGGAAATACTCGCTTCGTTTCATCTCGGGCTTCGACAAGCGCATCAAAGCGGCTCTACCGGCGATCGAACGCGATCTAGCGGCTATCCGGTGAATTGATGAAGCAGCCGCCGGATGCTCCCGTATCCGACGGCTAGCTTAAAAACCACTCAACCCGCTTTTATCGCGTCAGTCGCCGGTTGGAACAACGCCCGCGCGCTCGATCATCAATACCACTGAACGTCCCCGCGAATGCGGAAAATGCATGACGCCTTTTGGCACGGTGAAAGCCTGCCCGGGTTCGAGAGAAACCATCTGGTCTTCCAGTTCGATGTCCAGATGTCCCTCGAGGACCATGAAGAATTCGTCGGTATCGTCATGCTTGTGCCAGTGGAAGTCGCCTTCCATGACGCCAAGTCGCACCCAGCTGTCGTTCACCTCGCACAGTGTACGATTCCACCAGGGCGCATGCGCCGCGCCGATTGCCGATACGTCGATCTTCTCGCCTGCGGCGTGTTCGATCACATCCGTCTCGATGTCATAAGCTTGTCTACCGGCCATGATTATCGTCTCCATTCGGCAAGCCTTGCATGATATAGGTATTTAGCTATACGTCAATATATGATCGAGATTCTGAAGGCACTGGCCAACGACCGTCGGCTTGAGATTCTGGAGTGGCTTAAGGATCCCCGAGCGCATTTCCGCGAGCAGCAATGGGGCGATCTGGTTGACGACGGCGTTTGCGGGCTATTCATCACAGAGAAACTGGGCGTGAGCCAGCCAACTGCCAGTCAGCATCTCGCAGTTCTGGTCAGCGCGGGGCTGCTAACGCCGAAGCGCATCAAGCAATGGACCTTCTATCGCCGCGATGAAGCTGCGATCAAACGCGCCACGGCCGCGCTTGCTCGTGACTTGTGAAGCGCCGCGTCGACGTTCCTTCGAACAGTTAGTCCTTGCAGATGAGTGCCGCAAACTGACGCGAACGCTGGTCGATGGCTTCTGCTGCTTCGAACTCGAGCTCGTTCGAGAGCGTGGCGTATCCATGCACGAGCGACCAGGCGGCAATTGCCTGATCCGCGGCCGCTGCTTCCCCCACAATCGAAGATACCAACGCGGCTAAGCGACCGAAAGCCGCCGCGCTCGCCGCAGCGGCAGCAGGATAGGCAGACAAATCGACGAGTTCGCGCTGAAACATCAGTCGGAACCGCTGCGGTGACGCGAGCGCGAACTCGATATATGCCTTCGCCAGGGCCGCGAGTTTGGGTTCCTCCGCGTCCGCCAGATCCAGTGCTCGATCCATTGCAGAGCTCAGCGCCTCAAATCCAGTCTGAGCGAGCGCGGCGAGCAAACCCTCTTTACTGCCGAAGTGGTTGTAGGGCGCCTGGCGCGACAGGCCTGCCGCCTCGGCAACCTGCCTGAGCGACAATTCGGTCGCCGGCGTCGTCGCAAGCAGTTTCAGCCCTGCCTCGATCAGCGCGGCGCGGGCATCTCCATGATGATAGCTGGTCCTCATTCCATCGGCCTAAACTTTTATATTGACGTCGTCAACATTGGGCGTATGTTGACGACGTCAATATGGAGGTGAAGATGAGCATTCCCGCTAATGTCGCGCCGGATACAACCGGTCCGGATTTCTCCAGCCTAGGCCACGACGTCGTCGAGGTCGCCGAGCAGCAGGTGTCGGTTTCGGGCACGCTCCCGGCTGCAATCCGGGGAACCTTGTTTCGCAATGGCCCCGGTCTGTTCAAGCGCGGCGGTCGGACCAAGCGCACATTGCTCGACGGCGACGGCGTGGTGCAGCGCCTTGCCATCGCAGACGGACAGGCGCGCTATACACGCAAGTTCGTGGCAACGCCCAAATTGGCCAAAGAGCGCGCAGCCGACCGGTTTCTGTCGCCGACCTGGACGTCGAAGGCACCGGGCCTGCTCACCAATATCGGCCAGCATCTCAAGAGCCAGGCGGGTGTGACGGTCTATGACGTCGGCGGCAAAATCTATGCGCTCGACGAAGTCGCACCGGGCTATGAACTCGATCCCCAAACGCTTGAAACACTGGGTCCCGTCTCACTCGAGCTTCCAGACGACGATGCCGGGCCGAAGGCACACGCCCGCCGCCTCGCCACGAGCGGCGACTGGCTGTTCGCATCGACCCGCATGGGACGCGATGGCATGCTGATCGACATCGTGCGCCGCCGTCAAGACGGCTCGACAGCCGCCACTCCGACAGTTCGCGCTCCGCGCATGACCTACGTGCACGACTTCGTGGCAACCGAGAAATACGCGCTCTTCGTTCTGCACGCAGCTCACCTCCATGGCCTGCGCTACATGATGGGCCTCAGCGCCTTTACCGAATGCCTCGAATGGCGGCCTTCTCAAGGCAATCTGATCATGCTCGTCGAACTTGCGACGGGTCAATCCCGCGTTCTCGAGGCACCCGCCGCGTGGGTTTGGCATCTCGCCAACGGATACGAGGCCGATGGCAGGTTCATCGCCGATTTCGTCGGCTACGACAATCCAGGGCATTTTCTGGGTGAGCACGCACAATTGGCGGCCATTATGCTCGGGCGCGCCGGGGACACGGGGTCTGCGGGCACGATGCGCCGCTATGCGATCGACCTGACAAGCTGGAAGCTGACCGAAGAAATCCTTGATCAAAGCAATTTCGACTTCTGCTCGGTCGATCCGCGCGCGTCGGGCCTGGCGCATCGACGCATCTTCGCCACCCATCATGCCGCTCTTGGAATCCTCCATAGCGGAATCGCTGCGATCGACACGGTCAGTGGCCAGTGCGACGCTTTCGATTTCGGTCCATCGGTCAACGCCGGGGAGCCGGTCTTCATCGCCGACCCCAACAAATTCGATGCAGGGGGCTGGCTGATCACGCAGACCTATGACGCACGAACCGATGAGTCCGGTTTCGCGATGTTCGAGGCCGACCATGTCTCGCACGGTCCGATCGCAAGCATCGCCTTGCCGAGCCGGATGTCGATGAGCTTCCACGGCCAATGGGTGGCCGCCTGACCGATCTTTTTCACAAGGAGTACGATCATGAACGCAGCGAAACAGCGGAGCCTGCTCCGCATCCTCCATCTCGTCATCGGCGGGGTCGTCGGCACATACATCTATTCGCCATGGGGAGCAGAGCCGGCCTTCGCGCTGGCGGTCAAAGTCGCTCTCATACCGCTTCTGGGAGCCACGGGTCTGATGATGTGGAAACAGGCTTGGCTTCGCAAAGCGCTGGCCAGCCAATCCAGGCCTCAAGTGAGCCGTTGATTGTGACCCGCGACCTTTCCCCGAACGGGCTCGCCCGTGTGACGAAGCTGATGGCAGGCGGATCGACCGCCCTGCCAGCGGCCATAGCGCGCGCCGGTATAAGCATCAGTGCTGCCGAACATGGCAGCATAATTCTCGCCATGCGCGCCGGCAGCGAGCACGGTAATCCCCACGGCACCATGCACGCGGGCGTCACCGCGACGCTGCTCGATACGGCGATGGGCTATGCTACCGAGACGACTCTCCAGGAGGGCGAAGATTTCACGACGATCGAGTTCAAGATAAACTTCTTCGCCGCGATCCCGCTTGACGATCGAACCTTGTCGGCGACCGGCACTGTTCTTCGGCGCGGACGCCGTACGGCCGTTGTCAAGGCCAGCGCCTATGATGCTGAAGGCCGCGAATGCGCTGTCGCTTTGGGAACTTGTATGATCGTAAGCGGATAGCCATCCCAACGCGGTCACGAGACCGTTCAATTGATAATCGATGCAGACGCCGCGCGCTCGTGCGGTGAGCTATTGCGATCCATGCCCGCCGCCAAGGGCACGGAATGTCGCTATTGCAGCCCGTGCCGCATCCGCGCGTGCAAGAGCCGCGGCGTCTTCGGCGGCCAACAGTCTCCTCTCCGCGTCCAACGCGTCGATAAGGCTAACCGAGCCAGCGACATAGGCGAGTCTTGAAGCGTCTCGTGCACGGCCTGCGGACACCACTCCGCTATCCAGTAGAACCGACTGTTCTCGCCGCCGACTGAGCGCCGCGCCCGCATTTTCGACCTCGGCGACCGCGCCGAGGACCACGAGCCGGTAGTCGCCGACCGTCTCCCTCGTCCGCGCACGCGCCGCATCGACACCGGCCTTTGATCGCCCGAAATCGAGAACGGGAGCTGATGCTGCCACACCCACCGAACTCTGCACCGCGTCATCGGTAATGAGGTTGGAAAGCCCTGCTGAGAGCAGACCGACAAGCGCGGAGAGCGAGACGCGCGGCAGGCGGTCTGCCAGTGCCTGCGCGGTGCGGGCGTCTGCCGCTGCCACACGGCGGGATGCGGCCACAAGGTCGGGACGCATCAGGAGCAACGCCGCTGGCGCATCAGAAACTGTAATCTGGGGCGCGAAGGGAATGGGCTCATCACCGAGCCGCTGCCGCGCCGGGCCGGGTGCACGGCCGCTGAGCACGTCGATCCGGTTAAGGACGCCCTCGAGCGCGAGCGCAATCGCAGGTGTCGCCGCTTCTGCGGCCTTGCGATCGGTCTGAACCTGATCGAACTCCAGTCGCGCTGCGGAACCGGCGGCAAACCGGCGTGCAACGATGGCTTCCAGCTGCGCGAGCGTCTCGGTTCGCTCTTCGGCAATCTTAAGCCTCGTCTGCAACTCGCGGGCCGTTACATAGGCTTCTGCGACTTCCGCCGCCACAGTTAGCCGCGCACCGGCGAGGTCCGAGGCCGCAGCCTCTGCATCCGCGCGCGCTGCCCGGCTGCCGGCCGCCAACCGTCCAAACAGATCGAGCTCCCAGCTTGCGGCCAGACCCAGCCCGAACAGCGTGTTGCTTCTCTTGAAGCCCGGCACCTGCGAAGCGAAGCGGCCGATCGGATCTTCCAGCGTCGCCGACTGGCGATCGACGTTGGCGGAAGCCGCCAGCAAGGGCGCGCGTGCGGCATCACTTGCCGCAAGCCCGGCGGCGGCCTGTTCGAGCCTGGCCGCCGCGATCTCGATCGACAGACTGTCGCGCAGCGCATCTTCGACCAGCGCGTCGAGCACCGGATCGCGCAACTGTTTCCACCACATCGCGTCGACTGCGACCCCCGGTGCTTCGCCGGAGGAAGGAAGGTTGCGATATGCAGCGGGAAGCGCCACGGTCGGTGCAACAACACCGGGCGTCGCCGTGCAGGCACTCGCGCCCAGCGCTAAAATGACCGGGCTGAACCGCATCGACCGTGTCCTTGCAAAATGATGAGTGAAAGGATACGGTATTTTTCATGAATGGCAAGCCTGAACCGAGCCGGGCCAGAAGCGGCCGCACGCCTGTCGATCGGCGAACGGAAATCCTAGACGCCGCCGAGCATCTTTATGCCGATATCGGGTTCGAGAAGACGACAGTGACCGACCTTGCGCGGCATCTCGGGATGTCGCCTGCCAACCTCTATCGCCATTTCCCCAACCGCCAATCGATCGACGACCATATCGCGCTGCGCAAGCTAACCGTCATCGAAGACGCGGCCTGGAAGGCGGCGCGGGGCGCGTCGCAGGATGCCCCCGCAGCGTTTCGCGCCATGGTGTTGGATGTGATGAATACGACGCTCGAGCTTCAGTTCAGCGAGCAGAAGCTTCACCAGCTTTGCGTCGTCGCAATCGAAAACAAATGGCCCGTCGTCGACCAGCTCGTGCAGAATCTCCAGGGTGCCGTCCGGCACGTCATCATCGAAGGGCGCAATGCCGGTGTGTTTCACATTGCCGATCCCGACGTCAGCGCTGGAGCGGTGTTCTGGTCATTGCTGCGAGTCTGGCATCCCCAGATGCTCGCGCTCTACCGCGACGAGCATCTGGAGGCGCTGGCGCATTCGATCTGCGACCTGATCCTTGCTGGTCTTGAAAAGTGAAAATACGCTTTATTTTTCATCTTTGTTGAAATACACCCATCCGGCGCATCGGCAGATCCGGGGGTGTCATGAAGCTTCGAACTTTTCTCGTGCCGCTGCTGCTGGCTTCCTCATTGACGCTCGGAGCCTGCGCCGAGAGTGAAGCGTCACCGCAGGCGCCGCTGGTCCGCACAATTGTGCCGGAAGCGGCGAGCGGAGGGGTCCAGGCGCGTCTCACCGGAACCGTTCGGTCCCGCATCGAATCGGACCTCGGTTTCCGGGTTCCTGGCAAGATCGTCGCGCGACTCGTCGACCCCGGCACGGTCGTACGTCAGGGCCAGCCGCTCATGCGTGTCGATGCCAGTGACCTGGCGCTGTCCGCGCGGGCCGCGAGCGATCGCCTCGCGGCCGCCAGAGCGGAAGACGAGCGCGCCCGCGCAGAGGAAACCCGTTTGCGCGATCTGGTCGAAGGCGGCGCGACGTCGCGCAGCGCCTACGAAGCGGCCCTGGCTGCTCGCCGCGCCGCTGCGGCCAACCTCAGTGCCGCTCAGGCGGCGGCGTCCGAGGCCTCGAACCAGCGCAGCTATAGCGTGCTCACTGCCGATGCCGACGGCGTCGTGATCGACGTACTTGCACAGCCTGGCCAAGTGGTGGCCGCTGGCGCGCCGGTGGTCAGGCTCGGTCGTAGCGGCGCGCGTGAAGCTGCAGTCGCCGTGCCCGAACCGATGCTGGCCAGCCTGCCGAAGCAAGCAACTGCGACATTGCTGGTCGGCGGACAACCGGTCGCGGCGCGGCTGCGGGAAGTCGCTGGCAGCGCCGATCCGGTGACGCGGACCTTCGCTGCGCGCTACACCCTCGATGCGCCACCGTCGCAACTTCCGCTGGGTTCGACGGTCACCATCGCGCTGAGAAGCGAGAACGGCGCAAATCAGATCGCAGTCCCGCTCTCGGCTCTGAATGACGATGGCAAAGGGCCAGCGGTCTGGATCGTTGGGAGGGACGGGATCGTCCGCAAACGTCATGTGCGGCTCGTTCGGCTGCTGGATGAGACCGCCTTGATTGCGAACCTCAACCTTGCGAGCGGCGAGCGGATCGTCGCGATGGGCGCACATCTGCTTCGCGATGGCCAGCGGGTCCGCGTCGAAGGCGGCACGCGGTGAAGGGCCCCAACCTTTCGGCCATCGCGGTCAAGGAACAATCGGTCACCCTGTATCTGCTGATCGCTTGTGTGCTGGCGGGCGTGTTTGCCTTTCTACAGCTCGGACGAGCGGAGGACCCCAGCTTCACCGTCAAGGTGGCGACCGTCACCGCAATCTGGCCCGGTGCCACGGCGCAGGAAATGCAGGACCAGGTGGCAGACCGGCTCGAAAAGCGGCTTCAGGAACTGCGCTTTTACGACCGGGTAGAAACTCAGGCGCGCCCCGGCGTCGTCAGCATGACCGTCAGCCTGCGTGACACCACGCCGCCGAACGCTGTCGAAGCCGAGTTCTACCAGATCCGCAAGAAAATGCAGGACGAGGCAGCCAACCTTCCGCGCGGCGTGATCGGCCCGCTGGTCAACGACGAATATTCGGATCTCTATTTCGCGCTCTTCGCCCTTACCGGGAAAAACGTCCCACAGCGTCAGCTTGTGGTCGAGGCTGAGGCAATCCGCACCCGCATTCTTGCCGTGCCCGGCGTCAAGAAGGTCCGGCTGATCGGTGAACAACCGCAGCGGATCTATGTCGAACTCTCCTACCGGCGACTGGCGACGCTCGGCATCGGGCCCGAAGCCGTCCTGTCTGCGCTTTCGACCCAGAATTCCGTCGAAGCGGTTGGCGAAGTGCAAACCGGCGCACAGACTGTCACCCTAAGGCCGGAAAGCGGGTTCGACGACCTTGACCGAGTGCGAGACACGCCGATCGCGGCAGACGGACGATCGTTCACGCTTGGCGACATTGCCGAGGTCCGCCGCGGATACGAAGAACCGGCTTCCTATCTCGTGCGCCACAAGACCGAGCCCGCCGTCATGCTCGGCGTCGTAATGCGCGAGCGCTGGAACGGTAGCCAGCTCGGCGACGATCTGGGCGAAGTCACAGAAGCGATTCAGAGCGAACTGCCGTTGGGCCTGTCGCTAACCCAAGTCTCCGATCAGGCGCGCAACATCGCCGAGGCTTATGGCGAGTTCATGCTGAAGTTTGCCGTCGCCCTTGCGGTCGTCATGGTCGTGAGCCTTATGGCTTTGGGCGTTCGGGTCGGTATTGTCGTCGCTGCCGCCGTACCGCTGACGCTTGCGGTCGTGTTCGTCATCATGCTCGTCACCGGCCGTGACTTCGATCGCATCACGCTCGGCGCGTTGATCCTTTCGCTGGGTCTGCTGGTCGATGACGCGATCATCGCCATCGAGATGATGGTGGTGAAGATGGAGGAAGGGCTGAACCGCATCGAGGCGGCGACGTTCGCCTGGGGTGCAACAGCAGCGCCGATGCTGGCTGGCACGCTGGTCACGATCATCGGATTTCTGCCGGTCGGGTTCGCACCGTCGAGCGCGGGGGAATATGCCGGGAACATCTTCTGGATCGTCGGCTTTGCGCTGGTCGTCTCGTGGTTCGTGGCAGTCTACTTCACGCCCTATCTCGGGGTGCGCCTGCTGCCACAGATCGCGCCGGTTCTTGGCGGTCACGAGGCGATCTATGCGACACCGCGCTATCGCAGGCTGCGGAGCATGGTCGAATGGTGCGTCGTGCGGCGAAAGACAGTCTCCATCGTAACAATCGCTGCGTTTTTGCTCGCAGGCGTTTTGCTTGGCGTCGCCGTTCCAAAGCAATTCTTTCCCTCGTCCGACAGGCCCGAGCTGCTTGTCGAAGTCTATATGCCCAAAGGCACGAGCATAGGGACGACGGAACGAGTGGCGCAGCGGGTCGGCCGAGACCTTGCCGCACGCGAAGAAGCGCAGTCGGTCGACACCTTCGTCGGGGCTGGGGCCCCTCGCTTCTTCCTCGCGCTCAATCCGGAGCTGCCTGACCCCTCGTTCGCAAAGATCGTCGTGCAAACCGAGGATGCCGCAGCGCGCGATGCGCTAAGGGCGGCAATCGAGGCGAAGATCGCGAACGGAGCGTATCCCGAAGCGCGCATTCGCACGGTCACACTGCTGTTTGGTCCGCCGGTGCCTTATCCGGTCACGTTTCGCGTCAGTGGCCCCGACCCGCAAAGACTGCGCGGCATCGCCAACCAAGTTGCCGAGATCGTCCGCGCCGAGCCGCTGGCGCGCGGTGTGAATTTCGACTGGGGCGAGCGGGCACCGACATTGCGCCTGCGCTTTGACCAGCAGAGGTTGCGGCTCATGGGTCTCGATCCGGCGCTGGTCTCCCGTCAGGTGGCGACGCTGGTATCCGGCACAGTGGTCAGCCAGGCAAGGATCGGAGATCGCACCGTCGATGTCGTGGTGCGGACACCTTCAGCCGAGCGAGGATCGATTTCTGGCGTCGGCGATCTAATCCTTTTCAACGCTGCCGGTGCAGCCGTCCCGCTGTCCGCCGTTGCCGACCTGGTCCCGGTGTACGAAGAACCTATCCTGCTGCGCCGCGACCGTATCCCGACGATCACCGTTCGTGCCGACACAGCCGACGGAGCACAGCCGCCCGATGTCACCGCCGCGATCGTCCCGAAACTCACCGCGCTGATCGAAGCCTTGCCAGCAGGCTATGCAATCACGCCCGGCGGAGCGGTCGAGGAATCAAACAAGGCAAACGCCGCGCTGGCACCGATTTTCCCGATCATGGTCGCGCTGATGCTGACCGTCATCATGTTCCAGACCCGATCGTTCCGCATGACCGGCCTTGTCTTTGCGACTGCGCCACTTGGCCTCATAGGTGCAGTGCCTGCGCTTCTGCTGACGGGCGCACCATTCGGGTTCAACGCCATTTTGGGGCTGATCGGCCTAGCAGGTATCCTGATGCGCAACACACTGATCCTGGTCGGCCAGATTGATGAGGAGCGCGCGCGCGGTCTCGCCATCGGGCCCGCGGCAATCGAGGCGACGGTGCGCCGCGCGCGGCCCGTGATCCTGACAGCGCTCGCAGCCGTCCTCGCCTTTCTGCCGCTCACGCTCTCAAGTTTCTGGGGACCGCTGGCGATCGTCCTGATCGGTGGCACTCTTATCGGAACCGCGCTCACTTTGTTCTTCTTGCCTGCGCTCTATGCCATCTGGCTACGTGCGGGATGGGAAGAGACGCCGCCGGGTGGCCAGGCCGCCCCGGAACCGGCATGATTGCTGACGACCGGTTCGAACGGCTTCAGATCACCGCCGTCGGCGAACTGCGCGACTGGCTGGCCGAAAATCACGCGCACAATGAAAGCGTCTGGCTCGTCACCTTCAAGAAGCATGTGACACGCAGCTATGTCTCGCGGTTCGATGTGCTCGACGAACTGCTGTGTTTCGGCTGGGTCGACGGCATCCGCCGCAAACTGGATGCCGATCGAACCATGCAGCTCATCTCGCCCCGCCGCGCAGAGATATGGACCGCGACTTACAAGGCAAGGGCCGCCCAACTTGAAATTGATGGTCGGATGGCGGAGCCTGGCCGAGCCGCGATCGCGCGATCAAGGGCGGCGGGCTTGTGGAACGCCCACGCCTATGTGGATGCGGTCATTGAACCGCCCGACCTTGTCGCGTTGCTGAATGTGCATCCGCAAGCTCGCGCCTGGTGGGAGGCGGCTGCACCCTCCTATCGCCGAAACATTCTTCGGTGGATCGCAGGCGCAGTAGCGCCGGAAACTAGGGCACGACGTATCCAAACGTTGGTCGACCTCTGCACGGACGGGCGCAAGATGCCGAATATGTAAGGCATCGGTCTGAAGCGCCAAATCGTACCATAGACGGCGACTACCTGCGGCCCGCGGCTAATTTCCGTCCTGTCTTGCTCTTCGCGTCGCGTGCTCATGCCCGGGCTATAACACTGCCGGTTGCATCCGTCTGGCCGCTTGCGGACACAATCGGTGCTGCCGGCCTAGCTTTCATGTCCGCCGATTCCCAAGCCACAGCCGGAAATTGCCGCACGCCGATCCGAAGGAACTTTCCCTATCGGTATCTATCGTTCTCAATTGCAAGCGACGCAATGGGACTGGACGCACAGGCGCCATCAAGCTCCTCACCCCATGGGTTTCGCGCCGAGCCATGCGAAACTATCCTCCGACAAAGGCTCATGAGTTTATTCGCTACACGACCTGATCGATTATGGCCGCCTGCTTGCCGAAGGCGGCGCGGATCGAGCCCGCCGAGCTGATCGTGCCGATGCTTGCAGCGATTCATCGGCACCGATCGCTGCTTCGCCAAAGCCCGACGCACAGCCGGCTGACCTAATGACCGCGTCCTCGCTTTGCAAAGGGTGCCGCCGGCACGCAGGCGCGAATGCGGCACGCTAATTGGTGAGCACTCGCAGAATTGCAGGCCGCAAAACATTCATGTTGATTTTCGGACTGATCGGTTACAGAAATCGACAGCTGCAGCCGTGATCGTCGCAGGGTCGGCTGGCGGGAAGCATTCGGTGAAGGCAGCAAAGCGCGGACGACCCGTCGAAATCGATCGAAGCGAGGCGGCCTTACGCGCGGCCGGCGTCTTTTGGCGCCACGGTTACGAGGCGTCGTCGATCGACCTGCTCGTCGCGGCAACGAACGTCTCCAGGCCAGGGCTCTACCGGACCTTCGATGGGAAGGAGGATTTGTTTTTGGCGGCGGTCGACGCGTATGAAGCGCGTGTCACCCACGAGGCGATAACTGCTTTCGAAGCCCAGGCCGATATAGGCGCAGCGGTCGAAGCTTTCTTGACGACCTCTGCCCGCAACAACACTCAGGACGGCGGGCCGCGGGGCTGCTTGATTGCATGCTGCGCGGTGACGAGCGCGGCGGACAACTTGTCGATCCGACTCAAGGTCATGGCGTCATTCGAGGCGCTGGAGGCACGCCTGGCGCAGCGCTTCGCCCTTGAGGAGGAAGGTGGGGTGCTTTCGCGGTTACCGCCGCCGTTGAGCCGCGCCAAACTCCTTCTCGACTTCATGACGGCACAGGCCGTGCGAGCCCGATCGGGCGAATCCTACGAGGCGCTAATCCATGAGATTGCCTTAAAGCGCGACGCTGTCCTCGCATCGGACGTCCACGTCAGACAGGGGAAGGACGGACAAACATGACGTGGGATGTGGCCGCCGTCTTCGTGTTGCGTGCAGCGCTTGTCGCGCTTTTCGTCTCATTCAGCGTCGCCCACATGGTCGCTGACTTCCGGGGCGCTCGAGAACATGCAGCGTCTGTGGGCGTCGGCGCCGAAGGTTCGGCAGCTATGACGGTCTCGGCCATCGCCCTCAAGGTCGTCTGCTCACTCGGAATCTTGACAGGCGTGGCGGATCGGCTGTCGGCGCTTGGGCTGGCAGCGTTCTGTGTCATGACGGCGCTTCTCTACAAGCGCTTCTGGGTAGGAAGCGGCCTTCGTTTCTGGACCGAGAGCGCTAACCTTTCGAAGTTCTGGGAGTTCCTGAAGAACGTCTCGCTGGCGGCAGCGTTCGTTCTCATAGCTTTCGGCACCGACGCGAGCAGTTTTCGTTCCGGCATGATCGAGTTCCTCGATGCGCCATTCTCGTCAAGCCAGCCTTATGGTCGGACAGGACGCCATTGAGGACGACGAGCTTCGGTCAAGGCCAGCTTTGCCGGATGATGGCGCCGGCACGAAACAGCGTCTTTCGAGGGGAGGCCGGTACCGGCAGCGATGCGACAATTGAGTGCTTCCGCCTGAAGCGGGTTTACGCCGCCGCATGGGGAAGCTTCGGACGTCGAGGCGCAATGGCAGGTGATCGCGCGTTGTGGATCTCGCGAGTTTTCAGGGGGTCGCTCCGTCGCAGTGGTGATCCGACGGAGAGATATCCCACGACGACTGGACCGGGTGCGCTGCCTCCGCCAACCCGGCTGACATCGCCAAGATCGTCAAGGCTCAGGAAGACGCCGCCAACGGCGGGCTGCGCCGCGAGCCCGAGCTACCCCAGCACGTTGCTATCGCACCTGAGAAGACTGCGTCGCTCGCACAAGAGTTTTCCATCGTGGACGACGGACAAAACGATGCAGCGCGGCAGGCGGCCGTGAGCCGACAGACACGGCGGATCGCGCGGCAGGCTTCGCTCGACCCCGGCGACGGCATCCAGCTCTAGGAGATTACCCATGCGAACAAGGCTCAACGTCTATTTCCCGCCGACGCTCGCCAAGCAGGTGGACGAGCTGGCGATCCGGCGGCGCATATCGCGCTCCGCAATCGTGGAAGCGGCGGTGGCGTCCTACCTGTCGCCGGACGGTGCCGATCGCATGGAGGCAGCATTCGCGAGGCGACTCGACCGTCTGTCGCGCCAAGTCCAGCGGCTCGAACGCAACACCGGATTGACGACCGAGGCGCTGACACTATTCGTGCGCTTTTGGCTGTCCGTTACACCGCCGCTGCCCGAGGAGGACCAAGCCGCTGCGCAGGTGAAAGGACGGAAGCGCTATGAAGGGTTCGTTGAGACGCTCGGGCGACGGTTCGCCAGCGGCAAGAGTCTGATCGACGAAATACCGCGGGATGTTTGGCCGAAGTCGCCACCCCCAGAATAGTAGGCGCATTTCAGACTAATGTCGGCTGCCGAAGACTATTCGGATCTCCCATTCATCCATCAGACACGCCGTTTTCCGAACATCGCTGTGGACATAGTGGACGAGCACGAACACAAAGCGATGTGATCAGCTCGGACATATGGCTTCCCGCTGCGCTTCTGGCCGGCCTCTTTCAAGCATGGCGGACTGCGCTCCAACAACGGCTGCGCAGTCAGCTTTCTGTCAGCGGAGCCGGCTTCGTGCGTTACGTATACGGAGCACCGATAGCCGCTGCGATGACGGCGCTCTACATGTACGTCGAGGGCCTTCTTGTTTCGGCGCTGCCTCCAAGCTTTCTTGCGCTATCGATGGCGGGCGGCCTCGCGCAGGTACTTGCAACCGCGCTGCTCATCATGGGCTTCGACGGCCGCGGCTTCGTGGCGGGGACAGCGTTTTCCAAGACAGAAGCACTTCAGGCGGCGATCTTCAGCTTTCTCGTCTTGGATGAAAGGCTCTCACCGATCGCCTGGGTCGGGGTTTTGATCGGGGTTACTGGCGTTCTTTCACTGGCGCTTGGCGGCGCGAAGCAGAGCAATGTGTTTGCGAGCCTCGGCAAGCGGGGGGCCTTGTACGGTATATTGGCTGGCTCGTTATTCGCTCTCACCGGGGTCCTTGTTAAGCACGCGACCGAATTGTTGCCGGGCACGGATCCCGTGGCTGCCGCGCTCGTTACGCTCACAACGGTTATGGTCTTCCAGACAGCGATGCACGGCGCGTGGCTCATGGCCCGCGACCCGGCAACCCTTCGAAAAGTCGTCAAGACGTGGCGATCGTCTTCACTCGTAGGCGTTCTCGCAGCAGTGGGGTCAGCGTGCTGGTTCACGGGTTTTGCCACCGCTCCGGTGGCACTTGTGCGCATCGTCGGTCAGGTTGAAGTTGTCTTCACGCTTGCATTTGCCCATTTCGTACTACGCGAGCGTTTGAGGTCGCACGAGGTCATCGGATTGCTGCTGGTTGGGCTGGCAGTGATTCTCGCACTTACAGGGAGCAGGCCATAATACCGAAAGGAGTTCGGAATTGCGTGCGCCTGCCGTAGACTGGTGTGACGCGTGAAACTCACGTGACCTCGATCATATCATTCCGCACTATGTCGATGAAGTAGCATTCAGTTAGTCGACGGTTATCGAGCGATAGCGAAAGTCTGATGGGTGGTTCATGGGCGAGCTGCACTACGCGACAACTGTGCCATCGGCTGCGTGAGCCCGATCTTCGCTTCGAACTTTTCGAGGTCTTGGAAGGTGAGGCGGTTACGCAAACGATTATTTGCCGGCGCGAAACCGGCTCAATAGTCGTCGACCTCGTTGTGGTCGACTGGAGAAGCAGAGCGACGCGGGTGATCGCTCGTTATCCGCAAAAAAGTAAGAAACAGTCCGTCCGCAATCGACGAGGTTCCAGCCGCCCAGTGATTCGCACAAGACGCTACCCCGACAAATTTCTCCTTCCGTGACTTATGCGGCGGCAATGCCGACGACATCGTATCTAACGTCCCCTTTACTACGCCGATAACTCGTTGTTGCGACGATAGCATTTCTGCGTCTCTTGCTGTGCCCCGACAGCCGGGCGGCGGTTCGTCCGGTCCACCAAAGGGGCCAGCGCCTTGACTGTTCATCCGATCCGTTCCGAGGCCAGATTACGCGGGGAGCGGATGTTGCGCACGGCGCTGGGGCCGTCGATTGCTGCATGGCTCGACGACCCCGCCATAATTGAGGTGATGTTGAATCCGGACGACCGGGTGTGGCTCGATCGAATCGGTGAAGGCATCAGTGACACTGGGGAACTGCTGAGCGCGGCGGACGGTGAGCGCATCGTCCGACTGGTCGCACACCATGTCGCTGTCGAGGTTCATACCAAATCCCCGCGCGTCTCAGCCGAGCTGCCGGAGGGCGGGGAGCGGTTCGAGGGGCTGCTGCCGCCCGTCACCGATCGGACCGACCGCGTGCTCAGTCTAGTCGAAGGCTTCGTCCCCGAGGTCCGCTGGCTCGACGACGCCGAGACGCTGACCTACCTGCACAGCACGATCTCGACCCGCCGTCAGCGCGTCCGCGTGCCCGAGACGCCGATGTATTTGGATGCGCTGCTGGCCGACGAGCCGCTGATCGGCGGACTCGAACCGAAGCTCGGCGACCATCACCTCCGCACGCTGACCATCACGGGATTCCCGAGCGTCACCTTTCCAGGCCTGCTCGATGAGCTGAACCGTCTCGCCTTCAAATATTGCTGGTCCACCCGCGCGATCATGCTCGACAAGACCGACGCGACCAAGCTGCTGACCCGCATCCGTCGCCAATGGTTCGCCAAGCGCAAGTCGGTCGCCGCCATCTTGAAGGAGGTGATGACCAACGAGGCGAGCACGTTGCTCGACAGCGACGCCTCGAACAGGTGACGGACATCGCCTTGCAGGAGGGCGAGCAGCTGGTCGGGCCGGGGCCGGTTGCGGCCGGTGATACCGTGCGCTGGATCATGGGCGACACCATCAGCGGCAATGGCCCAACGGCGCGCGTGCATATTCTTGTAAAGCCGACCCGGCCCGACCTCGCTACCAACCTCGTCATCAATACCGACCGTCGTACCTATCATGTCGAGCTGCGGGCGACCCTCTCGACCTACATGGCGTCGGTGTCGTGGACCTATCCGCAGGACCAACTGATTGCGCTTCGCAACGCCAATGCCGCGGCCACAGCCGCCGCGCCGGTCGCAGCAGGTCTGGATCTGTCCGCGCTCAATTTCCGCTACAGCATCCATGGCGACCGCGCGCCGTAGCGTCCGGTTCGTGCGTTCGATGATGGCAGGCAGGTGTTCGTGGAGTTTCCGGCAAGGATCGTGCAGGGCGAAATGCCGCCGCTGTTCGTGATCGGCCCGGCCGGCGATGCCGAGCTGGTCAATTACCGCGTCCAAGGCCGCTACATGGTGGTCGATCGTCTGTTCGCCGCCGCCGAACTGCGCCTGGGCGACCGCCGCAGCGAGCAGCGCGTGCGGATCATCCGCGACACCGAGGAAGGCAATGGGCGTCGCCGGGGGCGGCCGTGAGCGGGTCTGATGAAGCAACGGCCACTCAGCCGACCGTACCGCGCTCCGATCCTCAGGCTTTTCAGCTTCGCGGCGACCCGCCGCGCGTCATGCGCCTGTCGCGCAAGGCGCTCGCCGTCATCGGCGTCGTTGCCGGCCTCGGTATCGGCGGATCGCTGATCTATGCGCTCCAACCGGCGGGCGAGAAGGCTGCTCGGGAACTGTACAACACCGAGAGCAACGCGACCGCAGAAAACATCACCTCCGGACCCCGCGATCATGCGCAGGTGCCGAAGCTGGGGCCGCCGCTGCCCGGGGATCTGGGCGGCCCGATCGTTTCCGCACAGCAGCGGGGCGATAATGTGCCGCTGCCGCCGGTTGGCGCGCAGCCAGCGCAGCCCGACCCGCGCGTCCAGGCGGACGAGGCGGCGCGTCAACGTGTGCAACAGGAGCGAGACGCCGCCCGCATGAGCGGCGTGTTCCTCGGCGGCAGTTCTGCCACTGCTGGGAGAGCCGCCGCCACACCGATACTTGCGTTGCCCGATCCAACCGCTCAGCAGCCGCAGCAGGCAGCGGCAGTGCAGAGCGACCAGGCCGCCAAACGGGCCTTCTTGGCGCAAGGGCCCAGCCAGCGCACCGTCAGCGCCGAGCGGCTCGTGGCACCGACATCTCCGAACATCGTTCAGGCAGGCAGCATCATCTCGGCCGCGCTCATCACCGGCATTCGTTCGGACCTGCACGGCCAGATCACCGCACAGGTGACGGCCAACGTCTATGACAGCGCCACAGGGCGCATCCTGCTCATTCCGCAGGGCGCGAGACTGATCGGCGAGTATGACAGTGAGGTCGCTGCCGGGCAGACTCGCGTGCTGCTCGCTTGGGACAGGCTTATCCTGCCCGATGGCCGATCGATCATCCTCGAGCGCCAACCCGGTGCGGACGGCGCCGGGTTCGCAGGGCTGCAGGACCGCGTGAACCAGCATTGGGGCAATCTGCTCAAGGCGGCTGCGATCTCGACGCTGCTTGGCGTCGGTGTGGAGTTAGGCGCAGACAGCGAGGATGACCTGATCCGCGCACTTCGGCGCGGTCCGCAGGACACCATTAACCTGGCCGGGCAGCAGATCGTGGGGCGTGAGCTTAACGTACAGCCGACGCTAACTATTCGGCCGGGACATCCGCTGCGCGTGTTCATCACGCGTGATTTCATACTCGAGCCGATCGGAGGACAACGGTGACGAAACTGAAGCTGGGGCCATTGGCCGATGACCGGCCAGTGAAATTGACGGTAGAGTTGCCGGCAAACATCCACCGCGATCTCACTGCCTATGCCACTGCGCTTGCGGCCGAGACGGGCAGCGAGGCAGTGACGCCTGAGAAGCTGATCGCGCCCATGCTAGCCCGATTCATGGCGAGCGACCGGGGATTCGTGCGAGGGCGGCGAAGCCGCAGCGACGGTTGAGGTTCAGCGGTCTTCGCGAAAGCGCCGGAAACGTTCCCTAGATTCGACCGTTGTCAGGGCTCTCCCTGCATTCGTGCATTCTACGCCCCGCACCGTCCCTTCACGACAGCCGGCGACGATTCTGCGGGCTTCGTCAACATGCGCAACGAAATACTCCACACCCCGTGCCTCCTGAATGTTTGTTTCGGAAGCCAGAGCCGAGGTCGACGGTTGCACCGGCAGGAGAATGGGCCGCAACATAAAAAAACCGCCAAGGAACCCGATCAGCGAAGCGATTATGATCGCAAGGAGCATAGAGCGTGTCATCATCTGTTCTCCGGAAGCTATTGTGACCCGTCTTCCTCGCCCCTGTGCCCGAACGAAAGCGCGTACCGCCTTCGCACAAGATCGAGAAACCGCTTGAGTGCAGGGTTGCCGTTATTCTCGCGCCAATATCCGGAATAGGTAATCAGCGCAGGACCTTGTTCGCCATGGACGGGTCGATAGACCAGCTTCGGAAACTGGGTGCCGGTCGATCCTTCGCAAACGATGGAGAGGAAGTCAGTTTCACCGATCATGCTCAAGACGGCTTCGCGGCTAACGGCATGCAAAGCGATGCTCGTATCCGCGCCCGACTTCCAGAGCCGACCAAGCAGCATGTCGCGAATGTCAGGCCCTGGGTCAGCCGCAGGTAAAACAAACCGTTGGTCGCGAAGGTCGGTCCAGTGGACGATGTCGCGCGCAGCTAGCAGATGATCGGAAGCAAGCGCCACAAAGACGCGTTCACTCCAGAACGTCGCGTGAAGATACTCGCATCGTTCGACCTCTCCCAACAAAATCGCAATATCGACAGCGTTACTGTCCAACCCTGCGAACAGCGTATTTCGATCGGCCTCCATTCCTTCGATGACGAGATCGGGGCTCACTTTCTGCGCTTCGATCAATGTCGCACGCAAATGGCCGGCCGATACCGAACTGTTGAAGCCGATCGTAAGGACGCCGGCCTTGCCCAAACCAACCGCTCGACTCACTTCTACCATCCGGTCCGCGCTTGCCAGCATTGTCCTCGCGCCGCGCAGGAAGTGCAGGCCGGCGTCGGTCGGGCTAACCCCTGCCCGCGACCGGATGAACAACTCTGCACCCAAGGTCCGTTCAAGACGCAGGATCGCGCGACTAAGCGTGGATTGCTCGATGTTTAGCGCTCGAGCCGCGCGATAAAAGCTGCCGTGATCTGCAGCAAAAATGGCGTAGCGTAGCTGACGAATATCAAAAGACATAAAGTTAATCTTGGAAAAGTTCAGAAAATTTCTTCGTTAGCTTCGTCATAATCTTCACGCTCTATTTGGGAA
>NZ_QKVT01000001.1:1441542-1449841 GCF_003426715.1 Blastomonas sp. UPD001
CTCGTCGCTGGCGGGACCGGCAGCGGCAAGACCACGCTGGTCAACGCGCTCCTGGCCGAGGTCGCCAAGACAACCGACCGGATCGTGCTGATCGAAGACACCCGCGAGCTGCAATGCGCCGCGCCCAACCTTGTCGCCATGCGAACCAAGGATGGCGTCGTCTCGCTGTCCGATCTCGTCCGGTCCTCGCTGCGCCTCCGGCCCGACCGCATTCCGATCGGCGAGGTGCGCGGCGCCGAGGCGCTCGACCTCTTGAAGGCGTGGGGCACCGGCCACCCCGGCGGCATCGGCACGATCCACGCCGGAACGGCGCTTGGTGCGCTCCGCCGGATGGAGCAGCTCATTCAGGAGGCCGTCGTCACGGTCCCGCGCGCGTTGCTGGCCGAAACCATCGACCTGATCGCCGTCCTGGTCCGCGACGCCCACGGCCGCCGCCTCGCCGAACTCGCCCGCGTCGAAGGGCTCGACCCCGCGAGCGGCGACTTCCGCCTCATCCCGCTCACCACCCCCGAAACCGGAGACCTCCAATGATCCATGCCATCAGGCATGGCGCACGCCGCGCCATGTTCACCGTCACCGCCAGTGTGATCGCGCTGACCTACGCCGTCCCCGCCCATGCGGGCGGATCGTCGATGCCGTGGGAAGCGCCGCTCCAGTCGATCCTCGAATCCATCGAAGGGCCGGTCGCGAAGATCATCGCGGTCATCATCATTATCGTCACCGGCCTGACGCTGGCGTTCGGCGATACGTCGGGCGGCTTTCGTCGCCTCATCCAGATCGTGTTCGGCCTGTCGATCGCCTTCGCCGCATCGAGTTTCTTCCTGTCGTTCTTCAGCTTCGGCGGCGGAGCGCTCATCTGATGGACACGCTCGACGTTCTTGGCTCGCCGATCCCCGGCTACTACGCGCCGGTCCACCGCGCGCTGACCGAGCCTATCCTGCTCGGCGGCGCGCCGCGGTCGCTCGCCATCGTCAATGGGACGCTGGCGGGCGCAATCGGCCTTGGTCTGCGTCTCTGGATCGCCGGCCTCGTCATCTGGGCCATCGGCCATTCGCTGTCGGTCTGGGTGGCGCGGCGCGATCCGCAGTTCGTCGACGTCGCCCGCCGTCACCTCCGCTTTCCGACCTGGATGCAGCCATGATGAGCCTGCGCGAATACCGCAACAAGGCGGCCTACCTCGCCGACTTCCTGCCCTGGGCCGCTTTGGTCGGCGAAGGCGTGGTGCTCAACAAGGACGGGTCGTTCCAGCGCTCCGCCCAGTTCCGCGGTCCCGATCTCGACAGCGCCACGCCGGCCGAGCTGGTCGCCACCACGGCTCGGCTCAATAGCGCACTGCGCCGGCTCGGCTCGGGCTGGGCGATCTTCGTCGAGGCGCAGCGCACGCCTGCGCTCGACTACCCCGAATGCGACTTTCCCGATCCCGTGTCGGCGCTGGTCGACATGGAGCGGCGCGAACAGTTCCGCGAGGAAGGCGCGCACTTCGAGAGCCGCTACTTCCTGACCTTGCTTTGGATGCCGCCCGCCGAAGAGGCGGCGCGCGCCGAGGGCTGGCTTTACGAGGGCCGCTCGACCACCGGCGTCAATCCGCGCGAACTGCTCGCCGGGTTCGTCGACCGCAGCGACCGGGTGCTGAACCTGGTCGAAGGCTTCGTGCCCGAGGTGCGTTGGCTCGACGACGCCGAGACGCTGACCTACCTGCACAGCACGATCTCGACCCGCCGCCAGCGCGTCCGCGTCCCCGAGACCCCGATGCACCTCGACGCGCTGCTTGCCGACGAGCCGCTGACCGGCGGACTGGAACCGCGCCTGGGCGAACAGCATCTGCGCACGCTGACCATCGTCGGCTTTCCGAGCGTGACGTTCCCCGGCTTGCTCGACGAGTTGAACCGGCTCGCGTTCGAATATCGCTGGTCCACCCGCGCGATCTTGCTCGACAAGATCGAGGCGACCAAGCTGCTGACCAAGATCAGGCGGCAGTGGTTCGCCAAGCGCAAGAGCATCGCCGCCATTCTGAAGGAGGTGATGACCAACGAGGCGTCGGTCCTGATGGACTCGGACGCCTCGAACAAGGCCGCCGACGCCGACACCGCTCTTCAGGAGTTGGGCGCCGACTATGCCGGCATGGCCTATGTCACCGCGACGGTGACGGTATGGGACCGCGATCCCGCCGTTGCCGCGGAGAAGCTGCGACTGGTCGAGAAGATCGTGCAGGGCCGCGACTTTACCTGTGTCGCCGAGGGCATGAACGCGATCGAGGCATGGCTGGGGAGCCTTCCCGGCCACACCTATGCGAATGTCCGCCAACCCCCGATTTCCGCGCTCAATCTCGCCCACCTGATCCCCCTGTCAGCGGTATGGGCGGGGCCGGAACGGGATGAGCATTTCGGTGGGCCCCCCTTGCTCTACGGCAGGACCGAAGGCTCGACCCCGTTCCGGTTTTCCCTTCACGTCGGCGATGTCGGCCATACGCTGATCGTCGGCCCGACCGGCGCCGGCAAGTCCGTATTGCTCGCGCTCATGGCGATGCAGTTCCGCCGCTACGAGAATGCGCAGGTTTTCGCGTTCGACTTCGGCGGCTCGATCCGCGCCGCCGCGCTCGCCTGCGGCGGCGACTGGCAAGACCTGGGGGGTAGCCTGTCCGACGAAAGCGACGGCGACGTGCTGCTGCAACCGCTCGCCCGCGTCAACGAGACGGCCGAGCGCGCCTGGGCGGTCGAGTGGCTCACCGCGATTCTGGCGCAGGAAGGCGTGACGGTCGATCCTGCGGCGAAGGACCATTTGTGGTCGGCGCTACTGTCGCTCGGCTCCGCCCCGGTCGCCGAACGCACGCTGACTGGCCTGTCGGTGCTGCTCCAGTCGCAGGCGCTGAAGCAGGCACTCCAGCCCTATTGCGTCGGCGGGCCGTGGGGCCGGCTGCTCGACGCCGAGGAGGAGCGGCTGGGCGAAGCGCGGCTACAAGCCTTCGAGACCGAGGGCCTCGTCGGCGCGGGGGCGGCCCCCGCCGTTCTGTCCTACCTCTTTCACCGGATCGAAGGCCGGCTCGACGGCTCGCCGACCCTGCTCATCATCGACGAGGGGTGGCTGGTGCTCGACAGCCCCGCGTTCGCCGCGCAGCTCCGCGAGTGGTTGAAGACGCTCAGGAAGAAGAACGCGAGCGTCGTCTTCGCGACCCAGAGCCTCGCCGACATCGAGACCAGCAGCATCGCCCCAACGATCATCGAGAGCTGTCCGACGCGCATCTTCCTGCCCAACGACCGCGCGGCCGAGCCGCAGATCGCCGCAATCTACGCGCGGTTCGGGCTCAACGCCCGGCAAATCGAAATCCTCAGCCGGGCGACGCCCAAGCGCGACTATTACTGCCAGTCGCGCCCCGGCAACCGCCTGTTCGAGCTCGGGCTGGGAGAGGTCGCGCTGGCCTTCGCCGCCGCATCTTCCAAAACCGACCAGCTCAAGATCGCCGAGCTGATCGAGGCACACGGCAAGGCGCGCTTCGCCGCCGAATGGCTGCGCCACCGCGGCCTTGGCTGGGCCGCCGACCTGCTTCCCGCACCCGAACCCACACCTGCGGATCGCGACCGGGAAGTCGCGCGCCGCCATTTTTCTCTGGAGATCGACCAATGACCAACTCCCCCATCCGCCGCGCGCTTCTCGCCGGTACCCTTGCCACAAGCGCCGCGCTCGGCGTGACTGCCTTGACGACGCCTGCCCACGCGCAGCTGATCGTCAAGGATCCGACCAACTATGCGCAGAACGTGCTCCAGGCCGCCCGCGCGTTGCAGCAGGTCAACAACCAGATCACCCAGATCCAGCAGCAGGCGCAGAGCCTGGTCAACGAAGGGCGCAATCTCGCCTCGCTGCCGTTCAGCTCGCTCCAGCAGTTGCAGCAGCAGGTTCAGCGCACCCAGCAGCTGCTGGGCGAGGCGCAGCGGATCGCCTATGATGTCCAGGACGTCCAGCAGGTATTCAACGACCGCTATCGCGGGCAAGCGCTGTCCGGCACGCAGGCCGAAATGGTCGCCAATGCCGAAGCGCGCTGGCAGGACAGCGTCGGCGCGTTCGAGGATGCGCTGCGCGTCCAGGCGGGCGTGGTCGGCAATATCGACGGCGCGCGAGCGACGATGGACGAGCTGGTCACATCGAGCCAGTCGGCGACCGGCGCGCTGCAAGCGGCACAGGCGGGGAACCAGCTGCTCGCCCTGCAATCGCAGCAGCTCGCCGATCTGACGGCCGTGCTGGCGGCGCAGGGCCGCGCGCAGGCGCTCGAATCCGCGCGAACCACGGCGATCGAGGCCGAAAGCCGCGAACGATTCCGCCGCTTCCGCTCGCGCAATTGAGGCGCGACGGGCGATGTCGCGCAACCTCAAGATCGCGGGCGTCGCCGCGCTGGCCGGGATGATGCTGACCGTCGGCATCGTCTCGGCCTCGCGGCCCGCTCCGAAGGCTGAGCCGGTGGCGGCAATGCCCATCGCGCCCGCCGACGCCGCGATGGCCGATATCGAGCGGTGCCGAACCATCACCATGCCCGACAGCGGCTGCGAGGCGGCCTGGGAGGCGAAGCGCCGCCACTTCTTCGGACGGGACGAAAAGCGATGAACGACACCGGCGTGATCGACACCTTCCTGGGCACTTTCACGAGCTATATCGACAGCGGGTTCGGCCTGCTCGGCGGAGAGGTCGCGTTCCTCTCGACCACGCTGATCGCCATCGACCTGACGCTGGCCGGGCTGTTTTGGGCTTGGGGTGCCGACGAGGACGTGATGCAGCGCCTGGTCAAGAAGGTGCTGTTCATCGGCACCTTCGCCTTCATCATCGGCAATTTCGGGACACTCGCGACCATCGTGTTCGAGAGCTTCGCCGGGCTCGGGCTTCAGGCAAGCGGGGGCAGCCTGTCACTCGCCGACTTCATGCGCCCCGGCGCGATTGCGGAAACCGGCCTTGACGCCGCCGATCCGCTCATCGCCGCGACCGAAGACCTGCTCGGGCCGGTCGGGCTGTTCACCAACTTCGTGCAGATCCTCGTGCTGCTGCTCGCCTGGGTCATCGTCGTCCTCGCCTTCTTCATCATCGCGATCCAGGTGTTCGTTACGCTGATCGAGTTCAAGCTCGTGACGCTCGCGGGCTTCGTGCTGCTGCCCTTCGCCTTCTTCAACAAGACCGCCTTCATGGCCGAGCGCGTGCTCGGCCATATCGTTTCGAGCGGGATCAAGGTGCTGGTGCTCGCGGTCATCACCGGCATCGGCACCACGCTGTTCAGCCAGTTCACCAGCGGCCCGGCAGGTCCAGAACCCAATCTCGAGCAGGTCATGGCGATCGCACTTGCTGCGCTGACCTTGCTTGGGTTGGCCATCTTCGCACCCGGCATCGCTAATGGCATCGTCTCGGGCGGTCCCGCGCTCGGAGCCGGAGCTGTCGCTGGCACGACGATGATGGCAGGCGGCGTGATTGCGGGCGGGGCCGCCGCAGCAACGCTAGGTGCAGGCGCTGCTGCTGGCGCAGTCGCCGCTACCGCCCGTGGCGGGGCGTTCGCGTCCGGCGCTGCAAGCAGCGCCTATGCATTGGGCTCGGCCGGGAAGACGGGCGGGGCGGCTGTGGCCAGAGCCCGCATCCGCGCTGGTCGACGCCGAGCGCAAAGCCGACTTCGAGGAAGACGCCTCGCATTTCGAGTCGAGCTATTTCCTCACCTTCGTCTTCCTGCCCCCGGCCGAGGACGCCGCACGCGCTGAAAGCTGGCTCTACGAAGGCAAGGCCGAGAAGGGCGTTGACGCCTGGGAGGCGCTGCGCGGCTTCGTCGATCGCACCAACCGCGTGCTCCAGCTCGTCGAGAGCTTCATGCCCGAATGCGCCTGGCTCGATGATGGCGAGACGCTGACCTACCTTCATTCGACCGTCTCTACCAAACGCCACCGCGTGCGCGTGCCCGAGACGCCGATGTATCTCGACGCGCTGCTGGCGGACCAGCCGCTGACCGGCGGCCTCGAGCCGCGGCTCGGCGAGGCGCATCTGCGCGTCCTCACCATCGTCGGCTTTCCAACGGCGACCACGCCCGGCCTGCTCCACGATCTCAACCGCCTCGCCTTCCCCTATCGCTGGTCGACCCGCGCGGTGCTGCTCGACAAAACCGACGCCACCAAGCTGCTGACAAAGATCCGGCGGCAATGGTTCTCCAAGCGCAAGTCGATCGCCGCGATCCTGAAGGAGGTGATGACCAACGAGGCCTCCGTGCTGGTTGACACCGACGCAGCCAACAAGGCGGCGGATGCCGATCTCGCGCTGCAGGAGCTCGGCGCCGATTATGCCGGTCAGGCCTATGTCACGGCGACCGTCGCCGTCTGGGACGCTGATCCACGCGTCGCGGCCGAGAAGCTGCGCCTGGTCGAGAAGGTCATTCAGGGGCGCGACTTCACCGCGATGCCTGAGACGGTCAACGCCGTCGATGCCTGGCTCGGCTCCCTGCCGGGTCATGTCTACGCCAATGTTCGGCAACCGCCGATCTCCACCCTCAATCTCGCCCACATGATTCCCCTGTCAGCGGTGTGGGCGGGGCCGGAACGGGACGAGCATTTCGGTGCGCCCCCCTTGCTGTTCGGCAAGACCGAAGGCTCCACCCCGTTCCGGTTTTCCCTTCACGTCGGCGACGTCGGCCACACCCTGGTGGTTGGCCCGACCGGCGCCGGCAAGTCCGTCCTGCTGGCGCTGATGGCGCTGCAGTTCCGGCGATACCCGGGTTCGCAGGTCTTCGCCTTCGACTTCGGCGGCTCGATCCGTGCGGCTGCGCTTGCTTGTGGCGGTGACTGGCACGACCTCGGCGGCGGCTTGACGGAAGGCGCCACCGACAGCGTGTCGCTGCAGCCGCTCGCCCGCATCCAGGAGGTGCCCGAGCGCGCCTGGGCCGCCGACTGGATCGTCGCCATCCTCATGCGCGAGGGCGTGACCATCTCGCCCGAGGTGAAGGAACATCTCTGGACGGCGTTGACCTCGCTGGCCAGCGCGCCGGTGGGCGAGCGCACGATCACCGGGCTCGCAGTCCTCCTGCAGTCCAACGACCTCAAACAGGCGCTCCGCCCCTACTGCGTCGGCGGCCCCTACGGTCGCCTGCTCGACGCCGAGAGCGAGCATCTGGGTCAAGCGTCCGTCCAGGCGTTCGAGACCGAGGGCCTGATCGGCACCGGCGCGGCGCCAGCGGTGCTCCCCTATCTGTTCCACCGCATCGAGGACCGCCTCGACGGCAGCCCGACCTTGCTGATCGTCGACGAAGGCTGGCTGGCGCTCGATGACGAGGGATTCGCCGGCCAGCTTCGGGAATGGCTGAAGACCTTGAGGAAGAAGAACGCCTCCGTCGTATTCGCCACGCAGTCGCTGTCGGACATCGATGGATCGGCCATCGCGCCCGCCATCATCGAGAGCTGCCAGACCCGGCTGCTCCTGCCGAACGAGCGGGCGATCGAGCCGCAGATCACCGCGATCTACCGGCGCTTCGGCCTCAACGACCGGCAGATCGAGATCCTCGCCCGGGCCATGCCCAAGCGCGACTATTACTGCCAGTCCCGCCGCGGCAACCGGCTGTTCGAGCTCGGCCTCGGCGAGGTCGCGCTGGCGCTATGCGCCGCATCCTCCAAGACCGACCAGGCCGCCATCGAGCGCGTCCTCGCCGAGCACGGCCGCGACGCCTTCCTCGCCGAATGGCTGGGCCTGCGCGGCGTCGGCTGGGCCGCCGACCTGATCCCCGACCTCACCAACCTGGAGACCCGACCATGATCCTTCGTCGCTCGCGCGCGGCCCTTTTGTCCGCCAGCATCTTCGCCGTGCCCGTCGCGTTGTCGCCGGTCCTCACCACCCCGGCCGCTGCGCAGTGGGTGGTCTACGATCCGACCAACTACGCCCAGAACGTCCTTCAGGCGGCGCGCGCGCTGCAGCAGATCAACAACCAGATCACCTCGCTGCAGAACGAAGCGCAATCGCTGATCAATCAAGCGCGCAATCTGGCCAGCCTCCCCTACTCCTCGTTGCAGCAGCTTCAACAGTCCGTGCAGCGGACCCAGCAGCTCCTGAATCAGGCGCAAAACATCGCCTTCGACGTCCAGCAGGTCGACCGCGCCTTCCAGTCGACCTACGGCAACGCCTCACTCTCCGCGTCTGACGCCCAGCTCGTCGCCCAGGCCCGCGAGCGCTGGCAGAACACGGTTGGCGGTTTGCAGGACGCGATGCGGGTGCAGGCGGGCGTCGTCGGCAACATCGACACCAACCGCACGCAGCTGTCCGCGCTGGTTGGCCAGATTGCGCGCTTGATTGATCAGCGATT
>NZ_QKVT01000001.1:1449941-1468586 GCF_003426715.1 Blastomonas sp. UPD001
CGGCAAAACAACGCTGGTCAACGCGCTGCTCGCCGAGGTGGCCAAGACCGCCGACCGCATCGTCCTGATCGAAGACACGCGCGAGCTGCAATGCGCCGCGCCCAACCTCGTCGCCATGCGGACCAAGGATGGTGTCGTGTCTTTGTCCGATCTCGTCCGGTCATCGCTCCGCCTGCGGCCCGATCGCATTCCGATCGGAGAGGTACGTGGCACCGAAGCGCTCGATCTTCTCAAGGCTTGGGGCACCGGCCACCCCGGCGGAATCGGCACGATCCACGCCGGGACCGCGCTCGGCGCGCTGCGGCGCATGGAGCAACTCATTCAGGAGGCGGTGGTCACGGTCCCGCGCGCGCTGCTCGCCGAGACTATCGACCTGATTGCCGTGCTGGTCCGAAACGGACACGGTCGCCGCCTCGCCGAGCTGGCCCGCGTCGACGGGATCGACCCAGCGACCGGCGATTACCGCCTCATCCCGCTTTCCACCCCCCAGCCAGGAGACCTGTCATGATTGACGCCATCCGGAATGGCGCACGTCGCGCCATGCTCACCGCCACCGCCACCGTCATCGCGCTGACCATCGCCGCCCCGGCCAATGCGGGCGGGTCGTCGATGCCGTGGGAAGCTCCGCTCCAGTCGATCCTCGAAAGCATCGAGGGTCCGGTCGCCAAGATCATCGCGGTCATGATCATCATCGTCACCGGGCTGACGCTGGCGTTCGGCGACACGTCAGGCGGCGCGCGGCGGATGATCCAGATCGTGTTCGGTCTCTCGATCGCCTTCGCGGCATCGAGCTTCTTCTTGTCGTTCTTCTCGTTCGGCGGCGGGGCGCTGGTTTGATGGATAGCGCCGAACCGATCGCGGGCTATTTCGCGCCGGTCCACCGGGCGCTGACCGAGCAGATATTGCTCGGGGGTGCCCCCCGGTCGCTCGCCATCGTCAACGGCACGCTGGCGGGCGCGATCGGCCTCGGCTTGCGTCTCTGGATCGCCGGCCTCCTCATCTGGGCCATCGGTCATGCGCTGTCCGTATGGGCCGCGCGCCGCGACCCGCAATTCGTGGACGTGGCCCGCCGCCATCTCCGTTACCCGAGCTGGATGCGGCCATGATGAGCCTGCGCGAATACCGCAACAAAGCTGCGCATTTGGCTGACTTCCTGCCTTGGGCCGCGCTGGTCGGCGAAGGCGTCGTACTGAACAAGGACGGCTCGTTCCAGCGCTCCGCCCGGTTCCGCGGCCCCGATCTCGACAGCGCTACGCCAGCAGAGCTGGTCTCCACGACATCACGGCTGAACAATGCGCTGCGACGGCTCGGTTCGGGTTGGGCGATCTTTGCCGAAGCGCAGCGCACGCCCGCGCTCGATTATCCGGAATCGGCGTTCCCCGATCCTGTCTCAGCGCTGGTCGAAATGGAGCGGCGTGAGCAATTCCGCGAGGAAGGCTCTCACTTCGAGAGCCGATATTTCCTGACGCTGCTGTGGATGCCACCAGCCGAGGAAGCCGCACGCGCCGAAGGCTGGCTTTTCGAGGGCCGCTCCACAACCGGCCTCGATTCCTGGGAGTTGCTCAAGGCCTTCACCGATCGCAGCGACCGCGTGCTCAACCTGGTCGAAGGCTTCGTGCCGGAGGTCCGCTGGCTCGATGACGCCGAGACGCTGACCTACCTGCACAGCACCGTCTCGACCCGCCGGCAGCGGGTCCGTGTCCCCGAAACGCCGATGCACCTCGACGCGCTGCTAGCCGACGAGCCGCTGACCGGCGGTCTGGAGCCGCGCCTCGGCGACCATCACCTCCGCACGCTCACCATCGTCGGCTTCCCGAGCGTCACCTTTCCCGGCCTGCTCGACGAACTGAACCGGCTCGCCTTCGCGTATCGCTGGTCCACCCGCGCGATCATGCTCGACAAGACCGACGCGACCAAGCTGCTCAGCCGCATCCGCCGGCAGTGGTTCGCCAAGCGCAAGTCCGTCGCCGCCATCTTGAAGGAGGTGATGACCAACGAGGCGAGCACGCTGCTGGACAGCGACGCCTCGAACAAGGCCGCCGACGCCGACACCGCCCTGCAGGAGCTCGGCGCCGACCATGCCGGTATGGCCTATGTCACCGCGTCGGTGACGGTCTGGGACCGCGATCCCGCCGTTGCCGCCGAGAAGCTGCGGCTGGTCGAGAAGGTGATCCAGAGCCGCGACTTCACCGTGATCCCAGAGGGCATGAACGCGATCGAGGCATGGCTCGGGAGCCTGCCCGGCCACACCTACGCCAACGTTCGCCAGCCCCCGATTTCCACCATCAATCTCGCCCACCTGATCCCCCTGTCAGCGGTATGGGCGGGGCCGGAACGGGACGAACATTTCGGTGCACCCCCCTTGCTCTACGGCAAGACCGAAGGCTCGACCCCGTTCCGGTTTTCCCTTCACGTGGGCGATGTCGGGCACACGCTGATCGTCGGGCCGACCGGCGCCGGCAAGAGCGTCCTGCTCGCGCTGATGGCGATGCAGTTTCGCCGGTACGAAGAGGCTCAAGTCTTCGCGTTCGACTTCGGCGGCAGCATCCGCGCCGCCGCGATCGGCATGGGCGGCGACTGGCAGGATCTCGGCGGAATGCTCGCCGATGAGGCCGGCGACGGCGTGCAGCTCCAGCCGCTGGCACGAATCGACGATCCGGCCGAGCGCGCCTGGGCGGCGGAGTGGTTGGCGGCTATCCTGACAAGCGAAGGCGTTGCCGTCGATCCCCACGCCAAGGAGCATCTGTGGTCAGCGCTGGGGTCACTGGCGACGGCTCCGGTTCACGAGCGAACACTGACCGGCCTTGCCGTGCTGCTCCAGAGCCAGCCGCTCAAACAGGCGCTCTCCCCCTATTGCCTCGGCGGACCGTGGGGCCGCCTGCTCGATGCCGAGGCCGAGCGGATCGGACATGCCGATGTGCAAGCGTTCGAGACCGAGGGCCTGGTAGGTGCCGGGTCGGCCGCCGCAGTCCTGTCGTACCTGTTCCACCGGATCGAAGGCCGGCTGGACGGCTCGCCGACGCTCATCATCATCGACGAAGGCTGGCTTGTGCTCGACAGCCCCGCCTTCGCAGCGCAGCTCCGGGAATGGCTCAAGACGCTGCGCAAGAAGAACGCCAGCGTCGTGTTCGCCACACAGAGCCTCGCCGACATCGAGACGAGCGCAATCGCGCCCGCCATCATCGAGAGCTGCCCAACCCGCATCTTCCTGCCGAACGAGCGCGCCGCCGAGCCGCAGATCGCCGCCATCTACGAACGGTTCGGGCTCAATGCCCGCCAGATCGAAATTCTCAGCCGGGCGACACCTAAGCGCGACTACTACTGCCAGTCACGGCGCGGCAACCGGCTGTTCGAGCTCGGGCTGGGCGAGGTTGCGCTCGCGTTCGCCGCCGCGTCTTCCAAGACGGACCAACTCGCGATCGCCGAGATCGTTGCGACCCATGGCCGCGAAAGCTTCGCAGCAGAATGGCTGCGCCACCGCGGGCTCGCCTGGGCGGCCGAGCTGCTCCCTCCTTCGCCCGACCTTCAACCCCCAAAGGAGACCTGACCCATGAATGCCAAACTCTTGTCCCGCGCTGTCGCTATCGGACTGTTCGCTACAACCAGCCTCATTGCCGTGGCCATCGCGCCGCCCGCACAAGCGCAGTTGGTGGTCAAAGATCCGACCAACTATACGCAGAACGTGCTGCAAGCCGCCCGTGCGCTTCAGCAGATAAACAATCAGATCACCCAGATCCAGCAACAGGCCCAGAGCCTCGTCAACGAGGGCCGCAACCTCGCGTCGCTGCCGTTCAGCTCGCTCCAGCAATTGCAGCAACAGGTTCAGCGCACCCAGCAGCTGCTCGGTGAAGCACAGCGCATCGCCTATGAGGTCCAGAACGTGCAGCAGGTCTTTGAGACCCGCTATCGCGGTGCGGCGCTGAGCGGCACCCATGCCGAAATGGTCGCCAATGCCAATGCGCGCTGGCAAGATAGCGTCGCGGCATTCGAGGATGCGCTCCGGGTGCAGGCAGGTGTCGTCGGCAATATCGACGGTGCAAGAACGGCGATGGACCGGCTGATCTCATCCAGCCAGTCGGCAACCGGCGCCCTTCAGGCTGCGCAAGCCGGCAACCAGCTTCTCGCGCTGCAATCCCAGCAACTCGCCGACCTGACCGCGCTGGTCGCCGCGCAGGGCCGCGCGCAGGCACTGGAGTCGGCGCGGACGTCTGCCATCGAAGCCGAAAGTCGCGAGCGTTTTCGCCGCTTCCGCAGCCGCAACTGACATGAACCGGACCGCAAAGATCGCCGGTGTCGCAGCGCTAGCGGGCATGATGGTGACGATCGGTATCGTCTCCGTGTCGAGGCCCGAGCCAGAGCCTGCGACCGTCCCGGTTGCAAGCGAATTGCCGGCCCAACCGTCGGCGGCCGATCTTCGCCGGTGCCGGACCATCACGATGCCTGAGAGCGGCTGCGAAGCGGCCTGGGAAGCCAAACGCCGCCAATTCTTCGGACGGGACGAAAAGCCATGAACGACACCGGCGTCATCGATACCTTCCTGGGCGTCTTCACCAACTACATCGATAGCGGGTTCGGCCTGCTCGGCGGTGAGGTCGCATTCCTCTCGACAACGCTCATCGCCATCGACCTGACGCTTGCCGGGTTGTTCTGGGCCTGGGGCGCAGACGAAGATGTGATGCAGCGCTTGGTCAAGAAGACGCTGTTCATCGGCACCTTTGCTTTCATCATCGGCAATTTTGGCACGCTCGCGACCATCGTGTTCGAGAGCTTTGCGGGGTTGGGCCTTAAGGCCAGCGGCGGAAGCCTCTCGCTCGCCGACTTCATGAAACCCGGCGCGATCGCCGGGACCGGGCTCGATGCCGCTGATCCGCTGCTCGCGGCGACCGAAGATCTGCTGGGGCCGGTCGGCCTGTTCACCAACTTCGTACAGATACTGTTGCTGCTCTTGGCGTGGATCATCGTCGTCCTCGCATTCTTCATCATCGCCATCCAGGTGTTCGTCACGCTGATCGAGTTCAAGCTCGTGACCCTCGCAGGCTTTGTCCTGTTGCCCTTCGCCTTTTTCAACAAGACCGCCTTCATGGCCGAACGCGTGCTCGGCCATGTCGTCTCGAGCGGCATCAAGGTGCTGGTGCTCGCCGTCACAACTGGGATCGGCACGACCCTGTTCAGCCAGTTCACCAGCGGATCGATGGGCACCGAGCCCAATCTGCAGCAGGTGATGGCGATCGCGCTGGCGGCTCTCACGTTGCTTGGGCTTGCCATCTTCGGACCGGGCATTGCCAATGGGATCGTCTCAGGCGGGCCGGCGCTTGGCGCAGGTGCTGTGGCAGGCACTGCGCTGATGGCGGGCGGTGTCGTTGCGGGCGGCACGGCCGCAGCGACATTGGGCGCCGGCGCGGCAGCCGGCGCCATTGCCGGCGCTGCACGCGGCGGCGCCTTCGCGTCCGGCGCTGCGAGCAGCGCCTATGCGTTAGGTTCGGCCGGGAAGAGCGGAGGGGCCGCCGTCGCCGGCGGTGCCGCTGCGGTCGGCAAGGCGGCTGCCAATGCCGCCATGTCGCCGCTGCGCAAGGCCGCTGCATCGCTGAAGGAGAGCTATCGCTCCGGCGGCCGGGCCGCCGTCACCGCAACCGGTGGAACGCTCTCCGGGGGTGATCCAACGCCGCCATCCCCCGGCGGGCCGCCCGCCTGGGCCGCCGCGATGAAAAATCGCCAGGCCATGACCCATGGCGCGACCGTCGCCGCTCACACCCTGCGCTCGGGCGACGGCGGGGGCAGCGGTGCCTCGGTCGACATTACTCAGAAGGACTGATCCCATGTTTCGACGACCCTCGATCCGCTATAGTCAGACGCCCGAGCTGGTGACGCCATATCAGCGCGCCGCGCAGGTGTGGGATGACCGGATCGGTTCCGCCCGCGTGCAGGCGCGGAACTGGCGGCTTGCTTTCTTCGGCGCGCTGACACTGTCGGGTGGGCTCGCTGCCGGTCTGGTCTGGCAGTCGGCGCGCGGGCACATCGTGCCCTGGGTGGTGCAGGTCGATCGGTTAGGCGAAGCGCAGGCGATTGCGCCCGCCGAAGCCGGTTACCGCCCGACCGATCCGCAAATCGCGTTTCATCTCGCGCGCTTCATCGAGCAGGTGCGCAGCATCCCGGCCGATCCCGTCATCGTGCGGCAGAACTGGCTGCGCGCCTACGACTTCACGACCGACAAGGGCGCGCTTGCCCTTAACGACTATGCCCGAGCCAACGACCCGTTCGCCAATGTCGGCCGGGTTCAGGTCGCGGTGGACGTCTCGAGCGTGATCCGAGCGTCACCCGACAGCTTTCGCGTCGCCTGGACCGAGCGCCGGTATCAGGACGGCAGCCTCACCGCCACCGAGCGCTGGTCGGCGATCCTGACGATCGTGGTCCGGCCACCGCGCACCCCCGACGCCCTGCGCAAGAACCCGCTCGGCGTCTTCGTCAACGCCCTCAACTGGTCGAAGGAGCTGTCCCAATGACCGCCACTCCGTTCCGCAGCGCCGCATCGGCGGCGCTGCTCGCCTCCGCTGCAGGTCGCGCCGGGTGCGGACCGCGCCGCTGCCCGATCCGTCGAAAAAGCCGGTGGCGCTGAGCGCGGCAGAGATACGTTCGCCATCGTCGAACGTCGCCGACAACCGGTCGAAGCCGCGGTAATTGCCGTTGGCGATGACCAGGGCGAGGCGCGGCTCGCGCGCCCCGGCCTGGCCGTGCGCCAGGGGGGGCAGCCCCAGGCTGGCCGCCATCGCAACCAGCAATAGGAGCCACCTCAGCATCAGAAGCGGAAGCCGACGCCCACGGTATAGCTGCTGAAGTCGCGCGCCTGGATGGTGCTGAAGTTGATGCGAATGAGGTCACGCGTCGCGCGCGGCGAATCCTCGCGGCCGCGCAGGCCGAAGGACAGGGTCGCCTCGTGGAAGCTGTTGTTGCGCAGGTCGCTGCCCAGATATTGCGTGAACGCATAGCTCGCGCGCATCGAGCTGCCCCGGCTGAACAGCCGCGCTTTCAGCGGCAGATCATAAGCGATGCCGTTGCGCAATGACCAGTTCTTGAGGTCCGGGTTGATATTGGCGCTGGTGCCCGGCGTGTCGAGCGTCTGCGCATAGCCGACCATGTTGCCGATCACGAACTTGCCGCGGCCGACACCGTTGATGACATAGCGGCTGGTGATCGATCCCTGCAGGATATGTCCGACCGAACCCAGATCCTCCGAATAGACCGCGCCATAGCCGACGCGCGGCTCGATCGACCATTTGCGATCGATCACCGGGATTTCGAGCCCGATGCCGAGCTGCGCGCTATAGGTATCCGCGCCGTTGATCCGCGCATAGTTGAGCGGCAGGTCGATCTTCAGCATCGCGCGGTTGCCCTCGAAGATGCGGAAGCTGCGCTGGATGCGCGCATCGACCCGGTCGATATCGAACCGGCCTGCCGAGCCGGTATTGTAGGTCGCGCCGATCAGCCAGGGATCGTTGGGCACCGCAACGCCCTCGGGCACCGGGTCCTGCTCGATCGCGGAGTCGCCGTTGCTGAGATCGAGCGCGCTGCGGGTGAGCGAGGCCTGGAGGCTGTTGGGGTTGCCCGCGAGCGGATCGGCCGGCGAGAAGCGCGCGAACGAGCGCGACAGACAGCCCAGGATCGCCTGCGAGGTCGGCGTGGTCTCGTCGTCGACCAGCGCGTCGAACGTATCGAAGGTCTGCTGGCGGTTGGCGCCGTTGAAGCTGAAGGTACACGGCGTGCCGTTGTCCTGAAGCAGCACCTGCCCGGTCGGCGACACCACGGTGATGGTCAGCACCGAACTGTTCTGCGCATAGCCCGCGATCGCCGTTCCGCCGCGAATGTCGAATACCGACTGCACCGCGCCGAAAAAGGCATTCTGCAGGCCGACAACGGTCGCGATCTGGCTCGGATCGAGAAAATCGGTAATGTCGTCGATCGTGTCCTGCTCGAACCGCGCGGACTGGTCGAAACCGTTGAGCTGGTTGGTGACGCGCACGCCGATGCGGAAGGATTTGCGCAGCTGCTGATAGTTGGCGATGTTCGGCGGCGGCGTGGGCGTGGTGACCTGCTGGGCAAAGGCACTGGTGCTGGCGCACAGCAGGGCGCAGGCGGCAAGCCACCTGGCGGAAACGATCTTGGACACGAATGAACCCCCTGAAAACTCGATTTGACTGCCAGGTCAGGGCGTTCCATTGTGCTCGCAGCCAGCCCCTCCCACAGGGCCGAGCATGCACGTTCAGACCATCGCGCGCGTGTGGCAAATTGTCGCAAACGGTCACAAATCGCAGTTTGTTCAATAACTTATATGCTTTCAGGTTAATTTTACCCCAGTTTGGGGACATCTTCACTGGACGCCATTCATGCCGCATCGTCTGCCGTTCCTCGCCCGCATCAGCATCATCGCGATCAGCTTTGGCGCGATGATCCTGCTCGGCGGGCTGCTCCGTCAGACGAGGGATGCGCTCGGCGGCATGCTCGATCTGACATTGAACGGTGCGGACGCGCGCGCGTTGCTGGCGCAGCTGTCGCCGTGGCAGCGCGATGTCCACGCGCATGCGACCTTGCTGTACGATGGGCTGTACCCGCTCGCTTATGGCGCGTTCTTCGCGGGGCTCGCGGTTCGTCTGGGTGGCGCGAAGGCGCGCTGGATCGCGCTAGTGATGCTGGGGGGCATGATCGCCGATTATGCGGAGAATATCGTGCAGCTGCTCGCGCTGAGCGGTCGCGCGGACTGGCTCGATGCGAAGACGCTGCTCACCCCGCTCAAGTTCGCGCTGACCGGCACTGCGGTGTTCGCGACGCTGGTGCTGGCGATCAGGGCGGCATGGGCCAGAGTGCGGCGCTAGCCAGCGGCTGCCTTGCCACGAAACGGCCAGTTGCCGATCGGCTCCCACGGCCCGCCGAGATAGCGGTGCAGCGCGAGCCCGGAAATGGACAGCGGCCTGGGCGTGAAACTGGCGGACAGCGCCGCATGCAGCGCACGCGCGGTGGCGGCCTCGACCTTGTTCTGCACCGTGATGTGCAGCCGGGGCGTGCCCTGGTCCTGGGCGGTCAGCAGGCCGTGCAGGCCATCCGCCATCATCGCGCGGATCGCGAGCAGACCGGGCGAATGGATGCGAAAGGCGACGCCGTTGCCCATGCGCATCACCTCGCTCAGTTGCGCTGCCGGAGGTGCAAATTCGCGTGCCAGCGCGCGCGTGCGCCCGATCAGTTCGCCCTCATACGGGCCCGGCAGATGGTGGAACAGCGTGACATGCGCCTCGACCACTTTGCGATCGGCGGGATAATGCGCGCGGCGCAGACCGTCAGCCCAGGCCTGGTCGGCCGCGCCCATCGTCGCTGTCATGATGATGGGTTCGCGCCGCATCGCCCGCTTCTAACCGCGATCGGTGCATGCAGAAAGGGGCGTGGTGCATCGCTGCACCACGCCCCCCGCTTGCGACCCGTCTAGGGATTTCGTCTGCGAACCGGATCAGGCCAGTTCGGGCTGCTTCGCCTTGATCTTGGCCAGCACGTTCTCCGGGGCGGTTTCGCCATAGGGATCGCTGTCCAGACCGTGATCGTTGATGCCCGGCTCTTCGAACCAGTCGGTGATCACGCCATTGTCGACGACCATGGCATAGCGCCAGCTGCGCTCACCGAAACCGACATGGTCCTTGCGGATCAGCATGCCCATGCGGCGGGTAAAGTCGGCCGAGCCATCGGGCAACAGCTTCACCTTTTCGACGCCGAGCGCCTTGCCCCACTGGTACATCACGAACGCGTCGTTGACCGACACGCAATAGATCTCGTCGATGCCTTCGGCGCGGAAATCGTCGTACAGCGCTTCGAAACCGGGAACCTGCGAGTTCGAGCAGGTGGGCGTGAAGGCGCCGGGCAGCGAGAAGATGACCACGCGCTTGCCGGCAACCAGATCACCGGTGAGCTGGTCCTGCCAGCGGAACGGGTTGGGGCCTTCGATGCTGTCGTCGCGCACGCGCGTCTTCAGGCAGACATTGGGGACACTGCGTCCGATCATGGGAAACTCCTTGAACGATGGGGGATCTGTTTTGCACTGCAGCATTTAAGGCAGCGGATGGACCAAGTGAAATGAAAACATTCGCGTGTAGTGATCGCTTTTTTCGATGATTTGGTCGCATTGGCCATGACAGTCCATTGGACCCGACGCACAGAGCCGTGACATGGTTGCAATAACGATGAATTACATTCAATTTGGATGCACTTGGAGGGAGCCTCTATGATCCTGTCACGGCCCTTGGGCTGGTTCTGGCTGCTGGCCATCGTTCTGCTCGGCTGGAACGTGATCGGCCTGGTGGCCCTGTTGTTCGATCCGGTCCTGGGTCTGGGCGACGTCTCGAAGCTCGCCCCCGAGCAGCAGGCTCTGTACGCCGCCCGTCCTGCCATTGCCTTTTACGGCTTTGTCCTCGCGACGGTGGCCGGCACGGCAGGTGCCATCGCGCTGTTGCTGCGGCGTAACATTGCACTCTGGCTGTTCATCGCCTCGGCTGTCGGTCTGGTGCTGCAGAATGCCTGGCTGTTCGCGGACCCCTCGCGGCTCGATGCCAGTGTGCTCGGCTTTCAGGCGCTGGTCGCCGGATCGATCGCGCTGGAAATCTGGCTCACGCTGACCGCCCGGAAGCGCCGCTGGAGCCGCTGACCCGTTCCGATAACCGGTCCCCTGCGCAGGCGGGGGACCATCGCCAAAGCGTCCATCCAGGCTGGACTGGTGTTTTTGCAGCGGTCGGTGTCATCATGCCAACCACCGTCGAGGCTACACCGTTCAGCTCGGGACATAGGCCCCTGCCTGCGCAGGGGACCGGCATGCTGACCGGCGCTTACATCTCGCCGCGGGCGCGGCGGATGGCGAACCACTTCTCGACATTGCGGTTATGGTCGGCGAGCGTGCTGGCGAACACGTGCCCACCCGTGCCATCGGCGACGAAATACAGCGCATCGGTGCGCGCCGGGTTGAGCACCGCCTCGATCGAGGCACGGCCCGGATTGGTGATCGGTCCCTTGGGCAGCCCGGTCATCGCATAGGTATTATAGTCGTTGACCGCCGAAATCTCGGACTGGCGGATGCGGCGGCCGAGCGGCTTTCCGCGCGTGATCGGGTAGATGATCGTCGGGTCCGCCTGCAGCATCATGCCCTTGCGGATGCGGTTGCTGTACACGCCCGCGATCATCCGCCGTTCGGAGGCCTTGCCGGTCTCCTTCTCGACGATCGCCGCCAGCGTGACCGCTTCCTGCGGGGTCCTGGCGACCGTCTCGGGCGACCGTTTGGGCCAGAGTTCGGCGATCGTGTCCTGCATCGCCTTCTGCATGCGCAGCATCACCGCGATGCGCTTCTCGCCGCGTTCGAAGCTGTAGCTCTCGGGCAGGATCGTGCCCTCTTCGGGCACAGGCACGTCGCCGGTCAGCAGCTTTTCCGCCATCAGCTTTTCGTGCACCAGGATGCTCGGCATGCCTTCGGGCACGGTGACCATGCGGCGGACGACCTCGCCGCCCTGCAGGATGTTGAGGATCTGCGCGTTGCTCGCGCCTGCCGGGATGACGAATTCGCCCGCCTTGATCGGGTCGCTGCCGCCGAACACCTTCGCCCGGTTGAGGAACGCGCCCGCTGAGCTGATCGCGCCCTGTTCCTCGAGCACCCTCGCCGCGCTGGCGAGCGAGCTGCCCTGGGGGATGACCACCGCCAGTTCCTGCTGCGCGGGGCCGGACGCAGTCCAGCCCCAGTAGAAATTGCCGCCGATCAGCAGCACCAGCGCCGCGGCGCCTGCCAGAACGATGCATCCCAATCGGCGCAGCATGATCGGGTCAGACCGCCTTCATGATCAGGCTGGCGTTGGTGCCGCCAAAGCCGAAGCTGTTGTTGAGCACCGCGCGTACCTTGCGCTCCTTGGCCTTGTGCGGGACCAGGTCGACGCCCAGGCAGCTCTCGCTCGGATTGTCGAGGTTGAGCGTCGGCGGCACGATCTGGTCGCGCAGCGCGAGGACGCAGAAGATCGATTCCACCGCACCCGCGCCGCCGAGCAGATGGCCGATGGCCGACTTGGTGCTGCTCATCGACAGCGTGTCGATCGCGCTGCCGAACAGGCGGCGCACCGCGCCGAGCTCGAGCTCGTCGCCCAGCGGGGTCGAGGTGCCGTGCGCGTTGATATAGTCGATATCCTCGAGCGAGAGGCCCGATTTGCGCACCGCCATTTCCATCGAGCGGAACGCGCCCGAACCTTCGGGGTGCGGTGCGGTGACGTGATAGGCATCGCCGGTCAGGCCATAGCCGATCACCTCGGCATAGATCTTTGCGCCGCGCGCCTTGGCCCGCTCATATTCCTCGAGCACCACCACGCCTGCGCCTTCGCCCATGACGAAACCGTCACGATCGACATCATAGGGGCGCGAGGCCCGCTCGGGCGTGTCGTTGAAACCGGTCGAGAGCGCGCGCGCCTGCGCGAAACCGGCAATGCCGATCGGGCAGATCGCGCCTTCCGCGCCGCCTGCCAGCATCACGTCGGCATCGTCGAGCGCGATCATCCGCGCGGCATCGCCGATCGAATGCGCGCCGGTCGAGCAGGCGGTGACGACGGCGTGGTTCGGGCCCATCAGCCCGTATTTGATGCTGACCTGGCCCGAGATGAGGTTGATCAGGCGGCCATGCACGAAATGCGGGCTGACCCGGCTCGGCCCCTTGCGGTCGAGCACCAGCGATTCGCTCTCGATGCCCGGAAGCCCGCCAATGCCCGATCCGATCGAGCAGCCCGCGCGCAGCCGCTCGGCCTCGCTCATCTCGGTGAGACCGGCATCCTCGAGCGCCTGCCCGGCGGCATCGATACCGTAGATGATGAAGGGGTCGACCTGGCGCTGGACCTTGTGATCGACACGCTTGTTGGGGTCGAAGCCATAGGGGTGGTCCGCTGGCTTCACCTCGCAGGCGATGCGGCACTTGTACTCGCTCGCGTCGAAACGGGTGATCGTGCCCGCGCCGGACTTGGCGGCAATCAGATTGCTCCACGCGGTCTCGACATCGGCGCCCAATGGCGTGACCAGACCCAGACCCGTAATGACTACACGGCGCATTTGCCCCACTCCTGAAAAACCTGTTTCGCGGTCAGGGGGCGAGCGTGCCCCCGGACGGCGGTGTTCGAAAATGAAAAATGGCCTCCCCGCGTCGCCGAAGCGACGATCAGGGAAGCCATCCTATCTTCACATGGTCGCTGCCGCGATGCAGCGACGTTGCCCACCGGACCCGGCCCGCCGATCGGTTTCGACGCGGTGCCTTGCCGGTGCGATGGGCCCCTGTGCCAGCAGCAAATCAGCCCTTGTGGCTGTCGATATATTCGATGGCATCGTTGACGGTGCTGATCTTTTCGGCAGCATCGTCGGGGATTTCGACGCCGAACTCTTCCTCGAACGCCATCACCAGTTCGACGATGTCAAGGCTGTCAGCGCCCAGATCGTCGATGAAGCTTGCGTCCTCGGTGACCTTCTCGGCTTCCACGCCGAGATGCTCGATCACGATCTTTTTTACGCGGTCGCCAGTCTCACTCATTCAGAGTTCCTTCGATTTGTGTGTAACGAAAATATGCGAATTGAAATCACTGCCACGCCCTAATGCCGCTTTGATCGGCTGGCAAGGGGGGCTGGCAGGCTGGCACGCCTTACAGCATCGCCATGCCGCCGTTGACGTGCAGCGTCTGACCGGTGACATAGCCCGCCTCGCGGCTGGCAAGATAGACCACGGCCGCCGCGACGTCATCTCCCTCGCCCAGCTTGCCCGCCGGGATGCGGGCCATCAAGGCCGTTTTCTGCGCTTCGGGCAGGACCTCGGTCATCGCCGAGGCGATGAAGCCCGGTGCGACGCAGTTGACGGTGATGTTGCGGCTGGCGAGTTCCGCCGCCAGCGCCTTGGACATGCCGACCAGCCCCGCCTTCGACGCGGCATAATTGGCCTGGCCCGGATTGCCGGTCGCGCCGACCACGCTGGTGATCGAGATCATGCGGCCGAAACGTGCCTTCATCATCGGCTTGGCGGCAGCGCGGCACAGGCGGAACGCGGCTTCGAGGTTGACGCGGATCACGTCCGCCCATTCGTCGTCCTTCATCCGCATGGCAAGGTTGTCGCGGGTGATGCCGGCATTGTTGACCAGGATGTCGAGCGAGCCCAAAGCCTCGACCGCTTGCGGGACGAGCGCATCGACGGCGGCGGCATCGGACAGGTCGCAGGTCAGCGCGACATGGTCACCGCCCAGCGAGGCTGCGAAATCCTTGAGCTTGGCCTCGTTGCTGCCCGATAGCGCCAGCCGCGCGCCATGCGCCGCGAGCCCGCGCGCGATGGCCGAACCGATGCCCCCGCTCGCGCCGGTGACCAGGGCGGTCATGCCTGTCAGATCGAACATGCGAAATTCTCCATCACTTTGCCTCTCCCCTTGCGGGAGAGGCCGCGAGACTTGGTGGCTTGTCCGCCTAGTCGCAGCGGGAGAGGGGGCATGATCTCGCCTAGCCCTCTCCAACACCGGCTAGGCAGCAAGCTGCCAAGCCTTTGTATCCTCTCCCGTAAAGGGAGAGGAGTTGAACATCAAACCGCTTCGAGCAGGCTGTCGATATCGCTCATCTCGACGATGCTCTCGCTGTCGACATCCTCGACGATGCGCTTGATCATCGGGACCAGCACCTTGCCACCCAGCTCGATGAAATGATCGACGCCTGCGTCGCGCATGGCGATGACCGATTCCCGCCAGCGGACCATCCCGGTGACCTGATCGACCAGCAGGTTGCGGATCGTGGCCGCATCGCCGACCGGCGCGGCGGTGGTGTTGGCGAACAGCGGCACGCACGGATCCTGGATGTCGGTACCGGCCAGCGCCTCGGACATGCGATCGGCGGCGGGCTGCATCAGCGCGCAGTGGAAGGGCGCGGACACCGGCAGCATCATCGCCTTGCGCGCGCCCATTTCCTTGGCGATCGGCAGGCAGCGCTCGACAGCGGCGGCATGGCCCGAGATCACCGCCTGGCCAAAGGCATTGTCATTGGCGACGGCGCAGACCTGGCTCCCTGCAGCCTGCTCGGCAGCCTTCATCGCTTCCTCGAACTCGATGCCCAGCAGCGCCGCCATCGCGCCCTCGCCCACCGGCACCGCCGCCTGCATCGCCTGGCCGCGCAGCTTGAGCAGCCTTGCCGTGGTCGCCAGATCGATCGACCCCGCAGCGCACAAGGCGCTATATTCGCCCAGGCTGTGTCCCGCGACATAGGCGAAGCTCACCGGCACATCGCCCGCCTCGCTCTGCAGCGCGCGGAACACCGCGATGGCATTGGCCATGATCGCGGGCTGCGCATTCTCGGTCAGCTGCAGCTCGTCGGCCGGGCCTTCGGTCATCAGCTTGAAGAGATTCTGGCCGAGCGCCTCATCGACCTCCTCGAACACCGCGCGCGCGGCGGCGCTCGCCTCGGCCAGGGCCTTGCCCATACCGACCTTCTGACTGCCCTGTCCCGGAAAAATGAATGCGCGTGTCATGACTATCGTCGTCCCTCGCCCCACAGATCGCGCCGGGGCCCTCCAGCCCCTGCGTCAAGCGCCGCCCGTTAATCCCGTTGCCGCGACGTTGCAAGCCGCTTGCAGTGGTTTAACCGATCGATTAACACCGCCCGCATGGATAATAGTGCATTTGCCGAACGGCTGGAAACGCTTTGCCGCACGAGGCTGGGAGGCGCGGGGCCGCTGAACGGGCTCAAGCGGCTCTCCGGCGGCGCAAGCATGCAGAGCTGGCGTTTCTCCTGGGGCGACGAGCCGCTGATCCTTCGACGCATGCCCGAAGGCCTGCGCGGCGACGATGCCGCGATCGACTCTGGTGCACTCGATCTCGACGGCCAGGCCGATGTCATCGAAAGCGCGGTGGCGCATGGCGTGATGGCCCCGGCGGTGCGCGCGCGCCTGACCGTCGAGGATGGCTTGGGAGAAGGCTTCATCATGGCCTGTGCGCCCGGCGAAGCCCTGCCGCAGGTGCTGCTGCGCGACCCGGCCTATGCCGAGGCGCTGGCAGCGCTTCCCAAGCAATGGGCCGAGCAGCTGGCGGCGATCCATGCCATTCCCCCGGCCCGTCTGCCGCAAGCGCTCGTCTGTCGCAGCCCGGCGCAGATGCTCGCCGATCTCGAGGCACGCTGGCGCGATCTGGGCGGAGTATCGCCGATCTATGCGCTCGCGTTCGGATGGCTGGAGCGCACATTGCCCGAACCGGTCGAGCCGCGGCTGTGCCATGGCGATTTCCGCATGGGCAACCTGCTGATCACGCCCGAGGGACTGTCGGCCGTGCTCGACTGGGAGCTCGCGCATCTGGGCGACCCGGTGCAGGATCTGGCCTTTGGCTGCATTCCCAGCTGGCGCTTCGGACGTTATGACAAGGTGCTCGGCGGATTTGCCCAGCCCGAAGACATGCTGGCACCCTATGAAGCCATGACCGGCGAACGGGTCGACCGCGCGCGTTTCCGCTTCTGGCTTGTCTATTCGTGCCTGTGGTGGGGCATCTGCTGCCTGATCATGGCCGATATCTGGCGGCGCGGCGACAAGGCGGGGCCGGAGCGGCTGGTCATCGGCCGCCGCGTGTCCGAGGTCGAGATCGATCTGCTGCTGATGCTGTCGGACGAACTGGCCGACGTTCCCGCCCCGATGGACTGGCCTGCGACGGACTTTGCCGCCGAAAGCGGCGTGCCTTCGGGCGCAGCGCTGACCGATGCGGTGGCGCTCTGGCTTGACGGCAAGGTCGCCGCCAATGCCAGCGGCCATGCCAGATTCGAGACCAAGGTCGCCGTGAATGCACTCGGCATGGCGGCGCGCGACGCAGCGTTCGGCCTCGATTTCCGCGCCAGCCAGGCCAGGCGGGTCGATATCCTGGGCTATGACGCCCCCGGGCTCGTCGCCGCGCTGCGGCGCGATCCGGCCAATGTCACGCCGGCGGTCCATCACCATTTGCGCCGGACCGCGGTGGAGAACTGCCTGATCGACCAGCCGCGCTATGCCGGTTTGGCGGTCGCGCGGTCCGCTTGGAGTCAAAAGCCGCTGACATCTGCCGAAAATTTATAATCTCGCGCAATTTTGACGCTTAATCGGCGGCGTTCCCGGTCGTTAAGGCAGGTGAACGATCAATTAAGCACGATTGGGTCAACCGATGGCAGAACTCCAGGCACAGCGCGGCAATCTCAGGGACCGGATGAAACTCGCCGCGTCGATCCTGGCGGGTCAGGCGAAGGCGGAAGAGGAGGCTCCGAAAAAGGAGACCGTCTTCGAGAACATCAAGAAGCAGCAGTATCTCAAGGTCTACTCGTTCCTTGAGCAGGTGCAGCTCGACCCGCTGCCCGACCATTACAAGCTGGCCTGGGAATATCTCAACGGCGGCAACAACACGCTGCGCGCGGCGGTCGACCGCAAGCTCGATACCCAGGGCCGATTGTCTGCGGAGACCGTCGCGGAAATCCTCGACGAGTGCGAGGGGCAGATGAAGGTGCAGGACCTCAACGCGCTGGTCGCCGAGAGCGAGGAACTGCTCGGAGGCGGCTTCAAGACGCTGAGCAAGAGCGGCAAGGAAAGCATGGCCTATGCCGAGGCTCTGCAGACCCGGCTCGACTGGATGCGCGAGCTCGATCCAGCCGAACAGGCCGACATGCCGATCGAGGCGCAGTTCAAGGCGCTGCTCAAGATCACCACGCAGATGATGCAGTCGACCAAGAAGGCGAGCGAGAGCCTGGACGAGAGCACCAAGAAGCTGAGCCAGATGCGCAGCCGTCTCGACGAGGCGAACGACAAGGCGCAGCGCGACCAGCTGACCGGCCTGCCCAACCGCTGGGCGTTCGAGCAGCAATTCTCTGCCGCGACGATCCGCGCCAAGGAGCGGTTCGAACCGCTGTCGGTCGCGTTCATCGATATTGACCATTTCAAGCAGGTCAACGACATGCACGGGCACGAAGCGGGCGACCGCGTGCTCCAGCTGGTCGCCAAGACGCTCGACGGCTTTACCCGCGGCAACTGCCATCTGGCGCGCCATGGCGGCGAGGAGTTCGTCATCGTGCTGGAAAACACCACCACCGCCGAAGCGAAGAAGCAGATCGATGCCGTCCGCGAGGACCTGGCCGAACGCTCGCTGGTCAACAAGGAGAACGGCGAGCCGATCGGCCGCATCACCTTCTCCGCCGGGGTCGCGCCGTTCATCCCTGGCGAGGCCAACCGGCAGGTGCTGCGCAATGCCGATGCCGCGCTGTACGAGGCCAAGAATACCGGGCGCAACCAGGTGCTGATCTATAACGGGGGCTGAGCCTCCACCTGGCCAGCGCCCGGCATCTCTGTCACCCCTCGTCGTCATTCCCGCGAAAGCGGGAATCCCGCTGACTTCTGCAACCTCAGCTCCAAAGCGGGACCCCCGCGTTCGCGGGGGTGCCGGAAAAGAGCATGGTCACGACTTGGAGCCTTACCCCATCATGCCGCTTTTTCTCGTCTCGGCGCTTGCTTTCTTCCGGCTTTTGGGTATTAGCCCGCGCTTGCCTTCGGACGACTGACCGTCCTCCGCATGCATGAAGAAAGCCGGAGGGGTGTGTCGCATGGGGCGCGCATCAGCGATCGGCAGATGAGTAAAGGAAGCCAAC
>NZ_QKVT01000001.1:1468686-1496360 GCF_003426715.1 Blastomonas sp. UPD001
AAGCCAACATGCCGATGTACGAGCATGTGTTTCTGGCGCGCCAGGACCTGTCCCAGGCCCAGGTGGACGCGCTGGCCCAGACCGCAACCGAGATTGTCGAACAGAACGAAGGCAAGGTCACCAAGACCGAGACCTGGGGTCTGCGCAACCTCGCCTACAAGATCCAGAAGAACCGCAAGGCGCACTTCGTTCTGCTGAACATCGAAGCCCCCGCCGGTGTCGTCGCCGAGCTGGAGCGTCAGACTTCGATCAACGAAGACATCATCCGTTACCTGACCGTGCGCGTCGACGAGCTGGAAAGCGGCCCGTCGGTGATGATGCGCAAGCAGGACCGCGAACGGCGTCCGCGCCGCGACCGCGAAGCCTGAGACAGAAAGGGATAACGACACATGGCACGCCCATTTTTCCGCCGCCGCAAGTCCTGCCCGTTCTCGGGCAAGAACGCTCCCGCCATCGATTACAAGGATGTGCGCCTGCTTCAGGGCTTCATGTCCGAACGTGGCAAGATCGTCCCCAGCCGCATCACCGCGGTTTCCGGCAAGAAGCAGCGCGAGCTGTCCAAGGCCATCAAGCGCGCTCGCCATATCGGCCTGCTGCCGTACATCGTGAAGTAAGGAGCAAGGGACATGCAGATCATTTTGCTCGAACGGATCGAGAAGCTGGGTTCGATCGGTGACGTCGTCACCGTCAAGGACGGCTATGCCCGCAACTTCCTGTTGCCCAACAAGAAGGCGCTCCGCGCCAATGAAGCCAACCGCAAGGTGTTCGAAGCCAATCGCGAGCGCATCGAGGCCGAAAACCTTGCCAAGCGCGACGAAGCGGCCAAGCGCGCCGAGTCGGTCGACGGCATGCAGGTCGTCCTGATCCGCGCCTCGTCGAACAGCGGCCAGCTCTATGGTTCGGTGTCGGTCCGCGACATCGCCGACGCGCTCAACGCCGATGGTGCCAATGTCACCAAGGCGTTGATCATCCTGGAGCGCCCGATCAAGACGCTGGGCGTGTTCCCGGTCAAGATCGCGCTGCACCCCGAAGTGTCGGTCAGCGTTACCGTCAACGTCGCGCGCAGCGACGACGAAGCCGAGCTGCAGAAGGCCGGTGTCGACGTGATGGCGCAGATGTTCGAGGAAGACCAGGCGCCCGCCGGCTTTGTCGAGAAGTTCGACCCCAATGCCGAACCGGGCACCATCCCGGTTGACGAGCCCGAAGAAGGCGAAGGCGAAGACGCCGCCGCCTGATCGGACGATCACGTTAAACAAAAAAGGTCGGGTTCCAGCAATGGAGCCTGGCCTTTTTGTGTAATGGGCACTGCCCATCCGAACTCTCCCCCCTTTCAAGGGAGGGGAACGCGTGCAAAGCCATCCGCAGCTATACGCCTCACTGCGCTGGCGGGCTCACCACTTCCTGGTTGAAGCGCTGCGCCAGCACCACGAAATTGGTCACCTCGCGGCGCAGCGTGCCGCGCTTCACGCCGAAATCGCTGATCAGATAGCGCGCGACAAAGGGTTCGCCGGCCACCGACACGCCTGCCTTGCTGAACTCGTACAGCCGGTTGAAATCCCCCGCCGCCTGCGCGAGGTTCTGCGGGTTGCGCTCCGCTGGCTTGGGCCAGAAGGCGAGCATGTACAGCCCCTGGCACTGGTCGGGCTGATTGGGCGGGCACGCGGTGAAGAACATGTTGACGCGCAGCTGGCCGAAGCTCGCCTCGACGAACGGACGTCCCTCGGGCGTCTTGCGATCGGCGATCGCCACCGCATTGCCGAACGGCGCCAGGATTTCGCGAACGGTGGTCGGGGTGAACGCATTCACCTCCACGCGGTCATCGGCATTGCCCTGCGCCTGCTGCGCTGCTGCGGGCTCCATCGACGTGCCGGCGAGCGCCAGCACCAGCGCCAGCGCCACAGCCATGCCTGCGCGAGTTCCCCTGCCCGTTGTTGTCATTGTGTCACTCCTCCCGCTCGATCGGACCCGCCAGCATCATAAGCGGTGTGCGCCAGCGCTTGCAACCGCCTGAAATTCCGTCATCGACCCGTCATCACCGCGCCACGACAACGGTAATGACAGTGCCATCCGGAGTCGTTAAGAGCTTAACATGAGCACTATCGATACGATCATCACCCAGCTTGCCGACCATTACGAACGGTCGGTCCACTCTCTCCAGACCGCGATCCGCGCCTTTGTCGAGCATGGCACGCCGCCCGATCCGGCGCTGCGCGCGAGCGGCGCGTTCAGCTATCCCTGCCTTCGCATCGAATATGGGGGCAACGAGCGCGGCACCGCGCCCGGGCTGTCCTTCGGCCGCCTCAACGCGCAGGGGATGTACACCACCACGGTCACCCGCCCGCGCATGTTCGCCGATTATCTGACCGAGCAGCTGACGCTGCTGCGCGACAATTACGATGTCGTGATGTCGGTAGGGCCGAGCGAGCAGGAAATTCCCTTTCCGTACGTGCTCGACGGCATCTCGGGCCCCGAGCTCGGCGGCATTACCCCGCTCGAGCTGGCGCGCTATTTCCCGACCACCGAGCTCGCCGATATCGGCGACGAGATCGCCGATGGCTTCCTGTCCTTCGGCTACGGGTCGGAACGTCCGCTCTCGCTGTTCGACGGCCTGCGCACCGATTTCTCGCTGGCGCGCCTCAGGCACTATACCGGCACTCCGCCCGAGCATGTCCAGCGCTTCATCCTGTTCACCAACTATCACCGCTATGTCGATGAGTTCGTGGGCTGGGCGTGCAGCCAGATCGGCAAGGGCCATTATACCGCGCTGTCGGGTGCGGGCGGACTGTACACCGATCAGCCCGGCGCGGACCCCAGCCAGCTGGTTGCCGACAGCGCCTGGCGCCGCCACCAGATGCCTGCCTATCACCTGATCGCGCCCGATTTCGGGGGCATCACGCTGGTCAATATCGGCGTCGGCCCGTCGAACGCGAAGACGATCACCGATCACCTCGCGGTGCTGCGGCCCGAGGTGTGGCTGATGATCGGCCATTGCGGCGGCCTTCGCCCGACCCAGCGGATCGGCGACTATGTGCTCGCGCACGCCTATCTGCGCGACGACCATATCATGGACGAGGTGCTGCCGCCCGAAATCCCGATCCCGCCGATCGCCGAGATCCAGCAGGCGCTCGCCGGGGCGGCCGAGGAAATCTCCGGCACCAGCGGCGCGGACCTCAAGCGGCGGATGCGCACCGGCACCGTGGTCACCACCGACGATCGCAACTGGGAGCTGCGCTATTCGACCAGTGCGCTGCGTTTCTCGCAGTCGCGCGCGGTGGCGATCGACATGGAAAGCGCGACGATCGCCGCGCAGGGCTATCGCTTCCGCGTGCCCTATGGGACGTTGCTGTGCGTGTCGGACAAGCCGCTGCATGGCGAGCTCAAGCTGCCCGGCCAGGCGAATCGCTTCTACGAGGAAGCCATCGCCGCGCACATGCAGATCGGCATCCGCACCTGCGAGATGCTGCGCGGGGAGAGCAATTCGCTCCACAGCCGCAAGCTGCGCGCCTTCAACGAGCCGCCGTTCCGCTGAGAAGCGATCGCTGGCAAACAGCATCCTGCAAAAGGGCCATGACGGGCGGGTAGGCCTAAGGCATTGTGGCCCTTGAATTTTCCAACAAGCCGTTACCGTTACATCTGCATATATTTGCAGGTATGTATTGACCTAGTTTAGCGGATCGCCATAATCCGGGGCATGCCGCACCGTGTCCCTGTCGCCCGCGAATTGGCCGAGGTCTTCAAGCTCATCGCGCATCCCGACCGGATTCGCCTGATCGAGGAGCTTCGCACCGGCGAGTGCGACGTCACCACGCTGGCGGAAAAGCTGAACCTGCCGCCGACCCGGCTTTCGCAGCATCTCAGCCTGCTGCGCACCGCGCGCATGGTCGAGGAACGCCGCAACGGGCGTCAGCATCTCTATCGCCTGGCCCAGCCGCAGATTGCCGGCTGGATCACCGACGGGCTCGCCTTTGTCGAAGCCCGTGCCCCTGCGGCCTTGGCCGGAGATTTGCGCGAGGTGCGTGAACTCTGGTCGTGATCAACCAACCCCTTGAGCCTCAATAAGGAGCATCCCCATGCCTCATTTCGCCGCCGGCGTTGTCCGCTTCCAGACCGAAGTCTTTCCCGAGAAGCAGGAGCTGTTCGAGAGCCTCGCCAAGGGCCAGTCGCCCGAAGCCCTGTTCATCACCTGCTCGGATTCGCGCATCGAAACCGCGATGATCACGCAGACCGATCCGGGTGAGCTGTTCATCTGCCGCAATGCGGGCAATATCGTCCCGCCGCACACCAACCATACCGGCGGCATGACCGCGTCGATCGAGTTCGCCGTCGCGGCGCTCAAGGTCCCGCATATCGTCATCTGCGGCCATACCGAATGCGGCGCGATGAAGGGCGCGATGAACCCCGAAGGGCTCGACAGCCTTCCGCATGTCCGCGAATGGCTGGGCTATTCGCGCGCGGCGGTCGAGGTGGTGAAGCATCTCGGCGGCACTCTCGATGACGCCGCCAAGATGAAGATGCTGCTCGAACAGAATGTCATCCTGCAGCTCAACCATCTCAAGACGCACCCGTCGGTCGCGGCGCGTCTCGCGGCGGGCGACCTGCAGCTGCACGGCTGGGTCTATGACATCGCCACCGGCGACGTCACCGCCTATGACGAAGCCACCGGCAAGTTCACCCCGGTGCACGAACATTATGCCAGCGAAATGGCGGCCCTGGCGCTCGAAAAGCATCAGTGCGCCGCCTGATCGGTACCCTGCAACGCCTCATTGAAGGATCCTGATCATGACTGCAGCTACCGCCCAGATGGGCGAAATCGAGACGATGAAGCGAAGCTGGCCGCAAGACCTGCTCGCTTCGGTCGTCGTGTTTCTGGTGGCGCTTCCGCTCTGCCTTGGCGTCGCCATCGCATCCGGAGCGCCGCCTGCGCTCGGTCTGATCACCGGCATTATCGGCGGCCTGGTCGTCGGCACGCTCGCGGGTTCGCCGCTGCAGGTCAGCGGCCCCGCCGCGGGTCTGGCGGTGCTGTGCTACCAGCTGGTCGACGAACATGGCCTGATCATGATGGGCGTGGTCGGCCTGATCGCCGGCGCGCTCCAGCTGATCGCGGGCATCGCCCGGCTCGGCCAGTGGTTCCGCGCGATTTCGCCCTCGGTCATCCACGGCATGCTCGCCGGCATCGGCGTGCTGATTCTCGGCTCGCAATTCCATGTGATGATCGATGACAGCCCGCGCGGCAGCGGCATCGAGAACCTTCTGTCGATCCCAGAGGCGATCTACAAGGCGATCTTTCCGATGGCGATGGACAGCCATCACCTCGCGGCGATCACCGGCGTGGCGACCATCGCGGCGATCCTGATCTGGAACCAGTTCAAGCCCAAGCAGCTTTCCATGGTGCCCGCCCCGCTGATCGCGGTCATCGTCGGAACGATCGTCGCTGCCACCGCTGGGTTCGACATCAAGCGCGTGACCGTTCCCGACAACATCGTCGCCTCGCTCAACATTCCCACCATGGAAGCGCTGCAGCGCGGCCTGACCATGGAAATCCTGCTGCTCGGCGTGGTCTTCGCCTTTGTCGCCAGCGCCGAAACGCTGCTGTGCGCCACCGCCGTCGACCAGATGCACACCGGCCCGCGCACCAAGTACGACAAGGAACTGCGCGCGCAGGGCATCGGCAACATGCTGTGCGGTGCGGTCGGGGCGCTGCCGATGACGGGCGTGATCGTGCGCTCCTCGGCCAATGTCCAGGCAGGCGCCAAGTCGCGGCTGTCGGCGATCATGCACGGTGCGTGGATCCTCGCCACCGTGGTTGCGCTGCCCTGGCTGCTCGCGCTGATCCCCACCGCCGCGCTCGCCGCGATCCTGGTCTATACCGGCTACAAGCTGGTCAACATCGCGCAGATCAAGAAGATCGCGTCGTACGGCCGCGTCGAACTGGCGATCTACTTCGCCACCCTGGGCGGCATCGTGGTGTTCGACCTGCTCACCGGCGTGATCATCGGCTTCGTGCTGGCGACCGCCAAGGTGGTCTATACCTTCACGCATGTCCGGGTCGATCTGGAGGATGACGAGATGGCGGCGCGCACCGACGTGTTCCTGCACGGATCGGCCACCTTCTTCTCGATCCCGCGGCTCGCCAGCGTGCTGGAAACGGTGAAGCCCGGTCGCGAGGTGCATGTCCATGTCGAGCATCTCGACCATATCGACCATGCCTGTCTCGACATGCTGGGCGCATGGGAGAAGCAGCACAAGGCCACCGGAGGCAGCATGGTGATGGAGTGGCAGGATTTGCACGACCGCTATGCATCCCCCTATCAGAAGATGCAGGACGCATCAGACGAGCGGGGAGACGGGCCAAAAAAAGCCAGGCCGGTGCTTGAGCCGGCGGCCTGATCCCGGGCCTGATCACAGCAAGAACGGCGCAAGCGGCCACCGGAGCAATCCGGTGGCCGTTTGCCTTTGCAGCCATCGAAAGAAATCGCTGTCGGGCCGGATCCGGAGGGAACAATCTGGCAGGAACGGCGTAATCAAAGCGGTGCAGGGGACCCAATTACCTGATTGTACAAGGAGATCACCATGAGTGATGCCATCAAGACCGCCGCCGAGCGGATCAAGACCGACGCTTTGAACCTGGCCGAGCGCGCACGCAGCGAAGCCGCCAGCGCCTTTGCATCGGTCAACGAAAACCGCGACGAACTGCGTGCCAAGGCGACCGAAACCGCGCGTCTGGCCGGAGAAGTGATCGCGGAAAACGCCCGCATCGCTTCCGATCTCGCCAAGCGCAACGCCTCGGCGGCTGCCGCGATCATCACCGACAATGCCAAGTCGCTGACCACCGAAATGGGTCCGTTGCGCGACAAGGCCGAGGAACTGGCCCAGGATGCCAGCGAGCGGCTGTCGGTCGTGGCGCGCGAACTGTCGCAAAAGGTCAGCGAAAACAGCCGTTATGCGGCACAGCAGGCCCGTGCGCATCCCGCACTCACTTTGGGCCTGGCGGCCGGCGGCATCGCGCTGATTGCCGCCGCCATCGCGCTGTCGCGTCGTGGCAACAGGGCCGCTGCGGGTCCAGTGGATGAAAATAGCGATTATGTCGATCAGAACGTCGTCCCCTCGACCACCGGTGCTGCCGGTGCTCCCTACAACGTTCACTGATTGACGCCGGGTCAGGCGCAGCGCGCGATTCCCTCACGCGCGGTGCCTCGGGGCCTGTTTTCCAGATAGAGGCGCCCCCCGCTTCAGGAAGACAGGCCCCAAATCTTACACTCCATGCAGTACCAAGGGCAAGCGGAGCGGCTTTTCAGCCGCGCTGCTTGCCCTTGTTCTGTGATGCTCGGGCGAGCAGACGCGCGGTCCAGAGACCGCGCAGCCTGCCCTTGCCCGTGATGATGGTTCAGCGGCGGGTGGCCGCGCTCACCAGCCGCACTGCTTGCCCTTGTTCTGTTCCTTGAGCCAGGTCTGCAGCGGCGCGAAATACTCGACCAGCGCGGTGCCATCCATCTCGCGCGAACCGGTGAACGCTTCGAGCGCATCGGGCCAGGGCTTGGACGCCCCCATCTCGAGCATCGCGTTCAGCCGGTTGCCGACCTCCTTGTTGCCGTAGAAGCTGCAGCGGTGCAGCGGGCCCTTCCAGCCGGCGATGTCGCACGCCGCCTTGTAGAACTGGAACTGCAGGATGCGCGCGAGGAAGTAGCGGGTATAGGGCGTGTTCCCGGGGATGTGGTATTTCGCGCCGGGGTCGAAGGCATTGGCCGGACGGTCGGCGGGCGGCACGATGCCCTGATATTGCAGGCGTAGCGCCGTCCAGGCGTCGTTGTAACCGGCGGGCTTGATGCTGCCGTCGAACACGCCCCAGCGCCAGCGATCGACCAGCAGACCGAACGGCAGGAAGGCCAGCTTGTCCATTCCCTGGCGCAGCAGCAGCCCCAGATCCTTGTCCGCGCCCGGCACCTTGGCCTTGTCGAGCAGACCGATCTCGACGAGGTAATCGGGCGTGATCGACAGCGCGATCATGTCGCCGATCGCCTCGTGAAAGCCATCGTTGGCACCGTCGAGGTGCAGGGGATCCTGCTTGTTATAGGCGCGCTGGTAATAATTGTGACCCAGCTCGTGATGGATCGTGGTGAAGTCATCGGCATTCACCTTGATGCACATCTTGATGCGGATATCGTCCTTGTTGTCGATATCCCAGGCGGATGCGTGGCACACCACCTCGCGGTCCTGCGGCTTGACGAACTGCGAACGCTGCCAGAAGGTCTCGGGCAGCGGCGCAAAGCCCAGCGACGAGAAGAACGCCTCGCCGCCCTTCACCATCTTGAGCGGATCGTACGCCTTGGCCTCGAGCAACTGGGTCACGTCATAGCCGATATCGCCCGCGCCCGCCGGGGCGACGATGTCATAGATATTGCCCCATTCCTGCGCCCACATGTTGCCGAGCAGGTCGGCGCGGATCGGGCCGGTCTCGGGCTGCACCGCATCGCCATATTTCTCGTTGAGCTTGGTGCGCGTGTAGCAGTGCAGGTCGTCATAGAGCGGCTTGACCTGCTGCCACAGCTTTTCGGTCAGCGCGGCGAACTCGTCGGCGCTCATGTCATACTGGCCGCGCCACATGGCGCCGACATTCTTGAAGCCCAGCTCGCGCGCGCCCTGGTTGGCAATATCGACCATGCGCGCATAATCGTCCTTCATCGGCGCACCGACATTGTCGTGCCAGCTCACCCACATTTCCTTGAGCTTCGCCGGGTCGCGCACCTCGCCCATCGCCGCCTCGATGTCCGATCCGTTGACCGGCTTACCATCGAGCGTGCCCTTGCCCTTGCCGTAGATCGACTGCAGCTCGGTCGCGATGGTGTTGAGCTCGGCTGCGGCACCCTCGGTGGTCGGCGCAGGCAGCACGATGCCGCCGCGCAGCTTGTCGAGCTTGCGCCGGGTCTCTTCGCTCAGGCCCGGAACGTCCTTGTACTTCGCGGCTTCGAGCGCGAAGCGCACCTGCATCTCGGTGCCCTTGGCCCCGACCTCGGCGGCGAGCGCGTTGGTATCGTCGGTCAGATAGGTCGAGTTGATCCAGAACACCCGGCCCGCCGAGACCGAATATTCATAGCCCTCCTTCTCGGCCGCCGCGACAAAGGCCTCGGCATCGGCAGCGGTCGCTCTGGCAGCAGAGGTCTGCGGAGCGGCCTCTTCGGCCAGGGCAGCGGTGGGGACGGCCAGCGCAAAGGCCAGCGCGGCAAGCGACGTGCGAAGGATCATGTTGGAGCACCCTGAATATCGGTTTATGCCCAGCAGGATTGGGCCTGCCACCGGGTCAGGTCAAGCGCATTCAACGCCTTACCACAGCACGCCCTTCACCTCGGCGAGTGGCTCTGGCGCTGGATCGCCCAGCGCCTGGAGCAGGTCGATCTCGATCGTGCGACACATCGCGCTCAAGGGCACATCGTGCACGCTGTTGGCGAACGGATCGACCAGATCCTCGCCGATCTGCAGGATCGCCAGGAACATCAGGCCCGCCATGGTCGATCCGACCGGCGTTGCGATGCCCAGCGTCTCGACCAGCCCGATGGGTAGCAGGATGCAGAAGATCCGCGTGAACAATGCGGGGAAGAAGCGGTACTGCATCGGCAGCGGCGTGTTCTTGATCCGCTCCATGCCGCCCTGCGCGTTAGAGATATCGACCAGCACCGCCTCGATCTGCGCCTGCTGGATGGTATCGATCTGGCCGGTGCGCTGGGCATGGGCGACCAGCTGGCCGGTTCCGTCATGGATCGCATTGGGCACGTTGCGCCGCTGCTTGACCAGATGGACCTCTTCGTCGGACAGCAGCCGCTCAAGGTCCGGACAGTCGTTCTGCCGCCGCAGCGCGGCGCGCAGCGCGTGGACAAAGGCGATCTGGCGGATGACGATGTCGCGCCGGATGCCGCGTGCGGCGGGGTTGTCGTCATCGATGAACGCCAGCGCCGCGCGCGCGAGGCTGCGCGAGGCGTTGATCATCTGCCCCCACAGCACCCGCCCTTCCCACCAGCGGGCATAGGCGGCGTTATCCCGGAACCCCAGGAACAGCGCCAGCGCCGAACCGAAGATGGTCAGCGGCAGGCCCGGCGCCTTGAACGGCAGGAAGAAGTAGACGACCGTGACCACCACGTCCCAGACGAACAGGATGCTGAGCGGCTTCCAGACCTCCTGAAGGATGCGCGTGGCGCTGGGCGTCGAGGGTATGATCATGCGGTCGCCGTTCGAATTCTGGAGGATCGATCGGCAGCACTACCGCTGAGACTAACATTTGTTGCATCGACCCCGCACCCGCGGTCCCGCGGATCAAGTGGCGAGAAACGCGACGATCTCTTCGGCCAGCGCAGGCTCGAGCACGCTCGACATGTGGGTGCCCTTGATCTCGCGATAGGTCGCATGCCTGAGCTGGCGCGCGAGCTCGGGTGCCGAACCATTGTCCTGGTCGTCCGCCCCGCAGACCACCAGCACCGGCACGTCGCGCGCGACCAGTGCATCGGTATCGACATTGCCGAAGCTGTCGAGCAGCAGCCGCGCCGCCACCGGATCAATGCCCTGCGTCTTCATGAACGCGACCGCCAGGAAATGCGGGTCGCCGCGCTTCACCTCGTCGCGCCGGTCGATCGCGGTGACGAAGAAATCGCGCCGCCGCGCCCAGCCGGTCAGCCCTTCCCAGCCCATGCCCGCCAGGACCGCCTTGCGCGGTGTCACTCCGCTCGCCAGCAGCTTGGCCGAGGTCCGCGCGCCGAGCGAGAAGCCGCCCAGGTCGAAATCGTCGAGGCCGAGCGTGTCGATCAGCGACAACGCATCATCGACCAGCACGTCATGCGGATAGGCCACCGGATCATGCGGGGCCGCGCTTTGCCCATGCGCACGCAGATCGGGCATGATCACGCGATAGCCCCCCGCCGCGATTCTCGCGGCATGGCCGAACTTGATCCAGTTGGTCTCCGCGCTCGAAAACAGCCCGTGCAGCAGCAGCAGCGGCCGCCCCTCCCCCGTCTCGTGCACGGCCAATTCGGTGCCGTCGAAGGAGCGGATACGGGTGGTGGTGATGCTGGTGGCGGTGGCGGTCATTCCCGCTCTTTAAGGCCTGCCTGCTCCATGCGCCAGATGGCAAGATCGATCCGGTCCTGGCCGAAAAAGGGTTCGCCCTGGAAGACCAGTGTCGGAACGCCCCAGTGCCCGGCCATTTCGAGCGCTTCCTGGTTGGCGGCGAGTTCAGCGTCGAGCGCTTCGGCGTCGGAGGCGGCGATGGCGTCGAGTTCAGCGAGGTCGAGCCCGGCGCGCTCTGCGGCGTGCTTGAGATGATCGCCCTCGTGCCAGTTCGCGGTGCCGCCCCAGATCAGCTGCGACACCTCGTCGCAAAAGGCGAGGCTCTTGCCCTTGCGCGCGGCGGCCTGCCCCATGCGGGTGATGCGGTAGATATAGGGCTGGTCTTCCGCAATCGTCCGCGTCGCCATGTCCTGCACGATAGGATCGGGATTGGGCGGGAAGAAGGCGATGCCCAGATATTGCGACAGCCGGAACACGTCGGTCAGCGTGTAGCGCAGCCAGCCGGGATGATTGCGCTCGAAGAATGTCGGCTCGCGCACCGCCAGCGGATAGACCGGGCGCAGGTGGAGCTGGAGGTCGTATTGCGCTTCCATCGCGCGATAGCGGCGCATCGCGAGATAGCTGTACGGCGAGCGGAACGACCAGAAGATGTCGGCTTGCAGTGTCATGTCACACAGACTGCCAAAAGATTGCGTTTTACGCAAACGGAATTGTGATTACTGCACTTCCATATAATGTCATATGCTATTATATCGCATGCCATGACAGACTCGGTTGGCTTTCTCCTCAACGACACCGCGCGGCTCTACCGCCGGACGCTCGATGGAATGTTGCGTGATCTTGGCATGACCAGCCTGCAATGGCGGACGGTAGCGCGGCTGAAGCGCGAACCCGGCATGCGCCAGAGCGAGCTCGCCGATCTGCTCGAGGTTGAACCGATCACGCTGTCGCGCATGATCGACCGGCTCGCCGATAGCGGCATGGTGTGCCGTAAGCCCGATCCCAATGACCGGCGCGCCTGGAACCTGTATCTCACCGACAAGACCGACGGGTTGATCCGCCAGCTCGAAATCGAAGCCCGGCGGGTCGAAGAACATGCCTTTTCTGGCCTGAGCGAGGACGAGCGGCAGGTGCTCGCCGGGCTGGTCGAGCGCGTCCGCGCCACTCTCTCGCGCAAGGAGGCCGTCGATGCTTGACCGCGACGAACGCATATCGGTGAGCGAGGACGCGGCGGAGGTCGATCCGCCCCAGGGCGCGCCGTCCTCGGCGCCAGCGCCGCAAGCGGCGTCGGAAAAGGCGCCGCGCAAGTGGCTGGGACGGGTGGTGATGGTCTCGGTCCCGCTCGCGCTGGCGGTGGCGGGCGGCTATTACTGGTTCTCGGGCGGGCGCTATGTCTCGACCGACAATGCCTATGTCCAGCAGGACAAGGTCGCGGTGACCTCCGAGGTCGGCGGGCCGATCATCGACGTGCGCGTGCGCGAGAATATGGCGGTGAAGGCGGGCGACGTGCTGTTCCGCATCGATCCCCAGCCCTATGAGCTCGCGGTGCGCCAGGCCGATGCCGATATCGCCGGGGCCGAAGTCTCGGTCGCGACGCTCGCCAGCGAGGCGCGCTCGACCGGTGTCGGCATCGCCGCCGCGCAGGATGCGATCGACTATGCCAGGATCGATCTGGAGCGGCAGCAGGCGCTGATGGCGCGCGGCTTCACCACCAAGGCCCGGCTCGACGAGGCCGAACGCCGCGTGCAGATGGCGCGCGAGCAATTGCGGGCTGCGCAGGCCGATGCCGCCGATGCCCGCGCGAAACTCGCCACTGGCAGCGCGGTCCCCGGCGTCAATCCCGCGATCGCGCAGGCGCGCGTGCGCCGCGAAACAGCCGCGCTCAACCTCGCGCGAACCGTGGTCCGCGCGCCGGTCAGCGGCCGCGTGGTCCAGGCCGATCGGCTGCAGAAGGGCCAGGCGATGGTCGTCGGCCTGCCCGCGCTGACCTTGGTGGTCGACGATCGCAGCTGGATCGAGGCCAATTTCAAGGAAACCGATCTCGATCACATGCGGGTCGGCCAGCCTGCCGAGGTGAAGCTCGACGCCTATCCCGATCTCAAGCTCACTGGCAAAGTCGAGAGTATCGGCGCGGGCACCGGCGCGGAATTTTCTGTGCTGCCCGCGCAGAATGCGACCGGGAACTGGGTCAAGGTGACGCAGCGCGTGCCCGTGCGCATCCGGCTCGACAAGCCCGCCGACCGCCGGCTGATCGCGGGGCTCTCTGCCGAGGTCACGATCGACACCGGCGAGCGCAAGTAACCGGCCATGGCGAGCCGCGCCGCCCCTGCCCCTGTCCGCCATCCTGCGCCGCCGTCGATCGCCGCGGGCGATGTCGCCATGCTGCCGGTCAGGCACCACGGCCTACTGACGCTGGCGGTGATGATGGCGTCGATCATGCAGATCCTTGACACCACCATCGCCAATGTCGCGCTGCCGCACATGGAATCGAGCCTGGGCGCGACGTCCGAAACGGTGACCTGGGCACTGACCAGCTATCTCGTCGCCTCGGCCATCGCCATCCCGATCACCGGCTGGCTGGCCGAACGCATCGGGTCGCGCAACCTGTTCATCTGGGCGGTGATCGCCTTCACCCTGTCCTCGCTGCTCTGCGGGGCGGCGACGGGCCTGGGCGAGATGGTGATGTTCCGCGCCTTTCAGGGGATCAGTGCCGCGTTCATCGGTCCGCTGTCGCAGACGGTGCTGATGGACATCAACGCACCCAGCCGCCAGGCCAAAGCGATGGCGCTGTGGGGCATGGGCATCATGGTCGGACCGATCATGGGGCCGGTGATCGGCGGCTGGCTGACCGAGAATTACAACTGGCGCTGGGTGTTCCTGATCAACGTGCCGCTGGGCATCATCACGGTCATCCTGATGCTGTGGCTGCTGCCCAGCCGCCCTAAGACCGACCGGCGCTTCGACCTGTTCGGCTTTTCGATGCTGGCGCTGGGCCTGGCGAGCCTGCAGGTGATGCTCGACCGCGGGACCCAACTCGACTGGCTGGACAGCACCGAAATCCTGGTCGAAGGCGCGATCGCGCTCGCATGCCTGTGGATGTTCGCCGTCCATATGGTCTGGGGCAAGCAGCCGCTGTTCGATCGCTCGCTGCTGGGCAATCCCAACATGTCCGCCGCCCTGCTGTTCATGCTGGTGGTCGGCATGGTGATGTTCGCAAGCATGGCGCTGCTGCCGCCGATGATGCAGCAGCTGTTCGGCTATACCGTGCTCGACACCGGCCTGCTGCTCGCCCCGCGCGGTTTCGGGATTCTCGTATCGATGGCGATTGCGGGCCGGCTGGTGACGAAGATCGATCCGCGCTATCTGATGGTCACCGGTGCCTCGATCTCCAGCTATTCGCTGTACATGATGACCGGCTGGTCGCTCGAGATGAGCTGGCAGCCGATGGTGGTCGCCGGGCTGGTCCAGGGGCTGGGCATGGGGCTGGTGTTCATCCCGCTCAACATGACCGCGTTCGCCACCCTGCAGCCGCGCCATCGCACCGATGGGGCCAGCCTGCTCAACCTGTCGCGCAGCATCGGCGCCTCGGTCGGCATCTCGGCGATGACCGCCTTGCTCGGCCGCAACATCCAGATCAGCCATGGCGACCTCGCCGCGCACATCACCGATAGTTCGCTGTCGGCCATCGATTCGAGCGTCGCCGGTCGGCTGGGCTCGGTCGGCGATGCGGCGATGGTCGCGATCAACGGCGAGGTCAATCGCCAGGCCGCGATGGTCGCTTATATCGACGATTTCCACGCGATGATGCTGATCAACCTGTGCGCCATCCCGCTATTGCTCCTGCTGCGCCGCCCCGCAAACATGGGCGGCGCGCCGATGCATATCGGGGAATGAGGCTGCGGGACGGAAGGCGCATCGCCTCCCGTCCCGGCAATATCAGCCCTTCTTGAGGTGGCGGCGGCCGAGCAGTTCGGCGATCTGGACGGCGTTGAGCGCGGCACCCTTGCGGAGGTTGTCCGAAACGCACCAGAGCGAGATGCCGTTCTCGACCGTGCTGTCGTCGCGCACGCGGCTGATATAGGTGGCGCCATCGCCGACGCACTCGACCGGCGTCACGTATCCGCCGTCCTCGCGCTTGTCGACGAGCATGATGCCCGGGGCCTCGCGCAGGATCTTCTGCGCGTCCTCGGCAGAAAGCTCGTTCTCGAACTCGATATTCACCGCTTCCGAATGGCCGACGAACACCGGCACGCGCACGCAGGTCGCGGTGAGCTTGATCTTGGGATCGAGGATCTTCTTGGTCTCGACCACCATCTTCCACTCTTCCTTGGTCGATCCATCGTCCAGGAACACGTCGATATGCGGGATGATGTTGAACGCGATCTGCTTGGTGAACTTCTTGGGCTCGGCGCTGTCGCCGACAAAGATGTTGCGCGACTGCTCGAACAGCTCGTCCATGCCTTCCTTGCCCGCGCCCGACACCGACTGATAGGTGGCGACGACGACGCGCTTGATCATCGCGGCATCGTGCAGCGGCTTCAGCGCGACGACCAGCTGTGCGGTCGAGCAATTGGGGTTGGCAATAATGTTGCGCTGCGTGTAGCCGTCGATCGCATCGGGGTTCACTTCGGGCACGATCAGCGGCACGTCGGGCTCCATGCGGTAGAGCGACGAATTGTCGATCACGACGCAGCCCTGCGAGGCAGCCTTGGGCGCATAGACCTTGGTCGCGGCCGAACCTGCCGCGAACAGCGCGATATCCCAGCCGGTAAAATCGAAATGCTCGATATTCTGGACCTTGAGCATCTTGCCGGTTTCGCCGAACTCGATCATCGATCCCGTCGAGCGCGGCGAGGCGACCGCCGCAATCTCGGCAATCGGAAACTCGCGCTCTGCCAGGATGGCGAGCATTTCGCGACCGACATTTCCGGTCGCGCCGACAACGGCAACGCGATAACCCACTTGATCAAACCTCCAGTGCAAATGCACGGGCGCGCCTAGCCCTTTACCCCCGGCAATACAAGCCGCGAGTGACCGGCATGCGACAGGCGGTGACTGACAATTTCAAACCGCCCGTTGCTGGTGGAACTAAATGGCGCTCGAAGCGCGAATTCACACCAGAATATTGTTCATCGAAAGCATGGCTTGGGGCATTGCATCAAATGCTACGGTCATCCGGTGGCCAACGCTCTCGAAGGGGAGCGTGCCATGCCACATATAGCTGGGGAAGATCACCAGCCTGCCTTCAGCGGGCGCGACGATGCGGCGCGGTGCAAGATCGAGCCCGAACACGCTGTCGGGCACGCCGAACTGCAGCGCGCCGGCATGGTCGTCGCCGCGCGCGATCTCGGGCGGCAGGCTGATATAGCAGGCTGAGCTCAGCCAGCCCGCCGGATGGATATGGCTGACATGGAAGCCCTCGCTCGCCAGCCGCACCGACCAGGACCCGGCAAAGCGGATATCGTCCCCCATCCGCCCTAGAAACGGATGGTCCATGTCGAAGGTCAGGTTGACGAGCTGGCCGACAATGGCCTGATGGATGGAAGCCTTGAGACCCTGAATCGCCGGATGCCGCTTCTGGAACAGCAGGCCGCGCGTCTGCGTGCCGCCGCGCAGCGTCTGCTCCGCCGGGTGCAACTGGGTGGTGTGCAGCGCCTCGAGCACCGGCTTGAGTTCTGCCAGGAAGCTTGTGATATCGCTCCAGCCCTCGGGGGCCGACAGCTCTACCGGCATCACCAGCCGATCGTAATCGGCCAGCCAGGCCTCGCGCGGATCATCGAGCAGCCGCCAGATCACGCTGAGCAGCGACCAGGCGGACTGATCGTCGCGGTTGAGCCGCGCCGCTTCCAGCGCGTGCGTTTCTGCGGCCTTCGGGTCGCCCTGAGCGAGCAGCATATGGGAAAGGTTGAGCTGTGCGCTATGGCTGTCGGGATGCGCCGCGACCAGGCCTTCGAGCCTGGGCCGAGCAGCCAGCCAGTCACGGGCGGCAATATCGGCGCTGGCCCGCAGGAACAGCATGTCGGGCGTATCACCGAACCGCGTCAGTGCTTCCTCGGCCCATTCGCGCATCTGATCCGCCTCGCCCAGCGCCTTTGCGCTGGCCACTGCGGACAACCACAACGGCCTGGACTGCGGCCTGTCCTTCAGCGCGGCGCGATAGCCAGCCAGGGCATGGGCTGCGCCGCCGGCGAGTTGCGGCATCAGCCGGGCGAACGTTTCCTGCGCATCGAGAAAATCCGGGAAGCGCGCGATGACATCGCGATACTGATCGACCGCTGCCTCGTAGCGCCCCAGTTCGGCCAGCAGATGCGCGCGCAACGTGTGCGTTTCAGGTGCATCGAGCCGATGGCGCAGCGCCTCGTTCACCACCGCCAGCGCTTCTTCCTGCTGGTCGAGCTCGCGTAGCGAAACCGCCAGATTGTGCAGCGCGCGGCGGTCATTCGACTTGGATTTGAGTACCGCACGAAAGCCATCGACCGCCAGATCATGGTCGCCGCGCGCCTGGGCCAGCGTTGCGTGCAGCCATGGTAGACGCGGGTCATCGGGCTTGACCTTCGCCAGATTGACAAGCGCCTGGTCGGCCAGGTCGTGCTCGCCGGTCCGGATCGCCCGCACGACCATATCGTGCCAGGCATCGACATAACCGGGCGCGATGGCGACCGCGCGATCGACCGCGCGCAATGCCTCGACTGGATTGCCCAAGGCATCGAGCACTTCGGAATAGACTTTCCACAGCTGCGGGATCATCGCGTCCGCCTCGATCGCGCTCGCCAGCGCCTGACGCGCATCGTCGAGCCGGCCTAGCGCCCGGTCGATCAGCGCGCGGACGAACAGGCAATCGGGATGGGCCTGATCGGCGGGCGGAAGTCCGTAAAAGGTCAGCCGGGCCGCAGCGGCATCGCCTGCCTTGAGCTGCGCCATCGCGCGGGGAATGATCTGCTGTGCGGGTCCGGGAGGTAGTGCCATGCAGCATCCCTGCGCAAAGCAGCGCCCGAGCGCAACGAAAAAGGGCGGCCCGATCCGGACCGCCCCCTTGCGTGTTTCAGACTATGCCGAAAGGCGTTCAGCCTTCGGCATTTTCCTTGGCGGGACGGTTGTCGCGGCGCTCGGCAATACGCGCGCGCTTGCCGGTCAGGCCACGCAGATAATAGAGCTTTGCACGACGCACGACACCGCGACGGACGACGGTGATCGAATCGATGTTCGGCGAATAGAGCGGGAACACGCGCTCGACACCCTCACCGAACGAGATCTTGCGCACGGTGAAGTTGGAGCCCAGGCCGCGGTTCGAGCGTGCAATGCACACGCCTTCGTAATTCTGGACGCGGGTGCGGTCGCCTTCGACCACGCGCACGCCCACGCGAACGGTATCGCCAGCCCGGAAATCGGGGATGGACTTCTTCGACTTGAATTCCTCGATAGCTTCCGCTTCGAGCGTCTGGATAAGGTTCATCGACCTGTCCTCATGTTTTTCGCCGCGCACCAGAGGGCGACCGATCCGGAGTGCCCCCATGGCGCTCCCAAAGATCCGGCCGCCTTAGCCGTGTGATCTCCGCGGCCTGAGCTTCGCGCCAGGCCCGGATTTTCGCGTGATCCCCCGATCGCAGCACTTCGGGGATCGCACGCCCTTCCCAGATTTGAGGTCGGGTGTAGTGCGGATATTCGAGCAAACCGTTCTCGAACGATTCTTCGTCTCCGCTGGAAGACGCGCCCATTACATCGGGCAACAGCCGAACGCAAGCGTCAAGCAGCACCAAAGCCCCGGTTTCTCCCCCCGAAAGCACGTAATCGCCGATCGAAATCTCCTCGATCGGCCGCGCCTCGAACAGCCGCTCATCGAATCCCTCGAATCGCCCGCAAAGGATGGTGACGCCCGGCCCCGCCGCGAGCTGGCGTACGCGCGCCTGGGTCAGCGGCGCACCGCGCGGCGTCATCGCGATCACGGGCGCTTGCGGCGAACGCTCCAGCGCATGGTCGACCGCGCTGGCGAGCACATCGGCGCGCAGCACCATCCCCGCCCCGCCGCCAGCGGGCGTATCGTCTACGCTGCGGTGCCTGTCGGTCGCGAAATCGCGGATCTGGATCGCATCAAGCGACCATCGCCCCTCCGCCAGCGCCCGCCCGGCCAGGCTATGGCCCAGCGGCCCGGGGAACATCTCGGGATAGAGCGTGAGGACTTGGGCAGCGAAGGTCATAGGGTCCAGTTCTCGACCTTGAGGCCGGGGATGTCGGCAAAATCGCCTTCGTTGTTCGTCACGATAGTCGCCCCGATGCTCAGCGCATGCGCGGCCAGCAGCCGATCGAACCGCGCGCGCTTGAAGGGCAGTTGCGCATAGGCTCTTGCCGCCGCCTCATCAAATGGCAGCAAAGGTATCTGCAACAAAAACGCCGCAAGCACCCCGACTGGCGGTGGCTTGCCCTGGGTCGATCCCAGAAAGATCTCGGCAAAGGTGACAGCAGACAGCCCGACGACACCAGGCTCCAGGCTTTCCAGTCGGTGCCGCAGTGGCTCGAACCGCGCCGTTAATGCATATACGGCGCAGTCGGAATCGATCAGATAGCGGATCACGATCGGCCCGATGGCAACCTTGGGGCAAGGGCGCTCGGCCGCTCTTCAAAATCCTCTCGCGGCGGCAACTGCAATCCAGGTGCCTTGCCCCAGAACCCGCTGACATCGATCTTTTTCTTCGGGTTTGCAGCAGGCTCGATCGTCATCTTTCCGTCGGCCTCGACGATGGTCCATTCCCGATCAGGCTCGATGCCGAGCGCTGCGGGCATGCGGATGGCGACGGAATTGCCCGACTTGAAGCTCTTTGCGCGGTATTCCTTGCCCATCAGAGCCTCCCGTATATACGCAATGTATATACTATTCGGCCCAGACCGGGTCAATCACGACGCGGGCTTCGTCGATCTCGCCGGCGGTCACCGGCACCATGAAGCTCTTGCCGTCGTCGCGGACGATATCGAGCACGTCGCCGGCGCCGAAATTCTCGACCGCGCGCACGGTGCCGAGCGCGGCGCCGCTTTCTGACACCACGGGCAATCCGATCAGATCGGCATGATAATATTCGCCCTCGCCGAGCGGCGGGAGCGCGGAACGCGGAACGGTGAGTTCGGTACCGCGTGCGGCCTCTGCGGCGTTGCGGTCGGTGATCTCGGCAAAGCGCGCGATGCCGAGGTCCTTTTGCGGGCGCAGCGACTTGAGCGTCAGCGCACCGTTGTTGAAGCTCTTGTGCGCCTTCAGCGCATCGAGCCCCGAGCCGAACAGCTTCACGCGCACCTCGCCGGTCACGCCATGCGCGCCGACGATCACGGCCAGGGTGATGGGGCGATCAGACATTCAATGTGCAATCCCAACGCCCACCCCGGTTCGGCAACTTCGGCAGCGGCCTTGGCGGCCTCTTCGGCTTCAGCCAGCTTGGCGGCCTTTTCCTCGGCGCGTTCCTTGGCCTTTTCGCCGGGCTCGCCCTTCTTGGGGTTGACGCTGGCCTTGCGCTCCTTGAGGCCGGCGGCGTCGAGGAAGCGGGCGACGCGATCGGTGGGCTGCGCGCCGACCGACAGCCAGTGCTTGGCGCGCTCTTCGTTGATCTTCACGCGCTCGCCCGAATCCTTGGCGAGCAGCGGGTTGTAGGTGCCGATCTGCTCAAGATACTTGCCGTCGCGGGGCGCGCGGCTGTTGGCGACGACGATCTTGTAATAGGGGCGCTTCTTGGAACCGCCGCGCGACAGACGCATGGAAATCGACATTGTAGAACCTTACCTTTCTGATGAACTTGAAAAACGAAATCACTTCTTCTTGTTGAAATTCTGGAAGCCGGGAGGCAGCCCGCCGGGAAGACCAGGAAGCCCGCCGGCAATGCCCTTGCCGCCACCGCCGAGCAGCCCGGCGATGTCGTCCTCGGTCGGCATCTTGCCACCGCCAAGGCCGCCCATGCCGCTGTCTCCGCCACCGCCGCCGCCGCCGAACATGGCCGCGAGGCCTTTCAATCCGCCCATCTTGCGGATCTTCTTCATCGCGCCTTCCATCTCCTGGTGCATCTTGATCACCCGGTTGACGTCCTGCACGGTGGTGCCCGATCCCTTGGCGATGCGGATCTTGCGCTTGGCATTGAGAATGCCGGGCTTTTCGCGCTCCTTGGGCGTCATCGATCCGATGATCGCATCCATGTGCACCAGCACCTTGTCGTCGACCCCGCTGGCGCTCATCGCCGCCTTGGCCTTCTTCATGCCCGGCATCATGCCCGCCAGCGCGCCGAGCCCGCCCATCTTGGTCATCTGCCGCAGCTGGGTGCGCAGGTCGTTCATGTCGAACTGACCCTTGGCCATCTTGGCGGCGAGCTTGTCGGCGTCTTCCTTTTCGACCGTCGCCGCCGCTTTCTCGACCAGGCTGACGACATCGCCCATGCCGAGGATGCGGCCCGCGACGCGGCCCGGATGGAACGGCTCGATCGCGTCCATCTTCTCGCCCATGCCGACGAACTTGATCGGACGGCCGGTGACCGCGCGCATCGAAAGCGCCGCACCGCCTCGCGCATCGCCGTCCATGCGGGTCAGCACCACGCCGGTCAGCGGCACCTGGTCGGAGAAGTTCTGCGCGACATTGACCGCGTCCTGACCGGTCAGCGAATCGACGACGAGCAGGATTTCCTTGGGCGTCGCTTCGGCGGCCACCGCCTTCATCTCGTCCATCAGCTGCTGGTCGACATGCAGGCGGCCCGCGGTATCGAGCATCACCACGTCGAACGACTGCAGCTTGGCCGATTGCAGCGCACGCCGCGCGATATCGACCGGCATCTGGCCAGCAACGATCGGCAGCGTGGCGACATTGACCTGCTCGCCCAGCACCTTGAGCTGTTCCTGCGCCGCTGGACGCTGCACGTCGAGCGAGGCCATCATCACCTTCTTGCCGTGCTTCTCTTTCAGCAGCTTGGCGATCTTGGCGGTGCTGGTGGTCTTGCCCGATCCCTGCAGGCCGACCATCATGATGACGGCAGGCGGAGCAACCGCGAGGTCGAGGTCGCTGGCTTCGGAGCCCAGCATCTCGGTCAGCGCGTCGTTGACGATCTTGACGACCTGCTGGCCCGGCGCGACCGACTTGAGCACCGCCTGACCGACGGCCTGTTCGGTGACGGTGTTGATGAAATCGCGGACGACGGGCAGCGCGACATCGGCCTCGAGCAGCGCGATGCGGACCTCGCGCATCGCTGCGCGGACGTCCTCTTCCTTCAGCGCGCCCCGGCCGCGCAGCCGATCGAACACGCCGCCAAGGCGATCAGTCAGATTATCGAACATATCCGCTTCTCCTTCTGTCCGCCGAGATGGCTGCCCGCACCCGCACGATCAAGGACGCCCCAGGGCCGCCGCCTGCCAAACGCAAAAATCGCCGGTGGGCGAAACCTCGCCGACCGGCGCGCGCATGAACCGACATTGCGGTATAAGCGGCTGAACTGGGTGCCCCGAACGCAAGGCCTGCGCGCAAGACTGTCGCGGCCCCTAAAGCAGATGCGGCGATTTGGCAAGCCCCGGCACGCAAGCGCCATCCGCCGGGGCCGGGCATGGCGGGTGTTAACCGGGGGTTTACCACCCTATCCCGCAGGATTCCGCGATTCCCCCCCGCAATGACGATTTCGGCTTAAACACTCTTTTAACGATCCTTCCCTAGGCTGCTGCCATTCGACCGGACGCTGCGTTCCGGTTGAGGGGAATGATCGTGCCGCATGAGACCAACGCCATTGCCGGCAACAGCCGCACCGAGGACCTGAGCGGGCGGGTGGCGCGCAGCCGCGATTTCGTCGCCGGCGGCATCATGACCGCGGCCATCGTCATGTTCGTGGGAACCGCCGGCAGCGTGATGCCCGACGCGATCCGGCATTATTACGGCGCTGCGGTTTCCCCCAACAACATCGCGGTGACCGCGCTGCTGCTCAACATTGCGCTGATCATCTTCGGTTGGCGGCGTTACAGCGAGCTGCACCGCGAGATTGCGCATCACAAGAATGCCGAGGAGCAGGCCAAGACGCTCGCCGTGACCGATCCGCTGACCGGTTGCCTCAACCGCCGCGCGATCGGCGAAGCCAGCGCGAGCCTGATCGCCCAGGCGACACGGCGCGACATGACCGTGGCGTACCTGATGCTCGACCTCGACAACTTCAAGAATATCAACGACATCCACGGCCATGACGCGGGCGACAAGGTGCTGATCGAGGTCGCCCAGCGCCTCAAGGCGACGATGCCCCCCAACAGCCATGTCGCGCGGCTGGGCGGCGACGAATTCGCCTGCACGTTCATCTTTGACGCCGATTTTCCCGAAACCGTCCAGCGCGTCGCCGAAGACCTGATCGAGCAGGTCGGCAAGCCGATCACCGGGCCGGCCAGCAGCGGCACGGCCGAACTGATCGTTACCGCGTCGATCGGCATCGCCCGCGCCGACCAGTGCGACAACAGCCTCGACGTGCTGATGCGCCGCGCCGACATCGCGATGTATGCCAGCAAGAAGCACGGACGAAACCGCTATTGCTGGTTCGACCCGCGCATGGAGAACGAGGTCCAGTTCCGCAACAAGATCGAATCGGGCATGCGCGTGGGCATCGGCCGCGGCGAGTTCGTGCCCTATTACGAGCAGCAGATCGACCTCAACACCGGCACATTGATCGGCTTCGAGGTGCTCGCCCGCTGGAATTCGCCCGAACTCGGCCAGGTGTCGCCCGACATCTTCATCCCGATTGCCGAGGATACCGGCATGATCGGCGATCTTTCCGCCTGTGTCATCCGCCAGGCGATGGAGGATGCGCGCGGTTGGGACCAGAGCCTCACCATCTCGGTCAACATCTCGCCGGTGCAGCTGCGCGATCCGTGGCTGGCGCAGAAGATCGTCAAGCTGCTGGTCGAGACCGGGTTCCCGGCGAGCCGGCTGGAAATCGAGATCACCGAAAGCTGCCTGTTCGAGAATATGGGCCTGGCCCAGTCGATCATCGGTAGCCTGAAGAACCAGGGCGTGCGCGTCGCGCTCGACGATTTCGGCACCGGCTACAGCTCCTTGGCGCATCTGCGCGCGCTGCCGTTCGACCGGATCAAGATCGACCGCAGCTTCGTCACCTCGATGAACGAGAGCAAGGAAAGCCGTGCGATCGTCCAGACCATCGCCCTGCTCGGCGAATCCATGGGCCTGCCGATCACCGCCGAAGGCATCGAGGATGGCGAACTGATCGCGCATCTTGCCGAGATCGGCTGTGCCAAGGGCCAGGGCTTCCATTTCGGCCAGCCGCTTTCGGTCGAGCAGGCCCGTCGCCTGCTGGCCGAGCGCAATCTGCTCGGCCTGGGCTGGACGCCCAAGCCGGCCACGCCAGACGAGACCGAGCAGTTTACCGAGCCGCAGCTGCGCGCCGCGCGCGGCGAGTGATCGCGCTTCCCTCGCGGGCGCACCCGCGTTAAAGCGCCGTCATGGCGCATCATCGCTTCCACAAGATGCACGGGCTCGGCAATGACTTCGTCATTTTCGATGCCCGCGAACACGACCTCGCGCTGAGCAGCGATCAGGCGCGCGCGCTGGCCGACCGGCATCGCGGCATCGGCTGCGACCAGCTGATCGTCATGCGCCCATCGGCCAAGGCCGATTTCGCGATGCAGATCTTCAACCAGGATGGCGGCGAGGTCAGCGCCTGCGGCAATGCCACGCGCTGCGTCGTCGCGCTCGCGGGGCGCGATGTCGTGGTCGAAACCGGCGCGGGGCTTCTCCGCGGGCAGCTTGGCGATGGCGATGTCAGCGTCGACATGGGCCTGCCGGGGCTCGACTGGGACGCCATCCCGCTCGCCTATCCGATGGATACGCTGCACCTGCCCGTCGGCTGGGAGGATCTGACCGATCCCGCCGCCGTCAGCATGGGCAATCCGCACGTCGTCTTCTTCGTGCCCGATGCCCATGCGGTCGCGCTCGACCGGCTGGGTCCGATCATCGAGCACGACCCGCTCTTCCCCGAACGCGTCAACGTCAACGTCGCGCATCTGGCCGATGACGGCCTGCACCTGCGCGTCTGGGAGCGCGGCGCGGGGCTGACGCAAGCGTGCGGCACCGGTGCCTGCGCCACCGCGGTCGCGGCGATCCGGCGCAAGCTGGTCAGCGGACCGGTCGCGGTGCATCTGCCGGGCGGGACGCTGACCATCGACTGGCAGCCGGGCGGCAGCGTCCGGATGGCGGGCCCTGCCACGCATGTCTTTTCCGGCGAGATCGACCTCTGACGATCATGTCCGATATCGTCCAGAGCACTGCCAAAGGCCCCGAGATCATCTCGATGGGCTGCCGCCTCAACATTGCCGAGGGCGAGGCGATGCGCGCGCTGCTGGCGGGGCGCGACGACGTGGTGGTGATCAACAGCTGCGCCGTGACCAACGAGGCAGTGCGCCAGACCCGCCAGGCGATCCGCAAGGCGCGCAAGGCGCGACCGGGAGCGCAACTGGTAGTCACCGGATGCGCGGCGCAGACCGACCCGGCGATGTTCGCCGCGATGCCCGAGGTCGACCGGGTGCTCGGGAATGTGGAGAAGCTTTCGTCCGGCAAATATCCCCTTCCGTTTGTCCCGAGCAATCGAGATGCCCCGCTTCCGTTTGTCCCGAGCCCTTCGACGCCGCCTGTCGGCGGCGCTCAGGATAAACTTCAGCCTTTGGCTGAAGTCGAGGGACGTACGCGCGAGGGCAGCGAAACGTCCCTCGACTTCGCTCGGGAACTCGGAGATGTTGGTGATCGGGTGAAGGTCTCCGACATCATGGCCGTGCGCCAGACCGCGCCGCACATGGTCACCAGCTTTGCCGAACATGCCCGCGCGTTCGTCGAGGTTCAGAACGGCTGTGACCATCGCTGCACCTTCTGCATCATCCCCTATGGCCGCGGGAACAGCCGCTCGGTGCCCGCAGGGGCGGTGGTCGATGCGGTGCACGCGCTGGTCGAACGCGGCTATGCCGAGGTGGTGCTTACCGGGGTAGACGTGACGAGCTATGGCCCCGACCTGCCCGGATCGCCGACCCTCGGCATGCTGATCGAACGCATCCTGCGCTTCGTGCCTGACATGAAGCGCCTGCGCCTCTCGTCGCTCGACGGGGTGGAGGTCGACGACCGACTGTTTGACCTGATCACCGGCGATCCCCGGGTGATGCCGCATGTCCATCTGTCGCTGCAATCGGGCGACGACATGATCCTCAAGCGCATGAAGCGCCGCCACAGCCGTGCACAGGCGATCGCGCTGGTCGAGCGCATGAAGGCAAAGCGGCCCGAGATCGCCATCGGCGCCGACCTGATCGCGGGCTTCCCGACCGAGGATGAGGCAATGCACGCCAGCAACCTCTCGATCCTCGACGCGTGCGATGTCGTCCATGGCCATATCTTCCCCTTTTCGCCCCGCGCGGGCACGCCTGCCGCGCGGATGCCGCAGCTCGATCGCGCGCTGGTCAAGGCGCGCGCCGCCGAGATGCGCGCCGCCGCGCAGGCGCGCGCGGCCCGCTGGCGCGCCTCGCTGGTCGGGTCGCGGCAACAGCTTCTGGTCGAGCGCGACGGGCGCACCGGCCATGCCGAGAATTTCGTGCCCATCGCTTTGCCCGCTGCCGATCCTTCCCATATCGGGCGGATCGTGCCAGTGGCGATCACGGGACAGAGCGGCGACATGCTGATAGCGGAGATTGATAGATGAGCGAGGGCAGCTGGAGCAAGCGCCTGCTGGGCGGCTTTCGCAAGACGTCCGACAAGCTGACCCAGAACCTGACGGGGCTGGTGACCAAGTCGCGGCTCGACGAGGACCAGCTCGACGAGATCGAAGAAGCGCTGATCGTCAGCGACCTGGGGCCGCAGATGGCGGGCAAGGTGCGCGCGCGGCTTTCCGAAGGCCGGTTCGAGCGCGGGCTGGACGAGGACGGCCTGCGCGAGATCGTCGGCGAGGAGATCGCCAAGTCGCTGCGCACCGTCGCGGAGCCGCTCGACATCATCGCCTTCCCGCGCCCGCAGGTGATCCTGGTGATCGGCGTCAACGGATCGGGAAAGACCACCACGATCGCCAAGCTCGCGCATCTGTTCCAGGAACAGGATTATGGCGTGATGCTGGCGGCGGGCGACACCTTCCGCGCCGCCGCGATCGGCCAGCTCAAGGTCTGGGCCGAGCGGCTGGGCATCCCCATCGTCAGCGGCAAGGAAGGCGGCGATGCGGCGGGCATCGTTTTCGATGCGGTCAAGCAGGCGACCGCGACCGGCATCGACGTGCTGATCGTCGATACCGCCGGCCGCTTGCAGAACAAGCGCGAGCTGATGGACGAACTCGCCAAGATCCGCCGCGTGCTGGGCCGCCTCAACCCCGAGGCACCCCATGACGTGGTGCTGGTGCTCGATGCGACCAACGGCCAGAACGCCCTGTCGCAGATCGAAACCTTCAAGGAGGTAGCGGGCGTAACCGGGCTTGTGATGACGAAACTCGATGGTACCGCGCGCGGCGGCATATTGGTGGCGGCGGCCGAGAAATTCGGCCTGCCGATCCACGCGATCGGCGTCGGCGAGACGATCGACGACCTCAGGCCCTTCGATCCCGAATATCTCGCGCATGTCATCGCCGGAGGCACCAAGTGAGCGAGGAAATGCCGCAGACTGCCGC
>NZ_QKVT01000001.1:1496460-1501891 GCF_003426715.1 Blastomonas sp. UPD001
CCGAGGCCGTGGCCGTGCCGAAGAAAAAGTCCGAGGGCAGCCTGTTGCCGCTGCTGCTCGATTTCGGTCCGTTGCTGATCTTCTTCGCGGTGTTCAAGCTGACCCAGAGCGACGGCGCGGCGCTCGCCAGCACGCGCGCGGCGATCAACGGCACGCTGGCGTTCATGCTCGCGATCCTCGTCGCGGTGGCGGTGTCCAAATGGCGGCTGGGCCGCGTCTCGCCGATGCTGTGGCTGAGCGCCGTGCTGGTCGTCGGCTTCGGCGCGCTGACGGTCTATTTCAACGACGAACGCTTCATCCAGATCAAGCCGACGATCATCTATTCGGGCTTTGCCGCGCTGCTGCTCGGTGGCTGGATGATGGGCAAGCCGCTGCTGCGCTATCTGCTGCAGGCGGCGTACGATGGGCTGGACGAGACCGGCTGGCTCAAGCTCTCGCGCAACTGGGGGTTGTTCTTCGTGGTGATGGCGCTGATCAACGAGGGCCTGCGCCAGTTCCTGACATTCGAGACCTGGCTGACGGTCAAGGTCTGGGGCGTCACCGCCCTGTCCTTCCTCTTCGCGATGAGCCAGATCCCGATGCTGATGAAGCATGGCCTGGCGATCGAGGGGGCGAAGGGGGAATAACCTCGCCCTTGCTGGTCCCCTGCGAAGGCAGGGGTCCATCTCCTGCCCGTTCAGTGTGCACAAACTGGAGAGCTTTGGTGATGGGCCCCTGCCTTCGCAGGGGACCATGAAGCGCCAGCCCGATTTCTGGCGAACTCCGGCATTCTGGGCGATTGCAGATTACCCCGCCCCTGGACTCCGGCTTTCGCCGGAGAACAGGTCAGCGAGGTCAGCTAAAGCTCAACCCTCCTGGTCAGCCCTTTCGGTGCCCTTGCCGTCGAGGTTCTGCGCGACGAATTCCCAGTTGATCGCCTTGTCGAGCACGGTCGACAGGTAATCCGGGCGCGCGTTGCGATAGTCGATATAATAGGCGTGTTCCCACACATCGAGCGTCAGCAGCGGCTTCATGCCGGCGTGCGCCACGGGGGAATCCGCGTCGTGCAGCGCGGTGATTTCCAGCTTGTCGCCGTTGAGCACTAGCCAGGCCCAGCCGCTGCCGAAATGGCCGACGGCCTCGGCCTTCAGCTTGTCCTTGAAATCGGCAACCGAGCCGAAATCGGCCTTGATGCGCTCTTCGAGCGAGCCGGGGATCGACTGGCCTTCGGGGCTGAGGCAGTGCCAGAAGAAGGTGTGGTTCCAGATCTGCGCGGCGTTGTTGAACAGCCCCTTGTTGCCCTTTTCCTTCGCGGCGACGATCACCTTGGAGAGGCTCGCGCCTTCCAGGTCCGTGCCCTTCACCATGTCGTTCGCCTTGCCGACATAGGCATTGTGATGCTTGCCGTGGTGATAGTCGAAGGTCTCCGCCGACATCACGTCGCCAAAGGCGGTCTTGTCAAAGGGGAGCGGGGGAAGGACGAAAGCCATGGGTCATCTCCTGTTTCTGGATGGGCGTTAACAACTTGCCGCAACGCATATGGGCAATTGCGCCCTGCGGTAAAGGGCCAAGTGGCCGGGTTGCGCAATTGAGCGCCGTCAGCCGATCCGCCAGGGCGGATAGCGCCGGTTTTCGCCGCCGAAATAGAGGCAAAGCACATTGCCCGCCGGGTCGCTCAGCCGCGCCTCGCGCCAGCCCCAGCTCTCGTCGCTGGGGGCTTGGGCAATCGCAAAGCCGTCTGAAGCGAGCGCCGCGACGCGCGCGTCGAGATCGGCGCATTCGAGATAGACCATCGCCCCGCCTGCCGGCTCGCCGACATGGATCGAGAGCGTCGCGCCGTTGTCCGCCTGAAACCTTGCATAGCCATTGTCGGGGCTGTCGACGATCTGGGTGAGGCCGAGCGCGCGGTAGAAGGTCACCGAGGCAGCATAATCGGTCGCGCCCAGCGTCACCTGGTTGAGATGCCAGCCGCGGGCGAGCGCATCGTTGCGCACGGCCTGGTGCCCCATCGGTCCGTTGGCCTCGACGAGCCCGGGCGCATCGCGCAGCGCCAGCCGCACGAAGACGCGCGCGCGCTCGATCGCGGCTTCCATCGGAACACCCTGCCCCAGCAGCGTCGCAATCGCGCTGGAGAGCGTGCAGCCGGTGCCATGGCTGTGCGGGCTGTCGATCCGCGGATCGCTCCAGCGCGCGACCTCGCCTTCGCGGGTGACCAGCCGGTCGGTGACGCTATCACCCCCCGCATGGCCGCCCTTGATTAGCAGCGCAGGCGCCAGTTCCAGCACCGCCGCCTCGCCGCCCAACGCCTCGAGCTCGGGCAGGTTGGGCGTGACCAAAGTGGCGCAGGCCATGAGACGCTTGAACGCCGCGATGGTGGCGCGATCGGCGAGCACCGCCCCGCTCGAGGCGATCATCACGGGATCGAAGATGACGGGAATGCCGGGGTGCGCGACAAGCCAATCGGCGAGCGCTTCCGCAATCGCGGGCGAGCCCAGCATGCCGATCTTGATCGCATCAAGCCCGAAATCGCGCGCCACCGCGTCGATCTGGGCGATGACCATGTCGGCCTCGAGCACCTGCACCGCATGGACCCCGCGCGAATTCTGCGCGGTGATCGCGGTGATCGCGGTCATCGCATGGCCGCCCAGCATGGTGATGGTCTTGATATCGGCCTGGATGCCCGCGCCCCCGCCGGAATCGGAGCCTGCGATGGTCAGGATGCGGGCGGGCTTTGGGATGGACATTGATGTTCCTTCAAAACCTTCACCCGTTTGTCCCGAGCGAAGTCGAGGGACGTGATCGAAAAGGGAGGTGCTAGGTCCCTCGACTTCAGCCACGGGCCGAAGTTTATCCTGAGCGCAGCCGACAGGCGGCGGCGAAGGGCTCGGGACAAACGGAGAGAGTGCAAAGGGCAAGCTCACCCATGCTGGGTGAATTTCCGCACGGTCGATCCCGGAAATTTCTCGAGCAGCTTCTTGGGCCGCACCGGCCGGTCGACCAGTTCGCCACCGCAATTGGGGCAGCGATCGTCCAGCTCCTCGGCGCATTCGGCGCAGAAGGTGCATTCGAAAGAGCAGATGAACGCGCCGGGGGCCTCGGGCGGCGTGTCCGCGCCGCAGCGTTCGCAATCGGGCCGCATTTCCAGCATCAGAGCGCCACCTCTTCCACGACCGCGCAGATGCGGTCGACGACCGCCTCGACCTGCGCGGCATCGTCGCCTTCGGCCATCACGCGGATGACGGGCTCGGTGCCGGAGGGCCGGATGACCAACCGGCCACGCCCACGCAACTCTTCATCGGCCTCGGCGATAACCTTCTGCACCTTCGGGTTTTCCAGCGGCTTGCCGCCCGAGAAGCGGACATTCTTGAGCAGCTGCGGCACCGGATCGAACAGGTGGAGCAACTCGCTCGCCGGCTTGCCCTCGCGCACCAGCTCGGCGAGCACCTGCAGTGCGGCGACCGTGCCGTCGCCGGTGGTGGCATGGTCGGTCAGGATCATGTGCCCCGATTGTTCGCCGCCGACATTGTAGCCACCCGCGCGCATCGCACCGAGCACATAACGGTCGCCCACCTTGGTGCGGACGAGCTCGAGCCCCTGGCCCTTGAGATAGCGTTCGAGCCCCAGGTTGGACATCACCGTCGCCACCACGCCGCCGCCGCGCAGCCGTCCCTGACGCGCCCAGCTGCCGCCGATCAGCGCCATGATCTGGTCGCCATCGACGACGGTGCCTTTCTCGTCGACCACAATCAACCGGTCGGCATCGCCATCGAGCGCGATGCCGATATCCGCGCCCGAGGCAACGACCCGCTCCTGCATCGCCTCGACATGGGTCGAGCCGACCCGGTCGTTGATGTTGAGCCCGTTGGGATTGACGCCGATCGCGATCACCTCCGCGCCCAGTTCCCAGAAGGCGGAGGGCGCGACCTGATAGGCGGCGCCATGCGCACAATCGACGACGATCTTGAGGCCGTCCAGGCGCACCTGATCGGGCAGCGAGGCCTTGACCGCGTGGATATAGCGGCCGCGCGCATCCTCGATGCGGCGGGCGCGGCCGATCGCTTCGGAGGCGGCGAGCTGCGGATTGCCCGCTTCGAGCATCGCCTCGATCTGCATCTCGTCCTCGTCGGAAAGCTTGAAGCCATCGGGGCCGAACAGCTTGATGCCATTGTCCTGGAACGGGTTGTGGCTGGCCGAGATCATCACGCCGAGGTCCGCGCGCATCGATCGGGTGAGCAATGCGACCGCAGGCGTCGGCATCGGGCCCACCAGCACCACGTCCATGCCGACGCTGGTAAAGCCCGCGACCAGCGCGTTCTCCATCATGTAGCCCGACAGCCGGGTGTCCTTGCCGATCACGACCCGGTGCTTGTGGCTGCCGCGCAGGAAATGCGCGCCTGCCGCCTGGCCCACCGCCATTGCCATCGCCGCGGTCATGAAACCCTGATTGGTGCGTCCCCTGATACCGTCGGTGCCGAAAAACTTGCGTGTCACGCGTAAACCCCTGATTGGCCTTTTTCGCGGCTTAGCGGATTGGGCCGGGACTTGCCAACTCTGTCGCCAGCGGTCATGTCAAATCCCGTCATGCTGAACGCGTTTCAGCATCCATCGTGCCCCAGCAGCCCAAGCCGCGAGAGGCGAAATGGACCCTGAAACAAGTTCAGGGTGACGGATCGCGCAATCCATGGTCATAAGAAATCAGGATCGCGAACCAAACAGAATCATGAACATACAAGGGCCGTGACTGAATGCTGAAAACCCTTCTGGTCCTGGTCGCTCTCGCCATCGGCATCGCTCTGGGCATGGCGGTCGGCGGCAATGCGCCGGGGCTGGTCAATGGCGCCGATGTCGTCGGATCGCTCTGGCTGCGCGGGCTGCAGATGACCGTCGTTCCGCTGGTCGTCACGCTACTGGTCACCGGCATCCTGCGCACCGCGCAGATGGCAAGCGCCGGGCGGCTGACCGTGCGCGCGATCGCGACGATGATCGCGCTGCTCTGGGCATCGGCGGCGATGGCGGCCTTGGTCACCCCGGCCCTGCTCGCCGCGTTTCCGTTGCCCGAGGCCGCGCGCGCGGCGTTGCGCGGTGCGCTCGCCACCGCCCAGCCGACCGGCGAGGTGCCGCCGTTCACCGAATTCCTGCGCGCGCTGGTGCCGACCAATCCGGTCGCCGCTGCGGCCAATGACGCGATCCTGCCGCTCATCATCTTCACCCTCGCCTTCGCCTTTGCGCTGACCCGGCTCTCGCCCGATCAGCGCGCGCCGGTCCAGGGCCTGTTCGCCGCGATCGCCGACGCGATGATCATCCTGATCGGCTGGGTGCTCGCGCTCGCGCCGATCGGCGTGTTTGCGCTCGGGCTGGTGGTCGGATCGCGCGCGGGCGTCGCCGCCTTCGGCGCGCTCGGCCATTATGTCCTCGTCGTCACCAGCGTCGGCGGCGTGGTGTGGCTATCGGG
>NZ_QKVT01000001.1:1501991-1513537 GCF_003426715.1 Blastomonas sp. UPD001
CGCGTTGCGAAATTCGAGGAACGCCGAGGCGCGGCTGCCGCCGGCCTTGGCCGAACCCGTCTCGCCCAGTTCGACGAACTGGAAGGCACGGGCCCGGGTGACGGCGTTGTAATCGTCGCCCAGATCGATCACCGCGCCCATACCTGCGAAGATCGCGGCAGGGGCGATCGGCGCGACCACCGCACGGGTGATGCCGGCGGCGCGGTTGACCGCAACCGCACTGACCTTGGGATTGATCGCGGGGGTGACATCGATCGCGGCGGAGAATTCGCCGCGGCTCGCACTCGAATCGTTGGTCTCGTTGACCGCCTCGACCTCGACCAGGCCCAGACGGCTGAAGCCTGCGAACAGGCCGGGGGTGACCCAGCGGCCCGAGGCATCGACCACCTGCGCGCCCGCGGGCACGGCGACGCCCGAGCCAGCGGCGACGACCTTGCCATCGCGCAGCACCACGGTGCCGCCTTCGATGGGGGCGCTGCCGTCACCGATCACGACCTTGCCGCCGGTAATGGCGACGGTCTGTGCGAGCGCAGGCGAGGCGAGCAGCGCGGCAGCGGCCACGCTCAGCGAAAGGAGGGATTTCATCATTTCGTGTCTCCCTCACCCGGCTGGCCCAGCTCGAAATCGCTCACCGGACGGCGCTTGGGATCATTGGCATCATAGAGCAGCGCGCCATCGACCCAGACCTTTTCGGGCCGGGCATAGACGGAGAGCGGATTGGCGTTCCACAGCACGACATCGGCCATCTTGCCTGGCTTCAGGCTGCCGGTCTGATCGGCAATGCCCATCGCCTTGGCAGGGTTGTAGGTCAGCCAGCGGATCGCGGTGGCGTCCGAGATGTTGAAGCCCAAGCGGCGGCCGTCGCCGAGTGCCTTGGCGGCTTCCTGGTTCAGCCGCTGGATCTGGTCCTGGTCGTCCGAATGGATGATCGTGCAGGCGTTGGCGTTCTGGATGATCGCGGCGTTCTCCGGAATGCCGTCGTACGATTCCATCTTGAAGCCCCACCAGTCGGCCCAGACGGCGGAACAGATATTGTTCTCGCGCAGCAGGTCGGCGATCTTGTAGCTCTCGACCGCGTGGTGGAAGGTGGAGACGGTATAGCCGAACTCCTTGGCCATATCGATGACGATGGCCATTTCATCGGCGCGATAGCAATGGTTGTGGATCTGGATCTTGCCTTCCAGCGCCGCCTTCAGCGTATCCATGCCGATGTCGCGCGCGGGCGGGGTGCCGCCCTTCTTCTCATACTCGTCCCAGCGCGCCTTGTATTCGGCCGCGCGTGCCCAGGTCTGGCGGTTGACGGCGAGGTTGCCCATGCGGCTGGCCGGCTTCTGGTTGCGGCTGCCGTAGACGCGCTTGGGATTTTCGCCGCAGGCCATCTTGAGGCCATAGGGCGCGCCGGGGAATTTCATCGCCTGCATCGTGCGCGCAGGCACGTTCTTGAGCGTGACCGAACGCCCGCCGAACAGGTTCGCCGAGCCGGGCAGGATCTGAAGGGAGGTGACGCCGCCATTGGCGAGCGCGCGGCTGAAGCCCGGGTCCTGCGGCCAGACGCTGTGTTCGGCCCAGACATCGGCGGTGACCGGGCTGGTTGCCTCGTTGCCGTCCGAATGCGCCGACACGCCGGGCGAGGGATAGTCGCCGAGATGGCTGTGAATGTCGATGATGCCCGGCGTCACGAACTTGCCGCGCCCGTCGATCACCGCGATGTCCGCCGGGATCGGCGTATTCGCATCGCCCACCGCGGTGATCTTGCCGTCGGTGAAGAACACCACGCCATTGTCGATCTGTCCGCCTTCGCCATCGAAGATGGTGACGTTGCGGATCGCGGTCGGCTGGCCCGGATAGGGCTTGTATGTGCTGGGATAGGGATTTTCGTTGATGCTGACCTTCTCGGCCTTGGCGGTGCTGCTGCTCGTGCTGGCAGGCTTCTCTGCCGTGGTCGTGTTGGCGCACCCGACGACCGCAATGGCCGCCAGGGGCGCAAGATACCCGTATCGCATGTTCTTTCCCTGTCGCAGTTCGGAAGTGGTTTTGTCGTTGGTATCAGGCACCGCGCGTCGCCGGATGCACGCCTGCCGCCTGGTTCTCTGCGAGTTCGTCCTCGCCCGCCAGCGGTTCGGCATCCTTGAGCGTATCGAGGTGCATCAGCTTCTTGATCAGCGGCGCGATGACGAGCACGCCGATACCCACGGCAATCGCGATCCAGCCGATCTGCGAATAGACGTCGAGCACGGTCTGCTGGCCTGCGCCTTCGCCGCTCGCCTTTTCCGAACCCGTCGCCGCCGCGATCAGGCCTGCCGCGAAATTGCCCGAGGCCGAGGCGAAGAACCAGGTGCCCATGATCAGCGAGGCCATATGCGCCGGCGCCAGCCGGTTCATCGCGCTGAGGCCCACCGGCGAGAGGCACAACTCGCCCATGGTGTGGAGCAGGTAGATGAGGAAAATGAACAGGACCGGGGTCGGCACGCCGGGTCCGGTCGCCGCCGCGCCCGCGACCAGCACCAGGAAGCCCGCGCCGAGCTGGATCATCGCCAGGCCGAACTTCGCGGGTGCGCTGGGCTCGAGCCCCTTGCGGCCGAGCAGCGTCCAGATGGTCGCGAAGATCGGGGCGAGCAGCACGATGTACATCGCGTTGACCGACTGGAAGACCGAAGCCGGCACGCCGCCGCGATCGACATAGCGGTCGGTATAGAGGTTGAGCGAGGATCCGGCCTGTTCGAACAGCGCCCAGAACAGCACCGAGCCCAGGATCAGGAACATCGCGGCAAAGATGCGGTCGCGGTCTTCGCGCGGCAGCTTGGTGACGGCGGTGAGCAGGACATAGCCGACCAGCAAGATGCCCGAGGCGAGCAGCAGCCAGCCGACGACTTCCTGATACTGGATCAGCACCCAGATGCCGAGCACGGCCGCCACGCCGATGGCATAGAGCAGCCATTCGAGCTTGAGGCCCATCACCGGCTTGGCGAGCGCAGCGGCGTCGGGCGCTTCGCCGCGCCCGCACAGCAGCGGCTTGCCCAGGATGAACACGACCAGACCCAGCGCCATGCCGACGCCCGCCGCGCCGAAGCCATAGGACCAGCCATAGACCTCGCCCAGATAGCCGCAGGCGAGCGAGCCGAGAAACGCGCCCAGATTGATGCCCATGTAGAAGATCGTGTACGCGCCGTCGCGGCGCACGTCGGTGCGCGGATAGAGTTGGCCGACGATCACCGAGATGTTCGCCTTGAGGAAGCCCGAGCCCACGATGATGAAGGCGAGCGCCAGCCAGAAGATGCTGAGCGAGGCCGGATCCTGCCCGCCATTGCCCTCGAAACCCATCAGCAGATGGCCGAAGGTCAGCAACACCGCGCCATAGGTCACCGCCTTGCGCTGACCCAGATACTTGTCGGCGAGATAACCACCCAGCACCGGGGTGATGTACACCAGCGCCGTATACGCGCCGTAGATGACGCCCGATTGCTCGTCCGAGAAAAGCCAGTGCTTGGTGAGGTAGAAGATCAGCAGCGCGCGCATGCCGTAATAGGAAAAGCGTTCCCACATCTCTGCGAAGAACAGCACATACAGGCCCTTGGGATGGCCCAGGAATGTGCCCTTGGAATCGCCGCTCACGGCATAACCGCTGGCCATTATCGCATGTCTCCCGTCGATTTTTCAGTTGGCGGCCCGCCCCCTGGCCGTCCATAGCGTGGGCTGCAACCTAGACAAAAATGCGCGGGTGTGAAGCGCCTTGTTGCAGTTGATACCAGACTGCCGCCCTTCGCCCCGCTGCCGGAGCTCCAAGTGACCGAATTCAACGACCTGTCCTCGCTGCCCCGCTATCTCGCCAGCCGCCGCTCGGGCCGCCCGCGCGACATGATCGCGCCCGGCCCCGATGCCGCGCAGATGCGCGCGATCGTGGCCACCGCGCTGCGCACGCCCGATCATGGCAAGCTGAACCCCTGGCGCGTCGTGCATGTGGCGAGCGACCAGCGCGATGCGTTCGCGGCAAGGCTCACGAGCGCCTATCGCGCCGAAAAGCCCGAGGCCGGACGGCTCGAGATCGAGGCTATGGAGAGCTTCGCCCGCCAGGCCCCCGAACTGCTGGTCGTGCTCTATTCGCCCCGCGAATCGAGCAAGATTCCGCTGTGGGAACAGCAGCTTTCGGCCGGGGCCTTCGTGATGAACCTGCTCCATGCGGTGCATGCGCACGGCTTTGTCGGCGGCTGGATCACCGGCTGGCCGAGCTATAGCGATGCGGTACGCGACTTGTTCGGGTCCGCGCCCGAGCAGATCGCAGGCTTCGTGTTCATCGGCACTGCGGGGCAGGCGCTGGAGGAACGGCCCCGGCCGGAGATGGGTGCGGTGCTGAGTGCGTGGGTGCCGGATGCCGGCTAGTCGATGATCGGCTGCCCGCCCTCCTGTGCGAGTCGGGCAAGTCCGGCCTTCATCGCCTGCACCATGTCTGGCGGATGGCCTTCCCAGCCGACGACCTCGGCCAGCACCCTCAGCGGGTGCTGCGAGCGATAGGACATGGTCGGGTTGCCGGGAAATTTCTTGTCGGTGACATTGGGGTCGTCAAAATGCGGACCGGTCGGTTCGACCAGATAGATGCGTTGCCGTCCTTCGCCCAGCGCAAGTTCGGCACCCCAGATGGCAGCATCGAGCGTGGAGGTGAAATAGACCCAGGACAAGGCACCGTCGGTGAGGAAATTGGACCGATAGCCGATATCGATCCTGTCTCCCGGCGCGAGATCGGCCCGCGTGCCGTGGAAGAACGTCGCTGCGAAGGCGGTAGGCTGGTTCCCCATGATCATCGCTCCTCCCCTCGGCCTCGTTTCCAAAGGACCCGAGGCGCAGAGGAGAAAACAGCTGCCTTTGCAAAGAGTTCCTGGCGAGAAATCAGGCTTGCAGGCATTCTTCAGTGTGAAGGCCAGGCGCGCGAAAGACGGCCACGGCCTTCACCGGAGATGGTTCAGCGCCGGGGATCCTGCAGGGAATCGCCTCGCCTGACCGTCAGCGCAGCGCGGCAGCGATGCGCTCGTCAGGCGCCGGTTCGTCGTCCACCACACCGGCTGCGTCTTCCTCGGCGAATTCGCGAACGATCGCAGCGTCGAGTCTGTCGAGCGGTTGCTGCCCGGCTTCGTGCTTCTGCGCGATCTTGGCCGCCGCATCCCAGGCCTTGGCTGCATCGAGCGCGATGCCTTGACGGTTCTTGAGCGGTTCGCTCTCGGCCTTGGCAATCTGCAGGCTTTCCTGCTCGCGGCAGAATTTTTCGGTGAAACGCATCGATGCTCTCCTCGTCGGACTTCCAGACGATCAGGCAGCAGCGCGCGCGGTTGCACGCGTTATCGGCGATCCAGGTTATCGGATAGGCCGACCCTAGCACGCCTTGACGGTAATTGCGAACGATCCTCTCGCCAGGCGCGGCATGGTGCTTCCGGCTGACGTTTCACCCGGCCTGCGCCAGCGCCAGCGCCCAGCGCGCGATGGCATCGGCCACCCCGGGGTCGCTGTCGCTCTCCAGCGCCATGGCCTGCATCGGTGCCATGTCCTTTGGCGCCTGTTTGTAGAAATGGGTGAGCTCCTTGAAAAAGGCCATCCGGGTCGGAAGCGTCGCGCGAGCCGCGCGCAGCTGATCGGCATGGGCTGGTGGCACGGAATCGTCGCGGCCGCCCTGCACGATCAGCACTGGCTGCTCTACCTGTGCGATCTCGGCCAGCGGATCCACGGCATCGACGCTGCGCAGATACGCATGGGCCGGCGGCGGCATGCTCGCCAGCATCGTGCTGGACGGAGCGGGGACCGGCTCGTCCGCGCGGATTGCTGCGACCGTGCGGTCGAACATCGCCAGCTGGGGCGGAACGCCCGGCGGGGCCATCGCGGCGACCTGGTCGCGCATCAGCGTCAGCAACCGCAGCGCCGGGCCCGACAGGCTGACCACGCCAGCCAGCTGCGCGCCAGCCGGACCTTGCGCCAGAAGCGAGGCAACCACCGCGCCTTCGCTATGCCCGGCGACGAGCAGGGGCGATGCTGTCACGGAGCGTTGCAGCAGATCGAGCCCTGCCTCTGCCACCACCACCCGCATGGCAAAATCCCGGTGCTTCTGGGCTGCTTCCGCATCGATGACGCGCGATCCTGTGCCGGGCCCGATCTTGGCCATGCGCAGCGATGCGAAACCCCGGGCAGCCAGCTGGCGCGCCAGATCGGCATAGGCATGCGGGCGCAGGTTCATCGCGGGATAGTTGCCATCGACATCGCTGTAGAGCGATCCGGGCAGGATGAGCACCGCACCCTTGGGTGCGCCATCGGCAAGGCGGAGGCGGCAGGCCACCTCCACGCCCGATACCGTTACCAGCGCATCGCTTTCTGCGGGTGCCGCTTTGGCTTGCTCCGTCATTGTCCCCATCGCTCCCATTGCGCCAGCTGCGACCAGAAATTCCCGGCGGTTCACTGGTCCGGACCTTGCAGCCGAACCTGGGCATACACCGCCATCGCCGCAGCCAGGAAAGCGGCAAGATGGGGGTGCAGGCCATCATACATGTCCCGGAAATCACCCTGATCGCAGTAGAGCTGACCCAGCGCGGCATAGGCCTGCGCATCGGGCCGCCACGACCGGCACACCCAGTCGTAATGCTGCGCCGTCAGCGCCTGTGCCGCTGGGGAGCCGGGCGTGCCGCCCGCCTCGATCAGCGTGACAAAGGCCTGGTGCAGCCTGTCGATATCGCGCCGCAGCGCCAGAAAGTCCTCGCTGCTCAACGCCGCCACCGCGGCCTGGCTCTGGGCGATCGTTTCGGCCGCCTGTTCGCCATAGCGCTCGACGATCTCGGCCTCCCAGGCCGCCTGCTGCTCGCGGCTTACCCCGTCGAACAGCCGCTTCTCGTCCAGTGCCTTGCCTGCATCGAGCAGTGACAGGGTATGGTCGATAGTCCGCGCAAGGTCGCGCCGCTGGCGGATTTCGCCTTCCACCCGCCGGCGCAGATCGATCAGCGCGCCGCGCGTATCATAACCCGGGTCGTCGAGGATGCGGGCGATCTCGGCCAATGGCACGCCCAGCTCGCGATAGAACAAGATCTGCTGCAGGCGCAGCATGTGCTCCTGCCCGTAAAGCCTGTAGCCGTTCGCGCCGGTCTCCGGCGTCAACAGGCCGATATGGTCGTAATGGTGCAGCGCGCGGACACTGACGCCCGAAGCCTTGGCCACCTGTTTCACCGTTCGCATGGGTGCCTCCCGAATCGCCGATACCGGCCTTATGCGGGATGACGCTGCGTCAGGGTCAAGCGGCGATGCTGCGGCCTGCCGTCATTCCTTCGGCGGACGCCCCCGGGGGCGCTGCTCCGGCGGCGCGAGCCGGATGCCGCGCCGGCTGAGCGCCTCGCGCAGCAGGATCTCGATCTCGGCATTCACGCTGCGCAATTCCTGCGCGGCTGCGCGCTCGATCGCCGCATGGAGCGACGGATCGAGGCGCAGCGCGAAGGATTTCTTGGGCGGCGGATTGGGCATGTCTCAGGTCAATAGAGTGACCCGGCATTGACCACCGGCTGGGTGTCGCGCTCGCCGCACAGCACCACCATCAGGTTGGAGACCATCGCCGCCTTGCGCTCGTCGTCGAGGTGCACGACATTCTTCTCGCTCAGCATGGCAAGGGCATGCTCGACCATGGTCACCGCACCCTCGACCAGTCGCGAGCGCGCGGCGATCACCGCTTCGGCCTGCTGGCGGCGCAGCATCGACTGCGCGATCTCGGGCGCATAGGCGAGGTGCGTCAGGCGGCATTCGTCGATCTGCACGCCCGCCGTGCCGACGCGCTCCTGCAGCTGCTTTTCCAGCTCGTGGCTCACCTCGTCGGCATCGCCGCGCAGCGTCACCTCGTCGGCGTTGAACTCGTCATAGGGATAGCGCGCACCGATGACGCGGACCGCGCTCTCGATCTGGATATCGACGAATTCCTGATAGTTCTCGACATCGAACAGCGCCTTGGCGGTGTCCGCCACGCGCCAGACGACGTTGGTCGCGATCTCGACCGGGTTGCCGCGCAGGTCGTTCACCTTGACCTTTTCCGAGGTGACATTGTGCACGCGCACCGAAATCTTCTTGCGGCTGAGCCACGGCCAGCGCCAGCGCAGTCCGGTGTTGCGATCGGTGCCCTTGTAGCTGCCGAACAGCTGGATCGCCGCCGCCTCGTTCGGGTTGAGCATGTAGAAGCCGCTGATGATGAACAGGAAGGCGATGCCGCTGGCAATGGCCAGCACCAGGCCCCGCATGTCTCCGTCCTTGAGCATGCTCACGCCCAGCACCGGCAGCAGCATGGAAATCAGCAACAGGAGCAGGAAGATATAGCCGTTGAATGTGCTGGCCGCGCTTTCGGTGCTCGCGACCATCGCGCCGCTGCCCGGGGTGCCGTCAAAAGAGGAATTCTGCTGCATCTGAAACGCCCTCCGATTCGATAATCATGATATCATCATTATATCAAATGTTATGCGGCGCAAGCCGCTTTCGTTGTGGAGCGTTCAGGAAAGTCATGCTGGCCGTCACAGCGCGTGGGGACGGTGGGGATAGATATGCGGTGAACGGTTTGTCGTGGAAGGAAACCGTTTTGCCGCCCGTGCGTAAGGCATGGGACCGATGAAGGACGTGAAGCCATGACGATGCACTATGCGCTCTATCATGCCGGCGATGTCAACCATTGCCCCGGCTGTGGCGGCAAGCACTGGCATGTCGGCCGGATGAGCGCCGAGTGCGCAACCTGCGCCACCGCCATTCCGCTCTCCGATGTCGCCGCGCAGCCCATGCAGCCGCTGTTCCACGTCACGCGTAGCCGGACCGCCTGGGTCGAGTGATCAACGCCGCGCGGGCAGGCCGAATATCGCGGGGTAGAAGACCTGCTCTTCCCAACGCACGCGCGCCTTCAACCGGTCGTTGAGACCTCGGAACGTCGAGAGAAATCCCGCGCGATCTACCGCCACGCGTCGTTGCGGCCAGTTTGCGTTGCAATCCATAAGATCGCCACGCCACATCAGCAGTTCATCATGAAAGCGGCGCAGCAGCTTCGCCTTTTCGGGATCCTTGTCCATCTCCGCTGCCCGCGTGTTGACCATCCGGATCTCGACGCTGCAATGGCTGTTCACCAGCCGTGAGAAGCCGAGCCGCAACCCTGGCAATTCGCGCAGCGCCGCTGCTGTTCCGACGGTGACGGCACCCAGGATCGCATCGGCCTGGGCCAGCAATTCACCATGCTGTTGGGCAAAATTCTGCATGCTCATGAAGCGGGCGACCCGTTGTAGAACCTCAGATCAAGGTCAAGCGAATTCAGGCGTTTAGGTCGATTCGGTTTACATCGTGTTACGCATTGCAACTTTGGCGGCGCTGGTTCAGCCTGCCGCCGATTTCCATGCTGCTGCGAGGCCGAGAACCATGTCCATTATCGATTCCGAAACCGCTACCCCCAGCCGCCGCACGATGCTGCGCTCTGCGGCGCTGCTCGGCTCCGGCATGGCCTTGACCGCCGGGGGTGGGGCGGCGCTGGCAGCGGCGGACAGCGAGATGGCGCGCATCCGCAAGGCGGCGGAAAGCAACCGCGACGCCGACATCAGGCGCATCCAGGACTGGATCAGGCTGCCCTCGATCGCGGCGGAGAACCTGAACATGGCCGAAGGCGCGGCCTATATGGCGGACCTCGCCAGATCCGCCGGCTTTACCGGCGTCACCACCGTGCCTTCGGACGGCCATCCGGGGGTGTTCGGCGTCATGGACAATGGCGCGAAGCGCACGCTCGGCATCTATTTCATGTACGACGTCAAGCAGTTCGATCCGGCGGAATGGTCCTCGCCGCCGCTCGAGGCGCGGATCGTCGACAAGCCCGGCTGGGGCAAGGCGATCATGGGGCGCGGCGCGGTCAATCAGAAAGGCCCCGAAGCGACGCTGCTCGCCACGCTGCACGCGATGAAGAAGGCGGGGGTCAAGCCGCCGGTCAACCTCGTGCTGCTGTGCGAGGGTGAGGAGGAGATCGGATCGCCTCATTTCAAGCAGATCGCGACCCGCCCCGATGTGCTCGCAGCGCTCAAGAAATGCGAGGGCATCTTCATTCCCGCGAGCTGGCAGGGCGCAAATGGCGAGGTGCAGGTCAATTTGGGCTCCAAGGGCGTGATCGAGCTCGAACTGGTCGCGAGCGGCGAGAAATGGGGCAGGGGGCCGAAGGGCGACATCCATTCGAGCTACAAGGCGATGGTCGATTCGCCCGCCTGGCGGCTGGTCCAGGCGCTGCAGACGCTGGTCACGCCCGATGGGAACAATGTCGCGATCGGCGGGTGGAGCGACAATGTCCGCCCGCTCACCGACCGCGAAAAGGCGCTGATCGCAGAAGCCGCGAAGGGTATGAACGAGGCGCAGATGAAGCAGGCGTTCGGGCTCACCCACTGGATCGACGACCTGCCGTTCGAACAGGCGCTGGTGCGCCTCGCGCAGGAGCCGACCGCGAATATCGAGGGTCTGGTCGCGGGCTATACCGGCCCCGGCGGCAAGACCGTGCTGCCCGGCCGCGCAGTCGCCAAGATGGACTTCCGTCTCGTCCCCAACCAGACCCGTGCCGAGGCCGAAGCGAAGCTGCGCGCGCATCTCGACAGCCGTGGCTTTACCGATATCGAGGCCAATGTCTCGGGCGGCTATGACCCGACCGAGGTCGCGGAGGACAGCCGGCTGATCAAGGCGGAGCTGGCCGCGTACGCGAAGCTCGGCGTGAAGGCGAACCTCAACCCGCGGCTCGCCGGCTCCTGGCCGGGCGCTGTGTTCACCGCGCCGCCGGTCAGCATCCCCGCAGGTCATTTCGGCATCGGCCATGGCAGCGGCGCGCACGCCCCGGACGAATATTATGTGGTGGAATCGACCAATCCCAAGGTCGCCGGGATTACCGAGGCGACCCTGGGCTATGCCGAGATCATGTATCAGCTCGCGTCTGTTCGCTAGGCGGGCGAGCGAACGGCGCGGCGCTTGCGGGCGCGCGGGCGAGGCGGCATGACGGATACATGAAGATCACCGCGACCATTCTCGACCGCATCGGCCACAAGGGCCCCTATGCGACCACCCGTCCGCTGCGCCTGGCCGAGGTCGATCTCGCGCCGCCGGGGCCGGACGAGATGCTGGTCAAGATCGAGGCCGCAGGGCTGTGCCATAGCGACCTTTCGGTCATCAACGGCGACCGCCCGCGCCCGATGCCGATGGCGCTGGGGCATGAGGCGGTGGCGACGGTGCTGGAGCCGGGCGCAATCGCTGCGCAGCATTTTGCGCCGGGCGACCGCGTGGTGCTGAGCTTCCTGCCGCTGTGCGGGCACTGCCCCAGCTGCCATTCGGGCGAGGGCTATTTGTGCGGCAACGGTGCGGCGGCGAACGGCGCGGGGACTTTGCTTGGCGGGGAGCGGCGGCTGTCCGAGAACGGCGCGCCGGTGCAGCACCATTTGGGCTCATCGGCCTTTGCCACGCACGCCGCGGTCGACCGGCGATCGGCGGTGAAGATCGACGGCGACATTCCGGTCGAGATCGCCGCCTTGTTCGGCTGCGCGGTGCTGACCGGC
>NZ_QKVT01000001.1:1513637-1522007 GCF_003426715.1 Blastomonas sp. UPD001
GACCGCGGCGTGCGTGGCAAAGGCCGATGAGCCCAAATGGTGCTGCACCGGCGCGGGCGCGGTGCTCAACGGCGGTGCGTTGCGCGCGGGCGAAAGCGTCGTCATCTATGGCTTGGGCGGCGTCGGCCTCGCCGCGCTGATGGCGGCGATCGCGGGCGGCGCGCATCCAGTGATCGCGATCGATCCCGTTCCCGCCAAGCGCGCGCTGGCGCTGGAACTGGGGGCGGTGGTCGCCGTCGATCCGCAGGATGCCGAGGAAGCGGTGGTCGCCGCCCTGGGCCGCAAGCCCGATCTGGTGATCGAGACCGTCGGCAAGGCGCCGGTGCTGGCAAAAGCCTATGGCCTGGCGCGGCGCGGAGGTCGGATCGTCACTGTGGGCTTGCCCAACCCGGCGGACATGCTCTCGATCCCTGCGGTCTCGCTGGTCGGCGACGGCAAGACGCTGATGGGCAGCTATATGGGCAACGCCATCCCCTCGCGCGACATCCCCTGCTACATCGCCCTCTGGCGCGCCGGCCGCATGCCGGTGGAAAAGCTGCTGACCTCGGTGAGCCCGCTGTCCGAAATCAACGCGCTGTTCGATGAACTGGCGAGCGGGACGGCGATCCGGCAGGTGGTGGTGCCGTAAGTAGTTTGTCACCCACCCCCGCTCAGCCTGAGCCTGTCGAAGGCCCCGCTATACGGCCAGCCTGGGCGCGGGTCCTTCGACGACGCGGGCTGAAGCCCGCTGCTCAGAGCCTGCCCTGAACTTGTTTCAGGGACGAGCGGAGGTGGTGCGGCGGAACGTTATCCAGCCTGAGCGGGTCATAAATCGACTGGGGGCGAGACTTTGAGCTTGGCTGGATGGCGGGCCTGGAGATCGCGCAGCACATCACACCAGACCTGCCTGTCTCTCGCTGGCAGTTGCGATAGATCCCGGTTGCGAATTGTCAGCTCGATATCGCTCCACTGTAGCCGGTCATCGAACATTTCAATAAAGGCATCCCAGCCGCTGAACGTGCCATACCCAAGATACGCAACGTCTGTAACTCTGCTGAAAAGCTTGTCACACGTGTCAATTGACGAGTCGATGTCGACAGCGAATACTTCAGTCGGCTTGGTTTTGCGCATAGCTTCTTTTATGCCCAAGCCGTTGCCCATCAAGGGGGAGGGCTTAGGGGTCGGCTTTCGCCATCTATGCTCAGCGCATCGCGGTTTCGACTGGCTTGGCCCTGACCTGCGGATTGCTCACGCGCCAGACGATCCCCGACACGTCATCGGTGACGAGCAGCGCGCCCTTGCTGTCGATGGTGACATCGGTCGGACGCCCCTTCGCATCGCCGCTCTTGGTGAGGAAGCCCGAGAGCACATCCACCGGCAATCCGCCGGTGACCTTGCCCTTGGCATCGCGCGTGACCGCCGGACGACCGTTGTCACCGAAGGGCACGAACACCACCTTGTAGCCCGAGGCCGGCTTGCGGTTCCACGATCCGTGCAGCGCGACGAACGCGCCATTGGCAAAGCCGCTGCCCAGCGCCGCCTTGCTGGCGAAGGTCAGGCCGAGGGGCGCGACATGGGTGCCGAGCGCATAATCGGGACGGCGGGTATATTCGCGCAGCTCGGGGCGGCGCGGCTCGACGCGGAAATCCTCGTACCCGCCCCAGTAATTCCACGGCCAGCCGAAATGCATGCCGGCCTCGACCCTGGTGAGGTAATCAGGCACGAGATCCGATCCGAGCATGTCGCGTTCGTTGACCACGGTCCACAGCGCGTCCGAACTGGGTTCCCACGCCATGCCGACCGGATTGCGCAGGCCCACCGCGAAGTCGCGCTTCTTGCCGGTCGCAAGATCGAACTCGATGATCCGCGCGCGGCCCTTTTCGACCTCGAGTCCTTTTTCCGCGACGTTCGAGGCCGAACCGATCGCGACATACAGCTTGGTGCCGTCGGCATTGGCGATCAGGTTGCGCGTCCAGTGATTGTTGGGCTTTTGCGCAGGCAGGCTCAGCACCTTGCGGCCCTTGGCGGTGATCTTCGTCTGCCCTTCCGAATAGGGAAAAGCCATCACCGCATCGGTATTGGCGACATAGAGCGTGTCGCCGATCAGCACCATGCCATAGGGCGAATTCAGTCCTTCGAGAAAGGGCGTCTTCGTCTCGGCCTTGCCGTCGCCATCGCTGTCGCGCAGCAACGAGATGCGGTTGGCCGAAGGCACGCCCGCGCCCGCCTTGTTCATCAGCAGCCGCATCACCATGCCCTCGACGCCCTTGTTCTCGCGCGGCGGGCTGTTGGTTTCGGCGACCAGCACATCGCCATTGGGCAGCACCAGCATCGAGCGCGGATGATCGAGCCCGTCGGCAAAGCGAGCGACCGTCAGGCCCTGCGCGGCCTCGGGGGCCTCGTTCGCACCCCAGGGCTTCACATCGGCGACGTTGATGGTCGGAAAGGTCTCCTTGCGCGGCGCGGTGATCTCGGGCGAAGGGCCGCTCACGGCTGCGATGTCGAGTTCGGCGGTATCGCCGCTGAGGAAATACCAGCCAGCCCCCCCGACCACCGCGGTGGTGAGGCCCAGAAAGATGAGGATGTTGCGCGTCTTGGTGTTCATGCACCCAAATTAGGGCGCGGCCCCAGCGCGCGCAAGCGGCATCACCCGGTATAATCGGGGAGCGAGTGAAAGGCGTTCTTCAGCGCATCGCTCCACTGGTCGGCGATCAGGTTGTAATAGGGATCGCTCGCCTGAATCCGCCGGTTGCGCCCGGCAAAGCTGTTCGAGGCGTAGATCTGCAGATCGAGCGGAAGCGCGACCGACAGGTTCGCCTTGATGGTCGAGTCGAACGACACCATCAGCAGCTTGATCGCATCGTGGAACGACATGTCGCGATCATAGGCGCGCACCAGGATCGGGCGACCATATTTGGTCTCGCCGATCTGGAAGAAGGGCGTGTCATCGCCTGCTTCGATGAAATTGCCTTCGGGATAGATCATGAACAGCTTGGGGTCCATGCCGGCAATCTGACCGCCGACGATCATCGACGCGCTGAACGTCGAGGACGCGCTTTCGCCCGCAATCGCGCGGGTGCGCGCAATCTCGTCGCGCAGGGTCTCGCCGATGATGCGCGCGACCTGGAACATGGTGGGCGCTTCCATGATCGAGGGCTTGCGTTCATGCGGCGCCTTGGTGCGCTCCTCGAGCACGCTCACCACGCCCTGGGTGGTGGCGAGATTGCCCGCGGTCATCACCGTGATGTAGCGGTCGCCCGGCTTTTCCCAGGTGAACATCTTCTTGAACGTGCTGATATTGTCGACGCCCGAGTTCGTCCGGGTGTCCGACATGAACACCAGTCCCTTGTCCAGGCGCATCCCGACGCAATATGTCATAGGAGCGTCCTCCCCCTTCATTCGCATGGCGCGCATAAGGCGCGATGCGCAACAATCGGTCAAGCGGCAATGGGCGTTGTGGAAAAGTCGGGCCGCGCCAAACCTCATTCCAGCTACATCGTCATTCCCGCGAACGCGGGAATCCCGCTTCTGTTGCGCTTGCGGGAAGAAAGCGGGAACCCCCGCCTTCGCGGGGGTGACAAACCAGCGGCTCAACTTAAGGCTATTGCTGGACCTGCTGCACCTGCAGCGTCACCGTCATCGCCTCGGTGCCGCGGCCGAACGTGATCCCCGCGATCGGCGCGGCCTCGCGATAGTCGAGCCCGGTGGCGACGCGAACATAGCGCTCGTCGGGCGAATAGCCGTTCGAGACATCGAACCCGACCCAGCCCAGGCCATGCGCATGCACCTCGGCCCAGCCATGCCCTGCATCCTGATCGACCCGGTCGTTCATCAGCAGATAGCCGCTGACATAGCGCGCCGGATAGCCCAGCATCCGGGCCAGCGTGATGAACAGATGCGCATGGTCCTGGCACACGCCGTGCCCGGCATTCAGCGCCTCTTCGGCGGTGGTGGTGACACCGGTCTGCCCGACCTCATAGGCCACCGCCCCGCGCACCAGCGCCGACAGCGCGTGCAGCCGCGGCGCATCGCCGCCACCGATGCCGGGGTCCTCGAACTGACGCAGCAGCTTGCGGATGGTCGGGCCAGGCCGGGTGAACGGCGTCTCGCGCTTGAAATACCAGAGCGGTGCAGAACCGATATGCTGGCCGACCATGCCGGCATGGTCGCTGGTCTCGACCTCGCCTTCGCACTGGATGACGATCTCGTGCTGGTCGGGATCGAAGCTGAACAGTTCGACATGGTTGTTGTGGTGATCGTAGAACTCGACCTGCTTGGTGCCGCCATCGACGCTGGTCGTCCAGCGGATCACCTTCTGCCCGTGCGAATCCTTGGGGATCATGCGCAGCCGCTGCAGCGCATAGGGCATGGGCGTGTCGTAATGATAGCTTGTCCGATGGACGATGTGCAGCCGCATGAGTGACCCGTAACCCCTGTAAAATTCCGCCCCGCCTCAATGATAGAAGCGGAATTCCTGCTCGATCTGCGCCGAGATGCTGTTGTTGCGCTTGATGAAATCCTGGATGAACTGGTGCAGCCCATTGTCGACGATCATGTCGATATTGGTGTTGGCAAGCTCCTGGCTCAGCCCGGCGGCTTGGTGGAGGCTATCGCCGGCCCCGCCATATTCGCGCGCGATCGCCTCGAGCGCGCTCGCCATGCGGCTGGCGCAGAACGAAAGCGAGCGCGGCATCACCTGATCGAGGATCATGAACTGCGCGATGTTGCGCGGATTGGTCTCGCCCGGATTGAGCCAGCGGAAGGCGCGATAGGCCGAGACCGAGCGCAGGATCGTCTCCCACTGCACATTGTCGAGGCTCGACCCGACATAGGACAGCGAGGGCAGCAGCACGTAATATTTGACGTCGAGGATGCGCGCGGTGCTGTCCGCCCGCTCGACGAACGTGCCCAGCTGCGCGAAGAAATAGATGTCGTTGCGCATCATCGTGCCGCTCTGCGCGCCGCGCACCTGCGCGCTTTGCTGGCGGATGAGGCTCAGCACATCGGGCAGCTCGTTGTCCGAAATCTGCGTGCGCAGCGCTTCCTTGAGCGTCATCCAGCATTCGTTGGTAGCCTCCCACACCTCGCGGGTCAGCGCGGTGCGCACCAGCCGCGCGTTGTTGCGCGCGGCCTCGATCACCGACATCACGCTCGACGGGTTGGTCTTGTCGCGCAGCAGGAAGTTGATGACGCTCGATCCGTCGACCTTGTCGTAGCGCTGCGCATAGGCCTGGCGCACGCCGGCCGTGGTCAGCACCGAGGCCCATTCGTCCTCGGCGGCTTCGGAGCGCGTCAGCGCGATGCGGAAGCCGGCGTCGACCAGCCGCGCGATATTCTCGCTTCGCTCCATATAGCGCTGCATCCAGAACAGGCCGCCTGCGGTCTTGCCCAGCATCAGCGCGTCCCCCCGATCGTCATGTCCGCGCTCATTCGTCGAGCACCCAGCTGTCCTTGGTGCCGCCGCCCTGGCTCGAATTGACCACCAGAGATCCCTTCTTGAGCGCGACGCGGGTGAGCCCGCCGGGCGTGATGTCGATGCCGTTGGGCGAGACGAGCACGAAGGGCCTGAGGTCCACATGCCGCGGGGCCAGCCCCTGGCGCGTCATGATCGGCACGGTCGAGAGCGAGAGCGTCGGCTGCGCGATATAACTGCCCGGCCGAGCCTTGAGCTTCTGGCGGAACGCGGCGATCTCCTTGCGGCTCGCCGCCGGACCCACCAGCATGCCGTAGCCGCCTGATCCGTGGACTTCCTTCACCACCAGCTCGTGCAGATGCTCCATCACATAGGCGAGCGATTCCGCTTCCGAACAGCGCCAGGTCGGCACGTTCTCGAGGATCGCCTTTTCGCCGGTATAGAATTCGACGATCTCGGGCATGTAGCTGTAGATCGCCTTGTCGTCCGAAATGCCGGTGCCCGGCGCATTCGCAATCGTGATGCCGCCCGCGCGGTACACGTCCATGATGCCGGGCACGCCGAGCGCGGAATCGGGACGGAAGGAGAGCGGATCGAGGAAATCGTCATCGACGCGGCGGTAGAGCACGTCGATCGCGCGATAGCCCTGGGTGGTGCGCATCGCGACCCGGCCATCGACGACGCGCAGGTCGTGCCCCTCGACCAGCTCCGCCCCCATCTGGTCGGCAAGGAAGCTGTGCTCGAAATAGGCGCTGTTGTGGATGCCGGGCGTCAGCACCGCGATCTCGGGCGGGCCGTTGCACGCGCGCGGCGCGCTGGCGGCGAGCGAGCGGCGCAGCTTGCGCGGGTAGTCCGACACCTCGCGCACGCGCACCTTGCGGAACAGCTCGGGGAACATGTGCAGCATCGTCTCGCGGTTCTCGAGCATGTACGACACGCCCGACGGGGTGCGCGCATTGTCCTCGAGCACATAGAACTGGTCGGGTCCCGTCCGGACGATGTCGACGCCGATGATGTGCGTGTAGATGCCGCCGGGCGGGTCCATGCCGATCATCTGCGGCAGGAACGCCTCGTTCCTCGCGATCAGCTCGACCGGGATGCGGCCCGCGCGCAGGATTTCCTGGCGATGATAAATGTCGTGCAGAAAAGCGTTGATCGCGCGCACGCGCTGCTCGATGCCGCGGCTGAGGCGCGCCCATTCGCGGCCCGAGATGATGCGCGGCACGATGTCGAACGGGATCAGCCGTTCGCTCGCCTCCTCCTCGCCATAGACCGCGAAGGTGATGCCGGTGCGGCGGAAGAAATTCTCCGCATCGCGCGCCTTGGTCCGCAGCCGGGACGCGTCCTGCGCGCCATACCATTCGCAAAATTCGCTATAGGGTGCGCGCACCGAACCATCGGGCAGCAGCATCTCGTCAAAGTGCGGTTTATCCCCTGTCATTGACATAAGATGTGACAGCTATTGTGCAGTGCCGCAAGACAGGAAATGCGCCCGCGGGCCGCAGGTCCTTGCCGATGATTTGACGGGCTGCGATCCTTGTCTTGCTGCGACGTCTGGTGTCTATTCGCTCCAGGACGCTGCAAGGGGACAAGGCTTTGAAAAACTGGACGGGGCTGGCGCTGGCCGGCGTTTTGCTGATCGCGGGCTGCGGATCGCCCGGAACCAAGAGCGAGGACAAAGCCATCGCGATCCCCGAGGCGCGGCCCGATGCGGTGAACGATCGCTTCGCCCGGCTGGCGCTCACCTGCGTGCACAAGGAATATCCCAACAAGATCTCGCATGTGCTCAACGATGATGGCGATGCAAAGCCGCCGCGGGAGCTGACGCCTGCCTTTTACGGCTGTTTCGACTGGCATTCGTCGGTGCACGGGCACTGGCTGCTGGTGCGCATCCTCAAGACCGACCCCGCATCGCCGATGAAGCCGGCAATCCTCGCCGCGCTCGACCGCAGTTTCACGAGGGAGAATATCGCGGCCGAGCTGAAATATCTTGAGGGCGAGGGCCGCAAGGGCTTCGAGCGCCCCTATGGCACCGCCTGGTTCCTGCAGCTGGTGGCCGAGCTCGACGAGAGCGAGGACCCCAAGCTCAAGGCCTGGCGCGAGACGCTGCGTCCACTCGAACAGAAGATCGTCGGCGAGACCCAGGCCTGGCTGCCCAAGCTCGCCTATCCGATCCGGCTGGGCACGCACAACCAGAGCGCCTTCGCCTTCGGCCTGATGCTCGATTATACGCGCCGGGTGAAGAACGACGCGTTCGCAAAGCAGCTGGAGGCCAAGGCGCTCGAATTCCACCGCGCGGACGTGAACTGCCCGCTTGCCTATGAGCCGTCGGGCGAGGATTTCCTCTCGCCCTGCCTGATGGAGGCCGACCTGATGCGCCGGGTGATGCCGCAGGCCGAATTTGCCGCCTGGCTGGCCAGGTTCCTGCCGCAGATTCCGGCGGATGGCTCGACCGGCTGGCTCACCCCCGGCGAGGTGCGCGATCCCACCGACGGCAAGCTGGTGCATCTCGACGGCGTCAACCTCTCGCGCGCCTGGGCGATGGAGGGCATCGCGAGTGCACTGCCCAAGGACGACCCGCGCGTGCCCGCGCTGCTAGCGACCGCGAAGCTGCACGCCGACAGCGGCCTCAAGGCGGTGAGCGACAAGAATTACGAGGGCAGCCACTGGCTGGGCAGCTTCGCGACGTACCTCACGACGAAGCGGGGGATCGGCGGGAGCTAGGTGCAAGCGCAGCGCACCCACGCCCGCTCAGCCTGAGCCTGTCGAAGGCCCCGCGCTGACGTAAGCGAAATAACTTCGTCACCCTGAACCCTTCGACTTCGCTCAGGACAGGCTTGTTTCAGGGCCCATTTCTCCCCACGCGGCTTCGGCTGCTGGGGCATGATGGATCCTGAACCAAGTTCAGGATGACGGCGTTTCAGGCGGCGACGCTATCGCATGATCATGCACAGCCTTAAGCTGAACGGCAGCAGCGG
>NZ_QKVT01000001.1:1522107-1549839 GCF_003426715.1 Blastomonas sp. UPD001
AAGCGGGAGGGGAGAGCTTCGTCATTCCACCGTCAGCACCAGCTGGCCGTCGCCGTCGGTGACGTACACCGTCGAGCCGTCGGGCACCTCGCCGCGCAGCAGCTTGTCGGCGAGTGCGTCCTGCAGATAGCGCTGGATTGCGCGCTTGAGCGGCCGCGCGCCATAGACCGGATCGTAACCCACCCGGCCCAGCCATTTGCGCGCGCTGTCGGTCAGGTCGATCGTGATCTTGCGATCCTTGAGCAGCTTGGCCACCCGCGCGACCTGAATGTCGACGATCGGCGCCATATGCTCCTCGCCCAGCCGGTGGAACAGGATGATCTCGTCGAGACGGTTGAGGAATTCGGGGCGGAAATGTCCGCGCACCACTTCCATCACCTGCGGCTCGACATCCTTGACCTTCTGGTCCTCGGTCATGCCCGCGAGATACTGGCTGCCGAGGTTCGAGGTGAGGATGATCAGCGTGTTCGAGAAATCGACCGTGCGGCCCTGGCCATCGGTCAGGCGACCGTCGTCGAGCACCTGCAACAGCACGTTGAACACGTCCGGATGCGCCTTCTCGACCTCGTCGAACAGCACGACCTGATAGGGCCTGCGCCGCACCGCCTCGGTGAGCACGCCGCCCTCCTCATAGCCGACATAGCCCGGAGGCGCGCCGATCAGCCGTGCAACCGCGTGCTTCTCCATGAACTCGCTCATGTCGATGCGCACCATCGCGTTGTCGTCGTCGAACAGGAAGCCCGCCAGCGCGCGCGTCAGCTCGGTCTTGCCGACACCCGTGGGGCCGAGGAACAGGAAGCTGCCGAGCGGACGATTCGGGTCCTGCAACCCCGCGCGCGAGCGCCGGACCGCCTTGGATACCGCCTCGACCGCCGCCTGCTGGCCGATCACGCGCTTGCCGATATGCTCTTCCATCGAGAGCAGCTTCTCGCGCTCGCCCGCGAGCATCCGGTCAACCGGAATGCCGGTCCACTTGCTCACCACTGCGGCGATATCGTCCTCGGTCACCTCCTCGCGCAGCATCGCGCCAGCCGTGTGGCTCTGTGCCTCGGCCAGCTTGCGCTCGAGCTCGGGGATGCGGCCATAGGAAAGCTCGCCCGCGCGCGCGAGATCGCCGTTGCGCTGCGCCTGTTCGAGCTCGATGCGCAAGGCATCCAGCTCTTCCTTGAGCCTGGCCTCGGCGTGGATCTTGTCCTTCTCGCCCTGCCAGCGCGTGGTCAGCTCGGCCGATTGCTGTTCGAGCTCGGCCAGGTCCTTCTGCAGCGTCGCGAGGCGATCCTTCGACGCGGCATCGCTTTCCTTGCCGAGCGCCGAAGCCTCGATCTTGAGCTGGATGATCCGCCGGTCGAGCGCCTCGATCTCCTCGGGCTTGCTCTCCACCTCCATGCGGATGCGGCTCGCCGCCTCGTCCATCAGGTCGATCGCCTTGTCGGGCAGGAAGCGGTCCGAGATATAGCGGTTGGAGAGCGTCGCCGCCGCCACCAGCGCGTTGTCGGTGATCCGCACGCCATGGTGCAGCTCGTATTTCTCCTTGAGGCCGCGCAGGATCGAGATCGTGTCCTCGACATTGGGCTCGCCGACGAACACCGGCTGGAAGCGCCGCTGCAGCGCGGGGTCCTTCTCGACATGCTTCTGATATTCGTCGAGCGTGGTCGCGCCGATGCAGTGCAGCTCGCCGCGCGCCAGCGCGGGCTTGAGCAGGTTCGAGGCGTCCATCGCGCCCTCGCCCTTGCCGGCACCAACCAGCGTGTGCATCTCGTCGATGAACAGGATGATCTCGCCCTCGGCAGTCTTCACCTCGTCGAGCACCGCCTTGAGCCGCTCCTCGAACTCGCCGCGATATTTCGCGCCCGCGATCAGCGCGCCCATGTCGAGCGCCATCAGGCGGCGGTCCTTCAGCGAATCGGGCACATCGCCATTGGCGATGCGCAGCGCTAGGCCTTCGGCGATCGCGGTCTTGCCGACGCCGGGTTCGCCGATCAGCACCGGGTTGTTCTTGGTGCGACGCGCCAGGATCTGCACCGTGCGGCGGATTTCCTCGTCGCGGCCGATCACCGGGTCGAGCTTGCCCTCGCGCGCCACCGCGGTCAGGTCGCGCGCATATTTCTTCATCGCCTCATAGCTTTCCTCGGCGCTGGCCGAGGTTGCGGTGCGGCCGCCGCGCAGGTCGTTGATCGCGGTGTTGAGCGCTTCCGGGGTGACGCCCGCCTTGGCCAGCGCATCGCCCGCCTTGGTGCCCTTGGCGAGCGCGATGGCGAGCAGCAGCCGCTCGACCGTGACGAAGCTGTCGCCGGCCTTGCTGGCAACCTGTTCGGCGCTGTCGAGCAGCCGCACCGCGTCATTGTCCAGGCCCGGCGTCTGCTGCGCACCGCCGCCCGAGACGGCCGGCACCTTGGCAAGCAGGGCATCGACCTCCTGCACCGCGGCCGGGGCCTGCCCCCCTGCGCGCGCGATCAGCCCGGCGGCCATGCCTTCGCTGTCTTCGAGCAGCGCTTTGAGGATATGCTCCGGGCTGATCCGCTGATGGCTCATCCGAATGGCAACAGTCTGCGCCGATTGCAGGAAGCCCTTGGCGCGGTCGGTAAATTTCTCGAGGTTCATGGGAGTTTCTCCACCCTATCCAGCCCTTGCCGACCAGAGATAGTGTTGCATCTTTGCAACGCAAGGGGAGGCTGATGCAGATTTTGGGCGTCCGCTTTCAGCCTCTGCCAGCCCGCGCCAGAAGCTGCATCGCCCGCGACAGATGCGGACGGTCAAGCATGCCGCCCTTGTATCCGATCGTCCCTGCGCCCGGGTGGGCGGCGAACAGGTCGACGATCGCCTGGGCCTCGGTCAGCTCCTCCTCACTGGGGGTGAAGGCGGCATTGATGACATCGACCTGCGCCGGATGGATGGCCAGCATTCCGGCAAATCCATCGCGCCGTACCTTCTCGGCGCGCGCCTTGAGCCCGTCCAGATCCCGGAAATCGCCCTGGATCGTCTCGATCGCGGCAACCCCTGCAGCGGCTGCGCCGAGCAGGCACAGGCTGCGCGCGAGCTCATAGGTGAAGCCATAACTGCCGTCCGCGTTGCGGTTGCTGGCCGCGCCGATCGAATCGGCCAGATCCTCCGCGCCCCAGCTCAAGGCCATCAGACGCGGCGCGCCCTTGTAGTCGCCGGTGGTGAACATCGCCTCGGCGGTCTCGGTCACCAGCGCGATCACCGGGGTCGATCCCGGTTCGATCCCGTTCGCGACTTCCAGCGCCGAGAGATAATGGTCGAGCCGTTCGACATCGTGCCGTCCGCGCGCCTTGGGCAGCATGATGCCGCCGGGTCGCGCGGGCATGACTGCGGCGAGATCGTGCAGCGTCCAGTCTCCGTCGAGCGGATTGACCCGCACCCAGAGCCGCTCGTGCCCGGAGGCGCGGCTTGCAAGCAGGCCGTGCACCAGTTCGCGAGCAACAGGCTTGTTCTCTGCCGCAACCGCATCCTCCAGGTCGAGCAACACGATATCGGCAGCACTGTCGGCGGCCTTGGCCATCTTTTTCTCGCTGTCGCCCGGGGCAAACAGCCAGGACCGCATCGGAAGGTTCTGTAACTCGGTCATCGCCTCAAGGTCCGCTCCATGTCTCGCCGGACCTGCTTTTACCGCCGCACAGGACAAGCGCAATCGCGCAGCATGGGCGGCGGCGTGCGCCAGCTGTGGCGCGGTCGCGACGGACACGCCAGACACCCGGTTTTCCCGCGATTTCGATGCTCCCCGCACGACCAAAAAATGGTGTCGCACGAAATAATTGATCCGAAACGGAAGCAAAAAATACCGCAGATTCGGGGTCACCCCCCAAAATCCGGGGTGGTAAGCATCTGAAGATGCTGCAAGAACTGTTCTCACAGAGCCAACGTCCGCGACCGGCCATAGGGGCCGGCCAGGCAGGACGACAACAAGGCCGACGGGCGCGCGCGCAACAACAGGGACATGCACGTGAAATCTTTAGCGAGAGAAACCAGCCCACGCCCAGCGACCACATGGCATCGCCCCCTCCGCCCCGATGGCGCGCAGGCGGACGGGCCGCGTACCGCCCAGAACGACGGCGACCGCCGCACCCGCCTGGTCATGCGCGAACAGCAGGCAGCCCGGCTGAGGAGCAACTGCTTCCCCGAGCTCAAGCTGCGCAATCCGTTGTGGGACATGCTGGTCGCGCTGCTTGCGGCCAAGCGCAGCGGTAGCCAGCTGTCGATGAGCGACCTTTGCCTGATGAGCGACGCGCCCGAAAGCACCGCGCTGCGCCTGATCCACCAGCTGCGCGAAAAGGGCTATGCCGACATGGTGCCCGATCGGTCGGATCGGCGACGCACGCGGGTGACGCTCACCACCCTGGGTGAGGCGCAGTTCGACCTGTATCTGGACCGCTTCGATCTCGTCTGATCGGCGGATTTGGCGTTTTACCTCGATTTAAGGCTTTTTGCGTAAGGGTGTGGTGCAAAGGACGCACCCATCATGTCATTCGGCAAAAAAGGACTGACGGACTACAACGTCGATGCGGCGCGGAATGGCGATGCCAGCCTGCCGCAGCGCGAAGCGCGCGTGCACCGGTTGATGAAGGTCACCCTGTTTCACGAGCGCTTCGGCAGTGCCGATGGCGTGATCCGCGATATCTCGAGCGGCGGACTTGGCGGGCGGTGCGCCGCGCCGCTCTATCCCGGCGATGTAGTCGAAATCGATCGGCCGGGCCTTGGCCGGTTCGAGGCGGAAGTGCGCTGGGTCCGCAGCGGCCAGTTCGGCGCACAGCTTACCACCGATCTGAAGATCGACACCAAGCAGGTCGAAAGCCTGTCGTTCAACAGCAGCACGACCTGGGACAGCAAGGTCAACAAGCCGCTGGAAAACCATGTCTTCACGCGCTTCAAGCCGATGAAGAGCACCTATCGCCCCACGATATCGATGCCCCGGCGCGACAAGCAGGTCTGACGTTCCAGACCCCGGCCCGGCATGCAACCGGGCACGGGGCATGGATGCTCAGACGGATCAGTCGAACTTCAGGCTCTTGACCGACTTGACCCCGGCAAGCTGGCACAGCTTCCAAAGCACCGGCTCGGCCACCGCGCCGTCCAGCGACAGCAGCAGTACCGCCTCGCCGCCCGCACGCGCCTCGCGGCGGCCCAGGTGGAAGGTCGCGATGTTGACATTGGCCTCGCCCAGCGTCGAGCCCAGACGACCGATGAAGCCGGGTTCGTCGCGATTGACGATGTACAGCATGTGCCCGGCGAGATCGGCCTCGATCTTGATGCCGTAGATCTCGACCAGACGCGGCGTGGCATTGCCGAACAGCGTGCCCGCGACCGAGCGCTCGCCATCGGCGGTGGCAACCGAGACGCGCACCAGCGTGTGGTAATCGCCCTCGCGGTCATGCCGCACTTCGCGCACGTCGAGCCCGCGGTCCTTGGCGAGGAACGGTGCATTGACCATGTTCACTGCGTCACTGAACGCGCTCATGAACCCGGCGAGCACCGCAGCGGTGATCGGCTTCATGTCGAGTTCGGCCGCCGCACCCTCGACCTCGATCGCGATGCTCTTGACCCGGTCGCTCTCGAGCTGACCGACGAGGCGGCCCAGATTGGTCGCCAGCGCCATATAGGGGCGCAGCTTCGGCGCCTGTTCCGCCGAGAGGCTGGGCATGTTAAGCGCGTTGGTCACGCCACCCTTGACCAGATAATCGGCCATCTGTTCGGCGACCTGGATCGCGACATTGACCTGCGCCTCGCTGGTCGATGCGCCCAGATGCGGGGTCGCGACGAAGTTCGGCGTGTTGAACAGCGGATGCTCGTGCGCCGGTTCGGTCGCGAACACGTCGAGCGCGGCGCCGGCGACATGCCCCGAATCGAGCGCTTCCTTGAGCGCGGCTTCGTCGATCAGACCGCCGCGCGCGCAGTTGATGATCCGCACGCCCCTCCGGGTCTTGGCCAGCGCTTCCTTGCTGAGGATGTTGCGCGTCTGGTCGGTCAGCGGGGTGTGCAGCGTGATGAAATCGGCGCGCGCGAGCAGATCGTCGAGCGTGACCTTCTCGATGCCCAGTTCCACCGCGCGCTCGGGCGTCAGGAACGGGTCGAATGCGATGACCTTCATCTTGAGGCCCAGCGCGCGGTCGGCGACGATCGAACCGATATTGCCCGCGCCGATCAGGCCGAGCGTCTTGGCGGTCAGTTCGACCCCCATGAAGCGGTTCTTTTCCCACTTGCCGGCCTGGGTCGAGGCATCGGCCTCGGGCAGCTGGCGGGCGAGCGCGAACATCAGCGCGATGGCATGTTCGGCGGTGGTGATCGAGTTGCCGAACGGCGTGTTCATCACGACCACGCCCTTGGCGGAAGCTGCGGGAATATCGACATTGTCGACGCCGATGCCGGCGCGGCCGACGACCTTGAGGTTGGTCGCGGCATCGAGGATCGCCTTGGTCACCTTGGTCGAGGAGCGGATGGCAAGACCGTCATACTGGCCGATGATCGCGGCGAGCTCTTCGGGGGTCTGGCCGGTGATGACGTCGACTTCGCAGCCGCGCTCGCGGAAGATCTGCGCGGCCTTGGGATCCATCTTGTCGGAAATCAGAACTTTGGGCATGGGAATATCCTTTGTCGGAAAAGATGTGCCGATCCCCTGCACAGGCAGGGGCCCATCTCCGGACCGCTGCACCAGGCGCATGCGCAGGAGATGGGTCCCCGCCTTTGCGGGGAACCGGTTCGATTACTGGGAAGTGAGCTCGGAATAGGCCCAGTCGAGCCAGGGGCCGAGCGCCTCGATATCGGCGGTGTCGACGGTCGCGCCGCACCAGATGCGCAGGCCCGCAGGGGCATCGCGATACCCTGCGATGTCGAAGGCCGCGCCTTCCTTCTCGAGCAGTCCGGCAAAGGCCTTGATGAAAGCCTCGTCCGCGCCCTCGACCGTCAGGCAGACGCTGGTGGTCGAACGCGTGGCCGGATCGGGCGCGAGATGGCCGAGCCATGGGCGTGCCTGGACGATGGCATCGAGCGCCGCCGCATTGGCGTTGGAGCGCGCGATCATCGCATCGGCGCCGCCCAGCGACTTGCCCCATTCGAGCGCGAAGATCGCATCTTCCACCGCGAGCATCGACGGGGTGTTGATCGTCTCGCCCTTGAACACGCCCTCGGCGAGCTTGCCCTTGCTGACCAGGCGGAACACCTTGGGCAGCGGCCAGGCGGGGGTATAGGTTTCGAGCCGTTCGACCGCGCGCGGGCCGAGGATCAGCACGCCATGCGCGCCCTCGCCGCCCAGCACCTTCTGCCAGGAGAAGGTGGCGACATCGATCTTGTCCCAGGGCAGGTCATAGGCAAACACCGCGCTAGTCGCGTCGGCAAAGCTCAGCCCCTCGCGGTCGGCGGCGATCCAGTCGCCATTGGGGACACGCGCGCCCGAGGTGGTGCCGTTCCAGGTAAACAGCACGTCGTGCGACCAGTCGACCGCATTCAGATCGGGGATCTGGCCATAATCGGCGCGCAGGATGACAGGATCGAGCTTAAGCTGCTTGGCCGCGTCGGTCACCCAGCCCTCGCCGAAGCTTTCCCAGGCGAGCGCGGTGACGGGGCGGGCGCCCAGCATCGTCCACATCGCCATTTCGAAGGCGCCGGTGTCCGATCCGGGCACGATACCGATCCGGTGGGTGTCGGGGAGCTTGAGCAGCTCGCGCATCAGGTCGATGCAATATTGCAGCCGCGCCTTGCCGATCTTCGACCGGTGCGAACGACCCAGCGATTCGGTGGAAAGTTGTGCTGCCGACCAGCCCGGGGGCTTTGCGCAGGGGCCCGAGGAAAAATACGGGCGAGCAGGCAGGGTGGCAGGTTTCTTGGCGAGCACAGCGCCCGCACCAACGGTATCAGTCATGTCAGTCTCTCCTTGCAGAGAGCACGCGCGGCGTTGGGACCGCGTGGCCCGTCGACGGCCCTAGGGGCGAATTGCAACGAAAGCAATCACCAAATGCCGGACGGGGCCAGAATCACGCCGCCCTGCGCAACAAAAGCACAGGGCGGCCGCAATTCACTTCTTGAAAATGACCTTGCCACGCTGCGAGACGAGCAGCTTTTCCATCGTGACGGGGTGGAAATAGGCTTCGACATTCTGGCCTTCGGGGGTGACGCCATAGACCTCGTAGCAGCCGCCATCGACCTTGGATTTCTTGACCTTCCAGCCATCCTTCTTGAGCTTGGCTTCCAGATCGGTACGGCTCTTCCAGCCCGTCTGCGGGCCCGCGTCGCACTTCATCTTGCCGGTGGCAAAGGCATCCGGAGCAGCGGAAAACTGCATCGCGGTGGCGGCGGCGACGGCCAGCATGGCCTGTGCGAATTTCATGGATTGTCCCTCTTCTCTACCACGGTCAGCCCGTTGCTGCCTGTGTGCCATGGCGCGCTGAACGCCGCTTGAACATAAGTATGACCCGTGCGGTTTCCAGAACCAGCAGCGGAACAAAATGCACGACCATGCCCATATATTCGCCGTCAACGTACACCCAGTGCAGCGCGATCAGCAAGGCGGCGGGGTAGACCAGCTGTTGCAGCCGTTTCCAGTTGGTCCGCATCGCCCGCTGCGAGGCATTGTTGCTGGTCGCCCCCATCGCGATGAAGATCGCCAGCGCCGCATAGCCGGTCCAGATGCTGAAAATCAGCGACTCTTCGGCGATCATGCCCCAGTCGCCCATGTCATAGAGATAGAAGGCCAGGTGCAGCACGCCATAGAGGCAGGCCGCCACGCCCAGCGCGCGGCGCCGCGCGAGCAGCCAGTCGAGCCAGCGCCGTCGGCCGAAAATCGCACGCAGGGGGGAGATCATCATCGCGATGATCATGAACCGGACCGAAAATTCGCCGCTGGGGTGAATCAGATCGAACGCGGTCACCGGGTCGCGCAGGAAGCCGATGCTCATGCCGATCGCCGGTATCGCCAGCAGAAACCAGAAAAACCCCTGCTTGTTGATCAGCCACAACATCGTGTCCGCACCTTCCCCTGGCGTGCTCCGCTTCGTCCGAATCAGCGCTAGCCTCACCGCAAGAGCCGCGCAATGCCGCGCGTTCAATCCCTATGACCCCGTTAACCATCCTCGGAACAGCAGGGTTAAATTTCATTGATTAGGATCAACGCCATGGAACAAGGCGTTCATCAAGGTCCCTCCCTGGCCGCTGGTGGCCCGCTGCCCCTGGGCGGCGGCGACCCTGCGGAGATGAGCGCTGGCGAAGGCGCGGGCCTGCACAGGCGTGCACGGTCCGCGCCGCGTCGCATCGATCCACGCTTCACGACGATCGTCGAATCACCCGAATTGCAGCGCGTCGCCCTGGTCGCCGCGCTGTCGGTGCTGATCGCGGGCTGTTCGATGCTGCCCGAAGGTCGCGGGCTGTCGCGGGCCCCTGCCCGGGCCCCGACGCGGAGCGAGCAGGTCCTGCGGCCGGCCTTGCCCGCCGCGCCGCTCGCCGACACGCGCCAGTGCATCAGCCAGCTCAGCAAGGCGCAGGTGCGCTTCACCCCCGTGCCCGACCAGACCTTCGGCGCGGGCTGCTCGCAGCTTGGCAGCGTCCGCCTCTCGGCGATCAGCCTGATGGAAGCCGGCCGCGGGCGAAGCGAGCTGGCGATCAGCAATATCGGCCCGGTCCGGTGCGAACTGGCACAACGCTTTGCCGGATGGGCGCAATATGGCATCGCCCGCGCCGCCGAACAGATGCTCGGCAGCCCGCTGGTGAGGATCGAGACCATGGGCAGCTATTCGTGCCGCAACATTGCCGGCTCGGTAAAGCTCTCGCAGCACGCGCATGCCAATGCCATCGACATTGCCGGGTTCGTGCTCGCCGATGGCCGCCGCATCACGGTCAAGGAGGGCTGGAACGGCAGCAACCAGGAACGCGCGTTCCTGCGCACCATCCATGCCAGCGCCTGCAAGCGGTTCGGCACCGTGCTGGGGCCCGAATACAACGCCGCGCACCGCGACCATCTGCATGTCGACATGAGCGGCCAAGGCTATTGCCGATAGCACGATCGCCCCTTAATTGCGGGCGATGACCAAGAAAGACCTGACAGAGCCGCGCTTTCGCCGCGCCGCCGAAGACGCCCGTACCGCCGAACGCGCGGTCCACGATACCCCCCAGACCCAGGATCCGGCCTATCGCCTGGCCTTTGGCGATACCGAATTCCTGCTGCGCCAGGAACTGCGCCCGGTGCGCTTCCAGCTCGAGCTGCTCAAGCCAGAGATGCTGCTCGAAGAGGCCGGCATCGGATCGACGCTGGTGATCTACGGATCGGCGCGCATCCCCGCACCCGACAAGTGCGAGGGCATGGTCGAGGCCGCGCGCAGCCCCGAGGAAAAGAAGGTCGCCGAACGGCTGGTCGCCAAGGCCCGCTATTATGACGAAGCGCGCAAGCTGGCGCAGCTGGCCAGCGAATGCGGCGTGGTCGAGGATGGCAAGCGCCAGTTCGTCGTCTGCTCGGGCGGCGGCCCTTCGATCATGGAAGCCGCCAATCGCGGCGCGGCCGATGTCGGCATGGATTCGGTCGGGCTCAACATCGTGCTGCCGCACGAGCAGGCGCCCAACCGCTTCGTCACCCCGCACCTGTCCTTCCAGTTCCACTATTTCGCGCTGCGCAAGATGCACTTCCTGCTGCGCGCCCGCGCGGTCGCGGTCTTCCCCGGCGGCTTCGGCACGTTCGACGAATTCTTCGAGCTCCTGACGCTGATCCAGACCGGCAAGATGGCACCGATCCCGATCGTGCTGTTCGGCCAGGACTTCTGGAACCGTGTCGTCAATTTCGAGGCGCTGGCCGAAGAGGGCGTGATCTCGCCGGGCAATCTCGACCTGTTCAGCTTCGTGGAAACGGCGGACGAGGCCTGGACGAAAATCCGGACCTTCTACGACCTGCCCTGCAACTGAGCCTCGTCCCGCCATGCCCGTCGTTCCGCACCATCCGGGCTGGGCGGCGGACTATCGGGCCGAGGCGGCTGTCGTCCTCGCGGCCATGGGCGACAGCCTGGTCGCGGTGCACCATATCGGCAGCACCGCGATACCGGCCATCTCGGCGAAACCCATTATTGACATGCTGGGCGTTGCGACCACGCTCGAGGCGGTCGAGCGCGCCACGCCTGCGCTGACAGCGCTGGGCTATGAGGCCATGGGCGCGTTCGGCATCGAGGGCCGGCGCTATTTCCGCAAGCATGACGGTGGGGGAACCCGCACCCATCATCTGCACGTGTTCGCCGCCGGATCGCCGCATATCGCCCGGCATCTGGCCTTCCGCGATTATCTGCGCGCGAATCCCGACAGGGCGGCCGCCTATTCGGAGCTGAAGCAGACGCTTGCCGCCGATCCGCACAGCTATGTCGCGCGCAAGGATCCGTTCGTGCTGGCGGTCGAAGCCGAAGCGCTGGCCTGGGCCGGCCGGAGGAACGGTTACTGACCCAGTTCGGCGCTGCGCTTCGCCGCCGCAGCCATGGCCTCGCCCACCAGCCGGTCGAGCGCGGCATCGGCATCGAATATGTTGAGCGCGGCGCGGGTGGTGCCGCCGGGACTGGCGACGCGCTCGGCGAGCTCGGCCGGGCTCTCGTCGGACCGGGACGCCAGCTCAGCCGAACCGCGCACCATCGCCATCGCAAAGCGCGCGGCCTGGTCTGCGGGCATGCCGAGACCCTCAGCCGCCTTGCCCAGCGCATCGATGAAGCGGAACAGATAGGCCGGGCCCGACCCGCTCAAGGCGGTGACGAAGTGCATCTGCGCCTCGTCCGCCAGCCATTCGGCAGTGCCCAGCATGGCGAAGAGCGATTCGAGCCGGGCGCGGTCGTCATCGCTCAGCTCTTCGGCATAGAGCGCAGTGACCGACTGGCCGATGCTCACCGCCATGTTCGGCATGATCCGAGCGATCGCGCGGGCGTTTGGGATGGCGGAGCGCAGCCCAGCGCATTCCACCCCGGCGAGCATCGAGACGACCAGCGCGTGCGACAGGTCGAGCCTGGCGAGCTGCGGCGCGACTTCGGCCAGCATCTGCGGCTTGATTCCGAGCAGCAGCCAGTCGGGCGCGGAAAGGCCGGGGTCGATCGCGGTCAGGTGGCGAACCCCGGTGGGCAGGTCGCGTGGGCAAGGATCGACCACGGCGACGGCGGCAGGGTCGAGCCCTTGCGCAAACCAGCCGCGCAGCATCGCGCCGGCCATGTTGCCCGAGCCGATGACCAGAAGGGATTGGGGGAAAACGCCCAGCACACCTACCTCCATTTGTCCCGAGCGTGTCGAGGGACGCTGCGCAACCGTTCCGGATCACGTCCCTCGACTTTAGTCTACCCTGAGCGGCTGGCTTGCCAGCCAGCCGAAGGGCTCGGGACAAACGGATAAGGGTCAGGCGTCAGCCTTCTAGCCCTCAAGCCTCGCCCTGGGTGTCGATCAAGGCCGCAGCCAGCGCTTCCTGCGGGCTCTTGTCGCCCCAGAGGATGAACTGGAACACCGGATAGAAGCGGTCGCACTCGTCGATCGCCGCCTCGACCGCGAGCTGCGCCTGGTCAAGCCCGAGCATGGCGTCGCTGCCCAGCATCATGCCGTTGCGATAGAGCACCACGCCGCTGTTCGACCAGATGTCGAAATGGCCGAGCCACAGCTGCTCGTTGATCAGGGCCAGCGCCTCGCAGATGACCGCGAACTTGTCGTCGGGCACGCGGATATCGGGCATGGCGAGAAGCTGCAGCACATTGTCCTCGTGCCGCCAGATCGCGCGGAGCTGATAGCTGGTCCAGCTGCCCTTGACCTCGGTCAGCAGCTCGTCCTCGCCCACCATCTCGCACGGCCAGCCACGCGCCTCGAACAGCGCGGCCAGCATGTCGACCGGCGCGGCTTCCTCCCGATCCAGGTCAAGCTGCTGTTCGTTCATGAAATTCCTTTCGCGCCCCGTGGCACGGGCGCCAAGATGACCCGATGCCCGGTTGCGCGCAATGGGCGGACGCTGGGCCACCGTCCGCCTTGTCGCGAAGTCTGTTCAAAAACTGTGGATAAGCAGGGCTAATCCGGGCTTACTCAGCCCCACCCGCCGCCCTGGCCGACAGCGCCGCTTCCAGCGCCGCCACGCGCGCCGCCAGGCTGTCCGCCTCTTCGCGCGCCTTGGCGGCCATTTCCTTCACCGCCTCGAACTCGTCGCGGCTGACGAAATCGAGCCCGGCAATCCATTCGCGGGTGCGCTCGCGCGCGCTCTCGCCCGCCTCGCGGCTCATCCCTGCGACGGTGCCGGCGAGGCCGTTGATGAACTTGGCGAAATCGCCGCCGAATTCGGACTTGTTCTGCATGTCTAACTCCTTGGGGGAGACGCGTCCCGCGTCCTTGCATCCCGCATATCTAGCATGTGGGGACCATCAGCGCCAATCGCAACCGCGCGTCACGGCCCCGGCGGGGCGAGCTGGATGCGCTGCGCATCGCGCGGCACCACCAGCTGTTCGGCATCGGGGTTGAGCTGATCGATCTGCTTGTTGAGCACCGAAGCGAAGCACAGCCAGGCGAGATAGGGCACCATCAGCCAGGCCGCGAGCGGCCGAATGCGCCCGAACACGATCGTCGTGGCAAAGGCGGCAACGAATATGGCGACGAGCAGATAGAAGGCTCCCGTGACCTGGTGCATGCGGAAGAAATAGATCGGCCAGGCAAGGTTCAGCGCCAGCTGGACGAAGAACAGCAGCACCGCCAGCCCGCGAAGACGCGCGCCGCGCGCGGTGACCACCACCGTCACGGCGAGACCCATCATCACGTAGAGGATCGACCAGGCGATGCCGAACGCCGCACCCGGCGGCTGCGCTTCGGGCTTGATCAGCGCCTGGAACCAGCGGTTTTCCTCGCCCGAGCCCGAAAAATTGCTGACCCCGAAGCCGAGCAGCACGACCAGCGGCACGAACAGCAAGGCCCAGCGCAGAAAGGCGAGACGAAGCTGCATGGGCGAGGCAATCTCATTCATCGACGCGGATTCTCCTGCCCGCACAACGGGCTATTCCTATCGCATATCGAATTAATCTGGCGCACGCCAGCGCGGTTTACCAAGGTTTTCCGTGCCGTTGCGGGTCAACAGCTGCGCCCCTTCTGCGCCGCGACGAGGAATTCGATATTGCCGCTCGGCCCGGTAATCGGGCTTTGTGTCAGCCCGGTGACCGGCCAGTCGATACTCTCGAGCCAGCGCATCACCCGGTCGCAGACCGCGCGGTGCAATTCAGGATCGCGCACCACCCCGCCCTTGCCGATCTGGTCCTTGCCGACCTCGAACTGCGGCTTGATCAGCGCGGCGAGCCACGCGCCGGGCCGGGCAAAGGACATCGGCACCGGCAGCACCTTGTCGAGCGCGATGAAGCTTGCGTCGCACACCACGATGTCGATGGGGCGGGTGATGTGCGCCTCGGTGAGGATTCGCGCGCTAGTCTGCTCGTGCACCGTGACGCGATCGTCCTGGCGCAGCTTCCAGGCGAGCTGGTTGGTGCCGCTGTCCACCGCGAACACATGCGCAGCCCCGCGCGTCAGCAGCACATCGGTAAAGCCGCCGGTGGACGATCCGACATCGATCGCGGTCATGCCGCTCACGTCGATGCCGAAATGGTCGAGCGCATGCGCCAGCTTGATGCCGCCGCGCGACACCCAGGGATGATCGCGCCCGCGCACCTCGATCGCGGCATCGCCCGACACCGTCTCGCCCGCCTTGGCAACCTTGCGCTCGCCGACGAAAACCAGCCCCGCCAGGATCAGCGCCTGCGCACGCGAGCGACTCTCCGCCAGCCCGCGATCGACCAGCAACTGATCGATGCGCGCCTTGCGCGGTTTTTCCGAAGATGGGGATGGATTCTGCTCGGCCATGGCCTGCGCGTTTACCGGGGGACGCGGCGTTTTGCGAGCGCGAGATGATTACCCGGAAAAAAATGAAATACAAGACTTGCCGTTGCGGCAGTGATGATTCACATATGGGGTGCAAGGAATACAGATCGTCAGAAACCCCAGTAAAACCGGGTTTTTGCGAATGGCCCTTCACTTGGTTTCAACATAGCGAAAGGAGGTGATCCGATGTCTCATGGTTCAGCAAGAGGGTCGGTCAAGTCCATTCGGAGTGTTCGCGGCTGATAGCCTTCTGCCCTTTGGTCAGGGCAGGCGCTTTCACCAAGCGCGACATACACTTCGAAGGCGGCACTTCCGGCCGCTGACCATGTGATGGGCCGCGCGGGGAGCCAAGACTCCCGGCGGCCCCTCTCATTTCATGGTTACCCCAGGCGTTGAAGCGTCATGCTCCGCTACGGGTTTTGTTTTTTCCCCCGCAACGATGGCTCTGTGCGCCCCGCAATGCTCTCTCCCCTTCAGGGGAGAGATGCGAAGGCTTGGCAGCTTGGCTGCCTAGCCGCAGCTGAGAGGCCCACGCTGGCGGTATAGCGGGGCCTTCGACAAGCTCAGGCTGAGCGGATTGGGGGCAGCTTTGGCGATCCCTTGTAAGATACCTGCCAATCAGCAAACGACCCCATTGCAGCCGTAGTAGGGTGGGTTACAAGTGCTCGTCAGTCAAATGCCGAGGTGTCAGCTTATGAGCTATTCCGATCAGGAGCAGCAGCCGCTTGCGCCAAGGTCTGTGTCCTACATTGCCATATTGGGGCTTGCAGCTGTCGCTTTGGCGGCATTTCTAATGTTCGGATTTGATGCAGCGGCTGACTGGATAGGTCTAGGCAAGGGTGGCGGCTTCTTTTTGGCCGGAATGCTCCTTCTATTGAACGCAATCTTGCTTGTCGGCTTCGCTATTGATTTAGCGATGTATTGTTTTCTAAGGCTCTTGAAACACAACAGATATGTTAGCAAATCGTGATCGATACCTTCTCGAAGAACCACGAAATGCGATTGCCCGCTAACCACACAGCTTGCGACATTGGTTCAACGAGTAAAGCTTGCCGAAAGCAGACATGACCAGAAACCCCAGAAAGCTGGGGTTTCTGGCTCTCATTCCATATTGGTCAGCGGTCCGGCAAACATACCGGCCTCCCGCCCCCTCAGCCCAGCTTCTGCTCCACCAGCGCCTTCAGGTCCGCCGACGAGCGCGCGCCGAAGTGCGAGATGATCTCGGCGGCGGCGATGGCGCCCATGCGCAGCGACGTTTCGACATCGCGGCCCTGCGCCTGTCCGGCGAGGAAACCGGCGGCGAACAGGTCGCCCGCGCCGGTGGTGTCGACGACCTTGTCGATCGGCTCGGCGGCGACGGCGTAGCGCTGACCGTCATGGATCGCGATCGCACCCTTTTCGCTGCGGGTGACAACCAGGGTCGGCAGCTTGGCCGAGACGGTGGCGACCGCGGCTTCGAAATCATCAACTTGCGCCAGCGAGCAGATTTCGGCCTCGTTCGAGAACAGGATGTCGATCTGCCCCTTGTCGAGCAGATCGAGGAAGTCGGCGCGGTGGCGGTCGATCACGAAGGCGTCGGACAGGGTGAAGGCAACCTTGCGGCCAGCGGAACGCGCGGCATCGATCGCGGCGCGCATCGCGGCGCGGGGCTCTTCGGGGTCCCACAGATAGCCTTCGAGATACAGCACCGCCGCATCCTGGATCATCGCCGCGTCGAGCGCGCTCGCGGGCAGGAACTGCGATGCGCCCAGGAAGGTGTTCATCGTGCGCTGGCCGTCGGGCGTCACCAGGATCAGGCAGCGCGCGGTCGGCACGTCGTCACCGGCGCGCACCGGGGTGGCATAATCGATGCCGAGACTCGGCGGGCCTGTGTCAGCGATAGGATCGAATTCAAAGCCTCAGGAAAGCCCCCCATGTCGCACAATCCCCGCCTGACCGCGCTCGCCTCGACGCTGATTGCCGCAGCTTCGCTCGCCGCCTGTTCGCAGGACAAGCCGACCGAGGCCGAGCAGACCAGCAACAAGGCGATCGAGAAGGCCGCGACCGAACTGGCCGCGCAGGAAAAATGCTATGGCATCGCGCTCGCCAAGCAGAACGACTGCGCCGCCGGCCCCGGCACCAGCTGCGCGGGCACATCGAACGTCGATTATCAGGGCAATGCCTGGAAGTTCACCGAAGCCGGCGAATGCGAGAAACTGGGCGGATCGCTGACCGAGGTCGCGGACAACGATCCGCCGGTTCCGCCCAAGGGGTAATCGGTCAGAACACCGCCTTCGGGGTTTTCTCCTCCATCATCGCCGCACGCACCATCGGCACCGGCGGTCCGCCATAGGACAGGAAGGCGTCGTGGAATGCCTTCCATGCTTCGCGTCCGCCCTTGCCTGCGGTCCAGTCGGCGCGCAGCTTGCGGATCATCAGCTTCCCGAGCGTGTAGTTGAGATAGCCCGGATCATAGGTGCCGCGCAGCGCCTGCTGCCGGGCATTGCCCTCGTCGACATAGCACTGGTCGCGGAACAGCGCGACCGACTGGTCGACGCTCATGCCGCCGGTGTGCAGCCCGATGGCGGAGAGATAGCGGCAGTTGCGCAGCAAGGCGTTGGCGAGCTGGCCGATATGCACCTCTGGATCGCCCCGGCCGAGCCCCGCCTCCCACATCATCTCCTCGGTATAATGCGCCCAGCCCTCGGCATAGGCATAGCCGACGAACAGCCGCCCAAAGAACGACTTGGCGCGGTTGGCGTGGAGGAAGTTGAGGAAATGGCCCGGCCAGACCTCGTGCACGCTGGTGAACAACAGGTCCTTCTTGGGCGGAATGTATTCGGCCTGCACGTCGGGCGCCCATGACGGGTCGGGCGGCGAGATGTAATAGACCGACGGCAGGCCTTTCTCGTACGGCCCCGGAATATCGATATAGGCCGAATTCTGCCGGTTATAGGGCGGCGACTCCTCGACCCTGGCCTCTTCGGCGCCGGGGATCGAGACCAGATCCTTGTCGACCAGGAAAGCGCGCAGTTCGGGCAGCTGCCGCCGCGCCTCGGCGACCGGGCCATCCTCCGGCTTGTCGCTGGCGAGCTTCGCCATGCAATCGGGCATGGTCGCGCCCGGCGCGAACTGCGCGCAGGCGGTAGCGAGCGCCTGCTGGTTGCGCTTCAAGTCCGCCTCGCCGATCGCCTTGAGCTCGGCGAGCGGCAGATCGACCATCTCGGTATCCGCCAGCATCTGCGAGAAAAGCTGGGGTCCGATGGCATACCCGACCCTTGCCGTGGCCTTCTCGGCCTTGAGCCAGTCGGCCAGCCCCTGCATCGCCTTGCTTGCTTCGGTCGTGGCCGTTTCGAGCTCCTGCTTGACGGCTTCGTCGGTCACCTCGGCAAAGGCCGCGCGGGCATCGCCGGTGAAAAAGGTGGCGTAGCCGCCGAACGCATTGACGCCATAATCGATCGCATAGGGATCGAGCGGCGACCGGAGATTTGCCCGGATCTGCTCGGCTGCCTTGGGCACCGCGCGGGCATAGGAGATGAACGCCCTGGCGCGTGTGGTCGCATCGGCATAAGGCCGCGTGACATAGACCGAGGGGTCGAGCGTGCCGGTATAGAAGGCCGGGTTGCGGTGCGGCCAGTCCGCCGCCTTGAGCCAGAACAGCTCGCCCTTGACCACCGCGATCAGATAATCGCGCTCGAACTTCTGGTCGGCGTCGAGCCTGGAAGCATCCATGGCCTGGGCATCGGCCAGCGTCTTGTCGAGAAATGCGATCTGGTCCGCCAGCCCTTCTTCCGACCAGTCGGGCAGCTTGCCGTCGAATTCGTGCCGCCCCTGATAGACCGCGAAATCGGGATTGCGCGGAAAATAGCCGGTCAAGAAGGCGTCGAGAAACTTGCCCCATTCGCTGCCGGTATCGATCCCGGTGCCCTTTTCCGCCGGTTCGGACGGCGCGCCCCCGCTGCACGACACGGCGAGCGTCGCCAGCGACACGGCGGCAAGAATGCGTTTGGCAGGATGCATGCGGCGACCTCTCGGATTCTCGGCTTCTTCCCTTGCTGGCACCTCGCCACGCGCTTGGAAAGAGCCATTTTTTTGCAGGCGCACAACATTCGCCGCAGGGAAGCCCAAGTTCATCTTGCTTGCCGCATCGCACGGCCTCGCCTACCGCACGGGCATGGAATCCGTTGCCGCGCCGCATCCGTTCACTGTTCCCAATTATCGCGCCTATTGGCTCACCCGCCTGTGCTCGATGCTGGCGCTGTATTGCATGATGCTGATCGTCGGTTGGCAGGCCTATAATATCGCGCGCGAGACGATGGACATCGCCGCCAGCTCGGCGCGGCTGGGCATGATCGGGCTGCTGCAGTTCGCGCCGCTGTTCGTGCTCACCCCGCTGGTCGGCTGGATCGCGGACCGGATGGACCGGCGACTGGTGGCGCGCATCGTGCTGTTCTGCCAGGCGGGGATCGCCGCGATCCTGGCCTGGACCACCGCGCACGACCTCATCAGCCTGCCGATCCTCTACAGCATCGCGGCGATGCTGGGCACCGCGCGCGCGTTCCTCGGCCCTTCGCTGAGCGCGCTGGCGCCGAACCTGGTGCCCAAGGCCTCGCTGCCCACCGCGATCGCGCTGTCCTCAATTGCCTGGCAGTCGGGGATGCTGATCGGCCCCGCGATGGCCGGGCCGCTCTATGCCATCCGGCCCGACCTGCCCTATATCGTCAGCGCCGGTCTCTACGCGCTGGCAGGGCTGGCCATGCTGACCGTGGGGCCGGTGCCGCGCACGATCATGGACAAGGGCAAGGGACCGATCGCGCAGATCATCGACGGCATGGCCTATGTCGGCCAGAACAAGCTGGTGCTGGGGGTGATCACGCTCGATCTGTTCGCGGTATTCCTCGCCGGGTCGACCGCATTGCTGCCCGTGTTCGCGCGCGACATTCTTCAGGTCGGCGAACAGGGGCTGTCGCTGCTCGCCTCCTCGCCCGCAGCAGGGGCAGCCCTGGTCGCGTTCGTCTTCTCGTTTCGCCCGATTCGCGCGAATGTCGGCAACAAGATGCTGATCAGCGTGCTGCTGTTCGGCCTCGTGACGGTGGTTTTCGGTTTCAGCCGCATTCTCGTCGTCTCGATGGCGTGCCTGTTCATCGCGGGCGCGGCGGACATGTTCAGCGTCTATGTCCGCCAGTCGCTGATCCAGCTCAACACCCCCGACGACAAGCGCGGGCGCGTTTCCGCCGTGTCGCTGCTCACTGTCTCGGCCTCGAACGAGCTGGGCGATGCCTTTTCGGGCATGCTCGCCTGGCTCATCGGCCCCGTGGCGGCGGTTGTGGCGGGCGGCGGCGGCGCTATATTGATTACAGCGCTCTGGTCCCGGCTGTTTCCGCAGATCGGTGCCGCGCGCAGCTTCGATCCTGCCGAGGAAGAAGCCCAATCCCCATCGACTGCGCTGCATACCCAGGCGCCTTCTGCAGGAGAGACTTCGACATGATCGCCGCAAGCATTCTCGAAACCATCGGCAAGACGCCGCACGTCCGCATCAACCGGCTGTTCGGCGACGCGCAGGTCTGGATCAAGTCGGAACGGTCCAATCCGGGCGGATCGATCAAGGACCGCATCGCGCTCGCGATGATCGAGGCGGCGGAAGCCGACGGTTCGCTCCAGCCCGGCGGCACGATCATCGAGCCGACATCGGGCAATACCGGCGTGGGCCTTGCCATGGTCGCGGCGGTCAAGGGCTACAGGCTGGTGCTGGTGATGCCCGAGAGCATGTCGATCGAACGGCGGCGGCTGATGCTCGCGTACGGCGCGACCTTTGACCTGACCCCGCGCGAAAAGGGCATGAAGGGCGCGATCGAACGCGCGCAGGAGCTGATCGAGCAGACCCCCGGCGCGTGGATGCCGCAGCAGTTCGAGAACGCCGCGAACATCTCGGTCCATGTGCGGACCACAGCGCAGGAGATCCTCGCCGACTTTGCCGACTCGCCGATCGACGTGCTGATCACCGGCGTGGGAACCGGCGGGCACATTACCGGGTGCGCCGAGGAGCTGAAAAAGCACTGGCCCGCGCTCAAGGTCTTTGCGGTCGAACCATCGCTGTCACCGGTGATTTCGGGCGGCCAGCCGGGCCCGCACCCGATCCAGGGCATCGGCGCAGGCTTCATCCCCGGCAACCTGCACACACGGCTGCTCGATGGCGTGATTCAGGTCGATCCCGCCGACGCCAAGGAAATGGCCCGCCGCTCGGCGCGCGAGGAAGGCATGCTGGTCGGCATTTCGTCGGGCGCAACACTGGCCGCGATCGCCCAGAAGCTCAGCGACCTGCCCGCAGGATCGCGCATCCTGGGCTTCAATTACGATACGGGCGAACGCTATCTCTCGGTGCCCGACTTCCTGCCCGAATAAGCTTAATGCGCTGGCATTGGGTGGCGACATTCCCCTCCGAGCGGACCATCCCGATTCGCTTGGACAGGGAATGGCGCTTTTGTCCAAGACTCGCGGCCACAGCCCTGCAACCTGTTCGATTGCACCGGATCGGACGCGCCTGTCGCACGTTCGACCGGGATCATTCCATTCCGGCTCGAACTGAGATATATCCGAAGTGAAGGTTAATGATATCCAAAGTGGATGTACCGGCGTTTCGGGGGCAAGATCTTGGACCAAGCCAAAGCAGAATTGACCGACGTTCAGGTCAATTGTCTGCGCCTTGTCGCGGACGGCTATACTTCCAAGCAGATAGCGCTGAAGCTGGGCCTGACGCACCTGACCGTCGACCAGTATCTGCAGCGCGCCAAGACGATCATGGGTGCACCCGACCGGCGGACGGCGGCGCGATGGTATTTCGAAAGCCAGCAAAACGGGGCGTTCAAGTCATTTGAACTCAAACCGGCACCGCTTGTCGAGCCGGCCAATGATGTGACACCTCCTGTGGTGTCGGCAGCGGAAACGCCCGGCCCCCAAGCCACCGGCCAGTGGCAGACGCGGCTCGGATTTCCTCCTGTCGGCGGCATCAGAACATCGCTGGACGCAAGCCAGAAGACGACGACCATCCTGCGGATCGCAGGCCTGTCGCTCATCGTCACGACGGCCTTTGCGCTGGTGCTCGGAGGGGCGCTCAAGGCGTTCAGCTGATCTGGTGCCTGGATCGCCAACCCGTGCACCGTGCCCGGTGCGAGAAGGAGAAGACCCATGCACATCGATGGCAACGCCGTCCGCATTGTCGCCCAGGATACCCGCTCGTCCTTTGCAAGCTATGACCGTGCCATTCTCGATGCCGCACGGTTGTCGGTGACCATGATGGAGGCGAACGCGCTTTCCGAGGTCCCGGCACGCGATTCGCAGATCGCGCTGCGCACCATCCACGAAAGCACCGGTCACCTCCTCTCGGCCCGGGGCAGCATGGTGAAGCTTGTCGGCCATTTCAATTCGGTCAAGCGTCGCAGCGATCAGGCCCCGATGAACGTCGGCTGCCCCGGTGAAACGCCCCTTTCCGGGTCGCTCCAGGAAGATGTGCGGACATCCGAAGCCGCTTTCGATTGACGCCAGTCCAGCAATGCGATGAGCCGGCATCATGATCTCCATCATCTTCTGGTTTCTCGCATTGCTGAGCTGCGGCTTTGTATGGCTTCACGGGCAAGCTGACGGCAGGCGCGCCGTCGGGCTGTTCCTGGTCGCGACCCTGCTCACCTGGGGAGCGCAGACGCTCGACACGAAATGGCAGCAGACGCATTGGCCGCTGATGGCGGTCGATACCGCCTATCTGGTGGCCGCCTATGTGTTTGCGCTGCGCAGCGACCGGTACTGGCCGCTTTGGATCGCCGCCTTTCAGCTGCTCACCGTAGCCACCCATGTCGCGACGATCATCGCCCCGGATTATCTGCCGAAAATCTATTCGGCGATTGCCACCTTCTGGGTCGTGCCCCTGCTGCTCAGCATGGTGGCCGGGGTCTATCTCGATCACCGCGCATTCCAACGTCTGGTTCCCCCCCAATGACCCAGTTCTATTGCTTCATCCTCGTCCCCGAAGCCGGTGAGGAAGAGTCTCGCCAGCCGCTGCTGGATGCCAACGAACCCTGGAAGGCCCGGGCCGAAACGGCCAGCCGCTATCTCAAGCTGCGCACCCAGCGCGATGCCATCGCCGGACCCAGCCTGCTGTCCGATCCGGCCTGGGACATGCTGCTCGACCTGTTCGTCGGGCACATTACCGGGCGCGACGTTTCGGTCACCAGCGCCTGCGTCGCCTCGCGCCGTCCGGCCACGACGTCGCTGCGCTATATCGAGCGCATGGCGAAACAGGACCTGATCCGCCGCGAAAAGGACAGCCACGATCATCGCAAGGTCTATCTGCGCATGACCGAGAACGCGTTTCGCGCGGTGGCCACATGGATCGATGCGCTGCGCGACGAGCTGATCACCGCATAACCGGAGCCTTTGCCCTGCGCAAACGGGCAAAACTATGGCATCATGCGCAGCGGCCAGACAGGGAGCAGCGCATGATGGCCAGGCCCGGCCTGCGGGATCTGCACGACGAAACCATCCAGACGGTTGCCGCAGACGGCAAGCGCATCTGCCTGCGTTCGATCCGGCAATCGGATGAGGACCGGATGCGCGAAGGCATAAAGCGGCTGTCCGAACAGTCGCGCTACATGCGATTCTTCTCGGTCCAGCCGATGCCGTCGGATCCCGTGATCGACCGGCTGCTCGATGCCGATGGGCACAACCATATCGGGTGGGGAGCGATCCATCTCAACGGCGCCGACAATCCCGCGGTCGGCGCGGTGCATGCGATTCGCAGCGAGCATCACCCGCATGCCGGTGAGTTCTCGGTCGCCGTGCTCGACGAGTATCACGGGCTGGGTCTCGCCCGCATGCTCACCACGGTGCTGCTGATCCATTGCGAGGTCGAGGCAATGTGCGAGCTCGAGGTGCAGACCCTCGCCGAAAACATCCCCGCCATCCGCTTCATTCTCTCGATCGGCGCGGAGCGGCGCGAGAGCGAGGCGGGCATTGTCAGCTTCCGCTTGCCGGTCCGGTCCGCGATCCGGCAGATTTCCGCGACTTCGCAGTTGCAGGGCGTGCACGATATCCTCGCGGCCCTGGCCCGTTATATCCCGGCCGACGACAGCCCCTGCGCGCCTGTCTCGGATTGAGCATGGCCGGGGCCCGTCGATGGCAAACCCGCGCGTGGAACGGCGCCTGGCCGGCGCGTTTCGGGCGGTCCTGATCCGATAGTTATCATTTGCATTTGATCCATAACGGACTAATAGTCCCGCCAGTTTGGATCAATCTGGCTAAGCAGGTGCGACTATGGAAGATGTGGAAACGTTGATTTCTTTGACTGCGGATATTGTGGTTGCCCATCTGAGCAACAACAAGGTGGCCAATTCAGATATTCCACAGCTCATTTCCTCGGTCCATGCCGCGCTTCAGAGCATCAACGAGCCCGCAGCCCCCGAACCCGAAGCGCCGAAGGAACCGGCGGTCCCGATCCGCTCCTCGATCAAGCCCGATCATCTCGTTTGCCTGGAAGACGGCAAGAAGCTTCGCATGCTCAAGCGGCATCTAATGGTTCACTACAACCTGACGCCCGATGAATACCGCGCCAAATGGGGCCTGCCCAAGGATTACCCGATGGTCGCGCCCAATTATGCCGAGCGCCGCCGCGAACTGGCGTTGCAGATCGGCCTGGGCAAGCAGGGCCGCGGCGGCGGTCGCAAGAAAAAGGCCTGATGGTCTGATTTCAGTCTGACATAGCGGACTGGGCAAGGGGGCGTCTTCGGGAGGAGACGGCCCCTTGTTTGTTTCGGGCCTCCGGCTTGTTGCGCGCAGGCGTGCGTTTCTGGCCGGTTTCTGTTTTTCGCCTTGTCCTTTTCTCGCCCGTGCCGGATTCGGCGTCCGCCCGCTCCGAACGCCGGGATCAGGGCGCGGTATAGAGCTCTACAATCGACAGCGAGCCCTTGCCGCGCGCGCGTTTCAGCTCGGCGCGGATGATCCCCGCCAGGCCAGCCGATGCGCGCTGGCCATCGGCATTGCGCAGCGCCGCGCGCAGCGCTTCCGGCGGCTCTGGCGTCGCCAGCGCGATGACATGATCGACGCCGAAAGGCGGAACCACTTGCGTATCGATCAGCGACTGGCGCATCGCGCTGTCGAGCATGCCCGCGCCATCGGCGTCGAGCGGGTAGATGAGCTGTACGGTCCCGTCCGAGGCGAGATTGAACACGGTGGCATGCAGCGCCGCGCCGCCGCGCCGGGTGCGCTCCATCAGCATGCTGATCGGCGTGCCTTCGGCATAGAGCTCGTCCGATCCGAGCGGGTTGACCGTCAGCCGCATGGCGAGTTCGGAGACCAGCGGGCGCAGGCTCATCACGGTCTGCCACTTGTCCATCACTCCGGCAAAGGCGAGCGTGCTGCCGATGCCGGTGGCGACGACGTCGCCCGACCGGCGCAGCACCTCGCGCGTACTCAGCACCCAAAGGAAATCGGCGTCGTTCGAGCTTTTCGCCAGCTTCCAGGTCGTCGCGCTGCTCGCCATCGCCGGGTCATCGGGCTGCCCGGCGATGATGACATGCGGCGCGGGCAGATCGAAGGCGAGGCGCGGCGCGGGCAGTGCCGAGAAGAGCGGCCGCTCGGCCCAGCCCTGGGGATAGAAGAGCGTACTTTCCTGCCGCTGTGCGGTGAGCATCCGCACCTGGCTGTTCAAGTAGGACCCGGCCTCGACCACCGAGACCTGGCCGTCGCCATCCAGATCGGCGATGGGCGAGGCCTCGTTCGCGCCGGGCAGGCTGAACGCCTGTTCGAGCGCATAGGTGAGCACGCCGCGCTGCGGTGCCCCTTCCTGCGGCAGTTCGGTCTCCAGCGCGAGCTGGTCGTCGCGCGAGGCGCCGATATAGACGAGGTTCGGAAGGTCGTCGCGCCGGATGGCGCCTGCCTGCGCCTCGCCCGCATCGCCGCGCAGCGCGCCCAGCCTCGGGCCGGGCCGCGCCGTCAGCGTGATGGCACGCGCGTCGCCCGGTCGGAACGCGATGCGCGGGGTGAAGGCATAGCTGCGCGGATCGATCGCGCGATGCATCGTGCCCGAATGGCAGCTGTCCACCACCATCAGGATCGCGACCTCGGGCGGCAGATAGCGCTTCATCCAGGCGTAGAAGTCCTTGTCGATGATGAAGGTTTCGGGGTCTTGGGCGCCGGGATCGAAGCCGGGCAGCGGCACGAACTGGTCGAATTCGCCATCCGTCTCGCTGGGATTCTGCGCCAGCGCCTGCGCACCATGGCCGGAGAAATAGAACAATAGCCAGTCACCCGGCTGCGCGCGCAGGCCCATGTCGTGCAGCGCGGTCTCGACGCTCGACCGGCTGACCGCGCCATCGCGCAGCGAAACCACGTCGCTTGCCTGCATCGATCGCGCCAGACTCTCCATCGCCGAAAGGTCGTTGGCCGGGCCCATCAGATCGGGGATCGCGGCGGACTGGTAGCGCGATACGCCGATCAGGATCGCGCGGGTTTCTGCCTGCGCCGCCGATGCCGGCAGCAGCGCGAGCACAAGCGCGGCGATCAGAAGGCGCCAGCGCACGCCTCAGCCCCCGCCTTCGTCGGCTTCCAGATCGCGCGCGACGCGCAGGCCGACATCGTCGCGCCGCTTCGTTGCGGCGAGGCCGAAGCGGTTGGCCGATCGCAATTCGCCCGGCACGCTCTCGAACGATCCGCCGCGCAGCGCGCGGTTGCGACACGCGGCATCGAGGCACGCCGAGGTCCATTCCCAGACATTGCCCTGCATCTGGTACAGGCCGAAACCGTTGGGCGGATAGCCCGACACCGCCTCGGGATAGCCGCGATAGGGCGAGGTCGGCGATCCCTGATAGCGCGCGGTATGGTCATAATTGGCGTCCGACGGCGAGATGCCATCGCCCCAGGGAAAGGCGCTCGAGGCCCCTGCCCGGCTCGCATATTCCCATTCGGCATCGGTCGGCAGGCGATAAGTCCTGCCCGACTGGCGCGACAGCCAGCCCAGGAACGCAAGCGCATCGTCATGGCTGATGCTGGTCGCTGGGATCAGCGGATTGGGATTGTCCGCCGCCCAGGTCGAAAGCTTCGGGCAGGCCCCGTCGCGCACACACGCGGTCCATTCGGCCACGGTGACCTCATACACGCCCAGTGCAAAATCGCGCGCGATGGCCACGCGCTGCTGCGCCGGCTCGTCCTTGCCGCGCCCCGGCTCGGAAGGCGGCGATCCGACCAGCGCGCTACCGGCGGGGACGATGCGCATCCACGGACAGTTGGCGCAGTCGTAGAAACGGTTGCCGCTCGCCGGATCGCACGAGACGAAGCACGGCGGCTGGCCCTGCAGGCCGTAATCGAAGGTCGGCTTCTGGAAGCTCGACGCCTTGGCCATCGCGACGCGATCGGACACGCGTTTCATCGCATCCGCGATATTCTGCTGCGGGCGGCGGATCTCCTCGGCGAGAACCTTGGAGAAGATGCCGTTGTCGAAGGCGAACTGGTCTGCACTGGTCGAAAAGGCGACGAGATAGCCCTGGTCGGGGCGGATCGGGTTCTGCGCCGATCGGAGCACGCGCCTGAGGCCCTTGCTGCCGGTCACCTCGATGCCCGCGCCGCCGGTGACCGTGTCGTCGCTGGCGACCGGCAATGTCGGCAGCGCGATGACGTTGCGGCACATGTCGAGCACGACGAGCACGTTGCGCGCGCCGGAGGACATCAACGTGCGGGTAATTGCCGAACGCGAGAGACTTGCGGAGGCGGCGAGATCGCTCTTGCCGCTGTCCACCGGGACCATCTGCACATCGCCGCCCGCCCCCAGCGCGACGCCATGGCCCGAGAAATAGAGCACGCCAAACGCCTCGGGCCCGGCGGCGGCGAGCGCCGCGCGGAAGGCGGCGATCTCCGCCTCCATCTGTGCGG
>NZ_QKVT01000001.1:1549939-1552391 GCF_003426715.1 Blastomonas sp. UPD001
TTGCTGCCAACGCACCGGCGGCGATCAGGGTTCCGATAATCGTGTTCTTCATGGTCTTGCTCCTCGTTTGCAAATGCTCTCGGCGGGCATTTCAGGTGGAGAGGTCTTGCTTGCTCCGATCCATCAACGAGGGAGGGGCGGCGCTGTTCCGGCCGCGCAGCGGTGCTCCGGCCCAGCCGGCAAGGGTTCCGGCAAGTTGTCGCAAATGATCATCGCACTATCGCGCCTGCGGTACTTGCGCCGCGCCAAGTCGCTCGGATTCAGCGATGAAAATCAACTTCGGCTCGTCGCATTCTGACATAAAAGGGGGCGCCTCTCGCAAGGAGAGATGCCCCGATTAGTGTCAGTTGGACTGTCAACAAGGCATTTGGCGACAGCGATCAGGCCGCAGCAAACAGTTCCGGCTCGAGCGCCATGATCGCGTCCGCACCCGCTTCGATCTTGCGGCGCAGGGCGCCTGCATCGGGCATGATCCGCTCGGCGAAATAGCGCGCGGTCTTGAGCTTCGTCTCGTAGAACACGGCATTGCCGCTGCCCGCTTCGAGCGCCGCGATCGAGGCGCGCATCATCCGCAGCCACATCAGGCCGAGCGCGACGATGCCCATGATGTGCATGTAGCTGTGCGCGCCCGCGCCGACATGGTTGGGGTTCATCATGCCGTTCTGCATGAACCACATCGTCGCCGCCTTGAGCTCGCCCGCCGCCTTTTCCAGACGCGTGGCGAAATCGGCCAGGCGCTCGTCGCCCTTGGCATCGGCGCATTCGCTGTCGAGAATGCCGAAGAAGGTCTGCACCGCGCGCCCGCCATTCTGCGCCAGCTTGCGGCCGACCAGGTCCATCGCCTGCACGCCGTTGGTGCCTTCATAGATCATGGCGATGCGCGCATCGCGCACATACTGCTCCATGCCCCATTCGGCGATATAGCCATGGCCGCCATAGACCTGCTGCATGTTGGTGGCGATCTCATAGCCCTTGTCGGTGCCATAGCCCTTGATCACCGGGGTGAGCAGGCTGATGATGTCGTCAGCGGCGACGCGCTCTTCCTCGGTCTGCGCCTTGTGCGTGAGATCGACCTGCAGGCCGCCCCAGAGGATCAGCGCGCGCAGACCCTCGTTGATCGCCTTGGCTTCCATCAGCATGCGGCGGACATCGGGATGCACGAACAGCGTGTCGGCCTTTTCGTTCGCATCCTGCGCGCCGGTGAGCGCACGGCCCTGGCGACGGTCGCCTGCGTACTGCACCGCATTCTGATACGACACCTCGCCCATCGCGAGGCCCTGGCCGCCGACGCCGAGGCGCGCGGCGTTCATCATGATGAACATCGCGGCAAGGCCCTTGTTCTCCTCGCCGACCATATAGCCGGTGGCGCCGTCATAGTTCATCACGCAGGTCGAATTGCCGTGGATGCCCATCTTGTGCTCGATCGAGCCGCACGACACCGCGTTGCGCTCGCCCAGCGAACCGTCGTCGTTGACGAGGAACTTCGGCACGATGAACAGCGAGATGCCCTTGACGCTGTCGGGCGCGTCGGGGGTCTTGGCAAGCACCAGATGGATGATGTTCTCGGTGAGGTCATGCTCGCCCGACGAGATGAAGATCTTGGTGCCGGTGATGGCATAGGTGCCGCCGGGCTGCGGAACCGCCTTGGTACGGATGAGGCCGAGATCGGTGCCGCAATGCGGTTCGGTCAGGTTCATCGTGCCGCCCCACTTGCCGCTGATCATGTTGGGGCAGTATTTTTCCTTCTGCTCCTGGCTGCCCTTGGCGAGGATCGCCGAGACCGCGCCATGCGTCAGGCCCGGATACATGGCAAAGGCCATGTTGCTCGACGCCATATATTCCTCGAACGCGATGCCGACGACATGCGGCATACCCTGCCCACCGAATTCTTCCGGCGCAGACAAGGTGCCCCAGCCCGCCTCGCAATACTGATCATAGGCCTGCTTGAAGCCGTCGGGGGTGGTCACGCTGCCATCGGGATGGCGCATGCAGCCCTGCTGGTCGCCCACCTGGTTCAGCGGGAACAGCACTTCCTCGACAAACTTGCCGGCTTCCTCGAGCACGGCGGACAGAACGTCGGGCGCGGCATTGTCGAAGCCGGGCAGGTTGGAATATTTCTCGATTCCCAGCACCTCGTTCAGGATGAACTGGGTATCGCGCACCGGTGCGGTATATTTGGGCATCTTGCGGGTCCTCTCAAAACATGTGGGTCAGATGTCAGGCTGGGGAGAGCCTGAGAAAGGGGGCGTGGTCCGTGACCGGCAACCGCCCGGATCGAAACGCGGGCCTCAGCCCTGGTCGGCACGATCCACTTGCTCGACCATCTTCACGAACTGCGAAAGCTCCTGGATCGCGCTTTCGAGGTCCTTTTTCTGCTTGCGCATCAGGGCTATGCGTTCCTTGCAGCGCTGCAGCGTCACGCGGCGCTGTTCGCGGCGTCCGTCGCCGATAT
>NZ_QKVT01000001.1:1552491-1576552 GCF_003426715.1 Blastomonas sp. UPD001
CGCCCGCGCGGTAACGCCGAATTCGTCCGACAGATCGGAGATGGTATAGCTGTCCCGGTTCTGCAGATCGGGTGTGTCGATGCGGCCAAGGGTCGAACGGTCGTGCATGACACCCGGGCTACATTCCCTTGACGTAAACGTCAAGTAAAATTCATCCTTCGCACAGTCTCCTGACCGATCGGCCCTGCGCGCTCGCCGCTGCCGCGTTGCCCGGCTCGACCAGCGCGAACGAGGCCCCGGCCAGGCTCGCCCTGTCGCTGCACAAGGCCGCGCAGGCCGCAGGCACGCTGCCGGGCAGCGCCAGCGCATTGCCATCGAACTGCGCCGAAAAGCGGCATCCGGCAATCGCATCGCCATCGCCGTCGCGCGAGAGGGTGAAGGCAGCGGTCTCGCCCGCAAGCCTCGCGCTGCCCGTACCCTCGCACTGACTCGACGCGCCGAACGTCACCAGCATGCCAACCTTGTAGCCGCTGGCCCGGTTGCCGCGGGCGCAAAAGGCATCGCTGCCGGCCTGCGAAACGCTGCAGCCGGCCAGCAGCAGGCAGGCGGGCAGCGCGACGCGCATCAGGCGATCCGCTCCAGCGATCCGTCCGCCGCCACCCGGCGATAGAAGCACGAGGGCGCGCCGGTATGGCAGGTGGGGCCCGCGGGCGAGGCGATCACCCAGACCGCGTCCTGGTCGCAGTCGATGCGCAGTTCGACGAGCTTCAAGACATTGCCCGAGCTTTCGCCCTTCTTCCACAGGCTCGCGCGCGAACGCGACCAGAAATGGACCTCGCCGGTCTCGACCGTCAGCCGCAGCGCCTCTTCGTTCATGTGCGCGACCATCAGCAGCGCGCCGCTCGCCGCATCGGTGACGCAGGCGGTGATCAGGCCTGCGGCATCATATTTGGGGTCCAGGTCCAGCCCGGTTTCGCGGATATCGGCCATATCGCCCGGTTAATCGCACCCAGCGCCCCGCGCAACACGGTTAACGAAAAATGACCTGTGACAAATGCAAGACAAACCCCATATGCGCCCCTATAGGGGTGCCGAACCACCCGGCTGCAACCGAATCGGGCGCGCAACATGATCACCACACATCCTTTTGACGACGACAAGCTGCGCGAAGAGTGCGGCGTTTTTGGCGTGGCCGGTGCGGTCGACGCCGCGGCGATGGTCGCTTTGGGGCTGCACGCGCTGCAGCACCGCGGCCAGGAAGCGGCGGGCATCAGCAGCTTCGACGGCCGCCATTTCCACAACCACAAGGCGCTCGGCCATGTGGCGGGGAATTTCGACAGCGAAGAGACGATGCGCGCGCTGAAAGGCGACTGGGCAATCGGCCATGTCCGCTATGCCACCACCGGCGAGACCGCGCTGCGCAATGTACAGCCGCTCTATGCCGAGCTCTCCTCGGGCGGCTTTGCCATCGCGCATAACGGCAATATCTCGAACGCGATGAAGCTGCGCCACGATCTGGTGCGCACCGGATCGATCTTCCAGTCGACCTCGGACACCGAGACGATCATCCATCTGGTCGCCACCTCGCGCTACCGGACATTGCTCGACAAGTTCATCGATGCGCTGAAGCAGGTCGAAGGCGCCTATTCGCTGATCTGCCTGACCGATAGCGGCATGATCGCCTGCCGCGATCCGCTCGGCATCCGCCCGCTGGTCATGGGCCGCATCGGCGACACCGTGATCTTCGCCTCGGAAACGGTGGCGCTCGACATTGTCGGCGCGGAATTCGTGCGCTCGGTCGATCCGGGCGAGCTGGTGGTGGTGAGCGGCGGCGAGATCCGGTCGCACCGCCCCTTTGCCGACAAGGCGCAGCGCCCCTGCATCTTCGAGCATGTCTATTTCTCGCGCCCCGATTCGATTGTCGACGGATCGTCGGTCTATTCGGTGCGCAAGGCGATCGGCGCGCAGCTGGCGATGGAGAACCCGGTCGAGGCGGACTTGGTCGTCCCCGTGCCCGACAGCGGCACCCCGGCAGCAATCGGCTATGCCCAGCAATCGGGCCTGCCGTTCGAGCTCGGCATCATCCGTTCGCATTATGTCGGCCGCACCTTCATCCAGCCGGGCGATGGCGTCCGCCATCTCGGCGTCAAGCTCAAGCACAATGCCAACAAGCCGCTGATCGCGGGCAAAAGGCTGGTGCTGATCGACGATTCGATCGTGCGCGGCACCACCTCGCTCAAGATCGTGCAGATGATGCGCGATGCCGGCGCGGCCGAGGTGCACATGCGCATCGCCAGCCCGCCGACGATGCACAGCTGCTATTATGGCGTCGACACGCCCGAGCGCTCCAAGCTGCTCGCCGCGCAGAAATCGATCGAGGAAATGCGCCAGTTCATCCAGGCGGATTCGCTGTCCTTCCTTTCGATCGATGGCCTGTACCGCGCGCTCGGCGAAGCCAGCCGCAACGATGACCGCCCGCGCTATTGCGATGCGTGCTTCACCGGCGACTATCCCACCACGCTCACCGATCTGGCCGAACGCGACCAGCCCAACCAGCTGACCCTGTTGGCCGAACGGGTCGCCGGCTGAGGACTGCACTACCATGACCGAAAAGAACCTGCAGGGCCAGCTCGCCCTGGTCACCGGCGCGAGCCGCGGCATCGGCGCGGCGACCGCCAGGTCGCTGGCGGCGCGCGGCGCGCACGTCATCCTGACCGCGCGCACGGCCAAGGACCTGGAAGCGGTCGAGGACGCGATCTTCGAGGCCGGCGGCAGCGCGACCATCGCCCCGCTCGACCTGACCGATGGCGACAGCATCGCCCGGCTTGCCGCCGCGATCGGCGGACGCTGGGAAGCGCTCGACATCCTGGTGCTCAACGCCGCGATGCTGGGCAGCCTCGGCCCCGTGCCGACAATCGATGGCGGCGAACTCAACCGCGTGATGACGCTCAATGTGCTCAGCACCCAGGCGATGATCGCGCATTTCGACCCAATGCTGCGCAAGAGCGCGCACGCCCGCGTGATCGGACTCACCAGCTCGGTCGCCGCCACACCCCGCGCCTATTGGGGCGCCTATGGCGCATCCAAGGCCGCGCTCGAGGTGCTCATCGCGGCCTATGGCGAGGAAATGCGCAACATCGGCAAGGTCCGCACCGCGATCGTCGATCCGGCGCGCACCCGCACCGCGATGCGCGCCAAGGCCTATCCCGGCGAAGACCCCGCGACGGTGAAACTGCCCGACGTGGTGGGAGAGGCGATTGCGGAGCTGGTCTCGGGCGAGTTCGAGACGGGGACGAGGGTCGTGCTGGAGGGGTGACCCTTCACATCCCAGGTTGAGCCAAGTTCAGCAGACCAGCCACTCCGACTACTGCACCACCCTGCTCTCATAGACCGGCCTTCCCCCCGGTAGCAGATGCGCGGCCATGAATTCGGCCGTGCGTTTGGCGAGCGACTGGCCGTCGACAGTGCGGACGAAGAAGCCGCTTCCGTTGAAATCATGCCCCGCCCCTGCGAGCGTGTAGAAGGTGAAGGGCACGCCGACCTGGCGCGCGCGATCGGTGAGTTCGGTGGCTTCGGTGAAGGAAACGGTGGTGTCCGCAGTGCCGTGCATCACGAACAGCGGGGCCTCTCCCGCCTGAAGGTCGGTGTCGCGAAACAGGCCGCCCCAGTAATCGACCACCACGCGCGGTTCGGGCCTGGCGATGCCATAGGGGTTGAGCGAATAGGCGGTGTGCAGCACGGTATAGGCACCGGCTGACGAACCCCAATAGGCGATGCGTGCAGGATCGATGCAGAAGGCAGCGGCATTGGCCTGCATCCAGCGCAGCGCGCGCACCGAATCCTCCACCGCCGCCACAAAGGCGGTCACGCGAGGCGATTGCTGCGTCGGATCGAGCGCGCGATAATCGCGTTCGAACGCAGCGAATTCGCTCGAGATAGTCGGATTGTCGCCCTGCAGACGGTACTGGATCGAGATGAGGTTGATGCCGAGCGGGGCGAGCTCATCGGCCATCGCGACGACCTGCTGCCCCTTGCGGCTGCCGCCGACAAAGCCGCCGCCGTGCACGTAGAGCACGGTCGGGCGCGGCGCGGTGCAGGCCTGGTTGGGCCGGTAGCTGTCAAGGAACAGCGGGATCGAGCCGCTGCTGGTCGGCCCATCGCCATAGCGGATATCGGCACTGAGCACAGCGCCGCTTGGCGGAGGCGCAGGAGTGGGTGTCGGGCTCGGTGCAGCACCGCCGATGTCGTGCTGCCGATCGCGGTCGCGCTGTTCCGCGCGACGGGTCCGTGCATGAACCTGGCGGTCGCGATCTATGTCGCGCATCTGATGGGCGTCGAGCTGGGCCCGGTGGCGCTGGTCGCGGGCGTCGCCGCAGCCGCGATCACCACCATGGGTGCGGTATCGCTGCCCGGTTCGATCAGCTTCATCAGCTCGATCGCGCCGATCTGCATCGCCATGGGCGTGCCGGTCGAGCCGCTCGCGCTGCTGTTGGCGATCGAGGTGTTCCCCGATATCATGCGGACCCTGAGCAACGTGACCATGGACATGGCCGTGACGACAACTATTGCCCGTGCCGAAGGAGACAAGGAATGATCTATCGCAAGCTGGGCGGGCTTCAGGTGTCCGCGCTGGGGCTGGGCTGCATGCCGATGGCCGGCATCGGTACGGCGATGTACGGCAAGGCCGATCATCGCGAATCGATCGCCACGCTCGAGCGCGCGATCGAACTCGGCGTCACCTTCTTCGATACCGCCGAGGTCTATGGCCCCTATATCAACGAGGAGCTGCTGGGCCAGGCCATTCGCGGCCGTCGCGACCGGCTGGTCATTGCCACCAAGTTCGGCTTCAAGATCGAGGATGGCGGCTATCGCGGCGTCGATTCGAGCCCGGAAAATGTGCGTCGCGCCTGCGAGGGCTCGCTCAAGCGGCTCGGCATCGACACGATCGACCTCTATTACCAGCATCGCGTCGACCCCAATGTTCCGATCGAGGAGACGGTCGGCGCGATGTCGCGGCTCGTCGAAGAGGGCAAGGTGCGCTACCTGGGGCTGTCCGAAGCGGGGCCCGAGACCATTCGCCGCGCCGATGCCACCCACCCGATCGCCGCGCTGCAAAGCGAATATTCGCTCTGGGAGCGCGGAGTGGAAGCGGAAATCCTGCCGCTGTGCCAGGATCTCGGCATCGGCTTCGTGCCCTACAGCCCGCTGGGCCGGGGCTTCCTGACCGGCCAGATCAGCCAGCGTTCGGACCTGGCCGAAGGCGACTACCGGCTCAATGACCCGCGCTATTCGGAAGAGAATTTCGCGATCAACATGGGACTGGTCGACGTGGTCGAACAGATCGCGGTCGCGCACCGCGTCTCGCCTGCGCAGATCGCGCTCGCCTGGCTGCTGGCGCAGGGCGAGGACATCGTGCCAATCCCCGGATCGAAGCGCCGCGCGACGCTGGAGGATTCGATGGCGGCGGTAAACGTGTCGCTGACTGCTGCCGATCTCGACGCGCTCGATGCCGCTGCCCCGCCCGGATCGACCGCCGGCCAGCGCTATGGCGAGATGGGCATGACCATGGTCCGGCTCTGAGACCACGCACCCTGGCGGCTGCCGTCGCGTCCGCCGGGTTTATATCGCGATGTTACAAAGCGAATTCCGAAACGCCATCAATCTGTAATTGCTGCGACGCACAAAAGACGCCTGGAGGATGCAGAGGGCGCGCATTCCACTCAATCTGAGGACATGCGCAATGCCCCGTTTCCCTGTTCGCGTCTCGATGCTTTCGCTCGCCATCGCCCTGTCGGCCAGCCCCGCGTTCGCGCAGGATCAGGTGGAAAGCGAAAGCCGCGATGACAACACCATCATCGTCACCGCGCAGAAGCGCGAGCAGTCGATCCAAGACGTGCCGCTGACCGTCTCGGCGATCAACGGCGAGCAGATGGACAAGATCGGCATCGACGAGTTCGACGAGCTGTCCGCCTATATTCCCGGCCTCAACATCCAGGAGCAGAGTGCGAACAATCCGGGCTTCGTCATCCGCGGCATCACCTCGGATTCGGGCAGCGCGCAGATCGCGCCGCGCGTGACGATCTATCTGAACGGTATCGACGTGTCGCGTTCGCGCGGATCGTATTTCGACCTGTTCGACATCGACCGGGTCGAGGTGGTCAAGGGACCGCAGGCGACCCTGTTCGGCACCGCCGCGACCATCGGCGCGATCTCGGTCATCACCGCCAAGCCCGAGCCGGGTTTTTCGGCCGACCTGCGCGGCAGCTACGGCAATTTCAACCTCTATGAAGGCCGCGCGATGATCAATGTCGGCAACGACAAGATCGCCGGGCGCATCGCCGCATCGTACAAGAAGCGCGACGGCTATGTCCGCAACATCGCGGGCGATGCCGGCACGACCTCGGCGCGTACCACGGCGAACAATCAGGCGGACCTCAACGGCATCGACCAGTTCGCCGTTCGCGGGTCGCTGCGCATCTGGCCGACCGCCGAGAGCACGATGGACTTCGTGTTCAACTATGAACAGCAGCGCAACCCCGGCACCGCGTTCAAGTCCGGGTCGATCGCGCCGACGGGCGGCACCACCAGCCCATTCACCTTTGCCGAACTGGGCGGCGCGCCCGCCGATCTCAGCCGCGCGATCCTGGGCCTGCCCAGGCTGGGTCTCAACCGCGAGGTCTATGACGCCAGCGTCACCTTTCAGACGCCGATGGGCGGCGGCTGGTCGCTGACCTCGATCACCGGCTATCGCAAGTTCGACAGCCTCGAGACCTTCGACGCCGACGGCACAGCCTTGTTCTTCCTCGAGTTCGCCGAGGACGCGCAAGGCGAACAGATGAGCCACGAAACCCGCTTCGCCTATGACAGCGAGCGGCTGCGCGGCTTTTTCGGCTTCAACATCTTCCACGAGCAGGGCACCCAGGCCGTGCCGTTCGTGACCGACGAGGGCACCTATATCAGCTGCGCACCCTTCCCCGCCTTCGCGCCGGTGCGCAACAATGTCGCTGCCGCGCTCGGCGTACCGGGCGCTTCGACCTGCGCCGCGCTCAACAGCCCCAACCCGGCGCGCAACGCCACCGCGATCCTGACGCGGGGCGGGGCCAGCGTGCTGCCGTACAGCAGTTCGTTCACCAATGGCGGCAAGAACACGGTCTATTCGGCCTTTGCCGACCTCACCTTCGACGTGTCCGACCGGTTCGAGCTGTCCGCTGGCGTGCGCTATCTGTATGAGGAACGCGCCTCGACCTATACCGCGCGCCAGCCCGGCAGCCAGATTTTCGCGTCCTTGGGCGTGCGCGGCGTATCGCTGCTCGGCGCGGCCGATACCGCCGGACAGGTGTTTCGCGTCCGCGACAATTTCGATGCGTGGCTGCCGCGCTTCAACGCACTCTACCGCGTCACCGACGAGGTGAACGTCTATGCCACCATCTCCAAGGGCCGCCGCTCGCCGGTGCTGAACCTGAGCGCCAGCGCGACGGCGGCTGGGCCGGTGCCCAATTTCACGCTCGTGCCGGAAGAGAAGATCTGGAACTACGAGGGCGGCGTCAAGGCGAGCTTCGGCGGGTTCTCGGGCTCGATCGGTGCTTTCTACCAGGACTATTCCAACTTCCAGACCAGCTTCTTCAACCAGCAGGGCCAGACCGTGCCAGTCAACGCGGGCAATGCCGGCAATTTCGGGGTGGAAGTCGAAGGCGCGCTACGGATCGGCAACAACGTCCGCCTGTTCGCCAACTATGCCTATATCGATGCCAAGATCGAATCGCCCAACCCGGCGTTCCAGGACAACCGCTTCCGCCTGCAATCGAAGCACAAGGCCGCAGCCGGGATCGACGTGACCGTTCCGGTAGGCGACAGCGCCGAGCTGTTCCTCTTCCCGACGGTCACCTATTCGAGCAAGCAGTTCTTCGAAATCCCGAACAGCGAGCGGCTGAGCGAGAACGGCTATCTGCTGGTCAATGCCCGTGCGGGCGTGCGCTTCGATGACGGGCGCTACGAGATCACCGCCTTTGCCCGCAACCTCACCAACGAGGATTATCTGATCGACGCGGGCAATACCGGTGGCGCATTCGGCACCGCGACCTTCATCGCGGGCGAACCTCGGTTGTACGGCGTGCAGGTCGCGGCGAAGTTCTGAACGGCACGGTGCCGTGAAAGCCCTCCCCCTTGATGGGGGAAGGCGGGTAGCGCTCAACCCCGTAGCACCTCGACCCCGCCCATATAGGGCACCAGCGCCTCCGGCACGCGGACCGAGCCATCGGCCTGCTGGTAGTTCTCGACGATCGCGACCAGGGTTCGCCCGATCGCCAGCGCCGATCCGTTGAGCGTGTGGACGAACTCGGTGCCCTTCTCGCCTTCGGGCCGGTAGCGCGTGTTCATCCGCCGCGCCTGATAGTCGCCGCAGTTCGAGATGCTGGCGATCTCGCGATAGGCATTCTGTCCAGGAAGCCAGACCTCCAGGTCATAGGTCTTGCGGCTGGCCTGGCCCATATCGCCCGCGCACAGCAGCATCTTGCGATACGGCAGCCCCAGCGCCTGCAGGATCGCTTCAGAGGCGGCGCACATGCGCTCGTGCTCGGCCTCGGACTGGTCGGGCGCGGCGATGGTGACCAGTTCGACCTTCTCGAACTGGTGCTGGCGGATCAGCCCGCGCGTGTCGCGCCCCGCAGAGCCCGCCTCGGAGCGGAAGCAGGGCGTCAGCGCGGTCAGCCGGATCGGCAGTTCTGCGGCGGTCAGGATCTGCTCGCGCACGCTGTTGGTCAGGCTGACCTCAGAGGTGGAGATCAGCCAGCGGCCGTCGGTGGTCTGGAACAGATCCTCGGCGAACTTGGGCAGCTGGCCGACGCCGAACACGGCCTCGTCGCGCACCAGATACGGCGTCGCGCATTCGTTGTAGCCGCGCGCGACCTGCGCATCGAGCATGAACTGGCCGAGCGCACGGTTGAGCCGCGCGATGCCGCCGCGCATGAAGGTGAAGCGCGCGCCCGAAATCCTCGCTGCGGTCTCGAAATCCATGCCGAGCGCCGGGCCGATATCGGCATGTTCCTTCGGCTCGAAATCGAATTGCGGCTGGTCGCCCCAGCGGACAAGCTCGACATTGCCGGTCTCGTCCTCGCCCTCGGGCACATCGGCCGCCGGCAGGTTGGGCAGCGCAGCAAGCCGCTCGGCGAGCGCAGCGTCGCTCGCGCGCGCCTGCTCCTCGAGCTCGGTGAGCCGGGCCTTGAGCTCGGCCACCTCGGCCTTGAGCGCATCTGCCCTTTCCGCATCCTTTTGCGCCATGGCCTGGCCGATCAGCTTCGATGCCTCGTTGCGCCGCGCCTGCGCCGCCTGCGATTCGTTCAGCGCCTCGCGCCGCTTCGCGTCGAGCGCGATGATTTCGGCTGCCACCGGCGGCTGCCCCTTGCGGACCAGTCCGGCGTCAAAGGCTTCGGGGTTTTCGCGGATGAATTTGATGTCGTGCATGGGACCGCGAATCGGCTTGGTCGTCTTTGTCTGGCGATACTGCTTCACTTGCGCCGGCGGCGTGTCGGCGACATGCACCGCGCCACCGCCGATGATCGCTCCGCCGCAGGTGCAGGCGCACAGTTTTGCCAAGGCCATCCGTACAGACATTGTGTTTTCTCTCTCAGACCTGGGGCCCAATCCGGGGCCCGTGGAGCAAGAACCAGGGGCCGGGTCAGCGTCCCGATATGCAATGCAAGCCAGAACAAAGCGTTAATCTCAATGGTGTTAACCTTGATTTGACCTGGGGCGCGACAAAAATCTTCGGCATTTCGGCGTGTCTGCGGCCTGCTGTCCCGATTTGGAACCGAAAAACGCGACAAAATTAACCGATGCCATCCACCATCGCGCTTTGCCCGGGCCGGATTTGCGCTTGACGGTACGGCCTTCGCGGATGCGGCAGGAAAACCACCGAACCGCCCCTGATTCTCAAGTTTTTGCCGCTTGTACGGCCCCAAACCGCTGGCTATAGGCCGCTGCAACCTAAGGCCGACGAGACGTGCCTGATCTGGGCGCGGAGCGGCGGTGCTGCAAACACCACCGGGAGCATTCAATGGCGTCCATCTCCACGGCTATCGATGACATCGATGTGCTGGCCAAGGCGCGCAGGAACATCGCGGGCGATTATTTTCCCTCGCCTGACGAAGACTATATGTCCGCGCGCCAGCTGGAATATTTCCGCACTCTTTTGCAGGAATGGAAGCGTTCCATTCTGGCCGCATCCAAGGACACGCTGCAGCAGTTGCAGGATGGCCCGATGCGCGAGCCCGATCTCAACGATCGCGCCTCGAGCGAGACCGACTGGGGCATCGAACTGCGCACCCGCGATCGCCAGCGCAAGCTCATCGCCAAGATCGATTCCGCGCTGCGCCGGATCGACGAGGGCGAGTACGGCTATTGCGAGGTCACCGGCGAACCGATCGGGCTAGGCCGGCTGGTCGCCCGCCCCATCGCGACGATGACGGTCGAGGCGCAGGAAGCGCATGAGCGCCGCGAGAAAATCTCGCGCGACGACTGACAGCCGACCTGCCTGGCAGGCAGCGGTTAACCAATTGGCGACACTCTTGGCGCTATAAGAGAGGCGTGCATCGTTTTCCGCCATTTTGGGGGGAACAAGCCTCTCCTGCCGCCTGGAAGCCAGACCGATGAATATGCCTGTCAGCCCGAATTCTCTCGACACCCAGGAGAGCCGTGCGAGAGACAGCCTGTTCCTGCTCGCCGAACTCACGCTGGAAGACAGCGGCGAGCGCCACAAGGTCAAGGTGCGCAACCTCTCGAGCGGCGGGATGATGGTCGAATCGGATATCGAGATCGAGCAGGGCCAGCGGATCGTCGCCGACCTGCGCAATATCGGGCCGGTGCGCGGCCAGATCGCATGGGTGCGCGGCGAGAAGTTCGGCGTGGCGTTCGATCGCCCGATCAACCCCAAGCTGGCGCGCAAGCCGGTCGGAACCGCGCAGGAAACGCCGCGATTCCTGCGCGTGCTCGATGCCTATAGCCCGTCCTTTCGGCGTCAGCGCTGACCGGACCGTCCGGCCATCCTAACCATCGTTGGCAGCGCGGGGCAGTTCGCCGTTCTGCGCGCCGATGCTTTGCGGGGCGAGCCGCTGGTTGGCAGGGCTGCCCGTGAACGCGATCGGATGGCGCAGCGTGCGATAGGGTCCGATATGCGGCGCAGCCATGTCCATGAAGAACCCGGTCGCCTTGAGATGCGGATCGTCTGGCACCTTCTCGATCGGGTTGAAGCGCATCGCCGGAATGTCCTCCTTGTCGAGCAGCTCGACCCATTCGTCGGTCGTCTTGGTCGCAGCGACCTCCTCGATGATCGCGTAGAGCTCTCCGGTATGCTTGGTGCGCTCCTCGTAGGTTGAAAAGCGCGGATCCTCGAACACGCCCGGCCGCCCGCCGATCTCGAAGAATCGGGCCCATTGCCGGTCGACATACGGAACGATGGCGATGAAGCCGTCCCTGGTCGGATAGGGTCGGCGCCGGGGATTGATCGAGCGGGTATAGCCGAACCTGCCTTCGCCGGGGAACGTCTGGCCGTACAGGTTCTCGACCATGTTGAAGAAGGTGAAGCATTCGAACATCGGCACCGAGACGAACTGCCCCTCGCCGGTGCGCTGCCGGTGCACCACGGCGGCGAGCGTCGCGATCGTCGCGAACAGCCCCACCGTCTTGTCGGCGACCAGCGACGGCGTGTAGCTGGGCGGACCGTCCGAACGCTTGGCATAGAGATCGGCCCAGCCCGATGCGGCCTGCACCAGATCGTCATAGGCCTGGCGCTTGCCATAAGGTCCATCGGCGCCATAGCCGCAGCAATGGACATAGATGATATTCGGGTTGATCGCCTTGACCGAGTCATAGTCGAGGCCGAGCCGCGCCATTCCGGCCATTCGGACATTGTGGAAGAACACATCGGCTTCGCGCAGCAGCGCCTCGAGCTGCGCCTTGCCCTGCTCCTCGCGTCCGTCGATCGTCACCGATTTCTTGTTGCGATTGAGCGCCATGAAGATCGGCCCGAGATCACCCGTCGGCGACGATCCAGCATAGCGCATCATGTCGCCGGCATGGGTGCCGCCCTTGTTCTCGACCTTGATGACGTCCGCGCCCATATCGGCGAGCATCATCGTGGCGAGCGGCCCCATCACGACGCTCGACATGTCCAGAACGCGAACGCCGGCCAGGGGCCCGGTCGCCGCGACATCGCTTATCGTCCAGATTGCTTCAGCCACTCGGGCGATCCTCCTTGCTGATCATTGTCATACCCACTGTCACTTTATGGTCACATAGGTCGAGTAAATGTTCGATATTGAGACCAAATGTAAGTAAAACCGCCATATTGGTCGGACTTGCCCGTTGCGGATAGCTCCAATGTGGAGCTAATGTCGGCCCCGCCGGAAGGGGTGTTTCGGTTTCGCACGACGAGTCGCATCCGTTCCCGTTGGGGGCTTTATGATACTGGGACTTTTTGAGAGCGCTGAGCAGCGTCGCAAGGACACGCGCGACCTGGACAACATGTTCAAGCGCTATGGCGATGACATCATCAACGTGCTGCAGGCGCGTGTCGACGACGAGAAACTGCGCGACCGCGACCGCAAGCATTGGGCGCGGCTCCTGCGCAAGGCCAAGTCGCGCTTCGGCTGAGCCTGACAGGCAGGGCATCATGCCATCACCGCTGCCGATCGCGTCGAAGGACCGGCACGGGCGGAACGTGCATGTGATGCGGTGACAGAGACAATGCCCGGCAGCGCCATGGCAGCAGGCCCGTCCAGCCGATCACGTTCACAGGGCACGCCGATGCGCGCTGCCCGGCCAAGACGCAGCACCCATGCGACCGGCTCGTCCGAAAGGCTGACATCCATCCCCGCATCCCGCCGTTAATCGTTCGGTTAACAACGGGATGCGGGAGAAAATCCCTCGCGTCAATGCCCAGTTATGCCAGGCCCCGCTCGGCGCCCGGCGGGGCTCAGTCGCCGGTCAGGATGCGGTCGACCAGCTGCTTCACCGTCGGCACGAAGCCGTTGGAATAGAAGGGATCGGTGCCGAAATTATACGCGGCGTGCCCAGCGAACATCAGGTTCTTGTCCGGGTCCTCGCCATGCGCGATATTCTGCAGCGCCTTCTGGATGCAGAAGCTGCGCGGATCGGCGAGATAGCCGGTCGAGTTGTTGTCATGGTCCTTCCACGACGAGAAGGCGCAGTGCGACAGACAGCCCATGCAATCGGTCTGGTCCTTGCGGATTTCGGCGCGCTCGTGCGGAGTGACGAAGACCAGCGTGTTGTCCGGCGTCTTGAGCGCGGTGGTGAACCCTTGCGCATCCCAGCGGCGGGCGCGCTGCAGGTCGCCCGGCGCGACCCAGAAATTCTTGCCCTTGACCCCGCAATCGAGCTGCACGGTATGTTCGCCAGCCATTTCGGTCGAGAACGGGATCTGACGCTCCGAGCGCGCTTCGAGCGACCGGAGGAAGGGGTTGCGCACCGCGCTCGAATAGAAGCCGGTCGGGCTGAAGCGCTGGAGCAGCACATCGCCCTCCTTGATCCTGGTCAGCTCGTCCTTCCACTTCTGCGGGATCGGGCTTTCCTGCGTCAGCAGCGGACGGGTGCCGTACTGGAACGCGATCTGGCCGAGCTCGGGATTGTCGATCCAGTGCTCCCAATCGCGCAGATACCACACGCCGCCGGCCATGATGATCGGCACGTCGTCGGAAATGCCCTCTGCGCGCATCGTGTCGCGCAGCGCCTTGACGCGCGGATAGGGGTCCTGCGGCTGGCGCGGATCCTCGGCGTTCGACAGGCCGTTGTGCCCGCCCGCGAGCCAGGGGTCTTCATAGACCACCGCTGCCATCAGCTGGCTGACCTTGTGATAGGCGCGCTTCCACAAGGCGCGGAAGGCGCGCGCCGAGCTGATGATCGGCAGGTAGTTGACGTTATATTGCGCAGCAATTTCGGACAGCTTGTAGGGCATGCCCGCCCCGCAGGTGACGCCCGCGACCATGCCGCGCGTGCGCTCGAGGATGCCGTGCAGGATCTGCTGCGCGCCGCCCATTTCCCACAGCACGTTGATGTTGATCGCGCCCTGACCGCCGGCGATCTCGAATGCGCGCTTGACCTGCGCGACACCGCCTTCGATGCCGTAGCGTATCAGTTCCTGGTGCCGTTCGGCGCGAGTGCGGCCGTGATAGATTTGCGGGATGACATTGCCGTTCTCATCATAGCTGTCGGCATTGACCGCCGACACCGTACCGATGCCGCCTGCCGCTGCCCAGGCACCCGAACTGGCGTGATTGGTGGCGGAAACCCCCTTGCCGCCCTCGATCAACGGCCAGACCTCGCGCCCGCCATAGATGATCGGTTTCAAACCCTTGAACACGTATCCGCTCCCACATTGCCCCATGCCGGTATAGGCATGCTGCGCACAAAAAGACCAATGAAAAACCGTCAGACCCGGCTGTCGGTTGCCTGCTACGATCCGGGCTGTTCGCAGCCCCTGATCCTGCCCGGCTCCAGCGCCGGACCAACCGCTTCAAAACGCGCGAAATAGCCCGCGATATCAGGCTTCTCGATAAATTCGACGAGCTTGTAGCCGACCGCCTCGAACTCGCAGAACAACAGCTTGGGCGGAATGCCGTGGCGGTTGGTCGGGCGGTCGACATCCACCACGATCACCTGCCCGCCCTTTTTCAGCGCCGGCCGCAGCCGCGCGATGAACGCATAGGGCTCGGTCACCTCATGATACATGTGCACCATGAAGATGCGGTCGAAACTGTCCTGCGGCAGGCGCGGATCGTCGACATCGCCCGGCTTGATCGAGACATTGTCGAGCCGCTCGCGCTCGACGCGCGTGCCCAGCCGCTTGAGCGCCGCATCGTCGATATCCTGCGCCAGCACGCGGCCTTCGGCCCCGACCCGCTCGGCGAGCCGGACGGTGTAATAGCCATTGCCCGCGCCGATATCGGCCACGGTCATGCCTGGCCTGATCCCGGCCAGGTCCATCACCTTGGTCGCCTCGTTGCGGTCGTCGCGGGCTTCCTCGTTCGAAAATTCGTTGCTGACCACGCCGGCCACCGGGCGGTCGGCGCGGGGAAAGGCGCGCGCCGTCTCGGGTCGGTCGCTTTCGTCACCGGCAGCCGGCTGGCACGCGGCGAGCACCGCCGTTGCCAGCAGCAACCACGAAAACCGACCCGGACGGTCAGTCGACATCTTCGACGTCCACCTTCTCGCCGGTCACCTTCTGCGACAGCGCCGCCGCCATGAACGGATCGATCGCACCATCGAGCACGTCGCCGGGCGAGGTGGAGGTGACGCCGGTGCGCAGGTCCTTCACCAGCTGATAGGGCTGCAGCACGTACGAGCGGATCTGGTGCCCCCAGCCGATCTCGGTCTTGGCCGCATATTCGCCCGAAGCCTCGGCCTCGCGCTTCTGCATCTCCGCCTCGTACATCCGCGCCTTGAGCATGTTCATCGCGGTCGCGCGGTTCTTGTGCTGCGACCGGTCGTTCTGGCTGGCGACGATGATGCCCGAAGGAATGTGGGTGATGCGCACCGCGGAATCGGTGGTGTTGACGTGCTGTCCGCCCGCGCCCGAGGCGCGATAGGTATCGATCTTGAGATCGCTTTCCTTGATGTCGATCTCGAAGCTGTCGTCGATCACCGGATAGACCCAGACGCTCGAGAAACTGGTGTGCCGCCGCGCCGAGCTGTCATAGGGCGAAATGCGCACCAGCCGGTGCACGCCGCTTTCGGTCTTGGCCCAGCCATAGGCGTTCTCGCCCTTGATCAGCAGCGTCGCGGACTTGATGCCCGCCTGTTCGCCCGCATGATAATCGACCAGTTCGACCTTGTAGCCGCGGCGCTCGGCCCAGCGCGAATACATGCGCTGCAGCATCTCGGCCCAGTCCTGGCTCTCGGTGCCGCCGGCCCCTGCATGGACTTCGAGATAGGTATCGTAGCTGTCGGCCTCGCCCGCGAGCAGCGCCTGCACCTTGTCGCGCTCGGCGCGCTCGGAAAGCGCCTTCAGCGTCGCCAGCCCCTCGGCGACGGTCTCGTCGTCGCCTTCGGCCTCGCCCAGCTCGACGAACTCGATCGCATCGGCCATTTCCTGGCTGATCTTGTTGACCGTGCCGATCGCCTGTTCGAGCCGCCGCCGCTCGCGCATCACCTCTTCGGCCGATTTGGGATCGTTCCAAAGCGTCGGGTCCTCGACGCGCGCGTTCAGCTCGTCGAGGCGACGCAGCGCGCGGTCCCAGTCCAGGAACTTGCGGACCAGCGCCAGCGCGGCGTTGATGGTATCGATATGGGCCTGCCCTTCGGCACGCATGGGGTCACTCCTGAATAAATCGTGCCGCGCTCTAGCCTATCGCCCGGCAATCGCAAAGCCCTGCGGATATGGTGATTGAACTTGCGCGGCGATAGCCTAGATTCGCAGGATGCACGGCACACCCGGCCCGGTCACCATCGATCTCAACATGCTGATGCGGGCCTATGCCATCGGCATCTTCCCCATGGCCGATGCGCGCGACGATGTCGACGTCTTCTGGGTCGAGCCCGAAATGCGCGCGATCCTGCCGCTCGATGGCTTCCGCTTTTCCACCTCGCTGCGCAAGGCGGTGCGGCAGGACCGGTTCACCGTCACGTGCAACCGCGCGTTCGACAAGGTCATCGCGATGTGCGCCGAAAGCGCCAAGGGGCGCGAGCAGACCTGGATCAACCGCACGATCGAGGCGAGCTTCATCGCGCTGCACAGACAGGGCCGCGCCCATAGCGTGGAATGCTGGCGCGACGGCGAGCTGGTCGGTGGGCTGTACGGGGTCGAGATCGGCCGCGCCTTTTGCGGCGAGAGCATGTTCAGCCGCGCGACCGATGCCAGCAAGGTGGCACTCGCCTGGCTGGTCGCGGCGATGCGCAAGGGCGGGCTGACGCTGCTCGACTGCCAGTTCATCACCCCGCATCTCGCCTCGATGGGGGCAATCGAAATTCCGCAGGGCGACTATCTCGAGCTGCTCAACGAGGCGATCTGCGATTCGCCGTTCGCGCCGCCGCGCGTGCAGCGGCCGCATCCGGTAATGCCGGGGCTTTATTCGGTGTCGGTCGAAGGCGTTGCAGGACCGGGGGCCGGGCCAGGTGCCGAATCGGGGCTCGTCGCCGGATTTGCCGCATTGGCGGGAGCGGACGCAGTGGGCGCAGCCGACGAGCCGCCCTTGGCTGTTTCCTCGACCGGCGCATCCTCGCCCGGATATTCCATCGCGCACTTCTTGACCCAGACGTCATAGATCGGGTGCTCGACGACGTTGAGCGACGGCGATTCCTTGAACACCCAGCCCGAGAACACGCGCTTCCACACCGGATCGGACGAGCGCGTGGCGCGCTCCTGCACCAGCAGTTGCACGAAGGCGCCGGTCTCGGGAACCTGCTCCCACGGCGCGGTGCGCTCGCAGGCGGAAAGCCGGACGATCGCATTGCCGATGCGGCGCGATTCGCCGGGCTTCATTTCCAGGTCGCGGGTCTCGCCGTTGCGCTTGTTGAGCAGCGCGATGGTGGCGACGCGCTGCGCCATGGGCGTCGCTTCGCCCGCTGCAGCGGCCTGGACCGGCGGCGGGGTGGAAGGACGAAGCGGCACCTTGCCGGTGGCCGCCCGCTGTTCGGACTTCAGCAGCTGGTCGCCGAACTGCATCCAGCCATAGACGCCTGCCCCTGCGAGCGCAGCGATGACGATGATGATGGCGAGGATTCGCCCGCGCGTCACGCCTCGGGCGTCCACGCTTCATAATCGCCGGTGGCGGCGGCGCGAACGCCGCCTCGCTCCAGCGCGCCGGCCGGGCGATAGGCGGAAGGCGTGCCGGTCAGGTTGGGGACATAGTCCTTTTCCCAGATGCGCGGCGGCGGCAGATGGCTTTCGGGAATGGCGTCATAGCTGTGGTGCAGCCAGCCGTGCCATTCGGACGGAACGCGGCTCGCGTCGTTGGCGCCCTTGTACAGCACCCAGCGGCGCTCCTTCTGGCCCTTTTTGGGCTTGGAACGGAAATAGGTGTTGCCCTGATGGTCTTCGCCGACCTTTTCGCCGTTCAGCGCGCTGAACAGATGCGTTCCGACGGTCGCACCGTCCCACCAGGTGAAGATCTTTGCCAATAGTCCCATGAGCGCCCGCTTAATGCCAAGCGACCGAAAGGGGAAGATGCTTTTGCACCGAAAAGGCCGGGCAACGCGGCTTTGCAGCCGCCGACAAAGGCGAAGCGGGACGGCATGGCCATCCCGCTTCTATCCGTGGGTGCGACCCGTCGGAATGTGTCGGCCGGAGCGCGGGCGCCCCGGCACAGGAATTCAGCCGGCCAGCGCCATCTGCTTGTCGGAGACAAGCCGGTGCATCGCCTTTTGCAGCTTCTCGAACGCGCGCACCTCGATCTGGCGGACGCGCTCGCGGCTGACGTTGTAGACCTGGCTCAGTTCCTCGAGCGTCTTGGGGTCATCGACCAGTCGCCGTTCGTTGAGAATGTGCCGCTCGCGCTCGTTCAGCGACTGCATCGCCTCGCCGAGCAGCGCGTGGCGCATTTCGGCTTCCTGCGCTTCGGCGACCGCGACGTCCTGCAGCGGCGCATCGTCGGTCAGCCAGTCCATCCACTGGCCGTCGCCATCCTCGCGCATCGAGACGTTGAGCGACGCATCGCCGCCCATCGCCATGCGGCGGTTCATGTTCACGACCTCGGTTTCCGACACGCCGAGCTTGGTGGCGATGGCGGTCACGTCATCGGGATGCAGATCGCCGTCCTCGAACGCGCGCAGGTTGTTCTTCATCCGGCGCAGGTTGAAGAACAGCTTCTTCTGCGCCGCAGTGGTGCCCATCTTCACGAGGCTCCAGCTGCGCAGGATATATTCCTGGATAGACGCCTTGATCCACCACATCGCATAGGTCGCGAGGCGGAAGCCGCGATCGGGCTCGAATTTCTTCACGCCCTGCATCAGACCGATATTGCCTTCGGAAATCAGCTCGCTCACCGGCAGGCCATAGCCGCGATAGCCCATCGCGATCTTCGCCACGAGGCGCAGATGCGAGGTCACCAGCTGGGCAGCGGCTTCGGGATCCTGATGTTCCTGATAGCGCTTGGCCAGCATATATTCCTGCTCGGGCTTGAGCAGCGGATATTTGCGGATCTCGGTGAGGTAACGGTTCAGGCTGGCCTCTCCGCCAAGGGCGGGGATGGTGGCCGGGACACTACGGGTCTCGCTCATTTTTTCCCTTTCTGCCAATCCGTTATGCGGGCCTCGATGGAGCACCCGTCATGGGGATCGCATTTCGACTTGCAACCTAAACACGCAATTTATCCAAAAGTTCCGCCATGTCGGCCGGAATCGGACTAAAAAAGTCGCATTCAGATCCAGTCACCGGATGTATAAACCCCAGCCGCTGGGCATGCAATGCCTGACGGCGGAAATCCGCCGCCTTGAGCAGGTCACGCAGGGGATTGGGCGGGCGCGAATAGAGCGGATCGCCGAGCAGCGCATGGCCGATGCTGGCCATGTGCACGCGCACCTGGTGCGTGCGCCCGGTCTCCAGCCGGCACTCGATGCGCGTGGCGTCCTTGAGTCGCTCCTCGGTGGTATAGTGGGTCACGGCGTGCTTGCCGCGCCCCTCGCCCACGAGTGCCATCTTCTTGCGGTCATGATCGCTGCGGCCGATATTGCCGCGCACGGTGCCGCTGGCAGGGTTCGGTCGCCCCTGCACGATCGCGACATAGCGCCGGTTGATCGAGTGCTCGGCGAACTGCGCGGCGAGGCCCAGATGCGCGGCATCGGTCTTGGCGACGACGAGCAGGCCCGAGGTGTCCTTGTCGATCCGGTGGACGATCCCTGGCCGCGCGACCCCGCCAATGCCCGAGAGCTGGCCGGCGCAATGGTGCAGCAGCGCGTTGACCAGCGTGCCGTCGGCATGGCCGACGGGGGCTTGTCGACCACCAGCAGATATTCGTCCTCATAGGCGATATTCAGCGCGATCGCCTGCGCCTCGGCGTCGAGCGGCTGCGCCTGGGGCAGCGCGATGGCATAGGCCATGCCCGCCGCCAGCTTGACCGAGGGCCGGTTGGCGATCCTGCCGTCCAGCGTCACCGCGCCTTCGAGGATCAGCGCCTTGACCCGCTCGCGCGACAGCTCGGGCTCGGCCTGGGCGAGCCCGGCATCGATGCGCAGCCCTGCCGCGCTCTCGGGGATCGTGCCGGTCCTGACCTCGCCTGCGGAACTGGTACTGGATTGCCGGTCATTCATCGCTATCCTCTGGCCGATGCCGGTCCTGCTTTCAAGCGCGCTCCACCACCAGCTGCTGGCCGAGGCGGCGGCGGCATTCCCGCACGAATGCTGCGGGCTGCTGTTCGGCACGCCCGACCGGATCGACGCGGCGCAGCCTTGCGCCAATGTCGCCGGCAATCCGCTCACGACGTTCGAGATCGATCCCGCGGCGCTGATCGCGGCCGAGCGCAGGTCGCGCAGCGGCGGGCCCCGGCTGCTCGGCTATTATCATTCGCACCCCCATGGCCATGCCGAGCCGTCGGTCCGCGATGCCATGGATTGCGCGCGCGACGGGCGGCTCTGGCTGATCGTCGCCGGCGACACGATCACCGCCTGGCGCGCGACCGAAGGGGGGGCGCTGCACGCGGCGTTCGATCCGGTGACGATCCTTCCCTCCAGCCCGTGACCGGCACCATTGATCGCCGGGAGAACCCGATGACGTTACAGGATGCTGCATTAAGGCTTGAACCCGTGCGGCATTTTCGCCACATCGGCCCCAAGCAGCAATGGACCGTTATTTGCGCTTTTCTTGCCGATCCCCAGTTCTTTCCGATCATTGCCACAAGGCCAGCATCCCATCATGCCCAGTTCCGCAGACCTGAACGAAACCGAACTCGCCAGCCTGTTGTGCTCGCGCCTGTGCCATGACCTGCTCAGCCCGATCGGCGCGATGAACAAAGGTCTGGAGCTGCTCGCCGACGAGACCGATCCGGAGATGCGCGCCCGCTGCATCGAGCTGCTGACCGACAGCGCGCGCGCTTCCGCCAACAAGCTCAAGTTCTTCCGCCTGGCCTTTGGCGCAGCGGGAGGCTTTGGCGACAAGGTCGATGTCAGCGAGCCGCGCCAGCTGATCGAGGGCCTTGTCGCCGACAAGCCGCGCGTCGAGCTGCAATGGCATGTCCCCAGCGCGATGCTCGCCAAGCCGGCGGTCAAGGTGCTGCTCAACCTCGCGCTGATCGGGCTCGATGGCCTGGTGCGCGGCGGTCAGCTGATCATCGCGGCGGAGGAGCAGGACGGTGCCTGCGAGATTGCGGTCAACGCGACCGGTCCCAAGGTGGTGATCGATGAATCGCTCGCCGCCGCGCTGCAGGGCGATATCGGGGCCGCGGTGCTGAGCCCGCGCACGGCGCCCGCGTTCATGATCGAGCGGATTGCCCGCGCGCACGGCGGGACCATCCAGCTCGCCGCCGCGCCGGAATCGCTGGTCATCGGGGCGATGCTGCGCGTCTGAACGCTGGCCGCAACGCCACAGCGCAACCTGATCTTAACCATATTCGGCGCAAACCGTCCGCCAGCGCTAGCGGACGGTGACGATGGACGACCTGATTCAGGAATTTATTGCTGAGACCCGTGAAACGCTGGACGCGCTTGCCAGCGAGCTGGTGCTGTGGGAGCAGAACCCGCGCGACAGCGAGCGGCTCGATGCGATCTTCCGCTTCGTCCACACCGTCAAGGGCAGCTGCGGCTTCCTCAATCTTCCCCGTTTCGAGCGGCTGAGCCATGCGGCAGAGGACGTGCTGGCGCAGGTGCGCGAAGGACGCCGCGAGGCCTCCGCGCCGCTGGTCGACGCGGTGCTCGCGGTGATCGACAGGATCGGCGAGCTGATCGTCGTCATGGAAACCGGCGAGGCCTTGCCCGACAGCACCGATGCCGATCTGATCGCCGCGCTCAATCGCGATATCGCACCGCCGCTGCCCGAACCCGACGAGGAAGAGATCGCCGTTCCCGAAACGCGCGATCTGGCGCGGCGACAGGCGGTGGTACGATCGATCCGCGTCCCGCTCGAGCTGATCGACCATCTGATGAACGGCGTGTCGGACATGGTGCTGGCGCGCAACGAGGTCGCCCGCTGCCTGCGCGACGAGCAGAACGGCACCACGCTGGAAAATGCGTTCGAGCGGCTTTCCGCCTGCATAGCCGATATGCGCGATGCGATCGGCCAGACGCGGATGCAGCGGATCGAGCGCATCTTCTCTCCTCTGCCCCGGCTCGTGCGCGACCTGTCCGCGGACCTGGGCAAGCAGGTCGATCTGCGCACCTCGGGCAGCAATGTCGAGCTCGATCGCGAGATGATCGAGATGATCCGCGATCCGCTCACCCATATCATTCGCAACTCCATCGATCACGGCATCGAATCGCCCGCCGCGCGGCGGACCGTCGGCAAGCCCGAGACCGGTCGGCTGAACATCGCCGCGCGCCAGTCGGGCAACCAGATCCTGATCGAGATCAGCGACGACGGGCGCGGTATCGATACCGAAAAGCTCGTCGCCCGCGCGCTCGCCGCGCGCATCCGCAATGCGTCCGAAGTTACCGGGCTGAGCGAGCGTGCGCGGCTCGAACTGATCTTCGCGCCCGGGCTTTCGACCGCCGACCATGTCAGCGCCATCTCGGGTCGCGGCGTCGGCATGGACGTGGTGCGATCGAATATCGAGCGCATCGGCGGGTCGATCGACCTGGAAAACAATCCCGGCCGGGGATTGCGCGTCATCCTGCGCGTGCCGCTGACGCTGACGATCATCCCGTGCCTGACGGTCCGGGCGGGCGGACAGGAATTCGCGATGCCGCGCTCGGCGATCCGCGAGATCCTGTTCGACAATAACAGCCAGGTCCGCATCCAGCAGGTCGGCGGTTGCGATCTTGCCTATATTCGCGGCGAATGCCTGCCCTATGTCGCGCTCGAGACCCTGCTCGGGCTCGATGTCGATGCGGAGCCGCAAACGCGGCACCGCACGATCGTCTCGGTCAACGCCGCATCGGACCTGCGCTATGCGCTATCGGTCGAGGCGGTGATCGATCACGAGGAGCTGGTCGTGCGCCCCGGCGCGCCGGTGATCATGGCCGATGGCCTGTACGCGGGCACCACCCTGCCCGACAACGGTCGTCCGATGCTGCTGCTCGATCCGCTGGGCCTGGCGCACCGTGCACGGCTCAACGAAATGCCCCGTCCGGTCCAGGAGCTGGAGGATGCGGCAGGCAGCACAGCGAAGATCGACGGCGGTTCGGCGCTGCTGTTCAAGGAACTGAGCGGCGAGCTGCGGCTGATCGCGCTCGCCGCCGTCGAGCGGGTCGAGGATGTCGACAGCAACCGGCTCGCCATGGCGGCCGGCCAGGTCCGGCTGAGCATCGACGGCGAAAGCCGCGCCGTGATCGGCCTGGCGGCGCGCCCCGAAACCCCCTTTACCAAATTGCTGCATCTGACCGATGGCCGCGTCCAGGCGCTCTATGCGGTCGATGACGTGATCGACATCGTCCGCCTGCCCTCGCATGTCGAGCCAGCGCCGCAGCCCGGCCTGATCGGCGGAGTCGCGCTGATCGGCGATCTGCAGATCGAGGTGCTCGACGTGCACTGGATCTTCAGCATGCTGCTCGGTGTCGCACCCGCCACCGACCGGCCGATCTGCCACCTGATCGGGCAGGACGATGCGTGGACGCGCAGCATCCTCGCACCGCTGGTGGCGGCAGCCGGCTACAAGCCCGTGGTGTCGCGCCCCGAGGATTCGATCGAAGGCGAGGCGGCCATCAGCATCATCGTGGGCGATCTTCCCGTCGCCCCGGCCCGGTTCGCCGGCCAGGTGATCCGCCTCAGCGACACGCTCGCATCCGCCAATGCCGATGCGAACACCATCTATCGCTATGACCGCGCCGGCCTGCTGGGCCGTCTGATCGCGGGGCAGCAAAGGCAGAGCGCATGAAGGACCTCTTTCTCATCGCGGTCATCGCGGGCGAGACGGTGGCGTTTCCATCGGAGCGAATCGACAGCGTCGTCAAGGTGCGCGAATCGGTTCCGGTTCCATCCGCCGCACCGTTCATCTCGGGGCTGTTCGCGTTGCGCAGCCGCGTGCTGACC
>NZ_QKVT01000001.1:1576652-1582202 GCF_003426715.1 Blastomonas sp. UPD001
TTGGAGCGAAATCGGCCGATCGCTGCTCGAGCTCGACGGCGAGACGCTGCTGCTGATCGACCCCGATTACATGGTCAATCCCGCCACGCGCCGCGCCGCCTGACCCGTGGCGCTGCACCCGGTCGGCCACAAGCTTTTTGCGCCGTTAAGCTGCTGCTTACCAATGGGCCATACAGTCGCGGGCAGCGCATGAGCCGCAGGGAGGCTGCTTTGATGAAAACGTGTCTGGTCGTCGATGACAGCAAGGTGATCCGCAAGGTTGCGCGGCACATTCTGGAAACGCTGGATTTTGCCGTGTCCGAAGCCGCCGATGGCAGCGAGGCGCTCGACCATTGCGGCCGCTCGATGCCCGATGTCGTCCTGCTCGACTGGAACATGCCGGTGATGGGCGGAATGGAATTTCTCTGCGCGCTGCGCAAGGAAGAGGGCGGAGATCGCCCCAAGGTCGTGTTCTGCACCACCGAAAATGGCCGGGGCCATATCCAGGCGGCCATCGAGGCCGGGGCCGACGAATATGTGATGAAACCGTTCGACCGCGAGACGCTCCACAGCAAGCTGCAAATCGTCGGCTGCGCCTGAGCAGCGGGGGGAGGATAGCGGCCATGCCGGGGGCAGGACAGCGGGCGACCGTCCGATCGGGATTTCACCGGCCGGTGCCGCACGACGCGGTGAGCCGCGTGCTGATCGTCGATGACAGCCTGGTCACCCGGTCGATCATCCAGCGCATCGTCGAATCATTGCCCGGCTTCGAGGTCGCCGCCAGCGTCGCGTCGGCCGGGGCCGCGCTCGAGTTTCTGCGCGACGCCAGCGCCGATATCATCATCCTCGACATCGAGATGCCCGACCGCAACGGGCTGGACGCGCTGCCCGATCTGCTCGAGCGCAGCGACCAGGCGTGCATCCTGGTCCTTTCCTCGCACTGCGGCGACGGTGCCCCGGCGAGCATCCGCGCGCTGGCCCTGGGCGCGAGCGACACGCTGCCCAAACCCGACCGCCAGTTCTATTCGCGCGAATTCGTCGCCGCGTTGCACGGACGGCTGCAATCGCTCGCCGATGGCCGACGCACGCGGCATGATCCGACGCCGGTCGTGCTCGCCCGGCCCGCCGCCTCGCTCTGCCCGCTCCAGTGCATCGCCATTGGCTCCTCGACGGGCGGAATTCCCGCAATCCACCAGCTGCTCACCGCGCTCGACCCGCGCGTCGACGCGCCGATCCTGATCACCCAGCACCTGCCGACCGAGTTCATGCTGCATTTCGTGCGGCATATCGACGAACTGGGGCTGCGCCCGACGAGCATGGCGGTCCAGGGGGCACGGCTGCAGCGCGGGCATATCTATTGCGCGCCCGGCGACGCGCATCTGGGTCTGGAACGGGCCGACGGGCATGTGCGGATCGACCTGCTCCCCGATTGGCCTGCCACCGCCTACAAGCCATCGGTCGATCCGATGATGCACGCGGTCGCGCGCTGCTTTGGCGCGAGCGGCGCCGGGGTGATGCTGAGCGGCATGGGATCGGACGGACTGGCCGGCGCTCGCGCGCTCGCCGAACAGGGGGCGCCGATTTATGCGCAGGATATCGAAACGAGTACCGTCTGGGGCATGCCCGGCAGCGTCGCACGCGCAGGGCTGGCAAGCGTGATCCTGCCGCCTGCCGGGATTGCCCGCTTCATCGCCGATTGCTGGCTGGAGGACGCCGCATGATCCATAGCCAGCCCGCCGCCGATGCCACGCGCATCCTCGCCGGCCTTCTGGAGACGCGCACCGGCCAGCAGATCGCGCCGAGCCGCTACTGGCGCATCCAGACCGCGCTCGCGCCGCTGCTGAAGCAAAATGGCATCCCCGATCTCGACGCGCTGGTCGCGGTGCTGTCCGATCCGGACAACGAGCGGCTGCTGCAGGAATGCCTCGAGTTGATGCTCAACAACGAGAGCTTCTTCTTCCGCGACATCGCGCTGTTCGCGACCTTGCGCAGCGAAGCCCTGCCACAGCTGCGCGAGCGCCGCGCCGCGCGCAAGTCGCTGCGCATCTGGTGCGCGGGCTGCTCGACCGGCCAGGAGGCCTATTCGGTCGCGATGCTGATCGATAGCGACCGCGATCTGTGGGAGGGCTGGACCATCGAGATCATCGGCACCGACATCTCGGCTTCGGTCATCGCCAAGGCCCGGTCGGGCCGGTACACCCAGTTCGAGATCCAGCGCGGGCTGTCGGTCGATTACATGCTGCGCTATTTCACCCAGGACGGCGAGGATTGGGTGATCGACCCGCGGTTGCAGCAGATCGTGCGCTTCCAGGAGGAAAATATCCTCAAGCCGCGCACCGAAAAGGGCCAGTTCGACATCATCCTGTGCCGCAACGTGCTGATGTATTTTGCGCCCGAGACCCGGTCGATCGCCTATGCCAAGCTCGAACAGGCGCTGCAGGATGACGGCCTTCTGATGCTGGGCGCCGCCGAAACGGTGATGGACCAGACCACGCTGTTTTCCACCGCGCGCGAGATGCGCGGGCTACACTGCAAGGCGGTGCCGGGCCGGACCGGTGCTTCCGTTCTGCCGCCACCGCTCGCCTGACCCTTCGCATACGCAGCAAAGTGCTGTTCTGCGCGGGCATTTGCCCTATGCCTGCGCGCATGCAGCCCGATTCGCATCCTGAAGACCTGCCCGAACGCGGCTTTGGCCGGATCGACTGGGCCGTGGCGGTGATGATGATGCTGCTCTGGGGCTTCAACATCATCGCGATGAAATCGGCCGTGGACAGCGCCGGCGCGCTGCCCGGCGCGTTCCTGCGCCAGGCGATCGTCGCGCTGGTCTGCCTGCCCTTCCTGCGCATCGTGCCGGGGCGGATGAAGCTGATCGGCGTTCTGGGCGTGCTCAGCGGCGGGCTGTTCTATGTCGCGGTCGGCCTGTCGCTCAAGGTGACCAACAATGTCAGCGCGCTGGCGATTGCGGGCCAGCTCGGTGTTCCCTTCTCGCTGATCCTTGCGGTCATCTTCCTCAAGGAAAGGATCGGCATTCCGCGCCTGATCGGCATCGTGCTGGCGCTGTTCGGCGTACTGCTGCTGGTGTTCGATCCGGCGGCGGGCAAGGAGCTGCCCGCGATCGCGATCTCGGCCGTGGGAAGCCTGATCTGGGCGACCGCGACGCTGATCCAGCGCAATCTCGGCGGCATTGGCGTGCTCAACATTAGCGGCTGGCTGGGGCTGATCGGTTCGCTGGTGATCCTGCCCTTCGCCTTCCTGCTCGAGCCTGCCGGCATGGCCAAGCTGCCGCACCTGACGCTCGAGACCTATGCCTGGACCGCCTATGCCGCGATCGGATCGAGCATCGGCGGCCATGGCGCGATGGTCTGGCTGCTCCAGCGGCACAGCGTCTCGACTGTCAGCCCGCTGACCATCCCCACCCCGGTCATCTCGGTCGCCTTCGCCACCTGGTGGTTCGGCACACCGCTGACCTGGCTGATGATCGCGGGCGGATTGATCGCGCTGCTGGGGGTCTCTATCGTGGCCATCCGCAACGCCCAGAAGGCACGCGAGCTCGCCAAGGCGCGGCTGATGAAGGAAGGGACCAGATCTTGATCGACACCCCGTCGCCGAACTTTGACGAACGCAAGCTGCCGATCACCATGCTGGTGCTGCACTTTACCGGGATGCAGGACGCGCCCTCGGCGATCGAATGGCTCGCCAATCCGGCGTCCAAGGTCTCCGCGCATTATGTCGTGACCGAGGACGGCCAGATCATCCGCATGGTCGATGAGGGCAGCCGCGCCTGGCATGCCGGCCGATCGCTCTGGCGCGGCATTACCGATGTGAACAGCGCCAGCATCGGGATCGAGATCGTCAACCCGGGGCACGAATTCGGCTATCGGCCCTTCCCCGAAGAGCAGATGTCGGCGCTGATCCCGCTCGTCGCGGACATTGTCGACCGGTACAATATCCCGCGCGCCAATGTCGTGGGGCACAGCGACGTCGCGCCCGCGCGCAAGCAGGACCCGGGCGAGCTGTTCGACTGGCAAAGGCTCGCGCGTGTGCGCCTCGCGCTGCCCATCCCCGACGGGCGGCTGGTCGATCCGTACTGGAGCGACGGTGCGTTCATGCTCGCGCTCGAGCGCTTCGGTTATGATATTTCCGATGGCAGGGCTGCGACCACCGCCTTCCAGCGACGCTGGCGGCCCGGCACGATCACCGGCGAGATCGACGGCGAATGCCGCGCGATCCTGTTCGCGCTGCTGCTCGACCGCGACGCGGGGCGCACGCGCTGATTGCGCTTTGCCTCGTTCCGCGCTAGGCCGCGCGCAGCCAGAGGGTCGGGCAGCCGCGGGTCATGCAAATGGCGCGAGGAAAGTCCGGGCTCCACGAAACAGGGATGCCGGGTAACGCCCGGCGGGGGCGACCCCAGGGACAGTGCAACAGAAAGCAGGTTGCCGTTAGCTTCGGCCCGGTAACATTGAAAGGGTGCGGTAAGAGCGCACCGCGCGGCCGGCAACGGTTCGCGGCACGGTAAACCCCATCCGGAGCAAGACCGAATAGGGGCGGATTTGGCGATACGGTTTCCGCTTGTCGGAGGCGCGTCCCAGGGGAGTTTCGGCCCCTTGCCGCCCGGGTTGGTTGCTTGAGCGGTGCAGCAATGCCCCGCCTAGAGGAATGGCTGCCCATGACCGGCAACGGTCAGGACAGAACCCGGCTTACAGACCCTCTGGCGATTATCTGGGGATCGGCGCGGCAGGGCCGCCAGGCGCGATGGCGCCGCGAAGGCCTCAGAGCGAGGCGAGCACCAGCTTCGACGGCACCGAATAGTCGATCGAAGCCGGGGCCTGTTCCAGCTCGTTCAGATCGCACTCGGCAAAATCCCGCGCGGCATCGTCGCCGGCATAAGCCTGCGATCCGAGCGCGAACGTCGCCATCATCGCGATGGAGAGCATGGCTGCGAACATCAACTGGCGGCTCATGACGGACTTCCCTGAAACGTCTTCAATTGCAATCTATGCTGCGAATGCGAGATAGATAGCAGGGCAAAGCTTTCAAGACCCTTAGCGTTCGACGAACGACATGGCGTATCGATGAAGCGTGGAGCGACATTGCGCATTCGCGCCGCCGCCTGTAGCTTTCTCCCGCAAGATCAGGGGGATCGGCATGCGCAAGGCAAAGTCTCTGGGTCGTTATCTGCTCGCCGGGGCGGCGCTGGCGATGATGGTGATCGTCCCTTCCGGAGCCAGCGCGCAAGCATCCGCGACCAAGCCGAGCGCCGGGCGCAAGGAATGCGGTGCGGCGGCGCAGACGCAGCGGGTGGCGCTGCTGATCGGCAATGGCGGCTATGACGGGGCCGACTGGGACGGGCTGGACAATGCGGCCAATGATGTCGAGCGGCTGTGCGATGTCTTCGCCCAGGCCGGGTTCCGGGTGATCCGGCTGGTCGATGTCAACGCTGCCGCTGCGCGCAGGGCCGTCGACGAGTTTGCATCGCTCTCCGCTTCGGCCGATACCGCGCTGATATATTATGCCGGCCATGGCTTCGAATTTGGCGGAGAGAATTATCTCGTCCCGGTCGATGCCCCGCGA
>NZ_QKVT01000001.1:1582302-1597631 GCF_003426715.1 Blastomonas sp. UPD001
TCAGCCCGTTTGCCGCCGCGATCGCCAAGTACAGCGCCACGCCGGGGCTGGAGCTCGACCAGTATCTCAAGATCGTCGCGCGCGACGTCGAGGAGCGGACGCGGCCCGTCATCGATCCGGCGCAATATCCGGTGCGCTACGGCCAGTTCCGCGAGGATTTCTTCCTGATGCCGCTGGCGTCACAGGCCCTCGCGCCGCAGCCGCAGGGCGCTGCGGGAGCCGCCGACGCCCAGAACCGAACCCCGCCGACCCGGCCTGCTGCCGCACCCAGGGCGCGAACAGGCGCCATTCGCAGCGCGCCGGGTGCCTTGCTGATGGCGATGCCGCAGACCGTAAACCTGCTTGCCGGCTTTACGCTCGACCGGCTGGGTACCGAGGACGAGCCCTATCTCGTCGCCGATCTGCTGACCAGAGCGAGCGTCCCGGCGCTGGTCAGCGCGGCGCAGGCGAACAACGATCCGGTCGCGCAATATCTGCTCGGCTATATGGCCGAATTCGGCGTGGGCGTCCCCAAGGATCTGGCTGCGGCCCGGACCTGGCTGGAAAAGTCGGCCGCGCAGGGCCACCCCGCCGGGCAACTGGAGCTGGGCTATTTCCTCCGCGCCCATGCGCCCGCAGAGGCGGCCCGCGCCCGCGAGCTGTATGAACTGGCAGCGGCGCAGGACTACGCGAAAGCCAAGTCGCATCTGGGTGATCTGCTGATCGTCGAGGCGCGCGGCGAGCGCGATTCCACGAAGGTCGCGGCGCTCAAGCAGCGTGCGCGCAGCCTGTTCGAGCAGGCCGCCGCCAAGGGCCATCCCTTTGCCATGTTCGCCCTGGGTGCGCATATCGGCGAAACGGGTACCGCAACGGCGATGCTCGATGCGCTGGCCGCCAAGGGCAATCGCGAGGGCGATCATTGGCTGTGCGAACTGGCCTATTTTCGCAATGAACTGGCCGGTGCAGCGGCCGAGCGGCACTGCACGCGCGGCGCGAGCGGCGGCTTTGCCGGATCGCAATTCCTGCAGGCACGGCGCTTTGCCGATGGGCTCGGCGTTCCCCGATCGCCCAGGGAAGCGGACTATTGGGCCAGGCTGGCGTTATCGCACAAGGAACTCGATCCGGGCCGGCGCGCCGTGCTCGCCAGCATCGTCCTGCCCGAACGCGCTACCCCCTAGCCCTTCCCCGCTCGCATCGCTAAATGCCGGTCATGGCAGGCAGACGATCCACCGATTGGGGTTTCCCTCGCTGGCGAGGCTATGGCGCTTCGCGCGAGGCAGAGGCCGTGCGCATGTGCGATCGGCATGGCTGCGATCAGCCGGGCAATTGCCCAGCGCCCAAATCGCCCAACAGCCGCGACCGCTGGTATTTCTGCGAACGGCATGCCGCCGAATACAACCAGGGATGGGACTATTTCGCCGGGCTGGACAAGGAAGAGGCGGCGGCGCGCGCGGCGGAGGAGCAACGCGACAGTTCGGGCTATCGCGAATCCGCCTTTCACGGCTGGACGGGATCGGGTGATGGATCGCGCAGCCGCGACGAGATGCGCGCGCTCGACGTGCTCGAATGCGATGTGCATGCCGAGTTCGAGGAGGTGAAAAAGGCCTATCGCCGCCTCGCCAAGGCCAATCACCCCGACACCAACCAGGGGGACAAGGAGGCAGCGGTGCGCTTTCAGGCGATCCAGGCGGCCTATGCGGTGCTGCGCAGCGCCGAAGAGCGAAAGACCTGGAAAGGCGTGTAATCGCGCGCCCGCGTTCCTATCTGCCCCCCATGAAAACCGAAATCCGTAGCCAGTGGTCGCATGCGCTGCTGGTGTGCAAGAAATGCCAGAAACGCGCCAAGGCGAGCTTCGGCCCCGAGGGCGACCACTCGCTCGCCAAGGCACTCAAGCGCCGCCTGCCCGCCGGAAAGGGCCGCAAGGCGCGGCTGGGCGTGGTCGAGGTGCCATGTCTCGATATCTGCCCGAAAAAGGGCGTGGTGCTGATCGACACGCGCCATCCCGACCGCTGGCAGATCGTGCGCGAGGATGCCGATATCGACCGACTTGCGGAAGAGCTCGGCGCATAGCAAAAGGGCCCCTCCCGTCGCCGGGAGAGGCCCTTCGTCACCAGGGTAATGGTGAAATCAGCGGCAGCGGACGTTGCCTCGGTCGATCTCGCGACCGATCGCCGCACCACCCAGGCCACCGATCACGGCGCCGAGCGTCTTGTCGCCGCGTCCGGCAATCGCGTTGCCGGCCAGCGCGCCGACGCCGGCACCCACCAGCAGACCCGTGGTGCCATTGTCGCGACGGCAATAGTAACGGCCGTCATTGCCGCGCCAGTAGCGGTTGTTGCGCGCTTCGCGGCGACCGTCACGACGTCCTTCGCGATAGGCGCGACGCTCGTCGCGACGCTGGAATTCGGCGGCATCCTGCGAATAGAAATTGGTCGATACCGGCAGGGCGACCGGAGCCGCGGGCGCGGGGTTCAGGAACGCGGCGGCGCTGGCAAGGGCAAGGTTCAACATGGGCTTTCTCCACAATGGCTCCGGACGTTTGGCCCGGCTCGAACCTAACAACATTCATCCTCAAAGGCAGTTTCATGAACGGCAGACAACATGCGCGAATCCGGTCGTTTCGCCGACGAGTGGAGGCTTTTCAGCGATGAGCCGTGAAATAGCTTGCAACGAAGTGCTGTCTTATACATATAAGACACATGCTGAACATTCTTTCGATCATTATCGGTCTGGTGGCGCTGCTTCTGGCCATCCCCGCCTTTCTGCCGCTGCTCGGCGCGCTCAACTGGCTGATCGTGCCGATCGCGCTGGTCGGCGTCCTGCTCGGGTTTCTGTCGAGCAGCAATACGGGGCGCAATCTTTGCCTGATCGTGCTCGTCGTGTGCATAATCCGGCTATCGCTGGGTGGCGGCATCCTCTAACGCGCCGCCATGAGCGGTGAAGCCAAGCAACTGAACGGCCTGCCCGAAGCGGTCGGTGCCTATACCATCTGGGGCTTCATGCCGCTGTTCTTCAAGCAGCTGCAGGGCATTTCCCCCGTCGAGATCGTCGCGCACCGGGTGATGTGGTCGGTGCTGCTGGTGCTGGCGATCCTGTGGGCGCGCAAGTCGCTGCACGAATTCCTCATCGCGATCCGCGATCCGCGCACGCGCCGATTCATGATCGCCAGCACGACGCTGATCGCGGGCAACTGGCTGATCTATATCTGGGCGATCACCAACGAGCATATCCTCGCCGGAAGCCTGGGCTATTACATCAACCCGCTGATCAACGTGGCGCTGGGCGTCGTGTTCTTCAGCGAACGGATGAACCGGACGCAGCTGATCGCGATCACGCTGGCGGCGGCGGGCGTGCTGGTGCTCGCCAGCGAATCGCTCGCCTCGATCTGGATCAGCCTGTCGCTGGCGGGAACGTTCGGCCTCTATGGCATGGTGCGCAAGATGGCCCCGGTCGGCTCGCTGCCGGGCCTGGCCTGCGAGACGGTGCTGATGCTGCCCTTTGCCATCGGCTATGCCATCTGGGCGCATCTCTACGACCCCACGCCGGGCTTCGGCTATTCCGGCTATACCGATGCGTTCCTGATCGCGGGCGGCGCGATCACCACCATACCGCTGCTGCTGTTTGCCAGCGCGGCGCGCAAGATGCCACTATCGACGCTGGGGTTCGTCCAGTTCATCGGCCCGACCATCCAGTTCATGCTCGGCGTGTTCGTCTATGATGAGCCGTTCACCCGCGCGCATGCGATCTGCTTTGCGCTGATCTGGAGCGCGGTGGCGGTGTTCTGTCTGGATGGGGTGCGCCGATCGAGGGCGGCGCGGGTGGCTCAGCAAGCGGCCTGACCGCCCTTCCCGCGAACGCGGGAATCCCGCTCCTGCTCGACGGGGGTTAAAAAAGCGTCCCCCCGCTTTCGCGGGGGTGACGCGCCAAAAAGCCAGCTGGCAAGGCTCAGCCCGCCGAAACCAGGCCCTTTTCCTGCATCAGCGTCTGCAGTTCGCCCGCTTCGAACATTTCCATCATGATGTCCGATCCGCCGATGAACTCGCCCTTCACATAGAGCTGGGGGATGGTCGGCCAGTCGGAAAATTCCTTGATGCCCTGGCGGACTTCCATGTCCTGCAGCACGTCGACGCTCTCATAATCCACCCCCAGATGGTCGAGAATGGCGACGGCACGGCTGGAAAAGCCGCATTGCGGGAAGAGCGGCGTGCCCTTCATGAACAGAAGGACGTCGTTCGCCTTGACGATTTCGGCGATACGGGCCTGTGCGGTGTCGGTCATCGGGATGCTCCCTTGAATATGCAGATGGCAATTAGCTGGGAAGCGCGGTGGTCAGTTGCAAGGCGTGGAGTTCCCCGCCCATGCGCCCGCCGAGCGCCGCGTAGACCGCGCGCGTGCGGGCAAGCCGCGTCATCGGGCGGAAGCTTTCCGCCACGACATGCGCTGCATAATGGTCGCCATCGCCCGCAAGATCGGTGATCGTGACCTCGGCATCCGGGATGCCCGCCTTGATCAAGGCCTCGATTTCGGCAGCGGCCATCGGCATGGCTCAGTTCGACTCCTCGATGAACTGGCGGCGCGCTTCGGCCATCTTGGCCTCGAGCGCGGTGCGCACGCCCAGCTCGTCGATATCGACGCCGGCCGACACGAGATCGCCCAGCAGCTTGCGGATCACGTCCTCGTCGCCCGCTTCCTCGAAATCGGCCTGCACGACCGACTTGGCATAGGCTTCGGTCTCTTCCGGAGTCAGACCCATCTGCTGCGCGGCCCAATGCCCGACCAGGCGGTTGCGGCGGGCGGTGATGCGGAACTGGAGATCCTCATCGGCGGCAAACTTGGCTTCGAATGCGCGTTCGCGGTCACTGAAACTGGTCATGTCGATCCCTTGTTGGTCATTCAGGTCTGGCGTTTGCGCATAGGCCGAGCCAGGCGCAGCGGCAAGCGCCAAACCGCATGATTCCGCTGGTTACATCGTCACGACAAGCTTGCCGATTGCCTTGCGATTTTCAAGCTTCGCGATGGCCTTGGGCGCATCGGCAAAGCCGAAGTTTTCCGAAATGCGCGGCGAGATCTTGCCCGCCGCCCACAGATCGAACAGCTCGGCGATATTGGCGGCGTTGCGTTGCGGCTCGCGCGCCGCGAACGCCCCCCAGAACACGCCGCAGACATCGCAGCTCTTGAGCAGCGTGAGGTTGAGCGGCAGCTTGGCGATCCCGGCGGGAAAGCCGACGACGAGAAAGCGCCCTTCCCAGGCCATCGCGCGCACCGCCGGCTCCGAATAGTCGCCGCCGACCGCATCATAGACGATATCCGCGCCGTTGGGGCCCACCGCCTGCTTGAACGCATCGGCCAGCGCCTTGGACTGCGCCTTGTCGAAAGGCTGACGTTCGTAAACGACTGTCTCGTCCGCGCCGGCCTCGCGCGCGGCCCTGGCCTTTTCCTCGCTCGAGACGGCGGCGACGACGCGCGCGCCATAGGCCTTGCCCAGTTCGACCGCCGCCAGCCCGACGCCGCCCGCCGCACCCAGCACCAGCAGCGTATCGCCCGGCTTGATGTGCCCGCGATCCTTGAGCGCGTGGATCGAGGTGCCATAGGTCATCAGCAGCGACGCGCCCTGTTCGAAGCTGAACTGATCGGGCAGCTTATAGGCTCCGGCGGCCGAAACCACCTTCTTCTCGACCAGCCCGCCAAAGCCGGTGCCCGCGATCACGCGGTCGCCCACCGCCCAGCCGGTGACGCCCTCGCCCACCGCCTCGACGATCCCGGCGATCTCGCTGCCCGGCGCGAACGGGCGCTGGGGTTTCAGCTGATACATGTCCTTGATGATCAGCGCGTCGGGGAAGTTGATCGAGCAGGCCTTGACCGCGACCAGAAGCTCGCCTGCGCCCGCGACGGGTGCGTCGACCTCGGTCATTTCCAGCGTTTCGGGGCCACCTGCGGCATTCGACAAAAGGGCTTTCATCTTCGGGCTCTCTCCGGTTGTTTGGATCTTCATTTCGTCACCCCCGCGCATGCGGGGGTCCCGCTTTCCCTTCTTCCGGGTGCAGAAGCGGGATACCCGCGTTCGCGGGAATGACGAGATTATGCTGCTGCTGGAACCAGCCAGGGCGTCTCGATTGCCAGCTTCGCCTCATAGGCGCTGATCGCGTCGGTCTTGGCGAGCGTCAGGCCGATCTCGTCGAGCCCCTGCATCAGGCAGGTCTTGCGGAACGGATCGATCTCGAAGGTGAAGCGGTCCTGGAACGGCGTGGTCACGGTCTGGCTTTCCAGATCGATATGGATCGGATCGGTCGCCGCGACCTCCATCAGCCGGTCGACCGCTTCCTGCGGCAGCACCACGGTAAGGATGCCGTTCTTGAACGCGTTGCTCGAGAAAATGTCCGAAAAGCTCGGCGCGATCACCGCGGTGATGCCCAGATCGGTCAGCGCCCAGGCGGCATGCTCGCGGCTCGACCCGCAGCCGAAATTGTCGCCCGCGATCAGGATCGGGGCCCCTGCAAATTCGGGATCGTCGAACACATTGCCGGGCTCGGCGCGCACCGTCTCGAACGCGCCCTTGCCGAGGCCCTCGCGGCTGATCGTCTTCAGCCACTGCGCGGGGATGATGATATCGGTATCGACATTCTTGCGCCCAAAGGGAATGGCGCGGCCTTCGACGCGGTCAATCGGTTGCATGGGGCCCCTCGGTCGCTTCGGCGCCGGGCTCTTCGGGCTTGGGGGCCGCAGCCGGCTTGGGCTTGGCGAACTGCTTGCCGACGTAGAGCAATGCCGCTGCCAGGGCCGCCGATCCCACCGCAGCGCCTGCCATGGCGCCGCTGGACCAGCCGTTCTTCTTGTCCTTGGTCACTTTCCTACTCCGCTGCCTGGGGAAATGCCGGCAATTTCTTGATGTCCGCCGGTTCGTGCTGAATGATCACTGTCGCATTGAGATTGTCGGCCAGTTTCTTGAACCGGTCAAGCGACGCGAGCGTCTCGGCGCGATCGTAATTGAAGGTGGGCACGCCGTTGCTCTTATAGTTTTCGCTGAAATGCGCGAGATCGCCGGTGAGCAGCACCGGCTTTTTCTTGAGGCGCACCAGCAGCCCGTTATGCCCCGGCGTATGGCCCGGCAGCCGCAGCATGGTGACCGATCCGTCGCCGAACACGTCCTTGTCGTTCGCCACCGCCTCGACCTTGCTGCCGCCCTTGATCCAGGGTTCGAACGGCTTGGGATCGGCGCCATAAGTCGCGGGATCGGTGGTCACCGCCTGCCAGTCGTTCTTGCCGACGAGCAGCGTCGCGCCGGGAAAATCGGCGAGCTGACCGATATGGTCGAAATGATAATGGCTGACCGCGACATATTTGATCGAGGCGGGATCGACATTCAACGTCGCCAGCTGCTCCTTGATCGTCGCGGTCACGGTCGCGTCCATCGACGCTTTGGTGTCGAGCGGCTTGCCCTTCATCGCGGCGGGAAGCCCCGTGTCCCAGAGCATGTAGTCGCTGCCATGCTGGATCAAATAGCAGCTGCTGGTCAGCCGCTTCGACTGGCCGGTATAGGCCTTGGTATCCGAAAAGGCGTTGAGATCATTGGCCGCAACCGTCCCGCAATCGAGCCGCCATAGCTTGACCTCGGCCTGCTGGGCAGAGGCGGGGGTGATGGTGAAACTGACGGAAATCGCCAATAAGCTCAGCAGCTTGCGCATGTCATTAGCTCCTGTTGTCCAATCTCTGGTCAAGCACTTTTTTTAGCATCAATCGCGTTTGGCAATAACGTGTGATTACACCAGCTCGCGCACATCGCTCAGCCGTCCGGTCACCGCTGCCGCGGCCGCCATCGCCGGGCTGACCAGATGCGTGCGCGCGCCGGGGCCCTGGCGGCCGACGAAATTGCGGTTCGAGGTCGAGGCGCAGCGCTCGCCGCTCGGCACCTTGTCCGGGTTCATGCCGAGACACGCCGAGCAGCCCGGCTCGCGCCATTCGAATCCGGCCTCGATGAAGATGCGGTCGAGCCCCTCTTCTTCGGCCTGGCGCTTCACCAGGCCCGAGCCGGGCACGACCAGCGCCGACTTGATGCCGGGCGCGTTGCGGCGGCCCTTCAGCACTTCGGCGGCCGCGCGCAGATCCTCGATCCGGCTGTTGGTGCAGCTACCGATGAAGATGTGCTCGACCGGGACCTCGGTGAGCGGCGTGCCCGCCGTGAGGCCCATATAGTCGAGCGATTTCTGCGCGGCGGCGCGCTTGGAGGCATCCTCGAAACTGTCGGGATCGGGGATGACGCCGGTGATCGGCACGACATCCTCGGGGCTGGTGCCCCAGGTGACCGAGGGCGCGACATTGGCGGCGTCGATGACCACCGATGTGTCGAACACCGCGCCGTCATCGGTCTTGAGCGTGCGCCAATAGGCGACCGCCGCATCCCAATCGGCCCCCTTGGGCGCCATTGGACGGCCCTTGAGATAGGCGAAGGTGGTGTCGTCGGGCGCGATCAGCCCGGCGCGCGCGCCTGCCTCGATCGACATGTTCGCGATGGTCAGCCGGCCCTCGATCGACATCTGCTCGAACACGCGGCCGCGATATTCGATGACATGGCCGGTGCCGCCCGCCGCGCCGATCTGGCCGATAATGTGCAGGATCAGGTCCTTGGGACTGACACCGGCGGGAAGATCGCCCTCGACACGGATTTCCATCGATTTCGATCGCTTGAGCTGCAGCGTCTGCGTCGCCAGCACATGCTCGACCTCCGACGTGCCGATCCCGAAGGCGAGCGCGCCCAGCGCGCCATGCGCGGCGGTATGGCTGTCGCCGCAGACCATGGTGCAGCCGGGCAGCGTGAACCCCTGTTCGGGGCCGATGACATGGACGATGCCCTGGCGGATATCGGTCGCGCTGATATAGGGAACGCCGAACGCGGGCGCGTTGCGCTCCAGCGCCTCCAGTTGCGCGCGGCTTTCGGGATCGGCGATCGGAATGCGATTGCCCGCAGCGTCGACGCGCGCGGTGGTAGGCACATTATGGTCGGGCACGGCGAGCGTCAGATCGGGCCGACGCACCTTGCGCCCGGCCATGCGCAGCCCCTCGAACGCCTGCGGGCTGGTCACCTCGTGCACGAGATGGCGGTCGATGAAGATGATCGCGGTGCCATCGTCGCGCTGGTCGACGACATGCGCGTCCCAGATTTTCTCGTACAGCGTCCTTGCCTGAGCCATCGTGCAGATTACCCCTTCAAACCGGTCTTCGCTGGTCGCTTGGCAGAACCCTTTGCCCAAATCCAGCGCGGATTTGGTTGCCATTGCAACCGGGACAATATGCCCTCTTCAATCGGGTGGCGAATGCGCCTATTCTGGCGCCATGCAGGTCCTCATCAACTTCGGCATCGTGATAGCATCCGTCGCGTCCATGGAATTCGTGGCGTGGTGGAGCCACAAATACGTGATGCACGGCTGGGGCTGGGGCTGGCACCGCGACCATCACGAGCCGCACAACAACACGTTCGAGAAGAACGACCTGTACGCGATCGTCGGATCGGCGATCTCGATCAGCCTGTTCATCATCGGCGCGTGGCTGTGGGAGCCTGCGACCTGGATGGGTGTCGGCGTGATGATCTATGGCCTTATCTACACGCTGATCCATGACGGGCTGGTGCATCAGCGCTATTTCCGCTGGGTGCCCAAGAGCGGCTATGCCAAGCGCCTCGTTCAGGCGCACAAGCTTCACCATGCGACCATCGGCAAGGAAGGCGGGGTCAGCTTCGGCTTCATCGTCGCCGAGGACCCGGTGAAGCTGAAACAGGAGCTCAAGCGCCAGCGCGAGGCGGGCATTGCCGTCGTGCGGGACTCGGTGGGCGCCAGCTGAACATGGCAGAACGGGCCTGACGGCTTGTCCGCCGCCAGACCCGCTTCTTGCATTATTGTCATCCTAATCGGCGATTTGCCGCTTACAGCCGCTCGATCTTGCGCGCGGCCTCGTCGAGGATTTCGGCGACCTGGTGCTTGAACTCGGCATCGACCTCGCCGCTGGCGAGACGGTGCGCCATCGCCGCCATCAGATTGCCGACCGCGCGGCCGATCTGCGGACCGCCGGCGCGCTGTTCGCGCTCCTCGCCCGCTTCGGTGAGCCGCGCGATCAGCGCATCGGCTTCCTCACGCTTTTCGGTCAGTTCCGCCACACCGGCGTCGGTGATGCGGAACGCCTTGCGCGACCCTTCGGTCTCGACCGAGGCAATGAGGCCGGTATCCTCCAGCAGGCTGAGCGTGGGATAGACCACGCCGGGGCTGGGAGCATATTGGCCGCCGGCCATCTCCTCGATCGCCTTGATCAGGTCATAGCCATGGCGCGGCTCCTTTTCGATCAGCGCCAGCAGCACCAGCCGCAATTCGCCGCCGTCGAACATCCGGCGACGCCCGCGCGGTCCACGACCACCGCCGCCACGTCCGCCCCGGCCGCCGCCGTCAAAGCTGAAATTGCCAAAATCCCAGTCGCCACCCCAGCCGCGACTACCGGGACCGAAGCTCATCGCGATGAAGGGTTTGCCGCAATCCCCGCGGCCGCGCGGGCCACCGCCCATTCTGAAACGCATCGTCATATCGATTCTTACTCCTGTGTATCTCGATGGCTCTAAGATATATCTTGATGCATTTTCGTCAAGCGGCAAAATGCGATGACCTGCTCTTTCGCGATTCCGCGCGAGCGGCTAGCGTCGACACGATGAGCGATTTGTTCGACACCCTGCCCGGCGCTGACGGCCAGGCCGATCCTGCGCCCGGCCCCGACGCGCCGCTGGCCGACCGGCTGCGGCCTCGCTCGCTCTCCGAGATTATCGGTCAGGACCATCTGACCGGCCCCGAAGGCGCGATCGGGCGGATGGTGGCGGCGGGCAAGCTGTCCTCGATGATCCTCTGGGGGCCGCCCGGTACCGGCAAGACCAGCATGGCGCGGCTGCTGGGCGAGGCGACGGGGATGCGCTTCGTCGCGATCTCGGCCGTCTTTTCAGGCGTCGCAGACCTCAAGAAGGCCTTTGCCGATGCCGAGAAGATGGCTGGCGCGGGCCAGCGTACCCTGCTGTTCGTGGACGAGATCCACCGCTTCAATCGTGCGCAGCAGGATGGATTCCTGCCCTTTGTCGAACGCGGCACCGTGGTGCTGGTGGGCGCGACGACCGAGAATCCTTCGTTCGAACTCAACGCCGCCTTGCTCAGCCGCAGCCAGGTGCTGATCCTGCGGCGGCTCGACGAGGCGGCGCTGGGCGAGCTGATTGCGCGCGCCGAACGGCTGACGGGCAAAGGGCTACCGCTGACCGAAGATGCCCGCGCCGCGCTGATCGCCTCGGCCGATGGCGATGGCCGATTCCTGCTCAACCAGGTCGAGACCCTGCTGTCGATCCAGGTGGAGGCACCGCTCGATCCGGCGGGCCTTGCTGCTCTGCTCCACCGCCGGATGCCGGTCTATGACAAGGATCGCGAGGGGCATTACAACCTCATCTCCGCGCTGCACAAGGCGATGCGCGGCTCCGATCCGCAGGCAGCGCTCTATTATCTCGCGCGCATGCTGGTCGCGGGCGAGGAGCCGCTCTACGTGCTGCGCCGTATCACCCGCTTTGCCAGCGAGGATATCGGCATGGCCGATCCGCAGGCGCTGCTGCAGTGCCTAGCCGCGAAGGATGCCTATGCATTCCTGGGCTCGCCCGAAGGCGAACTGGCTATCGTCCAGGCCTGCCTCTATTGCGCCACCGCGCCCAAATCGAACGCCGCCTATGCCGCGCAGAAGGCCGCGTGGAAGGCTGCCAAGGCCACCGGATCGCTGATGCCGCCGCAGAACATCCTCAATGCGCCGACCAAGCTGATGAAGGATATCGGCTATGGCAAGGGCTATGCCTATGACCATGACGCGCAAGACGGCTTTTCCGGCGCGAACTACTGGCCCGAAGAGATGGAACCGCAGCGCTTCTACCAGCCTGTGGAACGCGGCTATGAAGCCCGCATCGCCGAACGCATGCGGGTGTGGGAGGATTTGCGGAAGCAGCGGGGTTAGGCGGCTTTCGCGAAGCTCCGCCGAATGTGGTCGGCGGCGGCAATCGCATCCACCAAGTTTTGGTAGGTCTGGCCGCTTCGGGCCAGCAGCTGCCCTCCTTCACCGTAGAATAGCCAGCACCAGTTCTGCTCTCCGCGGTCGACGAATTTGAATCCTGGGCCATCCGATTCCAGATCAGCGGGCGTCAGAGCAAAGGTATCGTCATCCGCAGCGATAGCTGCATCGATCTCACTATCTGTCAGAGCACCGACACGCGCCCAGTCTGACCGGGATGCCTCATTCCCCGTAGCCGAAACGCGATCTGAAAACCTCTCGCTCATATCTGCTCGCTCGCCTAGCGCTGATCAGCCTGATTGCACTGCCACGCACTGTGTATACCACAGCAATGATCCTGCCGTCACCCCGGGTGACTCCCAGGGCCAGCAGCCTCAGTTCATCACCGGCGTCGCGGACCGCTGCCGGATTGAGCAGGTCACCCTCCCAGAACTCGGCCAAATCGCCAAAATCGATCCCGTGCTTTTCCAGATTGATCAAGCGCTTGGCTTCGTCCCATTCAAATTCCATAACGCTCTGCCCACGCTGGAGTGTTTGATGATGCCAAAGCCGTTCCGCCCTGCCCGCTTTTCCCAGGCTATCGCGGGATTTGCCCTGGCTCTAGCCCTGACAGCCCCCCCGACGGCAGCGCAGCAGACACCCCCGCCTGCAGGCCCTACGCGTATGACGATAGCCGAGGCGGCAGGATACAAGGCGCAGTTCCTGTGTTCGGGCCTGTGGAACGGAAACAAGACGCTCGCCGATATCGAGGCGGACGAGCTTTCGGGCATCTATCCGCATATCGCGCCGATCGTGCCTACGCTGAAGGCCGAGATCGACGAGGCGGCGCATCAGGTGAGCGTCGGTTTTGCCGACGACATGCCGCCGCGCGTGGCCCGGCACAATCCGGTCACCGGCTGCACCTCGATGCCGATCGGCTGGACCAATGACGGCCGCCGCCTGCCCGGCGAGGATCTGGAGCGCGCGCCTGCGGGCAGCCTCGACGACCGCCCCTGGCCGATGGGCGATGCCAATGCCAGCGACCCGCGCGTGATGATGATCACGCCGTTCGACACGCTGATCGAAAGCGCGTTCGATGCGAAAGCCTTTGGCGGCAAGACCAGCGGCGTGGTGATTGTCCACAAGGGGCGCATCGTGCAGGAACGCTACAAGCAGGGGCACGACCTGCACACCGCGCAGCGCACCTGGTCGGTCGCCAAGTCGATGGCGGGCACCTATATCGGTTTCGTTCGGCAGAAGGGCTTCACCATACCCGCAACGCCGATCCGCGAATGGAACGTGGCCGGCGATCCGCGCCGCGCGATCTCGGTCGATCACCTGCTGCGCATGGGCAGCGGGCTCGTCAGCGACAGCGCCGGCAACCGCACCGACGCGGTCTATATGGGTGCGGGCGAGGTACGCCAGTGGACGACGTTGTGGCCGATGCTGCATCAGCCGGGCGCGACCTTCCGCTATTCCAATAACGACATATTGCTCGCCACGCTCGCCGCGCGCGATGCCGCGCCCGATCTGCACCCGCACCAGATGTTCGATGCGATCGGCATGACCCGCACCTGGGCGGAGACCGACTGGCAGGGCAATTACATCCTCTCGAGCCAGGTCTGGACCACCGCGCGCGACATGGCGCGAATGGGGCTCCTATACCTGAATGACGGGATGTGGGACGGCCAGCGCGTGCTGCCCGCAGGCTGGCGCGATTATGTGACGAATCCCGCCGGCCCCCAGCCCGACGGCGAGTTCGGCTATGGCGCGAGCTTCTGGTTGATGAACAAGAGCGAGGGCGTACCTGCCGACGCCTTTGCCGCGTTCGGCAATCGCGGCCAGTATCTGGTCGTGATCCCCAGCCGCGATCTGGTGATCGTACGGCGGGGCTATGACAGCGCAGGCGACCAGTTCGACATCGCCAAATTCACCGCCGAGGTGCTCAAGACCATGCGTTGATCGCGATGCGCCGCTTCGAGCATTATGCCTGTTTCGACTGGTCGGGCCAGGCGGTGGCGCGGCCCCGGGGGCTCGCGCTGGCGACCATCGCCGCCGACGAAGACGCGCGGCCTGTGCTGCTGCGCCCGCAAGGCGGCTGGTCGCGCGGCGCGGCGCTCGACTGGCTGCTCGCGCATGCCGAGGCAGGCACCGACATGCTGATCGGGCTGGACCTGTCGCCCACCTTCCCGTTTGTCGATGCTGGCAGCTATTTCCCCGACTGGGAGCATAGCCCTGCCGACGCGCGCGGCCTCTGGGCGCTGGTCGACCGGCTGTGCGCCGAGGACGAGCATCTCGCCGCGAGCAGCTTCGTGCGGCACGATGAGGCGCGGCGCTATTTCCGCCACGGCAAGGGCGATACCGGCGACCGGTTCGGCACCTTGGGCACCGGGCGGCTGCGCGCGGTCGAGCATCACCAGCGGCGCACGAAACAGGCGAACAGCGCGAGCTGCTTCAATCTGGTCGGCGCGGCGCAGGTGGGCAAGTCGAGCCTCACCGGCATGCGCGTGCTGCACCGGCTGGCGGGGCGCGTGCCCATATGGCCGTTCGACCCTGTGCCCGACACGGGCCCGGTGATCGTCGAAATCTATACCAGCATCGCCGCGCGCGCCGCAGGAATTGCCGGCGGGCGGAGCAAGGTGCGCGATGCCGACGCGCTGCATCAGGCACTCGCCGCGCTCGGCGCGCCGCCACCTGCCCCGCTGCTGGCGCATGACGATCACAGCACCGATGCGCTGATCACCGCCGCCTGGTTGCGCAATGCCGCGCGCGACGAGCAATTGTGGCACAGCTTCTGGCATCCGCCCGCGCTAGATGAGGCGATCCGCCGCACTGAAGGCTGGACCTTTGGCGTCAAATAGCGCATGGCACGCCCCGCAATCGCGATGGGTACGCCGCTTTAGCTCAGCTGGTAGAGCAACCGCCTTGTAAGCGGTAGGTCGTTGGTTCGAATCCGACAAGCGGCACCATCTGCGGGTGCGCTCAGGGGCTGGGGGGCCGCAATCGCACGAAAGCACGCCTGTCGCTGATGGACTTCACCTCTGCCGAAACCTCCCCCGCTGTAACGACCCGCCTGGCACGCTTGCGCGAGGCGTTGCGCTCGCGATTGGGCGAGCGGGCGGGCGGCATCATCCTGGCGCTGATCGCCGAGCTGCTGTTCGTGCTCGCCCTGCTCTCGCTGTCGATCGCGCCGCCGAGCGAAAAGCGAGAGGAATCGCTGATGACGGTGTTCGGCGTGACACCCGAGCCCACCGCAGAAAAGACCGAGCAGGACAGCCCCAAGCCCGCGGAAAACGCCTCGCGCTCGCCCG
>NZ_QKVT01000001.1:1597731-1604371 GCF_003426715.1 Blastomonas sp. UPD001
CCAAAAGCCGAACGGCGCGGGCGTTGCTGTCGTCGAGCAGCCGCCGCAACGCTTCCTCGGCCGACATCACCCCGCGCAGCCGCCGCACCCGCTGTGCGCCAAGACGGCGATCGGTCAGGCCGATGCTGATTCCCGCCTGCTGTCCCAGAGTAACGATCGCGCTGTCGAGCCGTCCGGCGGCGATGTCGATCCGCGCCGGAGCTTCGGCCTGCGCCTCGACCGGTGCCGCGAGAACGCACAATGCGGGGAGGAGATACCGAGCCGTCAGCAGGCCGTCACGGCTGCGCATCGATGTTCACCAATTCCCAGCCCTCGGCGCGCCTCACCGCACGCGCCCCCAATACCGGGGCGATCTGCGGCAGGGCATCGGCATGGCGCCCGGCGACCTGCAGGATGCCGCTGAACCGCGCCGCCGCCAGCTCGGGCGAGACCGTGACCCGGGTCCCCAGCGTGCGTTCGAGCGCCTCAGCCACCTCGCCGAGCGGCGCATCGGCAAAGGCGATCTGGCCCGATCGCCAGCCGCCGATATGACTGGCCGCGACATCGGACAAGGTGATGCGCCCGCTCGCGCCATCGATCTGCGCGCGACCTCCCGGGTTCAGCCGGACATTCTCGCCTTCCGGGTTGACGATCACCGCACCTTCCGACACCGCCACGTCGAGGCCTGCGCCGCTGCGCACGACGTTGAACGCGGTGCCGGCATCGACCAGCCGGACATCGCCGGCCTCGACGACGAACGGGTCGGAATCGTCGTGCCGGACGATGAACATCGCCTCCCCACGCTCCAGCCTCGCGAAGCGCGGTTCGCTCCGATCGAGCGCGAGGCGCGTGCCGCCGTTGACGAGGATGCGGCTGCCGTCGTCGAGCGCGATCGTGCGCGTCTGACCGTTCGGGGTGATGACGCTGTAGGGCTGCGGCCGCATCTGCCAGAGCGGGATCAGCAGGATCGCGAGGATCGCGGCCGCCAGCGCGAGATAGCCGCTCCGCCAGCTTCGCGCACGGCTCGGCAGAGCGGGCGTCTCGTCATTCGCCGGTTGCGGCAGGGCAGGGGCGGCGGCGATCATGTCAGCCATCCAGCTGCCGGCGGCCATCGCCGCGTCATAGGCCTCGTTGTTGCGCGCATCGGCATCGAGCCAGTCGGTCAGCGCGTCCCATCCGGCAAAATCGGCCTCCTGCGAGGCCAGAACCCATTCGAGCGCTTCCTGCCGGATCTGTTCGTTCGTGTCTGTCATGCTGACCATCCTGCAAGGTGGACGTCACCGCCGGGCTCATTCCGCATCCTGCGTCTCCTTGAGGCGGATCAGCGCGCGATAGGCCTTTTGCAGATCCTTCTCGACGGTGCTGAGGCTGAGCCCCCGATGCTCGGCGATCGCGCGCTGGCCCAGGCCCTCGATACGGAACAGGCGGAAGATGTCGAGCACCCGCTCGCCCTCGGCGCGCAGCACCGCCTCGGCTTGCGCCAGCGCCTGTCGCGCCGCGAGCGCGCGGTCGGGCAGCGGTGCGTCCGAGGCTTCCGCATCGTTGGTATTGATCTCGATCCATTCGCCGTCGCGCCTGCGCGCGCGCTGCGCCGAGCGATAGCGATCGTGCATCACGTTGTTGAGCGCGCGGAACAGATAGTTGCGCGGTTCGGCGACCGGGCTGGCCTGCGCCGTCGCCAGCCGCAGCCAGGTGTCCTGCAAGATGTCCTCGGCCGCATCGCCCGCACCGCGCGCGCGCAAAAAGCGCAGGAAGCTCTCCCGCTCTTGCAGCAGCAAGGCCTGCAGGCCCTGGAGGGGCGGTGATGTTCCGGATTCAGGCAAGACCAGGCTGACCTTTGGGGTGGCGCACATGCTGGCAGACGTCACGCCCGATACCAAACCGTAAGGCCGATACCAGATTTATTCGGCGAACGGAAAAACGATGCGGGATCGTTCGGCGGGCGACGTCTTCCCCCTGCAAGCGGCCATCACCCCCGGCCGGCTTGACGCGGTCCAAATGCCCCCTGGACCTGATGCACCTTGAGGGAAACGTTGTGCTAGCCGTTCCCTCAAGGTGCATTTCGCTGCAGGGGCGTAGGTCGGAGTGTCCTGTTGTCACGCGTGTTGATCCTGATCGCAGCAGCATTCCAGGCCATGGCACCGGCGGGCGGTACGATGCGACATGCCCCCGGCGCTGACCTGATCTTCGTCCCTCCCCTGCCCGATGATCAGCCTGCCCCTGTTGGCGGGGAAGCCGAGTGCCTCGCGCTGGACCAGGTTCGCGCGATCCGGATCATCGCCGGTACCGGCATCGTCTACAAGGTGTCGAACCACCGGCAATTCATAAACCGCGTGCGCGGCCAGGGCGATGCGCTGGCCGATGGCCAGGTTTTGCACATCCAGTCGAAAGGACCCCTGCTGTGCGCAGGAGACGTCGTCTACCTTCTCGACGGCCTGACGGGCGCGAGCGTGAGCTTTGTCGGACTGGGCAGGTTCGAACGCTATGATGCACCGGTGGCGCGGCGCCGCTAGGCGCGCGTGGCTTCATCTTCTGTCGGGCGAGCGTGGGTGCGCGCGCGGGTTCAGGCCAGCGGGAGCCAGACCTCGAAGTTGCTGCCTTCGCCCGGCGCGCTGCGCGTGAGCAGGATGCGCCCGCCGTGCAGCTCGACGAGCTGCTTGACCAGCGCCAGGCCGATGCCCAGCCCGTCCTGGTTCATCCGGCCATCAGGCGCGACCTGCGCAAAGATGTCGAAAATGCGTCCCTGCTGCTCGGCGGCGATGCCGATGCCATTGTCGGCGATCTCGATCTTCGCCCAGCGATCCTCGGTGCGCAGCGTCACGCGGATATCGCCGCCATTGGGGGTGTAGCGTGCGGCGTTGGTGATGAGGTTGCCGACGATCTGGGTGACGCGCGCATGGTCGCCGCGCAGCCTGACCGGCGCATCGGGCAGCGACACGTGCAACCGGTGGCCCGCCGAATCGACGATCGGCTGCACCGTCTCGATGGCGAAGCCGACGACGTCCTGCAGCAGCAGTTCCTCGTGCCGCAGCGAGATCTTGCCCTGTTCGATGCGCGAGATGTCGAGCAGGTCCTCGACCAGCCGGGTCATGTGGCTGAGGCTGCGGTTCATCGCGCTGCGGATTTCGGGAACCGCATCGGTGCCCTCGCGGCGCTCGAGCAACCTGAGACCCGCGACCAGCGCCATGATCGGGTTGCGCAGCTCGTGCGCCAGCACCGCGAGAAACCGGTTCTTCTGCGCATCCGCCGCCTGCAGTTCGAGCCCCATCGCGGCCAGGCTGTCGCGCTGCTTCGCGATCTGGCGGCGCTGATTGTAGAGCTCGAAAAAGACGTTCGCCTTGGAGCGCAGGATATCGGGCTCGATCGGCTTCTGGATGAAATCGACCGCGCCCGCCTCATAGCCGCGAAACCGGCGCGCGGTATCGCCGCTGCCGGCGGTGACGAAGATGATCGGCACATGACGCGAGCGTTCGCTGCCACGCATCAGTTCCGCGAGTTCGAAGCCGTCCATGCCCGGCATCTGCACGTCGAGCAGCGCCAGCGCGTATTCGTGCACCAGCAGCAGTTCGAGCGCTTCCTCGCCGCTGCGCGCCTTGTGGCATTCCAGCCCGTCGCTGTTGAGCAGCGCTTCCAGCGCGACGAGATTTTCCGGCAGGTCGTCGACCAGCAGGCATTTGACTGGCTCGGCGACGGCGCTCATGCGGCCGCCCAATCGCGCAAATGGGTGACGATGTCGGCAAAGCTCATGGCCCGGGCCGAGGGGCAGGCCGCGAGCGCGGCGGCGGGCATGGTCGATACCTCGGCGGTCACCGGGTTCTCGACCAGCGCAACCCCGCCTGCCGCACCCACCGCCTTCAGCCCATCGGCGCCGTCATGGTTCGCGCCGGTCAGCACGATCCCGGTCAGCGCCGGGCCATAGGCATCGGCGGCGGATTCGAACAGGACGTCGATCGCGGGGCGCGAATGGTTGACCGGTTCCTCCGAGGATAGCGCGAGGGTTCCGCCCTCCTCGACCAGCAGGTGATAATCCGCCGGCGCGAAATAGATCATCCCCCCCGTCACCATTTCCTTGTCCTCGGCTTCCTTGACCTGAAGTGCGCATTTGGCGGCCAGCAGCTGGACCAGGGCATTGTCCCGGCGCGGCGGGACATGGACCACAACGAAAATGGGGAGGGGAAAGTTTCCCGGCAAGGCCGGAAGAATCTGCGACAGCGCCTGCACGCCCCCCGCCGATGCCCCGATCACCACCGCCTTGTCGGTCATGTCAGGCCCCGCTGGTAGATTTTCTCGTCGCTGACGAATTCGCTGAACGCTCCGGCATGCTCGCTGAAGCGCAGGCTTTCCTTCGAGCCCAGGCCCAGGAAACCGCGCCGCGCGAGCGAATCCCTGAACAGTCCGACCGCACGGTTCTGCAGCTCGCGGTTGAAATAGATCAGCACGTTGCGGCACGAGATCAGCTGCATTTCGCCGAACACGCTGTCGGTGACCAGGCTGTGGTCCGAGAACACGACCTGGTTGCGCAGCGACTTGTCGAAGACCGCGCGGCCATAGTCGGCGGTGTAGTAATCCGACAGCGAGGTAAGGCCACCTGCCTGCTGATGGTTCTCGGTGAACAGCCGGATCCGGTCGAGCGGATAGACGCCGGCCTCAGCGGCCTTCAGCGCATTGGGGTTGATGTCGGTAGCGTAGAACATCGTCTTGTGCGCCAGCCCTTCCTCGCGGAACAGGATGGCGAGCGAATACAGCTCCTCGCCATTGCTGCACCCGGCGACCCAGACCTTGAGCGAGGCATAGGTGCGCAGGTGCGGGATCACCTTTTCGCGCAGCGCGCGGAAATAGGAAGGATCGCGGAACATCTCGCTGACCTGGACGGTGAGATAGTTGAGCAGCCGCGGCAGCATCGTGCGGTCGTGCAGCACATCGGACTGCATCGCCGAGATGCTGTCATAGCCCAGCTGCTTGCGCGCATGCAGCAACCGGCGCTTGAGCGACGCGCGCGCATAGCCCCGGAAATCATAGTGATAATGCTGGTACACCGCCTCGAGCAGCAGCTCGATCTCGATATCCTCGATATTCTCGGCCATCAGCGCGGCATCCATACGCGCACCAGCGACAGCAGCTTGTCGACATCGATCGGCTTGGCCATATAGTCGTTCGCGCCGGCGTCCAGACAGTTCTGCTGGTCATCGGGCATCGCCTTGGCGGTGAGCATGATGATCGGCAGCCTGGCCCATTTCGCCTCGCTGCGGATGGTGCGCGCCGCGGTAAGCCCGTCCATCACCGGCATCATCACATCCATCAGCACCAGGTCGATCGCCTTGTCCGAATCCTCGCCTGCCGCTTCCAGCGCGTCGATCGCCTCCTGGCCGTTGCGCGCGATCTGCGTCACCACGCCGCGCGGTTCGAGCACGCTGGTGAGCGAATAGACGTTGCGCACGTCATCCTCGACGATGAGGATGCGGCGGCCTTCGAGCGCGGCGTCGCGGTGGCGCGCCTTCTCGATCATCTTGCGCTGTTCGGGCGGCAGATCGGCGACCACCTGGTGCAGGAACAGCGACACTTCGTCGAGCAGCCGCTCGGGGGACTTGGCGCCCTTGATGATGATCGAGCTCGAATAGCGCCGCAGCCGCTGCTCCTCGTCGGCGGTCAGTTCGCGCCCGGTATAAACGATCACCGGCGGGAAGGCGTGGTCCCCGTCGGCGCTCAGCTCCTCGAGCACGGCAAAGCCCGACGCATCGGGCAGCGACAGGTCGAGCACGACACAATCGAACGCCTCGCCGCGCAACCGGGCAAGGCAATCGGCCGCTGTGCCGACGCCCACGGTCTCGACATCCTGCGACTTGAGCAACTGACCCACCGCCTCGCGCTGCACGGCGTCGTCCTCGACGATCAGCACGCGACGCATCCGCGACACCAGCTTGGCCTGGAGCGTCGCCAGCACCTCGGCGAGCTCGTCGCGCCGCGCGGGCTTGCCGAGAAAGCCGACCGCGCCCAACGCCAGCGCCGTCGGGCCCTGATCGGCTCCCGAGATGACATGGATCGGGATGTGCCGGGTTTCGTCCTTGTGCTTGAGCTGGTCGAGCACGGTGAGGCCCGACTGGTCGGGCAGGCCGATATCGAGCACGATCGCGTGCGGGCGATATTCGCCGGCCAGCGCAATCGCCTCCTGCGCGGTGCTGGCGACGATGCACTGGAAACCCATCTCGCGCGACAGGTCGCAGACGATCCCGGCGAAGGTCGCATCGTCCTCGATCACCAGCAGCAGCTGCTTGCCTTCGCTCAGCACTGCGCGGTCGTCGGCCGCGATCCGCGGCACGGCACCCTGTCTGGCGGCGCGCTGCCGGGGCGCGGCGGGAGCCAGTTGGCGCGACGGTACCAGGGCGGGATCATAGGCAATCGGGATGGTGAGCGTGAAGCGGCTGCCTTCTCCGACCTTGCTTTCCAGGCTGATCCTGCCGCCCAGCAGCCGCGCCAATTCGCGCGAGATCGAAAGACCCAGTCCGGTTCCGCCGTATTTGCGGCTGATCGTCCCATCGGCCTGCTGAAACGCCTCGAAGATGCTGTCCTGCTGTTCCTGGGCGATCCCGATCCCGGTATCGGCGACGCTGATCGCCAGCCGGTCCTCGCCGACGGGCGCGAAGCCGAGCCGGACGCTGCCGCG
>NZ_QKVT01000001.1:1604471-1618677 GCF_003426715.1 Blastomonas sp. UPD001
CCGCGCTCGGTGAACTTGAGCGCGTTCGACAACAGGTTCTTGATCACCTGTTCGAGCCGCATCCGGTCGGTCTCGATCGTCTCGGGGCAATCCGCGTCGCGCTCGATCTCGAGCGTCAGGCCGCGCTCGTCGGCGATCGGCTGGAAGACCTTCTGCATGTCACTCGCCAGTCGGTCTGTCAGCACCGGCGCGGGCTGGATCTCGATATGCCCGGCCTCGATCTTCGACAGGTCGAGAATGTCGTTGATCAGCACCAGAAGATCGTTGCCCGCCGAATAGATGGTGCGCGCGAACTTGACCTGCTCCTCGGACAGCCGCTCTTCGGGATTGTCGGCGAGCAGTTTCGACAGGATCAGCAGCGAGTTGAGCGGGGTGCGCAGCTCGTGGCTCATATTGGCAAGGAAATCGGACTTGTACTGGCTCGCCTGTTCGAGCTCGCGCGCCTTCAATTGCAGCGCGGCGGAGGCGCGTTCCAGGTCGTCGCGCTGCGTTTCCAGCGCCTGCGCCTGCTCCTCGAGCTGGCTGTTGGTCTGTTCGAGCTCGACCTGCTGCAGCTCGAGCCGTGCCTGGGTTTCGCGCAGCGCATTGCCCTGTTCCTCAAGCTCCTCGTTCGAGACGCGCAGCTCCTCGCTCTGCGCCTGCAGCTCGCCGGCCTGGCGCTGCGTCTCCTCGAGCGCATCCTGCAGCCGCGTGCGGAACCGGGCGGACCGCAGCGCGATGCCGATCGATCCGCTCGACTGTTCGAGCAGCTCGAGCACCAGCTCGTCGACGGGATCGAGAAAGCCGAGCTCGATCACGCCATTGACGCGGTCGTCGGCCTTGGTCGGTGCGATCACCAGGTGGCGCGGGACGTCGCTGCCCAGCGCCGAACCGATCGAAAGATAGCCTTGTGGAATATCGTTGAGCACGATCAACCGGCCATCGACCGCTGCCTTGCCGAGCAGGCCCTCGTTCAGCGTGAAGCTGACCGGTACGTCCGCCCCCTGGGCGACGCCGAGCATGCTCGCGCGGTTGAAGCTGCCGCCTTCGCCCTTGAACAGCGCACCGGCGCGGCTGCCGGTCTTGTCGGCGAGGAAGGCAAGGATGGCGGCCGCAAGATCCTCGATCGACTTGTCGCCCATCATCGCGGACGAAAGATCGACCTGAGCCTGCTGCAGCCATTGCTGCCGTTCGCGCTGGCGCATGCTGCGTACCATCAGCAGGAAGATGGCGATGGTCAGCGCGATGCCGCTGGCGCTGGTCACCACCGCGCTGACCACGGCGGTGTTCGAGGCGGCGGCCATCTGGTCGATGTTGGACTGCCGCTTGCGCAGTTCCTCGCGCGCCATGCTGGCAATCTGCGCGCGGATCGCGTCCATCGCCGCCTTGCCACGGTCCGAATCCACGGCCGCCAGTGCCGCAGCGAAGCCCTCGTCGCGCCGCAGTCGGATCGTCGCATCGAGTTCGCGCAGCTTCTGCTCCACATTGCGTTCGAGCTGCGCGACATTGTCTTCCTGCACGGCATCGCCCTGCATCATCGCTTCCAGCACGGTGAGCTTGGCGCGCGCCAGCGCGGCGCCTTCGACATAGGGCTCGAGATAGGCCTCGCGCCCGGTCAGCAGATAGCCGCGCTGCCCGGTCTCCGCGTCGAGCGCCGCGGCCAGCATGTCGTCGAGCGCATTGAGCACCGTATGCGTCTTGCGGATCGCGGAATCGCTGGCGCGCATATTGGCGATGTTGAGATAGGCGATCCCTGCGCTGAGCACGAAGAACACGATGCCCGCGACCAGCCCGGCGATCGCCCATCGGTTGGCTTGGCCGCTGGCGCGGAGGACATTGCGGTTGGTCTGCACGGCAGGGGGTCTCGCTGAGAATGGCAATGGCCAGGGTCTAGCCCATTGAAATCGCTTTGTCCAAACGCGTCGCGGCCCCGCCGGGGGGTGCCGCCGACCGTCAGTCGGGCATCGCGGCAAGCACCCGGTCGGGGGTCATCGGATAATCGAACACGCGCGCGCCGCAGGCATTGTAGATCGCATTGGCGATCGCCGCCGCGCCGCCGCACATGCCCAGCTCGCCAATGCCCTTGGCCTGGATAATGCTCGCGGCGGCATCGCGCTCCTCGACCAGCACCACGTCGAGATCGGGCACGTCGCGGTGCACGGGAACGTGATATTCGGCGAGATCGCGATTGACGAGATGCCCGTCGCGCGGATCGAACTCGAGCGCCTCGGTCAGCGCCATGCCGATGCTCCAGGTGATGCCGCCCAGGCATTGCGAGCGCGCGGTCTTGGCGTTGAGCACCCGGCCGAAGCCGAACGCGCCGAGCATGCGGTTCACCCGGGTTTCGCCGGTATAGTGGTTGACCCGCACCTCGGCGAAGAACGCGCCGAAGCCCGAGGCGAGATAATCATCGGTGATCTTGCCCGGCTCGTAATGGCCTTCGCGCACCAGATCCTTGCCGCCGAGCAATTCGGTCAACGGCGTGCCGTTGCCCGCTTTGGCGTCGGCGAGCACCAGCGCGGTCTCGTCGATGCCGAGGGTGTCGGCCAGCGCCTCGCGGATCGCCATGCACGCGACATAGACCGCAGAGCCGATCGACGGGGCTCCCCAGCTGCCGCCCGATCCGGGCCCGCGCGGATGGTTGCTGTCACCGAGGTCAACCAGCACCTGGTCGGGCGCCAAGCCCAGCATCTCGCCCGCAACCTGCGCGACGATGGTGTAGGTCCCGGTGCCGATATCGGTCATGTCGGTTTCGACCAGCGCGGTGCCATCCGCCCTGAGCGTGACGCGTGCCCTGGCTGCGGCGACATTGTGCACGCGCGCGGCGCTCGCCATCCCGGTGCCGATCCACCATTCGCCCTCGCGGCGCAGGCGGGGCTTGCGCGGTCCGCTGTCCCAGCCGAACGCTTCCGCGCCCTGGCGCAGGCATTCGGCGAGCTTGTGCGACGAGAAGGGCAGGCCCTGTTCGGGGTCCTTGTCGGGAATGTTGCGCAAGCGCAGCTCGACCGGATCGATCCCGGCACGCTCGGCAAGCACGTCCATCGCCGCCTCGAGCGCGGGCATGCCCACGGCCTCGCCGGGCGCGCGGACCGAGCCTGCGGTCATGCGGTGGATGCGGGCGAGCTTCAGCACCAGCTCGCGATGCTCGCCCGGATAGAGGAAATGCGAGGATTGCAGCACCGGTTCGGCAAATTCCTCGCCGGGAAGGTTGGAGACCAGCGCCTCGTGCCCGAAGCCGGTCAGCCTGCCGTCGGCATCGCACGCCAGCCGCAGCCGCTGCGTCGTCTCCGACCGTCGCATGATGCTCTGGAACACCTGCTGGCGCGACATCACGACGCGCACGGGGCGTTCGAGCTGCATCGCGGCGATAGAGGCCGCAACCGCTTCCTCGCTGATCCCGAGCTTCGACCCGAACCCGCCGCCGACATAGCGCGAGATAAGGCGGATCCTGTCCTCGGGCAGGTCGAGCGCATCGGACAGTTCGGTAATGTTGTAGTTCAGCATCTGCAGCGAGGCATGGACGGTCAGGCGTTCGCCGTCCCATTGCGCGATCGCGGCATGCGGCTCCATCGCCGCCGAGGCATGGCCCTTGGTTGTATAGGTGACATCGACCGCATAGGCCGCGTCGGACATTGCCTTGTCGAGATTGCCTTCGCGGACGGTCTCGTCTTCCTGTTCCTCGGCAATGCTCGGGTCCGCTTCGACGGGCGCTGCTTCGTCGGGCTTGTATTCGACGACCAGATGCCTGGCCGCATCGCGCGCCTGTTCGAAACTTTCTGCCACCACCAGCGCTACCGGCTGACCCCAATAGCAGATCGTGCGTGGCTTCTGCTGCGGAGCCTCGTTGGCGGTGCCCTGGGCGGGGCGCGTGGTGAGCCGCTCGTCATCGATCACCGCGATCACGCCGGGCATGGCAAGCGCGCTTTCGGCGTCGATGCGCACGATGGTGCCCCGGGTGATGGTCGCTGTTACCAGCACGCCCTCGACGCAGCCCTCGACGGGATATTCTGCGGCATAGGGCGCGGTGCCGGTGACCTTGGCCAGCCCTTCGATCCGCGAGACGGGCTTGCCGATCACGCCCTGGCGCATCGTGTCGAGCCGGTTGTCGGTCGCAGGCTTGTCCTGCTTCACATGCACGCTCATGCCGCCTTCTCCACCGCTTCGGCCAGCACCGCGTGCAACGTGCGCCGGGCGAGCGGAATCTTGAAATCATTGTCGCCATGGCCTTCTGCCGCTTCGAGCAGAAGGTCGGCGGCCTGGTCGTACAGTCCTGGCGAGGGGGCCGCGCCGACGAGCAGTTCGCCGATGCGCGGGTCGTGCCACGGCTTGTGCGCGAGGCCACCAAAGGCGAGATCGGCGCGGGCGAACTTGCCATCGTCGATCGCGATCACGGCCGCGATCGAGACCAGGGCAAAGGCATAGGACGACCGCTCGCGCACCTTGCGGTAGAGCTGCGTCGCCGCGATCGGCGGGGGCAGGGTAACCGCGACGATCAACTCGCCTGCCTCCAGCACATTGTCGCGCCATGGGGTGTCGCCGGGCAGCAGGTGGAAGTCGCGCACCGGCACGGTCCTCTCGGCGCCGTCGCTCTTCGCGATGACAACCTTTGCGCCCAGCGCGGTCAGCGCCACCGCCATGTCGCCGGGATAGGTCGCGATACACTGGTCGCTGGTGCCGAGCACCGCGTGCAGCTTGTTTACCCCGCCGATCGCACCGCAGCCGCTGCCCGGATTGCGCTTGTTGCAGGGCTGGTCGACGTTCATGAAATAATAGCAGCGCGTACGCTGGCACAGATTGCCGCCGGTCGTCGCCTTGTTGCGCAGTTGCTGCGTCGCGCCGGCCAGGATCGCGCGGGCGAGCACCGGATAATCGGCGCGGACGCGCGGATGCACGGCAGTGGCGGTGTTGGTCGCCAGCGCGCCGATGCGCAGGCCTCCGTCGGGGGCATCCTGAATGCCGTCGAGCCCGATCCGCCCGATATCGCCGAGCTGCGAAGGGGTGGCGACCTGCAGCTTCATCATGTCGAGCAGGTTGGTGCCGCCCGCGATCAGCATCGCCTCGGGCAGTGCCGCGATCGTCGAGGCATCGCTGATCGAATGCGCGCGCTGGTACTGGAACGGCCTCATGCCGCAGGCTCCGATTTGGCGACGTCGCGGATCGCGGCGACGATATTGGCATAGGCGCCGCAGCGGCACAGATTGCCGCTCATCCGCTCGCGAATTTCCGCGCCGCTGGCCTCGAGCGGGCCGTCGAGCGTCTCGCTGGCATCGCTCGGCCAGCCATTCGCGATCTCGTCGAGCATCGCGGTCGCCGAACAGATCTGCCCCGGCGTGCAATAGCCGCACTGAAATCCGTCATGCTCGACAAACGCGCGCTGCAGCGGCGAAGGCTCGTCCGCAATGCCCAGGCCCTCGATCGTCGTGACCTGATGGCCCTCGTGCATCGCCGCGAGCGTGAGGCAGCTGTTGATGCGCAGCCCGTTGACGATCACCGTGCAAGCGCCGCACTGACCGTGGTCGCAGCCTTTCTTGGTGCCGGTCAGCCCCAGATCGTGCCGGAGAAAATCGAGCAGGGTGACACGGGGGTCTTGCGGAAGCGGATGGGGCGTTCCGTTGACGATCAGTTCATCGGGCATTCAGGACTCCTTGCGAACTCCCAAGCCCCGAAAGCCTCGATAGTTCCCTGTGATTGCGGAAATGATCACGAACCGCTCGTGACGCTTCCCGAACGTTGGCAGGCACTCCGGAGGGCATCATGAGCCCGGCTCGGGCGATGCCTCGCGATGTAATTGCCGCCGATCGGGCTGTGTATTCAGCGAGCCCGCGCCCGCGCCTTGAGCACGTTCACCACATCGTCGTTGCGCACGCGCCGCCAGCGCGCGTCGACGAAACTGTGCACGCCGAACAGGAACAACCCGATCCCGACCAGCGCATAAAGTTCGGGGTGGTCGGCCAGCGATGACAGCGCATCGCCCAGGCCCTTCACCTCGCCCGCGGAACCGAACCATCCTGCGCTGATCAGCGACAGGCCGATGACCGCGAAGACGACCGCGCGCGCGGCCAGTCCCGCCCGGCCGATCGGCACCACCCAGCGCGGCGCACCGGGGCCGGTGTCCGCCATGAATTCGGTGGTCCAGGCCTTGATCGCCTGGTGCGCGGCAGCGGCGAGGAACGCCAGGCCCAGCGCGCCGATCAACGCTCCGCCCATCGGTACATCGAGCACCATGTCCGCCGCGCGCTGCTCGGTCGCGCCGTCGCCGCTGGAGGGTTGGCCCATTGCCAGGCGCGCTGCGGCATAAGCGAGGAAGAAATGCGCCAAACCGCTTGCCGCATAGCCGATGCGAATGGCCGCGCCCTTGGTGTCGTCGCCCTTGCCCTCGCTGTCCATCGCTGCGCTGTAAAGCCGGTACGCGCCGTAAAAGGCGAGGCCGAGCGCGAGCAGCCCGAGCAGCCACGATCCGCCAGGCATGTCCTGCACCGATCGGAACACTCCCTGCGGGCTGGCGTCGGATGCGCCGGTGCCGGTGAGGGCGAGCACGCCAAGCAGGCAATAGACCACGCCGCGCGCGAACCAACCTGCCCGCGCAAAGGTCTGTAGCTTTGTCATTTTGTCGATCATGGCTGGTCCTGCTCCCGTCTGGCAGGGCTTACGCCTTGCAAGGGGCGGAGTTCCGGTCCCCGGCCTTTCACTACAAACCCGCAGCGCGAGGGAACCATATCCGCCCTGTCCGGTATTCGGGGAGACAAGGAGCAACAGCATGATCAAGAACATTATCGGCGCCTATCTCGGTGCCAAGATTGCGGGCAAGTCGCCCAAGGCAGACAGCGCCGCAGGCGCAACCACCGGCGCGATCGCGGCATCGGCCATCCCGTTCATCATCTCGCGGATGAGCCTGCCGTCGATGCTGCTGCTGGGAGCCGGTGGCTATCTGGTCAAGCGGCACCAGGACAAGAAGCAGGCGGGCCGATATCCGCGCGCCTGATGCGACTATTCTCGCCTGAGGCCGAAGACGGCCTCAGGCGAAAGCCGTGCCACTGCGGGGAGCGAAAGGCTGAGCCGTTCGCTTCCCGTCGCAGTGCACGACGCCAAACTGCACGGTGAATGGCTGCAGATTAAACCCCGCACAGCATTGTTATCGATAAGGTATGGCACCGCGATGCGCGGTGCCGGCGCGCGTGCCATGAGGCAAGCGCTTCGAGCGTCGGGGCTTAGCCTCCCGCGATAGCGACGACCGGCGGGGATCAGTTCCACCTTGGGTCCGGCGGCGGACGCGGTGGTGCCCCGCCGTCCAGCGTTCGCGCTCGACCCTGAAGCTGCACGCAATCCCCGCATTCTCCCTAGCGATGGCCCCCTTGCCCCGCTTTTCTATCCTCACGAAGGTCGAGCGATCGCGGTTCCTCGCGGCGTCCTCAGGCATATGCATGCTGCCATCGGGTGCCCCCGGATCTAGCAGCAAAACACTCTTGACCTCCGGATGATATACTATATCACGCGCCTCGCTCCGACGCTCCCGGGGGGGATGCGGCGCTCTTGTGGGGGGTACACGCTGTCATGTCACGTTTCGCTTTTGGCCTGGTCTCGATGATGCTGGCGGGGACTGCGGTCACGCCTGGCACCGCCTGGGCCGATCAGGAACAGCCCGGCGACGCGCTCGAGGCCGAGGACAACATCATCGTCACCGGTCAGCGTCAGGCCTATCGCGGTGACTTCACGCTGCGCGAGACGCCGCAGGCGATTACCCAGATCGGCCAGGAGCAGATCGACGCCAACAATCTGACGCGGCTTACCGACGCGCTCGATCTGTCGGCCTCGGTGGCGCGGCAGAACAATTTCGGCGGACTGTGGGATGCCTATGCCGTGCGTGGGTTTGCCGGGGACGAGAACCTGCCCTCGGGCTATCTGGTCAACGGCTTCAACGGCGGGCGCGGCTTCGGCGGGACGCGCGATGTCGCGGGCGTCGAGCGGATCGAGATCCTGAAAGGGCCCAATGCCGCACTGTTCGGTCGCGGCGAGCCGGGCGGCACCGTCAATATCGTCACCAAGCACGCGGATTTCGACACGCGGGGGCGGATCAATGTACAAGCCGGCAGCTTCGATCGCCGCCGCGCCGATGCCGATGTCAACATCGCGATCGGCGATGTCGCGGCGGTGCGGCTGATCGGCTTTTACGAGAAGTCGGACAGCTTTCGCCGCACCGTGGGGTCCGAGCGGGTCGGCTTTCTGCCGTCGTTCCTGCTCAAGCTCGGCGAGAATACGACGATCAGCTATGACCTCGAGCTGACGCGGCAGGAGGCGGATTTCGATCGCGGCACCGTGGCGATCGGCGGCGTGCTGGGCCGGGTGTCGCGCCGCGATTTCTTCGGCGAACCGGGCGATGGGCCGATCGAGGCGGATGCGACCGGACATCAGGTGCAGCTCGACCACAAGTTCAACGAGGACTGGAGCCTGCTGATCGGCACCCAGTATCGCGAGACGCGGCTCGAGGGCTTTTCCACCGAGCCCGAACTTGCCACGGCGCGCCAGCGGCTCTTCCGCGACGGTCGCTCGCTCTCGCGCCAGCGTCGCTTCCGCCTGTATGAAGGCGAGCATTTCGTGCTGCGCGGCGAGATCGCGGGGCGGTTCGCGACGGGCGGCCTGACGCACCGCGTGCTGCTGGGCGTCGATTATGACGAGTTCGACAACAGCCAGCTTTTCCTTCGCTTCCGTCCGCCCTCAATCGGCGCTGCGACCACCGCGCAGGCGAGCAACGATATCGATGTGTTCAACCCGGTCCATGGCCGCTTCCCGCTGCCCGCTCCGGGGCCGCAGACCAACCGGCTCGACCAGCAGCGCGCGGTCGGCGCCTATGTGCAGGACCAGATCAGCATAACCGATTCGCTGCAGATTCGCCTGGGCGGGCGCTTCGACGACATCACCGTGGAGAGCCTCAACCGGGCCAACAACACTGCCGCCAGCCGCAGCTACAGCCGGTTCAGCCCGCAGGCGGGTATCGTCTATACCGCATCGCGCGCGGTCTCGCTCTACGCCGCTTATGGCGAGGGCTTCCGTGCCAATCTGGGTGCAACGGCTGCAGGTCGTCTGTTCGATCCGGAAACCAGCAAGTCGGCCGAAATCGGCGCAAAATTCGGCCTGTTCGACGATGCGCTGCAGGGCACGGTCTCGCTGTTCACCTTGTCCAAGTCGAACGTGCTCGCGGCGGACCCGGCCAATCCCGGCTTCTCGCTGCCGATCGGCAAGGCGCGCAGCCGGGGGCTCGAATTCGACCTGATGGGCAAGCTGCCCGGCGATATCGACCTGTGGTTCTCCTATGCCTTTGTCGATGCCGAAGCGCGGCAGGATGTCGCCGATCTCAATTTCGGCCTGCCTATCCGCCGCGGCGACCGCTTGATCAACATTCCGCGCCAGACGCTCAGCCTCCAGGCATCGCGCGGCTTCGATATCGGTGACACCAGGCTGACGATTGGCGGCGGCGTGCAGCATGTCGGAACGCGGCTCGGCGAGACCGGAACGGCCTTCGAACTGCCCGACTACACGCTGGTCCGGCTGTTCGCGGCGTGGAAGGTCCTTGAAAATGTGGAAGTTTTCGCTGACGTCACGAATTTGTTTGATACAGTATATTATACCAACAGCTTCTCGCAGCTTTGGGTGCAGCCCGGGACGCCGCGTGCGGCGTCGGTGGCGCTGAGATTGTCGTTCTGAAGGATCCTTTGCATGTCCAATCCCGTTCTGGTGATCGACCAGCTCGTCGTCGAGCGCGGCGGGCGGCGCATCGTCGACGGCCTGTCGCTGACGCTGGCGGCGGGCGAAATCTATGCGCTGCTAGGCGGCAATGGCGCGGGCAAATCGACGACATTGTTCGCGATCCTCGGCTTTCTCGCGCGTTCGGGCGGCGGGCTCACGATCGGCGGGCAGGACCCGGCCACTGCCATCGAGGCGGTGCGCGCGCAGATCGCCTATCTGCCGGAAAACGTGGCGCTCTATGACCATCTGACCGCGCGCGAGAATGTCGACTATCTGCTCAAGATCGCCGATTGCCGCCGCAGCCGGGCCGAGATCGAGGCAGCATTCCTGTCGGTGGGCCTGGCCGCCCCAGCCTGGGAACAGCGCGCGGGCAGCTTTTCCAAGGGCATGCGGCAGAAGACCGCGATCGCGCTCGCGATGCTGCGCGATACGCCGCTGCTGCTGCTCGACGAGCCGACCTCGGGGCTCGACCCCGCAGCCTCGGCGGACTTTCACGCGCTGCTCGAAACGCTCGCGGCGCGCGGCGTGGCGGTGCTGATGGTGACGCATGACCTGCTCGGCGCGGCCGATACCGCCGACCGGATCGGCCTGATCTCGGGCGGCAGGATCGCCAGCGAATGGTCGGCGCAAACCAGCGAACCGCGCTTTGACCTCAATGCCCTTCACGATGGCTTTGCGACGGTGCGATGAACCAGGCGCTGACGATCGCGGGCGCCGAGCTGCGCCTGATGCTGCGCTCGCGGTTGGCGCTGGTCGGGATCGCGACACTGCTGCTGCTTTCGGCCATAGCGGCAGTGACCTCGGCGACGCAGATGGCAGCAGCAGCGAAGATGCGGGCGGAGGCTCAGGCCGCGACCGATGCGCAGTTCAAGGCGCAGCCGGACCGGCATCCGCACCGCATGGTGCATTACGGCACCTATGCCTTGCGCCCGGTGGGCCCGCTCGCCGCGTTCGATCCAGGGGTCGATGCGTTTACCGGCACCTTGCTGTTTCTCGAGGGGCACCGGCAGAACAGCGCCACCTTCGGCGCGGCGCGGGAGTCTTCGGATCTTGTCCGCTTCGGCCAGCTGACCCCCGCCTTCGTGCTGCAGACGCTCGCACCGCTGCTGCTGGTGTTTCTGGGCTTTGCGAGCATCGCCCGCGAGCGCGAGCGCGGCAGTCTGCGCGCGCTTGCGGCTTATGGTGCAGGGGCCTGGTCGATCCTGGGCGGCAAGGCGCTGGCGCTCGGCGTGGCGGCGGTGCTGGCGATGGCACCCGCCTTTGCCGCGCTCGGCTGGGCCGCCGTGCAGCAGCCGGGCGAGGCGGGCATCGCGGCGCTCACGGCCTTGTCCTATGGCGGCTATCTGCTCGTCTGGGTGCTGGTCATCACCGCGGTCTCGGCGCTGGCGGGCAGTGCGCAGGGCGCGTTGGTCACGCTGATCGCGGCTTGGGCGATCGTCGTGGTGCTGGTCCCGCGCGCGGCGGCGGCCTGGGTCGGCGTGGCCGAGCCTCTGCCGAGCCGGGTCGATACCGAATTTGCCATTGCCGCAGACCTGCGCCGCATCGGCGACAGCCACAATCCCAACGACCCGCATTTCGCCGCGTTCAAGGCGAAGCTGCTCAAGCAATATAACGTCACCCGGGTCGAGGACCTGCCGTTCAACTATCGCGGCGTGCTGGCGCAGGAAGGCGAGCGGCTGACCTCGCAGCTGTTCAAGGACTATGCCGCGCGCGCCGCCGCCATCCAGAACGCGCAGACCGAGACACTCACAACCCTCGGCATCATCAGCCCGGCGCTCGCGGTGCGCCGCGCGTCGATGACCGGGGCGGCGACCGATCTCGGTACGCATCTCGCCTTTCTGGCTGCTGCCGAGGCCTATCGCTACGACATGGTGCAGAAGCTCAACGGGCTGCAGGCAAGCGCCGTCGCCAGCGCCGATGACGCCGCGCGCAGCAAGGACCCGATTGCCGACCGCCGCACGCGCATCTCCGCCGATTTCTGGAAGACGATCCCCGATTTCGATTTCTCCGCGCCCAGCCCGGGTGAGCGTGCAGGCGCGATGGCGATGCCGCTGGCGGTGCTCGCGCTATGGGTTGCGGTGGCGATGGGCCTGTTCGCCTTTGCGCGCCGCCGGCTCGAAAGGGCAGGGTTATGAGCAACCTGGCGCGTGAATTCGGCTTCATGCTGCGCAGCAGATCGGCGCTGATGGCGCTGGCGTTGCTCGCGATCTGTGCCAGCGCGGCGGTCGCGCTGGGCCTGGCCAGCGTCGCGCGCGATCGGGCGGCGATCGACCGGATGATCGCAGGGCAGGCCACCGAGGAGCGCGCGCTGGCGGCGTTTGTCGAGGATGCCGGCTCGGGCGCCTATTACGGGTTCCAGCCGACCTGGGACGCGCCATCGGACCTGGCCTTTGCCGCGCTCGGCAGCCGCGACATCGCGCCCGCCTTGCTGCGCGTCCGCGCGCTCGCGCTCGAGGCGCAGATCTACGAGAACGAAGCCGCCAATCCCGAACTCGCACTGCCGGGGCGGTTCGACCTCGCCTTTGTCGTCATCTATCTCGCGCCGCTGGTGCTGATCGCGCTGCTCCACGACCTGTGGTCGGGTGAGCGCGAGGCGGGGCGCTATCATGCGCTTGCCGCCTTGCCCGGCGCGAACCGGCGCCTCTGGAGCGCGCGCGTGCTGGTGCGTCTGGGCGGCGTGCTGATGGCGCTGCTGCTGCCCTTCGCGGTCGGCGCGCTGGTCGCTGGCACCGCGCCCTTGCGCGCCCTCGGCTTTGCCGGGCTGATCGGGCTCGTCGCTTTGCTGTGGACCGCCATCATCCTCATCGTCGCGCGGCGGGGCTCGCGCTCGGCGGTGCATGCCGCCTCGCTCGCGGCGATCTGGTTTGCGCTGACGCTGGTTGCGCCGGCAGGGGCTAACCTGGCGATCAACGCCGCCGTGCCGGTGCCCGATGGCGCGGCGCTGGCACGCGAGAATCGCGAATATGTCCATGCCGGATGGGACCGTCCGCGCGATCAGACGATGCGCGATTTCCTCAAGCTCTATCCGCAGCTCGCACCCGGTGCGGCGATCCCGCCGACCTTTCACTGGAAATGGTATTTCGCCTTCCAGCACCTGGGTGACCGGCATGTGGCGCAGCAATCTGCGGCCTATCGCGACGGGATCGCCCGCCGGGCAGAGCTTGCCAGAACTGCGGGATGGCTGCTGCCGCCCGCCGGTCTGGCCCAGGCGATGACCGCGCTCGCGCGCACCGATGTTGCCGCCCAGCTTGACTATCAGATGCGCATTCGCGCTTACCACCAGCGCCTGCGCGAGTTCTATTATGATTATCTGTTCAGCGAGAAACCCTTTGGCCCGGACGATTTGGCGGACGTTCCGCGCTTCGATCCTGCTATCGACCGCTAGCCTTGTTTCGGCATCTCCAGCCCTTGCGCAGCGTGTGACCGACAATGCCGCTGCCGGGGCCGAGGATGCCTTCGGCACCAGCATCGGCAACGAGCGGGTCGGGCTGTACAGCGGTAGTGACGTGCGCGGATTTTCTCCGGTCACCGCCAATAACATCCGGCTCGAAGGGCTGTATTTCGACCGCCCGGCGTCTTTCACCGACCGGCTGGTGCAGAGCAATGTCGTGCGCGTCGGCCTGACCGCGCAGAATTACCTCTTTCCGGCACCCACGGGCATCGTCGATTACAGGATACGCCCTGCAGGCAACGATCTGGTGGTCAGCACGATGCTCGGCCTGAACAGCTGGGGCGGCGGCAGGCTGGAAATCGACACGCAGATTCCGGTGATCAAGGACCGTCTGAGCCTGGTTGCGGGGGTGGCGGGTTTCGTCGATGAGCTGGCGCCGGGCAACCAGTCGTTCTTCGGCTCCTATGCGCTCGCGGCGCGGTGGAAGCCGAGGCGGAATATCGAGGTGATCCCGTTCTGGAGCCGGATCGACCTGTACAATCGCGAGGCCGCGCCGCTCTACACGCCCGAAGGCGCATTCCTGCCGCCGCGCATCGAGCGTCGCAAGTTCCCAGGCCCCGAATGGGCGGACCAGCGCAACACGGTGCAGCATTATGGCGCGCTGACCAAAGAGCGGCTGGGCGGAGGCTGGGACCTCGCGGCGGGCCTGTTCCGCTCGACATCGGACAGCGCGACGAATTTCGCGACCAACTTCACCGCCTTGCGCCCGGACGGTACCGCCGTCCGCCGCATCACCAGCGACCCGCCGCTGTCGCTCGCCGGAACCAGCGGGGAACTGCGCATCAGCAAGTCCTTCACCGAGGGTCCGCGCCGCCACACGCTGCACGCGGCGCTGCGCGGGCGCGAGCGGGTGAGCCGCTATGGCGGCGGTGCCTCGGTGACCTATGCGCGCGCGCTGGTCGAGCAGCTGCTCGATGCGCCCGAACCCGATTTCCGATTCAACCCGCAGACCCACGAGACGGTGCGCCAAGCGATTGCGGGTATTGCCTATGACGGGCGCTGGCAGGGTGTCGGCGGCCTGAGCGTCGGCCTGCA
>NZ_QKVT01000001.1:1618777-1631259 GCF_003426715.1 Blastomonas sp. UPD001
CGGGAATGACGGGGAATTGGGCCCGGACTTACCGCGAAGCCAGCTTGCGCGCGAAGAACACCGTCACCGCCTGCCCCACCGATTCCGCGATGCGCTTGCGATAGCTGGCCGAGTTGAGCAGCGCGATGTCTTCCTCGTTGCTGACATAGCCGGTTTCCAGGAGCACTGATGGCACATCGGGCGCCTTCAGCACCATCAGCGAGGCGAAGCGGTGGGAATCGGTGCGGAAGTTCATCTTCGCATCGCCCTCGCGCCGCAACAGCCGGGCAAAATCCGCCGAGAGGTTCATCGTCTCGCGCTGGGTGAGGTCGATCAGGATCGACGACACGTCCGACGGCGCATCGGCAAGGTTCACGCCGTTCAGGATGTCCGCCTTGTTCTCGCGCGCGGCGAGCCGGGCCGCCTCGCGGTCGGAGGCCACTTCGGACAGCGTATAGATGGTCGCGCCGCGCGCGGTCTGCGAGGCGGCGGCATCGGCATGGACCGAGATGAACAGGTCCGCGCCCAGACGCCGGGCGATGCCATAACGCTCCTGCAAGACCAGGAACGTGTCGCTGTCCCGGGTCAGCGCGACCCGGACGCGCCCGGTCTTGAGCAGTTCGTCGCGGATGGCGCGGGCGATCTGCAGCGTCACCTTGCTTGGGCAGCGGGATGCGCACGCTGTATCGACGCTGCGGCGGCTCTGCACGGAAGTTGGCGGGCGGCACGAACGACTGACGCGGTGCGTTGAGCACGCCGGTCAGTTCGGACGAGCCCAGTTCCTTGACCGACAGCGTCAGGCTGCGGCCGTCCTCGGAAAAGGATCCTGCGCTGACCATCGCCGGGCGGTCGAGGTCGAGCACCACGCGCGCGGTGTCGTTGTCGAACTGGGCCATCCGGACATTGCGGAAAAGGCCCTGCTGGCTGAGCGCGTTGGACCGCGCCGTCGCGCCCTTGATGTCGATCGCGATCCGGTCCGGGCCGCTCAGCACGAAGCTGCTCGCACTTTCGATCGGATCGTTGAAATGCAGCACCACCTGGTTGGCGCGGATTTCGACATTGGACACCTCCCCCGCCTGGACGGGTGCAGCGCATGCCATCGACGCGCAGATGGAGGTCAGCCAGAGCATGGCCATATTATGCCCCCGGCGCGAATGTCCGGTCCAGTGCAATTTCATGATCCCCGGATTCCTGCCTGATCTCTTGATGAAGGCAAGATTAGGGTTAAGCGGGAAAAACCTTGTGAAACGACCTGGTTAACAAGAATTTCATCATGATCGGGCAGGACTGGACATGGGCAGAGCGCGATCTGCGCCATCGTCTTTCTCGATAACGGCAGGCCAGGTGCGTGATTGAGCTTTTTGTTGCTGTATTGGCCCAGCGATGCTAGCAAAGCCTTGCGGCTCATTGGCTTAATCGGCCATCGCCCGCATCCACTGACAGCATTGCGGCCCAGTTTGCCGCGGATGCCGTATCACCAGGTTGACGCTTTATGGGTTTGAATACCGCCTTTTCCGCGACCCCGCTTCCGGGCGGTTGGCTGCGGGAAAGCGACGCGGCCAGTGCGCTTGACGCCCTGCAAACCCGTTCAGCAGACACAATCCTTATCGAACAAACCCGTTTGCGCACCGCCCCCTTCATCCGGGGCGGTCGCGCCATAACAGACAGAAGCGCAGCGACCCGGCCGGTTCCGCCCGGTGCGCGCGCACGGAGAATATTGAATGACAACGCGCATGTTGATCGATGCGCGCCACCAGGAAGAAACCCGGGTGGCGGTGCTCAAGGGAAACCGGATTGAGGAGTTCGACTTTGAATCTGCTGAACACAAGCAGATCAAGGGCAATATCTATCTCGCCAAGGTTACCAGGGTAGAACCCTCGCTGCAGGCGGCCTTCGTCGATTATGGCGGCAACCGGCACGGCTTCCTCGCCTTCTCGGAAATCCATCCCGACTATTACCAGATTCCGCGCGAGGACAAGATCGCGCTGCTCGCCGAGGAAGCGCGCCATGCGCGCGAAGAGGCCGAAGCGCTGGCGGCCGAGGAAGAGGCCGACGATGCCGCTGGCCGCGGCGGCGAGGAAGGCAGCTATGACGACGGCCTGTCCGACGAGGGGCTGATCGAAACCGATGACGAGCCGATCGTTGCCGAAACGCTTTCGGGCGACAGCGAAGGCGATGCCGACAGCGAAGAGACCGAAGCCGAAAGCGAGGAATCGCGCGAGAACAATGGCAATGGCCGCAATGGCGGACGTCGCCGTCGCCGCGATGGCCGGGGCGGCAAGGCCAAGGCCAGTGATGAAGCGCGCACCAGCCGCATGGCGCTGCGCCGCCGCTACAAGATCCAGGACGTCATCCAGCGCCGCCAGGTGATGCTGGTGCAGGTGGTCAAGGAAGAGCGCGGCAACAAGGGTGCGGCGCTGACCACCTATCTCTCGCTCGCGGGCCGCTATTGCGTCCTCATGCCCAACAGCGCGCATGGCGGCGGCATCAGCCGCAAGATCAGCAACGCATCGGACCGCAAGCGGCTGAAGTCGATCATCGCCGAGATGAAGCTGCCCGCGACCATGGGCTGCATCGTGCGCACCGCCGGGCTTTCGCGCACCAAGCCCGAGATCAAGCGCGATTTCGACTATCTCGCCCGGCTGTGGGACGAGATTCGCGAAAAGACGCTCAAGGCCTCTGCACCGGCGATCATCCATTCGGACAGCGACCTCATCAAGCGCGCGATCCGCGACATCTACAATCGCGATATCGAGGAAGTGCTGGTCGAGGGCGAAGCCGGATACCGCGCCGCCAAGGACTTCATGAAGCTGCTGATGCCCAGCCATGCTCGCCGGGTGAAGAGCTATTCGGACCCCGTGCCGCTGTTCCAGCGCTATGGCACCGAGGACCAGCTTTCGGCGATGTACGAGCCGGTCGTGCAGCTCAAGTCGGGCGGCTATCTGGTCATCAACCCGACCGAGGCCTTGGTGTCGATCGACATCAACTCCGGCCGTTCCACCAAGGAACACGGGATCGAGGCGACCGCGCTCAACACCAATCTGGAAGCGGCGCGTGAAATCGCGCGGCAGCTGCGCCTGCGCGACATGGCGGGCCTGGTGGTCATCGATTTCATCGACATGGAATATGGCTCGAACATCCGCAAGGTCGAGAAGGCCATGCGCGATGCGCTGAAGAGCGACCGGGCGCGCATCCAGGTCGGCCGCATCTCGGGCTTCGGCCTGATGGAAATGAGCCGCCAGCGCCTGCGCACCGGCGTGCTCGAGGCGTCAACCCGCACCTGCCCGCATTGCGACGGCACGGGCCTGGTCCGCACCGCATCGTCGGCGGGCCTGTCGGCGCTGCGCCTGCTGGAGGAAGAGGCCGCGCGCGGCCATGGCAGCATCATCACGCTGCGCACCAGCCAGGAAGCGTCGATCTACGTCCTCAACAACAAGCGCCGCGACATTGCCGAGATCGAGGAGCGGTTCGGCGTGCGCATCGAGATTCTGCCCAATGGGGAGAATGAAGGCGCGAAGATGGAAGTGACCGCCAGCGGCCCGCGTCCGGAAAAGGTCGTGACCTTCCAGCCGATCATCGACGAGGACGATGACGATATCGAAGACGAGATCGACGAGATCGAGGAAGAGGAAGAGGTCGCCGAAAAGCGCAGCGGTCGCGGCGATCGCGGCGACCGGTCGGAGCGCGGCGAGCGTCCGGCGCAGCAGCGCGGTGGCGAGGAAGGCGAAGGCGGTGGCCGCTCGAAGCGTCGCCGTCGGCGTCGCGGCAAGCGAGGCCGGCGTGACGGCGATCTGCCCCAGGGCGAGGCGGGTAGCGAGGCCGAGGTCGATGCCCTCGACCAGGGCGAAGAACCCGTTGCCACGACCGATGCTGAAGCTCCGGTCGATGCGGCCGACACCGGCGAGACCGTGGAAGCGAGCGAGGACAGCGGCGAGGCCAAGCCCAAGCGCGCGCGTCGTGGTCGCCGGGGTGGTCGCGGTCGCAAGGCTGGCGAAGCTGGCGACGATAGCGCCGAAACGGTTGACGACGAGGCTTCGGCTGAAACGCCCGCCGAACCGGTGAGCGAAGCTGCCGAAACGACAGCCGACGCACCGGCGCAGACCGAGGCGGAGCCTGAGCCGGTGGCCGAAAAGCCCAAGCGCAAGCGCGCGCCTCGCAAGAAGGCCGCGCCCAAGGCCGACGCTGCCGACACGGTGGCGCCGAAGCACCCGCCGAAAGCACCGAACCGCCGCGTCGCGGCTGGTGGCAGCGCACTTTCGGCAACTAAAGGGTATTAAGTCGCAACAAAAAGGGGTGCCCCGCCAGACCGGCAGGGCACCCCTTTTTCGTATCGGGTGGCGCGCCTGGGACTAGTCGGCCGTCAGCGCGGCGTCGAAGGCATCGCCGATCGCCGCCATGTCGCGCTCCAGCTGCGCCTCGGCCTCGTTGCCCATGGCTGCCAATCCCACCATTTGCGGCATCGAAATGCCGATGCGCAGCGTGCCGCGCACCTTGCCTGCCATGTCCGGCCCCTGGAAGCGCGCGCATTTGACCGGCTGGCCCAGCCGCACGCCCGACCGCATCATCCTGAGCTGGATCGCGGTCGCGCCGTCGAAATCGATCGCCCTGCCCTCGCCGCTCAGATCGACCGTGGTCAGCGTCCGCATTTCGATCGGGTGCGAACCGGCGGATTCGCGATCGGCAAACGGATAAGGCGTCACGCGCGTGCCGCCGATCCGGTCGACCAGCGCGAGCGAGGCGCAGCGGAATTGTTCGACCACGCGCGCAATCGTGTGGAAATCGAGCGCCTGAAAGCGCTCCAGCTCGAACAGCGCCGCCGCCAGCCGGACCGTCAACCCGGCATTGCCGTTCACCGGAAGGCGTTCGTTTCCTGCCCAGCTTTCGGGCAGTTCGGCGCGGCGGAAGATCGTCGCCATGCCCTCGCCCAGCGGCGCGATGCGCTGCGCCGTGGCGCGCGGCACCAGGGCAAAGCCGGAAAAGGGCGGCCCCCCCATGAACTTGGATCCCGTGAGCAGCACGACCGCGCCGCGCATCAGATAGGCACCGATCGCGGGGCTCGTGATCCGCGCCTGGCAGGCATCGACGACGAAGCCAATCGAGTCGCCATATTGCGTGATCAGCGCGTCGATATCGTCGAGATGCGGGAGGATCAGCCCGGTCTTCGATCCGTGCACCACGTGCAGCAGCGGAAACTTGCCCGCAATCAGCGCGCGCTCGATCTCGCTGCGCATCGCGGCAACGATCACCGCGCTGTCGAACGCCTCGCCAAAGCCGTTGCGCACCGACACCTCGGACAGCGACACCGGCGCAAGGCCGGGGACCATCTGCCCCTTCGACGTCGGCACTCCCAGAGCCGTCTGCGCAGCAAAATATTGCCCGGCGGCGCTCAGGATGCAGCCGCTTCCGACTTCATCCGCGCCGAGCAGCACATTGTGGACGCCTTGCGGCGCACGTCCGGCAAAGGCCTGGAGCGCGATATATTCGAGGTCCGTGCCCGAGGCCGAAAACGCGATATCGGTGCCTTGCGGAAGCCCATAAGCCGCCGCGATGCGATCGCGCAGGACGGTCAGATGTCCGGCATAGTCGGTGCCCACCATGTCCGCCGTCAGCGCATGCTCGGACACGAAATCGCACAGATGGTCGAAGGCCGGCTGCGAGATGTCGTTCGCGGTCGATGACGCATAGGTCACCGTCTGGCGCGGGAAGGGAGAGCTGAAATATTTGTTGGTGCCATCGGCATGTGCGGGGACGATGCGCTCGTCTCCACCGATCGTGAGCAGATGGCTGACCGTCTTGAGCAAATCCTGTTGCATCAAACTTATCTTTCGCTGCGCCCCCGAAGCGGATAAGGGCGCGGCTATAGGGGCGCTGGCCATTAAGGCAAGCCGCTTTGGCCGGACCCCGCCCGCAAACCCAAAGAAAGTGCGCTTTGCCGTGACCCAATATCCCGCCCCGCTGACCATCGATGCCAAGACGCGCGAGACGCTGAAGGTGCTGTTTCTCGCCAAGCACGCGCTGGGCGATGGTTCGCTGCACCCCGAGGACGGCAACCATGCCGTGTACCACAACGAGGTGCGCACGATCCTGGAAGGGCTGTTCGACAATCTGGTGGTGGGCAACCAATATGCGATGCTGTTCGATCCCCCAGAGGTCGATTTCGTCTTCTCGCTGCTCAACCGCGGCGGTTTCGTGAACTCCGAAATGCTCGTTCCGCTGCTGTGCAACCGCAAGGGCCTGCCCTATCTCGGCGGCAGCCCGATCCTGCGCGGGCTTTCGGACGACAAGCACCTCAGCAAGCTCGTGGCCCGCGCGCGCGGCATCCCGACCGCCGACTGGGCGATCTATCGCAAGGGCGGCCCGGTCGATGAAAAGCTCTGCCCGATGGCCGAGCGCATGGTGATCAAGCCCAATGCCTCGTCGGCGAGCTGGGGCGTGCGCGATGCGGGCGACTGGGCGGGCGTGAAGGACGCTGTCGCCGCGATCCACGAGGAAGGCCATGACGCGATCGTCGAGCCGTTCCTGACCGGCAGCGATGTCGAGGTGCCGGTGGTGACGATCCATGGCCGCCCGCTCATCCTGCCCATGATGCTGTTCGAACAGGCCGATCCGACGCACCTGCGCACCTATTGGGAAAAGCGCGACCTGGTCGAGCGCGCGAGCAAGTACGAGCTGGTCGATTTCGAGGGCTCGCCGTTCGAGGCCGAGATCGCCGCGCACACCGCCAATCTGGCGCAGGAATTCGTGCCCTTCGATTATGGCCGCTACGAATTCCGGCTCGATCAGGACAAGGGCGAGCTCCATTTCCTGGAGGTCAATCTCAACTGCAACCTGTGGAGCCAGAAGGTCTTCGGCCGCTCCGCCGTCCGCGCCGGCTGGACGCAGCAACAGCTGATCGAGACGATCGTCGCAGAAAGCCTGCGCAGCCACGGGCTGATGGATTGATCAGCCCAACGCGCGTAGAACCGCCTCCGGCTCGCCTTCGATCACGGTCAGATAGGCAAGCAACGCACTGTCCGCGCGGCTGCGGCCCTGCTCCAGGTCGCGCAGGCGCGCCAGGTTTATACGATAGGTCGCCGCGAAGCTCTGCTGGCTGAGCCCGGTCTGCGCGCGGATGGCCCGTACCCGGCGCGCGGACGCAATCCGCGCGAGTTCATCATCGGTCAGCGGGGGGTTGTCGGGATCATCGGCGGCTTGGGCCGTCAGTTCGGCATCGGTCATGGCATCCAGCCGGGCAGCCTGACTGCTGTCCAACATGGGAAGATTCGTCCGATCAAGGTTGAAACGTGTCATACTGCCTCTGTTCCTTCGCATTGCATCGCCGCGCCGAGATGATGCGGATCGTCCCACGCCGGGCAGTATAGACCAGGACGAACACCCGCTCGTCGATCATGCCCACCACCTTGCGCCGCTGCTCGCCGTCCGCGCTGCGCGATGCATCGAGATCGACGCGCCCTGCGTCGAGAAAAACCCGCGCAGCATAGTCGAAGCTGACACCATGCTTGGTGAGACTGGACGCGGCCTTCTGTTCATCCCAGTCGAATTCCACGGCTCGCCCCCCAATCTCCTATACGGGAATTCCGTATGAATGTCGAGTGTCGGCTGCGCAGCGTCGACCCGAAGGAGCTTTTTGCAACCAAGGCCCATCAGCCGTTGAGCCTTGGGGCCAAAATGTTTATCTAGGCTCCCGGACGCATTGAAGGACGAGGGATTTTCCATGGCTACGTTTACGCTCCCGGCGAACAGCAAGATCACTGGCAAGGGCCAGGCGTTCAGCGCGAAGACCGGCGGGCGGCTGAAACGGTTCAAGGTCTATCGCTACGATCCCGACAGCGGCGAGAACCCGCGCTACGACACGTTCGACATCGATCTGGACGATTGCGGCCCGATGGTGCTCGACGCGCTGATCAAGATGAAGTCCGAGCAGGATTCGACGCTCACCTTCCGCCGTTCGTGCCGCGAAGGCATTTGCGGATCGTGCTCGATGAACATCAACGGCCGCAATGGCCTCGCGTGCACCACCGCGATCGAGGACTGCAAGGGTGAGGTGCGCATCACCCCGCTGCCGCACATGGATGTGATCAAGGACCTGGTCCCCGATTTCAGCCATTTCTATGCGCAATATGCCTCGATCCGCCCCTGGCTGCAGACCGTGACCCCGGTGCCCTCGGGCAAGGAGCGGCTGCAGTCGCCCGAGGACCGCGCCAAGCTCGACGGGCTGTACGAGTGCATCCTGTGCGCTTGCTGCTCGACCAGCTGCCCCAGCTATTGGTGGAACTCGGACAAGTTCCTGGGCCCGGCCATCCTGCTCCAGGCCTATCGCTGGCTGGCCGACAGCCGCGACGAGATGACCGGCGAGCGGCTCGACGAGCTGGAAGACCCCTTCCGCCTCTATCGCTGCCACACGATCATGAACTGCGCGAATGTCTGCCCCAAGGGCCTGAACCCGGCGCGCGCGATCGCCGAGATCAAGAAAATGGAGGTCGAACGGCACGTCTGATCGGCCGAATGGCCGACAGACCCCGTTCGATTCCCTCCGTTCACGTGGACGTACAGACCCTCAGCATGCCCGACGATTTCGCGTTCGGCCCGGACCCCGATCGTCCGGGCTGGATGCGCTGGGCGCTGCGCGAGCAGAACCGCTATAACAGCACGCTGGGGCCGATGTGGGTAATGCAGCGAGACGATGGCATCGTCGTCGTGCGCACCGAGCCGGGGCATCTGCAGGGCAACCTCGCCAACAACGTGCATGGCGGCGCCATCCTCACCCAGGTCGATATCGCGCTGTTTGTCTGCGCGCGGCTACACGGTGCGCTTCGCCATGGCCCCGCGGTGACGCTCGATCTCAACAGCCATTTCATGGGCGCGGGCAAGGTCGGCGTGCCGCTCGATGTCGAAGTGGAAATCCTGCGCGAGACCGGGCGGCTGCTGTTCCTGCGCGGTCTGGCGGTCCAGGCGGGCGAGACCATCTGCGGCTTCTCGGGCACGATCCGCAAGACCCCTGCCCCGCGCGAGCCACGTCCATGACCGGCACGCTCGCCCGCTATGACGCGCTGGTGGCGGCAGGCGAGCTTCGACCCGATGCCGATCAGCGCGCCGCCGCCGTACGGCTGCAGGCGATGCAGGACGCGCTCGAGGCGGTGCCGCCGCGCGGGTCCCTGCTCTGGCGACTGATGGCGCGCGAGGCCAAGCCCGAACCGGTCCGCGGCCTCTACATGTTCGGCGGGGTCGGGCGCGGCAAATCGATGCTGATGGACCTGTTCTACGAATCGGTCGGCATCAACCGCAAGATCCGCGTGCATTTCCACGAGTTCATGCAGGACATCCATGCGCGGCTGCGCGTCGAGCGCGACAAGATGCAGGGCGACCCGATCCCGCCCGTCGCACGCCAGTTCAGCGACAATTACCGGCTGATCGCGTTCGACGAGATGGTCGTCAACAACAGCGCCGACGCGATGATCATGTCGCGGCTGTTCACCGCGATCATCGAATCGGGCGTGACCATCGTCACCACCTCGAACCGCCCGCCTGACGATCTGTACAAGGACGGGCTCAACCGTGAGCATTTCCTGCCCTTCATCGCGCTGATCAAGGCCCGGCTCGATGTGCTGTCGCTCAACGGCCCGGTCGATTACCGGCTCGAGCGGCTGTCGGGTACCGATACCTGGCATGTGCCCAACGGCCCCGAGGCGACGGCTGCGCTGCGCACCGCCTTTTTCCGCATGACCGATTATTCGCCCGACGATGCCGCGCATGTGCCGAGCGCCGATGTCCCGATCAGCGGCGGGCGCACGATCCATGTCCCCAAATCGCTGAAGGGCGTCGCCGTCTTCTCGTTCAGGAAGCTGTGCGGCGAGGCACGCGGCGCGCCCGATTATCTCGCGATCGCGCGGCGCTATCACACCCTGTTCCTCGTCGGGATTCCGCGCCTGGGGCCCGAAAACCGCAATGAAGCCGCACGCTTCGTCACGCTGATCGACGCACTGTACGAGATGAAGGTCAAGCTGATCGCCGCCGCCGATGCCGAGCCGCAGGATCTGTATGCCAGCGGCGACGGCCGGTTCGAATTCGACCGGACGATCTCGCGGCTGATGGAAATGCAGTCCGACAGCTATCTGGCGCTGGGCCATGGCGCGCGCTCGGGCGCAGAGGACCTCGCGACCGCATCGCTGTGAAGCGACCAATGGTGTCGCAAAGCTTTGCAAAACCAACATAAGTTTGCGTCGGCAGCGCGAACCGGTCTATCAAGGGGGTGCTTTCCAAACGGAACATCATCCATGCTGAAACGACTGGCCATCGCAACCGGTTGGGCGCGCAGAACGCGGCGCTCCCCGGCGCTGCGCATCGGAATCGCGATCGCGGCCTTCGTTGTCGGCGTGGGCGGGCGGCTGGCGCTCGATGCGTACCTTACCGGCGTGCCGTACATCACGCTGTTCGCCGCGATCGTCATGGCCGCGTTCTTTGCAGGTTTCTGGCCGGCAATGCTGGCGACGGTGCTGGGGGCGATCACCCTGGAAGTGCTGATCATGCCGAGCGTGGCGCTGGCCCGACCCGATGACTTGAACTGGCTTCCGACCACCCTGTTCCTGCTGACCAGTCTGATGATCTCGCTGATCATCGAAAGCGTGTTCCGCGCGCACGACGACCGGCTGGCGGTGGCGGAGAAGCTCGCGCAGCTCAACGCGGGGCTGGATGGACTGGTCGCCGAGCGCACCGCGCAGCTCGAACAGCAGATAGCGGAGCGCCAGGTTGCCGAGTCACGGCTGCACCAGGCCGAAAAGCTCGATGCGATCGGCCATCTGACCGGCGGCATCGCGCATGATTTCAACAACATGCTGGCCATCATCACCGGGTCGCTCGATCTCGCGAAGCGGCGGCTGGGCGGTCAGGTTGATCCCCGGATCGTCAGCCATATCGACAATGCCGCCAATGCTGCCGAGCGGGCCGCCGCGCTGACGCACCGCCTGCTTGCCTATGCGCGCAAGCAGCCGCTCGACCCGCGCCGGCTGGACATCAACGCGCTGGTCGGATCGGTGCACGCCTTGCTCGAACGCACGCTGGGCGAACAGGTGGTGGTCGATCTCCAGCTCGATGCCGATGTCTGGCCCTGTCTTGCCGACCAGACCCAGATGGAAACCGCGATCATCAACCTGGCGGTCAATGCCCGCGATGCCATGCCCGATGGCGGCAAGCTGGTCATCGAAACGGCCAATGTCACGCTCGACGACCGCTATTGCCGCGCGCAGGACGACCTTGGGCCCGGCGATTACGTTCGCATCGCGATCAGCGATACCGGCATCGGCATGTCGCCCGAGGTGCAGGCGCGCGCGCTCGATCCGTTCTTCACCACCAAGGATGTCGGCAAGGGCACCGGGCTGGGGCTCAGCCAGGTCTATGGCTTTCTCAAGCAGTCCGGCGGGCACCTCAACCTCTATTCGGAAGAGGGCAAGGGCACGACAGTGAAGCTGTATCTGCCGCGCGCTGCGGAGGCAGAAGCCGAGGACGGCCGCAGCTCGCAGACCACGATGCGCTTTGCGCCGCCGCAGAACCTGACCGTGCTGGTGGTCGAGGATGACGATGGCGTGCGTGCGATGGCGCGCGCGAGCCTGATCGAGCTGGGCTTCGTCGTGCACGATGTCGACAGCCCGATCGAGGCGGTGCAGCTGATCGAGAACGGGCTTTCGGTCGACCTACTGTTCACCGATGTCGTGATGCCGCACATGAATGGCCGCCAGCTCGCCGACCGGCTGCGCGAGACGCGACCCGAGCTCAAGGTGCTCTACACCACCGGCTATACCCGCAACGCCATCCTGCACAACGGCGTGATCGACAGCGATGTCGTGCTGCTGGTCAAGCCCTATAGCGTCGACGATCTCGCGCGGAAGATCATCGACGCCCTGGGTCCGTCGCTCAACTGACGCTTACAGCTCGAACCGCACGCCCTGCGCCAGCGGCAGCGCGCGCGAATAGTTCACCGTGCTGGTCTGACGACGCATATAGGCCTTCCAGCTGTCCGACCCCGATTCGCGGCCACCGCCGGTTTCCTTCTCGCCACCGAACGCTCCGCCGATTTCCGCGCCCGACGTGCCGATATTGACGTTGGCGATGCCGCAATCGCTGCCCGCCGCCGCGACGAAGCTCTCCGCCTCGCGGAGGTCGTTGGTGAAGATCGATGACGAGAGCCCCTGCGCGGCGGCATTGTTGAGCGCGATCGCCTCGTCGAGATCGTCATAGCGCAGGCAATAGAGAATCGGCGCGAAGGTCTCGCGCAGCATCGGTCCGGTCTGCGCGGGCATTTCGACCACGGCGGGGCGGACATAGACCCCCTGGCCCGGCCCCGCGATGCGCTCGCCGCCGTGCACGATGCCGCCTGCGGCGCGCGCATCGGCGAGCGCATCGCGCATCGCGGCATAGGCAGCGCCGTCGATCAGCGGGCCCGCCAGATTGGCCGGATCGCGCGGATCGCCGATCGGCAGCCGCGCCGCCGCCGAGATGATCCGCGGAAC
>NZ_QKVT01000001.1:1631359-1634214 GCF_003426715.1 Blastomonas sp. UPD001
CGGGCCGGCCCCATGAAGCCGAAGGCCGAGCCGGCAAGCGCCAGCTCCATGTCCGCACTCGGCGCGACGATGGTGGCGTTGTTGCCGCCGAGCTCGAGCAGACTGCGCGCAAAGCGCTTCGCCGCCGCCTGCCCTACCACGCGGCCCATCGCCGTGCTGCCGGTGGCGGAGATCAAGGCCATGGCGGGATGATCGACCAAGGCAGCCCCGGTCGCGGCATCGCCCAGCACCAGTTGCGACAGGCCTTCGGGCGCATCGGAGCCGAACTCGCCCGCCACCTTGTCGAACAACGCCTGCACCGCGATCGCAGTCAGCGGCGTCTTTTCCGATGGCTTCCACACGATGCTGTCGCCGCACACCAGCGCCAGCGCCGCGTTCCACGCCCAGACCGCGACGGGAAAGTTGAACGCCGTGATGATCGCGACCGGCCCCAGCGGGTGCCAGGTTTCGCTCATCCGGTGACCGGGCCGTTCGCTGGCGATGGTCAGGCCATGCAGCTGGCGCGACAGACCGACCGCGAAATCGCAGATGTCGATCATCTCCTGCACCTCGCCCAGCCCTTCGGACAGCGGCTTGCCGCAATCGAGCGTGACCAGCAGTCCAAGCTCGGTCTTGCGGGCACGCAGCGCCTCGCCGAAGCGGCGCACCAGTTCTCCGCGGCGCGGTGCCGGTACCGTCCGCCAATTCGCAAAGGCGGCGTGCGCCCTCTCTGCGACAAGCTTCACCTGATCGGCCGTGGAGGGTGTAAATCCACCGATGGTCATGCCGTCGACGGGGCTGAAGATCTCCCGATTACCTTCCGGAATGGAGACGCCAAAAGTGGAGTAGATATATCCTATATCGGTTTTTGTCGGGTTCATCTTGTCCTCAAGTCGTCAATTCTGCCGCAGGCTAGACTGCGCAAAGTCGCGGAAATCTGCCATTTGCTGACCGTTCAGCTGTAAAGCTATGTAAAAACGTATACGTGGGACTCGCCAATTCCGCCGAAAACAGGCATTTGCATGCTTAACAAGAGTTAAATCCAATCGGGGCGCATGTCGGGGGAATTTGATGCGCATCGCAATCGCGGATGATGACGCAGCCAGTCTGGCATTTCTTGAAAACGTTGTCATCGGCATGGGACATATCTGCGCCAGATTTGGCGATGGGGAGAGGTTGTCGGCGGCCCTGCTGAGGGACACGTTCGACCTCGTCATGCTCGACTGGAACATGCCTGGCAAGTCCGGTCTGCAGATCGTCGAATGGATGCAGTCAACGCTCGAGAACCCGCCGCCGGTGATCATGCTGACCGCGCGCACCGCCAAGCGCGACGTCACCGACGCGCTCAACGCAGGCGCGGACGATTATATCTGCAAGCCCGAGGAAGAAAGCGTGATCGCGGCGCGCATCACAGCGGTTCTGCGGCGAACGCATGGCGGCGCGACGATGGAGAAGATCGCCGAGTTCGGCGGCTATCGTCTCGACCGCATGGCGCAGACCATCCGCCATGGCGGCAGCGACATCGTGCTCACCGCCAAGGAGTTCGAGCTCGCCGACCTGTTGTTCCGCAATCGCGACCGCACGCTGTCGCGCGCGTACATCATGGAGACGATCTGGCGGACCAGCGCGGATCTCGCCACGCGCACGCTGGACATGCACATCTCGCGCGTGCGGTCCAAGCTCTGCCTCAAGCCGGAAAACGGTTTTCGCATCTTCACCGTTTTCGGTTATGGCTATCGGCTGGAAACGATCGATCCATCCAAGGACCTCGAAGCAACCGGATGACCCTGCGTGCTGCGCCGACGTGCTGGCTGATGCTGCTGATGCCGCTCGTCGGCAGCGTTGCAGCTGGTCTGGCCGGGCCGGGCGAGGCGCTCGCCACGGCAACCAGCGGCCCGGCGCGCAGCGTCGCCTTGGGCCAGGTGCTGGGCGAAGGCGCACGCGTGACCACGGGCCCCGCCTCGTCGCTCTCGCTTTCGCTGACCGACGGCTCGGTGATCACGCTGCCCTCGAACAGCGCGCTGAAGATCGGGCGGCTGCGCAAGCTGCTGATTACCGACAGCATCGATTACGATCTGATGCTGGAAACCGGATCGGTGCGCAGCCGTGTCACCCCGTTCCGCAACCGCGACGACCGCTTCCGCTTGCGCAACCCCATCGCGGTCTCTGCGGTGCGCGGTACCGATTTCCGCACCCATTATGCCGCCGAAAGCGCCACCGCGCGGTCAGAGCTGATCGAGGGCGGCATCGCGCTGACCGCGGGCAACAGTGCCGAAACTCAGCTTGCGCCTGAATTCGGGGCGGTGATCGGCCAGGGTGGCCGGATCGCGGTCGAGCCGCTGCTCCCCGCGCCGCAGCTGATCGGCAATGCGGGGGTCCAGCGGGCACCGCAACCGGCCTTTGCCGTGCAGGACGTACCCGGCGCGCAGGCCTATCGGCTGCAGATCGCGCGCGACAGCGGTTTTGTCGATATCGTCGAGGATGTGCTGGCCAGTTCTCCGGCTTTCACGCTGGCAGAACTGGACAATGGCCGCTATTTCGCGCGCTTCACCGCGATCGCCGCATCCGGGCTGGAAGGCGTGCCCGGCACCTTCGCCTTCCGCCGGCGATTGGCCACCGCGACCCAGGCCGCGGTCTCGAGCGAGGCCGGCTATGTGTTCCGCTGGATCGGCACCGGCGAGGGAGTGCGTCGCTATCGCTTCCAGCTACGCCGCGAGGACAGCCCGAACTGGCTCGTCGACGAGGCCGGGCTTTCCGGTTCGTCGATCGTGCTGAGCGACCTGCTTCCCGGCCGCTATCTCTGGCGCGTCGGCACCACCACGCACAGCGAAGACGAGACCGATACCGACTGGACGGCTTTGGAGAGCTTCGTCCTT
>NZ_QKVT01000001.1:1634314-1645654 GCF_003426715.1 Blastomonas sp. UPD001
AGCGGCCCGGCAGCGGACGAGCCGGGCGCATCGGCGGGTCTGCGCCGCCGCTTTCGCATCGAATGGCTCTGGGTCACCGCGCTCTCGTCGGCGCTGGTGATCGCCGCGCTGATCGGCGGCTGGACCCGCCCTGCAGACGATCTGCTCTACGATGCCGCGATGCGCGCCGCCCCTGTCGAGGCGGACCCCGGCATCCTGATCGTCGCGATCGACGAACCCAGCCTCGCCGCGCTGGGCCGCTGGCCCTGGCCGCGCCGTCTGCATGCCGAGCTGCTCGATCGCCTCGCAGCAGCGCGCCCGCAATCGGTCGCGCTCGACCTGCTGCTGACCGAGCCCGAAGCCGATGACCCGTCGCTGGCCGCAGCGATGCAGTCGCTCCGCGTCCATCTGCCCGGGCAATTCCTCGTCCCCGGTCGCGATGGCAAGCCGTTCGAGCGGATCGATCCGGTGCGCGCGCTCGCGCTCCAGGCTGCAGGCATCGGCCATGCCAATACCGCTATCGACCGCGACGGTACGGTGCGCGCGGCGGCCCTGTGCTACGCTCCCGGCGGGCGCGCCGCACCGCTGCCGCATCTGATGGCGCTGAGGCCGTTGACGCGCGACTGCACCACGCCCCGGCGGCTACGCTTCGCGCGTCCGGAGAGCTTCGCCACGATTTCCTATGTCAGCGTGTTGCGCGGCGAGGTACCCCCTGCCCTGATCGCGGGTCGGCGCGTGCTGATCGGCATGACCGCGCAGGGCCTGGGCGATCGCTATCCGGTGCCGGTGTCCGATGGCGGCAACATGCCGGGGGTGGAGATCAACGCCAATATCGCCAATGCGCAGATGCAGGACGGATGGGTCCGGTCGCTACCACTCGCGGGGCAGATCGGTCTCGCCCTCGCCCCCGCCTGGCTGCTGATGATCGGCTTCTGGCGCATCCGCCCGCGCACGGCGAGCCTGCTCGCGATCGCCCTGATGCTCGGCACGCTGGCGCTCAGCACCGCGGCGCTAGCGGCGAACTGGTGGATTGCACCCGGCCCTGCGCTGCTCGGGATCGCGCTGGTCTATCCGCTCTGGGGCTGGCGCAGGTTGCAGGCGACCAGCGATTACATGCGCGGCGAGCTCTCCAGCCTGGAGCGCGAAGCTGCCTTGCCGCTGACCCCTGCCATCGCCACCGACAGCGACCATGTCACCCGCCAGGCCGAACAGCTCGCACGCGCCATCGCGCAGCTGCGCGATCTGAAGCGGCTGGTAAGCGATGCGCTGGCGGGGCTGCCCGATCCGGCGCTGGTCAGCGATCTGACCGGCCGCATCGTGCTGACCAATGGCGCGGCAAACGTCGCGTTTGGCGAGGCGCTCGATGGGGTGGAGGTCGATGGTCTTCTCGCGGATATCGCCCAGCCCGCCGCGCGCGCGTCGATCGCCGCCTATCTCGCCCATCCGGCGAGCGGCCATATCGAATTCGAGGCACGCGATGGCCGCGCCTTCGTGCTGCGCCGCGCGGAAATCGTCGGAGCCGATGGCGCGCCGCGTGGCCGGATCGACTATCTCACCGACATCACCGTCATCGCGCAGGCCCGGCGCGATCGCGAGCGGATGCTGCAACTGCTCTCGCACGACATGCGCGCACCGCAGGCGGCGATCCTGGCGCTGGTCGGGCCGAACCAGCAGGATGTCGACCGGGTGCGGATCGCCCGCCACGCGCGGCAGACGCTGACCCTGGCCGACAGTTTCGTCGATCTCGCGCGAATGCAGGAGCGCTCCTTCGAGCCCGAGCCGGTGATCGCGGCGGACCTGGCCAGCGAGGCCGCCGACAGCCTGTGGCCGCTCGCGCAGCAGCGCGGTGTTCAGATCAGCATCTCCGACAACAGCGACTGCGCCTTCGTCTCCGCCGAGCGCGAGAGCCTGTTCCGCGCGATCGTCAACCTGATCGACAATGCGGTGAAATACAGCCCCGATGCGGGCACGGTGACGGTGCAGATCGATGCGGAAGCCGAGCAGGTCCGCCTGACCATCCGCGACCAGGGCAAGGGCATCACCCCGGTCATTCTTCCGCACCTGTTCGAACGCTTTGCCAGCGAAAGCGCAGGCCATGCGGTCAAGGGCGTGGGGCTGGGGCTGAACTATGTCGCTGCGGTGGTGCAGCGCCATGGCGGTACGATTGCTGCGCACAATGCTGCACAAGGCGGCGCGGAATTCATCCTGATCCTGCCGCTCGACCGGGCCTCTTAACGGCGGCCCTTGCGGGCGATCTGCACGCTTCCCGAACCGGTATCGATCCGATCGACGGCGGCGGCGACCAGGTGCGGCAGGCTGTCGGTCAACAACGCCCTGCAATGGAATTCGGATGCCGTGCCGGCAAACGCGACGGTGCCGGTGGTGCGCTCGGTCAGCGCGATGGTCAGCCGATGGTCGCTCTTCGCGCAGCCGCGGTTGTTGCTGCGATCGGCCGCAGGGGCGATCGTGCCCATCGCCTTGCCGAAATCATCGCCCGCGCGGATCGCGATGCGCGCCGGGCGTTCGGCCAATGTCACCGAAAGCAGATATTCGCCACCCCGCTGCTGGCGCCAGCCGCGCTGGCGCAGCGCTGCGGCGACCATGTCGCGCGCCTGGCCAGGCAGGATATCGCCGTCCGCAGGCATATCGGCCAGCTCGAAACTGGCGCGCGGCGGCAGCGATGCCGGAGCACTCGCATCGACTCGCGTCATCACCGGCGCGGCGCACCCCGCCAGCAGCAGCGCCGCGACGAGCGCCGACCGGCGGATCATTTCTTCGTCCAGTCGAGATTGGCCACCGCCACCACCAATGCCAGGCCCGACGAGAGTCCGTTGATGAAGGCGTTGCGCTCGACATTGACATATTCGTCGACCGAATGCGCCCGGCCCCCGCCGCCGCCCGAGCCGATCGTGATCGCCGGGATGCCCAGGCTCATCGGAATGTTGGCATCGGTCGAAGAGGCCTGGAGCTGCGTCTCGAAGCCATGATCGGCGAGCACCTTGCGGCTGGTGACGACCAGCGGATGGGTATCGGCGGTGCCGCCGGCAGGTCGGTCGCCGATCCGCGTCTTTTCCGCCGCGATCGTGCCGACATTGGTCGAGCGGGCATAGTTTTCCGCCGTCACCGCCTCGTCGACGATCTGCAGGAAGCGCTGCTCGAGCCGGTCGAGCGCCTTGGGATCGGGCGAGCGCATGTCGACCTGAAGCTCGATCCGGTCGGGGATCGAGTTGACCGACGTGCCGCCCGAGACGACACTGGCGGCATAGCTGGTGCGCGGACTGGCGGGGACGTTGGTCTCGTACAGGCGGCGCACGGTATCGGCCATCGCGACCATCGGGTTGACGATGCCGAACGCGCCATAGCTGTGCCCGCCGGGGCCGGTGAACGCGACATTGTAGCGCTTGGAGCCCACCGCCTGGTTGACGATGCGCGAGGGGTCCGATCCGTCGACCGAGACGAACGCGGCGATGCGGTCCTTGTAGGCGTTCTTGGTGAACAGGAAGCGCACGCCGCGCAAATCGCCCGGCCCTTCCTCGCCCACGGTGGCGACGAACAGGATGTCGTGCCTGGTTTCGACCTTGGCGGCGTTCATCGCGCGGATCCAGGCGAGCAGTCCGGTCAGCCCGACCGTGTCGTCGCCGACGCCGGGCGCGTTGAGCGTATTGCCCTCGCGCCGCACCTTCACATCGGTGCCCTTGGGGAAGACGGTGTCGAGATGCGCGGTGATCGCGACCAGCGGGCCGCCCGCTGGTGCCGTCCCGCGCCGGATGCCGGTGACATTGCCCTCGGCATCGATCGCGACCTCGGCCAGGCCCAGCGCCTTGAACTGCTGCTGGAAATAGGCCGCGCGCGCCTGCTCGCCGAACGGCGGCGCGGGGATTTCGGTGATGGTGACGAGTTCCTTGACGATCCGGTCATAATCGCCCGCCAGCGCGGTCTTGGCGGCAGCGGCGCGGTATAGCTGATCGCGATGGCGAGCGCGCTGCCGAAGCCCACGCCGTTGCGGACGACCTCTTTCTGGACGATGATCCGGCGTTCGCTCATGCGGCCTTCCTGGTCGAGGCGGCGACCTCGGCATTGAGCATCTCGGCCACCTCGAAGGCGACCTCGAGCGACTGGGCCGCGTTGAGGCGCGGGTCGCAATGCGTGTGATAGCGGTCGCCCAGCGCCTCGTCGGTGATCGCGATCGCGCCGCCGGTGCATTCGGTGACATTCTGCCCGGTCATCTCGATATGGATGCCGCCGGCATGCGTGCCCTCGGCGCGGTGAACGGCAAAGAAGCCGCGCAATTCGGCCATGATCCGCTCGAACGGCCGCGTCTTGAAGCCGCTTTCGGACTTCACGACATTGCCGTGCATCGGGTCGCACGACCAGATGACCGGATGGCCTTCCTTCTTCACCGCGCGCACCAGCGGGGCGAGCCCTGCTTCGACCTTGTCGTGCCCGAAGCGGCTGATCAGCGTCATCCGGCCCGGAATGCGCGCGGGGTTGAGCGTGTCGAGCATCGACAGCAGCGCGTCGGTGCTGAGGCTCGGCCCGCACTTGATCCCGATCGGGTTGCCGATGCCGCGCAGGAATTCGACATGCGCCGATCCCTCGAAGCGGGTGCGGTCGCCGATCCACAGGAAATGCGCCGAGGTGTCGTACCAGTCGCCGGTCAGCGAATCGCGCCGGGTCATCGCTTCCTCGAACGGCAGCAGCAGCGCCTCGTGGCTGGTATAGAAGCTGGTGCCCTGGAGCTGCGGCACGGTATCGGTGCTGATGCCGCAGGCGCGCATGAAGTCCATCGCCTCGCTGATCCGGTCCGCCGTCTCGGCATAGCGCTCGGCCCAGGGGCTGCGGCCCATGAAATCGTGCATCCACTGCTGCACCTGCTGCAGGCTGGCATAGCCGCCGCTGGCAAAGGCGCGCAGCAGGTTGAGCGTCGCCGCGCTTTGCGAATAGGCGCGGACCATGCGCGCGGGATCGGGCTCGCGCGTCGCCGCCTCGAACTCGATGCCGTTGATATTGTCGCCGAAATAGCTGGGCAGCTCGAGCTCGCCCTGCTTCTCGGTCGGCGCGGAGCGCGGCTTGGCGAACTGGCCCGCCATGCGGCCCAGCTTCACCACCGGGCGCTTCGAGGCAAAGGTCATCACCACCGCCATCATCAGCAGCACGCGGAAGGTGTCGCGGATGTTGTTGGGGTGGAACTCGGCAAAGCTCTCGGCGCAATCGCCGCCCTGCAGCAGAAACGCCTCGCCAGCGGCGACGCGCGCGAGTTCCTTTTCCAGGCTGCGGGCCTCGCCGGCAAAGACCAGAGGCGGATAGGTCTTGAGCGTGGCTTCGGCATCGGCCAGCGCAGCGGCATCGCGATACGCCGGGATATGCCGCGCCTCATGGGTTCGCCAGCTATCGGGGGTCCACTTGCCTGCCACGTCATTCACTCCAGAAAATACCGCCGGCAAGGTACGCCGGGCCGCGCCCCATAGCAATGTCGGGCGCAAAATGCAGCAGCCAATTGGCATTAATGTTCCAATGCGGGCCGCAAGCCTTGCCTTTGATGTCGCAAAGACTCTAAGCGGGGGACCATGGTTCCGCCCGACATCATCCCGTTCGCAGGCCGGTTCGAGGGCCGCACGCACTATTTCGCGCTGCGCGTCTATTTCGAGGACACCGATTTTTCCGGCATCGTCTATCACGCCAACTACCTGCGCTATCTGGAGCGTGCCCGATCGGACATGCTGAGCGGGCTCGGCATCGACCAGCGCGCCACGCATGCGGCGGGCGAAGGCGTCTATGCCGTCGCCGACATGGCGCTGAAATTCGTGCGCCCGGCGAAAATGGACGATGCGCTGATCGTGATGAGCCAGATCACACGGTTGCGCGCTGCGGCGTGCATCATTCATCAACGAGTCATCCGGCGCAGCCAATCTGTCGTCGAATCGTTTGAGACACTGCTGCAGGCAGAGGTTACCGCTGCCTTCATCAACCCGGAGGGCCGTCCCATCCGCCAGCCCCGCGCCTGGATGGACGCCTATAACCAGATCCTCGATCCCGACCAGAAAGACCCGTCCCCGTTATGATCGATACCATGGGCCTGACCCCCGATGCCGTCACCCTGTCGCCGCTCAAGCTGTTCATGGAGGCCGATCTCGTCGTCAAGGCGGTGATGATCGGGCTGGCACTGGCCAGCATCTGGACCTGGACGATCATCATCAGCTTCGGGCTGAAGATCGCCAGGATCGGCAGGGAAAACACCGCGTTCGAGCAGGATTTCTGGAAGGCGGGCGATATCGATGCGTTCTACAAGGCGCGCGGTCACGAGAAGCTGCCGAGCGCGCGCGTGCTCGCTGCCGGGGTCGCCGAATGGCGGCGCACCACCAAGGGTCGCGTGACCGATCGCGACGGCGCGCGCCAGCGGCTCGCCACCGCGATGTCGTCGAGCGTGGGCCATGAGATCGACACCCTGTCCGATCGGCTCAACTTCCTCGCCACGGTCGGCTCGGTCGCGCCGTTCGTCGGCCTGTTCGGGACGGTCTGGGGGATCATGCGCAGCTTCACCGCGATCGCCGCCGAGCAGAACAGCTCGCTCGCGGTCGTCGCGCCCGGCATCGCCGAGGCGCTGTTCGCCACCGCGATCGGCCTGTTCGCCGCGATCCCGGCGGTCATCGCCTATAACCGCTTCTCGCACCGGCTGAACAAGCTGGAAGGCAAGCTCTTCCGTTTCTCCGACGCGTTCCACGGCGAACTCAGCCGCGAGCTCGAGAAGGAAAGCTTCTGATGGGCATGTCTGTCGGACCTTCGGGTGGCGGAAGCGGTCGGCGGCGCGGAGGATCGCGCGCACCGATGGCGGAGATCAACGTCACCCCGTTCGTCGACGTGATGCTGGTGCTGCTGATCATCTTCATGGTCACCGCGCCGCTGCTGGTCGCGGGCGTGCCGATCGACCTGCCCGACAGCCGCGCCAACGCGCTGGAGCAGGAAAAGGAGCCGGTGCAGATCTCGCTCGATGCCGAGGGTCAGGCGTTCATCGATGACGCTCAGGTCAGCATGGACGACCTGCCCGATGCGCTCGAGGCGCTGCGCGAGCAGCGCGGCGAGGACAATGGCGATGCACCGCAGGTCATGCTCCGCGCCGACCGCGCGCTCGATTATGGCAAGGTCATGCTGGTGATGGGCGAGTTGAACCGGGCGGGCCTCAACCGCGTATCGCTGGTCACCACCGGTTCATCCGACCGCCCATAACCGGTTGAAGACGAAAGGCTTACGAGCAAGGAATGGAGAAGAGCGAGCGTCTTGGGCTTTCGGTGGCGGTGGTCGGCCATGTCGCGCTGTTCGCCGCGCTGTCGCTCGGCATCGCCAGCCGCAGCGAACTGAAGATGCCGGTCAAGCCGATCGAGGTCCAGCTGACCGACGAGGTCGGCCTCGAATCCGAATCGCCCACGCCCAACGTCGAGGCGGCGACCGCGACCGCGCCCGAGATCGCGCCGCAGGTCGAAAAGGCCGCGCCTGCCGCGGAGAGCGAGCCCGAACCCACACCGCCGCCCCCGGTCAAGCGCCCTCTTGCGCACGCGGGTCGTCGTGAAGCTCGATGAGAATGGCAATATCGTCGGCACGCCACAGGCCACCACCACCGGCGTCAACGCGAGCAACCGCGCGCAGGAGGCGCTGCACAAGGAGCGCGCGATCGCTGCGGTCCGCCGCGCCGCGCCGTTCAAGTTCCCCGCGCAATATTATGCGGAATGGCAGACCATCGAGCCAACCTTCTATCTGGGATTGTAAGCTATGCGAATTCCTACCCCTAACCCTTCCCCGTTTGTCTCGAGCGTGTCGAGGGACGAATGCGCGACCGTAGCCACAACCTCCCTCGACTTCAGCCAAAGGCTGAAGTTCATCCTGAGCGACGCCGACAGGCGTCGTCGAAGGGCTCGGGACAAACGAAAGTGGGTGATCGGCTTGTCGGTTGTGTTGGCTGCGCTCACCACCACCCCCGCTTATGCCCAGCTGGCAGTGGACGTGGACAATGCCGGCAGTGCGGACCTCGTCATCGCGGTCCCGGCGCTGCCCACCCCGCAGAGCGAAAACACGCTCGCCGGCACCACCGAAGACCTCGGCAACCGCATCAGCGACGTCATCGCCTCGGACCTCGACCGGTCGGGGCTGTTCAAGCCGATCGGCCGCAATGCGGTGAAACGGATCACGGTCGACGAGGTCACCGCTCCGACCTTCCCCTATTGGCAGGGCCGCAGCGCCGCCGCGCTGATCCAGGGCTTCGTCAAGGCGAACGGCGACGGCAAGATCACCGTGGGCTGCTATCTCTATGACGTCGCCCTGGGCAGCGAACTCACCCGCCAGGGCTTTGTCGTCGAGCCGGCGGACTGGCGCCGCGCCGCGCACAAATGCGCCGACAGCATCTATTCGCGCCTGTCGGGCGAAAGCCCGTTCTTCGACAGCCGCATCGCCTATATCGCCGAGACCGGCCCCAAGGGGAACCGCACCAAGCGCCTGGCGATCATGGATTCGGATGGCGCGAACCACCGCTTCATCACCAACGGCCAGTCGACCGCGCTGACCCCGCGCTTCTCGCCCGACTACAAGCAGATCGCGTATCTGAGCTATGTCGACGGCAATCCGCGCATCTATGTCTATGACCTGGGCACCGGCCGCCAGCGGCTGGTGACGCAGAGCCGCAACCCGACCTTTGCGCCGCGCTGGTCGCCCGATGGCCGCTATCTGCTCTATTCGATGGCGATCGGCGGCAACACCGACATCTACAAGATCTCGGCCGAAGGCGGCACGCCGGTGCGGCTCACCGACGGCCCCGGCATCGATGTCGGCGGCAGCTTCTCGCCCGATGGCAGCCAGATCGTGTTCGAAAGCGATCGCAGTGGCGGCCAGCAGCTTTATGTGATGAACGCCGACGGCTCGAACCAGCGCCGCATCAGCTTTGGCGGCGGGCGCTATGCGACTCCCGAATGGAGCCCGCGCGGCGACCTCATCGCCTTCACCAAGATGCAGGGCAATTTCCGCATCGGGGTGATGAGCCCCTCGGGCGGCGGCGAGCGCCTGCTGACCAACAGCTGGCAGGACGAGGCCCCGACCTGGGCGCCCAATGGCCGCGTGATCCAGTTCTTCCGCACCGGACGCGGTGCGGTCAGCTCGACCGTCTGGCAGGTGGACCTCACCGGCGCGAACGAACGCCGCCTGCCGACGCCGGTCGATGGTTCCGATCCCGCCTGGGGCCCGATCCTGCCCTGATGGAGCCTTTTATGCGTTCCGTGGGTTTACCCTGTCGATGAATGGAGTCAGACTTCCTTCAGCTTAACATTGGTTATATTTCGCTACGGGGTTGCTTCGGCACGGTGTTACAAGCCCCGCACTTTCCCCACGGGGCCTAGTCTGTGTCGTCTGTATGGCCCCACACACAAGAAGGAGACGCTCGATGAGAACTGTCCGCAACACGCTCGTCCTGGCCACCGCCGTCATCGCATTGGGCGCCTGCGCCAAGAAGGCCCCGCCCGAGCTGCCGCCCGCGCCGGGTCCGGCGGTCGACAATTCGCAAGGACAGGACAATTCGGGTGTCGGCAATGTCGCCGTTCCGGGCAGCCAGGCCGATTTCCTCGCCAAGGTGCGCTCCGACCGCATCCTGTTCGATCTTGACCGCTACAATGTCGATGCCGACGACCAGATCACGCTGCAGAGCCAGGCGCAATGGCTGGCGCAGTATCCAAACAAACAGGCGATCATCGAAGGCCATGCCGACGAGCGCGGCACGCGCGATTACAACCTGGCGCTGGGCGAACGCCGCGCCAATGCGGCGAAGAACTATCTCGTCTCGCTGGGCGTCAGCGAATCGCGCCTGCGCGTGGTGAGCTACGGCAAGGAACGCCCCGCCGCGATGGGTTCGGACGAGGCCAGCTGGGCGCAGAACCGCCGCGCGGTCACCGTGACCATCGACTGATCTCACGCATCAGTTCAAGGCATTCCAAGGGCCAGCCGTGCACAACGGCTGGCCCTTTTCTTATTCGCCGACCGGCAGATCGAGCCCGCGCTTGCCGTGCTCGGGCGTGTCGTGCGGTGCATGGGGAAGCTCCATTTCGGCCGGCTCGGGCACTTCCAGCATGCCTTCCCATTTGGTGATGACGCTGGTCGCGACCGCGTTGCCGACGACGTTGGTCGCGGTGCGGCCCATGTCGAGGAACTGGTCGATCGCTAAGATGATCGCGACACCCTCGACCGGCAGGCCGAATTGCGCCAGCGTGCCGGTGATGACCACCAGGCTGGCGCGCGGTACCGCAGCGATGCCCTTGGACGAGACCATCAACGTCAGCAGGATCAGGATCTGCGTCGTGATCGAAAGCTCGATGCCATAGGCCTGCGCGATGAACAATGTCGCGAAGCTCATGTACATCATCGAACCGTCGAGGTTGAAGCTGTAGCCCAGGGGCAGCATGAAGCCCGAAATGCGGCGCGGCACGCCGAACCGGTCGAGTTGTTCGAACATCTTGGGCAGCGCCGCTTCGGACGAGGCGGTCGAGAAGGCGATCAGCAGCGGCTCGCGGATATAGCGGATCAGCTGCCAGATCTTGCCGCGCAGGAAGATCCAGCCCATCGTCAGCAGGATGATCCACAGCAGCACCAGCGAGGCGTAGAACTCGACCAGCAGCTCGAAATAGGTGCCCAGAATCGCCAGCCCGCTACCCGCGACCACTTTGGCGATCGCGCCAAACACGGCGACGGGCGCAAAACGCATCACATAGCCGGTGATCTGCAGCATCATCTCGGCCAGCGCCTCGGAGCCGCGTACGAGAGCCGCGCCCTTTTCGCCGATGGCCGAGAGCGCCACGCCCGCGAACACCGAGAAGACCAGGATCTGCAGGATGTTGTTGGTCGCGAGCGCCTCGAGCGCGTTCTTGGGGAAGATCGACAGCGTGAACTCCCACGCGTCGAGCTTCTTCACCTCACCCACCATCTTGGCCGCTTCCGCCGCTTCGGGGATCGGCGCGCCGATGCCCGGCTGGAAGAGGTTGACCATCAGCAGCCCGAGCCCGATCGAGATGAAGCTCGCGGTGATGAACCAGGTCAGCGCGCGCACGCCGATGCGGCCGAGCGCGCTGCTGTCCCCCATATGCGCGATGCCGACGACGATGGTCGAGAGCACCAGCGGCGCGACGAGCAGCTTGATGAGGTTGAGGAAGATGTCCGAGAGCAGCTTGAACGTCTTGGTGATATATTCGAACATCGGGCTGTCCGCCGCGACACCGACATGGACGGCATAACCGACCGCCACGCCGAGCACCATGCCGGCGAAAATATACCAGGTAAGCTTGCGATCCATGGTCCTGCCCTTTTGTCCCTAGTTCGTGTCCTACCGGGCTACCC
>NZ_QKVT01000001.1:1645754-1654168 GCF_003426715.1 Blastomonas sp. UPD001
GCCGCAGCCCGTACCCGGCCAAAGGTTCCGATGAGCGCCTTCGAATTCTTCTTCAGCTTCTATGGTCTGCTGCTCGGGCTGTCGGTCGCCGAACTGGTGGGCGGCTTCGCGCGCGTGCTCCACGAACGGCAGCGCGTGCGATTCGGCTGGCTGACGCCGCTGCTCGCGCTGTTCGTGGCGGTCGATCTGGTGACTTTCTGGAACCAGGCCTGGGTCTTCTTTCGCGCGGCGCCGTTCAATCCGGCGCTGCTGCTGGTCGGGCTGATCATCGCGGCGACCTTCTATATCGCCGCCAGCATCACGTTCCCCCGCGTCACCGCAGAAGGGGTGGAGACGGCGATCGATCTCGACGCGCATTTCTGGGCGCATCGCGGCGTGGTGTTCGGCTGCGTGTTCGCCGCGAACGCGATGGTCTGGCTGTTGCTCGGCGCGCTGGCCGGCATCAGCGAGGTCTGGGCAGCGGTCTGGACGCCGCGACTGATGTTCGGCGTGGCGTTGTTCGCCGCGTGCACGCTCGCTGGAGCCTTTGCACGCCAGCGCGGCGTGGTCATTGCCGCGCTGCTGGTGCTGCTCGCCTATGCGCTGTGGAACATGGCGCGCGCCGCCAGCGCGCTGTTTGCGACGGGTGTCTGGACTCCGGCAGTGGGAAGCTGACGCGGCGCGCCTGTTTCAGCCTCCTGACTTCAGCCCCTTGCGCAGCTTCGCGGCAAAGCTCGGCGTGGTCGGCGTGACGATATCGCTGACGAACCATTGGCCCTTGATCAGCACCAGATCGACCGAATAGCGCGTGGCGCCGAAATTGCGCATCTGCACGGTCACGCGCGCACCGGTGTCGCCCCTCGCCGCCACCGTGCTGCTGACGAGCTTGTAATCGCTGCTGGTATCCTGGCAGTCGCAGAACGGCACCGTGTCGATGACGCAGATCCCGCCCCCTGCCTCGGCGCAGGCATCATCCTTGGCGATGAGCGCCTTGAGCGCGGGTGCATAACGCACCGAACGATAATCGAAATCGCCGGGCAGCTTGGCATAGATGCCTTCGACATAACGCTTGGCGGCCGCAAGCTCTGCCGGAGTCGCCGCGCTGGCAGCACTCGGCACGGCGGGCGCCAGCAGCATCAGCGCCGTTGCAACCCAGGCAAATGTCTTTCCTGTCATTGATCCCCCCGAAAACCCTTGTGGCGCCTCGCGATGTCTGTCCACCGCAGCTTTGCGCGGACCGAGCCTAACGTCGTCGCCGCGCGGCCTCAAGCGCCGGCAAGCCGCGCGCACCGACCGGACGCAAAACGGGGGCCGACATCGCTGTCGGCCCCCACTGCGCCTGATCTGGCTTTGCGGATCGTTGATCTGACGCCCGTGAAAGCGGTTTCCCGCTTCAAGATGGTCTGTCTGCCGCGCCGCGAGCGGTGTGGCCGACATGTCCGTTCCAGGCTGTCGATGGTTTTGCGTCGGCATTTCTGCTTCGGCTCCGCCTTCGATCCCGATCACCCTTTCAGGCGTCCGGCTTCGCGCGAGGCTTGGGTCGATTGGCCCGAAGGCCCCTGGTCCGAAGACCTTCGCCCCAAGTCCGCGCTCTGCCTGACACCTCCGGCTTGCACCGTCCGGTTCAGTTCATCCGGCCCCAGCAACACCACCCCGAAGAGCCATGCGCGTTAACCGATTGTCCTGAGCCTTAAGGCCCTGCCCCGAGGCATCGCACCGGCTGACCGCTCCATCCAGGTCTTGCAACCCGCACCATGCCTGTCTGCCGATCATCGTCCGTCCATCCGAACCTTTTCAGACCGTCCCTTGCACTCCCATGCATCGCTGCTCCGGAGCCCTGGGGACAATCCCTTCCAGCCTGTGCATAACACCGGCCTTCCTTCCGTTCCGATCCCTGTTTCCAGGTCCCGGTCCGGGCAGTCTCTCCGGCCTTCGAACCCGCGCCTTACATCTCTGTAATCGCTTGGTTTTCCGGCTTTCAGTCTGCTTTCCGTCTGTCCTTCCGACCTCTTGAAGGTGTCACGAGACCCGAGTCGCAGCCAGCGAAAATGCGGGAGTTATCCACAGGTGGCGCCGGTTCGCTGTGGATAAAATGGTGGATAGCAATGGATTAAACCGGGCCGGTTCGATTGTTTCATCGGGGCGTAACAAAGGTGGTTTTCGCGCTGTAAGAGCTCGCCTGATTCGTGAATACGTCCCTCGACTTCGCTCGGGACAAGCGGAAGAGCGGGAGGCCGCCGCTCCCCTTCCCGCGTTCCCGAGCGTAATCGAGGGACGCATGCGAGAGCCTGTCAGCCAAGTACCCCCATCGGCACCACGGCCAGGACCACCAGGCACGCAACCACGATCCCCGTCACCCGGCTGCGCATGGTGCCATAGTCCGCATCGGTCGCCCCGGCGCGCACCGCCTGCTTGTCGAGCCACCACAGCACCCCGAAGCCCAGCGCGAACAGCAGCGCCGCCTCGTTGAACGGCACGAACCACAGGGCGGCGCAGGTGCCCAGCACCACCGCATTGCTGGCGATGAACAGGTTCGGGGCCACCCGCTCGGGCGCGACCACCTGGATGCCCCAGAGCGTGCCCGCCATGAACATCAGGATGGTGAACGCCCAGTAGCAGGTCAGGTTGGCGGCGTTGACGTCGCCAAAGCCGATGACATGGCTGAGCGCGCCGGCGATGAACGGCAGCGCCCCCGCATATGTCAGGCCCTGCATCAGCAGGCGGTTGTTGCCTTCGCCCTGCCCCGCCATGCGCCGCGCTCAGCCCTGACGGCGGCCCAGCAGCCGCAGACGCAGTGCGTTGAGCTTGATGAAGCCCTCGGCATCCTTCTGGTCATAGGCACCCGCATCGTCCTCGAAGGTCACGACCTTCTCGCTGTACAGCGAATAGGGCGACTTGCGGCCCACGACCCAGGCATTGCCCTTGTACAGCTTCAGCCGCACGGTGCCGGTGACATGGCTCTGGCTGTGGTCGATCGCTGCCTGCAGCATCTCGCGCTCGGGGCTGAACCACAGGCCGTTATAGATCAGCTCGGCATAGCGCGGGGCGAGCTCGTCCTTGAGGTGCGCTGCGCCGCGATCGAGCGTCAGCTGCTCGATACCGCGATGCGCGATGTGATAAATGGTGCCGCCGGGCGTCTCGTACATGCCGCGCGACTTCATGCCGACAAAGCGGTTCTCGACCAGATCAAGCCGCCCGATGCCGTGCGTCTTGCCCAGATCGTTGAGCTTCGCCAGCAGCGTCGCCGGGCTCATCCCCTCGCCGTTCAGCGCGACGCCATCGCCGCGCTCGAAATCGATCGTGATATATTCCGGCGTGTCCGGCCCCTGTTCGGGATGGTGGGTGCGCGAATAGACATAATCGGGAACTTCATCCCACGGGTCCTCGAGCACCTTGCCCTCGGACGAGGTGTGCAGCAGGTTGGCGTCGGTCGAGAACGGCGCTTCGCCGCGCTTGTCCTTGGCGACCGGGATCTGGTGCGCCTCGGCAAACTCGATCAGCCGGGTGCGGCTGGTCAGGTCCCATTCGCGCCAGGGGGCGATCACCTTCACATCGGGGTCGAGCGCATAATAGCCCAGTTCGAAGCGCACCTGATCGTTGCCCTTGCCGGTCGCGCCATGGCTGACCGCATCGGCACCGACTTGTCTCGCGATCTCGATCTGGCGCTTGGCGATCAGCGGCCGCGCGATCGAGGTGCCGAGCAGATAGGTGCCTTCGTACAGCGCATTGGCGCGCATCATCGGGAAGACGTAATCGCGCACGAATTCCTCGCGCAGGTCGTCGATGAAGATATGCTCGGGCTTCACGCCCATCATCTGCGCCTTGGCGCGCGCGGGCTCGAGCTCCTCGCCCTGGCCCAGATCGGCGGTGAAGGTCACCACTTCGCAGTTGTAGGTCTGCTGCAGCCATTTGAGGATGACGCTGGTATCCAGACCGCCCGAAAAGGCCAGAACGACGCGGTTTACCGATTGGGTCATGCAAGCGGACTTTCTTACAGGAAATTGGGATCGCGCGCCGCCTAACAGCGCGGGGGCATGGGGGCAAGCGCGATCACACCCAGCCCGCGGTCTGCGCGCCGATCCAGATGCCCAGCCCAGCAAACATCAGCGCCGCGCCGATCTGCAGCGCGCGGATCGGCAGGATACGCTCGATCTTGTGGCCCAGCAACACCGCAGGCACATTGGCGACCATCATGCCGAGCGTCGTCCCGGCGGTGACCGCGAATACGTTCTGGTAATGCGCCCCCATCGCGGCGGTGGCGATCTGGGTCTTGTCGCCCATCTCGACCAGGAAGAACGCGATCAATGTGGTGAGGAAAACGCCCGTCCCGCGCCTTTTGGGTTCCTCCTTCTCATCGAACTTGTCGGGGATCAGCGCCCACAGGCCCATGACGATGAAGCCGCCGGCGATGGCAAAGCGGAACGCGGGGCTGTCGAGCAGGCCGGCGACCTGCTGGCCCAGCAGCGCGGCGAAAAAATGGTTGGCGAGCGTCGCGGCGAAGATGCCCGCGATGATCGGCACCGGCTTGCGCAGGCGCGCGGCGAGCAGAATGGCGAGCAGCTGGGTCTTGTCGCCCATTTCGGCGAGCGCGACCAGCGACAGCGAGGCAAGAAAGGCTTCCATCCGACGAGACTTTCAGGGCCGGGCAGCAGGCGACACAATGGCATCTTCCCCCCTGCCCGGCCGGACAATGGGTTCGGATGTCATCGGTCTTGCCGGAAGCCGGATCGCTTCGATCCGGAAACCCGCGCGCCATGGCCTCTCGGCCAAGTGTGTTGACGCACGGACCGGCTGGCGCCGGTTGGCTACTCCCCATCAGACGTGCTAGCCTTTAGGCGGTCAGGTGGAGGGATGCAAGATGGCTGGGGCCCAGAACAAGACAGTCGCGACCGATGCGGATGTCGCCGCCTATATCGCGGCGCTCGAGCCCGAGCGGCGGCGCGAAGAGGCGCAGACGCTGCTGGCGCTGTACGAACGCATTACCGGCGAGCCCGCGAAAATGTGGGGGCCGAGCATCATCGGTTTCGGCGAATATCATTATCGCTACGAGAGCGGCCGCAGCGGCAGCATGTGCCGATCGGGCTTCTCGCCACGCAAGGGCAAGCACAGCATCTACCTCATGTGCGGCTATGGCGACGATGCCGCCGCCCAGCAGCAGGAAGCGCTGCTGGGCCGGCTCGGCAAGCACAAGATGGAAAAGTCGTGCCTGTACATCAACCGGCTCGATCAGGTGGACATGGGCGTGCTCGAGGAGATCATCGCCAACAATGTCGCCGAGATGAACCGGCTTTACCCCTCTGCATGAGCATCGCGCCCGACGACCTGTTCCACGGCCCGGTCAAGCGCAGCATCCAGATTGCCGGGCACATGACCTCGATCAGCCTCGAGCCGCTGTTCTGGGATCTGCTCAAAGCGGCCGCCGAAGCGCGCGGGCTGCCGCTCAACGCGCTTGTCGCGCGGATCGATGTCGAGCGGATCGCGGTGGAGCAGCCGCCCAATCTGGCGAGCGCGATAAGGCTTTGGCTGGTAAGGGATGTCATCGAGGGGCGCGGTGGCGCCGAGGACGGTCAAGCCGCACAACGAGCCTCCCCTCCCTGAAACGGAGGGGTGGGGGGTGGGTAATGGCCGCTACAGAACCACCGCTTGCTCAACCCCGCCTCGGTCTCGCCCTCGGCAGCAAGCCCGGCGATGATCAGGCTCATCGAGGCGCGCAGGTCGGTCGCCATGACCGGCGCGCCGACCATCCGCTCGACGCCGTGCACCACCGCGGTGCGGCCCTTGACCTCGATATGCGCGCCCATGCGGTTCAGTTCGGGCACGTGCATGTAGCGGTTCTCGAAGATCGTCTCGGTCAGCACGCTCGCGCCCTCGGCGAGGCACAGCATCGCCATGAACTGCGCCTGCATGTCGGTGGCAAAGCCGGGGAACGGCGCGGTCGAAAGCGTGAGCGCCTGCAGCTTGCCATTGGGGCGCACCGCGATTCCGTCGGCGATTTCCTCGACATGCACGCCCGCCTGGCGCAAGGCCGCGACGGTCGCCTCCATCTCGTCGAGCTTGGCGCCGATCAGGTCGAGCGCGCTGCCGGTGATCGCGGCGGCGCAGGCATAGCTGCCCGCCTCGATCCGGTCGGCCATTACGCGATAGGTCGCGCCGTGCAGCCGCTCCTTGCCGTGAATGACCAGCGTCGATCCGCCGATTCCCTCGATCTTCGCGCCCATCGCGACGAGCAGGTTGCACAGGTCGACGATCTCGGGCTCGCGCGCGGCGTTACGCAGCGTCGACGTGCCCTTGCACAGCACGGCGGTCATCAGCGCGTTCTCGGTTGCACCGACCGAGACCACGGGGAAGCCAAAATCGCCGCCGGGCAGCCCGCCCTTGGGCGCGCGCGCGGTGACATAGCCTGCGGTGATCTCGATCTCCGCGCCCAGCGCCTCGAGCGCCTTCAAGTGGAGGTCGATCGGGCGGTTGCCGATCGCACAGCCGCCGGGCAGCGAGACGGTCGCCTCGCCCGCGCGCGCGAGCAGCGGCCCCAGCACCAGGATCGACGCGCGCATCTTGCGAACGATGTCATAGGGGGCGACGGTCGAGGTCACCCGCCCCGCGCGCAGCGTCATCACCCGGCCGAAATCCTCGGGCCGCGCGCCCTCGATCATCGTCGAGACGCCGAGCTGGTTGAGCAGATGGCCGAAGCTGTCGACATCGGCGAGCCGCGGCAGGTTGCGCAGCGTCAACGGCTCGTCGGTCAGCAGCGCGCAGGGCAGCAGCGTCAGCGCGCTGTTCTTGGCTCCGGAAATGGGAATACGGCCCGAGAGCGGCTTGCCGCCGCGAATGATGATCTTGTCCATCGCCGCTGTTTAGCGGCTGCGCGGGCTGGTGCAAGAGGGGGGCAAGGCCCGGAAGGTCAAACCTTCTCGAGCGTGCATTGCAGCGGGTGCTGGTTCTGCCGGGCGAAATCCATCACCTGATTCACCTTGGTCTCGGCGACCTCATAGGTGAAGATGCCGCACACCCCGACGCCCTTCTGGTGGACATGGAGCATGACGCGGGTCGCCTCGTCCATATTCATGCTGAAGAAGCGCTTGAGCACGAGCACCACGAATTCCATCGGGGTGTAATCGTCGTTCAGCATCAGCACCTTGTACTGGCTGGGCTTTTTCGACTTGGCGCGGGTCTTGACCGCGATGCCGATATCCGGCGGACCGTCATCGTCCTCGCGATCGGGCCCGGCGCGCACGACAAGGCCTGCATCGCCTGCCACGATGGCAGCGAGGCGTCGGGGAGACGCTGAACGGAATGTCGTGCTGTGCATAGGTCGTCTCGAATATCGTATTTCTCAGGCGTCAGGCAAGGGGCTGCGCGTAAAATGCGACGCGCTGCCCGGTCATCCTGACGCGCCCATCTAGCCCCGATTCGGTTACTCTGGCGTTTCGCGGCGCTTTCCGTTAGGGGCGCGGCCATGCATTTTCTCGATCAAGCCAAGATTTTCATTCGCTCGGGTGCCGGCGGACAGGGCGCGGTGTCCTTCCGCCGCGAAAAATATGTCGAATATGGCGGCCCCGATGGCGGCAATGGCGGCAAGGGTGGCGACATCATCTTCGAAGCGGTCAGCGGCCTCAATACGCTGATCGACTTTCGCTATACCCAGCATTTCAAGGCGAAGCGCGGCACCGGCGGCATGGGCCGCAACCGCACCGGCGCGGGCGGCGACGATCTGGTGATCAAGGTGCCGGTGGGCACGCAGATCCTGTCCGAGGACAAGGAGGACGTGCTCGCCGATTTCACCCATGCGGGCCAGCGTATCACGCTGCTGCGCGGCGGCGATGGCGGGCGCGGGAACCTGAGCTATGCCACCAGCACCAACCGCGCCCCGCGTCAGCACGGGCCGGGCTGGCCGGGCGAGGAAATGTGGGTATGGCTGCGGCTGAAGCTGATGGCCGATGCGGGGCTGGTCGGCCTGCCCAATGCGGGCAAGTCCACCTTTATCAACCAGGTGACCAATGCGCATGCCAAGGTGGGCGACTATCCGTTCACGACGCTGCGCCCGCAGCTGGGCGTGGTGCGGCACCGCAACCGCGAATTCGTGCTCGCCGATATTCCCGGGCTGATCGAGGGCGCGGCGGAAGGCGCAGGCATCGGCGACCGCTTCCTCGGCCATATCGAGCGCTGCCAGGTGCTGATCCATCTGATCGACGCGAACGGCGACGATCCGGTCGAGGCGATGCGCATCGTCGATGGCGAGTTGGAAAATTACGGCGCGGGGCTGGAAGAGAAGCCCCGGCTGGTCGCGCTCAACAAGGGCGACCTGCTCGACGACGAGCTGATGCAGCATTTCGCGAGCGAGCTGGTCGCGGCGGGCGCGGACCGTGTGTTCCCGATCTCGGGCGCGACCGGCAAGGGCAACGATCAGGTGCGCTTCGAACTGGGCTATTATGCGC
>NZ_QKVT01000001.1:1654268-1669285 GCF_003426715.1 Blastomonas sp. UPD001
CCGCCGCGCAGATGCTGGTGACGCTCGATGATCTCGAGGATCGCCGCCGCTTCCTCAACGCTTCGGCGACGCTGCGCCGCCTGATCGCGCTCGATGTCGTGCCGGTGATCAACGAGAACGATTCGGTCGCGACCGAGGAGATCCGCTTCGGCGACAACGACCGTCTCGCCGCACGCATCGCGCAGGCAGCGGGCGCGGGCGGAGTGGTGCTGCTCTCGGATATCGACGGGCTCTATACCGCCAATCCGAAGAACGACCCCGATGCCCGGCTCGTCGAGAGCGTCGCGCGGATCGATGCGCGGATTCGCGCGATGGCCGATGGCGGCTCTGCCTCGGGCATGGGATCGGGCGGCATGCTGTCCAAGCTGGAGGCGGCGCGGATCGCGACCAGCGCGGGCGCGCATCTCGCCATCGCCAACGGCACGCACGAACACCCCTTGCAGCGGCTCGACGAAACCGGGCGCTGTACCGTGTTCACCGCGGGCAAGCTGGGCAAGGGGCGCAAGCTTTGGCTCGCCGGGCGCATGACCGCGCGCGGGCGGATCGCCGTCGATGCAGGCGCGGTTTCGGCGCTCGCCAGGGGATCGAGCCTGCTCCCCGCCGGTGCGACCGCCATCGAGGGCAGGTTCGCGCGCGGCGACGTGATCGAGATCGCAGGCCCCGGGGGCGAGATCATCGCGCGCGGCCTCAGCGAATATGACGCTGCCGATGCTGCGCGGATCGTCGGTTTGCGCAGCGACCGCATCGCCGAGGTGCTCGGTTATGCGCCGCGCAGCGCGCTGGTCCATCGCGACCAACTGGTGCTGCTATGAGCGTGATCGCGATGACCGGCGGCACCGGCTTTGTCGGGGGAGCTGGGATCGGCCAGGCGCTGGCGGCGGGCCACAGCGTCCGCGCGCTCGCCCGCAAGCCGCAGCGCCCGCGTGAGGGCATCACTTGGGTCCAGGGCGCGCTCGACGATCCGGCCAGCCTTGCCGAGCTTTGCCAGGGCGCCGATGTCGTCCTGCACATTGCTGGCGTGGTCAACGCGCCCGACCGCGCGGGCTTCATCGCGGGGAATATCACCGGCACCGAGAACATGCTGGCGGCGGCGAGCACGGCGGGCATTGCACGCTTCATCCATGTCTCGTCCTTGGCGGCGCGCGAGCGGAACCTGTCCAACTATTGCTGGTCGAAGGCCGAGGCGGAGGACCGGGTCGCCGCTTCGGATCGCGACTGGATCATGGTCCGCCCGCCGGCCGTCTATGGCCCGGGCGATACCGAGATGCTCGACCTGTTCCGCATGGCAGCGAAAGGCCTGGTCATGCTGCCGCCGGGCGGGCGCATGTCGGTGATCCATGTCGCCGATCTGGCGGCTTTGCTGGTGCGGCTCGCCGCAGGCGCGGGCGATGTGCACGCGATCTACGAGGTCGATGACGGAACGCCGCAGGGCTGGAGCCATGAGGGCTTTGCCGATGCGCTGGGCCGCGCGGTCGGGCGCAAGGTGCGCACCGCACGCGCGCCGAAGCTTGGCCTGTTCATGGCCGCACGCGCCGACCGGTTGCTGCGCGGCCCCAAGGCCAAGCTGACGCCGGACCGCGCGCGCTATATCGCGCACAGCGACTGGACGTCGGATCCGCTGCGCCGTCCGCCGCGCGACCTTTGGCAGGCGGAAATTCCCACGCCGAAGGGGCTGGCCGAAACTGCGCGCTGGTACCGCGCCGAGGGCTGGCTCAAACCGTGATGATCGGATGACCGAGCGCCATTTCGATCAGGAACAGCGCGAAGGTAACGGTAAGCCCGATCAGGAACAGCCGATAGGCAAGGCCCAGATAGCGGTATTTCTTGTGCTGCAGCACCATGCCGTTCTGGTGCACGTCGCGCAGCATGGTGCGGAAGATCGTCTCGTCCATGTGCAGCTGATCGATCACCAGATCGGCAAAATCATCCTCGGCCATGTGCGAGAAATTGCCGAAGAACATGAAATTCGTCGCCCCCGGCGGCACGTCGTTCTTCGGCCTGGGCGTGCCGCGCACCGAGGGCAGGATAGCGAACACCGCGCACATCGCGGAGAGAAACGCGAACAGCGCGAGCACCATCAGCGGCAGGCTGACATTGCCGCCGCGCGCCTGTCCGACCGCGATGGTGAACACCACGAAGGTCGCGCCCATCAGGATGCTCGCCTTCTGGTCGGCCATCTGGCTCAAGGACAGGTTGGTCTGCACCGAGGTGCGGATCAGGTGAATGGCGTGCGGGGAGAAGGTGTGCGGCGTCTGCGGCCAGGGGCTTTGAATCGCCGGACGGCTCGCATCGACTCGCATTTTCGTGACACCCTCTTCCATTACAGATTGATGACACACCCGCACTGCGCTTGACAAGCGGCACCGCACTGCCCTTCTGGCTGCAACAAGCTGCCGCGATTGTGCCGCATTCGCGGGGCATGGGCAGAGCCAACCGTTACGGATGAAAGCACGACATGACCGACACCACCATTTATGACCGGATCGCCGCGCAGATCGAACCCTTCAACAAGAAGGGCGTCGCGCTGACCGAAAGCACCACCTTCGCCTCCGATCTGGAATGGGACAGCCTGACGGTCATGGATTTCGTCGCCGCGATCGAGGACGAATTCGACATCATCATCACCATGAACATGCAGGCCGAGATCGAGACCGTCGGCCAGCTGGTCGCCGCGGTCGAGAAGCTCACCGCCTGACCCGCGCTATCGTGCGCATCTTCCCCCATCCTGTAGAGACCCCCGAATGACCGACCTGTTTTCCAAGTTCGACGCCCTGATCGGCGAGCGCGAGGCGCTGCTTTCCACCGGCGTGCGCGATCCCTTCTCGCTGGTGATGGAATCGGTCAAATCGCCCACCGTGGCGATGTGCAACGGCAAGGAGACGATCCTGCTGGGCACCTACAATTACATGGGCATGACCTTCGACGATGACGTGCTCGAGGCGGGCAAGCAGGCGCTCGACAATTTCGGATCGGGCACCACGGGCAGCCGCGTGCTCAACGGCACCTATGCCGGTCATCGCGAATGCGAGGAAGCGCTGAAGGAATTCTATGGAATGGACCATGCAATGGTCTTTTCCACCGGATACCAGGCGAACCTGGGCATCATCTCGACCATGGCGGGCAAGGACGATTACATCATCCTCGATATCGACAGCCATGCCTCGATCTATGACGGCTGTGCGCTGGGCAATGCGCAGATCGTCGCCTTCCGCCACAACGATGTCGAGGCGCTGGAAAAGCGGCTCAAGCGCCTGCCCGCCGAAGCGGGCAAGCTGGTGGTGCTCGAAGGCGTCTATTCGATGCTCGGCGACATCGCGCCGCTCAAGGAAATGGTCGCGGTGTCCAAGGCCGCCGGCGCGATGGTGCTGGTCGACGAGGCGCATTCGATGGGCTTTATCGGCGAGCATGGCCGCGGCGTCGCCGAAGCGGCGGGCGTGATCGACGATGTCGATTTCATCATCGGCACATTCAGCAAGTCGGTCGGCACCGTCGGCGGTTTCTGCGTGTCGAACCACCCGAAGTTCGAGGTGCTGCGCCTGGTCTGCCGCCCCTATGTGTTCACCGCCAGCCTGCCGCCGTCGGTCGTCGCCACCGCCGCGACCAGCATCCGCAAGCTGATGCACGCGGGCAACAAGCGCGCGCATCTGTGGGAGAATTCCAAGCGCCTGCACCAGGGGCTGCGCGATCTCGGCTTCTCGCTCGGCACGCCCGAGGCGCAGAGCGGCATCATCGCGGTCATCATGCCCGACATGCTGAAGGGCGCGCAGATGTGGCAGGCGCTGCTCGAACGCGGCCTCTACGTCAACCTCCCCCCGGTTGGGCGGCGCGAAAACAACACAACCGCCAGGAGAGCCATGACCCCGTCCGATCCCGACACCCGCCCCACCGATCTCAATCAGTCGCTGGGCTTTGTCCGCATCGTCGAGCTCGATCCGGCGGGCCGCGCGACGATCGAATATCAGGCAGGCATGCACATGTGCCATTCGGGCGGCGTCGTGCAGGGCGGGTTCGTCACCGGCTGGATCGATGCCGCGATGGCGCATGCCGCGATGGCGATGACCGGGCCCGATGTGGTGCCGATTTCGCTCGAGCTGAAGGTCAGCTTCTTCGCGCCCGCCCGCCCCGGCCTGCTCACCGCGACGGCCTGGGTCGAGCGCAAGGGACGCAGCACCTACTTTTTCGAGGGGCAGTTGCTCGACGCCAGGGGCAAGGTGCTGGCCAAGGCGAGTTCGACGCTGATGCTCGCCGACAGAAGCCGAATCGAACAGGCCTCCAGCGCGGCGCTGGCGATCGGCTGATCCCTGTCAGCCCTTGGGCGCTGCGGCCTGCAGATCGTTGAGGAAGCTGCGAATTCGCTTGGCGTTCACGCCCAGGTCGCTCTTGCCGACGCGCGAGACGCTGCGGACATCGACCTCGCTGGTGAGACCACCGGGGCCGGGCTGCACCCGCACCACCACATCGTCCTTGAACTTGAACAGCGACACCGTGTCGGTCGCCTCGAGCCGCCCTTCTTCAGGCTTGGCGAGCGCAATCTCCCAGCCGCGCTCGCGCGCCACCTCTTCAGCAAGGGTCACGACGCGATCGACCGGCAGCTTGATGATGACGGTCTTCAGATCGCCATAGGCGCCGCGGTGCAGCACCTTCCAGCGCTCCTTGGCATCCATGCCGGTATATTTGGGTTCACCCCGGCCCGGGATGTCGGCAAAATCGTCAGGACGCAGCTTGAGCACCTGGAATTGCGGGGGATTGTCGAGATTGGTGGTGATGTCGTGGATCTGCGGCACGCTGCGCGCGACGTTGATCCAATATCCCATGAATCCGAGATAGGCGAGCGAGCAGACCAGGCCCATGACCGTCAGGTCGCGGATGCGCTTGCCCTTCTTGCGATAGAGCAGCAGCACGATCAGCGAGAAGACCAGGCCGACCAATGCCACGACGAGCGCCGCCGCCACCGTGCTGACGCCGTCCAGCTTTCCCCACCAGTCCTGGCCTGCACCGATCGCACCGATCAGCGCCATCACGATCGAGCCAGCACCCAGCAACAGGCACAGTCGCGCCAGCCAGATCGAACCATGCGGTTTTACGGTCTCGTCCATGAAATCCCCCTGTTGCCAGCAGGACACACATAGGAAAGCCACGGCGCTTTGGCAAACCCTATGGGGAAGCCGTGCCGCCACGAATTGCGCTCGACTTGGCGCCCTGCCGTCCCTAAGGGCGCGGACATTCCCTTTTTCCCCCGACCGTCTGGACCGATGACCGAATTCAACATTATCCCGCTGGATCAGGTCGATAGCGCCTGGGTTGAAGAGCTGCTCGATCTGGTGTTCGGCCCCGAACGCAAGAGCCGCACGATCTACAAGGTGCGCGAGGGCCTGACGCATCTGCCCGCGCTGAGCTTTGCCGCGGTCGATGGCGACGGCTATCTGGTCGGCAGCATCCAGTGCTGGCCGGTCGCGCTGACCGATCCCGATGGCCTGGCCTATCCGATGATCCTGGTCGGGCCGGTCAGCGTCGCGCCCGATCATCAGGACCAGGGCATCGGCCGCGCGCTGATGGCGGCGGTGTTCGGCGCGATGGGCGTGGGCGAGAAGCTGCCGCTCGTGCTGCTGGGCGATCCCGAATATTATGGCGCGCGGTTCGGCTTTTCGGCCGAGCGCACCGGCGGATGGGCGCTGCCCGGGCCCTATGAGCAGCACCGGCTGCTCGCACTGGCGCGCCCCGATTCGCTGATGCCCGAGCGCGGCATGCTGGGACCCTGGCGGCTGAGCTGACGCGCCCCGGGCGGCATCGCCCTTTGCATCACGCGCCGCGCATGCTTATCTGGGATCAGCATGCCCTATGATCCGCCCCCCGAGCTTCAGGACCTTTCGCTCGCCGACATTGCCGGCCTGGTCGCCGCGCGCAAACTGCCGCCGGTCGAGCAATGGAACCCTGCGCACCAGAGCGACAGCCATATGCGCATCGCCGCCGATGGCCGCTGGTATCATCAGGGCGGGCTGATCTCGCGCCCCGCGATGGTGCGCCTGTTCGCCAGCGTGCTGCGCCGCGAGCCCGATGGCCGATACGCGCTGGTCACCCCGTTCGAGCAGCAATGGATCGAGGTCGAGGACGCGCCGCTGCTCGCGGTCGAGCTCAAGTCCGAAGGCACGGGCGGCCAGCGCCGCCTCGCCTTCCGGCTCAACACCGACGAGCTGGTGGTGGCAGGCCACGAGCGCCCGATCATCTTGCGCGGCGATGCCGAAGAGCCGCGCCCCTATCTCGGCCTGTGGCGCGGGCTGGAGGCGCGGATCGAGCGCGCGGTCTATTACGATCTGGTCGAGCTCGCGCTCGAGGAGGCCGGCGAGGCCGATACCGGCCTGCCGATCTGGAGCGACGGCGCGTGCTTCCGGCTCGACCGGATCGAGGGCGCATGAGCCTGTACGACCGCCTGGCCGAGGCGCTCGCCGCCAGCCAGGGCATGGAATCGATCGACGAGGCGCATATCCGGCCCGACCGGGGAACGCATATCCCGGCCGCAGTGCTGATCGCGATCACCGATCGGCCGCAGCCGGGCGTGATCCTCACCCAGCGACCCGATTATCTGCGCAGCCATCCTGGCCAGGTCGCCTTTCCCGGCGGCAAGATCGACCCCGAAGACGAGGACGCCATCGCCGCCGCGCTGCGCGAGGCCGACGAGGAGCTGGGTCTGGCGCCCGGGAATGTCCGCGTCATCGGCACCGGCGACGTCTATCGCAGCGGCAGCGGCTTTGCGATCACGCCGGTGCTCGGCGTCATCCCGCCCGATCTCAGCTATTCGCCCAATCCCGGCGAGGTCGCCGACTGGTTCGAGGTGCCGCTCGACTTCGTGCTCGATCCAGCCAACCATGCGCGCCAATCGACCTTCTGGAAGGGCGCACAACGCAATTATATCGAGATCATGTGGGGTCAGAGGCGCATCTGGGGGGTGACGGCGGGGATCATCGCCAATCTGTCGCGGCGGCTGGAAGGCGTGCTGGCGTGACGCGGATCAAGGCTGCCTGGACCCGACGCGAGGACCTGCGTGCAATGCTCGTAGTGCTCGACCCTGCGAGCGACCAGTGCCGCTATGTCGGCGGCGCGGTGCGCGATGCGCTGCTGGGGATCGAGGCGACCGATATCGACATCGCCACCCGGTTGCTGCCTGAAGCGGTGATGACGCGGCTCGAAGGTGCGGGCATTCGCGCGGTACCGACGGGCCTCGCGCATGGCACGGTGACCGCCGTGCTGCCGAACGGCCCGGTCGAGATCACCACGCTGCGCCGCGACGTTACCACCGACGGACGCCATGCCGAGGTCGCGTTTACCGATGACTGGCGCGAGGATGCAGCGCGGCGCGACTTCACCATCAACGCGCTGTTCGCCGACCCCGAGACGCTCGAGGTTACCGACTATTTCACCGGGCTGGAGGACCTGGAGGCAGGTCTGGTGCGCTTCATCGGCGACGCGGGCGAGCGCATCCTCGAGGATCACCTTCGCATCCTGCGCTATTTCCGCTTTCACGCCCGGTTCGGCGGTGCGGTCGACGGCGAGGCCGTAGCCTCCTGCTCGCTGCACGCCGAGCGGTTGAAGGCCTTGTCGCGCGAACGGATCGCGCGCGAACTGCTGTTGCTGCTGGGCGCGGCGGACCCGCTGGAATCGGCGCGGCTGATGGCCGATGGCGGGATCTGGACGGTCGTGCTGCCCGAAATGGCGGAGGATGGGCTCGACCGGCTGACCGAATTGCTGGCGCGCGAACACGCACTGGGTGCGGAGCGCAACGCGCTGCTGCGGCTGGCGGCGCTGCTCCCGACCGAGCCATTGCTCGCCGATACGGTGGCGGCGCGGCTGCGCCTGTCCAAGGCGCAGCGGCTTGCGATGCAGCGCTTCGCGGCGCCCTGGCCCGCCAACGGCACCGCACGCCAGATCGCGGCGGGTGTCCAGCCCGAGGAACTGGTTGCTCCCTGGCTGCTGCTGCGTGCGCCCGATGCGATGCTGGCGGCGGGCTGGCAGAGCCTCGCGGGCTGGCAGGTGCCCGGTTTCCCGCTGGGCGGACGCGACATCATTGCGCTGGGCATCCAGGCCGGACCCGATGTCGCAAAGGCTCTGGGCGAGGTCCGGCGCCGCTGGATTGCCGAGGATTTTCCGGATGACGCGCGACTGGCCGAGATTGCGGCAGAGGTTGTCGCGCAGGCCTGATGGTCAGCCCATGCGCTCGATCATGAAATCATAGGCACGGCTCGCCGGAACGGGCGGCGAGTAGAAATAGCCCTGGCCGTACGAACAGCCGAGAGCGGCGAGCGTGTGCGCGATTTCCAGCGTCTCGATGCCTTCGGCGGTGGTTTCCATGTTGAGCGCCGAGGCGAGCGACAGGATCGCGCGGACGATCGCCACCTTGTCGCGCTCCTGCAGCATGTGCGTGACGAAGCTGCGGTCGATCTTGAGCACGTCGATCGGCAGCTGCTGCAGATAGGCGAGGTTCGAATAGCCGGTGCCGAAATCGTCCATCGCCAGCGACACGTCGAGCGCGCGCAGCGCGTTCATCACCTTCGCGGCGCGCGCCGGATCGCTGACCACCACCGATTCGGTGAGTTCGAGCATGATCCGATCGGGCCGGGTCTTGTTGGCACGCAGGATGCCCGAGACCATGTTGGGAATGTCGTCGCGCGCGAACTGCGCGGCCGAGACGTTGACGCTGATCTTCAGCGGCAGTTCCTCGCCCGCCTTGGCATCCCATTCCTTGAGCACCTGGCAGGCGCGGTCGAGCGCCCAGCGGCCGAGCGGCAGGATCAGCCCGCATTCCTCGGCGACGGGAATGAACTCGGCGGGCGAGATCATCCCGTAATCGGGGTCCTTCCACCGCGCCAGCGCCTCGAACCCGGTGACGAACCCGTTGCTGAGATCGATCAGCGGCTGGAAATACAGCTCGAGCCGGTCGAGCTCGATCGCCTTGCGCAGCTCGGTCTCCAGCGTGAAGCGGCGCCGCGCCTTGTCGAGCTCTTCGGGCGTGTAGATTTCTGCCTGGCGGGTCTGCTTGGCGCGCTTCAGCGCGATCTGCGCCTGGCGGATATAATTGGCGCAGTCGCTCTGCCCCTGCTTGCTCAGCGCAATGCCGATGGCACCATCGATCTGGATTTCGAGATCGGACAGCCGATAGGGATCGGCAAAGACGCTGCGGATGCGGTTGGTGATCCGTATCAGCTCGCGCTCGGTGGTGCCGCGCAGGGGTACGAACAGCGCGAATTCGTTGCCGCCGATTCGCGCGACGATGTCGGTCTTGCGCATCCGGCCCATCAGGCGGCGCGCGACGGTGATGATGAGCTCGTCCCCCACGATGCTGCCCGCGCATTCGTTGATCTGGCTGAACCGCGCGATATCGAGCGTGAAGATCGCAAACGCGCCCAGATTGCCGCGCCCGCCGGTCGGCGCGTCGGCGAGACGGCTCTCGACCTCGTCCTCGAACCCGGCGCGATTCGGCAGCCCGGTCAGGCTGTCGCGCATGGTTTCGCGGCGGAAGCTGTCGTGCGTCTCGATCTCGCTGGTGCGGTCGATCAGGCTGACGAGGAAATGCGGCCATTCCATGCCGCGCAGGTCCATGCGCGCCACGGTGACATCATAGCGGCGCGGCTTGACCGGATCGTGCGAGGTCCAGGGCTTGACCGCCTTTCCGCTGTCGTTGCGATAGGCGACCGAAACCAGCTCGGCGAGCAGCCGGGCATCGAGGCCGTTCGGCGCATCGGGTGCCAGCTCGCGCTCGACGAACGCGGGATTGGCCGCCATCAGCTGCAGATCCTCGCCCGCGCGCATGACGACGGCGGCCGGAATCGGCAGCGGATCGAGCGCGGCAGACACCATCGGATGCGCGCGCGCGCCCGCGAGCGCCCCGGAACGATCCGGAGCGCTTCTGCTGCGCGCTTTCGAAGGCGGTGTTGGACTGACCATGGTTAGCATCAGCTAACCGGCAAAGATGTAAAATTCACTTAAAACGAGTTCAAAAGCGGCATCGATATTCAAAATCAGCCCTCGAACTTGTTGTTGCGCGGGAAACCGTTGGGCGGAAGCCGCCCTGCTGCACCGCGCGCCACCCGCCACAGTCCCATGTCCCTTTCGGTGCGGGTCCGTCCGCTTTCGCCGCCCATGGTCCAGCTGAGGCCCTCTTCAAGCCTGAATGTCGTAGCGTCGGACAGCGATCCGTCGCGATAGCGCTGCAGCTGCACGCCCTGGCCACGCGCCATCACCGGCAGCTCGGAGATCGGGAAGACGACGAGCTTGCGGTTCTCGCCGACCACCGCGACATGGTCGGCGTTGGGCGGGACGGAGCGAATCACCATCAGCTTCACGCCCGCCTTGAGGTTGACGACCTGGCGACCCTTGCGCGTCTCGGCGATCAGCTCGGCCATCTCGGCCAGGAAGCCGCGCCCGTTCGACGCGGCGAGCAGCAGCTTGCCGGCAGGATCATAGGGCATCAGCGCGATGATCTGCGCCTCGTTCTCCATGTCGAGCATGCCGCGCACCGGCTCGCCAAAGCCGCGCGCGCCGGGCAGCTTTTCTGCACCCAGCGTATAGAAGCGGCCGTTATCGAGCGCGATCAGCAGCTTGTCGGTCGATTGCGCATGGAAGGCAAAGCCCGGGCCATCGCCTTCCTTGAACTTGGTCAGTTCCGCAGCGCCGAGGTCCGCATGGCCCTTCATCGCCTTGATCCAGCCGCGCCGCGACATGATCACGGTCACCGGCTCGCGCTCTATCATCGCCTCGAGCGGAATTTCGCGCGCAGGCGCGGCTTCCTGCAGATCGGTGCGGCGGCGGCCCAGCTCGGTCGTCTCCGAATAGAGCGCGCGCAGGGCGGTCAGGTCCTTTTTCAGCCGCGTGCGCTGGCGCGCCGGGCTGTCGAGCAGCTTTTCAAGCTCCTCCTGCTCCTTGATCAGCGCATCATGCTCGCGCCGAAGCTCCATTTCCTCGAGCTTGCGCAACGAACGCAGCCGCATGTTGAGGATCGCCTCGGCCTGCCGGTCGGTGAGTTCGAATTCGGCCATCATCACCGGCTTGGGCTCGTCCTCGGTGCGGATGATCTCGATCACGCGGTCGAGATTGAGATAGGCGATGATATAGCCGCGCAGCAGCTCGAGCCGCGCCGCGATCTTCTCCAGCCGGTGGCGGCTGCGGTTGATCAGGATCAGGATCTGGTGGCGCAGCCAGGATTCGAGCAGCGGCTTGATCCCCATCACCCCCGGCGTGCGCGTCTCGTCGAGCACGTTGAGGTTGAGCGGAAAGCGGATTTCGAGGTCGGTCAGCCGATACAGACTGTCCTTGAGGATATCGACATCAACATTGCGGCTCTTGGGTTCGAGCACGATGCGGATCGTCTCGTCCGATTCGTCGCGGACATCGGCGAGGATCGGCAGCTTCTTCTCGGCGATCAGCGTCGCGATCTGCTCGATCAGCTTGCCCTTCTGCACCTGATAGGGGATTTCGCTGATGACCAGCTGCCAGGTGCCGCCGGACAGCTTCTCGATGCCGGTCTGCTCCCAGTTGCCTTGCGCATCCTTGCCGGTCGAATAGCGCGCGCGCAGGCGGAAGGCGCCACGCCCGGTGCGATAGGCCTGGGAAATGCTCTCGGCGCTGTCGACCAGCAGGCCGCCGGTGGCGAAATCGGGGCCGTGGAAGCGCTCCATGATCGCCTCGTGCGTCGCTTCGGGCTGGTCGATCAGCAGCATCGCCGCGTCGATCACCTCGGCGGCATTGTGCGAGGGGATCGAGGTCGCCATGCCCACCGCGATGCCGCTGGCGCCATTGGCGAGCAGGTTGGGGAACAGGCCGGGGAAGACCTCGGGCTCTTCCTCCTCGCCATTATAGGTGGGCTTGAAGGCGACGGTGCCCTCGTCGAGCCCCGCCATCAGCTCGATCGCGGTGCGCGTCAGCCGCGCTTCGGTATAGCGATAGGCGGCGGCGTTATCGCCATCGATATTTCCGAAATTGCCCTGCCCGTCGACCAGCGGATAGCGCAGCACGAAATCCTGCGCCAGGCGGACCATCGCGTCATAGACCGAGGCATCGCCATGCGGATGGTACTTGCCGATGACATCGCCGACGACACGCGCGCTCTTCTTGTAGCTGCTCGCCGGATCGAGCTTGAGCTGACGCATCGCCCAGAGCAGGCGGCGATGGACGGGTTTGAGGCCATCGCGCAGATCGGGCAGCGAGCGCGCGGTGATGGTGGAAAGCGCATAGACGAGATAGCGATCCGACAGCGCGCGATCGAACGAGGTGTTCTCGATTTCGGGGATATCGTCGCCGGAACCGGCGCTCGCCTCGTCTGCCATGCGCAGCGCCTAGCAGCGCAAAGCCGGCAAGGCGAGAGGGGCAGCCCGGTTTTCTGGGGAAAATTTATGGCTCGAACGCCGCTGCGCCGGGCGATCAGAACGCGCCGTGCCGCCCCTTGCCCCCGGCAAAGCTGGCCGCGCCGCTCAGCGTCTCGCCGCTGGCGATCGTCTCGCGCCCCAGCCTGGCCTCGAGCGCAATCGCTTCGGCCTCGGACAGCGACCATTGCGCGATCGCGCTGGCGCGATCATTGCGCATGCATTGCTGCGGGAAGGCCGAGATCTGGCTGGCGAGCTCGACCGCGAGCTCGAGCGCACCGCCGTGCCGGGCGACGCGGTTGGCGAGCCCCATCTCGTGCGCCTCGGCCGCGCCGACCTCGCGCCCGGTCAGCATCAGGTCCATCGCGCGAGAATGGCCGATCAGCCGTGGCAGCCGGATCGTGCCCATATCGACCAGCGGCACTCCGAAGCGGCGGCAGAACACGCCCATGCGCGCGGTTTCCGCCATCACCCGCATGTCGCACCACAAGGCGAGCTCCATGCCGCCCGCCACGGCATAGCCCTCGATCGCGGCGATCACCGGCTTGGTCAGCTGCATCCGTGTCGGCCCCATGGGTGCCATGCCGGCATCGGTGACCGGGCGCCTGTCCCCCTCGCTCAGCGCCTTCAGGTCCGCGCCCGCACAGAAATGCCCGCCTGCCCCATGCAGGATCGCGACATGCACGCTGTCATCGGCGTCGAGCGCGGTAAAGGCATCGTGCAGCGCGAGCGCGGTCGCGGCATCGACGGCATTGCGCCGCTCGGGCCGGTTGATCGTGACGATCGCCACCTGCTGCTTGTGATCGACCTTGACCTGCATGCCACACACTCCCGCTTCCTCATCCGGCACTTCAGGCTGCACCTGTCCGGTTTCATGACAGTAAACATACCGGTCCGGACAGCGCAATTGCACGCGCGCACCCAAGTCGCTATAGGGGCGCGAGGAGACGCCCCGGCCCTGCGTGCATTGGTTGCCGCACCGGGGCGTCCTGCTTTCTATCGGAGATACGTGCCATGACCCGCCGCCGCCAGATTTACGAAGGCAAGGCCAAGATCCTCTATGAAGGTCCCGAGCCCGGCACGCTGATCCAGTATTTCAAGGACGATGCCACCGCGTTCAACGCCCAGAAAAAGGGCACGATCAACGGCAAGGGCGTGATCAACAACCGCATCAGCGAATATGTGTTCACGCGGCTTGCGCATATCGGCATCCCCACGCACTTCATCCGCCGCCTGAACATGCGCGAGCAACTGGTGCGCCAGGTCGAGATCGTGCCGATCGAGGTCGTCGTGCGCAATGTCGCGGCCGGGTCGATCTGCAAGCGCCTGGGCCTGGAGGAAGGCCAACCGCTGCCGCACACGCTGATCGAATATTGCTACAAGGACGACAGCCTGGGCGATCCGCTGGTCGCCGAAGAGCATATCGCGTGCTTCGGCTGGGCGAGCCAGGAAGAGATGCAGGACATCTCGTCGATGGCGATTCGCATCAACGATTTCATGTGCGGCATGTTTGCGGCGATCGGCATCCGCCTGATCGACTTCAAGCTGGAGTTCGGCCGCCAGTTCGACGGCGATTTCTCGCGCATCATCCTGGCCGACGAGATCAGCCCCGATGGCTGCCGCCTGTGGGACATCGAGACCGGCGAGAAGCTCGACAAGGACCGGTTCCGCCGCGATCTGGGCGGCGAGGTCGAGGCCTATCAAGAGGTCGCACGCCGTCTGGGCCTGCTCAACGAGGGGGGCGACAACGAGGTGCTCGATCTCGACAGCCACCGCCGCCGCAAGGGCAAGTAACCCGCCGGTCTTGCCCTCGGATGCTTGACGCGTCCGTCATCTTGCGCGGGCAAAGGCCCCGTGCAACATTTCCGCCACACAATAGCAAAAGTGGGTGGAGATGGATCGAGGCGGAAGGCTCCCAAGACCCGTGGCGAAATCGGCGCTGGCTGGCATGGCCGCTGCCGCGATTGCGCTGCTACCGGCCCCGCTTCTTGCCCAGTCTTCCGCGCCTCCCGTAACCGATGCCAGCGCGTCGCCTGCACCCCAGCCGGTGCGCGACGAAGCTGCGATTGCCGCCGCCTGGGGCTATGCTGCCAGCGATCTTGTGCCCGATCCTGCGGTGCGCCTCGGCGTGCTGCCCAACGGCATGCGCTATGCCATCCGCAAGAACGCGACCCCGCCGGGCACCGCGGTGATGCGGCTGCTGATCGATGTGGGATCGACGGCGGAGGCCGAGGACGAGCGCGGCCTCGCGCATTTCATCGAGCATATGGCGTTCAACGGCACCACCAACGTGCCCGAAGGCGAGATGGTCAGGATTCTCGAGCGGCTGGGGCTCGAGTTCGGCGCGGATACCAATGCGTTCACCAGCTATGACCAGACCGGCTATCTGCTCGATTTGCCCAATGTGAAAGCGGAGACGGTCGACACCGCGCTCTATCTGCTGCGCGAGACCGCGAGCGAGATCCGCTTCGATGCCAAGGCGATCGACCGCGAGCGCGGGGTGATCCTCTCGGAGCTGCGCACCCGCGCCAATTATGCGCAGCGCAACCGCGAGTCGCTGTTCGAATTCACCGTGCCCGACACGCGCATCGCCACGCGCTCGCCGATCGGCGACAGATCGGTGATCGAGACCGCGCCCGCCGAACGTTTCCGCAGCTTCTACGAGCG
>NZ_QKVT01000001.1:1669385-1699635 GCF_003426715.1 Blastomonas sp. UPD001
CGTTGGTCGTGGTCGGCGATGTCGACGTTGCGGAGACCGAGGCGAAGATTCAGGCAAGCTTCGGCAACTGGGAGGCAAAGCACGGCGAAGCGCCCGATGTGCCGCTCGGCAGGATCGATACCGCGCGCGCCGATGAGGCCAACATCTTCACGCATCCCGCGATCGACGAGGTCGCCACCGTCCTGCGCTTCTCGCCCTATGTCGAGGAGCCCGACAGCAAGGCGACGCGGCGCGCCAAGCTGACGCGCGCGCTCGCCTACAACATCGTCGGTCGCAGGCTCGGCCGGATTGCGCGGCAGGAAGACGCGCCGTTCGTCGGCGCCTCGGTCGGCCGGTCCGACGTGTACAAGATCGCCAACCAGTCAGTGCTCAATGTCGCGACGCGCGACGGCGAGTGGCAGCGCGGGCTGGAAGCCGCCGAGCGCGAGCTGCGCGCGGCGCTGCGCTATGGCTTCACCAAGGCGGAACTCGCCGAGCAGCTCGCCAATTTCACCACCGGCTACGAGAATGCGGTGCGCGGCCAGGATACGCGCAGTAACGACCAGCTCGCCGACCAGATCATGGGGATGGCCAAGGACGGGATGATCGTCACCACGCCCGAAAGCCAGCTCGAGCGATTCACCGCGCTGCGCGATGCGCTGACGCCCAAGATGCTACTCAAGGCGCTGCGCGAGGATTTCGGCACGCTCGACAAGCCGCTGATCCACCTGGCCACCAAGGTCGATCCGGCGGGCGGTGCAGATGGTGTGCGCCTGGCCTTTGCCCAGGCCCAGAAGACGAAGGTGGCAAAGCCCCAGGCGCGCGATGCGCAGGCCTTTGCCTATCAGGATTTCGGCAATCCGGGCACCGTGGTGGCCGACAGCACGATCGAGGACCTCGGCATCCGCACCATCCGCTTTGCCAACAATGTGCGGCTGAACCTCAAGAAGACCGATTTCGACAAGAACCGCGTGCTCGTCTCGCTGCGCATCGATGGCGGCGATCTGCTCGCGTCGCGCGACAATCCCGAAGCGACCAGCCTGATGAACATCTTCGTGCGCGGCGGGCTGGAAGCGCACAGCCTCGACGATCTCTACTCGATCTTCGCCGGGCGCGCGGTGTCGCTGAACTTCGGATCGGGCGAGGATTATCTGGGCGGCTATCTGGCCACCACACCCGATGATCTCAAGCTGCAGATGCAGGTGCTGACCGCGTTCACCACCCATCCCGGCTATCGCAGCGAGGCGATCAACCAGTATCGCAGCTATCTGCCCAATTTCTACGCGCGGCTGAACGCGACGCCCGAAGGCGCGATCGGCAGCCAGATCGGCGCGATCCTGTCGGACAACGATCCGCGCTTCTCGCTCGCGCAAAGGGAAGTGTTCGAGAAGCTGACCTTTGACGACCTCAAGGCCGCGATTGGCGACCGGCTCGAAAGAGGCGCGATCGAGATCGGACTGGTCGGCGATTTCGACGAGGATCAGGTGATCGCCGCGGTCGCTGCAACGTTCGGTGCGCTGCCCGAGCGCGAGGCCGAGTTCCGCGACTATGGCGAGGCGCGCACCCGCCAGTTCACCGCCAACCGCAGCCCGCGCGTGCTGCACCACAAGGGCGAGGCCGATCAGGCGATCGTCGAATTCTACTGGCCGACCACCGACGATGCCGATTATCGCGAGGACGTGCGGCTGCGCCTGCTCGCCGAGCTGCTGCAGATCAAGGTGACCGACCAGATCCGCGAACAGCTGGGCGCGAGCTATTCGCCAGTGGCACGTTCGTTCACCTCGTCGATCTATCCCGGCTATGGCTATATCCAGATCAGCACCAATGTCGCCTCGGGCGATGTCGAGAAGGTGTCCGATGCGGTGCGCCATATCGCCGCCGAGCTTTCCGCCCCTGCCCCGCTGGCGGGATCGCCCTCGACACCCTCGCCGATCGCCGCCGACGAGCTGGCGCGGGCGCGCACACCGATCCTCGAGAACATCGCCAACAGCGTGAAGAGCAACACCGCCTGGCTGGGAATCGTCGATTCGGCGCAGAGCAAGCCCGCCAAGCTCGACCGGTTCCGCAGCGGCGGCACCGCCTTCGGCACGGTGAGCGCGGACGAACTGCTCGCCATGGCGCGCACCTATCTGTCGCCCGATCGCGCGCTGCTGGTCCAATCGCTCTATGAAGGCACGGGGACCGGCACCGCGCTGGCCGCGCGACAGTCGCCTGTCGCGGCCAACGCTGCGCCGCAATAGCGTCAGCTGCGGGTGCGGTAGCCGCTGATGATCCCGAAGATGAACGACATGAACAGCGCGAGCTGAATGCGCCCGCCCGGATCGCTCCAGCCCAGCAGTTCGTGGCCGAAGCCGAACAGCCCGATAAACATCGCCAGTGCCAGACCTGCCATATATCCCCCGCATCATTGCTGAACAAAAGCTATGCCGCAGCGATTGACAGGGCTTTGTTAGGAAAGGTTAACGCGCCCGCCGCGTCGCGCGAACCATGTCGGGGCGATGCACCCCCTTGCCCCGCCGACGCGGCACGCTATAGGGCAGGCCATCCACGCAGCGCATTTTCGCCACGAGCGAAAACGCTCTCGATATTTGTTGCCGCATGTTCCGATCCATCGACCGTGCACGGTCGACTTGAAAATGGACTAGCCAGGAGGACGCCGATGAAGGCCCGCATCCATGTGACCCTGAAAGACGGCGTGCTCGACCCGCAGGGTCGCGCGATCCACCATGCGCTCGAAGGGCTGGGCTTTGGCGGCGTCGAGGACGTCCGCGCCGGGCGGCTGATCGAGCTCACCCTGGCCGACGGCACCAGCGACGAGGATATCGACGCGATGTGCCGCAAGCTGCTCGCCAATATGGTGATCGAGAACTACCGGGTCGAGAAGGTCGCATGAAATCGGCGGTCATCACCTTCCCCGGATCGAATTGCGACCGCGACCTCGCGGTGGCGATCGAACGGGTGACCGGCCATGCGCCGATCCGCCTGTGGCATGGCGAACAGTCGCTGCCGGAAGGGCTCGACCTGATCGGCGTGCCCGGCGGCTTTTCCTATGGCGATTATCTGCGCTCGGGCGCGATGGCGGCGCGCTCACCGGTGATCGGAGCGGTGGTCGAGGCGGCGGAGCGCGGCGTCGCGGTGCTCGGCATCTGCAACGGCTTCCAGATCCTCACCGAAGCCGGGCTGCTGCCTGGCGCGCTGATGCGCAATGCGGGCATCCGCTTCGTCTGCCGCACGGTGGGCCTGAAGGTCGAGAATGCATCGAGCCGCTTCACCAACCTGTACGGAGCGGGCGAAACGATCCGCATCCCGGTCGCGCATCATGACGGCAATTATTTCGCCGACGATGCCACGCTCGACCGGATCGAAGGCGAAGGCCAGGTCGCGTTCCGTTATGCCGAGCCCGTCAACGGATCGGCGCGTGATATCGCCGGTGTGCTCAATGCGAAGGGCAATGTACTCGGCATGATGCCGCATCCGGAGCGGGTCGTCGAATCGCAGCACGGCCATACCGACGGGGCCCGCATGTTCGAAGGCCTGGCGCGATCGGTGCTCGAACGCGCCTGACGCCCAACCGGGCCGAGCGTCCGACCTGACGCTCTCAGCCGTATAGCGCGGCCTGACGGTCGCCGAACAGCGTCTGCACGTCTTCGGCGGTCATCGGGCGGCCATAGAAATAGCCCTGGATCTTCTTGCAGCCGAGATCGCGGATCACCTGCACCTCGTGCTCGGTTTCCGCCCCTTCGGCGGTGGTCGACATGCCCAGGCTTTCCGCCATCGCCACCACCGCGCGAATGATCGCGATGCTTTCCTGCGCGCCCTTGGCGGCGCCCTGGACGAAGCTGCGATCGACCTTGATCGTGGTAAAGCGGGTCTTGCTGAGATAGCCGAGCGCCGAATAGCCGGTGCCGAAATCGTCGAGCGACAGGCCGACGCCGAGCGCGAGGATTCGATCAAGCGTCTCGCCAGCGCGCGATCCTTCGCGCAGGAACACGCTTTCGGTCACCTCCAGCTCGAGCCGCTGCGGCGGCAGGCCGGTCTCGGACAGCGCCTCGACCACGGTATCGACGAAATCGGCCTCGTAGAGCTGCTCGGCAGAGACGTTGACCGCGACGCGAACATTGGCGGGCCAGGTCACCGCCTCGCGGCAGGCGCGGTGCAGCACCCAGTTGCCGATCGGAACGACCAGCCGCGCGTCCTCTGCAAGCGGGATGAAACGTGCCGGCGAGACCTGGCCGAATTCGGGATTGAACCAGCGGATCAGCGCCTCGAACGCGACCAGCGATTCGCTTCCCGCATCGACCACCGGCTGGAAGGCGAGCGAGAATTCGTCCTTTTCGAGCGCCTTGCGCAGCGCGATTTCCATGACGCGGCGTTCTTCGGCATGGCTGTGCAGCTTGGGCTCGTAGACATTGTGGCGGCCGCCGCCCTCGTCCTTGGACCGATAAAGCGCCAGGTCGGCGCTGCGCATCAGCGTCTCGACCGTTCGGCCGTCGCGCGTGCCGGTGGCAGAGCCCACGCTGGCACCGATGAACAGCGTATGCTGGTCGACCTCATAGGGCCGCGAGAGCACATCGATGATCCGGCCCGCCAGATCGGAGATGCGCTGGCCATCGCCGGTGTCGCGCATCACCACCGCAAATTCGTCGCCGCCCAGCCGGCCGCACAGCTCGTCCTTGCCCATCAGCGAGCGCAGCCGCAGCGACACTTGCGCGAGCAGCCGGTCGCCGACCAGATGGCCGAGCGTATCGTTGACCGACTTGAACCGGTCGAGATCGATCATCAGGAAGCCGCAGCGGCAGTTCCACTGCTCGCATTCCTTGAGCGCACGGTCGAGCGCCTCGGTGAGCTGGAGGCGATTGGGCAGGCCGGTGAGCGTGTCGAACCGGGCCAGGCGCGCGATCTTCTCGGCGCTTTCGCGGCTTTCGGTGACGTCCGATCCGACGCCGCGGAAGCCGATGAACGTGCCGTTATCGTCATAGCGCGGCGAAGCGGACAGCTCCCACCAATAGGTCTTTTCCTCGCCCTGGACCTTGACGACAAGGTTCGAGAAGCTCTCGCGCTTGGTCAGCTTGTCGGAGAGGATGTGCAGGCTGGGGGGCAGGTTGCCGCTCTCCCAGTGCTTGCCCGCGATCAGCTGGGTCAGCGGCATGCCCTCGATCTCGCTGGCTTCGCGCCCCGCGGCAAAGGCAAAGCGCGGGCTGGCGGCGACGATGCGGCGCGCGAAATCAATCTGCCACAGCCAGTCGGCATCGCCTTCCTCGAACTCGCGCAGCAACAGGCTGACGACCTCGTCCTTTTCGGCCAGGCCGTGTTCGGAGAACTTGAACATCAGATAGGCGCGGGCATTTTCGAAGCCCGACAGCGCCAGCAGGATCGAGAAGCAGACGATCGCGCCGACCGTCACGATATTCTCGCCCTGCCAGAAGGCGATGACAGATGCCGTCATCAACACCAGATTGAACACGAACGCGCCCAGCGGAAGCGCGTTGAGCAGCAGCGTGCCGCCCACCACCAGCGCCGCGAGAATGGTCCAGACCGACGCGAGTTCCATCTCGCTCGCCAATGGTGCGAACACGAGGATCGGGACGCACCAGACCAGCGCGATCACGCTGGTCGCAGCGACGAGCTGGAGAACGAATCGCCGCGCGACATGGTCGTGATTGACCATGCCGCTGCGCCTGTAGAGCACCGAGGGGAAATAGAGCGACGCGCCAAGCATCGCCATCCATCCGGCCAGCTGCCAGAGCGGTACCAGACCGCTGAACAGCTGGCAGACCATCAGCCCCAGCACCAGATTGGTGACCACGCGCAGGATCGCATATCGGGCAAGCCCGGTATACTGGATCGCGCGGAAATGGTCCCAGTCGCCCTCGGGAGGGTCGAACAGGCCGAGAATGGCCATGACCGGCAGGTCACGCGCGGTCGAGGGATTGGCGGGGGTTTTGCTCACCCCGGCGACATAGCGAAACAAAGTTAGCGAAGGGTAACCGGTCAAGACCGATTTGCTGCGCTGTTGTGCGGATTCGATGAAAGGATGGGATCCGACGCACCTTGCCTGCAACCGGCGTTGATCCGCAGGTTGCAGGCCATGGCGAACTGGCCTGCTGCCGCCATAGGCGGCCGCGTATCGGTTCAGATGACGGCCAGCATGATGACGGCGCTGCTCACGAAGGCAGCGGCCAGATTGAATGCAATACGCATGACGAACTCCTGACAAACGATGGAATTGGCCGCGCAGACATCCTGCTCTCTGACAGGCTATTTAGGTCATATATGCTGTCCTACAAGTGCAATTGATTCCTATGCACTTGCACAGATTGCAACTTAATCGTCCGCCAAGGCTGTGCGCGCCGCTTCCCAGTTGCGTCCGTCAAAAGCTTCGATTTCGGCGGCCACGCCATGGCCCTCGTCAAGGCAGCGAAAGTCCACCGACCAGCTGTCCGGGTGCGAGCGGGGCTGGTAGAAGCTGCGAATTCCGCAGGTCCGGCAGAACAGATGCTCGGCAGCGCCCGTGCCGAAGCGATAGCTGGTCAGCGCATCGTGGCCCGCAATCAGCCGGAAATCGCCATGCGGCACGATCATGTGCAGGAACCCGGTCTTCGCGCACATCGAGCAGTTGCACGACAGCAGCCGGACATGGCCAGGCACATCCGCTTCGAAGCGAACCGCGCCGCAATGGCAGCCGCCCTCGATCGTGATGCTGGCCGTCCCCTGCCCGGTCATGCTGCAATCACTCCACCGTCACGGACTTGGCGAGGTTTCTGGGCTGGTCGACATCGGTGCCCTTGGCGAGAGCGAGAAGAAGAAAAAGGTCGAGAAGGCGAGCAGCCAGAGCGAGGAGGCAATGCCCGTCGCCGCGCTGCCCGCGAGCACACGCAGCGAATAGAGCACGGCGAGCGTGCAGATATCGATCATCGCGAGGCGCTTGAGCTTGACCGAATAGAGGATGGTGACACCCGCATAAATCAGCAGAACGGCAAAAAGCTCGATCCCGCCTGCCAGCGCGATTCCGGCGCCCGCCAGCCCCAGCACCGGTACCATCCAGGTCCCGTGGATCAGGCGGATGCGTCCGGACGCGAACGGGCGCTGGCACTTGCGCGGGTGCGCGCGGTCTGCCGACAGGTCGAGCAGGTCGTTGAGGATATAGGTGGCCGACGCCACCAGGCTGAACGCGACAAAGGCGAGCACCGCCTGCAGCGCGGTGACGAGATCGAGCGCGTGCGCCGCGAGCATCGGCAGGAAGACGAGCACGTTCTTGAGCCACTGGTGCGGGCGCATCGCTTCGAGATAGTCGCGCACGCCCGCCCGGCGCGCGGGCAGGTGCGTTGCATCCGCGATCAGTGCCTCGACCCGCGCCTGAAACGCCTTGCTGGGATTGACCGTCACGGCAGCGGCCGCGCCCTGCCACACCGCGAAATCGGCCGGGGCATCGCCGATATAGCTGTATCCTGCAGGTCCGAACGTCTCCTCCAGGAACCGCGCCTTGCGCGCGCCGGTGAGGTTGACGCCATCTTTCGATCCATAGGCTGAATCGAACAGGCCGAGATGCCCCGCCACCGCATCGGCCATGGCCTGGGTCGCGCCGGTGACGAGCGCAACGCGTCCACCGCGCGCGCGCCACTGCTCGATCATGTCGAGAACTTCCGGGTTATAGGGCAGCCGCGCCGGATCGATCTGGCCGATCTCGCCGAGCCGGTGCTTGAGCGCGACCTTGCCCCTGGCCAGCGTGCGCATGGCCTCCAGCGGCGTGTGCCACCGGACCGCCCAGGCCGCCCAGAAATTCTCGAGCAGGCTGTCGGTGCGGATCAGCGTGTCGTCGAGATCGACAACCAGCGTCAGCTTCGCAGGATTCCAGTTGGCGATGCTCATCCATACCCCCATGCCCGGTCCAGCCACGGGCAGGCCAGCAGATCGCCGCCATCTAAATCCACGGAAACTTAAATATGGTTAACAAACTGCTGCGATGTATGAGGCCAGCGGCAGCGACGAGCAGCCGCTAGCCTTGCGTCACTCGACCGTCACGGACTTGGCGAGGTTTCTGGGCTGGTCGACATCGGTGCCCTTGGCGACGGCGACATGATAGGCGAGCAGCTGGACGGGGATGGCATAGACCAGCGGCGCGATGAGTGGGTGGACATGCGGCATCTCGATCGTGGCGAGGCACCCTTCGCCCGCTTCGGCCAGGCCGTCGGCGTCGGAGATCAGCACCACCTTGCCGCCGCGCGCGCGCACCTCCTGCATATTGCTCACCGTCTTTTCGAACAGCGGGCCCGAAGGCGCGATGACGATGATCGGCACCGCCTCGTCGATCAGCGCGATGGGACCGTGCTTCATCTCGCCCGCGGCATAGCCTTCGGCGTGGATATAGCTGATTTCCTTGAGCTTGAGCGCACCTTCGAGCGCCAGCGCATAATCGGGGCCGCGCCCCAGATAGAGCACGTCGCGCGCCTGCGCGATCGTGTGCGCCATCGCCTCGATATCCGCGTCATGGGCCAGCGCGGCGTTGATCGCCGCCGGCGCCTCGATCAGGTGGCGGACGATCTCGGCCTCTTGCGCCGCATCGAGCCTGCCCCTGGCGCGCGCCAGGTTCACCGCGAGCGCCGCCATCACCGCGAGCTGGCAGGTGAACGCCTTGGTCGAGGCAACGCCGATCTCGGGCCCGGCATGCGTCGGCAGCAGCAGATCGACCTCGCGCGCCATCGAGCTGGTCGGCACGTTGATGATCCCGGCGGTGGTCACCCCGCCTGCCTTCATGTGGCGCAGCGCCGCGAGCGTGTCCGCCGTCTCGCCCGATTGCGAGACGACCACGCCGAGCATGTTCGGGCTCAGCACCGGATCGCGATAGCGGAACTCGGACGCGACATCGACCTCGACCGGAACGCGCGCGAGCTGCTCGATCCAGTATTTGCCGATCAGCCCGACATAGGAGGCGGTGCCGCAGGCGATGATCGTCACCCGCTCGATATCCGCCAGCGCAAAGTCCATCTGCGGCAGCGCCACCTGCTGCTCGACCGAGCGGATATAGCTCTGCAGCGTCTGCGCCACGACCACCGGCTGCTCGAAGATTTCCTTCTGCATGAAGTGGCGGTGATTGCCCTTGTCGATCAGCGCGCCGGTGACGCCCGACAGCGTCACCTCGCGCTCGACCGGCCGGTTGTCGGCATCGTACACCTGCGCGCCCTCGCGGGTCAGCACCACCCAGTCGCCCTCTTCCAGATAGGCGATCCGCTGCGTCAGCGGCGCGAGTGCCAGCGCGTCGGAGCCGAGATAGGTCTCGTCCTCGCCATAGCCGAGCACCAGCGGCGAGCCCAGCCGCGCGCCGATCAGCAGATCGGGATGCTGGCGGAACGCGATGGCGAGCGCGAACGCGCCGCGCAGCTGCGGCAGCACCGCCTTGACCGCCTCCTCGGGGCTGTCGCCCGCCTCGATCCGTTCGCTCACCAGATGCGCGACCACCTCGGTATCGGTCTCGCTCTCGAACACGCGGCCACGCTGCATCAGCGCATCGCGCAGCGACTTGAAATTCTCGATGATGCCATTGTGCACCAGCGCCACCTCGCCGGTCGCGTGCGGGTGCGCATTGGCCGTGGTCGGCGCGCCATGCGTCGCCCAGCGCGTGTGCGCGATGCCGACATGGCCGGGGGCAGGATCGCGGACCAGCACCTCGGCCAGGTTGCGCAGCTTGCCCTCGGCGCGCCTGCGCACCAGCCGGCCCTCGTGCACCGTGCACACCCCGGCCGAATCATAACCGCGATATTCCATCCGCTTGAGGCCATCGACCAGATCATCGACAACATCGCGACGGGCCAGAATTCCAACGATACCGCACATAGGGGCTGGGGCCTTTCAAAACTGGTAGGGAACGCGGATCCCCGGCAGCTCTGCCGGACAATCCGCGCGCGGACCGGTGGGCCCCGTCATTTTCGATGGATGAAGCGATCTGCTGTAACGGCGGCGCGGCCGCGCGATAGCCAAGACTTGCGGGCCTTACAAGCCCGGCCTCGGGTGCAATCGGGCGGAACCTGGCGTGTCGATCGGGGGGCGGAAGAGGCGCTGCGACAAAATCGTTCTTTCAGGCACAGACCAGGGACGCTATCGGCGGCACAAACGCAGTGGCTCAATGCTGGCGCTGGCGCTAGTAGGGCTGTCCGCGCCATCGGGTCCGCGCCCAGCGATTGGTCATGATGGCCATGAGCCGGTATCCGGATATGGGCCTCAGGCTGGCACAGGCCTGGTAAGAACGTTGAACAAGGCTGTCTTGAATATGTCGAAAATTCTGAAGCGTGCAGGAAAGCTTAAGCCTGGCAGGGCTGAGCTGTGGCTCTATCTTGCGCTGCTTTCCATTGTCTTCGTTTTTGGCGGCTCCTCGCGCGAAGACTTCAGCGGGCTGGTCCTGCTGCGTCCGATCTGCATCGTTGCATTTTTCTATTATCTCTCGCGTCTGCAATTGCAGACGATCAAGACCCATGCCTTCGTGCTGGCGTTTTCGGGTGCGTTGTTCGCGCTGGTCGTGATGCACATGATACCGCTGCCGCCGTCCGTCTGGAGCGGTCTGGGCGGTCGGGTCATTATCGGCGATGTGCTCGGCTTTGCCCAGTCCTCCGACGCAATGATGCCGCTATCGATGACCCCCAGCCGCACGCTCAACGCTTTTTACGCGCTGTTTGTCCCCATGGCGGTGCTTCTGGGTTATCTCAATCTGGACGAGCAGGGGCAGCGCATCGCGCTCCGGACCATCACGATCCTGCTGATCCTCGGCGCGATCGTCACCATCATCCAGGCGAGCGGGCTGGACTTGTATCTCTACCAGATTCGGTCGGACACGCCGGCGGGACTGTTCGCCAACCGCAACCATCATGCCGTTGCGATCGTGTCGCTCTCGCTCATCCTTTCCTGTTACATCCTGCCGAAATATCTGCGCTCGAGGCTGCGGCCCAATCACTATCTCCTGCTAGTGTTTGCGGTGAATGCGCTGCTGTTTCCGATCGTCCTGATCAGCGGCTCGCGCGCTGGCACGGCCTTGTTCCTGCTGGCGTTCCTGTTTGTGGCGCTTTTCATGATCCCGCGAGCGTCGGGACGCCGCCAGACATCGCTGTCGCGCTGGTCGAGCCTCGCTTTTGTGGTGGTCCTGATGGGGTCGTTCGTCCTGCTGTCGCTGTCGCTCACCCAGGGAAGAACCACCGCATGGTCGCGTTTCATCAGTCTGGATGACGACCTTCGATATGGCGTATGGGACACGGTATGGGAGATCATCCCGCAATATCTTCCCTGGGGTTCGGGCGTCGGCAGCGCGGTAGAAGTCTATCAGCTCCATGAACCCGATAGCGAGCTCATCCCTACCTATTCCAATCATGTTCACAATGACTGGATGGAGGTGCTGCTGACCGCAGGGGTTCCCGGTGCAATCCTTCTTGTCGTTGCGGTTCTTGCCTATCTCTGGATGATATGGAGACTGGTCCAGTCGCGGCAAAATGACGTTGGCTTGCGGTGGGTTGGCGTGGCCATAATTTCTGTTTTGGGCATTGCGAGCATAGTCGATTATCCGCTAAGGACACCCGCGCTGGCCTCACTATTTGTGCTGGCTGCAGTCTGGGCGACCGGACGCAAGCGACAAGAAAACTTCAATGAAGGCAAAGCGATTGAGTAGAAGGTTGGCCTCCAGAGCAGCCTGCGGGCTGCTTCTTGCATCCATGACTCTGGTCACTGCATCGTGCGTGGGCGGAAGTGGGCGTTCGACGGTGGGAGGAGCAGAAGGGCTGTCTTTCGTCGGCGGCGGAGAACTGCCCAGCCCCGGCAGGGCGGACTATAGCGCTGCCGAAATGCCTTTTACCCTCGGCCCCTATGATGTTGTCGATATCGAGGTGTTTGCCAATGAAGACCTGAGGGCCCGAGACATCGAGGTCGATCCCAGCGGAAGGATCACCTTCCCGCTGGTGGGCACGATCGAGGTGGGCGGCAAGACCCCCGGCGAAGCTGCGAAGGTCATCGAAGCGGGGCTGCGGCAGCAGTATTTCCGCGACCCGCGCGTTTCGATCAACGTCAAGAAGGCGGCCAGCCAGGTCGTGTCGATCAGCGGCGAAATCAGGAAGCCGGGTATCTACCCGATTGTCGGCGACATGACCCTGCTCAAGGCCATTGCCAGGGCCGAAGGCTGGACCGAGTTTTCAAAGAAGCGTGAAGTCATCGTTTTTCGCGAAGTCGACAACAAGAGATATGCAGCGCTTTATGACGTGAAGGCAATCGAGCGCGGTCAGTATCCCGATCCAAGACTCTTCCCGAACGATACGGTCGTTGTCGGGGATTCGCAGGCGCGGCGGAACATGAAGGATATTCTGACTGCAGCACCGCCCGTTATCGCGCCGTTGATTTTCCTCTTGGATAGTAATTAAAGGCTCTCTTGCTATAATGTATAGTCAAATGGACAGTCGTAACGGCTCCAACTCGGTGGCTGTTGGGGAGCCGGGTTGGCAGCGGCCGGTCATGCCGCCGCTCATTCTGCAATACTGGTACACCGCGCTGCGGTGGCGCTGGCTGGTGGCGGCCGTCTTTGGCGGCATGCTGTTGCTCGGCCTGCTCGCGACCCTGTTTATGGCGCCGCAATATACGGCGGAAGTGCAGATCCAGATTGACCGTCAGCAAAAGCAGATCACCATGGTCGAAGGTGTCGAGGCCCAGACCACGCCGCAGGACCTCGAATTCTATGCGACGCAATATGCCCTGCTGAAGGCGCGACCGCTCGCAGAGCGCGTGGCGACGACGCTGCGGCTGTACAACAATGTCGCGTTTCTCGATGCCCATGGGATTTCGAGCGACGAGGCCGATGCAGCCGAAGGCGGATCGACGCAGAAGGCACGCGAGGCAGCACGGCGTCGCGTTGTCGGAATCCTGCTGGCCAATGTCGAGATTGCGCCGATCCGCAACTCGAAGCTGGTCGACATCAAGTACACCAGCCGGAACGCCGAGCTTTCGGCCAAGATCGCCAATGAATGGGCGAGGTCGTTTATCGCGACCAGCATGGATCGCCAATATGCATCGACCGCCGACGCGCGAAAGTTTCTGGAAGAGCGACTGGTCACCCTGCGGGCGCGCCTGGACGAATCCGAGCGCCTCGCCGTTACCTATGCGTCGCGCAATGGCATCGTTCCCCTGAGCGAGACCAAGGACCAGGACGGCAAGACCATATCCAGCCGGACGCTCGTCGGCACCGAGCTCGAGGCGCTGTCTGCGGCACTGAATGAAGCGACGGCTGCGCGGGTCGCGGCAGAGGCACGCAGCCGCTCGGCGAGCGAAGCGACGAACGAAGCCGTGATCAGCTCGACTCTTGCCAGCCTGCGCTCGCAGCGCGCGTCGATCGCTGCCGAATATGCGAAGAAGCGGGTGCAGCTGGAAGACGGGCACCCCTTCGTGCGCGAACTCGCCGAGCAGCTGCGTTCTGCGGACGCCGCAGTGGCGCAGGAAACCCAACGCATCGGCCGCGCGCGCTCGAACGAATATCGCGAAGCTGTCGCTCGCGAGAACGAGCTCCGCCGCGAGGTGCAGGCGCTCAAGGGCACGTTCGATCAGGAAAGCAAGGCCAACATCCAGTATTCTGCGCTGCTGCGCGATGCCGATACCAATCGTCAGATTTATGACGCGCTGCTGCAGCGCTACAAGGAGATCGGTATTGCCGGCCAGGTCGGCGTGAACAACATCAGCGTTGTCGAGCCTGCAGCCGTCCCGACGAGCCCGTCCTCGCCAAAGCTCCTGCTGAACCTTGCCATCGCTCTGGTTGCCGGTGTGGTGCTGGCGGCAGGCCTGGTGTTCGCGCTCGATCAGCTCGATGAAGGTGTCCGCGATCCGAACCAGGTGGAGGCATTGCTCGGCCTGCCCCTGCTCGGCATCACGCCAATCGTCCCCAACGATGCGGTCGAGGAGATAGCGGATGTGAAATCGCATTTCTACGATGCCTATTTCTCCATCCGGACCAATCTGGACTTTGCGACCACGCATGGGTTCCCGCGCTCGCTGGCCATCACCAGCACGCGGCCGAACGAAGGCAAGAGCTCCTCTGCCCTGTCGCTCGCCGTGGTTCTGGGCCGCACCGGCAGGTCCACGCTCCTGATCGACGGAGACTTGCGTTCGCCTTCGGTCCACCACATGCTCGAGCTTGAGAATGGCAAGGGTCTGAGCAATTTCCTGGCCGGTGACGATGCCTGGTCGGAGATGCTGCAGCAGACCAAGTTCAAGAATCTGTCGATCATGGCCACCGGACCCACTCCGCCCAGCGCTGCCGAACTGCTCAGCGGTGACCGGCTGCACCTGCTGATCCAGAAAGCGCTGGAGAATTTCGACAATGTGATCATCGATGCGCCGCCGGTGCTCGGAATGACCGATGCCCCGCTGATCTCCAAGGCGACAGAAGGCGTGGTTTACGTGGTCGAATCGGCCGGTCCGCCGGTGCGGGGAGTCCGCAATTCCATCAAGCGTCTGACGATGTCCAATGGGCGACTGTTCGGTGCCATCCTGACCAAGGTCAGCCTCGACTCGCTCAATTACGGATATGGCTATGGCTATGGATATGGATACGGTGCGAAATATGGTGAAGGCAACAGCAGCGGCACGCCTTCCTGACGCAGCATCGTAATCTCGCCATGACACAGCATGGAATTGCACGCTGGTTTCGATTGGGCCTGATGTTCGTCGGCCTGTTTCTGGCCTTTGGTGCATTTGTCTATTCGAATGCGATGAATCTGAGGCGCGCTGCGCCCCAGACCGCGTATAGCCTTTATCGCGACAATCCCGGGGTCATTGCCGCGCGCTACAATGACCTTGCATTGAAGGGCAAGCAGCTCCGGCTGACCGAGGATGACCAACGTGAACTGCGAAAGGCGCTGGTCGGCGACCCGCTGAATCGCACGCTCGTGCGTTCGTTGGCGGTTTGGCACGATGTCAATCGCGAGCCGAACCAGGCACTGGAGGGAATGCAGCTGTCTAGCGCAGTGTCCCGTCGCGATATCATCACGCAGCTCTGGCTGGTCGAATACTGGTTGCGCCAGTCCAACCCCGACAAGGCATACCGGCACATCGATCTGTCGCTGAAGCTGCGTCCTGAGATTTCGGCGCTGCTCTACCCGCGGCTCAATACGCTTCTGGGTGATCCCGGTGTGGCCGCCAAGGTCGAACTGGCAGCCAAATCCGACATTCGGTGGGTCCCCGGCTTTGCCGACTATCTCGTCGTGCAGGATCCCGCGGCGGCCTATGCCCTGCTGACCCGGCCGAGCGTGATGGCCAAGTCCGCAACCTATAACAGCGCGTACCGCTCGCTCGCCCACAATCTGGCACGCGCCGGGGCGGTGGACCGCGTTACCAGGATTGCAAGGGTGATGGTTCCGCAGGAGCATTACGATCAATGGGACAGCCTCGGGCTGAACCGCTGGAGCACCGATCCGAAATTCGGCAGCCTTTCCTGGGCGGCCAACCCTGATTATGCGTCGCTCGCGCCGCTCGACGACAAGCAGCTCGACCTGCAGGCCCTGGTGCCAAGCGATCAGACCGTCGAACTCATGAGCCGTGGCATGTTGCTGCCGGAGGGCGCCAGCTACCGGATAGAGGGCACGATTGTGCCTATCGGCGATATGGGTGACACGCAGCTGCAATGGATCATGGCGTGCTGGCGGACATCGGGCGAAGAGCGTTATCTCGTCGAGGCACTGCCGAGCGCGGGCAGCTCGAACCGGTTTGCGCTCAACGTCCGCGTGCCGTCCCAGTGCCCCTATACCAAACTGGTGCTGCAAGCCGTTGGCGGGACCTCCGGGGTGCCGGCAGAGTTCAGCCTGCGGTCGCTGGCGCTCAAGCGCGCGGCGCCGAGAGCGGCCAGCGAACCGGCGGCGAGCGCCAATCGATCATGACCCGCCCCGCGCGCAGTCGGGGACATTGACGGCCAGATACTCTGGCGACCGGCGTGCAGATATCAGGATCGGGATGGGTCCGGTTCGTTTAAGCACGCTCCCGATCTCGCCCGACAGCCTCGCCGCCCGTCGATAGCCTTTGCCCTTATGCTGGCCTGACGCCTTCCAAGCCCTTGGCCTTGGCAAACATATAGCCCGCGCCAACCAAATGCGCGACCGCGCCGCTAATGGCGCCGACGACCGGGTAGAAATACATGACCGGCAGAACGACGATCTTGCACAGCACCAGGATAGCACCAAGGTTCACCTGCCATTCCAGCTTGCCGATATTGGTCAATCCGAAGACGAGAATGATATAGGCGGAAATCACCGGAAACTGCATCAGCATGAGGCTGGCGTAGAGCGGTGCCTCTGCAAAGTTCGAGCCGAACAGGATCGGGATCGCAAACCAGCTCAGGACTGCGCAGACGAATGTAAATCCGGTTACAGCCATCAGGTGGGTCTTGTAATGTCCCATCACCTCCATGATCTGCGTGAACGACTTGGTGCGCGAAGCGCTCGGCAGCACGATGGCGGAATAGGCACTGGAAATGAGCACCATGCTGCCGGCAAATCGTGCCGCGACGGCATATTCCGCCGCAAGATCGGGATGGACGTAAGAGATGAAATAGACGTCGATCTTGTCGAACAGGGCATAAAAGATCGAGCCGATCGTCAGCTTCTTCGCGACCTCGTTGAAATTGATTTCCTCGGCGGGATCATCGCTCTTGACCAGCGAGAGCCAGACCAGAAAGCCCATCCAGATGATCAATACGGGCAGACTGTACAGGACGATGTCAACATTCCTGGTCAACGCCGCAGCCAGGAAAATCCCTAAGATCGAGATCTGGACCGAAACCTGCTGCAGAAACACGCTCAGATAGCGACCCTGCGCCAGCGGCTTGATGATCACGAACGCGAGGCCCGAGAAGATGATCGTGCAGCTCAGCAGCATGATCACCGACTTGCCGAAACTGTATCCCGCATCGGCCGCGATCTTCTGCAGGAACGGTACAGCGACCAGCCAGCCACCAAATAGGATAACGGTACGCCATCTGGCAGCAGCCCGATTGATATGTTCGACACAATCAGGCGCCGCCGATCGGGCGGCGATCATGCGCGACGCCGCCGAATCGACGCCCCCGCCAGCAACGCTGATGGTCATGCCGATCAGCACGATCGTGTTGACGAGAACGAAGTCGCCTTCTGACAGCCCGCGAGCCAGCACGATCGTTCCCAGGAAACTGATGGCTGTCGCCACGGCATTGCCCGAAGCAACGCCGGCAAAAGAGGCAAGTCCCTTGGCCTTCGCCACGACGGTCTTCAGAAGTGTCATTTGGAACGGGCCCTGAATGTGCATGTCGATGTGCTGAGGGATGATGGTCGCTCTGAACCGGGGAATGCTGCCATTTGGACCAATCAGCCTGGGGCCAGCCTGCCAAAGATGCGACAGGTCGGGCGGGACACGTGCGCGGCTGGTAGCGCACTCACCTGCCGGCAGGCAAGCCCATCCTCTTATGGCCTGCGCAGACCGACCCGATCCAGTTCTGTTCCAGGGCGCTTGTGCTCCCGGTGCCGAACAGAGGCCGCGCCGCGCTAGAACTGCCAGCTATTGCCGAAGGTCCGAGCACCCTTTGCCACAAACGCCTTGGCCATGTGGGGCACGATATTGCCGGAGACGACATTGGTTTCATCTACCAGCGCGCCATTGGTGCCGTTGAACGCTATGCTCCATCCGCCCTTGTGCGACATGATCTGGTTGTTCGTGATCCGGCAGTTGACATAGCGCCCGGTCTTGCCGTCGGTCTGCAGGTTGATTCCGTCCGAACCGGCATCAATGATCACGTTGCCGTCGATCACCATATCGCGGGTGGGTTCGTTGGAGAAATGCCGGATACCCCGGTCCGCCGGCGCTACCACCAGATTGTTTTTGACGATCGCCCCACTCTCGACGAAAATCCCTTCCTTGGAAGGCGTCTTGAGGTTCCTGTAGCCCGTGATCTTGATGACATTGTTCAACACGGTGGCGGCCCCCAGAACCTCGATGCCATTTTCGGCGCATTTTTCGATATGATTATGGCTGACGGCCACCAGCGAGGGGTCGGTTGAGCCGGTTACGATATAGATTCCGTTACAGCCGACGCCCGACCCCGTATTGTTGATTTCGCCGGTGCGATGGATCCGGTTTCCATTGACCACGACCCGCGCGATGCCCGCCGAATAGATCTGGATCGCCCGAAAGAAGGTGTCGGATATGGCATTGTCGCAGACCGAGCAGTCGGTGTTGTTCTCGCGAATGAAGATTGCGGCATGGCCATAGGTCCGCTGCACATCGGGGTTCTGGCAGACCATGGTTCCGCGCGATCGCTCCACATGGACGAAGCAGCCCTCGCGCCGAGGATCTATCTTGCCGTAGCGACCAATGTCATAGGCCGTGCAATTGCGCACCTGCACATTGACCGCATTGAGAATGTCCACAGCATTGCGCGTGATCGAGACGAAGCTGACGCCATCGATAACGACATTGGCGCTGCCCGACACGGTGATGGCGTTCGCCAGGCCGCTATTCGCCATTCCCTTGAGCGTGATCCCCCGGACCGCATTGTTGCCCCTCAGCGTCAGTCCCCCATTGATGAGCAGCAGCGTACCCGTGCCGGAGAACTCAACGCCTGCGGGAACGGTGAGCGCGCCGGTCCTGTACTGGCCTTGGGGGAGCACGATCGAGCTCGACCCCGAATCGAGCGCCGCCTGCAGGAACCGGGTATCGTCGGAAGCCCCATCGCCAACCGCGCCAAAATCCCTGACATTTGCAATATCGCGCCGTTGCCCCTCTGACGATGGTGCCGCGCCAGCGGGCAACGCAGCGGCCCTGTCGACAGGGAAGCCGAGCATCGACGTCCCTGCAATGCCGATCACCAGATCGCGTCTGTCTATATCCTGCATAACCCTGCCTTGCTTCCCGGCACCCTTGCCGGCATCGGGCTGATATCAGCCCTTGTGGTGGCGAAATCCAGTTCGGATTGTCGATCAGGCGACAAGCGGGCTTCGCATTGGCCGGGCGGCTCGGGCGTTGCCGCGCCGACCAGATCGGTCGTGGTCCGGCACCCGGCGCAATAGCGCAATTCCTGCCCATGATCGCGTCGACGCGCATGGACAATGCGCCGACATCAAACTAATCGGACGGTGCGGGGCTGCAGCGCCATGGGCTGGGCTATCGGTGACCTCCGCGTCGTCTGGCAATCCTGCCGTGCGGCCAAAGGCCTGCTGAACGGCCCCACAGTGTCCGAAGAGCGATTTCATGAACAAGCAGGCCAGGAAAAGCTTTCTCTTTGTCGAGTTCGACCAGTTCGAACCCGACAGGCTGCGCGGCGAGTTGCTGGAGCGAGCGCCCGGCAAGGGATTTCGCTATATTGTCACGCCGAATGTCGATCACGTGATCAACCTGCGCTTCAATCCGAGATGGGAGATCATCCATCAGGCCTATGCGCATGCCGCTTATGTGCAGAATGACAGCAAGATCCTGACGGTGCTGGCCAGAACCATGGGCCTGGCGCTGCCGGCTTATCCCGGAAGCGATCTGACCCGCGACATTTTCGAAAGCATGGACAAGGATGCCAAGGTTCTGATCATCGGTGGCGATGCCGGTGCGCCGGACAAGCTGAAAGCCCTGTTCAAGCTGAATCATATCGATCAGCACCTGCCGCCCTTCGGTCTGTTCAATGATCCGGCCGCGCGCCAGATGTGCGTCGAAAAGGCGATCGCGAGAGACTATGATTATATCTTCATCGCGGTCGGTTCGCCGCAGGGAGAACTCATCGCCTATCAGATCCACCAGGCATCGCCGCCGGGCGGGGTTGCCCTGTGCACCGGCGCATCGATCGATTTCCTCACCGGCCAGGCACGACGCGCCCCGGTGATCTTCCAGAAGCTGGCTATGGAATGGGCCTATCGCCTGATGATGGAGCCGAAGCGTCTGTGGAGAAGATATATTCTAGGGCTGCCGAAAATCCTGCTGCTCTATCTGGTCTGGGCAAGGCATTCGATATTCGGGGGCAGTGCCGCGCCCCGGCCCTGATGGCGGCGGCGGCGGGCGCGACGCAGGCCCGCCGGCGCGATGGTCCATTCCCATCGGGGCACATGCTGCTGCGAAGGCCGGGCTCGGGCTAAGCTTTGCGCCATCCGCGCTTGACCGGTGTCCTCAACATCCTCTAGGCAAAAGTCCGGTCTGCGCTGCCGGGATCCGCTTTGCACGTTTCCTGCGTGTCGATGAGCAGGTGTCTCAGCTTGCCGCCCCCGAAATTGTTCAAGCTAATGCGGAGTTCGCGCCAGATGGTTGGCATACAGTCGTTTCTGAATGTACTGGACGATGTCCGCGATTGCGGATTGTCCTTTGCCGTTACCGGTCTGCAGCAGAAGGTCGCATCCGGCAAAACCGCCAGGGTCACCGTGCCGGGCTATGAGCATATCGAGGTGCGGCCCCGCAGCAGCGACTTCGATGTCCTGCGCCAGGTGTTTCGCGACCAGGAATATCACATCAAGTCCGATTACTATCGCGACATCCTGCAGAAACGCTATCAGGCGATCATCGACAGTGGCCGCACCCCGCTGATCATCGATGCCGGGGCGAATATAGGCGCGGCGTCGCGCTACTTCCAGAAGGTCTACCCGGCGAGCCATGTGGTGGCATTGGAGCCTGATGCAGAGAATGCCGCGATTGCGCGGCTCAACTGCCAGGGCAATTCGAAAATCGAGGTACTCGAAGTCGCGCTGGGCGGCGAATCCGGCTTTGCGGAGATCGTTTCGGCCGATTCGCACTGGGCGGTTCAGACCAAGCGCAGCGATGCCGGCCTGCCCATCGTCACGATCAACGAGATCCTGAAGCAATATCCCCAGCACCAGCTGTTCATCGCCAAGATCGATATCGAAGGCTTTGAAGGCGATGTGTTCAAGCACAACCTGGAATGGATCAACGAGGCGAGCCTCGTCTATCTCGAGCCCCACGACTGGATGCTGCCCGGAAAGGGCTCCAGCCGATCATTCCAGAACGCCTTTGGCGAGCGCGATTTCGACATGCTGCTCCAGGGCGAGAATATCCTGTACGTCAATCGGGCGTGATGCTGCGCCGCGCGCAATGACGTCGGAGGGCCAAGCCCCTGGACATCATCGCGTGCGGAACGCCATGGCCTTCACGCCTCGAACTGGATCGGAATCGGCGGTGCTGCCGGGTTGTTGACGTAGGTCAGGTCCTTGGCAACGTCTGGCTGAGCTGATGGCTGGATAAAATCCGAGCGGACGAAGCTGACTTCGATCACGACCGGATTGCCGTCGGGCGTCTGGTCCCCGTAATTGTTGCCGTTCATCCACACGATTGAATGCGACTCCAGCTTGCTGATGAAATCGCGAATGCGGTCCTCGTGCAGATCGATGTCGTGAAGTTCCATCAGAATCGCGGGGAAGCGCTGCCGGTGCTCGACGATCTGGTCGAGAATGCGGTATTCGCCCCCTTCAATGTCGATCTTGAGGAACAGTTCTCCGGGTCCTGCCGCGCTGATGATGGTATTGAGGCTGATCCCGTTATCCCGATCATAGCCGATCTTGCGCTGGTGGTGCGTCACACCGGGGCGACTGAAAAACTTTTTGTAGTCGAGCGACTTGGTCAGGTTCCCAAAGCGGCGGTTGAGAAACGACTTTACGAAATGGATCCGCCAGAATCTGGAGTTGACGCTGTGATCGTAGCAATCGACCGGAACATTCTTGATCCTTAGAAAGTCCTCTTCGAAGCTCCAGTCGTCGTTCAGCCCAAAGGAAATCAGGCGACTGGATGAAACGATCGCCGCGCGCGAGGTGCAATAGCCACCATCGCCCCGCGGGCCTACCCGGATCAGGTCGGTTATGTTTATCGGCTTCCAGCTTTTGGGAAAAATCATATCAGTGATCCATGAACCTATAACGGAGTTGAGGACAAGTAGGCGACCTGCGCATTATCCTCCGATGAAAGTGCGGCATGATCCTCAAAGGATTAGCCGTGGTCGACTTGTGGGCCTGCTGCAATCCTGCGCATGCTCGGCCTGCAATATCACGATGATCCGGCAGGCAAACGGGCAATCGATTGCCGCCCACCGCAGGCCCGTCCCCCCTTCTTGATCAGCACGCCCGCAGATTGGGGAGACGTTTCCCTCATCGCCCCTGCGGTCATATGTCAACATTCGGCTATGGCAAGGCCTTTGTGATCGCGAGTGACCGGTTTCTGGTTCTGAAACAAGGCATGCGGTGCTGGATGGAACGTATTCCGGGACGTTCTCGCAGGCGATAAGCTGTCGGCAGCGGTTTGATACTGCCGCTTGTTCCGTGGACGTAATCCAACTATGGCATCCCGGGCCTCGGGGGAGGGCACCTGAAGCCACGAGGGAAGAGAAGCGAGAAAGCTCAGGAGCGGATGGCTGATCGAGCAAGGCCGGGCGATATCTTCGTCAAATCACCATCGTAAGCCAGAATATGCATCGCCCAGCAGCCGGGCGCTTGGGGAATAGCTTCGGGGCACTTCGGTCTTGCGCTGTCGATATCAATGCAGAGGGATGAAACTGCGTGTCTAGAGTTTCTGTAATAATTCCTGTCAGGAATGGTGCGGCGACGATCGAGTCAGCAGTCAACAGTCTTGTTTGGCAGACATATGATGACCTCAAGATCATCATCGTGAATGATCGGTCAACCGACAATACGTACCAGTTGTGCGAGCGGATGGCCGATGCATCCGGCAAGATCGTGCTGGTCAACAACACGGGGCAGGGTATCTCCAGTGCGCTGAACTACGCCATCGCGTTGAGCGATTCCGAATATATCGCGCGGATGGATGCCGATGACATCTCGTTCCCAGAGCGCATCGCGCGGCAGGTCGATCTGCTGGATAACGCCCCCCAGATTGCCGTCGTCGGAAGTTCGTTCATGCGATTTGGCGCGCTCAACAAGCACGCTTTCGTGCCGATCGGCGAAGACGCCTGTTATTATTGTTCGCGGCTTTTCTCGCCCTTCTGTCACCCGACAACCGTGTTCCGCAGGTCGGCGCTTGCTGCAACGGGAGGCGGGTACGACGGAAGCTATGATGGTGCCGAGGATTTCGAATTGTTCAGCCGGATGCTGGATTCTTTCCAGGGCACCAATATCGAAGAGCCTCTTTTTGCCTATCGCATCCACCCTTCACAGGTTTCAGCAACGCAATCGGCCCGGCAGAAAAGTCTTTCGCGCCGGATCATCAAGCGCAATGTCGGAAAGGTGGTCGCCGAAATGGGCCAGATCAAAGCCTACAAGACGATCCTCGAAAACATCCCCCGGCCGATGGTGCCCAATGCCCTCCGCTCGTTTCGCGCATTGATGCCGGGCATCGGCTGAAGGCTGTACTACACCATGATCCTGATTGACTTCACGCATATGGACAAGCGCTCGGTTTCGGGAATCGAGCGCGTTTGTCAGACCCTTTTCACCGGCACCGACTGGGATCGGCAAAAGATCGAATATATCCGGGGCGGATCGACGCTGAAGCTGATTGTCCAGCAATGGTTTGGCATTCCGCTGCGCATGTTGCTCGACAGGAAAGCGATCCTGATCTGCCCAGGCTTCCCGCCGTCGCCCATCCTGACCTTCCTGTTCCGTCGCCGGCTATTCGTCTATGTCTATGACCTGTTTCTGGTGGAGCGGAAGGCGGACCTGAACTGGCGAGCGCGCTGGTACATGGCGCCTTCGTTTCGCTACGCAATCCGCAATGCGAAGAATTTCTTCGCGCTCACAGATCATGTGAAAAGCAAGCTTGCCGGTTATGTCAGGGAAGACGCCGTCATCCGCACGGTCAGGCCCGAAGCCGATAATATATTCTCCCTGAAACCGCGCCAAGCGGGGCACCAGGGTAACGACGATGGCATCAACGTGCTCAGCATCGGCACCGTCGAACCCCGGAAGAATTACCTCTACGCCGCCGATATCTGCGATCAGTTGGCGCAGGTCGAGAACAGGCCGGTCAGGCTGCACATTATCGGACGCAGGGGATGGGGTCCCGATTTCGACCAGTTGAGCGGGCGAACCAATGTCGTCCTGCATGGCTTTGTCAGTGACGACGACATGGCGCAGCTGATCGCGACGTGCGATTTCTTCCTCTATGTCCCCCATGACGAGGGCCTGGGCCTGCCCGCGCTCGAGGTTCAGTATTCGGGTATTCCTGTGGTGGCTTCGGATCTCGCGGTGTTTCGGGAAACGCTGGCGTCGTCGGCTGTATTTATCGACCCCAGCGATCCGCGGCGCGCGGCGGATGGCATTTCCCGAGCTTTGGCCGCAGCGTCTGAATTTGCCGCGCTTTCTGGCAAGGCCCAGGACAATGTTCAACGGTGGAACGCACAAAGCGCTGAGGATAGGCGAGCGATGTTCGATTGGTTGGAAGAGACATGTCGCTGAATTCGCACGGCCGAACCGACGGTCAGGGTAATGGCCAGGCATCTGGAGCAGCTATGAAATCGGTGCTGAGCTTGTACGCGACGGATTTTGGCGACCTCAGCGCTGGCGGCATCAGAACCGTCATTGGCATGATATCGCGAGGCCGCCCCAATAACGTGCGCATCACGCATCTGGGGCTCGGGCCGCAGGCCGGCCCGCTTCCTGGAGACGAAGATTCGTATATCGGCCTAGGAGAGGCTCAGCCGGTCGGCGAACGCAGCGGCGTCAACGCTGAATATCTCCGTCGCCTGGCGAAGGTCCCGAAAGAGATGTTTGGCGGCTATGACCTGGTGCTGTGCCACCGGGCAGAGCACATGGCCGTAATTCCCAGGAACGTTCCCGTGGCGCTCTATCTGCACGGGGGGAGCTGGGGAATGTTCCGCGCATCGCGATCGGCGGCCGGGCTGGTCTATCCATTTGTTGAATTCTATGCCGCGATGCGCGCGAAAGTGACGTTCTCGGTCTCACCCGACAGTCACAACCGGCTGTTTCGTGCCTTTTTCACGCCGCATTTCCAGCCAGCCTGTTACGACGACGCGAAATTTTTCGCCAGCGACCGACGCTGGGCACCGTTGCAGTCCCGGGTGATCGCCAGCGTTGCGCGCCTCGTCCCCGAAAAGCGGCTGCATCTGATTATTCGGGCTGCCAAACAGCTCAGCGCCGATGCGGTCCACATTTTCGGTGACGGTCCGGAACGCGAAGCGTTGAGCGAACTGGCCAGTGAACTGGGCGTCAACTTGATCCTCCACGGCCACGTGACGGGGCCACAGATTGCTGACTGGTATCGCGACAACCCGTGCGTGTTCGCGATGAGTTCGCTATTCGAGGGCTTCCCGGTTGCCGCTCTCGAGGCGGCGGCATGCGGCATTCCGGTCGTGGCACTGGCGGCACCGGGTATCAGCGTTGCCATACCCATGATGGGCGGATATGTAGCGCAAACCCTTGATCAATTCGCGGATCTGATCCACCGCGCGGGGGTAGAGGGCCCCGGGATGGCGCCGGAAGCGATAGCCGATGCGTTTGGGACCGATGCCTTTGCTCGCAGGTTCTGGAATTTGGCGCTCAATGCATCCAAGTGAACGTCCATTGCTTGACTATAGGTAGAGAAATTGGCCGCTTATACAATCCTCTTGGTCATCATGGCTTACCCGTTCGTCCGGTACATATCGGATGGCGTGGCTTCGTTGCTTCTGGCACCATTGGCCGCCGCAATTATCGTTATGCTTATCGGTAGCCCTAAAATACAGCTTCGGCTACTCAGATTTTCCTTCAGCATCGCTGCCTGCGCGGTACCGCTGTTCATCGCGTTGTTTACCGCCGAACAATCCGCCATAAAATACTTGGTATTCTGTTTGGCCTATATGCTGATTGCGCTGGTCGCCGTCGACTTTCCCTTTGCGAAATTCGACAGGCCCATGCGCTGGTATACCGCATTGTTCTGCCTGTCGCTGATCGCTTTCGTCATCTTCCCAAGCTTGCCGCAATATGATGATCAGGAGTATCTGGCCTATGGCGTCCAGCAGATCGACGGCGAGCGTCTTCGCGGGATTTTCCCGCATGCCAACGATCTGGGGATTTTTGCCGCGGCGCTGGCGCTGTTCAATCTGTGGCGAACAAACTTCGCGATACGCTCGCTGTTTTCGGTCGATATTGCGCTGATTGCCATCTGTGCCGTCATCACGGTCTATTCGGGTTCGGTCAGCGGAATGATCGTGCTTCTGGGCGGTGCGGTCTGGCGGATATTCGGTGATCAGATTGCACTGAACGCGTTGCGTGTCGGACTGGTCATCATTTCCGCGCTCCAGCTCCTGTTTTACGGATGGGCGCAGGATTTCCTCGTGGCCGGTTCGTTCTGGTGGCGCTTCCACATGGCCGAAAGCGTATGGGAAATCGTCCCCATCGTGCACCTCCGCCCCGACCTGATCGCCTCGCAGGAGACATGGAGTCACAGCGTCATTCTCGATCTGACGGGCCAGAATTCCAACGATACCGCACATAGGGGCTGGGGCCTTTCAAAACTGATAGGGAACGCGGATCCCCGGCAGCTCCGCCGGAAAATCCTTGGTATTTCGTGTAATCAGGATCGCCCCGTTCACCTGCGCGGTGGCCAGGATATAGGCGTCCATCAGCTTCATCCGCGTCCGATAGCGGATGTCGGCTGCGGCAGCGGCGATACGCTGATCGATCTCGACCGTCTCGAAGTTCGACAGCGCCTCCTGAACGGCGCGCCGATCCTCAAGCCGTTCGCCTGCCAGAACTTCGGTCCAGACGATCCTGCTGATACGATGCGAGGGATAGCGCTGAATCTCGGCATAGGCCTGTGGTCGACGGCGCAGCCAGTCGATGATGATGTTGGTGTCAAAAAACGGTGCGGACATGCATCAGATGTCTTCGTAAGGACGACGGTCCTCGCGCATCGCCCGCTGATATCCGACAGAATCGCCAATATCGTCGCGGTCCGCCCAGAGTCCGTATCCGCGATCGATCCAACTGCGATCGTCTCCATGGTGAACCAGATACAGCTTCACGGCATCGCGAATGGTGGCTGCCCGCGACCTGTTGCCCCTGGCCGCTATGGCATCGAGCTTCTCGATATCCTCGTCAGGAATTTCGGTGAGTATGCGCATGAACCTATCATCTCCGCAGGCAGCGATGATATACTGATATCATATCATGATATCATGTCAAGCCGCGCCTATTTGCCCTCGCGCTTCTTCTTTCGCATCGCGTCGTGGAAGCGGTCGGCCCAACCGGGCTTGACCAGCTGTTCGGCGCGCACCAGGCGAAGCTCGCCATCGGCGACGTCACGGCTGACGGCGCTCCCCGCTGCCACGATCGCGTCGCGGCCGATCTTGACCGGCGCGATCAGCGCGCTGTTCGATCCGATAAACGCGTTCTCGCCGATCACGGTCTGGTACTTGAAATAGCCATCGTAATTGCAGGTGATCGTGCCCGCGCCGATATTGGCATTCGCGCCGACCGTGGCATCGCCCAGATAGGTGAGATGGTTGGCCTTGGCCCCTGGCCCCAGCACCGCCTTCTTCATCTCGACGAAATTGCCGACCTTGGCGCCTTCGCGCATGTCCGCACCGGGGCGCAGCCGAGCGAACGGGCCGACCGAACATCCGCTGGCGATGGTCGCACCCTCGATATGGCTGAAGGCGTGGATCACGACATTGTCGGCGATGGTGACACCGGGTCCGAACACGACATTGGGCTCGATCACGACATCGCGGCCCAGCACCGTGTCGTGCGCGAACCACACGGTATCAGGTGCGATCAGGCTCGCGCCATCGGCCATGGCCTGCGCGCGGCGGCGATGCTGCCAGATGCTTTCGGCTTCGGCGAGTTCGGCGCGGCTGTTGATGCCGATCAGTTCATCGGGATCGGTCTCGACCACCACCGCCTTGTCGCCATCGGCCAGCGCCAGCATGATGATGTCTGGCAGATAATATTCGCCCGCCGCATTGTCGTTGCCGACGCGTTCGAGCAGCGGCCACAGATCGGACGTGCGCACCGCGGTGACGCCGGAATTGCACAGCCTGACCGCGCGTTCGTCCTCGGTCGCGTCCTTGAACTCGACCATCTTGGAGATCGCACCGGCGTCATCGGCAATGATCCGGCCATAGGCCTTGGCGTCAGCGGGCACGAAGCCCAGCACGGCCACGCGCGGGGCATCCTCGGCGAGCAGCCGGTCCTTCAGCCGGGCCAGGGTCTCGGGCCGGAGGAAGGGCGTATCGCCGAAACACACGATCGCGATGCCATCGAACCCGGCCAGCGCCGCCTTGGCCTGCAATGCCGCGTGCGCGGTGCCGAGTTGCTCGGCCTGGTGCGCGATATCGACGCCGCGCGAAGCGACCGAGGCCTCCACCTGTTCGCGACGCGCCCCTACCACGACCACCTGGCGTGCGGCTCCCGCCGCTGCCAGACTGTCCAGCAGGTGATGCAGCATGGGCAGGCCCGCCACCGGATGGAGCACCTTGTGCAGTTCCGATTTCATGCGCGTGCCCTGGCCCGCTGCCAGAATGATTGCTGCCAGCGGCTGCTCAGCCATTTTGTAACGTTCTCCGCGTTTCCCAAAGCAGATCGTAAACACCCTTGGCACGAACCGCTTGCATCCGCCACCTTTTTCGGGCGATGCGTTGCCCCATGACAGACTTTCCCTACCAAATCATTGGCTTCGATCTTGATGGCACGCTGCTCGACACCAGCCCGGAACTGACGGTGTCGGTCAATCATACGCTGGGTCTGGCAGGCCTTCCCCCGCTGACCCGGGACGAGATCAAGCCGATGGTAGGGCTGGGCGCCAAGCACATGCTGCAGGTGGGTCTGGAGCGCGCGGGCAACAGCGACCCGGAGGCGCTGCGCGCGTATCTTCCGATCCTGCTCGACCATTATGGCGAGAATCTGGGCAGCGGCTCCCCGCCCTATCCGGGCCTGCTCGATACCATGGTGCGGTTCGACGCGATGGGCGTGAAGATGACCATCGTCACCAACAAGTACGAGCGGTTCGCGGTCAAACTGCTCACCGAGGTGGGGCTGATCGACCGCTTCGCCTGCGTCATCGGGGGCGATACTATGGGCAAGGGCAAGTCCAAGCCCGACCGCGCGCCGATTGACGAGATGATCCGCCGCTGCGGCGGCGAGCCGGGAGCGACTCCGGCGGCGTTCATCGGCGACAGCATCTATGACGTGATGGCCGCGCACAATGCCGGCATCCCTTGCGTCGCGGTGAGCTTCGGCTTCCTGCATCAACCGGTGGACGAACTCGGCGCCGATGCGATCATCGACCATTATGACGAGTTCATCCCGACGCTGGAACGGATTGCTGCGAGGTAAACGACAGGGGAGTTGATAGTTCCCGTTTGTCCCGAGCCCTTCGACTGGCTGCAAAGCCAGCCGCTCAGGATAAACTCAAGTCGAGGGACGCGATCGCAAAGGTTGCGCGTACGTCCCTCGACGAGCTCGGGACAAATGGACGTCGGCTACATGATCGGATTCCCCATTACCCCCGGTGCCCCTTGCGCCACTTGGTCCACAGATGCCGCGCCAGCATCGCGGGCGGCATGCGCAGCAAGTGCGAGCGGATGTAGAAGCCCTGGCGGGTGAGCTTGCGCGTCTTGCGGCCCCAGCCGTCGACCGCGGTGATCCGGCGCAGGAAGAGCGCATCGGCGACGCCGGGGCGGATCGGCCAGACCGCCGGCGTGCCGAACAGGCGGTGCGCCAGCCGCAATGCCCTTGCTACCGGCGCGGTCAATTGATGCAGCCGCGCCCGCTCCGCCAGCGCATCGCCAAAGTCGGGGTCCTCGGCGCTGAACTGGCGCACCAGCCGGTCGATATCCCAAAGGTTGCGCATGCCGCCCGACAGGTCGCCATCGGCGATCAGATGCGCGGCGGCATGGCAGATCATGTCGGCAGGCGAGAGCACATGCAGCCCGGACGGCAGCTGTCGCGCATCGGCGATCAGCGCCGCTGCATCAGGCTTCGGCCCGGCGGTCAGCGGCAGGATCGTGTGATGCACGTCGATCATCCGGTCCCGCTCGCCATGGATCATCGGCGGAAGCTCGTGCATCCATTGCCGGTAATAGGCATCGTCATAGGGGTCGGGCTTCACCCATTCCCAGCCTGCCGCCAGCAATAGCGCCTCGACCTGGTCCATCCCGTCGCGCGCGACGAGAATGTCGAGATCGCCGATCGAGCGGCCCAGCGCCGCGTCCAGACCGGCAGCGGCGAAAGCGGTGCCCTTGAGCAGCACGACACGGCCTCGATAGTCGGCCAGCGCCAGTTGCGCGCATTGCGCCTCCCACAGCGCCTGGCGCAGCCCGGCCTGGTTGGAAAGCCGCACATCGGCAAGCACGCGCGCGGCA
>NZ_QKVT01000001.1:1699735-1701736 GCF_003426715.1 Blastomonas sp. UPD001
TCCCCCGTCGCATAATCAATCGCGCAGGCGGGCACCGAGCGCACGAAATGGGTCAGCGCGTCGAACCCGCGTTCGCCCAGCGCGACATAATTGGTCGAGGCCTGGGTGAGCCGCACGAAGCTCTCCGCCTCGTCCATCCGTCGCACGGCGCGCGGAAAGCCGAAGCGCGGGAAGAGCAGCAGCCCGGGCCGCGTTTCGCGCGCCATCTGCTCGATCCATTCGGTGCGCGGGCGGAGGTGGCGGATCGTGCCCTTGGGCGTATCGCGCAGCACGGGGCCAAAGCGGGTCTCGTCGTCGACCTCGTGCTCCATCGCGGCGATCGCCTGGTTCTTCAGGCTGACCGGGCGCGGGAACGGGGCAATATTGCCGCTATCGGGATCGAGCAGCACGAACTCGTCGCCCAGGAAGCGCCAGCCGCGCTCTGCCAGCAGCGCCGACAAGGTCGACTTGCCCGCGCCCGACAGGCCGGTCATCACCACCGCCCGGCCCTGGCGCGACACCGCGCTGGCATGCAGCAGCAGATGCCGCCGCCAGCCCAGCGCCATTTGCAGGTTCATCGCCATTTCCGCCGCGAGCAGCCCTTGCTCCAGCGGCCATATCGTTTGCCGCCCCGCCGACAAAACGGAAACAGGGGCTTACCGGCGTCAGCGATGCAGATTTGCATCGCGCTGATGCAAGCGTGTCACGCCTGGGCGCGTACCCGCACGAGTCCGAGCGCCGCCAGCTCCGCCAGGCGCTCGGCCAGCACCTGTTCGGGAGCCTCTTGCGGGTCATCGCCGACCAGATCGAATCGCTCGGCGATACGGACGGCCAGCTCCGCGCTTGTGACAAATCGGCCATCCCCCGCCTCATCCAGCGCGTCGAGCAGTTCGGGCACCGGCTGGGCCAGCAAATGCGTGATGCCCGAGGGCGCGTGATAGATCGCCTCCAGCCCGCCCAGCCGAACGCGCTTGATCGCATGGCCGGGCAAGGCAGCGAAGGCACGTACGGTCAACGCCCGAACCTCGCGTTAGCGGCGCGGCATCTGCAGCGAAGCGTAACAGGTAAAGCCGCTCTGGCCGTTCTGCAGCTTGCGGATATAGTTGAGATAGGCCTGCGACTGTTCGCGCGTGGTCCCCGGCAGGTTGCTGCCCTGCAGCGCCTTGCGCACCTCCTCGCCGGTAAAGTCGCGCGGCGAAGGCGGAAAGGCGCCGGGCGTGTCGGGCGCGACCAGCTTGCCGGTGGGGTCGATATACATCCCCTTACCGCGCTCGGGCACCGGGATCTGGCAGTTGAGCACCGAGCCTGCGGTCTGCGCGAGCGCCGGGCGGATGCTCACCACGGCCGAGGTGGCGACGGCACCGATCAGCAGCGTGCGGCGCGCAGCACTGGCCGGCGCGGCGTCGCCCGTCGATTCGCCGCCAACCGATCCGCTCTGGCGGCTGCCATCCATCTTGCCGTTATCAGCGTCCATCATCATCGTCCCAGGCGCGCGCCGTCATCGCGCGAATATGCGTCGAAAAGACTAAAGAACCTTAGAACCGCCAAAGGCAAGGCCTTTGATCGCCTGTCCATTCGCGGGACAAGGCCGGGCGCGGGTGTGAAAATGCGTGCCGCCCCGATCATCGATGGCATGCCCCGGCCAAGGCTGGTATAGCGCGCCCGACATGGGACAGGCCAGCGGATCGGGACTGAATGGCGGCCGCTTCCTCCTCGCGACGGCAGTGCTGGGCGCAGGGGTGGCGATCAGCCAGTTCGGCACAAACGGCATGGAGCAGGCGATGATCTGCTTTGCCGCCGGCATCGTTGCGATCGTCATCATGGCCGACCTTTCGAGCCCGGCCAAGCACAACCCCCAGGCGGCCGCCCCCATTCGCGAGCCCGAGGTCAAGCCGATCAGCCAGCATCGCGACTTTACCAGCTTCATCGATGGCCTCGCCGATCCGGTGCTGGTGCTCACCGGCACCAATGTCCGCCGCGCCAACAGCGCCGCGCGCAAGCTTCTCGGCGAATATTGCGTCG
>NZ_QKVT01000001.1:1701836-1707219 GCF_003426715.1 Blastomonas sp. UPD001
CGACCAGCGCTGGGAGATGCTGGTGCGCGACATGCCCGGGGGCGAGCGCATTCTGCACCTCTGGGACCGATCGGGCGTTTATGCGGTCGAGCGGATGCGCACCGATTTCGTCGCCAATGCCAGCCACGAGCTGCGCACCCCGCTTGCCTCGATCAAGGGTTTTATCGAGACGCTCGAGGACAAGGAGGCAGGCGACAATCCCGAGATCCGCGCCCGCTTCCTCAACGTCATGTTCCGCGAAGCCAACCGGATGCAGAAGCTGATCGACGACCTGATCTCGCTCTCGCGCATCGAGGCCGAGAAGTTCCGCGTGCCCGACACCCCGGTCGACCTGCCCGATCTGATGCGCGAGGTGCAATCGGTGCTGCGCCAGAGCCAGCCCGAGCGCGGAGCGGATATCGTCGTCGATATCGGCCCCGACCTGCCGCCCTTGCGCGGCGACAGGGCGCAGCTTTCGCAGCTGCTGCACAATCTCGTGTCGAACAGCATGAAATACGGCCAGGCGGGTACTCCGGTGACGATGCGGCTGCGCGCGTCGCGCAACGGCGCATTGCTGCGGCTGTCGGTGAGCGATTGCGGCGAGGGCATTGCGCCCGAGCATCTGCCGCGCCTGACCGAGCGCTTCTATCGCGTCGATTCGAGCCGCAGCCGCGCGATCGGCGGAACGGGGCTGGGTCTCTCGATCGTCAAGCATATCGTCGAGCGGCACCGCGGGCGGCTGGAAATCGACAGCGAGGTGCAGAAAGGCACGACGATCACCATCACCCTGCCCGCCGATCCGCGCGGGGCCCAGGGCGATGCGGCCGCGCCCGCTGGCGAGCCCGCGCTGCCTGCCTGACCGGCCGCGGCGTGGCTGTCCGGGCACGCTGTCACAAAAGCGTCACCTGATTGTCATGTTCGGGCAACGGCCCCTGCCTAACGGCCTCAACCGAGGGGGCCAGGCATGGGCATGATCCGCATCGCGCGATTCTGCCATATCCGCTGCCGCCACCAGTCTGGCCGGACATGCGGCTGAGGTTCTTGCCCAGAGAGGGGTAGACGTGTTGATCAGGAAGCTCGCCTTTGCCTGCCTTCCGGCACTTTTGCTGGCCGGATGCAAGGACCCGGCGTCGACCAACGAGGGCAGCAGCCGCAGCGAGATCCGCATCGTCGGCTCGTCGACGGTCTTTCCCTTCGCCAAGAAGGTGGCGGAAGAGTTCGTCAATTTCGATCCCGAGCGCCGCTCGCCCATTCTCGAATCGACCGGCACCGGCGGCGGGGTGGAACTGTTCTGCGCTGGCGTCGGCGCGAAGACGCCCGATATCGTCAATGCATCGCGCCGGATGAAGAAGAGCGAGTTCGAACGCTGCCAGGCCAATGGTGTCGACGGGATCATCGAGATCGTCATCGGTTTCGATGGCATCGCGCTGGCGCAATCGACCAGGGGGCCGAAACTGTCGCTGACGGTGGAGGAATTCTACACTGCGCTCGCCGCCCAGCCGTTCGGCAAGGGCCCCAACACCGCGATGCGCTGGCCCGACATCAACCCCGCTTTGCCAGATACGCGGATCAACATCTTCGGCCCGCCCGCCACCTCCGGCACGCGCGACGCGCTGGAAGAGATCATCATGGAAAAGGGCTGCAAGACCGATCCCGCGATCAAGGCGCTGTCGGACAGCAACAAGGAAAAGTTCGAGGACATCTGCCACTCGATCCGCACCGACCAGGCCTATACCGACACCGGCGAGAACGATAACCTGATCGTGCAGAAGCTGTCGACCAACCCGGACGCGGTCGGCATCTTCAGCTACAGCTATCTGGCCGACAATGCCGATACGGTGCGCGGCGTGGCGATCGGCGGCGTGGAGCCGAGCTACGCCACGATCGAGAACGGCACCTATCCCGGCGCGCGCACGCTCTACATCTATGTGAAGAAGAAGCATGTCGACGTGATCCCGGGCCTGCGCGAATTTGTCACCGAGTTCCTGCGCGGCGGGGAGCATGAGGGCTATCTCACGCGGATCGGCCTGATCGCCGCGCCCGACAAGACCCGCACCGACATGCTGGGCCGCATCAAGTCGCTCACCGCGCTCGACGGCGCGGACCTGAAATAAGCAGCACCATGACCATCACCGCCACCTTTTTTCTGATCGCAGGCCTCGGCCTGATCGCCTGGGTCTTTGCCCGCGCGCGCGCCGGTCGCTTCATCCAGTCGGGCGTCGCCAGCGTCCATTCGCTGCCCAGCTATCATGGCTGGTATGCCGCGATGTGGGCGGTCGTCCCCGCGATCCTGTTCCTGCTCGTGTGGAGCACCATCGCGCCTGCGCTCGGCAGCTATCAGGTGCTCGAAAGCCCGCTGGCCGCAGGCCTTCCCGCCGACGCATTCGAGCGCGCCGCGATCCTGTCCGAAGCGCGCGCGCTGTCGCACAATCCCGACCTCAAGGTGTTCAACGACGCCGCAGTCAGGCTCGCCCCGCTCTATGCGGCGGCGGACAGCAAGTACGCGATGATCGGCGCGCTCGCCGCCTTCCTGCTGTGCTTTGCCGGCGGCGCCTTTGCCTTTACGCGCATCCGCCCGGATTTCCGCGCGCGCACCCAGGTCGAGCGCACGGTGATGTTCGGCCTGCTGCTCGCCTCGCTGATCGCGATCCTGGCGACGCTCGGCATCGTCGCTTCGCTGATCTTCGAGACGATCCGCTTCTTCGGCATGGTCTCGCCGTTCGAATTCCTGTTCGGGCTCGACTGGAACCCGTCGGACAAGGTCGTCGACGGCCAGGCCACCGGCTTCGGTGCGGTTCCGCTTTTCTGGGGTACGGTGTTCATCGGTGCGATCATCGCGATGCTGGTGGCGATCCCGCTCGGCCTGATGAGCGCGGTGTATCTCACGCAATATGCCAGCGCCAATGTGCGCAAATGGATGAAGCCGATCCTCGAGATTCTCGCGGGCGTTCCGACGGTGGTCTATGGCTATTTCGCCGCGCTGACCGTGGCGCCGGCGCTGCGCAGCTTTGCGGTATCGATCGGCATCACCGACGCAAGCTCGGAATCGGCGCTTGCCGCTGGTCTGGTGATGGGCGTGATGATCATTCCCTTCGTCTCCTCCATGGCCGATGACAGCATCGCCGCCGTCCCCGGCAGCATGCGCGACGGATCGCTCGCCATGGGGGCGACCAAGAGCGAGACGATCAAGCAGGTGCTGATCCCCGCAGCCCTTCCCGGCGTGGTCGGCGGCGTGCTGCTCGCGGTCAGCCGCGCGATCGGCGAGACGATGATCGTGGTGATGGCCGCAGGCCTGGCCGCGAACCTCACCGCCAATCCGTTCGCCAGCGTGACCACGGTGACCACGCAGATCGTCCAGCTGCTCACCGGCGATACCGATTTCGACAGCCCGATGACGCTGGCCGCGTTCGCGCTGGGCCTGACGCTGTTCGTCGTCACACTGCTGCTCAACATCGTCGCGCTGCAGATCGTCAAGAGATACCGGGAAGCGTATGACTGAGGCCCTGACCATGACCGCAACGCCGCAGGCTTCGGCCCCCGCATCGCGCCGGACCGACTGGATGGGCGATGCGATGCAGAAGCGCATCGCGCGCCGCTATGCCGCCGAGCGCCGCTTCAAGTTCTTGGGGCTAGCGGCGGTCGCGCTGTCGTCGCTGTTCCTCGCGTTCCTGCTCGTCGTGATGATCGGCAACGGCGCCAAGGGCTTCGTCACTACCGAGGCGACGCTGACCATCGACCTGCCCGCCGCCACCGGCAGCATCTCGCCCGATCAGCTGACCGAGCCGCGCCTTGCCGCGACCATGGCGTCGATCGACGTCCGCCGCATCTTCGACCAGGCCGTGCAGGCGCAATATGGCGATGACGGCGCGCGCTATTTCGCCAGCACCGCCTGGACCGCCTTGCGCGACCAGCTGGTCGAAAACCCCAATCTGGTGATGGGCAAGACCAGCTTCTGGCTGCCCACCTCGAGCGATATCGACCGCGCCGCCAAGGACCGGTCGACGCCCGAGGCCGAGCGCGATTATGCGATGCTGACCAAGGCGGGCGAGGTTCGGCAGAGCTTCAACATGCAGTTCCTGACCGGCTCGGACGGTACCGATCCGGCGCGGGTCGGCATCTGGGGCGCGCTCAAGGGATCGCTGATTACGATGGTGGTGACGCTGTTCCTCGCCTTCCCCGTCGGCGTGCTGGCGGCGGTCTATCTCGAGGAATATGCGCCCAAGAACCGCTTCACCGACCTGATCGAGGTGTCGATCAACAACCTTGCCGCCGTGCCCTCGATCATCTTCGGCCTGCTGGGCCTCGCAGTGTTCCTGCAGTTCCTGTCGATGCCGCGTTCGGCGGCGCTGGTCGGCGGCCTCACGCTCGCGCTGATGACCATGCCGGTCATCGTCATCGCCGCGCGCAACGCGATCAAGGCGGTTCCCCCCTCGATCCGCGAGGCGGCGATGGGCGTGGGCGCGAGCCCGATCCAGGTCGTGTTCCACCATGTGCTGCCGCTCGCCATTCCGGGCATCATGACCGGCACGATCATCGGCATGGCGCGCGCGATTGCCGTGTACCTCCGCAACCGCTTCGAAACCCGCTGGTAACCCGATCCATGCTCGACAATCTGGCCTCTGCCACCACCAAACCGAAAATGTCCGCGCGCGACGTGCGGGTCTTTTATGGCCCCAAGGAAGCGATCAAGGGCGTGTCGATCGATATCGACATGGACAATGTCGTCGCGTTCATCGGCCCGTCGGGCTGTGGCAAGTCGACCTTCCTGCGCACCTTGAACCGCATGAACGACACCATCCCGATCGCGCGGGTGGAAGGCGATATCACGCTCGACGGCGAGAATATCTATTCGAGCAGCATGGACGTGGTGCAACTGCGTGCCCGCGTCGGCATGGTGTTCCAGAAGCCCAACCCCTTCCCCAAGTCGATCTACGACAATGTCGCGTACGGCCCGCGCATCCATGGCCTCGCCCCCAACAAGGCCGAGCTCGACCAGATCGTCGAGAATTCGCTGGTGCGCGCAGGCCTGTGGAACGAGGTCAAGGACCGGCTGCAGGACAGCGGCACTGCGCTTTCGGGCGGCCAGCAGCAGCGGCTGTGCATCGCGCGTGCGATCGCGGTCGATCCCGAGGTGATCCTGATGGACGAGCCCTGCTCGGCGCTCGACCCGATCGCCACCGCGAAGATCGAGGAGCTGATCCACGAGCTGCGCGGCCGCTATGCCATCGTCATCGTCACGCACAACATGCAACAGGCCGCGCGCGTCTCGCAGAAGACCGCGTTCTTCCACCTGGGAACCATGGTGGAATATGGCGACACATCGGATATCTTCACCAATCCGCGCGAGGAACGGACGCGCGATTACATCACTGGCCGTTACGGCTGACCAACACCACCAGCTTAA
>NZ_QKVT01000001.1:1707319-1747360 GCF_003426715.1 Blastomonas sp. UPD001
ATGCTTAAGCGACCCGGCTTGGCGCCAAGAGGATAAGGGCGGTCCCGCCAAGCCTGGCATCGCAACGAACGGAATTTCTTGATGAACCATAGCCTGAACGAACACACCCTGAAGGCCTTTGACGGCGACCTCATCACCCTGCGCGGGCTGATCGCGGAGATCGGCGGGCGCGCCGAAAAGGCGGTCGAGGGCGCGATGGCCGCGCTCGCCAACAACGACCACGATCTGGCGCGCCAGGTGGTCGAGGGCGACAAGCGCATCGACGCGCTGGAAGAGCAGATCGACCGGATGGTGATCCAGACGATCGCACTGCGTGCGCCGATGGCCGACGACCTGCGCGAACTCGTTGCCGCGCTGAAGATCTCGGGCGTGGTCGAGCGCATCGGCGATTATGCCAAGAACATCGCCAAGCGCGTGCTGCTGATCGATGCCGAACAGCAGATCGACGCCGCGCGGCTGCTGCCCGCCATGGCTGACGCGACCCGCCAGCTGGTCGACGATGCGTTCACCGCCTTTGCCAAGCGCGATGCGGACCTCGCCGTCGCGGTGTGCGCGCAGGACAAGACCGTCGACGATTTCTACAACAGCATCTTCCGCGCGCTGATCGCGCACATGATCGAAAATCCCGAGCATGTCGGCGCGGGCACGCACCTGCTGTTCATCGCCAAGAATCTCGAACGGATCGGCGACCACGCCACCAATGTGGCCGAAATGGTTTACTTCGCGGTCATGGGCCAGTCGATGAACGAGCGCGAGCGCGGCGATGACGCGCTGGCGCCCGGCAGCGACTGACCGGACCATTTGAAACGAAAGCACGATACCGATGACGACTCCGCATCTGCTGCTGGTTGAAGACGACATGGCCCTGGCCGAATTGGTGTCCTGGCATTTCGACAAACAGGGCTTCCGCGTCAGCCAGACCGCCGATGGCGAGGAGGCGATGCTGATCGCGCGCGAGGAACGGCCCGATATCGTGCTGCTCGACTGGATGATCGAGAATCTGTCGGGCATCGAGGTCTGTCGCCGCCTGCGCCGCGACAACGACACCTCGAACATCCCGATCATCATGATGTCGGCGCGCGGCGAGGAGGAAGACCGGGTGCGCGGGCTGGACATCGGCGCGGACGATTATGTCACCAAGCCCTTCTCCCCCCGCGAGCTGATCGCGCGGGTCAACGCGGTGCTCCGCCGCGTCCGCCCCGCGCTCGCCGGCGAAGCGCTGAGCTTTGCCGATATCGAGATGGACACGGTGGGCTACAAGGTGAAGCGCGCCGGGCAGACCATTCCGCTCGGCCCCACCGAATTCCGCCTGCTGCGCCATTTTCTCGAGCATCCCGGCTGGGTGTTCTCGCGCGAGCGGCTGCTCGACAGCGTCTGGGGGCATGACAGCGATATCGAGATTCGCACCGTCGACGTGCATATCCGGCGTCTGCGCAAGGCGCTCAACGCCAATGGCCAGCCCGATATCATCCGCACCGTGCGCTCTGCCGGTTACGCGCTGGACAGCGAACTGGCCTGATCGCCGTAGCGTCAGCTCCGCTTGACGGACGCGTAAAGTCGAACGCCCATGGCTTGGCGCTTGCCAAGCGCTGCAACATGGCTAAAACCCGCGCCATTCCGCGTGGCAATGCCGCGCATTCAAGAGAGGGATGCTTGCCATGACCGTCAGTTTCAAGGACCGCGTTGCCATCGTCACCGGCGCAGGCGGCGGCCTCGGCCGCGCCTATGCGCTCGAGCTTGCCGCGCGCGGTGCGAAGGTTGTCGTCAACGATCTGGGCGGTGCCCGCGACGGCACCGGCACCTCGGACGCGGCCGAAAAGGTCGTCGAGGAGATCAAGGCCGCGGGCGGCGAAGCCATGGCCAATGGCGGCTCGGTCACCGAATACGAACAGATGGTGGAAATGGTCGCCAAGGCCAAGGAAGCCTGGGGCGGCGTGCACGTGCTCATCAACAATGCCGGTATCCTGCGCGACAAGAGCTTCGCCAAGATGGAGCCCGCCGATTTCGACCTCGTGGTGAAGGTCCACCTCGTCGGTTCGGGCTATTGCACCAAGGCGGTGTGGGAAACGATGCGCGAGCAGAATTACGGCCGCATCCTGATGACCGCCTCGTCGACGGGGCTGTACGGCAATTTCGGCCAGGCGAATTATGGCGCGGCCAAGCTCGGCCTCGCGGGTCTCACCAAGACGCTGTATCTCGAAGGCGCCAAGAACAACATCAAGGTCAACACCCTGGCCCCGGTCGCCGGCACGCGCATGACCGAAGACATCTTCCCGCCCGAAGCCTTTGCCCAGTTCAAGCCCGAGAACGTGGTTCCGGCCGCGCTCTACCTGGTCTCTGACGAGGCGCCGACCAACATGATCATCGGCGCGGGCGCAGGCGCGTTCCACGCGGCCTATGTCACCATGACCCAGGGCGCGGCGCTCCCCGAAGGCGAGCGCACCCCCGAAGGCGTCGCACGCATCTTCGACAAGATCATCGACCGCACCGGCGAAACCGTGCCGCAGTCGGGCAGCGAACAGGCGATGACGATCATGCGCCTGCTGCAGGGCTGATCGTCCGACCTTGGCTTTCGAGAGGGCGCGGCGGGCAATCGTCGCGCCCTTTTTCGTTCGCGCTATTCGCTCCAGTCGCCCCGCGCGATGCCCAGGGTGTGGAGCAGCGCGGTCCAGTCGCCATGCGCGATATGCGCGTCGGCCGCGGCGATCGCGGCGGGCTTGGCGTGATAGGCGACGCCGGTGCCTGCGGCCTTGAGCATCGGGATGTCGTTGGCGCCGTCGCCCAGCGCGATGACCTGGCTCGCTTCCAGCCCCTGGCCCACCGCCTGCTCCATCAGGATCGCCGCCTTGCGCGCGGCGCTATCAGCGTGGCGATGGGCACGAACATTTCCCCCGAGACCGCCGACAACACCCGTCCGGCGCTGGCGCTTATTGCCGGACCCACCGCCAGCGGCAAGAGCGGATTGGCAGTGCGCTATGCGCAATTTCTGCAAGCGCGAGGGCAGCGCGCGGTGATCATCAATGCCGACAGCGCGCAGGTCTATTCGGATCTCGCGATCCTGTCCGCCCGGCCATCCGAAGGCGAGATGGGCGGCATCGAGCACCGGCTGTTCGGCACTATCGACGGAGCCGAAGCCTGTTCCGCCGCGCGCTGGGCGGAGGATGCGCGGGGCGAGATCGCGGCAGCGCATGCCGCAGACGTGTTGCCGATCCTGGTCGGCGGCACCGGCCTGTACCTGCGCACCTTGCTCGACGGCATCGCGCCGGTCCCGCCGATCGATCCCGCGATTCGGCAGGCGGTGCGCGCGCTGCCGGTCGCGGACGCTCACGCTGCACTGCAGATCGAAGACCCCGAGGCCGCCGCCCGGCTGAACGCGGCAGATACCACCCGTGTCGCGCGCGCGCTCGAGGTGGTACGATCGACCGGTCAGACGCTCAAGGCGTGGCAGGCGCGCAAGCAGGGCGGCATCGGCGATGCGGTCAGCCTGGCACCGCTGGTGCTGCTGCCGCCACGCGACTGGCTGTTCGATCGCTGCGACCGCAGGTTTGCCACGATGCTGGATTCGGGCGCGGTAGAGGAGGTTCAGGCGCTGCTGGCACGCGGTCTCGACGCCGATCTGCCAGTGATGCGCGCGATCGGCGTGCCCGAAATTGCCGGGCTGATACGCGGAGAGCTGACGCGCGAGGCTGCGCTGGCCGCAGGTCAGCTTGCCACCCGCCAATATGCCAAGCGGCAATATACCTGGTTCCGCAACCAGCCGCCGGAGGACTGGCAACGGTATACGAAGCCATATTCGAATAGCGATGGACTGGATTTTGATATTTTATTTCGCATTTAGCTGTTGACACGGCATTTTATGTCGCATAGATGAACCTCGTCAGGCGTTGCTGCCAGCGCCCTTCTGACACGTCGCATATTCACCCTGCCCGGCGCGGCCCGTCTGCGCCGGGTGCTTTTTTGCTCAAGGCAGGGATGCGGCACCCCAGGCAGCATATGGTTTTGCAACATCGGCCCAGCTTGTCTAAGCGGGCTGCGGTTTAACGACGAAGTAAGGCTTGCATCATGGCCGAATTGAGCGGCGCGCAGATACTGGTTGAAACGCTGGTCGAACAGGGCGTCGAAGTGATCTTCGGCTATCCCGGCGGCGCGGTACTGCCGATTTACGACGCGATTTTCGGTCATCCCTCGCTGCGCCACATTCTCGTCCGCCACGAACAGGCGGCGGCGCACGCCGCAGAGGGCTATGCCCGCGCCACCGGCAAGCCCGGCGTCGTGCTCGTCACCTCGGGCCCGGGCGCGACCAATGCAGTCACCGGCATCACCGATGCGCTGATGGATTCGATCCCGATGGTCGTCATCACCGGCCAGGTCGCAACCACGCTGATCGGCACCGATGCGTTTCAGGAAGCCGACACGATCGGCATCACCCGCCACTGCACCAAGCACAATTATCTGGTGAAGGACCCCGCGCGGCTCGCCTCGACCGTGCGCGAGGCCTTTCATATCGCGACCCAGGGCCGCCCCGGCCCGGTGCTGATCGACATCCCCAAGGACGTCCAGGTCGCGACCGCCGCGCATGACAGCGATACCCCGGCCCGCCCCAACCTGCGCTATGCCCCGGTCAAGCAGGGTGCGGCCGACGATATCGCCACCGCCGCGCAGATGATTGCCGATGCGACAAGTCCGGTCATCTATTCGGGCGGCGGCGTCATCAATTCGGGACCGGAAGCGACGCAATTGCTGCGCCAGCTTCAGGCGATGACCAATGCGCCGGTCACCTCGACGCTGATGGGCCTGGGCGCCTTCCCGTCCGAGCATCCCGACTGGCTGGGCATGCTGGGCATGCACGGCACCTATGAAGCCAATATGACGATGAACCGCGCCGACCTGATCATCTGCGTCGGCGCGCGCTTCGACGACCGCGTCACCGGCAGGCTCGATGCGTTCGCGCCCAACTCCAAGAAGATTCACATCGATATCGACCGCTCGTCGATCAACAAGACCGTGCGCGTCGATCTCGGCATCATCGGCGATTGCGCCACCGTGCTTCAGCAGATCATCGATCAGCTGGACGCCATCGGCCATGCCCCGCGCGACCTTGCCGAATGGAAGGCGCGGATCGCCGGATGGCGCTCGCGCGACTGCCTGGCCTATCCCGCCAACAAGAGCGAGATCATGCCGCAGCTGGCGATCGAGCGGCTCTATGCGCTGACCAAGGACCAGAGCCCGATCATCTCGACCGAAGTCGGCCAGCACCAGATGTGGGCGGCGCAATATTTCCGCTTCGAGGAGCCCAACAAATGGCTGACCTCGGGCGGGCTCGGCACCATGGGCTATGGCCTGCCCGCGGCGATCGGCGCGCAGCTCGGCTGCCCCGACGCGCTGTGCATCGACATTGCGGGCGAAGCCTCGATCCAGATGAACATCCAGGAGCTGGGCACCGCGACGCAATATCGCCTGCCGGTCAAGATCTTCATCCTCAACAACGAATATATGGGCATGGTGCGCCAGTGGCAGCAGCTGACCTATGAAAGCCGCTATTCGGAAAGCTATTCCGACGCGTTGCCCGATTTCGTCGCGCTCGCCGAGGCCTATGGCTGGAAGGGCATCCGCATTTCGGACGAAAGCGAGCTCGACAGCGGCATCCAGGCGATGATCGATCATCCCGGCCCGGTGATGGTCGACTGCCGCGTCGCCAAGCTCGCCAACTGCCTGCCGATGATCCCTTCGGGCGCGGCGCATACCGACATGATCCTCTACGGCGATGAAGTCGCCGGCACGATGGAAGACGAAGCGAAGGCCCTGGTCTGATGCATATCCGTGAAGCCGCGTCCGAGCGGCACGTCCTGACCGTCACGGTCGATAACGAGGCGGGCATCCTCGCCAAGATCGCGGGCATGTTCACCGCGCGCGGCTACAATATCGAAAGCCTGACGGTGGCCGATATCAGCGAGGACCATGCCACAAGCCGCATCACCATCGTGACGGTGAGCCCGCCCGCGGTGATCGACCAGATCATTGCCCAGCTCGACCGGCTGGTCGCGGTGCACCGCGTCGCCGACCTCACCGAGCTCGGCCCGCATGTCGAGCGCGAGCTGGCGCTCATCAAGGTCGCAGGGATCGGTGAGCACCGTATCGAGGCGCTGCGCCTGGCAGACATCTTCCGTGCGCGCCCGGTCGATACCAGCACCAACAGCTTCGTCTTCGAGATTTCCGGATCGGTCGAGAAGATCAACCAGTTCATCGCGCTGATGCGCGAGGTCGGACTGGTCGAGGTCGCCCGCACCGGCGTGGTCGCCATGACCCGGGGGGCCGTGGCGGGGTAATTCATCAACTACCGGTTTCCCGCGAAGGCGGGAATCCATCTCCGGCGCTATCCGATCTCGCACAGCCCTGGAGATGGGCCCCTGCCTTCGCAGGGGACCAGAATGCTAGAAATGGGGAAAGAACATGCGCGTTTATTATGATTCCGACTGCGATCTGAAGCTGATCGAGGACAAGAAGATCGTCATTGTCGGCTATGGCAGCCAGGGCCATGCCCATGCGCAGAACCTGCGCGACAGCGGCGTCAAGGATGTCGCGATCGCGCTTCGCCCCGGCAGCGCCACTGCCGCCAAGGCCGAAGGCGCGGGCTTCAAGGTGCTCAGCAACGCCGAAGCCGCCGCCTGGGCCGATATCGTCATGATCCTGGCGCCCGACGAGCACCAGGCCGCGATCTATGCCGCCGATTATCACGACAACATGAAGCCCGGCGCGGCGCTGGCCTTCGCGCATGGTCTCAACATCCATTTCGGCCTGATCGAGGCGCGCGAGGACCTCGACGTGATCATGATCGCGCCCAAAGGCCCCGGCCATACCGTGCGCAGCGAATATGTGCGCGGCGGCGGCGTGCCGTGCCTGATTGCGGTCGATCGCGACGTGTCGGGCAATGCGCATGACATCACGCTGGCCTATGCATCGGGCGTCGGCGGCGGCCGCAGCGGCATCATCGAGACCAATTTCCGCGAGGAATGCGAAACCGACCTGTTCGGCGAGCAGGCGGTGCTGTGCGGCGGTCTCACCCATCTGATCCAGGCCGGCTTCGAGACGCTGACCGAAGCAGGGTACGCGCCCGAAATGGCCTATTTCGAGTGCCTGCACGAGGTGAAGCTGATCGTCGACCTGATGTATGAAGGCGGCATCGCCAACATGCGCTATTCGATCAGCAACACCGCCGAATATGGCGACATCACCACCGGCCCGCGCATCATCACCAGCGAGACCAAGGCCGAGATGAAGCGCGTGCTGGAGGACATCCAGCAGGGCCGGTTCGTCAAGAATTTCGTGCTCGACAACCGTGCCGGCCAGCCCGAACTCAAGGCCGCGCGCAAGCTCGCCGCCGCGCACCCGATCGAGAAGACCGGTGCCCAGCTGCGCGCGATGATGCCGTGGATCGGCGCGAACAAGCTGGTGGACAAGGCCAAGAACTGAGACCTTGCCCATCATCGCGTTCTTCGAGGAACAGGCCGCGCAGCTCGATGCCCTGAAACGGGCATCGCGGCTGCGCAGCCTTGCGCCGCGTTCGGGCAAGGACTTCGCCTCGAACGACTATCTGGGGTTGGCGGGGTCCACCCTGCTCCACGACGCCCTGCGCGAGGGCATGGCGCTCGGCCTGCCGGCCGGGTCGGGCGGATCGCGGCTGCTGCGCGGCAACCATCCGGCGCACGAGGCGCTGGAGGCGGAAGCGGCCGCGCATTATGGCAGCGCGTCCGCCTTGTTCGTGGCGACGGGCTTTGCCGCCAATGCCGCGATCTTCGCTACCCTGCCCCAGCGCGGCGACCTGGTGGTCCATGACGCGCTGATCCATGCCTCGGCGCATGACGGCATGAGGCTCGGCCGCGCCGAGACGCGTGCCGCCCTGCATAACGACCCCCAGGCGTTCGAGGACGCCATCACCGCGTGGCGCGGCTCTGGCGGCGCGGGACGCGTATGGATCGCGGTCGAGAGCCTCTACAGCATGGACGGCGACCGCGCCCCACTGGCTGATCTGGCGCAGGTCGCCGCACGGCACGATGCCATCCTGATCATCGACGAAGCGCATGCGACCGGCGTGTTCGGCACCGGCGGGCGCGGCCTTGCCGAGGCTCTGGCCGGCCAGCCCAATGTCATCACCCTGCACACCTGCGGCAAGGCCCTGGGCTGCGAAGGCGCGCTGATCTGCGCCCCCAGGATCGCGATCGATTTCATCATCAACCGCGGCCGCCCCTTCATCTTCTCGACCGCCCCTTCGCCGCTGGTCGCGCATATGGTGCGCAAGGCGATCGGTCTGGTCGCCAGCCATGACGACTGGCGCGAGGACCTGTTCGCGCGGGTGGCCGAAGTGCGCACCCTGCTCGCCCCCAGGCTGGGCGCAACCCCGTCCGACACGCAAATCCTGCCCGTCATCATCGGCGAGGATGCGCGCACCATGCGCATCGCGTCCGCCCTGCAGCGCCAGGGCTTCGACATTCGCGGCATTCGCCCGCCGACCGTGCCGCAGGGGACCGCGCGGCTGCGCATTTCGATTACCCGCAACGTGACAAAGGGTGATATCGGCGCGCTCTCCGAATCACTCGACAGGATCATGATCCCCGCATGAAACCGCGATTCATCGTGACAGGCACCGACACCGGAATCGGCAAGTCGGTGTTCAGTGCTGCGCTGACCCAGGCGCTGTCCGCCCGCTACTGGAAGCCCGTGCAATCGGGCATCGAGGATGAGACCGACACCCAGTTCGTCGAGCGCATGGTGCCCGGCGCCACGCTGCCCGAAGCCTGGCGGCTGGTGAGCCCGCTCTCGCCGCACCGTTCGGCCGAGATCGACGGCGTCACAATCGACACCGAGGCGCTCACCCCTCCGCAAGTCGATGCGCCTCTGGTGATCGAGGGCGCAGGCGGCGCGCTGGTGCCGGTGACGCGATCGGTGCTCTATGCCGATATCTTCGCGCGCTGGCAGATCCCGGTCATCGTCTGCGCGCGCACGGCGCTCGGCACGATCAACCACAGCCTGATGACGATCGAGGTGCTGAAGGCGCGCGGCGTGCCGATCCATGGCATCGCGTTCATCGGCGAGGCGATGCCCGACAGCGAGATGACCATCGCGCAAATGTCGGGCGTCCGCCGCCTTGGCCGGCTCGACTTGCTGCCCGAGATAACCCCCGAGGCCTTGCGCACCGCGTTCGCTGCCGGGTTCGACATCGCCGATTTCGCATGAGCGGCTCCCCCGTCTGGCACCCTTTCACCCAGCATGGGCTGGGCGAGGACATTCCGCTGATCGCGCGGGGGCAAGGCGCGGTGCTGCACGCCGCCGATGGTCGGACATGGATCGACGCGATCTCGAGCTGGTGGGTGACCACGCACGGCCATGCGCATCCGCGCATCATGGCGGCGATCCGCGACCAGGCGGAACGGCTCGACCAGATCATCTTTGCCGGATGGACGCACGAGCCCGCCGAAACGCTGGCGCGAGGGCTGACCGCGGTCATGCCCGAGGCGCTGACGCGCGTGTTCTTCAGCGATTCGGGCTCGACCGCGGTCGAGGTCGCGCTGAAAATGGCGCTGGGCTATTTTCACAACCGGAAGGACCCGCGCCAGGGCATCATCGTGATGGAGCACAGCTATCACGGCGATACCATCGGCGCGATGTCGGTAGGCGCGCGCGGCGTGTTCAACCGGCCTTATGCGCCGCTGCTGTTCGATGTGACTAGCATCCCCTTCCCCGCCGCCGGGGCGGAACAGGCGACGCTCGATGCGCTCGAGGCGGCGTGCCGGGCGGGCGCGGCGGCCTTCATCGTCGAGCCGCTGGTGCTCGGCGCAGGGGGCATGCTGTTCTACCCCCCGCATGTCCTCTCCGAAATGGCCGCGATCTGCGTACGCCATGGCGTGCTGTTCATTGCCGACGAGGTGATGACCGGATGGGGCCGCACCGGGACGCTGCTCGCCTGCGAACAGGCGGGCGTGGTGCCCGACATATTGTGCCTGTCCAAGGGCCTGACCGGCGGCGCGGTACCGCTGGCCGTCACCATGGCGCGCGAGGAGATCTTCATGGCGCACTGGTCTCAGGACCGCGCCGACTGCTTCTTCCACTCGAGCAGCTACACCGCCAACCCGATCGCCTGCGCGGCGGCGGTGGCCAACCTTTCCGTCTGGCGCGACGAGCCGGTGCAGGCGCGGATCGAGGGGCTTGCCGCGATGCAGGCGTCTGAACTTGCCGCCATCGGCTCGCATCCCCAGGTCGCGAGCACCCGCCAGTGCGGCACCATCGCCGCGTTCGATCTTGCCGCCGATACCAGCGGCTATCTGTCCAACTGGGCGGTGCATCTGAACGCCCATGGCAAGGCGCATGGTGTTCTGATCCGGCCGCTCGGCAACACCGTCTATGTCATGCCGCCCTATTGCATCACGGCCGAGCAGCTGGCCCAGGTCTACGCCGTGGTGCGCGCCGGGCTGGAGCGCAAAACGTAAACGCTGCGTTGCGCGGAACAAACATTGACTTGGCGCGCTCGGAGCCACAGTTTCCGGCTTCCTACCCTCCCAAGGAGTTCGTCATGCGCAAGACCCTCGCCATTTTCGCTCTCGCCGCCGCTGTCGCCACCACGCCGCTGATCGGCCAGGGCATGCAGCTTCCCGGCCAGAAGGACGCATCGCGCGTCACCGCCGGTACCTACAAGACCGATCCCGGTCACTCGCTGATCGGCTGGGAAGTCAACCATTTCGGATTCAACGACTATTTCGGCATTTTCGGTGATGTCGCGGGCACGCTGACCATCGATCCTGCCAACCCCAATGCCGCCAAGGTCGATGTGACCATCCCGGTCGCCAAGGTCACCACCGCGAGCGCAGGCCTGACCAGCCACCTGCTTCGCGCCGGCAAGGATGGCGGCAAGCCCGATTTCTTCGGCCCTGCGCCCGCTGATGCGCGCTTCGTGTCGACCAAGGTCGTCGCCAGCGGCATGACCGCCAAGATCACCGGCAACCTGACGCTGAACGGCGTGACCAAGGAAGTGACGCTCGACGCCGAGTTCACCGGCGCGGGCGCGAACCCCTTCAACAAGAAGGAAACCATCGGCTTCGAAGCCGACACCACGATCAAGCGCAGCGATTTTGGCATCGCTTATGGCCTGCCCGTGATCAGCGACGAGGTCGAGCTCGACATCAGCGTGGCATTCGAGAAGCAGTAAGTTCCCCCTTCCGCTCAGCCTGAGCCAGTCGACGGCCCGGCGCCCGCCTTATCCGGGTAGCGGGGCCGTTGCACTTGACCGTCAGCCCCGCGAAGGGGGGGCCCCGCTTCCGCGCTACCCGAGCAAAGCGGGATTCCCGCGTTCGCGGGAATGACGATATCCCCCGCACTGCCTGCACCGGACCTGTACCCGCGAGTGAGCATTTTTTTGTTGCGCAATCTGCCCATTTGACGCAATGACGCTTCCGAAATGAAGCTTGACGCCCTCCTTCTTGGTCTGCGACTTACGCGCCCTTAGGCGCGGCTGACCTTGTGCGCGCCAGAGCGGCGTGCCTCGCGCCTAAGGGCTTTTTCCCCTCCGAACCATCCGCAAAGCCGGTTGCGCTCATGCCCCGGCCTGCCTATCGCACAGCCATTCAGACAGGGCGCTCTCCTCATGCCGATGCTCATCGATCCCTCGCAGAAATACAGGCCGTTCCCGCGCGTCGACCTGCCCAACCGGACCTGGCCCGATGCGGTCATCACCGCGCCGCCGCGCTGGCTTTCCACCGACATGCGCGACGGCAACCAGGCACTCATCGACCCGATGGACGGCGCGAAGAAGCAGCGCTTCTTCGACCTGCTGGTCAAGATCGGCCTCAAGGAGATCGAGGTCGGTTTCCCGTCTGCCGGCGAGACCGAATTCAACTTCATCCGTGGGCTCGTCGATGGCGGAAAGATCCCCGAGGACGTCACCGTGCAGGTGCTCACCCAGTCGCGCCGCGACCTGATCGAGCGCAGCTTCGAAAGCCTGGCCGGCGTCCACCGGGCGATCGTCCACCTGTACAATGCCGTGTCCCCGGCCTGGCGCGAGATCGTGTTCGGGCTCGACCGTGCGGGCGTGAAGGCGATCGCGGTCGAGGGCGCGAACATCCTCAAGGAACAGGCGGCGAAATATCCGCAAACCGACTGGCATTTCGAATATTCGCCCGAAACCTTCTCCACCGCCGAACTCGATTTCAGCCTCGAGGTGTGCGAGGCGGTGATGGAGGTGCTGCAGCCCACGCCGGAAAAGCCGCTGATCCTCAACCTGCCCGCGACGGTCGAAGCCGCGGGACCGCATATCTATGCCGACCAGATCGAATGGATGTGCCGCCATATCAGCAAGCGCGATTGCGTGGTCATCAGCCTGCACCCGCATAACGATCGCGGATCGGGTATTGCGGCGGCCGAACTCGGGCTGATGGCGGGCGCGGACCGGATCGAGGGCTGTCTGTTCGGCAATGGCGAGCGCACCGGCAATGTCGATCTCGTGGCGCTGGGCCTCAACATGTACACGCAGGGGCTGCACCCGGGCCTCGACTTTTCGGACATGGACGAGATCGTCAAGACGGTCGAATATTGCAACCAGCTGAAAGTGCCCGAGCGCCACCCCTATGCGGGCGAACTGGTGTTCACCGCCTTTTCCGGCAGCCATCAGGACGCGATCAAGAAGGGATTTGCCGCGCAGGAAAAGCGCAACGACCAGCTCTGGACGGTGCCCTATCTGCCGCTCGACCCGGCGGACATCGGCCGCAGCTACGAGGCGGTGATCCGCGTCAATTCGCAAAGCGGCAAGGGCGGCGTCGCCTGGGTGCTCGAACAAGATCAGGGGCTCAAGCTGCCCAAACGGCTGCAGGCCGATTTCAGCAAGACCGTGCAGGCGCTCGCCGATGCGAAGAGCGTCGAACTCAGCTCGGCCGATATCTGGCAGGCGTTCCAGCAGCGCTATCACCTCGATGGCACCGGCAAGTACCGGCTGGTCGATTACGAGGAGCGCAAGGCGGGCGCCGACCGGCTGTTCGTCGGGCGCATCCTGGCGAACGGGCAGGAAATCCCGGTCAGCGGGCGCGGCAACGGGCTGATCTCGGGCGTGGTCGACGCGCTGTCCTCGGCGCTCGGCATCGCGATCGACATTGCCGATTATCGCGAGCACGCGATCGGATCGGGCTCCAAGGCGCGCGCGGCGGCCTATGTCGAATGCGCGATCGACGGCCGCTCGCCCTGTTTCGGCGTGGGCGTCGACGAGGATGTCGCGACGGCCTCGATCAAGGCGGTGCTGAGCGCGCTCGAGGAGCTTTGAACAGACTTAAATCCTCCCCCAGACGAGCTGGGGGAGGATTTTGTCGTTTGAAACCCATCCCCAATCAAAACTTAATCGTCCGCTTAATTGCCTCTGGACACCAACAAAACCCAGGTTAATGTCGCCGCCATGACCATGCCATCTCCGCTTTGCGACAATCTGCGCCTGCCCGTCATCGGGTCGCCGCTGTTCATCATTTCCGGCCCGGAGCTCGTCATTGCCCAGTGCAAGGCGGGCGTGATCGGCTCGTTCCCGGCGCTCAACGCGCGGCCGCAGGCGCAGCTCGACGAATGGCTGCACCAGATCACCGAAGAGCTGGCCGAATATAACCGCGCCAATCCGGACAAGCCCGCCGCGCCGTTCGCGGTCAACCAGATCGTCCACAAGTCGAACGACCGGCTCGAAGCCGACCTGATGACCTGCGCCAAGTGGCAGGTACCGATGATCATCACCTCGCTGGGTGCGCGCGAGGATCTGAACAAGGCGGTGCACGACTGGGGCGGCATCACCCTGCACGACGTGATCGACGATCGCTTCGCGCGCAAGGCGATCGAAAAGGGCGCGGACGGCCTGATCCCCGTCGCGGCGGGCGCGGGCGGCCATGCCGGCACCATCTCGCCCTTCGCGCTGATGCAGGAAATCCGCAGCTGGTTCGATGGGCCCATCGCGCTGTCGGGATCGATCGCCTGCGGTGCCTCGATCCTCGCCGCGCAGGCGATGGGCGCGGACTTTGCCTATATCGGCTCCGCCTTCATCGCCACCGAAGAGGCGCGCGCCACCGACGGCTACAAGAACGGTATCGTCGAGGGCCGGGCATCGGACATCGTCTATTCGGACCTGTTCACCGGCGTGTCGGGCAATTACCTGCGCCAGTCGATCGTCAATGCCGGGCTCGATCCCGACAATCTGCCCAAGGGCGATTACAGCACGATGAACTTCGGATCGGGCGGCAATACCGAGGCCAAGGCGTGGCGCGACATCTGGGGCAGCGGCCAGGGCATCGGCGCGGTCGAAAAGGTCGATACCGTGGCCGATATGGTGGCGCGTCTGACCGCGGAATATCAGGCCGCGAAGGCCTCGCTGCTGGCGCGGACGAATTATTGATCGTGCGGCACGGCAGTTCATCTGCCGGTCAGCAATCGCGCTATTAGTGTAGCCCCCGTGGTGTCCCTTCAGCACGGGGGTTTTTACATGCGCATTTCGCACGGTTTCGTCATTCTGGCGGTGGCTTTAGCTGTCCCGGCCCTGGCCATGGCACCACCCGCCCTGCCCGACGAGCTCGTCCTGTCCGGCGACAACATCATCACTGTCACGATCAACGGCCAGCCGCTGCGGCTGGAGGTGCGGCCCGAAGCCGCCGAAGCGCCCACGCTCAACGCCGATGTCGCGGCCAGATTGGGCCTCAAGCCCGGCATGCTCGCGTTTCGCAGCATGGTCGGGCCAGAGAAGGTCAATGGCAACTCGTCGATCCACCGGGTCGATTATGGCGCGGGCGAGAAGAAGCAGCGCATCTTCTGGACCGATCGGCAGAGCTCGACCATCGCCGACGGCACGATCAGCCCTGCCTCGCTGCCGTACAGGAGGGTCACGTTCCGGTTGGGCGAAGCGGGTCCCGGGGCACGCGAGATCAGCCTGCCGCTCGACAATTTCGGCTTTCTCGGCCGGCTGGGTGTCGGCATCACATTGAACCTTGATGGCGAAAAGGTGCGGTTCCAGTTCAGCCTGGCGCGCGACGAGACGCTGGTCAGCGCGCCGACCGGCAACTGGCTGGCGCAGTATCGCGGCGGCAAGTTCACCGGCCAGCCGCGCCAGACGCTGATCTTCTACGGCATCGAGCGCCCAACCCGCGAAATGACGCTGGCCCAGCCCATCGCGCTGGGGCCGCGCCAGCTCCTTACCGCCGATGTGCGCTACAGCGATTATGGCGATGCGAGCGGCATTGCCGCATCCGACGAAGCTAGGGCGGATTCGGACGAGATCGTCGTCGTGGGCGACAAGAAACGCGATGTCGATCTGCGCATCGTCGCCGGGCGCGCGTTCCTGAAAGGCTGCGCCAGCCTGACCTATGACATGCAGAAGCGGACGCTGGGCCTGCGCTGCTGATGCTCAGAGCGGCCGCGCGCCCGTCACTTCATAGGCCGTGATCGTGCGGTCATGAATGCCGTGCGCGGCGCTGGCGGCGCGCCATTCGGCCATGTGCGCGCTCGCCGCGTGCGCCTTCAGCACATCTTCGCTTTCCCAGCTCTCGCTGACCCGGATCAGGCCGGGTTCGACCACGTCTTCGGAAAAGGCATAATGGCCGCAGCCCGGCTCTGCCCGGCTCAGCTCGATCATCTTCGCCATCGCCGGCCTGACCGCTTCGATCTGGTCGAGCGGAAAGCGATAGAAGCCGGCGATGACGATCATGCGCGTGCCTTTCAGATCTCGAGCTGGCTGCCCAGTTCCACCACGCGGTTCGAAGGCAGGTTGAAGAATTCCATCGGGCTCGCCGAATTGCGCAGCATCCAGGCGAAGATCTTCTCGCGCCAGATCGGCATGCCGGGCCGTTCGGCGGTGAGCAGCGTCTGGCGCGACAGGAAGAAGCTGGTCTGCAGCATCTCGAACTTGCCGCCGCACAGCTCCTTCACGTCCTTGAGCGCGGCTGGAACGTCGGTCGACTGCATGAAGCCGTAGCGCAGCACCATGCGGTAGAAACCATGGCCCAGGTCCTCGACGTGGAAGCGGTTGGCGTCGGTGACATAGGGCACTTCCATGATCTGCACGGTCAGGATGACCACGCGCTCGTGGATGACCTTGTTGTGCTTCATGTTGTGCAGTAGCGCGGTGGGCACGCCGGTGGTCGCCGAAGCCATGAAGATGGCGGTGCCCTTGACGCGGGTGGCCGAGCCTTGCGCGGACTTGACGAACACCTCGATCGGCAGCGCGCTTTCGATCATCGTCTCGCGCATCAGCTTGCGCCCGCGCGCCCAGGTGGTGAGCAGCGTGAAGGTGACCGCGCCGATCACCAGCGGGAACCAGCCGCCATCGGGAATCTTGGTCGCGTTGGCGAGGAAATAGGCGCCATCGACGACCACGAAGGTGACGATGATCGGGATCGCCATCCACAGCTTCCATTTCCACATCGCGATCAGCAGCACCGCCATCAGGCAGGTGTCGATCAGCATCGCACCCGTCACCGCGATGCCATAGGCGGCAGCGAGGTTGCTCGAGCTCTGGAAGCTCAGCACCAGCAGGATCACCGCGATCATCAGCACCCAGTTGATCAGCGGGATATAGATCTGGCCGCTTTCCGACGCGCTGGTGTGCTTGATCGACAGACGCGGGATATAGCCGAGCTGGATCGCCTGGTGGGTGATCGAGAACGCGCCCGAGATCACCGCCTGGCTGGCGATGAAGGTCGCGCCGGTCGCGAGCAGCACCAGCGGCAGGCGCAGCACATCGGGCGCGAGCAGGAAGAACGGGTTCCTGATCGTCTCGGCCGCAACCTCGGGCGACATGCCGATGATCATCGCGCCCTGGCCGAAATAGTTGATCAGCAGCGCAGGCATGACGAAACCGAACCAGGAGAGGCGCAACGGCCCGCGTCCGAAATGCCCCATGTCCGAATAGAGCGCCTCCGCCCCCGTCACCGCGAGCACGACCGAGCCGAGCGCCAGAAACGCGAACCAGCCATCGTTGAGGAAGAAGCGCACCGCATACCAGGGGTTCAGCGCGAGCAGGATCTGCGGGTTGAACACGATCTGGTAGATGCCCAGGACCGCAATCGTGCCGAAATACAGCACCATGATCGGTGCGAACAAGGTCCCGATCCGGGCGGTGCCGCGCGACTGGATGAAGAACAGGAAGACCAGCAGCCCGACCGCGATCGGCACGACCAGCGGCTGCAGCCCCGGATTGACCACGGTCAGCCCCTCGACCGCGGACAGCACCGAGATCGCAGGCGTGATCATGCTGTCGCCATAGAAAAGCGCCGTGGCGAAGACGCCGAGCAGGATCAGCAGCCAGCCATAGCTGGTCCGCCCGATGCTGCGCGAGATCAGCGCGACGAGGGCAAGACTTCCGCCCTGCCCCTTGTTGTCGGCCCGCATCAGGATGCTGACATATTGCACGCCGACGACCAGCGTCATCGACCAGAAGATCAGGCTGACGACGCCGAAGATATGCTCGGCATCGGGCGTGAGCGGATGGTGCCCGGCAAAGGTCTCGCGAAAGGCGTAGATCGGGCTGGTGCCGATATCGCCGAACACGATGCCGATCGCCCCGAATGCCAGCGCCGCGACCGAACTGCTCTTGGCATGATCGTGACCATCGGGGGGAGGAACCTGAGCGCCGCCTGAGACAGCACCAGCAGGCTGCGCCGACGGCGCGTCAGAGGGTGAATCGCTCATCATCGGGCAATATGCGGGCGCTGCAGACCTTGCGATCGAACAGCGCTCATCGTCCCCTTTCGCCTATCGCCCATCAGGGCAATGGCTGGCGGATTAGCATGGCGCATGATGCAGTGCAATATAATCGCAATAGAGCGATTATTGAGCGTTTTCAACAGGTTGAGAGGGTTCTGCGGCAGGCGGGACCGATCCGGGCATGCCGGGCGCCGGTGCGCCGGACTGCTGGGCGATCAATGCGTCGATCCGGGCGAGTCGGCTGGTCAGGTCTTCGCGCCACTCGGCATCGGGCGGCGAGCGCTCGAGAAGCTCGGCCCAGATGCCGCGCGCCTGCTGCAACTGGCCCGAAGTCGCGAGCGCCAGGCCGAGGAAGAACGGCGGTGCCGGATGATCGGGCGAGAGCGTCGCGGCCTTCTGATAGGCATATTGTGACGCCGGCGTGAGCAGGCCGTTGCTGTGCCCGACCAGCGCATTGCCGAGCGCCACCCACAGGTCCGGATCGTCCGGGAAGGTCTCGAGCCCCTTGCTGAGCGCGGTCGCGGCGGTGGCGAACTTGCCCTGGCGGCTCTGTGCATCGGCAAGCACCAGCCAGGCACGGGCATCGCCGAAATTGCCGCCCATCTCGTCGCGCTGCTTGGCCAGGTCCTCGTCGAACATGCCGAGCTTCTCGACCGGTTCCTTGGGCGATCCGGCGAGCGAGGGCTGGCCCTGCCAGGCATAGCCCGCAATGCCGACGAACAATGCCGCTCCGGCGAGTTCCCACGCCTTGCGCGGCATCTTGCCCAGCCAGATCAGCCCCGCCATGATCAGCAGCGCGAGCAGTCCCACGACGATCCAGGCCATCAGCTCTTGCCTCCTTGCGCCTTGGCGCGGGTGAAACGCTTGCGCACGATGACCGCCGCGAGCAGCAGCAGCACGACCGGCGCGGCGAACAGCGGCCAGGTCATCGCCGTGACGCGCGGCTCATAGGACACCCAGTCGCCATAGCGTTCGATCAGCCAGGCGCGGATCGCCTCGGGGTCCTCGCCGCGGGCGATGCGCTGGCGCACCTGGTTGCGCATGTCGCCGGCCATCGGGGCGTCGGAATCGGCAATCGACTGGCTCTGACAGGTCAGACAGCGCAGCGTCATCATCAGATCCTGCGCGGCCTTTTCCTTCGCCGGATCCTCGAGCTGCTTGTAGGCATAAGGCGCGGGCGGGAGCGAGTCCTGCGCGGATGCGGGGATCGCGAGCGCGAGCGACAAGAAGAGCACAAACGCGCGGATCACTGCGCTTCCTTCAGCTTCTGCAGGATCATGGGCACCTGATCGGCGCGGATTTCTCCGATATGCTGATAGGTGATGATGCCCTTGCCATTGATCACGAAGGTCTCGGGCACGCCCGAGGAGCCGAGATCGAACTGGATCTTGCTGACATCGTCGCGCCCGATCCGCGTATAGGGATTGCCGTTGCGCGCCAGGAACGCCTGCACGTCCGCGGTCCGATCGCGAATGGCGACGCCGTCGATCTCCACGCCCGCCCTGGCGAGCTCAGCCAGCACCGGCGCTTCGGCGATGCACGGCACGCACCAGCTGGCGAACACGTTGAGCAGCTTGGGCTTGCCCGTGGTGAAATCGGCCTTGGCCAGCGCCGGACGGTCGGGCACCGCCTGGGGCAGGTCGAACTCGGGCAGCGGCTTGCCGATCATCTGCGAGGCGATGGTGCGGTCGCCGGGCGCGATCAGCCCCGATGCGAACACCGCGAACAGCAGGCCGAACAGGGCCAGCGGCAACCAGATCGCCCAATGTTTCATGCGAGCGCTTCCTGGCCTCCGGCGGCAGGCTTGGACGCTGCAGGTTCGGAAATCGGCTCGAGCTCGGGCTCGCCCTTGCGGCGCAGATCGCGCACGGTGCGGCCGACCAGCGACAAGATACCGCCCAGCCCGACCAGCAGGCCGCCATACCAGATTAGCGGCACGAACGGCTTCCACCACAGGCGCAGCTGCCAGCGGCCGTCCTCGCCCTCTTCGCCCAGCACGGCATAAAGCTGGCCGTTCCAGCGCGTGAGCAACGCCGCCTCGCTGGTCGCGGTGGGCGGCGAGGCGAACATGCGCGCCTGGGGGTTGAGCACGGTCTGGACATTGCTGTCGCCATAGCGCGCGACCAGACGCGCCTCGAGCGCGGTCCAGTTGGCACCCGCGATCGGCTTGACGCCCTGCAGTTCGACGGTCCAGGGACCAACGGTGTGGCTCTGCCCGATCTCGCTCGCCACGAGCTTTTCGGTGTTGAACGCGCTTTCGGACGCCATGCCGGCGAGCGCGACCGCGATGCCGAGATGCGCGATGACCATGCCCCAGACATGCGCCGGCGTACGGCGCAGGTTGCGCTTCCACAGCGGCAGCACGCTCGCCACGGCAAGGCCAGCGGCAAAGACCAGGCCGAGCAGCGGCAGCACGCCGATCTCGCCGCCGAACACCACCACCAGCGCCAGCGTGGCGGCGGCGACCAGCGCGGGCGCAGCGAGCAGGTTGGCGAGCTTGCGCCCGTTATCCTGCCGCCAGCGCATCAGCGGACCCGCCGCCATGATCACCAGCATCGGGAAGACGAAGATCGCGCTCACCGGGTTGAAATAGGGCGGGCCGACCGAAACCTTGGTGCCGAACGCCTCGGTGACCAGCGGATAGAGCGTGCCCATCAGCACGATGCCGAGCACGCCGACCAGCAGCACGTTGTTCATCACCAGCGAGCCCTCGCGGCTGAACAGGTGGAATTTCGCGCCCTCGGTGACGGTCGAGGCGCGCAGCCCGAACAGGGCGAGCGCGCCGCCGATATAGATGGCGAGCAGGGTGAGGATGAAGCTGCCGCGCTCGGGATCGACCGCAAAGGCGTGCACGCTCGTCAGGATGCCCGAACGCACCAGGAAGGTGCCGACCATCGACATCGAGAAGGCGACCACCGCGAGCATCACCGTCCAGGCCTTGAGCGCATTGCGCGTCGCCAGCACGCTCACCGAATGGAGCAAAGCGGTCGCGGCGAGCCAGGGCATCAGCGAGGCATTCTCGACCGGGTCCCAGAACCACCAGCCGCCCCAGCCGAGCTCGTAATAGGCCCACCACGAGCCGGCGGTGATGCCGAGCGTCAGGAAGATCCACGCGCCCATCACCCAGGGCCGCATCGCGCGGGCGAAGGCGGGCCCGACATCGCGCGTGATCAGCGCGCCGACCGCGAAGGAAAAGGCGATCGAGAGCCCGACATAGCCGATATACAGCGTCGGCGGATGGAAGGCGAGGCCCGGGTCCTGCAGCAGCGGGTTGAGCCCATTGCCCTCGACCGGCGCGGGATTGAGCCGTTCGAACGGGTTCGACGAGAACAGCATGAACGCATAGAAGCCCAGGCTCACGAATGCCTGGCCCGCCAGCGTCGCGACCATCGTGCGTTCGTTGAGCCGCCGTTCGAGCAGCGCGACGAAGCCGCCCGCCAGCCCCATCACGGTGACCCAGAGCAGCATCGAGCCCTCGTGATTGCCCCAGGCCCCAGCGATCTTGTAGATCAGCGGCTTCAGGCTGTGGCTGTTCGCCGCGACCAGCTTGACCGACAGGTCGGTGCGCAGGAACAGCACGATCAGCAGCGCAAAAGCGACCGCCACGAGCAGCCCCTGCACCACCGCGATCGGGCGGACAGCGCGCAGGAATTCGGCGCCGCGCGCGGTCAGCGCATAGCTGCCCAGGCCCAGCTGCAGGACCGCGAGCGCGGCGGCGAGCCACAGGATCGCAAGCGCGATTTCGGCAATCATGGCTGCTGCACCGTCCCGCCGAGCTTCTTGACATCGGCCTTGGTCATGTCGCGCATCTCGCGCGGCACGTAATTCTCGTCATGCTTGGCGAGGAGGTTGTCGGCGACGAACTGGCCCGAGGCGTTCATCCGCCCCTCGGCGACGACTCCCGACCCCTCGACGAACAGGTCGGGGGTGATTCCGGTAAAGCGCACCGGCACGGTGCCCTTGCCGTCCTCGACGATGAAATCGATCGTCACGCCATCGGCCTGCTTCTTGATCGAGCCTTTCTGCACCATGCCGCCCAGCCGGATCGCCTGGCCCGGCTCGACACCCTTTTCGGCAATGTCGCCGGGCGTGTAGAAATAGCTCGCCTGGTCGCGCAGCGCATAGGCCGCGATCAGCCCGGCGGCGACAAGGCCGACCAGGGCAATACAGATCAGGACGAGACGCTGGTGCTTGGCTTTCATGGGGTGCGTGTCCGGTTCACTTGCGCTTGAGCGCGTCGAGCCGCGCTTCTGCGCGTTTGAGCGCCAGCCAGCAATAGCCGATCAGTCCGGCGGTGCCGGCAATGCCCAGCCCATAGGCCATGATGACATAATGCCATTGGGTCATGCGGCCGCGAGCCTGCGCATGCGCGCCTCGATGCGGATATCGGCGAGCAATGTGCGCATGCGCATCAGCACGATCGCGCCGAAGATAAGCGAGAAGCCGATCACCGCCATGCCGAGCGGCCACAGGAACGCGGGATCGATCGCCGATTTGCCGATCGAGATGCTCGCCGGCTGGTGCAGGCTGTTCCACCAGACCACCGAGCGGTTGATGATCGGCACGTTGACCGCGCCCACCAGCCCGAAGATCGCAGCAACGCGCGACGTGCCGCCCCGCCCTGCCGCTGCATCCTTCTGGCTGGCATCGGCGAGCGCGATATAGCCGAGATACAGGAAGAACAGCACCAGCATCGAGGTCAGCCGTCCGTCCCACACCCACCAGGTGCCCCATGTCGGCCGCGCCCAGATCGATCCGGTGGCGAGGCACAGCGCGCAGAAGAACGCGCCCGGCACCGCAGAGGCGCGCGCGGCGATCCCGGCGAGCGGGTGCCGCCAGACGAGTTCGACGAGACTGGCGATCGCGATGCTCGTCCAGCCCGCCATGCCCAGCCAGGCGGCAGGAACGTGGATGTAGAGGATGCGCACCGTTTCGCCCATCAGCCGGTCGGCGGGCGCGCTGAACAGACCGATCGACAGCGCGATGGCGACCATGATGACGCCCGTCACCATCAGCGCCGGGGTCAGCGGCCGGGCGATGGACAGGAACCGCGTGGGATTGGCAAAACCGTGCATGAGCGAAAGTGCGTCAGCTTCCTAGCGCCGAGGCATATCGGCGTCGCGTCTTGTTGCCACGATGCAGCGACAGCCTCAAGGGAATTTGCGTAAGGCGGGGCAGTGGACGCCAATAGCTTTTGCCCGTCACCCCCGCGAACGCGGGGGGCCCCGCTTCTCCGGCAACCTGGAGCAAGAAAGCGGGATTCCCGCTTTCGCGGGAATGACGAAGCATCGGTCAGGTGCTGGAATTCAACCCCGCCCGATCAGCTTCTGCGCCATGCGGTCGGCGACGGTGGCGGGCGATTCGCCGGTGGTGCGGCTTTCCTGCCAGATGCCGGTCAGGCGCTGCGGGATGCCGGTGAGGCGCGCGTGCACCTCCTCGACCTGCGCGGCGCGACCTTCGGCCTGCGCGAAATATTCGAGCGCGACCGAGATGATCCCGCCCGCGTTGATCACGTAATCGGGCGCGTAGAGGATGCCGCGATCGATCAGCATGTCGCCATGGTGCGGCCGCGCGAGCTGGTTGTTTGCGCCGCCCGCGACGATGCCGACATTCAGCTTCTCGATGCTTTCCGAATCGAGGATCGCGCCCAGCGCGTTCGGGCTGAACACGTCCGCCTCGACCTGCATGATCCGGTCCGCGCTCACCGTTTCGGCCCCCAGTTCGTCGGCGAGCTTCTGCGCGCGATCGGCATTCACGTCGGCGAGGGTCAGCTTCGCGCCCTCGGCCGCGAGCAGCCGGGCGAGACCGCCGCCGACGCTGCCCGTTCCCTGGACCGCGATGCGCACGTCCTTCAGCCGGTCGGTGCCCAGCTTGAACGCGACCGCGGCCTTGACGCCCAGGAAGATGCCCTTGGCGGTGAACGGCCCCGGATCGCCGCCAGCCGAGCCTGCGTCCTGCACCGGCAGGCCTGAGACGAACTTGGTGCGCTTCGAGATCGCGACCATGTCGGCATCGGACATGCCGATATCCTCGGCGGTGACATAACGGCCGCCCAGCGCATCGATCGCGTCGCCGAACGCGGCGAGCATCTCGGGAGTCTTGCGGTTGTCGGCATCGGCGAGGATCACCGCCTTGCCGCCGCCCATCGGCAGGCCGGCCATCGCGTTCTTGTAGCTCATGCCGCGCGACAGGCGCAGCGCATCGGTGATCGCGCGGCTCTTGTCGGCATAATGCCAGAAGCGCGTGCCGCCGCCCGCCGGGCCCAGAGCCGTGGAGTGAATCGCGATGATCGCCGAAAGCCCCGAGGCGCGGTCGTGCACATATTGCACCGCCTCATGCTCGTCGAAGTCCGGCAGATCCCAATAGCTTTGCACGCGCCCGTCTCCCCAAGGCTGGTCGCGCGGCAGAGCCTGAAAAAGGCAAGGATTTCAAGAGCAGATGGGGCGACCGATGGGGTTCGAACCCACGACCTCCGGTACCACAAACCGGCGCTCTAACCAACTGAGCTACGGTCGCCACACACTGCTTACGCCACGCGGAGGCGTCCCTTAGGGGCGCGCGGGCGGGATCGTCAAGCGACGAAATCAAGGCGGTCGCTATCTTACAAACTGCCCCTGCAATGCAAGGGAAAATGCGGCGAAAATGCTGCCTCGCGAAATTAAATTAGCCAAACCCGTTCACGGCTCGCCGATGCGGCGGCTGATGACGCGCGCAGGCGTCAGCTGCGCATCGAGCAGGCTGGTCTGCCGCCACCGGCTCTCCCCCTGCTGGATCACCAGATCGAGCTCGAACCAGCGGGTGACGATCTGCGGCTGCGATTCGATCTCGGGCCCGAAGGTCTGCGATTGCAGCGCCAGCGGCCGCCAGAAATCGGCGATGCGCGCATAGCCGAGCGCCGGGCGATCCGCGATCATGGCGCGCGCGCGATCGAGCGGGATCTTGCCGGGCGCAAGCATCATGATCAGCGGCGCCTGTTCGGGCAACAGCGTGTTGACGTTGATCGGCGACAAGATCGCATCGGGCAGCGCGCAGATCCACGGTTCCAGTCGCGCGTAGAGCTGCGGCGTCATGCCGCGCAGCGCCTGGATCTCACCCTTGTCGCCCAGCAGCCGCCCGGCGGTACGATAGGGCGCATCGAGCTGCTGGTAATATTGATCCTCGGCCCCGGCGGGCTGCGCCGCCTGGTCGGTATCGATCCAGTCGGCCAGCGCATCGGCCAGCCCCCGCGCCTCGTCCGACCCGACGCCGAGCGCCTGCATGAGCCCGGCAAACTGGCCGATGCCGACCGGTCGCGCGGCGAGGTCGCCCGGCTGGCCTGCGACCACCGAATTCAGGTTGAAGCAGTTGCCGCCATCGCGCACCGTCGCGGTCACCACCGCGCCCGATCCATCGTCGATCGGCAGCACATTGGGCTGGCCGATCCAGCCACCGACATTGACTGTGCGCGCGGGGCTGAGATCGAGCTGGCGCTCGATCTCGCGTGCGGCGAACTGCTCCGCGCCCAGCGCCGCGAACCGCGCGCGATCCGCCGCATCGGCATTGGCGGCGAGGCGGACGGCGAGGTTCACCCGGTCGAGGATCAGCGTGGTGACGATCGCCATCACCGCGACCAGCAGCAGCACGCTGAGCAGCGCGATTCCGCGTTCGGACGGTCTGGGGCGCAGATGCACGCTCATCCGCCGCCCCCTGCGACGAGGAATTCAAAGGTCAGCGGCCGGGCTGAATTGCCCTGCTGCACCAGGGTCAGTTCGATCGCGATCGGCAGTTCGTCGGTGCGCTGCGGCCGCCAGTCGGTCTGCCAAACGCCCTGCTTGTCGCGAAAGCGCAGCCGCGCCTGCTCGATCCCTTCGAGGATCGCGACCGGCGCGCCGGCCCTTGCGCCATCGGCCTTGGGCGCGATCGCGCGGGTCAGCCGTCCCTCGGCCAGCGCCCATTCGACGCGCTGCAGGCTCGACGAACCCGGCTGCGGATCTATCTGCGCAACCTGGCGCGAAAAGCCGAGCAGCAGCCCGTCGCCGGTCATCAGCGCCACCCGGTCGTTGCCCAGCGGATCGCGCGACGGGCGCGGCAGCATCAGCGTCATGTCCTGCGCCATGATCGCGGAGAATCGGCGCAGGTCGCCCATCTCCTCGAGCCGCACCGCGCTGCGCGCCTCGGCCTCGACGCTCTGGCGCAGCAGCACGACCGAGGCGGTGGCGATCATCCCGAAGATGAACAGCGCGACCATCATCTCGACCAGGGTGAAGCCGGATGATGGGTGCACCCCCTGCCCGTCATTCCCGCGAACGCGGGAATCCCGCTTCTGCGTGACCTCGGCAAAGGCAAGCGGGACCCCCGCCTGCGCGGGGGTGACGACGGGGACACGGGAGGCGCCCCTCACAACACCGGCCTCAGCACGGTGAGCGTCACCTCGGGCCCCGTCCCCTGGCGCACCGCCAGATCGACCTTGAGCAGTTCGCCCCCCTCGAGCGCGGTGGCCGTCCTCCGCCATGCAAAATCGCGTCCCGCATTGCTGATCGTGCCCTGCGTATCGCCGAGCGCGGGGGGATTGGGGTCGGTCAGCGCCTCGACCGCCAGATTGCGCACGGTGATCTCGCTGTACAGGCGGCTGTCGAGCTCGGCGGTCTGCATCAGGCTCGCGCCCTGTAGTTTGATCAGCGCGAGCGCGGCGATCGAGAATACGGCGAGCGCCACCAGCATTTCGAGCAGGCTGAAACCCGTGTCGTGGCGGGTGTGGCAGGGGCGGCGCGGCATGGACCGCCATTTAGCCGCCAAAGCGGTCCCGCGCCAGCCGTTTGCCGCTTGAATCGCCCCCCGATTGACCGCTATTCGCAAGGCGGGGCAAGGCCGTAAGAGGCATGGGGACGATGAGCGACAGCGAGACCACGAGCCGGGCTGGGAGCAACCAGTGCAACACCGCCGCGCTGGGCAAGGTTCCCGGCATCCAGAAGGTGCCGACCCCGCGCATGGAATTGTACATCCTGCGCAATTTCCTGACGCCCGAGGCGTGCGCGCGTTTCGTCGAGAAGATCGATGCCGACCGCAGGCCCTCGACCATCGCCGATCCGAATGGCGACAGCTATTTTCGCACGTCCGAGACCTGCGACATGCGCGCCGACGATCCCGAAGTCCTCGCGCTCGATGAGCGGCTGAGCGCGCTGTCGGGCATCGACATGCAGTTCGGCGAGACAATGCAGGGGCAGCGCTATGCCGTGGGCCAGGAGTTCAAGGCGCATACCGACTATTTCGAGCCGGGCGGTCAGGATTTCACGCGCTATACCACGGTCGGCGGCCAGCGGACCTGGACGTTCATGATCTATCTCAACGAGCCCGAATCGGGCGGTGCGACGCGGTTCAAGACGATCGGCAAGTCGATCCAGCCCGAGATCGGCAAGCTGGTCGCCTGGAACAACCGCCGCCCTGACGGCAGCTGCAATCCCGCCACCATCCATCACGGCATGAAAGTCCGCGAAGGCACCAAATACGTCATCACCAAATGGTATCGCGAGAGGCCCTGGCGCCTGTGAGCGTCACCCGATACCGCCCCGGTCCCGCGATGCTGGTGACCGCGGCCTTTATCGGCCCCGGCACCGTCACCGCCTGCGCGAGCGCAGGCATAGGCTTCGGCTATGCGCTGCTCTGGGCGCTGGTGTTCGCGACGGTGGCCACGATCATCCTGCAGGCCATGGCCGCGCGCGTCGCCATCATCACCGGCCAGGGGCTGGCCGAGGCGATCCTGGCAGCGGCGGCGAACCCGGCGCTGCGCTGGGGAATGGCGGCGCTGATCTTCGCCTCGCTGGCGATCGGCAATTCGGCCTATCAGGCGGGCAATATCAGCGGCACCGCGGCGGGCCTGAAGCTGCTGGGTGCGGGCGCCTTGTCGCCTTCCCTGCTCGCACTGGCCACCGGCCTGCTCGCGGCCGTGCTGGTCGTGATCGGCAAGCCTGCCTGGCTGGAAAAGCTGCTGATCGCGCTGGTGCTGGCGATGTCTCTCGCGTTCATCGGCGGGCTGGCGGTGATCCGGGTCGATTGGGGCGCGGTGCTGAGCGGCTTCGTGCCGCGCCTGCCCGCCGACAGCCTGTTCACCGCGATCGCGCTGATCGGCACCACGGTGGTGCCCTATAACCTGTTCCTCCACGCCGCCTCGGTGCGCGGCAAGTTCGCGCCCGATGCCGATGGGCTGGCGGCATCGAACCTCGACACGGGAATTTCGGTGACGCTGGGCGGGCTGCTGTCGATGGCGATCGTCGTCATGGGCGCGGCGACGGCAGCGATGGCCGCGACCGGCACCGGCCCGCTAGACGATACCGCGCTGCGGCTCGAAAGCCTGTTCGGCGTCCCTGCGCGGATCGTGTTTGCGCTGGGGCTGGTGGGTGCGGGCTTCAGTTCGGCGCTGACCGCACCGGTCGCGACCGGCTATGTGCTGGCCGAGATGATGGGCGGCGCAGGCGATCCGGTGCGGCGCGCGCGCATTTTCAGGGCGACCGCGCTGGCGGTGGTCGTCATCGGCACGCTCTTCGCGTTTTTCGCGGTCAATCCGGTCGAGCTGATCCTGATCGCGCAATCGGCCAACGGGCTGCTGCTTCCGATCCTCGCCGCCTTCCTGCTCTGGGTCGCGGCGCGCCGCCAGAGCCTTGGGGCCTTCGCCAATGGCCCCATCGCCAATCTGCTCGGCGGGGCGGTGGTGATGGTCTGCGCGGGACTGGGCACGCGGCTGATCCTGCGCTCGGCGGGAATCTGGCCATGAGCCGGTCGATCGATCTCAATGCCGATCTCGGCGAAGAGCCCGGGGAACAGGCGCGCGACATCGCGCTGATGCGGGTGATCTCCAGCTGCAACATCGCGTGCGGCGGCCATGCCGGGGACGAGGAGAGCATGGCGGCGATGCTGCGCGCGGCCAGGGCGGCGGGCGTCGCGCCGGGCGCGCATCCCAGCTATCCCGACCGTGCAGGGTTCGGGCGGGTGTCGCTGGTGATGCCGCTGCCCAATCTGATCGAATCGCTGCTCGAACAGGTGCGCGCGCTGGAGTCCGTCGCAGCGCACGAGGGCGTGGCGCTCACGCATATCAAGCCGCATGGCATGCTCTATAACGATCTCGCCGACCGGCCCGACATGGCGCGCGCCGTGGCGGAAGCGTTGCACGCCGCCTTCCCGCATCTCGCCCAGGTCGGGCTCGCGCATTCGGCGAGCGAGGATGCGGCGCGCGCGGTCGGTGCCTGCTTCATCGCCGAGGGCTTTGTCGATCGCGGCTACACGCCCGCGCGCCGCCTGGTCCCGCGGTCGCAGCCCGGCGCGCTGATCGCAAGCGATGCCGATCGCGCCGCACAGGCCATCGCCATCGCCTCGGGCCTGCCGATCACCGCGAACGACGGCAGCCTGATCCATGTTATGGCGCAAAGCCTGTGCATTCATTCGGACAGTCCCGGCGCGGAACAAACCGCTTTGCGGATTGCAGGCGAGATGGCAGTCTTGGGGATAACGATAAAAGCCCCCGGAGAGCTGCCCGATGAGCCAGTCGATCTATTGCGCCGATGACTGGTTGATGATCCAGGGTCTGGCGTCCGACCGCGTGGCGGCGCTGGCAGCAGCAGCGGAAGGCGCAGGCTGGGACGACATCGTGCCGGGGCTCGACAGCCTGTCGCTGAGCTGGAACCCGGCGCAGCGCAACCTGGAAGCGGCGCGCGCAGCAGCCGAGGCGCTGGCCGGAAGCGATGCCCATGCCGCGCCCCCCACCACCGTCGCGCCTGCCACGCTGCATATCTGCTACGAAGCGCCCTGGGCGCATGATGCCGATATCGTCGCCGAGCTGCTTGGGCTGACCTCCGACGCCCTGCCCGGCTGGCACGCAGCGCAGGACTGGCGCGTGGCGATGCTCGGCTTCCAGCCCGGCTTTGCCTATCTCACCTGCGATGCGCGCCTGCCCGACATCCCACGCCTCGCCGACCCGCGCGCGCGGGTCGAGGCGGGGTCGGTCGGGCTGCTCGGCCAGATCTGCGGGCTCTATCCGCACGCCGGCCCCGGCGGCTGGCCGATCATCGGGCGGATCGCCGAGACCCTGTTCGATGCGCACGCCCCCTCGCCTGCGCAGCTGCAGGCGGGCCAGCAGGTGCGGTTCGAGCGGATCGACGCGAACGAGCTCGCGCGGCGGACGGGAGGCGCGGCATGAACCTTACCGTCGTGAAGGCGGGGCTGCAATCGAGCATCCAGGCCGCGCCGTTTCGTGGGCTGCGCAAGCTCGCGGTGCCCTCGGGCGGTGCGGCCGATGGGCTGAGCCTTGCGCTCGCCAACCGGCTGGTCGGGCGTCCTCTCGATGCTGCCGCGATCGAGATCGCGCTGGGCCCGGCCGAATTCCGCGCCGACCGCGCAATGGCCGTCGCGGTGACCGGCGCGCCGTGCCAGGTGCAGATCAATGGAGAGGAGGCCGAGCCGCACCAGACGCTGCATCTGGAGCCGGGCGATGTGCTCGCCATCGGCCGCGTCTGGGCTGGCTGCCGGGTCTATCTCGCGCTCTCCGCCGCGATCGAGGTGCCCGAGGTACTCGGCACGCGCTCGACGCTGATCGGCGCGGGCTTTGGCGGGCTCGAGGGGCGCGCGCTCGCCGATGGCGATGTGCTGGCGCTGGGCGAGGACGGCGACGCTGTGCCCGCGCTCGTCACTCCGCCCGAGCTGCAACCGTTTTTCGGCCATGGCTTCGTGCTGCGCGTGGTCGCAGGTCCGGAGAGCGACCGGCTGGCGCTGGGCATGGCGGCGCTCGCGCGCAAGCGCTGGCGCGTGTCCTCCCGCTCGAGCCGCATGGGGCTGAAGCTGCAGGGCACGCCGCTCGACCTCAACAGCGCCGCGCCGATCCGCAGCGGCGCGGTCTTCCCCGGCATCATCCAGTGCCCGCCCGATGGGCTGCCCTATCTGATCGGCTGCGAGGGCCAGACCACCGGCGGCTATCCGCGCATCGGCCAGGTGATCCGCGCCGACCGCCATCTGATCGGCCAGCTCGCGCCCAATGCGACGATGCTGCTCGTCCCCGTCCAGCCCGACCAGGCCGAACAGATCCTCCACGAGAAGCTCAAGCTCTGGGCCGAGTGGCTGCCCGGCCTCGCACTTGCCTGATCAGGCCGAAATCGCGGCGAAGATCATCGGCCCGCCGATCTCGATCGATTTCTGATAGGCCGGACGCGCGCGCAGCCGCTCGAGATAGGCGATGAGGTTCGGCCGGTCGCCGATCTGCTTGCTGGCCGTCGCCACCTCGAGCAGATAGGCCATGTTGATGTCCGCGCCGCTCAGCCGGTCGCCGACCAGGTAATCATGGCCCGTGACCGCGCGCTCGACATGGTCGAGCAGCTTGGTCACCTCCGCCCCCATGAAGCCGCCCAGCATCGGGCCCAGGCCACCGAAGCGCGGCGCCAGCGCGGAAAAGATGATCGGGCTCGCCATCGTGCCTTCGGCGAAATGCAGCCATTCGAGATAGGCCGGGCGATCCTTGGCGTTCGCCGGAGCCAGGGTCTCGCTGCCGAAGCGCTCGATCAGATATTCGATGATCGCCCCCGATTCGACCATGACATGGCCGTCGACGATCACCGTCGGCGCCTTGGAGAGCGGATGCACCTCGGCAAGACCGGGGGGCGCGCGGAAGGTCTGCGGATCGCGCTGGTGGCGCACCATCTCGTAGGGCGTGCCCATTTCCTCGAGCAGCCAGATCACGCGGGTGGACCGCGAATATTCCAGATGGTGCAGCACGATGCTCATGGCGTTTCTCTCCGGTTGTTATGTTCTTGAACGCTTTCGGGTCAGTCGGCCGAGGTCATCGTCTCCGGTACGGCGGCGGGCAGCGGCGCGTTCAGCCGCGGATCCTTGTCGAGCTCGGTCCAGTCGCTGTACGGGCGGCCATAGACCTGGTCGAAAAACTCGTAGGGCAGCCGGAAGGGCCGGGTGGAGCCGCTGTTCCACAGCATCACGATGCCGGTGCGCCGTTCGGGATCGAACCACATCACCGCGCGATAGCCGTTGACCGCGCCGCCATGGCCGACCAGCCAGTGCCCGTCATAGATATGGCTGCGCCAGCCCTGGCCATAGCCATGGCTGATGATCAGCGAATCGGGGCCGTTGCGCCCGCCCTTGTAGGTCGCGACGCGCGGGCGGTGGATTTCGGCGAGCACGCCGGGCGTGATGACCTGCGGCGCCTGGCCCATCTGCGCCTCCATCCAGCGCGCCAGATCGACGATATTCGAGCTGACCCCGGCAGCGGCGGGGACGCGGAAATAGGCATCGGACAGCACCTGCACCTGGCCCCGGCGATAGGGCCGCGCCCAGTTCCTGGCGCCGGTCAGGTTCGTCATGCCCAGCCCCGCGCTCTTCATGCCCAGCGGCGCAAACAGCATCTGCTCGGCAAGCTGGTCATAGGGCGTCCTGGTCGCGTTCGCGACGATCTCGCTGAACGCGTCATAGGCGACGTTCTGATAGCTATGGCAATCACCCGGCATGCACTGCTGCGGCACGGTGGACAGCATGTTGCGCAGCATCGGCGCTGGGTCGCCCGATTCGAGCTTGCCGTCATAGGCATTGCGCGCGAGGCCAAGCCGGTGCGCGAGCAGATCGGGAATCGCCAGCCGGTTCTCCGCGCCGCCCGCCAGCTTCAGCGTGGTGTGGAACGAGGAAAGCGGTGCGGACAGGCTGAGCTTGCCCTGCTGTGCGAGCTGGTAGGCAAGCGTTCCCGCGACGCCCTTGGAGACCGAGGCCCAGCGGAACACGGTCTGCGGCGTCACCGGGAGACCCGCCTCGCGGTCGGCAAAGCCATAGCCATTGACGAAGGTCAGCCGACCGTTCTCGACCGCCGCGACGGCGAGTCCGACCATTTCGGGATCGCGCATCATCCGGGTGATCCGCGCATCGAGCGCGGCATAATCCACCTTGCCCTGCCAGCGATCGGGCGTCAGCGGCAGATTGGCATCGTCGATCAGCGGTGCGCTGGCCTGCGCCGCGATCGCGGGCGTGCCAGTGACGACAACGCCGCCGCCGCGCGACACGCTCATGCCGATCAGCAAGGCCCCCGCGGCCACGCCGCCTGCGGTCCAGACCAACGGACTGCGCAGCCAGTGCTTCATGCGATCTCCGATGTGTAAATTGCGCCCCGGCTGCAATGCCTTATTGCCTGCATCTCAGCCACTTTACACGTTCTGCCCTGTAAAATGCTTAAACACAAGTCAGCGACGATTCGGTCTGTCGCCGCAGCACGTCAGGCTGGCGGCTAAAGCGGGTCGGCCCCCGCCGCGACGATCGGCGAGACATAGTCGGGATCGTGCTGGAACGGCAGCGGACTGTCTGCGCGCAGCGCCAGCAGGATTGCAGCAAAATCGGTATGCGCCCGAAATCCGAGGAGGCGCTCGGCCTTGGCGGGATCGTAGACCCGGTCGATCGTGTCTGGCAGCTTCCAGCCGCGCTGCGCATAGAGTTCTGCCGCGTCGGGATGATGGCGCGCGATCGCGCCCGGCGCGTTCCGCACCAGCTCTGCCGCATCCTCGCGCACGAAGGGCGGCGGTGCCGAGAGCACGAAGGTCTGGAAGCCCAGCCCCGTCGGCGCGTCCAGCGCGGCAAGATGCGCGCGCGCCGCATCCTCGACCGTCAGCCGCCGGTTGAGAAACTCGTTGGCCTTGAGATTGGGGCCGGGCAGCGATCCGTCGGTATCGTCATCCTCGGGAAAGAACCGCCCGGTGCGCAGCACGAGCGCATCGATCCCGTGCAGATCGGCGTACAGGCGGCACAGATCTTCCGCCGCCAGCTTGGTCACGCCGTAGATGTTCCGGGGACGCAGCGGACCGAATTCCTCGTCGAGCCAGAACGCCTCTTTAGCCCCGCCTGCTGCGCCCGCGCGGACATCGGCGCGGATCATCAGCGAGGTGGTCGAGGTGAAGATGAAACGCTTGTGCCCCGCTGCCACCGCCGCTTCGAGCAGGTTGAGCGTGCCGGTGACATTGACCTCGACAAAGCTCTGCGCACGATAGCGCACGATATCGGGCTTGTGCAGCGCGCCCGCATGAATGACGCAGCTGGGGCGATGATCGGCAAAGACGCGCTCGATGCTGGCGCGGTCGGCGACCGAGGCGATGATTTCGGTCTCGGCACCGGCCACGACATCGAGCCCGACAACCTCATGCCCCTCCCGGCGTAGCATCGGGGCAAGAAACCGCCCGAGCCAGCCCGACGAGCCGGTGAGCAGGACGCGGTGCGGCTGGCTCATCCGGCGCGGTGATCCTCGCGGATGGTGGCGACGCCCGCGATCTCCTCTTCATGCGCGGCATCGCGCCAGGTTTCGGCCAGCGCATGCGCCTCCCAGTCGAGCATCGCGGGATGCGCGAGGACGCGCTCGACCCAGGCCTGGCCCCTGGCCCCGATCTTCAGGTCGAAACTGCGCACGCGATAGGCGACCGGCGCGAAGAACGCATCGACCGCGCTGAACGCATCACCCGCCAGCCAGGGGCCGCCGAACCGGTCCAGCCCCTCGGCGAACAGCGTGCCGATGCGGTCGATGTCATTCTGAAGCGCGGGCGGGACCGCGATCAGTTCCGCGCGCACCCCGACGCTCATCGGACAGATGTTGCGCAAGGGCGAGAAGCCCGAATGCATCTCGGCCGCGGCACAGCGTGCCCAGGCGCGCGCGACCGGATCGGCGGGCCAGACGCCCGGATGCCGCTCGGCCAGATATTCGACGATCGCGAGCGAATCCCAGACGATCACCTCGTCGTCGTGCAGGCAGGGCACCTTGCCATTGGGCGCGAAGGTACGAAACTCCTGCGAATTGTCGGGCCCTGCGAATGGCACGAGCCGGTCCTCGAAGGGCAGCGCGAGCGCCTTCATCAGCAGCCAGGGGCGCAGCGACCAGCTCGAATAATTGCGGTTGGCGGTGAACAATGTGTAGCCCATTCGCAACGCATAACCCGAAGCCCGGCGACCTGCAATTGCGCGTCACCGGGTCCGCACCTGCGGCTGCAGATCGGGCGAGTCCGACGACGGCGGGCGCCGCTCCAGCTCGGCGATAAGCCGCTTCATCTCGTCAATCTCGCGAACCTGTGCCTCGATGATCTCGTCCGCCAGCGCGCGCACCCGGGGGTCGCGGATATGCGCACGCGAGCTGGTCAGCACGGCAATCGAATGGTGGGGAATCATCGCCTTCATATAGGCGACATCATCCACCGTCTCCTGGCTGCGGACAGCCCAGAGCGCCCCGGCGAACACCAGCACCGCGCCTGCGACGATCGCCACGTTGGCGGTGCGGTTGCGGTACATCGACCACATGAAACCCATCATGACGATGGCCATCATCGCCCCCATGAGCAGGGCCATCCAGGCGCGCGTCTCGCTGTAAAAGACATGATCGAGCGCATCGGTATTGAGATACATCAGCAGCAGCATGATGACGGTCGAGGTCGCGATCATCGCCGCGAAGCGCATATAGCTCATCAGTCATTCCCCGTTGCCCCGCGAGCCCGGCACTTACGGCCAGGCGGAGCATTGGTTCAGACGTCAGCGCTGCGGGTGCAGATGCCGTTCGAGGAACGCGACGCTGTCGGCCAGCACCGTCCCCTTCGAGCGGAACGGTACCGACAGCGCCATCACCACCTCTTCATGGTCGAGCCCGCGATAGTTGATCAGCTCTGCCGGCGCGCCGAGTGCCTTGAGCCGCTTGCTCAGGTTGATCGCATTGCGCGGGCGGACGGTCTCGTCCTTCGTGCTGGTGATCAACAGCATCGGCGGCGCATCCGCGCGCGCCCGTTCGATCGGCTGGGTGACCTTGGGGTCGGGATAATGCGACATTGCGTCGATCGAGCGCTTGGTGGTGAAGGGGTAGAAATCGTACGGACCGCTCAGCCCCACCACCGCCTTGACGATTCCCGGATCGACATCCGCCGCTTTCAGCCAGCGCGGATCGAGCGCCAGCAGCACGGCGGTATGCGCGCCAGCCGAATGCCCGGAAAACGCGACACGCTTGGGGTCGCCGCCATAGCGCGCGATATTGTCGCGGACCCAGGCGACGGCTTCGGCACCATCCTGAACCGAGGCAGGAAAGCGGACATCAGGCACCTTGCGGTAATCGGGGATGACGACGACAAAGCCCTGCCGCGCGAAGGCGCGTCCGGCAAAGGCATAATCCTGCCTTGCCCCCTTCACCCAGCCGCCGCCGTGCCAGAAGACCAGCACCGGGCGCCTGTCGGCATTGGCGGCGGTCTCGGCGCGCCAGACATCGAGCGTCTGGTCCTGGCTGCCGAAGCGAACGCCCTCCGCGACCAGAGCCGCGCCCCTGCCGCCGCCCATGACTGCATCGAGCCGGCTCAGCAGCAAGGGCGGCGATGTCGTCGCGGCATAGGTGCCAAGACCGCCGAGCAGCGCGACGGCAGCGCCCAGTCCCAGCCTGGTCGAGCGCTTCATCCGGCTCGGCTCAGCTGACGTAATGCGCGGTGGTCTTGGCGGCGACCTCTTCCGCCGTCACGCCAGGCGCCAGTTCGATCAGCTTGAACGGGCTGTCATGGTCGGGGCGCTGGAACACCGCGAGATCGGTGATGATCATGTCGACCACGTTCTTGCCGGTCAGCGGCAGCGTACAGGCGGGGATGAACTTGGGGTCGCCGTTCTTGCTGGTATGCTCCATCACGACGATGATCTTCTTGACGCCCGCGACCAGGTCCATCGCGCCGCCCATGCCCTTGATCATCTTGCCCGGGATCATCCAGTTGGCGATGTCGCCATTTTCCGCGACTTCCATCGCGCCGAGCACGGTGAGGTCGATATGCCCGCCGCGGATCATCGCGAAGCTGTCCGACGAGCTGAAATAGCTCGACGAGGCGAGCTCGCTGATCGTCTGCTTGCCCGCGTTGATAAGGTCCGCATCCTCCTCTCCCGCAAACGGGAACGGGCCGATGCCGAGCATGCCGTTTTCCGACTGCAGCGTCACCTCGATGCCCTCGGGCACATGGTTGGCGACCAGCGTCGGGATGCCGATGCCCAGGTTCACATAAAAGCCGTCCTGCAATTCCTTCGCGGCGCGCGCCGCCATCTCGTCACGGGTCCAGGCCATTATTCAGCTCCTTGATTGGGTTGCCAGTGCGTTTCCGGCGGGAAGATGTCGTCGAAGCCGCCGCGGATCGACGGGCCGTAGACGGGATTGGCGAACAGGAACCAGCCCTGGCCCCACAGCCTGTCATAGGGCGCGGCGGTGGCGAGGGCGCGGCGTTGCAGCGGCGGCAGTTCGGGCTTGTTGAAGCCGTTGCGGAAATCGCCGAGCTGGTCGCCCGCCATCGCGATGACGCACCAGCGCGCGGCGATGGTCGCGCGGCGCTGGTCCTTGCTCGATCCGGTGGCATCGTCGCCCATCAGGAACAGGGTGTCGCCATGCTTGAAATTGCCAAGGCCCGCAGCCGCGAGCGTCTGCTCGCTGCCTGCTGCATTCGCGGAAGAACGGTTGGTGTTGGCGATCGGGGTGATGCCCGCCGCGCGCAGCGCCTGCATCGCCTCTACCGCGCCGGGCATCGCGACGGCCTTGCCCGTGCCGGTCTTTTCCCACTGGTCCCAGGTCTTGGCGTCGAATTCCTTGCCGGTCAACGCGAACCAGCGCATCGGGCCGATATTCCAGATCAGCGTCTCGTCGGCGTCGAACACCGCAGCAAGCGGCTTGTTGCCGCACGCAAACGGTTTGCCGGTGGCCTCGTCGATAATGACGCTGTCGGCGGGCCGCGCCTTGGCCTTGGCGAGGGCATAGGCGGTGAGCGCGCCATAGGTCTGCCGCACCGCGATGGCGCCTTCGGCCGAACCCGCGCGTCAGCGCGCCGTGTGTGCGCGATCGCAGCCGTTGCTGACCCACCCCCTGCCCCTCCCTTTCAGGGAGGGGAGTTTTGGGGATGCGATCAAGAAACCGATTGGATGTAATAGTTCGGCGACTTAAGGTTGTGGTACCCACTTAAGGATTGCCTACATGCTTCCACTCATTGCTTTGATCGGGATCGCTCGTTGCGCTTCCGCCAGCTTCTGCCCCAGCAATGAAGACCTTGTCTCTGCCATAAAGGCACGCGACAATGCAGTGGTCTTTTCCATTTCTGCCCAGCTACAGGCTGACGATGCTGGATCAATTCATTTGGTGCATTCGGAGCGCGTGTTGAGAGTTTCGGAAGTCTTATGCGGTGACCGCCTCGACGAGGACACGGCGGCCATCACCTGCAAATTCACCGTTCGCTACCCAAGTAGAATAGTCTACATGATCGCGCGTCTGGTTCCTCAATCTGATGAATGGGTTATCAACGATGCCATGGCAGTTGATCGACATCGAAAGTAAATCCTGCTCACCTTAAATTGCCCCCTCTCAACTTCGCCTAGCCAGACAAGCTGGCAAGGCTTCGTATCTCTCCCCTCAAGCGGAGAGAGCGGACATGGATCAAGCCACCTTCACCTGCTCGGCTGCTGCGATCACCTCGAGCGGGCGGACGATCAGCGTCACCCGGTCGTGGCCCACGGCAACGTTGAGCACGTCGCCCGCGCGCACCGCGACCGGTTCGGGGAAATTGTGCAGCACCTGCAGCCAGCCGCCATCGGTATAGCCGTCGGGATGGTTGTCGAAGCTGATGCCTTCCGCCAAGTCGACATGCATCCACTGGACGATGCCGGTGGCGATGCCGTCTTCCAGCACGTTGATCTGCAACAGGTGCAGGTCGCTCTGGTGCTGCGCCCGGGTGAGGTTGATATGGACCAGTTCGACATCGTCGGACAGGCGCTTCCAGTCGGTCATCGTGCCGTGGATCGGCAGCTTGGGCGAGGCGAGCGCGCCGAAGCGCGAGATGTCGAAGCCCGAGACCTGATCGACGAACACGTAATCGGCGAGCACCTGGCTTTCGACCAGACAGCCGATGGCCGAGGCCGCGCGCGGGATGACGATGGCATCGGGCTTGAGCAACCGCGCATGCGCATCCTCGAACGTGTCGATGACATGCTCAGTAAGCAGGTCGGACGAGAGGATTTCGGAGACCAGGATGTCCGCGCGCTCATCCAGATGCTCGCCGACCCTGAGCTCGGTCGAGGGCGCGGTGTGGACGGTGATGCGGTCCGCATATCCGTTATCGGCGATGATCTGCCGCGCCATGTCGGCGATGATCGGCACCATCTCGCACGCGGTGACCGATTGCGCCCCGGCGCGCGCGGCCATCATCGAGAGCAGGCCGCTGCCGGTGCCGATATCGAGCACGCGCGCATCGGGGCCGGTTTCGGCCAGCGCGGCGACGATCGCCGCCTCGAACGCATCGTTGCGGCGCACGTCGTTGAGCATCGGGATATGCCAGAAGGGCACCATCTCGGCAGAGAGGCGGCGGATCTGGTGTTCGATATGGATGTTGCCCGGCTGCAGCGCCTGGGCGCGGCGGAACTGGTCGAGCGCCTCGATCTTGCGCCCGGCATCGGAGAGCATGACCGCGAGATTGTTGGCGGCGACCGGGTTGGCCGGATCGGCAGCGCAGGCCGCCTTCATCGCGGTGATGGCGAGGTCGGGACGGCCGGTGCGGCTGTAGATCAGTCCCTTTTCATGATGCGCGACGGCGTGATCGGGATCGAGCGCGAGCAGCGTATCCCACAGCTCGAGCGCCTCTTCGTTCGCGCCGCGCAGGCCGAGAATTCCGGCGAGGATCGGCAGCACCTCGGCGGTGCGGTAATCATGGTCGATGACCAGACGATAGCGCTCTTCGGCAGCCGCCAGATTGCCCGCTGCCTGAAGTTCCATCGCCTCGTGCAGCAGCGCGCGGGCCAGGGCGATGTCGGATGCGGTATCGGTCATGCTGTTCCCCCAAATGGGCGTTAACTCAGTTCAACAGACTATTAACGCGAAGGGTTAACAAAGCGTCACCGGTCCCAGATTGGCATCGCGGCCCGCCGCACAGGCATTTGACGTTCCGCAAAATGGAACATAATAAGAACAAATGTCGCGTTGCCATGATTCCCTCGAGTCCCTGAAAGCCCGGATTGCCGGGCTGGAACGCGCGTCCGCGGGCGAATCCGGCGGCGAACCGGCGGGGCTGGCGCGCACCGGCCATGCAGGAATCGACGCGGCTTTGGGCGGCGGGCTGATGCGCGCGCGATTGCATGAAATCTTTGCGTTCGAGGCAGACGACGCCGGGTGCGCGACCGGATTCGTCGCCGCGCTGGCGCTCAGACTCGGAGGAACGCTGGTCTGGCTGCGCGAGGGCGAGGCGGAGAAACGCGGCGGGCAATTGCACGCGCCGGGGCTGGTCGAGATCGGCCTGGCCCCATCGCAGGTCATCCTGGGCACGCTGCCCGATGCGCTGGCGGTGCTGCGCGCCGCGGCCGATGTCACTCGCTGCG
>NZ_QKVT01000001.1:1747460-1754232 GCF_003426715.1 Blastomonas sp. UPD001
TGCCCGTCGGCGGTGCCGGAACCGGAGGCGCAGCGGCGCTATCTGGCGCTGTTCTTCCCCTTTCTGCCGGTCGACCGGCGCGCGCGGCAGCGCTCGGCTTCCGGCGCGCCGGATAAGGCGGACGACGCCGCGCCCCTGGTGCTGGTCGAGAAGGTGCGCGGCGCGATGCGCATCGCTGCGACCTGTGCCGAGGCGCACGCACAGGGCTTGACGCCCGGCATGATGCTGGCCGATGCGCGCGCGCAGGTCGCGCAGCTTCGCGTCGAGCCGCACGACCCGCTGGCCGACCTCAACTGGCTGGAGCGGCTGGCCGATCATTGCGACCGCTTCACGCCGCTGGTCGCGACCGACCCGCCCGACATGCTGGTGCTCGACATTACCGGCTGCACGCATCTGTTTGGCGGCGAGAGCGCGCTGGTCACCGCCGCCGGGGACAGCCTGGCGCGCTTTTCCGACCATGTCCGCAGCGGTTGCGGCGACACGCCCGAGGCCGCGCAGGCGCTTGCCCGCTTCGCGCCGGGGGTGACCCTCGCGCGGCCCGAGGATGGCGATGTCGTGCTGCGCCGCCTGCCCGTCGCGGCGCTACGCATCGAGGAGGAGACCGAGACCGCGCTGATCCGCGCGGGCCTCAAGACCATCGGCGACCTGGCGATGCGGCCCAGCGCGCCGCTCGCCGCGCGCTTCGGCGAGGAGCTGGTCGAGCGGCTCGACCGGCTGCTGGGCAGCGCCGACAGCCGCATCACTCCGCGCCGCAGCCCGCCCGCGCTGCGCTTCGAGATGCGCTTTGCCGAACCGATCGCGCGCACCGAAGCGGCGATGGCGGCGCTCGCCGAACTGGCGGGCCAGGCGGCCGAAGCGCTCGAGCAGCGCGGCATGGGCGGGCGGCATTTCGCCGCGCGCTTCTATCGCAGCGATGGCCGCACCTTCGACCTCGCGGTCGAATCGAGCCTGCCGATGCGCGATCCGGAGGTGCTGATGCGGCTGCTGCACGAGCGGCTCGATGCGGTCAGCGACCCGATCGATCCCGGCTTCGGCTTCGACATGATCCGGCTGATCGTGCCGCGCATCGAGCCGCTGACCCCGGCGCAATTGCAGCTGGAGGGCGGCGCGGTGAGCGAGGAGGCGATGGCCGCGCTGATCGACCGGCTGAGCAGCCGGCTGGGGCGCGGCGCGATCCGCCGGTTCCAGCCGCGCGACACGCATATTCCCGAACAGGCGGCGCTCACCCTGCCCGCGGTCGATCTGCCCGCGCCCGAACCCTGGGAAGCGCCGCAGCCGGGCGAGCCGCCGACCCGGCCGATCCATCTGTTCGACCCGCCCCAGCCGATCGAGGTGATCGCCGAGGTGCCCGACGGGCCGCCGCACCGCTTCCGCTGGAAGCGCCAGCAGCACCATGTCGTGCGCTTCGAGGGGCCCGAGCGGATCGCCGCGCCGTGGTGGAAGCACGCGCCGGGCAAGAGCGGCCTCACCCGCGACTATTACCGGATCGAGGACGCGCGCGGCCGCCGCTTCTGGATCTTCCGCCACGGCCTGTACGACAGCGAACGGCCCGATCCGCGCTGGTATGTGCATGGATTGTTTGCGTGAGCACCCCGTTTGCCGAGCTGGTCTGCGCGACCAATTATTCGTTCCTGCGCGGCGCCTCGCACCCGGCGGACATGGTCGCGCGCGCGCTCGAACTGGGGCTCGCAGGGGTAGGCATTGCCGATCGCAACACGGTCGCGGGCGTGGTGCGCGCGCATATGGCGCTGCGCGATGCGCACAAGGCGGCGGCGGAGATCGGCGCGCCGCCGCCCGACTTGCGGCTGCTGGTCGGCGCGCGGCTGGTGTTCGCCGACGATACGCCCGACATCATCGCCTATCCCGCGACGCGCCACGGCTGGGGGCGGCTGACGCGGCTGCTCACCACCGGCAATCTGCGCGCGGCCAAGGGCGATTGCGTGCTGCGCCTGCCTGATCTGCTCGAATATATCGACGACCTGCTGCTGATCGCGATGGCATCGCCCGGCGACGCGCCGCTGCTGGGCACGCTGGGCCAGGCCGCGCCGGGGCGCGTGTGGATCGGCGCCACGATGCCGCGCAAGGGATCGGACCGCCGCCGCCTCGCCCGGCTGATGCGATTGAGCGCCGACACCGGCGTGCCGCTGCTCGCGACCAACGATGCGCTCTATGCCGAACCGGCGCAGCGTCCGCTGCACGATGTGCTGACCTGCATCCAGGCGGGCACGACGATCGCCGAGGCCGGACGGTTGCTCGAGGCCAATGCCGAGCGGCATATCAAGCCGGCGGACGAAATGGCGCGCCTGTTCGCCGATTGCCCCGATGCCATCGCGCAAACGCTGCGCCTGATGGAACGGATCAGCTTCACCCTCGACGACCTGCGCTACCAGTATCCGCTCGAACCCGTGCCGGAGGGTTGGGAGCCGCAGGCCTGGCTCGAGCATATGGTGCTGGAGGCGGCGCGCGAGCGCTATGGCGAGGAGCTGCCCAAGAAGGTCCGCGACCTGCTCGACGAGGAATTCACCCTGATCGCCAAGCAGCGCTACGCCTGCTATTTCCTCACCGTGCACGATCTGGTGCGCTTCGCGCGCAGCCGCGAGCCGCCGATATTGTGCCAGGGGCGCGGCTCTGCGGCCAACTCGATCGTCTGCTTCCTGCTCGGCGTCACCTCGGTCGATCCGGTGACGCACGACCTGCTCTTCTCGCGCTTCGTTTCGGAGGAACGCGCCGAGCCGCCCGATATCGATGTCGATTTCGAGCACGAGCGGCGCGAGGAGGTGATGCAATATATCTACCAGCGCTATGGCCGCCACCGCTCCGGAATCGCCGCGACGGTGATCCATTATCGCCCGCGCAGCGCGGTGCGCGAGGTCGGCAAGGTGCTCGGCTTTTCCGAGGATGTGACCGCACGGCTTTCCAGCACCATCTGGGGCAGCTTTTCCAGTTCGATGGCAGAGCAGCGCTATGCCGAGGCCGGGTTCGACATCGACAATCCGGACATCGTGCGGCTGCGCGATCTGGTCGACCAGATCCTGCACTTCCCGCGGCACCTGTCGCAGCATGTCGGCGGCTTCGTGCTGACCGAGGACCGGCTCGACGAGACCGTGCCGATCCACAATGCCGCGATGGAGGACCGCACCTTCATCGAATGGGACAAGGACGATATCGACGCGCTCGGGCTGATGAAGGTCGATGTGCTGGCCTTGGGCATGCTCACCTGCATCCGCAAGGCGTTCGCGCTGATGCGCGAGCATGGCCTGGGCGAGCACGATCTCACCGTCGATCTCGATGCCGACGACCCGCAGGTCTATGACATGCTCTGCCGGGGCGACAGCATCGGCGTGTTCCAGGTGGAAAGCCGCGCGCAGATGAACATGCTGCCGCGGCTGCGTCCGCGCTGCCTCTACGACCTGACGGTGCAGGTCGCGATCGTCCGCCCCGGCCCGATCGAGGGCGACATGGTCCACCCCTATCTGCGCCGCCGTTCGGGCATAGAGCCAGTCGAATACCCCTCGCCCGCGCCGCCGCACGATCCCGACGAGCTCAAGAACCTGCTCGGCCAGACCTATGGCGTGCCGCTGTTCCAGGAACAGGCGATGAAGCTCGCGATCGTCGCGGCGGACTTCACGCCGTCCGAGGCCAACCAGCTGCGCCGCGCGATGGCGACCTTCCGCAATGTCGGCACGATGCACAATTTCCGCACCAAGCTGGTCGAGGGGATGACCGCGCGCGGCTATGCCGCCGAATTTGCCGAGCGCTGCTTCAAGCAGATCGAGGGTTTCGGTAGCTATGGCTTTCCCGAAAGCCACGCGCTGTCCTTCGCGCGGCTGGTCTATGTCTCGTCCTGGATCAAGTGCCACCACCCGGCGGTCTTCGCCTGCGCGCTGCTCAATTCGCAGCCCATGGGCTTCTATGCGCCCGCGCAGATCGTGCGCGACGTGCGCGAGCATCAGGTCGAGGTGCGGCCGATCGACATCAACGCCAGCCATTGGGACAATAGGCTGGAGCGCGACATCAGGGGGCGGCTGGCGCTGCGGCTGGGCTTTCGCCAGATGGACGGCTTTCGGCAGGCCTGGGCCGAGGCTTTGGTGCAGGCGCGGCGCGCCGCCGGACGGTTCGTCTCGATCGAGCGGCTGGCGCGGCGCGCCGACCTGCCCAGCGCCGCGTTGCGCCTGCTCGCCGATGCCGATGCGTTCGGATCGCTCGGCCTGTCGCGGCGCCAGGCCTTGTGGGAGGTGCGCCGCACGCCCTCGACCGAGTTGCCGCTGTTCGCCGCGGCCAAGGCGCGCGAGCTGGGCGCGGAGCCCGACATGCAGCTGCCGCAAATGCCCGCAGCCGAAGAGGTCGTCACCGATTATCAGGTGCTGCGCCTGTCGCTGAAGGACCATCCGATGGCCTTCCTGCGCGCCCGGCTGCGCGAGGAAGGCGTGCTGAGCTGCGAGGATACGACCAATGCCAAGGCCGGCGCGGCGGTGCGCACCGCCGGCGTCGTCCTCGTCCGCCAGCGCCCCGGCAAGGGCAACGCGATATTCGTGACGATCGAGGACGAGACGGGGATCACCAATATCGTGCTCTGGGCCCGCCTGTTCGAACGCTACCGCCGCGCCGTGATGGCGAGCCGCCTGATGCAGGTCGAAGGCGTGCTCCAGCGCAGCCCCGAAGGTGTGGTTCACCTGATGGCCAACCGCGTGATCGACCGCACGGATTTGCTGGCAACGCTTACCGAAGCGCGGGGCGACGGCGCACTGACACCCCCGCTGGCGCGTGCGGACGAGGTGGTGCGGCCGGTGCCATCACGCCATCCGAGGGATGCGAGGGTGCTGCCCAAGTCGCGGGATTTTCATTGAGTGCGCTGCGTAGTCCCATCGCGAACTGCGTATAATGCTCTCAAACTTAAGGATTTTTCTCGTAATTTGTGAGACTTAGGGTATCAACTGCAAAGGATATTCATCATAAGTACGACCATGCAGCTCCCGACCGGTAGCTTTTTTGTTTCTGCCGCCCCATTGCTTAAAAAAGAAAGCCACGTCATCGCGTCGACAAATTTTGTACAGGCGTTCAACCCACGCCTCTTGAATTGGTCGTGAGCGGGGACCAGACTCCCCTCCCACAATAGCCCAATGGACGCCGCGCAAGTCAATTTCATTTATCTCGCCTATCAGCGGTTCAAAGGAAATAAACAGCGTGGAATTTCTAATTTTCTTGAGATATTCGACACGATCTAAAACCTCGCTGTTTTCAACTGACGTCCCCAACCAAACATTTTTCAACGCACGAATTTCACCGCTTTCAAACAATTTAGCCATACGGTCGGGTCGCTTGGATAGCACCTGAAAATGATGCTGCGGGCATTCAGCCATAACATCCCAAACCTTTTGAATAAAAGCCGTGGGAACATCTTGATGAAACAAGTCTGACATGGAATTAACAAAAATCCGTTTTGATTTTCGCCATTCAAGCGGCGCGGTGAGGCTAGATTCATCAATGTTTACACGACCTGTCCAGACATGGCGACCTCCACTTTTTCTCGTGGTGCCAAGGTATTTACCATGGCCCATCGCTTGCAATCGCGCCGCCATTCGCATTGCGTAGCAGTTAGTGCAGCCATTTGAGGCTATCGAACACCCTGCAACCGGATTCCACGTAATGTCTGTCCATTCAATTTCAGAAATTGAAGCCATTATTTTAGTACCGCGCTTGCTAATTTTGCTGCCAACCGAGCTTTCTCGCTAGTGTTTGCCCATGCAAACATAAGCGAGAATTCCTGCATACCATTTCGGCCTAATGGTAAAGTCTCATCCAGCACCTGCCCTTGGAAGGCCTCACCAATACGCTCCTTTGCCACCTTCTCAAACCATGCAATATCGACTGCTCGCTTAGACCGTAGCTGAGACTGACTAAAAAGGTCGACAGATTGCTCCTCAACCACCGCAACATCCCGCCAAGCCCTTGTGCCGAGCGCCGCATCCACCCTCGGACCGCCATCCAAATTAATTTCACCATCACCTGAAACTTGACGATACATCGCAAAAACAGGGACAAGATACCAAAGATCCACCGCTCTAGTCTTTCCCAACATCTCTAAGGTTTCATATTTAATCTGCAACCCGAATGGGTCGAGAAACACCACTGCCCGTGTTTCTCGCCAATTGTATGATCTACAGATTTCACAAAGCATTTGATTTGCATCGAGCTTGGTGATTTCAACCCTATTTTCTATATGCGCGTGTTCTCGCTGAATTGAATTACGAAGCGCATCGACATTAGATTGCTTCGTGTCATTTAAGAGATATCTGTGAAATGCTGGCTTGACGCCCAATGCCCTAATTGCAGAACCTACAATTATCGAATCGGTATCAGCGACTGGGACCGAGAACCCTTCCAACGAACTCTGGGTGGAGTGTGCCAACTCGAGGGCGGATTTTGGAACCGAGGAGCCAGATCCAGCACAGGCATCTATGTATAGCAATTCAAAGGGTGCAAACTTTAGCGCCGTGACATAAGCTTGGAGATATCTTTCAACCGTTTCCAGTTTTTGGACTGTGTGCCTATCGCCAAATGGTTGAGGCTCCATACCGCACTCCCAAGACAGAACATTAATAGAACACTATCAAACTCAATCCGATTATGCAAACCAAATTGGCAATCCATACAGAACCAGCTCACTCTTGGCTCAACCACACAATTGACTCTGTGCAATATAATTCAACATTATAGCTTATCTGAGCGCAGCACGACCTAAGTTACCAAGTAGGTGCGGGGTAAAAACCTA
>NZ_QKVT01000001.1:1754332-1767324 GCF_003426715.1 Blastomonas sp. UPD001
ACCTCGCCCGCCGCCGCGCCGAGGGGCATGCCAACCTTCGCTTCGTCTGCGCCGATGCCGCGACCGTGACACTGGACGATGCGCCCTATGACCGGCTGGTCTCGCGCTTCGGGTCGATGTTCTTTTCCGATCCCTATGCCGCCTTCGCCAATCTGCACCGCATGCTGAAGCCCGGCGGGCGGATCGACCTCGCGATCTGGGCCGCGCCGCGCGACAATCCGTGGATGATGGAGCTGATGGGCGTCGCGCGCGCGCATGTCGACATCCCCTCGCCCGATCCGCGCGCCCCCGGCCCGTTCGCCTTTGCCGATCTCGATTATGTCCGCGACATCCTGGCGCAGGCCGGTTTTTCCGCGCCCGAGGTCGAGGCTTATCAGGGCGAGCAGGCGATCGGCGGCCCCGGCGCGCTTCCCGAGGATTCGGCGGATTTCGCACTCACCAGCATGGCTACCGGTCGCGCGCTGGCCGAGGCGGGGCCCGAGGTGCTCGCCGCGGCGCGCGACGATCTGCTCGCGCTGTTCACGCGCAACTATCGCGACGGCGAAGGCGTGATGATGCGCAACAAGGTGTGGCTGCTCAGCGCGACGGCGTAAGCAGCGCGCGTTATTCCTGCACGTTCGCCACGTTGTACTTGAACACCTCGTCCTGTGTCAGGCAGCGCCGGGTGGACTGATCGCCGCCGCCGCCGCCCGCCACCGCCTTCTGCTTGTACATGATATCGGTGAGCAGCTTGCGCGAGACGCCCATGCGGATCAGGAAATCATTGTCCTCGCTGGCGAGCAGCGCGCTTTCCTGCTCGATATCGCCGATCAGCTCGACCGTGGTGTCGGTGCCCAGCGCCACCGACTGGTCGATCGCGGCGCGATCTCCGGTCATGGTGAACATGTGCACCATGAAATTGCCCCCCGGTTCGACCACGCGCAGCTGCCCGCCCATGAACACGAAATTGCACGCGGAAAAGCAGGTCCAGCCCGCCGGAATGCGTGTCACCAGCCCCGGCGTGGAACGGATCAGCCGTCCCGCCGCATTGCCCGCGCGCGCGTTGCCGCCGGGCGAGCGCAGCCAGATCTCGCTGATATCGGGATTGTCGGTCAGCGCCTGTTTCAGCCGGTCGGGCAGCGTCTGATCAACCGGCCCTTCGGCGAGCAGCACCTTGGCATCGCCCTTCTTCACCACCTTGAGCGCCATGGTCTTGTTGTTCGACCAGTCGGGCGCCTGTGGACAGGTGGGATTGGCCGGATCCATCGGCGCGGGCGACTGGCCGCACAGCAAGGCGGTCGCAGCCAGGCCCAGGAGCAATCGAAAGCGGCTGTGCATGGACTCAGGCCTGTGCGATTTCGTAGCGCGCGGCGCCCGGCTTCTTGCACATACGCTTGGAAACGGTGGTCTCCTCACCCTCGACGATGATGACATCGTTGACGTTCATGCAGGTCGATCCGTCGGCCAGTTGCGTCTTGCCGACCACGGTCGAGGTGCCCGACACGTTCTGCCGCGTCTCGCTGGTCCAGGTCGAGGTGCTGCCCACCTCTTCGCCGCGCGTCGCCTCGAGCGTCGCGTCGGCCGCCTGTTTCTGCTCCTTGGGTTCGAGCTTGCAGGCGATCGCATCGGTCAGCAGGCCGGCGACCTCGGGCACGGGCAGGAAGCTGGGCAGCCCCGCGCGGCTCGCCAGACCGCCGAGCACGCCGCCGATCACTGATCGGCCCGCGGCCTTGCCCGCGCTGTCGTCACACCCGGTGGCGGTCTTGCCGCTCGATCGCGGAGTGGAGCGCAACAGGCCGCCAAACTGCGCCTGCGCCGGCACGGCCATAGCCATGGCCAGCACCGCGGTAAGCGAAAGCGCCTGCATCCCCGATTTCATCAACCTGTCAACCATCGTTCAGCCTCTCCAGCCAGGAACCGCCAACGAGCCTGGACCAACTTACCGTAGCGGCAATTTCCGGTCAAACCATGACCCGCATCACAGCCGGCCCGATAGCCCAGCCTAAGCCCTGTCTGCCGGGGGCGATAGGATAATCCCGCCAGATGCGACGAAAGTTCCAGGCTTTGCAGTTCGTTAACCAAAATCTTCCAAAAGGCGCCATGCTCGCCCGCCTGTCACCCTGGTTCCGTTCGATGTCGGTCAGTTCGCGCACCGCGCTGAGCCTGGCCATCGGCTTTACCCTGATGATCGCGGCGACCGCGCTACTCGCCTTCTCGCAGGAACGGAGCAAGGCGATCGACGAATCGCTGGCGCGGCTCGACCAGCGCAACGCGGCGGTGGTGAGCGAGCTCGGCGATCGGTTCGATCGCATCCAGCGCACCCAGGCGCGCACGGTCGAGCTGTTCCGCGAAGAGCATGCGGCGCTGACCGATGCCGAGGCGCGCCGCCAGTTCGAGGCGCTCTATCCGCTGCGATCCGACGGCACCCGCCGCAGCATCGATACCATGTTCACCGGCGGCCAGACCGCGATCGGCATGGTGCACGGCATGGCGGGCTACATCCCCGCGGGCATCGACCGGGACGATGCCGCCGTGCGCGACATCATGGCCGCGACGCACGCCATCCGCCGCCTAAGCGAAGGCAGCCGCTACGACCTCGAGAGCCTCTATTATTTCACGCCGCGCAACGGCATCGTGATCTTCGCGCCGAACCGGCCCGACCGGCTGGAATTCTATCGCCACACCGCACCGGCCGATTTCGCCTTTCAGGACCGCGAATTCGCGACGATCGCGACGATTGCCGCAAACCCTGCGCGCGTGATGCGGTGCACCAGCCTGCAATCGCTGATCTCGCTGAAATATCAGGAGGTCTGGACGACGGGCTGCATGACCCCGGTCGATCGCGATGCACGCCATATCGGCACTTTCGGCACATCGATGCCGCTCGACGAGATCGCTCCGGCGGGGCGCTTTGCCGGTTCGCCCGAAGAGGAGGTGATCCTGATCTCGCGCGAGGGGCGGCTGATCTATCATCCCGGCTACACGCGGCAGAACAGCCAGCAGACCGCGGCGTATCTGGATATCACCGCCAGCCCCCGGCCCGATCTCGCGGCGATCTGGGCGCTCGTGCGCCGCCATGGCCAGAACGACTTTACCGGCAAGGCCGACGCGCTCGATGCCTATGTGTCGCTGCACCGGGTCCCGGGCCCTGGCTGGTACGCGCTCACCGTCAAGCCGGAGCATCTGATCCTCGCCCGCGCGTTGCGCCCGATCCCGCGCATCGCGGCGATGGCGGTGATCGCGCTGGCAGGCTGCCTGCTGATCGTGGTGCTGGTGCTGCGCCACCTTGTCGCCAGGCCGCTGCGGCGGCTCACCCGCGAGGCGGAACGGATCACGCGCGACCTTGCCAGCGATGCCATGCTCGAAATGCCGACCGACGACCGCACCGGCAACGAGGTCGCGCGGCTCGTCTCGCGTTTCGAGACGCTGGCCAGCGCGATCCGCACCTCGCATGGCGAGCTGGAACAGCGTGTCGCCGAACGCACCAGCGCGCTCAACGACGCCAACGAGAAGCTGCGTACGCTGTCCGAGCTCGATCCGCTGACCGGCGTTGCCAACCGGCGCAAGATCCTGAGCGATCTCGACCTGCGGCTCCAGCGCATGGGCAATGGCGGGGCGCTCGCGGTCATCGTGCTCGATGTCGATCGGTTCAAGATGATCAACGACCGCCATGGCCATGTCGCCGGCGACGATGCGCTGCGCGCGCTTGCCAGCCGGGTACAGTCGCTGCTGCGACCCGGCGACATGATCGGCCGGATGGGCGGCGAGGAGTTCATGGTCATTCTCGATCGTGCCCGCCCCGTGGTCGCCGACGCGATTGCCGAGCGCGTTCGCGCCGCGATCGCGCGCCAGCCCTTCCAGGTCCACGGCAACGTCACGCTCAACATCACCGCCAGCCTGGGCGTTGCGTGCTGGTCTGCGGGCGATAGCGCGAAGGCGCTGTACGCTCGCGCCGATGCGGCGCTGTACGAGGCCAAGGCATCGGGACGCAATTGCGCGATCAGCAGCCATGACCCGCTGCACGGCCGCAACGCTGCCTGAGCCATCGCGCGCGCCTTGTAACCGGATGATGGTGCGGGCGGGGGGACTCGAACCCCCATGGGCAAAGCCCGACGGATTTTCGTACCCGCCACGGCTTTCGCCGCCGCGCCCCAAAGGCTTTCGGGGTCTGGACTATCCCTTCACCCTGCCCCGCCCCGCCTTCCCGTCCGGGATGGCGCGCGAAGGTTTAGGTGCTGCCCGTCTAGTCTCTACACCTTCCCGGCCGTGATGGACGGGCTTGGCTCGGGATTGCCATTTGAAAGGGTTCCCCGAATTTGAGCAGTTCTACGTCGCGGGTTTCCCCGCGCGCACTCACATGATGTTCAAGTCCGTTGCGTCTACCATTTCGCCACGCCCGCAAGAACAGCGGCGTCTATAGGCCGGGACAGTCGGGCGCGGCAAGCCCGTAGCTTGCGCGTTGCGCCCTACCGTTCAATCGGCGTTGAGCCGGGTGCGCATTTCCTTGCCGGGCTTGAAATAGGGCACGCGCTTGGCGGGCACGTCCACCGCCTCGCCGGTGCGCGGGTTACGCCCCTTGCGCGGTTCGCGCGCGCGGGTGGAAAAGGCTCCGAAGCCGCGAAGCTCGACCCGCCCCCCCTCGGCCAGCCGCTCGATGATATTGTCGAAGAAAATGTCGAGAATCTTCTCGATCTCCTCCCCGCGAAGCCCGGGATTTTCTTCCTCCAGGAGCTGCAGCAGTTCCGATCGTATCATGGTCAATCTCCTGCAATCGATTACACGACGGGATGCTCGAGCGCGACGTCCCTCACGCCACTCCCAACAATCAATTGACCAGCCCCCCGACAAGCCAATGCGTCTGACCCGTAAAACGGAAACGCAGATGCAAGTGCCCGCCCTCTGTTGCCAGATGTCGAGCGGAAGAATGCTGTCAGAAATCGATGTTGGTTTCAACGCTGTTCTATGCGCAACTGGCGCTGTTCGCGCCAGAGCGCACAAAAAAGGGCACCGGCTGCGAGCCGATGCCCCTTTTTGAAACGCCGCCTGCGCTCAGGCGCAGGTCGACCGCTGCGATCAGTCTTCGCGCTGCTTGAGAGCGGCGCCGAGGATGTCACCCAGCGACGCACCCGAGTCGGACGAACCGTACTGTGCGACAGCCTGCTTTTCTTCCGCCAGCTGGTGCGCCTTGACCGAGAAGGTCGGCTTGCGCGAGCGGTCGAAGCCGGTGACCATCGCGTCGAGCTTCTGGCCGACCTGGAAGCGGTCGGGACGCTGTTCGTCGCGGTCACGGCCCAGATCGTTGCGCTTGATGAAGCCGGTCGCGCCGTCTTCGCCGACCTGGACTTCCAGGCCGCCGTCGCGCACTTCGAGCACGGTGACGGTGACGACTTCGTTCTTGCGCAGGTTCGAGCTGTCCGAACCGCCGACGGCCGGAGCGCCCTTTTCGAGCTGCTTCATGCCCAGCGAGATGCGCTCCTTCTCGACATCGACGTCGAGAACGATCGCCTTCACCTGCTCGCCCTTGAGGTGCAGGTTGAGCGCGTCTTCACCCGAGATGCCCCAGGCGATATCCGACATGTGCACCATGCCGTCGACATCGCCGTCCAGGCCGATGAACAGGCCGAATTCGGTCGCGTTCTTGACTTCGCCCTCGACGACGCTGCCCACCGGGTGCTTCTCTGCGAAGGATTCCCAGGGGTTCGACTGCGCCTGCTTGAGGCCCAGCGAGATGCGGCGCTTTTCGGCGTCGACTTCCAGAACGATGACATCGACTTCCTGGCTGGTCGAGACGATCTTGCCGGGATGGACGTTCTTCTTGGTCCACGACATTTCGGACACGTGCACCAGGCCTTCGATGCCCGGCTCCAGTTCGACGAACGCACCATATTCGGTGATGTTGGTGACCGCACCGGTGAGCTTCGCGCCGACCGGATACTTGACGCTGGCACCTTCCCACGGATCGCTTTCCAGCTGCTTCATGCCCAGCGAGATGCGCTGCGTATCCTGGTTGATACGGATGATCTGCACCTTGACGGTCTCGCCGATGCTGATCGCTTCGCTCGGGTGGTTGATGCGCTTGTAGCTGATGTCGGTGACGTGCAGCAGGCCATCGATGCCGCCCAGGTCAACGAACGCACCGTAATCGGTGATGTTCTTGACGACGCCGTCGATGATCTGGCCTTCGGCGAGCGACTGGATGAGGCCGGTGCGCTGTTCGGCACGGGTTTCTTCCAGAACGGCGCGACGCGACACGACGATATTGCCGCGACGACGGTCCATCTTGAGGATCTGGAAGGGCTGCGGAATGTCCATCAGCGGGGTGACATCGCGCACGGGGCGGATATCGACCTGGCTGCCGGGCAGGAACGCGACGGCGCCGTCGAGATCGACGGTGAAGCCGCCCTTGACGCGACCGAAGATCACGCCCTCGACGCGCTTGCCTTCGCCGAATTCATTTTCCAGCTTGTCCCATGCGGCTTCGCGGCGCGCGCGGTCGCGCGACAGCATCGCTTCGCCATCGGCATTCTCGATCCGGTCGACATAGACTTCGACTTCGTCGCCGACCTTGAGGCCATGGTCCTGACCGGGGGCGGCGAACTCGCGCAGCGCCACGCGGCCTTCCGACTTCAGACCGACGTCGATGACGGCCTTGTCGTTTTCGATTGCAGTGACCGTGCCCTTGACGACGCGGCCTTCGAATCCGCCGTCGACGGCAGCAGCGCCGCCCAGCGATTCGTCGAGAAGTGCCGCAAAATCATCGCGGCTGGGAAATGCCGTAGAGGCCATAAATCCAACGTTCCTTAAACAGTTTTGTCCGGCCAGCCGGTTGTCTCCGGCGGTCTTGGCCCAACCTGCCCCCCGGGCCGAATGCCGCGGAAAGCGCCCGAAAAGCGCATGTTTGCCCGTGGCAGCAGCCGATATGCGAAAAGCGCAAACGCTCGCCCGGACCGCTTGCGGCGCGTGCGATGTTCACGATGATCGAAACATCTAAGGTCGGGCAGCTGCGCCGCCTTCTGTCCTGCTGTTCACCAGCTCTATGGCCCTTTGAACGGCCTGCCCTATAGTCAAATCGCTGGTATCAAGCAAGAGCGCGTCGTCGGCGGGCTTGAGCGGCGCCACGGCCCTGCCGGCATCGCGCGCATCGCGTGCGGCGAGGTCCGCCGCAATCTCTTCCAGCGTCACCTGTTCGCCCCGGCTGAGCATCTCGTGATAGCGGCGCGCGGCGCGCGCGCCGACGCTGGCGGTGACGAAAAGCTTGGCCGCAGCATCGGGGGCGATCACCGTGCCGATATCGCGCCCGTCGAGCACCGCCCCGCCCGGCTGCGCAGCGAACGCGCGCTGGCGCTCGAGCAGCGCTGCACGAACCGCGGGATGGCGCGAGGCACGGCTGGCGAGCCCGCCCGCCATCTCGCTGCGCAGATGATCGTCGCCCAGCAGCGCATCGTCGAACGCGCAGCCCGCGAGCGCCTCGTCGGGATTGTCGGGATCACCGCCCAGCCGCACCGCCATCACGCCGACCGCGCGATAGAGCAGCCCGGTATCGAGATGCGGCAGGCCGAAATGTCTGGCCAGCGCCTTGGCGATCGTGCCCTTGCCGCTCGCCGTGGGACCATCGACCGCGATGATCATGGCCGCTGGCCGGCCTCTGCCGCCGCCTGTTCGTCGGCCAGGGTCTTCACGAACGCCGCTTCCATCCTGGCATTGAACCGCTGCAATTCGCCCGGATCGACGAACGCGTCTTTCTCGCCTGCCAGCTGCCGCGCGCGCTTCTCGTGCAGGCCGAAGAACATGTCGTGGTTGGCGAGGAACACATCTGCCTGCATCGCACGGACCTTGGCGAAGCTGGCGCGGTAATTGTCGGCCATGCCGGGATAGGCGGGCGGCACCAGCGACTGGCCGCCCAGCGAGGCGCTGCAATGCAGGAAGACCTTGCGCGGCATTCCGGTGGAATCCTTCGCGGTCAGGCTCCACGAGGTGCAGCCCGGCGAATGGCCGGGCGTCAGATGCGCGGTCAGCGTGGTCCCGGCCAGCGTGATCGTATCGCCGTCGCCGACCGTGCGATCGACCCGCACCGGCGGAAACAGCGCGTCCTTGGTGGGGCCATGGTCGACATGCCCGGCCTCGAGATAAGGCTTGTCCGCCGCGCTGGCGATGACCTTGGCGCCGCTTGCGCGCTGCAGGCCGGCCAGCCCTGCAGCATGGTCGAAATGGCCATGCGTGTTGAGGATATATTTCACGTCCTTGGGCTCGAAGCCCAGCGTCCGGATATTGTCCAGGATCTGCGGCACCGATTGCGCCAGTGCGCCATCGATCAGCACATGCCCCTCGAGCGTGGTGATCAGGAACACGCCGATGCCGGCGGTGCCTACATAATGCACATTGCCCAGGATGGTGAACGGGGCCATCCGCTCGTTCCAGCGCATCTCGGTGGCGAACTCTCCGACCGGCTCGGCCTCTGCCGCGGCAATCTGGGCGTCGCTGGCGAGCCGCGGCGCGGCCATCGGCGTCGCCGCGCAGCCGGTCAGCATCAGCGCAAGGGCAAGACTGGTGATACGCTTCATGATGGCCTCCCCTTGCGCCGCTCGCGCAGCGCCTTGATGATCCCCGATAGCGCGATCAGGCCCCAGGCGGTCTCCAATATCACCGCCGCCAGGTTGAAATGCACCGACAGCGAGATGAGCAGCAGGATCGCGCCCGCCAGGTTGATCGCGTTGAACAGCAGCTTGTCGATTTGCTCGACCCGGTTGGCATAGATGAAGCCGCCCATGAACAGCACGCTGCCGATAATGCCGATGATATTGGCGGCGAGCGGGCTCATGCCTGTCCCTGCGCGCTTTCGAGCAGGGCGATAAAATGGGGGAAGCTGGTCGCGATCGGCCGCGTGTCATCGACCTCGACGCCGGTTTCGCTCGCCAGACCCGCCACCGCAAAGCTCATCGCGATCCGGTGGTCCAGCCATGTCGCGACCGGCCCGCCGCCGGGCAGCGCCCTGCCCCCGCTGCCGGTGATGACCAGGCCATCCTCGCGCTCTTCCACCGCCACGCCGATCGCCTCCAGCCCCCGCGCCATGGTGGCGAGCCGGTCCGATTCCTTGACGCGCAGCTCGTCCAGCCCGCTGGTGACGGTCACGCCTTCGGCCATCGCGGCAGCAATGAAGAACACGGGAAATTCGTCGACCATGCTCGGGACGATCGCGGGATCGACGGTGATGCCCTGGAGCGCGCTCGCCCGCACGCGCAGGTCCGCGACCGGCTCGCCGCCGACGGTGCGTTCGTTGAGGCGTTCGATCTGCCCGCCCATTTGCTCCAGCACGGTGATGATGCCGGTGCGCGTAACGTTCATCCCGACATTCTCGATGATCAGGTCCGACCCCGGCACGATCAGCGCGGCGACGATGAAAAACGCGGCGGAAGACGGATCTCCGGGAACGACAATGTCCTGTGCTTTCAGATCACACGGCCCGGTGACCGAGATATGCCGCACGCCGTCCGCATCGACCTCCACGGTCAGCGGCGCGCCGAATCCGGCGAGCATCTTCTCGCTATGGTCGCGCGTCGGCACCGGCTCGATCACCGTGGTGGTGCCCGGCGTGTTGAGCGCGGCGAGCAGGATCGCCGATTTCACCTGCGCCGAGGCGACAGAGCCGGTAGGTGATCGGCACTGCCGGCTGAAGGCCACGGACCATCAGCGGCAGCGTGCCACCGGGGCTGGCGTTGAACTCCGCGCCCATTTCGCTCAGCGGATCGGTGACGCGGGCCATCGGGCGGCGGCTCAAAGAGGCATCGCCGGTGAACATCGCGGTGATCGGATGGCTGGCAACCAGCCCCATCAGCAGCCGGGTCGAGGTGCCGCTATTGCCCATGTCGAGCGCTGCCTGCGGCTGCATCAGCCCGCCGACGCCGACGCCGTGGACGGTCCATACGCCATCCGCGCCGCGCTCGATCGTCGCCCCCATCGCGCGCATCGCCGCGGCGGTGGCGAGCACGTCCTCGCCTTCGAGCAGCCCGGAGATGCGGCTCTCGCCCACGCACAGGGCGGACAGCATCAGCGCGCGGTGCGAGATCGACTTGTCGCCGGGGACGCGGATTGCGCCGGTCAGCGGCGAACCTGCGGAAAAGCGGCGCGGGCGCGCCGCCTCGTCAGCATGATGGGACATGATGGTCTTTTGCATTTCCGGTTGGGCATGGTGTGCCGGGGAGTAAAAGCGACGCAGCTTTTGACAGCGGCACAAAGCTATGGCAAGGCGCACGCCAATTTTCCGGCCGGTGGCGTGCGCGCCGCCTTGCGGAAGCATGCAACCTTCTCCACATCGATCAACCGATTGAGCTGAAACCGAGGCATTTTTCATGATCAAGCCTGAATGGGGCGCCAAGCACAGCTGCCCGAAATGCGGCACCCGCTTCTACGACCTGGGCAAGGACGACCCCGTATCCTGCATCAACTGCGGCAACAGCTGGACGCCCGAGCCGGTGCTGAAGTCCAAGCAGCCGCTGCCCTTCGAGGAAGAGAAGAAGAAGGTCATCGAGAAGGAGGATGTCGATCTCGCCGATGAGGATCTGGACATCGACGAGGACGGCGATTCGCCCGACAACGATGTCGATCTGGGCGGAGACGACGATCTGGGCGTCGCCGCGGCGGACGATGACGACGAGGAAGGCTGAGCCTTACCGACGAACAAGCGAAATATGAGCAAGGGGCAAAATTGCCCCTTGCCACCTCCGGATCGCTCGACTAAAGGGCGGTCCTTCCCGACGCCGGAGACCCGAAACCGGCGCAAATGGGGCCTTAGCTCAGCTGGGAGAGCGCTACACTGGCAGTGTAGAGGTCAGCGGTTCGATCCCGCTAGGCTCCACCATTTTTCCTCGACATCGCAAGATTTCTGGCGTCAGATTCGGCGCTGAATATGCGCTTGGCATTGCACCTGCGCGGCGGTGGAGGACGATCCATGAGCAAGATTCTCATCGCAGGCGCGACCGGGCTGGTCGGGCGGATCGTCCTGGCTCGGGCGCTCGATGATTCGCGCGTGACCAAGGTCGTCGCCCCGACACGCCGCGCGTTGCCGCCGTACCCGAAGCTCGTCAACCCGATCGTCGATTACGATGCGCTGCCGCCGGAGGCGAACTGGTGGGCATGCGATGCCGTCATCTGCGCGCTCGGCACGACGCTGGCCACGGCAAGGTCGGCGGAGGCGTTCTATCGCGTCGATCACGATTATCCGCTGATGGTGGCGACGCACGCACGCGCCCGTGGGGCGCAGGCCTTTGCGCTGGTGTCCGCGATCGGCGCGGATGCGGGCTCGCGGCTGCTCTACAACCGCACCAAGGGCGAGGTCGAGGCGAGCATTGGCGCGCTCGCTTATCCCAGCTACAATATCGTCCGCCCCGGGCTGATCGGAGGCAAGCGCGACGAGTTCCGGCCGATGGAGCGCGTGACCGACGCGATCCTCACCGTGCTCGGGCCGGTGCTGCCGCGCCAGTGGCGGATCAGCCCGGCCGAGAATATCGCGGCCGCGCTGATCGAGGCGGCGATGGCCGCAAAGCCCGGGCGGCACATCGTCAGCGCCGCCGAGCTCGCCTGAGCTATTGTTTCGGCGCGCTCGCCCCGGTCCCCTGACTCTTCTCGCGGATCGCCTTGAACTCCGATCCGGCTTTCCATTGCGGCCAGCGGGTCGAATTGGCCAGTTCCGCGCCGATGACGCCGGTCAACGCAATGTCCTGCACCGCGCCATCGAGATTCCAGTCCGGCCCCCAGGCATCGCACGCCTGATGATAGCATTGGCCGGTATAGGCATCGATCCACGCCTGGCCCGCCGCGACGCCGCCCTGCTTGAGGTTGGAGGCGCCCGCAATGCCCATCAGCAGCATCACCGGCACGCCGCGCTTGGCGAAGGAGAAATGGTCGGCGCGGTAGAACAGCCCGCGTTCGGGCAGGCTCTCGGGCGTCACCGTGCGCCCCTGGGTCGCCGCGACGCGCGCCATGTCGTCCTCGAGCGTGTTCTGCCCCTTGCCGACCAGCACCACGTCCTTCGCCGCGCCTGCGGTCTGCAGGATGTCGAGCGCCAGATTGGCGACGGTCCTTTCCATCGGATAGACCGGGTTGGCGGCATAATATTCCGAGCCGAGCAGCCCGCGCTCCTCTGCCGTCCACAGCCCGAAGACCACCGAGCGCTCGGGCGCCGGTCCCGCCTTGATCGATCGCGCGATCTCGAACAATCCGGCAATGCCCAGCGCATCGTCATTGGCCCCGGCGCGGTAGATGCGGCCCTGGACGTCGGGCTTGCCCTGGCCATAGGCATCCCAGTGCGCGCCGAACATCACGACCTCGTCGGGACGCTTGCTGCCCGTGATCTTGCCCAGCACATTGTGGCTGGTCACCACCTCGGGCTGCACCGGAATATCGGCATTCAGCGTGACGCCCTTCAACTCCACCGGGCGGAATTGGGGCGAGCGCGCCTCGACCTCGAGCTTGGCGAGGTCCAGCCCCGCCGCCGCGAACAGTTGCTTCGACATGTCGGCCGACAGCCAGCCCTGCAGCCGCACGCTGGTGAGCGCATCGGGCGCGCGGACGATATCGTAATTCTCGCCGCCGGGGCTGATGACGACATTCCAGCCATAGCCGACGCCCGCGGCATTGTGGACGATCAGCGCCGCGACCGCGCCCTGGCGCGCGGCTTCCTCGAACTTGTACGTCCAGCGGCCATAATAGGTCATCGTGCGGTCGCCGAACTTGCCCGCTGCCGGTTCGCCCGGCCTGGCCACGAAATCGGGATCGTTGATCAGGAACACCGCGACCTTGCCCTTGAGGTCAGCGCCCTTGAAATCGTCCCAGCCGCGCTCGGGTGCCTTCACGCCATAGCCGACGAACACCAGCGGCGCGCTGGCGACGCGCGCGGCGTCTTCGGGGCGGACGGTCGAGAGATAGATGTCCTCGGCCAGCTTCGGCGCGATATTTCCCTTGGGCGTCGCGAAATCGAGCGTGCGGGGCGCCTGCAATTTCGTGTGGAGCAGCGGCAC
>NZ_QKVT01000001.1:1767424-1791920 GCF_003426715.1 Blastomonas sp. UPD001
GAAGCCGCAGAGCTGCCGTTCTTGCGAAGCGCCCGGTACTGCGCAGACTGCCGTTGCCACTGATCGACAAAACTGTCGGCCCGCCGCTCATTGGCAGCGGCAACGCGCTGCGCCTCGATGCGCAGCTTCGCCTGCTGCTCCATCGCCTGGATCGCTCGATCGGTCTTGCCCTTCACTGCTTCAGGAATGAGACTCAGATCCCGGTTTACCGCCTTGCGCAGATCGCCAAAGCTGTCCGGCCTCAACGCATTGAGCTCGGCCCCGGCTTTGTCCAGCGCAGTTCGCTGCGAGGCGAGCGGCTGAAGGCCCTTGTCGCGCATCGCGACAATGTCCTGCGCGACACGCGCGAACCGCTTCACTGCCTTGTCGAACATCTGCTTGTCGCTCGCCTGTTTCGGCAAGGTAACTTTCGCTCGGGCCTGCGCGACTGGCTCGCGCTGCGGCGCGGCGGCTGCTCCCTTGAGCAGATCGGCCAAGTGTCCGCTGCGGCTGACCTTCAGCCCAGCGCGGGCCTCATGCTGCGGCTGCTGCTGCTCCGCTGCCTTCTCCGGCTGCCGGGCGTAATCGCTGGCCATATCCTTGCCCCGCTCGCGGCTGAGCATGCGGACGAGCGCCCTGCGATCGGCAAAGTCGTCCTTGCCGTAGTGCAGATCGACCTGGGAGCGGTGCCGCGACAGCCCGACATAGGCCCCGTGGCTGTCCATGCCCGGCGTTGCCAGCAGCTTGACCTCGTCCACCGTCATGCCCTGTGCCTTGTGGATCGTGGCGGCATAGCCATGATCGATATGGGCGTAGTCCTTGAGGTCAAACGCCACCGCCTTGCCATCATCGAGCTTCACCGACATGCGCAAAGCGCTGACGCTCTCGACGGTACCCAGCGATCCGTTCTTCACGCCGAGCGATCGTTCGTTCTTCAGGAACATGATCCGGTCGCCATCGGCAAACTGCCGCGGGCCGCGCTCGACCTTGAGCGCGACGTCCTCACCCAGATCGCCGCTTGCGCGCACCTTCTCGCGCACTGCCTCGTTGAGCGCGCGGACCTCGTCATTGGTATGCGTAAGGATGATCCGGCTGGCATCGGGCTTTGCCTGCCTATCGCCATCCCATGCTTCGACGAGCTCGGCGCGCGCGGCTTCCCGAGTTTCCGCGACATGGATGTTGCCAGACTGATCATAGCGCCCAAGTGCCTCGCCCGTCCTGCCCGTAGCCAGCTCACGCGTTGCCTCGCGCTGCCAGTCGATCTGCTGCCGCCGGATCGATGCGATCTCCACCGCGCCATGACGCTCAGCGGCGGCGCGGAACGCGGCCCCCGCCTCGATCGCCTGCAACTGCTGCGGATCGCCCACCATTACGACCTTCGCACCAGCGCGCTCGGCTTCGGATATCACGCGCTCCATCTGACGCGTGCCGAGCATGCCAGCTTCGTCAATGACGAGCACATGCATGCTGGTGAGCTTTTCCCTCCCCTGCGCCCATTGGTGCTCCAGGCTGGCAAGTGTGCGAGAGGGAATGCGCGAGCCATGCTCCAGCCCTTCGGCCGCAATGCCGGACAGGGCTGCCCCCTGCACCGTATAGCCAGCGCGCACCCATGCCTCGCGCGCAACCCCCAGCATCGCGCTTTTCCCCGTTCCGGCATATCCGATGACATTGCTGACGCCCTTGGCCGATGTGACATGCTCCAGCGCCCCGCGCTGCTCCGCAGACAGGTCCATGCCGCGTGCTTTTGCATTCTGCAGAGCAAGCTCACGATAGCGATCGGGCACATGATGGCTGCGCCGTGCTTCCAGCCTGATCGTTGCGCGCTCCAGGCGCTGCTCGGTCTCGATCATCTCGCGCGAAGTGAACCGGTCATTGCCCTTGCCGTCCTTGCCAAGGGCAATGAGCTCGGGCGCGTTCTTCACCGCCGACATCACGGCATCGAACTGCTCTTTGTCGGCGCTGTGCCGGTGCGCGAACATCGCAAGGTCACGCGTGGTGAACGTCGCCTGCTGATGCGTAATGGCGCTGAGCGCGATGTTTGGATCGGCGATGATCTTCTCGCCGTTCGATCGCGCGATATCGACATGCTCGGTCAGCCGCTCGGGCGACAGCCCTTCGCCCGCCATGCGCGAGGCCGCAGCGCCGATCTTCGACTGCGGTTCCAGGTCGATGCCCTGAGCTGCCAGCGAGCGGTGATCGATGCGGGCATCGATATCGAGCTCGGCCATGCGCTGGTTGGCATGGCTGGCCCATGCCTCGCGCCAGTGGGTGAGCAGTTCGGTCCGGTTCCAGTCGCGCACCTTGGGGCCGAACGTAGCATTGCCGTCTTCGCCTACGACGATCTCGCGCATGGTGAGCATGACATGCGCATGGGGCTTCGCCTCACCATTTATTCCGATGTCCCAATGCACATTGAGATCGGCGATCATGCCCCGATCGACGAACTCGGCTTTGACAAAGTCCCTGGCAAGTTCGATCGCCTGTTGCTGTGTCATCTCCCTTGGCAGCGCAAACTCGATCTCGCGTACGAGCTGAGCATCCTTGCGTACCTCGGCTGCCTCAACGTCGTTCCAGAGCTTTTCCCTGTCGGACCATGCCTCATTGGCCCCTTCGGGCAGCATCACCTCGCTGTGGACCACACCCGCCTTGTTGGTGAAGTCATGCGTGCGCCCGAGCCGGTCATCGTGCAGCCGCTCGGCAGCGCGATAGGCTGCAGCGGCGAGCGCAGACGATCCGGCTGCGCGGGAGATGGTCTTGGCCGAGAAGTGGTACATCGCCATGGCGATGTACCATTTACGGCATTTTGCGCACGTCGGCACGACGTATAAGCGCGCCCTCCACCGATCTGGTCGCTGCAGATTTGACGGGGTCTCACGATGACCCAGCCTGTTGTCTCAGGGATATGAGAGGGATAGCTGGTTGGTCCTTCATCGACAAAGAAGGATCGCACCCAATGCGCAAACCCCGCGATTACGACGCCGAGCTGCAAGCCCTGAACGACAAGGCCAAGCAGCTCCGATCACGCAAACAGACCCAGCTTGGCGAGCTCGTCATTGCAACGGGTGCAGATGCTCTCGGGACTGAAGTTCTCGCCGGCGTCCTGCTCGCCGCGATCGGCAACGATGATCCCTCGCGAAAGGAGGCCTGGCGCAAACGCGGCGCTGCGTTCTTTCAGGGCAGCACCAATGCTCGCCGAGCACCTGGCAAGGACACTGGGGGCGCAAAAGCGATCGATCCAGGCGCGCAACCGGCTGCTGGCACACCGGGCTCGGCATGACATGCGCGACTGGCGGGTGAACCGCAGAGAACGCACGCGGCAGCTGATCGAGCTGGGCGGGCTGATCGCGAAGGCAGAGCTCATCGAGCTCACCGATGACGATCGCGCGGTACTCCTCGGGCTGCTGATCGAGGCTGCAGCGAAGCTGCAAGGCGAAAACCGCGAACAGCAGCTGCTGCTCTGGCGCAGAAGAGGCGCACGAGCCTTCGCGCAGAATCAGTTGGCGCAGAAACAATGATCGCGCATAGGCTCGCCCCATGACGGGGGATATCAATCAACTGGTACTGCGCGTGCTTGAACGCGCGCCGCAATGGGTGCGGCAGGATCTGCTGTCGAGCGATACGGTCGTGCGGGCGCGCGCTGAAGAGACGCTGGCGGCGATGATCAGCAGTGCGCTGGCGGAAAGTCAGGCCACCCATTCCGACAGCGGATCAGCCTGACTTTCCGGCGCAGCTGAGCCTTATTTGCTGCCAGCCTTTTTGGGCTTGCCACCGCGCCCGCTTTTTCCAAGCCCTATCTCCATTGCCAGCTCGCGGCGGCGCGCGGCATAATTGGGCGAGACCATCGGGTAATCCTTGGGCAGGTTCCACTTCGCGCGATATTCCTCGGGCGTCATGTTGAAGTTGGTGCGCAGATAGCTCTTGAGCATTTTGACCTGCTTGCCGTCCTCCAAGCAGACCAGATAATCGGGTTTGATCGAGGCGCGGACTGACACAGCCGGCTTCTGCTCGGGCTGCGGCTCGGGTTCCGGTGCCTCGCCAAGGCCGGAAAGAGAAGCGTGGACGCTGCCGATCAGCGTCGCGATATCGGCAATCGAAACGCTGTTGTTGCTGACATGGGCAGCGACAATATCAGCGGTGAGCGCAACGAGAGTATCTGTATCTTCCATCGATCGACCCTTTCGATTCTGGATTATGCATGGACCTTCTGTTCGAGCATCGCAATGCGCTCGGAACAGATGGCATGTACGGCGCGGCCCAGTTCCTCGACGCAGCCGCCGAGCCAGAGCAGCTCTTCCTCGGTTATGCGGTAATGCTTCGAGTAGCGCGCCTTCACATAGGCCTCTTTCAGCTTCTCGAACCGCGCGCGATCTATGCGCGTGTCGCGCGGCCAGGCATCGACCAGCCGCATGTCGATGCGCTCGGCCTGAGTGCGCAGAAAGCCAAGATTGTGGACGTGCGGCGTGTAGAAAGTGCAGACCAGCAGCACGCAGTGGTACAGACTTTCAGTCGCCTGATGCATCAGGAACGCGGCTTTCTTATTCCACTTCCGCTCTGCCGCCATCCGCGACATTTCCAGAAACTGCTGCGCGCCCGGCATCCACTCGTCAAAATACTCCTTCGCCATCGCCAGCGCCTGCTCGGGGGTCTTGGGCTTGGGCGTATGCAGCGCGCGGTCATCAGCCTCGTGCAAGGCGATGCCGTCCTTGGCGACGTCCATGAAAAAATACCGGCCGTGCGCCAGGCCGTCGTTCACCTCCTGCAGCGTATGCACGATGAAGTTGACCGGCGTGTGCAGCGTCCGGTCGATGGCCAGCTCGCGGATCAGACGATCCTCGAGCTTGAGCCAGTAATCGACGCGCTCGGTCAGTCGCTTGTCGTTGACGATGATCAGCAGATCGAAGTCTGAGCGATAGCCCTTGGCGGTGTGCGGCTCATCGACCCAGCCACCGCGCGCATAGCTGCCGTAGAGGATCAGCTTCTCGATCCGGCCCTTCTTCTTCCACTTGTTGGTAGCGAGCGAGAGGGCGTCTTCGAACTCCTCGAAGATGATCTGCTTCACGCGCTCCAGCTCGCGCTGCTTGTTGGCAGGAAGATGATCGATATCGGTGCGCATGACTTCAGCCACCCTGTAGAGATGACAGACAGTTGGCAAGGTCGAAGCTGGCCATCACTGCCAGAACTGCCACCACTTGTGGTGACGTTCGTGCATGTGCCGGTCGAGGATGCGCAGGGCGGCGGCGAAGTGCTGTTCGACCTCGGCGACGGTGATCCCGTGCAAAGCCGCAGCCTCGGCAAAGCTGAGCTCATCGACGCGGATGGCAAGGAAGATCTCGCGCTCGGTTCGCGACATGTTATCGACGGCACGCTCGGCGCGGCGCAGCCGCCGCCGCTCGGCTCGGGAAAGACGCGCGCTCATGCTGCGTCCCCCGCATGCCCGAGCAGATAATCTGCTGCCTTGCTGGCTGCACTGGCAGCGCGGAAGATCGCCTTCTCGTCGTCGCGCAGAACCGAAAGCCAGGAAGCGATATAGTCGCTGTGCCGGACGGTGGGTGCAATGCCGAGAGATGCGCAGGTAAACGCAGCAGCCATCTCGGCGACCAGCTCTTCGCGGGCGTAAGGCTGCGAACCAAAGCTGCCCTTCTGATCGCGGTTGAGCCTGCTCGCATGGCCGGTCCAGTGCCCCAGCTCGTGAAGCGCGGTGCGGTACCAGTTGATCGGTTCGTGATAAGCGGCCTGCGGTGGCACCTGCACGAAGTCATGCGCCGGGCTGTAGAACGCTGCATCGCCACCGATATTGAACGTGGCACCGCTGGCGGTGATGACGGCATCGGCAGATGCAATGGCAAGCACCGGATCGCTCGCAACCGGGGCTGCGGTCATGTCCTCGGGCAGGCCTTCGCACTGGTCGATATTGAACACCGTAAACCGCTTGAGGAAAGCCACGGTCCTCGCTTCGCGGTCCTCGCCCCTCGCCTGCTCGGCTTCGGCCTTGGGCGTGAACCGGTCGGCATAACAGACGGTCGTGCCCTTCTCGCCCTTGCGGACATTGCCGCCTGCGGCCTGTGCCTGACGATAGGTCAGCCAGCGCTGCGAACCGTAACCCTTGCAGACCACTTCGGCCCAAAGGATCAGGACATTGATGCCCGAATAGCGTCGGTCGGTCGCTGCGTTGTGCGGCATGGTGCAACCGCATAGCGATGTGTCCCAGGGCTTCACCCAGGGCAGCCGTCCCTGCTCGAGCTCGGCGATGATGCGCGCGGTGACCTCACTGTAGAGGCTCTGTCGGATAGTGCTGTGTTCCATTGTCCTGTCTCCTTCCCACCGTAACCCGGCCCGGGAGGGGCGCTGGGGGGCGGCGAGAGATCGCAGGGCGGCCACGCTGCAACGGGCAGCGCGCATGCCGTAAGGCACCGGAACGAAGAGGAGGACCCGCAACGCGGGTTGCGCGCTGGCCTGGCGTGGCCAGAGGCGATTGACGGCCCCCAGGGACCCGCCCGAGCGGGGCAAACGCCGCCGCGCAGCGGCGACCGCAGACGCGCTGCCAAAGCGCTGAAACATCCTGAAATGCCGTGAGCAGAAATAATCTGCTTACTCTGCAGCATCCCAAAACAGACGCGCAGCGCTCCACTGCCCCTAAGCCTGCGAAGCATCCGCATGCCGTTCGATTGACGCGATGCGGCACATCGCCAATCTCATCGCAGGCAGGGGCAGATCACATCACCGGATGGAGACAATGGCCATGGCTTCCCATGCACCCGACAGGTTCTTGAGGCTCAACACCGTGCTCGATCGAACGGGACTTTCCAGAGCGACACTCTACCGCAAGATACAGGCCGGAACTTTCCCAAAGCAGGTCAAGATCGCAGAGCGATGCTGCGGCTGGCGGGAATCCGCCATTGAAGAATGGCTGCAAAACCCGATGTTCTATGAAGTCGCAGAGTCTGGGCAAAGGCCGGGCTAATCGCAGCTATCGATCTTCCGTCCGGGTAACAGGGTGAAGAAGTGGCGCGAGATGGCGGATGATGCCTTCGATACAGTGCAATTATCGGATGCGATCCGACCAAAGGCCGCGCCCTTGCATTGCGCGAAGCCGCCGGACGCCCTGCGCGCGGGCCAAGTGGGCCAGCGGGCGTTCGGCAATGAGAATGGCAAGAGCGCCCGCGGGTTAGCTCAGGAACGCCGCGCCCTCACGAGCATGGCCATCGGTCATGCGGGACAGAGCGCGTCCTCCAGAAACTCCCGCTCCGCTTGCACCCGCTCCTGATCGTCACCCGGATGGGCCGGGACTACAGGCCCGGTCCGCGCAGCGGATAGAGCAGGTTGCCCGGAGGGTAGCCCTAACTCATTCCAATCCTACGGCTTCAGGTGTGTCGACAAATCAAGACGTTTTGTGCCATCTGCCATCATGGCCAAACTGACCCTATCCCAGCTTACAAATCTGCTTTTCAAAGCCTGCGATGAGCTTCGCGGCAATATGGATGCCTCGGAGTATAAGGAATACATCTTCGGCGTCCTGTTCCTGAAGCGGTGCAGCGACTTGTTCGATCAGCAGCGCGAAAAGTTGCGTACGGATTTGCGCGGGCGCGGGCTCGATGGTGACAGGCTGAATGCGATGCTGGAAAATCCAGACCAGTACACCTTCTACGTGCCCGAAGCATCGCGTTGGGAGACGGTTCGTCACCTCAAGGAGGATGTAGGCAACGGCCTGAATGCGGCGTTGGGAGAGCTGGAGCGCCACAACAAGGACCAGCTCGAAGACGTGCTGGAACATATCAATTTCAACAAGAAAATCGGCCAGCGCACTCTCGGCGACGATACGCTGGTGGACTTCATCCAGGTGTTCGAGAAAATCCCCCTGCGGGATGAAAACTTCGAATTTCCCGATCTGCTCGGCGCGGCCTACGAATATCTGATCAAATATTTCGCGGACTCTGCGGGCAAAAAGGCAGGCGAGTTTTACACCCCTGCCGATGTCGTGCGCACCATGGTCGAGATCGTCGATCCGCAGCCTGGTATGAGCGTCTACGATCCCACCGTCGGTTCAGGCGGTATGCTGATCCAGTCGCGCGATTACATCCGCGACAATGGCGGCGATCCCAACAATCTAACGCTGGCAGGGCAGGAATCGCAGGGCACCACATGGTCGATCTGCAAGATGAACATGATCCTGCACGATATCCAATCCGCCAAGATTGAGCAGGAAGACACGCTGAGCAAGCCGCAGCACCGTGAGGAGAATGGAGAACTAACCCGGTTTGACCGCGTTCTGGCGAACCCGCCGTTCAGCCAGAACTACAGCGCCAAAGAGATGGAGTTCAAAGGCCGCTTTGCCAAATGGATGCCGGAAAAGGGCAAGAAGGCTGACCTGATGTTCGTCCAGCATATGCTGGCGGTTCTGAAATCCAATGGCCGTATGGCGACAGTCATGCCCCATGGCGTGCTGTTTCGTGGCGGCGAGGAAAAAGAGGCGCGCGAGCATTTCATCACAAAGGGCTGGCTTGATGCCGTGATCGGGCTGCCCGCGAGTCTCTTTTATGGCACGCCTATTCCCGCCTGCATTCTGGTCATGAACAAGGAACAAGCGGAAACGCGAGAGGACGTGCTGTTCATCAATGCCGACCGCGAATACCGAGAGGGCAAGGCCCAAAATTTCCTGCGGCCTGAGGATATGGCCAAGATCGTCGATGTTTACCGACGGCGCGAGGATGTGCCGGGCTATGCCCGCGTGGTCCCGATCAAGGAAATCGAGGCTGAGGGGTATAACTGCAACATCCGCCGCTATGTCGATAATGCCCCGCCGCCAGAGCCGCAGGATGTGCGCGCGCATATCCATGGCGGGGTGCCTGCAGCCGAAGTGGACGCCCTCGAACGCCACTGGATGAACTATCCGGAACTGCGCGAAGCCTGCTTCACCCCGCGTCCTAGCGATAACGCCTATTGCGATTTCGCCCCTGCCATCGCCAACCGGCGCGACATTGCCGAACTGGTGAAAGCGCACCCCGGCGTGATCGCGACGCATCAGGCGTTCATGAACCGGCTGTCGGATTGGTGGAACACCATCCAGCCGCAGATGGAAATGATCGCCCGTGGTAACGGGCAGGCAGACAACGTCTATGCCCTGCGGCGCGGACTGATGGCGGATATCTCACAGGCCTTTTCTGATCAGGCGCTGCTCAATCCATTCCAGATTCGTGGCGGGCTGGCGCGCTATGTCGATAGCTTGAAGATCGATCTGAAATCCATCGCCGCCAGCGGTTGGGGGGCGGAGCTGATCCCCGATGACGAAATCCTGCAAAGCGAATTTCCCGAACTGATCGAGGAACTGGCAAGCAAGCGCGCCCGCATCGATGAGTTGCAGGCTGCCTTCGCTGCCGCCGATGAAGAGGGCTATGAGAACGAGGACGAAAGCGGTGCCCTGCCATCGGTCTTGTTGTCGTCGCTAAAGACCGAGCAAACCGCATTGAACGGCCAGATGAAACATCTGGTCAAGGAAGCCAAAGCGGTGCTGACCACCATTAAGGCGGACATCATTGCCCGCGATGCTTGGCCTAGTTGCTGGATCAAGGGCGACTTCGGCATTGGCGGCACGCAGACAAAGCCCGATCTGGACGGCGCAAGCCGAACCCTGAGCATTGCCCGCGATGCGGAAGTTGATCCCTTTCTGAGCGCGCCCATCGAAAAGCTGCTGGATGAAGGCAAGGATATCGAGTCCCGCCTGTCGGACATTGGCAAACAATTGGCGGCGCATAAGGCACTGGAGGATGAGGCAAAGGCGCTGAAGGCGGAATTGCGCGTAGCGGAAAAGCGGCGTGAGGAACTGGTGGCCGCCGCGCGGGCCAAAATCACACCGGCTGCGGCCCAGACGCAGATCCTGCTGCGGTTCCGCGAACAGTTATTCGCCACCTACCGCGCCTATCTGGATGCAGACCGCCGCGCGGTGACCAGCGCAATCGAAAACCTGCATGACAAATATGCGGTGACGGTGCGCGATATCGAGCAGCAGCGCATCTCTGCAGCGGCGGAGCTAGAAGATTATCTGGGGAAGCTGGGTTATGTCTGAGTGGGTCGAGAAGCCACTCGACAAGCTTGTATCCTTTAAAAAGGGCAGGAAGGTCGAAACGTCTGATCTGCAGCTAGACGGTTTTTTGCCTTATCTTGGCGCGTCCTCACTGACTGGCGGGGAGGACGGTTTCGCTTTGCCGAGTGGCGGCATTTCTTGCGTGGCCAGTGACGCCCTGATGCTTTGGGATGGTGAACGGAGCGGGCTTGTAGGTCCGGGGAAGTCCGGCGTGATTTCATCGACCGTTATGCGTCTGCGCCCGGAAGCAGAGATGACGGGACGTTATCTCGTACATTGTCTGCGAGATCGCTTTGAATGGATTCAGGCGCGTCGGACCGGAACCGGTGTTCCGCACGTCCCCAAGGATTTGGGCCGCATCCTAGAACTGCGCTTTCCAGAAGCGGAATTAGAGCAGAACACCATCTGCAATATCCTCGATGCACTCGACACCCAGATCGAGGCGACGGAGGGGTTGATTGCCAAGCAGGAGCGGGTGCGGGCCGGGTTGATGCAAGACCTGTTCACGCGCGGGGTGGATGAACACGGCCAACTCCGCCCACCCCGCCACCAAGCCCCGCACCTCTACCACCAAACCGAACTCGGCTGGCTACCTGTGGGCTGGAAGCTCTCTCGTCTCAAAGATCATTCTCCGCTGAGCGGAAGTCACCTTAAGACTGGTCCATTTGGATCGGCATTAAAAATTGAGCATTGGGTCGATCAAGGTTGGCCTGTAATCACGATCGGTTCACTGGGTGAAGGCATACTCGACAGGAGTGAACTGCTATACGTTTCAGACGAAACCGCTAAACGGCTTTGGGCTTATCAACTCATTCCTGGCGATGTCGTTTTTTCAAGGGTGGCGGATGTCGGTCGTTCGGTTGTGATTGGTCAAGAAAACAACGGATGGATCATGTCCTCCAATTTGATGCGCATACGGCTCGATTGGAAGAATATCCGAGCAACTTACTTGCATTTGCAGCTTTCATTCGATGCCGTCCTCCGCAACCAAATCAGACGATCAATAAACTCGGGAGGGCGCGATGTGGCAAATGCCGCGATATTGAATGCGCTTAAATTTGCTTGGCCACTGACTGACGAACAAGACCGTATTTGTGAAATAGCTCAAACGCTCGAAACAGAGACGGAAAAACGCAAAGCAGCACTACTCAAACTCCGCCTCCAAAAATCCGGCCTGATGCAAGACCTGCTCACCGGCAAAGTCTCGGTCGCCCCCCTACTCGAACAGGTCGCCGCATGAGCGAATATGCCCATGTCGAAAAGCCGCTACTGAGTCAGCTTGGCGAGCTCGGCTGGACAGTGGTGGATCAGGGCAACCAAATGATCCCGCACGATCCGGCTGCATCGCTGCGCACCAGCTTTCGTGATCTGATCCTTCCGCAAGTGTTCCGCGACTCCGTCCGCGCGCTCAACCAGACATCTGACGGTCAGGACTGGCTGACCGAACGGCAGATCGCCGGGCTGATCGACGATATCTTCCGCCAACCGGGCAAGGGTCTGCTCGATGCCAATGAAGCGGTGCATGCACTGCTGATGAAGGCGCAAGTGGACCACAATGAAGTGACGGGCGAAAAAGACCCGACCGTTCGCCTGATCGATTTCGCCAACCCGGAGCGCAACACTTTCCACGCGATCAACCAGTTCCGCGTCGATACGCCCGGCTGCGTCAAGGCCTTCATCATCCCCGATGTTGTGCTGTTCGTGAATGGCATTCCGCTGGTGGTGATTGAGGCCAAGATTGGCGATGCCAACACCGCCAATCCGATGCACGAGGCGTTCGTGCAATTGCAACGCTACCGTGACGCCCGGCCGGAAACAGCACGCGCCGGCTTGCGCGAAGGCGAGCCGAAGCTGTTCTACCCCAACCTGATGGTAATCCGTACCTGCGGCGAAGCGGCGGAGTTCGGCAGCATCAGCAGCGCCCCCGAACATTTCTATCGCTGGCGCAATGTTTGGCCGGAACAATATGCCACGATCACACCCCCCCTTGGCGTGGTTCGGGAGCAAGAGGAACTGGTGCAGGGCCTGCTCAACCCGCATTGCCTGCTCGACATTCTTCGCACCTGCACCGTGTTCAAGGATACCGACAGCGGAAAACGGGTAAAAGTGCTCGCCCGCTATCAACAGCACCGCGCCGCCCGCCGCATCGTCGAGCGGCTGCGCACGGGGCAAACCCCGATGGAGCGCAGCGGGGTCATCTGGCACACACAGGGCTCTGGCAAATCGCTGACCATGGTGTTCGTAGGGCGGATGCTGCGCGCCAGTAGTGATCTGAACGACATGAAAATCCTGATGGTGGTGGACCGCGCCGATCTGGAAGACCAATTGACGGGCACCGCGCGGCTGATCGGTGGAAAGATCAACCTCGTGGAAAGCCGCGCGGCGGTGCGCGATGTGCTGTCCTCCCCCGCGTCTGACGTGAACATGGTGATGGTTCACAAATTTCTGGAAACGAAGGACGATCTGCCGGACAGTTTCCGCGAAAAACTGGGTCGCTATGCCCCCCCGCCCAGCGCGGAAAGTTTCGGCGTGGTCAACGCGTCCGAGCGGATTCTGATCATGGTCGACGAGGCGCACCGCACCCAAGGCAGCGACATGGGTGACAACCTGTTCGAAGCCTTCCCCAACGCCGCGCGCGTTGCCTTTACCGGCACACCGCTGATCACCGAACGCCACGCCGGTCGGCAGACGGTGAAACGGTTCGGCGAGTATATCGATAAATACAAGCTCATGGACGCAGTGGCCGACGGCGCGACTCTGCAAATTCTCTACGAAGGCCGCACCGCAAACACCGCGCTGCGCGACAAGGCGGAGTTCGATCAGGCGTTCGAGGATCTGTTTGCCGAGCGATCCGCCGAAGACCTGCTCGCCATCAAGAAAAAATATGGCGCGACCGGGGACATTCTGGAGGCGGAAAGTCGGATCGGGGCCATCGCCCGTGATCTGGTCGGGCACTACATCGACAACATTTTGCCGAATGGCTTCAAGGCGCAAGTGGTATGCCATAGCAAATTGGCCGCGGTGCGGTATCAGCGCGCGTTGCGGGAAGCATTGGCTGAGCGGCTGGAACGGGAAACAGACCCCGAGGCAAAGCGACGCATCGCGTTCCTGAAGGTGGCGGTCGTCGTTTCTTCTGACGCCACCAACGAATCCGCCGAAATCACTGCCGCCCGACGGGAAGCGCGAGAGTGGAACGCCGTGGAGAATTTCTGCAAACCGTTCAATCTGGATGACTATGACCAGGCGAACACGGGCATCGCCTTCCTCGTCGTCTGCGATATGCTTCTGACCGGCTTCGATGCCCCGATCGAGCAGGTAATGTATATCGACAAGCGGCTGAAGGAGCACAACCTGCTTCAGGCCATCGCCCGCGTCAACAGGGTAACACATGGCAAACAGCGCGGTTTCATTGTCGATTACATCGGCTTTGCCGGGCATTTGACAGCCGCGCTGAAAATCTATGCCGATCAAGAACCAGATGACCTAAAGGCGGGATTGCAGAACCTGACGTCCGAACTTCCGATCCTTGAAGAACGTTACCGCCGCCTGCTTCAGCATTTCCAGGGGCTGGGTGTACATGAAATCGAAGCGTTCCTGACAGGCACGTTGGCCTCTCCTGAAGACGATGTGCGCGTAGTCCACAAAACGGTAGATGCGCTGGAGGGGATCAAGGCGCGTGCGGATTTTGAAGTCTACCTCAAGAAATTCCTGATGAGCCTCGACCTGATCCTGCCGGGTATCGCCGCGCACCGCTATCGGGGCCCAGCGAGGCGGCTGGGCTATCTGATGCGTATGGCCAAGGAACGGTTCAAGGACGACTCCATCGACTTTGCCGGGGTAGGCCAAAAGGTCGCGGCTCTAATCAATAAGCATTTGATCGAGCTGGGCGTCGATCCGCAGATACCGCCGGTCGAACTGCTCGATCCCGATTTCGTTGAGCAGGTGACGGGCCATGCCCAAGGCAGCACCCGTGCCAAGGCTAGCGAGATGGAGCACGCTATTCGCAAGCACTGCACCATCCATTTCGACGAAGACCCTGCCTTCTTCAAACGAATGAGTGAAAAGCTCGACACGCTGATCGCCAAGCATGGCGATGACTGGAAGCTTTTGGCCGAAGCATATGAGGGGCTGCGCGCAGATATCCGGGCAGGTCGCCGCAAAGGGAATACCGAACAACCTGCCGAGGTGGCTGTCTTCAAGGACAATCTGTTCGCCCTGATCGGAGACGGCGCGACCCTATCGCTTGAAGATGCGGCAATGCTCGATGACCTATCGTCCCGCCTTGTCAGCCTTATTCGCGATGCCATTGCCATCGTCGATTTCTGGCGAAAGCCGGATCAAGTGCGGCGTTTACGCGCCGATATCGCCACAGAATTGATGGTCTCAGGTATCAGCTCTGTTCAGGATCACCACCAGCGGATAGCCGTGGAACTGACCAAACTGGCCGAAAAACGCCATGCGGAGTTGCTCCGGTCATGAAGATGTGTGCTCAAGATATCGAATTCACGCTAATTCGTAGCGAGCGGAAAACGGCTGATATCGTGATCGAACGATCTGGCGATGTCGTCGTACGAGCGCCGATTGGCGTTGAGGACGAAAAAATCCGTGAAGTCGTGGCTGACCGGGCACTTTGGGTACATCGCTCGCTTGCGGAATGGGAAGACTTGAACGCCAGTCGAAAGCACCGTCCCTTGGTCCAGGGTCAAGGCTTTGCCTATCTCGGGCGGTCCTACCGACTGAAGTTTGTGCCGGATAGCGACGTGCCACTGCGTTTGAAGAACGGTCGTTGGGAACTGTCGGAAGCCTTTGTCGCCCGCGAAGGCGAGCCTGCAGCACGCAAGGCGTTCCGCGACTTCTATATTGCCAAAGGGCTACAGATTTTCAGCGAGCGCGTCCAGCAACTTGCAGTACTGGTCGGCGTAGAACCTGGTGAAGTTGCCGTGAAAGAGCTAGGATATCACTGGGCCTCGTGCGGCGCTGGCGGCGCAATAAACTTCCACTGGAAGACGCTAATGGCCCCACAAAGCGTTATAGACTACATCGTGGTCCATGAACTGTGCCACCTGCGACACCGTGACCATTCCGACGCTTTCTGGAATGAAGTGGACAAGGTGTTGCCGCGTTTTCGAGAGCGGAAGGAGTGGCTGCGCCTGAACGGAGCCGCTATGGACATTTAGCAAACGAATACTCTTGATTGCACCGTCTCGGATTGACAGCTCCAAGCCTGCTTTCAATTCGGATGCTTGTTGGGGGATTTTCTCGACTTTAAATTTGTTACGTTCAATTTTTTCTTGTGGAGTTGATCCGTTTAACTCCGCATCCCCTAGCCTTACCCAATGCTACCATAGTATCCGAGCTTCGACGCTGTCTTACAGGGGGCAGCTCCGGATTGAGCGGATGGCTTGCTCCAAGTCTCACAAGCTCATCGCTCCAAGCCTCGAGCGCCGCCCTCTTTTCCTCGAAGTAATTGTGGCGCTGGTAAACGCCTACGATGCCTGCCCTAGAACCAGAGATGTGATTGAGCACAGCTTCTGTGACCTCCAGACGAATTCCCAGCCTCTGCAAGCCGGTTGCAACTGTCCGCCTCAGATCATGCAACGTCCAATGCAGCACCTCCCTTCCCATGTGTGTTTCCATCGCTCGGCGCAGTCGCGCCATTGTTTTGCTGAATCCGCTCGGACCAGTTTGGGTGTCCCCCCTCGAGGCAAGCAGCTTATCGCTGTCACTCAGGGTCCAAATACCCTTCAGCAGTTCGATGACGGGCTCCGATAGTGGCACGAGATGCGCGACCCCGTTTTTCGAGCGGCTTGCCGGTATCGTCCAGAGCCTGGTCTCAAAATCGAATTCTGACCGGTCTGCGCTGAACACTTCGTTCCGGCGTTGACCTGTCAACAGCAGCAGTTTGATAGCCGGTCCGAACGGAGGACCCTCCTCGTCTAAAATGTTCCACAGCAAACCGATTTCCCTTACATCAAGAACTCGATCGCGCGCCTTTGGAGGAGGCGGACGTCCAGCGTCTCTGCAAGGATTGAATTGTAATCGCTCGAGGCGCGGCAGTGCCCACCCGTAGAAGGAAGAAAACTGACCGAGAACTCCCCGAGCCATGACGGGCGTTTCTGCAGCAATGCTGTCTATGAACCGGGTGATCTCGGCACGCGTAATCGTCTCGGGCATCCTATCGCCGAATTTCGGAAGGATGTGTCGGTTGAAAACCCGCTCTATCTCAGCAATTGACCTGCGGTCGGCTTTGGCTGCCCTATAGTCCGGCCACATGCCGCGCAATGTGCCTGCCGCAGCTCCTCGCGTCGGCTTCGGCACGTGCTGATAAGGGTCTCCGCCCGCTTCAATATCGGAAAGCACAACTCGCGCCTTCTTCCGTGCATCGACCAGACCGAAGCGGTCAGAATACCTGCCGATTGTGATATTCCGAACGACGCCAGACACCCGCTTACGCAATAGGAACGTTCGGACGCCAGACGCCCCGACCCTCAGACGCAGCCCAGGGACAATCGCATCTTTGATCTCGACTTGGCCCTCAGAAGGCGCTTTCAGCCCTCGTATCTTTGCGTCAGTTAGACCGACCGGTTTTGAAGCCATGAGTGCCTCCTTGGTGTACCTTCTCGGGTGTTACCTTAGGTAACATTTGACCCGAAATACCCCGATATACACTGGGACACAGTGACACCCATATAATTGAAAATCAATGATATTGAGATAGAATGGATTTACCTAAGACCCGCTGATTGCCGCTCTTAATCAGCGGGTCCTAGGTTCGAGCCCTAGTGCGTCCACCATTTTTCAATGACTTAACGGAAAATTGCGGGCCAACAGCCTGCTCCGGCCAACTTTTCGGCTAACTACAGCCGAGCCTCATTGGGTCATACTGCAGGGTGCGCTAAGGCGAGAATCTGTCATCGGGCGGCGGTACAATCTCTGCGAGCGCCAGAGACAACGAAGCATGAAACCTCCGATGCTGAGTCTCGATCGTCGTCCGGACGATGGCAAAATCAATTCCGTTCACTTTGATCGGGGATGCGCGCTCCTGGGTCAGGTGCGCAATCTGCTTGTTGACCTTGACATTGAATGCGGCAGATCCACCGTCGATGGCCGTGCTGAAACCGGGACAAAATAGGTCAGCGACCACATCGGTGGAGCGGTTTTTGCCTGATGGTTGGGTAGCAAAAAAGTCGATAAGAGCGCGAGCGTGAACGCAAAACGCTTCAATGCATGCATTTCGGATTACAAAATCGAATGCATGAAAGACCTGAGGCTCGACCATTCTGTTGTGCAATTCTCGAAGCATCCAAAGCTCATAGCCGTAATGCTCCCTCAAATACTCAGTTTGATCAAGTAGCACTGCCATGCCCCTAAGCTACCAGATCCCGCGGTTCCCGTCATGCAGATCGGACATTGCCCCCTCGGGCCATTACATCCGCATCCGGTTGCATCTTGTTTTGGCCGTCCGCATCGCCCCTGATACGATCGCCAGGCAGGCCAAGGGCAAATCGGAAGCCCCTGCATTGTCGGCGGAAGGCGACGGGGCGCGGTGCGTTGCCAGCCCCTTTTGAGAATCTGGCTGCTCAGCTCTTGCAGGCAATTTCCACATATTTGTGAGCTATCGGCTTGCGGGCTAACCCGACTCCGGCAAAATAGCATTCATGGCAATTAAATTCGCTGCTGCACCCCGTACAATTCTGCTTTGTGACTTCGACCAAGGCGGTTTCCGCCCCCCCTGAGATGGTCAAGCGCAGACCTGCCATTGTGCTTGTTGGCCGATTGCCCCGCAGAGATTTGCTTCACACTATTGTGCCGTTAAGCGGAACGCCATCAGACGAGCGCAACGATTACCATTGTCGGCTCGAGTTGGAACGTCCCTTGCCTGCCCCGTTCGATGAAACGGTGTGGTGGGCCAAGTGCGATATGCTCGCAACCGTATCTCTCCGAAGGCTAGATCTGTTCAGGACCGCTCGCGATCACGAAGGCAAGCGGCAATACCTTTCGGATCTCCGAGTTTCGGAGGAACAATTCGAGGTTGTGCGTCAAGCGGTGCGGCGAGCGCTGCGCCTCGATTAATTGACTATTCACAGAGGTGAGCATATATTCCGGCTGTTCGCTGGTGGCCCTGCCATGCAGCCTCAAGACCTCGCAAGAGGCGGCTATGCCTACGGCGATAACAAGCTCGGGCATAGTGTCGATAAGGCCCCCAAGGTTTGCGCCTTGGGGGCCTTTCGCTTTTTCCTGCCAGGATAAGCCCCGCCAAGCGCTATCGCAGCGCGCCCGGTGGCGGTCGGCCTAGGCGCGGCAGATGGCGATCTGCTCAAAAAGGCCACCAACTTTCGATAGGCGGGATAGTCGCACCTAGCTTTGTCAAAAGTGGCGCCGTAATCCCAGATAGCCACGCGCCTCCCGCCAAATGTCGTGCGTAGATCGATAATGCATTCCACTGGAAACCAACCACGGGAACGTCGCGCATTTCGTCAAGTGATGCGCCATATCTCGCCCAATTATCGTTGGTAAGCTGATCGTCGCGGTGTGAAGTCAACGAAACCAAAGCATGCACCTTGACGCCCGCATCGCTAGCCTCATTCATGTACACGGTTTCTCGTTGATTTGCGGCAAAGCCGGATAATACGATGCCGACGACGAACGCGCTCACGGAAAATATTGATATTCCTGGTGTGAAGCCCAATGCACTTGCAGTGCTTTTTGATCCGAGAACGCCCAACAGAGCAACCAACGACCCACCATTGAGTGCAAGTACCCCCAAAATGAGCCGCTCAGAGAACTGGTCGCGGCGCTGAAGCATGTATCGCCTATCGGCTTCGGCTGCCTCGTGATGCAGCTGATGTCGAATAAAATTGTCCGGAACTTGCTCTCCGACTGTGCGCTTTGGAACCTGTTCAACCATTCTCGATTGCCCCGGCCAAGATCCGACGCACTGCCTCCGGCCGTGACGGCTTGTCCGGCTGCGCAGCGATCCAGGCATCGAGCGCGGCGAGCTGTTCGGAATGCAGGCGCACCCCGATCATGGTCCCCACACCGGTAGCGGGGCGACCCATCTTCTTTTTGTTATCAGAAAGTGTTGCTGCTGACATGAGTTTCTGTTAGCAAATAGTCGGTCCGAAGGGAAGCGCGAACCTCCATCCGGCCCTGACCACATCCGTGGGTGACAAGGTCATCGACTTCATCGCCAGCCGCGCCTTTGCCATTTACTGAACCGGCGGGACAGGTCGAGAAAACTCGGCAGCCTTTGCCCAAAAAAGAGGCCGGACTGTCGCCAGCCCGGCCCCTCCTCCCGTTCGTCCTTTGCCTTTCGGCGCGTCAGAATTCGCTCCAGTCGTCGTCGTCGACCGCCGGGCTGAGCGCCAGGTTGCCGCTGGTTCGCGGCATCGGGCGGGGCTTGGCGGCCGGGCGGCTGAAACCTGTAGCGGCTGCCGGGCCGGCGGCGCGGCCGTGGGTGGTCTTCAGCCGGAAGCGGCCGACCAGCGAGGCGAGTTCGTCTGCCTCCGATGCCAGCGTGCGCGCGGCGGCGGTGGTTTCCTCGACCATCGCGGCGTTCTGCTGGGTCATCTTGTCCATGTCGCCCACGGAAGCGTTGACGCTGCGCAGGTTGGACGACTGGGTTTCGGCATTGTCGGCAATCTCCGCCACCATCCGGCTCACATCGCCGATGCGGCCCATGATGCGGTCGAACATCTTGCCGGTCTCGGCCACGAGGCCCACGCCTTCCTGCACCTGCTCGCTCGACGCGGTGATCAGCGCCTTGATGTCCTTCGCCGCATCGGCCGAGCGCTGCGCGAGGCTGCGGACCTCGTTGGCGACGACCGCGAAGCCCTTGCCGGATTCGCCCGCGCGCGCCGCCTCGACCCCGGCGTTGAGCGCCAGCAGGTTGGTCTGGAAGGCGATGCTGTCGATGACGTTGATGATCTGGCCGATCTCCTGCGAGCTGCGCTCGATCGCATCCATCGCGCTCACCGCCTTGTCGACGACCTGGCCGCCTTCATTGGCGTCCTTGTGCACGGTATCGATCTCGATCCGCGCGGTCTTGGCGCTGCTGGCGGAATCGCCGACCATGCCGGTCACCTTGTCCATCGCGCTCGCGGCGCCCTCGAGGCTCGCCGCCTGCTGCTCGGTGCGCTGCGACAGGTCTTCGGATGCGGCGCGGATCTCGCCTGCGCCATTGTGCACGCTCTGGGCAGAGCTGGCGACGCTCGACAGGCTGCTTTCCAGGCCCTCGACCGTGCGGTTGAAGGTCAGGCGCAGGCCGTCGTAATTGGCCGCGAAAGGTTCGGTAATCTGATAGGTCATGTCGCCCGATGCGAGCGCCTCCAGCCCCTTGCCCAGCGCGGTCACGACATTGGCCTGCTCCTCGTCGGCGCGGGCCTTGGCGACCGCGGCATCGCGGAACACGACCACGGCGCGCGCCATGTCGCCCAGCTCGTCCGGGCGGTTCACATCGACATCGATGGCATTCTTGCCTGCAGCGAGGCTCGCCATGGCGTCGGTGAGCCGCGTGATCGGCAGCGCGATGGCACGGCTGAGCGCAACCGCAAGACCGATCGCGATCCCGATCAGCGCGATGCCGCCCAGCACCAGCGCGATGATCGCCGAGGTCAGCGCCGAATCCTGCCGCGCCGAATTCTTCTCGATCGAGGCGAGTTCGGCGTCGCGGATATCGCGCAGCGGCAGCACCGCCTTGCTCACCAGCACCGCCTTGCCGGCATTCTGCACCGCCTCGACCGCCGCCTCGCGACGCCCCTGCTGCGTCCACTGGATCAGCCGGTCGCCCCAGTTCTTGCGCCAGGCCAGCGTTTCGCTGCGCGCTTCCTCGAGCAGCTTGAGGTGCGCCGGGTTGACGATCAGCGTTTCGAGCTCCCTGGCGGCGGCGTCATATTCGTCGCGGCCTTCGTAGTAGGATTTCAGATAGCTTTCGTCGCCGGTCACCAGAAAGCCGCGAAACTGGCTGTTCTGGCGCAGCAGCGAGGTCTCCAGCACCTGGACCTTGCCATAGATGAGCTGCGAATGGTTGTTCTGCTCCGTCGACGACTGGATCATCCACAGATTGATGGCGAAAACGATCATCATCAGCGCCGCAGAGCTGCAGATCATCAGGAAGGACAGGCTGAGCTTCCGGGGAATGTTCAGTTTGTTCAGCATGATCAAGCCTTTGTGGTCCAGGTGAAATGGGCGCCCGCCCCGGGGCACAGTGACAGCCGCGCGGCGGCTGGTGCGATGTTCCGGGGCAGGCAGCGCATCAGAAGAAGAACCGTGCAGAAGCCGACACCGTGCGGCCGTACATGGTCCGCGCCATCACCACGCCCGATGCGGGGATGGCCCCTTCGGAGATGCTGGTAATGGCCCGTTCGTTGAACAGGTTGCTCGCGTTCACGCTGAACTCGAGCCTTTCCATCGGGCGGAATTGAGCAAAGGCGCCCACGGTGGTGAAGGCCGGCAGCCGGATCAGGTTGACGTCCTGCGCAAAGCTGCCCGTCGTGCCGATGACATTGACGCCGACCGAGACCATGTCGCTGTCGAACTGCGGGCGGATGCCATAGAGCAGCTTGGGCTGGCCGCGCGGGGTGTTGCCGACCAGCGCGGGGTTTTCCGCCGCGTCGATCTCCGCTTCGGTATAGGTCGCATGCGCCGTCACGCTGAACGGACCGCGACGGATGCCGCCCTCGAACTCGAGGCCATAGGCCTTGTACGACCGCGCGACAGTCACCAGCTGGGTCAGCCCCGTGGCCGGGTTGGTCAGCAGCTGCGAATTGGTCTCGTCGGTGAGCGCGTAGAAGCCCGTCAGGTTCAGCACGATGCCGTTCTGGCGGTATTTCAGGCCGATCTCGGCCTGGCGCAGCACGTCATGACCTGCAACGCTGTTGACCAGCGCACCGGTGACGGTGCTGACCGCAGGCGTGAACAGGATCTTGTCCGCACCGGCACGTCCGCCGCGGCTATAGCGTGCGAAGACCGAGAATGGCTCGGACACGCGGACATTGGTGCTGAGCGAGTAGGACACATAGTCGTGATTGTAGTTCACCGGGAAGGTCACGCCGACCGGGATGAACGTCACGCGGCCTTCCGGCACCGAAATCGTGCCGTTGCCGTTGATGTCGAACGGGCGCGCGCCGGTATCGTTGATGATGTTGCCGCGCGCGCGGACATTGTCCCAGCGGATCGAGCCGCCGATCGCGATCTTGCCCTTGGCATAGTTGAACGACCCGAACGGCGCGGTAACCTGATAGGTCATGTCGGTGTTCTTCGAGTTGCCGAAGCCGCCGGCGCTGCCATAGACCAGCACCCCGCCGTCGGTCACCGGGATGCCGGTGGCGGTGCGCAGGTTGATCGGCACCGAACGACCGCCGCCGACCGCATCCTGGAAGAAGGTGGTGAAGCCGATTTCCGACACATATTCCTGGCTCGATCGATAGAGCCCCGCCGTCGTGGTGAGGTCACCGCCGCCGATGGTCCAGACCCGGCTGACACGCAGGTCATTGGTCATGTTGCTGACATCGGGTGCATCGGAATCCGCGATGAACGACAGCGTCAGAAGACCGTTGCCCGATCCGTCGAACGCCTGGCCGGCGCGGGGACCGGCGGCGAAGCTCAGCGTCGCGCCCGGGCCACCGAAGCGGGTGGCGAAGGCAGCGGCCGGTGCGGTCGCCGACGGGAACAGGATCACGCTGCGTAGCGACTGGTCGGCATAGCGGAAGCGGTTGGTCACCGACCAGTCGCCCAGCGTGAACTGCGCATCGAAGCCCAGCGCCTTGGCCTTGGCGTGCGTGCCGGTGCTCAGATTCTCGCGGGTCGGCGAGCCCGAGGCACCGAGACGCAGCGAGTTCGGCAGGCTCGGCGACAGCAGCGAATCGGTACGGCTGTCGAGCCCGCGCGGATCGGCAAAGCTGGGATCGGCATTGGTGCCCGTCACCAGCAGCGGCGTGTTGATGAAGCTGGGTGCGCGATCATCGAGCAGCTTGCCGTAAACGCGGATATAGCCGCCGTCGAACTGCTTGGTGACGTTGAACTTCACTTGGCCGCCGCGCATCGAGTTCATGCCGGTTTCGCGCGGACCTTCACCCTCGCGATAGAAGCCGCCGACATGGAAGCGCCAGCCGTCGCCCAGCCGCGCGCCGTAATCGAAATCGGTGCGATAGCTTTCATAGTCGAGGCCGATCGTCCCCATGATCGATCCGCCCTCGACCTCGCCGGTCTTGGAGATCAGGTTGATCACCCCGCCCGGCGCATTCGATGCGAAGGTCGAGGCCGAGCCGCCGCGGATCGATTCCACCTGCGCGACATTGAGGTCGGCGCGGATGAAGATGTCGGGCGTCAATGTCAGGAGGTCGCCGAACTCGAGCACCGGCAGGCCATCTTCCTGCAGTTGGATGTACTTGGCACCGTCATTGACCAGCGGCAGGCCGCGCACGGTGTAGCTGTTGCCCGCCTCGCCGGTGCTCGCGTTGACGCGAATGCCCGGGATATTGCGGAACAGTTCGGCCAGTGATCGCGGCGCGATGGAAATGATGTCGTTTTCCTTGATGGCGCTGGTCGAGGTGGCGCTGTTCAGCCGGTCGCGTCCGCGCGCCACGCCGGTCGTGACCATATCGCCTTCATCGACGGTCCGGCTCGCCTCCCAGGCCGTCATCGGCTTGGATTCCTGCGCTCCGGCGGGCGCGGCCATGGCCACCATCGCCATGACGAAAAAGGACGCGCCAGTAGTTACTCGGTACTTGTAAGAATGCATGAAATGCCCCTGCTGTAATAGCCTCCGAAGCCCGGACTATGGGATTCCAATTAAAGCGTGGTTAACGGCGATTGACCAAGATTCGGCGATATCCGGATGCGAACGGAGCCTCCAAAAACCCTGCGAAATCGGCTCGTTACGTAGCGTCGCGCGGTTCAGTCGCAGACCCCTCTGGCCGGCCGAGCAGGCCCGGATGGCGGCTGGCGGACGCGTGGTCACCTGCGCAGGCCGACGGCAGTTTGGGGCCTCTGTCGCAGCCGGAATCGAGGGCGTCACAGACGCGCAGATCGGGCCTGCAGCGAAAGGAGCGTGCCGCGGGTCGGGTCGCGCCGGCGCCCCGACCGGGCCGGCGCGCCGCCGGTGCGCGCGGCTTCTCCCTCGCCCATCTTCCGTTAACTGCTTGTTTACGCTGATTACCTAGCCAGTTTGCCGGGGTCGGGAGTGTCTGCCGGCTGGGTCGTTGGCGAGAATCATGGCTGCACTCATTTCTACTCAGGTTATCGCCGATACATTGCGGCCATCGCGCCCACGCACCCCCGAAACGTCCGAGTTACGACCTTCCATTCGGTTACCCGCGCATGCCGAACTGTCCCGCCAGGCCGATATCTGCCGATCGCTCGGATCGGACTTTGTCGGCAATGTGCTCGAAGCCGCAGAACGGCAGCTGGCGCACGCTCCGATGACCGAAGCCGTGGTCG
>NZ_QKVT01000001.1:1792020-1799283 GCF_003426715.1 Blastomonas sp. UPD001
CTGCGTCATGCTCGATCTGGCGCAAGATTTCCAAAGCCTGGCGTGACAGGGGCACGGCGTGAGGCCTTCGCATCTTCATCTTGTGCGCAGGAATCGTCCAAACCTTGCGACTAAAGTCGAACTCAGCCCATTCAGCATGCCGGAGCTCGCCAGGGCGAACAAAAACGTTTGCGAGGAATTGCATCGCGATCCGAGTAAGAACGTCGCCCTCGTAGCCTTCAATTGAGCGCAGCAAGGCTCCTGCTTCGTTAGGCGTGGTAATTGCAGCACGGTGTACAACCTTGGGCGTCACCAGCGCGCCACGAAGATCAGCGCACACATCGCGCTCGGCCCGCGCAGTTGCGATCGCGAAACGGAAAATCTGGCTGCAGGTGGTCCGTACGCTGGTGGCGGTATAGAACCGCTTGGTCCGTTCGATTTTCTTGAGCGCCACCAGAACCTCATGGGCAGTGATCTTTGAGATCGGTCGCCGCCCGATGGTGGGCGTCACCAGACTAAGCTGCCACTCGTACTTCTTGATCGATGCTGCCGCCCTATCCTCGAGCCTGACCTTCTCCAACCATTCGGCGGCCACCAATTCGAAGGAGTTGGACGCCGCAACGCTATCGGCGATTTTGTCCAGCTTGGCCTGGTCGACGGGGTCGATACCGTCCGCGATCAGCCGCCGGGCCTCAATGAGGCGCTGCCTGGCTTCTGCCAGACTGACTTCAGGGTAGCGACCGAACGACACCGTCCGCTGGCTGCCGAAATGGCGGTAGTTCATCCGCCAATATTTAGTACCGCTGGGCTTCACCAGCAGGTACATTCCATCCCGGTCAGATAGCTTATAATCGGTGGTTTTGGGCTTCGCGCGAGCAACTGTTGCCGCTGTAAGCCCGGGTTTTCTAGCACTTCCAGCCATTGTGATGGACCTCTCACCAGCAAGTTTGGCTGCAGGTCCATCAAAAACCCCATCAAATGGGCAATGTGTAGGGGAACATTACTGGAACTGCTAAGAAAGCATATCACAAAAAAGCGCTGTAAAACAGCTGCTTACGAGCCGTTTTCGGACCCCCTGAGAGAGGCCTTGGAGCGGGTAGCGGGAATCGAACCCGCCTAGCCAGCTTGGAAGGCTGGAGCTTTACCACTAAGCTATACCCGCGCGCCTGGCGCCGTGTGGCGTGGTCGGGCGCACATGCCATTGGATGCGGGGCGCGTCAATATCTGCTGTGTGCTTCCGCGCTCGGCCGAGCCCCTCCGTCCGCGCGGCTATTGCTGCGACAGCCAGTGCTTGAGCAGATCGTGCGCGATCGCGAAGGGCGGCGGTGCGATGAACGGGGCGCTTTCGTCGCCCGCCATGGCGGCGCGGACTTCCGCAGCGCTGAACCAGCCCGCTTCCTCGATCTCGGTGGTGTCGAGCGTGAGTTCGTCGCTCAGCGCCTCGCTAGTGCACGCGATCATCAGCGATGACGGGAACGGCCAGGGCTGGCTGGCGACATAGCGCACGTTCCTTACGCGCACGCCCGCCTCCTCCCACAGCTCGCGCGCGACCGCCTCCTCGATGCCCTCGCCCGGCTCGACGAAACCGGCGAGCGCCGAGAAGCGGCGCGGCGGAAAGCGCGGCTGGCGGCCGAGCAGAACCTTGCCCCGATATTCGGAGAGCATGATCGTCACCGGATCGACGCGCGGGAAATGCTCTGCGCCGCAGCCGGTGCAGGTGCGCGACCAGCCACCCTTGCTCATCGCGCTGGCCGCACCGCACAGCGAGCAGAAGCGGTGCCGCGCATGCCAGTCGACCAGCGTCCGCGCGCCGCCATAGAGCGCGAGCTCATCGGCGGGGAGCCCGGCGAGCATCTGCCAGACACGCGGATTGTAGTTGAGCCCCGATCCGCGCTCCCCGCGCTTCAGCTCGGCAAAATGCGCCTTCTCGTCGATCAGGCCGAGAAAGATGAACTCGCTGTCGGGCGCGGCATCGGCGAGGCTGCGCCAGACCAGCCTTCCTTCGAAATCGACCGCGGGGTCGAGCCCGTTGAGGCTGAGGACCTTGGCCTTCCAGTTCATGTATCCGGCCAGCCGGTCCGGATCGACGCGCACCTGGTCGGCGCGGTCGATGCGATTGCCGGTCAAGGCCGGAGCGATCAGCGAAAGACTCATGTCGTGCCCCCGGCCTTCGCTCAGCCCATCGCCTGGAGCTGGTCATAGACCATCTTGGGGAATTCGCGCTGGAAGGGATAGGTTTCTGCCGGCATGTACTGGGTAAAGCCCGACGCGCGGAAGCCGCGGATATGGTCGACAAAGCTGACCGCGGCGGGCGAGATGCCGAGCTTGTTATATTCGTCGAGCAGCGGCCCCTTGGTGACGATATTGTACCCCAGCCCCGCCGTGTGCGTCATCAGATGGCGCGGGGTGATCATTGTCTTCGCGGGGACCGAATCGAGCGACTTGGCCGGGTCGGTCAGCACCTTCATGTTCGCGAATTCCGGGATGAAATCGGCGATCGGCTGGTCGAGCTTGAGCTTGCCCTGTTCGACCAGCATCATCGCGGCCATGCCGGTGATCGGCTTGGTCATCGAATAGACACGCCAGAGCGAATTGGCATCGACCGGGGTCGGGATATCGAGCGCCAGATTGCCCGCGCCGACCAGCGCAGCCGGCTGCGCGCCGAAGCCGATCGACACCAGCATGCCTGCCACCTTCTTGCTGGCGACATAGTCCTCGACCTGCTTGCGGATCAGGTTGAAATCGCCGCTCGCCATCGCGCGCGCATAGCCGGGCATCGCGGCGAACAGGCCGAGCAGGCCCGCCGAACCCAGCATGTGGCGGCGGTTCATCTGCGGCATCTGGCTCAAAAGCTTCGACATGTGTTTCTCCCGTTGATCGGATCTGCGCCTATCGCGAGCCCGGCTTTATCGATGCTGAATGGCGACGGAAGCCGCCCTGGCGAACAGCGTGGGAAGCCCCGCTTCCGCAATCCGTTCCACCGGCCACCAGATGCCATTCAGGTTTTCAATGGCAACCTTATCGATTTGAGGGCCGCGATAAAGCGCCAATGCGAGCTCGAGCGAAAAATGCGTGAACACATGCGTCACCGCCGCATCGATGACCCGCCACTGGCCGGTAATGGGCGGCTGCCCGCTTCCGTCGCGTCCTGCGACCCAGCCATCGTCGGGCAGCGCGCGCATGCCGCCGAGCATGCCCTTGCCAGGACGCTGGACGAGCATCACCTGCCCGTCCTGTTCGATCCAGAAGGCGGTGCCGGTGCGCTGCGGCTTGGCCTTTTTGGGCGGCTTGACCGGCAGCGATTCGGCGATGCCCTGCGCGCGCGCTTCGCAGTGCGGCGCCAGCGGGCAGAGCAGGCACGATGGGTTGCGCACGGTGCAAATGGTCGCGCCCAGATCCATCATCGCCTGGGCAAAGTCGCCGGGAAGCTCGCGCGGAGTGATCTCGGCGGTGCGCTTGCGGATTTCGGGACGGGCTGCGGGGAGCGGTGTGGTGATCGCGAAGAGCCGCGCGACCACCCGCTCGACATTGGCATCGACCACCGCCGCGGGTTGGTCAAAGGCGATCGCGGCGATAGCCGCGGCGGTATAGTCGCCAATCCCCGGCAAGCCGCGCAGGCCTGCCTCGGTCTCGGGAAAACGCCCGCCATGCTCGTTCGCCACCACGTTGGCGCAGGCGATAAGGTTGCGCGCGCGAGCATAATAGCCGAGCCCCGCCCAGGCGGCGAGCACGTCCTCCTGCGGCGCGGCGGCCAGCGCCTCGACCGTCGGCCAGCGCGTCGTGAACCGTTCGAAATAGCCGGTCACCGCCGCGACCGTGGTCTGCTGCAGCATGACCTCGGACAGCCAGACGCGATACGGATCGGGCGTCACCCCTGCCCTGCGCGTGGCGGGCGAGACGCGCCAGGGCAGATCACGCGCATGCATATCATAATGCTCGAGCAGCGCCGCAGCGATCGCGCCGGTGCCGGTTTCCACAATATCATCGCGACACTCGACGGACATGGGGCGGCTATGCCATGGTCGCGCGCGAAATGGAAAGCGATAAGCCCGTCACCACCCGGCCGCGCAAGGCGGCGCAGCCTGCTGCCCCTCCACGGCGCAGGCGGGGCGGCGATGCGCGCGGCATAGCCGACCTGATTTCGTCGATCGGCGAGACCAGCTTTCGCAAGTTCGGCTTCATCCAGAGCTCGCTGGTCAGCCGCTGGGCCGAGATTGCCGGGCCGCGCTATGCCGCGATGGCGAGCCCCGAATCGATCGCCTTCGCGCGCGGCAAGAAGGCGGATGGCACGCTGCATCTGGTCGTGACCAGCGCGACCGCGATCTTCATGCAGCATGCCGAGCCCGAGATCATCGCGCGGGTGAACCGCTTTTTCGGTTATGCGGCGGTGGCGCGCGTTCGATATCGCCACGGAACGCTGACGCCCCACATCGCGCCCGCCGATGGCCTCAAGCCGATTGCCGATCCCGAATTGCAGACCGTGCTCGAATCGCTCGCGCGCAGCCTCGAGGAAAAGGAGGCGCGCGAGGCGGCAGCCAAGGCTCCACGGCCAGCCCCGGTTCAGCTAAGGAGCGACAATCTGAAACCCGTGCGCCTGTTTGCGCCGCCCTTGCCTGATGAGGTTGATCGATGATTGCGCCTTTGCGCCCGCTTCTTGCCGTTTCCGCCATCGCGCTCGCCGCCGCCGCGAGCCTGTTCGCCGTATCGCCCGGCACCGCGCAGAAAGCCGCCGCACCTGCCGACTGGTCGAACCGGGTGAGCCAGAGCCAGGTTGGCGGGCATGTTCTGGGCAACCCTGCCGCGACCCAGAAGATCGTCGAGTACATGAGCTATACCTGCCCGCATTGCGCGGCGTTTGAGCAGGAATCGAACCCCGCGCTGGCCGACGGCTTCATCGCCAAGGGCAAGACCAGCCTGGAAGTGCGCAATTTCATCCGCGATCCGCTCGACATGACCGTCGCACTGCTGGCGCGCTGCGGCGAACCGCGCAGCTTCTTCCGTCGCCATCACGGCCTGCTCGCCAGCCAGCGCACCTGGATGACCAAGGCCGGCAGCCTGGGCCGCGAAGGCCAGGCGGCCTGGTATCAGGGCGACATCAATGCCCGATTGAAGCGCATTGCCAGCGATCTCGGCCTGTATGACGAGCTGCGTCGGCATGCACCGCTGGCCACCAATGCCCAGATCGATGCGTGCCTTGCCAACAAGACCGAACAGGGCAAGGTGCTGGCAATGACCAAGTTCGCCGGCGAAACGGTGAAGATCGAGGGTACGCCCAGCTTCACCATCAACGGCAAGCTGCAGCCCAATGTCTACGACTGGAAAAGTCTGGAACCGCTGCTGGCCAGCCGCTAGAGCGTGCATTGGAGATAACCGGTAGGAAAATCCTCCCCTGCAAGCGGAGGTGGCAGCCCAAAGGGCTGGCGGAGGGGTGTCCGCGGTGCTGCCAGGGTGATACCCCTCCACCATCCTGACGGATGGTTCCCCTCCCCTTGCAGGGGAGGAATTGATGACCGATCGACCTGTTTTATCGCAAGGACCAAGCCTGTATGAAGCGTTTTGCCAGCCTGATCGCCCTGCCCCTGATGCTCTCCGTCGCCGCGTGCAGCGGCGAGGCCGACAAGACCGCGGAAGGCGCCACCTCCGGCGAACCGATCGCCGCGATTCCCGCGCCTGCCGGCAAGAACTGGACCGAGACGGTGACCAAGACCGACAAGGGCTATTATGTGATGGGCAACCCCGATGCGCCGATCAAGCTGGTCGAATATGCCTCGCTGACCTGCAGCCATTGCGCCGAATTCGCCGAACAGGCGTTCGAGACGATCCGCGACAAATATGTCGCCAGCGGCCGGGTCAGCTTCGAGTTGCGCAATTTCGTCCGCGAGCCGCTCGATCTCACCGCGTCGATGCTGACCCGGTGCGGCCCCAACGAGAGCTATTTCGCGCTGACCGAGCAGGTCCTCGCCAATCAGGAGGACATCTTCACCAAGGCGCAGGCCATGGGCCAGCAGCGTTTCGAGGCGGCGCTCGCCATGCCCGACAATCAGCGCTTCGTCGCGCTGGCCGACGGCACCGGCCTGATCGATTTCTTCGCCCAGCGCGGCATCTCGCGCGATCAGGCCATGCAGTGCCTGACCAATGTCGAAACCGCGCAGGCGCTGGCCGAGGCGACCAATATCGCCACCAAGGAAGACGAGATCCAGGGCACGCCGACCTTCTTCCTCAACGGTCGCAAGGTCGAATTTACCGGCTGGCCGGCGCTGGAAACCGAGATTCAGGCGATGGGGGCACGCTGACCCCGGCTTTCCGAAAGGGGTTGAATGGACCAAGGGGGGTTGACGGCTGACAGCACCGATCAGGGGGAAACCTCTGGTCCCGCCCCTGCTGCGCCCGTTGCTCCTTCCTTCACCGCCCCAATGCGCTTCAAGCGGCTGAAGCTCAGCGGATTCAAGAGCTTTGTCGAACCTGCCGAACTGCGGATCGAACCCGGGCTGACCGGGATCGTCGGGCCCAATGGCTGCGGCAAGTCCAACCTGCTCGAGGCGATCCGCTGGGTCATGGGTGAAAGCTCGGCCAAGTCGATGCGCGGCGGCGGCATGGAGGACGTCATCTTCGCGGGCACCGCCACCCGCCCGGCGCGCAATTTCGCCGAGGTCGCGCTGCTCACCGAGGTCAGCCAGCCTGTGCTCGCGGCGGTCTCGGTCGAGGATGGCGAGCTCGAGGTCGTCCGCCGGATCGAGCGCGGCGCGGGCAGCGCCTATCGCGCCAATGGCCGCGACGTGCGCGCCAAAGATGTCGCGCTGCTCTTTGCCGATGCCGCCACCGGCGCGCACAGCCCGGCTCTGGTCAGCCAAGGGCGGATCGCCGCCGTGATCTCGGCGCGCCCGGTCGAGCGGCGCCAGATGCTCGAAGAGGCCGCGGGAATCGCGGGCCTCCATGTCCGCCGCAAGGATGCCGAGCAGAAGCTGCGCGCGACCGAAGCCAATCTCGAGCGCCTGCAACAGGTGCTGACCGACATGGAGGCGCGCGCGGCCAATCTGGCGCGCCAGGCCAAGGCGGCGGAACGCTACCGCGCGCTCAGCCACCAGATTGCGGTGGCCGAGGCGCGCGCGCTGTTCGCCCGCTGGCGCACGGCGGCCGAGGCGGCGAAGCAGGCGCGTGCAGAAGCCGCAGCGGCCGAGGCGGCTGTCGCTGCGGCCAAGACGGCGCAGCATGAGGCGCAGACCGGGCAGCGCAGCGCGATCGAGACGCTGGCCGAAACCCGCGCCGCGCTGCAGTCGGCGCGCG
>NZ_QKVT01000001.1:1799383-1801818 GCF_003426715.1 Blastomonas sp. UPD001
CGAGCGACTCGCTGCAGCGACCGGCGAGACGCTCGCCCTGGCGCGCGAGCAGCGCGCCGGAGCGAGCGCGCGCGCCGAGCATCAGGACCAGCGCCGGATCGAGCTCGCGCAAGGCTGTGGCGAGCGCTTCCAGTGCCCGCCCCCTCTGCTGCCCGACCGCTTTGCTTTCGACCCAGCCACGGTCGAACCGGCAGAAACCGAAGCCGCCGAGCATGAGCGTCTGCATCAGGCGCGCGAAAGGCTCGGCGCGGTCAACCTGATCGCCGCGGACGAGCTCGCCACGCTCGAAACCGAAATGGCGACGATCCGCGAGGAGCATGACGAACTGGTCGAGGCGATCGCCAGGCTGCGCGGCTCGATCGGTGCGCTCAATCGCGAGGGCCGCCAGCGCCTGCTCGCCGCCTTCGAGACGGTGGACGGGCATTTCCGCACGCTGTTCGCGCGGCTGTTCAACGGCGGCAAGGCGCATCTCGAACTCATCGACAGCGACGATCCGCTCGAAGCCGGGCTCGAGATCATGGCGCAGCCCCCGGGCAAGCGCCTGTCCTCGCTCACCCTGCTTTCGGGCGGGGAGCAGGCGCTGACGGCGGTGGCGTTGATCTTCGGGCTGTTCCTCACCAACCCCGCGCCGATCTGCGTGCTCGACGAGGTCGATGCGCCGCTCGACGATGCCAATATCGACCGGTTCTGCGACCTGCTCGATCACATGGCCGTAGTCACCGACACCCGCTATTTGATCGTCACGCACAATGCGGTGACGATGAGCCGCATGCACCGCCTGTTCGGCGTGACGATGGTCGAACAGGGGGTCAGCCGCCTCGTCTCGGTCGACCTGGGCGGCGCAGAGCGGCTGCTGGCGATGGAATAGGTTGACGCGGCGGGTTTTTGTAGTTACAAAAAAGCATCGACCCACTTATCTCTGGAGGCTCCCCATGCGTTTCAACATCTTGATGCCGCCATCCGGCATCATTGCCAGGAACTCGCGAGATGAAGGTCTTCTTCGATAGGGTTAAGCGTGAAAAAACTTTGAACGAGCGCCAGCTCGATTCAACGAGATCATGAACGGTCCGACTTTCACGCAAGAGGACACACGTCATGATTATCCGGAAAGCCGTTTTCAAACTTACGGACTCTTGGATGGAAGATTGGTCATGGTAGCGTGGACTCCGGTCCCGCAAGGCGCTCGTGTCATCTCGATGAGAAAATGCAATGACCGAGAACAAGCCAAATTTACCAGCCGGTTGGGATGATGACGACCTTCCCGAATGGACCGACGATCAGTTTGATCGAGCCGAGTTCAGGATCGGAGACAAGCTCGTCCGCCCTGCCGATGGTACCCTCACCCGCCCAGGCCGGCCCAAATCGGACAATCCCAAGCAGCAGGTGACGCTCAGGCTCGACCGTGCGGTGCTCGAGGGCTTTCGCGCAACCGGTCCGGGCTGGCAGAGCCGGATCAATGCCGAATTGCGCAAGGCATTGAAGCTCAAAGATTAACATGGCGCCGTCTCGCGCTTGAACAAATGTCCAGGCGCGTGCGCGCTGTCACACACTATTGTCCCGAATATGGCAAATCAGCGGTTAACGGCGCTTGACATGGGCCGTTACCGATAGGACCATTTTGGCGGGGACGATCGATAATGCCAGAATCACATTCGGACGCGCTTTCCGAACTGCGCGCCGCCAACCTGCACCTGCAGGCGACTATTGACGGCCTGCGCCAGGCCCTTGAAGCAGCGGCCAGCGATGCCGACCGGCGGATCACCCGCGCGCAGTCCGAAGAGGCGGCCCGCCTTGCCGACCTGACCACCACCATCCAGCAGATGCGCGACCAGATGGAAGCGCAGCAGCGCGCGCACGACCAGGCGCTGCAGGCCGAAAGGGCCGCTGCCCAGGCCGAGATCGCCCAGCTCAAGGGCAGTATCGACGCGCTGCGGCTGACGCTCGATGGCGAGCGCACCGCCGCCGAGCGGGCGCGGGCACGCCAGGAATCCGATCATGCGCTCGAACGCCAGGCGCTTCAGCAACAGATCCAGGCGCTGCGCGATCGGATGGAAGAGATGACGAGGGAACAGGCCTGATGAGCGTGACCACCGATACCCTGGCGCGGCCGATGACCGAAAGCCAGCGCGCTGCCGCGCTGCGCCGCACCGAGGTGCTGCTCGAGGTCACCCGCAAATGCGCGACGATGACGCAGATCGACGGCGTGCTGGCGATGCTGGTCGAACTCACCTCGCGCGAGCTCGATTGCGATCGCGGCACCCTGTTCCTCAACGACCCCAAGACCGGCGAACTCTATTCCCGTTTCGCCCAGGGCAGCCAGAGCCTGGAAATCCGCATCCTCAACACTTCGGGGATCGCGGGCCACGTGTTCCAGACCGGCGAATCACTGCTGGTCGAGGACGCCTATGCCGATCCGCGCTTCAACAGCACGGTCG
>NZ_QKVT01000001.1:1801918-1813523 GCF_003426715.1 Blastomonas sp. UPD001
GCGTGATGCAGAACATCAACAAGCATGACGGCAATTTCACCGCTGACGATGTCGCGCTGCTCGAGGAAATGACCAGCCAGGCCACGGTCTTCCTGCAGAGCCTGCAATCGATCGAGGAGATCGAGCAGGTGCGCGCCAAGGAGCTCGCCTTCCTGTCGATGATCTCCGAGATCAGCTCCGAGGTCGATCTCACCCGGCTGCTCCAGCGCGTGGTGGCCGAAACGGTGCGCATGTTCGAGGCCGAGCGCGCGACGATCTTCATCCACGACAAGGCGACCGATACGCTGTTCTCGCTGTTCTCCGCGGGCGGCAAGGTCAACGAGATCCGCTTTCCGTCCAATGTCGGCATCGCGGGCACGGTGTTCACGACGGGTCAGAGCCTCAACATCCCGCACGCCTATGCGGACCTGCGCTTCAACCCCAGCTTCGACCGCCAGACCGGCTTCTTCACCCGCTGCATCCTGTGCGTGCCGATCGTCAACAAGCAGGGCGAGGTCATCGGCGTCACCCAGGTGCTCAACAAGAAGACCGGCGCATTCACCGACAAGGACGAGCAGCAGCTCAAGACCTTTACCGGGCAGATCGCCATCGCGCTCGAGAATTCCAAGCTGTTCGACGATGTCCAGCGGATGAAGCTGTACAACGAATCGGTGCTGCAGAGCATGTCGAACGGCGTGCTGACGCTCGACCCGCTGGGCAAGATCATCACCTGCAACCAGGCGATCGAGCGCATCTGGTCGTGCAAGGCGGCCGAGGTCCAGGGACGGTTGCTTGCCGACCTGCTCGATGAACAGGGCAGCTGGATTCTCGACCGGATCGAGCGGGTGAAGGAGGAACGCAGCAGCGACATCTTCCCCGATGCCGAGGTGGCGCTGTCCGGTGTCGTCAAATCGGTCAACCTCACGATCATGCCGCTCGTCTCCGAGAGCGACGACAGCAAGCTCGGTTCGATGCTGATGGTCGAGGACATCAGCAGCGAGAAGCGCATGAAATCGACCATGTCGCGCTATATGGACCCGGTCATCGCTGCGCAGATGATGGACAATGACACGCTCGACCTGCTCGGCGGGGTCAGCGCCGAGGCGACCATCATGTTCACCGACGTGCGCGGCTTCACGACCATCACCGAGGAATATGGCGCGCAGGGCACCGTCTCGTTCCTCAACGAATATTTCAGCTTGATGGTCGATTGCATCACCGCGCAGGGCGGGATGCTCGACAAATTCATCGGCGATGCGATCATGGCGTGCTTCGGCCTGCCCGTTCGTCACGATGACGATCCCGATCGCGCCGCGCGCGCCGCGATAAACATGATCCGCACGTTGTGGGAATGGAATGCCCAGCGCCGCGACCGGGGCCTGAAGACGGTCGACATGGGCGTCGGCATCCATACCGACCACATCGTGTCGGGCAATATCGGCAGCCCCAAGCGGATGGACTATACCGTGATCGGCGATGGCGTGAACCTCGCAAGCCGCCTCGAAAGCGCTTGCAAGGCCTATTCCGCGCGCATCCTGGCGAGCGAGAACACCGTTTCGCGCTTCAACGGCACGTATCGGATGCGCGACATCGATCTGGTCGTGGTCAAGGGCAAGACCGCGCCGGTGCGCGTGTACGAACTGCTCGACTATCACGACGCGCAGACCTTTCCGGCGATGCGCGACGTGCTCGGTCATTTCGAGGACGGTATCATCGCCTATCGCGCCGCGCGCTGGGACGAGGCGATCACCCGCTTCGAGAAATGCCTGTCGCTCAACCCCGGCGACGGCCTGTCGCGCACCTATGTCGAGCGGTGCCGCATCCTGCAGGCGACGCCGCCCGAGGGCGACTGGGACGGCGTGTGGGTGATGAAGGAGAAATAGCGCCCGGCGCCGGAGGACGGTGCAACCGCCTGCCTTCTGGCGGGTTTTCCTTGCAGGATCCCCTTCCGGCGCCAGCAGCCGCGCCCGTTTCCGTCGTGGAAAACAGGCCTGGCGCTGGCGGCCAGAGTGCTAGGCGCAACCATGAATTCGATTTCGCACGATGCGCCGACCAGCCCGCTGCCCCCCGATGAACCCGCGAGTGAAAACGCCCCGCGCACCGAACGCCGTCGCCGCTGGCTCCGTATCGCGGTCAGGATCGGTATCGGTGTGCTCGGCGCGCTGCTCGCCATCTGGCTGATCCTGTTCATCACCAAGGGCCGTTTCCTGAAGCACCCGGTGGAAAGCATCGCATCGTCGCTGACCGAGCGCGAGGTCGCGGTGAAAGGGGATTTCCAGCTCTATTTCGCCCCTTTCAAGATCAAGTTCCTGGCCGAAGGGCTGACCGTGTCGAACCCGCAATGGGCGACAAGGCCCTATCTGTTCACGGCTAAGCGGATCGAGACCCGCATTGCGCCGCTGGCGCTGCTGTTCGGCAACTGGCGGCTGTACTGGCTCGATCTGACCGACGGTGCGGTCGATCTGGAATGGAATGCCCGGCGCACCGCTAACACCTGGACCTTCGACAGCAAGGGCGATGCCGAACCGCTGGAATTGCCGACGATCGACCGTGCGACCCTGCGCGACACGAGCGTTCGATACCGGGACCCGGTGCTTCAGCTCCTGGCCGATCTGGATTTCGCTTCGATCAGGTCCAGCGGCGCGAAGATCGGCGAGGCGGTGCGCTTCACCGGCAAGGGTCGGCTGCGCGAGACCCCGTTCACGCTGACCGGCGCGTTGCTGACGCCCGATGCGACGGTGCGGCGCGGCCGGAACAAGCTGGAGCTGCAGGCACGCGCCGCGAATAACATCATCGACATTTCGGGCACCCTGCCCAGCCTGGCGGATATCGAGGGCGTGCCGCTGGCGACCCGCGCGCGCGGGCGCAACGCGGCCGAACTGCTCGGCATCATCGGGGTCGTGATCCCCCGAACGCGCGCCTATACGCTGACGGCAACGCTGGTGAAGCAGGACCGGCTGTACCGGTTCGATGCACTTAAGGGCAGATTCGGCGCCAGCGACATTACGGGCCGGTTCGCGGTCGACATGAGCGGACCGCGTGTGCATGTCGACGCGACGCTCGCGACCCGGACGCTCGACATCATCGATGTCTCGCCCTTCATCGGCTATAATCCCGACCTTGTTGCCGCACGCGGCGTCCAGGCGGCCGCCGCCGCCACCGGCGCCGCGCCGGCGCGCCTGCTGCCCGATGCCAGTCTGCGCGCCGAGGGGCTCCGTGCGTTCGATGCCGATGTGCGCTACACCGCCGCCCGGCTGCGGTCGGACAGCATTCCGCTCAGCGACCTGTCGGTCACCGTCGATCTCGATGATGGCCTGCTCGAGCTCTCGCCGCTCGAGCTCACCATGGCACGCGGCAAGCTGATCTCGGACATCGCGATCGACTGGCGTCGCCGCCCGGCGGTCACCCGTTATGACATTCGCCTGGCACCCACGCCGATGGCGCAGCTGCTCAAGGGCTTCGGCGTGGCCGAAGCGGGCACCAACGGCACCGTCAAGGGACGCATCCAGCTGACCGGCACCGGCGATGCGTTGCACGATTCGCTGGCGAGCTCCTCGGGGCGCATCGCTTTCGTCATCCCGCGAGGCACCTTCACCACCCGCAACGTTCAGCTGTCGGAGCTCGATTTCGGAACGTTCATCCAGAAGATGTTCGAAAACAAGCTCAAGGAACCGGTGCAGATCAATTGCGGCCTCGTCGCCTTTACCGTGCGGCGCGGCGCGGCGGCAGCCGATCCGATCCTGATCGACACGCGCAAGAACGTCATCGCGGGACGCGGCGGGTTCAGCTTCGGCACCGAGCAGATGGACCTGGGCTTTCGTGCGGACGGCAAGAAATTCAGTCTGGTTTCGGCCCTATTTCTCGCAGCCGAGGCTGAACGTCATCAGCCCGGAGCTGTTGGGCCGTGCCGGGGCGGGACTGGGGCTGGCCGTGCTCGCGGCGCCGCCTGCCGCCCTGCTCGCGTTCGTCGATGTGGGGGACGCCAAATCCGCCGCCTGCGGACCGGTCCTGCAAGGCGCCACGGCCGCCGGCCAGCGCACCACCAAGGGCAAGCCGCGCGACGATGTCGGCAATGGCAAGGCATCGACCAGCGGCGGCAAGAACGACAAGAAATTCCTCGGGATCTTCTGACCCGGACACGGAAACGGCGGCGCTGGCAAACCCTGCGCCGCCGCCTTCAAGTTTGGGGATGAAGCTTATTGCAGGCCGAGGTTCATCACCTTGGTCCAGGCCGCGACGAAATCCTGCGCGAACTTCTGCCCGCCGTCGCTCGCCGCATAGACTTCGGCCACCGCGCGCAGCTCGGAGTTCGAACCGAAGATCAGGTCCACCGGCGTGGCGGTCCACTTGAGCTGGCCGGACTTGATATCGCGCCCTTCATACAGACCCGCTTCGCTCGGCGACTTGGTCCACTTGTTGCCCATGTCGAGCAGGTTGACGAAGAACGCGTTGTTGAGCTGACCCGGCGTGCTGGTGAACACGCCATGCTTGGCCCCGCCGGTATTGGCGTCGAGCGCACGCAGGCCGCCGACCAGCACGGTCATTTCGGGCACCGTCAGGCTCAGCATGTTCGCACGATCGACCAGCATGTCGACCGGCGACATCACGCTGCCCGCACCATAATAGTTGCGGAAGCCGTCCGCGGTCGGCTCAAGCGGTTCGAACGCGGCGACATCGGTCTGCGCCTGGCTGGCATCGCCGCGGCCCGGCTTGAACGGCACGGTCAGGCTGTGCCCGGACTTGCGCGCGGCTTCCTCGATCCCGGCCGCACCGGCAAGCACGATGGTGTCGGCCAGCGAGATCTTCTTGCCGCCCTTCTGCGCCTTGTTGAAGCTCGCCTGGATCGCTTCCAGCCTGGCGACAACCTTGGTGATTTCCGCCGGATTGTTGACCGCCCAGTCCTTTTGCGGAGCGAGCCGCAGGCGTCCGCCATTGGTGCCGCCGCGCATGTCGGTGTCGCGATAGCTCGCCGCCGCCGCCCAGGCGGTGCGCACCAGTTCCTGCGTGGTCAGACCCGAGCCCAGGATCTGCGCCTTGAGCGATGCGACATCCTGCGCATCGACCAGCGGGTGATCGACCGCCGGAACCGGGTCCTGCCAGATCAGGTCGACCTTGGGCGCCTCGGCCCCCAGATAGCGCCAGCGCGGGCCCATGTCGCGGTGAGTCAGCTTGAACCAGGCGCGGGCAAAGGCATCGGCAAACGCATCGGGGTCTTTGTGGAAACGTTCGGAGACCTTGCGATATTCGGGGTCCATCTTCAGCGCGAGATCGGTGGTGAACATGATCGGCGCGTGACGCTTGGTCTTGTCATGCGCGTCGGGGACCAGGTTCGCGGCACTCTTGTCGCTGGGGATCCACTGGATCGCGCCGCCCGGGCTGCGCGTCTGCACCCAGTCGAAGCCGAACAGATTGTCGAGATACTGGGTGGTCCAGGCGATCGGGTTGACCGACCACGCGCCTTCCAGCCCGCTGGTCACCGCATCGACGCCCTTGCCGGTGCCGCACTTGTTGACCCAGCCGATGCCCTGCTGCTCGGTCGGCGAGCCTGCCGGATCGGCACCGATGCACTCTTCCGCCTTGTGCGCGCCATGCGCCTTGCCGAAAGTGTGACCACCCGCGATCAGCGCGACGGTTTCCTCGTCGTTCATCGCCATGCGGCCGAAGGTCTCGCGAATGTCCTTGGCGGCGGCCAGCGGATCGGGATTGCCGTTAGGGCCTTCGGGATTGACGTAGATCAGGCCCATCTGCACCGCAGCCAGCGGCTTTTCGAGCTTGCGATCGCCATGATAGCGATCGGCGGCGAGGAACTTCTTCTCGCGCCCCCAATAGACCTTGTCGGCCTCCCAGTCGTCGGTGCGGCCACCGGCGAAGCCGAAGGTCTTGAAGCCCATCGATTCGAGCGCGACATTGCCGGTGAGCACCATCAGGTCGGCCCAGCTGATCTTGCGACCGTATTTCGCCTTGATCGGCCAGAGCAGCCGGCGCGCGCGATCGAGATTGGCATTGTCGGGCCAGCTGTTGAGGGGCTCGAACCGCTGCTGGCCGCCACCTGCCCCGCCGCGACCATCGGCGGTGCGATAGGTGCCCGCGCTGTGCCAGGCCATGCGGATGAAGAACGGACCGTAATGGCCGTAATCCGCCGGCCACCAGTCCTGCGACGTGGTCATCAGCGCCTTGATGTCCGCCTTGACCGCCGCGATATCGAGCGTCTGGAATTCCTTCGCATAATCGAAATCGTCGCCCATCGGGTTGGATTCGCGCGCATGCTGGCGCAGCGGCGACAGGTCGAGCCGCTCGGGCCACCAGTCCTGGTTCGAATTGGCGGCGGCGGGATTGACCTGCGGCTGGGTGACGGTCTGGGCCATGGCGGACGGCGCAGACAGCGCGACGGCCAGCATGGCGATCACGGAAACGGAGGTGCGACTCATGGATGGGATCTCCTGCTTGGGACGGCGCATTCGCCGTTCACAGGAGATTAATCCGGGACGAGTTGATCGGGAAAACCGAAAATCCTGATCTATGTTAGTGACGCACTAGATCAACCAACGGCGCGCTCAGGGCAGCAGCAGTGAGGAATCGCCATAGGAATAGAAGCGATATTCGTTCGCGATCGCGTGCGCATAGGCCGCCTTCATCACATCGAGCCCCATCAGCGCCGAGACCAGCATGAACAGATTTAGCTTAGGTGAAGAGGTTTCTGTTATATTGCATGCACTTACACCGGGTTTCTTGCCAGCAAAATGCACCACCCATCAACCACCCAGACCGTCGGAAGGCTCTAATCTGGCCATTTCCAAGCCAACGAACTTTCAGCCCAGTGGGACTCCCGATTCCGCCTGTCACCTGCCCATCAGGGCGGATACAACCGAGTCCGGTTGACCCTGTCCGGCAATAACGCAGCTGGATGTTGGACTAAGGAAGCTCAATCAGTTTGGCTTGGAACCTATGTTCCGCGCTGCCAATCTTCGCCACAATCGACACTGGTTCCTTTTCTACACTTTTTCGAAGATTCCTCGGAACATCGAACGCCACTATGCCGCTGGTCATCTCGCCAGGCTTAAGTGTGGTCTGACGCAGCATCCCGTTCAACGCCTCTATTCCCCCCAACTGCCGAATCTGAATGGCATTCAAGGTTGCCTGATTTTGCGCTGCAGCTTGCTGGCTCTGCTGCGCTGCAAGGTTAGGGTCATAGGCGGTGTAGGTGCCGAACCCACTAAAATGCCCGCCGCTTGCGGTCGTTCCGTTGTAGTTGAAACTGCCGGTGGTATATCCGTTCGCCGAACCCGCTGCCATTGCGCCGCCGAAAAGTGCCAAGGCCTGACGACGCTTTATGTCTCGCCGATGCCGTCCTGCGAGTTCTTCATAATCGAGCATCGAAACCCGAGTACCCGACGCGTCCTCTACCCAGATGTTCTCCGAGCTCACCTCAACTGGCTCCTCACCTATGTTCAGAACGGTGATGCGAAAAGTTGTCTGATCGTCCGGCAGCGAGTCCATCGAGTCAATCACGCGGACGATGGCTTCTGCTCCCTCGCTATCGACCGCTGCGACACCCCTTTTCCAAGTCAGCTCCTGCCCATCTTGCGGCATGAATTTGAAATGATATTGATCTTTGGCTTGTGCTGTCGCGCTTTCAGCCGACCAGACGATTGCCAAAGCTACAAATGAGGACACCCAGCAGACTTTAGGCTGAATCATGTCGACCTCTCTGGCGAGTATAGGAATTGCAGAGCGAGCGGTATTGCACTCAGTATTTACCGTTTGAGCGGAGGTCAAGGTTCCGTCATCGGATGCAAGAATGAACTGAGCAAAACCCGAAAAAAAAATGCAAGATTAAAAATGGACCGGCCGACGCAGACGCGCCGACCGGTAACGAGTTTTATCTAAGCGTCTTCGGCCCAAACAGTGCCCGATGCGTCGGCGGCCAGATTGACCGCATTGAGCAGGGTGCCCTGGCTGAGATGGGCGTACCGCTCTGTCGTCTTGGCCTGAGCATGACCGAGAATCTTGCCCACCACGTAAAGCGATTGCCCCGCATTCACGAGCTCGCTGGCAACTTGGTGGCGGCAATCGTGCACCCGAAAGTCCGGCAATCCAGCCGCTCTCCGGGCGGTATCCCAAGAGTTGTAGAACGAGGTGAACGGCTTCAACGTGGCCGGATTGGGCAGCAGCCAATCGCACCCTTTGAACCGTGGCACCTGCTCCAGCACAGCCAAAGCCTGATCGGACAGCGGCACATGCCGTGCCTTGCCGGTCTTGCTCATTGGGATGCGCCATACCCTGCGTCCGATATCGAAGTGCTCCCATCGGGCGTCCAGCAATTCCCGCTTACGGCACCCTGTTAGGAGCAGCAGCGCGACGATATATTTGAGCTGGGTGTTGGGGCTTGCCTCCACGGCGGCCTTCAGGCGGGCAGTTTCGGCCGGAGTGATGTACCGTTCAATCTGATTGTTGCACTCCTTCTGCTTGACGCCTTCAAGCGGGTTGCGCTCCGAGCCCGGTATCCCCCATTTCTTTGCCATCCGCATCATATGCGACAGGATGACCTGCCAGCGGTTGACCGTCGCCTGGGCATAACCTTCAGCGACCTTCGACGCCAACCAGTCCATGATTTGCGTCTGATCGAGTTGATCCAGATGCAGGCGGCCGAACTTCGGCAATAGGTGGAGCCGCAGATACCGATCATCGATGTCGTGCGATCGCTTGTAAGTTCTGGCGTATTCGAGATAGCGGACCGAGAGCTCGGCCACCGTGGGAATGTTACGCTTGTCCTTGCGCTCCTGCGCGGGGTTGCGACCGGTGATCGCCTGCGATTTTAGGCGCTGGGCGATCTTGCGTGCTGCCGACGGTGAGATGTCGGCCGCGTTCCCGATCTTGATTTGCCGCTGGCGATTGTGATCATCGCGGAAGCGCAACGCGAACGTCTTTTGGCCGCTACGTCGCACTTCCAGCAGATAGCCAGGAAGGCTTTGATCATAGAGATCGATCTTCGCTTTGCCGGGCGGACACACGGCGGTGAGAACTGTAGTGGCATTGAGCGTAACCATAGGCATTTTGAAATTCCCTTCTATCGTTGGTTTTGGTTAGCTCGCCAGCCACCGGCCGGGGCGCACTAGGGGTGCACCACCGGACGCGGCGTGTTGGCGCTGTGGCGTTGGTGAAATTGCCCGAGCGGGCATGGGAGATGTCGAGGGCCGGTGGCGTCCGGGCGCGAGCCGGGTCAGGGCGCGTTCTTGGGCGGGTTGGTCACGCGCGGGTGTCAGGCAAAGGGGGTAGAGGGGGCGGAAGAGGTTTACCCCCCTTTCCCCCCTTCGACGGTCACCTGCACGACGCGCCACGACTTGCGTTCGGTCAGGTCGCCGTGCTGCAGTTCCAAGCCATCGACAATCCGCCCGACGTTCTTTTTCAGGAAGTGTCCAAACCGGTTGCGATCTATCATCCCGCCTGCCGTTACCGGAAGATCGTCAAGTGCCTCAGCGAGCAGAGGCGATTGATCAGAGTCTTCGATCACATTGCGCACCGTAACGGATCCGTCACCGAAGCGGCCGTGCCAAGCCTTCAAGAGATGGCGCAACGGCTCGATGTACGGATCGGCTTTGACCTGTGCCATCAGGCTAGCGGCCGGATCGGGTAGCCCGAGCCAGAGGAGTGGCTGCCGACAGTATTCGCTCCACGGCCCTTCGAAGCTTGCGATGGGCGGCACGTCGGTCATCGGTCGCCCCGCGACCTGCCACGCCCGGATTATGGTGAGCACGCACGACACGAACTTGGCCCTGTTCGCCTGCAACAGCTTCACAGGATCGCGGTCGTAGGTGAGCTCGAAGGGCGTTGACGTTTTTGGCTGTAGTCGTGCGGTGATCACCCGCCGCGTCATATCACCGACCGCTTCGATGTTGTTGCCAGTACCCAGCAGCAAGACGCGTGTGCTGACCGTCGCCGTGCGCGATGCGCCCAGAATGCGATCGGTGATTTTGTCGGAGGTCAACATGCGGTTTATGACCGCGTGTGGCTTCCAATCCGTTTGCATGTCGTCGAACACGATCGCCGGAGGGCCGGTCATCAACGCGGCCAAGATCGCCTTTGACGCCTCCTCCGCCGTTGCCGGATAGCCGCTCGTGGTCGGCTGCGCTGGCGACGCGAACAGAGCGATGGTCCTGGCCAAAAAGCTTTTGCCGCTGCCCGGCATTGACGCGGTGATGCTGAATGCCGGTGCGTAGGGCAAACCCGGCCTTACGGTCGCCGTGAAGATTGCGGACAGTGTGGCTGAGCGGTCGGCTTCAGTGGCGAAATGGAATTCGCCGATGAGGACGTTCAGTGCTTCCAACGCTGCCACAGCGTCTTCGTGTGTCGGCTCCCCGAGCTGATAATCGGACGCATCGAAATAGGCCAAGATACCGCTCACACTGTCATAGCCGGAGTCCACCACAAGTACGCCGTCCGATTCCCGGAAATATGGCTGACGAGCGAGCCCGTTCAACACCGGCAGATGCTTGTACGCCTGGCAACGCAGCAGCGTCTGGACATACTTGGGTCCAGGGTCGCAACGCAACCACTGGCCTTTGCCTTCCGGTCGCTCCCAGATCGCCGCGTCGGCCAGTTCGGCCGTCAGCTGTTGCTCATTGACCGGGCTGGTCGATAGCTCACCGCTCAACGGATCACGATGGATACGAACAATCATGCCGCCTGACTGGAAGTACTGCCCAGTTTGAGCCAGCAGGAACTCGGCGGCTTCGACAATCCCGTTGATATGGCCGGGCATGGTCCGAATGCGTGGTTTACCGGTGGCGTCGTCGGACTTGATGTCCATCTGCTCCAGCAGATTGCGAATGGATAGTTGATCGCCGTGCGAGTGCTGACAATTGAATCCACCATAGGGGTGCTCGGCGGTGGGGTCGAAGTATGCCGCGCCCGTGTCGAGAGCGTCGGTGTGCTCCTCGCGCCACGGGCAAGTGATCTCGTGCAGACCGTCGCGGATCATCTTTTTGTACAGCCCCCTGGCCTTCAGAGCCGTGACCACAGGGTATTCGGACGGTGCCGGTGTAAAAACGGCGTTCCCCGCCAACCCACCGGTGCGGCGCTTCGCGGGCGTCCGCCCACTCGCAACCCGCGAGACGGCCGGAGCAGCGAGTTCAATCGACAAAGCCGTCGCCAAACTCTTGGAGGTGTAGGTCACACCGGGATTCCACGTTACCAGTTTGCACTCGAACGGGCGGCCGGTTTTGTCCTTGTGCTTACTTTTGCCGTTGATTGCGTTTGGCATCCGGACCCAGCGCCCAACGCCCTTTGACCCAGGATCACTTAGCCCTGCGGCGACGACCGCATTTTGCAACGCCTCGACTTCATCAATATCTGTCACCGGAGGATTCAACCGAAAACCCCATTGAAAATTGCCCGCGCTTGTCTCAAGCTTATAAGTTGGCTCGACGCCGGCCAGCTTTTTTTCTTCACCCTTCGTGCCCACGTCATCGAGCATCAGAAAGTGGAAGGCGGAACATTTTTCCTTCGTCGCGCTGACACTGCCGTCATCGCTCTGCAGGAAGCTAGAGCAATTCAAATAGTTGTTTTTATCGCGCGGGCATTGTGCATTTACATTACCGGCAGCTTGCGCGAACCACCCGCCTTCGCC
>NZ_QKVT01000001.1:1813623-1826498 GCF_003426715.1 Blastomonas sp. UPD001
GCTCGACCTCGAGCGTCCTTCAAATGGATAAGCCACTCAATAACCTTTCTATGAGCAGCCACCTCAAAGACCTGTCCTTTATACAGGACAGATAGGGTTTTGTCAATCGATCCATCGTCAGGCTTGGTCATCGGTGTTTCTCCGTAAAGCCAAGCTTATGCGTCATCCCTGATGGTGTCGCCATTGGGCTTTTTCAGCGCCCAAAACCCCTCAAAACTTCCGTTGCGTTTTCCCATAACGCATCTTGCGCGTCCCCGGCTTGCCCTCGGTTGCCCGGCCCCTGGGCGCGGCGACGCGCTGTTCCACTGGCAGCCCCAGCTCTTCCGCCTCCAGCTTGCGGATTTCGTCGCGCAGGCGCCCTGCCTCCTCGAATTCCAGATCGGCGGCGGCGGCGCGCATCTTCTTTTCGAGGTCCTCGATATAGGCGCGCAGGTTATGGCCGACCATATGCGGGCGGTCGTCGACGCCGGTGTCGACCAGCACGCTGTCCTTGCTCGCGACATGCGCGATGATGTCGCCGATATTGCGCTTGATCGTGGTCGGCGTGATGCCGTGCTCGGTATTGTACGCGATCTGCTTCTCGCGGCGCCGGTTGGTCTCGTTGAGCGCGCGCTCCATGCTGCCGGTGATGCGGTCGGCATAGAGGATCACGCGGCCCTCGACATTGCGCGCCGCACGCCCGATCGTCTGGATCAGCGAGGTTTCGGAGCGCAGGAACCCTTCCTTGTCGGCATCAAGGATCGCGACCAGCCCGCATTCGGGAATGTCGAGCCCCTCGCGCAGCAGGTTGATGCCGATCAGCACGTCATAGACACCCATCCGGAGATCGCGGATCAGCTCGATGCGCTCGAGCGTCTCGACGTCCGAGTGCATGTAGCGGACCTTGATCCCCGCCTCGTGCATGTACTCGGTGAGGTCCTCGGCCATGCGCTTGGTGAGCGTGGTGACGAGCGTGCGATAGCCGGCGGCGGCGACCTTCTTGCACTCATTGATCAGGTCGTCGACCTGCTCCTCGACCGGCTTGATCTCGACCGGCGGGTCGATCAGGCCGGTGGGGCGGATGACCTGTTCGGCGAACACGCCGCCGGTCTGTTCCATCTCCCAGTTGCCGGGCGTCGCCGAGACGCTGACCGTCTGCGGGCGCATCGCGTCCCATTCGTTGAAGCGCAGCGGGCGATTGTCGATACAGCTGGGCAGGCGGAAGCCATATTCGGCGAGCGTCAGCTTGCGCCGGTGGTCGCCGCGCGCCATCGCGCCGATCTGCGGCACGGTCTGATGGCTCTCGTCGATGAACAGCAGCGCATTCTCGGGCAGATATTCGAACAGGGTCGGCGGCGGTTCGCCGGGCAGGCGCCCGGTGAGGAAGCGTGAATAGTTCTCGATGCCGGCGCAACTGCCGGTCGCAGCGATCATCTCGAGGTCGAAATTGGTGCGCTGCTCCAGCCTTTGCGCCTCGAGCAGCCGCCCTTCGGCCTCCAGTTCCTTGAGCCGCTCGGTCAGCTCGAAGCGGATCGCGGCCGCGGCCTGCTGCATCGTCGGGCCGGGGGTGACATAGTGCGAGTTCGCATAGACGCGCACTTGCCCCAGCTTCGCGCCGGGCTTGCCGGTCAGCGGATCGAACTCGGCGATCGATTCGACCTCGTCGCCGAAGAACGAGATGCGCCAGGCGACATCCTCGTAATGCGACGGGAAGAGCTCGAGCGTGTCGCCGCGCACGCGGAAATTGCCGCGGGTGAAGCTGGCATCGTTGCGCTTGTACTGCAGCGCGACGAGCTTGCGGATCAGCTCGCGCTGGTCGACGCTCTCGCCCGCCTTGATGTCGAAGATCATCGCCGAATAGGTCTCGACCGAACCGATGCCGTAGATGCACGAGACCGACGCGACGATGATGACATCGTCGCGCTCGAGCAGCGATCGCGTCGCCGAATGCCGCATCCGGTCGATCGCCTCGTTTACGCTCGATTCCTTCTCGATATAGGTGTCCGAGCGCGGCACATAGGCCTCGGGCTGGTAATAGTCGTAATAGCTGACGAAATATTCGACCGCGTTCTCGGGGAAGAAGCTCTTGAACTCGCCATAGAGCTGCGCGGCGAGGATCTTGTTCGGCGCGAGGATCAGCGCGGGTCGCTGCGTCTGCTCGATCACCTGCGCCATGGTGAAGGTCTTGCCCGAACCGGTGACGCCGAGCAGCACCTGGTCGCGGTCCTGTGCCCTGATGCCTTCGACCAGCTCCTTGATCGCGGTCGGCTGGTCGCCCGAAGGGGTATATTCGCTGACCAGCTTGAACCGCCGCCCGCCCTCGGCCTTTTCGGGCCGCTGCGGCTTGTGCGGCACGAACGTGCCATCGGTTTGCGGCTCTTCCAGCCCGCGTCGGATTACCAGTTCGGCCATGGCACGAGATATGCGAAGGCCAAGGCACCGGCGCAAGGGCGGCGATGCGATTGCATTGCGCGGGGCGCGTCTTTAGGGTCGCGAGCCAACAAGGACATGCGGTCGCGCATCCCCGAACCCCCTATGGAGAATCCCGATGAAGATGCAGACTGTTTCGATCCTGGCCCTGCCGCTGCTCGCGCTGGCCGCCTGCAGCGGCGGCGGTGCCGACACGGATGGCGACGGCAAGATCAGCAAGGAAGAGGTCGCCAAGGAAGCCGAATCGATCAAGTTCAGCCCCGGCGAATGGGAGAACAAGGTCGAAATCGTCGATGTGAAGTTCGACGAGAGCAAGCTGCCGCCCGAAGCCAAGGGCATGACCGGCGCGATCGTCAAGCAGATGGTCGGCCAGGTCCAGACCACCAAGAACTGCCTGACCGAGGAACAGGCGAAGAAGCCGGGCGCGGACTTCCTTGCCGGGGCCGAGAATGACGAATGCACCTACAAGAAGTTCAATCTTTCGGGCGGCAAGATCGATGCCGATATCCAGTGCAAGGGCAAGCAGGCCGGGCAGGAAGGCAATATCAAGCTGAGCGGCACTTTCACTTCGAACACCTATGACATGCAGATGGACATGGTGATGAGCTCGCCGGAGACCGGATCGATGACGATGAAGGCGAAGAACAGCGCCAAGCGCATCGGCGAATGCAAGGCCTGATCGCCGAACCCATGATGCCTGTCTCGTCACCCCCGCGCACGCGGGGGTCCCGCTTCCTGGAGCAGCTGTGGCGCAAGAGCGGGATTCCCGCCTTCGCGGGAATGACGGTGCTGGTGGCGATGTTGGCTGCGGCGGCACTCGCCACGCCCGCCCACGCGCAAGCCGATGACAATGTCCGCATCGAGCTGAAATTCGCCGCCGATCGGCTCGATCGCGGCAAGGTCACCGGCCTCGCCCATCGCCCGAGCCTGCGCGAGGCGACGCTCGACGATCCGGTGCGCATCGCCTCGATCTCGAAGCTCGCGGTGGGCGTCGCGGTGATGCGGCTGGTCGACAAGCAGGTGCTCGATCTCGACCGCGACGTGTCGCTCTATCTCGGCTGGCGCGTCGCGCATCCGCAGTTCCCGGCGCAGAAGATCACGCTTCGGCTGCTGCTGTCGCACCAGTCGGGGCTGAAGGACGACGCCGGCTATTTCATCCCGCTCGATGCCAGCCTGGCCGATCTGCTCGCCAGGCCCGAGGCCTGGGATGCCGCGCACGCGCCCGGCGCCTATTTCCGCTATGCCAATGTCAACTTCCCCGTCATCGCAGCGGTGATGGAGGCGGCGAGCGGCAAGCGCTTCGACCGGATCATGGCGGAAGAGGTGTTCGATCCGCTCGCCATCCCCGCCTGCTACAACTGGTCGGGATGCAAGCCGGGCGCGGCCAAGACCGCGATCACGCTCTACAACCCCGATGGCAGCGTGGCGCGCGACGACTGGATCGGCGCACCCGACCAGTGCGCCTATGTGCCCGCGAGCGATGGCCGCTGCGATATCGAACTCTATCCGCCCGGAAAGAACGGTTCGGCCTTCAGCCCGCAAGGCGGCATGCGCATTTCCGCCGGTGGTCTCGCGCGGCTGGGGCAGATGCTGCTCAACGGCGGCGACGGGCTGCTCACCCCGGAGTCCTTCGCCGAACTCACCCGCGCGCAATGGCGCTTCGATGGCAGCAATGGCGATGACGACCGCGGCTATTTCCAGGCCTTCGGGCTTGGCGTGCAGCGGATCGAGAAGCCCGACGGATCGGTCTGGATCGGCCATCCGGGCGAGGCCTATGGCCTGCGCGCCGGGCTATGGGTCAGCCGCGCCTCGGGCGAGGGCGTGGTGCGGATCAGCACTGGAAATGCGGAGGATTACCCGATAGGTCATTGCCTCGACACATGTCCATGATAGGTTGCGAACTGCAACTGGCCTGAGTCGGGCCGGACAAGCAGGAGAGACATGATGATCGGATATGTCACGCTGGGTTCGAACGATCTGGACAAGGCGCGCGCCTTCTATGCCGGGCTGGTCGGCGCACTGGGCGGCAGCGAGCTGATGCGGATGGAGGAGAACGGCTTCACGCTGTTCGGCACCGCCTGGGGCACGCCGGGAATCGCGATCACAAAACCCTATAACGGCGAAGCCGCGACCGCGGGCAACGGTACCATGGTTGCGCTGGCCATGGATGCGCGGTCCAAGGTCGACATGCTCCACGCCAAGGCGCTCGAACTGGGCGGCACCTGCGAAGGCGAACCCGGCCTGCGCGGCCCCGAGGGCGACCAGGCATTCTACGGCGCCTATTTCCGCGACCTTGACGGCAACAAGCTTTGCGCGTTCAAGGTCGGTCCGGCGGATTGATCCCGCCGATTTTTCGCCCTGCATGAATATCGTCACCCCCGCGAAGGCGGGGGTCCCGCTCCCCTTCAACCGTCGTGCACAAGCGGGATTCCCGCTTGTGCGGGAATGACGATAGATTCCGCGATGGCAGGCGCTATAGTCGCGCAAGCGGCGCAGGAACGCCTTGGGGAAAAAGGGGAAATCGATGAACAGAGCAACGGCTTTCGGCCTGATCGGCAGCGCGATGGCGCTCGCGCTCGGCACACCCGCGCACGCGCAGGATGCGCTCGGCAAGGCGGTGGCGAGCGATTATGACGCCAAGCTCGAGAAGCTGTTCCTCGATTTCCACGCCAACCCCGAACTGTCATTCAAGGAAACGCGCACCGCCAAGATCATCGCGGCCGAACTGCGCGCCGCCGGAGCGACGGTGACCGAGGGCGTCGGCGTGACCGGCGTGGTCGGCATCATGAAGAACGGCGACGGCCCGGTGATCATGGTGCGCGCCGATATGGACGGGCTGCCGCTCGCCGAGGATAGCGGCCTGCCTTATGCCTCTAAGGTGAAACAGGTCGATATCGACGGGACCGAAAAGCCGGTGATGCACGCCTGCGGGCACGATACGCACATCACCTCGATGATCGGCACCGCGCGACGCCTCGCCGCGATGAAGGACCAGTGGAAGGGCACGGTCGTCTTCGTCGCGCAGCCGGCGGAAGAGCGCATCGGCGGCGCGGCCAAGATGATGCAGGATGGGCTCTATACCCGCTTCCCCAAGCCCGATTACGCGCTCGCCTTCCACGTGTCCGCCGGAACGCCCGTCGGCAAGATCGAGATCCAGCCGGGGCTCACCGCCTCGTCTTCGGATTCGGTCGACATCACCATTTTCGGCGTCGGCACGCACGGCGCCTATCCGCATATGGGCAAGGACCCGGTCGTGATGGGCGCGGAGATCGTGATGGCGCTGCAGACCCTGGTCTCGCGCGAAATTTCGCCGCTCGAAGCCGGGGTGGTCACCGTCGGCTCGTTCCATTCGGGCTTCAAGCACAACATCATCTCGGACAAGGCCGAGCTGCAGCTTACCGTGCGGTCGAATGACAATGCGGTGCGCCAGAAGCTGCTCGACGGGATCAAGCGCATTGCCGAGAATGTCGGGCGCTTGAACGGCCTGCCCGAGGACAAGCTGCCCCAGGTCAGGGTCGGCTTCGAATCGACCCCGGTGACGGTGAACGACAAGCCGCTGACCGAGCGGATCACGAAGACCTTCGCCAGGCGCTTCGGCGAGGCCGCGCTGCTGACCAGCGAGCCGCAGACCGGCATGGGCGCGGAGGATTTCGCCTATTTCGTCGCGCCCAATACCGATGTGCCGGGCCTGTATTTCAATGTCGGCGGCACGCCACAGGCGGATATCGACGCGGCCAAGGCGGGCAAGATGACGCTGCCCGCGCATCACAGCCCGTTCTTCAAGGTCAAGCCGCGCGAATCGATCACGCTGGCGACTGAGGCGATGGTGACTGCGGTGATCGATCTGCTCGGCCCCGGCAACGGCCCGACCGCGGACTGATCCGGCCATGCCCAAACGCCGCGCCTGGGAAGAGGAAGAGGATGAAGCCGCCGCGCCGCCGCCCGAGCCCTGCTGGCTGTGCGGCCGCGATCTGGGCGAGGTCATCGAATGGCACCATCCGGTGCCCAAGTCGAAGGGCGGCAAGGCGCGCGTCGCGGTCCACCCGATCTGCCACCGCACCATCCACGCGCATTTCACCAATGCCGAGCTGGGGCGGATCGGCGAGGACGTGCAGGCGCTGCGCGACCATCCGGAGATCGCCAAGTTCCTGACCTGGGTCGCAGGCAAGCCTGCGGATTTCAACGCGCCGACGAAGAAGAAGGAGCGATAGGGGGCTGCGGTCCTTTTGAACCAGATGCACCCCTCCCCGCTCAGCCTGAGCCAGTCGAAGGCCCCGCGCTACCGGTCCAGCCCATCAGCCCGCCACCCCCGCGAAGGCGGGGGTCCCGCTTTCTGCGCAGCCGCCGGAGATCAAGCGGGATTCCCGCCTACGCGGGAATGACGAGGAGTCAGTCGGAGCCAGTGGCGCGGGGCCTTCGACAGGCTCAGGCTGAGCGGGGGTGGTTTGCCCCCATTCGAGCAGACACCGCTTACTCCCCCTTGTCGGGCCGGCTGACGCTCCAATACTGCCAGGCGCAGAAGCCGAGCACGAGAATGCCCGACATCAGCATCTCGATGATGCCCAGATTGTTGACGATCCAGTCCTTCATGCGCGCTCTCTCCTAGGCCTGCCGCCGCTGGACGGACCTGGTCGCGCTGCCCGCGCGCGGGCGGTGGGCGAGCGTGTAACGGATGATCAGGCTCACCCCGATGATGCTCGGCACCGCCCAGATCAGGGGGTTGAAAACATGGTCGGGGACCAGCCGGATCAGCCCGACCGAAAGGAAGGCGGTATAGGCCGAGATGCCCATACCGAGCAGCGCGCGAAAATGTTCGGGTACATGCGCGCGCGGCGGCGCGCTGGGCCGCCAGACATAGAAGAGCTGCGTCGCCACGGCGGTCAGCCCGACCAACGCGAGCGCAGCCATCAGCGGCTGGCCGATCGTCAGTCCGTAATAGCCGCACCAGGCGGCCGAGGCGATCACCGCGGCGAACAGCGCAAGATAATGCGGCGCGCGCAGCGCCGCGCGATTGGCGCGGTGGCGGACGACGGCGAGGCCATAGACCGCAAAGCCGATGGTCAGCATGCCGAGATAGAGCATCATCCAGCCGAACAGCCCGTCGAACAGCACCCGATCGGTGATCATCGGCAGCCGCTTTTCCGGCCCGTAGAGCGACAGCAGCGCCATCGCGATGGCAAGGATTCCGGCCCCGATAAAGGCAATAGCCGCCACCCGCCCCCATTTGCGGTGCGCCGCGCCGCCCTTGCGCGAGGCGATCGGCACCCAGAACGCGATCAGCCCGGTCGCCCCGCAGATCACATGGAGGACAACTAGGGCTTCGAACAGATGCATGAGTTAGCCGTTCAAGAAAACAAAATCCTCCCCGAGCTTGTCTCTGGCCGCCGCCGGAGAGACGGCGCCGCCCGGCGCCAGCGTCAGCAGCGCCGGATAGTCCTTGGCCATCTGGGCACCGCCCAGCGGCTTGCGCTGCATCTGGTGGCAGGTGGCGCAATTGGTCTTGTACGGGTCGCCCTGCGGGCCCAGGCGGTTGGCCGGAAACACGCTGGTCAGCGGGTGGATATAGTTTTCGTTGGTTGCCTTGACCATTTGCAGGCCATACCAGGCCAGCGCGCGCTGCGGGCTGCTCTGTTCCCAGCGCGCGAACGAGCGGCTGTTGTGGCAATAGGTGCAGTTGACGCCCAGCGACTGCGACAGGTGCATCATGATGGCATAATTGCCCTCTGCGTCCTTGACGCTCTGCACATTCGCGGTGGTGGGGTGGATGGTCTTGGAAATCAACCGTGCCGGTCCCGACTTGCCGCGCATGTACTTGGCAAAGGTGCCGATCGGCAGCGACGAATAGGCCACCGAGGAAGCCGGCGTGTTCTGGCCGCGCTTGTTGCCCATCAGGCGTCCGTCGCTCGGCGCAGGATCGGTCCAGACATATTTCGGCACGGCGTTGCCCCGGTGGCAGGTATAGCAGGTGACACCGGTCTGCTTGACGTGATCCGAATAGTTCTGGTTGATGTTCTGCGTCATCTGGATCATCCGGCGCGCGACGACCTTGGTATATTTGCTGTCGTCGGCCAGATTTTCGGCATTGTGGCAGTAATTGCACCCGGCCTGTTCGGCCGGCGCATTGGCCGGGACGATCCATTGGGTGATCGCCGCCATGGTATAGTCGAATTCCTCCTGGCTGATGTTCCCGAGGACCTTGACATTCTGGTACACCTCGCTCGCCTTGGGGCCGCTGGGCGCGGGCAGGGCATAAGGTGGCGGCGGCACTTCGCCAGGCGACACGACATTCTGCGGATCGGTGATCTGGACGATCCCCGTCCCGCGATAGCCCGTCTGCTGCGATTGCTTGGGGCCGATCTCGCACGCGGTCAGCGACAGACCGGCTATGGCCAGCGCGGCCATGGCGGACAGTTTCGATAGGGTCAACATGGCTGTCAGTTCCCTTCCACCGGGCCGGGGGCCACGGGCGGAGCGCCCGGGTCCTCAACCATCTGGTTTGGATCAATCACCGCTTCGCTGGGCGGAATGAACGTCGTGCTGGGATCGACCACGCCGGTATCGGGATAGGCCGGGGCAAAATTGTGCTCCTGCGCCCAGAGATACCAGTTGTCGACAACCGTGCCGGTGAGCAGGATGCCGATGCCGCCGGTCAATGTGGTCAGCACGGCAAACCACCAGGCCCAACGGTGGATCGATTCCATGGTGGCGTTGAAGCCCATGGTCCAGCGCCAGAACAGCCCGGCGCGTTCGCTGGCCGTGCCGCGATCATAGATCTGTTCGATCTCGCGTTCGCCACCATAGCGACCCACGGCCAGAATGGTCGCACCGTGCATCGCGAAAAGCAAGGTGGAGCCATAGAGGAAGGCGATCGATAGCGCGTGGAACGGATTGTAGAACAGGTTGCCGTAGCGGATCGAGAAAGCCGCGGTCCAATCGAGATGCGGGAAGATGCCGAAGGGCACCGCTTCCGACCAGCTGCCGAGCAAAAACGGGCGGATCAGACCGAGCACCAGGTACAGCCAGATCGCGCTCGCAAAGGCCCAGGCGATATGCGTGCCCATGCCCAGCGCCCTGGCGCGGAGATAGGTGCGCGCCCACCAGAGCAGGATCGAGGCGGTCAGGAAGAAGCCCGCGATGATCCACCAGCCGCCTTCGGCCAGGGGCACATAGACCGAGAAGCCCCATTCCGGACCCGGCGGTTCGAGCGCCAGCCAGAAGAATTCCTTGAGGAAGCGATTGGGGTTCCAGTTGACCGAAGCCAGCATGTTGAGGCCCATGATCGCGATCGACAGCCCGCCGAACAGCAGCGAGGCGAGACCCAGCTTGCCGAGATAGAGCGGCCCGAGCTGCGCCTGGCCGAGCTTGCCCATCCAGTAGCTATAGGCGGTGACCGGAATGCGCGGTTCGCTGTCGTCCTTGTGCGGCATCCCCATTTCGGGATGCCCGCGCAACTGGACCTGGGTGAAGATATTTTGGTAGCTTGCCATGGTGATTACCCCTCTCACATCCAGATCGGCAGGTTGAGCCACCACGTCCACCATTCGGGCCAGCCGCGGGTCCAGAACGGTCCGGATATGATGATGCACACCGCGCTCCAGAACCCGGCGTTCAGCGCCAGCAGCAGGCCCACGCGGTGGATGCCGAGCGTGCCGACCGAATAGCCGATCAGGTCGCGGAAGAACGTGTCTTCATATTCGGGTGATTTGACTTCCTCCCCCTTGGCCGGGTTGGTGGCCGAAAGGACCAGCGCGCCGTGCATCGAGAGCGCGAGCGTGGTGGTGAAGAAGAACGACACGGCGAGCATGTGCGCCGGGTTGTAGTGGAAGTGGAGATACTGGTAGCCGACGTTCGACACCCAATCGAGATGGCTGAAGATGCCATAGGGGAAGCCATGTCCCCAGGCGCCCAGCAGGAACGGGCGGAACACCACCAGCGTCACATAGGCGAAGATCGCGAAGCCGAAGGCGACGGGCACATGATAGCCCATGCCCAGCTTCCGGCAGATTTCCACCTCGCGCAGCGCCCAGCTGACGAACGCCCCGATCGCGCAGACCGTGATGATCTGCCACAATCCCCCCTCTTTCAGCGGCGCAAGGCCGAGGCCATATTTCAGGTCCGGCGGCGCGATGCTGATCAGCCAGGGGTTCCAGGTTCCGCCCTGCGACGCACCGTAGAAGATGAGCGCAGTGCCAAGCGAGGCGAAGAACAGCGTCGTGATCCCGAAGAAGCCGACATAAAATGGCCCGACCCAGAAATCGAACAGATCCCCGCCGACCAATGTTCCGCCTCTGACGCGATATTTTCTCTCGAAGCTCAAGAGCGCCATTGCCAGACTCCTTCGTTCGCCGCCGCGATGCTGTGCGGCGAGCGTGAATGATTATTCCCCGTATGCGGGGGCTCGTTTGTTCTCATGCATCCAGTGAAAGGGGCGGACCGGTGAAAACCGGTTCCACAGGTCCGCCCTCATCGCCTGGCAAGGCGACACACTGGCATTACCCTTAAGTCAGGGTGTAATCGCCGATGCCGCAGCAACCGCCGCAGGTGCAGCTGCCGGCATAGGGGGCTCCAGCCAGTTGTAGCGATTGGTGCTCAACAGGATGAAGTGGATGAGAAGTGCGAGGACGAACAGGAAGACCGCGAGCGCAGTCAGGATCCTGTTGCCGTCGAATGATTGCCACATTCTATGCATGATCAGGTTTCCTTCTTAGCTGAGCTGAACGTCGGTCACCGGGTCGAGGCTCGATGTCGCTTCATAGCCGGGCGTGCCCGGGAACCAGGGGCGCCATTGCCAAACCAGTACGTGCGCGATGATCGCGACGATGGTGAAGAAAGCGAAACTGGCGACGAAGAGCTTGTGGAACTCCTTCGCCTCGCTTTCTGTGAGGTAGGTCGTGGGACCCATCCCTTCATCTGCCATGAGATATTCTCCTTAGCTTCCAGATTTGGAAGAACGCCGCATGGGCGCCTTCCAGGCGATTATCCGTCAGGGCGAGCCCTGTGCGGATATTGGAGGCCCCGTCCCAAGGCCGATGACTGGACAAGACGCTCACGCGACCTCACCCATATTCTGTGCGACGGCTTCCTCCACCAGCCGCACCTCGGTTACTGAATCTTCGCCTGCACGCCGCGCTGCCCTCTCCGCAGCGTCGCGCAAGGTCTTGGCCGCAGAGATGCGCACCAATACCGGCTGCGCATCGACCAGCCGGTCGAGCCTGGCCTTGGCCTCGTCGGTCCAGGCGAGTTCCCGCTCGATCCTGGCCGGCGTCGCCGCCACCGCATCCATCTGGCTCGACAGCGGCAGGATGTGGAACAGCGCGTCGAACAGCGCATTGCACACTTCCTGCACCAGCCAGGTCGCACCCGAATAGCCCATCACCGGCGTGCCCGTGTGGCGGCGGATCACCGCGCCGGGGAAGCTCGCCGGAATGTACATGCCGCGCGCGCCGCATTCGGCCATGTACATGCGTTCGTTATAGCTGCCGAACATCACCAGCGGCGGGTTGGTGCGGATCGCCTGCCGCACCGCCTCGTTGTCGGGCTTGACCCCCGCCGTGCGGCTGAACGCGAAATTGCACGGCAGCCCCATGTCGTGCTCTAGGAAATTGCGGATGCCGCGCGCATAGGTTTCGTTGGCGTGGATGCCGAAACTTGCGGTGCCGAAGAAATCCTGCGTGACCGAGCGCCACAGATCCCAGAGCGGCTTGATCGTCGTGTGCTTCTCGCGGTCGATGAACGGCTCGGGGTTGAGCCCGGTCAGCTCGCCCAGCTTGCGCAGGAAGAGCGTGGTCGATTCCAGCCCGATCGGCGCCTGCAGATACGGGCGTTCGAGCGTCTCGCACAGGTTGCGGCCGAATTCGCGGTACATGCAGATGTTCACTTCCGCATCGGCCAGCTTCTTCACGTCGGCCAGATGGCTGCCCAGCGGGAAGACCATGTTGAGCTCGCAGCCGATGCCCTCGACCAGCCGCTGGATCTCGGCCAGGTCGCTCGGCATGTTGAACGTGCCGTAGATCGGGCCGATGATGTTGACCTTGGGCTTCACGCCTTCCTTGCGGGGGGCGAGCGGCTTGACCTTCTTGGGGCCGAATTCGGTCCACAGCCAGGTCAGCGCGCGATCGGCGGCCTGCCACTGGTCCTCGTCGATCGTGCGCGGCAGGAAGCGGCGGATATTGGTGCCGTTGGGCGTGACGCCGCCGCCGATCATCTCGGCGATCGATCCGGTGACGACCACGGCGGGAAGATCGGGATCGAGCGTCTGCCATGCACGGCGCATCGCCGCTTCGGTGCCGGTCTTGCCCAGCTCTTCCTCGCCGAGGCCCGTGACCACGATCGGCAGTTCGTGCGGCGGCAGTGCGTCGGTATAATGCAGCACCGAGGTGACCGGCAGGTTTTCGCAGCCCACGGGTCCGTCGATGATGACCTGCAGGCCCTTGATCGCGGTGAACGCATAGACCGCGCCCCAGTAA
>NZ_QKVT01000001.1:1826598-1832769 GCF_003426715.1 Blastomonas sp. UPD001
GGATAGGCAGCGCGCTCATGTGCCGACCGCCTCCTCGGACTTGGAGAGGCCCGCCATGCGCGCGGCATATTTTTTCTTGAACTCGGGCCGGTCGACCGGGGTGTCGCGCCAGATGCCGGCATTCTCTTCCTGGCCGACGCCGTCGAAGAAGCTCTGCATCCGGTTGAACCGGTCCTGGTTGGCGAGCGCGGCGTTGATGACCACGGCGAGCGAACCCGCGCCTGCCGGGCCCATCAGCGGGCGCGCCGAGATGAGGTTGGTGAAATAGAGCGCGGGGATCGCCTCGCTCTTGGCGTGCTGGACCACCGGGGTGGTGCCGATCGCCAGGTTCGGGCGATATTCTTCAACCGCCGCAATGTCCTGTTCCAGGCTGGCGCGGTACTGGATGCGCACGCCGCGCGCCTCGAGCCATTCGCGGTCGGGATCGGACCAGCGCGTTCTGGGGCAGGCGGTGCCGACATAGGGCACGTCCGCGCCGCTTTCGATCAGCAGCCGGGCGACCAGCAGTTCGGAGCCTTCATAACCCGAAACGGTGATGCGGCCGCTGATCGGGCTGGCGGCCAGCGCCGCGCGGATCGCAGGCAGGAAGCGGTCCTTGGCGGCATCGACCCTGTCCTGCGCAATCCCGCAGGCGGCGCCCACGGCATCGAGCCAGGCCGCCGTACCATCGACGCCGACCGGCGCGGAGCCGATGACGGGACGGCCCGCCGCCTCGAACTCGCGGATGCTGGCGGTGTAGAACGGGTGAATCGCGGCGACCGCGGCGCAATCGAGCGCGCTGTACAGCTCGCGCCACTCGCGCGTGGGAACGACCGGACCGGCGGCAAGGCCGAGCGGTTCGAGCATCTGGCCGATGCCGACAGGATCGGCGGGGAACATCTCGCCGAGCAAGGTGATCGTCGGGCGGTCGGGGCGCTGGCTGGGCGCGGCGACCGGGCCTTGCGACGCTTCCTTGCGGGCATAGGCGAGCATGGCGCCGGCCAGCACGTCCTTGGCCTCGGCATGGGTGGGCACGCCGAAACCCGGCACGTCGATGCCGATCACGCGTACGCCGTTGATCGCCTTGGGCAGGCCCTGGAGCGGCACGCCCGAGGCTGTCGGCACGCACAGGTTGGTGACGACGATGGTGTCGTAGAGCGCCGGGTCCGCCATCTGGTGGACTGCGTCGCGAATATCCTCGTAGAGCTTGCCGGTGACCAGCGTTTCCGAGCTGAACGGCACATAGCCGACCGAGCGGCGCGCACCGTAGAAATGCGAGGTGAAGGTCAGCCCATAGACGCAGCAGGCCGATCCCGAGAGGATCGTCGCGGTGCGCCGCATGCGCAGGCCGACGCGCAAGGAACCGAAGGCCGGGCACATGCTCTGCGGCTGATCGTGCGGGCCTTGGGAAGGATCGGGCGGATAATCGGCGGCATAGCGTGCCAGCACCTCGCCCTTGCCCGCCTGCTCCGCCGCCGCGCGCATCGTGTCCTTCGACGCGCAACCGCCCTCGACGGGAACCGCCGCAAGGTCGATCCTGTCAGGACTGCGTGGCGCGGGAAAGGTGGGGCTTTCGCTCATATCTGGTCGTACACCACTTCGAGCGAGGGCTTTTCCTCGAACACGCCGCCGCGCATGTCCGCCTGCGTCGCCGGGACCAGCTCGACATTGCCGCCGGTATCCTCGGGCTTGAACAAGCCGAGCAGCCCGTCCTGGGTCAGCGGGCGCGGATGGGTCGGCTGGGCATCGGCGACGTTGATCGCCAGCTCCTCGAACAGCGGAGCCCATTCGGTATCGGGGCGGCCGATGATCTGGTAATTGGCCGACTTGCGGCGGATGTCCTCGTTCGCGGGGATCGAGGCGAGCACCGGAATGCCCACGGCCTCGGCAAAGGCCTGCGCCTCGCCGGTGCCGTCATCCTTGTTGATCAGGATGCCCGCGACGCCGACATTGCCGCCCATCTTGCCGAAATAATCGACCGCCTTGCAGACATTGTTGGCGACATAGAGCGATTGCAGGTCGTTCGATCCGACCACGATCACCTTCTGGCACATGTCGCGCGCGATCGGCAGGCCGAAGCCGCCGCAGACCACGTCGCCGAGGAAATCGAGCAGCACGAAATCGAAGCCCCAGTCGTGGAAGCCGAGCTTCTCGAGCAGTTCGAAGCCATGGATGATGCCGCGGCCGCCGCAGCCGCGCCCGACTTCGGGGCCGCCCAGCTCCATCGCGAACACGCCGTCGCGCTGGAAGCAGACATCCTCGATGCGCACCTCTTCGCCGGCGAGCTTCTTGGCGCTGCTGGTCTCGATGATCGTCGGGCACGCCTTGCCGCCGAACAGCAGGCTGGTGGTATCGGACTTGGGATCGCAGCCGATCAGCAGCACGCGCTTGCCCTGCTGCGCCATCATGTAGCTGAGGTTCGAAAGGGCAAAGCTCTTGCCCGATCCGCCCTTGCCGTAGATCGCGATGATCTGCGTTTCCTTGGTCACCGGGCCGGTGGCAACGGGATCGGGTTCATGCGCGGCTTCCTCGCGCAACGCGGTGACATCGGGACCAGAGTTTTCTAGCATAGTCATGCGCAAGCGCTCCAATCGAGTATCATCTTGAGGCAGGAAGGGTCGGTGAACGCGGTCGGATAGGCAGCGGGCGCATCGGCGACCGGCTGGACATGGCTGACCAGCCCGGCCAGGCTGAGCGCCCCGCTGGAGACCATCGCGCGGATCGCGACCAGATCGTCCGGACCCCATTCGGCGGCGACGCAGATGCGCGCCTCGCGCATGAAGGCCGGGGGAAAGGTGAAGCTCAAGGGCTGCTGGTAGAAACCGGCGAGCGTGACCTCGCCTTTCTTCGCCAGGCGGCCGATCAGCGTGTCGAGCAGGGTGCTGTCCCCGCTGACATCGCAGATGCTGCGATAGTCGCGGCGCTCGTCCGCATCGGGATGGATCACGGCATAACCATGGTCGCCCGCCGCGCGTTCGGCATCGATCTCCCAGACGGTGGGCGCAGGCGCGCCGCTGGCAATGGTAAGCCGCGCGAGCAGGCGTCCGAGAATGCCGTGCCCGACGATCAGGTCGGGGGCTTCGCCGCCCGCCATCGCATGCAGCGCGGTCGCGGCGAGCGCGAACAGTACGCCATCGCTGCCCCAGCTCTCGTCGATCGGCAGCGCGCGGGCCGAGGGGACGACCAGCCGGCGCGCCGATCCACCGAACAGGCCGCGCGCATCGGCAAAGCAGTTGGCCCCGGGGACGAACACCCATTCGCCGATCCGGGCGCGGCAATCGCTGCCCGACTCGACGATGCGGCCGACCGATTCATAGCCGGGAACAAGCGGATAGCCCATTCCGGGAAAGTTCGGCATCCGGCCGGTGAACAGCAGTTTCTCGGTGCCGGTGCTGATGCCGCTCCACGCGATTTCGACGACCACATCGCCGTTTTCCGGCGGATTGAGCATCAGGGGGCGAAGCGCAAGGCGGTGCGGCGCTTCGAAAATGACGGCCATTGCCTGCACGTGCGCGCTCCCCTTGTTCTTGTGACAGACCCCCGGAATGGGACCTTCCATCAAGGTGTCATCTTATATTAACGCCCTCTAGTGTCAATCTAGGTTTACAGCTTGAAACGCATTAGTTCCGCGACGGAATGCGAGCGTCTTGCAACAGGGGGAGGTCAGGCCGTAGCGGCAATCACGCGGGTGACGATGGGCAGGCCGGTGCGGCGTTCGCGCCATCCGGCAAAACCCGCCCGCTCCAGCATCGCGCCGATTTCCTGCGGGGTGCGCGCGCGGCCCGAGCCCATCGCGAGCAGGTAGAAGCCGAAATAGGCATCCGCCATCGCCTCGGCGCCGGGCGTCCCCGCCATCGGTTCGGCGATCAGCAGCGTGTCGCCGGGCTTCAGCGCCGCGCGGATCTTGACCAGCAAGCCCTGCGCCAGATCGTCGTCATGATCGTGCAGGATGCGGATCAGCGTGATCAGGTCATAGCCTTGCGGAATCGGGTCATTGCGGAAATCGCCGGGATGCGCCGTGACGCGCACGCCCGCGTCCTCCAGTTGCCGCGCGCCGATCGCGGTGACGGCGGGAAGATCGAACAGCCCGAAGTCGAGCCCCGGTGCGGCCTTCGCCACCGCCGCGATGAACGCGCCCGCGCCGCCGCCGACATCGAGCATCCGCCGATGCCGGGCAAAGCGCCAGGCGTGCACCACCTGGTCGGCGACCATCGGCTGCGAGGCCGCCATCAGCTGCGAATAGGGCGAGACCGCCGCCTGGTTCTCGCCTTCGCTGCCGTCGCCCAGCGCATAGGGCCAGTAGCCTGCGAGCGCGCCGGGTTCGCTGCGCTCGCCGCGCAGCAGCGACAGCGGATCGGCGAGATCGGCATAGAGCAGGTGATGGTGGCGGATCATCGCAATTGCGCCGGGATTGCCGGTCAGCGCGACGCCCTGTTCGCCGAGCATCCAGAGGTCATCGCCGACGCTTTCGATCACGCCAAGCGCCGCCGCCGCGCGCAGCAGCCGGTGGGTCGCATCCTCGCCCAGCCGTGCCAGCGCGCCCAGTTCCGCCGAGCTGGCGGCGCCCTGTTCCAGCCGCGCCACGATCCCGCTTTCGACACAGGCATAGAGCGTCTGCGAATAGGTGAACCCGGCGATGATATCGAACAGCCGTCGCGCGCGCACCCGCGACACGCCGCGCGCGAAAATCGAGCGCGAGGCCCAGGACTGGAAGGCGGGGTTGCCGATCATCCGGTTGCGCCAGCCGACCCAGCGCTGCTTCCACCCCGCCATGCTGGTCAGGCCGCCACGGCGGGGCTGGTCGCGGCAAAGGCGAGGATCATCTCGGCGATCCGGTCGGGGGCCTCTTCATGCGCCAGATGTCCCAGATCGGGAAGCACGGCAAGTTCGGCTCCGGGGATCAGCCTCGCCGCGCGCTCGACCGAGTCGGCCGGGACCATCGCATCGCGCCCGCCATGGATCAGCAGGGTGCGCCCGGACAGTCCCGGCAGGCTGGCCGAGAGCGTTTCGAGGTCCCAGTTCGCCATCATCCCGATCGCGCCCGCGCAATGGTCGGAGGTGCGGAACAGACGATGATAGAGATCGATGCCGAGATCATCGATGCGCGATCCGGTCGAGGATTTGAGGAACCGCGCGACCTCGCCCCTGCTGCTCGCCATCTGGGCGAAGATCATCGCGGTGAACGGGTTGACGAACAGCACGCGCGCCAGCGCCGGGAACAGCCGCGCGGCCAGCCCCGGGAAGGGCATCAGCGCGGGCGTCAGGCCGACCAGCGTCGCGTTCCAGCGCGCGTCCATCGCCAGCCGCGCCCCGATCGCTGCGCCCGCCGAGTGACCGACGATCACCGCCGGTGCGGCATGGCCCAGCTTGGCGAGCAGCTCGCCCAGCGCCTTCGCCATGCCCGGCAGGCTCTGCCCGCCCGAAATCCGCCCGCGCGTGAAGCCATGGCCCGGCATGTCGGGCGCGATCACCAGATAGTGCTTCGCCAGCAGAGGCAGCAGGTCGCGCCAGCTGTGCGTGGCCGCGCCGGTGCCATGGACCAGCAGCAGCACAGGAGCATCCTCGGGCCCGGCGATCTGGACATGCCAGTCGAGCATCGCGGTGCGCACGAAGCGGCTGTGCGCGCGATTGGGCCAGTCCTGCCCCTCGACCTCCCAGCGAACCGAACTCATGCTGTCTTCCCGAACTGCAGCGCGGACACCGCCTGCTCCACCCCCCGCGCATCGGCGCGCGGCAGCGCCAGATAGCGCGCGCGCATCGCGGCTGCAATCGCCGCGGCCTCGGGCTGGGGCCGCGCGGAAATGTCGATCACCACGCCCTGCGTGCCCGAAGCGGCAAAGCGGCGCGCGGCGGTGCCCTGGCAGGAGATCCGCCGGCAGCAGGAGGCGCAGCACGCGCCAAAACGCCTGCGCATCCGCAAGGGCGATCTGCGCATCCGCCGGTTCGAGGAGCGCGCCGAGGCGCTGACGATCTTCGCGGTCGATGCCTCGGGCTCGTCAGCGCTCGCGCGGCTGGCCGAGGCCAAGGGCGCGGTCGAGCTGATGCTGGCGCAAAGCTATGTCAAGCGCGCGCAGGTCGCGCTGATCGCCTTCCGCGGCACCGGTGCCGAGCTGCTGCTGCCGCCGACGCGCTCGCTCACCCGCGCCAAGAAGGTGCTGGGCGAGCTGCCCGGCGGCGGGGGCACGCCGCTGG
>NZ_QKVT01000001.1:1832869-1833566 GCF_003426715.1 Blastomonas sp. UPD001
GTCGAGCAACTGAGGACGCAGCTCGCCCTCTTCGGGGTTGCCGCTGCCGATCAGCACGAATTTCGCGGGGTGCCGGACAGACAGCCCCTCGCGCTCGACCAGATTCTCGCCCGATTGCGCGACGTCGAGCAACAGGTCGACCAGATGGTCCTCGAGCAGGTTGATCTCGTCGATATACAGATACCCGCGATGCGCGCGGGCGAGCAGCCCCGGCTCGAACGCCTTCTCGCCGCGCCCGAGCGCGCGTTCGAGGTCAAGCGCGCCGAGCACCCGGTCTTCGGTCGCGCCCAAGGGCAGGTCGACGAACGGCACCGGCACCTTGGCGGTCTTGCGCGCGCCGCACTGGTCGGGGCAGCGTTCCGCTTCCTCGGGTGCGCAATTGTAGCGGCAACCGGCGATCGCCACCATCGGCGGAAGCAGCGCGGACAACGCGCGCGCGGCGGTGGACTTGCCCGTGCCGCGATCGCCGAACACCATCACCCCGCCAATGCGCGGATCGACCGCGCTGATCAGCAAGGCACGCTTCATTTCGTCCTGGCCGACGATGGCAGAAAAGGGAAAGGCCATAGAGCCCATGTCTAACACATCGGACGGCCATCACAAGCAGAGTGTCAGGCTAGGTTGACGGTTGCGAGATAAAGTCCTCCCCGAGCTTGCCTCGGGGAGGGGGACCGCCGGCCGCAGGCCGGGGGTGGAG
>NZ_QKVT01000001.1:1833666-1850518 GCF_003426715.1 Blastomonas sp. UPD001
GCTTGCTCACCAGCTTCTGCGCGGTGGGCAGCGGCAGGCCGGTCTCTTCGGCCAGCGCGCGCGCATTGCACCGCATGCCGCCGCAATGGCGCGCAGCGGCGCTCATCAGCACCACGGCATAATCGGCAAGACTGGACAGGCGCATGCACCGCTCCCGCTAATCGGAGTGAATCGTTCCGATTAGCAGATGGCTGTTTTGCATGCGGAAATCAAGGGTTTGTTGGACGGTGGCTCGCGGCCCCGGCGCTATTCGAACAGCGCGCGCCGCGGCCCCAGAAAGCCGAACAGATAGGCCGCCACCTTGCGCATCTGGATCTCCTCCGACCCTTCGGTGATGCGGTAGCGGCGGTGGTGGCGATAGATATGCTCGAACGGGGTATGGCGCGAATAGCCGATGCCGCCATGCACCTGCATCGCGCGGTCCGCCGCTTCGCAGCACAGCCGGTTCGCCCAATAGTTGCACATGCTGACCTTGTCCGAGAGCTCGCGCTCGATCGCCTTGTGCGGCATGGCGTCCATGTCCCAGGCGGTCTTGCGGATCAGCAGCCGCAGCATCTCGGCCTGGGTGGCGAGCTCGACCAGCGGAAACTGGATCGCCTGGTTCTCCGCCAGCGCCTTGCCGAAGGGCCGCCGCTCGCGCGCATATTTCACGCTTTCCTCGATGCAGAACACCGCCGCGCCGAGTGACGATGCCGCCTGGCGGATGCGGTTCTGGTGGACGAAGCTCTGCGCGAGCGAGAGCCCCCGCCCCTCCTCGCCGAGCATCGCGCTTTCGGGCACCCAGCAATTGGTGAACGACAGGCGCGGGTGATCGGTGGGCATGTTGAAGGTCCACAGATACTCCTCGATCTTCAGCCCCGGCGTGTCGGTGGGCACCAGCAGGCAGGTGATGCCGCGCGCATCGCCATCCGCGCCGCTGGTCCGCGCGAACAGCGCGCAATGCGTCGCGACATGCATGCCGGTGATCCACATCTTCTCGCCATCGATGCGCCAGCCCGGCACGCCATCGCGCGTCTCGCGCACCGCGCGCGTCTCCATATGCGTCGCGTCCGATCCGTGATGGGGTTCGGTGAGCCCGAAGGCGGTGATCCGCGTGCGATCGAACCCACCGAGGATGAACTCCTGCTTCTGCGCCTCGGTGCCGAATTCCTCGAACATCGCGACGAAAGGGAAGTTGCCCACGATCGAATGCTCGTTCTGGAGATCGTTGTGCAAGCCGAGCCCCATGGCCGCGAAATGCTCGCGGATCACCGCCATCCACAGGTTGGAGCCGTCCTTGCCGCCATATTTCTTGGGTGCGGAGAACCGCCAGTGCCCGGCGGCATCGGCGCGGCGCTGCGCCTCGCGCAGCAGCGCTTCCCAGTCGTGCCGCGGCAGGCCCCCGTTATCGAAATCGGTCCGCGCCCATTCGCGGCGATGGTCGAAGAAGCGGATATTGTCGTCCGCCTGTTCGAGCGGCTTGATTTCCTTCACAATGAAGGCGTCAAGCTCGGCCAGATAGGCGGTCAGCTCTGCGGAAAGCGTGAAATCCATGACAGCATCCTCACATTATCGTTAGGAGCTACTATGGACAGCTTTACGCGTTGGGCAAGCGTTATGCGGTCGCGGCGACCTCGTCACGCTTGCCCAGCCCCGACCAGTCGACCCGGCGCGTGACATACATCACCGCCGCCAGCGCCACGAACAGCAGCACCGATCCGATCAGAAGCGAATAGGCCTCGAGGTTGAGCAGCACATAGAGCAGTGCGTACAGGCCCAGCAGCAACCCGCCGATAAAGCCGGCGCGCTTGGTGCTGCCCAGCACCGCGGCGCTATACGCGCTGATGAGGCCGATGATCGCGCCCGAGGCGAGCAGATAGGCGAGCGTGAAGCCGATGATCTCGGCAAAGGCGAGCAGCAGCACGAAGAACAGGATCAGCCCTGCGCCGGTGAGCAGATATTCCGCCGCCGCGACGCGTGCGCCCGCGATGATGTCGAACATCAGGAAGGCGAGGAAGGTGAAGCCGATGAACAGGAAGCCGTATTTCACCGCGCGGTCGACCTGGCTGTAGAGGTTGACCGGCTCGATCAGGTCGATCTGCGCCATCTGGCCGCCGGCTGCGACCTGCTCGCCCGGCTGGGGCAGTTGCACGATCGCGCGGCCGAGCGCGAGGTTGCTGATCTTGTAGCGCGCGGTGAAACCCTTGTCGGACACCTGGCGGGTGTTGGGCAGAAACTGTCCGGCAAAGCTCGGATGCGGCCAGTGCGAGCGCACGGTCCAGTCGGTCGCCTCGCCATCGGGGATCAGCATCAGCTGACCGTTGCCGCGCACGCCGAAGCGATAGGCGACATCCACCGGCGCTCCGGCGCTGTCCGACCAGTCGGCAAAGGCAAAGAAGCCGGAGCCATTGGTCGAGCCCAGCCCCTTGCCGGGGCGCAAGGGCAGGGCCCTGCCCGCCATGGCAAGGCTGTTATCGGCGAGCAGCCCGCGCGCATCCGAGATACCGACGCGGATTTCGGCGCGGTCGAGCAGCAGCTCCTCGGGCCGCACCCCGAAGCGCGCGAGGTCCTCGGGCAGCGCGAAGCGCGCAGAGCCCTTGACCCGTGCCTCATAGACCACGGTTTCGTATATCGACTTGGTCCGCCGCTCGGGTTCGACATCGACCGCTGCGGTGTTGGTAATCGGCGCGAGGAACAGCTCGCGCTCGATCGTCACGGCGCGCGTCGTCGCCTTGCCGTTCTCGGTGACGGTCTCGACCGATTGCTGGCGATACGGGATGACCATCACCGGTCCTGCGAGCATCTGCGGCCCGCCCCAGCCCTCGGCAACGCTGGCGCGCGCGGTCTCCGACTGGCTCTGCCGGTCCCAGACCAGCGCATAGACCATGAACAGCGGGATCGCGAGCAGCGCACCGATCAGCACGGTCATGCCCAGCTTGAAGCCGGGGCTGCGTTCCTTGGCCATCAGATCGGCTCCCTTCACGGTTCGTCGATGAAAATGCACGGGTGGGCTATGCGAGCAAAGCTGAATTGGGTGTGAACTAGGTCACAGCGAATCGGTGAACCGAGCGTTAACCCTGTGTCGGAAGCCGGATGCCTCACCCGTTCGTTGCCCGCTAGCAATCGGGGCGTCCGGCTTCCACTAGCCCCGTAGCGCAAACTTCCGCTCTCTCCCCCTCAGGGGAGAGATACGAAGGCTTGCCAGCTTGTCTGGCTAGCCGGAGTTGAGAGGGGCTCGCCCAGCGCATCCTTCGACAAGCTCAGGCTGAGCGGGGTGGGTAGATGTTGGAGCCTCGCATAACAAAACATGTCACTTTGCAAGCGACACCTTTGCCGTCTTCGGCTGATTAGGCTAGCTTCTGCCCATGAAAATATCTCAATCCTTTGGGAACTGGTGGCAGCCCTTGCCGCACTGGTTAAAGGGCGTGACAGTGCTAGTGGGCTTTCCCGTTTGGCTTTTTATCGTGTACTGCGTTGTAGTTGGTAATGCTAAAAGCACGGAAGCCTTTTTCGCATTTGGCGTTTTCGCAATCTTCGTGATGCTGCACATCGTTACGGACAGTCGAAATCGTCGAGGCTTTCCAGAGCGTGGAGGCGGAGCGGATTTAAGCGACGGAATGTAACTTCACGTCCAGAGTACCAAAACCCTCCCTCACCTTTTCTCCATCGCCAACCGGCTCATCAGGATCGCCGCGCGTTTCGCCTGGCGCTTGATGCTCGGCAGGTCAACCGTTTCGCCCGGCGCGTGCGCGCCTTCGCCCGCTGGGCCCATGCCCACCAGCCCATCGACATAGCGCGCGACGAACGAGATATCGCCCGCGCCGCGCTTCAGCGGATCGAGTTCGGCCATCTGCTCGAGGCCGAGATCGGCGTTGATGCCGTTCAGTTTCCTGAGCAGCGCGCGGTTGCCTTCGGTCGGGGCCATCGGGGGATAGCCCTGTTCGAAGATGATCTCGGCGCTGGTGCCGGGCAGATGCTGCGCGACGATCGCCTGCATCTTCGCCTTGACCCGCTCGGACTGTTCGTCGCTCAGCGTGCGGAAATCGCCGCGCGCGATGGCCTGGGCGGGGATGATGTTGGTCTTGCCCGCCGCCTGCGCGCGGACGAGATCGGTATCAAGCTGCGCCACCGATCCGCCCGCGATCAGGCCGACATTGAAGGTAAGCTTGTCCTCGGGCAGCTCGTCATGGAACTGGTCGATGATCCGCGCGAGCTCGTAGATCGCGCCATGGCCCGCGCTGGCCGAGAAGATACCCGAGCTGTGCCCTTCCTTGCCGGTGGCGTTGACCTGCCAGCTGTACGAGGAGCGCCGCGCGATCGAGCCCATGTCCTTGCCGTCGACCTGGGACAGCCCCTCGAAATCGAGCGCGACATCGGCCCATTGGCCCCATTTGATCAGGTCTGCGCGCGCAATGTCGATGGGGTCGCCCGCATCCTCCTCGTCGCCGGTCAGCACGACGGTGATGGTCGCGGCAGACAGCGTGTCCGCCTTCTGCATCGCGTCCAGCGCCGCGAACATGGTGATGACGCCGCCCTTGTTGTCCTCGATCCCCGGCCCTTCGAGCGTGTTGGCATCGATGCGGCGGACATTCTGGAACGGCGAATCGGGTTCGAACACGGTGTCGAGATGCCCGATCAGCAGCATCTTGGTGCTGCCCGGGCGCCCGGTGCGCGTCGCGATCAGGTGGCCGGCGCGCTTGGCGGCGCTCTGGTCGACCCATTCGACCTTGAAGCCCAGCTTTTCGAGCTCGGGCGTGACCATTTCGGCGACCTTCTTGACGCCGGGGATATTACGGCTGCCGCTGTTCTGCCGGGTGATCGCCTCGAGCACGCCGATCCAGCGGTCGTGGTCCTTGTCCACCGCCGCGACCATCTTCGCCTCCTGGGGCGACAGCTTGGCCAGGGCGGGGGCAGAAAAGGCCGCCAGCGCGGTGGCGGCAGCGAGTGCGAAAGTCCGGAATGTCATCAAATACCCCTTAACCTATGTCGAATTCGCGTACGCCGCGCCGCTGGCGGATCGCCTCTACCCGGTCGCGCAGTTCCGCCCGGATCGCGCGCGCGTCGCGCACATTGGTCACCTCGATCATCGTGCGCGGATGCGGCGCCGCCGAGGCCGCGCGCCCGGTCGAATCCGACGAGCTGATGCAGATGGTGCCGTTGTCGAACATCTGCTGGATGATCGAGAATTCGACCTTCACGTCCTTGATCCGGTAGAGCTCGATCTCTTCCTCGCTGCGCATCAGGATGCCGCGCCGCATGAACAACCGCTGGTCGTCGATCCAGAACAGGCTCGCGCGGTTCTCGATCGCGTTCCAGCCGATCCACGCGCCCAGCACCACCGCGAGCACCGCGCCGGTCTGCCAGCCATAGCCGGCATAGATGCCGCCCGCGAGAAGCGCGAGCGCGACGGCCAGGATCATCCAGCCGGTGCCCGACTGGAACAGCCAGGCGAAGGTCGACGAGCGGAATTCGATGCGCGGCACGCCCTCCATCCTACGCACGCCGCTGCGCGGCTCGATCGGGCGGTGTTCGATTATGTGATGCGGGTCCATGGCGCGCTCTCTCCCCCTGGCGCACAGGTCTTAACCGCCCTGTGCGTGCGGGTAAACGGGATTGCACATGCCGTTGGTCGCAAGTGCATTTCGTCGAAGCCGAAGGTGCGCCGGTCGAAGCTGCAGCGCATTGCAGATGCGATCGGACGCAGGAAACGACTACGGGTGTAGTTGCACGGCTGCGACCATCGGGCGGCATCCGGAAAGCCAGGGGAAATTTCGTGAAAATCCGGTATCTTGCATCCGTGGCGGCGATCGCCTTGGCGGGCATGCCCACCATCGCCTGGGCGCAGGATGCCGCGCCCGCCGTGCCCGCTCCGGCAGGCCAGACGACCACGCCGCTGCGCAGCTTCGACCCCGCCTATTTCGCGCAGTTCGCTCCGCGCACCGCTCTCGACATGGTGCGCCAGATCCCGGGCTTCTCGATCGCCGAGGGCGAGGACCGGCGCGGTCTCGGCCAGGTGTCGAGCAACGTGCTGATCAATGGCGAGCGCTTTTCGGGCAAGAGCAACGATGTCGTGTCCGAACTCGGCCGGATCGGCGCGGCCAATGTCATCCGCATCGAGCTGATCGACGGCGCGACGCTCAACCTGCCCGGCCTGACCGGACAGGTGGTCAACATCGTCAGCAAGGTCGACAGCCTCACCGGGCAGTTCCGCTACAGCCCGCGCGTGCGCTTCCGCCGCACCGACCCGCAGGTGCTGAACGGCGAGGTCTCGGTCAGCGGCAAGGCAGGGAAGATCGCCTATACGCTGAGCCTGGCCAATAACAGCTTCCGCAACGGCAATGCCGGGACCGAGCGCGTGCTCGATGCGGCGGGCAATGTCACCGACCGGCGCTACGAGGAGCTGTACGTCAATGGCGACGAGCCGCGGATTGCGGCGGGGATCAAATATACCGGCGATACCGGGCAGATCGGCAATCTCAACCTCGCCTATCAGCGGCGCTGGGTGCGGATCACCGAGGATTCGGACGGCGAGGTGGTGCGCGACCGCGACTATCTGGAGACCGAGAAGGAATATAATTACGAGATCGGCGGCGATTATCTGTTCCCGCTCTGGGGCGGCAATCTGAAGCTGATCGGCCTGCGCCGGTTCGAGCATAGCCCGTTCTTCACGCGCATCTTCCTCGATTTCGAGGACCGCCGCCCGCGCGAGGGCAACAGTCTGGCGACCCGGATCGACGAGACCGAGACGATCGCGCGCGCCGAATATGGCTGGAAGGCGGGCAAGGCCGACTGGCAGTTCAGCCTCGAAGGCGCGATCAACAAGCTCGACACCGATGCCGAGCTGAAGCTGCTCGACACGGCGGGCCGGTTCAACCCGGTGCCGCTCCCCGGATCGGACGCGACGGTCGAGGAAAAGCGCGCCGAAGTGGGGCTCAGCTATGGCCGCCCGCTCGCGTCCAACCTGACGCTGCAGACCTCGATCGGCGGCGAATATTCGCAGATCATGCAGAGCGGCCCCAATGGCCTTACCCGCAGCTTCATCCGCCCCAAGGGTTTCGTCTCGCTGGCGTGGAAGCCGGTCAAGTCGCTCGACCTGAGCTTGCGCCTGCAGCGCGATGTCGGCCAGCTCAACTTCTTCGATTTTGTCGCCTCGGCGGACCTGGGTGCAGAGAACCAGAACAGCGGCAATCCCGATCTGGTGCCGCAGCAGAGCTGGAATGTCGATTTCCAGGCGACCCAGAATCTCGGCGCGCTGGGATCGATCAATCTCAAGGCGTTCGTCAATTTCGTCGAGGATATCGTCGACCAGGTGCCGATCGGCGCGACCGGCGAGGCGCCGGGCAATATCGACAGCGCGACCATCTGGGGCTTTTCGATTGATTCCACGTTCAAGATGGACGTGATCGGCTGGACCGGAGTGCGCTTCGACATCGACTATACCTATCGCAAGTCGAGCCTGCCCGATCCGCTCACCGGCATCCGCCGCCGCATCTCGGGCGACCTGATCCACGAATTCAGTGCCGAGTTCCGCTACGACATTCCCGGCGGCAACTGGGCGGTCGGCGCGAACTATTTCGACTTTTCGCAGGCGGACGAGGTGCGCCTCAGCCAGCTTGCCGAATTCCCGATCGATGGCGGAGACCTCGGCTTCTATGTCGAGAACAAGGACGTGCGCGGGCTGACCGTGCGGCTGGGCCTGTCGAACCTGATCGGCACCAACGAAGCGTTCCGCCGCACCTTCTATGTCGCACGGCGCGACGGGCCGGTGGCGTTCGTCGAGGATCGCGACCGCTTTTTCGGACCCGTCGTCCGGCTCGACATCAACGGCAGCTTCTGACCCCCACCGGTTCATGCGCGATACAGCCGGTGAAAACTACGCGAAAGCCCGTGCGGCGAATCCTTCCCGCCCCCCAGGATTTGCGCTTGGCGCACGGGTGCTTAGCCGATAAGGGTTGCGGCCATGAACAAGGCGATCAAACTGGCTCTGGCAAGCGCGGCTGCGCTGACCGTGCTGTCCGGCTGCGCGGGCGGCAAGAACAAGGTCAACACCAACTATATCGCGCGCGATGTCAGCACGCTGTACATGGCGGCGAAGGACCGGCTCGACCGCGGCCAGAACAAGATCGCCGCCGAGCTGTTCGACGAGGTCGAGCGCCAGCATCCCTATTCGCCCTGGGCGCGCCGCGCGCAGCTGATGAGCGCGTTCAGCTATTATCTCGCCAAGGATCACAACAAGTCGATCCAGTCGGCGCAGCGCTTCCTCGCCATCCATCCCGGCAACAAGGACGCGCCCTATGCCTATTACCTGATCTCGCTCAATTATTACGAGCAGATCAGCGACGTGACCCGCGACCAGAAGATCACCCAGCAGGCGCTCGCGGCGCTGGGCGAGGTGATGCGGCGCTATCCCAACACCCGCTATGCCTCCGACGCGCGGCTCAAGGTCGATCTGGTCAACGATCACCTCGCCGGCAAGGAAATGGAGATCGGCCGCTATTATCAGCGCAGCTCCAACTGGCTGGCCGCGACGCTGCGCTTCCGCGAGGTGGTCGAGAAATACCAGACCACCAGCCACACCGCCGAAGCACTCTATCGCCTGACCGAATGCTATCTGGCGCTCGGCATCCCCGCCGAAGCCAAGAAATCCGCTGCGGTGCTCGGCGCGAACTATCCCGGCTCCGAATGGTACGAGCGCGCCTACAAGCTCACCGAGAAGCACGGCGATCTGATCACCGCGAGCTGATCCCGCCGGTTTTGCGAAAAAAGGCCCCGGAAGCGACGCTTCCGGGGCCTTTTCGTCAGAGCTGGCCGAACACCCAGCGCAGCACCGATTTCTGCGCGTGCAACCGGTTCTCCGCCTCGTCCCACACCACCGATTGCGGGCCGTCGATGACGCTTCCCGTCACCTCCTCCTCGCGATGCGCGGGCAGACAGTGCAGGAACAGCGCGTCCTTGTTCGCCCGAGCCATCAGCGCATCGTTGACCTGGAACGGCATCATCGCCTTCAATTTTTCGTCGGCGTGCAACTGGCCCATCGAGATCCAGGTGTCGGTGACGATCACGTCCGCGCCCGACGCGGCCTCGCCCGCATCGCGGTGGAAGCTGATCGTGCCGCCCGCTGCGCGCGCCGCCGCGACGAACGCCGGGTCGGGATCATAGCCATCGGGGCAGCCGATGCGCACGGTGAACTTCATCAGCCCGGCAGCCTCGATGATCGAGTTGAGCACGTTGTTGCCATCGCCCAGCCAGGCGACGACCAGCCCGGGCAGCGCCTTGCGATGCTCGATGATGGTGAGCAGGTCCGCGACGATCTGGCACGGGTGCGACAGGTCGGTCAGGCCGTTGATCACCGGAACGGTCGCGAAATGCGCCATTTCCTCGATCTTGGCATGGTCGTCGGTGCGGATCATGATGGCATCGCACATGCGCGAGAGCACGCGCGCGGTATCCGCGACGGTCTCGCCGCGGCCCAGCTGGGTACTGCCCGCATCGAGGATCAGGCTGGTGCCGCCCAGCTGGCGGATCGCCATGTCGAACGACACGCGGGTGCGGGTCGAGTTCTTCTCGAACACCATGGCGAGCGTGTGCCCTTCGAGCGGCGCATCGGGATCGGCCTTGCCCCTGGGCCAGCCATGGCGCACGTCCTTGCGGTCGATCGCGTCGTTGAGCATGGCGGCAATGGCATCGTGTCCGGCATCGGACAGGTTCAGGAAATGACGCGTCATTGGTGTCCCTTCCCCCTCTCCCTTGACGGGAGAGGGTTGCGAAGACTTGGGCCTGGCTTGCCAGGCCCTAGTCGTAGCTGGGAGAGGGTGGCTTGCAACCGCCGCGCCCTCTCCAAGTGCGCCTAGGCGCGTGCCGCGCCAAGGCTTCCTATCCTCCCCCGTGAAGGGGGAGGACCATGACGATCAAGCCGCCTCGGGCAGCGCGAAGTCTCGAGCGCCTGCCGACAGGCGCTCGATGAACTCGTCGATATGCGCCTGCTCGATCACCAGCGGCGGCAGCACGCGCACGACATTCTCGCCTGCCGCCACGGTCAGCAGCCCGTGATGATCGCGCAGATGCGCCACGAATGCGCGGCTCTCCGCCCGGTCCTTGAGCTTCAGGCCGAGCATCAGCCCCATGCCCCGCACCGAATCGAAGATCTCGTCGTGATTGGGGATCAGCTGCTCGAGTGCACCGCGCAGCCGCTCGCCCATGTTGCGGACATGCGCGAGGAATTCGGGCGTGTTCACCACGTCGAGCACCGCCTCGCCGGCCGCCATGGCGAGCGGGTTGCCGCCATAGGTCGAACCGTGGGTGCCCACGACCATGCCGCGCGCCGCCTTTTCGGTGGCGAGGCACGCACCCATCGGAAAGCCGCCGCCAATGCCCTTGGCGGTCGCCAGGATGTCGGGCTCGATACCGTATTGCTCATACGCATAGAGCGTGCCGGTGCGCGCGACGCCGCACTGCACCTCGTCGAGCACCAGCATCAGGTCGTGCTCGTCGCACAGCGCGCGCAGGCCCTGCATGAACTCCGGCGACGCCGGACGCACGCCACCCTCGCCCTGGACCGGCTCGACCAGGAAACCCGCGACATCGGGCCCCATCGCGGCCTTGGCGCCTTCCAGATCGTCGAAATCGACATAGCGGAAACCGGGCAGCAGCGGCGCAAAGCCCTTGTGCATCTTCTCCTGGTTCGACGCGCTGATCGTCGCCATCGTGCGGCCGTGGAACGCGTTCCTGAAGGTGATCAGCACCGTGCGATTGGCATCGCCGCCCTCGGACTGGTGATAGGCGCGCGCGGTCTTGATCGCGCATTCGACCGCTTCGGCGCCCGAATTGGTGAAGAACACGGTATCGGCAAAGGTCGCATCGACCAGCCGCTGCGCCAGATGCTCGCCCTGCGGGCTGCCATAGAGGTTGGAGACGTGGATCAGCGTCTCGGCCTGTTTCTGGATCGCCTGGGTGAGGTGCGGATGGCCATGGCCGAGCAGGTTGACCGCGATGCCGCTGGCAAAGTCCAGATATCGCTCGCCACGCTCTCCGATCAGGTAACAGCCTTCGCCGCGCACCGGGCGCACGGCGCACCGGGGGTAAACGGGCATCAGCGGCGTGATCGTCATGGCAGCCTTGTCCTTCCTTCTTCGCGGGTCCCTTACAAAACAGCACGCGCCTTGCGCATTCACCCGGTGCATGGGGACCACGGCACCAAAAGTAAAAAGGCGACCCCATGAACCAGGGCCGCCAGCGTGCGGGCCCAAGCTATAGCGCCGCAGGGGCCGCAGGGTCAATGTTCGCTGCACAAAGGGACTGGCGGCGGCGCAATCGGCTTGCTAAGGGCTTGCCCCTTGGCGATGCACCCGTAGCTCAGCTGGATAGAGCGCTGCCCTCCGAAGGCAGAGGTCACAGGTTCGAATCCTGTCGGGTGCGCCAGTTTTTCAATGATTGGCATTTGCACGGGCGCTTCTGGTTCGGAAGCCTGCTCAGGCTGGGGCGCGATGCCGCGCGAGGTGCGTGGTGGCTCAGCAATTGCGTGGCCGTTGAGACGCAAGCGCGAGACGAGGCGCAGGCGCTGTTACGCGCGCGAACAATGCGTAACGACTGCCCAGGTGCGCGATCCGATCAGGCGATGATTGTGCGGACCTCCGGACAGCGATGCAAATCCCGGATGACAATCCGCGACATGGGCGCGCAGGCTGCAGCAGGCACGTATAGCCTCCCGAGGCGGGTGACAGGCGCGATCGCTCGGCTTGCAGCAGCCGCATGATTCCGTACCGCGCCCCGATGCGCCACCGCTTTCAGCCGCGCCTCAATCGATCTAACGATGCTGTGAGCCGTTCGCACCACATTCGCCGCATCCAAATGCGAATGATTTTCATTGACGACAGAAATTCGTTCGGATACCCGCACAGCGTGACGAAATCGGGGTAAGGCAATGGTTTGTCCGTCGTTCGAGCATGGGGTGTCGCTTCCGATCGTGCTCGCCTGCGCCGCTTCCGCAGCATGAACCGGGCCTCGATCAAGCTCTGGGCGGCGGTTCACAAATGGACGAGTCTGGTCTGCACGATCTTCCTGCTGATGCTGTGCATCACCGGCCTTCCGCTGATCTTCCATGACGAGATCGACCATCTGACCGAGACCCAGCCGGTGTTCGGCATGCCCGGCATCGGGTCGTCGAGCACGTCGGCGGGGCTCTTGTCGCTGGACGACATGCTCGCGCGGGCGCTCGCCAATCGCCCGGGCGAAGTTCCGCTCTACATGGCGTTCGACAACGACCAGCCGTCGATGACGATCACGACCGGGCCGCGCGCCGATTCGCCGGGTGCCGAGATGACCATCCAGTCCTTCGACCGGTCGACCGGAAAACTGATCGGCAAGGCGGCCGAAAGCGATGGCGGGGTGATGCACGTCCTGCTCAAGCTGCACACCGACATGTTCCTCGGCCTGCCCGGCATGCTGTTTCTGGGCGCGATGGGCGTTGCTTTTGTCGCGGCGCTGGTCTCGGGTGTCGTGCTCTATGCGCCGTTCATGCGCAAGCTCGACTTCGGCACGCTGCGCACCCGCCGCAGCGCGCGCACCAAATGGCTGGATTATCACAACCTGCTCGGAATTGCCGGGCTGGCCTGGATGCTGGTGGTGGGGCTGACGGGCGTCATCAATGCCTTTGCGGTGCCGATCGAGCAACTGTGGAAGGCCGATGAGCTGGCATCCATGACGCGCGCCTATGCCGGGCGCGAGCCGCTCGATCCCTCGCGCTACGGGTCGCTCGACACGGCGATGGCGGCGGCGAGGGCAGAACTGCCCGACAACAATCCGCAGTTCATCGCCTTTCCCGGCGGCACCTTCAGTTCGAACCATCATTATGCCGTGTTCTTCCAGGGCGATACGCCGCTGACCGAGCGGCTGCTCACGCCCGCGCTGATCGATGCCGAGACGGGGCGTTTCACCGACGCGCGCCAGATGCCCTGGTACTATCAGGCGCTGTCGCTCTCGCGCCCTCTGCATTTTGGCGATTATGGCGGCTTGCCGCTCAAGCTGCTCTGGGCGGCGCTGACGCTGTTCACGGTCCATGTGCTGGGCACGGGCCTCTACCTGTGGCTGGCCAAGAGCAGGACGACGGCGCCCGCCCGCGCACGCCCGGCAAGCCCCGTTGCGGAGCCGGCGGAATGAGCCGCGCCCGGCCTCTTCGCAGCATCTTTGCCTGGCCATTGGCGATCTTCATCACTGGCCTCGCCGGGCTGGTCATCGCGCTGACCGGCGACGGCTGGCGCGATGCGGCCTCCTGGGCAGCGCTGAGCGCCCCGGTCGCCGCCGCCATCTGGGCGATGCGCGCGCGCAGGACCTGACTTTCTCGCCTTTTCTTGATCCAGGGAACGATAGACCGTGAAGACCTCCATCCGCCACGCCCTGCTTGTCGCCACCGCATCGGGTGCGATGGGCCTTGCCAGCCCCGCCCTCGCCCAGCAGGCGCAGGACGACCGCGAGACGATCATCGTGACGGCGCAGCGCCAGAACCAGTCGGGTGTCGAGCTGAAGGGCAGCGCCGGGGTGCTGGGCGACAAGGATGCGGCCGACATACCGTTCGCCATCCGCAGCTACAACGCCGCGCTGATCCTCAACCAGCAGCCGCAGACGCTGGGCCAGGTGCTGGAGAACGACCCGACCATCCGCACCACCACCGGGTTCGGCATTGCGGGCGAGCTTTTCGTCATCCGCGGCTTTGCGCTGGCGGGCGACGATATCGGCTTCGATGGGCTCTACGGCATCACCCCGCGCCAGCTCGTGGCGCCCGAACTGTACGAATCGGTGCAGGTGCTCAACGGCGCGAGCGCGTTTCTCAACGGCGCGGCACCCGGCGGCACGGGAATCGGCGGCAGCGTCAATCTCATCCCCAAGCGCGCCATGCCCGAGCCGATCACCCGCGCAACGATCGGCCTTACCGGGCCCGAGCATGTCGGCGGCAGCTTCGACGTCGGGCGCCGGATGGGCAGCAACGGGCAATGGGGCATCCGCATCAACGGAACCGCGCGCGCCGGCGACGCATCGATCGACGACGAATTCCGCAGCACCTATGTTCTCGGAGCGGCCATCGATTACAATTCGGGCCCGTTCCGTGCGACGCTCGACCTTGCCTATCAGCGGGTCAAGGTATCGCATTTCCGGCCCAAGCTGCGCGTCAACACACTGACCCGGATTCCGCGCGCACCCGATGCAGGGACGAACTATGGCCAGCCCTGGCAGTACACCACGCTGCGCGACATTTTCGGCCAGCTGCGCCTGGAATATGACGTCGCCAAGGACGTCATGGTCTATGCCGCATTCGGCGCGCGCGACGGGTCGGAAACGGGCGTGTACAGCACCCCCACCCTGGTCAACCTGAACGGAGACATCACCGTCAGCAGCTCGTTCATCCCGCGCACCGACAATAACGAGGCGGCGACCATCGGCGCGCGCGCGAAGCTGAGCGGCGGTGGCATCACCCACGAGTTCAATTTCGGCGGGTCGATGAACTGGCTGGTCAACCGCAACGCCTTCCGGTTTTTCGACATATCGGCGCAGCGCACCAATCTCTACGCCCCGGTCGAGGTGACACCCTCCACCCGGGTCACCTTTGTCGGCGGCAATCTGGACGATCCGTTCCCGATCTCGCGCACCCGGCTGGCCAGCGCCTTTCTCTCGGACACCATCGGTTTCTGGGACGACCGCATCCTGATCACCGCAGGTCTCCGCCTGCAGGTGATCAACGCCAAATCCTATTCCAACGCCACCGGTGCGCTGGTCAGCGAATATGACGAGGACAAGGTGACGCCCGTCTTCGGACTGGTGATCAAGCCGACCGAAAACCTGTCGCTTTATGCCAACCGCATCGAGGGACTGGTCCAGGGCGCCGCGGCACCGCAGACCGGAGCCAACCCCTCGGGCGGGGCCGCGCTGCCGGTCAGCAATGCAGGGCAGATCCTGCCGCCCTTCGTGTCCGAACAATATGAAATCGGCGGAAAACTGCGGCTCGGCGCTGTCGACCTGTCGCTGGCGCTGTTCCAGATCGACCGCGAAAGTTCGATCCTGCGGCTCGACCCGGACAATGCCGGCGCGCTCGAATTCGGCCCGTTCGGAATCCAGCGCCATCGCGGCATCGAGTTCACCCTGGCGGGCGAACTGACCGAAGGGCTGCGCCTGATCGGCGGCGGATCGGTGATCGACGCCAAGCTGCGCCGGACGCAGAACGGCGCCAGCGATGGCGCGCAGGCGGTGGGCGTGCCCGAATACACGCTCAACGCCAATGTCGAATGGGACGTGCCCTTCATTCCCGCGCTCACCCTGACCGGCCGCGTGGTGCATACCGGCGAGCAGGCGGCCAATATCGGCAACACGCTGTTCCTCCAGGACTGGACCCGGATCGACCTGGGCGCGCGCTATGTCGCGGTGGTGGGCGGCAGGCCGCTGACCTTCCGCGGCAATATCGACAATATCGCCGATGCCGATTACTGGGCCTCGGCCTTCGACAGCTTCCGCCCCGATCTGCAGCTGGGCGCGCCGCGCACCTTCAAGCTGTCGGTGACCTATGATTTCTAGGCCCCAGGCCGTGCAAATGGGCCGGTGGACGGCGCGAAGCGCTAGCGCGCTTTCCTGACCGGTCGGGGGCAGGCTGCGTGCAGCTGGCGCAGTGCCGACCAGACCGGCAGCGCGAGTTGCGGAGCGTCAGCCACGGTCAGCGCCGTGATCTGCCACCCGTCATTAGTCGGGCCGAGCTCCAGCGCGCTGCTGTTGCGCACCGCCAGCGCCGTCGGCGGGCGAAGATCGATGATGCGCGACGCGGGCATATAGCCATAGGCGTCCGCGCTCGCGCCGAGCTGGTCCGACAGCGAGACGACGATCTCGCAGCCGGAAGCCGCATATTGCAGCCCCGAGACCTTGCGCCGCGACCAGAAGCGATAGTTGCTGGTCCCCTTGACCTGCCGCGCGCCCATGAAGAAGCCGAGCTTGCCGTCGCGCGCGAGCCGCGCGAGATAGGCGACCCTGCCGGCAGGCGATGCTGCCGTCTTCAGCATATCGGCCTGGCTTGCGCCGATGATATCGGTGAGGCGCAGCAGGAATTGCGGGTCCTCGAGCAGGCCCGCCATGCCGGGCAGGGCGGCGAGAAAATCGAGATCGACCAGATTGCGGCGGGCAAGCTCCTTGAGCGAGGCTTCCAGCTCGCCGGCTGACCCCGATGCGGCGGCCAGCTGCGCCTGGGTGCGATAGATTTCGGGATAGCTCGGGTCTGCGGCCGCTGCGGCGCCGAGCACAGCGCGCGCCTCTTCCAGCGGCAGCGCCGCCGCCTCCTGCACCTTGGCCGTCGCGATCTGCCGCAGCACGGGCTGGAGCTTGCCGAGCTCGGCCTCCGCGCTGTCGGCCGCGGGGCTGCCCGGCAGGGATTCGCGCACCTGGCGCAGCACCCGCGCGGCATCGACCGGCTGGTTGAGCCGGCCCGAATAGAGTTCTGCCGCCTTGAGCGCATAATCCGGTGCGTTGCGCCCCGCCGCCCAGCCATCCTCGTACAGCCGCGCGGCCTTGCCGATCAATCCCTCGGCCAGAGCCGCATCGGCGGCACCGACATTCTGGTTGCCCTGCTTCAGCGAGCGGATGGTGAAGACCAGCTTCTCGACCGCCGCCCGTGCGCTGGCCGGGGCCTGGGCGAGTGCCTGATTGGCCTGGGTTTCTGCCGCGTCATATTGCTGCAAGCCCATATAGGCCATGGCGACATAATAGCTCGCGCGATAGTCCGCCGGATCGACCCGCAGCGCATCCTTGGCGACCGCCAGCGCCTCGATATAGCGGTCCTCGGACAGAAGCTGCTTCGACGCCTCGATCTGGACGTCGTTTGCCCCCTGAAGCGCGAGCGCCGCGC
>NZ_QKVT01000001.1:1850618-1891468 GCF_003426715.1 Blastomonas sp. UPD001
CGGCGCGGCGCAGGTGCTCGTCAAGGCCGCGCTCGAGGCGTTCGGGCGGATCGATGCCATCGTCTGTAACGCGGGGATCATCGGCCCGGCGGCCAAGCTGCCCGATCTGGACATGGCAGCACTCGGCGAGGTGCTGAACGCCAACTTCCTCGCGCAGGTCGCGCTCGCCCAGGCCGCGCTGCCGCATCTGTTGCAGAGCCCCGCCGGGCGGATGGTGTTCGTGTCATCTTCGGCCGGGCTGCACGGGGTGCGCGGGCGCATCCCCTATGCCGCGTCCAAGGGCGCCTTGAACGCGATGGCGCTGACGCTCGCCGATGAGCTCAAGCGCACGCCGATCAAGGTCAACGTGCTCTGCCCCTATGCCTCGACGCCGATGACATCGCAGGACGGGGTCGCGGGCGATCCGCGGCTCGACCCGGCCTATGCGGCAGGCATGGCCACCTATCTCGCCAGCGAGGCGTGCAGCGTCAACGGGCAGATATTCCTCGCCGGGGGCCGCCGCTATCGCCGCGCGCGCATGGTCGAGGGACGCGGCGCTTCCGCCCCCGATGACAGCAGCACCTGGGTCGCCGAGCATCTCGACCGGATCGCCGCGATGGACGGCGCACGCGAATTCACCGGCGCGGAAAGCGCCTTTGCCGACCTTTATGCAACCATAGACACAAGCCATACCGGAGGAAGAGGATGCGACTGACCGTGGAACAACTGCTCGACCGGCAGGAGATAGAGGACATATTGATCGGCTATGCGCGCGGCGCCGACCGCGCCGATGTCGACCTGATCCGCGCCGCCTATCATCCCGATGCAATCGAGGACCATGGCGGGGTCTATGTCGGACCCGCCGCCGATTATGTCGCGCTGATGGCGAAGATCCTGCCCACCGCGCCGCTGATGTCGCACCTGTGCACCAACATCTCGGTCGAGTTCGTCGAGGCCGATCTTGCCGTCACCGAATGCTATTTCCTCACCTTCTCGCGCCGCGAGGCCGAGAGCGGATCGTTCGACAGCCTGACCATGGCGCGCTGCGTCGACCGGTTCGAACGGCGCGAGGGCGCGTGGAAGATCGCGCACCGCCGCCTCGCCTGGGAGTGGAACCACGAGATGCCGATCAACGAGACCTGGGGACGCGGGATGATCATTCCCGACATGGGCAAGGCGGTGCGCGGCGCGAAAAAGCCCGACGACATTCTCTACGGCGCATGGGCTAGAGAGCGCAGCAAGGCGGAGGCCGCAGCATGAACATCGAGGGATGCACCGCCATCGTCACCGGGGCCAATCGCGGCATCGGCTTCGGCTTTGTCGAGGAACTGCTCGCTCAGGGAGCGGCCCGGGTCTATCTCGCCTCGCGCAAGCTCGCCGATGCCGAGGAGGCGGCGCGCAGCACGGGCGACATGCGCGTCGTGCCGATCCAGCTCGACGTCACCAAGCATGACAAGGTTGCCGCCGCTGCTGCGCGCTGCACCGATGTCGACCTGGTCGTCAACAATGCCGGGGCCTTTCACCGCCAGACGCTGCTCGAGGCTGAGGACATGAGCTTCGCGCGGAACGAGATGGACACCAACTATTTCGGCATGCTGGCGATGGTCCGCGCCTTTGCCCCGGTGCTCAAGGCCAATGGCGGCGGCGCGATCGTCAACGTGCTGTCGGCGGGCGGCATCTGCGCGGTGCCGAACATGGGCGGCTACAGCCCCAGCAAGTTCGCCGCGCGCGCCGCGAGCGACTGCCTGCGCGCCGAGCTCGAACCGCAGGGCACGCATGTCGCCGCGCTGATCGTCGGATCGGTCGACACGCGCATGGCCGAGCATGTCACCTGGCAGGCCAAGTCGAGCCCGCGCGATATCGGCAAGGCAGGGCTCATGGCCGCCGCGCGCAAGGTCGACGAGCTCGATACCGATCCGCATGCCGAATCCGTCCGCGCCTTCCTGGCGCGCGATCCGTACACGCTCAAGCGCGCGATGGCCAAGGCGCTGCACGACGGGAGGCGCTGACATGACATATGCCAACACGCTGGAGACGATGCTGGCGAAGCAGGACATTGCCGATTGCCTCGCCCGCTATGCGCGCGGGGTGGACCGGGCCGATGGCGAACTGCTGCACAGCTGCTATTTCGACGACAGCATCGAGGAACATGGCAGCACCTATTCGGGCCCGGCTCGCGCCTATATCGACGGCGCGATCGAACGCATGAAGGGCGGCGACGTGATGGGGCATTACTTGTGCAACCTGCATGTCGAGTTCGAGAGCGACAGCCTCGCCTATGCCGAATGCTATGTCCTCACCTTCGCGCGCTTTGCCAAGGCCGGCGAGAAATGGGACACGCTGACCGGCGGGCGCATCGTCGACCGGTTCGAGAAGCGCGATGGCGAATGGCGCATCGCGCACCGCAAGATCACGCTCGACTGGAACCGCGACATGCCGATGGCCGAGACCTGGTGCCTGGGCCTGTTCAAGCCCGAGGACCCGCGCATGCATATCGGCGAGAAGGGCAAGGGCGACTTGAGCTACAGCCGCTTCTGACGCCGCCGACCAAGGTCAAAGCAAAAGGGGCAGCCGGGTCGCACCGGCTGCCCCTTTCCTTGGTCCGGTCAGGCCGTTCAGAACTTGACCGAGACCTCTGCGCCGTATTGACGGGGGGCGCCCAGACGGCTGACTTCATCGCCGAAAAACGCGATGATGTTGGTGCGATAGAGCGTGTTGGTGAGGTTGCGGCCCCAGAGCGAGAAGGTGATGTCGCCATTGCCCGGGGTGAACGAGACGCGTCCGCCAAGCTGGCCATAGCCGTCTTCGCGCTGCAGATTGTCGGGCGCCCAGAACAGCCGCGCCTGGTGGCTGTAATTGACGTTGAAGCGCAGCGCATCCGACCAATCGCCGATATCGGTGACGAAATCCGCCGCGACATTCCACTGCGCCTTGGGCGTGCGCTGGAGGAAATTGCCCGAATTGTCGTTGCCGAGCGAGTCGATGAACGCGATGTACTTGGTGTCGAGCAGCGTGAGACCACCCGAGAGGGTCAATCCCGTCGCCACCGCCACGGTCGCTTCGGCCTCGATCCCCTGAATCTTCGCGTCGGCGGCATTGTCGGTGATGTTGCACAGGCACGCCGCAGAGGTCTGGGTGACCTGCAAGTTCTTGTACTTCATGTCGAACAGCGCGACGTTGAGCCGCAGGCGCCGATCGAACAGGTCGACCTTGCCGCCGATCTCGAAGCTGGTCACCGTTTCGGGGTCATAGCTCGACACGGCTGCGGCAGCATTGGCCGGATCGTCCTCGAAGCCGCCGCCCTTGTAGCCGGTCGAGAAGGTGCCGTAGAACAGCATGTCGTCATTGGGCTTGAACTCGATCGTCGCCTGCGGCGTGATCTCGCTCCAGCTGTCCGAATAGCGCGCGGTAAAGCTCTGGCCCTCGCGGAACGTGCCGGCGAGCGGGGTCAGCGCGACCTGATCGTTCGGGTTGAACTTGTCCCCGCCTTCGGTCGCGATACCCGTGACGGTGCCGCCCTTGCGGTCCTTCGAATAGCGCACGCCCGCGACGATGCGCAGCTGCGGCGAGAAGCGATAGCCGAGCTGGCCGAAGAACGCATAGCTCTCGTTGGTCGCGCGATTGTTCCAGCGGCTTTCGCCCGAAAGCGTGGTCAGCACGGTCAGCGGCACCTCGGCCCAGAAGCGGTCGATCTTGGTCACCTTGTCGTGCTGGTAATAGGCCCCGAAAATCCAGTCGAAGCCGCGATCGGACTGTTCCTCGGACACCACGCGCAGTTCCTGGCTGAACTGGCGAATGTCCTCGTCCTCGTTGACCGGGAAGGTGAACAGCGTCGGCGAGATCACGCCAAAGCCGTTATCCGGGCCGATGCCGGTCTGGTCATAGACGTTGAACGCCTCGCCCTTGCGATAGCCGGTGATCGACGACAATGTGCCGAAGCCGCCCAGCCCCTGATCCATGCGCAACGACAGCCCCCATGCCTCGCGGTTGAGTTGTTGCGGCGTGTCGGCGGTATCGCCCTTGTAGCGCGGCCATTCGGGCAGGCCCTCGCGCAGCTTGAGGGGACGGCCCCGGATCGTGCCGATGGCGGCGCGCGCCGCGCTCCATGGGCCGGATCCGGCCGCGGGGCCATCGATCGCGACCGAATGGAAGCCGTTCGAATCGTCCTTGGTGTAATCGAACACCAGCCGCGCGGTGAAATCGCTGTCTTCGGGCTCGACCATCAGCTGGCCGCGAAACTGGATGCTGTCGATATCGTCGAGGTCGACGTCGTGCAGCAGATCCTTGTTGAAGCCGTCGCGGTTGCGATACTGGAAGCTGAGGCGCCCCGTCAGCGGACCGCTGATCGTGCCGGTGATGTGCCCTCGCGCCAGCTTCTCGTTGTAATTGCCATAGGAGACGGCGAGCGACCCGCCGGTATCGGCCTCGGGCCGCGCGCTATAGATGCTGATCGCGCCGCCGACGACGTTGCGCCCCAGCAGCACGCCCTGCGGCCCGCGCACGACCTCGACCCGCTCGATATCGTACATGTCAAAATTGAACAGGCCCGAGCGGCCGACATAGACGTCATCGACGAAGATGCCGATCGACTGGTCCGCGGAAGGGCTGTCGAGCCGGGTGTTGGTGATGCCGCGAATGTTGAATTCCTGGTCGATCGGGGACAGCGCGGTGAAGCTGAGCGACGTCGCCTGCCCGGCCAGATCCTCAAAGCTCAGGATGCGCGCGGTCTCGATCGATTCCGCGCTGAATGCCGAGATTGCCGCCGAAGTGTCCTGCACGGTCGAATCGCGCCGCTGCGCGGTCACGACGATATCGGCAATCTGCGGACCCTGGCTGTCCTGCTCCGCCCCGACCTGCTCGCCTGCGTCCTGCGCTGCCGCGGGCGTGGCGACCGTCGCCATCAGCGCCAGGCCCAGGGCGGTCATCGAGATACGGTCGAATCGGCAACGCGCAACACGGTTGTGCTTTGGCATCAATCAGTTCCTCCCCTCATCGCCAGCGCTTTTCGCTGGTCACTTGCAATACTAAACCTATGATAAAGGTTCGTCAATGCAAGTTACTAGCGCCGATCGGGCGGCAGCACGAAAAAGCCCGGCCAGCGCGACGCTGACCGGGCAATTCCATGGCCTCGATGGGGAGGAAAATAGCGCTACACCGGCAGCCCGACATAATTCTCCGCGATCGCGGTCTGCATCGCCGGCGACCGCGACAGATAGTCCATCTCCGCCACCTGCATCTGCCGCTCGAACGCATTCTGATCAGGGAAGCTGTGCATCAGCTTGGTCAGCGACCAGCTGAACCGTTCCGACTTCCAGATGCGCGCCAGCGCGCGGTCGCGATAGCCGAGAAGCGCGGATTCGTCCTTGCGCCGGTAATGCGCGATGATCGCATCCGAGAGGTACAGCACGTCTGATGCGGCCAGGTTGAGCCCCTTGGCACCGGTCGGCGGCACGATATGCGCGGCATCGCCCGCCAGGAACAGGCGCCCGTAATGCATCGTCTCGAACACATAGGAGCGCAGCGGTGCGATCGACATTTCGAGCGCGGGGCCGCGCGTCACGCCATGCTGCGAGATGCCGTTGAAGCGCAGCTCCAGTTCGTCCCACAGCCGGTCCTCGGGCCAGTCCTCAAAGCGTTCGGTGAGCGGCACCTGGATGTAATAACGGCTGCGCGTCGGCGATCGCATCGAGGCGAGCGCGAAGCCGCGCGGGCCGTTGGCATAGATCAGCTCGTCATGGCACGGCGGCACATCGGCAAGGATGCCCAGCCAGCCGAACGGATATTCGTGCATGTATTCGCGCGCCAGATGCGCCGGGATCGCGCGGCGCGAGGGGCCGTGAAAGCCGTCGCAACCGGCGATGAAATCGCATTCCAGCGTCACCGGCACGCCATCCTTGGTGTAGGTCACCCTGGGATGCGCGCTGTCGACCCCGTGCAGCGCAAGATCGGCCGCCTCGAACACGATCTCGAGCTCGCGCTGCGGCGCGGCGACGATCAGGTCGCGGGTCAGTTCGGTCTGGCCATAGACCACGACGGTCTTGCCGGTCAGCGCCTTGATGTCGATCCGGACCATCTGGTCGCCATCGGCGAGGTTGAAACCGTCCTCGACCATCGCCTCGCGGTTCATCCGTTCGTCCAGCCCCAGCCGGTGCATCAGATCGGTGGTCACCGTCTCGAGAACGCCTGCCCTGATCCGGCTCTCGACATGCTCGCGGGTGGCGCGTTCGAGCAGCACGCAGTCGATGCCCTCGGCCTTGAGCAGATGGCCGAGCAGCAGCCCGGCGGGGCCCGAACCGATGATCGCGACCTGGGTGCGGCGCGCGGTCATGCCAGCAACTGCTGTTCGAGTTCGCCGAGCACGCGATAGCAATCGAGCACCTGTGCGACCGAGCTGTTGGGCTCGCGGCCTTCGCGGATGGCGGCGATGAATTCGCGATCCTGCAGTTCGATGCCGTTCATCGAGACATCGACCTTGCTGACGTCGATCGGCTCTTCCTTGCCGTTCACGAGGTCGTCATAGCGCGCGATATAGGTCGCGGTGTCGCCGATATAGCGGAAGAAGGTGCCGAGCGGGCCGTCATTGTTGAAGCTCAGCGACAAGGTGCAGATCGCGCCGGTCTCGCTCTTGAGCTGGATCGACATGTCCATCGCGATGCCGAGCTCGGGATGGTGCGGACCTTCGAGCACGTTCGCCTTGACGATGCGGCCTGCCTGATAGGCGAAAAGGTCCACCGTGTGCGCAGCATGGTGCCAGAGCAGATGGTCGGTCCAGCTGCGCGGCTCTCCTTTCGCGTTCATGTTCTTGCGGCGGAAGAAATAGGTCTGCACGTCCATCTGCTGGACGTTGAACTCGCCCGCCCTGATGCGGTTGTGGACGTACTGGTGGCTGGGGTTAAACCGCCGGGTATGGCCGACCATGCAGACAAGGCCGGTTTCTTGGCTCTTCGCCAGAACCGCCTGGCTGTCCGCCCAGCTGTCCGCCAGCGGAATCTCGACCTGAACGTGTTTGCCCGCGTTCATGCAGGCGATCGCCTGCTCGGCGTGCATCTGGGTCGGCGTGCAGAGGATCACTGCATCGACATCGTCGCGCGCCAGCGCCTCGTCGAGCTCGGTCGTCGCATGCTTGGCGCCATATTTCTGCGCGACGGCTTCGGCCTGTTCAAGGCGGCGGCTGACGATCGAGACGATCTCCACCCCGTCGATCAGCTTGAGGCCGTCGAGATGCTTCTCACCAAAGGCGCCGGCGCCTGCCAGGGCTATTCTCATGCGTTGGGCTCCAATACGATATGGCCAATGGCCGTGTTGCTGCAGGGCACGTGATAATGGCGGTGCAGGGTCTTCACCCGCGGGCCGAGGGCGCCGCGCATGATCAGCCACATCACCATCTCGATGCCCTCCGATCCGGTTTCGCGCAGATATTCGATATGCGGGATGTGGCGCACGGCATCATTGTCCGCCTCGAGCAGGTCGAGGAAGCGGTTGTCCCATTCGGGGTTGATCAGGCCGGCGCGCGCGCCCTGAAGCTGGTGGCTCATCCCGCCGGTGCCCCAGATCTGCACGTTGAGGTCTTCGGGGAAGCTTTCGACCGCGCGCGCGATCGCCTCGCCCAGCGCCCAGCAGCGATTGCCCGATGGCGGCGGATAGGTGACGACATTGACCGCGAGCGGAATGACCGTGGTCGGCCATTGCTCGCACGCACCGAACATCATGCTCAGCGGCACGGTGAGGCCGTGGTCGACATCCATCTCGTTGATGATGGTCATGTCGAATTCGTCGAGGACCAGGCTCTGCGCGATATGCCAGGCCAGATCGGGATGGCCGATGACATCGGGCACCTTGCGCGGACCCCAGCCCTCGTCCGCCGGCGCATAGCGCTCGCCGCAGCCGATCGCGAAGGTCGGAATGATCTTCATGTCGAAGGCGGACGCGTGGTCGTTATAGACCAGGATCACGACATCGGGCTTTTCCCGCTTTTCCCATTCGCGGGTCCAGTCATAGCCTGCGAAGATCGGGCCGAAATAATCGTCGCGCTCCTTGCCCTGGTCATGCGCCACGCCCAGCAGCGGCACATGGCTGCTGCCCACACCTGCGGTAATCCGGGCCATCAGCGCCCCTCCCTGATCGAACGCACGCCTTCGGGCGAGCGGCCGCCTTCGAGCATCATCTGGCGATATTCGGGCCAGCTCATGTCGGTCATCGTGCTGACCGCCTCGGCAAAGGCGATGCCGTCGGTCGAGAACAGCTTGGACAGGAAATAGATGTTCCCGCCCATGTCGAGCAGCGCGTTGTAATCGCGCGCCAGGACCGCCAGCTTGGCCTCCTCGCTGATCGCCCAGTCGTCGAGATAGGCGCGCTCGTCGGCCTTGAAGCGCTCGCGATTCTCGGCCTTCATCAGGCTCATCGCGAACTGGTTGAGGTGATAGCCCTGCCGCGCGCGCTTGGCCGTGAACACGCGCGTGCCGGGAATGTCCTCGAACTCGGCGAGATAGGCGTGGATGTCGGTATGGCTCACAGTCCGCGCTCCTTCAGTCTGGCATCGAGCCTGGGGAAGACGCGGCGGGCATTGCCCTCGAAGATCATGTGCCGCTCGGCCTCACTGATATCGAGCGCGTCGACATAGCGCTTGGTGTCGTCGAAATAATGCCCGGTGGTGGGGTCGATGCCGCGCACCGCGCCGACCATCTCGCTGCCGAACAGGATGTTCTTGTTGTCGATCACGTCAGCCAGCAGATCGATGCCCGGCTGATGATAGACGCAGGTGTCGAAGAAGATGTTGTTCATCAGATGCGTGTCGAGCGCGGGCTTTTTCAGCATGTCGGCCAGCCCCCGATAGCGCCCCCAGTGATAGGGCACCGCGCCGCCGCCATGCGGGATGATGAAGCGCAGGGTCGGGAAATCGGCGAACAGGTCGCCTTCGAGCAGCTGCATGAAGGCGATGGTGTCCGCCGCGATATAATAGCCGCCGGTGGCGTGCATCGCCGGGTTGCAGCTGCCCGAGACGTGGATCATCGCCGGGACGTCGAGTTCGACCATCTTCTCGTAGAACGGGTACCAGTAGCGGTCGGTCAACGGCGGATGCTGGAAATGGCCGCCGCCCGGATCGGGGTTGAGGTTGCAGCCGATGAAACCGAGTTCGGTGACGCAGCGTTCGAGCTCCTCGATCGAGCCGGCCATGTCCGCCTTGGGGCTCTGCGGCAGCATGCACACGCCGACAAAGGTTTCGGGGAACAGGCCGACTACGCGCGCGATCAGGTCGTTGCAGCGCCGCGCCCATTCGCGCGCCACCGCCTCGTCGCCGACATGCGGGGCCATGGCCGAGGCGCGCGGCGAGAAGATCGTCAGGTCCGCACCGCGCTCCTTGATCAGGCGCAGCTGGTTCGCCTCGATCGTCTCGCGGATCTCGTCGTCGGAAATCTCGGGATAGGGCGGACAGACCGTCCCCGCCTTGAACGCGGCCTTCTGCTCCTCGCGCCAGGCGTCATGCGCCTTGGGCAGGACCGTGTAATGGCCGTGGCAGTCGATGATCAGGGTCATGCGGTTCTCTTGAATTGAGGAATTTCGAGGGCGGCGAGCTTGGCGGTCAGGCCATCGGGTGGCGAAATACGCAGCGCGCCGATATCGCGCTGGCGCTGGATCGTGCCGCGCGTCATGACGGGATCGACGCCAAGGTCCGCCAGCGTCGCGGCAACCTCTTCCATCTCGGCAGCACGACGCAAGCCGTGCGCCATCATCCGGTCGAGATTGTAATCAAACCGCTCCGCCCAGCCTTGCGGCTTCCAGCTGGCATCGAGCGAGGCGGTGACGGCATCGAGCACGCCGGCCTGGGCCGCCGCGAGCGCGCATTCGGCCGACAGCGCTTCCAGACCCTTGACCATCACCGAGCGGATCATCTTGATCGCGCTTGCTTGGCCGATCGCGTCTCCGGCGATGGAGACATGCGCAAAACCCAGTGCCTGTAGCGCCTCGGCAGCGTCGGCGGCATGCGGGCCGGAGACCAGCAGCGGCACGTTGCGACGCTGCGGCAGCACCGGGGCCATCACCGCGACATCGGCATAGCGGCCGCCTGCCGCCTCGATCACCGTCGCGGCCTCGGCCTTGCTCGCAGGCGCGACGCTGTTCATGTCGAGCCAGAGCGTGCCGGGTCGCAGCATCGGCGCATAGGCGCCCGCCGCGACCACTGCCTGATCCGCGGTGACCAGGCACAGCACGACCTCGGCCTCGGACAGCGCGGTGGCGGCGTCTTCCTCGCCATGCACCCCCGTATCGGCATAGGCGGCGAGCATCGCGCCGCGCTCTGCGAGCATGTCGGTCTTGCGATCGAAGGCGCGCGCGCCGGGCCAGGCAAAGGCCCTGCCCGCTTCGCCAAAGCCGATAAAGGTCGCGTTGAACGTCATGCCAGCGGCCTAGGCGATGGCGCATGCCCGCCACCAATCCAATTGCACCGCCCCTTATTGGTTTTCGTGAAGTCTTGTTTCGTGCGATGCCAGATGGATCAGGTCGATCAGCCGCTGCTGCGCCTGGGTCGGCCGCCAGCCGCGCCGCGTGGTGAGGCCGATGGTGCGCACGCTGCCGGGCAGGTCGACATCGATCCGCACCAGCATCTCCGCATCGAGCTCGACCGAGATCTGGTCGGGCGACAGCAGCGTGAGCAGATCGCTCTGCATGATCAGGCCGCGGATCACCATCACCGACCCGCATTCGACCGGCACCGGCGGCGGATCCCCTGCAAACAGCGCTTGCCAGTGCGCGCGCAAGGGGGTGCCTTGCGGCCCGACCACCCAGGACTGCGCCTGCAGTTCGGCGAGCTCGACGCGCCGCCCGGCGAGCGGATGGCCCTTGCGCGCGAACACGGACAGCCGGTCGGTGAACAAGGGCACCTGCTCGACATCGGACGGGGGCGTGTCGCGGAGCGCGCCGACCATCACATCGATCACCCCGTCGAGCAGCGGATCGATCAGCTCGCGCCACGAGCCCTCGATCACATCGACCACCGTGCCGGGGCAATCATCGAGAAAATGCGCGATCGCGCGCGGCACCACCAAGGCGCGGCTGAGCGGCATTGCGCCGATGGCGATGCGAGTCGCCGGATGCGCCTCGCCCAAAGCCTCGGCGATTCCCGCGGCAAGCTCGCCCGAGGCGAGGCGCACGCCGCGCGCCATCGCCCGGCCTGCCGGGGTCAGCGCCATGCCGCGTCCGCGCCGCTCGGCGAGCACCTGCCCGCTGATCTGCTCGAGCTCGCGCACCGCCCGGTGGATGCCCGGTTGCGACAGGCCGCTCGCCAGCGCCGCCCCGGCAAAGCCCTGGGCATCCGCAAAATGCAGGAACGCCTGGAGCTGGGTCGCGGTCATCAGTTGCTCGGGGCGCGAAAAGCCGCGCGTTCCGGCGCGACCCTGCCGTCGTACCGCAGCAGCCAGATGCCCGAACGCCCGCTCGACGCGCTCGGCGAGCGCCTCGCCCGCCAGCGTCGGCTCGACCCCGCCCGAATGCCGGTCGAACAGCAGCACGCCCAGCTGGCGCTCGAGCTTGGCCATGCCCTGAGTCAGCGCCGGTTGCGACAGCCCCGCCGCCTCGGCCGCGCGGTTGAGGCTGCGCAGCGCAACCACGCTGACCAGCGCGCGCAGATGCCGCAGGTTGAGATCGAAGGGGCGAATCATGCGCGCCATAGATAGCAAAAACTTATTACCCGTCCACAATCTGGATTGGCATGAGGCAGGCGCACGGGGCCACGGCACGGATACAAGGAGCATTGCCATGGGAATTGTCGTCCAGAATATCGAACGCACCGATCTTGCGGTGGTGGATGGGCTTGCGAGCGCAGGCGTCGCGACCGTGCACGAGGCGCAGGGCCGGATCGGCCTGCTGGCGCACCATATGCGTCCGATCTATTCCGGCGCGCGGATCGCGGGCAATGCCGTCACCATCTCGGCCCCTCCCGGCGACAACTGGATGATCCATGTCGCGATCGAGCAGCTGCAGCCCGGCGACATCCTGGTGCTCGCGCCGACCAGCCCGTGCGTCGACGGCTATTTCGGTGACCTGCTCGCGACCAGCGCGATGGCGCGCGGCTGCCGGGGGCTGGTGATCGATGCCGGCGTGCGCGACGTGCGCGACCTGACGCAGATGGGCTTTCCGGTCTGGTCCAAGGCGGTGTTCGCGCAAGGCACGGTCAAGAACACCTTGGGCAGCGTCAACGTGCCGATCGTCTGCGCGGGCGCGGCGATCGATCCGGGCGATGTGATCGTCGCCGATGACGATGGCGTGTGCGTGGTCAAGCGCGCCGATGCCGCAGCCGTGCTGGAAAAGGCGCAGGCGCGCGAGGCTGCCGAAGAGGCCAAGCGCCAGCGGCTGGCGGCGGGCGAACTGGGGCTCGACATCTACAACATGCGGCCGCGTCTCGAAGAGATGGGCCTGAAATATGTGTGACGCCGCTTGTCGATCCCTCTCCCTCCGGGAGAGGGAAGGGGCTCGCGCGGTGCAGCCGCGTGGGAAGGGTGAGGGCGACATGCGCTGCATCACCCTCACCCTTCCGGCGCTTTGCGCCTCCCTCCCTCTCCCGATGGGAGAGGGAATGTGAAGGCCCGCTGCATGTGGATGCGCGGGGGCACGTCCAAGGGGGGCTATTTCCTCAAGGACGATCTGCCCGCCGACACGGCGGAGCGTGATGCGTTTCTGCTGCGCGTGATGGGATCGCCCGACCCGCGCCAGATCGACGGCATGGGCGGCGCGGACCCGCTGACCAGCAAGGTCGCTTTGGTGGGCAAATCCGATCGGCCAGGCGTCGATGTCGATTACCTGTTCCTGCAGGTGTTCGTTGATCAGGCGATTGTCACCGACGCGCAGAATTGCGGGAATATCCTCGCAGGCATCGGCCCGTTCGCGATCGAGCGCGGGCTGGTCGATCCGACCGGCGATGTCACCCGCGTCGCCATCTTCATGGAGAATACCGGCCAGGTGGCGGTGGCGAGCGTCGCCACGCCCGGCGGCACGGTCACTTATGCAGGCGATGCCGCGATCAGCGGCGTGCCCGGCACAGCCGCGCCCATCCCGCTCGCCTTTCGCGATACCGCAGGCTCCTCCTGCGGTGCGCTGCTGCCCACCGGCCATGGCGTCGACGAGATCGATGGCGTCGCGGTGACGATGATCGACAACGGCATGCCCTGCGTCGTCATCGCGGCCGAGGACATGGGCATCAGCGGCTATGAGGACCGCGACACGCTCGATGCCGATGCTACGATGAAGGCCAAGGTCGAGGCGATCCGACTGAAAGCCGGGCCGCTGATGAACCTGGGCGATGTATCGGCCAAGTCGGTGCCCAAGATGATGCTGGTCGCCGCTCCGCGCGAGGGCGGCGCGATCGCGGTGCGCTCGCTGATCCCGCACCGCGTCCATGCCTCGATCGGCGTGCTCGGCGCGGTCAGCGTCGCCACCGCCTGCCTGATCGAGGGCTCGCCCGCGGCCAAGGTCGCGGCGGTCCCCGATGGCCGCACCAAGACGCTGGGCGTCGAGCACCCGACCGGCGTCACCGAATGCGTCGTCACCGTGGACGAGAACGGTCAGCCGGTCGAGGCGAGCATGCTGCGCACCGCGCGCAAGCTGATGGATGGAGAGGTTTTCGCATGAGCACCACCGACGCCGATGGCCGGATCCGCAGCTGGAACCTTGCGCCGAGCAAGCCGCGCTTCACCCCGCCGCCCGGCGCGGTCGATGCGCATTGCCATGTCTTCGGCCCGCAGGCGGAGTTCCCGTTCAGCCCCAAGGCCAAGTACCTGCCGCAGGACGCCGGACCCGATGCGCTGTTCGCGCTGCGCGACCATCTGGGCTTTGCGCGCAACGTCATCGTCCAGGCGAGCTGCCACGGCACCGACAACAGCGCGACATTGAACGGCATCGCCCGGTCGAACGGGCTCGCGCGCGGCGTCGCGGTGGTCGATCCCGCAATCTCGGATGCAGAACTCGATGCGCTGCACGCGGGCGGGATTCGCGGGGTGCGGTTCAACTTCCTCAAGCGGCTGGTCGATGACGCGCCCAAGGACAAGTTCCTCGATGTCGCGCGGCGGATCGAGCGGCTCGGCTGGCATGTCGTGGTCTATTTCGAGGCGGACATTCTGGAAGAGCTTCAGCCGTTCCTCGCCGCTATCCCGGTGCCGATTGTCATCGACCATATGGGCCGCCCCGATGTCACCCAGGGGCCCGACGGCGCGGACATGACCGCGTTCCGCCGCCTGCTCGACAGCCGCGACGACATCTGGACCAAGGTCACCTGCGCCGACAGGCTCGATGCCGCCGGCCCGCCTTATGCCGATTTCGTCCGCGCGGTGCGTCCGCTGGTCGAAGCCTATCCCGACCGCGTGCTCTGGGGCACCGACTGGCCGCACCCGAACATGGAAAAGGTGCTGCCCGATGACGGGCATCTGGTCGACACGATCCCCGAAATCGCGCCCACGGCCGAGTTGCAGCACAAGCTGCTCGTCGCCAATCCGATGCGGCTTTACTGGGCGGATTGAGGCCGGGTCAGAACCGGTCGAGATCGTTCGCGAGCGTCACAGGTCCGGTAAAGCGCGCCTTGATCTCGGCGATATAACCCTTGGTACGCTCCGGGTCGGGCGTGCCTGCGGCAAAGTGCGTGATCACCAGTGCCTTCACCCCCGCGCTTGACGCCAGCTGCCCCACGGCATCGGGCGTCAGATGGTGCGTGGAGAGGTGCTGTTCGAGCTGCTGCTTCGCCTGGGGCGGCATGTCGGGCGAATTGCGCGCGACATTGGCCATCGTCCCACCCATGTCGATCATCTCGCTGACCAGCAGGTCGGCGCCTTTGGCGAGCTTCTCCACCGCCGCGCTGGGTCCGGTATCGCCGGTATAGACGATCGAGCGCGCGCCCAGATCGAAACGGAAGCTCAATGACTTGTAGTTGCGATCGTCGATACTGCCCGGCGCGAAATCATAATGCGAATTCTGCGCGGCGGTGACGGTAAAGCCATCGACCGTCAGCCGCTCGCCATCGGCCAGCTCGATCACGCGCACCGTATCGGCAGGCGGAGCCCAGGGCTGGCCGGGAATCCCGTAGCCGACGCGCGCGGCGGGCTGCATCGAGGCGACCATGCCGGCAACCAGTTCGCGCGTGCCGGGCGGCCCATAGACGGTGATCGGATCGCGCTGGTTGGTCTGGTTGCGCAGCGCCAGCACCGCAGAGAGACCGCCGGTATGGTCGGCGTGCAGATGGCTCAGAAACACCGCGCGCACCCTTGGCAACAGGATACCGGTACGCGCGAGCTGCTGGACGGTGCCGTCGCCGCAATCGACCAGATAGACCTTGCCCTGATGCACCAGCGCATTGGCGGGCTGCGACCGGTCCGGCGAGGGAACCGGCCCGCCCATCGTGCCCAGCGTGATGAAACCATCGGCCGCTGGAGCGGGCTGGGCCGCGACCGGTACCGCGGCCAGAAGAACCGCCAGTACCGGCGCGACTGCCCAGCCGCGCATCAGAAATTGAACCCGAGGCGCACACCATAGGTCCGCGGCGGGCGCAGCGTGCCGACCGGGAAGTCGAGGATCGGACGGGTGCCCGCGCGCGCCAGCACTTCCTCGTCGGTGATGTTGTTGATGAACGCGGTGATGTTCCATCCACCGCGATCTTCCAGCGTCACATAGGCGTCGGCCATCGCAAAGCTGCCCTGGCGTTCTTCCGGACGATAGTTCGAATTCAGGAAGCGGCTGCTTTCGATATTGCCGCGCGCGCCGAAGATCAGGTTGAGATCGCCGGTCAGTTCGAACGTGCGCTCATAGCCCAGGTTCAGCGCCCATTTCGGCGAGTTGACCGTCGGGCGGCCCGAACAGTCGATATCGAAGAAGCGCGCGGTGTTGACGCCCGGATTGGCGAGACGGCTGCCCAAAGTGGTGCATCCCGTCGTCACCGGCGCGCCGGTGGGCGAGAAGTTGGCAGTGGTGAGCCGGTTGTACTTGCCGTTGAGATACTGGACGTTGAGGCTGAACAGGTCGTTGCGGCTCGGCGCGAACCGCGCCTCCAGCTCGGCACCATAGATGCGCGACTTGCCCGCGTTGACCGTGGTCGAGCCCTGCGCGAAAATGCCGCCTGCGGTGCGCACGCCGCCCACGAAGGTGATCTGCTGGTCCTTGTAGTCCCAGTAGAAGGCCTCGATGTTCAGCTGCAGCTTGTTGTCGAAGAAGCGGTTCTTGGCGCCGACGGTGAACGCGGTGAGGTTTTCCGGCGCGAAGGTGTTGTTCGGCGGCTGCGCGACGAAGAACCCGCCCGACTTGAAGCCGGTCGCCGCATTGGCATAGATGAGCGACTGCGGACCGGCGTCCCATTCGAGACCCGCCTTCCACGTGAATTTCTCGAACGAGAGGTCGCCGGTGAACGGCGCGCTGAGCGGCGGGTTGATCGGGCCGGGCAGACCGCCCGAGGCGACCGAAGTCAGCTGCTTTTTGTCTTCCTTGGTGTATCGGCCACCGGCGACGAGGCGCAGCGTATCGGTGATGTCGAAGGTCAGCTGACCGAAGGCGGCGACGCTCTCGGTGCTCAGCCGCGGGGTGAAGCGCGTGGTCGAGATATTGCCCTGGCGGAAGAAATTCTCCGTCTCCTGGTTCTCGCCGAAATAGAACAGGCCCAGCACGTAGCGGAGCCGCTGATCCTCGTTCGAGGCGAGACGGACTTCGAGCGAGCTCTGCTCGGCGAGATCGCGGATCGTGCCGGCAAAGCCCGGCAGATAGGTGAGCAGGTTGACGTCCGAGCGGCGATAGGCCGGGATGAAGGTCAGCGTGCCGAAGCCCATGTCGCCGACGATCGTGGCGCTGACGCCGATGAACTCGTTATCGAGGAACCCGTCGGTACCCGGCAGCGCGACGCAGCCGCTGTTGACGAAATTGCCCTGCCCACCGCAGAACGGCGGCGCGAAGATGCCCGATGCCAGGCGACGGATCGCAGCGCGGGCGACGGGATCGGAGATGCTGACCCGGTCTTCCAGCGGCGGCACGGCATAGCGCGCCTCGGGCAGCAGCACCGCGCCCGCGCCCTTGCCGTGCTGGTTGTAATAATCCGCGACCAGCGTCATCGACCAGCGATCCGAAGGCTCGATCAGCAGCGACGCACGGAAGGCCTCGCCCCGGTCGTCGTCATAGCCGTCCGAGATATAGCCATCGCGATCGACGACCTGGCCCGCGAGGCGCAGCGCCACGGTCTCGCCGATCGGAATGTTCAGCGCCACGACGGACTTGCGGCTGTCGTAATTGCCGATCTCGAAAAAGCCCTCGCCGCTGAACGTGCCCAGCACCGGCTTTTTCGGGATCACGTTGATCGCGCCGCCGGTGGCATTGCGCCCATAGAGCGTGCCCTGCGGCCCCTTGACCACCTCGACGCGTTCCAGATCGTAGAACACGCCGGCAGGCGCGGTCGGGCGGCCGACATAGATGCCGTTGAAGTTGAACGCGACCGCGTTCTCGGCGAACGAGTTCTGCGAATTGGTGCCGACGCCGCGCAGGAAGAAGCTGGTGGTGCCGCCGGTCGGCTGGACGACCAGCGAGGGGACCAGACGGCCGAGATTGGCGGTTTCGGTGATCCCGGCATTGACCAGATCCTCGCCGCCCACCGCGGTCACGGCGACGGCAGCGCGCTGCAGGCTTTCCTCGCGGCGCTGCGCGGTCACGACGATTTCGCCCAGACCCTGGTCTTCGGTCGCTTCGGTCTGATCGGAAGGGTTGGCATCCTGTGCAAAGGCGGTGGCGGGAACGCTCAGAGCCGCGAGCACGGACGTAGCAAGCAGAAATGCCTTCATCATGTATCTCCCCATATGTGCGCGATGCCTGCACGGGCACCGGCTGTATCGGCAGCCTGTGTACGAGAAATGCTAGCCATTGGTGAAATCTTTTGTTTTAATGATAATCCAGCAATCACACTGATAGGTTAATCGCATGCGCTTCAAGGGACTCGATCTCAACCTGCTCGTCGCCTTCAGCGTGCTGATGGACACGCGCAGCGTCTCGCGCGCCGCAGAACAGCTCAATCTCAGCCAACCGGCGATGAGCGCCGCGCTGGGGCGGCTGCGCGACTATTTCGGCGACGATCTGCTGGTGCTGCAGGGCAAGCGCATGTTCCCCACCCCCTATGCCGAATCGCTGGTGCCGATGGTGCAGGACACGCTGCGCCGGATCGACGCGCTGATCACCACCTCGACCAGTTTCGACCCCGCCACCTCGCAGCGCGTGTTCCGGCTGATCGCCTCCGACTATATCACCGCAGCGGTCATCGCGCCGCTGTCGCGCCGCCTTGCGCATGTCGCGCCGGGCATAAGGCTGGAGACGGTACTGCCCTCCGACGGCAGTGCCGACCTGATCGCGCAGGGGGCGTTCGATCTGCTGATCACGCCCGAAGAGTTCATCAATCCCGGCCAGCCCGCCGAGCTGCTGTTCGTGGAACGCCATGTCATCGTGGGGTGGAAGGGCAATCCGGTCTTTGCCGGCGAGGTGACGCTGGAGGACGTGCTGCGCGCAGGCCATGTCGGCATCCAGATGGGCAACCAGCGCACCAGCGCCTTTGCCGACAGCATCATGGAGAAGCTCGGCCATTTTAGGCGCATGGAGATGACCGCCTCCTCGTTCACCGTCGTCCCCTGGCTGATCATCGAGACCAGCCGCCTGGCGCTGATGCACGAGCGGCTGGCGCGGGTCATGGCGCGAATGTTTCCGCTGGCCATTGCCCCCATTCCCTTCGACTTTCCGGCGATGCGCGAGATGATGCAGTTCAACCATGCCCGCAGTGCCGATGAGGGACTGACCTGGCTGCGCAGCGAGCTCCGCCGCGCCAGCGCGCTGGATTGACACCGTTCATCCATAGGAATGATACCTATGGATCAATACAATAAGATTTACAGATTTACCGATCTCGCCCTATCTAGACCGGGATGAACAGGCCCGGTCACGCGATTCCGGGTGGGGAGAGGCATATCGGCATGAAGGACATGCGAATCTTGATCGTGGGCGGCGGTATCGGCGGACTGACCTCCGCCATTGCGCTGTGCCGCAAGGGTTATGACGTCGAGGTGATCGAGCGCGATCCCGACTGGTCGGTCTATGGCGTCGGCATCATTCAGCAGGGCAATGTCATCCGCGCGATGACCGAGCTGGGCCTGATCGACGACTATATCAGCGCGGGCTTCGGCTTCGACCGGGTGCAGGTCTATATCCCCACCGGTCAGTGCGTCGCGGACATTCCGACCCCGCGTCTGGTCGAGGGCTATCCGGGCAATGTCGGCATCGGCCGCCGCGCGCTGCACAAGGTGCTGGGCGATCGCGCCAAGGAAGCCGGTGCGGACATCCGGCTGGGCATCACCATCAGCACGCTGGTCGATGATGGCGAGGGCGTCGCCGTGACCTTCAGCGACGGATCGAGCGGCATTTTCGAGCTGGTGATCGGCGCCGACGGCCTCTATTCGCAGACGCGCGGGATGATCTTCCCCGATGCCCCCAAGCCCGAATTCACCGGACAATCGGTGTGGCGCTACAATTTCAAGCGCACCCCCGATGTCATCGGCCTGCAAGCCTATGAGGGCCAGACCGGCATCGGCCTCGTCCCGCTCTCGGACGAGCTGATGTATATGTATGTCACCACGCCCGAGCCGGGCAATCCCTGGTACGCCAAGGAGGATCTGGCGAGCACGATGCGGTCGAAGATCGCGCATGTCCCCTCGCCCGCGATCCAGGCGCTGGTCGGCCAGATCACCGAGGATGACGAGGTGGTCTACAAGCCGCTCGAATGGATGTTCCTCGAAGGCGCATGGCACAAGGGCCGGGTCGTGCTGCTCGGCGATGCGGTGCATGCCACGACCCCGCATCTCGGCCAGGGTGCCGGCATGGCGATCGAGGATGCGCTGGTGCTGGCCGACGAACTGGTCAAGGCCGACACGCTCGACGCCGCGCTCACCGCCTATCGCGACCGCCGCTTCGAGCGCTGCCGCTATATCGTCGAATCCTCGCGCGCGATCTGCTTCGGCCAGATCGGCAAGGGGCCGCTGGTCGACAATGCAGAAGCGACCCGGGACATGTTCATGAAGGTGGCGGAGCCGATCTGACGCTCGCTTCTTCACATTTAAATCAAGGAGTTACCATTATGGCACGTGTCAGCGAAATTCGCCATGTCGGCTATGCCGTGACCGATCTGGCCGCCGAGGCCGCCTTCTATCGCGACGTCTGGGGCCTGAAGGACGCAGGCGAGAAGGACGGAATGCTGCACTTCGCAGCCGAGGGCAATGACGAGCTCTATGTCGTGCGCCTGCGCGCGTCGGACACGCAGCGGATCGACATCATCACGCTGGCCGCAGACAGCCGCGAAGATGTCGATGCGCTGCACGCCAAGGTCGCCGACTATGGCTGCCAGATCGTGTTCGCGCCGAAGGCGCTCGACACGCTGGGCGGCGGCTATGGTTTCCGCTTCTTCAGCAAGGACGGCCTGCCGTTCGAGATTTCGGCCGATGTCGCCCGCGGCACCTCGCGCGAACTGACCCGCTGGGAAGGCATTCCGCAGAAGATCAGCCATATCGTGCTGCACTCGCCCGACCACAAGGAAATGGTCCGCTTCTTCACCGACGTGCTGGGCTTCAAGGTCAGCGACTGGCTGGGCGATTTCATGTGCTTCCTGCGCTGCAACCAGTGGCATCACCGCATCGCGCTTCTGCCCGGGCCGCCCTGCCTCAACCATGTCGCCTATGACATGCTGGGCGTCGACGACATGATGCGCGGCATCCACCGGCTGAAGCAGCAGGGCACCGATATCCGCTGGGGCCCCGGCCGCCACACCGCGGGCAACAACACGTTCAGCTATTTCACCACGCCCGCCGGCTTCGCGGTCGAGTACACCGCCGATCTCGAGGAAGTCGACGACGCCACCTGGGAGGCCAAGGTGCACACCCCGGCCCCGATGGTCATGGACCAGTGGGGCATCGGCGTCGGCGGACCGCAGACCATGCCGCACCCTGCGCCCGACGCAGGCCTTTTCCAGCCTGCCGGAGTCTGAGCCCCATGGCCCTGTTCGAATATTTCCCCAATTATGTCTGGAACCTGTCGGTCTCGATCGCGCTGGAAAGCGGCGGCAAGATCGGCGAGATCATCGACATGTGCAAGCCGATCCGCGATGCGGCGGCCAATGGCGAGGATGCCGGCACCGGCGAGTTCCTGCAGCAATGGGTGGCGATGGGCAACAAGCTGATCGAGCTTGCCGCCGAGGACGAGGCGCGCGGCCGCACCCTGTCGGCGTCCAAGAAGCTGGAGCGTGCCGCGCTCTACCTGCTGGTCGGGGAACGCATGCAGGGCCATGGCAACCCCGCACGCGTCGCGACCTTCGCGCTGGCACAGGATACCTTCGCCAAGGCGATGAAGCTGGGCAACCACCCGGTCGAGCGCGTGATGATCCCCTATGAGGGCAGCGAATATCCTGCGCTCTATGTCCGCGCGCCGGGCGAAGGCCCCAAGCCGGTGGTGGTGTACTGCAACGGCCTCGATAGCTCGAAGGAGCTGCTCTACTGGTCGAACCTGCCCCAGGCGCTGGCCGCGCGCGGCATCTCGACCCTGTGCGTCGACCAGCCGGGCACCGGCGAGGCGCTGCGCATCAGCAACCTGCCTGCAACCCCCCATTCGGAAAAATGGGCCTCGCCCGCGGTCGACTGGCTCGAGAAGCAGCCCGATGTCGACCCCAAGCGCATCGGCATGACCGGCATTTCGCTCGGCGGCCATTTCGCGCCGCGCGCGGTCGCGTTCGAGCCGCGCTTTGCCAGCGGCGCGGTCTGGGGTGCGAACCACAACTGGGCCGAGGTGCAGCAGAAGCGCCTGCGCCGCGAGGGCGAGAACCCGGTGCCGCATTACTGGGCGCATGTGCTCTGGGTGTTCGGCGCCAAGGACATGGACGATTTCCACGAAAAGTCGAAGGACATGACGCTCGACGGCGTGATGGAGCGGATCAAGGTGCCGTTCCTGGTCACACATGGCGCGCAGGACCGGCAGATCAGCGTCGATTATGCGCACCAGAGCTATGAGCAGCTGACGAACAGCCCCCGGCGCGAACTCAAGATCTTCACGCCGCGCGAAGGTGGGGTCGAACATGTGGGCGCCGACAACATGTCCTATGGCTGCGACTATATCGCCGACTGGTTCGCCGACACCCTGGGCGGAGACATCACCGGCAAGGTCGCATCATGAGCTTCGTCGCCACCGCACGCATCCCGACGGCCAGTGCTGCCAAGTATCTGCAACAGGTCTGCAAGCATTGGGAGCACAATCTACCCGTGACCTATGACAAGACGCACGGGGAGATCACCTTCGCCAGGGATGCGCGCGGGGCGGACTGGCCCGCCGACGCGCTGGTCACGCTCGATGCCGAGGAAGGCACGCTGGTCTGCACGATCAACGCCAGCGCCGAAGGCCAGCGCGACGGCCTGAAGGGCGCGCTCGAGCGGCACATCGACCGCTTCGCGTTCCGCGAGGCTCCGCTGGCCTATAACTGGGTCGATGGCTGACCTGGCCCGCCGGATCGGCTAGGCTCATCCGGCCAATACAAGACAAGAGGATAGCCCATGGCCCGCACCTTCGTCGATCTGTCGATCTATCTGGAAAACGACGTCATCACCGATCCGCCGTTCATGCGGCCCAAGATCACCTATCAGCAGCACGCCGATACCGTGGCCGAACTCGGCCATTTCTTCCCCGGCGTGACGCAGGAACAGACCCCCGACGGCGCGGGCTTCGCCGCTGCCGAATGGGTGACGCTGACCACGCATAACGGGACGCATCTCGACGCGCCCTGGCATTTCCACCCCACGATGGATGGCGGCAAGCGCGCGATCACCATCGATGAGGTTCCGCTCGAATGGTGCTTCAACCCCGGCGTGAAGCTCGACTTCCGGCATTTTCCCGACGGCTATGTCGTCACCGCCGCCGATGTCGAGGCCGAACTGAAGCGCATCGGCCACGAGCTACAGCCGTTCGAGATCGTTCTGGTCAACACCGCCGCCGGCGGCGCGGTCGGCAATCCGGAGTTCGTCAATATCGGCTGCGGCATGGGCTATGAGGCGACCATGTACCTGCTCGAGCGCGGCATCCGCGTGACCGGCACCGACGCCTGGAGCTGGGACGCGCCGTTCAGCCATACCGCGAAGAAGGTCGCGGAGACCGGCGACACATCGCTGATCTGGGAAGGCCACAAGGCCGGACGCGACATCGGCTATTGCCACCTGGAAAAGCTGCACAATCTGGAAGCCCTGCCCTCGCACGGCTTCACGGTGAGCTGCTTCCCGCACAAGATCCGCGGTGCCTCGGCCGGATGGACGCGCGCGGTGGCGATCATCGAAGACTGAACATGCAGGGCAGCGCGTTCGATCTTGCGGGCCGCACGGCCATCGTCACCGGATCGACGCGCGGCATCGGGCTCGGCATCGCGCAGCTCTTCGCCGAGTCCGGCGCGAACGTCGTCGTCTCGAGCGAGGATGCGACCGACGTCGCCGAGACGGAGACCGTGCTCGCAGGCCAGGGCTATCGCGTGCGCGGCCTGGCCTGCGACGTGACCGACAGCGATGCGCTGGCCGGACTGGTCGAAGGCACGCGCTCGGCCTTCGGCGCCATCGACATCCTGGTGTGCAATGCCGGGATCACCGGCGAGGCGGGCAGCTGGTCGCTCGCCGATTTCGACCGGGTGATGGCGATCAACCTGCGCTCGATGGTCGCGCTGACCGGCCTCGCCTTGCCGCACATGGCCGGGCACGGCACCGGCAGCGTCATCCTGATGTCGAGCCTGTCCGCGCTGCGCGGCAATGGCAGCATCAACGCCTATGCGCTCGCCAAGGCGGGCGTCGCGCAGCTCGCGCGCAACCTGGCGGTGCAATGGGGGCCGAAGGGCGTGCGCGTCAATGCAATCGCGCCCGGGCTGATCCGCACGCCATTGTCTGAACCGCTGATCGCCAATGCCGAATTCATGGCGCGGCGGCTGCAGATGACGCCGCTGCGCCGGGTCGGCGAGGTCGAGGATATTGCCGCGGCCGCGCTCTTCCTCGCCTCGGATGCCGGGCGCTTCATCACCGGCCAGCAGATCGCCGTCGATGGCGGCACCTCGATCACCGATGGCAGCTGAGCGCATCCTGATCACCGGCGCGGGCGGCTTTGTCGGCCAGGCGCTGGTGCGCGCGCTGGCGGGCACGCGGCCAATCGTCGCGACCGACCGTGCGGGGCTGGATTGTGCGGACCTGCCCGGCGTCACCGCGCTGCCGGGCGAGATCGACGACCCTGCGCTGGTCGCCGCGCTCACCGCCGAGCCGCTCGCTGGAATCATCCACCTCGCCACCATTCCGGGCGGTGCGGCAGAAGCCGATCCGGCGCTGGCCGCGCGCATCAATGTCGCAGCCCCGATGGCGCTGATCGATGCCGGCGCCGCGCACGGCAACACCCCGCGCCTGCTCTTCGCCAGCAGCATCGCGGTGTTCGGCGATCCACTGCCGCCGAATGTCGATGATGGCACCCCGGTCAGCCCGATGCTCCGCTACGGCGCGCACAAGGCGATGGTCGAGGAATGGATCGCCACGCTCACACGCCGCGGCGCGGTGCGCGGCCTTTCCTTGCGCCTGCCCGGCATCATCGCGCGCCCGCCCGCACCTTCGGGGATGAAATCGGCGTTCCTGAGCAACCTGTTCCATGCGCTCAAGGCTGGCGATCCGGTCACCCTGCCCGTCTCGGGCGACGCCACCTGCTGGCTGCTCTCGCGCCGCGCGCTGGTGGCTCAGATCGTCACCGCGCTCGATCTGCCGCACGACCTGGCCAGCGCGCGGCTCAACCTGCCCGCGCTCCGCATCCGCATGGGCGATCTGGTCGCCGAGGTCGCGCGCCAGACCGGGGCCGATGCCGCGCTCGCGACCTATGTGCCCGATCCGGCGATCGAAGCCGCGTTCGGCGCGCAGCCGCCGCTCTCCACCCCCGCCGCCGACGCGCTGGGCCTGACGCACGATGGCTCCCTCGCCGCTCTGGTCGCCCACGCGCTCGCCGATCTGTAATCCACGAAAGGACGCCAACATGAAACTCGCCACCATCGAGAACGGCACGCCCGATGGCGCGCTCGTCGTCGTCAGCAAGGATGGCAGCCGCACTCTGCCAGCCGCGATTCCCACGCTCCAGGCCGCGATCGAGAGCTGGGAAACGTCCGAACCGGCGCTGCGCGCGCTCGCTGCAAAGCTTGATGCGGGCGAAGGCGACAGCACCGATGGGCTCGCCTTCGCTGCCCCCCTTCCCCGAGCGTGGCAGTGGCTCGATGGCTCCGCCTATCGCAGCCATGGCGAGCTGATGGAGACGCTTTTCGGCACCGAACCGCCGCCGCCGGGCCGGCCGCTGATGTACCAGGGCCTGTCGCACCAGTTCCTCTCCGCCACCGCCGACGTGCCGCTGCCGCGCGAGGAAGACGGCATCGACTTCGAGGGCGAATTCGGGGTCATCACCGATTTCGTGCCGATGGGCGTCACCCCCGACCAGGCGCTCGGCCATATCAAGCTGCTGGTGCAGATCAACGACTGGTCGCTGCGCGCGATCGCGCCTGTCGAGATGAAGACCGGGTTCGGCTGGGTCCAGGCCAAGCCCGCCTGTTCGGTCGCGCCCTTTGCCGTCACGCCCGATGCGCTGAGCGACGCCTGGCGCGATGGCCGCGTTCACCTGCCGCTGACCGTCGACTGGAACGGGGAACGTTTCGGCAATGCAGAAGGCGGCGCGATGGAATTCGGCTTCCACGAACTCGTCGCGCATGCCGCGAGCACGCGCTCGCTCTGCGCGGGCACGATCATCGGGTCGGGCACGGTCTCGAACAGCAATTTCCGCGAGATCGGGTCGGCCTGCATCGCCGAGCGGCGCGGTATCGAGATGCTCGACGAGGGCAAGCCGCGCACCAGCTTCATGCATTTCGGCGACACCGTGCGCATGGAGGCGCGGCTGCGCGACGGCGGCCTGCTGTTCGGCGCCATCGACCAGAAGGTGGTCAGGGGATGACCGGCTCACCCCCCGTCCGCCGCATCGTCACCGGCCATGACGAGGCCGGGCGCGCGGTGTTCACCGCCGACGACCTGCTGCCGGTCACCCCGATCCCTTCGGGCGATGCCGCGTTCAGCCTGATATGGACGACGGCCAGCGTCCCTGCGGACAATAACGACGATAGCGACGGACGCAGCCGAGATGCCGGGCTGACGCTGCACCAGGGATCGGTGATCCGCATCGTCGACATGCTGCCCGGCGGGGTCTCGCCGTTCCACCGGTCGAGCAGCATCGACTATGGCATCGTCCTGTCGGGCGCGGTCGAGCTGGAGCTCGACGATGGCGCGGTGACCACCGCTCACGCGGGCGACATCATCGTCCAGCGCGGCACCATCCATCTGTGGCGCAACCCGTCAGCGAGCGAGAATTGCCGCATCGCTTTCGTGCTGATCGAGGCGGCGCCCAGGATCGTGGACGGCAAGCCCCTGCCCGATATAATGGGCTGAGCCCATGAGCACGCGCGAAACCGTCATTCTCGTCCCCGGCCTGCTGTGCGATGCGGATGTCTGGACGCACCAGCTCGCCGCATTGTCGCCGCTGTACGACGTGATCGTGCCCGACCTCACCCGGCACGATTCGCTGCCCGGCATGGCCGCTCACATCCTCGATGGCGCGCCCGAGCGCTTCTCGATCATCGGCCATTCGATGGGCGGACGCGTGACGCTCGAGGTCTTCCGCCTCGCGCCCCAGCGTGTCGCGCGGATCGGCCTGCTCGACACCGGCGTGCATCCTGCCCCGCCCGAGGAACTGCCCAAGCGCCAGGCGATGCTCGACATCAGCGCAGGGCAAGGCATGACCGCGCTTGCAGATGCCTGGCTGCCGCCGATGGTGCGCCCCGGCCTGCTCGCTGCCGACCCGGCGCTGCGCGCGACGCTCTATGCGATGATCGAGCGGATGACGCCCGCGATCCACCGCCAGCAGATCACCGCACTGATCAACCGCCCCGACGCCGCGCCGCTGCTGTCGCAGATCGCCTGCCCGGCGCTGGTCGGCGTCGGCGAACTCGACCTGTGGAGCCCGCCCGACCAGCACGTCCCCATCGCCGAGGCGATCGCGGGTGCGACGATGGTTGTGTTCGAACGCGCGGGCCATATGGCCCCGATGGAAGCGCCCGAGGCGGTCAACGCGGCGCTGCTGGAATGGATGGCGCGGCCGGTTGCGGGGTGATGGCGGGTTTGGCGGTTCGAGCAGCCAGCCCGGGACAAGTTCGAGACAGGTTAGCGCCTAACCCCCTCCGCTCAGCCTGAGCTTGTCGAAGGCCCCGCTACATGGCCTGCGTATGCGCGGGGCCTTCGACGGTCGCGGGCTTGCGCCCGCTGCTCAGGCTGAGCGGACGTGGTTATGACCTAGCGCTCAGGACTTGCGCTCCTTGAAAAGTTGATCTGTTGCCGTCGGGTTTACGCGGTTCCGCGTGAATCAAGCCGACCGCGATTTCACGCGAAGGCGCGAAGACGCGAAGGGCTCGGCCTGCACTGGCTAGGCCTCGTGTTCCCGATTAACCCGTTCTAGAAAATTCTCTGCCATGAAGCGAAACTCTCGCCCATCTTGGTCAGCAACTGGCCGGGCGAAGGAAGTCAACATATCCAGGGCGCAAGGGCATGAAGGACCTCGACACCTCCAGCGACACATCGGCGTTCGAGCTGCCAACCGAGCTCGACGCTGAGGGCCGGCTTACCGCCACCTGCACCGCCGAGGCGCTGGCGCGGATGGAGGCGCATGGGCTCGTCATCCTCACCGGCCTGCTGTCGGACGCGGAGGCCGATACCGGGCTCGCGCTGATCCGCCAGACCATCGACGATCCGGACCGCCAGCGCTGCGCCTTTGCCAGCGAGACCGACAATCGCTACGTGCGCCGCGATTTCTGCTCGCTGCCGGCCACGCCGCCGGTGACCGATTTCGTCGCGACGCTCGCGCAGCGGCTCGAAGCGGTGCTCGCGCATTATTGCGACCGCGCGCATCCGCTGCTCGAGGTCACCACGCTGACCAGCTATCGCGGCTCATCGCACCAGTATATCCATCGCGACCCCAGCGGCGTGATCAGCCCGTTCGCTGCGGTGGAGGACGTGTCCGAGTTGCAGGGCGGCACGGTCTTCGTGCCCGGGACGCAACTGTTCGATGGCGCCGCGCCGAAGCATGACGATCGTGCGCTGGAGCGGATGGAGCTGTTCCGCATCGGGTTCAACGGACGCATCCTTTGGCACAATCTCGCCAAGCTCTGGGCCATGCGCGGTAGCAGCGAGACTCCGCTCGCCCCCGGCGAGTTTCGCGACCGGGTGTTCTCGCGCATCTGGGACGAGCACCAGCCCAATCTGTTGCGCTTCGTGCTCGGCAAGAATTCGCAATTCAGCCTGCGCACGCTCGGGCCTCTCCGCTTGTGGAACCTCGCGCGCCATCGCGCGGAGCTGCAGCGGCGCTTCCGGCTCGTCTCCACCGCGCCGCGCAAGGGCACGGTGATCCTCTACCAGAGCGACATGCTGCACGCAGGGCCAGACAACCGTTCGGCTGAGCCCAGGCGGCTATTCAGCATGAGCATCGCGCGCGAGGCGATCTCGGCCAAGCGTTGGCACGACGGCTATTCACCGCACCCCAGCCTGATCGCGCAGTCGCTCAGCTTCGGCGACCTGCTGGACAGGCGCCTCGGCGCGGAGCAGCAGTGCGAGGGCGACTTGCGCATCGCGAGTTGATCTGGCGCGAGACACCCTCATCGTCACCCCCGCGAATGCGGGGGTGTGGATTCACGTTTGAAGTGCAACACTGGTTTGAATGTCATGGAATGATCGCCGCGATGCAGGCGGAAACCGGCGCGACGGCCGCCTGGGCCGGGTTCAACCACATGCTCGCGGTCAATATGGTGCGCGAGGCGGCAGCGATGACGACGCAGATCGGTGGCGAGGTGATCCCGTCCGACAAGCCGGGCTGCATCGCGATGGCCGTGCGCGAGCCGGCCGGCGTGGTGCTGGGCATCGCGCCGTGGAATGCGCCGATCATCCTGGGCGTGCGCGCCATCGCGATGCCGCTCGCCTGCGGCAATACGGTCGTGTTCAAGGCTTCGGAGCAATGCCCGGAGACGCACGCGCTGATCGCGCGCTGCTTTGTCGAGGCCGGGCTGGGCGATGGCGTCGTCAACCTCGTCACCAACGCGCCGCAGGATGCGGGCGAGGTGGTCGGTGCGCTGATCGACCATCCGGCGGTGCGGCGCGTCAACTTTACCGGTTCGACCGCGGTCGGCCGCATCATCGCCAAGCGGGCTGCCGAGCATCTCAAGCCCTGTCTGCTCGAACTGGGGGGCAAGGCACCGTTGCTCGTGCTCGACGATGCCGATCTCGACGAGGCGGTGAAGGCAGCGGCGTTCGGTGCGTTCATGAACCAGGGGCAAATCTGCATGTCGACCGAGCGGATCATCGTGGTCGATGCGGTGGCCGACGCCTTTGTACAGAAATTCGCGGCGAAAGTCGCGACGCTCGGCGTCGGCGACCCGCGCGAGGGCAAGGCAGCGCTGGGCGCGGTGATCGATCGCAAGACCGTCGAGCATGTCGATGGGCTGGTACGCGACGCGCTCGCCGATGGGGCAAGGCTCGCATGTGGCGGAGATGCGGACGGCGTGCTGATGCCCGCGCATGTCGTCGATCGCGTCACTCCCGAAATGCGCCTGTTCCGCGAGGAGAGTTTCGGCCCGGTGGTCGCGGTGATCCGCGCAGCCGACGAGGCCGATGCGATCGCGCTTGCCAACGATACCGAGTACGGCCTGTCTGCCTCGGTGTTCACCCGCGACATCGCGCGGGGGCTCAAGGTCGCCAGGGCGATCAAGTCGGGCATCTGCCATGTCAACGGCCCCACGGTGCATGACGAGGCGCAGATGCCCTTCGGCGGGGTCAAGGCCTCGGGCTATGGTCGCTTCGGCGGCAAGGCGGGCATCGACGCGTTCACCGAATTGCGCTGGATCACGATCGCGACCGAACCGGGCCATTATCCCATCTGAACGGATCCCATTGCACCATGATCTCCTCAAGAAAGGCTGCGAACCCATGACCGAACGTACCGAAGAAGACACCGTCGCCTATACGGTGACCGACCGCATCGCCTGGGTGAAGTTCAACCGGCCCGAAAAGCGCAATTGCATGAGCCCCAGGCTCAACCGCCAGATGGGCCGGGTGCTCGACGAGCTGGAATTTCGCGAGGATGTCGGCGTCGTCGTGCTGACCGGCGAAGGCACCAGCTGGTCGGCGGGCATGGATCTCAAGGAATATTTTCGCGAGACCGAGGCGCAGGGACTGGGCGCCACCCGCCAGGCGCAGCGCGAGGCCTATGGCTGGTGGCGGCGGCTGCGCTGGTACCAGAAGCCGACGATCGCGATGGTCAACGGCTGGTGCTTCGGCGGCGGCTATGGCCCGCTGTTCGGCTGCGACCTTGCGTTTGCCGCCGACGAAGCGACCTTCGGCCTGTCCGAGATCAACTGGGGCATCCTGCCCGGCGGCGGAGCATCGAAGGTCGCGACCGAGCTGATGCCGTTCCGTAAGGCGATGTATCATGCGATGATGGGCGAGAATATCGACGGCAAGACCGCGGCCGAATGGGGGCTGGTCAACGAATCGCTGCCGCTGGCTCAGCTCCAGGCGCGGGTCGAGCAGGTGGCGAAGGTGCTGCTGGAGAAGAACCCGGTAGCGCTCAAGGCGACCAAGGACGCCATCCGCCGCGTGCGCGAGATGACCTATGACAATGCCGAGGATTTCCTCATCCGCGCGCAGGAAGCCGCGAACAGCTTCGACAACGATGGCCGCAAGGAAGGCATCAAGCAGTTCATCGACGACAAGACCTACAAGCCGGGTCTGGGCGCCTATGATGTCAGCAAGCAGCCCGCCTGAACCCGGAGCGCCGAGCCGATGATCGATCTGGAATCCTCGCCCGTGGCAATGTCGCCGCAGCGTGACCTTCGCCGCCTGCTCTCGCCGCGATCGGTGGTTGTGGTGGGCGCATCGGACAAGCCCGGCGCGCTCGGTGCGTCGGTCGTGTCCAATCTCGACCGCAACGGCTTTGCGGGACCGGTCCACCTGATCAATCCCAAACGCACCGAGATTGCAGGCCGGAAATGCCTGGCCTCGATCGACGAGCTGCCGTTCGACGTCGATGTCGCGGTGCTCGCGATCCCGCGTGCGGGGGTGCTCGATGCCTTGCGCGCGCTGGCAGCGCGGCGGTGCGGTGCGGCGATCATCTTCTCCGCCGGGTTTGCCGAGGGGGGCGAGCAGGGGCTGGCCGACCAGCGCGAGCTCGCGCGGATCGCGGACGAAGCGGGCATGGTGATCGAAGGCCCCAATTGCCTGGGCCTGGTCAACTATGCCGAGCGCATTCCGCTGACCTTTGTCGAGACGCTGGTGCCGTCCCCTGGCCCGGGGGGCGGCATCGGCATCGTGTCGCAATCGGGCGCGATGGCGGCGGTGCTGGCGACGACCTTCCTGTCGCGCGCGATGAACGTGACCTTGTCGGTCTCGACCGGCAACGAGGCAGGTTCGGGGGTCGAGGACTATGTCGAGCATCTGATCGCCGATCCCGCGACGCGGGTGATCGCGATGATCGTCGAGCAGTTTCGCCAGCCGCAGCGCTTTCTGGCAGCGGCGCGGGCGGCGCGCGCGGCGGGCAAGCCGGTCGTGCTGCTGCATCCGGGCAAGTCGAGCGCGGCGCGCGAGAGCGCGGCGACGCATACCGGCGCGATGGCGGGCGATCATGCGCTGATGCGCGCGATGGTCGAGCGCGCGGGCGTGGTCATCTCTCTCCCGACACTCGAACCGTCACGGCGACAGCCGCCGCCCTCTTCCTCTCAAGAGGAATTCAACGCATCCTGCGCCACAGAGTGACACACTTCGTGCGCTCTCCTATGCTCACGGCGACGACACATGCCGCCATTTGTACGAGAAGCGGTGATTACCCGGTGATTACTTTTGTAAAAGCGACAGCCACACATCGGCAATTTTCCATATATCTACCAATGCCTTATGTGGATTTAGCAGCTAAGGTCTGGTAATAGTGCTCGCTGATGGCGAACCCTGCTTTCGACACTGTGCCATTCGCTTCGCTGCGAGATCGTGCCAGCGGTGTCTTCGCCGCCATGTGCGCGCTGGAACTGGCCGCTTTAGAGCGGTCGATGATCGTGGTGCTGGCCAACCCGATGCAAAGCCGGGCTGCGCATGACAGATCGCTGCGCGATTTCGTCGTCGACTGGACCGCCTATCGTGGGGCGGAACCGGTAACGGTTCTGATGGCTGTGCCTGACCTGTCGGGAGTGACGCCGCTCCTCATGTTCACCTACAAGGCGGACCCTGATCGCCAGCAGGGCGAAATGCTGGCCGAACGGGCCAACGAGGCGGGCCAGTCGACGCTCGCCTACCGTGGCCTGGTGCACCCGTCCTGGTTGTTTAAGCGGGCATCTCCGGAAGCCCGTTTGGTGATGGACGCGGCCAAAAGGGCGCTGGCAGGAAGGCTGCAACGGGCATAATCGGAATTCGACGTTTCGTTAATGTTTGTTATGGCTCCTACAGTCTATTGCCGCTCTGTTGTGACCCAGCGTGGGGTTCGGCATCCGGTCGAGGTTGAAAGGCGAAGCTTTGCCCCCAGCCAAACTACTGGTGAGCGCATGCCTGCTAGGGAAGCCCGTCCGCTATGATGGACGCGCGAAAACGCTCGACGAGGATCGGCTGGCGCAGTGGATCGAGGACGGTCGTGTCGTGCCGGTTTGTCCAGAGCTTCTCGCGGGTCTGCCAACGCCACGTCTACCTGCCGAAATCAAGGGCGGCACCGGGCGGGAGGCGCTGGACGGTGCGGCGGTAATTGTCGAAGCGGATGGTGCTGACGTGACCTCTACCTATGTCGATGGCGCGCGCGCCACGCTAGCGCTTGCAGTGGCAGATGGATGCCGTTTTGCATTGCTGACCGATGGCAGCCCATCCTGCGGCGGCAGCTTTATTTACGATGGCAGTTTCACCAGCGCCCGGATACCCGGTGAAGGTGTCGTCGCGGCCCTGCTACGTCAGCACGAAATACAGGTGTTCACGCCCAGCCAACTCTCGCTCCTAGAAGTTGCGCTCGCGGTCGCGGATGCTGCCCAAGGCGCCGATGAGCCTGGCCGATCCACGTGATTGGCGCGCGGGGTGAGAAACAGCCAACCGCACACGACTTCAGCGATTGCTGCCCCGCCAACTGCGCTGCCAGGAAGACAGGCACCGTCGATGGTGCAATCCCGGCGAAACTTATATTTGGCGAGCAGGATCATTTAGAACTCGCCAGCCAAATTGGAGGAGTGGCATTGCTCCAAGGGCAAGTTGACCGATGCGGTCCGGAAGGTCAGGGCCGAGCCGTTCTGGTTCGAGGCGGAGCTTGGCGACGTGCGCCTTGAGCCGCAGCGCGTTCTCGACCGGTGAGCCCGCCAGCGCTTCGAACCCGCGCGGCATGCGCTTGAGCGCCTCGCCCTGTTCGAGCGGCGCACCGGCCTTCGCGAGCGCGTTCTCCACCGCCACCCAACCCGGTTGGTCGGCGGCGATGCCGGCGCGCATGGCCGCGAGATGCGCGGGGTCGACCGCGTAGAATCCGATTCCCGCGAAGCACTCGTCGGGCGAGAACTGCACGTAGAGCAGCCCCGGGGACATCTCACCCGCCGCGCGCGTGAAGGTCAGCGCGGCGTAATCCTTGTAGGGGCGCTTGTCCGCCGAGAACCGGACGTCGCGGTTGATTCGCGACACCGAACGCCTGGGGTCGCCGGAGAGCGGCACGCCGCGCGCTGCAAGCGCTTCGTTGCTGCCGACGACCAGATCGCGCAGCGGCTCCTTCACCGCCGCTTCGTAGCGCCGCTTGTTCGCCTGGAACCAATCGCGGTTCTGCGCGGCCGCGAGGTCGCGGAAGAAGGCGAGGAAGTCGGGGCCGAGCCCCGCGAAACCGGTCATGGCCGTTCCCCCGATCGAGGCGGGGCGACGATATCGGCGACTGCGTTCGCCACCGGGCGAAGCACGACGCCGGCGGGGGCCGCGATGACGAAGGCGAGCGCCCAGGTGCGCAGCCAAGGGGCGAACGCCTCCGGGGTCAGCCCGTACGCCCGGGCCATGAACACCCCCGACATGAGCCCGGAATACAGGAACGCCATCGTCACGCCGAAGACGGCCCCGTGCGCGGCGGAGGGAAGGCGCGGCATGGCGGTCACCCTCGCGGCTTGTTGACGATGTTCAGGAACAGTCCGGGCGCGACGCGGCTCGCGGTCCGGAGCACCTTCGCCAGGCCGACCGGGATCTCCTCGCGCCCGGCATCGAGCCCGGCGAACGCCGCGGACGTGAACGCGTCCAGCCGCATCGCGCGCGGAGGTTTGCGCGTCTGGCCGCGGTGAAGCTCGGTCTCGACGACGGGCGGGATGATCTCGACCACGCGCACGGCTGAGCCCGCGAGCTGCCGGCGCAGGCTGATCGTGAAGCTATGCACCGCCGCCTTGGTCGCCGAATAGACCGGCGCGGAGGCGAGCGGCACATAGCCGAGCCCCGAGCCGACATGGACGAGGCTTGCGGACGCCTGACGCTTGAGCAGCGGCAGAAAGGCGTTACTGACGTGAATTAGCCCGGAGAGGTTCACGGCGATCTCACGGTCGATCAGCGCGGCATCGGCCGGGTTTGCCGCGGTGAAGTCGAACAGCGTCTGGACGCCCGCATTGTTGATAACGGCGTCGAGCCCGGGGTGACGCGCGGCAACCCGCTCGGCGAGCGCGTAGACCTGCTGGGGGTCGGCGACGTCGACGATCTCCGCCTCCATCCTAGGGTGCTGTGCGGCGACAGCCTCGAGCTTCTCTGCGGTGCGGCCCGCCACGATCACCTTGGTTCCGCGCGCGTGAAGCGCGCCAGCGAGTGCCGCACCAATGCCCGAACCGCCGCCGGTCACCAGCGCGGCGACCGGAGCGAATCGCGTGGACCCGCTCATTCGCGACCCTCCGGTGCGATGGCGGCGAACAGATCGACCCGGTTGCCGTCGGCGTCGGACAACATGGCGTAGCGCTGGCCCCAGAAAGCGTCCCACGGCTCCTGCCGTGCCTCGTAACCGGCGGCTGTCACGCGCGCGTAGGTCTCGTCGACTTCGGCCGGACTGTCGCAGCGGCACGCAAAGGTGACGCGCTGACCCACTGGCTGCTCCCAATAGGGGTTCACCGCCTTCATCATCTTCTCCGTGACGAAACCCAGCGTCGCGCCGCCCTCGGTCGCGATCTGAACTTGATCCTCCCCGTCCTGGTCGTCCGGAACGTGCAGGCCTAGCGTTCGGTAAAAGCGGAGCGCCGCGCCCATGTCGGCGACGACGATGTCGATGGTATGTGGAACGACGGCCATGATCGGTCTCCTTACTTGTCGCAGGTCGCGAGTTCCGATACGTTATCGTATCAGATGAGCCAGTCAAGAGTTCCGGGACGCCCGCGTAGCGAAACTTCGCGCGATGCCATTCTCGATGCGGCCTTCAAGCTGCTGGTCGAGCGTGGCTATGACCAACTCGCGATCGAAGCGGTCGCCAAGGAAGCCGGCACGGGCAAGACCACGGTGTACCGTTGGTGGAAATCGAAGGCGGAGCTGGCCGTCGACGCATTCCTGCACGCCACGACCGACGAGCTCCGACTGCCCGAAACCGACTCCGCCTGCGACGACTTCCGCGCGCAGATCTCGGATCTGGGCGAGCTGCTGCGCGGCCCGCGCGGCCAGGCGCTCGCGGCCATGCTAGGTGGGGCGCGCACCGATGCTGTGCTCGGCCGAGCCCTCGGCGAGCGTTGGCTCGGCCCGCGGCGGCGGTGGGGCTATGAGCGAATGAAACGAGCCGCCGCTGCGGGCGAACTGAGGCCGGGCGTCGACCCTCAGGCGGCCCTCGCGGTTCTCTACGGTCCACTTTACACCCCGCTGCTGTTCGGAGGCGAAGTGCCCTGCGACGCGGCTGTTCGAGCCTATCTCGACATTGCCTGCGCGGGTGTATTTTTATCGGGGGCTTGAACCGACGAAGAACGGGCAATCGCCACAAAGTCTCTCCTTTGAATGGCGCGAAACGATCGGCATGCCAACCACCCTGTGAGCAATTGGCTCAGCCTATCATCTTGAAATCGAGGAGCGCATTTACCGCCCCACGAGCGCGTCGGCGAGGTACGACGCGCACGCCTTCGTAAGACACGGGACGGCCTCAATACCTTATGGGTTCGCCCGGACCACGCCTTGAGCTCAGACTGCTTCTCGGAGACAGGAAGAGCCCGCCGCCAGTTAGAAAGTTGGTCCGAAGCGAAATAGAGTGCCGTCACGTGCATTTCACATCTCAAGTAAGTTCCAGATCACATCTCTAGAAAGTGCCAGAGAACGGGAGATGGCAGTGACAGACAGCGGAGATTTCTCGAACTTGCTCAGCCGCCGCAATATTTTTTCGGCGGCACGGCTGCCGGCACTACGTAGAATCACGTCGAGCCGTTCCGTATGGTCGCGGCCCGCCTCGACCCGCACCGCCGCGTTTTTCCCCGTTTGTATGCGGCTGCGTTCGGCTCGGCCTTTCACCGATACCATAAGTGCATCGAGCGACAGGTACCGGTCATTTGCCAGCCGGCTGGACAATTCCGACGATACCCGGCCGACCCGCTTGGCGTGACGAACATCGTCTTTGTAGCGACCTCTTGGTCGGGGTCGCGTCGAAAACGTGAACTTGGGTCATGACATGTCTATGCGACGGTCCGGCCGGGAGCCTCTCTTCCGACACTCGAACCGTCACGCCGCCGCTGCTGCCCTCCCACTCTCTCGGCGTGACATCCGATCCGATGCGGCGCTTAGAGATGTGCAAATCGTGAGTAGACCGATCGCTCACTGCCGACGCACAGCGATCAAGGCATGAAAAATGCCGCCGAACCTCGCCGCAAACTCGATTTAAGATGGATACGAATTGGATACGTGCGTTGAGGGCGGAACGCTCGTATCCAGTTTCGGCTACGCCTCCCTCGCCGTAAGGTATTAATTTCGTTGAGGAGTTTTGGAGCGGGCGAAGGGATTCGAACCCTCGACCCCAACCTTGGCAAGGTTGTGCTCTACCCCTGAGCTACGCCCGCTCGGCGGCTGGTCCGGTGTGTCGGTCCAGCGGGTGAGGCGCGCAATTAGCAGCGGTCCATGGGTCCGGCAAGCCCCTATTTGCGATTCGCGACGATTCCTTTTGCGGGGCTTGGCATATGCGGCTTGCGCACCATCTTGGGGTTTCGGATAAGGGCCGGACAGATAGGGAGGCGCACCTCCCAGATGCCCTTCCGCCCCGCGGCGGAGGCGCCGGACAGCAGGAGCAGTTGATTTGGCAAGCATGGGTTTGACCACCGAAGAGCACAAGGCGGTTGAGGCATTCCGCAAGAATGTCGTCGAGCCTTCGATGACCAAGCTCGTCATCCTCGATTTCTGGGCCGAATGGTGCGGCCCGTGCAAGGCGCTGACCCCGGTGCTGGAAAAGATCGCCGCGCAATATGCCGATCGCGGCGTGGTGCTGGTCAAGGTCAATGTGGATGAAGAGCGCTTCATCGCCTCGCAGTTCCAGATCCAGTCGATCCCCACTGTCTATGCGATGTTCCAAGGCCAGCCGGTCGCCAACCTCACCAACGCGCGCACCGAATCGCAGCTTGCGGGGATCATCGACCAGCTGCTCGACAAGCTGCCGATCCAGGCGGGCGATGCCGAGCCGCAGGGCCCCGATATTGCACCGCTGATCGCGATGGGCGAGGAAGTGCTGGCCGAGGGCGATGGCGAGCGTGCCGCGGGCATCTTCGCGCAGATTCTCGACATGGCGCCCGATAGCGTCGCGGCGATCGCGGGGCTGGTGCGCGCGCTCGCCGCGGCCGACAAGGTGGCCGAGGCGCAGGCGCTGCTCGACGACCTGCCGCCCGAAATCGCGTCCGATCCGCTGCTGGAACGCGCGAAATCGGCGCTGGCGCTGGTCGCGGACAAGGCCGATGACAGCGAGATCGCCGGGCTGCGCGCTGCGGTCGAGGCCGATGCCGACGATCATGCCGCGCGCTTCGACCTCGCCGTGGCGCTGTTCGCCGCCGGATCGCGCGACGAGGCGGCGGAGCATCTGCTCTCCATCGTGCGCGCTGACAAGGACTGGAACGAGGGCGCGGCGCGCGCGCGGCTGTTGCAGATCTTCGAGGCGGTCGGCCTGGAAGATCCCTGGGTTTCCGCCACGCGGCGCAAGCTTTCCGCCGCATTGTTCGGCTGAGGGCGATGGCAGCCATGGTCGCACAGCGCATCTCGCTCTTCCCGCTGACCGGGGTGATCCTGTTCCCCGGGCTGCAGGTGCCGCTGCATATCTTCGAACCGCGCTACCGCGCGCTGGTCAGCGATGCGATGGCGCGCGACCGGCAGATCGGGATGATCCAGCCGCGCGCGGCGGGCGATCCGCCGCCGCTGTTCGACATGGGCTGTGTCGGGCGCATCATCGATGTCGAGGCGCTCGAGGACGGCCGCTACAATCTGGTGCTGGAGGGCTTTGCCCGGTTCCGCGTGCTGCGCGAACTCGAGGTGACGACGCCCTTCCGCCAGATCGAGGCCGAGTTGATCGAGGAGAACGAGACCGACCAGGCGCTCTCCAGCATCGAGCGCGCGAGCCTGGAGCGTGAATCGCAGCGCTTCGCCAACGCGCAGGGTTACAGCGTCGACTGGGATTCGGTGGCGCGGCTCGACGACCGCTCGCTGGTCAACGGCATCGCCCAGATCGCCCCGTTCGATGCCGCGGCCAAGCAGGCGCTGCTCGAGGCCGAGGGGCTCCAGGCGCGCGCCGACCTGCTGGTGCAGCTGATGCAGTTCTTCGGGCGGCGTGACAGCGACGATCCCCGGGTGACCCTGCAATAGGCGCCAGACTGGGCGCGATCAGCTCGCTCCTGGTCGCGGCCCGGTCGCGCGAAAGATATGGCAGGGCGGCAGGTTGCGCCAGCAGCGGGTGCGCTCGACCTGCGCAAAGCTCTGCTGCAGCATCGGTTCGACCGCATCGCGCATCTGATAGGCGATCAGTTGGCCCTGCGGGTTCATCAGTCCGGCGCTCGCGCTGACGATTTCGGCCCCGACCGTCGGATCGATGGTCGAAAAGGGAATACCGGTCACCACGAGATCGACGCCCTTCAGCCGCAGCCCCTGCAGGATGGCAGCCGCCTGCTGCGCCGAATCGGAGACCGCGTGCAGCCGGCGATCGCGGATCGTCTGCTGCAGGTGCCGGGTGAAGCGCGGGCTGGTATCGATCGCGACGAGATGACCGTCGTCGGGCATGCGATCGAGCAGCGCGCGGGTAAAGCGTCCGCTGCCGGGACCATATTCGACCACGAGACGCGCTGCGGAAAGATCGACGGCGTCCAGCACCGCCTCGACCAGACGACGCGATGCCGGAAAAGCCGAGCCGACATCCTGCGGACGGCGGAAGAATTCGCGCATGGTCAGTAGCGGGTTCGGGGCGAGGCCATCGCTCCATCCCGCGGGTCGCAGCGCAGCGCTGGCATTGCTATTCATTCGAACCTCCCTCAGCCGACGATCCCGGCGATAGTACGCATCGCCCTGGCCAAGGTTTCCTTGGCGCGGATATGGCAGATGGAAGATGCCGGCGGCGACAGGACCGCCTATCGAGCGCCCTGAAGCTTCTTCTGGCGGCGGCGCTGGACCGAGGAGCCGAGCCCCAGCGCCTCGCGATATTTGGCGACGGTGCGCCGCGCGATGTCGAAGCCGCGCTCCTTCAGCATGTCGACCAGCTGGTCGTCGGACAGGATGTTCTTGGCATCCTCCTCATCGATCAGCGCCTTGATATGGCTCTTGACCGCAGAGGCGGAGACCGCATCGCCGCCATCGGTCGACTGGATCGCGCTGGTGAAGAAATATTTGAGCTCGAACAGCCCGCGCGCGCAGCTCAGATATTTGTGGCTGGTCACGCGGCTGACGGTCGATTCGTGCATCTCGATCGCATCGGCGACGCTGCGCAACGTGAGCGGCCGCAGGTGCGTGACGCCGTTGCGGAAGAACCCTTCCTGCTGCTTCACGATCTCGCTCGCCACCTTGATGATCGTGCGCTGGCGCTGATCGAGCGCCTTGACCAGCCAGTTCGCCTCGCCGAGGCATTCGCTGAGCCATGCTTTCGACTTGGCATCGTGCCGCCCGCTGGTGAGCGAGACGGCATAGGAGCGGTTGACCAACAGCCGCGGCAGGGTCGCGCTGTTGATCTCGATCATCCATTTGCCCTCGCGCTCGACCACGAACAGGTCGGGCACCACCGCCTCGATCGACGAGCCGCCGAAGCGGCTGCCGGGCTTGGGATCGTATTGGCGAAGCTCGGCGATCATGTCCGCCAGGTCCTCGTCATCGACCCGGCAGAGGCGCTTGAGCTGGGGCAGCGCGCCGCGCGCCAGCAGCTCCAGATTGTCGATCAGCCGCGCCATGCACGGATCGTAGCGGTCCGCCTCCTTCGCCTGCAGCGCGAGGCATTCGGCGAGATCGCGCGCGCCGACGCCGGTCGGCTCGAGCGTCTGCACCGCGGCCAGCGCGGCCTCGACCTCGGCGAGCGGCACGCCGAGCTGGTGCGAGACCTGGAGCAGGTCGCCGCGCAGATAGCCGTTCTCGTCGATCAGCTCGATCAGGTGCCGCCCGATGAACAGCTGCACGCCTGACAGCACGATCCCCGCCTGGGCATGGAGATGTTCGCGCAGCGACAGATCATATTCGAGCGAATCTTCCCAGCCATCGCTGTCTGCGCCGCCGCTGGTGGCGATATCGTTCATCGACAGCGCGCCGTCGAGCCCGCCCGCCCCCTCGCCCGCCACGCGCTCGGGG
>NZ_QKVT01000001.1:1891568-1892694 GCF_003426715.1 Blastomonas sp. UPD001
GCCGCCATCGTCGCCGCCGAGCTCGAGCAGCGGATTGCGCTCCAGCTCCTCCCCGATGAACGCCTCGATCTCGATGTTCGACAGCGCGAGCAGACGGATCGCCTGCTGCAGCTGCGGCGTCATCACCAGCGACTGGCTCTGCCTCAGGTCAAGGCGTGGCCCCAAAGCCATCGGATCAGTCCCCAGCCCCCCGGCGTGCCATTACAAGGCGAAGCCTTCGCCCAGATACAGGCGGCGCACATTCTCGTCGGCCACCAGCGCCTCGGGGGTGCCGGCGAACAGCACCTTGCCGTCATAGATGATGCAGGCGCGATCGACGATGTCGAGCGTCTCGCGGACATTGTGATCGGTGATCAGCACGCCGATGCCGCGCGACTTGAGCTGCTTGATGAGGTCGCGAATGTCCGCGATCGACAGCGGGTCGATGCCGGCAAAGGGCTCGTCGAGCAGGATGATCGAGGGGCTGGCCGCGAGCGCGCGCGCGATCTCGCAGCGGCGACGCTCGCCGCCCGACAATGCCATCGCGGGCGAGGACCGCAACCGGGTGAGGCCGAATTCGTCGAGCAGCGTCTCGAGCCGTTCGGCGCGCGCCGCGACCACCGGCTCGACCAGCTCGAGCACCGCGCTGATATTCTGCTCGACCGTCATGCCGCGAAAGATCGAGGTTTCCTGCGGCAGGTATCCCAGGCCCAGGATCGCGCGGCGGTACATGGGCAGCGGCGTGATATCGACGCCGTCGAGCATGATGCGGCCCGAATTGGGCTTTACCAGCCCCATGATCGAATAGAAGCAGGTCGTCTTGCCCGCGCCATTGGGGCCGAGCAGGCCCAGCACCTCGCCCTTGGCGACCTGGAGCGAGACGTCCGAGAGCACGACCTTCTTGTCATAGCTCTTGGCGATCGAGACGACGTTCAGGCCATCGCGCGACGTCGCCGGATCGGCCGCGGTACCGCTGAGCAGGCCCTGGGGGGCGACATCGTTCATTGTGACTTCCTGCAAACCTTTCCGGCAGCGCTTGCGCCCGCCGGTGTCTTGCCCCTCCCATAGCACGGAACAAGGCGATGAAAACCGGCGATAATCACGTGTTGGCAGGATTTATGCATGGCCGAGCTTGAAATCCTCCCCC
>NZ_QKVT01000001.1:1892794-1927607 GCF_003426715.1 Blastomonas sp. UPD001
GCGGTCCCCCTCCCCGAGACAAGCTCGGGGAGGATCTGGAAAGACAGCTCAATCCCGCTTGGGTACCGAGAAGGTGCCCGAGACGCGCCCGCCCGCGCTGCCGGTCTGGCCCGGCGCGCCGCCGGCCGAGCGGCCGTCGACGGTCGAGCGGCCGGTGGTCAGATCGATCACCATGCGTCCGCCGTTGAGCGTGTTGCCGCCCTGGCGAAGCGCGACATTGCCGATCAGCGTGATGATGCGACGGTTGAAATCGTAGATGCCGACATTGCCGCTGGCGCGCTCGCCGCCCTTGGTGACGACCACGCCGCCATTGGCGTCGATCCGCTCGATCTCGATGCCGCCGGCGTTGCGATAGGCCACGGTCATCCGCGCCGCCTGCAGCCGGAGCCCCGCCTGGGTGATATCGACATTGCCCGAGAGCAGCACGCGATTGGCGCGATCCTGCAGCTCGATCCGGTCGGCGGCATAATCGACGGGCGCGTTGCTGTTGTGGTTCATCAGCGACTGCGCGGTCACGCTGGCGGGAGAGAGCATCAGCCCGGCCATGACGATGCCGCCTGCCGAAACCGCCAGCAAGCCGCGCCGTGCCGCCCCTGAAATCCTGCCCGAAAACCGCATGCTGCTTCCTGTCTTCCTCAAGCCCGTCATGGCAGACCGCCCTGGGTCATGCGCAGGCGCGCGCGCCCTTCCAGCGTCACCGTGCGCTCGGCAAGGTTGGCCTTTAGCCGGTCGGCGCGGAAAGTGCCAGTCGGCAAGCGCCCGGTCACCTCGCCGCGGCTGACCATGCTGCGTTCTGGCAGGTCGATATCGACATCGCGCGTCACCATGCGATAGCCATTCGCGCTGCTGAACTGCACGGGCCCCACGACCGAGACCTGTTCGGTATCCATGTTGTAATTGCCGCGCCCCGCCTCGAGCACGCCCGGGCCATCCTTCAGCAGGATGCGCGCGGCGAGATCGTTCATCTCGACCACCGGATTGCGCGAGCTTTTCTGCACGGCGGAGCCCGCCTCGAGCGAGAAGGGCCGGCCTTCGCTGTCCTGGCCGCGATAGAGCGCCTGGGTGACGCGCATCCGCTCGCGCGCGATATCGACCTGGTTCTTGTCGAGCAGGAAGCTGACTTCGGTGTTGCGCAACAGCGGCGCGAGCGCGAGAAACGCCACCAGCACGCCGATCGCGGTCGGCAGGAACATGCCGAGAAAGCGCACCATCCGGTCATGGCTGCTGCCGGGCGCGGCGAACAGCTGGCGGCGGCTACGCATCTGGTCGGCACGCTGGGTCATGGTTCGCTTTTCAAGCCTGTGGACTGCGAACGCACGATGAACGGGCGTTCTTCAAGGGGCGCGATATATTAGGCGTGCGCGAAAATATCAATTTCCGGCCAGCCGGCGAGATCGAGCTCGGCGCGCGCGGGGAGGAAATCGAAACAGGCCTGCGCGATCTCGCGCCGTCCTTCGCGCACCAGCCGCGCGTCCATCGCCTTGTGCAATGCGTGCAGGAAGCGCACGTCGCTCGCGGCATAGTCGCGCTGCGCATCGTTGATCTCGGGCGCGCCCCAGTCGCTCGACTGCTGCACCTTGCTGAGTTCCTTGCCCAGCACCTCGCGCACCAGCTCCTTCAGTCCGTGCCGGTCGGTATAGGTGCGGATCAGGCGCGAGGCGATCTTGGTGCAAAACACGGGCGCCGCCATCACACCCATATAATGCCGGATCGCCGCCAGATCGAACCGTGCGAAATGATAGAGCTTGAGCCGCTCGGGGTCAGCCAGCACCGCGCGCAGATGCGGCGCGGCATAATCGCTGCCGGGCATGAATCGCACCAGATGCTCGTCGCCGCGCCCGTCCGAAATCTGCACCAGGCAAAGCCGGTCGCGCGGGGTCACAAGCCCCATGGTTTCGGTATCGACCGCGACCGGGCCGGGTGCCAGCACGTCCGCCGGCAGGTCTTCCTCGTGAAAATAAACGCTCATGCTGTCTCGCCGTCAGTGCTGTTCGGCGATGCGCCGCGTCGCTTTTCGCGGCCCCTGCGGGCCCAGATATTGAGTGCCTCGACCATCGCAGAAAAGGCCATGGCGGCATAGATATAACCCTTGGGCACGTGCACGCCGAAGCCGTCGGCGATCAGCACCGCGCCGATCATCAGCAGAAAACCGAGCGCCAGCATGACCACCGTGGGATTGCGGTTGATGAAATTGGCCAGCGGATCGGCGGCCACCAGCATCACGCCGACGGTGATGATGACCGCGGCCATCATGATCGGCACATCGTCGGTCATGCCAACAGCGGTCAGGATCGAATCGATCGAGAACACCATGTCGAGCGCGATGATCTGCACGATGGCCGAACCGAAGCTCAGCGCCGCCTTGCCCTTCTTGTCGAGCGCTTCGCCCGAGGGTTCGTCATCGACGCTGTGGTGGATTTCCTTGGTGGCCTTCCAGACGAGGAACAGGCCACCCGCGATCAGGATGAGGTCGCGCCATGAAAACTGGGTCTCGAACGTGGGTTCGCCATGCTGGCCCGGCGCACCGGTGATGCCGAGATCGAACACCGGCGTGGTCAGCGAGACGATGAAGGCGATCATCGACAGCAGCGCCAGCCGCATCACCAGCGCCAGCCCGATGCCGACGCGGCGCGCGGTCTGCTGCTGGTGCGCCGGCAGCTTGTTCGACAGGATCGAGATGAAGATCAGGTTGTCGATGCCGAGCACGACCTCCAGGATCACGAGCGTGACGAGTGCGGCCCAAGCGGCGGGGTCGCTCAGAAGCGGGATGATGCTGTCCATCGCCCCCAATTGCCGCAGCCATCGGGGTCTGGCAAGGCCTGCCGGATGCGCGCAGCGCCGATTTTGCGGCAGACCACCCGGGGCCGGCCGGACCCGGCCCGCCAACCAGTGTTGCCGAGCCGCGCCAGGCGTGCGGCAAAGCCGTGGCCGGTGCCATTTATCGTTCGCCAATCTTGGGAATATGGGTTAAGAGAATCACATGGAAGCGCGCGCCTTTTGCGGTCATATCCCGCTGCGCAAGGCGGGAAATGCAATCTTCCACAGGTTTTTGGGTCGGTAATTGCCGGTGGCTGTGTCGAAAAGTCGCTTGCTTGCATTGACTTGGGTTGGGGTGTGTTAAGTTTTGCGCGGTATGCGTGGCGGCTGGCAAGGTGCCAAGGCAAGAGCCCGGATACCGGATGGAAGTTGAGTGATGGGGTTCACGTCCGCCCTGTTCTTGAGCGAGTGATCCAGGACGACATTGAAAGTGAATAGTTCGGCATGAGTTTTGACAGGGGTCGGCGCGGCAGGGGCCGGGACAAACGCGACAGATTCGGCGAGGATGATTTCGACGCTTTTTCGCCTCCGCCCTCTTATGGTGACCGTGGTGGTTTTGGCGGCGGTGATCGCGGCGGCTTTGGCGGCGGGGGTCGTGATCAAGGGGGAGGGCTTGAGAATCAATCCCTCATGAAGATCGCCTCGATCGGCAGCGCGAACAGGTCGGCAATGCGGAAGGCGAGCGGAAGCGAGGGATCGTATTTGCCGGTCTCGATCGCGTTGACGCTCTGGCGGGAGATGCCCAGCGCATCGGCGAGATCGCCCTGCGTCCAGTCGCGCTCGGCGCGCAGCACCTTGAGCCGGTTCTTCATCCGCAATCCCCCGCATCGCCGAAGCCGAAGCGGTTGACCAGCTGGCCGATCGCGAGCCCGACGCACCATATCGGGAAGACATAGAAGACCGGCATCGGAGGTATCTCGGGCGAATAGAGCTCGAGCAGGCCCCAGACGCTGGTGATGGCGAGCGTGAGGCTCGTGGCGACCAGCATCTTGCGCACCTCGAGCATGCGCAGATACTCGTTGTCGAGCTCGACCAGCAGCCGCGCCATCGCCCAGAGCCAGCCGAGCACGGCCAGGCCGGGCAGCAGCGCCAGGCCGATGGTCAGCGCAGTCGCCGGGGCATTGTCGGCGATGATGAACGTCGCCAGGGCGATGCTGGCCATATAGACGAACGTGATCGGCACGAAGCGGCGCACATAGCGCCGCATCGCTGGGTGGTCCTTGGCGCGCATCAGTTGCCGGTCCCGACCTTGGGGCAGCCTTGGCGGCGGTTGATCGAGATCACCGCCAGCACCGGAAGCACTGCGAGCACGACCTTCATCATGTCATCGGAGACGAGGCCATAGACGTTCAGAATGGCGAGGCCGAGCATGGGCAAGGCCCAGTACAAGGCGAGGATATAGCGGCTCATTGGTCAAGCTCCGTTGATTCGATGTAAAGGGTCTTTGTCATTTCGGGCTTCGCGTGTCAAGGACACTTGATAAAATGATTGGCGTGATTGTCATTCACCGCACCCCACCATCGAGGTGGAGGGTTTCGGTTGCCCATCGCCGGCCCTAGTGACTTCTTCACCCTTCATCGCTATATCCACCGGCATGGCGAGCATCCGCACCCTCACTAGCACCACCACTCCGGGTTTCCGGGGGCGGGGCTGCGTGGGCTGAAGGCACACGACGCCAGCCACCCGGAGCGGGTGGCGCGGCGTCGGCTCCCTCGCACTTTCCGGCAGATCAAACAGGCGCGTAACCCCTTTTGGGGCGCGGCGCTTTGTGCCATGGCGCTGCGACACGAATGGGCGGAACAACAGGAAACACGGCCATGTCCCAGCTTTTGAAGATCAGCCTGCCCGATGGATCGGTGCGCGAGATGCCGGAAGGGTCCACCCCTGCCGATGTCGCCGCCGCGATCGGCCCCGGCCTTGCCAAGGCGGCGATTGCCGCGCGCGTCGATGGCGAGCTGCGCGACATCACCCGGCCGTTCACCGGCGACGCCACGCTGGCCCTGGTCACCGCGAAGGACGAGGCCGATGCGCTCGAGCTGGCGCGACACGATTTCGCGCATGTGCTCGCCGAAGCGGTGCAGACCCTGTTCCCGGGCACGCAGATCACCTTCGGCCCCTCGACCGATGACGGCTTCTATTACGATTTCGCGTCCCCAATCATTGATGGAAAGCACCGTCCGTTCACCGACGAGGACCTGCCGGTCATCGAGGCCGAGATGCGCCGCATCATCGCCGCGAACAAGCCGTTGCGCCGCGAGGTGTGGGATCGAGACGCACTGATCGCGCGCTGGAGAGAACAGGGCGAGAGTTTCAAGGCCGAATGGGCCGCCGAGCTTCCGCAAGGCGAGGAGATCAGCGTTTACTGGTCGGGCGATGACTGGATGGACATGTGCCGCGGCCCGCATCTCGCCTCGACCGGCCGGCTCGATCCGGCCGCGTTCAAGCTGACACGCGTGTCGGGTGCCTATTGGCGCGGCGACCAGCGCAACCCGCAACTCTCGCGCATCTACGGCACCGGCTGGCTCAACAAGAAGCAGCTCGACGCGCATCTGCTGCGGCTGGAAGAAGCGGCCAAGCGCGACCATCGCAAGATAGGGCAGGAAATGGACCTGTTCCACCTGCAGCAGGAAGCGCACGGGTCGGTCTTCTGGCACCCGCGCGGCTTCGTGATCTATCGCGCGCTCGAGGCCTATATGCGCCGCCGGCTCGATGCCGCAGGCTATCTCGAGGTCAAGACCCCGCAGGTGATGGACGCGCGCCAATGGGAGCAGTCGGGCCATTGGGGCAAGTATCGCGAGAACATGTTCGTCATCCCCGACGAGGTTCCCAACACCGAGGACGAGGGCCCGGTCGTCTCGAACGATGCCGCGTGGATGGCCTTGAAGCCGATGAACTGCCCCGCGCACGTGCTCATCTTCCGTCAGGGTATCAAGAGCTATCGCGACCTGCCGCTGCGCCTCGCCGAGATGGGCTGTTGCCACCGCAACGAGCCGCATGGCGCGCTGCACGGGCTGATGCGCGTGCGCCAGTTCACGCAGGACGATGCGCATATCTTCTGCCGCGAGGACCAGCTGGTCGACGAGATCAGCCGTTTCTGCGACCTGCTCGATGTCGTCTACAAGGATCTGGGCTTTGGCGATTATGCCATCAAGCTGGCGCTGCGTCCCGAAAAGCGCTTCGGCTCGGATGAGATGTGGGACTGGTCCGAGCAGTCGATGCGCGATGCGGTCGCCGCGACCGGCCGCAACACCCCCGAATGGGGCTGGGAAGAGCTGCCCGGCGAAGGGGCCTTCTATGCGCCCAAGCTCGAATTTCACCTGACCGACGCGATCGGCCGCACTTGGCAGGTGGGCACGATCCAGACCGATACCGTGCTGCCCGAGCGGCTCGATGCCAGCTATGTCGCCGAGGACGGCAACCGCCACCGCCCGATCATGCTGCACCGCGCGATCCTGGGCAGCTACGAGCGGTTCATCGGCATCCTGATCGAGCATTATGCCGGCAAGTTCCCGCTCTGGCTCGCGCCGGTCCAGGCGGTGGTCGCGACCATCGTTTCGGACGCCGACGATTATGCGCGCGAGGTCGTCGCTGAGCTCCAGGCTGCGGGCATCCGCGTCGAGGAGGATCTGCGCAACGAGAAGATCAACTACAAGGTGCGCGAGCATTCGGTGGGCCGCGTGCCCAACATCCTCGTCGTCGGCAAGCAGGAGGCCGAGAAGCGCACCGTGGCGCTGCGCCGCCTGGGCGAACAGCAGCAGCAGTTCCTGAGCCTCGACGAGGCGGTGGCGATGCTGAGACAAGAGGCGCTGCCGCCCGATCTCAAGAGCTGACCCGCCTTCGTAACGGTCAATGAAAAGCCCCCTGATCCCGGACCGGATCAGGGGGCTTTTTCGTAAGTGCGATCGCTCGGTATCAGGTCAAGAAAAAGGGCGCGATGGTCACCCACCGCGCCCCGATCCTCTCCCACGAAGGGAATGCAGCTTAGAACTTCACGCGGACGCCGACGCGGATCTGGTAGAGCGACGGGATCGTCACCAGTGCCTCGTTGGGCAGAGTCACGGCGCTATAGTTGTAGCGCACGCAGTTGTTGCCCTGGGTCTGCGCGCAGGACGCGGTCACCAGCGGTGCAGTCTGCGGGAACGCGACCTGACGCAGCGAACCCCAGTCGCTGTCGATCATGTTGAGCAGGTTTTCGATATCCGCAAAGGCCGAGAGCTTGGCACCGAACAGCAGCGGCAGCTCCTGTTCCACGTGCAGATCGATCTTGAAGAAATCGGGCGACTGCTGCGAGTTCTTGGGCACCACGCGACCGCGATACTTTTCCAGTCCCAGATTGGCCACAGCGGCATTGAATGCAGCTTCGACCGCCGGGGTCGCGAAGGACACGCGCGGGTCGCCACCTGCGGTTGGCACATACAGCAGCGCACGGTTGCCGTTACCTACGGTTCCCAGCAGTGCGGTACGACCACCCGAGTTATCGTTCATCACGATGCTGTACGGGCGGCCCGAGCGGTATTCGCCGAACAGACTGAACCGGGTCTTGTGTTCGCTGTCAAACAGCGCCTTGTTGAAGTCGAAACCGAACTTCCACTGGTCCTTGATCTGATAGATCGAGGTGCCATAGGCGACATTATTGCCGTCAAAGAACGCGTTGTTGCCGTACAGCGAGTTCGCCGTGGCCGAGGTCAGCGCATTGACGTCCTTGATGTCCGAACGGGTGTAGCTGCCGCTGATGGTCAGGCCGAAATCGAAAGACTTTTCGAAGCGAGCTGCACCGATCCAAGACCGACCGCGCGTGGTGTTGGTCATCAGCAGGTCCTGGTTGGTCGATGCCGCGCCCACCACGCCATAGCGCAGACGGCCATCGGGCAGAGTGCCGATGGGCGTCGAGCGCAGGTCTACCCAGTCATAGCCATAAATCTGCTGGCCATAGAGACCGGTGATGCCGAACAGCCAGCCGTCACCGAGCGGGCCGAGGTCCGCATCATAATCGACGCCCAGGGTCACGCGCAGGTTACGGGCGACCTTCAGGTCGGGGTCGATCGCGTTCACCGGCGCAGCGGCCAGCGAAGCGATGTTGGAGGTCAGGAAGCTGCCAACGACCGGAGCGATCGAATTGCCGGTGACGCCGTTCAGCGCCGCCGAACAGATCGCAGCGGCATTGGCCGCTGTCACGTTACAACCGGCAGCCGAGGTGTTGCGCTGGATGTCGAGCGCGTTCGTCAGCTGGCCGGTGTTGGAGAAGCTGTTCGACACGAAGACGTCCGGAGTACCGCCGGAGAAGATGCCCGCGCCACCATTGACGACCAGACGTGCAGTCGGCTTCCAAGTGAAGCCGATGCGCGGCTGTACCACACCGCGACCGTTGAAGGTCTCGACGTTCGAGAAACCGGTCCGCGCCAGGAAGTTGGGGTTGAGCGGCGGACGGGTTGGGTTGTTGAACAGGTCGTAGCGGAAGCCATAGGTCAGCTGGAGCGTATCGGTCACCTGCCAGTCGTCCTGGATGGCGAACGACCAGTTCTGCGTCTTGAACGAGGCCGCGGCATCGTTCGGATCGAGGCTGGGGACGGCGTTGGCATAACGCAGACGGTTGGCGCGGCCGGCCTGGAAGTCAGCGACCGAGTCGAAATACAGGTCGCCGAGCGAGCGCTGAAGGAACAGATTGAACACGCTGATATCGGTGTAGCCGACCAGCATCTTGAGCGCGTGATCGCCCACCGACAGCTTCTGGGTGAAGTCGATCGACAGGTTTTCGGTGTTCAGATCGTTCGACTGGCGCGAGACGTCCGGGCCGAAGAACAAGCGCGTTCCGCCGCAGCTGATTGCATTGTTGCTGGAACCGCTGTTGATCGAAGTCGGATCGAGACAGACTTCGAACTGGCCGAAGGTGCGACCGCCGAACGGCGTCTGGTCGCGATTATAATCGCGGTAAGAAGCGCGGAATTCGGTCGAATAATTGCTCGACCATTCGCTGTTCAGCTGGAACACGCCGGTGTTGACTTCTTCCAGCAGCTCATAGCCGTTCGAACGCAGGCCCAGGGCCGGCGGCGGATTTTCGAAAACGTTCTGCTGGAACTGACGATTGCCCTTGTTGCGGATATAGGTCAGCGACGCGCGGTGCCCGTCGGTAATGTTCCAGTCGAGCTTGCCGATGAACTTCTCGTCTTCCTCGATACCGGCGGTCAGCTGACCCTGCGGATCGTAGTTGTAAACGCTCTTGGCGATATTGGTGACGGTATCGATCTGCGCCTGGGTAATGCCTGGCACCTGGGTGCCGAAGCCCGGACCGAAACCGACGTTGAACGGGGTCGATTCCTCGGTCTTTTCATAGGCGAACATGAAGAACAGCTTGTCCTTGATGATCGGGCCCGAGATGTTGCCACCATATTGCTTCGAATCGAAGTTCAGGTTGACGTTGCGGCCGCGGGTGCGATCACCGGTCAGGCTGTCATCGGTATAGGTGAAGAAGCCGCCGCCATGGAACTGGTTGGAGCCCGAGCGAATGACGACGTTGATCGAACCACCCTGGAAATCGCCTTCGGTGACGTCATAGGGGGCAACCTTGACCGAGAACTGCTCGATCGCATCGAAGGGCACCGGGCCGCGGTTGGTCGGCAGACCGCCGTTGTTCAGGCCGAAATCGTCCGAGAACTGCACGCCGTCGACCGAGAAGCGGTTCAGACGGCCATTGTTGCCCGCGATTTCGATGGTGCGCGAGTTGGTGAGGTCCATCGTGACGAATGGGTCGCGGCGGGCAAGGTCACGGATGTCGCGGTTGACCGAAGCGGCCCCATCGATCTCTTCGCGACCCAGTGCGGTGATCGGGCCCTTGCTGGTTTCGACGGCGCGCGAGACCGACGAAGCCGAAACGACGATCACGGCCTGCGACTGCAGTTCGATCGGCAGACGCAGCGGCTGACCCGCCTGCAGGAAAATGTCGGTAACCGACGACTGCTCGAAACCGTCGGCGGTCACTTCGATGACGAACGGACCGCCAACACGAAGGCCCGAACTGTTGAAATTGCCCTGCGAGTCGGTGGTCTGGGTCGAGGTGGTGCCCGACGGCGTGTGGACGATGCGCACCTGAGCACCCGCCAGCGGCTGTCCGTCGCCGGTGACGGAACCGCGGATCGACGACGTCGTTTCCTGTGCATGCGCTGGTGCGGCCATCACGGTCGCCAGCGAAAGCGCCGCGGCGCTTGCCGCGAGATAATAGCGAATCTGCATGTGTCATTCCCCGTTTCTTGCCGCCCATGGGACACTGGCGACGATGAAAGCGCTCTCAAAAATCAAGAGATGAGCGGCGCACTAGGCGGCGCTAAGGACAGAAAAGCGAAACGAATGTGAAGGAAATGTGACAGTTTTAAGTCACGATATGACAGGCTTGGCAGGAATCGTTCGCAACTGCGTTAAAGCATTGAAATAATGATATTAACTGCGTGGATATGGCGTGTGTCGGCCGCGCGGAGGCGTATCGCTGTCAGCACCCGCATGACGTTTTATTCGCAACTGCGGCATAAATGACACGCTGGCGATCGTGGCGGCGGGGCGTGCTGTCACATTTGCCCCGATCTGGCGGCGAGTCGGGTGGATTCGAAAAGGGGACGCAAGGCCGATGCCCTGCGTCCCCTTGATAAGCCTCGATTTTCCGGTTCCCCGGAACGATGCGGTCAGGCCGCGTCGCCTGCGCCGACCTTGTCCTTGGCGGCGAACACCTGGACCGGATCCTTGCGGCCTTCGACCACCTCCCGATCGACCACGATCTCGGCCACGCCCTTCATCCCGGGCAGTTCGAACATGGTGTCGAGCAGCATCGCCTCGACGATCGAGCGCAGGCCGCGCGCGCCGGTCTTGCGCTCGATGGCCTTTTTCGCGATCGCCTCGAGCGCGTCGTCGGTGAAGCTGAGCTCCACGTCCTCGAGCTCGAACAGCTTCTGATACTGCTTGATCAGCGCGTTCTTGGGCTCCTTGAGGATCTTCACCAAAGCGGTGACATCGAGGTCCTCGAGCGTCGCGATAACGGGCAGACGCCCAACGAATTCGGGGATCAGGCCGAATTTCAGCAGATCCTCGGGCTCACCCTGGCGCAACAGCTCGCCGGTCTTGCGCTCCTCGGGCGCGGCGACATGCGCGCCGAAACCGATCGACTTGCCCTGCAGGCGGTCGCCGATGATCTTTTCGAGGCCCGCGAACGCGCCGCCGCAGATGAACAGGATGTTGGTCGTGTCGACCTGCAGGAATTCCTGCTGCGGATGCTTGCGGCCACCCTGGGGCGGGACGGAGGCAGTGGTGCCTTCCATCAGCTTGAGCAGCGCCTGCTGCACGCCCTCGCCCGACACGTCGCGCGTGATCGAGGGGTTCTCGGCCTTGCGGCTGATCTTGTCGATCTCGTCGATATACACGATCCCGCGCTGCGCCTTCTCAACATTATAGTCCGAGGCCTGGAGCAGCTTCAAAATGATGTTCTCGACATCCTCGCCGACATAGCCGGCCTCGGTCAGCGTCGTCGCATCGGCCATGGTGAACGGCACGTCGAAGGTCTTGGCGAGAGTCTGCGCGAGCAGCGTCTTGCCGCAGCCGGTGGGGCCGACGAGCAGGATGTTCGACTTGGCCAGCTCGACCTCGCCCGAGCCCTTGCCCGAATGGTTGAGCCGCTTGTAGTGATTGTGCACCGCAACCGAGAGCACGCGCTTGGCACGGTCCTGGCCGATGACATAATCGTTGAGCACGTCGCAGATTTCCTGCGGCGTCGGCACCCCGCCATCCTTCTTGCCAGCCAGGCCCGCCTTCGATTCCTCGCGGATGATGTCGTTGCACAGCTCCACGCATTCGTCGCAGATGAACACCGTGGGTCCCGCGATCAGCTTGCGCACTTCGTGCTGCGATTTTCCGCAGAAAGAGCAATACAGCGTGCTCTTCGAATCGGAACCGCTCAGCTTGGTCATAGCATATCCTTCTGTTCCGGCTGCATTATGCCCGGAACGTAACGTTTCAGCCTAGTGCCTAAAATGCGAAATTCAACACGCAACACCCGCCCGGACGACGGGCGTTGCGGCGAATCCTGCACGGCCCGGGGCCTGCAGCGCCCGTGATAGGGCGCAATCCTTGTTAATTTCCTGCCTCGTCCGAAGGGGCGGGGCGCTTTTCCATCACATGGTCGACCAGACCGAATTCCTTGGCCTCTTCGGCTTCGAGGAAGGTGTCGCGATCCATCGCCTTCTCGATTTCCTCGAGCTTGCGGCCGGTGAACTTGACGTACAGGTCGTTCATGCGCTTGCGGATGCGCAGGATCTCGCGCGCCTGGATCTCGATGTCCGATGCCATGCCGCGCGCGCCGCCCGAGGGCTGGTGCACCATGATGCGCGCATTGGCGAGCGCGGTGCGCATGCCGGGCTCGCCCGCGGCGAGCAGGAAGCTGCCCATCGACGCGGCCTGGCCGATGCACACCGTGCCGACGCGCGGACGGATATATTGCATCGTGTCATAGATCGCCATGCCCGCCGTGACGACGCCGCCCGGCGAGTTGATGTACATGAAGATGTCCTTTTTCGGATTTTCCGATTCCAGGAACAGCAGCTGCGCGACGATCAGCGAGGCCATGTTGTCCTCGATCTCGCCGGTCACGAAGACGATCCGTTCACGCAGCAGCCGCGAGAAAATGTCAAAGCTGCGTTCCCCGCGATTCGATTGTTCGATGACAATCGGGACCAGGGCATCGCGGACGGTATCGTACATAAAGGAGCCTTCTTTCTGCGCTTTTGGTTCGACCGCCTAAATCGGCCTGTTTGCGCGCAAGTTCAAGCCCCGATGCGCTGCCCCCGCCCGACCATCAGCGTGGCCAGTGCGCCGCACAGCATCAGCATGCCCGCCAGCAGGATGGCGTTGCGCGGATCGGAGCCGAGCAGCGGACCATAGATCAGCGGCATGGTCACCGTCTCGATCAGCATCGGGATGACGATGAACATGTTGAAAATGCCCATATAAACTCCGGTGCGCTCGGGCGGGATGCAGTCGGCGAGCATCACATAGGTATTGCCCATCATGCCTGCCCAGCCGAGGCCGATACCGATCATCGGCACGAACATCGCGATGCGGCTGTCGAGCATCGGCAGGCTGAGCATCGCCAGGCCCGAGGCGATGAGGCACAGGGCGTGCACCGGCCTTGCGCCGAACCTGCGCACGATCGGGATCAGTGCCAGCGCCGCGACGAACGACACCGCATTATAAGCGACGCCCATCTGCTGCGCGGTGAGCGAGGCGGAGATGAAGTCCGCGCTCGACGCCTTCGCGCCCTCGCCCGCCGGGAACAGGGTGCGCGACACCGACAGCGCGATGAACTGCCAGTAGACGAACATCGCATACCATTGGCACAGCATGGCCCAGGCGAGCTGGCGCATCGGGCGGGGCATGGCGATGAAGGCATCGCGAATCTCGGCGAGCGCTGCCCCCGCCCCCATCGGCCTTGCCGCCATGTCGGCGAGATCGGCGTCGCTGAGCTTGAGTTCGGGCACGCGCACCACCGACCAGACGATGGTCGAGATCGACAGGATCGCGCCGATGACAAAGGCGATGCGGACGATCACCGGAATACCGTTCATGTCGACCAGATTCTGGCTGATCCCGAACCCGACGAGCAGGCTGGGCGCGGCGTACGACAGGCATTGCGCGAGGCCGGTGAACGCGCTCTGCACCAGAAAGCCGGCGGGTCGCTGCCCCGGCTCGAGCCGGTCGGCGACATAGGCGCGATAGGGCTCCATCGTGATGTTGTTGCCGGCATCGAGCAGCCAGAGCAGGCTTGCGGCCATCCACAGGGTGCTCGAATAGGGCATCAGGAACAGGCAAAGCGAACAGATCACCGCGCCGATCAGGAAATAGGGGGTGCGGCGGCCGAGCTTCGATCGGGTGCGATCGGACAGCGCGCCGACCAAAGGCTGGATCAGCAGCCCGGTCATCGGCCCGGCCAGCCAGAGCAAGGGCATGGTCGCCTCGTCCGCACCGAGAAAGGTGTAGATCGGCGTCATGTTCGCCTGTTGCAGGCCGAAGCTGAACTGGAGCCCGAAAAAGCCGAGATTCATCTCGACGATTCGCGGCAGCGACAGCCGCGGCGGCGTAGTGCGCGGCGCGGCGAAATCGGCGGCGGAAGCGTGCGTAGCGCTGGTCATCACCCTCTCCTTGTCGTGAAAGCGGCGTCTTGCCTAGCGCCTTGGCCGGGATGCTATGCCCAGCCACCACCTCTTGGCAAGCTTTTTTGCAAACGATTGCACATTCCACTTGCAATCGTTTGCGATGTTGCTAGCGTCGATGGTCATAGCCGATCAACCGGCAGGTTCAGGAGAGATGTCATGACGATTTCCAAGGCTCTTCGCGCATCCAGCGCCACCGCGGCCCTCGCCGCCTCCAGCTTCTTCTTCGCCACCGCCGCCATCGCGCAGGATGCGTCCGCGCAGGACGACAGCACCGAAAGCGACGTGATCGTCGTGACCGCCGTGGCGCGCGGCGCCAATGTGCTCGACAGCTCGGTTTCGGTCAGCGCCATCGACGCCGACCAGATCGCCACCACCGCGCCGCGCAGCGCGGCCGAAATCTTCCGCAACATCCCCGGCATCCGCTCCGAATCGTCGGGCGGCGAAGGCAATGCCAATATCGCGGTGCGCGGCCTGCCGATCGCCTCGGGCGGTGCCAAGTTCCTGCAGCTGCAGGAAGACGGGCTGCCGATCCTCGAATTCGGCGACATCACCTTCGGCAATTCGGACATCTTCCTGCGTTCGGACCTCAACATCGCGCGGGTCGAGGCAATTCGCGGCGGCTCGGCCTCGACCTTCGCGTCGAACTCGCCCGGCGGCGTGATCAACATGATCTCCAAGACCGGCAAGGGCATGGACGGCGGCACGATCCAGGCGACGCTCGGCCTCGACTATGACGAGAAGCGCTTCGATTTCGATTATGGCGGCGCGCTCGGCCAGGACCTGTATTTCCACATGGGCGGATTCGTGCGCCAGGGCGAAGGCCCGCGCGATATCGGCTATGACGGCAATCGCGGCGGCCAGTTCAAGATCAACATCACCAAGGAATTCACCGGCGGCTTCATCCGCTTCTACGGCAAGTATCTGAACGATCGCGCGGTGGCCTATCTGCCCAATCCGGTGCGGGTGACCGGCACCAACGCCAACCCCAATTACAGCAATGTCCCCGGCTTCGACATCAGCGGCGACAGCCTGCACTCGCGCTTCTTCCGCTCGGCGCAGAGCCTGAACGGGAACAATCAGCCGCAGCGTTATGACATCACCGCGGGGCAACGCCCGCTGGTCAAGGCGTTCGGCTTCGAAGGCGAGTTCGAGGTCGCCGATGGCTGGACGGTGACCAACCGCTTCCGCTTCTCCGACGTGTCGGGCAGCTTCGCCTCGCCCTTCCCCGGATCGGTCGATACCGCCGCAAATACCGCGACCGCGCTTGCAGGGGCCGGATCGCGCCTGGTCTTTGCCAATGGTCTGCAGGCCGGGCAGAACGTGCCGGGCAACGCACTCGTCGCCAGCGTGGTGCTGTTCAACACCCGGCTCAACAGCCTCGACAACATTACCAACGACCTGCGCATCACCGGCGATTTCGACATCGGCAGCGGCAAGGCCACGCTGACCGCGGGCTTCTACAAGTCGCGCCAGGACATCAACACCGACTGGCTGTGGACCTCGCACCTGCTCGAGGTGCGCGGGGGCGGCAATGCCGCGCTGATCGATGTGGTCGCCGCCAACGGCCAGCGCCGCAGCGACCTTGGCACCGTCGCCTATTCGGCGAGCTTCTTCGGCAATTGCTGCCGCCGCGCTTACGACCTGCAATATGATACCAACGCGCCCTTCGCCTCGCTTTCGCTCGAATTCGACAGTCTGACGCTCGATGGCAGCATCCGCTACGATTTCGGTGATGCCTCGGGCCGCACCTTCGGCTCGGACCTGGGCGGGGGCCGCGTCGGCATCACCAGCTTCGATTTCAACCGCAACGGCGCGATCAGCCCCGCCGAAGCGCAGACCGCGACCATCCCGCTGAACGCCCCCGCGCTGGTCGACTATGATTACAGCTATTTCAGCTACTCGCTGGGCGTGAACTATCGCGTGACCGACGATCTCGCGCTGTTCGCGCGCTACAGCAAGGGCGGCCGCGCCAATGCCGACCGCATCCTGTTCAACAACGATAACGTCAACTTCGTCACCGGCGATATCCGCAGCGAAGGCATTGCGGTCGATTTCGTCAAGCAGGCCGAAGCGGGCATCAAGTACCGTTCGGGCGGTCTCGCGCTCTACGCCACCGGCTTCTATGCCGAGACCGAGGAAACCAATTTCGAGGCGACCAGCCGCCAGACCTTCGACCGCCAGTTCAAGGCGCATGGCATCGAGCTCGAAGCCTCGTACCGCACCGGCGGCTTCACCTTCAGCGCGGGCGGCACCTATACCGATGCCGAGATCAGCCGCGACCGCATCAACCCCGGCAACCAGGGCAACACCCCGCGCCGCCAGGCCGATTTCATCTATCAGCTGAGCGGCCAGTACGAGCAGGACATGTTCACCTTGGGCGCGAACATGGTCGGCACCACCGACAGCTTTGCGCAGGACAACAACCAGCTGGTGCTGCCCGGCTTTGCCCAGGTCAACGCGTTCGTCGCGGTGCGTCCGTTCGAGCGGGTGCAGCTCTCGCTCAACGCCAACAACCTGTTCGACACGCGCGGCTTTACCGAGGCGGAAGAGGGCGCGATCCCGGCCAATGGCATCGTGCGCGCGCGCTCGATCAACGGTCGCACCATTTCGGCCACGCTGCGTTACGACTTCTGAGCATGACCACTGCCTGGACCGCTGCGCATATCGCCGCTCTCGAAGGTCAGCCCCTGCCGGTGCCGGGGCTGATCGGCGAGGACGACGCGCGGCGCATCCTGCCCGATCTGCTGCTGTGGGACATGTGGCCGCTGCAGCGGGCGGATGGTCGCCTGGCCGAGGTGAACGGCGGCAGCCTGTGGATGGTGCTCGCCGCGCCCGACCGGGGCGACCCGATCCTGCGCCATTTCGAGGCGAAGATCCGGCTGCTGCATCTCGATGCGAACGGCTGGCACGATCTGGGCGACATGCTTCCGCAAGGCCTGGGCGATTTCGAGCGCGAATGGTCGGGCTCGGCGCTGCTCGAGGGCGAGCGCGTCACGCTCTATTTCACCGCCGCAGGCTATGCCGACCGGCCCGGCGGCTTCCAGCAACGGCTGGCCGAGGCGAACGGCCTGCTACAGGCCGATGGCCGCATCACCGGCTGGAGCGATATACGCGAGAGCGTGGTCGCCGATGGCGCCGTCTATCTCGCCGCTGACCGGCACGAGGGCGCGCCGGGCACGGTCAAGGCCTTTCGTGATCCGGCCTTCTTCATCGATCCCGCGGGTGGCGCGCGCTATCTGGTGTTCACCGCCACGCTCGCCGCATCAGATCATGCCTTCAACGGCGCGGTGGGGCTGGCGCGAATGGATGCGTCGGGCGCATGGCAGCTGATGCCGCCTATCATCCATGCCGATACGCTCAACAACGAGCTTGAGCGCGCGCAGATCATCGCGCATCAGGGGCTCTATTATGCCTTCTGGTCCACACAGCGCTCGGTGTTCAACCCCGATGGTCCGACCGGGCCGACCGGTTTCTACGGCATGGTCGCCGATTCGCTGATGGGCCCCTGGCGGCCCTTGAACGGCACCGGGCTGGTGATCGCCAATCCCGACGAGGAGCCGATGCAGACCTATAGCTGGTTCGCGACATCGGACCTGCTGGTGTGCAGCTTTGTCGATCACTGGGGGCTCAAGGGGCGCAAGCCTTCGGACAGCGCGCTGGTGGCGGCGGAGACGTTCGGGGGAACGCCCGCGCCGATGGTGCGGATCGCGCTCGACGGGGACCGCTCTTCCATTGTCGAGGTCTTCGCGATGGACCGGCTGCATGCGGTCTGCGATGCCGGCTGACGCACCGCTGCTCGGCGCGATCGAGGCGGGCGGCACCAAGTTCGTGCTGGGCGTCGGTCATGGCCCCGAGGCGATCCTCGAGCAGGTGCAGATCCCGACGCGCGACCCCGCCACGACGCTCGCCGAGACGATCGCCTTCTTCCGCCAGCATCCCGGCCTTGCCGCGATCGGCATCGGCTCTTTCGGTCCGCTCGAACGGGATCGCAGCCAGGCCAAATGGGGACATATCCTCGCCACGCCCAAGCCGGGCTGGAGCGATTGCGATCTCGCCGGAGCGATTGCACGCGCGCTGGATGTTCCGATCGGCTTCGATACCGATGTCAACGCCGCCGCGCTCGCCGAGGCGCGGCTGGGTGCGGCGCGCGACGCGAAGGTCAGCGTCTATGTCACCATCGGCACCGGGATCGGCGGCGGCGTGATCGCCGATGGCCGCATCGTCGGCGGCACAGGCCATCCAGAGCTCGGCCATATGCGCCCGCGCCGCGCGCCGGACGACCGCGATTTCGCAGGCCATTGTCCGTTCCATGGCGATTGCCTCGAGGGGCTGGCGAGCGGGCCGGCGATCATCGCGCGCTGGGGCCAGTCGCTCTCGCACCTCGCGCCCGAGCATGAAGCGCATGGCATCATCGCGGGCTATCTCGCCGAAATGTGCAACAGCTTGCGCGCCGCGCTCGCCCCCGACGCCATCGTGCTGGGCGGCGGCGTGATGGGCACGCCCGGCCTGTTCGAGCGGATCGTTGCCGAAGCGGGTGCGCGCGACGGGGGCTATTTCACGCTGAGCGCCGAGAAGGTGATCCGCCGCCCCGCGCTCGCCCCGATATCGGGGCTGGCGGGAGCCTTCCAGCTCGCGGCGGATCTTCTGTAACCCGGCTTATTCGGCCGGCGCGGCGGCGAGCTTGTCCTGCGTGCGCAGTTCGAAATCGCTCGCGTCATGGCGCTCGAGCAGCTGCTGGCTGAGGTCATCGCCAAAGCCGCGATTGACGATGCGTCCGCGCTTGACCGCCGGACGCTCGCCGATCTGTTCGGCCCAGCGCAGCAGATGCGTATATTCGTGCGCCTGAAGGAATTCGGCCGCGTTATAGACCTGGCCGGTCGCGACACCGCCATACCAGGGCCAGATCGCGATATCGGCGATCGAATAGTCGCTTCCCGCCATATATTCATTGTCCGCCAGATGCCGGTTGAGCACGTCGAGCTGGCGCTTGGTCTCCATGGTGAAGCGGTCGATGCAATATTCGATCTTGAGCGGGGCATAGGCATAGAAATGCCCGAAGCCGCCGCCGAGATAGGGCGCGCTGCCCATCTGCCAGAACAGCCAGTTGAGCGCCTCGGTGCGCTTGCCCGGGTCGGTCGGCAGGAAGGCGCCGAACTTTTCCGCCAGGTACAGCAGGATCGAACCCGATTCGAACAGCCGCACTGGCTCTGCGCCGCTGCGGTCCATCAGTGCGGGGATCTTGCTGTTCGGATTGATCGCCACGAAATCGCTGCCGAACTGGCCGCCCTGGCGGATGTCGATCAGCCAGGCATCATATTCGGCGCCCGAATGCCCGGCCGCGAGCAGCTCCTCGAGCATCACGGTGACCTTGACGCCGTTGGGCGTCGCCATCGAATAGAGCTGCAGCGGATGCTGGCCGACCGGCAGTTTCTTCTCGTGCGTCGCGCCGGCGATCGGCCGGTTGATGCTGGCAAAGGCGCCGCCATTGTCCTTGCTCCAGGTCCAGACGGCAGGCGGCGTATAGTCTTCGGGGAAATTGGTCATGGATCGGGCCTTTCGCGATCGGGTCGCGATTCGAGAGGCCGGATCGCGACGACAGGGACGTCGCTGGTCAAGATGGCGGTGCGGCGTGCCCAGTCAAGGGCGGCGGGCGATGCCGGATCGGCTGCTGTCGGGCCGCGCGATGCGCATAACGAAAAGGGGCGACCATAGCTGGCCGCCCCTTCCCGAATCAGTACCTGATTGCCTTGCGGCTATCAGGGGCTGTTGGGCTCATCGTCATCAGCGATGACGATGATGCCACCGATCACGGCGGCGGCTGCCACGACACCAATGATGATGCCGGTGCTGCCTTCTGCGTCGCTCTCTTCGCCCGAGGCGCTGACGCGAGCTGCGGAGGTCGCAGCCTGTGCCAGAACCGGAGCGCCGACCATGGTGGTCAGAGCAAGCGCAGCCAGTGCGGTCTTTGCAAGTTTCATAGGATTGTCCCTTCAGACATGCTGCTAGCGATCGCCATATCCCACAGCTGCTTAGCAAATGCAACATGCGTTGAGCGCAATTATGAGGAATTTCACCGCAGTTTTTGGGGGATTTGAAGCGTTTACAACAGATCGAGCAGTCCCATGGCCGCCATTTGTAACGGCGCAAGATAAACCGCATCATCATAGGATACGCTGTTCGTCAGCGCATAGAAGCGGCGCGCGCTCTCTTCGTCCATTCCCATTTCACGGTAAAAATCAAGATACTGGCGATGGACGGGGTCCGTTTCGGGCACGTCGCGCGCCTCTCTCCCCAGATCGTCGCGCCAGCTGTGCACCGCGAATTCGGCCTGCGAATCGGCTCTTCGGCGGACGCCCGCAAGGAACAGCTCGACCGCCCCCGAACGGACCGAGCCTCCGGCAGGGACGACCGTCTCGATTCGCGCGCGGCGCAGCATCCGGGCAAGGTGCAGATTGGCGTCGTCGTCCTCCGACCCCGGGCATTCGATCATGCGCAGCGTGGCGATGCCGGGATAGGCGCGCAGCATGGCCGCGAATTGCGCCGGGCTGCGCGAATCGACGACGCCGATCATGTCCGCGCTTGTCGGACCGGTCACGCGAAAGGGTCCGAACGTGGCAAGCGCGGGGGCGGCGCGAATCTCGGGTGCCGGCTCGTCAAATTCGGTCCAGCTGCGCTCCTCGCGCCAGCCGATCGCCGAGCTTTCGACGGTCAGCGCGGCACCGCCCAGACTGACCTCGCGCGCCTCGATCCGCTCGGGGCACAGGCTGAGGCCGATCAGGGCAAGGGCAGGCAGGAGACGCGGCAGCGGCATGGGCGGGCATCGGATGTCAGTGGATGATCCACCACCGATGCGCCCCGCGCCTTGTCGAAGCGTTGACCGACATGGTCAGGGGGAAACGTTAAGCAGGGGTTACGCGCCCCGATCCGTTGCCGGATTACCTTGTATTCTCAGTCACCTGCCGGCGGTGACAATGGTTACCCCGCCTCGGCGAGCTCGGCCAGCTGATCGGCCATGGTCGCCCAGCCGATCTCGAAGCCCATCGTCTTGTGCTGCTCGCGCGCCTCGCTGGTCCAGTGCCAGGTGGTGGCGGTATAGCGCGTGCCCTCGTCCTCGGCCTCGATTTCCAGACAGCCGACCATGAATGCGGCTTGCGGTATCCAGCCCGCGCGAAAGGCGTCGGTGAACACGATCCGCCGGCCCGGCGTCACCTCGAGCAGCACGCCATCGCCCTCGTGGCTTTCGCCATCGGGGCCGCGCATGATCGTTGCCATCCGCCCGCCCGATCGCCAGTCGATCTCGATGATCTCGGTCCGCCAGGGGCGCGGGCACCAATAATCCTCGAGCTGCCCGGTCATCACCTGCCAGACCCGCTCGGGCGGCGCAGCAATATGCCGGGTTACGCGTAGGGGGTAGCCGGGTTCGTCGGTGGCTTCGGTCATGCTCGTTCTCCTGCCATTCAATCGCGGTCGGGCGCGCCCAGCGGGAAGAAGCCGCGATAGGGGCGCGCCTCCTCGATGCAGCGCGCAAAGGACGGTCTTGCGATCAGCCGGGCGCGATAGGCCCTCAGCGCGGTCAGATGCTCGGGGATCGGGTGCGACCAGTCGGCATAGAACAGCGCGGGCGCGGCGCCGCAATCGGCCAGGGTAAAGCCATCCCCCGCCGCCCAGTCGCGGCCCTGCATATGCGCATCGAGCCAGGCGTAGATCGTATCGAGCATCGCTTTGGCGTCGGCGAGCCCCGCAGGATCGCGCTGGTCGTCGGGGCGCAGCGCGTCGAACACGGTCTTCTGCTGCGGGCTCATCACGTAATTGTCGATGATCCGGTCGAGCATGCGCACCTCGAGCGCGGCGGCCGGCTCGGCGGGGATCATCGGCGCGGGGCCGCGATGCGCGATCTGCAGATGCTCGATGATCGTGCTCGCCTCGATCACCGTCCGCTCGCCATCACGCAGCACCGGAAACTTGCCGATCGGCCAGAGGCGGCGCAGCTCCGCCTGATTCTCCGGCTGATCGGGTCCGAGCATGCGGAAGTCGAACGGCGTGTCGTTCTCGTACAGCGCGATCAGCACCTTCTGGCAATAGGAGGAGAAGGGATGCGCAAAGAGCTGCAGCATCATGCGGCGGGCTTTCGCGGACCGACCAGCGAAAAGACGGCGCCCTGCGGATCGCGCCCGGTGATGATATAGTCGCCGCCGGGAATCTCGGACGGGCCGAACAGGATCTCGCCCTGGCGGATCGGGATCGTCCGCGCGGCGGCATCGATATCGCTGACATAGAAATAATAGGCCCAGCCGGCATGCGGCATGTCGTCGGGCTTGGTCATCATCGCGCCGATCAGCTCGCCATGGCGCAAAAATTCATATGCCCCCATCGGACCCATATCCATCTCGCCGTCCTTCACCCAGCCGAACTGCCGCGTGTAGAAATCCATCGCCGCCGCCTGATCGGTGGTGGTCAGCTCGTTCCATGCGCAATGGCCGGGCCGTCCGCCATTGCAAATGTAAGCCTGCGATGTCCGGCCCGACTGGTCCTGCATCAGGTAGAAGGCGATTCCCTGCGGATCGGCGACCATGGCAAAGCGCCCGGTGCCGGGCAGATCGCGCGGCCCCATATGCACGGTGCCGCCCTGGGCGCGCAGGCTCGCCAGCGCCGCATCGATATCGTCGACCGCGACATAGCCGAGCCAGCCCGGCTGCGCACCGCCCGCGAGCATGTCCGGGGTGAGCGCGAGGATGCCGCCGATCTCCTCGTCGCCCGCGCGAATGGTGCGATAATCGATATCCGGCTGCTCCGAATCGCCATAGGTCCAGCCGAGCAGCGCGGCATAGAATGCCTGTGCGCCATCGGCATCGCGGGTCATCAGTTCGTACCAGACGAATTCGCCCTGTCGGTTGGTCATGCTCTCGCTCCCTTCAGGCGGTCAGTTCGACAACGGGGACAAAGCCGCCGAAGATCAGCCGCTTGCCGTCGAAGGGCATCGGGTTCTTTTCGGGGTCCATGCGCGGATCGACCTTGGAGGGGTCTTCCATCATCTCGCGCATCTTCGCCATGGCGGCATCGCGCGTCGCCTTGTCGGGCCATTCGACCCAGCTGAACAGCACCGCTTCGCCTTCCTCCGCCTTCACCGCGCGGCGGAAATCGGTGGTGTGTCCATCGGGCACGTCATCGCCCCAGCATTCGACGATGCGCAGCGCACCCAATTCCATGAACACCGCATCGCCCTGGCGCGCATGCTCGATGAACCTGTCGCGATTGGCCTGGGGGCAGGGAATGACGAAGCCGTCGATATAGGTCATGGGGTCTCTCCTGTGCTGTCGGATGGGCTTGGGGGATGATCGCTGAACGCGGCGAGCTGCGCGGCGAGCGCGCGTTCGAAAGCCGGGCGCGCGGTGGCGCGCGCCAGATAGGCGGCGAGCACCGGCCGTTCGTCCAGCAGATCGGTGCCCCCGGCCTCGCGCAGCACGGTCGCCATCGCGATGTCCGCGATGCTGAACGGCCCGGCGAGCCAGTCGCGCTCTCCCAGCGCGGCGGCGAGCCGGTCGAGCCGCTCGCCGATAAAGGCCATCAGGCTGGGCTTGCGCAACGCCGCCCATTGTTCGCCCGCAGCAAACAGCGTGACCTGGCCGAGCTCGAACATCATCGGCTCGACGCTGTTGAACGCCGCGAACAGCCAGGACAGCGCATCGGCCCGTTGCTGCGGCTCGTCGGGCAGCAGCCCGGCGTGCTTCTGCGCCAGATGGAGCAGGATCGCGCCCGATTCGAACAGCCGGATGCCGCCATCGTCGATCACCGGGACCTGACCCCAGGGCTGGTCGGCATAATGCGATTGCGGTCGCTCGACCGCGCTGATCAGCCGCTCGGCATAGGGCAGGCCGATCTCCTCGCAGGCCCAGCGCGGACGCAGATCGCGGACATAGCCGCGCGCAAAATCGGGAACCCAGTCGAAACCGGTGATCGTCAGGCTGGCTTGCGGGTCGATCGGCATGGTCAGGCCGAAGCGCTATCGGCAGCGGCCTCGATCGCGGCGATGTCGATCTTGATCATCGCCGACATCGCATCGAACGCCGCCTTGGCACGCGCCGGATCGGGATCGGAGAGCAATTCCATCATCCGCCTGGGCACGATCTGCCAGCGCACGCCCCAGCGATCGTGACACCAGCTGCACGCGATTTCCGCGCCGCCATTCCCGACGATTGCGTCCCACAGCCGGTCGGTCTCGGCCTGATCCTCGGTATAGATCTGGAACGATATCGCATCGCCGTGCGGCTTGCCCGGCCCGCCGTTGAGCGCGACCCAGGCCTGTCCCGCCAGCGTGAATTCGACCAGGATCACCGCGCCTTGCGCCGTCGAAGGGTTGTCGGAAGGCGCGCGCACCACGCGGTCGATCCGGCTGTCGGGGAGCAGCCCGGCATAGAAATGCGCGGCCTCTTCCGCCGCGCCATCGAACCACAGACAGGGTGCGATCTTGGGGGCTATCTTGCTCATCGGTACATCCTCGCTTGGCCCGGTCGCCTGTTTCTGCGACTCGGGCGCTGTCGTTGCCGAGCGTGACAAGCCGTGTTACAAAAAGCAACTGCTTAGTTATTATTTATAACCTCGAAGGGGTCGGATTGGTCAAGAGGCTGTATGACGATGCGTGCGGGACCGCGCATGCGCTGGAACTGATCGGCGAGCGCTGGGCGCTGCTGGTGATGCGCGAGCTGATGCTCGGGCCGCGCCGCTTCAGCGAGCTGCGCGCCGATCTTCCCGGCATCAGCGCCAATGTGCTGACCCAGCGGCTCGAGGGGCTGGAGGCCAGGCACCTGCTCGTCCGCCGCCGCCTGCCGCCGCCCGCCTCCGCGCAGGTCTATGAGCTGACCGAATGGGGTTACGAGGCAGAACCGCTGGTGCAGATGCTGGGCCGCTGGGCGGCGCGATCGCCCTGGCACGACCCCAGCTTGCCGATCAGCGGGGTCTCGGTGATGCTCTCCTTCCGCACCATGATCGACCGCGCGCGCGTGGGCGATCTTGCGCTGCGGGTGGGCTTTGCCTTCGGCGACATGACCTATGTCGGGCAACTCGATGCAAGCGGCATCGCGATCGCGCGCGGCAAGGCGCAAGGCTGCGACCTCGTCTTCACCGGCACCCCCCACGCGCTCGCAGGCGCGGTCTATGGCGGGGTGCCGCTCGACGCGCTCGACGCCGAAGGGCTGCTCCATGCCGAGGGCGATCCGGCGCTGATCGCACGCTTCCTGACGCTCTTTCCCCTGCCCGAGCGGGTGCAATTGCCTCCGGAATGAAGCGATTCTGCCGAATCCGCTCGACTCCTTAACATCGGCACGTCAGGCTCGGCCCCGGAACAAAAGGGGGGCGTGTGATGGTCGCCATCGTCCAGACCGTGGCCTATCTGGGCCTCGAGGCGCGCAGCGTCGAGGCACAGGTGCAGATCTCGCCCGGCATGAACAAGGGCATCGCGGTGGTCGGCCTGCCCGACAAGGCGGTGGGCGAAAGCCGCGAGCGCGTGCGCGCCGCGATCGCCTCGCTCGGGCTGTCGCTGCCGCCCAAGCGCATCACCGTGAACCTGTCACCGGCCGACCTGCCCAAGGAAGGGTCGCATTACGACCTGCCGATCGCGCTCGCACTGCTCGCCGCGATGGGGATCATCGATGCCGAGCTGGTCGGCGAATATGTCGCGGTGGGCGAACTCGCGCTCGACGGGCGCATTGCCGCCTCGCCCGGCGTGCTGCTCGCCGCCTTGCACGCCTCGGCGACCGGCAAGGGGCTGATCTGCCCGGCGGCGCAGGGCGCGGAGGCCGCTTGGGCAGGCGGCATCGACGTGGTCGCCGCGCCTGATCTGCTCACCCTCCTCAACCATCTCAAGGGCCATGGCCGATTGAGCCCGCCCAAGCCCGGCGTCGCCGAAGAGCCCGCGCCGGGGCCGGATCTCAAGCAGGTCAAGGGGCAGGAGACCGCCAAGCGCGCGCTCGAGATCGCCGCGGCCGGCGGGCATAACATGGTGATGGTGGGTCCTCCGGGCGCGGGCAAGTCGCTGATGGCCTCGTGCCTGCCGGGCATCTTGCCGCCGCTCACCCCGCAGGAAGCGCTCGAGGTGTCGATGGTGGCGAGCGTCGCGGGCACTTTGGTCGACGGCCGGATCAGCCGCGCGCGCCCGTTCCGCGCTCCGCATCACAGCGCCTCGATGGCCGCGCTCGTCGGCGGCGGATTGAAGGTGCGTCCCGGCGAGGTGTCGATGGCGCATCTGGGCGTGCTGTTCCTCGACGAGCTGCCCGAATTCCAGCGCACCGTGCTCGATTCGCTGCGCCAGCCGCTCGAGACCGGCGAGGTCAGCGTCGCACGCGCCAATGCGCATGTCACCTTCCCCGCGCGGGTGCAGATGATCGCGGCGATGAACCCGTGCCGCTGCGGCCATCTGGGCGATCCCGCGCTCGGCTGCTCGCGCGCGCCGCGCTGCGCGGCGGACTATCAGGCGAAGGTGTCAGGACCGCTGCTCGACAGGATCGACCTGCATGTCGAGGTCGAGGCCGTCACCGCCGCCGACCTCACCCTGCCCCCGCCCGCCGAAGGATCGCAAGAGGTAGCGGCAAGGGTCGCCGCCGCCCGCGCGCTCCAGACCGCGCGCTACAAGGACATCAAAGCGCGCACCAATGCCGAGATCGACGGCGAGGCGCTCGAACGCTTCGCCACCCCCGATGAACCCGCGCGCCAGATCCTCGCCCGCGCCGCCGAAGCGATGCGGCTATCCGCGCGCGGCTATACCAGGGTGCTGAGGGTCGCCCGCACGATCGCGGACCTCAGCGGCGCGGAAACGGTCGGCCGGGAGCATGTCGCCGAGGCGCTAAGCTATCGCAGACGGGCGCCGGTGGGGTGAGGCCCTATCGCGGCTTTGCTCCCGCTTCAATCTCGTCTCCGGGAGGCAACGGCTCGGTTCCTGCCCGATCCAGAAAGGGCAGCATGTCCGATGGCTTGGCAGCCCCGGCGCGCTGTTTCAGAAAATCTGCTGCCATTTCGACGGCACCGATCTTTTGGGCCACGGCCACTGAAATCCACTGATTGAGCGACACGCCGTCCTGCTTGGCCAGCCGCGCGGCAGCCTCCTTGATCGAAATCGGCAGCTTCAAGGGATAGGATGCCTTGTTCATGACCGTAATTCCTTCAATAGCTCGCCAGGTCTTACCACCGGCAGTCCAAACAGCGCCGCGCCTTTGGCAAAATCGCGAACATTGTGCGTCACCAACCTGTCGGCACCACCATTGATTGCGGCTTCCAACACCATTTCGTCATTCGCGTCGTGCAGCAACGGGCGCCACCGGAAGCTAACTTCGACCGCCTCGCAGCTACTCGCCAGCGCCTCGAGAAATTGATCGATCTCGTCCAGGCTGAAGCCATGCACCGCACATTGCTCAGGCCGTTTCAAGACCGATTCATATTCGACGAACAGCGCAGGCGTCACCAGTGGAACAACCCGTCCCGCGGCGACCAGCCGGAGCACGGCGTTGCTGCCGCCTTCTCTGCTCCGTAGCGCCGTCACCACAACATCCGTGTCGAGAACGACCTTTTGCATATCTTATGAGATATCACTCAATGGGCCAAGACGCAATCAAGTCACCTAACGAAAACCGGCGGAGCTTTCACCCCGCCGGTTCCCAGAGTATCCGAATACCAGCGGAGCCCCCTACGGCCCCGCCACCGTCATCGCATCACTGCGCGGTCCAGCCGCCGTCGACCGGGATCGCGGTGCCGGTGATCTGCGCGGCGGCTTCGCTCGAGAGGAACGCGGCGAGCTCGCCCATCTGTTCGGGGGTGGCGAACTGCTTGCTCGGCTGCTTTTCGATCAGCAGCTTTTCGGTCGCGGCCTCGACGCTGATGCCCTGTTCCTCGGCCATCGCCTCGATCTGCTTCTGCACCAGCGGGGTGTGGACCCAACCGGGGCAGATGGTGTTGCTGGTGATGCCGGTGCCCGCGTTTTCCAGCGCGACCACCTTGGAAAGGCCGACCACGCCGTGCTTGGCGGCAACATAGGCCGCCTTGTGCTTGCTGGCGATCAGGCCGTGCACCGAACCGATATTGATGATGCGGCCGAAGCCCTTGGCCTTCATGTGCGGCAGCGCGGCCTGGATGGCGAAGAAGATTCCCGACAGGTTGATCGCGATCACCTGGTGCCACTTTTCCTCCGGGAATTCCTCGACGGAAGCCGTGTGCTGGATGCCGGCATTGTTGACGAGGATGTCGACCGAACCGAGCTTCTCGACGCACAGTTCGACCATCGCGCGGACATCATCGGGCTTCGACATGTCGGCATTGCTGTAGACGACCTCGACGCCGTATTTCTCGGCCAGGCCGGCGCGCTCCTTCTCGATCGCGTCGGCATCGCCGAAACCGGTGATGACCAGATTGGCGCCCTTGGACGCCAGGACGTTGGCGATGCCCAGACCGATCCCGCTGGTGGAGCCGGTGACGATGGCATTCAAACCCTTGAGCATAAAAGATCCCCTTCAATTTCAATGCGGTTACATAACGCGGCCCGGGCGATGTTCGCAGTTGCAGCGAATCACTCTTGCCGACTCGTCTAACGTGAGTTACCCCTAGGTTCCAACGGAAAAACTCGGGTTTCGCGACAGTTTCTGGGGGATGTACGATGGCCGAGGCTGGTCCGTCGTCGGCGGCTTATGCTGCGGATGCGAAACCGAATAATGACAGATATGTTGCAGCGCCGAACAGCAAGCCGGTCAACCTGGCCTTGCAGGGCGGCGGCGCGCACGGCGCCTTCGCCTGGGGCGTGCTCGACAGGCTGCTCGAGGACGGGCGGCTCCATTTCGATGCGGTGAGCGCGACCAGCGCGGGCGCGATGAACGCCACGGTGCTCGGTTATGGCCTGACCATCGGCGGCGCGGAAGGCGCGCGCGAGGAGCTCGCCAAGTTCTGGAAGCGGATCAGCGACGAGGGCGCAAAGGGTCCGCTCCAGCCGAGCTGGATCGACAAGGCGCTGGGCAATCACAGCCTCGATTTCAGCCCGGCGTTCCTCTATTTCGACATCCTGTCGCGGATCATGTCTCCCTATGAGCTGAACCCGTTCAATTTCAACCCCTTGCGTCAGGTGCTCGAAAGCAGCGTCGATTTCGACGTGCTGCGCGAAGGCTGCCCGATCAAGCTGTTCCTCTCGGCCACCAATGTGCGCACCGGCAAGGTGCGGATGTTCGAGAATCACGAGATCGGTCCCGATCAGGTGCTCGCCTCGGGTTGTCTGCCGTTCATGTTCCAGACCATCGAGATCGACGGCGAGGCCTATTGGGACGGGGGTTACATGGGCAATCCGGCGATCTTCCCGCTGATCTATGGCAGCCAGACCAACGACGTGGTGATCGTGCACATCAACCCGCTCAACCGCGAGGAAGTGCCCAGGACCGCCAAGGACATTCTCAACCGCATCAACGAGATCAGCTTCAATTCCAGCCTGATGCGCGAAATGCGCGCGATCGCGTTCGTCACGCACCTGATCGACGACGGCCAGCTCAACGACGACCGGCACCGGCGGATGCTGATCCATTCGATCCAGGACGAGGTGTTCATGGAAAGCCTGGGCGTCACCAGCAAGCTGAACCCCGACTGGTCGTTCATGCAAAAGCTGAGGGACGTGGGTCGCGCCTGTGCCAGCCAGTGGCTGGAAAACCATTTCGACGATGTCGGGGTGACATCGTCGACGGACATCAAATCCTATTTCCTCTGATCTCCATGCCAACCGATCCCAGATTCCATAGGGGGACCGTCCAGCCATGACGCCTGAAGAAATCCTGAAACTGCCTTCGATGCCGGCGGCGGCGCCCAGCTATCCGCTGGGCCCGTACCGCTTCATCAACCGCGAATTCATGATCGTCACCTACGAGACCGATCCGGTCGCGCTGCGCGCCGCGGTGCCCGAGCCGCTGGTGCCGAACGAGGAAAATCTCGTGCTGTACGAATGGATCAAGATGCCCGACAGCTCGGGCTTCGGCGACTATACCGAAAGCGGCATCGTCATCCCCTGCACCTTCAACGGCGAGCCGATCAACTATACCGCGCAGATGTATCTCGACGACCAGCCGCCGATCGACGGCGGGCGCGAGATCTGGGGCTTTCCGAAGAAATACGCGCTGCCCAAGCTGGTGGTCGCATCGGACACGCTGACCGGCACCTTGAGCTATGCCGGCCAGACCGTGGCGATGGGCACAATGGCGTACAAATGGCAGGAAGCGCCGGGCGGCTGCGAGGCGCAGGCCAAGTCGATGACCAAGACCTCGTGCAATCTCAAGATCATCCCCGATGTCGATGGCAGCCCCAAGATCTGCCAGCTCGTCGCGTATAATCTGGAGAATATCACGGTGAAGGGCTGCTGGGTCAGCCCGGCGCGGCTGCAGCTGATCCCGCATGTCAACGCGCCGGTCGCGGACCTGCCGATCCTGCGCATCGTCGGCGGCAAGCATTTCGTCAGCGACCTCACCCTGCCGCATGGCCGGGTGCTGTTCGACTACATCAAAGACGCCGCGGGCTGAGGGAGGACGTCATCATGAAAAAGCAGGATGTGCTGAAGCTCAGCTCGATGCCGCTGCAGAGCCCGACCTATCCGGTGGGCCCGTACAAGTTCTTCGAACGCCAGTACATGATCGTCAGCTATCGCACCGATCCGGCGAAGATCCGCAAGATGCTGCCCGAACCGCTCGAGCCCGATGGCGATGTGGTCTCGGTCCAGTGGCTCGACCTGCCCGATGGCGAGGGCTTCGGTGCCTATTCGGCGGTGGCACAGGCGATCCCGTGCACCTTCAACGGCGAGACGTGCAATTTCCTCACCCAGATGTATGTCGACAATTGCCCGCCGCTCGCCGGAGGCCGCGAGATCTGGGGCTATCCGATGAAATATGGCATCGCCAAGCTCAAGACCGTGGGCGACACATTGACCGGGGAACTGACTTATTCGGGCCAGGCGGTCGCGCATGGCACCATGGTGTACAAGCATGGCGGCCCGACCGATCTGGGCGAGATCGAGGCGCTGCTGAAGCGGACGCAGGTCACGCTCAAGCTGATCCCGGACATCGACGGTACCCCGGCGATCGCGCAGCTGGTCGGCATCACTTTCGAGAATATCGTGGTCAAGGGCGCCTGGACGGGCCGGGCACGGGTCGAGCTGATCGATTCGGTCAACTGCCCGCTCGCCGACCTGCCGGTGCTCGAGCATGTCGGGGGCCTGCACCTCGTCACCGACATGACGCTGCCCTATGGCCGCGTGCTGCACGACTATCTCGGCTGACCGGGCGGCAAGCCGACACTCCGAGCCCCGGCGCGGCACTGGCTCGCGCCGGGGTTTCGTGTCAGAGCAGCTCCTGCACCGTTTCGCTGGGGCGGCAGAGCTTCACTACGCTGTCGGTCACCACGATCGGGCGGTTGATCAGGACCGGGTGCGCCATCATCGCGTCGATGATCGCCGCATCGGTGACATCGGCACCGTCGAGGCCGAGTTCCTTGACCAGCGGCTCCTTGGCGCGGAGCAGGCCGCGTGCGCCCTCGCCCGCGCGCGCGATCAGGCTTTCCAGCGTCTCGCGCGAGGGCGGGGTCTTCAGATATTCGATGACTTGCGGTTCATGCCCCGCCTCGCGCAGCGCCGCCAGGACATTGCGCGAGGTGCCGCATTTGGGGTTGTGATAGATCGTAAACGCCATCGCGCCGGCGCCTTCGATCAGAACGGCACGTCGTCGTTCAGATCGTCGTCAAAGCCGCCGCCGCCCCAGCCGCTCGACGAGCCGCCATCGTTGAAGCCACGCGATCCGCCACCCGAGCTTCCACCCGACGAACCGCCGCGCGAGCCACCGCCGCCAAAGTCGCCGCCGCCGCCCATGCCGCCGCCACCGCCGCCACGGCCCTGCGCGCTGTCGAGCATGGTCAGCACCGCGCCGGGGCCCTGCAGCACCACCTCGGTGGTGTAGCGGTCATTGCCCTGCTGGTCCTGCCACTTGCGCGTGCGCAGCTGGCCTTCGACATAGATCTTGCTGCCCTTGCGCAGGAAGCGTTCGGCCACGCCCGCCAGGCCATCGCCGAACACCGCGACGGTGTGCCAGTCGGTGCGCTCCTGCTTCTCGCCGCTGTTGCGGTCCTTCCACGTCTCGGTGGTGGCGAGCCGGAGATTGGCGACCTTGCCGCCATTGGCAAAGCTGCGGACCTCGGGATCGGCCCCCAGATTGCCGATCAGGATGACCTTGTTGACGCTGCCCGACATATGCTTTCCTCAGGATAATGATGCTGTGATGTTTGCTGCCCGGCACTATGCCGATGGCGCGATGCGGCGTCTATAGCCCCAAAGCCGTCGCGGTCCAGAAGGTAATCCCCGCTGCGATCCAGGCCAGGCCGAACAGATAGCCGACCATGAACATCGGCCATTTCCAGCCATTGGTCTCGCGCCGCGTGACCGCGATGGTCGAGATGCATTGCGGCGCGAACACGAACCAGGCGAGGAAGGCGAGCGCGGTCGGCAGCGACCAGCGCCCCGCGAGCCGCTCGCCCAAGGCCTGGGCCTGTTCGTCCTCGTCGGTCGCGTCGATCGCATAGGTCGTGGCGAGCGCCGAGACCGCGACCTCGCGCGCCGCCATCGCGGGAATCAGCGCCAGAGCGATGTCGCGCGAAAAGCCGATCGGCGCGACCACGGGTTCGAGCACGCCGGCGATGCGCCCGGCGGCCGAATATTCGGACTGGCTCATGCTGCTGCCCGGCGGCACCTGCGGATAGCTGAGCAGCAGCCACAGGGCGATGGTGACGGCAAAGATGATCGTGCCCGCGCGGCGCAGGAACAGCCAGGCGCGCTGCCACAGGCCGAGCGCGAGATCGGCGAGGCGCGGCATCTGGTATTTGGGCATTTCCATCAGGAAGCCGCTCGCCCCGCCCTTGGCGACGGTCGAGCGCAACACCAATGCCACGACCATCGCGCCGATGATGCCGAAGACATAGAGGCCGAATAGCACCAGCCCCTGCAGCCCAATGCCGGGTCCGACCGCGATCTCGGGAATGAACGCAGCGATGATCACGGTATAGACGGGCAGCCGCGCCGAGCAGGTCATCAGCGGCGCGATCAGGATGGTGGTCAGCCGGTCCTTCTCGTCCGAGATGCTGCGCGTCGCCATGATGCCGGGAATCGCGCAGGCGAAGCTCGAGAGCAGCGGGATGAACGAGCGGCCCGACAGCCCGACGCTCGCCATCAGCCGGTCCATGATGAACGCGGCGCGCGCCATGTATCCGGTCGCCTCCATCATCAGGATGAAGAAGAACAGGATGACGATCTGCGGCAGGAAGACGACGACCGAGCCGACCCCCGCGATCGCGCCATCGACCACCAGCGACCGGAAGAACCCTTCCGGGATCACCGCGGTGGCGAATTCGCCGAGCGCGCCCGCGCCTGCCTCGAGCGCATCGGCAAAGGGCGTCGCCCAGCTGAACACCGCCTGGAAGATGACGAACAGCAAAGCGAACAGGATCAGCGGCCCGGCAAAGGGATGGAGCAGCAACGCGTCGGCGCGGTCGGTCCAGCGGCGGCTCTGCGTCTGGCTGACGATGGCGGCCGTGGCGATATGCTCGGCGCGGCGGCGGCGCGCGCGCATGTCGGGCTCGCCGAGCGGCGCGTGCGGCACCTGCTTGGCGAGAATCACCGCATCGAGCGCGGCGGCGAGATCGGTCAGGCCGCGGCGGCGCACCGCGACCGTGGGAATGACCGGCACGCCGAGATCGGCGGCGAGCCGCGTCGCATCGAGCGTGAGGCCATCGCGTTCGGCCAGATCGACCATGTTGAGCGCGATCACCGTGGGCAGGCCGAGCTGCAGCAGTTCGAGCGCGAAGACCAGATGCTGGTCGAGATTGGCCGAATCGAGCACGATCACCAGCGCATCGGGCTGGCGCTCGCCCGCCTGGCGACCCATCACCACGTCGCGCGTCACCGCCTCGTCCGGGCTGGTGGGGTCGAGGCTGTAGCTTCCGGGCAGGTCGATCAGCTCGGCGGGGCGGCCATCGGCAAAGGCGAAACGGCCCGATTTGCGCTCGACGGTAACGCCGGGATAGTTGGCGATCTTCTGCCGTGCGCCGGTGAGCGCGTTGAACAGCGCGCTCTTGCCGGCATTGGGGTTGCCGACCAGCGCGATCAGCGGCTGGTGTCGGGTCATGCGGCGGGCTCCGGCGTGCGCAGCGTGATCGCGCGGGCATGGACGCGGCGGATCGCCACCGTCATCCGCCCGATATCGAGCGCGATCGGATCGCGGCCGAAAAAGATGCCGCGCTGGCGGATCGAGACCATCGCGCCTTCGTCGACGCCGAGCGCGCGCAGCCGCTTGCCCTCGTCTGGGGGCAGGATGCTCCAGTCGATCGCGGCAATTTCCGCGCGCTGGCCGGTGGGAAGCTGGTCAAGAAGCATGGTTTTGCGAACCGCTATCAATATCCTTACCGCCGCGCCAGCGAATTCTTGGGGGCCGGGCAGTTGGCGAAGACCCAAGGCTCGGCTAGGCCCTGAATCCATGGGCAAGAGTGATACACAGCCGGACGCGATCATCATCGGGGGCGGACATAACGGTCTGACCTCAGCCTTCTATCTGGCGCGCGCTGGGCTGACAGTGCGCGTGCTCGAGGCGCGTCCCGTGGTCGGTGGCGCGGCGGTAACGGAGGAATTCCATCCCGGATTCCGCAATTCGGTGGCGAGCTATACTGTCAGCCTGCTCCAGCCGCGCGTGATCGCCGACATGGGGCTGGTCGCGCGCGGCTATCGCGTCATCGAGCGGCCCGTGTCGAACTTCCTGCCGCTGCCCCATGGC
>NZ_QKVT01000001.1:1927707-1934289 GCF_003426715.1 Blastomonas sp. UPD001
CGCACACGGGAGGGGAGAGGGCGGGCATTATCGTGCCAGATTAGCGTTCGAAGGCCACAGTCTCGCGTGGCTGGAATGCAGGCTGCGAGACAGCCGCAAACCAGTCCTGTTGAAAGCCGGGCAAGCCCGCCAGATGCGCCATCAGCGCATCCCAGACGGGCATCTCCTCGTGAAAGGTCTGGACCTGCCCGGGGGACACTATTTCGCAGCAGATCAGGTCGGTCGTGATTTCGTCGCGCTTGAAGAAGGTGACCCTGTCGATATTGGCTAGAGGAATGTCACACAGTCCATCCGGGGATGATCTGGTTTTCGCCTGTTGTCGCTCTCTCATCCACGCACGCATGCGCTATTGTCCAAAGTGAGCGAGATTCCGCGGACTGTCGCCTTGACGACATCACCGACCCGACAATCCAGTTCCAGCTTCTTGACAGACTTCTTGCCTGAAAGGCCCGTTTCATCCTGTGCCGTAACAACGAACCTGTCGTTGTTCAGTCGACTCTTCGATGACACGATACTGACGACCTTGGCGTCCACGGTTCTCTCAGGCAACTGTCCGCAAGCCGACATGTGCAACGCACTGCACAGCCCAAGAAGGTGGATGAAGCGCATGAGGCACAGGCTGCCATTCTGCGTCGGTTGAGGCAATGGCATTTGGAACGTGCTGTGCGGAATGGAATGTCACCCATTTTCCGCATGACGCCGTCCGCCCAATCCCCCATGGTCGCAGCCGATGCGCGCTCTCGTCCTTAGGCGGTTGTTGACCGCGATTCCGACATTGCTGCTGGTGCTGCTCGCCTCGTTCGCGCTGATGCGCTTTGCCCCCGGCGGGCCGTTTGATGGCGAGCGCCCATTGGCGCCCGAGACGCGCGCGGCGCTGGAGGCGGCCTATGGCCTGAACCTGCCGATGGGCGAGCAGTTCTGGCTGTTCCTCAAGCGCACGCTCACCGGCGATTTCGGGCCGAGCCTGGTCTATCGCGACTTTACCGTCACGCAGCTGATCGCCGACAGCCTGCCGGTGTCGCTGACGCTGGGAGGACTTGCCATCGTGCTCGCGCTGGCGCTCGGGCTGGCGGCGGGAACGGTCGCGGCGCTGCGACCTGGCGGCTGGGCAGACGAGACGCTGATGCTTGCCGCCACCACAGTCACCGCGCTGCCCAGCTTCGTCACCGGGCCGCTGCTCGCGCTGGTCTTCGGGCTGTGGCTGGGGTTGCTGCCGGTTGGTGGGCTCGGCGACGGGCTGCTGAGCGCGCCGCAATACTGGATCATGCCGGTGATCGCGCTCGCGCTGCCGGTGGCGGGCGCGATCGCCAAGCTGGCGCGCGCAGGGCTGGCCGCGGCGCTGGCGCAGGAGCATATCCGCACGGCGCGGGCGCGCGGCCTCGGCACAGGCGCTATCATTGCGCGCCATGCGCTGCGGCCTGCGCTGGTGCCGGTGGTGAGCTATCTGGGTCCGGCGGCGGCGGGGCTGCTGACCGGCGCGGTGGTGATCGAGACGGTGTTCGCGCTGCCGGGCCTAGGCCGCTATTTCGTGCAGGGCGCGCTCAACCGCGATTATCCGCTGATCATGGCGGTGATCCTGCTCTATGCCGCGCTGATCATCGCGTTCAACCTTATCGCCGACCTGCTCTATGGCTGGCTCGATCCGCGGAGCCGTTCGTGAGGTGCCAGGCATGAGCCGCATCGCCCTGCCCGCCGCGGTCGTCGCGCTGATCGCGCTCGCGGCGCTTGTGCTGCCGATGCTGCTCCCCTGGAGCCACGATGCGATCGACTGGGACCATGTCCGCGCCGCGCCCGGCACCGCGGGGCACTGGCTGGGCACCGACGAACTGGGCCGCGACCGGCTGGCGCGGCTGGCCGTCGGGAGCGGCAGCGGCTGATGATCGCCTGCGCCATCGCGCATCGCCCCAGGCTGCTGATCGCCGACGAGCCGGTGTCCGCGCTCGACGCGCATCTGCGGGCGGAGATCATGGCGCTGCTCACCCGGCTGCGGCGCGAGACGGGCATGGGGCTGCTGCTTGTCAGCCACGATCTCGCCTCGCTGGAGCATCATGCCGACCGGGTGCTGGTAATGCAGGGCGGACAGGTGGTGGAGGCAGGTGCAGCGAGTGCCATTGCGGCCGCGCCGACGCATGATTATGCCAAGGCGCTCTGGGCCGCGACGCCCAGCCTCAGGTCTCCGCTCCCCGGCGACCTGCCCGTCCCCGGCGCACCGCTGGTCGAGGCGCGAGCGCTCACCGTGCGCTTTGCCGGAAGCGGCCTGTTCGCCAAGCCCGTCACCGCCGTCGACGCGGTGGATCTGACCGTGCATCAGGGCGAGGCGGTGGCGCTGATCGGCGGATCGGGCTCGGGAAAATCCACTATCGGCCGCGCGATCGCCGGGCTGGGGCCGGTCAGCGCGGGCGCGATCCTGTGGAAGGGCGCGCCGCTGCCCGCGCGCCGCTCCCGCGAGCAGCGGCGGATGATCCAGCCGGTGTTTCAGGACCCGATCGCGAGCATCGATCCGCGCTGGCGCGTGTCCGACATCATCGCCGAGCCTTTGGTGCATCTGCGCCCCGACCTGACCAGCTGGGGCCGCGCCGGGCTGGTCAAGAAGGCGCTGCAGATGGTCGAGCTTGACGGCGCGCTGGCCGACCGGACGCCGATGGCGCTCTCGGGCGGTCAGGCGCAACGCGTCGCGATCGCGCGCGCGCTGGTCGCCGAACCCGAGATGCTGGTGCTCGACGAGGCGACCTCGGCGCTCGATCCGCTGGTGGCTGTGCAGATCGTCGCGCTGCTGAAGCGGTTGCAGCGCGATCAGGAGATAGCGATGCTCGTTATCACGCACGATCTCGCGCTGGCGGCGCAATTCTGCCATCTCGCAGCGGTGCTCGATGCCGGGCGGATCGTCGAGCAGGGGCCGATGACGCAGCTGATCGCCGCGCCTCAGGCCACGATGACCCAAAGGCTGGTGGCCGCGAGCTGACGCTCGCGGCCACCTCCCCCTTTATTTCGAACGAACCGGCGCGCCTCAGAACTTGACGGCGGCGGTCACGAACACCTGGCGCGGGTTGCCGTAGAACGCGGTCGCCACGCCCTCGGTGCCCAGAGTCGGGATGAGATTGCCTGCCGCATTGCGCAGCGGCGTGCCATCGGGCGCGGTCGACAGGAACTGATAGCCCGAGGTGATATACTGCTTGTCGAGGATGTTCTTGGCGTTGATGCCGAAGCTGAACCGGTCCTCGTCGTCGCGCCAGATCAGCGAGGCATCCCAGAGCGCATAGCCTTCCTGGTCGAGGAACGGGCTCGGCGTTTCGAACTGGAAGGGCGATAGCTGACCGTGGTCGAGGCAGTGATGTTGCCCGAAAAGGCCGGGAAGGCAGCCGAGAAGGTGCCCGATGCGGTCCATTTCGGCGTGTTCTGGATGCGGCGCAGATTGGCGACGTCGATGTTGCGCGCGTCGATGAAGCGCTTGTACTCGCCATCGATATAGCCGAGCGTCGCGTTGAAGCTCAGGAACGAGCCCGATCCGGCAAATTCGCGCGCAAACACGGCATTGCCTTCGAATTCGATTCCCTTGAACTCGGCCTTGCCGGCATTGGTGGTGATGCCGATAAAGGTGTCGTTGACGCCGTCGCCGTTGGAATCGAACCCGGCGGAACCGGGCACCTGGACATTGGTGTAATCGGCATAGAAGCCGGTCAGCGCGAGGTTGATCGCATTGTCGGCAAAGCTGCCCTTCCAGCCGAGCTCATAGCTGTCGACCGTTTCGGGCTCGAAGCTCAGGAAGTCGAAGATTTCCTGCTGGCTGCGCACGCCGTCGCGGTTGGTATCGGGCGCGGCAGTCGAAAGGCCGCGCGGGTCGAAACCGCCGCCCTTGAAGCCCTGCGAATATCCGGCGAAGAACAGATGGTCCTCGTTGGGCTTGAAGCTCAGCGAGGCGCGCGGGTTGAAATCGGTAAAGCGCGCGCGGCCGTTGAAGTTCGAGGTCGTGGCCAGGATCACCGGCGTACCGCCGAACTCGGCCGAACGGCCCAGCTTGGTCTGGCGCAGGATGGTCGAGTTGCGCTTGTCGACCGTGTAGCGACCACCCAGCGACAGCGAGAGCTGATCGGTGAAATCATAGGTGAAGTCGCCGAACACCGACCAGGTGTCGGTGCGCACGTCGCCGGCGGTGAAGGCGTTGAGATTGGCGAGCGTGGTGAACAGCAGCACGTCGAACGCGGTCGAAGCCTTGGCGTCGAGATAGTAGAAACCGACCAGGCCCTTGAGCCGCTCGCCTTCGTAGAGCAGCTGGAATTCCTGGCTGATCTGCTCGTTGCGATAGACTGCGGGCACGTCGACATCGATCGCGGGCAACGCATCGAAATCGATCGGGGTGAAGCTGTCGTCCTTGCGCCAGGCGCTGATCGAACGCAGCGTCAGCGTGTCGGTCAGTTCGGCCGAGATGTTCATCGCGAGACCATAGGCCTCGATGTCCTGCTGCGGATTGTTGAGACCCGCGCGGGTATCATAGACATCGCGCAGCACCGGGGTGCCGCTGCGGATGCCCGGGATCAGGCGGTGGCCGTTGCGCGGATCGGACTTGTCGCGGGTGTAGTCGCCCGAAATGCGGATCAGCACCGGCGCGCCATAGCCGCCGATTTCCAGCGCGCCGCGTCCCGCCCAGACATCGCGGTTGTAGTTTTCAAGCCCGCGAATGTTGAGATTGTCGCCAAAGCCGCCGCGCGACAAGCGTGCCAGGGTGCCGCCGACGCGGACGATATCGCCGATCGGGGCCGACACGGTCACCACGCCCTCGGCCTGGTCATAGGTACCATAGGTGCCGCGCACCTTCAGGCTGAAATCCTGCGGCAGCATCTTGGTGACGTACTTGACCGCGCCGCCGATGGTGTTGCGGCCATAGAGCGTGCCCTGCGGTCCGCGCAGCACCTCGATCCGCTCAACCTCGTAGATGTCGAGCACCGCGGCCTGCGGCCGGTTGAGATACACGTCGTCCAGATAGATGCCGACGCCCGCCTCGAAGCCGGGAACCGGGTCCTGCTGCCCCACGCCGCGGATGAAGGCCGTGAGCGTCGAGTTGGTGCCGCGCGAGTTTTCCAGCGTGGTGTTCGGCGTGATCTGCGAGATGTCGGTAATGTCGAGCGCGCCCTGGTTTTCCAGCCGCTCGGCGGAAAAGGCGCTGATCGCGATCGGAACGTCCTGCAGGTTTTCGGTGCGGCGGCGGGCGGTGACGACGATCACGCTGCCGTCATCGGCGGTGGTCGCCTCCTGCTCCTGCGCTTCCTGCGCGATCGCGGCAGGGGCGAGCGCCGTAAGGGCTGCTGCGGCGACGCCCAGCGTCAGCGCGGTGCGCGTGGCGGCGAAACGGGTGAACCCGAAAACGGACATGAACTTCCTCCCTGCATCCTGACCTGCCCGCGGTGCACCGGTTCGTCTGCCTGACCGGTCTTGCGCGGAACGTGATTGTCCATTAGTGAAAGTTGAACCAGCTTTCAACTCTTATCGCAAAAGGGGAGACAGCCAAGGCAAAATCGGCCAGATGTGTTGCACGCACGCATCATGTCCGGCAGCGGGAGTGGATCATGGCGGCAAAACCATCAGCGATGGCGGGGGAGAAGGGCGAACGCTCGGCCGATGCCGCCGAACGCCCCGACAAGACGCCGCGCACCGCGCGCGGGCGCGCCACGTTGCGCAAGCTGCTCGATGCGGCGGCGATCGAGTTCGGCGAGCGCGGTTTTCACGACGCCTCGATCAGCGGCATCACCCGGCGCGCGGGCACGGCACTCGGCAGCTTCTACACCTATTTCGATTCGAAGGACGAAATCTTCCGCGCGCTGGTCCAGGACATGTCCGCCCAGGTCGGCAAGCATGCCGCAGCCGCGATGCAGGAGGCAAGCGGGGCGCTCGACCGCGAACGCGCGGCGCTCAAGGGCTTTCTGGAATTCGCGCGCGAACACAAGGAAATCTACCGGATCATCGACGAGGCCGAGTTCGTCGACTCCGACAGCTATCGCGCGCATTATCAGGTGACCGCCACGCGCATCCTCAGCCGCTTGCAGGCGGGCGCGGCCGCGGGCGAGATCCGCGGCGATGTCAGCGAGCTGCACGCCTGGGCGGTGATGGGAATGAACGTGTTCCTGGGCCTGCGCTACGGCATCTGGAACGAGGACATGACCCCGGACGCGATCGCCAGCGCGGCGAACGACTTCATCACGCGGGGGTTGAAGCCCTAGTCAACTGACAGCTCACTTTCGTCACCCCCGCGAAAGCGGGGGCCCCGCTTTCATGACAAGGGGCAAAGCGGGATTCCCGCGTTCGCGGGAATGACGGGGTAGAGCTAAATCCCGCACCCTAAAACAACCCGTTCAATCGCTCGCCATCAGCAGCTCGGGCAGGTCGCCGCTGGTGCCCCGCGCCTCATCGATGATGAACCGCCGGATCAGCCCGGTCCGCCCGACCAGCTGCATGCCGATGCGCCGCACCAGCGACGGCGCCTTGCCCGGCAGGCCGTAAAGCCGGTTGAGCACATCGGTGGCGGAGGCCATCATCGCATTGTCGAGCATCCGCCATTGCTGATAGCGCTTCAATTGCGCCAGATCGCCC
>NZ_QKVT01000001.1:1934389-1944704 GCF_003426715.1 Blastomonas sp. UPD001
TCGCGCCCAGAAAGCCGCCACTCGCTTCGGTCAGCGCCGCTCCGAAGGCGCGGTCGGTCAGCGAGGTCCAGGCATCGGCCTTGCCCTCGGGCACCGTCCAGACGATCGAGGCCATCGACCGGCACTCGTCATCGTCGTTGAGCGGAAGGATGGCGAGCGGACCATCGGGATAGAAGATTTCGAACGCGGTGTTCTGATGGCTCTTTTCCAGCGTCACAGCAGTAACGATTCCGCGCTGGCGATAGGACCATTGGCTCAGGCCGATCCCGGCCAGTTCGCGCGTCGGCGATACGCGCCCTTCCGCGCCGACCAGCAGCGAAGCGGTGAACACGCGCCCATCGGCCAGCGTGATCGTCGCCCGGTGGGTATCGACCGCGCGGTGCGCGATATCGGCGGCCATGATCAGGTCGATATCGGAATCGGCCCTCGCAGCCTGATAGAGCGCGGCGCGCAACAGGCTGTTGGGCAGCATCACGCCCATGCCCTCGACCCCGGCATCGAAATCGAGCGAACCCCGGCGAAGACCGTCGCTGACCGCGATCCGGTCGATCGGGCAGGCATCGCGCCACAGGCTATCGGCCAATCCCAGATTCTGCAGCATCTGCCAGCTGGTCGATGCCAGCGCCGAGGCGCGGCCGTCGAAGGCGGTGTCGGCCAGCGTCTCGGGCGTGATCCGGTCGATCACCCGGACGCTGAGCCCGTGCCGCGCTAGCGCCAGTGCGAGCGAAAGCCCCGCCGGTCCTGCGCCCATGATGAGGATGTCGCTGTGATTGCCCTGTGCCATGCCGGCAATGTAGGCGGTCCGCGATGCGCTGAACAGAGGCTTGTCATTCACCGACTCCCGCTCAAGTCCTTGCTTGACGCGGAGTCCCTGGTCTGCGCAAAATGGGCGGCATTTACCATATTGCCGGAGAATTCGAGGTTATGGCCAGTCGCGCCGCCACCAGAAACGCGCCCGACTGGCGCGACCTGATGCGTCAGAGTCTGATGCGCAGCGGCAGCCTGATCCTGGCGCTGCTGCTCTTTGCGCTGGTGGCTTTCGCTGCGATAGCGCTGATCACCTATCACCAGACCGACCCCTCGTTCAACACCGCGGCGGGCGGCGGCGTCGACAACTGGATGGGCGCGAGCGGCGCGTGGATCGCCGATTTCATGCTGTTTCTCGGAGGGCCGGCCAGCGCGCTGCTGCTGCCGATCACGGCCGTCCAGGCGCATCGGCTGTGGATCAACCAGCCGCTGGGCCACTGGCGGCGCTCGGTCATCGCGACGCTGCTCAGCATGCTGTTCCTCGCGGTCGCCGCTGCTGTGCTGTTCGGCGAATCCGCGCCGCATTTCCCCGCAGGTCCCGGCGGGCTGTTCGGGATGATGGGCGCGCGCGGCATCGAGGCGCTGAGCGGATTTCTCCCGCCCGCAGGCGCGCCGTGGGCGCTCTATGGCAGCGCTTCGGTGCTCGGTCTGGCGGGCGTGGCCCTGGGCTGGAAGGCGCTCGGTCTGGAGCGCGGGTTGCTGCGCATGCCGCCGATCAAGGTCAGCATGCCCGAGGCGTTGTTCCGCCGCCCGATCGGCCCGGTGATCGACGAGGACGAGATCGACACGCTCGACGATGCCGCCGAGCCGAGCCGTCCGGCGCTCGCCGCGCCGCGCAAGGAGGCCGTGCCCGACAACCGTCCGCCGCCGGAAATCACCGAGCCCTCGCTGCGGCCGGCCAAGGCGCAGCTTGGCCCCAAGAGCCGCCAGGGCGATTTCTTCGGCCCTTATGAGCTGCCCTCGGTCGACCTGCTCGACCCGCCGCCGTCGAGCACAGGCCCCGCGCTCGACAAGATCGCGCTCGAGCGCAACGCGCGGCTGCTCGAGACGGTGCTCAGCGATTTCAACGTGAAGGGCGAGATAACCGCCGTGCGCCCCGGCCCGGTGGTTACCCGCTACGAGCTGCTGCCCGCGCCGGGGATCAAGGCCAACCGCGTCATCCAGCTCGCCGACGACATCGCGCGCAACATGTCCGCGCGTTCGGCGCGCGTCGCGGCGATCCCGTGCCGCAAGGAGCTGGGGATCGAGCTACCCAACCAGCATCGCGACGCGGTGGTGCTGCACGAGATGATCGGATCGAGCCATTTTGCCGAGAATAGCGGCCAGCTGCCGGTCATCCTGGGCAAGAACATCTCGGGCGATCCGGTGATCGCCGACCTCGCGCCGATGCCCCACCTGCTGATCGCGGGCACCACCGGATCGGGCAAGTCGGTCGGCCTCAACGCGATGATCCTGTCGCTGCTCTACCGGATGACGCCGGAAACGCTGCGCATGATCATGATCGACCCCAAGATGCTCGAGCTGTCGATTTATGACGATATTCCGCACCTGCTCTCCCCCGTGGTGACCGAGCCGGCCAAGGCGGTGCGCGCGCTCAAATGGGCAGTCGAGCAGATGGAAGAGCGCTACCGGATGATGAGCGAGCTCAAGGTCCGCAGCCTCGTCAATTTCAACGACAAGGTCCGCGTCGCCAAGGCCAAGGGCCTGCCGCTGGGCGAAGAGGTGCAGACCGGCTGGGATCCGGTCAGCGGCCAGCCCCAGTACGAGAAGAAGCAGCTCGATTACGAACCCATGCCGCAGATCGTGGTGATCGTCGACGAGCTGGCAGACCTGATGATGACCGCAGGCAAGGAGGTCGAATTCCTGATCCAGCGGCTCGCACAGAAGGCGCGTGCAGCGGGCATCCACCTGATCATGGCGACGCAGCGCCCCTCGGTCGACGTCATTACCGGCGTGATCAAGGCCAACCTGCCGACCCGCATCAGCTTCCACGTCACCAGCAAGATCGATTCGCGCACCATTCTGGGCGAACAGGGGGCCGAACAGCTGCTCGGCAAGGGCGACATGCTCTACATGTCCGGCGGCAAGCAGGTCGAGCGCGTGCACGGGCCGTTCGTTTCGGACGAAGAGGTGCGCCGCGTCGCCGACCACTGGCGCGGCCAGGGCCAGCCCGATTACATCCAGGCGGTCACCGAAGAGCCCGAGGACGGTGGCTTTGCGCTCGATGGCGCGAGCCTCGACGACAGCCCCGAGGAGCAGATGTATCGTGCCGCCTGCCAGATCGTGTTCGAGAGCCAGAAGGCCTCGACCAGCTGGCTGCAGCGGCAGTTGCGCATCGGCTATAACAGCGCTGCGCGGCTGGTCGAACGGATGGAAGAGGACGGCTATATCAGCGCGCCCAACCATGTCGGCCGGCGCGAAGTCTTCCGCGACAAGGACGGCAATCCGCTTTGATTGGGGCCGTTCTGATCGGGACCGGTCGGCCGGGCGGGATTAGTCCTGCCCGGCAATCCGGATCGGCTTGCCGAGCAGTGTCTTCACATAGAGCCGCTGGACCATGACATAGGTCACGACGGTCAGCGGTGCCGACAGCAGCACGCCGAGAAAGCCGAAGACCAGCCCGAAAGCAACCACGGCGAACAGCAACACCGCTGGGGGCACGTCGACAGCCTGTTTCTGGATCATCGGTTGCAGGAAATTGCCCTGGATCTGCTGGACGATCAGGAACAGCACGACCGTCCACAGGGCCGTGGTCGGCGACACGGTAAAGGCGAGCAGGACCGCCGGAACGCCGGCAATGACGGGCCCGACCATTGGGATGATGTCGAGCAATCCGGCGATGATCGCCAGACCCCCCGACGCGGGGACCCCCAGCGCCCAGAGTCCGCCGCCGGTCAGCACCGCCACCACGACCGATGAGACCCCCTGCCCCATCATCCAGCCGCGTAGCCCGCGCGACGCATCATCCAGCGCGGCGGCGACAGGCTCCTCAGCCCGCTTTGGAAGCAGAAGCAGCAGGCCCCGTCGATAGACGGTCGGGTCGCTCGCAATGAAGATGGCGCCGACAAAGACCAGCACGAAATTGGCAATCGCATTGGTCGCGGTCATGGCAAAGCCGCCCAGCCGCGACGCCAGGCTCGACAGATCGCCGCTTCCCTGTTGCACGACCTTCCGCGCCTGTTCGCCCAGACCTACCTCGTCCAGCTGCGCCTCGACCCGGTCGATCGCGGGAGGAATGCTCTGCTGGATGGTATCGAACTCGCTCGCAATCTGCGACCCGAACAGGGTGAAGGCTCCAGCGAAGACAGCGAGAAGCAGGAACACCGAGATCGCCAGCGCGGGCCCGCGCTTGATTCCGGTGAGGTCGCAAACCCGGCGCGCTATCGACGAGAATATTGCTGCCAGGACGAGCGCTGCGAAAACCAGGAGCAGAAACTGCGTCAGCTCCATCAGCAGCCATGCCACGCCGATCACCGCGAGCACGGTCAGCGTGATTCCGGCGACCCGGCCGGCCTCCAGGCGGGTCATGGCATGCGGGCTGATATGGCCCGGCGCGTCGGAATCGCGACCTTCCGCATCGGGCATGAGAGCAGGATCCATCACGCCTGCGCCCTGAAGGTCGCGGGAGCAGTTGGCAGATTGCAATCGGAGATTGCGCAGCAGTGGCTGGATATCATGTTCACCCCCCGGGTTCAGGCCTTGTCGCTCAATACGAAATCCGGGGATTCGGGTTCCCCAAGGCGGGCGCGGAGGTGATCAGATCGAAAAGCTGGAACCACAGCCGCACCCGGCTGCAGCATTGGGATTGGTAACCTGAAAGGCCGACCCCCCGAGCGATTCCACGAAATCGACAGCGCTTCCCCGGACCAGATCGAGGCTGATATCGTCCACGACGAGCGAAACGCCATCGGTTTCGGTGACGATGTCATCCGGTCCGGGAGCGTCGGCAAGGCCGAAGCGATACTGGAACCCGGAACAGCCCCCGCCCTCTACCGCCAGGCGGAGGATGGCAGGCTTATGCTGCTTGGCGGCGATCGCGGCCACGCGCTTCGCTGCGGATGGGGTCAAGGTGATGTCGGCCTGGCTGTCCATGGTGTCTACATAAGCGCAGCCCCTGCCTTGGACAAGCCGCCGCGTATTTCGCGCCACAATGGAAAACAAAAAAGGGCCGGTCCGAAGACCGACCCTCTTTGTGACCAGACCCGGAGGTCCAGCGATTGGCTTACATGCCCGAACCCGGACCGTAGGTGATTTCCACGCGACGGTTCTGCAGTTCACGAACGCCATCGGCGGTCTGAACGCGGTTGCGGGTTTCACCGAACGCCTGGGTGCTGATGGCGCTGGCCGGGATGTTCCGCGAGACCAGATAGGCCTTGACGGAGTCGGCACGACGCTGGGACAGACCCACGTTGTAGGTAGCTGCACCCGAACGGTCAGCGTGACCTGCCAGCATGACCGGCACCGGCTTCTTCACCACCGAAGTTGTAGGTGATGCTGCCCAGGATCGAGTGGCTGCGGAAGCGGCCGTCGAAGCCACGACCACCAACGTCGATCAGATCAACCGAATCGCTGTTGAAGAAGCGATACTTCAGACCCACGTCCCAGCTGTCGCTGATCGGTGCGCGAACGCCGGCCAGAACCTGCCAGGCGAAGCCAGTGTCCGAATCGTCGATGAATGCGATGCGACCCGGACGGGTTGCAGCAATCGTCATGTCCGTGCGAGCAACGCCGACACCACCGCCGACAAAGCCCTGCAGACCATCGTCAGGACCGAAATCGATCAAGCCGTTCAGCATGAACGACAGGGCGTTAGCCGAACCGACAGCCGCCGAGCGACCAACCAGGTTGGCAAGACCGCCGCCACGAGCAATCGCGACCGAGGTCTGCACGTCGGTCAGGTCAGCTTCACGATAGCTGACTTCTGCTTCCATGCGGAAAGGACCGAAGTCGTAACCGACGACGGCACCGAGATCATATCCGGTGTCCGAATCAACGATGGTGGCATTGCTCAGAGCGCCGACATCGAACTCGATGTCTTCGACGATCATGGCGCCGCCTTCGACACCGACGTACCACTGACCGTCGCGGGCGAAAGCCGGCGTCGTCAGGGCGGTAGATGCCAACGCCAGTCCAACGACTAACTTGCGCATAGATTTTCCCCTTATAAGTAGGATTTGGAACGACAACTCGGCAACGTTACTAACGCCAAGACAGTTGCCACGCAAGCGCGGTTTTGGCCGGACTGTTGCCAAAATGTCGCCATTTCAGGGGGTGTCGCGCAAAAAATGCACCTCGGCTGCGGCCCTTCCGGCATGGCTGTGCTGACGAGGGTAACACACCGAATCATTGACGCATAATGTGCCTGAGATCAATTACGTAACGCCAGCCAGCCCGGCCTGCTGCAGCGCTCCGAGCACGCTGGCAAGCGTCGATCGCGCCTCGACATCGACCACCGAACCGCCCGTCGGGGCGGCGATCGGAGGATAGGCGGCCCATGCGCTGCCATCGAACCGTCGGCATATAGCTGCGGCCTCATCGCGCAATTGCAGACCGGCAGGCGCCGTCGCAAATCGCCATCCCCCCTCGGTAAAGACCGCGATCTTCGCGGCCTGGCCGGCCCAGGCCCCGACCGGGGCGGCACCGACGATCCAGGCCTGACCAGCCACCGGGGTGAGCGGCGCTGGATCGTCGAGCATCGCCTTGACGGTACCCCGCAGCAATGCATCGACCAGCACCAGCGCCTCGTTATGCGTGATTTCCTTCTGTGCCTGCGCCGCATGCAGCAGGGGCATGGAAAAATTGGGAGTCGATGACATGGCAGGCCTTTCGCGCGGTTTGGAAGAAGTCGGTACAGGACGGAACAGCCGTCATCGGGGGCCCCTCAGGCGTGTCGCTCCAGCATGCGAGCTGTCCTCGTTCAGCCTGTGAACGCTCTGTCGCTTCAGAGATGGATCGGCACGCTCAGCGGCGGCGACACGCCGAGCGCGCCGCGTTGCACGATGAAAGCTTCGACCGTTCCACTTTCGGCCGCAGCAAGCGCCGCGACTGTTACCGTATCAAGCGTGAGCATCGGCGGGGAGCAGTCGAAATCGGCGACGACGACACCATCGGCAAGGATCGACACGCGATAGGCTTCGAACTCCTCGCCCAGCGGCGCATCGACCAGATCCCGCCATGCAAAGCCGCTGCGGCTGCGACGTGTCCAGCGCAGCGTCATGCCACCACCGGCGAGCGGCTCCACCTGTGCATGCACCGGTGACAGGGGGCGGACGGCCCGACCGGGGCTGGCGAGATCGGCAACCACCGGCGTGTCGTCGCCCCTGCCCTGGGCTGCAGCGCGGAAATCCGGGCCCGGGCCAATCCGGTCCGGATCGACCAGGCCCAGCGCCTCGCCGATCAGCACGAAGCGCTCGCCCGCGGCGTGCCCGTCCATGCAATCCTCGGTCCCGCCGCGTCCGCGCAGCAGTCCGCTCAGGCGCAAAGTTCGATCGCCCAGCGGGCGCACGCGCGCGAACTGGACCAGTTCCCGACCAACCATCGCCATATTGGCTCCGCGCGCGAGCGCATCGTCGTCCGCATTGATCAGGGTCAGCGGCCCATCGCGCACCAGTTGGACGGTGATGCTGCTGCGATCGTCGCGGAGCAGCGCCGTTCCGGCTGCAGGCGGGACCAACACTTGCCCCATGGTCGCGCCGATGCGCAGGAAATCGAGCGGCTCGCCGGTCGATCCGTCCGCCTCGCGCGCATAGACGGTCGCCCCGCGCCAGCCCGTCGAAGCACCCGCCACCGCGATGGCGATATGGGCATGGTTCATCGGCCGGTCGATCGGTGAAGGCAGATCGAACAGCGCCAGAACGGTCATGCCGATGCCATCGTCGGGGGTGTTGACGCTTCGCCCCGGTTCGCTGCCGGCCGGGATATTGGCCGGACGGGTGCGCCGGCTGACCAGCTCCAGATCGATCCCCTCTGCTCCCCATTGCCAGCGCCGCACCTGCCATCGCCCTGCAATGCCTTCCACCGTCACGATCCGGCCCGGCTGAAGCGCCGGATCGAACAGGGCAACGCGCAATTGCAGCCGTTCATGTCCGTCGCGGCCTTGCTGCACGAGCCGCTCCACCCGCTGCTGGGCGCGCGCCGCGGTCATCACCGCAGCAACATCGATCTGCTGCGCCCGGCCATGACCGCTGGTGCCGCTGCGGCGAAGCCCCGGCTGATAGTCGCGTTCGGGATCGTAATAGCGCAGCGCCAGCGCGCCCGATGTCGGCGTGGTGCGCTGGCGTTCGAACGCGCGCACGTCCGATGCGTCGCGCGGCAGCAGCGCCGACGCCGGGATGAAGCTCGCAGGCCCCAGCGCATTGTCGTGCCACATTATCTGCAATCCACCGTCCTGCTCGATCAGCGATAGCGGAAATCCGGCGGCAATCGCCTGGACCGCATCGCGCCGGCTCTCGGACGGCAAGCTCCAGCCGGTCACCGAGCCCTCGCCCTCGGGTACCCCGGCGGCGATCAGGTCGGCAATCAGTGGACCCAGCGCCACGTCCGTCGCATCGCCGATCACCTCGAAGGTCAGCGAAGGGATGCGGTTGCCGAATTCCTCCAGCGCCATGTCCTCGAACACCGCATATGCGAGGCCGCGATAGGCCGGACACTGGCCGATGCCCTCGGCCGCTGCGATCAGCGGGTCGAGCGGCTGATCGCCATGGCCATGGTGCAGGCGGAAGCCGGTTTCGCTGGTGAACACGCCGTCCTGGCCGCGCAGCAGATTGCCCTCGGCCCAGATGCGGCCAACACCCTCGATCGGCCGCGCCGACAGTGCGACGGCGAAGCTCACCGAATAGCTGTAGCGCGTTGTCCCTGGCCGGCCCTTGCCGCCCCCTTCGCGGATGCGCCGTTCCTTGAGGTCGGTCGCCCAGATGACCGTCCCGGCGATCCGCGCGCGTCCGTGGACATGGGAAAACGGGCTGCCATATTGCGAGCTCTGCACCGCCAGATCGGTGAGCCTCGGCCCCTCGCGATCCCTCGGTCGGAACAGGAGCGTCTGATCGATCGTGCGCCCGACCAGCGCGCCCAGTGCGCCGCCCAGCGGACCACCGACCAGCGTGCCGACGGTGCTCAATACGAGAGTTGCCAAAGCCTCTATCCTTGCTGAAGCCGCCAGCGCCGCTGCACCGGCCAGGGCGCAGGCGGCGGCGCGGCGACGATCCGCCCCAGGCCGATATGCGCGTGCACCAGCAGCACATTGGCATCGACCAGCACATGAAATTGCCGCACGCCAAGCTCGCACAGCAGAACGTCGCCCGGCGCGCCCGGCGCATTTTGGGCCACCCGGTCCAGACCGCACATCGCCGCCCATCGGTCGAACCGATCGAGGCAGCCGCCGCGCAGCCGGTAGTCGCAAGGCGCATCGACGCCGCGCCCGATCCGTTCGAGCGACGCCGCGACCAGTCCGACGCAATCGAGCCCCGTGGCCGGATCGCGTCCGTGCAGGCGGAAGGGGCAGCCGACCAGATCGAGCGCGGCGGCAGCGAGCCTGTGCCCATCGTCCATGTCAGAAGGTCGCAAATCGGGTGAGCAGGTCATTGCCGGGGAGATGCGGCTCGCCACGAAAGTTGATCGCATTGCCGAACCGGCCCGAGCAGGTCGCGAAGGCCTTGTCGCAGCCCTCGACCAGCAGCGCGAGATCGCCCGGTTGCGGCGCGGCCATCGTCCTGCAACGCGCAGACGATGATGCCGCACGCGTCGCCCGAGGACCCTGCAGGCGGGTCGACCCCGATCACGACGCGCACCAGGCCTTGCGCCTGCCAGCGCACGCGGCACGCCTCGATCAGGCTGCGGCTCCACAAGGCGCCCTCGACATCTTCGAGCAGTTCGCCGTCGAGCTCCTGCCGCCCCAGAGCGGTGCCGCCATAATGCCGCTCGACCGCCGCGAGGAACGCGGGTGGCAGATTGGCGCGGTTGGCATGGCTGCTGCCCCGGCTGATGACGAGGCCGGGATCATCGAGCAGCCGTCGCACGAGCGGCACCGCGCGCGGCGTGGTGGTGGCGCAGACCTGCGGCAGCGATCCCACGCGCAGGCCCAGTTGCAGATTGTCCCAGGCCGCCATCGCGCGGCCCGAAGCATTGTCCCATTTCGCAATCTCGTCGCACCAGGCATGGCTGTGCTCGGGTCCGCGCAAGCCTTCGGGCTCGGCGGCGGAAAACAGCACCGCCTGCGCCCCACCCGGCCAGCGCAGCCGGCGCAGTGAGGGCTCCCAGTGCGGCCGCGTCGACTCGGGCGCGATCGCCAGCAGCCCGCTCTGCCCCTCGACCATCACGCTGCGCGCCTCGGCCAGATTTGCTGCGACCAATGCAATGCGCGCATCGGCAATCGATTCGCCGATCTGCCGGACCCATTCCGCCCCGGCGCGCGTCTTGCCGAAGCCGCGCCCAGCGAGGATCAGCCAGGTGCGCCAGTCACCCGGCGGTGCCAGCTGTTCGGGCCTCGCCCAGAACGGCCAGTGATGGCCGA
>NZ_QKVT01000001.1:1944804-1947630 GCF_003426715.1 Blastomonas sp. UPD001
CGAGCGCCTGCACCGCCGCATCGGGCAATTCTTGCAGATAGAGCCTGGCCGCTTCTGCCGGCATTGCCGCCAGCCGTTCGGCCAGCGAAAGGCTGTTCATTCGCGCGCGGGCTCAGCCGCGCCCGGCGCCTGTTGGACGTCGGTTCGCTCCGCACCGGCAGCGGTGCCGAGCCGCTCGCGGATCTGCTCCAGCGTGGCGGCAAGCTGGTCGCGCACGTTCTTGGCGCTCTGCGGATCGGCGGGCGGATCGGCGCGCGCCTTTTCGACGCTCTGCTTGTACGCCATCAGCAGCTTCAGCCCCTGTGCATCGTCGAATTCGGTGGCCTTGCCGATGCTGCCATCGGGGCGCTTCACCGGCTTGATCGTGCCGAAGCGCGCGGTCTTGAGCATACGGAACTCGAGCTCGTCATAGCCGGTGGCGATCGCCATCTGCCAGCCATGGCTGAATGCCGGGCAGCTCGCCCGCAGCCGATAGACTGCCGATCGCGACACTCCGGCACGCTTGGCCGAAAGCGAGACGTTCGAGGTTTCGGCAAGATGGTCGAGGAACGCGCACAGGCTTTCCTCCGACAGGCTGTCGGACAAGGCATTCTCCGCGGGGCACTGGATAGGCGAGAGAGCCTGTCACCGGGGTATCCCGACTCGCTCCATCTCGATGTTACTGTTTTGTACCCAATCAGCGTGACGATGGGCATTGTTATATTTCGCATACCCACGCAATGAAAGGGGTGTTAAATGGTAGCCCCTGACAGATGCGTGAGTTTGAAAGATATGCTTGAGCTTAACGCCCCCGCCTTTTTAGGTGCAGCCACATCGGTGGCGCGCCTCCATCAAATATGCTCAAGCCTTTCAGCTGAGGCAGGCGAGCTGCTTTTGCCTGAAAGCGTGGCTGCCATTTTACCACCAGTGCGTTCCTTCAATGCCGAACTACTGAAAATTGGGGCTAGACTTGCCAGCCTCTCCGCCGAGCGTTTCATCGCTCGCCTTGAGCAGGTTCCGTGCCATCTATCAGTAGGCATGGCTGTCCATGCGCTTCACGACATTGAAAGCAGATTTGCCGACTTTTTGTCAGATATTCAGCTATTCACGCTTTCAGCCCAAGAGACTCCTTACATGGCCCCGGCTGAAGACTTGCTCCAATATCCAGAATACTCCGTAGTATATCCAAATGCATCATTTGAAATTGAGGAGGCCGCTAAGTGCGTTGCTTTAGGTCGATACACTGCGGCTGTATTTCATGCGATGCGGATGTTAGAAATTGGCATTCGGGCGTTAGCCAAGCGCCTTGCAATCCCTGACCCGACCAAAGCCTCAGAAAAAAATTGGGCAATAATATTGTCTGTTATTAAGGCGAAGATAGATGAGCTGTGGCCGCCCAAAACTCGTCTACCGCACACCGAAGGTGCTGCGTTCGATGACCTGTATGCCCACCTTGATGCCGTTAGGAATCCTTGGCGGAACGCCACAATGCATGTCGAGACAATTTATGCACCGCACGAAGCTGTGCACATTATTCGGTGCACTGCATTTTTCATGACCAAGCTGGCAGGTCTGACCGGCGAGGACGGGAACCCACCGCCTACTTCACCTTCAGATGACCTAGTAGGAGTTTGAACCGTCTATCTGCCTCTGTGGGGTTTAGTTCGCCAGCGGCAATCATGCGCTCGGCTTCGGCGCGAAACCTCGCGCTTTGCTGCTCCTGGCTTTCTGGCTGCTTCTTTTTGGGCATTACCGCGCACCAATCGTTTCATAGGTGAGCCGCTTGCCGATGACGCCCTGCAACAGGCGGTCGGCGCGGTCTGCATCATTGCAGCCACGAGCCTGACGGTTGGTGTAGCGGAAGTCAAATTCCGCCAGATACCGGTGCAGGTGGTTTTCGTGGCAGTGCTGGTAAATGCCGCGCATCCCGCGCTTGAAGATGCTGAAATAGCCCTCAACGGTGTTGGTGGAAACGTCACCACGCACGTATTCGCTACGGCCATGGGTGACGTAATCATGCGAGGCATATTCCTTGCCCACGGCGCTGTAGAGGCGGCTTTCGTCGGTAGTGAGCTTGGCTTCCTTGGCGACGTTGGCGCGCACGATCTGCGCAACCTCGTCACGCACCAGCGAATTAGCGGGCATTGAACGGGCCTTGCCGCTTTCACGGTCGATCAGGGCGACAACGCGCAGCTTGTGAGCCGATCCGCCCTTGCCCTTAGCCTTCTTCACGCGCGGATTGTAGCCGATGAAAGTCTCGTCAACTTCGACCCGGCCACCATTGCCGCCCATCAAGTCAGGCGAACCGTCGCGCATTGCTTCACGGATGCGATGCGACATGAACCACGCGGTCTTGAGGGTTACACCAAGGGTGCGGTGTAGCTGGTTGCTGCTAATGCCTTTCTTGCTGCCAGCGATCAAATACATCGCCTGAAGCCAGATGTGCATCGGCACATGCGATGCTTCAAAAATGGTGCCGATCTTCACGGTGAACGGCTTGCGGCACTGGTAGCACTTATAGGTGCCAATGCGGGTCGATTTGCCGCCCATTTTACCAATGCGGTCAACGCCGCCGCAATGCGGGCAAACAGGGCCTTCGGGCCAAATCCGCGCCTCAACGTAGGCGTAAGCTGCTTCTTCGTTGTGGAAGTGGGGAGCGGAAAGTGCCGACATGGTTAAGAACCTTTTTGATGACGAGGCCCTTTTCCCTGTTTTGCGTGGGTATGTCAAGTATAATATCGCCGTGACGATGTCAACCGGAAATAACCAATACGGTTAATACACCTCGTCAGGCGGCGGCGGATCCTGCATCAGGTTGAGCCGTCGCAGCGCCAGCGCGGCCAAGCG
>NZ_QKVT01000001.1:1947730-1957487 GCF_003426715.1 Blastomonas sp. UPD001
ATGGTCGAGATATTCGCCCCATTTGGCATCGCCGAGCAGATCGCCGCGCGCCACCTTGATCTCGACGATGACGATCTGCCCGCGCGCATCGATCCCCATCAGGTCGGCACGGCGGCCATTGGGCAACGCCACTTCGGACGCCACCCAGATCTGGTTGCGCCGGAACAGCCGCGCGATCCCGCGCGCGACCGCTGCGGCACCGCCGGGCGGACCACAGGGCGAAACGATCGGTTCGGACGGCGCTTCATATGCATCGGGCATGGGCAGGGCGTGGGACAAGTTCTGAACCATGGCCCACGACTAATACAAAACAGGAACAAAGAAAAGGGGCGGCGCCGTTCAGGCGCCGGTGCCGGCCTGCCCCCGCTGGGCCAGCAGAGCGGCCAGGCTGTCGCAGCATTCGCGATGCAGCAGGGCGGCGGCTGCCCGCGCCGGATGCCCGAGACGGCGCGCCCGTTCGAGCGCGGAAAAGCCGGCTTGCAGCGCCGCCGAAAGCGCGTCGAACTCGGTCTCCAGGAACGTGGTGCCGCGTGCGTCCAGCTCGGCCAACCGGGCGGCGAGCGCGGCGCGTTCTCCAAGACCTGCGGCCTCATGGGAGGTGCTGGTACCCGCCAGGCGGCTTAGTACCGTCAAGGCCATGCCGATCGCCTCCACTTGCGCAAGGAGCGAATCGATCGCGCCGTGATCGCGCGAATCGGACTGGAGGGGGCGGAGCGAGGCGAACATCGCGTAATACCGTGGCCGCACCCGGTTAACATCGCGATAAAGGTCCGAACCGGTGCGTTTTCGTGGCGTGAAAGACACAATCTTTCAAAGAAGCGGGTCTTCTTAGCATTTTTCTCTTGTGCAGCGCAGCACAGCGGGGCAGCATTGCTGTCGCTGATTGTGAGCACTCCGGATTTGGCGCCAAGGGACGCCAGCAAGAACAGAGAGTAGCCGCTGCAGCGCAGGCGGGACGAAACGCATCCAGTTGAAAGGAAAAACATGCGTACGTCCAAATTCCACCGGGGCCTTGCGGGCCTCGCCCTCCTCCTGTCGTCGGCTGTCGCCACGCCTGCCCTTGCGCAGGAAGAGGAGTCCAAGCCCATCACTGTCACCGGGTCGGTCGGGCTTGTGTCCGACTATCGCTTCCGCGGCGTTTCGCAGTCGGATGAAGGCGTAGCGGTCCAGGGCGGCTTCACCGTCGCGCACGAATCGGGCTTTTACGTCGGCACCTGGGGATCGAACCTGGCCGGCTGGGGCACGTTCGGGGGCCCGAATCTTGAGGTGGACCTGTTCGCCGGTTACGCCACCACCGTGGGCTCGGCCGGCATCGACGTCGGCGTGACCTGGTACATGTATCCCGATGGCTTCGACAACACCGATTTCTTCGAAGGCTATGCCAAGCTCAAGGGCACGGCGGGGCCGGTGTCGCTGACCGCAGCCATCTATTATGCGCCCAAGCAGGAAGCGCTCGGCAATTTCTCAAACACGCCGTTCAGCCGGGGCCAGAAGGAAGACAATCTCTATCTGGCAGGGGACGCCAGCGTCGCCATTCCTGACACGCCGGTCACGATCAACGCGCATATCGGCTATTCCGAAGGCAATCCCGGCCTGGGCCCCAATGGAACCAGCGTGACGCCCACCGGCGAATACTGGGATTATTCGATCGGCGCGGCGGTGAACGTCTACGGGCCGATCACGCTCAGCGTGTCCTATGTCGATACCGACATCGGTCGCGCGGAATCGGCCTATCTGCTGCCCAACTTCCAGAAGTTCCGCAACGGTGGCGGACAGATCGCCGACGGCACCATCGTGTTCGGGGTGACGGCCGCCTTCTGACGAATCGTTTCGGGGGGCTGTGGCCGCATCCGCTGCTCAGGGGTGCGGCCACATCTTTTTGGCTTTCGCTGGCAAAATGGGCTAAGGGCGCGCGCGCATGACCCGATTGCGCCTCGCCACCGTCCGCCCGCAAGAGCCCGAGATCTTCCATTCGCTGCAGGGCGAAGGGGTATCGATCGGCAGGCCCTCGGTCTTTGTCCGCCTGTCCGGCTGCAACCTCGCCTGCCAGTGGTGCGACACCCCCTATACCTGGTTTTTCGAAGGCCATGCCGGGCCGCATCGCGGCGACCGCCAGTACGACCGGCGCGCCAACAGCGTGACGCTCGACATTGCCGAGGTCGTCGACCGGATCCGCGGCTTCGACTGCCCGCATATCGTGTTTACCGGCGGCGAGCCGCTGCTGCAGCAACCCGCGCTTGCGGCGCTGTGCGAACGGCTGGGCCCGGATTATCATGTCGAGATCGAGAGCAACGGCACCGTCGCGCTAACACCGGGCTTCGCGCCCTGCGTCCACCAACTCAACCTGTCCCCCAAGCTTGGCCATTCGGGCAATGCAGAAAGCGCCCGGCGCAACGACGCGGCGCTGGCGGCCTATGCCCGCGATCCGCGTGCCTGGTTCAAGTTCGTGATCGCCGAGCCCGCCGATGCCGAAGAGGTCGCAGCCCTGGCGGACCGCCATGCCATCGCGGCGCAGCGCATCATCCTGATGCCGGAAGGGACCGACAGCGCGACCTTGCACGCCCGCAGCGCCTGGCTCGCCCCGCTCTGCCTCGATCGCGGCTGGCGCTTTACCGACCGGCTGCACATCCACCTGTACGGCGATACGCGCGGCACCTGATCCGCGCGCGGGGCTGCCCGGTCAGCGGCCGTTGTTCAGATTGTCCTTGTTGCGCCAGCGGGCGATGACGCGCGCGACCATCTCGCTCTCGCCGCCATTTTCCTTCCAGAGCGCGCTGAACGCCGGGTCGTCAGAAGCAGGGCGGCGCGACTCGGCCAGATCGTCGAAGGCGACGCGGATGGGGATCGCGACCCCCTCGCCGCAGATGATGGCTTCGCGGTTGCGCAGCGCCGGGATCGAATCGAGAAACCCGCGCGCGCCCTCGGGCATGGCCGATCGCACATGCGCCTGATCGCGATCGTTGTTGAGGCGCATGGCGATGATCGTGCCGCATTGCGACAGCACGCCTTCCGAAAGGTCCGAGGGGCGCTGGGTGATCAGCCCCAGCGACACGCCATATTTGCGGCCCTCCTTGGCGATGCGGCTCAGCACGTCGCGCACCGCGCTATGATCGTTGACCCGGTCGGAGGGGATGTAGCGATGCGCTTCCTCGCACACCAACAGCACCGGCTTGGTGCGCTCCTTGCGGCTCCAGATGGCGAAATCGAAGATCATGCGGCTGAGCACCGCCACCACGGTCGCGGTGATATCCGACGGCACGCTCGACACGTCGATGACCGAGATCGGCTTGCCATTGGCCGGCAGGCGGAAGATCTTGGTGATGAAATCGAGCATCGTGTCGCCGACCAGCATGCCCGAGAACATGAAGCTATAGCGCGGATCGGCCTTGACCTCCTCGATCTTGCCCTTGATCCGCAGGAACGGCGCGCTCGACGTCGCCTTGTCGAGCTTGCCCATCTCGTTCTGGATGTTCGCGACCAGATCGGACAGCATATAGGGGATCGGCGTGTCCACGGTGACGCGGGCATTGCCCAGCGCCAGCTTGCCCTTCAGCCGCGCCGCGAGCAGGCACTTGGCGAGAATTTCGGCATCGGTCTGCCGGTCGGCGCCGTGCGAGGTGAGGAACACCTCACAATGCTCCTCGAAATTCATCAGCCAATAGGGCATCGCGAGATTGCCGACATCGAACAGTTCGCCATTCTGCGCGAAGGCGCTCGAATATTCGCCGTGCGGATCGATCATCACGATATGGCCGTCGGGCATCATGTCGCAGATGCGGTGCAGGATCAGCGCGGCGGCGGTCGACTTGCCGGTACCGGTCGAACCCAGCAGCGCGAAATGCTTGCCCAGCAGCGCGTCGACATAAAGCGCGCCGCGCGTGTCGCTGGTCGGATAGACCATGCCGATCTCGATATGCGGGCGCGCGTCGGCGGCATAGACCTGTTTGAGGTCCGCGCTGGTCATCGCATAGAGCGGCGTTCCCGGGACCGGATAGCGCGTCACCCCGCGCCGGAAGTTGAAGATGCGCCCGGTGAGCTTTTCCTCCTCGCCCTCGCCGAGGAAATCGATCTGACAGACGATCAGCCCCGCCTCGCGCTGGTGCATGCGCTGGGTGCGGACGTTCGCGACCAGCCAGCGATTGCCCATGCGAATCTTGACCTGGCTGCCGACCTGCCCCGCCATCGAGACGCTGGGATCGCTGTGATCGATCAACGCCTGCAGGCGGCTGGCGTCGAGCAGCACCTGCGAGCTCGATCCGGCAATCTCCACCACCTCACCGATGCGCAGCTGTTCGGTAGGGCGCTGGATCACCAGCGGAATGTCGGGACGCTCGGCGGAACTGGCGGGAATGCGCCCCTGGAAGCTGCGCGGGTTGAGATCGACCATCGGGCTGTCTGTGCCTTTTGCTTTGCGTAATCGCAGCAAGGCATAGGCGCATAGGGTAAATTTTCCCTCTATGCCGAGGACGCGGCGACTACCGTCAGATCTTCCGGAAGACCACCCCGCCGAGCCAGCCGAGCGCAAGCGATATCAGCACCGCGCAGACGCCATAGGCGAAGGGCTGATATTCGGCGACCGTCGCGACGAAAAGCTCGAAACCGAACTTGCGCACCTCGATCTCGCGCACCGCCGCCGCCAGCACCTGGCCATCGCGTACGAGAAAGGTTTCTGCGGTATAAGTGCCGGTCGGCACGCTGGCCGGGATCGACAGCCGCGCCTGATAGAGCACGCCTTCGAGTATCTCGACACTGCCTTCCTGCTGCTTGTAGAGCCCTTCGCGCCGGTTGAGATCGACCAGCCCGGAGAGGAAACGCCGCTGCTCGGCCGGGTCGATGGTTCCGGCGGGCGAAAGCTGCAGATTGGCGAGGCCGAATTCGTAGATCGCGGCCGTGCGCTTGTCGACGATCCTGTCGATCGGGCGCGACGAGGCGACGGCGTAATAGGCCGGCGCCGAGCGGAATTCGCTGCTCGCGGCGTTGAGCCAGATGCCCGCAATCTGCTGCTTTTCGCGCAGGATGATCGACTGCGGCGGGCCCTTGAGGATCACCACGATATCGCTGTCGCGCGCAGGCGGGGTGCCGCCCGGATAGACGATCGCGCCAAACAGCAGCAGCTCTGCGCCGGTAAAGCCGTACTTGATCTGGACCTCGCGCTGCGACACTTCGGGCACCAGCACCGGCTCGCTCGCCCCGCCGAGCAGCAGCGCCGCCAGGAACGCCGCGATCAGCCGCGCCAGTCTCATTTGAGCAGCTCGACCGTATAGATTTCCGCCGGGCGGAAGCCGAGGCCGATGGCCAGCCGCGCCGCCACCAGCAGCACGAGCGTCGCCAGCTTGCCATGCCGAAGCCAAGCCCGATGATCGGCCCCATCAGCGGCGAGATCAGCATCGCCCCGATCACCACCGCAGGCGAGGACAGCAGCAGCCCCAGCACCGCGATGCCCGCCGACATCAGGATCATGAAGGCATAGCGCGGGGTCAGGCTTGCCTCGTCATCGACCTTGGCGATCACCGCGCGATGCTCGATCCCGGGGATCACGCTGCCCCGCCACCAGCTGCCCAGCGGCCCCGTCACCCGCGCGGCAAAGCGGCCCAGGCGCGACCCTCCAGCGGGCGTGGACAAAGGCGCGGGAGCGGACTGGGACATGGCACGTTACCCTTGGGTTACCCGGCCAGGGGTGGACCCCACCGGGCTTTGCAGATAGATGCCCGAACGTCGTCGCCGCGCACCAGCAGCCTTCATGGCCCCCGGTGCGTCGGCGCTGGCTCAAGCGGACTGCCCCCCGGCCGGGGGGATGCCCTTCCAGGGCATGCGCGGTCAAGCGCGTTCGGGCAGCAACACACGGGAGCAGACATGGGCGCACAGGGGATACCGGGCGGCAGCGAGACATCGGCGCTGCGCAAGTTCCTGAACAGTGAGGCAGCGGGCGGCATCATCCTGATCCTGTCCGCAGCGATCGCGATGGTCATCGCCAACAGCCCGCTCTACGATCTGTACCATCATCTGCTGCACGACATTCAGGGCCCGGTGCTGACCAAGAAGCTGGGCCCGATGACCCCGCATCTGTGGATCAACGACGGCCTGATGGTCATCTTCTTCCTGTATGTCGGGCTGGAGATCAAACGCGAGCTCGTCGACGGGCGGCTTTCGACCTGGGACAAGCGGCGGCTGCCGGTGATCGCAGCGATCGCCGGCATGGCGATGCCCGCGATCATCTACCTCGTCGAAACCGGCGCCGATCCTGCGGTCGTCAACGGCTGGGCGATCCCCGCCGCCACCGACATCGCCTTTGCGATGGGTGTGCTGGCACTGCTCGGCAAGCGTGCGCCGACCTCGCTCAAGCTGTTTCTGGTCACCGTCGCGATCGTCGACGACATGGGCGCGGTGGCGATCATCGCGCTGTTCTATACCGAGGGCCTGGCCCCGGTCTGGCTGGGCGCGGCGGCGGCCGTGATGGCCGCGATGTATGCGCTCAACCGCTTCCGGGTGATGAACCTCATCCCCTATCTGCTGCTCACCGTCGTGCTGTGGTACGCGATCCTGCAATCGGGCGTGCATGCGACGATCGCGGGCGTGCTCGCCGCGTTCATGATCCCGATCATCAAGACGCCGGGAGCGCCGGACGCGCATGACAGCCCGCTGCACCGGCTGGAACACGGCATCTCGCCGTGGAGCAGTTTTCTCATCATCCCGCTGTTCGGCTTTGCCAATGCCGGCGTCTCGCTGGAGGGCGTAGGGCTGGGCGAGGCGTTCGCGCCGGTACCGCTCGGCATTGCCTCGGGCCTGTTCCTGGGCAAGCAGATCGGCATTTTCGGCAGCGTCTGGCTGGCGGTGAAGCTCGGCATTGCCAGCCGGCTGCGCGGCGCCACCTGGCTGCAGGTCTATGCCGTCGCGGCCTTGTGCGGCATCGGCTTCACCATGAGCCTGTTCATCGGCGCGCTCGCCTTTCCCGGCAATGCCGAGCTGATCGACGAAGCGAAGATCGGCGTTATCATGGGCTCTGTCGCATCGGCGCTGCTCGGCTATACCATCCTGCGCGTCTGCCCGCTGCATCCCGAGCACGAACAGGAAGAGCGCGAGCAGGAAGACGAGGTCCGGGCCGATGGCGATATCGAAAGCCTGGAAGACGACGAGGACGAGGACGTGGAAGTGAAGCACGCATGAGAATGATGACCCGGCTCGGCCTGCTGGCCCTGGTGCTGGCCTGCGCTGCCTGTGTGCAGAAGCCCGCGCCCCAGGCGGCGAAGCCCGCCGATCCGCTGAGCGACATCGCGCGCCAATATGTCCTGCTCTCGCTCGAGATCGGCACGCACGAGGATGGCTATATCGACGCCTATTATGGCCCGGCCGAATGGAAGCAACAGGCGGAAGCGAACCCGCGCGATCTTGCCGCTCTGGCGCAGGCGGTCGATGCGCTCGATGCCAGCCTGATGGCGGTCGACGTTTCGGATCGCGAGATCATGGTCCAGCGCCGGGCAAAATTTCTCCACGCCCAGCTCAACGCCGCGCGCACGCGGCTGAAGATGCTGCGCGGCGAAAAGCTCTCCTTCCGCCAGGAATCGCTCGGCCTGTTCGGCGCGACGCCCGACATCCAGCCGCTCTCCAGCTATGATGCGGTGCTGCAGGAGATCGAGGCGCTGCTGCCCGGTGCCGGCACGCTGGCCGAGCGGGTCGATGCGTTTCAGGAACGGTTCGTGGTCCCCGCCGACCGGCTGAAGCCGGTGTTCGACCGCGCGATTGCCGAGTGCCGCGCGCGCACCGCGGCGTATATCCCGCTGCCCAAGGGCGAGAGCTTCCACATGGAGTTCGTCACCGGCAAGCCGTGGAGCGGGTACAATTATTATCAGGGCAATCTCGCCAGCCTGATCCAGATCAACACCGATCTGCCGATCCGCATCACCCGTGCGGTCGATCTGGGCTGTCACGAGGGCTATCCCGGCCATCATGCGCTCAACTATCTGCTCGAACAGAAGCTGACGCGCGGCCGCGGCTGGGTCGAGTTCAGCGTCTATCCGCTCTACAGCCCGCAGAGCCTGATCGCCGAAGGTTCGGCCAATTTCGGCATCGACCTGGCGTTTCCGGGCGACGAGAAGCTGGCGTTCGAAACGCGCGAACTCTATCCGCTCGCCGGGCTTTCCACCGCCGATGCGGCGCGACTGGCGCAGCTGCAAAAGGCGCTGTCGGGGCTGCGCGGCGCGCGCTTCACCATCGCGCAGATGTATCTCGACGGGCAGATCGACCGCGCCCAGGCGATCGCGCTGACGCAGAAATACCAGCTGATGAGCGAGGCGCGCGCGAAGCAGTCGATCGGCTTTACCGATGCCTATCGCAGCTATGTGATCAACTATGGCCTGGGCCAGGACATGGTGCAGGCCCATGTCGAGGCCGCCGGACCCGATGCCAAGGCGCGCTGGGCCGCGATGGAGCGCGTGATCAGCGAGTGGTTCGTCACCCCCGCCTGCGCGGGGGTGACGAACCAACTGCGGGGGAAATCAGCTCGCGAACAGCATCGCGTCGTCGGCGAACGCCTTGAACTCGAGCGCATTGCCCGCCGGATCGTGGAAGAACATCGTCGCCTGTTCGCCCACCTGGCCGGCAAAGCGGATATGCGGCTCGATCACGAAGCGTGTGCCCGCCGCCTTGAGCCGATCGGCCAAGGCGTGGAAATCGTCCATCGTCAGCACCACGCCGAAATGCGGCACCGGCACGTCATGCCCGTCGACCGGATTGTGGTGCGCGCGCCGCACACCGGCATCGGGATCGAGATGCGCGACGATCTGATGCCCGAACAGGTCGAAATCGATCCAGTGATCCGACGACCGCCCCTCGCCGCAGCCCAGCACCTCGCGGTAGAAATGCCGCGCAGCCGCCAGGTCATCGACCGGAAAGGCGAGATGAAAGGGGCGGATGGTCATCGCGTCGCAGCGCGCGTCAGAAACCGGTCAGCGCGACGTCGAGCCCGGTCGACACCACGTTGATCACGATCGGCTTGCCTTCAAGATCGAGGAACACGAGCTCGAGCTTCTTGGCTTTCTTGAGGTTGGCAATATCGGTCGGGCCCAGCGGCTTCTCGCCAATGCACCCTTCGGGCAGGCAGCGGCTGAACACGATCTTGTCGATCGCCTTGGTCTGGTCGCCATCGACCTGGACCAGCGCGCCGGTATCGAGCCGCACGCCCAGCGGCACCTTGACCAGCAGCCCGGTCTTGCCAGTGGTCTTCTGCCGCGCGATGGCGACGCGGATCACTTCCTTGCTGTTGGCCTCGTCGATCAAAGACTGCACCGCGTCGCAGATCTCCTGCTCGCCGGTGCCCTTGCAGCCCGCGGTCCATGGCTTGGCGCCGTTGGTCCCCATCTTGGGCGTGATCGCCTGCGGCGCGGCAGGCGTGGCGGCGGCAGGCGCAGCGGGGGTCGCGGGCTTGGCGGTCTGTGCCGCCAGCGGGGCCGAAACCAGAGCTGCGGCCAGCGCACAGGCGGCCGAACGGAACACGAAATGCATCGCCATCATACTTTCTTCACTGGGCAAGCTGCCATGTCCACAGGGGGGCCGCCGTGCCGTTGCACAGGCTGATATACTCGCAGCCGCCGCGCTGTCCATCGCCCTGCGGCGCGCCGTTCCCGGCGCCGTCGTCTGCCGGGCGCAGCTCGGGCGAGACCAGCACGGGCAGCGGTGCGGACAGACCCTGCAGCACCTGCATGGGCGACGGGCCGTCGGGTGAAACCGGCAGGCTGACGGTGCCCTGGGGCGGCATAGCGAT
>NZ_QKVT01000001.1:1957587-1989799 GCF_003426715.1 Blastomonas sp. UPD001
ATCGCCGGTGTCGATCGCCCGGCGCGTCGTCCTGATATCGACGCTGCCGCCTTTGCCGAGCGCGGCGTTGACCGTGATCCGCCCGGCGAGCGAGAAGCCGCCCGCGTCGAGCCGGATCTTGCCGCCCGCATCCTGGCCGCTCGCGGACAGGATCGATCCGAAGGACAGGAATTCGCTGCCGGTGATATGCGCGGTGCCGCCCGCCTTGCTGCCGTCGAGGTTGATCGTGCCGTCGAGGATCGTGCGCGCCGCGCTGATCGTCAGCGTGCCGCCGGAGCCGCTCGCAGCCATCGCCTGACCCGGTGCGCTGCCGTCGCCGTTCAGCGATCCGACCCAGCCGATCGCGTTCTCCGTATCGCTGGCCTTGCCGCCCTTGCCCTTGGCGCTTCCCGCGGGCGCCGCATTGGTTGCGGACGACAGGTCCATCGCGACATTGCGGCCGACCTGCACCTCGCCCGGCGCAGTGATCGCGACCTTGGCCGCGACCAGCGACACCTTGCCATCGGGGCCGGTCTGCATGCTCGCCGCCTGGGGCGTGCCGATGCGCACCGACTGGTTGACCAGATCGCGCGCCGCCGAGGCGGTGATCAGCACCGATCCGCCGCGTGCATCGACCACGCCGTCGACGCCGACCAGCGCGCCCTTGTCGTCGAGCTTCGTCACCGCGTCACCGACCTGGAAGCGGATCAGATTGTCGCCGTGCAGGTCGAGCGTGAACGCCTGCGCGCCGCCAAAGGCGATGCGCCCCATATGCGCGGTGATAATTCCGTCATTGGCGACCTGCGGCGCGACGAACGCCGCGACGCCCGCATCGCGCACCGTGATGGTGCCGTGGTTGATGACTTTCGCGCCGGCGCGGCCCGGCGTGCCGAAGCGAAGCGCCCCGCCCGCCATGAACGCCTCGTTGCCGATATCGGCACTGGTCGCGACCAGCCCCGCGACATCGACCTTGGCATCCTTGCCGAAGACGATGCCGTTGCCGTTGATCAGATACACCTGACCATTGGCGGTCAGTTCGCCGAGGATCTGGCTGATCTCGGGCCCGGTCACGCGGTTGAGCGCGATCGATCGTGCATTAGGCTGGCGGAAATCGACCCCCTCGCCTGCATCGATCGAGAAATTGTCCCAGTTGATGACGACACGGTCGCTCGCCTGGTCGATCCGCAGCCGGCCGGTCCCCTGGCCATTGATGGTCGCCTGGCCCGCGACCACCTTGCCACCGTTCGGATTGGCATGGGCGGTCTGCGCTGCGGCGAGCGCAAGCCCCGCCACGCCCGTGCGCAGCGCGATCTGCCAGCCGGACAGAGGCCGCGCGCCTTCACCCCGTGTACCGCGCCGGTTCATCGCGTCGCTCCGATCGAGAAGAAGATGCGCGGATCGCTGCTGCCGTCGGGCGTGAAGCGCGCCTTGCCGGGCCAGGCGGCATAGACTTCGCCGAACAGCCCGTAAGGCAGCGCGATGCGCGATCCGCCGCCCGCCGACCACAGCTCCGTCACGCGCAGCTCGGCAAAGTCGAGCCGCCCGCCCTGGCGCAATATGCCCGCATCGACGAACAGGAAGGGCTGCACGGTGACGCCGCCAACGCTCAGCCGATCGTTGACCTCCATCGCGACATTGATGCAATGGTCGCCGCCCGCCGCGCCATAATCATAGGCGCGGCCGAACTGGTCGCCACCGTAATTGCACTCGCGCGACGCCGATGCGCCGCCATTCAGGCCGATCTGCGCTTCGGCATTCACCCGCACCCGCGCCGTGCCATAGAGCGGCGCTGTCCACACCAGCGAGCCGTTGAGCGCGGTGAATTCGGGATCGCCCAGCGTCCGGCTGCGCAGCGGATTGAACCGCCCGGTCGCGCCCAGGCCGTTGATCCCCTGCGACAATCCCAGCCGGAACAGCCCGACGCTGCCATCGGCGGCGGACCAGTCATAGCTGCCGTACAACTCGTAGAAGCGGCTGCGATCGTCGATCAGCGTGACGCCGAAAATGCCGCTGTCCGAATTGATCGCGGTGCCTTCCAGCCCGACGATCAGGCTGGAATTGCGGGTGCGGCGCAGCGGATAGCTGAGCCCTGCGCGGACCACCTCTTCCTCGCCGCGGAACTGCAGGATCGAGAGGAAACCGCGAACCGCACGCGAACGCGCACGCGAATAGCTGACGGTACCGGTCAGCCCGTCGTCGGTGATCGGCGCGCTGTACTGGACATAGCCCGACACGAAGCCGTCGGTCGGTATCGTCGCGCGGACATCGGCCACCAGCTGGTCGCCCGGCACCAGCACCGAATTGGCGGTCGCCCCGGCGCGATACCGCCGCTCGCCCAGATTGTCGCGGATGCGGTTGTCGAACTGCGCCTCGACCTCGAGCGGGTCGAGATTGACCACCACCAGCAGATTGGCCGCGCCGGGCGTCGTTTCGGACGGGCGTACCACCACCGAGACATCGAGACCGCCCAGATCGCCGGTGGTCAGGATCGCGCGCTCGAGTTCGTCGACCATCACCGGGCCGCGCTTGATCAGCGGGGTGAAACGGCGGCGCACCATCTCGGTCAGCCGGGTCTTGCCGACCAGCCCGGCGCTCGACTTGAGCTGGATTTCGAGCGCATCGACGCTGCCCTCGACCACCTGAAGGGTGACCACGCCATTGGCGACATCCTGGGTCGGCACGATGGCGAAGGAGAGGGCAAAACCGGCGTCGGCATAGACGCGCGTGAGCAGGTCGGCGGCGCGGTAGATATCGGCGAGCGTCAGCTCCTGCCCCAGGAACGGCTTGAGCGGCGCCTGCAGCCGATCCTCGTTGAGATAGTTGAAGCCGATGATGCGGAATTTCGTGACGCGCACCTTCTGCGTATCGTCGACGCTGCTCGGGTCGGTGCGCGGGCGATCGATGGTGAAGGGCGTGCGCGGCGTGGAGAGCGGCACCTCCGCCGCACGATTCTCGCGCTCGAACGTGCCGGCGGGCGGGCGCACATTGCCGGGCAGCGCCTGCGCCGCCAGCGGCGCGGGGAGCAGCAAGGCGCCCCCCAGGCCTAGCGCCAGCGCACCGATCGTTACGGCCCGTCGACCGCTTCTTGCATCCAAGGTCCGCCAGCTCGCCATGCGGTTTCAGGTTCCAGTGCCCCGAAGGGAATTGAGAGGGTGCGACCCCATCTCGGAACGTCGGGAATCCGCAGCCGACGACCGGTTAGCAGTCTATCCGACCGGTATTGTGCACCCGATCACAGACAGCCGAAACCGGACGATCGTCCAGTGCAGAAATCCCGCAAGGATAAACCGCTTCCTTGTGAAATCAGCAAACCTCGCCCCTATTCGATGTTAAGCATTGGCACAGCAAAAAGGCAAGAGAATGACAGCCTAAGGTCATGAATTTGAAGATGAGATGTCAATTAACCACAGTTTTTGGGCGGCGGGCGGCCCGGCATCAGCGCGCCTGCGCGGCTGGATTGCGCAACACCAGATTGTCGACGCTGACCGCTTCGGTCCAGTGGCCCGATCGGCGGAACTGGCCGATGCAATTGGGCTCCAGATAGATCACCGATACCGGTTGCGTCAGCGCCTCGAGCCGTTCGACCACCGGGGCCATTACCGCATCGCCGAACGGATCGTAGAAGAAGCAGACCAGGTCGATATCGGCGGGCGGCTCATACGCCCCGGCGTCCATGCAGAGGAACTCGACCGGGGCCGCGAGCGCGCCCCTGCCGGCCATGATGTCGCGATTGCGGTTGGCGATCGCGACCAGTTCGGGCGCGAATTCGACGCCGATCGCGCGAGCGAAGGGAAAGCGCGCCGCCTCGAGCACCGCGCGACCCTTGCCGCAGCCATAATCGATGAACGCGGTGCGCGCGAAATCGACCTTCAGATCGGCAAACCAGGTTGCCATGTTGACGCCGCTGCTCGCCTGATAGCGCCGGGCATGCGCGGCCAGCGCCGGATCGACGCTCAGCGTGTGCAGCTCGCGCATCGCGAAGGTATCGGTGCCCCATTGCGCGTCGAACGCCTGGAAACTGCGGTTCCGGCGGCGCGCCTGCGGGCTCAGCTCGCGCGCATGATAGACGATATTGTGCCCGATCAGCCGCACGATCTCCCCGGCGGATCGGCCCCTGAGGCGCTGGGTGATCGAGGACAGCATTGCGGCAGCACACCTTTGCGGTTGACGTCGGAAGGCCTTTTTCGGCACGCCCTGCCTGTAGCCCGACCCGGCAACGGTTCAAACTGGATTAACCATGATACAGCCGCTGCGACCCATTGCGGGTCATGGGTGGCACGAGAGGACAAGGCCCGATGACTCAACCGATCATGATCACGTCGAACGGCGCGGTGGACACCGTGACGCTCAACCGGCCGGAAGCGCTGAACGCGATGGACGAGCCGATGATCATGGCGCTGCAGGATTATTTCCGCGGCCTTCCGGACCGGCACACGGTGCGCGTCGTCATCCTGCGCGCCGAGGGCCGGGCGTTCTGCGCCGGGCTCGACCTCAAGGGATGGAGTCCGCGCGAGGGCGAGGGCGCGGTGCATGGCGGCTGGCGCACCCAGCGCGCGATCGCCACGGTGATGCAGCTGATGCGTGCCTGTCCGCAGCCGATCATCGCCTGCGCGCAAGGCGCGGCGTGCGGCGGCGGCATGTCGCTGCTGCTCGCAAGCGACGTGCGCTATTGCACCCCCGATTTCCGCATGAACGCGGCCTATATCCGCATCGGCCTGGGCGGCTGCGACATGGGGTCGAGCTATTTCCTGCCGCGGCTGGTGGGCAGCTCGCTCGCTGCCGAGATGATCCTGTCGGGCCGCTTCGTCGGCGCGGAGCGCGCGCTTTCCGCCGGGTTCGTCAGCGAGATCGCCGCGCCGGACGAGCTGCTCGCCAGGGCCGAGGCGCTCGCCGCCGACATGCTGCTGGCGAGCCCGATGGGGCTGAGGCTCAGCAAGGATGCGCTCAACCGCAATATCGACGCGCCCGGCTTCGAGGCGGCGCTGGCGCTCGAGGATCGCCAGCAGATTCTGCTCAGCATGACCGAGGATTATGCCGAAGCGCGCCGCGCATTCATGGAAAAGCGCGCGCCGGAGTTCAAGGATCGGTGACAGCAAAATCCTCCCACAGCTTGCTGGGGGAGGATTTCTATTTCGCGCACCCCATCGCGTCGGTCTTCTGCCGCTCGATGAAGCGGTGCACCGCCTGGATCACCACCGATCCCTCGCCGACGCCCGAGGCGACGCGCTTGACCGAGCCCGAGCGGACATCGCCGACCGCAAACAGGCCAGGGCGGCTGGTCTCGAACGGCGAGCAGCCGTCGCCGGTCAGGATGAACCCGGCCTCGTCGAGCCTGGCGCAGCCCTGCAGCCAGTCCGAACAGGGCTGCGCGCCGATCATCACGAACAAGGCGCCCGCCTCGATCCGCGTCTCGTCGCCGCTGCGCCGGTCGCGCCAGGCGAGCCCTTCCAGATGCGTGTCGCCCGACAGCGCGGTGACCTCGCTATACGGATGCAGCGTGATCGCCTCCGAGGCCATGATCCGGTCGATCAGATAGCTCGACATGGTCGCCGCAAGCCCCTCGCTGCGCACCAGGATGTGCACGTGCGCGGCAAAGCGCGACATATAGACCGCCGCCTGCCCCGCCGAATTGCCGCCGCCGACCACCACGACCGCGCGGTTCGCGCAGAGCTGCGCCTCCATCGCGGTCGCGGCATAATAGACGCCTGCGCCCTCGAACCGGGCGTAATCGGGCAGATCGAGCTTGCGGTAGCGCGCGCCGGTGGCCGCGACCACCGCGCGCGCTTCGGCCACCGTGCCGTCCTCGAGCTGCAAGCGGAAATGGCCGCCGCTGCAATCGAGCCCCGTCGCCGCGCGCGAGACCGCGAGCCGCGCGCCGAATTTCTGCGCCTGCACCTGCGCGCGGCCCGCGAGCGCCTGGCCGGAAATGCCGGTGGGAAAGCCCAGATAATTCTCGATCTTGCTGCTCGTCCCCGCCTGGCCGCCGGGCGCGGTCGATTCGACGATCAGCGTGTCGAGCCCTTCGGACGCGGCATAGACCGCCGCCGCCAGCCCCGCCGGCCCTGCCCCGACGACGATCAGATCGTGCAGCCGCTGCTGGTCGATCGCGATCGCGACGCCGAGCGCATCGGCGAGATCGTGCGTGCTCGGGTTGCGCAGAATCTGCTCTTCGGAAATCACCACCGGCAGGTCGCCATCGCTGAGGCCGAAACCCTCCAGAAACGCCGCCGCATCGGGATCGGTCGACGAATCGATCGTGCGGTGCGGATAGCCGTTGCGCGTCAGGAAGGCGTTGATCCGCACCGTGTCGGCGCTGCGCGCCGGGCCGACCAGGGTCACCGCGCCCTGCTGATGCTGCATCAACGCGACGCGGCGCAGGATGAAGGCGCGCATGATGATCTCGCCGATATCGGGTTCGGCAACGATCAACCGCCGGAAATCGGCGCGCGGCACGCGGATCACCTCGGTCGGCCCCGATGCGCGTCCGCTGACCAGGATCTTGCGGTCATTGAACAGGTCGAGCTCGCCGGTGAACTGGCGCGCGCAATGGCGGTGGACGATACCTTCCTCGCCATGATCGCCATGATCGATGATCTCGATCTCGCCGGTGCAGACGAGGAAGAAATCGACCGCGCGTTCGCCGCGATGGAAGACATAATCGCCGTCTGCCAGCGCCTCGTGCAGGCCGAAACGCGCGATTCGGCCCGCCATGTCCTCGCTCAGCACCGGGAAGGTCTGCTCGAGCCGGGCATAGGGATCGCTGCTGTCGACCGGCTGCGCACTCGGTGCGGAATTGCCCATTTCCTGCGTCCTTTCGCCTGACCTTAGTGCGCCGTAGCGTCAGCCCCGGCACCGCAAGGATGAGCCTATCATGCTATCGCGCCAATGCGTCAGTTTCTTGGCATCGCGGCTTGCATTTGGGTGTCGGGGGTGCAGACTGGCATCCAACAAATCCGTTCAGGACAAGGTGAGGATCATGACCGAAGACGAAGACCTGGAGAGCTTCCGCGCCGAGGTTCGCGCGTTTCTCGATGCCGAGCTGCCCCCCGAAAAGCGCTTCGCCGCCGACGGCTTTGCCAATAGCAGCAAGGAGCTGACCGCCTGGTGGCAGGGCGTCAAGGCGAAGCGCGGTTGGGGTGCACCCGGCTGGCCCAAGCAATATGGTGGCTGCGAATGGTCACTCGCCAAGAAGCGCATCTTTGCCGATGAATCGACCAAGGCGGGCGCGCCCTCCTACAGCCCGTTCGGCCTCACCATGGTCGGCCCGGTCATCTACACTTTCGGCACCGAGGAGCAGAAGGCCGAGCATCTGCCGCACATTCTCAACGGCACCCGCTTCTGGTGCCAGGGCTATTCGGAGCCCGGCGCGGGATCGGACCTGGCCAGCCTGAAGACGCGCGCGGTGCGCGATGGCGACCATTATGTCGTCAACGGCCAGAAGACCTGGACGACGCAGGGCCACTGGGCCGACTGGATCTTCTGCCTGGTGCGCACCAATACCGAGGTGAAGCAGCAGAACGGCATCTCGTTCCTGCTCATCGACATGAACACGCCCGGCATCGAGGTCCGCCCGATCCGCACGATCGATGGCATGCATCATCTCAACGAGGTGTTCTTCACCGATGTGCGCGTGCCGGTGAAGAACCTGGTCGGCAACGAGAATGACGGCTGGACCTATGCCAAGTTCCTGCTCGGCAACGAGCGTGCCGGGATTGCCGGGGTCGCCCGCACCACGGGCGACCTTGTCCGGCTGCGCGAATGGGCCAGCTCGGTCGAGCATTTCATCAACCCGCCGATCAACGATCCGGTGATCGCGCAGCGGCTCGATTCGCTCGAGCAGCGGCTGGCCAAGCTGGCGGCGCTCGAGGCGCGCGCGCTCGAAGCCCCCAGCCAGTCGGCCGAGGCGATGCGGCTGGTCGCGCCCTTGAAGCTGCTCGGCACCGAGCTGTCGCAGGACGTGTCCGAACTGGCGCTGGACATTGCGGGCCCTGCCGCGCTGCCGCGTCCGGCGAACGACCCGGTCCATCCCTATGGCCATGAAGGCGAGCACGCGATGTCGGTCTTCCTCTTCGGCCGCGCCCAGTCGATCTATGGCGGCACCAACGAGGTGCAGAAGAACATTCTCGCCAAGATGATGGCCGCAGGGATCTGAGGACCAGGCACCCCTTCCGTTTGTCCCGAGCGAAGTCGAGGGACGTGCGCATCAGACCTGGCGCGGATCAGCTGATCCGCGCCAGGTGGATATTCAGGATTTCACACCCATGTTCGCACCCAATGATGACCAGCAGCTGCTGATCGACAGCGCCCGCCGCTTCACCCAGAAACATTATGCCGATGACAGGCTCGGCCAGATGGGCGAGAGCCCGCTCAACACCGCGCTCTGGTCCGAGATGGCCGAGGCCGGATGGCTGATGCTGCCCTTTTCCGAGGCCGATGGCGGTCTGCAGCCCGAGGGCCAGTCGGGTCTGGGCGATTGCGTCAGCTTGTTCGAGGTGCTGGGCGAAGGCCTGGTGGTCGAACCGGTGCTCGCGAGCACCATCCTGGCCGGCGGCCTGATCGCCGCGAGCCCGGACTCGCAGAGCCGCAGCGACCTGATCGAGAGCATCGTCTCGGGCGGCGCGCCGGTGGGCGTGGCGCTGCATGAACCGCGCGCGCGGCACGACATCTGGTATTGCGAGGCCAAGGCCAGCAAGAGCGGCGACGGCTGGACGCTCACCGGCCACAAGTCGCTCGCCCATGGTGCGGCGGCGGCCGAAACGATCATCGTGCTCGCGCGGATCGAGGGCGAGCCGGGCAGCGGTCCGGCGGGCCTCGGCCTGTTCCTCGTCCCCGCCGATGGCGCTGGCGTCACCGTCATCCCCTATCGCCTGCGCGACGATCACTGGGTCGCCGATGTGAAGCTCGAGAGCGCGGCGCTCGGCGCGGATGCGCTGCTGCTCGGCCCAGGCGCGGCAGCCCAAGCGCTCGAAAAGGTGATCGACAAGGCGCGGCTGCTGCTCGCGGCCGAAGGCACCGGGATCATGCGCCGCGTGTGCCTCGCCACCCAGGCCTATACCATGGACCGCAAGCAGTTCGGCGTGCCGCTCGCCTCGTTCCAGGTGCTCCAGCACCGCATGGTCGACATGCAGGTCGCCTTCGATCAGGCGCGCTCGCTGGTCTATGAGGCGGTGACGCACGATGCTGCCGGCGATGCCGAAGCCGCGACCCGCGCCGCGCGCGCCGCCTATCGCGCGGTCAGCGAGGATGGGGTCGAGGTCGGCAAGCAGGCGATCCAGCTGCACGGCGGCATGGGCATGTCCGAGGAACTGCCGCTCGGCCGCGCGCTGCGCCGGCTGCTCGCGATCCGCCAGGCGTTTCCGCTTTAAGCTGTTGGACTGAGCCAATCGCCGTCATCCCCGCGAAAGCGGGGGCCCCGCTTCTGTGCAAGTCTGGCTGACGAAGCGGGATTCCCGCACTCGCGGGAATGACGGGAATGGCGGAAACCTAGAGCGCGTCGAAATCAATTGGCGCGTGGCGATCGAGCGTGCGCGAGTCATCGGGCATCGGGTATTTGAGGCCCGTCGCGCAGTTGAACAGCACCACCCGGTCGCTTTTGCCCACCAGCCCGGCGGCGAGCGCATCGTGATAGGCCGCGAGCGTCGCGCCGCCTTCGGGGCAGAGCAGCAGTCCGTCCTGTTTCGCCGCCTGCACCACCGCGCGCTCGATCGCTTCATCGTCCACCGCCAGCGCCCTGCCGCCGCTTTCGCGCACCGCACGCAGGATCAGGAAATCGCCCACGGCGCGCGGCACGCGGATGCCCGCCGCGATGGTCTCGGCATTTTCCCAGCGCTCGGCATGCTCGACCCCGTCGTCGAACGCCTTGACGATCGGCGCGCAGCCTGCAGCCTGGACCGCGAACATCTTCGGCCGCGCGGGGCCGATCCAGCCCAGGGCCTCGAGCTCGTCGAACGCCTTCCACATGCCGATCAGCCCGGTGCCGCCCCCGGTGGGATAGAAGATCGCATCGGGCAACTGCCAGCCGAACTGCGCGGCGAGCTCCAGTCCCATCGTCTTCTTCCCCTCGATCCGGTACGGCTCCTTGAGCGTCGAGACGTCGTACCAGCGCCCCTGTTTCGCGCCCTCGGCGACGATCGCGCCGCAATCGTCGATCAGCCCGTTGACCCGCCAGACGCGCGCGCCCTGCAGCGCGATCTCGCGCACGTTGATCTCGGGCGTGTCGTCGGGGCAGAAGACCACCGTCTCGATGCCGCAGCGCCTCGCATAGGCGGCGAGCGCCGCGCCCGCATTGCCGTTGGTCGGCATCGACGCTGGCGAGATGCGGCTCGAGCGGGCCGAGCAGGGCGCCGGGCTGCTTGTTCGACAGCATGCCGATGATCAAATGCACCTTCCCGCCCATGGCCGCGACATGCCGCGCCAGCGCCGCGCCGGCGTCGGGATTGTGCCCGCCATCGAGCCAGACCGGCTCGTCGGTACCGAGCAACTGGACGAGGGGACCATTGTTCAGCCGCTGCATCCGTGCGGGCCATTCGGCCCAGCCCATCGCAGCGCTCAAGGCGCTGTCGGGGATGCTGAGCGCGCTCTGGTGGCGGATCATCGCGACCGCGAGCGCGGCATTGTCCGCCTGGTGCGCGCCGGGCAGGCGCGGCACGGGCAGGCTGAGCTTGCCGTCGAGATCGCGATAATGCAGCCGCCCCTGATAGAGCGCCGCGTCCCAGTCCTCGCCCCGCGCCTTGACATAGGCGCCCGCGCGCATCGCCTGGCCCGCGATCGCACCCATCATGCCGATGGCATATTTCTGGATGACGAGCGGCACGCCTTGCTTGGCGATGCCCGCCTTCTCGAACGCGATCCGTTCGAGCGGAATCTCGGGCGTGCCGTCCTCCGGCGCGAGCAGGAAGGCCTCGTGATCGATGCCGAGCGCCGCGATGCCGCACACCGCAGGCGCGGGCAGCACATTGGTCGCATCGAGCCTGCCGCCGAGGCCCACCTCGATCACGCACGCGTCGGCGGGCGTCTCGGCAAAGGCGAGGAACGCGGCGGCGGTGGTCACCTCGAAAAAGCTGGCGTTGATGCCCTCGGCGATGTCGAGCACGCGCGCGAGATAATCGGCGAGCGCCTCGTCCGCGATCAGCCGCCCGGCAAGCCGGATGCGCTCGTTGAAGCGCACCAGATGCGGACTGGTATAGACATGGCAGGTCAGGCCCGAAGCCTCGATCGCGGCGCGCAGGAAAGCGCAGGTCGATCCCTTGCCGTTGGTCCCCGCGACATGGAAGACCGGTGCCAGGCGCAGATGCGGATTGCCCAGGCGATCGAGCAGCGCGGTGATCCGCTCCAGCCCCAGCACATCGCGCCCCGGCGACAAGGCGGCAAGCCGGTCGAGCTGCGTCTGGACGCCGGAATGGGAAGAGATGGCGTGGTCCATTACGCTCTCCCCTCCCGCTTGCGGGAGGGGCAGGTCCGGCTTGCCGGACCGGGGTGGGCCATTAAGGGCACTCGGCTTGCCGGACCGGGATGAGCAGAGATGGCGTGGTCCACCTTAAAATCCTCCCCTGAAAGGGGAGGGGGACCGCGAAGCGGTGGAGGGGTGTCCACATCTGCGCGAGGGTGACACCCCTCCGTCTCGCCTGCGGCGATCCACCTCCCCTTGCTGGGGAGGATTTGTGTTGTTCGCGCCCACCGCCCTTGCGCTTATGCCGCCGCCTTGGCCGCCATCAGATAGTCGATCACGCTGCCCAGCCGTTCGCGCAGGTCCTTGCGTTCGACCACCATGTCGAGCATCCCGTGCTCGAGCAGATATTCGGAGCGCTGGAAGCCTTCGGGCAGCTTCTCCCGGATCGTCTGCTCGATCACGCGCTGTCCGGCAAAGCCGATCAGCGCATTGGGCTCGGCCATCTGGATGTCGCCCAGCATCGCGTAGCTCGCGGTGACGCCGCCGGTGGTCGGGTCGGTCAGCACGACGATATAGGGCAGGCCCGCCGCGTGCAGGCGGCTGATCGCGACGGTGCTGCGCGGCATCTGCATCAGCGAGAGGATGCCTTCCTGCATGCGCGCGCCGCCCGCTGCGGTGAAGATGACATAGGGGCATTTCTCGGCGATCGCGCGCTCGGTGCCGCGGATGAACGCCTCGCCCACCGCCATGCCCATCGACCCGCCCATGAAGGCGAAATCCTGCACGCCGACCACCGCCTTGTGCCCCTGGATGCGACCCAATGCATTGGTCAGCGCGTCGGTGGCGGTGCCCGCCGCGCGCGCGGCCTTGATGCGATCGACATATTTCTTGCTGTCGCGGAACTTGAGCGGGTCTTCCTTGACCACCGGCGCGGGCAGCTCTTCCCAGATCTTGTCGTCGAACAGCATCGCAAAGCGCGTCTGCGCGCCGATGCGTTCGTGGTGATTGCATTTCGGGCAGACCGACAGATTGTCCTCGAACTCCTTGGCGAACACCATCTCGCCGCAGGCCTTGCACTTGTGCCACAGATTGTCGGGCGTGGTGTCGCGCTTGGCGATCAGCGGAATCGAATTGCGGACACGGCTGAACCAGCTCATGGGGGATGCTCCTGTCAGGCGTTCGTGGTTTGGCGGGCGGCGGCGATGGCGGTGCTGAGGCTGCGGATATAGTCGCGCACCGGGCCAGCTGCCGCGCTGCCATGCTGGGCGATAATGTCCACGATCGCGCTACCGACGACGACGCCATCGGCGACGCGCGCGATGGCGGCGGCCTGCTCCGGCGTGCGCACGCCGAAGCCCACGGCGACGGGCAGGTCTGTCGAGGCCTTGAGCCGCGTCAGCGCTTCCTCGATGCTCGCCTGTGCCGCCTGCTGCTTGCCGGTGATCCCGGCGACCGAGACATAATAGAGGAACCCGCCCGCGCCTTCGAGCACGGCGGGCAGCCGTGCGGCATCGGTGGTGGGCGTGGCGAGGCGGATCGGCGCGATACTCTTGGCGCGGAGTGCCGGGCCGAGCGCGGCGTCTTCCTCCGCCGGAATATCGACGCAGATGACGCCATCGACGCCTGAGGCGGCGCAGGCATCGGCAAACCATTCGGGTCCGCGCCGGGTCATCGGGTTGGCATAGCCCATCAGCACCAGCGGTACGTTCGCGTGACGGCTACGGAAATCGGCGGCGATTGCCAAGATGTCGGCAGTCCGGGTGCCAGCTGCGAGCGAGCGCAGGTTCGCCGCCTGGATCGCGGGGCCATCGGCCATCGGGTCGGTGAACGGCATGCCCAGTTCGATGACATCCGCACCGCCCTCGACGAGGGCGTCGAGGATCGCGGGCGTGGCCGCGGGCGCGGGATCGCCCGCGGTGACGAAGCACACGAGCGCCGCGCGGTCGGCGGGGAAGGCGGAGGATAATCTGGCGGCCATCATCCCTCTCCCTTGACGGGAGAGGGCTGCGCAGACTTGGTGAGCGCAGCGAACCTAGTCGAAGCTGGGTGAGGGTGAGGCGGGTGCAGCGCAGCCGGACGGCTTCGCGCAGACCCCCTCATCCAACTGCGCCTAGCTGCCTGCGGCAGCAAGGCTCCGTATCCTTCCCCCTCCAGGGGGGAAGGGTTTGCTTGCGTTGCCACGCTCACATCTCCACTCCCAGCTTGTCTGCCACGGTGAAGATGTCCTTGTCGCCGCGTCCGCACAGGTTGGCGAGGATGATCTGGTCGTGGTCCATGGTCGCGGCGACCTTGGCCACTGCGGCGATCGCGTGGCTCGGCTCCAGCGCGGGGATGATGCCCTCGGTGCGGCAGAGCAGCTGGAACGCGTCCAGCGCCTCGTCATCGGTGATCGCGGTATATTCGACACGGCCCATGTCCTTGAGCCAGGCATGTTCGGGGCCGATGCCGGGATAGTCGAGACCAGCGCTGATCGAATGGCCCTCGGTGATCTGGCCGTCCTCGTCCTGCAGCAGATAGGTCTTGTTGCCGTGCAGGATGCCGGGAAAGCCGCCGAGCAGGCTGGCAGCGTGCTGGTCGCCGTCGAGGCCATAGCCCGCCGCCTCGACGCCGAGCATCTTGACCTGATCGTCGAGGAAGGGGTGGAACAGACCCAGCGCGTTCGATCCGCCGCCGATCGCCGCGACCAGCAGGTCGGGCAGGCGGCCGGTGCGCGCCAGCATCTGTTCGCGCGCTTCCTTGCCGATCACGCTCTGGAAATCGCGGACCAGTTCCGGATAGGGGTGCGGACCGGCGGCGGTGCCGATGATGTAGAAGGTGTCGTGGACGTTCGCGACCCAGTCGCGCAGACCTTCGTTCATCGCGTCCTTGAGCGTCGCCGCGCCTGAGGTCACCGGCACGACCTCTGCACCCAGGAGCTTCATGCGGAACACGTTGGGCTGTTGCCGCGCGACGTCGGTCGCGCCCATATAGATGACGCAGGGCAGGCCGAAGCGCGCGCAGACGGTGGCGGTGGCAACGCCGTGCTGGCCCGCGCCGGTCTCGGCGATGATCCGCGTTTTGCCCATGCGCATCGCGAGCAGGATCTGGCCGATGCAGTTGTTGATCTTGTGCGCGCCGGTATGGTTCAGCTCGTCGCGCTTGAACCAGACCTGTGCGCCCTTGCCCTCCGGTGCGTCCTTGCGCAGTTCCTCGGTCAGCCGCTCGGCATAATAAAGCGGGCTGGGCCTTCCGACATAATGTTCGAGCAGGTCGTCGAACTCGGCCTGGAACGCGGGATCGGCTTTCGCGGCCCGGTAGTGCTTCTCCAGATCGAGCACCAGGGGCATCAGGGTTTCGGCAACATAGCGCCCGCCGAACTGGCCGAAATGGCCCTGTGCGTCGGGTTGATTGCGATAGCTGTTAAGCTGGGTTGCGGTGTTGGTCATGGTCGCGAACCGCTTGGCAAAAGCGGGCGATCTTGTCCATATCTTTGACTCCCGGCTCGCTTTCCACGCCCGAGGAGACGTCGACCAGCGGCGCCCTGGTCGCGGCGAGCGCAAAGCCGACATTGTCCGGGTCGAGCCCGCCCGCCAGACCCCAGGGCAGAGCGTGCTGATGCCCCTTGAGCAGCGTCCAGTTGGCGACGGTGCCGTTGCCGCCGGGCAGCGCCTGGGCGGGGGAATCGAACAGCAGCCGGTCGGCCTGGCCATCGAAGCGGCGCGCATTGACCAGCGTTTCGGCGCTGCGCAGGCCGAGCGCCTTCCACACCTCGACCGGCATGTGCTGCTTCACGATCCCCAGCCATTCGGGCTTTTCGGAGCCGTGGAACTGGATGACATCGGGCCGCACCGTGCGCTGCGCGCGCTGCGTCAGTTCGGGCGAGGCGTTGACGAGCAGCAGCACCACCTGGACGTGGCTTGGCGCGCTGCGACGCAGCTCGGCCGCCTGTTCGAGCGTGACATGGCGCGGGCTCTTCTCGAAATGGACGAGGCCGATATGGCTCGCCCCTTCGCGCGCGGCGGTATCGATCGCCGCTTCGGTGGAAAGTCCGCAGATCTTGATGAGGGTGGTCATGTTACCTTCGTTTCCCGTGTCTCGTCATTCCCGCGAAAGCGGGAATCCCGCTTTGCTGCTACCTGGCGCAAAAGCGGGACCCCCGCCTTCGCGGGGGTGACGGTAATATGGGGGATATTCTACAACGTCGCCATGATGTCGCGCGCGGCCTGATCGGGGTCTTCCGCGCGCGCGATCGGGCGGCCGATGACCAGCACCGAGGCGCCCGCATCGCGCGCCTGGCGCGGGGTGACGGCGCGCTTCTGGTCGCCCATCGCGGCGCTGGCGGGGCGCACGCCGGGGACGACGAAAAAGCCGTCGCGCCATTGCTGCCGGACCGCGCCGACCTCCTGCCCCGAACAGACGATGCCGTCGAGCCCCGCGACATGCGCGAGCTCCGCAAGCCGCAGCACATTGTCGTGCGCGGTACCCGCATAGCCGATCCGCGCGATGTCGTTGTCGTCGAGGCTGGTGAGCATCGTGACCGCGACCACCTTGGTGTTCGCGCCGGCGGCGGCCTTGGCATCCTCCATCATCGCGCGGCCGCCTGCGGCATGGATCGTCACGATCGCAGGTTCGAGCACATGGATCGCCTGCATCGCGGCCGCGACGGTGTTGGGGATATCGTGCAGCTTGAGGTCGAGAAAGATCGGCAGGCCGATCTTCGCAATCTCGTGCACGCCGTGGTGGCCATGCGCGCAGAAGAATTCCAGCCCCAGCTTCACCCCGCCGATATGGCTGCGCACCTGCTGCACCAGAGCGGTGGCGCGGGCCAGATCGGGAAGATCGACCGCGAGATAGATGGGATTGGACATGATGGAAAACGGGCCCCTGTTATGATCCTTCAAACCGAACGCAGAACCGGTTCCGGCTCGGGCTCTGCCGCCACGGCCGTGACCGACGGCGGTGCCGGGGTCGGCGAGGGTGCCGATGCCGTGCGCGCCTGGTTGGCTTCGAGCGTCGCGAGCCTGCGCTTGAGCCGCCACATCGCGGTGCGGTGATAGGCCCAGGCGGGCAGCACGCCCGCAAGGAAGGTCAGCAGGAGCAGCACCGGCAGCTTGGTCACCAGTTCCAGCCCGCCCCACAGGTCCACGGTCACCGCCTGCCAGTTGTTATAGGCGAACACGATGAACACCACCGCGATCATGATGAGCACGAGTGTCTTCAGAAACTGCATGACCGCCCAGTCTCCCTCAAGCGCATTCTCCCTTAAGCCTGCCCGCGTCCCGGCGGTCGGCGGCCAGCATAGGGGGATAATTGCGGCTTGGCCAGTCCGCTGTCCCGGCGGACACCGGCCCGGTCAGTCGGTACGGATCAGCCGGATGTCGATCTCGCGATCGACATGGCGCCATTCCTCGGTAATCCGCAGCCGCGCGAGCAGATCATCGAACTCGCCCTCGAGCTCGGGCTCGAACTCGAACCAGGTGAGGAAATCGAACGGCTCGCCCAGGTCGCGGCAGTGATACAGGCGGCGCGCGATGCCGGGCAGATAGCCGAGCCCGATCGGCATATGGCCCGAGCGTTCATAGACCGCGCGGCGCTCGTCCTGCGCCATCGCCCACCATGCTGGCGATTTGCGGATCGGGATCAGCGCGGCCATCCGCGCTTCGCTGCGCCCCAGCGGCGCCGAGCGCGCATCGAGACGCTGGCGTTCGGGGGGCGTGGTATAGCGCAGGTTCGAGGTGAAGCCGGTCAGCGTCCACAGCGAAGGCTCGTGCGTGGCTCCGGTTCCGATGCGCTCGGGCACCGGCAGCGCCTCACCGATCCGGGTGGTTTGCCGCACGACCTTCCATTCGCCCCGCGACCCGGCATGAAACGCCACCATGAGCGGCGATGTAGCACCATAGGGAATTGCACGCGTCATCAGCGAACCTCCGAATGCCGGGCGCGCAGCCCGGCCATCGCGGTTCGTCCGATGTCGTGGGGGCGTTACGCCCGCCGATGCTCAGCCGAAGACGCGCGCGAAGATCGTGTCGACATGCTTGAAATGATAATCGAGGTTGAACTTCTCCTCGATCTCTTCCGGCGATAGCGCGGCGGTGACCTCTTCGTCGGCCTTGAGCAGGTCGAGCAGCGACAGCGCGCCGTCCGATTCCCACACCTTCATCGCGTTGCGCTGGACCAGGCGATAGGCGTCCTCGCGGCTCACGCCCGCCTGGGTCAGTGCCAGCAGCACGCGCTGCGAGTGGACAAGCCCGCCCATCTTGTCGAGATTCTTCTGCATCCGCTCGGGGTAGACGAGCAGCTTGTCGACCACCCCGGTCAGCCGCGCCAGCGCGAAGTCGAGCGTGATCGTCGCATCGGGGCCGATGAACCGCTCGACCGAGCTGTGCGAGATATCGCGCTCGTGCCACAGCGCGACATTCTCCATCGCGGGCAGCGCGGCGCTGCGCACCATGCGCGCAAGGCCGGTCAGGTTCTCGGTCAGCACCGGATTGCGCTTGTGCGGCATGGCCGACGAACCCTTCTGGCCGGGCGAGAAATATTCCTCGGCCTCGAGCACCTCGGTGCGCTGCAGGTGGCGGATTTCGGTCGCCAGCCGCTCGATCGACGAGGCGATGACGCCCAGCGTTGCGAAATACATCGCATGCCGGTCGCGCGGGATGACCTGGGTCGAGACGGGCTCGAGCGCCAGGCCCAGCTTCTTGGCGACATGCGCCTCGACCCGCGGATCGATATTGGCAAAGGTGCCGATCGCGCCCGAAACCGCGCAGGTGGCGATCTCGGCACGCGCGGCCTTGAGGCGCGCGCGGCAGCGGTCGAATTCGGCATAGGCCTGGGCGAGCTTGAGGCCGAAGGTGGTCGGCTCGCCATGGATGCCGTGGCTGCGACCGATGGTCGGCGTGTACTTGTGCTCCATCGCCCGGCGCTCGATCGCGGCGAGCAGCGCGTCCATGTCCGCCAGCAGGATGTCGGTCGCGCGCGCGAGCTGGACCGCAAGGCAGGTGTCGAGCACGTCCGAGCTGGTCATGCCCTGGTGCATGAAGCGCGCCTCGTCGCCGACCTGCTCCGCCACCCAGGTGAGGAACGCGATGACATCGTGCTTGGTCACCGCCTCGATCGCGTCGATCGCGGCGACATCGATCGCCGGGTTGGTCGCCCACCAGGCCCACAGCGCCTTGGCGGCGGACTTGGGTACCACGCCGATCTCGGCGAGCGCGTCGGTGGCGTGCGCCTCGATCTCGAACCAGATGCGGAACTTCGCCTCCGGCTCCCAGATGGCGGTCATTTGCGGGCGGGCGTAACGGGGGACCATATGGCGTCCTTGTGCAAAAGGCGGCGGGGAACGGTGCGGAACCGACCCCTCAAGATGTGCCCGCGCAGCTAGCAGCATGTCGCCCGGCGTTCAACCGGCACCGGCGGCGCTACGGGTGATCCGCCACAGCCAAGTCAATGCGGCCAGAGTTAATTGCAAACTCAAGTAAAATTAACGGATGTTGCGAATCTGTCCAGTTTCGGGATTTTTTAACCATGTTGATCGGGTTCCGAATCGCCAGATTGCCAAGTAGATAGGCGTTGCCGACCTGGAAGGGGTTAGGTTCAGAACTTTGATTAACGGAGAATGGTAATGCGCGTTCTTGACAAGAATGAAGTTTCGGAAGTTTCGGGTGGCACCCTGTGCCTCATCGGTGGCCTGCTGGGCGGCATTTTCGGTCTGCTGCGCAAGCCCGCCGTCTACTGCAAGCCCGCTCCGGTTTGCGCGCCCAAGCCGAAGCACGGCTGCTGATCTGACCTTTCGTCAGACACAATGACAAGGGGGCGTGGCCGGGTGGCCGCGCCCCTTTTTCGTGCGCGCTCGCCCGAACCATACTTAACGTGGAATTAGGACTGATCGTCTAACGCAATTTGCCGAAACCCGCCGGGCAATCGCTCCGGAACCATGGATTGCGCATGACTCTCTTCAGGCCCGAAGTTCTGGAAGCCAAACGGTTGCAGCGTTATGGCCGCACCGTCCCGCTCTATTCGGGCGCGACGCTTCCCATCACGCTGGTGCTGCTGTTCGGCGTCATCGTCGTCACCGTCTGGCTGGTCACCGGAAGCTTCGCGCGCACCCAGCTGGTCGAAGGCTGGATCGTGCCCAACGGCCCGATGGCGAATATCCAGCCGATGCAGCCGGGCCAGATCACCTCGATCGCGGTCAAGGAAGGCCGCCTGGTGCGCGCCGGGCAGCAGCTGGCAACGCTCAGCCTGCAAAGCGCCAACAGCGCCAGCGCCAATCCTGCAGCCCAGTCGCTCGACATTCTGGCGCGTCAGGGCAGCGAGATCGCCAACCAGGTCGGCCTGGCCCGCGCCAGCGCACGCGAGGATTCGAGCCGGCTTGCCGCCACCGTGCAGGCCAGCGCGGCCCGGCTCGACACGGTTGCCGAGCAGATCACGATCCAGCGGCAAAAGGTCGATTCGGCGCGCAAGAGCTTTGCCATCATCACCCGCGCCGAGCGCGAAAAGGCGATCAATCGCATCGATTACGAGAACCAGCGCCGCGCGCTGCTCGCCGAAGAGGCCGAATTGCAGCGGCTGGTCGCCGAACAGGCCAGCCTGCGCGCCGAGAACCAGCAGGCGAGCGCCGATCTGCGCCAGATCCCGATCCGGCTCGAGGAGCGGCTGGCCGAGCTGCGCGGCACGGGGATCGAGATCGAGAAGCAGCGGCTGTCGATCGGGCAGGGCAGTTCCGCCGTGCTCACCGCGCCGTTCGACGGCGTGGTCGGCGTGGTCCAGGCCAAGGTCGGCCAGACGATCGCGCCCGGCCAGCCGGTGATGCAGATCCTGGGCGCGAACACCCGGCTCGAGGCGGAGGTCTACGCCCCCACCCGCGCGATCGGCTTTGCCAGTGTCGGCCAGGAAGTGCGGCTGATGTACGATGCCTTTCCCTATGAACAATATGGGACGTTCAAGGGCATCATCACCGAGATCTCGCGCAGCGCGATCGCGCCGCAGGATGTCACCGCGCCGATCAAGCCCGAAAGCGCGACCTATCGCGTCCGCATCCGGCTCGACGACCAGGCGGTGATGGCGTTCGGCAAGGCCTATCCGGTGCAGCCGGGCATGACGCTCAAGGCGAACATCATCCTCGAACGGCAGAGCTTCTTGAGCTGGCTGCTCGAACCGGTCAACGCGATCCGGAAGCGGCTATGAGCGATCTGCAGATAGCGCGCGGCGCGGACGAGCCCGGGACCCAGCCCCAGCCGCAACCCGAAGCAGCCCCGCCGCAGCCGTCGGCGGCCGCGGCAGCCGATGACCGGATAGATCGGCGCGGCGCTGTGCGGCCTGGCCGAAAGCGCGTCGGCAGCATCGACCGGTTCATAGGCTTTCGCATCGAACCGCGTGGAGAGGTCGGCGCAAAGATGGCCGCCAGCGGAAAAACCCATCGCCGAGACCCGTTCCGGATCGACCGCGAAATCGCGGGCACGGTGGCGGATCAGCCGCATCGCCCGCTGCGCATCGGCGAGCGCGACATCGGGTCCCGCCGCCCAGCCTTCGCCGGGCAGCCGGTAGAACAGCACGAAGGCGGTAAAGCCCCGTGCTGCCAGCCAGCGGCCCATTTCATAGCCTTCCTTGTCGACCACCACCCAGCGATAGCCGCCGCCGGGCGTGATCAGCACCGCTGCGCCATTGGGCCGGTCGGGCCGGAACACGGCCATGCGCGGCCTGGTGATGCCGAACACCGCGCGGTCGGTGACCAGCCGGTCGGTCGAGCGCTCCTGGACCGTCTCGACAAGCGGCTTGGCGGGAGCACCGGGCGCACCCTTGGGCCAGAGATCGATGGTTTCGGACGGCTGAGGCAGGCCAGGGGGCAGGGCGCCGCCCGGCACCTCGGGCACCGGCGTCTGCGCCTTCGCCAGGCTGGCGAGCCCCAGAACGAGCGGAGCCGCCATGAGGGACCGGCGATCGATCGGCATGGCGGCTCCTTTGCGTCGGCAGTGCGAGCAGCGACGAACCGCTGCCCCGGTTGGGATCAGTATTTGAAGCGCGCGCCGAGGAAGAAGGTGCGGCCGAAATGGTTGTTCTCGTAGTTCCGGTCCGCATCGAAATCGGTGAAGCGATAGCGATAGGTGTCGGTCAGGTTGTTGCCTTCCAGCGAGACTTCGAGCCACTCGGTGAACTTGTACCGGATCGAGGCATCGAGGTTGAACTGGCTGCCATAGCCTTCGAGAATGTTGCCGGTTCCGCTCGCGCCTTCGTGCCAGCGGCTGCGATAGGTGCCCATCACGCGCGCCGAGAATTTGCCGTCGTCATAGTAGAAGGTGCCGTTGTACGATCGCTTCGAGACGTTGGCGAGCGCGGCCCTGCGGGTCACGTTGACCAGCGCGCCGCCCGGCGTGGTGGCGGGACCCTGCACGATGAAATCGGCATTGCTGTCGATGAACGTCGCGTTGGCGAGGATACCGAAATTGCCGAAGAACCCGTCGGTAAAGGCGCTGAACGGGATCTGCGCGGCGATTTCCACACCCTTGAGCTTCGCGCCAGTGCCGTTGACCGGGGTGGTCAGCGTCCAGATCGGCTGGTTGAGCAGCGCCGGGTTGAGCGCGGCGGGCGAGGAGGGGTTGAGCACCGAAACCGGCAGGCCGGTCTGCGCGAAGGTCGCCTCGGTGATCGCCGCCGTCTGGGTGAAGCTGTCGACATTCTTGATGAACCCGGCGATCGAGAGCAGCGCCTGCGGCGCAAAATACCATTCGATCGCAAGGTCGTAGTTGGTGGCGCGGAACGGCTCGAGGAACGGGTTGCCGCTGTTGACGCGGAAGTTGAAGCCGTCGGCCGACCCGCCCGGCGTCAGCGAGCCGAGCGTCGGACGGGTGATCACCTCGGCCGCCGCCGCGCGGATGATCAGGTTCTGCGCCGGGAAGATCGCGAGGTTCGCCGAGGGCAGCCAATCGTCATAGCTGCGCTCGATCGTCGCCTCGACCGCGCCGACCAGGCCGTAGGACGACTGTTCGGTCTTCACATAGCGGATGCCGGCGTTGAGCGCATATTCGAGGCCGAACAGGTCGCCCTTGGCATCGAACTGCAGATAGCCGCCCTTGGTGGTTTCCTGCACGCCGCGATTGTTGCCTGCGTCCAGCGCGAGCGGGCGGCTGTACAACTTGGTGAATTCGGTGGTCGCATCGAGATTGGGGACGAGCCAGGCATTGGTGTTGCCAGAGGGCTGACCGGCCTTGCCGAGCTGGAACAGCTCCGAAAGCTGCGGCGTGACCGGGAAACCATAGACGGCCGTCGGACCGAACACGCTCGAGGCCGAGCAGGTGATGGTGCCCAGCACGCGGTCGAGACCGCCATTGCCGCACACCGCCGTGTCGCGCGTAAAGGCCACGGTGTCGAACTCGAACCGGCGCCAGACCACACCGGCCTTGACGGTGAACCCGTCGGTGACATCCCATTCGGTGCGCAGCTGCGCGGTCTTGAACTGGTTGACGATTTCCGACGGACGGTCGCGGATTTCGGCGAGCTGGAACACCGCCGGATCGGTGACGCTGGTGCCGAAGGTCAGTCTCGGACGCTTCATGTCGGTATAGTCGTAGCTATAGCCCTGCGCGTCGCGATCATCGAACACGACCGTCGTTTCCACCGGAATGTCGGCAGTTGACTTCGAGATGCCGCCGAGCAGCGTGAAGCGGAAGCTGTCGGACAGGTCCTGGTCCCAGGTTCCGCCGACCTGGTAGAATTCGGTGGTGCTTTCGCGCAGATAATGTTCGGTGCGGACCCAGGCATCGTTGAACGTGCCGCTGATCATGTTGTTGTTCGCGTCGTAGACCGGGTTGACTACGTCGATCGAGCGCTCGTTCGAGCGGAACAGCACCTCGCCCCAGCGCTCGCGGCGGTCGCTGTTGAAGCGCGAATACAGACCGTCGATCGAGAACTTGGTCATGTCGGTCGGGGCGAACTGCACCGATCCGGTGATGCCCAGACGCTCGCGATCGTGCTTGACCTCGCCATAGCGCGGAATGCGCGGGTGAAAGGCGAGCGCGGCCTGGTCGCATGCGGCGCTGCGGCCGTTCGTGTACACGCCGCCCGAATTGCGCACGGCGGTCAGGTTGGTTGCGCTGGCGGTGAAGCACGGCGCGCCGTTGACCGAGTCGAAGCGCGCCTGTGCCCAACGCACGGTGTTGTTGCCGAGTTCTAGCACCTGGGTCTTCTGGTAGGCCGCCGAGAGCGACACGCCGAACGTGCCGGCATCGTTGCGCCAGCTCAGCAGTCCGGCAAGGCGGGGCCCTGCATATTCGGACAGGTCGTTATAGCTGACCACCGCCGATCCGACTGCGGTAAAGCCCGCCTTGGCTGCGAGCGGGTTGCCGGTGTTGAGATCGACCACCGCACCCAGCGAGCCTTCGTCGAGGCTGGCCTCGGCGGTCTTGTGCACGACGATCGAGCTGAACAGCTCCGAGGCGAACACGTTGAAGTCGAACGCGCGGTCGCGGTTGGCCGAGGCGCCATCAGTCGATGTCGCTACGGTTTCGAGACCGTTGACGCGAACGCGGGTGAACTGGCTCGACAGACCGCGCACGGTGATCGCGCGGCCTTCGCCCGCATCACGCGTGATCGAGATGCCGGGGATGCGCTGCAGCGATTCCGCGAGGTTCTGGTCGGGAAACTTGGCGATGTCCTCGGCGACGATCGCGTCGATCGCGCCGACCGAGGTGCGCTTGAGATTGATCGCGGCTTCAAGCGACTGGCGGAAACCGGTGACAACGATCTCGTCGGCGGCGGGGGCTTCGTCCTCGACCGTGGTCGGCTGTTCGCCCTCGGCGACCTGCGCCTGCGCGGTTCCTGCGGCGCCCAGAGCGCAACCGGCGAGGAGCGCGGCCTTGAAAATGGAAATGCCGGTTGCCCGGTGCGAATGCTGATGGCGCATGTCTGTCCCCTCCTGATCGCCTTATTTCAGGCAATTGCTACCGGTGTCAAAGGAGAAGATGCCGCATGCACCCTGTACGCCCTGACACCCTGACTCCCGACTTTCGATGCCCCGCCAGAGCGGACACCGCTGTTCTTTCCGGTGATCCCTGGATCGTGTCAGTGAGGCTGACCATCCAAGGTAACCGGTGTCATTATGTATTGCCCTCTCGCTGCGGCTCTGTCAATAACCATGGCAACGGGAGAGAGACCATGCGCAAGACCTTGCAGAAAGCCGCGATAATCGGGGCTTTCGCCCTGGCCAGCCTGAGCCACGCCGCCGCCGAGCCGCATCCGGGCGATCCCACGAAAGGCGGGGCAGGGGGGCGAATCATCCGCGTCACCACGCTCGCCAAATCGGGTCCGGGATCGCTCGCGGAGGCGCTTGCGGCCAAGGGGCCGCGCACGGTGGTGTTCGAGGTGGGCGGGGTGATCGACCTCGGGCGCAGCACGCTGGAAATCAGCGAGCCCTATCTCACCATTGCGGGTCAGACCGCGCCGTCTCCGGGGATCACGATCATCAAGGGCGGCATCGACCTGCGTACGCACGATGTCGTCGTCTCACACATCCGCGTGATGACTGGCGCCGATGGCCAGGCGCGCATGTCGGGCTGGGAAGCGGATTCGTTTTCCACGGTCGCCGCGCACAATGTCGTGGTCGAGCATTGCAGCTTCCTCTGGGGCGTGGACGAGAACATGTCCGCCTCGGGCCCGCGTTTTACCGGCGACACGGTCGAGCAATGGCGCGCGGGCACCAGCCATCATATCGTGTTCCGCGACAATCTGGCGGCAGAGGGCCTGGCCGTATCGAGCCACCCCAAGGGCGAGCACAGCAAGGGCTCGCTGATCCATGATAATGCCACGAATATAATGTTTTACCGCAACATCTGGGCGCACAATGTCGAGCGCTCGCCGCTGGTCAAGGGCGGGGCGCAGGTGGCGATGATCAACAACCTGATCTATAATCCCGGCCACCGCGCGGTGCACTACAACCTGATGAATCTCGAATGGCTGGGGCAGCCCTATGTCACCGGCGAGATTACCGCGATCGGTAATGTCATGCGCGGCGGCAACGACACCAACGAGGGGCTGCCGTTCCTGATGCTCGGCGGCGACGGGGACTTGGCCTATTTCGGCAAGGACAACCGCGCGGTCGACCGGCACGGCAATCCGCTGCCCCAGTTTGGTCGCTATGGCGAGACGCGCGCCAAGCTGATCCCCGCCAAGGCACCGCTCGCCAAGGTGGATGCCTATGCGGTGCTGCCCTCGGGCGACGTCGAGACCTCGCTGCTGCAGACCGTCGGCGCAAGGCCCTGGGACCGCGCGCCCGACGACATCCGCGTGCTGTTCTTCGTCGCCGAAGGCCGCGGCGACATCATCGACGACGAGAGCGAGGTCGGTGGCTATCCCGCGCCGGTGGCGACCTTCGCCCCGTTCAGCGAGGCCGACTGGAATCTCGACACGATGATCCCGAAATCGGGTCGCTATCCCGGCCAGACGGGCGGCGCGCAGGAGCGTCTTTCGACGCGCGATGCGCAGATGCGGTCGACCCAGCCATGAGCGCGCTCATCGCCCTGCTGCTCGCGGCTGCGCCGCCGATGGCTGTGGTCGACGAGCTCGATACGGTCAAGCGCGAGCCGCCGCCGCACGGGGGCATCGGCATGAGCACCGCGTGGCGGATCAGCGACCATGTGCCGCAACCGCGCCGCATGGAGTTCCGCCGCCGCACGCTCGATATCGGCGCGGCGATCGGCGAACATCCGATCGCGCATGACGAGGTCTATTATGTGCTCGACGGCGAGGGCGAGGTGGTCTCGGACGGCCAGCGCGCGACCCTCAGGCCCGGCATGACCGCCTATCTCTATGATGGCGCGGTGGTCGGCATCTGGCAGCGGGGCGACAGGCCGCTCGCGCTGATCATCGCCTATCCGGTGAAGGAGCCGGTCAGCTGCCCGGCTGAATGTACGGCCCCGTCGCCCACAGCTCCCGCTCGAACCGGCGCGGATCGTTGACGAGCGCCGCCGCGCCGTCGCCGACCACCAAAGTCGCGCGGTCGGGCAGGGTGTAGGGTGACCAGCTGTCCAGACCCGGCTTGCCGGTCTTGGCGAGGCCCGTGAAAGCCTTCATCATCAGATCGCGCGTCGCCTGGGCGCGCGCGTCGGTGCCGCTATAGCTGCCCGGAGCATCCAGTGTGCCGAAGACATAGGGTATATCATCGGTATGCGCCGCACCGCGCGCGGGGTCGATCGGCGAGGGGCGGTCGAGCTGATAGACCCAGGTCGCTTTCGCGCCTGCCTTGGCACGTTCGTCCGCCTCGATGACCTGGCCCGGCCAGGATCGGCCCGCCGTGGTCGCGGCATAGAACAGCCGCTCGGGCGACCAATCGGGGAACTGCGCGCGATAGCGGGCGACGACCCATTCGGGGTCGAGATCGATCTTCACCTCGGCGGCGATGCGCGGTGCGATGTTGCTCCAGTCGAGCCCCTCGAGCTTAGGTCCCCTGGGGTCGATGAACGCGCGCGTCTCCTCGCGCGTGTTGCCCAGGATCATCGGGATGGCGAGCGATTGCGGCGCGGCATCGGGCCAGAACGGGTGACGCGGCAGGTTGGTCATGTCGAGCACGGGCCCGAAATAGACCGGCCCGCCGATGACCGGATCGGTGGCAGTGAGGGACTCGACGATGCGCTCGACCGGCGCGGTGCGCAGCCCCTCGACATCATCGGGTGCGAGCTTCATCGCCGCCATCAGCGCTTGCGTCCGTTTCCAGGCGTTGGCGGGTCCGCTTGCGGTCACCTGCTGGCCGCTCATCGTCGCCGCGCTATGGAACAGGCCACGCGCCGCCGGCATCGCCATCAGCGTCGCGATCTTCGCGCCGCCGCCCGACTGGCCGAACACCATCACCCGCGCCGGATCGCCGCCGAAATCGGCGATATGATCGCGTATCCAGCGCAGTGCCAGGATCAGATCGAGCTGGCCGAGATTGCCGCTATCGGCAAAGCGCGCGCCGAAGGGCTTGAGCCAGGCATAGCCGAATGCGTTGAGCCGCTGGTTGACCGTGACCACCACGACATCGCCCTGTGCGGCCAGCCGGTGGCCGTGGGTCAGCGGATCGGTGACCGTTCCGTTGTTGTACGCGCCGCCGTGGAAATAGACCATCACTGCGCGCCGGGCGTTCGGGTTCGCCTCGGGCGTCCAGACGTTGAGGAACAGGCAGTCCTCGGACTGCGGAAGCTCGGGATTGCCGCGCTGCGGCGCGATCGGCCCGAATTGCTGCGCGCGGGTTGCCGGGCCGGTCCAGGGCTCGGCTACCGGCGGCGCGAAGCGCTCGGCGCGGCCATAGCGGATGCCCTTGAACGCGAGCACATTGTCCTCGCGCAGCCCGAGATAGCGCCCGACCATTGGGTCGGCGGAGCGCGCGAGGCCAGGCGCCGCGATCAGCGCCGCGCCGCTGCCGATCAGCGCGCGGCGGGTCAGCTCAGCGCCGGACATCGCCGCCTTGCGCCGAGAAGGCGGCGAGTTCGGCGGGACCGATCAGGCAGAAATCGCCGGGCAGGCTGTGCTTCAGTGCGGCCAGCGCGAGTCCACATTCGGCCATGGCCTGCGCGTCGCCGCCCGGCAGATAGCAATGCAGCACGCCGGCAGCAAAGGCATCGCCGGTACCGATGCGGTCGACAATGCCGGTGACGTCGATCTCGGCGGTCTGGTGCTTCGCGCTGCGGGTATCGACCCGCGCGGCGATACGGTGGTGATCGCTGCTGACGACATGGCGCGCGGTCGAGGCGACCAGTTCGAGGTTCGGAAAGGCCTCGAACGCGGCCTCGACCGCCTCGCGCCGCCGTTCCGCGCCGTCGCCGGAGAAGGTCTTGCCGAGCAGCAGCGAGATGTCGCGATGGTTGCCGATCAGCACCGTTGCCGCTCCGACCAGCCGGGTCAGGATCGCGCGCGGATCGCTGTCCCACGCGTCCCAGAGCAGCGCGCGGTAATTGCCGTCGAAGCAGATCGGCACGCCCGCGTCCTGCGCGGCGGCCACCGCCGCCTCGGCCAGCGCGACCCCGCCCGGACCCAGCGCGGGCGTGATGCCCGACATGTGGAGAAGGGCAGCGCCCTCGAGCGCGCCCTTGAGGTCCAGCGCCTCGGGCCTGGCCAGCGCAAAGGCCGAACCTGCGCGGTCATAGGTGATCGAGGACGGCCGCAGACCCGCGCCGGGTTCGAGGAAATACAGCCCCATGCGACCGTCCGCGCGCGCGACGAAACGCGTGTCCACACCCGCAGCCCCGAGGTCTGCCTTCGCCTTGTCGCCCAGCGGCGAGCCCGGCAGCAGCGTCACCATCCGCGCCTCGTGCCCGAGCGAGGCGAGCGCGGCGGCGACATTGGCCTCCGCGCCGCCCACCACCATGTCGAGGCTCTGCGCCTGCACCATCATCCGCGCGCCGGGCGGCGCCAGGCGCAGCAGCATCTCGCCGAAGCAGACGACCGGACCCGTCACCGCGCGAGCCATCCGCCGTCGACCGCGAGCACATGGCCCTGGACATAGTCCGCAGCGCTGCTCGCCAGGAACACCGCCGCGCCGCCGATATCGGCAGGGTCGCCCCAGCGGCCTTCGGGGATGCGCTCCATGATCTGGCGGTTGCGCGTCTCGTCGGCCTGCAATGCTGCGGTGTTGTTCGTGGCGATATAACCCGGCGCAATGGCATTCACGTTGATGCCCTTGGCCGCCCATTCGCACGCGAGCAGCTTGGTCAGCCCGGCCACGCCGCTCTTGCTCGCGGTATAGCTCGGCACGCGGATGCCGCCCTGGAAGCTGAGCATCGACGCGATGTTGACGATCTTGCCGCGACGCCCCGTCGCCTCGCGCTGCGCGATCATGTGGCGCCCTGCGGCCTGGCTCAGGAAGAAGACCGACTTGAGGTTGGTATCGACCACCGCGTCCCAATCCTCCTCGGTAAAGTCCACTGCATCGGCGCGGCGGATGATGCCCGCATTGTTGATCAGGATATCGAGTCCGCCGAGCGAACCCAGTACCTGATCGACCACGGCCTGGACCGGGGCGATGGTGCCGAGATCGGCCGAGACGAGTTCGCACCGGCGGCCCAGCGCGCGGACCTTTTGCGCGGTCTCCTCGGCCGGCGTGCGGCCGACAGCGGCGATGTCCGCGCCGGCCTGCGCCAGCGCCAGTGCGATGCCCTGGCCGATGCCGGTATTGGCGCCGGTCACCACCGCGACGCGCCCCGACAGGTCGAAAAGCCCGTTCGTCATATCGTCCTCTCCCCGGATAGCGCGACTGTCGTTCAGGCGGTCAGTTCGCGCAGATAGGACGCGATCGGCTCGTTCTGGCAGTGGGGGTAAAAATGCTCGGCAAAGCGCTCGCCCGCCACTGCCGCCTTGAGCAGGTCCTGATCGACGGTCTTGAGCACGGTCAGCATGTCATGGCAGGTCGCGGCCTTGAGGTCCTTCAGGATGCCGCGGTTCTTGGCCATGATCGCGGCGCGCTCCTTGGGATAGCCCAGACCGCGCTCGCCGTCGAACAGCTTGGCATAGCAATCGCGCAGATTGAGCTCCGCCGCCCAGCCAAAGCCCTTGGCATAGGGCATCGAGATCGCGTTGCCGTCGTTGATCTGGCCGAACAGGAACGCATCGGTCGGGTCGATCACAAGACCGCAGAACACGCCGGGCATCGCGTTGCACGCCAGCATCGATCCCATGCCGGTGCCGCAGCCGGTGACGACGAAATCCGCCGCGCCCGAATTGAGCAGGATGCCTGTCAGGAGCCCGTTCATGACATAGGTCAGCGAGGCCGAATCCTCGGCGGTATACATGCCGTAATTGAACACCTCATGCCCCAGCGGCAGCGCGACATCGGTCAGCGCCTCGTGGATGATGGTGTTCTTGGCGGCCTGGCTGTTCTCGGTGATCAGGGCGATCTTCATCATGTCTCTCCTGTCCGGGCGGCGGTGCTCGGCGAGTCCGGCCCGATTGGGTTCGGGGGAATATTGGCTTGCTTGGTAACCGGTGTCATTGATCGGTGCAAGCTCTATTGCGGTGCGGTCGGATCGGTTCAGAGCGGGGCGACGGAAGCGCGCTCGATCAGGTCGGACAGGAAATGCGAAGGCTGGTCGCGCGCCTCGACAGGGTCGATCAGCTTGATCGCGGCGGCCCTGGCCATCGCCTGGATCGGCCAGCGCACCGTGGTCAACGGCGGCCAGATATGCGCGGCGATCGCGGTGTCGTCGAAGCCGATGATCGACAGGTCCTCGGGCACCGACATGCCGATGCTGCGCGCGGCGTGCAGCACGCCGGCGGCCATCTCGTCGTTGCTGGCGAAGATGGCGCTGGGTCGAGGCGAGGCAGCGAGCAGCTTCTCGCCCGCCGCAATGCCGGTCTCGAAGGTATAGTTGCCCTCGGCCATGATCGTCTCGTCGATGGCCACCCCCGCGCTATCGAGCGCGTCGCGATAGCCCAGCGCACGTTCGGCGGCAGATCGGAAGCCTTCGGGGCCGGCGACGAAACCGATGCGGCGATGGCCCTGGCCGACCAGATAGCCCACCGCCTTGGCCACGGCCTCGCGGTCGTTCGAGGCGACCATGTGCACATCCTCGTCCAGCCGCACCGACCCCATGCGGACATAGGTGACGCCGAGTTCGTCGCACAACTGGGCGAGCGCGTCATTTTCCGAAATCGGCGGCAGCAGCAGCACGCCGAACAGCCGCTGCTGGTCCAGAAACGCGCGGACATCGTCGAGCATGTCGGGCGAGCGGCGGTTGACCGGGCGCACGACCAGCGCGAATTCGGTATCGCGGATCGCCGACAATATGCCTTCCTGCACGCCCAGCACCATCTGCGCATTGGGGTTGTCGTGGATCAGCCCGATCAGGAAATTGCGGCGCAGCGCGAGCGCGCGCGCCTGCGGATTGGGCACGTAGCCGAGCTCGGCGATCACCGCCTCGACCTTTTCGCGGGTCTGCGCATTGAGCAGCGGCGAGCGGTTGATGACTCGGCTCACCGTCTTTTTCGACACCCCGGCGAGGCGGGCCACGTCGTTGATCGTCGGCTTGCCGTCCTTTGCCTTGCCCACGTGCCTTCCTGCCCCCATTCGCGATGCTACACCGGTGTCAGTGCGAGAAACTTCCTAGCCACATGTTTGCACCAAACGCAATCCCGGCGGGATTGACACCGGTTACCATGGCGCTATGCCTGTGCGCGAGCGACCGCGCGAGAGTCGTGAGGCAAGGGAGGGACCACATGCCCGATGCGATGCAGGTGCATGCCGCTGACACGGTGGCGGTGGCCTTGCGTCCGTTGCGGGCGGGCGAGCAGGTCGCGCTGGACGGTGCGCGTCATGTTCTTGCCGACGATATTCCCCAGGGGCACAAGTTCGCGCTGACGGCGCACGGGGTCGGGGACTGCGTGGTGAAATACGGCCTGCCGATCGGCCGTGCCTCTGCCGCGATCGCGCCCGGCGCGCATATCCACAGCCACAATCTGGTGACCGCGCTGGTGGGGGAGGAGCAGTACGCCTTGGGCCGGGCATCGGTCATGGCGGCGCCCGCGACCATCGCCGAAGACGCGGTCTGGCAGGGCTATCGCCGCGCCGATGGCCGTGTAGGCACGCGCAACGAGATCTGGATATTGCCGACGGTGGGCTGTGTGGCGCTCACCGCCGAACAGATCGCGCGCGCGGCCGAACAGCGTCACGCCGCGCTGATCGCCACCGGGAAGATCGACGGTATCATCGCCTTTGCGCATCCGCACGGCTGTTCGCAGCTCGGCGACGATCTGGCGGGCACGCGCGCGTTGCTCGCCGGGCTGGCGGCGCATCCCAATGCGGCGGGCGTGCTGCTGCTCGGCCTGGGCTGCGAATCGAACCAGTTGGCGGCGCTGATCGACGCGATCCCGCCATCGGCGCGGGCCAAGGTGCGCAGCCTGTCCTCG
>NZ_QKVT01000001.1:1989899-2006052 GCF_003426715.1 Blastomonas sp. UPD001
CGATCATCGACGCGTTGGTGGCAGCGGCGGCGCAGGCCCGGCGCGAGCCGCTGCCGCTCGGCGCATTGGTCGTCGGCCTGAAATGCGGCGGATCGGACGGCTTTTCGGGACTTACCGCCAACCCGCTGCTCGGCCGGTTCAGCGAGACGCTCGCCGCAGCCGGCGGTATACCGATCCTGACCGAGATTCCCGAGATTTTCGGCGCGGAGCAGGCGCTGCTCGATAGCGCGGTCGACGCGCAAACCTTCGCGCAGGCCGCCGATCTCGTGAACCGCTTCAAGCGCTATTATCTCGACCAGGGTCTGCCGGTGTCGGAAAATCCCTCGCCGGGCAATATTGCGGGCGGCATCACCACGCTCGAGGAAAAGTCGGCGGGTGCGGTGCAGAAGGCGGGAACCGCGCCGCTCGCCAGCGTGATCGCGTACGGAGCGCAAGCCGACCGGCCCGGTCTCGCGCTGCTCGAAGCGCCGGGCAATGATGCCGTGTCCTCGACCGCGCTGACCGCTGCCGGCGCGACCCTGGTGCTGTTCACTACCGGGCGCGGTACGCCGCTGGGTTTTCCGGCACCAACGGTCAAGATTGCCTCGAACCGGGCGCTTGCGACCAGCAAGCCGCACTGGATCGATTTCGATGCGTCCGCTGTGCTCGAGGCTTCGGCGGAGGCGGTCGATCGCGCGTTCCTGAACAGGCTGCTCGCCATCGCGAGCGGCGAGCGGACCGCAGCAGAGCGCGTAGGCCAGCGGGCGATCGCGATCTGGAAAAAGGGTGTGACGCTCTAGAGGGCCGGGTGGCGGAAACGCCGCCCCTTGCGGATGACACCGGTTTCCTCTAGGCAATGGGATTGAGAGAAGGACGACGGATGGGGATGGAATTGCAGGTCAGTGCACAGGTGGATGCGGTGGCGCAGGCCTTTGTCAGCGCGCGGCGCGAGGCACGCGCGCTCAGCGTCTATCCGGGGCCGATTCCCGATGCGCTCGCTGCCGCCTATTCGATCCAGGACCGCGCCATCCATATCGATGGCCGCGCGGTGGCAGGCTGGAAGGTCGGGCGGATCAATCCCCCGCTCGACGGCACGCTGGGCGCGAACCGTCTTTCAGGGCCCATTTTCGCCGATAGCGTGGTCGACGCGAGCAGCGGCCAGGTCCCCGAGATGCCGGTCTTCGAAGGCGGCTTTGCGGCGGGCGAGGCGGAAATCCTGCTGCATGTCGCTCCCGGATTCGCCGGCCCGGTGCCCACCGACGACGAGGGGACCCGCGCGATCCTCGATGACGTGCGGCTGGGCATCGAGATCGCCAGCTCGCCATATGCGCGGATCAATCTCGATGGTCCTGCGGTGACCGTTTCCGATTTCGGGAACAATGCCGGCGTGGTGCTCGGCGCAGAGCTGACCGGTTGGCGCGAGACCGATCTGTGCGCCATTCTGGTGCGCAGCGAGATTGACGGCGCAGAGGTTGGCCAGGCGACCGCCGCGACCATGCTCGATGGGCCTTATGGCGCGGTGCGCTTTCTGCTGGCGAACCTGATCCAGCGCGGCTTCGACGTGTCGAACGGGCTATGGGTTTCGACCGGCGCGATCACCGGGGTGCACGAGATCGCGGTCGGCCAGAATTTTCGCGCCGAGTTTGTCGGCCATGGCGATGTGCATTGCCGCGTGGTGGCAGCGCAACCGCGCTGACGGAACAGGACGGAGGCGGATCGGCAACGGCCGGGCGCTGCTTTGGGAGAGCTGAACATGGTTGAAACCGCCGCAACTGCGACACGGCCCCAGGCGCTCGATGCCGCAGCGGGCAGGGCAGGGCGCTATCGCTGGGTGATCGTCGGGCTGCTGTTTGCGGCCACCGCCATCAACTATATCGACCGCCAAATGATCGGCGTGCTCAAGCCGACCCTCGTCGCCGAGTTCGGCTGGACCGAGACCGATTTCGCCGCGATCGTCTTCTGGTTCCAGGTCGCCTATGCCATCGGCTATATCGGCTTCGGCCGGGTGGTGGATGTGCTGGGGGCGCGGCTGGGCTATGCCATCGCCATCGTCATCTGGACCGCGGGCCATATGGCGCATGGTCTGGCGAGCGGCGTCACCAGCTTCGCCGCCGCGCGCTTCGGCCTGGGCATCGGCGAGAGCGGCAACTTTCCAGCCGGGATCAAGGCGGTCACCGACTGGTTCCCGCAGCGCGAGCGCGCCTTTGCCATCGGGCTGTTCAATGCCGGGGCCAATGTTGGCGCGATCATCACGCCGCTGCTCGTGCCCGCCCTGGTCCTGTGGTTCGGTTGGCGCGAGGCCTTCTACATCACCGGCATTTTCGGCCTGGTCTGGCTGATCGCCTGGTGGGCGATCTATCGTCACCCGGCCGAGCACAAGAGCGTTTCGGCAGCCGAACTCGCCTGGATCCAGCAGGACCCGGCAGACCCGGTCGAGAAGATCGGCTGGGCCAAGCTGCTCACCGTGCGCGAGACCTGGGCCTATGCGCTCGGCAAGTTTCTGATCGACCCGATCTGGTGGTTCTTCCTGTTCTGGCTGCCCGGCTATCTGTTCGAGCGCTATGACATGGACCTGAAGACCTTCGGCCTGCCGCTCGCCGCGATCTATCTCATCTCGGACGGCGGCTCGATCTTCGGAGGCTGGATGTCCTCGCGGCTGATCAAGGCCGGCAAGACTCCCAATTTCGCGCGCAAGGCGACAATGCTGGTCTGCGCGCTGGCCGTCACGCCGATCTGGTTCGCGCAAGGCATCGACAGCGTCTGGGGCGCGGTGCTGATCATCGGCCTCGCCACGGCGGCGCACCAGGCCTTCTCGGCCAACCTCTACACGCTTCCGTCGGATGTCTTCCCGCGCGGTGCGGTCGGCTCGGTCGTGGGCATCGGCGGCACCGTCGGCGCGCTCGGCGGCATGGGGATGGCGCTGTTCACCGGCTATATTCTCGACAGCACCGGCAGCTACGAAATCCTGTTCGCGATCTGCGCCAGCGCCTTGGTCCATTGGCCGAGGCGCTGGTCGCGCGCCGCGCTGTCCATCTGCGGATCGAAGGTCTGGATCGGCGCGACCATCGCGCGCGCGTCTTCGAGCGAGCCATAATGGCCTGCACCGATCGCGGCGAGGATCGCCGCGCCGCGCGCCGTGGTCTCGACATCGCTCGGGCGTTCGCACGGGATGTTCAGCACATCGGCGATATCCTGCGCGATCCAGTCATTCGCGCTCATCCCGCCGTCGAGCCGCAGCACCGACCAGGGCGCGCCATCGGCGGCAAAGGCGCGGCCGAGATCGTGGAACACATTGGCGACCGATTCGAGCGACGCACGAACGATATGCGCGCGCGTCGTCGCGAACGAGAGTCCGGTGATCGAACCGCGCGCATCGGGCAGCCAATAGGGAGCGCCAAGCCCGGACAGCGCAGGGACCACGACCACGCCGCCACTATCGGGCACAGAGCGCGCGAGCGCCTCGCTCTCCGCCGCATTGCCCAGCAGGCCGATGCTGTCGCGCAGCCATTTGACCAGGCTGCCCGCCACGAACACCGATCCTTCGAGCGCGAAACTGCGCGTGCCGTTTACCTCGCACAGCACGGTGCCGAGCAGGCGGTGCTCCGATCTCGGCGGGGTCTGGCCCATGTTGGCGAGGATGAACGCGCCGGTGCCGAGCGTCGCCTTGGTCTGGCCGAAATCGAAACAGCCCTGGCCGATCGTGGCGGATTGCTGATCGCCGGCAAGACCGGTGATCGGGATCGGGGTGCCGAACAGTTCCGGTTTCGTCGTGCCAAACGCACCGGTGCTGGCCACCACTTGCGGAAGCGCGGCGCGCGGAACGCCGAACAGGTCGCACAGGCCCTCGTCCCAGCTCTGGCCGGTCAGCGCGAGCAGGCTGGTGCGGCTGGCATTCGAGACGTCGGAAATGTGCAGCCCGCCGGTGAGATTCCACACCAGCCAGCTTTCGATCGTGCCGAAGGCGAGCCGGTCGCCCAGCGCATCCGCACCGTCGATGTTGCGCAGCATCCACGCCATCTTGGTCGCGGAAAAATAGGGGTCGAGCAGCAGCCCGGTGGCCGATTGCACCGCAGCCTCATGACCGCCCGCGCGCAACTGCTGGCACTGCTCGTCGGTGCGACGATCCTGCCAGACGATCGCCTTGCCAAGCGGCTGGCCGGTCGCCTTGTCCCACGCGACCACGGTCTCGCGCTGGTTGGTGACGCCGATCGCGGCGATCCGCTCGGCCCCGCCGGCACGGTCGACCATTGCCTGCGCGCAGGCGAGGGTGCGCTCCCAGATCTCGGTCGCGTCATGTTCGACCCAGCCGGGCTGCGGATAATATTGGGTGATGTCGCGCTGCTCGGTCGCGATCCATTCGCCCGCCAGCGTGTAGAGCATCGCGCGGGTCGAGGTGGTGCCTTCGTCGAGCACCAGGATCAGCGGATCATTCGCCATGCGCAGCCTCCGTGCCTGCATTCTCGTCCAGCAGATCGCCGATATCCGCGACCTCTAGCCCGAAGCGTTCGACCAGATCGGCAATGTCGCCGGGCCGCGCCATCTCGCCATCGTCGCGCATGATCGAGCAGATCACGGCCGCATCGCCGCAGCCGGCGCGCCGTGACAGCTCGATCGCGGCCTCGGCAGCAGCGGGGCGCTCCTGCACACCGCCGGGCGAACAGATCAGCGGGAAGATATGGCCGGGCGAGACGATGTCGTCGGCGGTGGCCTCGGGCGCGACCGCGACCCGGACCGTCTGCGCGCGGTCGGCGGCGGAAATGCCGGTGGTGACGCCCTCGGCGGCCTCGATCGAGCGGCCCAAAGGCCTTCCCGATTGCCGGTCCTTGCCGGGGTTCATGAGGCCGATGCCCAGGCGCATCGCGCGGTCCTGCTGCATCGCCAGGCAGATCAGCCCGCGCCCGTGCGTCGCCATGAAGTTGATCGCCTCTGCGCTCGCATGCTGCGCGGCGACCGCAAGATCCATGTCGCCCCGGCGGAAGCGGTCACCGATGATGATGATCACCTTGCCCTGTTTCAGGGCCTCGACCGCGCCTGCGATGCTCATGCGGCGGGCCTTGCCATCGCGCTGAGGCTGGTCGCGCCCTGCACGACCTGCTGGCCGACCATGTCGAGCTGCATCCGCGCCCGGTCATCCAGGCATTCGCCATCGGGCGAGAACAGACCGGGATAGGTGCGGATCGTCGCGCCCATCGGCGTCGGCCACCCGCGCAAGGCATGGACGATGCTGCGCAGCGTCTGCATCGTGCTCATCGTGGCCTGGTCGCCATAGGCCGTGGCAATCAGCCCGACCGCGCGTCCATCGAGATAGGGGCGCGTGTCCTTCGACAGGTCCTCGAGATAATCGAGCGCGTTCTTGACGAGGCCTGAGATCGTGCCGTGATAGCCAGGTGCTGCGAGCAGCACGCCATCGGCGGCGCGCACCGCCTCGACCATCTCGCGGCCTTCCGCACCGGCATGGGCCGTGGAGCGATAATGCGGCAGCGCGGCCAGATAGGCCCCGTCGAACAGTTGCACCTCGGCCCCGTACGTGGCGGCGCTGGCCATCGCGGTGCGCAGCGCGAGCTCGGTGGTGCTGCCGATCGAAACGGTGCCGCCGATCGCGACGATGCGGGGTGTCATGTTACGGGTTCCTTCTGGAAAAAGCGTTCGAGCGCGGCCTGCTGGTCGGCCGAAAGGTGCAGGCCCAGCTTGGTGCGGCGCCAGAGAATATCCTCGGCGGTGACCGCCCATTCGTTGGTAACGAGATGCCGCACCTCGGCCTCGGTCAGGCCATGGCCGAAATGCTCGCCGCAATCGGCGAGCGTCCTGGCATCGCCCAGAAAGCGCGCGGCGACCGTGCCATAGGTACGGATCAGCCGCTCGGCCCAGCCGGCTTCGAGGAACGGATAGCGCTGGCGCAGACCCGCGATCTGCTGCGCCACATCGTGCACGGCGAAATCGCCGCCGGGTAGGGGGCTGGCGTGCGTCCAATGGTCGCCGCGCAAGGATGGAACGCGGCTGGCGAGCTTGTCGACCGCCTCCTGACTGAGCGTGCGGAAGGTGGTGATCTTGCCCCCGAAGACCGAAAGCATCGGCGCGCCTTCATGCTCTTCAGTCAGCTCGAAGCGATAGCCGCGCGTTGCCGCTTCGGGCTTGCCCGACCCGTCGTCGACCAGCGGCCGCACGCCCGAATAGGTCCACACGACATCGGCGGGCGTCACCGGCCTGGCAAAGAAGCGGCTCGCGCCCTCGCACAGATAGGCGATTTCCTCCTCGCTCGCGACGATCGGCTCGCCGGGCTGCTGGTCGCGATCGGTGGTGCCGATCAGCGTGAAGTCCTGCTCATAGGGGATCGCAAAAAAGATGCGGCCATCGGGCAACTGGAAGAAATAGGGGTGCGGGTGATCGAACAGCTTGCGCACCACGATATGCGACCCGCGCACCAGCCGGATCGACTGCTTGGGCTGCTCGCCCGACTTGCCCAGGATGCCGAGCACCGAGGGGCCGGCGGCGTTGACGATCGATCGCGCGGTGAATTTGCCCTGCGGCGTCTCGATGCGCCAGTGATTGCCGACGCGCGCCAGCTTTGTCACCGGGCAGCGGCTATGCACCTCCGCCCCATGATCGGCGGCATCGCGCGCGTTGAGCACGACCAGCCGCGCATCATCGACCCATCCGTCCGAATAGACGAAGCCATGGCGGAACTCGGGCTTGAGCGGTGCGCCCGCAGGATGCCGGTCGAGCCGGATCGTCTCGGTCGCGGGCAGCAGCTTGCGCGCGCCGATATGGTCATAGAGGAACAGTCCGAGCCGCAGCAGCCAGCGCGGCCGCAGGCCCTTGACCCAGGGCAGCACGAACCGCATCGGCCAGATGATGTGCGGCGCGATGCCCCAGAGGATCTCGCGCTCGCCCAGCGCTTCGCGCACCAGACCGAACTCGTAATGCTCCAGATAGCGCAGCCCGCCATGGATCAGCTTGCTCGAATTGGACGAGGTGCCACTCGCAAGATCCTGCGCCTCGAGCAGCAGCACGCGCGCGCCGCGTCCTGCGGCATCGCGGGCGATGCCGGTGCCGTTGACGCCGCCGCCGATCACGGCGACGTCGAACGGGCTGGCCTCAGGATGCGGCGACTGGTCCATCAGATCTCGAGCGGTCCGTGCTGGATGTGCGGAAGGACATAGCGCGCGAACATATCGGCTTCCTGCACATGCGGATAGCCCGAGAGGATGAACGCCTCGATGCCCTCGGCCTGATAGGCGCGCAACTTGGCGAGCACCTGATCGGGCGTGCCGACGATCGCAGCGCCGCAGCCCGAACGCGCGCGGCCGATGCCGGTCCACAGATTCTCCTCGACAAAGCCGTCGCCATCGGCCGCGCCGCGCAGTTCCTGCTGGCGCTGCACGCCGTAATTCTTGGCATCGAGCGACTTTTCGCGGATCGCCTTGCCCGCCTCGTCATCGAGCTTGGAGAGCAGTCGGTCGGCATAGGCGCGCGCCTCGTCCTCGGTCTCGCGGACGATGACATGGACGCGATAGCCGAACTTGAGCGTGCGGCCGTATTTGGCGGCGCGCGCCTTCAGGTCGGCGATATTCTCGCGCACCTTGTCCATCGTATCGGGCCACATCAGGTACACGTCGCACGCCTCCGCGGCGCATTCGCGTGCCTCATGGCTGAGGCCGCCGAAATAGAAGGCGGGGCATTTGCCGGACAATGTGGTGATGCGCGGCGGGTCGAGCTTCAGGTTGTAAAAATCGCCCTGGAAATCGAGCGCCTCGCCGTTGAGCAAGGTACGCACGATCTTCATGATCTCGGTCGCGCGGGCATAGCGGGGGCCGGATTCGATCTTCTCGCCCGGCATGTCGGACGAGATGATGTTGACGTTCAGCCGTCCGCCGGTACCCGAAGCGTTGGGGCCGAGAATGCGGTCGAGCGTCGCAATGCGGCGCGCGAGCTGCGGCGGCCAGTCCTCGCCCATGCGCGTCGCCCAGAGCAGCTTGATGCGGCGGACCTGGGTTGCGACGGCTGCGGCGAACGCGGTGGTATCGAGCCCGAGCGAATAGCCCGACGGAAGCAGGATATTGTCGAACCCGCCTTCCTCGGCGCGCAGCACGATGTTGCGGCAATGCTCCCAGCTCGATTGCAGATAGGGGTCGGGCACGCCCAGGAATTCATAGTCGTCGTCGCACAGCGCCGAAAACCAGGCGATTTCGCATTGCTGATCAGGGGCTTGGGTCATATTTCGGTTCCTTCGATCTGGCGCGGGGCCTTCGACAAGCTCAGGCTGAGCGGATAAGGTTTGAATGACAGCCCCAACCCCGCTCATGCTGAGCCTGTCGAAGCATGCCGCGCAGCATCAGGGCAGGGGCTCGCCGCGCGCGGCCACCAGCACCGCGTACCAGTCCTGCCGGGTCCAGCGCACCTTGAGCGCCGCTGCGCCCTCGGCGATGCGTTCGGCCTGTTGCGATCCGATGATGGGGATGATCCCCGCCGGGTGCGCCATCAGCCAGCTATAGGCCGCGACGCTGCGCGAGACGCCCTGCGCCTCGGCGACGGCATCGAGCGCCGCCGCTACCAGCCGATCGCGCGCGGTTTCTGCCGCAGCGAGGCGTCCACCGCCCAGCGGCGACCAGGCCATCGGCGTCAGGCCCATCATCATTGCCTGATCGAGTTCGCCATTTTCGAAACAGGCGATCCGCAACGGGCTGATCTCGGGCTGGGTGGTGACCAGCTTGCTCGCCAGGAAGTGATCGAGCGCCGCGATCTGGTGCACGGTGAAGTTCGACACGCCAATCGAGCGAATCTTGCCCGCGCTCACCGCATCGTCGAGCACGCGCGCGACCTCCTGCGGGTGTGCGAGAATATCGGGGCGGTGGATCTGCCACAGGTCGACCATATCGACCTTCAGGCGGCGCAGCGAGGCGTCGATCGCGGTGCGCAGATAGTCGGCGCTCTGGTCATAGGGCAGGGGGGGCAGGATGCCGCCCTTGGTCGCCAGCACCATGCGGCTGCGCAGGGCGGGGTCCGCGGAAAGAACTTCGCCCAGCAGCGCCTCGGCATCGCCAAAGCCGCCCTGGCCGTCAAAGCCGTAGATGTCCGCGGTATCGAGGAAGTTGATCCCGGAATCGAGCGCGGCGTGGACCAGCCGCGTCGCTTCGCCAACGCTGCGGCCATTGTCGGCGAGCCGCCACATGCCCCAGGCAATGGGGGAAACCATGATATCGCTTCCGCCAAGGGCACGAAAGGCGGGAGGCAAGGGCAGTTCGCTCATGAAAAGGTCCTGTTTGGGGGCGCTACCGAGGCGCGTTCGACAAGTTGATGGGGAAGGCGGCGATGGGTGATGTCGCCGCCTGCGATGAGGATCTCGGTTGCGGTGCGCGCGAGTTCTGCCATGGGCTGGTGGATGGTGGTGAGCGGCGGCCAGACGGTGCGCGCGAGCGTGGTATCGTCGAACCCGGCGACCGATAGTTCGGCGGGAACGTCCATGCCGCGATCGTGCGCCACGGCGAGCACGCCAGCGGCCATGTCGTCGTTCGAGGCGAAGATCGCGCTCGGCCGCTGCGGCAGATCGAGCAGCGCGCGCCCGCCGCGCACGCCCGAATCGAAGTCGAACTCGCCATCGCAGACCAGCACCGGATCATAAGGCAGCCCGGCGCGGTCGAGCGCGCGACGATAGCCGAACAGCCGGTCGTCCGACGCCATATGATTGGGATGGCCCTTGATGAAGCCGATGCGGCGGTGACCGGCATTGATCAGGTGCGTGGTCATGCGACGATCAGCGCCACCGATCCCGCGAGTGCCGCGCCGATGCGCCAGCCATACTGGCTCATGCCCGACCCCACGCCGAGCTGGTGCGGCTCGAGCAGTTCGATGCGATAGGCGTCGATCACGATGTCGAAGGTCGCGCCCGCCACCCCGACCAGGATCGCGGCGACCGCGACGCTGGCAATATCGGCTTCCGGATCGGCGAGCCCCAGGTTCATGATCGCGACCATCACCAGCACCGCGCACAGGATCAGCCACGACACACGCTGGCCGAGCCGCCCGATCAGCGGCAGCTTCACCGCATCGATGATCGGGGCCCAGAGCCATTTGAAATTGTACGCGAGAAAGGTCAGCGCAAAGGCGGTGACGGTCGATTTCTCGATCCCCGATTGCGCCAGCCGGGTCGACAGCGTCGCCGCGATCATCGCGAAGGGAAAGCCCGAGGAAATGCCCAGGAACAGCGCCGCGAGCGGCGCGGCCTCGGTATAAGGGCGCAGGCCCACCGGCAGCGACGCACGCCAGCCCGTTGCCTCGGGGGCGATCCCGGCAGTGTGTTCGGTCATTCAGCTTCCCTTCCCGTATCCCGGGGCAGGAAACTAGCGGCACCAGCGATTTACGCCAGAGGCTTTTGCGCGCGCTGGCCCGGTCAGATCACCGCCGATCCGATCACCGGCCCGCCCGGCCCCTGGCGCACGAGCAACGCGTGGCGGTCCGCGCCGGTCACGCGGAGCATATCGGGCGTGATCGGGACGCTTAGCGCGCCGCCGCTCCAGCGACCCAGATTGCGTTCGGCCAGCACGACATTGGTATAATGCACCTTGCGCCCGCCATTCTCGCCCGCGCCGATGCTGACCGTGCGTCCGGACGCGAGCGCGACCAGCACCAGCTCGGCCTGCTGGCCCCTGGGGCCATCAAGCATGACCTGCCGGCCGTTCGCGTCAGCGGCAATACGGACGCGGAGCCCCGCCTTGTGCCGGGCCGTCGCAGCCGTGGCGAGCAGGCCACGCACCTTCGCCTCTTGCGATCCCACCGCCTGCGCGCGACCATCGACCACGAGCTGCGGCGTGTAGATATTCGCGCCACCAAAAGCCGTATCGCCATATTGCCGCTGGAGCCGGGTGTTTTCCTCGCGCCCCAGGCTGTCCTTCCAGCCGAGCCGGTCCCAATAGGTGACCGGGCGGCTGATCACCAGCACGCCGGGATCGCGGGCCAGGCGCGCTGCCACCGCATCGGCGGGCGGGCAGGACGAACAGCCCTGGCTGGTGAACAGTTCGGCCACGACCGGGCCGGCGGCGCTTTGCGCCAGCGCAGCAGGAGCCGTTGCATTTCGCGGATGGCTTACCGCCTGCGATATGTCGGCGTGGCCTTCGACCAGCACGAAGGCGGTCATTGCGGCCAGCGCCGCCATCGGAATCCAGATTTTCAGCATCGCTTGTCCTCGCGCGCAGTCATTGCGCTTCATGCGCGCCAGGTTCGCCGGAGAAAGGCGCGCGGTTACGCCGCCGAATAGAGGTTGAGCGGCTTGGGCATGGCCTTGGGCGTCTCGCCGCGGATCAGCAGATCGACCGCGTGGATCGCCTTGACCAGCTCCGCCGCGCTATAGGGCTTGATCAGGCAGCCGATCGCATATTGCCTGGCATGGCCCGGGCAGGTGCCGGTCGCGAACAGCACGGGAATATCGCGCTCGCTCGCCGCCCGCGCCACCTCGACGCCGCTGCCGCCGCGCGACAGGTTGACATCGGCGAGCACCAGATGGATCGGTTCGCGCTCCAGCACCGCGATCGCCTCGGCCTCGGTATCGACCGTGGCGACGACGCGATAACCCGCATCGACCACGCGCAATTCGTTGTCGAAGGCGACCAGCGGCTCGTCCTCGACGATCAGGATGGTTTCGATCGACCGGGTGAACCGCGAAAACAGCATGGGGGAACTTTCTGAACGGGCGGGCGGCGGGAAAGGCAAATACGCCGGGTGCAATTCTTGCGTTCCCGCCGCGGCGCTTCGACGTTATAGCAGCGCGCATGCCCCCCCGGAAACCGAAATTCGATCCGCTCGACGACAGTCCGTCGCCGCGCGCCGCACAACCCAAGGCCCGCACCTCCACGCTCGGCGAAGGCCAGCGTATCGCCAAGCTTCTCGCGCGCGCCGGCATCGCCTCGCGCCGCGAGATCGAGCGGATGATCGAGGGCGGGCGCGTCGCGCGCGATGGTGTCGCGATCACCACGCCCGCCACGGTGCTGACCAGCCTCAACGGCATCACCGTCGACGGCAAGCCGGTCAAGGAACCCGCACCCGCCAAATTGTGGCGCTTCCACAAGCCCGCCGGGCTGCTCACCGCCGAGCGCGACTTTACCGGGCGCCCCACCATCTACGAGCATCTCGCCAGGGTCGCGCCCGATGCGCCGCGGATGATGCCGGTCGGAAGGCTCGACCTCAATACCGAGGGGCTGCTGCTGATGACCAATGACGGCGAACTCAAGCGTCAGATGGAGCTGCCCGCGACCGGGGTCGAGCGCACCTATCGCGCGCGCGCGTTCGGCGAGGTCAGCCAGGCGCAGCTCGAGGACCTGATCCACGGCATCACCATCGAGGGCGTGCGCTACGGCAAGATCGACGCCAATCTGGAGCGCCGCACCGGGCGCAACGGCTGGATCGAGATGACGCTGACCGAGGGCAAGAACCGCGAGGTGCGCCGCGTGCTCGAACATCTCGGCCTCAAGGTCTCGCGCCTCATCCGCACGCGCTATGGTCCGTTCCTGCTCGAAGGGCTCGATGTCGGCGCGATCGACGAGGTGCGCCGCCACGATGTCGTCGCGTTCCGGAAGACGCTGAAATGAGGGGGATGGCACATTTGCCCTCTCCCTTGAAGGGAGAGGGTTGCGCAGTCTTGGCGACGAAGGAGCCTAGACGAAGCTGGGTGAGGGTGACGCGGGTGCAAAGCCAAGCGAGCGTTGCTGCCCCTCATCCAACTCCGCCTAGCCGCGCTGTCGCTTGGCAAGGCTGCGTATCCTTCTCCCCCTCCGGGGAGAAGGTCTGAATATGCTGCGCATCATCTCGGGCGAATGGCGGGGGCGCAAGCTCAAGGCCCCGCCGGGCGACACCACCCGCCCCACGGCCGACCGCACCCGCGAGACGCTGTTCTCGATGCTCACCAGCCGCCTCGGCTCGTTCGAGGCGCTGAGCGTGCTCGACCTGTTCGCAGGCTCGGGCGCGCTGGGGCTGGAAGCGCTGTCACGCGGCGCGGAACGCTGCGTGTTCGTCGAGCAGGACCGGCCTGCGATCGACGTGCTCAAGGGCAATATCCGCCTGCTCGGGGCCGATGCGCGCTGCCAGGTGCGACCGAGTTCCGCGCTGTCGCTAGGTCCCGCGATCAAGCCGTTCGACCTGGTGCTGCTCGATCCGCCTTACGGCACCGGCGCGGGCGCGGTGGCGCTCGACAAGCTCGGCCGCCTGGGCTGGTTCGCGCCCTCGAGCTGGATCAGCGTGGAGACCTCGGCGAAGGAAACGCTCGATGTCGCCGGGTTCGAGATCGACACCGAACGCGTCGTCGGCAAGGCCAAGCTCACGCTGTTGCGGCCCGCGGCGCCTGTGATAGACTGACGCCATGGTCAAATATTCCCCGATCGAGTCCGAATTCGCCTCGTCCGAAGAGGAAGAGGCCTATGATGCATGGTTCCGCGCAAAGGTCGAACGCGCGCTGCAATCGACCGGGCCCTTCATCCCGCATGAAGAGGTGATGAGGCAGATGCGCGAAATCATCAGCAAATATGAAACCCCTGAAGCTGATCTGGACTGAGGCGGCGCTCGCCGATCTCCGGGACATATCGGAATATATTGCGTCACGGAATGTGCGCGCTGCAAGAAAGCTGGAAGACGCCATTCTGGCCTGTGCCGAGCGACTGACCCAGCACCCGCTGATGTACCGGACTGGCCGGGTCAGCGGAACGCGGGAAGCCATCGTCCACCCCAACTACCTCATCATCTATCGCGTGACCGAAGATGCAGTGATCGTGGCCGCAGTGATGCACGCCCGCCAGCAATATCCCTGAGCGCTAACCTACCGCCCGCCCCCGCTGTGGACGCGCCGGTATAGCGGACGCGAGCGGGGAACTGCTGCGGCAGCCACGCGCCCAGGGGGCCATAGACGAAGCCCATCACCAGCAGCGCGACCGACAAGGCGATCCAGGCGAGCCAGAGCGAACCCGAACCCAGCAGCGGCCCGAACATCAGGCCGACGCCGACGGTCGCCGCGCAGCCGATCATCAGCACGCGCCCGCTGCTCGTCGCGTCCGAGCGATAGCCCGAAATGACGATGCCCAGCGCCAGGAACAGGATCGCACCCAGCTGGACGATCAGGAAGCTGGTGCGGTCGTGCCCCAGCGCGGTGGTGGCATAGCCGAGCGCGAAGGCGGTCGAGAGATAGAAGATCGCAAAGCAGGCGACGACCGCGAAGGTCCCCGCCAATGTCGCGCGGAGATGGTGGCGCAGCAGCTCGGCGACCGGCACCGGCGCGGGGCGCTCGGCCTCGAGCACGCGCGCGAAATCGGGGGTCTCGCTGATCTTCAGCCGCACCCATAGGCCGAGGCCGACCAGGATGCCGCTGGCGAGGAAGGGCACACGCCAGCCCCAGGCGACGAATTGCTCTTCGGTCAGATTGAGCCCCAGTAGCAGGAACAGCCCATTGGCCGCGATGAAGCCGACCGGCGCGCCAAGCTGCGGCGCCATGCCGAAGCGCGCCGCCCAGCCCGGCGGGGCATTTTCCACCGCCAGCAGTGCCGCGCCACCCCATTCGCCGCCCAAGCCGAAGCCCTGGCCGAAGCGCAGGATGCACAGCAGCAGTGGCGCGACCCAGCCGACCATCTGCCAGGTCGGCAGGAAGGCGATCAGCAATGTCGATCCGCCCATCAGCAGCAGCGAGGCGACCAGCGTGGACTTGCGCCCGATCCGGTCGCCGAAATGGCCGAAGGCGATCGCACCGACGGGCCGCGCGAAAAAGGCCAGGCCAAAGCTCATATAGCTCAGCATGAGCTGCGCCGAGGCGCTTTCAGACGGGAAGAACAGCGGCCCGAACACCAGGGCGGCAGCGGTCGCGTAGATATAGAAATCGTAGAATTCGACCGCCGTGCCGACCAGCGATGCGGTCAGCACGCGGGCATGCGTGCGATATGGATGCGTCATTCGGCCCTCCCCGGCGCGCAACCGTTAACGCGGAGGCCCGGCTTGGCAAGCGAAAGGACGCATTTCTGCCGCCCGGCGAACAGCCAAAAGGGGCCGCGGTTGCCCGCGACCCCTTTCAGGAAGAGAGGAAGGGTGAAGGGTAGTTCAGGAGTAATCAGGCAGCGATCACCTCGCCATCGGCCTCCGGATCGCGCAGCACATAGCCGCGGCCCCAGACGGTCTCGATATAATTCTCGCCCCCGCAGGCCAGCGCCAGTTTCTTGCGCAGCTTGCAGATGAAGACGTCGATGATCTTGAGTTCGGGTTCGTCCATGCCGCCATACAGGTGGTTCAGGAACATTTCCTTGGTCAGCGTGGTGCCCTTGCGCAGCGACAGCAGCTCGAGCATCGCATATTCCTTGCCGGTCAGGTGGACGCGGGCACCATCGACCTCGACGGTCTTGGCATCCAGGTTGACCGCCAGCTTGCCGGTGCGGATGACGCTTTGCGAATGGCCCTTGGAGCGGCGCACCACGGCGTGAATGCGCGCGATCAGCTCTTCGCGGTGGAACGGCTTGGTCACGTAATCGTCGGCGCCGAATCCGAACGAGCGCACCTTGCTGTCCATTTCCGAAATGCCCGAAAGGATGAGCACCGGCGTCTGCACCTTGGCGACGCGCAGCTTCTTCAGCACGTCATAGCCGTGCATGTCGGGCAGGTTCAGGTCCAGCAGGATGATGTCGTAATCATACAGCTTGCCGAGGTCGAGGCCTTCCTCGCCCAGGTCGGTGGTATAGACGTTGAAACCCTCGGTCGTGAGCATCAGCTCGATTGCCTTGGCCGTGGTCGGCTCATCTTCGATCAAAAGCACCCGCATGTGCAGCCCCTTTTCGCCCGTGCCATCGGCACCGTTCAGTCATCTGGACCCAAGAACGGATCGACGAGGAAAACATTAACCATATTTTTTTGGGGGCAAAAGGTTAATTTTGAATTAACCGGCCTGACTCCACGAGTCGCACAGGCCTGCGCGGGCGCAGGAAGTCGCGGAAGACTCCCGTTTCCGGCGCTCGGACGGCCCTTTTCGGTTCGTCGCTTTTGCCAAATTAACGCCAATTGGTTTCCAATTCGTAACGGAGATGAAACGCAAGTTTACTCCCCTTGCTGCCCCCCTGCCAGGCGCGGGCGCAGCCAGGCGATCAGCGCCTCGACCCGCGCGGGGCGGTGCGGCGAGGGCGGGGTGACGATGCTGAGCGTGAGCGGCGCGGACCGGCAGTCG
>NZ_QKVT01000001.1:2006152-2011670 GCF_003426715.1 Blastomonas sp. UPD001
CAGTGCCGCGCCACCCCATTCGCCGCCCAAGCCGAAGCCCTGGCCGAAGCGCAGGCTGCTGTCGGGCAGCACCGCGATGCGCAGCGCCATGTCGAAGCCCTGATCGACCAGATCCACCCGCGCATCGGACAGGTGCATGTCGATCAATATGCCGGGGTGCAGCGCCATGAACTGCGCGATCAGCGGCGCGACCGCGCTAAGGCCATAGCTCATCGGTACCGCGATGCGCACGGTCCCGCTGAGCAGCACCGCCTCGTCGCGCGCCGCCTCGACCGCCGCCTCGCCGTCCATCCGGATGCGACGCGCATGATCGACCAGCGACCGCCCCGCCGCCGACAGCGACAGCCGCCGCGAGGTGCGGTGGAACAGAACCGTCCCCAGTTCCGCCTCCAGCCGCGACACCGCCTTGGACACCTTGGCCTTGGACAGGCCGAGCGCATCGGCCGCGCCGGTAAAGCTGCCGGTATCGGCAACCGCGGCGAAGACCGCCCAGGCCTCGAAATCGGGAAGTCGCATATCTGGAAACAATCCTTTTCCAAACTGGCTGTTTCGGAAACGATAGCGCGAGACTATCTGTTGCTCAAGCCAAGGCGTCGGCACGTGTCCGATGCCAGCAAGGAGCAAGTGACATGATCGAGAAGCGCGATTTTTCCACCCTGGGTCACGCCAATCACGGCTGGCTCAATGCCCGCCACCATTTCTCGTTCGGCGGCTATCACGATCCGGCCCGCATGGGCTGGGGTGCCCTGCGCGTCTGGAACGACGACGAGATCGCCCCCAGGAGCGGTTTCCCCACCCATCCGCACCGCGACATGGAAATCATCACCTATGTCCGCACCGGCGCGATCACCCATCGCGACAGCCTGGGCAACGAAGGCCGCACCGAAGCGGGCGACGTTCAGGTGATGAGCGCGGGAACCGGCGTGGCGCATAGCGAGTTCAACCTGGAAGACGAGGAAACCCGGCTGTTCCAGATCTGGATCATCCCCGATGAGGCGGGCGGTGCTCCGCGCTGGGATGCCAAGCAGTTCCCCAAGGGTGAGCGTTCGGGCAAGCTGGAAGTTCTGGCCAGCGGCCGCGACGAGGACATCCTGGCGGGCGCGCTGATGATCCGGGCCGATGCACGGCTGTCCGGGGCGACACTCGCCAAGGGCGACAGCATCACCCACCGGATCGACCCGGCCTATGCCGCCTATCTGGTGGTGTCGGCTGGCAGCGTGAGCGTCAACGGCGTCGAGATCGGCGAACGCGATGCTGCCGCGATCACCCGCGAGACCGAGATCACGATCACGGCGCTGGAAGACGCCGAATTCCTCGGCTTCGGCAGCGACCGGTGCCGGGGCGGGAGCGGCCTCGACCTCGTTCGCCGCAGCCATCGCCTTTTGCAGCGCACGCTGCTGCGCGCGAAGCGCGGCGTCGCGGCTGTTCGCGGCGATGCGGATGCGCGCCATGCCCGCACCGGTGCCCGCCGGGATCAGACGACCCACGATGACGTTTTCCTTCAGTCCGATCAGCGAGTCCCGCTTGCCTTCCACCGCCGCCTGGGTGAGCACCCGGGTGGTTTCCTGGAACGACGCGGCCGAGATGAACGAACGCGTCTGCAGCGAAGCCTTGGTGATGCCGAGCAGCACGGGCTTGCCTTCGGCAAACTTCTTGCCTTCGGGCAGACGGGCGTTGACCTCGTTCATTTCCTCGGCATCGAGCTGTTCGCCCGGCAGCAGCGTGGTATCGCCACCATCGGTGATCTCGACCTTCTGCAGCATCTGGCGAACGATCACCTCGATATGCTTGTCGTTGATCTTCACGCCCTGCAGGCGATAGACTTCCTGGATTTCGCTGACCAGATATTCGGCCAGCGCTTCCACGCCCAGCACTTCCAGAATGTCGTGCGGATCCGGCGATCCCGAGATCAGGTTGTCGCCCTTCTTGACATAGTCGCCTTCCTGGACGTCGATGACCTTCGACTTGGGCACCAGATACTCGACCGGATCCCCCTCTTCCGGATGGATCGCGATCTTGCGCTTGGCCTTGTAGTCGCGGACGAACTCGATGCGGCCCGAAACCTTGGCGATGATCGCATTGTCCTTCGGCTTGCGCGCCTCGAACAGCTCGGCCACGCGCGGCAGACCGCCGGTGATGTCGCGAGTCTTGGCGGCTTCGCGGCTGACACGGGCGAGCACATCGCCGGCTTCCACCTTTTGGCCATCCTCGACCGAGAGCATCGCACCCACGGCGAGCATGTAGCGCGCCGCTTCGCCCGAGGCCTCGTCGAGCAGGGTAAGACGCGGACGCAGGTCTTCCTTGGACTTCGCCTTGCTCGATCCGCGGAATTCCACGACCACGCGCTGTGCGATACCGGTGGCATCGTCGGTCTGCTCGACCAGCGTCTTGCCGTCGATCAGGTCCTGATACTTCACGACACCGCTGGTATCGGTGATCACCGGCATGGTGAACGGATCCCATTCGGCGATGCGATCGCCGATGTTCACCGCGCCATTGTCGTCGACCAGCAGCACCGTGCCGTACGGGATGCGGTGGACCGCACGCTCGCGGCCTTCCTTGTCGACGATCGCGATTTCGCCATTACGGGCGAGCGACAGGCGCTGGCCGCGCTTGTTCACGATGGTCGGGATATCCCGGTACTGCAGCGTGCCATCGGCCACCGCCTCGAGGTTCGACTGCTCGTTGAGCTGCGCCGCACCGCCGATATGGAAGGTACGCATGGTCAGCTGCGTGCCCGGCTCGCCGATCGACTGCGCGGCGATGACGCCGACAGCCTCGCCGATGTTCACCGGAGTACCACGCGCCAGGTCACGGCCATAGCACTTGCCGCACACGCCCTGGGTCGCTTCGCAGATCAGCGGCGAACGGATGCGCGCCGCCTGGATGCCCATGGCTTCGATCGACGCCACGGCGGCTTCGTCGAGCAGCGTGTCCTTGGCAACGACGACATCGCCCGACTTCGCGTCGACGATATCCTCGGCCAGGGTACGGCCCAGGATGCGCTCGCCGAGCGAGGCGATGACCGAGCCGCCCTGCACGATCGCGCGCATTTCCAGCGCCCGTTCGGTGCCGCAGTCTTCCTGCACGATGACGCAATCCTGCGACACGTCGACCAGACGGCGGGTCAGGTAACCCGAGTTCGCCGTCTTGAGCGCCGTATCCGCCAGACCCTTGCGCGCGCCGTGGGTGGAGTTGAAATACTCCAGAACGGTCAGGCCTTCCTTGAAGTTCGAGATGATCGGCGTTTCGATGATCTCGCCCGAGGGCTTGGCCATCAGGCCGCGCATCCCGGCGAGCTGCTTCATCTGCGCTGGCGAACCACGCGCACCCGAATGGCTCATCATGTAGATCGAGTTGACCGGCGCCTCGCGGCCATGCTCGTCCTTCGGCGTCGCCTTGATCTCTTCCATCATGGCGTTCGCGACCTGGTCGCCGCAACGGCTCCAGGCGTCGATCACCTTGTTGTACTTTTCCTGCTGGGTGATCAGACCATCCTGGTACTGCTGCTCATAGTCAGCGACCAGCGCGCGGGTCTCGTCGACCAGACGCTCCTTGCTGTCCGGAATGATCATGTCGTCCTTGCCGAACGAGATGCCGGCGCGGCAGGCGTGACGGAAGCCCAGGCCCATGATCGCGTCGGCGAACAGGACGGTGTCCTTCTGGCCGGTGTGACGATAGACCTGGTCGATGACGTCGCCGATTTCCTTCTTGGTGAGAAGGCGGTTGACGACATCGAAGGGTACCTTGTGGCTCTTGGGCAGACATTCGCCGATGAGCATGCGGCCCGGCGTCGTCTGGTAGCGCTTGAGATACTGGTTGCCCTGTTCATCGGTCTGCGGAACGCGCGCGATGATCTTCGAGTGGAGCGTCACCGCACCCACTTCCAGCGCCTGATGCACTTCGGCGATGTCCGCCATCAGCATGCCTTCGCCCGGCTCGCCTTCGCGGTCCATCGACAGATAGTACAGGCCCAGCACCATGTCCTGCGAGGGCACGATGATCGGCTTGCCGTTGGCGGGCGACAGGATGTTGTTGGTCGACATCATCAGCACGCGCGCTTCCAGCTGGGCTTCCAGCGAGAGCGGAACGTGGACGGCCATCTGGTCACCGTCGAAGTCGGCGTTGAAGGCCGAGCAGACCAGCGGGTGCAGCTGGATCGCCTTGCCCTCGATCAGCACGGGTTCGAATGCCTGGATGCCCAGACGGTGGAGCGTCGGTGCGCGGTTGAGCATCACGGGATGCTCGCGGATCACCTCGTCGAGGATATCCCAGACTTCCTTGCGCTCCTTTTCCACCCACTTCTTCGCCTGCTTCAGGGTCATCGACAGACCCTTGGCGTCGAGACGCGCGTAGATGAACGGCTTGAACAGCTCGAGCGCCATCTTCTTGGGCAGACCGCACTGGTGCAGCTTCAGTTCCGGACCGGTCACGATGACCGAACGGCCCGAATAGTCGACGCGCTTGCCGAGCAGGTTCTGACGGAAGCGGCCCTGCTTGCCCTTGAGCATGTCGGACAGCGACTTCAGCGGACGCTTGTTCGCGCCGGTGATGATACGACCGCGACGGCCGTTGTCGAACAGCGCGTCCACGGCTTCCTGCAGCATGCGCTTTTCGTTGCGCACGATGATGTCCGGCGCGCGCAGTTCCATCAGCCGCTTCAGACGGTTGTTGCGGTTGATGACGCGGCGGTACAGGTCGTTGAGGTCCGAGGTCGCGAAGCGGCCACCGTCCAGCGGCACCAGCGGGCGCAGCTCGGGCGGGATCACGGGGATGACCTCGAGGATCATCCATTCGGGACGATTCCCTGAATCGATGAACGATTCCACGACCTTGAGACGCTTGATGATCTTCTTGGGCTTGAGTTCCGACTTGGTGGTCTCAAGCTCCTGCAGAAGATCGGCACGCTCCTGCTCGAGGTCCAGATCCATCAGCATCTGGCGCACGGCTTCGGCACCGATACCGGCCGAGAAGGCGTCCTCGCCGAACTCGTCCTGCGCGTCGAGCAGCTCGTCTTCGGTGAGCAGCTGGTACTTTTCCAGGCTGGTGAGGCCCGGCTCGATCACGACATAGCTTTCGAAATACAGCACGCGCTCAAGCTGCTTGAGCTGCATATCGAGCAGCAGGCCGATGCGCGAGGGCAGCGACTTCAGGAACCAGATGTGTGCGACCGGCGCGGCGAGCTCGATATGGCCCATGCGCTCGCGGCGGACCTTGGTGACGGTCACTTCCACGCCGCACTTTTCGCAGACGATGCCCTTGTACTTCATGCGCTTGTACTTGCCGCACAGGCACTCGTAATCCTTCACCGGACCGAAGATGCGCGCGCAGAACAGGCCGTCACGCTCGGGCTTGAACGTGCGATAGTTGATGGTTTCGGGCTTCTTGATCTCGCCGAAGGACCAGGACCGGATGCGCTCGGGCGAAGCCAGACCGATCTGGATTTCGTCAAAGGTTTCCGGCTTCACGGCGGGATTGTTGAATTTGGTCAGTTCGTTCATTTTTTTCGCCTTCCTGG
>NZ_QKVT01000001.1:2011770-2019544 GCF_003426715.1 Blastomonas sp. UPD001
GTCGGTCGTCTTCAACTCGACGTTCAGGCCGAGCGAGCGCATTTCCTTCACCAGCACGTTGAAGCTCTCGGGGATGCCGGCCTCGAACGTGTCGTCACCCTTGACGATCGCCTCATAGACCTTGGTGCGGCCGACCACGTCGTCGGACTTCACCGTCAGCATTTCCTGCAGCGTATAGGCCGCGCCATAGGCCTGGAGCGCCCACACCTCCATTTCCCCGAAGCGCTGGCCACCGAACTGGGCCTTGCCGCCCAGCGGCTGCTGGGTGACCAGGCTGTACGGCCCGATCGAACGCGCGTGGATCTTGTCGTCGACCAGGTGGTGCAGCTTGAGCATGTAGATATAGCCCACGGTCACCTTGCGGTCGAACTTGTCGCCGGTACGGCCGTCGTACAGATCGACCTGGCCCGACGGGTCGAGACCCGCCCGCTCCAGCATCCGCGACACGTCCGCCTCGCGCGCGCCGTCGAACACCGGGGTGCCCATCGGAACGCCGTTGCGCAGCAGACCAGCCAGCTCGACCACGCCTTCGTCCGACCGGTTGTCGATCTCGGCATGATATTCGGGGCCATAGACGTATTTCAGCTTCTCGCGCACGGCATCGGGCGGCGGGCCCGCTTCCGGGTTCGGATTGGCCTCGCGCCATTCGTCCAGAGCCTTCGAGATCTGCTGACCCAGACCGCGCGCGGCCCAGCCCAGATGGGTTTCGAAGATCTGACCGACGTTCATGCGGCTCGGCACACCCAGCGGGTTGAGCACGAAATCGACATGAGTGCCGTCTTCGAGGAACGGCATGTCCTCAATCGGCAGGATGCGGCTGATAATCCCCTTGTTGCCGTGGCGTCCGGCCATCTTGTCGCCCGGCTGCAGCTTGCGCTTCACCGCGACGAACACCTTGACCATCTTGAGCACGCCCGGAGCCAGCTCGTCGCCGCGCTCCAGCTTCTCGCGGCGGTCGTCGAACTTCTCGGTGATGCGGGTCACGGCCTCGTCATACTGGGCCTTGACCGCTTCGAGATCGGCCTGGACCGCATCGTCCTCGACCGCGAACTTCCACCACAGGTGCTTCTCGACCTCGTCGAGCAGCGCCTCGTCGATGGCGACACCCTTCTTCACGCCCTTGGGCGCAGCCGATGCGACCTGGCCGACCAGCATTTCGCGCAGGCGGTTATAGGTGGCACGGTTGAGAATGGCGCGCTCGTCCTCGCGGTCCTTGGTCAGACGCTCGATTTCCTCGCGTTCGATCGCCAGCGCACGCTCGTCCTTGTCGATGCCGTGACGGTTGAACACGCGCACCTCGACCACGGTGCCCGATACGCCCGGCGACAGACGCAGCGAGGTATCACGCACGTCGCTCGCCTTTTCGCCGAAGATCGCGCGCAGCAGCTTTTCTTCCGGGGTCATCGGGCTTTCGCCCTTGGGCGTGATCTTGCCGACCAGGATGTCGCCCGGATGCACTTCCGCACCGATATAGACGATACCCGCCTCGTCGAGGTTGCGCAACGCTTCCTCGCCGACATTCGGGATGTCGCGGGTGATGTCCTCGGGGCCGAGCTTGGTATCGCGCGCCATGACCTCGAACTCCTCGATATGGATCGAGGTGAACACGTCATCCTTCACGATGCGTTCGCTGATGAGGATCGAGTCCTCGTAGTTGTAACCGTTCCAGGGCATGAACGCGACGAGCGCGTTGCGGCCCAGCGCCAGCTCGCCCAGATCGGTCGACGGACCGTCGGCGATGATGTCGCCCTCGGCAATCACGTCGCCCACCTTCACCAGCGGACGCTGGTTGATGCAGGTGTTCTGGTTCGAGCGCTGGAACTTCATCAGCGTGTAGATGTCGACGCCCGACTTGCCCGAATCCACCGAACCGGTGGCGCGGATCACGATACGGGTCGCATCAACCTGATCGACGATGCCGGCGCGCTTGGCGGCGATCGCGGCGCCCGAATCGCGCGCCACGGTCTCTTCCATGCCGGTGCCGACGAACGGCGCTTCGGCGCGCACCAGCGGCACGGCCTGACGCTGCATGTTCGATCCCATCAGCGCGCGGTTGGCGTCATCGTTTTCCAGGAACGGAATGAGCGATGCCGCGACCGAGACGAGCTGCTTCGGCGACACGTCCATCAGCGTGATGATGTCGCGCGGTGCCATCAGGAATTCGCCGGCCTGGCGGGCCGAGACGATGTCCTCGGCAAAGCTGCCATCGTCGTTCAGCTCGGCATTCGCCTGCGCGATCGTGTGCTTGGCCTCTTCCATCGCGGAGAGATACACGACCTCGTCGGTCACCTTGCCGTCGATCACCTTGCGATACGGGGTCTCGATGAACCCGTACTTGTTCACGCGGCTGAACGAGGCGAGCGAGTTGATCAGACCGATGTTCGGGCCTTCGGGCGTCTCGATCGGGCAGATACGGCCATAGTGGGTCGGGTGAACGTCGCGGACCTCGAAGCCGGCGCGCTCGCGGGTGAGACCACCCGGGCCAAGCGCCGAGACGCGGCGCTTGTGGGTGACTTCAGCAAGCGGGTTGGTCTGGTCCATGAACTGCGACAGCTGCGACGAGCCGAAGAATTCGCGCACCGCGGCGACCGCCGGCTTGGCGTTGATCAGGTCGTTCGGCATGACGGTCGACACGTCGACCGAGCTCATGCGCTCCTTGACCGCGCGTTCCATGCGCAGCAGGCCGACGCGATACTGGTTTTCCAGCAGCTCGCCCACCGAGCGGACGCGGCGGTTGCCCAGATTGTCGATATCGTCGACTTCGCCCTTGCCGTCCTTGAGATCGACCAGCGTCTTGACGACCGCCAAGATGTCCTCGCGGCGCAGCGTGGTGACGGTGTCCTCGCAATCGAGCTCGAGACGCATGTTGAGCTTGACGCGGCCCACGGCCGAGAGGTCATAACGCTCGGGATCGAAGAACAGGCCTTCGAACAGCGCATCGGCGGTTTCGCGCGTCGGCGGTTCGCCGGGGCGCATGACGCGATAGATCGCATCGAGACCCATGTCGCGGCTGTCGGCCTTGTCGGCCTTCATCGTGTTACGGATCCACGGACCGGTGGTGACATGGTCGATGTCGAGCAGCACCAGCTGGTCGATCCCAGCCTTGTCGAGCTTTTCCAGATTCTCGGCGGTGACCTCGTCGCCCGCTTCGATATAGATTTCGCCGGTCTGCTCGTTGATCAGGTCATAGGCGCTGTAACGACCGAAGATTTCCTCGGTCGGGATCAGCAGGCTGGTCAGGCCATCCTTGGCGGCCTTGGTCGCGGCGCGCGGGGTGATCTTGTCGCCCGCCTTGAACGCGACTTCGCCGGTCGAGGCATCGACGATGTCGAACGCCGGCTTCATGCCGCGCCACTGTTCGGCGACGAACGGGATCTTCCAGCCGCCGGTGCCGCGCTCATAGGTCACGGTCTCGTAGAAATAGTCGAGGATTTCCTCGTCGTTGAGGCCCAGCGCGTACAGCAGCGAGGTGACCGGCAGCTTGCGCTTGCGGTCGATGCGCACGTTGACGATGTCCTTGGCGTCGAATTCGAAATCGAGCCACGAACCGCGATAGGGGATGACGCGCGCTGCGAAGAGATACTTGCCCGACGAATGGGTCTTGCCGCGGTCATGATCGAACAGCACGCCCGGCGAACGGTGCATCTGGCTGACGATCACGCGCTCGGTGCCGTTGATCACGAACGTGCCGTTCGCGGTCATCAGCGGCATGTCGCCCATGTACACGTCCTGCTCCTTGATATCGAGCACGGAGCGGCTTTCGGTCTCGGCATCGACCTCGAACACGATCAGGCGCAGCGTCACCTTCATCGGCGCTGCATAGGTGATGCCGCGCTGACGGCATTCCTCGACATCGTATTTGGGCGATTCGAGTTCATAGTGCACGAAGTCGAGCTCGGCGGTTCCGGCGAAGTCGCGGATCGGGAAAACGCTGCGCAGCGTCTTTTCGAGACCCGAAACATAACCGATCGAGGGATCCGAACGCAGGAACTGTTCGTAGCTCTCGCGCTGGACCTCGATGAGGTTCGGCATTTCGCTGACTTCGTGGATGTCACCGAAGATCTTGCGGATACGCTTCATCGGGGTCGGCTTGGTGGCGGCCGATGCTCGTGCGGAAGTTGCCATAAACGTGTCTTCGCCTTTTCGTGTCTGTCGATTCGCGGCGCACAAAGACGCCAAAAGGCCGCAAGCTCATGGGAAGCCCATGAACCGCAGCCTATCGCGTCAGAATTATCCCGAAGGCTTCCTTCGTTCGGCAGGTCCGCGCAAACCTGTCATGTCTCGAAGCGTCCGGTGTTGGAGCCGGATATAGGCAGCGCTGTTGGACTTGTCAAACCGCTGCGCACTGCCTTGCGACGGGTGACAGCACCCTGCCCCGCGCGCTAAGCGTCGGACATGACACGCTATCAGCGCCATCACTGGCTGCTTGCCGCCGCACTCGCAGGGCTGGCAGGCTTTGTCGATGCCATCGGCTTTCTGGAAACCGGCGGCTTCTTCACCGCCTTCATGTCGGGCAATTCCACGCGGATGGCGGTGGGCGCAGCGGTTGCCGGTAACGGTGCTGCTCGTCGCTGCGCTGCTCGCGCTGGCGGCAGGCCTCGCCATGGCGGGGATGACGATTCCGGCGATCGGCTGCACCCTGCTCGCGATGGGTGCGGAGAACACCGCGTTCCAGCGCGAGGGTCAGGTGAGCATCGGCCTCACCTATATGACGGGCACGCTGGTCAAGCTCGGCCAGGCGCTGGCGCGGGTGCACCAGCGCGAGCATCGCGGCGAATGGCTGCCCTATCTGCTGCTCTGGGCCGGGCTGGTGGCCGGCGCGCTGCTCGGCGCGCTCGCCTTCCAGACATGGGGACTGAGCTCGCTATGGGCCTCGGCAGCGCTAGGACTGGCGCTCGCAGGCATCGCCACCCTGCCCCGGTTCGCGATGGAATAGCTCAGCGCGCCACCCTGAACAGGTACATCGCGGCCAGACTGGCGAGCGCGCCCAATGCGGCGCTGGCGACCACCTGGCTGCTCCAGTGGCCGCCCGCAGCGACCCGGCCCAGGCAACCCGCTACCAGCAGGGCGACGGCGCTCCAGCGCACGATATGCGCTTCCGGCCCGCGACGGCCCATCGAAACCAGAACCAGAGCCGCTGCGGCTGCTCCATAGAAAATGGCGAAGGTCGAGGGCAGGCCCGACGATGCGCTCGCCTGGGCGACATCGACCAGCGCCGGGTCGGGCCGGGGCACGAAGATCAGCATCCTCAGGCCACGCTCCGCCGCCATGGCCAGGCCGATCCCCGCCAGCGTCCCCGCCGCACCGCGCAGCCCCGCCAGCGATGCGGCGAAGATTGCCGCGACCAGCGCGCTGACGACGATAAAGGGCCATGCCGCAGTCGACGACAAGCCTTCGATCCATGGCGACGGCGCCGGGACAAGTGCCTGCAGATGGCGCGTGATGGCCAGATCGAGCGGCAACGGACCCTGTGCCGCCAAGCTCCACCCGCCCAGAGCCAGACCAAGTATCGCAAGTGCAATGGCAGAACTGCGCATGTCGTTCGGGTCCCCGGCAAAGATCAGCACTATCGCTTTAGCAGCAAATCAGGTCAGTCTTGCAGACCTAAAAAATCGTTCTGCCGGTCGGCGCAGTCATTTGACCGGTAATTGGAGCTTGGAGCGTGAACGAATTTCCCGACCCTGCGCGTTTGTTGCGATACCATGACAAACCTATCGCACCCCATTCGCCCGGCAAGGGCCGCGATTGCCGCCGTTCTTGCCCTGACCGCGCCGCCCTCCGAAGTGACAGCGCCACCGCCGGCCCCGACCGAAGGCGATGGCGAGGTCTGGGGCTGGATGGCCGCCTTGCTGGCCGCGCTGGGCATCGGTGGCGGCGCGATCGCGCTGCGCCGCACCCGGACGCGCAAGAGCGCGGCCATGATGGCCGAAGCGCGCGCATCCGACGCCGAATACGAGCGGAGCCTGGCCTCGCCGCATGGGCGTCCGCCTGCGGCACCGGTGATGACGGCGGCGGCGCCCGCTACGGCCAGCTTCGCGCAGCCGGTGATTCATCCCGCGCCCGCACGGCCCGTTGCCCGCTCGGTAAATCCGGACAGCCCGATCGACCATCGTCGTCTCGAAGCGCTGATCGCGCAGCGCCCGAACCGCGACAACCCGTTCAAGACCCGGGCCAATCGCAAACGCCGCGCGCTGTTCCTGATGCGCAACGGCTATGGCATGCAGAGCGCAGCCTGATAATCAGAACGGAACGACACTTGCGCATATCGGGGAGGCGGTCATCCGCCTCCCCTTTTTTTGCTCAATAAGTGGTCACGCCGCGCGGTAGCGGGCAAGCCAGTGCGCATAGGGCGCGGGCAGCGCCCAGCTGGCATTGTCGACGCCGAGTTCGCGCGCGGCCTGATAGGGCCAGTGCGGGTTCTCGAGCAGTGGGCGGCCCATCATCACCAGATCGACATCGCCATCAGCGACCATGCGGTTGGCGTTTTCCGAGTTGCCGATATACCAGCTGGTGGCGTTGGGCAGCCCGGTCTCCTCGCGCACCCGGCGCGCAATCGGCGCCATGAACGCCGGCCCCCAGGGGATTTGCGCGGCGGGGGTCGAAAAACCGATGCTGACATCAATAAAGTCGAGCCCGCGCGCCTTCATGTCGCCGACCAGCGCGATCGATTCCTTCATCGTCTCCTCGTCCTGCCCGTCATATTCGAGCACCCCGAAACGGGCCGAGAGCGGCAGATGCTCGGGCCAAACCGCACGCACCGCCTCGAGCGTCTCGAGCAGGAAACGCCCGCGATTTTCGGCGCTGCCGCCGTATTGGTCGGTGCGCTGGTTCGAGTGGCGCGACCAGAAGCTCTGCGCCAGATAGCCATGCGCGAAATGCAGCATCAGCCATTCGAACCCGGCATCGCGCGCGCGAATCGCCGCAGCGACGAAATCGGCCTTCACCCGCTCGATATCGTCCAGCGTCATCTCGCGCGGGGTGCGGCTGAGGCCACCGCCGAACGCAACCGCCGACGGCGCGATCGGCTCCCAGCCGCGCGGATCGCCCTCGGCGATATGGTCGTCGCCCTCCCAGGGCACATTGGCGCTGGCCTTGCGTCCGGCATGCGCGATCTGGATGCCGGGGACCGCGCCGGCGGCCTTGATCTCGGCGACGATCGGCGCGAGCGCATCGCGCTGTTCGTCGTTCCACAGGCCGAGGCACGCCGGGGTGATCCGGCCTTCGGGCGACACGCCCGAGGCCTCGACCACCACCAGCCCCGCCCCACCGCGCGCGAACGAGACGAGGTGCGAGCGGTGCCAGGCGTTGGCGACGCCATCGGTCGCGGAATACTGGCACATCGGCGAGACCGCGATACGGTTGCGCAACGTCACCGACTTGAGCGTGAACGGGGTGAACAGCGGGGCGTCAGTGCCGGGGTTCGGAAGGGTCATGAGGGGAATGTCCTTGGCTTGGGGATGTTTGATAGTTCGTATATAATCGAACTATAGGAATTACAAGCCCGGCCTGCTATATGGGTGCGCATGAGGAATTATGCGCATCCCGATCTTGCCGACGTCACCATCGAGCACGCGCTGCACGCGCTGAGCGATCCGGTCCGGCTCGACATCGTCCGCCAGCTCGACCGCGCGGGCGAAGCCAGCTGCGCCGCGCTCGACGGCGGCCGCCCGAAATCGAGCATGTCCCACCATTTCCGCGTGCTGCGCTCTGCGGGCCTGGTGCACACGCGCATCGCCGGGGTGCAGCACATGAACACGCTGCGCCGCGAGGAGGT
>NZ_QKVT01000001.1:2019644-2020571 GCF_003426715.1 Blastomonas sp. UPD001
GTCGCGACGCCCTCGACCATCACCATCGTCTTCTGCAGCAGCAGCAGGTGCGGCTGGGTCTTCATGTCGAAATCGCGGGTGATCGCGAACAGCCCGTCGAGCATCTGCCCGACCGACAGCTCGCTCACCGGCTTGCCGCGCATCGGCTCGCCCACCGCGCGCAGCGCGGTCGCGAACTCGTCGACATTGTGATAGCTCGGCACATACTGCGCCTCGAAATGGATCTCGGCGACGCGGCGGTAATTGCCTGTGGTCAGCCCATAGAGGATTTCCGCCAGCCAGAAGCGCGCCTGGCGGTTGATGCGGCCCATGATGCCGAAGTCGATCGCGACGATCGTGCCGTCCGGGGCGACGAACAGATTGCCCTGGTGCATGTCGGCATGGAAAAAGCCGCCCGCGATCGCCTGGCGCAGAAAGGCGAGCACCAGCCGCCGCGCGAGATCGGGCAGATCGTGCCCGGCCGCGATCAGCGCCTCGCGGTTCGAAATCTTGATGCCGTCGATCCATTCGAGCGTCATCACCGTGCCGCAGGTGCGGTCCCAGTCGATGGCAGGAACGCGATAGCCGGGATGGCCGTCCATCGCGCTGGCGAGCTCGGACGCGCTCGCCGCCTCGCGGCGCAGGTCGAGCTCGCGCAATGTCCAGCGCTTGAAATTGGCGATGGTGAGCTGCGGGCGCAGGCGGCTCGCCTCGCCGCCCAGCGATTCCAGATGCGCGGCGGCCCATTCATAGGTCTCGATATCGCGCGCGAAATTCCGGCGCACGCCGGGGCGCAGCACCTTGATCGCGACATCGCGCCCGTCGGTGGTGCGCCCGCGATGCACCTGCGCGACGGAGGCCGCGCCCACCGGCACCGGCTCGACGAACGCGAAGAACTTCTCGAGCGGGCCGCCCAGCCCCTGCTCGATCTCGGCGCGGATGTCCTCG
>NZ_QKVT01000001.1:2020671-2065085 GCF_003426715.1 Blastomonas sp. UPD001
CCCCGCCGTCCCGCCGGCCCTACCCCCATCACGCCTTCCAGCCGCTATGGATGTTGACCGCGCCACCCAGGATCGGCTCGACCCTGGTCGCGGTGAACCCGGCATCCTTGATCATCTGTTCGAACACCGGCGGCTTGGGGAAGCGGCGGATCGATTCGGCGAGATAGCGATAGCTGTCGGCATCGCCCGCGATCATCTGGCCCAGGCGCGGCATCAGATGGTGCGAATAGGCGTCGTAGACCTCGCCGAACACCGGCCATTCGGTGGTTGCGAACTCGAGGCAGAAGAAGCGCCCGCCATAGCGCAGCACGCGGTGCGCCTCGGCCAGTGCCTTGTCGATATAGGTGACGTTGCGGATGCCGAAGGCGATCGTGTAGGCGTGGAAGCTGCGATCGGGGAATTTGAGATTCTCGGCATCCTGGCACGACCAGACCAGCCGGTCCTCGCCGCGCGCGACCGCGCGCTCGATGCCGACATCGAGCATGTCCTGATTGATGTCCGCAACGGTGACGTTCGCGCCCGACTTGACCATGCGAAACGCGATGTCGCCCGTGCCGCCCGCCATGTCGAGAATGTCCTCGCCGGCGCGCGGCTTGACCCGGCGCACGAAGCGGTCCTTCCAGAGACGATGCATGCCCCCCGACATCGCATCGTTCATGATGTCGTACTTGGCCGCGACGTTCGAAAAGATGCCGCCAACCCGACCCTGCTTTTCCGCCGGGTCGATATCCTGATAGCCAAAGGGCACTGTCTCGGTCATGGCCGCCATGTAAGCATGTTTGTGTCCAGCGCAAAGCCTGATAACGGACCTTTTCATGCCAGAGCTTCCCGAAGTCGAAACCACCGTGCGCGGGCTTGCCGCCGTGCTGCAGGACGTGCGGCTGACCAGCGTCGTCGCGCGCCGCGCGGACCTGCGCCGCGCCTTTCCGGTCGATCTGGGCCAGCGGATGACGGGGGCCAGGATCATCTCGCTCGGCCGCCGCGCCAAATACGGGCTGCTCGGCACCGACCGGGGCGATTCGATGGTGTTCCACCTCGGCATGTCGGGGCGCTGGCGAATTGATCCCGACGAGATCGGCACGCACGATCATCTGGTGCTGCAGACCGAATCGGGCCACCGGTTGTCGCTGTTCGATCCGCGCCGCTTCGGCTCGGTCGACCTGGTGACCACCGATGCACTGGCGAGCTTCCCCTCCTTCGCCGCGATGGGTCCGGAACCGCTAGGCGACGAATTCACCCCCGCCTATTTGCGCGAACGCCTGGCCGGTCGCGCTTCCCCGATCAAGGCGATGCTGCTCGACCAGCGAATCGTCGCGGGCCTCGGCAACATCTATGTCTGCGAGGCGCTCAACATGGCGCGAATCTCGCCCTTGCGCGCCGCAGGGCAGATCGGCCCCGCCAAGCTCAAGCCGCTGGTCGCCGCGATCAAGGCGGTGCTGGCCGATGCGATCCTGGCGGGTGGATCGACGCTGCGCGATTATGCCCGGCCCGATGGGCAGCTGGGCTATTTCGCCAAGCAATGGCGGGTGTACGGACGCGAGGGCGAGGCCTGCCCGTGCAGCGGCACGGTCGAGCGCGTGGTGCAATCGGGCCGGTCGACGTTCTGGTGCCGCAGATGCCAGAAATAGCCAGTCTGCCACCGGCGCGCGGCATTGAGACGTTGACGTGGGCCATGAGAATCGCTAACGGCAGCGGCTTCAAAGCGCTGGCACCGCCACCGGGCGGCCAATCTGCTTTACCCGAAATCCGCCGATCAGCCGTGATCGCCTATTGAAAGACGTGTGAGAAACTATGGCCAATACGCCGCAAGCCAAGAAGCGCATCCGCCGGAACGAGCGTCGTGCCGTCGTCAACGGCAACCGCATCGGTCGCATCCGCACCTTCGTCAAGAAGGTCGAATCGGCGCTCGACGCCGGTGACAAGGAAGCCGCCCAGGCAGCGCTCGCCAGCGCCCAGCCCGAGCTGGCCCGCGGCGTCGCCAAGGGCGTGCTGCACAAGAACACTGCCGCGCGCAAGTTCTCACGCCTGACCAAGCGCCTCGCCGCGCTGGCCTGATTCGGATCGGGGCCTGGCGCCCCATCCCCTTTCGGCAACGAAGCACGATCCGCCGACCGGTCTCCGGTCTGGCGGATTTTTCGTGCCCATCGCACAGGGGCTTGGCGCGGCGCGGTCGGACAAGCTTTTGTAACATCGCGCAACCGGTGTCACATCACGGTAATGGCACCGTCACACAGGCGCTTTGCCAAGCCCAGCTTTTTCCGCGATTCGCCCGGCCCGAGGTAACACGCGCTGGTCTAAGCTATTGAATTCCCATTATAAACAATGTGAATCCAGCAATATCCTCGTGTTAACCGAGTCAAGCGGCATTATTTCATTTTTTTTACCCGGCGGCTCTTGCTCGACTCGTTTGCTCGCCGCTACACCAAGCTCGAGAGGCGAGCGTTCAGCCCTCCTCTCCACTGCACAAACTGACGGATACATTGATCGAAAGACCCATGTGTTTTTCGGTGGATGGTCTTTGTGCCCCAGAATTGGGGTGGTTCCCCGCGCTGACCAAGGGGTTGGGCGGCATGCGGGATGATGATCGCAGCGGGGATAGGCCCCGGTGCGATGCGAGCGAGGGGGAGGTAGCAGGTTTTGCGTAACTGGGTCGGATTGCCACTTATTGGGATGGACCGGGCTTTGCCCGTTGATGATACCTCGCGCCTGCACGGACGTACCCGATGGCGCGCAAGCGATAGCGGCTTGCGCAGGCCAGACCCGGGTCGAGGTATGTCGATCTAGCTAAAAGCAGCGGCGCAGGGTGCAACCGAAGTCAAGGGTTGCCCGCCGCACGTCCGTCCTATCCGGCTGGTCCGATTGGTCCGCCGGACCCATTGTCAGCAATGACCAAGATACAAGAAGTGGCATTCAGGCATGATCGAACTCAGCGATTCGAGCGGCGCAGCAGATTGGGCGGCCGACTGGAACGAGATCAGCGAAGGTCTACGCAAGGATCTGGGCGCTCAGATCCACACCCAGTGGATCCGCCCCATTCGCCCCGGCAGCTTCGAGCCCGCCTCCGGCCAGCTGCACCTGCACCTGCCGTCCGAATTTTCCGCCAACTGGGTGCGTGAGCGCTTTGCCGACCGGCTCGCGCTGGCGTGGAAGATCGTCCGCCCCGAAGTGCGCAGCGTCGCCATCGCCGCCGCCCCGCGCGAGGCCGAGATCGCCCGTCCGCGCATGCCCGCGCCGGTGGCCCCGATCGCGGCTGCCCCGCGCGCTGCCGAAAGCGGCAACCGCATCGCGCTCGATCCCTCGCAGCTCTTCTCGGGCTTCATCACCGGCCAGTCGAACGTGCTCGCGTTCAACGCCGCGCAGCGCATGGCCGCGGCGGAAAAGCCGCTGTTCAGCCCGCTCTATCTCAAGGCCGCCACCGGCCAGGGCAAGACGCATCTGCTCCATGCAATCGGCAATGCCTATGCCGAGGCCAATCCGCAGGCGCGCATCTGCTACTGCCCGGCGGAAAAGTTCATGAACGATTTCGTCAGCGCCATCCAGCGCGGCGATTCGATGGCGTTCAAGGCGCGGCTGCGCAGCTTCGACATGCTGCTGGTCGACGACATCCAGTTCATCATCGGCAAGAATTCCACCCAGGAGGAATTCCTCCACACGATCGACGCGATCCTGGGCGCGGGCAAGCGGCTCGTCGTCACCTCGGACCGTGCGCCCCAGGCCCTGGACGGGGTCGACCAGCGGCTGCTCTCGCGGCTCGCCATGGGCCTGGTCGCCGATATCCAGCCCGCCGATATCGAGCTGCGCCGCGCGATCCTGCGCGCCCGGGTCGAGCAGATGCGGATGGGCGATGTCCCTGAAGAGGTGACCGAGTTTCTCGCGCGCACGATCAGCCGCAATGTCCGCGAGCTGGTCGGCGGGCTCAACAAGCTGATGGCCTATGCCCAGATCACCGGGCAGAAGGTGACGCTGGCACTGGCCGAGGAGCAGCTCTCCGACTTGCTCAGCGCCAACCGCCGCCGCATTACCATCGACGAGATCCAGCGCGCGGTCTGCCAGTTCTACAAGGTCGATCGCGCAGAGATGTCGTCCAAGCGCCGCGCCCGCGCCGTGGTGCGCCCGCGCCAGGTGGCGATGTATCTCGCCAAGGTGTTGACCCCGCGCTCGTACCCCGAGATCGGCCGCAAGTTCGGCGGACGCGACCATTCGACGGTGATCCACGCCGTTCGCCTCATCGAGGACCTGCGCACCCGCGATGCCGATATGGACGGCGACGTCCGCGCGCTGCTGCAGCAGCTGGAAAGCTGAAGCGGCACCAGCCCCGCAATTTCGTCATTCCCGCGAACGCGGGAATCCCGCTATAGCGCCGACGACCCGAGCGGGATTCCCGCTTTCGCGGGAATGACGAGGGTTGGTTCGGCATTTGCGCGGTCATTGAGGACGTTCGCCCCATATCGAGGTGGAGGGCTATGGGCGCTTCATCACTGCCCCAGCATCTCGCCGACCCATTCGGGCACCAGCTTCGTCGCCGGGCCGTGGCGCGATTCGTGGAAGAAATAGCTGCCCTGGCTCGGCTCCAGATTGAGCTCGAGCGTCATCGCCCCCCGGGCCCGCGCCTCGCGCACGAGGCCGGCGGCGGGATAGACCGCGCCCGAGGTACCGATCGAGACGAACAGGTCGCACGCGCCCACCGCTTCGTAGATCCGCTCCATCTCGTACGGCATCTCGCCGAACCAGACGATGTCGGGGCGCAGCTGGCCGGCCACGCCGCATTCGGGACAGGCGGGCCGGTCGATCAAAGGCTCGCGCCATTCGGGCCGCGCGTCGCAGGCGAGGCACCAGGCGGTGAGATGCGTGCCGTGCATGTGCAGCAGCCGGCTCGCGCCGGCGCGTTCGTGCAGGTCGTCGACATTCTGGGTGATGATCAGCAGCTCGCCCGGCCATTCGCGGTCGAGCCGGGCCAGCGCCTCGTGCGCGGCATTGGGCTGCTTGGTCTGGATCGCGGCGCGGCGCATGTCGTAGAAGCGCAGCACCAGATCGGGATCGCGCGCGAACGCCTCGGGCGTTGCGACATCCTCCACCCGGTGCTGCTCCCACAGACCGCCTTCGGCACGGAAGGTATCGATGCCGCTTTCCGCGCTGACGCCGGCGCCGGTGAGGATGACGATGCTGGGAATCTTTGCCATGAGCCAGGCAATAGGGCATTGGCCGGGCGAATTACAGTCTGAGGGAAGACGGATGACGCGGATCGGGATTATCGGGCTTGCGGGCCGCATGGGCCAAGCGCTGGAAAGCGCGATTGTCGAGGCAGGCGCGAGCGTGTCGGGCGGGATCGACAAGGGCGGCGATCCGCTGGCGCTGGCGAAGGAGAGCGACGTGCTGGTCGATTTCTCGGTGCCCGCCGCGCTCGAGGCGAACCTGGACGCGGCCATCGCGGCGAACGTGCCTATCGTCATCGGCACCACCGGGCTCGAGGAACGCCACCACTGGCTGATCGACAGCGCGGCGGACAGCATCGCGGTGCTGCAGACGGGCAATACCTCGCTCGGCGTCACCCTGCTTGCGCATCTGGTGCACGAGGCGGCAAGCCGGCTGGGCGAGGACTGGGACATCGAGATTGCCGAGATGCACCACCGTCACAAGGTCGACGCGCCATCGGGCACCGCGCTGCTACTCGGCGAGGCGGCGGCGCGCGCGCGCGGGCTCGACCTGGCACGCGACAGCGAGCGCGGGCGCGACGGCGTGACCGGCGCGCGGGCGCGCGGCGCGATCGGCTTTGCCAGCTTGCGCGGCGGATCGGTGGCGGGGGATCACACCGTGTTCCTGGCGGGCGACAACGAACGCATCGAGCTCACCCACCGCGCCGAAAGCCGGATGGTGTTCGCTCGCGGGGCGGTCAAGGCGTGCCTGTGGCTGCACAACCAGCCGGCAGGGCGCTATACCATGCCGCAGGTGCTGGGGCTCGCCTGACCTCATCGGCTTGACGCCAGCCGCGTCGCCGCCTAAGCCTGTATTATTCAACCAATACAGCGGGGCGCAGCATGGCATTCCATCCCGAGGCAGCCACCAAGGCCTATATCGACGGTCTGGGCGCAGAGGCGTTGGCCAAGTCCGCCGCCTATACCGCATCGAGCGAATGGATGATCCTGGGCGGGCTGATCGTCACGCTGGTCATTACCGTCATCCTCGTCCGCTTGAAACTTACCGATCGCATCTGGGCGCGCCTCGAACGGCGGGGCTGGGCGCTGCGGACCGTGCTGACGGTGGCGGGCTTCTCGGTCGCCTCTACCCTGCTCAGCCTGCCCTGGACGATCTATTCGGACTGGTGGCACGAGAAGAGCTATGGCCTGACCAGCCAGCCGCTCGGCGATTTCCTGAGCCAGGGCGCGATCGCGATGACGATCAGCACCGTGATGGGCAGCCTGTTCCTGCTCGGCGTCTATACGCTGATGCGCCGCACCGGCAGGCGCTGGTGGCTCTGGTCTGCGGGCTTTGCCGCCGCCGCCGTTTCGGTGATGCTGCTGCTCGCGCCGACGCTGATCGAGCCGCTGTTCAACCGATACCAGCCGATTCCCGAGGGCCCGGTGCGCGATGCGGTGCTCGAGATGGCGAAGCAGGTCGATATCCCGGAAGACCGGATCTTCATCTATGACGGATCGCGCCAGTCGAACAATTTCACCGCGAACGTCTCGGGCATCGGCAGCGCCGCGCGGATCGCCATCTCGGATGTCGCGCTCAAACAGGCCTCGCTCGACGAGGTGCGCGCGGTGACCGGGCACGAGATCGGCCATTATGTGCTCGGCCATGTCTGGCGCTCGGTCGGGGTGCTGAGCGTGCTCGTCGTCGTGCTGTTCTTCCTCGCCGATCGGCTGCATCCGCGCCTCGCGAGGGCGCTGGGCAGCCCGACCACCGAGATATCCGATCCGCGCGGGCTTCCGGTGCTGATGCTGGTGCTGTCGATCCTGGGCACGCTGGCGATGCCGGTGACCAATTCATTGACCCGGATCGGCGAGAGCGAGGCCGATGCCTATTCGCTGCAGATGGTGAACCTGCCCGACGCGCTGGCCGGCGCGCTCGTCAAGACCGCCGAATATCGCTATCCGCGTCCGCATCCGCTGCAGGAAATGCTGTTCTACACGCATCCTTCGGTCGAGCGCCGCGTGCGCAGGGCGATGGAGTGGAAGGCGAAGCACCCTGCGGGCAAACCGCCTGTCGCCAACGCCAATCCCTGATGCGCACCATCGGCCTGCTCGGCGGGATGAGCTGGGAAAGCTCGGCGCATTACTACCGGCTGATCAATCGGGCGGTGCGCGAACGGCTCGGCGGAACGCACAGCGCCGCGAGCGTGATGGTCTCGGTCGATTTCGCCGAGATCGAGGCGCTGCAGCATGCGGGCGAGTGGGACGCGCTGACGGAGCGGATGATTGCCGCCGCGCGCCAGGCCGAACGCGGCGGCGCCGAGCTGCTGGTCGTCTGCACCAACACGATGCACCGCATGGCCGATGGGGTGCAGGCGGCGATCGGCATTCCGCTGCTGCACATTGCCGACCCGGTCGGGTCCGCCATCGCCGCGCAAGGCCTGACGCGCGTCGGCCTGCTCGGCACCGGCTTCACCATGGAACAGCCGTTCCTGCGCGATCGCCTCGCGCAGCGGCACGGGCTGGAGGTGATCGTCCCCGAAGCGGCGGACCGGCAGGACGTCCACCGGATCATCTATGACGAACTGGTGCGCGGGATCGTGACCGAAGAGTCGCGCGCTACCTATCGCGCGGTCATGGCGCGGCTGGCGGCGGCCGGCGCGCAGGCGATCATCCTCGGCTGTACCGAGATCATGCTGCTGGTGCGCGACGAGGACAGCCCCGTGCCACTGTTCGACACGACCGAACTGCACGCCCTTGCCGCGGTGGACCTGGCTCTGGCACAAGGCGCGGCATGAACAAGGCCGACACTTTCGAATTCTACCGCCGCCTCGCCGAGACCAATCCCGCGCCGGTCACCGAGCTGGAATATGGCAACCATTTCCAGCTGCTGGTCGCGGTAGTCCTCTCCGCCCAAGCGACCGATGTCGGCGTCAACAAGGCGACGCGCCCGCTGTTCGAGATCGTGAAGACGCCCGAGCAGATGGTCGCGCTGGGCGAGGAAGGGCTGAAGGCGCACATCAAGACGATCGGGCTGTTCAACAGCAAGGCCAAGAATGTCATCGCGCTGTCCGAGGCGCTGATCGAGCGGCACGGCAGCGAGGTTCCGCAAGACCGCGATGCGCTGACCGCATTGCCCGGCGTCGGGCGCAAGACCGCCAATGTCGTGCTCAATGCCGCGTTCGGAGCGGAGACCTTTGCGGTCGACACGCATATCTTCCGCGTCGGCAACCGCACCGGCCTCGCGCCCGGTCGCACCGTGATCGACGTGGAAAAGGCGCTCGACAAGGGCACGCCGGGGCCGTTCCGCGTGCACGGTCATCACTGGCTGATCCTGCACGGCCGCTATATCTGCAAGGCGCGGCGGCCCGAATGCTGGCGCTGCCCGGTGGCCGATCTGTGCCGCTTCAAGCCCAAGCCCGACGGCCCCGATGCGCCGATCCCCAAGGCGGCCAAGAAGCACCGCGCCAACAAGCCCGCGCCTGCGCGAAAGAAGCGCGTGCCCGCAAAGACAGCGGCACCGGTCGCATCCGGCTGACCCACCGATTTCGGGCGCAATGCGCGCCGATCCGGTCTATGGTTCCTACCCGGGCGCCCCGCCTGGACAAGGAACAGACCATGGCTAAGGGCCAGAAGAAATCGAACCGCGAAGTCCGCAAGCCCAAGGCCGAAAAGCCCAAGCCCCAGAACGCCTCCAATCCGACGACCAAGCCCGGCGGGCTGAACATCGTTACCCTGAAGAGCTGAAAGAGCGCCCATGTCGACACCCGATGGCGAGGACTATGTCTATGACGAGGCGAGCGGCGAATGGATCGCGCCCGGCGAAGCGGGCACCGCGGCGGGCGAAGAGGGCATCGAGGTCCGCGATGCCGTGGGCAATTTGCTCGCCGATGGCGATCAGGTCACGCTGATCAAGGACCTCAAGGTCAAGGGTGCGGGCCAGACGCTCAAGCGCGGCACCTTGATCAAGTCGATCCGGCTGACCGGTGACGCGCAGGAAATCGACTGCCGCTTCGACGGCATCAAGGGCCTGGTGCTCCGCGCCGAGTTCGTCCGCAAGCGGTAGACGCCCCGTGCCTCGGCCATCTCCCGTCCGCACCGGTCTGCGCTGGCTGCTGGCGCTGATCTATTTCGCGGCGGGCGTGATCCATATCCGCTCGCCCGGCGGCTTTGTCGCGATCACGCCCGATTGGGTGCCCAGCCCGCACGCGGTGGTGTTCTGGACCGGGGTCGCGGAAATCGCGGGCGCGATCGGGCTGATGATCCCACGGCTGCGCCGGGCGGCGGGCATCGGGCTCGCGCTTTATGCCTTGTGCGTGTGGCCCGCCAATTTCAACCATGCGATCAATGACATCGCCATCGGCGGCAACCGCCTGCCCTGGGCCTATCATGGTCCGCGGCTGATGCTGCAACCGCTGATCATCTGGTGGGCGCTGTGGGTCGGCGGGGTGACCGACTGGCCGTTCGCGAAACGGCGCTGAGCGCGGTCAACCGGCCCCGCCCGGCGCGGCGAGCATCGCCACCAGCCGCCGCACGCCCTCGCGAAGCTTGTCGAGCCCCTCGGGAGAACGTCCGCCCGCGATCGTCGCTGGCACGTGCAGCGCGTCGGCGCGCAGCGCCCTGCCCCGCTCGGTCAGGCCGATCAGCACGCGCCGCTCGTCCTCGGCATCGCGGGTGCGGCTGACCAGGCCGGCCTGCTCCATCCGCTTGAGCAGCGGGGTCAACGTCCCGCTGTCCAGATAGAGCCGCGCCCCCAGCGCCCCGACTGTTTGCGGCTCCTCTTCCCACAGCACCAGCATGACCAGATATTGCGGGTAGGTGAGCCCCAGCGGCTTGAGCACCGGGCCGTAGAGCCGGTTGAGCAGGTTGGTGGCAGCGTAAAGCGGGAAGCACACCTGCCGATCGAGCAGAAGCGGATCATCGCCCGGCGCTGCCACCTTGCCGGTCATTGCGCGAACACGCTGATCTTGACGTCGACATTGCCGCGGATCGCGTTCGAATAGGGGCAGACCGCGTGCGCCGCCTGGACGATTTCCTCGGCCTTCGCCTGGTCGACGCCGGTGATCTCGACCTCGAGCGCGACCGCGAGCTGGAAGCCGCCCTGTTCGGTCGGCAGCAGGCTGACCTCGGCCGCGACCTCGATGTCGCTGTCCTTCACCTTGTCGGCCATGTTGCGGCTGACATGAATGACGGCGTTCTCGAAACAGGCGGCATAGCCTGCGGCGAACAGCTGTTCGGGGTTGGTCGCGCCGCCCTTGCCGCCCAGCTCCTTCGGCATGGCGAGCGCGAGGTCGAGAATGCCGTCCTCGCTCTTGATGGTGCCGCTGCGACCGCCATAGGCGTTGACGCGCGTGGTGTAGAGAGTGCTCATGGTCTGCTCCTTGTTGTCCGTGTGTAACGGATAGATAGGAAGCGATTATATTGTGTACAACATATCTACTCCCGTTGAGCCGAGTTTTTTTCGATCAATCCCTGCGCGTGATCGTCTCGCGCATCCGGGCGACCAGAATGCCCGATTTGCGGATCGACATGCGGTTCTGGACCGTGCGGCCATCGGGCATGGCGAACAGCCATTGCCGCGCGGTCAGATCGCCCTTCATGCGGAAGCGCAGCTCGAGGCAATTGCCGCGCACCACGCCCTCGACCGGGCCTGTGGCATCGGACAGGCTGCCGGCATAGCGCCCCGGTGCGACCTCGCGCAGCCGCCACTGGCGCGTGCTGGTCTTGCGGCCCGGCTCGGTGATCACCTGGTCGACCACGATCGTCCCGTCTTCGGCCCGATGGCCGCTGCTTTCGACATGCACCGGGCGCGTCCTGCGGAATGCGATCTTCAGCCGTCCCTCGCCCGCACTCGCCCCGACAAAGGCGCGCGCGACATCGAAGGCAGGTGCGTCGCTCGTGAGGCCTGCGCGCCCGGATGCGCCGACACAGCCGGTCAGCGCGACCAGGGCCGAGAGCAGGAGGGCCGAAAACGGCAGGGGCAGTGCGCGCATCATGGCTGCAAGCTAACCGAGATCGCAGAACGGCTCCAGCGGATCGACGCCCGCCATTTTCGCGAACTGTGCCGTTGATCTCGCGCGGCGCTTGCGTCACTAGGCGATAGGCACCTGCCGCTACGGCTATCTCGCCGGATGGGGCAAGGTGCGACCGGGGGTAGGATGACCAAGGCAAGCCAGGCTGCGCGCTCGCGCGAGCCATCGACCGCGCATCTCGGCTGGATGGCGCGCGCGCTCTATGCGCTGCTGATGTTCATCTATCGCCGCCACCGCTTCACGGCGGTCGGCACGCCCCCGCCCGAGCGACGCTATGTCATCATCGCCGTGCCGCATACCAGCAACTGGGATTTCCCCAATTACATGGGCGTGACACGCGAGCTCGGTCTGCAGACGCATTTCATGGCCAAGACCTCGCTGTTCCGCTGGCCGTTCGGCAATTTCATGCGCCAGATGGGCGGCGTGCCCGTCGATCGCAGCGCGGCGGGCGACATGGTGCAGCAGATGATCACCGAGTTCGCCGCCCGCAAGGACTTCATCCTGACGATCGCGCCCGAAGGCACGCGCAAGTCCGTCGACGCCTGGCGCACCGGCTTCTACCGGATCGCGCTCGGCGCGGGCGTGCCGATCGTCTGCGGCTTCATGGATTATGGCAACCGCCGCGCGGGGCTGGGCCCCGTGATCCACCCGACCGGCGATTATGAAAAGGACATGGCCCCCGCCTTCGCCTTCTATTCGGCGATGGCGGGGCGCAATGCGGTGCACAAATAGCGCCGGCGCTGGGGCTGCTTAGCCCTGGTGCGCGAGATCGGGGCGACCGAGATCGCCCTGCCCCACCGTGCTGCTCGCCATTTCGAGCATCCGGTCGAGCGACTTCTTCGCCTGGAGGCGCAGCGCCTCGTCCAGTTCGATGCGCGGCTCCAGATCGCGCAGCGCGACATAGAGCTTTTCCATCGTGTTGAGCGCCATATAGGGGCAGATATTGCAGTTGCAGTTGCCGTCCGCGCCCGGCGCGCCGATGAACGTCTTTTCGGGCACCGCCTTTTCCATCTGGTGGATGATGTGCGGTTCGGTCGCGACGATCACCACCTCGCTCGGCGTTTCCTTGGCGAATTTCAGGATCGCGCTGGTCGATCCGACCATATCGGCATGGTCGATGATATGCGCCGGGCATTCCGGGTGCGCTGCGACCGGCGCGTCGGGATATTGCGCCTTGAGCTTGAGCAGTTCGGTCTCGCTGAACGCCTCGTGCACGATGCACACGCCCGGCCAGAGCAGCATCTCGCGGCCCAGCTTGCGCTGGAGATAGCCGCCCAGATGCTTGTCGGGGCCGAAGATGATCTTCTGGTCGGCCGGGATCTGGCTCAGGATTTTCTCCGCCGAGGACGAGGTGACGATGATGTCGCTGAGCGCCTTCACCGCCGCCGAGCAGTTGATATAGGTGAGCGCGATATGGTCCGGGTGCTCGGCGCGGAAGGCGGCGAACTTGTCCGGCGGGCAGCTGTCCTCGAGCGAACAGCCCGCGTCCATGTCGGGCAGGATCACGATCTTGTCCGGCGAGAGGATCTTCGCGGTTTCGGCCATGAACTTGACGCCGCAAAAGGCGATGACATCGGCATCGGTCTCCGCCGCGATGCGCGACAGCTCGAGCGAATCCCCGACGAAATCAGCCAGATCCTGAATCTCGGGCTTCTGGTAGTAATGCGCCAGGATGACCGCGTTCTTTTCCTTGCGCAGCCGGTCGATCTCGGCGCGCAGGTCGAGGCCGGAAAGGTTCTCGCGGGGTTGTGCAGTCATGGCAGTTCCTCAACAAGGGGGCACCCATGCCCCCGGCCCCTCCCTAGACGGCGGGCGGCGACAGGGCAATTGCTGTTGCTGCGCCGTTACATGGGGGGCGGCGGCGGAAATGCCATACCCGCAATGGCTTCGCCCGGATGTCCGGCGACGACCGCCGCATAGATGGCATCGCCCAGCGCAGTCGGCGCGATCAGGCTCACCACCGGGATCGGCAGCACGATCGCGACCATGCCCCAGAGATAGGCGGGATGAAAGCGGATGCCGTGCCTCAAGTCGCGAGCGATCCCCGCGATCGGAAAGACCAGCGCGACCAGCAGCGGGATTTCCCAGGCGTACGGGATCAGCAGGGGCATCGGCAACAGCCGCCCCAGGCCGGGGTTGAGCAGGCTGGTGATGGCGCAGAGCTGCAGCCGCATATGCCAGTCGCGCCGGTGGCGCAGCCGCAACGCCGCGACGATCAGGCATCCGAACATCAGGAGGTTAAACGGGTTGGCGATCAGGAAATGCTGCGGCTGGAAGAAGAACGGGGTGATGCCGCGCTGGACGACGTCGATGGTGATCCAGAACCCCAGTGCCATCATCAGCACCACCCAGACGGCAGTGATCCGCCCGAGCAGCCGGTGCGCGCTGTGCGGCCCCTGGACGGCCAGCCAGGCCTGGGCGGTGAACAGCAGCACCCAGCCCATGAACACCACGCCGTGCACGTGCACCAGCGGCCGCGCGGCGAAGGTTGATCGCCCCATGGCTAGGTGCAGGCTGAAGCCCGCGACCACGAGCAGCGCCATGATCGTCGCCGACCAAGCATAAAAGGGTTCGGCCCGAGCCGATTGTTGCCGCAGAACGCCCGTAATCGCCATGTTTCGACTCCCCCCGGACCCGGCGGGAGCATAACGCGGAAGCAGCGATTTACGAAACGCTGTTTGCGGTCTCGCGCGCGCCGGCGACCAGCCGCCACAGCTCGCCATCGCGGGCCACGGCACCGCGATTTTCCAGATCGATCAGATGCGCCAGCACCGACCGGCCCGCCGCACCGTAGAGCCGCGTGTCGATGCCCTTGTACATCGCCGGCACCATCGCGGGGATGGTCTGCGGACCCGCTTCGAGCTGGCGCAGCACCTGACGTTCGCGCTGCTTGCGATGGCCCATCATACCGCGCACCAGCTGCGCCGGATTTTCCACCGCAGGGCCATGCGCCGGGTAATAGATGCGGTCCGATCGTTCCTGCAGCTTGGCGAGGCTTTGCATATAGGCTGCCATGTCGCCATCGGGGGGCGAGATGACGCTGGTGGACCAGCCCATCACATGATCGCCCGTGAACAATGCGCCGCTTTCGACCAGCGCCAGGCACAGATGGTTGCTGGTATGCCCGGGGGTCGCCACCGCCTCGATCGTCCAGCCGCTGCCCGATACGCGCTCGCCATCGGCGAGCACCCGGTCAGGTGCGTAGGTCGTGTCGAACGCCTCGTCGGCGCGCGGGCCATCGTCGGCGAGGATCAGCGGCGCGCAACCGATGACCGGTGCCCCGGTGCGCGCCTTGAGCGGCGCGGCAGCGGGGCTGTGGTCGCGGTGCGTGTGCGTGCACAAGATTGCCGCGATGCGCGCCTCGCCCACTGTCGCCAGGATCGCCGCGATATGGTCCTCGTCCGCCGGACCCGGATCGATCACCGCGACATCTGCGCCGTCGCCGACGACATAGGTCTGCGTCCCGGTATAGGTGAAGGGCGACGGATTGCCCGCGAGCACGCGGCGGACAAGCGGTTCGAGCGGCTCGGCAAGGCCGGTGGGCAGATCAGCGGGCAGTTCCATGCGCCCTAGGTGGCACCGATCACCCGCAAGCGAAAGGGGCTGCGCAACATTTGCCGCGCAGCCCCCTCAGCCGTTCCGTCGTTCGCGATCACCAGGTCCGCGCCGGAGGAGCGGGCGGCTCGGGCGCTTCGGGCGGCGCCGGAATGCGGCTCATCTCGCGCCGGGCTTCGGCCATGTCGCGACGCAGTTCGCGGCGCGCTTCGGCCAGGCTCTGCCGCATCTCGCGCAGGCCCTCATCGAGGTCGCGCAGTGCCTCGGCGCGTTCCTCGCTGCTCAGGTGCGGGTTGCGACGGATTTCGGCGCGCGCGCGCTCCATCGACTTGCGGCCCTCGATCATGCCGCGTTCGATATGCGCGGCAATCTCCGCCTCGTCGGGCATCACCTGGCCGCAGGTGACGACCTTGGTGCGCGTCACCTGGCCATTGCGGGTCTCGGTCTGGGTCATGAACGCGGCGGATTTAGCCTTGCCCTCGCAATCGCTGGTCTGGATGCGAAGCGTGTGGCCGTCGCCCAGTTCGATCACATTGTCGCCGGGCTTGCCGCTGCGGACCACCACACGAGAAGCATGCGCATAGGCGTTGGCACGGCCGCGTTCGGCATCGGCGACCGCCCGGCCGGCATCGGCTACCGCACGATCGGCATCGGCAACCGCCCGATCCGCATCGGCAATCATGCGATCGGCATCGGCCCGCGAGCGCTCGGCATCCGCCGCCATCCGGTCGAGTTCCTTCTGACGGGCCGGACGGTTGAGCCGCAGCACCACCTTCTTCCCGTCATCGCGGCGCAGCGTATAGACATAGACGCCGTTATCGACCTCGACCGAAGGCGCTTCGGGAGCCTCCGGTGCATCAGGCGCATCGGGAGCGCTCGGCGCTTGCGGCGCGTCGGGAGCTTCCGGCGCCACTGGCTGCACGGCATAACTCACCGTCGCGGTCATCGCCATCGCGGTGACCAGACCGCCGCCGATCAATGAACCGCCGAGCCATTTGCGGCCCTTGGACGCTTCCGACTGCTTCATGATCTTCAGCCTTTCGACAATCTTTTCCTTGGGGTTGAGCGGGCTGGCAAAGGCAAGCGTCTGGCCGGTCGCTGCCTTGGCGATGGCGCGGGCATAGGCCTGGCGCTCAGCCATCGTCCGGCGACGCAGCACGCGGGCATCGCACGCCGCTTCCTGATCGAAGCGGAAGGCGCGCCAGGCCATCCAGGCGATGGGGTTGAACCAGTGCAGCGACAGCATCGCCAGCGCCGCGAAGTTCGCCCAGAGATCGCCCGCGCGGTGGTGCGATCGCTCGTGCGCCAGCGCCAGTTCGCGCTCCACCGGGTTGTAATCGCGGGTGAAGCCGATCGGCAGCGCGATATAGCGCTGCCACAGACCGAAGGCGAATGGGCCGGAAATGCCCGCAATCTCGATCACGCGGATATCGTCGATGCGGGTCACCTCGACCGCATCCTCGAGCAGTTCGCGCCGGTTCTGCAGATAGGCCGAAAGCTGCGCGATCAGGAAGATCGCCGCGCCGCACAGCCAGACCGTCACGCCAATCGCGAACCAGTCGGCATCGGCGAGCAGGCTCTGCACCAGGCTGGGCTCGGGCATCGCGTCGACGGCAGGCGCGGCAGCGGCCACCGCGGCCGGGACGATCGCCGTGCCGCCATCGATGACGTCAGGCGCAGCGGGCGCGCTGACCGGGATTTCGATGGTCTTGGTGAGCGGCGGCATGAACAGCCGCGCGAGCGGGATCGCCCAGAGCGCATAGGCGAGTTCCGCGCCGAAATGCTTCGCCACCGGGCGGCGCAGCACCAGCACCAGCGCCATCAGCGCGGCGGTGACGATCAATGTGTCGACCAGCCATTGCCCGGCCACGCCATGCGCGAAATCGCTGAGCGATTCAAATGCGAGCCATTCCCCGATCATGACTTCAACTCCCCGATCAGCCGTTCGATCTCGGCCAGGTCCTCCGCCGTGAATTTCTGCTGTTCTGCCAGATGCGCGATAAGCGGCGCAGCGCGGCCGCCGAACAACCGATCGACCAACCGCCGCGATTCATCGCCGACATAGTCCTCGCGCGCCAGAATCGGGCTGTAGAGATAGCGGCGGCCGTCCTGATCATAGGACACCGCGCCCTTGTTGGTGAGCCGCGACAGCAGCGTCTTGACCGTCTGCAACGACCATTCGCGCGCATCGGCCAGCGCGTCGGCCACCTCGGTCGCGGTGAGCGGCGCGCGCTGCCACAGCACCTCCATCACCGCATGTTCCGCATCACTGATCCGTTCGGGAGCCATCGAGTCGCCTTCGCCTTGTTGCAGGAGATACGACTACGGGTGTAATCGATCCGACTACGGATGTAAACGGTGAATTTGATCCGGTCGCGGCGAGGGTGGTTTTGCCGCCGCTGAGTCTCGACCCGCTCGACGCCCGGCTTCGACGATCTCCGCTATGGCGTCGGCATCGGCGGGCGCTTCTATACCAATTTCGGCCCGATGCGGCTCGATGTCGCCACGCCGCTGGGACGGCGCCCCGGTGAATCGCGCGTCGCGATCTATATCTCGATCGGGCAGGCGTTCTGATGGCCGGCACCGAAGACAGCGTCGCCATACCGGACGAGCAGCAGGCCGTGGCGCGCCCGGCGCGCGCATCCTGGCCGCGCCGGATCGCGATCGGCCTTGCGGTGCTGATCGGCACGATCCTGGCATTGTTTGCCATCGCCTATGTCTGGCTGGACAGCAGCAGCGGCAAGCGCTTCGTCGCCAAGCAAATCGAGGGCTTCGAGTTCGAGAACGGGATGAGCATCGGCATCGGCGCGATCGAAGGATCGCTCTATGGCGAAATGCGCATTCGCGATCTCAGCCTGCGCGATCCGCAGGGCGTGTTCGCATCCTCGCCGCTGGTCGAGGTCGACTGGCGGCCGTTTGCCTTTATCGGCAGCCATGTCGATATCCGCTCGCTGATCGTACCGCAGCTGCGCCTGCGGCGACTGCCCGCGTTCAACGAAACCCCGCCGACCAACGAGCCGCTGCTGCCCGATCTCGACATCGACATCGCCGAGCTGCAGCTGCGCCGGATCGATATCGACGCCGCCGTCACAGGCCAGCGACACCGTGCCTCGCTGACCGGCAAGGTTCATATTGCCGACCGCACCGCCGTGGTCAGCGCGCGCGCGGCCACCACCGCCGGCGCGGGATTTGCGGGCGGCGAACGCGCGGTCATCGATCTGCGCGCGGTGCCCGAAACCAACACGCTCGACCTGACCTTCCGGCTCGATGCGCCAGCGGAGGGTCTGATCGCGGGCCTGACCGGCATTGCCCAGCCGATGCGGGTCGACGTCAGCGGCAAGGGCGACTGGACCGCCTGGAATGGCGCGCTCAGCGGCTCGCTGGGCAACAAGTCGCTCGGCGACGTCACACTGACCGCCCGCAACGGCACCTTCGCCGCGCGCGGCACGATGCGTCCGGCCTTGCTGCTCAAGAGCCAGCCCGGAACGCTGCTGGCACCCGAGACCGCGATCGACATCACGACCACCGCCAACGAGCGCCGGTTCGATCTCGCCGCGCGGGTCGGAAACCCCAATTTCGCGCTGGACGCCAAGGGCCTGGTCGATCTGGGCGCAAGCCGGATGCGCGATCTGGCCATCGGCTTCCGCCTGATGCGCCCGGGTACCATCGCCGAGAACCTGAATGGCGCTGGGATCGTGGCCAATCTCACGCTCGACGGTGCATTTGCCTCACCGACCATCGCCTATGAGGTCAACGCAGCCAGGCTCGGCTTCAACGACATGGCGATCCTCGGATTGCGCGCCAGCGGCGCGGCGCGGCTCGACCGCGACGCCTGGATCATCCCGGTGAGCGCGCGTGCGAGCCGGATCGCGGGGCTGAACGCGGCTGCCGGCGGGCTGCTCGAGAATGTGCGGCTCGACGGCGACCTCGCCTATTCCAACGCGCGGCTGATGTCGGACAATATGCGCATCCGCTCGAGCCGGATCGATGCGACCGCCGTTCTCCTCGCCGATCTCAACACCGGGCTGTACACCGGCGCATTGAACGGCCGCGTCAACGGCTATCGGGTCGAAAGCGTCGGCATCTTCAACGTCGCGACCGATATCGACCTCGAGACGACGGGCAATGGCGGCTTTCGCCTCGCGGGCACCGTCCGCGCGCGGTCGAGCCAGATCTTCAACGATGGCCTGCGCGAGTTTCTCGGCGGCAAATCGCTGATCAACGCCAATGTCAGCTATGGCAGCGACGGCATCGGCCGCATTTCGCGCCTCAGCGTGGCGGCGCCCTCGTTCCGCCTGTCGCAGGGCAGCGGGTCCTATGGCGCGGATGGCCAGATCCGCTTCAACGCTTCCGGCAGTTCGAACCAGTACGGGCCGCTTGCCGTCGCAGTGACCGGCACGGTGACGCGTCCGGTCGCAACCATCCGGGCGGCGCGGCCCGGGCTTGGCGTCGGCATGTCCAATGTCGTCGCGACCCTGCGCGGCAACGGTGCAAGCTATGCGGTCGAGGGATCGGGCGACACCGATTACGGCCCGTTCACTGCCGATGTCGATATCTTCACCGGCCGGGGCCCGCTCGAGATCGCGGTCAATCCCGGCACCCGCTTTGCCGACATTGGCATTACCGGACGCGTCCGCCAGACCGCCGCCGGACCCTTTGCGGGCGATCTTGCCGCCGATGGTGCGGGGATCAACGGCAATGTCAGCCTGTCTGCCGCGGGCGCCTATCAGCGCGCGGTCGTGGCGCTCAATGCCCGCGACGCGCGGCTGCCGGGCCGGGCCGGGCTGACCATCGGTCGCGCGATCGTCTCGGCGGACATGGTCCTGGCCGAGACCCCGCAGGTCGTCGCGGACGTGCAGATCGCAGGTGCCCGCATGAACCAGCTGCAGATCATCGCCGCGCGGGCCAAGGTGGACTATCGCGGCGGCCGGGGAAGCGCCCGGGTCATGGCCGAAGGGCGCAACGGCTTTCCGTTCCGCGTCGCTGCCAACGCCGCATTGCAGCCCGAATTGTGGCGGATCGCGCTCGATGGGCGCGCCAACGGCATCGATTTCAAGACGCGCAGCCCCGCCCGGATCATCCCGCAGAACGCGCAATACCGGTTGATGCCCACGACGATCGACCTGTCGCGCGGCACGATCCAGCTTGCCGGCAGCTATGGCGCGGGCATGAATGTCGAGGCGCGATTGAGCGATGTCGATCTGGCGCTGATCAACCCGATCATGCCCGGCTTGGGCCTGGGCGGCACCGCATCGGGCAGCCTCGACTTTGCACAGGCGAGCGCGACCAGCTTCCCCTCGGCGGACGCGCGGCTGCGGATCGAGGACTTCACCCGGACCAGCCTGGCATCGGTGTCGCAGCCGGTGGACATGAGCGTGGTCGGACAGTTGCAGCCCGATGGCGGCTCGGCCAATGCGATCATCCGGCGGCGCGGCGCGGTGATCGGTCGGATGCAGGTCAGGCTCAATCCGCTGCCGCCGGGCGCCGGGAGCTGGACGACGCGGCTGCTCGCTGCCCCATTGAGCGGAGGCCTGCGCTATAACGGCCCTGCCGACACGCTCTTCTCGCTCGCGGCCTTGCCCGACCAGAGCCTGACCGGCGCGATCGGGGTGGCGGCCGATTTCACCGGACGTGTCCAGCAGCCGCAGCTGCGCGGCATCGTGCGGGCGAACAGCCTGACCTACGAGAACGAGCAATATGGCACCCGGCTGACCAACATGCGGCTGCGCGGCAGCTTCACCGGCGACCGGCTCCAGGTCGAGGAACTGACGGCGCGCGCCGGCGATGGCACGATCCGCGGCGAGGGCTTTGTCTCGCTGAGCTCGGCGCAGGGCTTCCCGGTGCAGCTGGCGCTCGACCTCGACAGGGCACGCCTCGCGCAGGGCAACGATCTTGCGGCGACCGCTACCGGACAGCTGCGCATCGTCAACAGCGCCGCGCAGGGCGCGGTCATCTCGGGCACGATCAGCCTTCCCGAAACGCGCTATCGCATCGTCCGCCAGGGTTCGGCGCGGGTCGCGAAGCTGACCGGCGTGCGGCGCAAGCCGGCGCTGGACCGCGCCCGGATCACGGGCGATCCCGAACCGATATCGGGCGTACCCAGCAACTGGAAGCTCGATGTGAAGGTGGTTGCCGACAACCAGATCTTCGTCTCGGGCATGGGGCTGGATTCGGAATGGGCGGCGGATATCCGGATTGCGGGCACCACGGGCAATCCGCGCATCACCGGCGGGATCGATCTGGTGCGCGGCACGCTGGGCTTTGCCGGGCGCTCGTTCGACCTGGAAGAAGGGCGGCTGCGTTTCAACGGCGGCAGCGCGACCAATCCTGCGATCAATCTGCGCGCGAGCGGCGAGGCGGGCGACGTGACGGTGAACATCGTCGTGTCAGGTACCGGCGAGAATCCGGACATCGCCTTTTCGTCGACGCCTTCGCTGCCGCAGGACGAGGTGATGGCGCGCATCCTGTTCGGCAATTCGATCGGCGAGCTGACCCCGATCCAGGCGGTGCAGCTGGCGGCCTCGCTCAACAGCCTGCGTGGCGGCAGCGGCGGGCTGAACCCGCTGGGCGTGCTGCAATCGGCATCGGGCGTCGACCGGCTGCGCATTCTGGGCGCCGATGAAGAGACCGGTCGCGGGACGTCGCTCGCCGTCGGCCAGTATATCTCGAACGACGTCTATGTCGAAATCATCACCGACACGCGCGGCTTCACCGCGACGCAGATCGAGATCAGCCTGAGCAAGGCCTTGTCGGTGCTCAGCCAGGTCGGCAGTTTCGGCGGCTCGAACGTCAACGTGCAGTATCGGAAGGACTATTGATGCGCGCTCGCCTCATCCTTGCTGCAGTTACCTGCCTGACGCTGGCCACGGCCTGTCAGCGCGAGCCGAGTTTCGACGAGAAGTTCGAGCAGCAGTCGCGCGCGCTGTCGGCCGAGGCGCGCAAGATCGAGGCGGAGACACGCGCACAGCTCGCGGCGGCGCGTGAGGCGGATCGGGCCGCTGCGGAAATGGAGCGCGCGCGCCCCATCGAACAGCCGGCCCAGAAGGGCGGGCAATGAACACGGTCTCTTCCCCCGCCGAACAGCCGGCGGCCGCCCATGCCGATCCGGACACGGTCCGGGCGCTGTCGGAACAGGTGCCCGGCGCGCAGTCCGATGCGCCCTGGCAGATGCCACGGAGCGCCTGGATGGCCATCTTCAAGCGCGTCTACATCATGGATGGCGTCCACAATCTGGCGCTGCTGGCAGCGGGTGTCGCGTTTTTCGCGTTTCTGGCGTTCGTGCCGCTGATCGCGGTGGTGGTGCTGCTGTACGGGCTGATCGCCGACCCTTCGACGGTCGCCAGCAGCCTCGACCTGCTGGTCGGTGTCGTGCCACCCGAGGTCATCGTCATCCTGCGCGAGCAGCTGTTGCAGATCGTGACCACCAGCGCCGCGCAACAGGGGCTCGGGCTGGTGCTGGCGCTGCTGCTGTCGACCTATGGCGCCATGCGCGCGGCGACGGCGATCATGCGCGCGCTCAACATCATCTACGAAGAGCATGAGACGCGTGGATTCTTCCGGACCACTGCGGTCGCTGCGCTCATCACATTGGGCATGGCGGGGGTCGCCATTGTCGGTCTGGTCGCGATTTCGCTGTTCGGCTATATCCGCAACTTCCTCTCGCCGTTTCTAGGAACCGGGGCGCTGATGCTGATCCAGGTGCTGACCTGGTCGGTCGCAGCAATGCTGGTCAGCGCGACCTTCGCGATCTTCTTTCGCTATGCGCCGGACCGGCGTGCCGCCAAATGGCGCTGGCTGTCGTTGGGCTCGATCGCATCGACCGTCCTGTGGCTAGTCATCACGCTGGGCTTTGGATTCTATGCGGCCAATCTGAGCGACTACAACGCCACCTACGGATCGCTGGCGGCCATCGTCATCTTTCTGATGTGGCTGTTCCTCTCGGCCTATGCGGTGCTGATCGGCGCCGAAATCAACGCCGAGACCGAGCGGCAGACCTTCCGCGATTCGACGGTCGGCCCCGACCGCCCGCTGGGGCAGCGCGGTGCCGTCCTGGCGGACTCGGTAGCGGTTGACGAGGCCGAGCGCGCCATTCTCGAAAAGCAGCAACGCCGAAAGGCGACGTGAAGGCCGCAGACCCGAACCGCCGGGCGACCGCGCGCACGCGCCGTTTTGCGGAATCCGCATGTCGCTGGCGTCAGGCGTGTGGAGCACCAGTCCGGGGATCCGTCCGGCCATGTTGCCGGGCGGGGGGCGTGGCATGAATTTTCCCTGTCGGCTTTGCCCGGATGACTTTGTGTGTTGTCTTCGCAAGACAGCTTGATAACCTGCGCCATCGTCTTTCAGGGGAGTCGCCATATGATATCGCTTCGGTCCGCAGCCGTGCTGCTGGGTGTGCTATTATCTGCCGGGGCACCCGCGATGGCACAGTCTGCCGACGAACTGGTGGCGCAGAACCTTGCCGCTCGTGGCGGCGCGGCTGCGCTGGATGCCATTGAGTCGGTCAAGTTCGACGGCATGGTCATCTTCCCGGGCGATTTCCAGCTGACCTATGAGGAGGTCCGCACCAAGGCGGGCGACGTCCGCGTCGATATGGCCCTGCAGGGCCTCACGCTGGTGCAGGGCTGGGACGGCAAGACCGGCTGGCGCATTAACCCGTTCGAGGGGCGCAAGGACGCCGAGCGGATGAGCGACGACGAGGCGCGCTCGATGGCCGATACCGGATCGATCCGCGGGCCTCTGCAAAAGGCCGCCATGCAGGGGTCGACCGTCACCTATCTGGGCCGCGAGGATTTCGACGGCACCAACACCTACAAGCTCAAGGTCACCGAAAAGGATGGCGACGAGTTCGTCTATCTGCTCGACCCCGACACGATGCTGGAGGTGAAGATGGTGGAGACGCGCAAGATCCGCGGGGCGCCGCAGGTCTTCGAATATGAATTCGGCGACTATGAAAAGATCGCCGGCGTCTATTTCCCGATGTCGGTCGAAAGCTGGCTGGCGGGGCAAGGCAATAACCGGCAGCGGACGATCATCGCCTCGGGTACCGCCAACGTTCCTGCGCCTGCCAGCCTGTTCGCCCAGCCCGCCAGCCCGGCCACCGCACCCAAGGGGAACTGATCCGATGCGCCGCACCCTTTTTCTCGCCAGCACCATGCTGGCTCTTTCCGCTCCGGCCCATGCCCAGCAAGCCCCGGCAGCCCCCGCGGCATCCGGGATCTCGGGGCTCGGCATCCGCAATATTGGTTCGGCCGAGATGTCGGGCCGCATCGCCGCGATCGACGCCGTGCAGGGCAAGGACGGCAAGGTCACGCTCTATGTCGGCGCGGCATCGGGCGGCGTCTGGAAGTCCGAGGACGGCGGCACCACCTTCCGTCCGATCTTCGACAAGCAGCCGGTCCAGTCGATCGGCGCGGTGACGATCGACCCGTCGAACCCAAACACCATCTGGGTCGGCACCGGCGAGAGCTGGACGCGCAATTCGGTGTCGATCGGCGACGGCGTCTACAAGTCGACCGATGGCGGCGACAACTGGACGCGGATGGGCCTGCCCAAGACCGAGCGGATCACCAAGATCGTCGTCCATCCGACCAACAGCGACATCGTCTATGTCTGCGCGCCCGGCGCGCTCTGGTCGGACAGCCCGGATCGCGGCCTCTACAAGACCACCGATGGCGGCGTCACCTGGACGCAGATCCTGAAAGGCAGCAACCTGTCGACCGGCTGCTCGTCGGTCGCGCTCGATCCGGCCAATCCCGATCGGGTGATGGCGGGGCTGTGGGATTTCCGCCGCAAGGGCTGGACCTTCCGGTCTGGCGGAGAGGGCCCGGATGTGGCTTCGGGCAGCGCCATGAAGATGTCGAACGATGGCGGGCGGACGTGGGAAGCGATGGATGCCAGCACCACCAAAGGCCTGCCCAAGGGGCCCTGGGGGCGGATCGAGGCGGTGTTCTCGCCCGCGGACCCGAACCGCGTCTATGCCTTTATCGAAAGCGAGCGCTCGGCGCTGTTCGTGTCCGAAGATGGCGGCAAGAGCTTCGAGGAGCGCGACCGCAGCCGCAACATGGTCTGGCGGCCGTTCTATTTCAGCAAGATCGTGCCCGATCCCAAGGACGCCAACCGGCTGTTCAAGATGAACCTGAACATGATCGTGTCCGACGATGGCGGCAAGAGCTTCGCCAATGCATCGGGCGGCAGCCATGGCGACTGGCACGACATCTGGATCAACCCGACCAATACCAAGCATATCATCGGCGGCGACGATGGCGGTCTGTGGATCAGCCATGACGGCGGCAGCAAATGGGTGAAGAGCTTCAACCTGCCGATCAGCCAGTTCTATCATGTCAGCATCGACGACAAGGACCCCTATCAGGTCTATGGCGGGTTGCAGGACAATTCGAGCTGGGTGGGCGACAGCGAATATCCGGGTGGGATCACCAACAGCCGCTGGGAGAATCTGTACGGCGGCGATGGCTTCTGGGTGTTCCCCGATCCCGCGGACCCCGATTATGTCTATGCCGAATATCAGGGCGGCAATATCGCGCGGATCAACCGCAAGACGCTCGAATCGCGCGATATCCAGCCCAAGGGCGGCTACAAGGAAAAGCTGCGGTTCAACTGGAACACCCCGATCGCCTTGTCGCCGCACGAAAAGGGCACGATCTATATCGGCAGCCAGTTCCTGTTCCGCACGCGCGATCACGGCACGACCTGGGACCGGATCTCGCCCGATCTCACCACCAACAATCCGGCACGCCAGCAGCAGGAAAAGTCGGGCGGCATCACCGTCGACAACTCGTCGGCGGAAATGCACACGACCATCTATTCGATCTCGGAAAGCCCGCTGACGGCGGGGCAGATCTGGGTCGGCACCGATGACGGCAATGTCCAGCTGACGCGCGACGGCGGCCAGAACTGGGCCATTGTCGGCAAGGCGATGAAGCTCGGCCCCGATGTCAGCATCGCCTGGGTCGAGGCCAGCCGGCATGACCCGGCGGTGGCCTATGTCGCGGTCGATCGGCACAGCTTCGGCGACATGGCGCCCTATATCCTGAAGACCGCCGATTACGGCAAGAGCTGGACCCGGCTGGTCGGTCCTGCCACGCCGGGCGTGCGCGGCTATGCCCATGTCGTCAAGGAAGACCGGCTGAGCCCCGACATCCTCTTCGTCGGCACCGAATTCGGGCTGTTCATTTCGCGCGACCGGGGCGCGAACTGGGAGGAGTTCCGGCCCGGCAACTTCCCTGCGGTGGCGGTGCGCGACATCGCCGTGGCGGCGCAGGGCGATGACCTGGTGCTGGCCACGCACGGCCGCGGCATCTGGATCATCGACGACATCAGCCCGGTGCGGGCGTTGAACCCTGACGTCTTGGCCAGCGACGTGACGCTGATCCGGTCGGAACCCGTGCAGCAGCGGATCCGCGGCAATGGCGGCTGGCCCGAGGGCGATGCGACTTATGTCGGCCAGAACCCGGTCGATGGCGCGGTCATCACCTATTACCAGAAGGCCCGGCACGTGCTGGGGCGGATGAAGCTGGAGATCGTCGATCCCAGTGGAAAGGTGATCGACGAGCTGCCGACATCGAAGCGCAAGGGGCTCAACCGCGTGGTCTGGTCGATGCGTACCAAGCCGCCGCAGGTGCCGCCCGCCGCTTCGCTGGCCTTCGCCTCGACCCAGGGCCAGCGCGTGATGCCGGGGACCTATACGGTCCGGCTGACCAAGGCCGGCAAGGTCACCGAGATGCCGCTGGTGGTCGGGCTGGACAAGCGCGCCAAGTTCACGACGGCCGATCGCCAGGCGCAATATGACGCGGCCGAACGCGTGAAGGGCCTGTTCGTGCGGATGAGCGCGCTGACTGCCGGTCTGAACGCGGTGAAATCGCAGGCGCAGGCCGTCGCCGACAATGAATCGACCTCGGCTGCAAACAAGGCCAAGGCGCGGGCGCTGGTCGACAAGGCCGACGCGCTGCGCAAGCAGGTCGTCGCCACCACCGAGGGCGGGGCGATCACGGGCGAGGAACGCCTGCGCGAGAATATGGACATGGCCTATGGCGCGATCACCGCGACCGAGGCGCGACCGACCAGCTATGCGCTGGCGCGGGTCGATGCGCTCGAGAAGGAGCTTGCCGAGGTCGAGGCAGGATTTGCCGCGCTGAAGGCGGGCGATGCTGCGGCGTTGAACCTCGCCCTTCAGGCCGTTGGCGTGGCTCCGATCGATCTCGCTGCGGTCCAGCCGCGCCCCGACAATGCGCGCGGCGGCCCGGCGGCGGCGATCGGCAGCTACATGGTCGGCACGCGGTACACCGGATCGATGAGCGCCTTGCGCACCAGCCGCAAGCGCAACTGATCAGGGCCTGGCGTCCGCAGCTCGGCCGCGCCTGGGGCATTGCCCGGCGCGGCAGAGCGGTGCCGTCGTGATCGAGCCGGTGCTGGCCGGAAGACGCCGCCGTCGATCGTGACGAGCGGGCCGTTTGTGTCTACCAATAGCGAGCCGTCGCGATTGCTGCGCCTTCCGCCAGCGCGGCGAGCTTGGCCCAGACGATTTCCGGATCGAGGCTGTTGCTGCCGGCATGGACCGAAAAGCCGCAATCGACGCCGGCCATCACGCGTTCGCGGCCCAGGAGATCGGCATAGCGGCCGATGCGTTGCGCGATGAGCTCGGGATGCTCGATATAGGGGCTTTGCGGCTCTACCATTCCGGGGCACAGCACCTTGCCTTCGGGCAGCGGATGCGCCTCGAAGAACGCGAATTCGTGCGCGTGACGCGGGTTTGCGCCTTCGAGCAGCACCGTCTGCGGCCGTGCGGTCCAGACGATATCGGCGATCTCGCCCAGCGCCACGTCGCAATGGTGCGGCCCGGGATAATTGCCCCAGCACAGGTGCATGCGCAACTGTTCGGGCGCGATGTTCCGCAGCGCATGGTTGAGCGCGGCAACATTCATGCCGATGCGCTTGCGGAAATCCTCGAGGCTGAGATCGGTGAACTGTACGTGACGACCCATGGCGAGATCGGGGCAATCGACCTGCAGGGTGATCCCCGCCGCGGCGATGGTCTCGTACTCGTGCCGCAGGCCTTCGGCGAGCGCGAAGACATATTCCTCGTCGCTGGCATAATATTGGTTGGGAAAGAACAGCGCGGTGACGCCGGGCGAGGCGGCCGACATGAAGGTCAGATGGCCGTTCGCCAGGCGGTTAAGCCGCTCGGCGTCGATGCGCGGCGCTTCCATGTCGATGACCGTGATCGGCGCGGTGCAGGCCGGGGCGGAGCGCTTCGCGCGGCCCTTGTTGCCGAACACCTGCGCCTTTGCGCCGGGAAAGGCCTCCAGATCGGCAAACTCGTACTGGCCCGCCTCGCCGCCAAAGCCTGAGAGACGGTGCTTGATATAGGTGGCATAGCTCGGCTTGGACTGCTCGCCGTCGTTGACGATGCTCACTCCCGCCTCGATCTGGCGCTTGATGACATAGGCGGTCGCCTGCTCGACCGCGGCATCGAAATCCGCCTCTGATACGGGCTCGCCACCCTCGCGGGCAAAGACAAGGTCGAGCAGGGCTTCGGGCCTGGGCAGGCTGCCGACATGGGTGGTGAGGAAGCGGTCAGGCGCGGACATCGGCAAATACTCCAGCGGATCAATCGTTGGTGGCGTCGGGGACCGGCTGCAGGGGCCGGTTCAGAAAGGCGGCGAGCGCGGCGTTGAATTCCACCGGGTGCGACAGATTGCACATGTGCCCGGCCTCGCGGATGAAGCGCGCCTGGCCAAAGGGCGCGGTGCGGGCGATGGCTGCGGTCACGTCGCGTCGCCAAGGCGTGTCCTGGCATCCGGTCATGCCCAGCACCGGCATGCAGAGCGTCGCCACCGCGTCGAGCCGCGCCGATGGACCGGCAGGTCCTGCGATCAGGTCCCGGCCATCATAATCGGCAAGCATGGCCGCGCTGATCTCAGCGGCCTCGCCGACCAGGCCGGTCATCAGCGGATGCTGCGCCCAGTGCCGCTTCATCGATGCGAGCATGCCCTGCCGCACCAGCTCGGCATAATCCGAGAGCGGAATACGATCCGACGCATTGGCATGGTCGGGTATTTCAGCCAGCGAAATGCCTTGCAGCACCAGCGTGATGACCCGATCGCGATGCTGCTGGGCATAGGCGATCGCCGTGGCGCCTGCCTGCGACATGCCGACCAGATGGAACGAGGCGAGCTCCAGACGGTCGGCCAGCCGGGCAAGATCATCGGTTTCGCGCAGCCGGTCCGGTGCTGCGTTCGACTGGCCGAAGCCGCGCCGGTCGATCGCGATCAGGGTGAAGCGGTTCGCGAGCGCGCGCGCCTGCATCGTCCACATCCGGCGGTCGAGCGTCCAGCCGTGCAGCAGCACCACCGCCGGACCGCGGCCCACCCGCTCGACCGCGAGATGGCCGCCATCGACCTCGAGCCAGGATGTCGTACCGCCCAGGCGCGGCTCAGGCGGCGTCAGGACATGGCTATGGCCCAGCCTGCACACCGGGCCACCCATGGATCAGGCTGCTTCTGCGCTGCGGAACGTGTTGTTGTTGCTGTGATCGCCGGCCAGCCAGCGCGCGAGCTCGCTGCGCGCCTTGGCGCGGACCTGATCCTCGATCGCCAGCGCCTCGGGCGCGTCGCAGGTAAACTCGATGATCATGCCATTGGGGTCCTTGACATAGACCGACCGGCAATAGCCGTGCTCGAGGATATAGGTCTGCGGCTCGACGATCCCGGCAGCGGCGATGCGGCGCTCGAGTTCGGCCTGCGCGTCGTGATCGACATGCAGCGCGATGTGATGGAAGGGCGATTCCGGAATCGGCGGGCTGAACTCGGTCTGATCATCCTCGTTGGCGAACTGGAAGAAGGCGAGCGCGCTGCCGTCCTTCATCGCGAAGAAGCAGTGGCAATAGGTACGCTCCTTGCCGAACAGCTCGTCCTTCTCGCAATAGGTCGCGACCAGCGGGAAGCCTAGCACGTCCTCGTAGAAGGCGCGGGTCGCCTCGAGATCGCGGGTGGTATAAGCGGTGTGGTGCAGGCGGTTGACTAGCTGGCTCATGGCTTCCTCCTCATCTTGTGTCCACGCAGGTCAGCAGCCCCCTCAGGCCGACAGCTTCAGCGTGATGCGGGCGACATGCTCGCCCTGAAAGCGGGCGCCTGCAAGTTCGTTTTCGGAAGGCAGGCGCGACCCGTCGCCGCCGGCAATCGTGCTCGCACCATAGGGCGTGCCGCCGCTGATCTCGGACATGATGGTGTTCCCGGCGAAGCTGTAGGGCAGGCCGATGACGATCATGCCGTGGTGCAGCAACGTGGTGTGGAACGAGGTGATCGTGGTTTCCTGCCCGCCGTGCTGGCTCGCGGTGGAGACGAACACGCTGGCGGGCTTGCCGATCAGCGCGCCCTTGGCCCACAAGCCGCCGGTCTGATCGAGAAAGTTGCGCATCTGCGCGGCCATGTTGCCGAAGCGGGTCGGGGTGCCGAAGATGATGCCGTCATAATCGGCGAGTTCATCGGGGCTGGCGAAGGGCGCGGCCTGATCGACCTTCATGCCCGATCCCGCTGCGACGGCGTCGGGCACCAGTTCGGGCACGCGCTTGACCACGGCCTCGCAACCCTCGACCGCATTCACCCCCTCGGCCACGGCGCCGGCCATGATCTCGGTATGCCCATAGCCCGAATAATAGAGGATGAGGATGCGTGCCATGGATGCTTTCCCGTCGTTTGAGCGTCAGAACTTGTAGAGCGCCTCGATGCCGTAGACGCGCGGGCGGGCCTTGAACACGAAGCCGCCGGGCGAGAATTCGGCATTGTATTTCTCGTTGAACAGATTGTCGGCAAAGCCGGTGAGCGACCACGCGCCGCCATCGAGCGTCAGGCGCGCGTTCACCAGATCGACCGGGCGGCGCACGGTCGAATTGGGCACGTCGAACCATGTCTTGCCGGTGCGGTTGTAATCCACGCGGATGCGGCCCTTGAGGTCGCTGTCGCCCAGATTGGTCTCGTACTGCGTGCCCAGGTTCACTGTGTAGCGCGAGATGAACGGCGCCTCGTTGCCGATCACGGTCGGGTCGGGGAATTCCTTGATCTCGCTATAGGTGACGCCCAGGCCGAAATTGATGTCCCATCCGCGCGCCGGGCGCAGCGTGCCGTCGATCTCGAAGCCCTGCAGCCGCACCTCGGGGACATTGCCCAGATTCTGCGTCGAGTTGGCGGCGAGGAACACGAAGAAATAGCCGTTTTCCGACTTGGTGGTATAGGCGCTGGCATTGAGCGTCAGCATGCGATCGAACAGGTTCGTCTTCACGCCGAGTTCGAACGTGTCGGCGACCTCGGCCTCGTAGATATCCGCGACGCCGACCACACCCGTGCCCGCGGCCACCGCGCCGACGCCGGTCTGGTTGAAGCCGCCCGAACGGAAGCCGCGGCTGTAGCCGCCATAGATCGTGACGTTCTCGGCGGGCTTGTAGGTCAGCGTGACCTTGGGCTGCCATTCATCGAAGGTCTCGCGGCGGACCTCGCCGGTGCGTCCGGTGGGGAAGCCGGGAACGACGGGGATGAAGGCGGTCGGGGTCAGCGTGCGGTTGCGGCGGCGGTCCTTGTCGTATCTCAGCGAGGCATCGACGCGGAAGCTGTCCGAGAACTCGTAGCCGATATTGGCATAGATCGCCCAGGCGAAATTGTTCTGCGCATCCGCCAGGAAGGTCGCCTGCGGGTTGCGCGGATCGGTGCTGGGCGTGCGGAACACCGGGAACACGCCTTGCCCGGTATCGACCATGTTGCCGGTCGAGATATAGCGATTGGTGTCGATGAAATAGCCGCCGAGCGACCAGGTGAAGGCGGTGTCGTCGTTCGACTGGATGCGCAGATCCTGGCTGATCGCCTCGACATTGAGGAACTGGCTCTGGTTGAGGTCGAAGCCGAAAATGGCGAAGAACAGCGACTCGCGGATCGGCAGGAAGTTGAACGCGTCGCCGGTGAGGATTTCGGACAAGGTGTCATAGGACGTCACCGAGGTGATCGATCCCCAATCGGCCTTGTAGTCGATCTTGGCCGAAACGTTATAGATGTCGCGGTCGTTCTGCCCGGCATTGTTGACGCGCACGGGCAGGCTGGTGTCGTTCACATCGGCGACGATGTTGTAATAAAGCGCCTGGGTGCGCAGCAGCGACATCGAGGCGCGCAGGTCGACGCTGAGCTGATCGGTCGGGGTCCACAGCAGTTTGCCGCGCAGCGAGATATCCTCGAGCGGATCGGCATCCTCGCCGAGGAAGGTGTTCGGGATATAGCCCTCGGTATCGCGGTACGAGCCCGAGAGGCGGAATTTCAGCGTGTCGCTGATCGGCCCGGAAATGCCCGCGCGCAGCGTGTAGCCGAAGCCGTTGTCGATCCCGGCGAACACCCGGCCCTCGAATTCGTCGCTCGGCTGCTTGGTGTTGATGATGATCGCGCCGCCAATGGCGTTGCGCCCGTACAGACCGCCCTGCGGTCCTTTCAGGATTTCGATCTGCTCGATATCGAACAGTTCCTGGCTGAACTGGGCAGCATTGACCTGCTGCACTCCATCAACCACCACGGCGACCGAGGGCTCGGAATTGCGGTTCTGGGTGATCCCGCGAATGATGACGAACGCGTTGCCGGCGTTCTGTGTCTCGATCAACTGGACGTTGGAGGTGAGGCCGATGAAATCGGCGGCCTTGTCGATGCCCGCATTCTCGATCGACTCCGCGTTGAAGGCGGTGATGGCTGCGGGCGTATCCTGCAGCGTGGAATCGCGGCGTAGCGCGGTGACCACGATTTCGCCGTCTCCGGCCTCTTGCGCGGCCTGTTCCTGCGCGACAGCAGGCGTGACACCGAGAAGCGCCAGCGCGGAAACCGAACCTGTCAGCAGCACCTTGTTCCAAATCGCGGGCATTGCACCTGCTCCCCTCATCCAGTGATTCCCGCCGCCTCCTTTTTCCGGCCCTCAAGGGGCTCTGCGGGCGGGTTATGCCTCGGGTAAATTGTTCGTAAAACGAAGTCAAGTTCGATATGCGAAGTTTATAATCGACAGGCGAAACGAGGCGGGGGCTGCAACGGGCCGCTGCCCAGCAAGGGGTAGGCCGGTGTCGATGCGCTGGGATTACGTTTGACGCTGAGCCCGACCGCGGGCGGGCAGGGGGTCAGTTCTGTCGCAGCGAGTGCATCAGCGTCGGCCAGCGCTGCAGCGCATTGCCGATCTCCGCTGCCGCTTCGCGCAGCAGGGGGAGTCGCGTTCGGACGAGTTCGTCCTGCGAGATCCGGGTGGTCGATGTCGAGCAGTTGATCGAGGCGATCGCGTTGCGCTGGGCATCGAACACCGGCACCGCGACCGAGACGATCCCGTAATCGAGCTCGTCGAGCGCCGAATCATAGCCGGTCTCGCGCGCGCTCTGCAGCCGCTGCTCCAGTCCCTCGGGGGTTGTCACCGTTCGCTCGGTGAAGCGCTGCAGGCTTGCCGTCGTCCTGTAGCGCGCGATCACCGGCTCGGGCTGGAAGGCGAGCAGCACCTTGCCCAGCGAAGTCGCATGAACGGGAAAGCGCGTGCCGACATTCGCGCCCAGCCGGATGCGGCGGTTGGTCGAGACATGCGCGACATAGAGGATGTCGGTCCCCGACAGCACCGCCATGGACGAGCTGTCGCCGGTATCGTCGCGCAGTTTCTGCAGCGGCGGCAGCACCACCTGCTCGACATTCATCGACGACAGATAAGCCGTACCGAAGCTCAGCACCTCGGGACGCAGCAGGAACTTGCGCCCGAACTGCGCGATATAGCCCAGCTGCACCAGCGTGTTGAGGCAACGCCGTGCGACCGCCGGGCTGAGCCCGGTGACCTGCGCAACCTCGCTCAACTGCATTTCAGGATGCGTGGCATCGAACGCGCGCAGCACCTTGAGCCCGCGCTCGAGCGTCGAAAGATATTCGCTGTCCTTGCCGGGCTTGGCGGGCTCATCCATGACAGCAGCGCTAGCCGCTTGCCCGGGCCCAGGCAAGGTGATGTCGTCCCCTTCGGCGAGCGCCCTCACTCCGCAGCTGCGGATGCTTCAGGGTTCGCGCCCAGCAGCTCGTCATTATGCTGGCCCAGCACCGGCGGCGCGGTGACGCTGGTCGCGCGCTCGCCATCGAAGCTGAGCGGCGAGCGGATGGTGCGGAAAGGCCCGTGCGGACCATTGGGGTCTTCGAGCACCAGCCCCAGATGCTGCGCCTGGGGTGTCTCGATCACTTCGGGCGCGCTGTAGACCGGCGAGTGCGGGACTTCGAGCTTCTCCAGCGTCGCGCACCACTCGGCGCGGGACTTCGCCGCGAACAGCGGCGCGAGGAATGCGGCGACTTTCTCGTAATTGGCGATGCGTGCCTCGCGGCTGGCAAATTCGGGCCGCTCCAGCATTCCGGGCTGGCCGACCGCTATCGCCAGATTCTCCCAGAATTTGGGCGGCGATGACATGTGCAGAGCGATCCATTCGCCGCCCTGGCACTGGAAGACATAGGATTGCGAGACATTGGGCCGGCTATAGGGGCCCATCACCTGATCGTCGGAGAAATAATGGGTGAAATCGTCGAGGTTGAAATGCGCCATCGCCTCGAACATCGAGACTTCGACCAGCCGGCCCTTGCCGGTGCTGGCGCGCTCGTGCAGCGCCGCCAGCACGCCCTGCGCGCCGTAGAAGCCGGTAATCGCATCCGCCAGTGCGGGCCCGACGACGCGCGGATTGGCGGGGTTGACCAGCAGCCGCAAAAAGCCGCTGGCGGCCTGGGCGACGGTATCGAAAGCGGGCCGGTCGCGGTCGGGCCCGGTCGCGCCGAAGCCCGAGATCGAGAGGTAGATCAGCCGCGGATTGATCGCGCGCAGCCGCTCGGGGTCGACCTTGAGCTTGTCAGCGACGCCGGGGCGGAAATTCTGGATGAACACATCGGCTGAGGCGACCATGCGATCAAATGCCTCGAGGTCGGGTCCGCCGCGCGTGTCGAGCGTGATCGAACGCTTGTTGCGGTTATAGGTCTGGAAATGCGGGCTGTAGAAACCGCCGCGAAATGCGCGGAACGGGTCGCCGCCATCAGGCCGCTCGACCTTGATCACATCGGCCCCCAGATCGGCAAGCATCATTCCAGCGCAGGGACCGGTGATGAACGTCCCCATTTCGAGCACGGTGACATTGGCGAGCGGCTTGGCCATATTGACATCTCCCTGATCGCCACTCATAGAAAATTCGATATACGAAATCAACTTCGTAAATCGAAAACCTGCGGCGGCCCGGTATGGGCGCGCCGCGCAGCGGAACAGGAACACATATGCGCATTGGCAAGCAGGACGCCCCGTTCACCTCGATCTGCACCTCCGACGCGCACAGCATCACCGTCCGCGGACGCGATCTTTGCGGGGACATTATCGGCAAGATGGACTTCACCAGCTATTTCTGGCTGCTGGTGACGGGCGAGGAACCGAGCGAGGTACAGAAGCTGTTCGCCAATGCCGTGCTGGCCGCCATTGCCGAACATGGCCTGGTACCGAGCGTGGTCGCATCGCGCATGACCTATGCTGCCGCGCCCGAGGCATTTCACGGTGCCGTCGCCGCGGGCCTGCTGGGCTGCGGGTCGGTGGTGCTGGGCAGCGCCGAAGTGGCGGGCCGCTTCTATGCCGATCTGGTGGGCACGGTCCGCGCCGGAACAGGTACGCCGGGCGAAAACACCATCTTAGCAGGTGTTGCACTTGTTCCGTGAACTCACGGGGTCCCGCTTCTTGCACAAAGCCTTGAGTTGAAGCGGGATTCCCGCTTTCGCGGGAATGACGATGATGTGGGCGGAAAATCCCGGCCTCAGGGCCGTGCGCAGCTATCCAGTCCGTCGCGCTGGACGATGCGGATGCGGCGCGCGATGTTGTTGCCATAGCGGCGCACGAAGCCGCTGGGATTCTTGACCGACCGCTTCTTGGGCAAGGGCAGCGCGGCGGCCATGCGCGCGGCCTGGTCGCGCGTGAGCGAGGCTGCGCCCTTGCCGAAATAGCGCTCCGCCCCCGCCTCGACGCCATATGTGCCGATGCCGGTTTCGGCGACGTTGAGATAGACCTCCATGATCCGGCGCTTGCCCCACACGGCCTCTATCAGCACGGTGAACCACGCCTCCAGCCCCTTGCGGAAGAAGCCGCCATTCTGCCAGAGGAACACGTTCTTGGCGGTCTGCTGGCTGATCGTCGATCCGCCGCGGATGCGCCCGCCCTGCATGTTGCGCCGCATCGCATCCTCGATCGCCTCGGTATCGAAGCCGTTATGCGTGCAGAACTTGCCGTCCTCTGCGGCGATGGCGGCGGAGACCATGTTGCGGTCGATCCGGTCGAGCGGCGTCCAGTCGCGCGTCGCGCCATTGGCGTCGGTCAGCATCGTGATCGTCGTCGGTGGCGGCACGAAGCGATAGATCACGACCATCAGCAGCGACAGCGCCACAAAGCCGAAAATCAGCTTGAAAACCAGTGCGATCAGGCGAGCGATCATGCCCCGTTTGCGCGCGGCTGCCACCGGTGCCTCAACGCTTGTCGCGCCAGGTCACGGTATCGCCCGGCTTGATCCCGAGCTCGGCGGCGCGGCCCGCAGTAATCTCCAGCACCGCAGCGACCGGCTCGCCCGAGCTGATCGGGTCGAGCGAATAGGGTACGGCGTTGGCGGCGATGCTCTCGACGGTGCCATCGGCGCGAATGAACAGCAGGTCGAGCGAGATCACCGTGTTCTTCATCCAGAAGCTCGCGGGCTTCGGCGTCGGGAAGGGGAAGAGCATGCCGGCATCGGGGGCAAGCTCGGTGCGGAACATCAGCCCCTGCGCCTGTTCCTGCGAGCTGCGCGCCATCTCGACGGTGAACTTGTGCGTCTTGGCGCCGCTCCTGATCGTCAGCGGCACGAGATCGAGCCCGGCGGGCGACAGCGCGGCAGTGTCTGCAGCCGGACGCTGCGCCACCGCATCGCTGGGGGCAGAGGCGTTGCACGCCACAAGCGCCAGCGTCGCCAGCATCGCCCCGCAGAATCTCGTCACCATGTGTCTCTCCCGAATTGCTCGTCCAGCCCCGCTATCTCCTCCATGCTATCGGCGAAAACAAGCGTGCGGGCGAGTGCAAAATCATGGCCCGCGCGGATAAAGGCCTGGAGCTGCTTGCGCCTGCGGTCGGGATCGGCGGGGTCGGAGGCGAACGGGCCGATCCGCTTGCGCCGGGCAAAGGCCATCGCGGCGTTCAGCGCCTGATCGCTCGCGGTCTCGCGCACCTCGCCGCGCTCGGCCTCGCCGACCCCGGCGGCGACCAGCGCCTGCTCGACCCGCCGCGCGCCATAGCCTCGCCTGAGCAGCGCGCCGCCCTTCATTGCGGCGAACGCGGCATCGTCGACATAGCCCAGCTCCACGCAGCGATCGGCCAGCTGGTCGTAATCGGGCGCGCGCTCCTCCGCCCATCCGCGCTCGCGCACCTTGCGCTGCATATACTGGATGAGCCGTGCGCGCGTGGTCGCAAAACGCCCGAGATAATGCAGCGCCAGATCCTTGAGCGCGCGCTCGTCGAGCGGCTTTGGCGGGCGCTTTTCGCGCTTGCGTCGATCATCGGGAGCGGTCATGCGCCATTTTTGTGCCACAGTCGGGTCGAATTTAGAACGCTTGTCATCGGCTAGAGGCGAGATGGGGCAATTTGCGGGGATGCCGAACGGCGTTCCCGTGCAGGCCAACACGGCATGGGCAGGCGCTAGCGGGTCTGGTCCATGCGGGCGCGACAGACCGGGTCACCGGCGCGCGCAGAGGAAAGCAACGGGTTTATACGCATGACGCAATTGCAGCCTACTCCCACCGCCGATGCGCTGCCGCGCCGGTTCGCCGATTTCGCGACGTTGGGCGACGCGCTCGATTATGCCGCGAACGGCGTGCGCGGGTTCAACTTCCACGATCCGCGCGGCACCCTGATGCGGCCCTATCCCTTTAGCGAGCTGCGCAGCGATGCGCTCGCCCATGCCCGGCGGCTGATCGCGCGCGGCGTCAGGCCCGAGGACCGCATCGCGATCGTCGCCGAGACCGGCGCGGAATTCGCCTCGCTTTTCTTCGGCGCGGTCTATGCCGGCGCCTGGCCCGTTCCGCTGCCGCTGCCCACCAGCTTTGGCGGCAAGGAAAGCTATGTCGAGCAGCTGAGCGTCCAGCTGCGCAGCAGCGACCCCAAATTCCTGTTCTATCCCGCCGAGCTCGCCGAAATGGGATGCGAGGCGGCGAAGCGCTGCGGCGTCGAAGGGATCGACTGGGAGAGCTTCGCGACCGAAGCCGCGCCCGAAGCCGATTTGCCGAGCGCCAGCCCGGACGATATCTGCTATCTGCAATATTCGAGCGGATCGACGCGCTTCCCGCATGGCGTCGCGGTCACGCACGCTGCGCTGCTGAGCAACCTCGCCGCGCATTCGCACGGCATGCACGTGTGCGAAACCGATCGCTGCATCTCGTGGCTGCCCTGGTATCACGACATGGGCCTGGTCGGCTGCATGCTCTCGATGGTCGCCAATCAGGTCTCGACCGATTATCTCAAGACCGAGGATTTCGCGCGGCGTCCCCTCGCGTGGCTCGACCTGATCAGCCGCAATCCCGGCACCTCGTGCAGCTATTCGCCGACCTTCGGCTATGACATCTGCGCGCGCCGCATCGGCAGCCAGTCGCGCGTCGAGGAGCGTTTCGACCTGTCGCGCTGGCGGCTCGCGGGCAATGGCGCGGACATGATCCGCCCCGACGTCATGCAGGCGTTCGTCAACGCGTTCGCGCCCGCCGGCTTCAAGGCGAGCGCCTTCCTGCCGAGCTATGGCCTCGCCGAAGCGACGCTCGCCGTCACGCTGATGCCGCCGGGCGAGGGCATTGTCGTCGATCTGGTCGAGGAACAGCGCCTGTCGGGCGCGCCGGTCGATCCTTCCAAGCCCAAGCGTTATCGTTCGATCGTCAATTGCGGCAAGGCGTGCCGCGACATGGCGATCGAGATTCGCGATGCCGACGGCAGGGCGCTGCCCGACCGCGAGATCGGCAAGGTCTGGACCGCCGGCCCGTCGATCATGCACAGCTATTTCCGCGATCCCGAGGCGACCGATGCGTGCCTGGTCGATGGCTGGCTCGATACCGGCGACATGGGCTATATGGTCGATGGCTATCTCTATATCGTCGGCCGCGCCAAGGACATGATCATCATCAACGGCAAGAACCACTGGCCGCAGGATATCGAATGGGCGGTGGAGCAGCTGCCCGGCTTCAAGTCCGGCGACATTGCCGCCTTCTCGATCACCACCCCCGCCGGGGAAGAGGCGCCCGCCGTGCTGGTGCAGTGCCGCACCACCGACGAGGCCGAGCGCCGCCGCCTGCGCGACGAAATCCGCGAGAAGGTGCGCTCGATCACCGGCATGAACTGCGTGATCGAACTGGTGCCGCCGCGCACGCTGCCGCGCACCTCGTCGGGCAAGCTGAGCCGCGCCAAGGCGCGCAACCTGTACCTGTCAGGCGAGATCCAGCCGTACCAGCTGGCGGCTTGAGCCGACAATGCGGGCCTTGCCGGGTTTACCGCCCGGCACCCGCTCCCTATATCGGCCGGGCATGACCTCTCTGCCACGCCCCACAGGCCCCGATGCCGCCGCTGCCTCCGTGGCCGCAGCCGTGCGTCCTGCCTGGGTCATCATCATCGCGCTGTTCATTGCGCTCGCCAGCGCGCTGCTGCCCGGCTCCACGCCCGCCAGCCAGCAGGTCGGCTCCGCGTTCAACCCTGCTACCACGCAGGTCGCGCTCAGCCGTCAGCAGGGCGACGCGATCGCGGTCGCCGAACCCGCGCATGACAGGTTGCGGCTGGGCTCGGGCGGGGATGGCGATGCCGCTGCGGCCTATTCCTGGGCCAGCCCGGCCGCGATCGCCGCCGCTGACCGCCTGATCCCGCGACGACCGGTCTGACGGTAGCAGCGCGCTGATCCTGCGGGGATCGGCGTCCTGCTCCTTATCCGTTCGTCGCGCCCGATCGCCGGGCAGCTTTCGCGCCGTGTCTCTGGCACCGGCCGCGGCGCAGCCCGAGACCCTCCCTCTCGCAAAGAGAGACTGATCATGCATCATGCCACTCCCCTGATCGGCACCATCGTTGCCGGTCTGGTCGTCGCGTTCCTGATGGGCGCGCTGGCCCAGCGGCTCAAGATATCTCCCATTGCCGGCTATCTGCTTGCCGGTGTCCTGGTGGGCCCATTCACCCCCGGCTTCGTCGCCGATGGCAAGCTCGCCAACGAACTCGCCGAGATCGGCGTCATCCTGCTGATGTTCGGCGTCGGCCTGCACTTTTCGCTGCGCGACCTGATGGCGGTTAAGCACATCGCCATTCCCGGCGCGCTGGTCCAGATCGCCACCGCCACCTTGCTCGGCATGGGCCTGTCCTGGGCGATGGGCTGGACGCCGATCGCGGGCTTCATCTTCGGGCTCGCGCTGTCGGTCGCGAGCACCGTGGTGCTGCTGCGCGCGCTTCAGGTGCGGGGTCTGGTCGAGACCGAACGCGGGCAGATCGCGATCGGCTGGCTCATCGTCGAGGACATCGTGATGGTGCTGGCGCTGGTGATGCTGCCCCCTCTTGCGCGCATCGCCACCAATCCCGAAGGCGCAGACCTGATGGCCATCGCCCAGCCGATGGCCGCAACCTTGTTCAAGGTCGCAGGCTTCGTGGTGTTCATGCTGGTGATCGGCCGCCGGGTCATCCCGCATGTGCTGCACTGGGTGGTGCATACCGGATCGCGCGAGCTTTTCCGCCTCGCGGTGCTCGCGATCGCGCTCGGCGTCGCCTTTGGCGCGGCGTTCGTGTTCGAGGTGAGCTTTGCGCTGGGCGCGTTCTTCGCGGGCATGATCCTGGGCGAAACCTCGCTCAGCAGGCGCGCGGCGGAAGAGACGCTGCCGCTGCGCGATGCGTTTGCGGTGCTTTTCTTCGTCTCGGTCGGCATGCTGTTCAACCCCTACGTGCTGGTCGAACAGCCGCTGCCGCTGCTCGCCACGCTGGGGATCGTCGTGATCGGCAAGTCGATCGCGGCCTATGCCATCGCGCGGCTGTTCCGCAAATCGAACCGGACCAGCCTCACCATCGCGTGCAGCCTCGCGCAGATCGGCGAATTCTCGTTCATCCTGGCGAGCCTGGGCACCAGCCTGGGCGTGCTGCCCGCGGACGCGCGCGACCTGATCCTGGCGGGCGCGATCCTCTCGATCTTCCTCAACCCTTTCCTGTTTGGCTGGGTGACGCGGATGCACGAACGTTTTTCAGACGACGAGCCCGCCTCGGGCCCGCCAGCCGATCAGGGACATATCATCGTCATCGGCCATGGCCGCGTGGGACGCCATGTCGCCGCCGCGCTGAAGCAGCGGCCCGGCAGCCTGGTGGTGATCGAGGACAATCCGGACAAGCTGGCGAGCGCGCAGGTCGAAGGCATGACCACGCTGCGCGGCGATGCCATCGAACCCGGATTGCTCGAACGCGCCGGGATCGAGCGCGCCACCGCGCTGATCCTCGCGATCCCTGAAGGCTATGAGGCAGGCGCGATCCACCAGCGGGCACGCACGCTCAATCCGGCGCTGACCGTCGTCGCGCGCGCGCATTCGGAGGACGAGTACCAGCATCTGCAACAGCTGGGCGTCAGCCATATCGTCCGCGCCGAACAGGAAACCGCCCGCCGCATGGTCGAACTGCTCGGCCAGGGCTGAGCGCGCATCAAGATCTCAGGAAAACCATCCCATGAACGATACCGAAACCCGGTCGCCCAAGGCGGCCGCCCATCCCGATCCCGAAGCCCGGCGCAAGCGCATGAAGCAGCTGCTGGCGCGCTATCCCGATATCGGAAGCACCGAACGCGAGGAGATCGTCCGCTATCTGCGCACCGCGCCGGTGCTCGACATCGGCCTGCTCAAGAGCGACGAGACCATCCGCTACCGCATCGCGGCGTTCGAGCAGGAACATGCCCGCAAGCTTGCCATCCGGCCCGTCGAGATCGCCGTGCTGCTGCTCGTCTTCGCGCTGGTGACCGCAGCATGTGTCGCATTATGGGACATCGGGGTCTAGCTTCGCCGCCAGGGCGCGCGCGGCACCAACGCCGATCGTGTCGCGCGCCAAAGCCCTTGCGCTTTGCGGCTGTATTGTTATCTTAACACAGTAACACTTATCACTTGCCTGATGCCCGGACTCCCCTCATTTTGGAGTTCAGGCGGGAATGGGAGCTGGACAGGCCATGGCGACGCAGACTGCGATTGCGGACAAGAAACTGACGCTGGAGGCGCCCGATCCGGTGCCCGTGGTCACGGCGGCCGAGGCGACCGGGCTGGTCCCGGTGTCCGAAGAGGTGCGCTCGAAGCTCGACGAGAAGGTCGACGGCTTCATCAGCGATCTCGTCGCGCAGGACGTCAACTCGCCCGAGTTCGGCAAGCGCGTCGACCAGATCACCAATATGGGCCGCAAGGAGATCACCGACGCGGCGGGCCAGTCGAACCGCTTTCTCGATCGCCCCGTGCGCGCGATGGACAATGACAATTCGGTCGGCGCGAACCTCGCGCAGCTGCGCCGCACGGTCGAGGATCTCGATCCCGGCAAGAAGGGCGACCTGTTCACCCGCAAGAAGATCTTCGGCATCATCCCCTTCGGCAACAAGATGCGCGACTATTTCGACAGCTACAAGTCGAGCCAGGGGCACATCCAGTCGATCCTCGCCAGCTTGCAGAGCGGCAAGGACGAGCTGCTGATGGACAATGCCGCGATCGATGTCGAACGGCAGAATCTGTGGGCCGCGATGGGCAAGCTCGAGCAGATGATCCATGTGTCGAAGACGCTCGACGCGCGGCTCGAGGCCAAGGCCGCCGAGCTCGAGATGACCGATCCGGCCAAGGCCAAGGCGATCAAGGAGACCGCGCTCTTCTATGTCCGCCAGCGCACGCAGGACCTGCTGACGCAGATGGCGGTGACGGTGCAGGGCTATCTCGCGCTCGATCTGGTCAAGAAGAACAATGTCGAGCTGGTCAAGGGCGTCGACCGCGCCAGCACCACCACGGTCGCCGCGCTGCGCACCGCGGTCACCGTCGCGCAGGCGCTGGTCGGGCAGAAGCTGGTGCTCGACCAGATCACGGCCTTGAACACCACCACCGCGAACATCATCGATTCGACCGGCACGATGCTCAAGGACCAGACCGCCAAGATCCATGAACAGGCAGCCTCGGCGACCATCCCGGTCGAGACACTGCAGCGCGCCTTCCAGAACATCTACGACACGATGGACAATATCGATACGTTCAAGGTCAAGGCCTTGGACAGCATGAAGACCACGGTCGACACGCTGAGCAAGGAAGTCGAGAAGTCCAAGGGCTATATCGCGCGCGCCGAGGGCGCCTCGCAGGGCGGCGGCGGCGCGTCGTCGGGCCCGTCGCTGCTGAGCTCGCTGGAGGCTTGAACCAGGCTTGCCCATGTCCAAATCGCTGACCAGCCAGTCCGACCAGATCCTCGCCGATGCCGCCGCGGTCAAGCGTCGCGTCCAGATGGGGCCGTCGATCGGCAGCAAGTCGCGCGCGCTCAAGCGCGAGCATATGTGGAAGAAGATCGCGGCGATCGCGATCAGCATCGGCGTCATCCTGGTGGCGGCGGGCATTGTCGGCGCGATCATCGACGGCATCGGCTTTTATGGCGTGCTGCTCACCGTGCTCGCGGCGGTGGTCGCCACCGTGGTGCTCGGCAGCGGCATGAAGCTCAAGGTGCCGACGCCCGAACGGCTCGCCAAGGAGCCCTTGAAGGTGCTCGCCGGCAAGACCGAGATCTGGCTGGAGAGCCAGCGCCCCGCGCTGCCCGCGCCGGCGGTGACGCTGATCGACCAGATCGGCGTGCAGCTCGACATGCTCGCGCCGCAGCTCCAGACGCTCGAGGAGAACAGCGAGCCCGCGCGCGAGATCCGCAAGCTGGTGGGCGAGCATCTGCCCGAACTCATCACCGGCTATCGCAAGATCCCGGCGAGCATGCGCCAGGAGAAGCGCGGCGAGCGCACCCCCGACGAGCAGTTGATCCATGGCCTTGGCGTCATCGAGCGCGAAATCGCCAGCGCCACCCGCACGATTGCCGAGGGCGATGCCGACAAGCTCGCGATCCGCGGGCGTTATCTCGAACTCAAATATGATGGTGTTGCCGAGAGCCAGTGACCAAAGCATTTTCAAGTTGACCGTTTACGGTCAACGGCTCGGAAAATGCAGCATCAAAGAACAAGAACGTTTTCGCTCAATGGGAAAACGCTCTAGTCTGGCGCGATGCTCGACTTCCTGCTCGCCAGCCAGAACACGCCTTTTGCCGCCGCGCTGCTGCTGATGCTGCTGATCGGCGGCGCGCAGGTCGCAGGGCTGGGCGATTTCGATGCGGACCATGATATGGGCGACGTGGCCAGCGACGGGCTACTGTCGCTGCTCGGCCTGGGGCGATTGCCGTTGCTGATGTGGCTCGCGCTGTTCCTGATGATCTTCGGCGTGATCGGCTATGCCGGCCAGCAGTTCTGGCAGGCGCTGACCGGAAGCCTCGCCAGCGCCTGGCTCGCCGGACCCGTTGCCGCCGCCGTCGCGCTGCCGTTCACCGGTGCCGGATCGCGCCTGCTCGCGCGCGTGATGCCGCAGGACGAGACCACGGCAGTGAGCGTCGATTCGCTGATCGGCCGCTTCGCCACCATCCAGACCGGCAC